>CAVWPV010000015.1:0-947536 GCA_963756985.1 uncultured Solirubrobacteraceae bacterium | reverse complement strand
CCCGCCACTGGGCCTTCTCCGCGAGCAGCGCGATGGCTCCGAGCAGCGAGTGAGCGGTGACTCGCTCTGGAGCCGCTCCGGCAACGGCGATGCCGTACGGCGTCCCACCGGACTGCGTCACGATCCCGAAACGCTCAATGCCAAGGGCGTCCATCAGCGCGAGATGGTCGGCGGGCCGATGGGCGACCGTGCGACCTGGTTTCGGCGTGCTGCCGTGAGCAACCCGGACGGTCCGGGATCACGAGACGGATCTTGAGTTCGCGCGCGTTCGCGGCGAGCACCACCCCGAGCCCGCAGCCGGAGGGACCGTCAAGCACGGTTACTACGGGCCCGCTGTCGGCGCCGGCCAGCAGGTAAGACAGCGAGCGTCCGTCTGGGAGCGCAATCTTGGTGCTCCAGGCTCACTTTTTGAGGTCGGTGTCGCAAAGTGTTTCATTCTCTTGCGACAGGGTGTCGCAAAGAGTTCCTTCAGATGAAGCCCAGCATCGAATCCTCCCCCCCAGCCCGGGATTTGCTGCTCGACCGGCCGTTCGCAGCCTTGACCGTGGATGACGTAATGGCGCGTGCCGGCCTGACTCGCACCGTCTTCTACAACCAGCTCGACACGCTCGCCCAGATGGCTCCCGAGCTACTCCCCGATGCGGAGGGACCCACTGGTGGACCAAGGGTCGCTGCGCGGCTCGCCGGACGAACTGATCGAGGCGATGATCACCGGCCTCGTGCAGTTGTACGCCGGGCGCAGGCGGTGTGCTTCCGCGCCATCGACGCCGCTGCGGCTTCCGACCCGGAGGTCGCCGCCGAGCTGGACCGCGCACTGGTCGGCCCACGCCGGTTGCTCAAGGGGCTCGTTGCCCATGCGCTCCCGCCGGCCGACCCGCCTGAGTTCTCGCTTCTGCTCATGGCAACCCATCGCGCCTACCTGCTCGACAAATTCGGCGGCGGCGACGACTCGCGGAAGAGCCGTCAGGACGCCGTCGCGGCGCTCGCCGCGTTGTGGCAGCGGCTTCTGGCCGAATGATCCAACACCTACGGCCTTACGCACCGCCGTCCCGCGAGATCGCCGACGCCCGCCGCAGTTACAGGCGGTCGTTGAGAGCCGGCGCCCGGACTCGAACCGGGGACCCTGGCATTACGAGGCATCTGCGCATGCGTTGGTCGAAGCGGGTCGGATGTCGGAATCTGCAGACACCACCGGCGATTCCGCGCCACGCGATGGTTGGCCCAACCCCAATCGAGCGAGCTGAGGCTTCCATTACGCTTCCCATCGTTCGACTCGCCGATTCGCGGCCTTTTTCGTCTCGGCGTTCCGGGCGCGCCGTGTCCTCCTAAGTCAGTCTTTCCTGGGTCAGTGCCTCGTTCTGAACCGGGGATCATCTGGCTGCGTTCTTGCGACGGCAGGATGCCGTCGTGAAAAAGCAGGCGCTCGCGTCGGGCCACCTGACGATGGGGTTCACCGGGACGATCGGGCCCGACGCGATGAGTAGTAGCCGGTCCGGATGAGAACTACCGTGACCTTCCGGAGCAGACCCCCATCAGTCGTACCGCGTCATCGCAAGGTCGCCGAAGCAGTCAGAGTCGAACGCGACAGCTAGCGACCAAGCGCCTGGCCGAGCGCTGCCAGGTGCCGAGGAGTTGACCCGCAGCATCCGCCGACGATCCTCGCCCCCCGAGAGGCGAAGGCCGCGACCTTGGTGGAAAACGATTCTGGATCTTCGGGATACACGACCTCTCCGCCAAGCACCTGCGGCACGCCGGCGTTTGTTTGACCCATAGAGGCGTCGAGACTTCCGTTTCCAGGAACTCCGAGACGAGCCGGTCTGTGTCCTCGAGCGAGCGTCCGCAGTTCGCGCCGAGTGCCGCAAGGCCAAGCGATTCCGTTGCGGCTACGACATCAGCCGGTCCGCCCCATCATCGTCTTCGTTCCCTGGTCGAAGCTGAACGACATCACCAGCGGTAGTGCGCTTACAGAACGGATCGCCTCTACAGCCCAGAGAGCCTCGTCGAGCGAGAAGAACGTCTCGAGTACAAGCAGATCGACGCCCCCGTCAACGAGCGCCTGCGCCTGCTCTCGGAAAGCGTGGATGCACGGCTCGCGGCTCAGGGGCCCTAGCGGTTCGACGAGCTGCCCCGTCGGCCCCATCGAGCCGGCTACAACCAGGTCGGGACCGACAGCGTCACGCGCGAGCTCGGCGGCCCGGACGTTCAACTCGCGCGCACGGCCCGCGAGTGGACCGTCCTGGAGTCGCACCGGGGAGGCTCCGAACGTGCATGTGAGGACGAGGTCAGAGCCAGCCTGCGCGAACTGCCGGTGCAGTTCGGACACGTTTTCGGGCGCGTCGAACACCCACTCCTCAGGCGCCACGCCCGGCTCGATCCCCATGTCCTGATAGTTCGTGCCGGTCGCCCCATCGGCCAAAAGCACGCCCGTGCGATCTAAGAGCTCGGTGAAGCGAGGCACGCCCAAACCGTATCCGTCCGGCGTGCCAAGCCAGCGGCTGACCCCCTTTGTCGCCATTCCACTCGTCAGCTCCAGCTACAGCTAGATGGCAAAGCAGTCGCGAGCAGCATCGGCCGCCGACACGTGCTTGACGCTTTCCTTGCGGCTGCAACGGCGCGATGATCATGTGCTTGGCACGATTGCGCTGGGGGTAAGGCGCGTCTATGACGAGGCTTCCTGACGAGGTCGACGTACAGCGGCGGGCCGGCTGGCTGCCGGAAGCTCAGGAGGACTTGGAATCCTGGCTGGAAGGTCATCGCCAGCGAGTCGAAGCCCGCGACAGCGAGACTGCGCTTCATCCCGCCGTCGGCGAGTTCAAGGCGTTGATCGATCGCGACCCGGTGGTGCGGATGTACGTCAACGAGATGATCGCCCAGGTCCCCGCCTCCAAGCCGTATCAACAGCGACACATAGAGAATGTCGACGAGTTCTTGTGCCTGGTCAACGAGGTGCTCACGATGGCACCTGAGTTCGGCCAGTCCGCGGTCACGTTGCCTCTGAACGCAATACTCGACTGGACGATGGGGACCCCGGCCGGCTTCGCTGCCTATCGGCACCCAGAAATCAACGCGGCGCTCAAGACGATCCTGACCGCCTGGTGTGAGTTTCTCGATAGCCGTGATTCTCTCTACGTGCTCAACGAGTCGCCGACGGGGTGGAAGAGCGCCGACGCCCAGCGGGCTATCGGCATCGAGCAGTTCGAATACGACCCGAACGATGCCCACTGGGGGTTCAAGTCATGGAACGACTTCTTCACCCGCCACTTCAAGGAAGACGCCAGACCCGTCGAGGCGCCCGGCGACGACAAGGTCATCGTGAGTGCCTGCGAGTCGCTGCCCTACGGCATTGCCACCAACGTTCAGCGGCAAGACCGGTTCTGGATCAAGAGCCAGCCGTACTCGCTGGCGGACATGCTGGCCAACGATGCTTCCATTGATCACTTCGTTGGCGGGACCGTCTATCAGGCATTCCTGAGCGCGACCAACTATCACCGGTGGCACAGCCCTGTCGCCGGCACGATCGTCCGGGCGTTCGTGCAACCCGGCACCTACTACTCCGAGGCTGACTCGGAAGGCAAGGACGCCACCGAACCGATGAACTCGCAGGCGTACCTCGCACACGTCGCGGCTCGCGCGATCATCGTCATCGAAGCTGACGATCCGGTCATCGGATTGATGGCGTTCGTGGCCGTCGGGATGTCGGAAGTCTCCTCGTGCCAGATCGATTCCAATCTGACCCCTGGCTCTCACGTCAAGAAGGGCGACGAGCTGGGGTACTTCGAATTCGGCGGCTCCACTCACTGTCTCGTCTTCCGCCCCGGCGTGATCGCCGAGTTCGCGCTCCAGGCGATCCCTCAGCCGCACGACCGAGACGCCCCGATCGTGCCGGTACGGTCGAAGATAGCGACCGCCAACGACCGGGCTTGAAACCTCCCGCCGAAGGCGCTCAGTACGCCTCATCGGCCAGTCGGCCTGGGCGGCCGCGATGCCTGCACGACCCACGATCCGTTCGGCGACCTTGCGATGACGCGGTACGACTGATGTGGGTCTGCTCCGGAAGGTCACAGTAGTTCTCATCCGGAGCGGGGGCGCTTACCGCTTCGGGAGGCTTCCAAATGGCTTCCATAGCCCCAACCCTGACCTCAGCACGAGCGTATGCGACCGACGAAACCAGCCAATTTCCAGCTAATTCGCCCAAAAGCCGACGCCCGGACTCGAACCGGGGACCCCTTCATTACGAGTGAAGTGCTCTACCAGCTGAGCTACGTCGGCGAGATCTCCGAGTCTAACGGCGGCGTCTGGACTACGAACTTGTTGGAAGCGAAGCTGCCTGCCGCGGCAGGCCGCGCAGAAAGCGGCCTGCTGATCCGCCGCGCTGGTCGCATGGATGCGGCAGATGTAGCGGAAGAAACCGCGCGCGGAAGTCGAACGAGCCAGCTGCTATCGAGTGCTCGCCGTTGCCGCTCCGTCGGCATGCAGCGCGCGCCACTCGTCCGAGAGGATCGCCCACCGCTCGTGGTCGCGCCAGCGGCCGCCGATCTTCAAGTAGCGCGGCGAATAGCCCTCGCGCCGGAAGCCCGCGCCGCGGGCGAGCGCGATCGAGGCATGGTTGTCTGGCTGGATGTTCGCCTCGACGCGGTGGAGACGGAGCGTGGTGAACGCATGGCGTAGGACGAGGTCAATGCCCTCGCGCATGTAGCCCTGGCCTGCGAACGGCTTGCCCACGGCATAGCCGAGGTACGCGCTCTGCAGCAACCCGCGCGTGATCTGCGAGAGGTTGAAGAAGCCGAGGATCGCGTCGTCGGCCCGCCGGCAGACGAGCATCGCCTCGAAGTCCGGCCGACGTGCGTCCGCGAGGTACGCGGCGAACCGCTCCTCGTCGGCGGGGGCGGTTGCCCACGGGCGGTGGAATGCGCGGCTCGCGCGCATCAGGCCGATGAACTGATCAGCGTCAGAGCGAGCCGGCGAGCGCAGGTACACGCGGTTCGACGCACGGCCGTCGTCGCTCACGGGCCAACCGCGCGCTCGAGCTGATAGGCGAGCGCCTCGCATGCCAGTTCCTCGGAGACGTTGAGCTGGAACCGCTGCCGGGTGTCCTCGACGTGCTCGATCGCGGCGCGCAGCTGCTCGAGCGTGCGACCGCCGTCGGCGTCCAATTCACTCGGCCGGTCGGTATTACGGACGAGCTCGCCGGCGCCGACGGCGAGGCTGACGAGGTCGGCGAACCACAGGGTGACGAGCTGCAGCGCGAGATCGAGCGCGGCGGTCTCGGTCCGCCGCCGCGACCGCCGGATCCGCTCTGTCCAATCGGTTTCGATCCGCTTGCGCTCCTTCCTCGGGTACAGCTCGATTTCGGCGGTCGCGAGCGCCTCGAGCCCGGTCCGGGTCGCCTCACCGCGCGCCCGGACCGACCGCAACAGGTCTTCCCACGGGCGCAGCGCCGTCGCCTCGCCCGCGAGCGCCGCCCGCGCGAACCGCTCGGCGCCCGCGCGCAGCGCAGTCCCCTCCTCATCGGCGAGTTCGGCGGCTCGCTCCGCGTCACCGAGCCCAAGCCGCGCGCATGCGTCCGCTGTCTCGGGAGGCACGCTCTTCGCGACCAGCGTGCCGACGATGTCATCGACCGACGGGGCGTCGAAACGGACGAGCTGGCACCGCGACTGGATCGTTGGCAACACCTCGACGAGCCGGTCGGTCAGCAGGATCAGGTGGACGAATAAGGCCGGCTCCTCGAGCGTCTTGAGCATCCGGTTGGCCGCCTCGTCGCCGAGCTCATCGACGCGCTCGATCACAAACACTCGGCGCTGGGATTCGAACGGCGTCTTGCTCGCGGCCGAGATCACAGGACCGTCGATGTCGCTGACCAGCATCTCGTGCGCGCCGCTCGGCGCGACCCAGGTCAGATCGGGGTGCGAACCGGAGATCGCGCGCGCGTGAGCGCTGTCGGGATTGGGCGAGCCTTCCGCCAACAGCATTGCGGCAACCGCTCGCGCCGCGGAGCGCTTGCCCGCTCCGCCCGGCCCATGGAACAGGTACGCGTGCGACGGCCGCCCGCCCGGTTCGAGCGCCGGCCCGAGCACGGCGCGCGCTTGGGGGTGGCGGTCGAGCTCGGCGAGCACCGCTCCGATGCTAGCGTCGGCCACGGGCATGCCGACACGCGCACGGTTGATCACAATCGAGGGGCTCGATGGGGCCGGCAAGACGACCGTTGCGACCGCGCTCGCCGACGCGCTTCGCGGCCGCGGGATCGACGTGACTGTGCTCCGCGAGCCCGGCGGCGTGCCGGCCGCCGAGCGGATCCGAGAGCTGGTGAAGGACCCGGACGCGCGGATCGGTGCGCGTGCCGAGGCGCTGCTGTACGCGGCCGCCCGCGCACAGCTTGTGGAGGACACGCTGAAGCCGTTGCTGAATGCCGGGACGTGGGTCGTGCTCGACCGGTTCGTCGATTCCTCGCTCGCGTACCAGGGCGGCGGCCGCGTGCTCGGCGTCGGTCCCGTCCGCGAGTTGAACGAATTCGCGACCGGCGGTCTGACGCCCGACCGAACGCTGCTGCTGACGCTCGATCCCGAGGTCGGGCGAGAGCGCGCGCGCTCGCGTCAGGAACCGGCCGATCGGATCGAGCTCGAACGCGACGACTTCTTCGGAAGGATCGCGTCCGCCTACGAGCAACTGGCAGCGGACGACCCGGAGCGGATCCGGCAGATCGACGCGGCCCAACCACCGGACGCGGTGCTCTCCGACGCGCTCGAGGCGATCGCCGACCTACTTTGAGTAGCCGCTCGGATGGGCTTGAGCGAACCGCCATGCGTCAGCGACCATGTCGGCCAGCGCCGGCTTGCGCGGCTCCCACCCGAGCTCTGAGCGGATTCGCTCGCTTGCGGCTACCAGCATCGGCGGATCCCCCGGTCGGCGCGGGCCTTCGCGAACGGTGATCTCGGCGCCGGTCACTTCGGCGACGGCGGCGATCACCTCGCGCACCGAGAAGCCGCTGCCGTTGCCGAGATTGAAGATCTGGTGCTCGTTCGGCCGGACCCCTTCGAGCGCGAGCATGTGCGCGGTGGCGAGATCCTCGATGTGGATGTAGTCGCGGACCGCGGTCCCATCTGGCGTGGCGTAGTCGGTCCCGAACACCTCGACGTGAGGATTGATCCCCATCACAGCCCGAAGCACGTTGGGAATCAGATGAGTCTCCGGGTCGTGGTCCTCGCCGCGGCCGTTGCTCGCGCCGGCGACGTTGAAGTACCGCAGGCTCACGGCGCCCAGCTTGTGAGCTCGGCAGAAGTCCCCGATCATGCCGTCGACCGCCAGCTTCGACGCGCCGTACGCGTTCTGGGGGCTTGGCGGCGTCGTCTCGCGGATCGGCACCTCGGCGGGCTGACCGTAGACGGCGCACGTCGAGGAAAACACCAGCCGTGGGACCCCCGCGGCCCGCATCGCGTCGAGCAGGTTGAGCGTTCCGCCGACGTTCGTGCGGTAATACCGCTCAGGATGGGCCACCGACTCGCCCACCAGCGCCAGGGCCGCGAAGTGGAGAACGCCATCGAACCCATCCCCGAGCGCCTCCTGAACCGCGTCCTCATCGAGCAGATCGCCGACGATCAGGCGCGCCTCGTCGGGCACGGCGTCGCGGTGACCCTGCTGAAGGTTGTCGAAAACGACCACTTCGTGGCCAGCGTTGAGCAGCTGTCCGGCAACGATCGAGCCGATGTAGCCGGCTCCCCCGGTGACCAGCAGCTTCATCGGCGAGTGGCGTCGAAGCCCATGAGCGGTGGACATATAACAGACATACAATCGGCCGCGTCGTGAGCGACGTCTCGGCCATCGAGCTCGAGCGGTTCGAGCGGATTGATGCTGCCCCCGACCGAGTGCTGCTTCGCGTCGCCGCGCGCCCGGGTGAACGGTCGCTTCAGAGCGAGCCGCCGACGCTCGTCATCGACGACGGAATCCAGCTCCACAGGTTCAATCCGCTGCCGGCGCCACCGGACCCCGGTGGATTGCTGCGGGCCGCGTACGCAGCGCCGAGCGCGCTGCTGCAGGGGCGGACTGCGTTTGCGCTCGAGCTCGGCGAAGGCAACGTAGTCGACTTGCCAAGCCCCACCAGGCGCGCACGCGCGGCCTCCGGCGGACGCCCGGCCACCCGCACGCCTCCGCCGCCGCGGCGCGCTCGCGTGCCCGATCCCGTCGCGCTGCTCGAGGAGCGCCGCTTGCGCGACGAATCCGAGCGCCGCGCGGAGGCTCGGCGGCACGCGATCGACGAGCTCGAGCGCCGGCTCCAAAGCGAGCACGATCGCCGCGTCGATGCCGAGGAGCGTCGCAGCCAGCTCGCGGCGGCGCATGCGCAGATGCTCGCGCGAGTCGACGAGCTCGAGTCCGAGCAGCAGGCCGCACACGCGCGACTTGCCGAGCTCGAGTCCCAGCTCCAGCGCGAGGCCGATGCACTCGCGACGCTCGAGCGAGCAGTGCGGGCCCGTACCGATCAACTCGAGCAACGCGACGCCGAGCTGGAACGCGCCCGCAAGCAACTTGGGCAGGCGAACCTCGCGCTCGGGCAGGCACGCGACCAGGCGGTGGCTGAGCTCGCGCTCGGTCGCGAGGCCGCGGAGCGAGCGCGTAGCGAAGCCGACCGGGCGCGAGCCAGCGAATCTGCGATCGCTGAGCACGAGGAGCGCCGGCGGCAAGCCGAGTTGGAGCTGGCAGCGGCGCTTGAGAGCAGCACTGAGATCGAAGACCGCATAACGCACGTGGAGCGCGATCGGGCCGGACTCCGTAGTCGGCTCGAGCAACTCGAGCAAACGGTTGCTGAGCGCGAGCAGGCGCTTGCGCGCAGCGATGCGACAAGCGCCGAACGCGCGCGCGAGTTAGAACAGCTGCGGGCAGACCACGCGCGTGAGATCGAGCGACTCGGCATCGAACGGACCGGCGAGCTCACGACGCTCCAGGCTGCGCTCGCCGAGGCGCAATCAGACCACGCCACGCTAGACCACGAGCTGCGCGCCCGCGAGCAGAGCCTCGCGCACGCGCGCGAGCGACTTGAGGCCGAGGCCGCGCGCGCAGGTGCGGCCGAGGAGCGCACAGCGACGCTCGAGCGCGACCGTGACGAGCTCACTGCGGACCTCGCCGCGCGAACCGCGGCCGCCGAGCGGCTTCGCACCCGCGCCGACGAGCTCGAGCAAGAACTCACGACAGCGCGCGAGCAGGTGTCGGCCGCGCGGACCGAGGCCGCGGCCGCGGCCCAGCAACAGGCTGAGGCTGAGACCGGGCGGCTAAGCGAGCGCCATGCTGCCGAGCTCGAGCGGCTGCGTGCCGAGGCACAGCAGCGCCAGCGAGGAGCTCGAGGCGAGCATGAGCTCGATCACGGCGCGTGCCGACGAGGCACAAGCGCGGGCCCAGGAGCTCGAGCAGCGGGTCGCGACACTTGCCGATCAGGCCGACAGCCATGAGCAGCGCGCGAGCAGCTATCACCGCCGAGTTGAGCTCGCGCAGCGGCGAGCTGACGGCCGAGCGCCAGCACGCGGCGGAGCTCGCTGCGAACGTCGAGGCCGCGACGGCCGAGCGGACGCTGCTCTCACAGCGCCTCAACGAGCTCGACAGCAAGGTGAGCATCGAGAGTAAGCGGGCGACGGAAGCTGAAGCGGCTGGCGAGGCGGCCCACGTACGCCGGCTCGAGCTCGAGACCGAGCTGGAAGCGACACGCGCCAGGGCACATGACGCTGAAGCCCGAATCGCCTCGCTCGAGCAGCGCGACGCCACCCTCGGCGTCGAAGCCGCCGAGGCTACGGAGCGGGCACACAAGCTCGAGCAGGAGACCGCCGCGATCCGGGAGCAGGCGATAGCCGCCCGGACCGAGCTCGAGCGCGCCGCCGCGGAGAGCCGCGAGCAGGCGGAGGAGGCCAGCGGGCGAGCGGCGACGCTGGAAGCGCAGCTTCAAGCGCTCACCACTGAGCGCGATCAGCTCGGTCGGAGTGCGACCGAGCTCGACAGCGAACTCGCAGAGCTCGCCGCGGCACGCGCCCAGGCCGAGCGTTCGGCCCGGGACTTGCGCGAGGAGCTCGCACGCGCCAACAGCGAAGCGAAAGACGCTGCCGATCACTACGAGCGCGAGGCCGCAGAGCATCAGCAGTCACAGGCGACGGTAGAGCGTCTGGAGGAGGCGCAAGCGCAGCTCGAGGCCCGTGCGGCCGAGCTGCAGGCACGCGTCGAAACCGCCGAGTCGGCTGCTGAACAGACAGGCGCGCGCGAATCCGAGGCCGCCGCCGCCCGAACCGCGCTCGATCAGCGGACCGCGGAGTTGGAGGCGATGCTTGGCTCGCTGACCAAGGACCGAGACGACTTGAGCGAGCGAGTCGCGACGCTCGTCGCCGAGGTCGGCGAGCTGTCGGCGGCGCGAACCGACGCCGAGCACACCGTCACGACGATCCGAGAGGAACTCGAGACCGAACGGGCGGGGCTGCACACGCACATCGGGGAGCTCGAGCGCCGACTCGCCGAAGCCGAGGCCGGCGCGCAGACACTCCCGCCGAAGCGCGCGACGAGCTCAGCCGGCGCGCAGCTCAGCTCGAATCCGAGCGCACGCGACTTTCTGATCAGACACGCGAGACCGCCGACCACGCAGAGCAGCTCAGCTCACGGCTCGATCAGGTCGCCGCCGAGCTGGCTGCGGCAACCGAGGCGCGCACACAGGCCGAGCAAAACGCGACAACCGCTCGAGAGGAGCTCGAGGCCGAACGGGCGCGCTCGCAGACGCGGATCGGCGAGCTCGAATCAGAACGGACACTGCTCGCCAGCCGGCGCGCAGCTCAGCTCGAGTCAGAGCGCACGCGACTGTCTGACCAGACGCGCGAGACCGCCGACCACGGAGAGCAGCTCAGCTCACGGCTCGATCAGGTCGCCGCCGAGCTGGCCGCAGCGACCGAGGCGCGGACGCAGGCCGAGCAAACCGCAGCCGCCGTTCGAGAGGAGCTCGAGGCCGAACGGGCGCGCTCGCAGACGCGGATCGGCGAGCTCGAATCAGAACGGACACTGCTCGCCGATCAGGCCCACCGAGCCGCCGAGCGAGCGAGAGCAGGTGAGCGAGCGACTCGAGGAAATCCTCGCCGAGCTCGCGACGCTGTCGGCTGCGCGCGCCGACGCCGAGCACACCGCCGCAGACCTCAACACCGAATTGGCGTCGCAGCGATCCGAACTGGAAGCCCGCATCAAGGCGCACGCAGAGGAGATCAACGAGCGTGAGCAGGCCGCCCACACCGCACGCCAAGAGGCCGACGAAGCACTCTCACAGCTACAGCAGCAGGTCACGGCACTCACCGAGGAACGGGACACGCTCACCGCTGCCCGCGGCGACGCCGCGAACACCAACACCGAACTGGCCGCGCAACGCTCCGCGCTCGAAGCCAGAATCGAAGAGCTCCAGTCGCGGCTGACCGCCGCCGAAGCACGCGCAGCCGCCACCAGCGAGAGCGAGCAGGCGGCTGAGGCCGCGCGAGGCGAGCTCGACGAGCGCCTCTCAGGACTGCAACAGCAGCTCGCAGCCGTGACCGAGGATCGGGATGTCACCCGCGCGCGCGCCGAAGCGCTCGAGTCAGAACGCGCGAGGCTGGAGGATCATGTCCGCGAGACGACCGACGACCGAGCACGGCTCGGTGAGCGTCTCGCAGGACTGATCGCGGAGCTCGCGGCTCTTTCGGCCGCACGGATAGACGCCGAGCAAACGACGGCGGCGGTCCAGCAGGAGCTCGACGAAGCACGGACGCGTGCGCAGACGCGCATCGAGGAGCTCGAGCAAGCCGTTGCGACTTCGGGTCACGAGCTCGATTCAGAACGCATCCGGCTCGCCGATCAGTTGCGCGAAGCCACCGCAGAGCGGGAAAAGCTCAGCGAACAACTCGAGCCACTCACCACCGAGCTTGCGGCCGTCACCGCCGCGCGCACGGATGCCGAGAACATCGTCGCGTGGCTTCGGCAGGAGCTAGCAGCAGAACGCACGCGCTCGCACACCCGACACGAGGAGCTTCAGCGCCAGCTGAACGAGGTGCAGGCAACCGCCGGACGGACGGGCGAGCTCGAGCGGCAGGCCGCTGACAGCCAGCGCGAGCTGGACGAGCGCAGCGCCCGGCTCGAGGGCGATCTCGCAGCGGTGACCGAGGAACGCGACGAGCTCCGAGCCCGCGCGAAACAGCTCGAGTCCGAACACGCCGAGCTCGCCAACCAGGTTCGCGAGGCGGCCGGCCAGCGGACGCAGCTGACCGGCAGGTTCGAAGGACTCGTCGGGCAACTCGCGACGCTGACGGCCGCGCGCGCCGACGCGGAGCACGCCGCCGCAAACATCAACACCGAACTGGCCACGCAGCGATCGGAACTGGAATCCCGGATCGAAACGCTCGAGTCCCAACTCGCCGGCGCCGAAGCGCACGCCGGCGAGATCACTGGACGCGAGCAGGCCGCGCACGCCGCGCGTCAGCAGATCAGCGAACGCGCCTCGGAACTCGAGCAGCAGGTCACTGCTCTCGCCGGGGAGCGCGACCACCTTACGGAGCGGCTGACTGGGCTCGTCGCCGAACTCGCGGCGCTCGAGGACACGAGGGGCGCCGCACTCGAGAACGCGTCGGCACTCGAGCGTGCCATAGCCGAGATCGCGGTCGCGCAGGACGCAGCAGAGCGGGCGCGGTCCGAGGCCGAGCAGGCACGCTCCGACGCGGAGCGGTGGCGCTCGGAGGCCGAGGCGGCGCGCGCCGCTGCCGACCGGGTAGCGCTCGAGCGCGACGAGGCGTCCCGGCAGCTGGGGGCGGCGCGCGACGAGTTTGCGGCCGAAGCCGAGGCCAGATCACGCGCCGGCGACGAGCGCGACGTGCTCGAGGCGGGGGCCGCGACCGCCGCCGAGGAGCTGGCTGAGCGCGAGCGAGCAGAGCGTCGCAACCGCCAACGAGCGGAGCAGAAGCGTCGGGCGGCAGCGGAGGCCGAACGCCGCGCGATCGAAACGGACCAGAAGCAGGCCGCTCGCGAGGCGAAGCGCAGGCAAAAGTCGCGGGAGCGCACCGAGCGCCGAAACCGGGAACGCGAGCAGGCCGAGCAGCGCGACGCCGAGCGCGAGGCGCAGCGACAGGCGCGCGCGCGTGAGCAGGCGGAGCGGGCACGACAGCGCGTGCATGAGGCCTCCCTTGTGCAACCGCAACGGAGCCGGACCGTGGAAGCGCGCGTCGTCGCCCGCCCACGCCAGGCTCCACGTCGCCGTCAGCGCGTCGCCTGGCTTCCGTCGGAGGCGGTGCTCGGGGTGTTCCTGCTGGTCTTCGGGCTCACGCTCGCCATCCTGATTCTCACCGGCGCGATCCATCTCGGCTTCGCTCCGTAGTGCGTGGCGCCAGCCACTCCGACCTAGCGCGCTGGCGTCTTGATCCCTGTGGCCGACCCGGTCGGGCTGAGGGCGAACTGCTGCGCCTGGACCGCGAGGCCGCGAGATTCCGCTCCTTCGGGATCGAGCGCCAGGATCCGGGCTCCCACTGCTTGGACCGCCTGGACATCACGCGAGACTTCCTCGTAACCCAGGAGCTGGATCCATGCCTGCACGTCGTCGGGCTCCCGGCTGATGGCCGCGAGCGTGTCCGACTTGGCTACGCCGAACTGGCGCCGCGCGGAGGCCACGTTCGCCTCGGCGAGCAGGCCGGCATCGGACAGCGGATCGAGCCGGCTTGCGAGCTCGGCGCTCCGTTGCGCGGATGCCAGGGCGGCCGGCGTGCCCCGCGCCGCCGTCAGCACGGCGTCGCGCGCGCGGCCGGCGGCGAGACTCGGTGTCACTGCGGAGATCGCAACCGCGCACAGCATCAGCGTGCATGCTGCGAGCGCGAACAGCCGTCCAGCGCTGCCGCTGACCGGCGAGGAAACCGCGCGCACGCCCGGATGGCTCCGGCCCGCGCTTCCGGCCAGTACTCCGAGCACGACCATCGCCGGGAGCGTCACGCCGGGGATATCCCAATCCCAGTCGTAGCAGGCGTGGACCGCGTAGACGACTCCCGCCGCAACCAGCGCCGCGCCGAGCGAGCGCGCTGGCCGCCCCAGCCGCCAGCGGACCGTGGCGATGCCACTCGCCAGCAGCAGCCCGTAGGCGCCGAGCGCCAGCGCTGCGCCGACCAAGCCCGTCTCGGCCAGGAACTGAAGCGGCACGTTGTGAGGTTCGGTCACCGACAGCGCGTTGTGGCGATAAAGCAGGTGGACGACCGGAAACGAGCCGGCCCCCCAGCCCGTGATCGGTTTGGCGCCGAATGCGCCAAGCGCCTCCTTCCACCACACCCAGCGGTTCTCCGAATCGACCGACAGGAGGCGGTCGGGGTTGAACGCGCTGGTCGCCGACTTGGTGGAGGTGAAGCTGTCCCACGCGTGCGAGATCGTGCCGGTGAGCCCGCGCGGGGACAGCGCGACCGCGAGCACGCCGCAGGCGAGCGCCACCGACGCCAGCACGACCAACAGCCGTGCAATGCGCCGCGCCCGCTCGGCACCGAGCCGGGTTCGCGCCTCAAGTTTGATCAGCCTCGAGCCGGCCAGCCACGAGACGATCAGTGACACCAGCAGTACGACTCCGAGCTCGGCACCCGTCTGCTCGCGCGCCGACAAAGGGATCAGAGCCGTGTTGAGGTTGTGCGAGGAGAGGGCGAGCACGACCGTCGGCAACGCGACGATCAGCCCGGCGGCGAACCACATCAGCGAGCGAAGCCTCGCTCCGCTGAGCGCGATGCCGACCGTGAGCCCGATTGCTGCCGCGAGCATCCCACCCCGAGACTCGGTGAACGTGAGCGTGACCAGCAGCAGCTCCACCGACAGCAGTGCGGACAGCCGCACCCGTCGGCGTCGCGCCTTGTCGACCACGAGCGCGAGCGCGATCGGGATGCACATTGCGATGAACAGCGCGAGCGCGTTCCAGTAGCCGAACGGGGCCTGGAGGCGCGGGAACAAGAAGGTTTGGTCGAGGGTGAAGACGCCGACGATGTGGATCCCGGGAAGCACCTTCTGCCCGATGCCGTAAACCGCGAGCGCAAGCCCGATCCCGAGCAACCCGTTAGCTGCGAGCTCGAGTGCACGGCGGTGGGAAGCGCCAACGACGACCGCCAGCGCCAGCACGAGCACGTACGTGATCGCGCGGTTGAGCTCGAGCCAGGTCTGATCAGGGGCGACGCTCCATGCGACGGTGATCCCGCTCCAACACGCAAATGCCGCGAGCAGGCCGATCCCGACGACGGCAGCTCGGGGCGCAGCGAACCGCAGCGTGCCGGTCCAAAGCAACCCGCCGCAGGCGACCGCCGCGATCGCCGCAACGACGCTCTGGATGCGCGCGCCGGCCGCGACGCTGGCGGCACCGTGATCGAACGCCGCGTACAGCACCAACACCAGCAGCGCCGAGAGCAACGCTGTCGCGGCGCTGGTCTCGCGCAGCGCACTTCGTATGCGTGCCAGGCGATCTCCGCGGGGCCCGAACGCGTGCCCTGGGCGCAGCGATTCCGCGGTCGACATCGCGGCGAAGCTAGCACGCGTCGGGGCGACGATCGGTCGCAAAGTCCGAGCTCAACAGCCTGGGAGCGGATTCCGCCTCGATAAAATTAACGGAGCAAACGCTCCCATTTTCTAAGCGCCCGGCGGTTCTCGCAAGCGTCGTTCCGTCCGGGCCACCCGCGAGGATTCGCTGTTACCCCCTCGGCCGCCCCGGAGCCGAGCGGAAGCGGCAAAAGAAGCCAAAATAAGAGGAGCAGAGGCGATGGAACACACCCCGCAAACACCCACCACGATCGCGTCTGGCGAGGTCGACGGACTCTCAATCCGCCGCCGATTTACCACGCCCGGACAACATCCTTTCGATGCGGTCGAGTGGGAGCTGCGGGATGCGCGGATCGGGCATGGCGACAAGGTCTCGTTCGAGCAACGAGACGTCGAGTTCCCGAAGAGCTGGTCGCAGAACGCCACCAACATCGTCGCCCAGAAGTACTTCCGCGGGCAATTCGGCGCCCCAGAGCGCGAGCGGTCGGTCAAGCAGATGATCGGGCGGGTCGCCGGCACGATCGCGACCTGGGGCCGCGAACGCGGTTACTTCGCGACCAACGCGGACGCGGCCGCGTTCGAGGCGGAGCTGACCCACATCCTGGTGCACCAGATGGCGGCGTTCAACTCGCCGGTCTGGTTCAACGTCGGATGGCACCCTGAGGGGAGCCCGAAGATGCAGGCGAGCGCGTGCTTCATCCTCTCGGTGGACGACACGATGGAGTCGATCCTCGAGTGGAACACCAAGGAAGGGATCATCTTCCGTGGCGGTTCGGGGTCAGGCATCAATTTGTCGAAGATCAGAGGCTCGATGGAGGCGCTCAGCCGCGGTGGCACCGCCTCCGGCCCGGTGTCGTTCATGCGCGGCGCCGACGCGTGGGCCGGCTCGATCAAGTCCGGCGGTGGCACCCGCCGCGCAGCCAAGATGGTCGTCCTAGACGTCGACCATCCGGACATCCGCGAGTTCATCTGGTGCAAGGCGAAGGAGGAGGACAAGGCGGCCGCGCTCCGTGATGCCGGCTTCGACATGTCGATCGACGGGGACGGCTTCTTCTCGATCCAGTACCAGAACGCGAACAACTCGGTGCGCATCACCGACGAGTTCATGCGCGCCGTCGAGAGCGACGGCGACTGGCACCTCATCGCGCGAACGACCGGCCAGCCGATTGGCGAGCCGCTCAAGGCGCGCGACCTCATGAACGAGATCGCCGAAGCTGCGTGGCGCTGTGCCGATCCCGGCGTGCAGTACGACACGACGATCAACAACTGGCACACGTGCCCGAACTCGGGCCGAATCAACGCGTCGAATCCGTGCAGCGAGTACATGCATGTCGATGACTCTGCGTGCAACCTGGCCTCGCTCAACCTGATGAAGTTCCGCCGCGCAGACGGCACGTTCGACGTCGGGGCTTTCGAGCACGCCGTTGACATCGTGTTCCTCGCGCAGGAGATCATCGTCTCGCCGTCGAGCTACCCGACCGAGCAGATCACGGCGAATGCGCGCGCGTTCCGCCAGCTCGGGCTCGGCTACGCGAACCTTGGTGCGTACCTGATGGCCGACGGGCTCCCTTACGACTCCGATGCGGGTCGCGGGATCGCGGCGGCGGTCACGGCGCTGATGACCGGCCGGGGTTACCTGCAGTCTGCGCGCGTTGCCGCCGCGATCGGCCCGTATGACCGGTACGCCGAGAACCGGGACGCGCACAACGCCGTGATGCGGATGCACCGCGATGCGTCCTACGCGATCGACGACGAGACTTGCAGCGACGAGGGGCTGCTCGCCGCCGCGCGATCGACCTGGGACGAGGCGGTCGCGGTCGGTGCGGAGCATGGCTACCGCAACGCGCAGGCGACGGTGCTGGCGCCGACCGGCACGATCAGCTTCCTGATGGACTGCGACACGACCGGCGTCGAGCCGGACTTCTCGCTGGTCAAGTTCAAGGAACTCGTCGGAGGCGGGCAGATGACGATCGTCAACCGAACGGTGCCGCTCGCCTTGCAGACGCTCGGCTACTCGGACCAGCAGATCGAGCAGATCGAGGCGTACATCAACGAGCACGGCACGATCATCGGCGCGCCCGAACTCGACGCGGAGCACCTGCCGGTGTTCGACGTCGCCGTCGGCGAGCGCGCGATCTCGCACATGGGCCACATCAAGATGATGGGCGCGGTGCAGCCGTTCATCTCCGGCGCGATCTCGAAGACAGTCAACCTGCCTGAGACCGCTTCGGTTGCCGACATCGCGGACGCGTACACCCAGGCGTGGCAATGCGGCATCAAGGCGCTCGCGATCTACCGCGATGGTTCCAAGACGGCGCAAGCGCTGCGCACCGACGCTCAGAAGTCGAAGCCTGAGGCCGTGCCTAGCGACGCGGAGATCGACAAGGCCGTCAAGGAGGCGCTCGCGAAGGCGCCGCCGAAGCGGCGCAAGATGCCGCGTGAGCGTCAGTCGATCACGCACAAGTTCTCGATCGGTGGCCACGAGGGTTACATCACCGCGGGGATGTACGAGGACGGCACCGTCGGCGAGATCTTCCTCACCGACATCGGCAAGGAGGGCTCGACGCTGCGCGGCATGATGAACTCGTTCGCGACCGCGATCTCGATCTCGCTCCAGTACGGCGTGCCGCTCGAGACGCTCGTCCGCAAGTTCAGCTACATGCGGTTCGAGCCCGAGGGGATGACCAACAATCCGGAAATCCCGTTCGCGAAGTCGATGCCCGACTACATCATGCGATGGCTCGCGTCCCGGTTCCTCGACGTCGACCTGCAGGAGGAGCTCGGGATCCTCACGCCGGAGGTCCGCGCGCGGAAGATGGCCCAGGATGCGGCAATCTCGTACGCCGGCGACACCGCAAAGCCGGCCGCGCCGGCGCAGCCGGCCGACGGCGAGGGTTCCGCAGAACACCAGGCGGGCAACGGCGGTGCGGGCAACGGTGGCGCCGGCAACGGCGGCGGCGGCGGCGAGGGGGGCGCCCGCGGCTCCGCGGAGCCGCGGGCGGCGACGTCCGCGCTGACCGACACGCCACCACCGCTGCCGGCGGTGAGCAAGGGGCTCGACCTAGGCCCGGCGTGCCAGCAGTGCGGCGGCATGATGCAGCGCACGGGTAGCTGCTACACGTGCTCCAGCTGTGGCTTCAACACGGGCTGCGGTTAGCCAGCGGGTTATCTGAGCGCGATTTGCGCTAGCCCGGGCGGCGGCGCGGGCGCTCCGGTGGGCCGTCAGGCGGCGCGGTGGGAGACCGGAACACCGGTCTCCCACGGGAGCACCTTGCCGAACTGGACAAGCTCGCCATAGAAGGCCGGCTCGAACCGATCGGCCAGAGCGAGCGCGGCAGGAAAGGACGCCGCCTGAGCTGGTGTCTGCGCGGTGCTCATGTCGTCGAACCAGGGCCGCGAAGCGTCGGTGTCGATCAGTCCCGGGCACAGCGCCATCAGCAGCTTGTTTTCGGCGAGGTCGGCGGCGCGGCGCTCGCGGGCGAGCGCCCGGACAGCGGCGACCTGCGCCACTTTCGACGGGATGTTCAACCAGCTTCCGAAACCGTCGTTCTCGGCGCGGCCTTCGTGGATGGCCTCGCGCCAGTCGGCGACGAGCGAGTCGACGGCGTCGAGGTCCTGCTCGGCCGCGGCCGCGAACCGCCCGCGAACCCGTTCGTCGAGCTTGTCGAGCGTGCCGAGGGCGCTCGCGACGATCACCAGCCGGCCACCGGACCGCAGGCGAGGAGCGAACGCGCGGAGGATCCGTGTCGCTGCAAAGTTGTTCGTTTCGGCGACCGCGTCCACCTCATCACCCGGGTTGGCCTGGGGACTCATCCGCGCCGACGCGTTCGAGAAGACGATGTCGACCTCACCGAGCTCGTCAGCGAGCGCCTCAATCGTGCCTTCGTCGCGGACGTCTAGTACCCGTCCCTGTACGCGCGCCACGGCCGAGCCCTCGGCCGCCGCGGTGGCCGCCTCAACTCTCGCCCGGTCTCGCCCGGTGAGCAACACAAGATCTCCCGGGCCCAATCCGGCAGCCAGAGCTTCTACGAGTGCGCGACCCAGCCCCTGGTTCGCGCCTGTCACAAGTGCAATTCGAGAATCAGCCATAGGCATCACGGTAACCCGCGGCAGCCATGCGTTCAACGAGAATTGCGCACATGTAACATGCGTAAACCGCATGGCTGTCGGCGACATCTCCCCTCTCGCGCTTCAGGTGCTGCGCGAGGTCGCGCAGGCCGGCTCATTCTCGGCGGCGGCGTACGCACTCGGCTACACACAGTCCGCCGTATCGCGCCAAGTGGCGGCGCTCGAGCACGCCGTCGGCCACCGGTTGTTCGATCGCCACCGCTACGGCGCCACGCTGACCCCGGCGGGGTCCCGTCTACTGCGCAGCGCGATCCACGTGCTGGACGAGCTCGACATCGCGCTACGGGCGCTGTCCGGCGAACAGCCAGGCGCTGGCCCAGTGCGGCTCGGCGCGTTCCCGACAGCCGCGGCCGGGTTCGTGCCGACGGCCCTCGCCGCGCTGCCGCCTGGGCAGAGGGTCACGCTCCGCGAGGGCACGACGCCCGCGCTCACCCGTGCCCTGCGGGCGGGCACACTCGACCTCGCCGTCCTCGCGCAGGTGCCACCTTTTCGTCCACCAGACAACGAGAAACCGGCGCTCGACGTCACGACCCTGAGCGAGCGAGAGTTGATGATCGGCGTCGCGAGCAATCACCCGTTCGCGGCGCGGCAAGCGGTCGAGGTCAACCAGCTCGAAGGACAGATCTGGGTCGCGAGCCGTTCCGACGCCGGAGAAACGCTGCTCGGCGTGTGGCCGGGGCTGTCCGAGCGACCCGACGTGCGGTATGTCGTACGCGACTGGCTCGCGAAGCTGCGGATCGTCGCGGCCGGCCTGGCGATCACGACGATCGCCCCCGTCTCGCTCGAGGCGCTGCCCGCAGGTGTGAAGGCCATCGCCGTGCGCGGCGAGCCGCAGGAGATCCGGCGAGTCGTGCTCGCGCGGCGCTCGGGACCGTTCGAGGGATCGCCGGCGCTCGTCGCCGATGCGCTGATCGCGGCCGCGAGGGATTGAGCTGCGGGCGCCAGGCGGGCGCCGCTTAGCCGCTGGTAGATCCCTTACGGAGTGAGTCCTTCAACCCCTCGATCGCCTGCATCACCTCTTGCAGGCCGCCCTGCGTGTCGGTATCGAGCCGGTCGAGGATCTTCTCGGTGTCGTTATACGTCCGCAGCGCGCGCGCATCGGCGGCGGCCGACTGGACGTTCTGGCCGACCATCAGCGCGGGCAACAGGACGAGCTGGATCCAGTTTGAGGAGACCCAGTTGATGATGATCGTCAGCTGCCCGGTGCTGATCGCGGACGGCAGGCTGATCAGCGCGATCCCGTTGAACACGTAGAAACACCACATCGTCCCGACCACCTTCGTCAGGATGATCGCGACTTTGGCATTGATGCCGTCGACGCTCTGGATGTCGTGCTTGATCTGCCCCGGCGTGAGCCGCAGCACGTTCGGCAGGTAATGCCGCGTCTTGACTGGCCCGTGCAGCATTGACGCCAGCGGGGGTGATGATGTGGTTGCGGTGCCCTCGGGCATGCGTCCGGGGTTCGCCGGACGCATCGCGGCCCCTGCTTGGAGCCGGATCAGCTAGCCCAGGGCCCGACGCCGACCCAGACGATCGAAACTTGGGGGCGGCCGTCGGGTTCGAGTGTCACGAGATGCGCAAGCGCAGGACCCTCGAGCACGACGCGCGCGGAGTCGGGAATCTTCACCCCGGCAACCCTACCGACGCGTCAGTGAAGCGATGCGGCCAGCCTCTGCAGGCGGCGCCCGACGGCCACCCTTCTGACGCTGCCTTGAATCGGCGGTTCATATAGTGCCCGGCGTGGGCGCAGTCAGCGCGAGGGGGTTGGTCAAGACGTTCGGGGAGACGTGCGCCGTCGACCAGGTCGACCTCGAACTCGCCGCGGGCGAGGTCAGGGGGCTGCTCGGTCCGAACGGGGCCGGCAAGACGACGCTGCTGCGGCTGCTGTTCGGGCTGATCAGCCCGGACGCTGGCACCGTCGAGCTACTCGGCCGGCGGCTGACCGGACCGGACCCGCTCCGCCCGCGAGGCGTCGCGGGGTTCGTAGAGGACCCGGCCTTCTATCCGTATCTGTCAGGGCGTACGAATCTCGAGCTGCTCGCCGAGCTCGACGACGATCCGACGGCCGCCGACAAGATCGACGATGCGCTCGACCAAGTCGCCCTCGCCGGCCGCGCGGGCGACCGCGTCAGCACGTACTCGACAGGTATGCGCCAGCGGCTCGGTATCGCCGCGGCGTTGCTGCGCTCCCCGACGGTGCTGCTGCTCGACGAGCCGACCGCCGGCCTTGACCCAGCCGGCGTCCGCGACATCGGCGCACTGATCGGAACGCTGTCCGCGGGTGGTGTCGCGGTGTTGCTGTCGAGCCATCAGATCGACGAGGTCGAGGAGGCCTGCGACAGCTTCACGTTCCTGAACCGAGGCCGCGTCGTCTGGGACGGCACCGCAACCGAGCTGCGCACACAGGCGCCAGCGGGCGCCTACAGAATTGTCACGAGCAACGACGAGCGCGCGGCGCAGCTCGCGCGCGAGCTGCGCGGGCGACCGGCCCCCACCTCCGGCACCCACAGCGGCCTGACGATCGAGTTGAGCGAGGACGAGCTGGACGAGCTGGTGCTCGCCCTCGGCTCCGCCGGGATCGCGGTGCGGCGTCTCGAGCAGGTCTCGAGCCCGCTCGCGTCGATGTTCTTCGCGCTGACGGAGGCCACATGAGCCACGTGTTCCGCACCGAGGTTCGCAAGCTGGCGGCGCAGCTCGTGATGCGCGTGCTTGCGCTGCTCGTGCTCGTGGGGCCGTTCCTATTTGGCGCCGTGCTCGCGCTTCAGAGCGGCGTGCCGGCCGACTCGCTGCTAGGCGTGTGGGTCCACAGCTCCGGGTTCGCGGTCGCGTTCGTCGTGCTCAGCTTTGCCGGTACGTGGGGATTCCCGGTGATCGCAGGCGTCGTTGCGGGTGACCTGTTCGCATCGGAGGACCGCTACGGGACATGGAAGACGATCCTGACGCGGCAGGCGACCCGCCGCGAGGTGTTCGCGGGCAAGGTGCTGGCGGCCGCCGTGTTTGCCGCAGCACTGCTCGCGCTTGCGGCGCTGTCGAGCCTCCTGGCGGGACTGATCTTCACCGGCGGCCAGGCGATGGTCGGGCTCAGTGGGACATTGATCTCCCCAGGGGCATCGCTGGCGCTGCTACTGATCTCGTGGCTCGTCAGTCTGCTGCCGCTGCTCGCGTTCACGAGCCTGGCCGTGCTGTTCAGCGTCGCGACAAGGAACGGGATCATGGGTGTGCTCGGGCCGGTGCTGGTCGCGCTCGTGATGCAGTTGCTGGCGCTCGTCGGTAAGGGCTCGGTCGTGCACGTGCTGCTCGTCGGATCCGCGTTCGACGACTGGCACGGACTGCTCGTGTCACACCGCTTCTTCGGGCAGCTGATAGAGGGGAGCCTCGTCAGCCTCGCGTGGACAGTGGTCTCGCTGGGGGGAGCGTGGGTGATGTTGCGGCGCCGTGATTTCGCAGGCGCCCCGATCGCCCGTCGCCAGACCTGGAGCGCAGCTCTCCGCGTCGTCGTCGCCACCGCCGGGCTCGTCGCGCTGCTCGGCGCCGCCAGTAACTGGGGCCCGGTCCCGATCACCGCTCGCAAGGTCCAGGCCGCATTCATCCCGACGTTCACGAACCTGACGCTGCTTCAGCAGCGACTGCTGGGCCGCAACGCGCCGCCGGGGACGAAGCTCAACATCCTCCCGAGCTGCCGCCGGCGCGGAACAACGGGCCAAGGGCCCGGCGACGACTGGACCTGCCAGCTCGACGTGCTGATCCCGCAGCCTGGGGCGAACCCGTTCAATCCGACCGTCGTCACGTACGACATGAGCATCAAGTCGAACGGTTGTTACAAGGCCGAGGCGCCGCCGTCGTTCATCGGCCAGCAGATGATGCGCGACGCCGCCGGCAGGCAGGTAGTCAATCCGCTGTTCACGATCTACGGCTGCTTCGACACGGCCTGAGAGTCAGAGCTGGGCGGTGTCGGTCTCCAAGCCGAGGAGAAGCCGCCCGGTCAGCTCCCACGTCGACGGAGCGACGAGCATGTGCGCGGTCGCCACGTTCGCGTCACGGAACCGGCGCTGGAGCGGGCTGCGGTCGTAGATCGCGCTCCCACCACCTAGCCGATAGGCGTTCAGAGCGACTTCGGCACCGACCGTGGCGGCGTGCGTCGCCGCGAGCCGCAGACCCATCCGTTCGTTCACCGGCACCTTGCCTGACGCAAGCGCCGTCGCCCACGCGACGTCGATCGCCTCGTGCAGCCCCGCCCGCGCCGCGCGCAGCGCCGCCTCCGAGCGGGCCGTTTCGGCCTGTGCGGTCTGTCGCTGGGCCAGGGTGCGCGTCGAGCCGGTGGGCGTCTTCGCACCCGCGAGCTCGACCAGATCGTCGAGCGCGCCGCGTGCGATCCCGAGGCTGACGCCGGCGATCGCGAGCGCGAGCAGCCCGAACAGCGGGAACGCGTACAGGGCGCCGCCTCGCACCGGCGCGTCGCTGAACACCGACGCCGAGCGCTCCGCCGGGATCGTCAGCTTCGAGCACTCCATGTCGTCAGAGCCCGTGCCGCGCAATCCAGCGACGTCCCATGTGTCGTGGATCGTGAAGGCGTCAACGGGGGCGAGCATCAGCCGGACGTCCGGTAACCCGTTGACGGCGAGCTTCTCGAGCTGACCATCGGCTCCGGCCACCATGCACCCGCCCATCAGCCAGTGGCAGTGGTGACATCCGCTGGCGAACGGCCAGCGGCCGCTGACGACAAAGCCGTCGTCTTGCCGAACGGCGTGGCCGCGGGGCGCGAACACGCCACCGACGACCGTGTCGGGCGAACCGTAGATCTCCCGCGCGGCGTCCTCCGGGAGGTAGGCGGCAACGAGCCCGCTGGTGGCGTTGACCGCGACGCACCATGCCGGCGCTGCATCGCCACGTGCGAGCTCCTCGACGGCTTCGACGAGCTCGGCTACTGACGCCTCCACCCCACCGATCGCCTCGGGCACGCACAGCCGGAACAACCCCGCCGCGACCATCTCCGAGACGAGTCCGGGATCCAGTCGCCGCGCACGCTCGCCGACGGCCGCGAGCGAGGCGGCCTTGGGCGCGAGCGAGCGGGCGGCGTCTACGACGGTTTCTGGCATACGACGAGGTCCTGCCAGGCGGTGATCGCCCGTGGTTTGACATCGAGCACGTCGAGCACCGGCGACCAGTGCGCCGCGAAGTACTCCGGACCGTGGAACGCTAGCCCGTATCGAGGGCCGACGCCAGGGAGGTCACCGTTGTTCCACATCGACCGGATGTAGGGGACGAACACGAACTCGCGATCGCCGAGCGGCCCACGTTCGAACGGGGACCGCGAACACCACGCCGTCGACACGGCGCCGCTGCGGAACTGTTCGAACGCGTGGTGCCCGTGCACCGACAGCAGCGCCACGCCCCCGGGGGCGAGCAGGCGGGCAACCTCCGCCAGCCAAGCATCGCCGAGCGGCTCGTCGAGATGGCTGAAGACCGAGATCGAGTAGACGAGCTCGAAGTGTTCGTCCTCGAAGGGCAATGGCGGATCGAACTGCGACCGGACCCAGTCGATCTGTGGATGGTGCTCGCTCGCCCATGCGATCGCCTCGCGGTCAACGTCGCAGCCCGTCGCCGCCGGCACGCTCTGCGCCACGTGCGTCAGCACCCGGCCCGAGCCACAGCCGAGGTCGAGCACGGACGAGAAGCGCTTGAGCGACGCGGCCGCGTTGAGCTCGCCCACCGCCGCGGCGCCGCTTTCCGACCAAGCCGCCGCGCCCGGCGCGCCCGTGCGCGCTCGCAGGCGTCTCGGCGGAACCGGCAAGTCGCGAGTCGCGAGCGGATCCGCGAGCTCGCGGAGCCGCCTCACCGCCCATCCGAGTGGCTGCGGAACTGTAAGGATGGCGCGATCTTGGCAGACGTCGACACGGCTACGCTGCGGGAGTTGTGCGAGCGAACGCTGCGCCAGAACTGGCGCGTTGGCAAGCGCGGATCGGACGACGCGCCGTTCGCATACACGTGCCCGAGCCCTGGCCACTACCCATTCCAGTGGTACTGGGATTCCTGCTTCGCCGCGATCGCGTGGCGTCATTTCGACCCCACGCGATCGCGCCAGGAGCTCGAAACGCTGCTCGAGGCTGAACGTGAGGACGGCTTCATCGGACACACGATCTTCTGGAACACCCCGCTGGTCGGCTACCGCAAGCTCACTTACAACGTGCTGAAGCAGGACGACAAGATGACAGCCAGCATCCAGCCGCCGACGCTCGCATGGGCGTGGCGAATCGCGGTCGGTGATCCCAGTGAGATCGCGCCGATCGTCCGTCACCACGATTGGCTCGAGCAGCACCGCGACCTCGACGGTGACGGCCTGATCTGGATCGTCCAGCCCGACGAGTCGGGCCTCGATGACTCGCCGATGTTCGACCCGATCTGGGGGCGGCGCGCGCACGGCCTGCCGGGCTTCATCCTGCTCGTGCGGCGCAACCGACGGCACGGCTTCGACCTTCGCCGGATCGCGGACGACGGCGGACCGGTCTGCTGCGAGGTGATGACGAACGTGGTCCACTGTCTGTCGCGGCTCGCGCTCGGACGCCAATCGCTGACGCCAACGCTGATCGAACGGATGTACGACGAGACGACGGGGCTGTTCTGGCCGATCGCGCGGCCGCAGCCGAAGCGCGCAGTGCCGCTGACCTGGACGGCACTCGCGCCGCTCGCGCTTCCCGACCTGCCCGAGGAGATCGGGCGCCGGCTCGTCGAGGAGCACCTGCTCGACGAGCGTAGGTTCTGGCTCCCGGTCGCGCCGACGTCGGTGTCGGCCGACGATCCAGCGTTCACCGTCGACGACAGCGGGCCACTTGGGACCCGCCGCTACTGGCGCGGACCGACCTGGATCAACGCCGCTTGGCTCGTCTGGCTGGGGCTGCTACGGCTCGGCTACGACGAGCACGCGGACGAGCTCGTGCGCCGGATCTCGGGTCCGATCGGCACGCATCATCTGCGCGAGTACTACGACCCGTACACAGGCCAGGGCATGGGCGCGACCGACTTCGCCTGGTCGGCACTGCTGGTCGACATGCTCGAGCGCGACCCGCGCGCGGCGACGAGCTACCTCTAGGCGCCCGCGGTGGCGTACGCCTGGACCGCGGAGGTGTAGCGGTCGAGCTCGGCCTCGATCCCGTCACGTTGGTCCGCCTGGATCCAGAAGAAACCGCGGGTGACACCCGCCTGCTCGAACCGCTCAATCCGCTCGGGGGCGCGCATCATCCCGGCAACCGTGATCGGGATCGTTCCGCGGCCCGCCTCGGCTCCCCGTTCGCGGAGTTCATGGAAGCGCGCGATCATCGCGTCGTCGTCGCCGATCCGGTTCGGCATCCACTCGTCGGCGTAGGCGATCACGCGATCGAGAACTCGGGGCCCATTGCCGCCGAGCAAGATCGGCGGGTGAGGTTCTTGTAGTGGCTTCGGCCAGCACCAGATTCGATCGAAGTCGACGTACGCGCCGTGATAGGTCGCCTCGGGGGAGGTCCAGATTTCCTTGATCGCCTCGACGCGCTCTCGCAGCAGCGCGAACCGATGCCGCGGATCTGTGCCGTGGTCGCGCATCTCCTCCTCATTCCAGCCGGCGCCGACACCGAACAGGAAGCGGCCGCCGGAGAGACGGTCGAGTGAGGCGGCCTCCTTGGCGGTGATGATCGGGTCCCGTTCGATCAGCAGGCAGACCCCGGTCGCGACGTTGAGCCGCTCGGTCGCGGCGGCGGCCGCTGTCAACGCGACGAACGGATCGTACGTGCGCGCGTAGAAGTCAGGCAGATCGCCGCCGGCGGGATACGGGGTCTCACGGCTGGCGGGGATGTGGGTGTGCTCGGGGAAGAACAACGACTCGAACCCGCGCGCCTCCACCATCCGCGCGAACTCGTCCGGTGCCTGGGTGTGCTCGGTGGGGAACAGGCCGATGCCGAATTTCATCTCTGTTCACGCTACCTGAGTAACGTTGTTGGCATGGATACCGACAACACGCAGGCGGTCGAACTGACCGACGAGGAGTGGCGCGAGCGCCTGACTGAAGAGCAGTACGAGGTGCTTCGCGGCCATGGGACCGAGCGGCCTTTCACTGGCGCGTACGTCCACCTCAAGGACGACGGCATGTTCCACTGCGCCGGCTGCGGCGCGCCGCTATTCCGATCGGACACGAAGTTCGATTCGGGCACCGGCTGGCCGAGCTTCTACGAGCCGGCCGTAGCCGAGAACGTGGAGACGCGGACCGACCGAAGCCTGTTTATGGTCCGGACCGAGGTTGTGTGCAGACGATGCGGCGGCCACCTCGGCCATGTGTTCGATGACGGACCGGCGCCGACCGGGCTGCGGTACTGCATCAACTCGTGCGCGCTGGACTTCGAGGGCGCTCAGGATTTGTCCGGCGCCGGCTCCTCAGCTACCGGCTCCTCAGCTGCCGGCTCCTCAGCTGCCGGCTCCTCAGCTACCGGCTCCTCAGCTGCCGGCTCCTCAGCTGCCGGCTCCTCAGGCGCCGGCTCCTCGGCATCCGGTTCAGCCGACGGCGCCTCATCGGTGGACGGCTCATCCGGCGGCGGCGGCGCGTCGGCTGCTTGAGCGGCGCGGTGCTCGCGCACCCTCGAGAACACCAGCCATAGCACGATCAGGACCGCCAACACGATCGCCGCGATGATCCCGTAGTGGGTGATCGCGTTGGCGGCCGCCTTGCCGCCGTAATACCCGACGAGGCCGTACGCCGTCGCCCAAGTGATGCCACCGGCCGCGTTCCATAGGAAGAAGTGGATGAACTTCATCTCGTTGATGCCGGCAAGCCATGCCACGGCGATCCGCACGAGCGCGACCCAGCGGCCGAGGAAAACGGCTTTGCCGCCGTGCTTGTTGAAGAACCGGTCGCCGGCCGCGATCACCCGCTTGCGCCGCGCCTGGAGCGGTCCCGGCGCCTCCAGTACCTCCCGGCCGAGCTTGCGTCCGAGCCAGTAGCCGATGTTGTCGCCGACGATCGCCGACGCGCAGCCAATCACGATCACGAGGATGATGTTGAGCTTGCCCTCACTCGCCAGCACCGCGGCGAGAATCAGCGCCGTCTCGCCTGGCGAGGGAACGCCCATCGACTCGAGCCCGACAACCGCCGGCAGCGCATAGCCGAGCCCACTCGAGACCGAGATCAGCGCAGCGAGCGCAAGCATCAGCGGACTGGGTTGCGCACTACCGCCAGAAGCGACAAGCCGGCGGCGAGCGTGCGCCCGTGCGAGAGCCACTGCGCCTCGAGCGCCAGTGGTGCCTCGAGCACGGCATTGAGCCATGACGGGCCGAGGTGAAGATCACGGGAGCCGTTGCCGTTCGCATGGCGATGACGCTGTGCGATCCGCACGACCGCGGCCGGCGCCAACAACAACGAGTTGAACGAGGTCATCCGCTCGATTTCCCACCCGGCCTGAAGCGCTGCGGCCCGGAGCGTCCGTCGCGAGTAGCGCCGGTAGTGGTGGTTAGCCTCGTCGTGAGCCGACCACAGCGCCTGATACGCGGGGACAATCAAGAGCAGCCAGCCGCCGGGAGCGCTCACGCGGCGCAACTCGGAGAGCGTCACGCGGTCGTCCGGCGTGTGCTCGACAACGTCCAGGCAGGTGATCAGGTCGAACGTGCCGTCGCCGTACGGGAGCTCTTCGAGTCGACCGATCAGCACCTCGCCGCGGTCGCGCTCGCGCGCAACCTCCGCGGCCTCCTCGTTGAGCTCGATCCCGCGGACCTCGCCGTAACGCTCGAGCTCCTCGAGCGTCCGGCCGGAACCACAGCCCGCATCGAGGATCTGAGCGCCCGACGGCAACGGCAGCTGCTCGAGCTCAGCGTGGATAACCCGCCGGCGCCCCCGGTACCACCAGTGCTGCTCGTCGAGCTCGAGCATCGCCTTCATCAACTGATCATCCATCGCGCTTCGATGGTGTCAGTTCCGTCTAAAGAACGGGCACTGGGTCCTGGTCGGGCGCGCGCGCAGCGGGCAGTCGCAACGTGAACTTGGCGCCCCCCGTGTACGCCTCGTCGAGCGCCAGCTCGCCTCCCATCCGCTCCGCCAGCTCGCGCCCAATCGCGAGTCCGAGCCCGAAGCCGGCCTGCCCGCCGGTCGAGTAACCGCGCTGGAACCGTTCGAAGATCACTTCTCGGTCGGACGCCGGGACGCCGGGGCCTTGATCGGACACGCTGAGCGCAACGTCATCCCCAGCCCGCAGTTCGACCCGGATCTCCGAGCCGTCCTCGCTGACGTGGACCGCGTTGTCGAGCAGGATCCGGATGATCTGCGCAACGCTGCCCGGGTCGCCCAGCGCCCATACCGGCCCGACCGCATCGTTGAGCGTCGACTGGATGCCGCGATCCGAAGTGCCCAGCTCGAACTCCGCCAGCACAGCGCGGCTGAGCTCGCCGAGCTCGACCGGCTCGGACCGCAGCTTGACGTCAGCGTCGATCCGGCTGAGGTCGAGCAGAGTCGGCGGCGAGCCGACCCAGACGCCGCGATTGGGCGCGCGCCCGCTCGAGCAGGTCGCGCGCGTCGTCGATGTCAGGGTGCAGGTCGTGCAGGTCGTCGCTGAGCAGCTCGAGCATCCCGTCGAGGCTCGTCAACGGCGTCCGCAGCTCGTGAGAGGCCGTGGCGACGAACGCCCGCCGCGCCTCCTCCTGCGCTTGGAGCCGGCGCTGCATGATGTCGAACGTCCGCGCGAGGTCCCCGACCTCGTCTCGCGCGCGATCGACGGGCACCTCGACCGGCCCACCGAGCCGCGAGCTGGAGCGCCGCCGTGCGCAGCTCGCGCAGCCGGCGGACGAGCGTGGCGGCGAGCGGGATCGCGAGGATCAGGGTCAGGCCGAGGCCGGCGAGCGCTGCGTACAGAAACGCGGTGCCGACAGCCGAGACGGCAGCGGCGATCTCTGGGATCGGTTTCCGGATTGCGAGCACCCATTGGACACCACCCTTCTCGAACCACAGCGCGGCGCGGGCGTACTCCGTGCCCCCGCTCGATCCAAACGAGTAGATCCCGGTCCGCGAGCGAGTCAGGAACGCCCTGGTCGCGTCGTCGAAGCTGCCGCCGACCACGTCGCCGTTGCGCGGCGCCTGAATCCGGCCCTGTCCCCTCGCGTCGGGATACCCAAGCAGATACACGCTGCCGCCGATCCGGGCGCTGATCGTGCCCTCGAGCTTGCCGACCTCAATCTGGACCGGATGCACAGGCAGCCCGTATGCGCCGTCTTGCCGCGGCACGACCGTGTAGGAGAGGTCGCTCAGATCGAGGGTGGCGCCAGTCGGGGTCGTCACGCTCAGCCGCCGGAACGCGCCGACCACGTCCGCCTTGTGCGGGCCGATGTCCGTCCGCAGCGTCTTCTGGTCGGCGTTCTTGAGCGACGACTCGAGTGGCCCGAGCAGCGTCAGCGCGGCCACCCCGAGCGTCGCCACCGTGGTGACGAGCACCGCGCCCACGATCCGTCCGCGCAGACCGAGGGCACCACGCCGCGGTCGCGCTCGCATCTACGGTCCCCGAAGCCGGTAGCCAGCGCCGCGCACGGTGAGGATGTAACGGGGCTTCTCGGGCTCGGGCTCGAGCTTCTCGCGCAGGTGCCGGATGTGGACGTCGATCGCGCGCGGGTCGCGGTACGCGCTGTCGCCCCAGATCGCGCGCAGCAGCTCCTGGCGGTTGAGCAGCCGGCCGGGGTCGGCCATCAGCGCGTCGAGCAGCTCGAACTCGGAGAACGTGAGCTTCACCGGCCGGCGCTCGACGGTTACCTCTCGCTGGGCGCGGTCGAGCGTGATTGGGCCGACGACCAGCACCTCCTCGCCCATCGCGCGGGTGCCGGCGCGCCGGAGGACGGCGCGGATCCGGCTGCGCAGTTCGGCGAGGCCGAACGGCTTGGTGACGTAGTCGTCGGCGCCCGCCTCGAGCCCGAGCACGGCGTCAGCCTCGGAGTCGAGCGCAGTGAGCATGATGATCGGCACAACGTTGCGGCGACCACGCAGCGTGCGGCATACCTCGTATCCGTCGGGCCCAGGACCGAGCGCGACGTCGAGCAGGATGATGTCGAAGTGGTCAGTGCTCGCGCGGTCGATCGCCGAGCGGCCGTCGGCGACCGCGAGCACCCGATGGCCCTCGCGTGAGAACGAGCGCGTGAGCATCTCGCGCAGGTCCGATTCGTCGTCGACGACGAGGAGGCTCAGCGATGCCTCGTTGTTGCGGACCCCGGCCGGTGGCGGCGGCGCGGATACAGGACGTTCAGCCACGATTCACGGCGATCGTAGCGTGCACAACCGCCGGCACGACAGCGGTTAGGATTTCCCAAAGCTAAAAGATTGTGCTTATTCTGTCGATGATGTTCTCGATGCGGGAACGGCTACTGACTACGGCCTCGGCGATCGTTGCCTCGATCGCGATCCTAGGTGCCGGCGCGGCGACGGCCGCGGCTCCCCCGGCCACCAACGGCGGGGCGACTCAGGTCACGTCAACGAGCGCCGTGCTGAACGGAACGGTCGACACCACCGACCCGGTCGCGGGCGATTCGGCCTGGGTGTTCGAGTACGGCACGACCACGAATTACGGAACCACGACACCCGTCAAGGTGATTGGCCCAGAGGACACCGCTGTGTCGGCAACGATCACCGGCCTGACGCCGAATACCGACGTACCACTTCAAGCTCGTGGTTGCGCAGAACGCCAATTACAACCCGTCGTACAGCCTCAGCGACGACGGCACGTTCACGACGAACCAGACGAACGGACAGCCGGGGACGGGCGGGAACGGGCGGGAAGGGCGGCGAAGTCAGGTCGAGCGTCGCTGAAGAGCCACCGGCTGAAGGTCAAGCGCGGCTACATCTCAGTCCCATTCAAGTGCTCGGGCTCGAACGGCACGAAGTGCAAGGGCGCCGTGGTCATCGCCGCCACCGGCAAGCTCGGCAATGCCAAGAAGAAGACGATGTACGGCTGCGCCGGCGGCTCGTTCAGCACGACCGCAGGGCGGACGTCGACGCTGCACTTGAAGGTGTCAAAGAGCTGCAAGACGCTGCTCTCCCACGCACGCCATCACCAGCTCGGTGCGACGCTGCGCGCGACCTACTCCACGGGCCAGCCACGCTTGAAGACCGGCGTCACCCTGGTCGGCTGACCTAGCGGGCGACGAGGGCGCGGTCGCCAGCCTGCGCGCCGGCCTCGGCGACGGGAGCCGTGCTCGTGCGTGGCACCAACCGTCCGGCGGCGGCCACAGCCCAAAGCACCGTCACCCAGGTCGCGGTCGCGAGCGTGACGTGGACCCACACCATGTCGGCGGGCAGCTTCAGCTCGTACTGGACCGCGCCGACGAGGCCCTGCGCCGCGAGCAGGATGCCGAGCACTGTCAGCGGCTCCATCTGCCTCTCGCTCGCGCCGCGGTGGCGATAGAGCAGCCAGGTGGCGATCACCGCAAGCCCGAATAGCGTCGCAATCACCGCGTGCCGATGGACGACCCAGGTGAGCGTGTCGGCGCCGCGGAAATGCAGCCGCAGGATGTGCTGGCCGGCAGAGCCGCCGGAGTGCGGACCGGCCGCAGTCGCGATCGTGCCGGCGGCGATCGTCAGCGCGCCAAGCGGCAGCAGTGCCCGCACGGCCCAGACCCCGAGGCGATCGGCCGACCGAGGTCGCGTGCCGGGCTCGTGCGTCGCCCGCCACGCGAGCGCGAACGCGCCGATCAGGATCCCCATCGAGACCGCGAAGTGCGCGATGACCCACCCGGGCGCGAGCTTGCCCTTGACGGTCAGGCCTCCAAGCACGGCTTGAACGATCACGCCGACCGGAAGCGTGAGCGAGAGCCGCGCGAGGTCCCGCCGGTACGGCCGGCGCGTGAACGCGAACACGACGGCGGCCGCCGTGACGACTCCTACGAGTGCGCCGACGACCCGATTGCCGAACTCGATCACCGCGTGGAAGGAGAGCGGCGGTAGCAGCTGGGAGCCGCACTTCGGCCAGTTCGAACACCCGAGCCCGGATTGCGTCAGACGAACGGCAACCCCTGTCAGCACGATCAGCGACAAGGCAACGAGCGTGACGTTGGCGACCAGCCGGTATTGCTTGGGCGTCACCTCGAGCCGCGAGCGAAGCCGGGAAACCATCACGCCTAAGGATGCCGAACCGCGCGCCGGAGTGTCACGCCCTGCTCAGAACGGCAGCTCGGCCGCGATCTCAGCCAGTCGTGGGGCCTGGGCGTCACGCGCCGACGGCGTCAGCACGATCGTGCGGCCATGCGATCCCGACCTCTGGGTCGTTGTACGCGAAGCCGGCCTCGAGCTCCGGGTCGTAATAGCGCGAGGTCTTATAGACGACGTCCGCGACCTCGCTGACAACGCAGAAGCCGTGCGCGAACCCATCGGGGCAGTACAGCTGGTGATGGCGGACGTCGTCGAGCGTGAACCCCTCCCACTGCCCGAAGGCCGGCGAGTCCCGCCGGAGATCGACCACCACGTCGAAGATCTCGCCGCGGGCGCAGCGGACGAGCTTCGCCATCCCTGGCTGGAAGTGCATGCCACGCACGATTCCGCGAGCCGAGCGCGAATGGTTGTCCTGGACGAACTCATCGGTGATCCCAAGCGACGCGTGCACGTTCTGCCGAAAGCTCTCCAGGAAGAACCCGCGCTCGTCGCCGTGGACGACGGGTTCGAGCAGTAGCGGGCCGTCGAGGCGGGATTCGAGGACTCTCACGGGGCGGGAACGTAGCAATGCTTCGTACAGTGCGCCGATGCGCGTACTCGTCACCGGCGGCGCCGGGTTCATCGGGGGCAATCTCGCTACAGGACTCGCGGCGCGCCACTCCGGTTGGGAGCTGATCGCGCTCGACAACCTGCACCGCCGCGGTTCCGAGCTGAACGTGGAGCGGCTCCGCGCGCATGGCGTTCGGTTTGTGCGCGGCGATGTGCGCTCACCCGAGGAGTTGCGGTCGGTCGGAGAGATCGACGCGCTGATCGAATGCTCCGCCGAGCCGTCGGTGCTCGCCGGTCTCGACGGCAGCCCGGATTACGTGATCGGCACGAACCTGACCGGCGCGTACAACTGCCTCGAGCTGGCGCGGCTGCGCGACGCGTACGTGCTGTTCCTATCGAGCAGTCGCGTGTATCCGATCGCCGGTCTGACGAGCCTCGGCATGTTCGAGTCGCCCACCCGGTTCGAGCTCGCCGACGAGCAGGTCCTCACGGGTGCATCGGCCGCGGGAATCTCCGAGGCGTTTCCGATGACCGGCGCGCGCACGCTGTACGGCGCGACCAAGCTCGCCGCCGAGCTGCTGATCGAGGAGTACCGCGCCGCATACGGGCTACGGGCCGTCGTCGACCGCTGCGGCGTGATCGCCGGCCCCTGGCAGATGGGACGCGTCGACCAGGGCGTGTTCGCGTACTGGCTGCTTGCCCACCACTTCGGCTGGCCTCTGTCGTACATCGGCTACGACGGGTCCGGAAAGCAGGTTCGCGACCTGCTGCACGTCGAGGACCTCGTCGACCTGGTCGACGAGCAGCTCACCGCACCAGATCGGTGGGACGGTGTAGTCGCGAACGTCGGCGGCGGCCGCGACAGCAGCCTCTCGCTGCTCGAGACGACCGCGCTGTGCGAGGAGATCACCGGGAAACGGTGCGCGATCGAAGCGGTCGCGGCCGCCCGCCCCGGCGACGTCCCGGTGTACATCTCCGACTGCGCCCGGCTGTACGAGCTGACCGAGTGGCGGCCATCGCGTGCACGGGAGCAGATCCTCGCCGACATCCACGAATGGATCGTCGCCAACGAGGGGCTGCTGCAGGCGGCCCTTTAGGGCGAAACGCGTCTCCGTGTAGAAGTTGTACGTGATCGGCTTGCCCCCTGTGGGCGCTTGCCCCCTCTTGGTGACCGCGATCATCTTCGCCTGCGGTGAGATGTTGAACGGAGGCGGGAAATCGACGCCCGCCGCAGCGCGAAGCGGTAACCCATCGCCGGCAGTGCCCGCTACGAGCCGCCACGCCCTCACGCCATTGACCACCAGATAGCGCTCCGCAGGTTTGTAAAACAGCGATTCGAGGCTCTCTAACCCGCCCACCCCGACGCCGCTGATTCGGACGAATACCAACGAGTGCGACGTCGGCGGCGCCGGGACGGGCACTGGCTCTGCCCAGTCGGCGCGGACCGTACCGAGCGACATCGACGCAGCGCAGCGGTAATCGATCAGCGCCAGCACCATCGTCGCAGCCGTCGCGCGTAATGGTCGGTAATGGCAGAGCATCGTCCTGCTCGTCTGCGGCGCGTCGAACCACACCAGGCGCCCATCGATCTCAGGCTTGTTGTTCACCAGAATCCGCTGCGGTGCGCGGGTCGAGGTGAGAAAGTCTGCGTCCATCCGGTCGAGCGCCGACGTATAAGCGGAATATGCCTGCATGACGGGGAACGGGTCCCAGTTCAGGCGGTACCCCCAGATGTAGCCCAGCTCGCTGGGAAATATTCCAACCGTGTGTCCGATCAACAGCCGGTGGCTGGCGGGGTCGAGCGGATCAGCGGTGCGCACCGTGACTCGGCCCCGATCCATGACCACGGCGGTCTTGTGGGCGCTGGCGATGGTCCGCAGATCGTTCACCGCATCGCTCACATTGCGGGTGGGGTCGAAGCTGTCGGTCAGTGAGGTTTGCTGCTCGGCGAGGGCAAACGCCGCCAGAGCGCAGATCGAGAACAGTCCCGCCCAGCGCATCCCGCGCCGCCAGCGAAACGCGAACATTCCAGCCAGCACGGTCTGGAAGCACCATATGACGTGAGCCTGGTCCTGCCGGACGAATCCCTCTTTGAAGGTGAAGAACCAGAATACGACCCACAGCGTCAGCAATCCGTACCGCTCGCGGCCGGGACGCACCTCGGTCATGGTGAACGCCGCCCAGATCCCGCTCGCGAGACCGAGGAACGCCGCCGTGTACGCCCACCCTCCGCCAGGCTGGTCGACCCCCATCGCCGACGCATAGCCAAGGGTGATCTGTCCCGAATGGACGATGAATTCCGGCAGCGCCCCCAACGGCTGACCGAGCGCCAACCAGCACAACAGCAGGGCGACGAGAAAGCTGATCGCGCCCGCGGCGCCATTCCGCAGCCGCGACCCTCGCAAGCTGACAGCGACCACGACCGCCATCGCGATCAGTTCAGCGCCGATCGAGGCTTTGTGGAGGAGCTGGAACGCAGCAAACGCACCTAAGCCGGCACATATGAGTTGCTGGTCACGGACAGCGCGGTCGGAGGTGATCGCCCAACCGCTGACGATCACGATGATCACCGTCTCCGGAATCCCGCCTTCGCCGATACCCGCCACCACCACCGCGAGCACGAACGCTCCGACCGAGCCGAACGACCTGCGCGCGCTGAAGAACAGTGCCGCGGCCAGCCCCAGGCGGATCAGCAACTGGTAGATGAACGAGACGGTCGCGAGACCGCCGTACCAGAGTTGGGTGACCGAGAGGAACCCGAGCGGTCCATACGTGAAGGTCAACTGCGAGCCGAAGTGCACGCCTCGGTTGAGACCCATCTCCAAGCCCAGACCCCAGCTGCTGTCCAGCCCCGGCGCAGGGTCCAGATTCAGGGCTTGCCAGGCGAGCAGCGTGATCGCCACGGGGACGCCAAGCCACAGCGCAGCGCGCGGCGCGAACCGCCAGGCCGAGTTTCGCGCATGGGGCGACAACACGGCGGCAGCGTAAATGGTTGACTCAAGCGCGTGAGGCTGTCGGTCGTGATCCCTGCGCACAACGAGGCCGCATCGATTGGCGAGACCGTTGAGTCGGCGGTCGCGGTGCTGGAGCGCAATTCAGTCGACTACGAGATCGTCGTGGTCGACGACGCGAGTGGGGACGGCACGTTTGAGATCGTCACCGCGCTCGCCGTTCGCAACACCCGGATTCGCTGCATCAGGTCGGGGAATCCACCTGGGTTCGGGTACGCAGTTCGCGCCGGGCTGGACGCCTACAGCGGAGATGCGGTGGCGATCATGATGGCCGATTTCTCGGACTCGCCGACTGACCTCGTGAGCTACTACCGGGTACTCGAGTCAGGCTACGACTGCGCATTTGGCACCCGGTTTGGGCACGGGGGGAGCACCGACGATTACCCGCGCGGCAAACTGATTTTGAACCGGATTGTCAACACGGGCATTCGCGTCCTTTTCCGCCACGGATACAACGACACGACGAATGCGTTCAAGGCCTATCGCCGAGAAGTGATCGAGCAACTCCAACCGCTGCTCTCGAACCACTTCAACCTGACCGTAGAGCTGCCACTCAAAGCGGTCGTTCGTGGCTTCACCTACGCGATCGTTCCGGTGACCTGGACGAACCGCCGACAGGGGGTGTCGAAGCTGAGGCTGCAGGAGATGGGTAGCCGGTACCTGTTCATCGTGCTCTACGTTTGGCTCGAGCACCACCTCAGCCGAGGCGACTACAGAAGGCCGGACTTCGAGGACCGTGCCGGCGCGGTCCACATCGCTCAAGCTTTGCGGACGGACACCTGACCGCCCGGGGGCTATCCTGGACCCGACTCGCATGGATCAACTGGTCGCCCAGCCGGACCTGAGGGACGCCGAGCGGAGCGGGCGTCGATCGCCGCGAATCGGGATCCTCGTGGTCGCGTACAACGCCGAGTCCACGCTCGCCAAGGTGCTCGATCGGGTCCCGGCGGAGTTCCGGCCACGGATCAGCCAGATCTTCGTCTGCGACGACGCTAGCCAGGACTCGACATACCTCGTCGGGCTCGGCTACAAGCAGATCGCGCCCGAACTACCGCTGAAGATAATCCGCCATCCCGGCAACCTCGGATATGGCGGCAATCAGAAGGCGGGCTACCGACTCGCGATCGACCATGACCTCGACATCGTCGTGCTGCTCCACGGCGACGGCCAGTACGCGCCTGAGTCACTCGCGGAGATCGTCGGTCCGCTGGAGCGCGGGGAATGCGACGCCGTGTTCGGTTCACGGATGATGATCCCCGGCGCTGCCCGCAAGGGCGGGATGCCGCTGTACAAGTTCGTCGGGAACAAGATCCTGACCAAGCTCGAGAACCGGATGCTCGGCACCGCGCTGACCGAGTTCCACTCCGGCTACCGCGCGTACAGCGTCGAGGCGCTCAAATCGATCCCGTTCGAAGGCAACTCGGACGATTTCAACTTCGACACGCAGATCATCATCCAGCTCGTGGACGCCGGCAAGCGGATCGCTGAGGTACCGATCCCCACGTATTACGGCGACGAGATCTGCTACGTCAACGGCCTCGCGTATGCGCGCGACGTGACGGCCGACGTCGTCCGCTACCGCCTCTCGAAGCTCGGCTTCATGTCGGGCGAGGAGGGCAGCGTCGGCGATGAGTACGCCCTCAAGCACGCGGCCGACAGCTCGCACGCCCAGATCCTCGCGGCGCTGTCGAAGCGGCCGCCGAGTCGAATCCTCGACCTGGGCTGCTCGGGCGGGCTGCTGTCGGAGCGGATGCGCCGGCTCGGTCACCATGTCACCAGCGTCGATGTCGTCGAACTGCCCGAGATTCACGACCGCGTCGACACGTTCATCCGCGCCGACCTCGACCAGGGGCTGCCCGCTGAGGTCAGCGAGCTCGGGCCGTACGACGTCGCCGTCTGTGCCGACGTGCTCGAGCACGTGCGCGAGCCAGAGCAGTTGCTCGAGCAGATCCGCGAGCTCCTCGTCCCGCGCGGGCAGCTGATCGCGTCGGTCCCGAACTTCGCCCACTGGTACTCCCGGACGCGGACGGCCCTGGGCCTGTTCGACTACGACCAGCGGGGAATCCTCGATCGCGGCCACGTGCGCTTCTTCACCCGCCGGAGCTTTGTGGGCCGTCTGAACCGTGCCGGCTTCGACGTCAGCCGGCTCGCCGCGACGGGGCTGCCAATCGAGGTGCTTGTCCGCAGCGGCGGCGGAACCGGCCGGCGCGCGCTGGCGGCGCTGGACCGCGCCTCGGTGACGGCTTGGCCGACGCTGTTCGGATATCAATTCGTCGCTCAGTGCGAAGCGGCGACACCGCCACCCGCCTGAAGTGGCCGTGAGCGCCACCACCGAGCGCCAGTATTCAGCGGCGGACTCAGCTGCCGAGAGAGCGCTCCCAGCAGTCTCCCTCTCGCAGCTATCGAAGCACTTCAAACTCCCGCACCAGCAGTACCACACGCTGAAAGAGCGGGCGCTGCACCCCTTCCGCGCGAAGACGTTCGACGTGCTCCGAGCAGTCGACGATGTCAGCATCGATATCCATGCCGGCGAGTTCTTCGGGATCGTCGGACGCAACGGGAGCGGCAAGAGCACGCTGCTCAAATGCCTCGCGGGGATCTACCGGATCGACTCGGGCTCGCTCGACATCCGCGGCAGGTTGTCGCCGTTCATCGAGCTCGGCGTCGGCTTCAATCCGGACCTGCCGGCGCGCGACAACGTGATCATCAACGCGATCATGCTTGGCTTGACACGCACCGAGGCGCAGGCACGGTTCGACGACATCGTCGCGTTTGCCGAGCTCGAGGACTTCATCGATCTGAAGCTGAAGAACTACTCGTCGGGGATGCACATCCGGCTCGCGTTCTCGGTCGCGATCCAAGTCGACGCGGACATCGTCCTGATCGACGAGGTGCTTGCGGTCGGGGATGCCTCTTTCCAGCAGAAGTGCTTCGACGAGTTCGTCCGGCTCAAGGCCGAGGGACGGACGATCGTCTTCGTGACCCACGATATGGGCGCTGTGCAGCGGTTCTGCGATCGGGCGATGCTGCTCGAACGGGGCCGGGTCGTCGATGTCTCGGACCCAGAAACGATCGCGCGGAAATACAACGAGATGAACTTCCGCCGTGTCCGCGAGGAGGCGCGCACAACGGGAGGGCCCGACGTCCTCCAGCGCGCTGCCGTCGCCGAGATCGCCACAGCGGTGTTCGAATCAGCCGACGGCAAAGTACTCGTGACCGCGCAGCAAGGGGAGCCGTGCGTGATCCGTCTCGAAGTTCGGTTTCACCAGGCGACGAGCAACCCGATCTTCGGAGCCGCCCTCCGAAGTGAGGCTGGCCAGCCGGCGTTCGCGTGCAGCACGAACGGCGATCGGATGGAAACCGGCGAGTTCGCCGCGGGCGACGCCGCAACCGTGACGTTCCGGTTCGAGAACTGGTTGGCACCCGGCCGCTACCGCCTCTCGGCAACGGTGGCGCGCGAGGGAATCGGTGACGACCTGTTCGACCTGCATGCCGAGAGCTCGATCTACGTCCTAGCCGACCACCCGGGTGGCGGCGGCGTCGACCTCCCGCATCAGATCGCGATCAGGCGCGACTAGCCGCTCTACGATTTCATCGATGGCGCTGACGCTTACTCATGATCGGCCCCCGATCCCGCCTGCCGACCTGATCCTGCGCGTGGCGCCGTCGTTTGACGCCGGCAACATCGAGGCCGCCCGCGCGAGCTTCGATCTCGGCGGGCTCGAGCACCTTCAGAGCTTTGAGCGGGCGCTCCTCGCCGTAGGCCGATCGTGGAGCGACTTTCATCGGATGCTCGACTTCGGCTGTGGCTGCGGACGTTTCGTTCGACACCTTGGTCCCCTTACCAAGACCCTCGCCATCGAGGGCACCGACATCGACGCGGAGATGATCGAGTGGTGCCGCGCCAACATCCCGTTCGGCACATACGCGGTCGCGCCCCAGCAGCCGCCGCTCCCGTACGCCGACCACAGCTTCGATCTGATCATCAACCACAGCGTGTTCACGCATCTGGACGAGGGCCACCAGAACCTGTGGCTCACCGAGCTTCAGCGGGTCGCGTCGCCCGGCGCGACGCTACTGCTCACCGTGGAGGGAACGGCGACCTGGAACCGGACTCGAGAGGCGAGCGAGCGAGTTGGCGAACCGATCGACCAGTGGCAGGACGAGCTCGAGTTGCGCGGGATCCTGTTCATCGCCGATGACCATTTCGTCGGCTCCACCCATCCCGACTATTACCACTCAACCGTGCACGCGCCGTGGTATGTGTTCGAACACTGGACCCGGTACTTCGATCTCGTCGCGTACTTGCCCGAGGGGTCGGACACACAGGATCTCGTGGTGTTGCGGCGCCGCCCCGATGGCGCGCCCGCCCCTCGACCGATCGGCCATCGGAGCGCTCCCGTGGCCCAGTCAGCCAGCTCGGCAGCAGCGCATTGGCGCCGGCGCGCGGCTGTGGTGGCGAGACGACTCGCCGGGTCAGGCCGGCCAGCTGCTTCGCCGAAGTCCGCAGCGATCGAGCGGGAGCTCAACATGCTTCGCTCCGGGCTGTACGAGCAGGGCAAGCGGATGTCCGTGCTGGCCGCTGAACTGCGGGCGGAGATCGATGCGGCACGCCGTGGTGACGACGAGACCGCCTGAGCGCTACCCCTCGCGCGGGACGTACACGCCGAGGATGAGCTTCGTGACGCAGCTGCCACCCGGCAGGTTGATGTCGATCTGGCCGGCTCGCACCGGCCGTCCCGCCAGCGCCTGACTTTCCACCGGCGTGAGACCCGTTACGCGACCCGGGCCCCAGTAGTGCGCCTGGTCGTCGAGCACCACGGGTGATCCGCCCGGCTCCGCAGCCGTCAGCACCACATTCGTCCGTACCGGCAGCCGGTAGCTCACCTCGACGGCGTACGGCAGCGCGGGTGGCGCAACCGTCAGCGACCGCGTCGCCGAGAGCGGAACATGCAGACGCTTAACCCGCCCCGGGGGTACGCACACGCCGCCCTGCTCAAGGCGCGCAGGCCGCGAGTCGGTGTCCGTGATGTTCGAGACGGTCGAGCGCCGCAGCCGCGCGCCGGCGATCGGCTTCAAACGTACGGGTACGAGCTGTCCCGTCAAGCTGACCACGTACGCGGGAGCGGATGGATCGTCGTAACGAAGACCGGGAGAAAGGAACGGGAAGAACTGCGAATAACGGTTGAACGGGTAGAAGTTGGCCGCCATCACATTCGTCCATACCGTGGTGTCGATCAGGTTGGGTTCCCGACCGGTGCTTCTCCTGACCCGCTCGACCGACGCAGAGAAGTGATGAAAGTAGCCGCGCGAGGTGTGTGGCTCCCAGTAGGCATTTGCCACGGCATGCACGGAGCCCACGTACAGGAACCCGTATGCCACAGCCGCAGCCGCTCCAACCGCAGTCAAGATGCGTGGGTGCGGCCTGCGCAGGGGGCGTTCGCGGCGTCCGCCCCAGCGGGTGCTCAACGCAAACGCGCAGAAGACGAAGAACATGAACTGAGCCGCCTGCTGGTAGTAGAGCTCGGCACCGTCGTAGACGCCGTAGCGTCGGATGCGGTTGATGCCAACGGGGAGCAGAGCCGCCAGGAAAGAGATCAGTGCTCCCAACAGGCACCGCCATCCGCGCGGACGCAGATATAGCGTCAAAGCGACGAGCACGCAGAACAGGAGCACCGCGGCCACCACGGCGCCGGTCCCCGGGGTGGGAGTGCGGCTCACACCGAGCAGCGCCGGGATGAACGTCTGCACCAGGGCGATCTCGGCAAAGTGCAACACCTGCCCGGGGGTCGGGCGCGGCATCTGGATGTAGTACTTCGTGTAGAAGTTGACCAGCGCGGCGGCGTCGAGCGCGACCAACGTCAGCCACAGCCAGCGTTCGCGCCACAACTCGCGGATCCAGACCCGTGGATCGAGGCTGTCTTCCAAAACCAGCAGCCTGATCAGCAGCAGGAACAGCGGGAACAGCATTGCCGTCTCGTAGTCGAGCAGTCCGCCGACGAACGACGCGATCGAGCCGACGAGCCACCAACGTTGCCGGCTGTCCCACCACCGCACGTAGCAGCCAATTGCGAGTAGCACGAACACCGTCGCGGGCAGCAGGTTGCCGGTGGCCGTCCACCAGGTCAGCAGCCGCATCAGGAACACGGACTGCCCGAACAGGATCGTCAGCGCCAGCGCCGTCCAGGTCCGTCCGAGGATCGTGCGAACGACGAAGGCCATCGCCAGTGCCGCGCAGCAATAAAGGATCAGCTGCAGCGCGTGGGCGAACCCGAACCCGCTTGGCCCGATGTCGACGACGATCTTGTTCAGCAGCCGAGCGATCGGCGAGAAGTGCTCGAACATCGACTCGCTGAGGTAGCCCCAGCCGAACCCCTGGGTCCGGGCCTGCTGGAGGAACAGAAAGTCGTCGAAGAAGAAGAACGTGTAGCTCGTCAGCAGCGCGGCGAACACGACCTGGACCGCGATCAAGCCACCCCAAAGCCACTCTGGCGGCCGAGCTAGCCAGGATCTGCGCGCGCGAGCCATCGCTGGCCGAGCACTGCTCTCGACGGTCAGCGCCACGCGGTGAGAATAGCCTCACATCTGTAGGCACTGCCGTACGATCCGCGCGATGGCAGAAGTCTCGATGCCGCCCGAGGCGGCGAGCATGCCCGACCCGGGCACCGAGTTGATTTTGCGCGTGGCGGGTGGGCCGGACCACGGCGCGTTCTTCTGGTCGGGGCAGCGATCGGTTCAGGAGCTGGAGCGCACGCTCGGAATCCTGGGCAGGTCGCTGAGATCGTTCGAGTCGATCCTCGACTTCGGCTGCGGCTGCGGCCGGATGCTCCTGTGGATGGAGGACGTCGGCCGTGCCGCGACGCTCCACGGCACCGACATCGACGCGGAGGCCATCGAGTGGTGCGTCGCCCATATCCCGTATGCGACGTTCGGCGTGAACGCCGAGGATCCGCCGCTGTCATACGAAACGGGCACATTCGACCTAGTCGTCAACCACAGCGTGTTCACGCATATCGACGAGCGGCGCCAGGACGCGTGGCTGTCCGAGCTGCGGCGCGTGACACGGCCGGGCGGCCTGCTCGTGCTCAGCACGCACGGCGAGGGTGCGTTGCCCGATGGAGCTTGGGAGATCCGCGATCGGCTCGAGCAGGACGGGATCGCGTACGTGGATACCGGCAGCCCGATCGTCAGCGCGCTGCCGGCCTGGTACCAGAACACGTGGCACGCGCCGTGGTACGTACTCGAGCATTGGTCGCAGTGGTTCGAGGTTCGTGGCTGGGTGCCGCACGGCGACCTCGACTATCAGGACCAGTGGTTGCTCGAGCGCCGAGCGGACGACTCACCGGCACGCGCTCCCCTGGCCGCACGACCGGTGCGGCTCGCGACGGGCGCTCCGGCCACACGGGTCAGCAACGCGCTGTCCCAGGCGCGCGCCTACCGAGACACCGCGACTCCCGGCCGAGGGGTCCGTCAGCTTGCGCGGCGCCTTGTGTTGCGAGGCCTGAAGCCGTACAGCCTGCACGAGGACAAGTTCGATGACGCGGTCACGAGGAGCATCACGGAGCTGACCGGGATCTCCGAGCGACACGCGACGCAGATCGACGCCCTGAACCGCCGGCTGAATCCCGACGATTAGGCCGCTGCTCCGATGACTGCGCCAACGATCGCGGTCCAGATCGTCAACTACAAGACGCGCGCCTACCTCGACCGGTGTCTGCGGTCGGTGACGGAGGATCTGCTGGACAGTGAGCTGACGTATTGCGTAAACGTCCTTGAGAGCGCGTCGGGCGACCACCTCGAAGAGATCGTCGCCGGCTACCCGCACGCTCGCGTGTTCGAAAGCGACGTCAACCGCGGGTTCGGTGCCGGGCACAACTTCCTCGCCTCGCAGACGGAGGCGAGGTATCTGTTGATCCTCAACCCTGACGTGGAGTTCATCGAGGCCGACACGAGCGCGCGGCTGCTGCACACGCTCTTGGGGAACCAAGGCGCGTCGGCGGTCGGTCCGAAGCTCGTCGACGCCGGCGGGAAGCCTCAGCGATGGGATCACGGCCGACTGCGCGGGGTCCGAGCGCAGATCGCGCTGCGCGGTGGCCACAGTCATTGGCAGACGAGCGATCGCCGGCTCGAGGTCGCCTGGGTGTCGGGAGCGGCAATGCTCATCTCGCGCGACGCGTTCTGCGCTGTCGGCGGCTTCGACGAGCGGTTCTTCCTCTACAAGGAGGACGAGGATCTCTGCCTGCGACTACGCCGTGGCGGCGAGCAGGTTCTCTACGAGCCCGCCGTCACCGTGCGCCACCTCGGCTCGGTCGTTGCTCGGCGTCCCGAGGAGCTCGCGCTGTCTGAGCGCTACTTCATCGAGAAGAACCTCAGCGGCCGCATCTCACAGCGACTGTTCGAGAAGCTACATCGCGCCCTTCCGCGCGTCCACCTGTGAGCGCTTGACCTACCGTCTCGGTTTGACGAGGAGCTTGACTCCGCTGATCGCAAGGTCGGCCCACGAGTAGCGGGCGAGGGACGGCGTGACCATGGTGGGACTAGAGATCAACTCGATGCGGACGACATCGAATCCAGCGGCAAGAACCGAGCGTTGAAGCTGGTCGATCGTGACACGGTTAAGACGCTCGAACTCGTGGGTCATGTGCTCCGCCCATTCCCTTGGTTGTCGATCATCAGCGATCACCCGTCCGACCACATCTCGTTCGTTCATGCTCAGGTGATGGAAGTCTTCCTCGCACCATTGCCAGAGATGGGATCCCTTGGCTGAGAAGTAGAACGGCCACAGCTGCAGGAAGAAGTGGCCGTCCCGCCGCAGAACCCTGCGCACTTCGTCAAGGGCCACAACCGGGTCCGACACATGCTCAAACGCCGACCACGAGTAGACGAAATCGAACTCGGCGTGTTCCGCAGGGATTGTCGATGCCGTGCACTGGCGAAACTCCAGGCTTAGCGGCAGCTCGGGGTTGACACCGACCGCCTTTGCGTTCCCAGAAAGCTGCTGCACGTCGACAGGTTTTAGATCGAATCCAACGAGCCTGCGCGGGGCGACGCGCCGGTGAAGCCCGAGCGCCATGCTTCCCTCGCCGCATCCAAAGTCCGCAATATCGCGGTCGGCGAGGCGGATGTCGCAGGATTCGCAGAATCCGACGATCTCCTTAGTCGCATCGTTGTACTTCTCGCAAAACCATTCGAGTCCAGACGGGACGGGATTGACAGGTTCAGCGGTGTCGGGACGACCCCGTCGTCGGTGGAGCATCGGGCCGAAATTAGCGTACGCGGGGGTTTCGCTGACCGCCCGATTCGAGCCTGGGTCTGGCGAGCTGGTGCCGGAGCACCGCGCAACCCGGGGTGGGGCGTTGCGGACGAATACGATCGAGCCGTGAGAATTCCGGCGCCCGCCCGGCACCTGATCAAGCAGGTGCTTACGCGGACGGGCTACGCACTCGTCCCGAACGCACGCTATGCGCTCGTGCCGAGGAACCACAACAGCCCCGTCCCGGACCTTGAACGCCTCGATGAGCGCTTCTGGCAAACCCGGCGCTCGATGGTCGGCGTGGATCTGGCTGTCGATCAAGCCCTCGAGCTACTGACGGGTGCATTGGCGCCTTACCTCGGCGAGTTCGTGCGCCCGCACGACCGCGTCGGGTATACGTTTGCGACGGGCTCCTACCCGATATTCGACGCGGAGAGCCTGTATGCGATCGTCCGTTGGCTGAAGCCCCGCAGGGTCGTCGAGCTGGGCTCCGGCGCTTCGAGCCACTTCATCCAGCAGGCCGCCCATCGCAATGCAACCGAGGGAAATCCGGTCGAGCATCGGATCTACGACCCCTACCCGTTCACTGCATCTCCGCTTGGCACCGTCGAGGGGCCGCTTGTCTTCGCGACCCGCGCCGAGGACCTAGATCCGGAGCGGATCGCCGAGCTGCTTGGACAGCGCGATGTGCTGTTCATCGACACCACCCACGCTGTCAAGACCGGGGGCGACGTCGATCACATCTTTTCCGCGATTGTGCCCCGGCTTGCACCCGGGGTCTGGACCCACGTGCACGACGTGTTCCTGCCCTTCGAGTACCCGCGCGAATGGGTCGTCGACCAGCGGCGGCTGTGGGCCGAGCAGTATCTACTTCACGCGTTCCTGGCATTCAACAATGACTTTCGCGTGCGCTTCCCCGCAATGGCCGTATCCCGTGCCGCTCCTGAGACGGCCGCAAGGCTCATGCCCGGTTTCTCGCTCGCCTACACACCAGGAGCCTTCTGGATCGAGCGGGTCGCGTAGGGTGTCAACGTTGACGACGCCGCGTCGTGGAGCGGCGCCGGCGCAGGCGGTAGGACATCCGGTAGCCGAACTTGATCGCGCCGAACATCGGTGCGCTGAACTGCCGGTGGGTGGCGAGCGCGAGCAGCGGCCGCTCGAGATCGGCGGGCAGAGCACCGCCCGGGCCGAGCAGCCGCATCGCGTCCTCGCTGAGACCTCCGCTCACCTGCGCGTCGCGGCGCTCGAGCACGCTCCCGTCGCTCGGCGGCGCGTCGCACACGGCGCGGTAGATGCCGACCAGCTTGGACGCTGCCGCGGCCCACGTGAGCCCGGCGGCGGCGGCCCGGATCGTGCTGAGGTTACGCTCGCGCGCGCCGTCATTCCGCAGCAGCTCCAGTGCCTGCGCCCCACTCTGCTCGAGGTTCCATGGCACGATTCCCGCCTCGGTCTCGGGGAGAATCTCACTGAGCGACGTGCCGTGCGCCCATAGGCAGGGCAAACCCTGCTCGGCCGCCTCGAACGGGATCAACCCGAAGCCCTCGTGCACGGTCGGGTAGAGCATCAGCCGCGCGCGCTCGACCAGCCACAGCTTCTCCGCATCGCTGACGGCCTTGAAGTCGAGCACTCGCCCGGACAGCTGTTCGCTGCCACCGATCAGCTCGGCCTCCTTGTCGGTCGATGATCCGTGGTCGACGTGCGGGCCCGCGAGCAGGAGGTAGCCGTCCCACCCGTGACGGAGACGCAGCTGCTCCACCAGACGCAGCGCGAACAGACGGTTCTTGTGATGGAAGTCGGTGCCGAGGCATAGGATCGCCTCAGCATCGGTCGGCAGCCGCTCGGCACCGCTCGGCGGACGGGGCGGCTCGTCGAGGTTCACTCCGCGGTGGTCGACGCCGCAGTGCATCACGCTCGCGCGCTGCGGCTCGACGAGATCCTCTGCCAGCGCTTCGTCGCGCGCGTGGTCCGACAGGAACACGACGTGATCGGCGATCGTGAGCGCGAGTCTGGTGAATCGGCGGTACTCGCGCCATGCCTCGTAGTTGCGGTAATACGCGGGGTTGTGGTAGCCGATCAAGTCCTGGTGGGTGATGATCAAGCGGTCACCCAGCCCGACGAGCATCTTCACATCGGCCTCATGGTGGACCTGGAACGGCCGATGGACGATGTCGAATCGCTCGAGCCGGGCCGCGCTGTACGCGCTCATGTTGATCTGCTCGACGCCCGAAAGTGCATTCAGCGCGCGCGCCCCGTAGTCGCTCAGGGTGTCGGGGACGAGCGCTGTGAGCCGCATCTGCTCGGTGGTCGCGAGCGCCTTGATCACCTCGAGCACCTGGACCTGAGTTCCCGTCATCGGACCGGTCAGCGTCCGTGCGTCGATCAGCACCGAGACGCCCTGGAGCGATCGCCGCGCCGCTCCAAGCGCCCGCGCGAGTGGCCCGGTCCGGTCCCGCTCGAGTGCCCAGACCGTCTTGTGGTAGTACGGGTAGCGCGTCGCGATCAACCGCTCGTGCTGCTCCTTGACCGGAGCCGGTTGACCGTCGCGCGAGAAGCTCCCGGACCCGTGATGGAGCACGAGCACGTCGTCTGCGAGCACGTGCGATAGGCCTGCTTGCAGACACCGTTGCGAGAAGTCGACCTCTTCGCCGTAGCCCGGCGTGAACGCGAGATCGAAGTCGCCGACCAGCTCGAGCGCGCTGCGCCGGATGTAGACGCAGTGCCCGATCGCGGTCGGTAGCCACGGGCGGATTCGCAGCGAGCCTGCTCGCACCGCAGCGGCGGCGTCGTCGAGCCGCCATCGGTCCGGTAGCGCCCCCGGCTCCGGGCCCGGAACCGAGACGATGCTGCCGTGGTTCGTCAGCGACGTGACTGTCGCCACCCTGCTGTCGCCGTAGGCAGCATCGCGCAGGCCGTCGATCCAGCCGTCGGCCACTTCGCAGTCGGAGTTGAGGATCACGACGTCCGCGGGCGCCGCGGCAGCGAACGCGCCGTTCACGTTCGCCGGGAAGCCGACGTTGCGATCTCGCCGGACGTAGAACAGCTCGCGCTCGCTCGCTGCGCCGTCGAGCGCGGCGACGTGCTCGCGCGTGCGTCCATCGGGGCTGGCATCGTCGCAGACGAGGATCGGCACGTCCGGAGGCGTGTGCTCGAGCACCGTCGCCAGGCACCTGACGAACAGTTCATGCGCGCCATAGACGGGAATGCAGACGACGGCGTCGCCCCGCGCGCGCGCCAGCGACTCCCGAGCATCGATGAAGCGGACCGTCACGCGGCGATTATGGCGGTGCGCGCCTGGCCCAGTCGCGACTGGTCGCTGCTAGCTTGCCCGCGGTGACGACGACTACCGCGCGCACGTACGGGCCGTCAGCGATCGGCGGCAGCCTGCACCGGTTCATCGAGCTGACGCTGACGCTCGCCCGGACGGAGTTCAAGCTGCGCTACTTCGGCTCCGTCCTCGGCTACTTCTGGTCGCTGATGCGGCCGTTGCTGTTCTTCGGGGTGATCTATGTCTTCTTCACCCAGATTTTCAACGTCGGGAAGACGATCCCCCACTACGGCGTGTACCTCCTGACGGGGATCGTCTACTGGAACTACTTCGGCGAGGCGACCTCGATGTCGGTGCCGTGCTTGGTCCAGCGCGAGGCGCTGCTTCGAAAGGTCCGATTCCCCCGGATGGCGGTGCCACTGTCGGTCTCCCTCACCGCGACCTTCAATCTGGCGATGAACTTCATCGCGGTGCTCGTGTTCGCACTCGCCAACGGCATCACGCCGGCACTCAGCTGGCTCTGGCTGCTGCCGATCGCGGTCGGGTTCATCGTGCTGGCGACCGGTATCGGGATGCTGCTGGCGGCTCTGTACGTCCGCTACCGCGATGTGCAACCGATCTGGGACGTCCTGTCGCAGATCCTGTTCTATGCCTCACCGATCATGTACACGGCGCCGAAGTACAAGGGATTCGAGCACGTCGCGATGCTCACCCCGCTGGCGATGATGCTCACCCAGATGGGCCACGCGTTCATCCACATCCCGTATTTCAGGACCCCGGTGCACAACGCCGGCGGCGGTGTGGGGGGCATGCTGCACGTCCTCGCGGCGATCCTGATAATCATCGCGCTGTTCGGGCTCGGCTGGTGGTACTTCACCCGCGAGGCGCCGCGGGTCGCCGAAGAGCTATAGCCCGGCCAGGATTCGCCGCTAGCCCGTCGCGCAGCTCGACCGTTGCCTCCCAGCCGAGCTCCTTGCGGGCGCGCGAGACGTCGAGGCAGCTTCGCCGCACTTCGCCCGGCCGCTCGGGCGCGAACTGAGGCGACGGCAGCGGCGCCGGAGCGACGTCGCTGAGCGCCTCGATCAGCTCGAGCACCGACGTCTCGCGTCCGTGGCCGATGTTGACCGGCCCGGTCAGCTTCGCGTCGGCGGCGAGCAGGTTGGCGGCGACCACATCCGACACCTCGACCCAATCGCGCGTCTGGCGCCCGTCGCCGAACACCGTCGGGGTCGCGCCGGTGACCACGTGGCCACAGAAGATCGCGACGACGCCGCCCTCACCGTACGGATCCTGGCGAGGTCCGTAGACATTCCCGTATCGGACGGAGATCGTCGACAGGCCGTGGAGCCGCGAGTAGAGCTCGCAGTATCCCTCGGCCGCGTACTTGCCCTGTCCGTACGGCGCGAGCGCGCGGATCGGATAGTCCTCCGGCGTCGGCAACAACTCGGCATCGCCGTACAGGCCCCCGCCGGTCGACGTGTTGATCACGCGACGCGTTCCCGCCCGGCGAGCGGCTTCGAGCACCGCGATCATCCCGAGCACGTTGACCTCCGCATCCGCCCGCGGGTCCGCGACCGAACGGCGGACATCGATCTGAGCCGCGAGGTGGAACACGAGTTCGGGTCGCTCGCGTTCGAACACGGCCGCGATCTGCTGGGCGTCGCGGACATCGGCGACTTCGAGCTGCGCCCCCGCCGCTAGCGCGCCCTCGAGGTTCTCACGACGACCGCTCGAGAGGTCGTCGATAACGGTGACGCGATCTCCCCGCGCGACGAGCCCGTCGACGAGGTTCGAGCCAATGAAGCCGGCGCCGCCGGTGACAACACAGTCCATCGCGGCGCGAGAGGTTATCCGGGACGTCGTGAAGGCGTGGCGGGCCCGCACCGCAATGCTGCGGCACGGGCCCGGCCGAAGGACGACCCTGGTAGGGCTGGGGGCCGTCCGAGATCCGCGAGAAGGGGGCGATGCTCGCGGATCGCGAGGACTTCCGTGTCTCTGGTCAGGATACCTCGCGGCGAATAAACCAAACCTAACCTTGGCCGCTGAGCCTTTTAAGCGTTTCTGGGGTAACACCGAAACCGGGAACTCCAAATTCCGTCTTTACGGGTAGCTTTCGCATCCAGGTCCCGTCGGAATTCCCGCAATGCAGCCTGAAAGCCACGTCAAGCCACGCCTGACTCCGGTCCGCGCACCTCGCACGGTCGCGGTCCTCGACGTCCCCTTGGCGCTGACCGATTACGAGCGAACGCTCGATTTGATCGATCAGATGGTGACCACCCGTGAGCAGGGGTACGTGTGCGTCTGCAACGTGCACACGGTGATGGCCTCCGAGGAGGACCCAGAGCTCCGCGCGGCGCTGATGCAGTCATCGATGAACGTGCCGGACGGGCAGCCGCTCGTGTGGGCGATCAACGCGCTCGGCCACTCGCTGGCGGAGCGCGTCTACGGTCCGGAGCTGATGTCACGCTCATGCGCTCGCGCTGCTTCGACCGGACAGCGCATGTACCTGTACGGCGGCCGCAATCAAGGCGCGCTGGTGCAGCTGGCGCTCAACCTTCGCCAGCGCTACCCCGGCGTGAGGATCGTCGGCGGCTACTCGCCCCCGCATCGGCCACTGACAGCCGAGGAAGAGGACGCCGTGGCGGAAGAGATCAACCGCTCGCGGGCCGATGTGGCGTGGGTCGGGATCGGCGTCCCAAAGCAGGAGAAGTGGATGGCCGCGATGCGCGACCGGCTCGAGGCGCCGGTGCTCGTCGGCGTGGGTGCAGCGTTCGACTTTCATGCCGGGCTCGTCCCGCAGGCGCCCAACTGGATCCAGGAGGCGGGACTCGAGTGGGCTTACCGCCTGGCACACGAGCCGCGCCGGCTGTGGCGGCGCTACACGCGGTACAACCCCCGCTTCATGATCTCGTTCGCACGCCAGCTCACGGCCGAACGCCGCACCAACGGCGCCGGCTGAACCCCTAGCCTCCGCGCCACCATAAGGATCGCGACGTTGAAGGTCCTGATCGTCGCCGAGTACTACCCGCGGGCCGCCGACCCGGTCCGCGGCATCTGGGCGCACCGGCAGGCACTCGCGGCGCGGGCGGCTGGCGCCGAGGTCAGGGTACTTGTCCTATATCGCCCGCTGCCGTCGCTGGCGACTGTCAGGCGCCTTGATCTCAAGGCCGCGGCGGGTGCGATCCGACAGCCCGGCCGCGCGACGCTCGACGGGATCCCGATCCAATTCGTGCGCTACGTCTCGCCGCCACGGCCGTGGGCGTACGGCGCTTGGGGGAGGTGGGCGGCGCCCGCGTTGCGGCGCGCGCTTGATCGTGTCCGCGGCGAGTTTCCGTTCGACTTGATCCATGCCCACTACGCCGTCCCCGCCGGCGACGCGGTCCGGCGCGCGAGCCCGGGTGCACCACTCGTCCTATCGGTGCATGGCCACGACGTCTACGGCCCGCTCGGGCGCCACCCGGCCGTCGCCGAGACGCTGTCGCATGCGCGGCTCGTGCTTGCCAACAGCGCCGGCACCGCGCGCCGCTGCAACGACCGCGGTGCGCGCGCGACGACGGTCGTCCACCTCGGCGCCGACGTGCCCCCCAGCCCGAAGCCGCCGCCGGCGACGCCCACGCTCGTGACGGTCGCCCACCTCGTCCCGCGCAAGCGGCATGCCGACGTGATCGAAGCGCTCGCGCTGCTGCGCGGCGGCCCCTCGGACCTGCGCTACGTGATCGTCGGCGACGGGCCTGAGCGCGAACGCCTCACCAAGCTTGCGAGCGAGCGGGGCGTAGCCGATCGGGTCGAGTTCCGCGGCCAGCTAGCGCACGAGCAGGCCGTCGCCGCCGCCCAGAGCGCGTCGGTGTTCGTGCTCCCGAGCGTCGAAGAAGCGTTCGGGGTCGCGTACGTGGAGGCGATGGCAGGCGGTGTCCCCGCGATCGGTGCGCAAGGCGAAGACGGACCCGGCGAGATCGCCGCCGCCGACACGGGCAACGGCATCACGCTCGTTCCGCCGCGCGATCCTCGGCGGCTGGCGCAGGCGATTGAGCGGGTCCTTGGCGACCCCACCGCCCGGGACGACGCCCGGACGACGGTCGAGCAGGCTTTCACGTGGGAGCGGTGCGGCGTGGCGACGGTGGCGGCGTACGAATCGGCGCTGTCGGTCGAAGGCTGACTGGTAGCCTCGCCGCGCATGCGAGTCCGCGCGAAAGTGGCCACCGCGCTGCTCTGCCTGGCCGCTGTCGCTCCGGGCATCGCCAACGCCGGCACCACGCAGGAGTCGACCTTCCAGGACGACGCGTACCTGCTCTACAACAGCTCCGCAGGCGTCAGCTCCACGCTCGCGCAGCTCGCCTCGCTCGGCGTCACGCGGGTCCGGGTGAATGTCAAGTGGTCGTACCTCGCGCCGAGCCCGGCGTCGAGAACGGAGCCGAAGAACTTCGACCCGGTCGATCCAGCGTCATACCCCGCGGCCAACTGGGCACCGTATGACCGGCTGGTCGAGTACGCCGCGGACTACGGGATGGGGGTCGACTTCAACATCACCGCCCCGGGGCCGCTGTGGGCGATGGGCCGCGGCGCCCCGACAGCCAAGGCCGCGGACCACTGGAACCCGAACGCGGCGGCGTTCCGAGAGTTCGTCTACGCGCTCGGCGCCCGCTACAGCGGCACGTACACGCCGCCCCAGACGCCGACGATTGACGCCGCCGGGGGACTGGTGCCGCCGCTCGCGCGCGCGGGCGCCACCGCCCCGAGCAGTTCGACGCCGACCCCTCCCGCTACGCCGCTGCCACGGGTCGACTACTGGTCGATCTGGAACGAGCCCAACCAGCCCGGCTGGCTCGCGCCGCAGTGGAGCAGGTACGGCCGCACCCAGGTGTTGAACTCACCCCGGCTGTACCGGTCCTACGTCGACGCCGCGTATCGCGCGCTCGCCGAAACGGGGCACGCCCGGGACACGCTCCTGATCGGCGAGCTCGCACCGGAGGGCTACTCGACCCCTGGGGCATACATCGCGACGACGCCGATGCCGTTCCTGCGCGCGCTGTACTGCGTCGACAGCAGCTATCGCCGGCTGTCGGGCAATGCGGCCGCGGCGCTCGGCTGCCCGATCAGCGGCAGCCCCAGCGCCTTCGTCGCTGCCAATCGCGGCCTGTTCTACGCCACCGGCTTCGCCCACCATCCGTACTACTTCTTCCACACGCCGGCCTACAGCAGCCCCGACCCGGACTACGTGCCGCTCGCGAACCTCAACCGGCTCGAGGGCGGACTGGACCGCTCGTTCGCGGCTTATGGCGTGCACCGTCAGCTCCCGATCTACATCACCGAGTACGGATATCAGACGAACCCGCCCGACCCGCGCGAGATCGTCACCCCCTCCGAGCAGGCGGCGTACATCAACGAGGCGGACTACATCGCCTGGCGAAACAGCCGCGTGCGCTCGGTTTCGCAATTCCTGCTGTACGACTCCGGGCCGAATCGCAGCTACCCGAAGAGCAGCCCGTACTACTGGGACACGTTCAACACCGGGCTGCTGTTCCAGAACGGCGAGCAGAAACCCGCGCTCGGGGCGTACCGGACGCCGATCTGGATTCCGTCGCCAAGAGTCGGGCACGGCGGGCGGGTGTTCGTCTGGGGCCAAATTCGCCCGGGGCCACACGATCGCGCACAGCACGCGTCGATCCAGTGGTCCTCAGGCCACGGCGCCTGGCACACGATCCAGACGGTCTCGTTCCAGCAGCCCGAGGGGTATTTCACGACTCGCGTCGCGCCGCCCGGAAGTGGCTACCTACGGATCGCTTGGCAGCTTCCGCACGAGTCGCTGTACACGAGCCGCTACGCACCGATCCAGGTCGGCTGACGCTCCGCTCTACGCGATCGCCACGGGGATCTCTGAATCGATCAGGTGCGGCGGCAGGGCGCCAGGGCCGCACGCATCGCACACCGCGGTCAGCAGCTGCTCGTACTGGTCGGTGACCGTGTCCCACGAATACTGCTTGGCGCGCTCCAGCGCGCGGCCTCGGTAGACCTGTACCAGGTCGGGATCCGCCAGCAGTCGCTCGAGCTGAACCGCGAGATCGTCCACGCCGGTGCTGCCCGAGAAGTAGATCCCGGCGTCGCCGACAGTCTCCGCGTTCGGGCGGTGGTCGTTGACAAGCACACAGTTTCCAGCCGCCATCGCCTCGAGGATCACGGGGTGGGTGCCGCCCACCTCGGTCGGCGCGCAGAACAGATAGGCGTTGCGCTGAAGCTCCCAATAGCCGCGACCGAACACGTAGCCCGGGAACACCACGCGCGGGTCCGCGGTGCGCCACACACTGCGGATGTACTCGTCGGCGTACGGGGCACCGCCAACTACGGCGAGCTTCATCCCGTGCGCCGCGTCGCGGCTTATCCGGGAGAACGCCTCCACGAGCAGGTGCGGGTTGTTCTCGGGTTCGAGACGCCCGACGAACAGGATGTAACGGCGCGGCTCCAACCCGAGCCGCTCCAGCGTCTCGACGCCGTCATACCCGGGATCGCGGACGCCGTACGGGACGACCCCGATCCGCTTGCCGTAGCGGCGCGCATAGACGTCCGCGACCGCGTGGCTGTCGGTTATAGCCCTGTCCGCCCACCGGGGCGCGGTTCGTTCGGCGAACCGCAGGTATGTCTTGGCAAATGCCGGCCACTTGCGGCGGTCCGAGTCGAGGCCGTCGACATTGATCACGGCGGGGATCGATGCCCATCGGGTGATCAGGCACAGCGGCGAGTTGCCCGCGATGAAGAACAGTGCGACGTCGGGCTTCGTCACGCGCGCGGCATGGATCGCCGACAACGCCGTGTGCACGAACGTATCGAGGTACTTGTTCTGCACGGTCCGGATGTGGACGAGCTCGGCGCCCTTGTAGGTCTTGAGCCTCCGGTCGACGACGTGCGGTCGGCAGTAGACGACCAGCTCATGTCCACGCTCGGTCAGCCGGGAGGCGAGCTGCTCAACCGCAGTCTCGAATCCGCTATAGGAGGCGGGAATCCCGCGCGTGCCGAGGATCGCGATCTTCATGCTTTCAAAGCTAGAGAGTATGCGGCGAGGTGCGCCCGTGCGGACACCGTCCAGGAGAATGTGGCGGCGCGCCTGTGGCCGAGCATTCCGAGCTGCTCACGAAGCTCCGGCGAGTCCGCGACGGCGGCCATCGCGTCGGCGAACCCAGCTGCGTCGCCGGCCGGCACGAGCCGCGCCGCATCGCCGCACAGCTCGCGAACGCCGCTCACACGCGCCGCGATCACCGGCGTGCCCGCGCGCATCGCCTCGAGCAGTGTGAGGCCGAAGCCCTCGTACAGCGAAGTGTGCACGAGCGCGGCGGCGCCGGCGTGCAGCGCGCCGAGCCGCTCCGCGTCGACGGAACGCTCGACCCGCACCCCCTCACCGGCCGCCGTCGCCGAGCCGGCGAGGACCAGCTCGAGCGGGTCGGCCGCGCAGGCGGCGCGGTAGCGGGCATACGCGGCGAGCAGGGTCGCGAGGTCCTTGCGGGGCTCGTCGTCGCCGACATACAGAAAGTGCCGTGGCGCGCGCCGATCCGCAACCGAAGGTGCCTGTCCGGGTCCGTGCGGCGCGACAACGATCCGGGCGGCATCGATCCCCCAAAAGTGCTGCACGTCCGACGCGGTCGTCGAGCTCACGCAGATCACCGCATCGGCGCGGCGTGCCGCGGCGCGATGGGACAGCAGCGCGTAGCGGCGCCAGCGAGGGTCGAACATCGCCGGCATCCGCTCAAACGCGAGGTCGTGGACGGTGACGACGACCGCGGCGCGACCAGGAAACCGGGTGATCGCCGGCAGCGGGTGGTGGATCACGTCCGCGCCGAGCGCCCGCGCGCGCCGCGGCAGCTCCACCTCCTCCCACCAGCGATCCACGAGCAGGTTCCGGGCGCTGCCGGCGCCCCCGCCCGCCCGGGCTCCGCGGCGCGGGTTGACGGCCAACACGAACTCGACCCCCGACAGCGCTCCAATCAGCCCAGACAGGTACACGGCCGTCCCCGAATGCGGCGCTCGCTGGGCATACGTGTGGTCGATCAGCACCCTCATCTGCTCGCCTCCGCCATCAGCGAGGTACGCCACAACAGCGGCACGCCACCGACGACGCGGATCCGCACGGACCCGAACCCGAACTCCTGCAGCAGCCGCGCGAGCGAGCGCCGCGTGTACAGGTGGAGATGGTCTCCGAGCGGCTCCGAGAACCGGTCGACGCCACGCACGAACACGGGCACGCGCCCGTGCGACGGCGTGGTTAGCAGCAGCCGGCCCCCCGGGTGAAGTACCCGCCGCACTTCGGAAAGCCACACCGCTGTGTCGGCGACATGCTCGATCACCTCGCTTGCCCACACGAGCTCGAAAGCGCCGTCGTCGAATGGGAGTGGCCCATCGAGCGGTACCACGACGAACTCGATGTCCGGATGCCGGCGCGCCGCCCGCGCGACCGCGGCCGTCGCCACGTCCGCACCGACCGTGCTAACACCGGCGCGAGCAAGCTCGGCGGCGAAGTCCCCCGCGCCGCAGCCAAGGTCAAGCGCGCGCTGCCCAGGGGCCGCGGCGCGCAGCATAAACGCGCGCCGGCGAGCGAAATCGGGCGCCGCGAGATCGTCCGGCAGCCGTGCCCACAGCTGCTCGTAGTAATCCAGCACATCCGCGACGGTATCGCCCGACATCGGGGCGCACACCGCAATAGAGTGGATCTGCGATGCGACGGTTACTCGCGGTCGCGCCCGTGGACCAAGAAGGGGGAGCTGAACTTCATTTGCTGAGACTGTTGAGCGGCCTCGCAGGCCGCGATTGGCAGATCACGCTGACGACCCCCGGGGCGGGCCCGCTCCGCGACGCCGCGCGCGATGCCGGATACGGCTGGCAGCCGCTTCCACTCGGAGGCCTGCAGCAGGGCTCCGGGGCACGAGCGATCGCGAGCTGGCCGCGCGCGCGGCGACTGGCACGCAATCACGATGTCGTCTATCTCAACGGCGGCGTGTGCGGCCGAGCGCTGCCGGCACTCCCACGCGCGCCCCGGCTGGTCCTGCACATCCACGACATGGTCAGCCGCGTCCCTCGGTTCTGGTCGCGGGCCGACGTCGTGCTCGCCGACTCTGAAGCTGTTGCGGCCAGGCTCGCGGGGTTGGACCCCCACGTCGTCTACGGCCCGATCGATCCGGACCCGCCACACACGCCCGCCCCATGGCGCACCGACAACGGACCGGTGATCGGCTTCGTCGGCCGGATCGAACCGCGCAAGGGACCGCTCGACCTGGTCCGCGCCGCGCCCGCGATCCGCTCCAAGCAGCCCGACGCGAGCGTCGTGATCATCGGCGACGACCCATACGGGGCCGACCGCGCGTACACGAGCACGGTCAAGGCGGCTCCGGGGATTGAGCATCTGCCGTGGACCGCCAACGCGCAGGGTCTAATGCGCCACCTCGACGTGCTCGTGCTTCCGGCCTATCAGGAGCCGTTCGGCACGGTGCTGGCGGAGGCGATGGCGGTCGGCACGCCGGTCGTAGCGACGCGGGTCGACGGCCTGCCGGAGGTCGTGCAGGACGGAGTCACAGGACGGCTCGTCGAGCCGGGACACCCGGACGAGCTTGCGAGCGCGATCCTCGACGTGCTCGCCCGCCGCGATGCGATGGGCCGCGCCGCGCGCAGCGCCGCGCGCAGGTTCAACGTCGACGACTACGTCAACCGGGTAGAGAGCCTGATCGCTCCGTGAAGCTTGCGTTCGATTCCAGGGCGGCGAGGGAGTCCCGCGGGATCGGCCGCTACGTGCGCTGTTTGCTCGAGGCGCTGCGCGAGCTCGACCGCGGCGAAATCATCGAAACCCACGAGCCGCGGCCGCGCCGGTCCGACGTGTTCCACTCGCCATGGATCGACGGGGCACTGCTCCGCTCCCCGGTGCCGATGGTGGTCACGCTCCACGACCTCGTGCCGCTCAAGCGGCGCGGCGAGTACCTCCGGTCGGGCCTTCGGTTCAAGCTCCGGTACCTGGCGGTGCAGCGCGCCGTACGCGTGATCGTCCCGACGCGCGCCGTCGCCGACGACGCGATCAACGTGCTCGAGATCCCGGCCGACCGGATCGACGTGATCGGAGAGGCCGTCGCGCCTACGCTCCACCCGCGCTCGCTTGCCGAGGTCGAAGCCGTCCGCGAGCAGTACGGCCTGCCCGAGGAATATTTGCTGTGGGTCGGCGGCCTGCGCACCCCTGACCCGCGCAAGCGGGTCGCAGCGCTCGCCCGTGCGACCCGCACGATGCCGCTCGTGCTGGTCGGCGAGACCGGTCGCTGGGCACAGGAGCTACCCGATGTGACGCTCACGGGCGAGGTGACTGACGATGAGCTCGCGGCGATCTACACGGGCGCCCATGCGCTCGTGTTCCCGAGCGACGACGAAGGCTTCGGGCTACCGCCGGTCGAGGCGCTCGCATGCGGAACTCCGGTCGCCGCCAGCGACGTGCCCGCGCTCCGCGAAGTGCTCAACGGTCGCGCGGCGCTTACTCCTGTCGATGACCTCGACGGCCTGATCCGACGCGCCGAGTCGCTCACCCGCCCCGCGCCAGCTCCGCCGCGGTGGAGCTGGAGCGACGCAGCCGCCGCGACCTGGGACGTGTACGAGCAGGCGCTCGGAGCCCCGCGGCGGTGGCGCGGCGCGCGCCGCAAGCCGAACGGAGCGCCGACGCCGCGGGCGGCGGCCTGAGCGCCCCTAAGCCGGAGGCCTGAGCCCGAACGGCGGCAGCTCCACGCGCCGGCGTGAATGGATCTGGGCACGGCGCCGTCGTGCCCCTCCGAGCAGCCGCCAGGCATCTCGGTACCCGCCGAGCAAATGACGCTCGCGCAGCAGTACGTGACCGAGCGCAAGCAGCTCATAGCCGGCGATCAACAGCCCGTCGCGGAGCAGGCCGCGGCGAGTCTCGTTCTTGACGATCATCAGCAGGCGGTTGCGGAACTGCATCCGCCGCGAGTCCTCTGGGAGCTGCGCGCGGGTGCTCGGGCTATAAGTACGCACATGGTGTGCGACCGCAGCCGGCTCGTACACGCACGCCCACCCGAGCAGCTGAGCGCGCCATGCAAGGTCGGCGTCCGACGCCCACAGCTCGAGATCCTCGTCGAGCACCTCGCGCCCGTCGAGCGCGCAGTCGAGCAGCGCCTCACGGCGGTACAGCGCGGCCGCGCCGTCGGCGCCGAACGCGGCGGCGGTCGTCGCGAATGCGGACGCCGAGCGACCGTGACCGACGAGCCCGTTCTTGCGGTGCCGGTCGACGTACATCCCGGCCGCGTCGGTCTGCTCGAGCGGGTCTCCTGGGCCCCGCATCCGCAGCAGCTTCGGCGCGACCGAGCCCACGCTCTGCTCCGTGAGCCGCGGCAGAGCCGCCGCGAGGAAGCCCTGATCGAGGATGCAGTCTGCGTTCAGCAGCAGCACCGCATCACCGTCGGTCTCCTCGATCGCCACGTTGATCGCAGCGGCGTAGCTGCGGCGAGGCGCAAGTCGCAAATGGCGGGCGCCGTGCTCGGCCGCGAGCTCGGCGGTCTCATCGCTCGAGCCGTTGTCGACGACTACGACCTCGACGGGTGCGCCGGCCTGTGCGGCGGCCTGCGCCGCCGCCGGTAGCGAATATCTCAGGAGCGGCGCCTCGTCAACGCTCAGCAGCAAGATCGTCGTGCGCATCGCCGTGGCACGATCCCAGAACGTGTTGATAGCCGTCACCGACCATGCTGCCGAGCGGTTCCGCCAACGGGTCCGCGGGACGCTCGACGCCAAGACCGAGATCGCCTCGCGGGTCGCGCGAGCCCGCGCGGCCGACCGCGTGCAACAGGGCGAACGCGGGACCGTGCTCGTCCGCGATCTACAGCGCCAGGGGCTCGTTTACGTCTGCCGGCCGGCAGACGGTGAGCTTGTCGTGGTGACGCTCTGGGAGGAGGGAGAGGATGCAGCCGTGCCCAAGCGGTTCACGGACGCGCTGCGTCGCGACGACCATCGCGTAAACGAATAACCGCCCGGGACGGCGTTGTCCCGAGCGGCTATCCGACGAACTGCCTCTGGTGGCCGGTTGGTGGTGGGTGGCCTCCTTGGCCGTGTGTTCCCAGGCCGGCGGGGTTCCAAACGCGCGTGCTGCGGATTTTCCCCCTGTGAGGGGGGCGATCCGCAGCGGCTATACTAATGCTTGCCAGCAAGCAATCAACTTCCGAGGAGACGAGTACGCCCGCCACCGCCCCGATCATCGACGCCGACACCGCCGCCCGGCTCCGGGCCGTCATCGGCCGGTTGCATCGCCGGCTGCGGACAACGCCGTCGGCGGCCGCCGCAGGGCTGACGCCGACGAAGATCTCGATCCTGTTCACCGTCACGAGGACAGCGGGGATCGGTCTCTCCGAGCTGGCGGCCACCGAGCAGGTCAACCCGACGATGCTCTCGCGGATCGTCGGCCACCTGACCGACGCCGGCCTGCTGGAGCGCGTCGCCGACCCGACGGACCGCCGCGCGGCACTGGTCAACGCCACGGCCGCCGGCCGCGCGCTGGCCGACAGGATCCGGCGCGAGCGGACCGACGCGCTCAACCTCGCGCTGGCCCCGCTCTCCGATGAGCATCAGAAGCTGCTCGGGCACGCGCTGCCGGCGCTCGAAGCGCTGGCCGCGGAGCTGAAATCGTGACGCGCGTGAGGCGCGTAGCAGGATGACTCGGGCGCCGCGCAGGAGGCGAGCCTGGAGGGCGAGCGCGCGGCAGGCCCGAGGTATCACGTTCGCAGCGCTGTCCGTTCGCAACTACCGGCGGTATTACGCCGGTCAGTCGATCTCGCTGATCGGCACGTGGATGCAGATGACTGCGCAGTCGTGGCTGGTTCTGACGCTCACGCACTCGAGCACGATGCTCGGTCTGATCGTCGCGTTGCAGACGCTTCCGGTGCTGATCCTCGCGCCGTATGGAGGGGTGATCGCCGACCGCGTCGACAAGCGAAAGGTGATGATCGCGCTGCAGTCAGCGATGGGCGTCCAGGCGCTGATCCTCGGCCTGCTGACGGTCACGGGCAACGTCAAGGTTTGGGAGATCGGCCTGCTGGCCGCGCTGCTCGGGCTCAACAATGCCTTCGAGAACCCGGCGAGGCAGTCGTTCATGCTCGAGCTCGTCGGCGCCGAGCACCTCCGCAACGCGGTCTCGCTCAATTCGGTGCTCGTCAACGTCGCCCGCGCGATTGGCCCGGCGATCGCCGGCATCCTGATCGCAACCGTCGGCACCGGGGTCTGCTTCCTCGCCAATGCAGCCAGTTTCGTGGCGGTCGTCGGCTCGCTGATGACGCTCGACATGACAAAGCTCAACCCGACGAGCCCGCAACCTCGCAGCCCCGGCCAGCTCCGCGAGGGCTTCCGGTATGTGCGCAAGACGCGCGAGCTCGCGATTCCGCTGATCATGATGGCGGCGGTCGGCTGCCTCACGTACGAGTTCCAGGTCTCGCTGCCGGTGATGGCGAGTCACGCGCTGCACGCGGGCGCGACCGGCTACGGCTTCATGACCGCTGCGATGGGCGTCGGCGCGGTCGCCGGGGGCCTGTTCGTCGCGGCCCGTGGCCGAACCGGAATCGGCGCTCTGACGGTGGCCGCCACCGGGTTCGGCGTCGCCGTGGGGCTGGCGGCGCTGGCGCCCTCGCTGGCCGTCGAGGTGATCGTGCTCGCACTCGCCGGCGCGGCGAGCATCTCGTTCATGTCGACGGGCAATTCGACGCTGCAGCTGACGGCCGCGCCGGGGATGCGCGGCCGCGTGATGGCGCTGTGGTTCGTTGCCTTCCAGGGCTCGACCCCGATCGGGGGCCCGATCGTCGGTGCGACGATCGCTTGGCTCGGCCCGCGCGCCGGGCTCGGCCTCGGCGCGGTCACGTGCCTGATCGTCGCGGCAGCCGCGACGCTACAGAAGCTCTCGGTAGACGGCGGCGGTCTCCCGCGCCGTCCGCTCCCACGAGTACTCCGCGGCGCGCGCGAGACCACGCCGCGCTAACTCAGCGCGGGCGCCGTCGTCGGCAAGCAGCTCCCGCAGCGCTCGCTCCAAGCCGCCGGGGCTCTCCGGCTCGAAATACGCGGCCGCGTCGCCACCGGTGCCAGGCAGCGCCGTCGCGCGCGCGGCGAGCACCGGCGTACCGCGCGCCATCGCCTCGAGCACGACCAGGCCGAAGCCCTCGTACAGACTCGGGTGCACGAGCACGTCTGCGCCGCGGATCAGCGCGTCGAGCCGCTCGTCGGATACGTAGCCTGTGAACTCCACCGGCTCCCCGTCCGCCGCCGCGCGGAGCGTGGCGCCCGACCCGGCATCGAGCCCAGCAAGCACCAGCCTGTGCGCGATCTTCGCCGACCGCCGAAGCTCGACGAACGCGCGGACCAGCGCCTCGATGTTCTTCTTGCGCCGCAGGTCGCCGACCGCAAGCAGATACGGCCCGGGCGGGGGCTCGAGCGAGCCGATCGACAGCGCGGGTGCGTCGTCGATCACCCGCACCCGCTCCCGTGGGACCCCCCACCGGGCGCAGAGGTCGTCGGCCGTGTACGCCGACGGGCAGATCACGCGCTCCGCCGAGCGGGCCGCCAGCCGCGCGAGCACTCGGTACTTCACGAGCGTCGCCCGCGCGAAATCACCCGGCCAGGTCTCGAACGCGAGGTCGTTGATCGTCACCACCCCCGGACACGGACGCGCCAGCGGCAGGAAGCAGTTGGTGGCGTGCACGACCGCCGCGCGTGACCGGCGCAACGCGAGCGGCAGCTTCAGCTGCTCGAACAGTACTTCCGGCCCGGCGCCCCCGGACTCCAGCACCGATAGCGCGAAGCCGTCCGGTCCGAGTGCGCGCAGGCCCTCGACCAGGCATCGGGCGTACCGCCCCCATCCGCGCGGCTGAGGGCCGTACCCGTCCCTAGCGTCAATCGCCACAGTTGGCACCACTGAATTCCATTGTGCCGTCGGCGGCGTACCATCAGCGCGACGTGACCGCCCACGCCGTGCTCCACTCAAACGGCGACGACCCCGAGCCGACGCCGCCCGGGCTCCGCCCGTCGTCGCCGATCTTCGACATTCCGATCGACCTCGCGCAGCCTGCGGAGCTGTTGAGGACGATCTCCGCGTGGGCATCCGAAGCACGGACGCGCCGGGTGATGTACGTCAACGCGCACGTCGTCAACCAGTCGCGTGTGACCCCAGGGCTCGGCGATGCCCTGCGAAAAGCCGACCTCGTCTACTGCGACGGCTACGGGGTGCGGCTCGCCGCGCGCGTCCTGAACCTGCCCGTCCCTCACCGCATGACCGGCGCCGACTGGATCTGGGGCCTCGCGACGCTGTGCGAGCGCTTCGGCCAGTCGATCTACTTGCTCGGCTCCGAGCCGCCGCTCGCGCGGGAGGCCGCGTTGCGCCTCCGTCGCTGGTACCCCAACCTCGACGTCGTCGGCGCCCACCACGGCTTCTTCGACCTCGACTCACCCCACAACGAGCGCGTGATCGAGGAGATCAACCTCCACGGCCCGCGGATCGTGCTCGTGGGGATGGGTACGCCGAAGCAGGAATTGTGGGTCGATCGCTACGCTGACCAACTCGGCGGCGCGGTCACATGGACCGTCGGGGCGCTGTTCGACTACGTATCGGGCCACACGCCGCGCGCCCCACGGTGGCTGGCCGACAATGGACTCGAATGGATCTTCAGACTCATGATCGAGCCGGACAGGATGTGGCGTCGGTACCTGCTGGGGAACCCGGTGTTCCTGTCGAGGGTGCTGACGGAGGCGCGGCGCCAGACGGACGCCGCGGGCTGAGCGAGACCACGCGCTGGCGCGCCGAGCGCGGGCTGGCGCTGCTGATCCTGATTGCGCTGCTCGCGCTGGCGTGGCACTTCAACGCCCGGCCGCGTCACGACGCGCTCTCGGCAGTGCCCGACACTTTGCGCGCGCTTGCGGCGGCGGCGGTCGTGTTCGGCCTGTGCGGCTTCGGGCTCGTGCGGCTGCTGCTGCCCGCGCCGCTACGCCGCTACGAGCTGCTGTGGGTGCTGCCGACCGGCGCCTGCGCGGCGGGCCTCGCGTTCACTGCGCTCGGGTTCGCCGGTGTTCCGTATCACGTCTCGCTCGCGGTGCTGCTTGTCGCCGGCGCCGCGCTTGGCGCCCACGCTGTCCGGACCCGCGGCTGGCCCGAGCTGGCGCTGCACCGGATCGCCTGGCCGGCGTACCTGGCCTTCGTTGTGCTCGTCGTCGCGCTCGTGCCGATGGTGTTCATCCAGCACTACGCCGCACCCGTGGGGACCGGCTCCGACGCCCACCTGGCGGCCGGCACGGCCGAGTTCCTCAAGCATGCCTACCCGACCGGCACGAACATCCACGTACCCGTCAATCAGATGCCGCCGACGTGGACGTCGAAGTACCCGATCTACTACGCATTCGCGAGCGTCTCCTCGATCTCGGGGCTTGCGACCTGGCAGGTGCTGGCGCCGCTTGCGGCGGCGATGCTGGCGCTCGCGGCGATCGGCCTGTTCCTCGTCGCGCGCGATGTGTTCGGCGCGCCGTGGGCGATCGCGCTCGCCGCGATGGCGCTCGCCGGACTCGACCGGATGGCGCTGTACACGATCCTGAACCCCTATTTCAACCAGACCTGGGGCTTCTTCGCGATGCCTTTCTGTGTCGTGCTCGCCTGGTGGATCGTGCAGCCAGGACTGTCGTGGGCCTCACGCAGGGCGACGCTCGTGCTGCTGGTCCTGTTCACGCTCGTGCTCGCGTTCGCGTACCCGCTCGCGCTGCCGATCCCGGCGGTCCCGATCCTCGTGTTCCTGTGGAGCGGACGGCGGCGGCGGATCGCGGCCGGCGAGCGCGTGCTGCGGCCGCGTGACCTGTACCGCGGCCGCTGGAGCCTGCTCTACCTGATCCCGCTTGCGGCGCTGCTGGCGGTCCCCGTATACGGCGTCGGGCAGAAGGTGGTCAGCGCGATCAAGGTGCTGGCCCCCGGGAGTTCGCTCCAGTCCTGGGGTGGCGACCTGGGCCACTTCGTGCCGTTCAACTTCTTCTTCTCCTCGCCGAACTCCGTGCTCGGCTGGGTCCTGTTCGCGCTGATCGTGGCGCTAACGGTCAAGGGATTCGCCGGTCAACCGCGAGCGCTCGCCTGGGGTCTCGGCGGACTGTTCGTGATCGGGATCGCGCTGGCCACGTATCTCCGTCACCGCCAGTTCGGCTACTACTTCGAGTTCAAGCTGCTGGCGTTCGTCGGACCGCTGGTGATGCTGGTCGCGGTGCTCGGCGCGGGGCGGCTCCGGCGCGCCGGGCTCGCGCTGCTCGCGATCCTCGTGATCGCGACCGCCGGCAGCGATGTCTCCGACCTGAAGGCGACCGGCTACCAGCTGCCGCAGGCGACGATCCAGCTCGCCGCGTGGGCCCACTCGCTCCCCGCCGGCGCCTCGATCCGGCTCGACATGTGGCCGCCGCTTCAGCTGTGGGCTGCATACTTCCTCGACTCGCGCCCGCTGTGCTCCCAGCTGCCGCTGCTCGGTACCGACTATCCCCACTTGCAGGCGTCACGCAAGGCCGACTACATCGTCGCGACGCTCGCGAACGGCCGCCCCAAGGACGCGATCGGTCCGGCGTTGCGCGTCAACCTCGGCTACTCGCTGTATCGCGAGAACCCGTCCGTGCCCGGCCCGAGCCGGTGCACGCTGCGGCGCTTCGACCGGCTCTACACCGGTCTGGGCTACAGCGTCTACTAATCGCCTTCGTCAAGCGGGGGGAGGGCCAGCGCGTGGGCGCTCGCGCCCTCCTGGACGACCGGAATCGTCCCCTCGAGGTTGATCAGCCGGTAGCCGTGGGCCCGCATCGCGGCGACGAACTCGGCGTGGGTGTCGTGGAGCTCGCAGATGATCGCCGGGCGGTACGCGTCGATCGTCGAGCTCATCCCCTCGAGCACCGCCAGCTCGGCACCCTCGACGTCGATCTTGACGACCGTCGGCGGCCGCAACTCGCCCGCCGCGATGAGGTCGTCGATAGCGACCAGCTCGACGTCGATCACCCGCTCGGTGTACGGGTGCTCGCCGTAGTTCTCGAGCTTCGACCAGCTCTGATCGTCGACCACCTGCAGACGGCCGCGGCCCGAGCTCGCCGCCACCGCCCTGGCGATCACGGTCACGTTCGAGATCCCGTTGAGCTCCGCGTTGCAGCGGATCGCCTCGGCGTTATCCGGCGCCGCCTCGAACGCGTACACGTGACCTGCGTCGATCCCAGCCAGGTGCGCGCCGAGCATCGCAAAGAAGCCGAGGTTCGCGCCGATGTCGTAGAACACTCCGCCCTCACCCAGGTGCCTCACCATCGCCTCCTGGACCGCTGACTCGAGGTTCCCGAACGCGATCGAGCCGAAGTGAGCGTGAGATACCGGCAGGTAGCGCATATCGAACGCGAGGCCGCCGGCGTGACCCTGGGGGACGCGCAGCACGCCGCGCTCCAGCCGGCGGAGCAGCAGCCCGAGCGCCGAGACCCGACAGCCCTTTGCGCGCGACGGCTCGTGCGCGCAGCTCGCGCAACTTCGGGTGGCCGAAGCGAATCAGGACCCGGAGCACGAGCGAGCGGTTGATGCCGAGGACGGCAAGTCGGCGGCGGAGCCTCACGCAAGGACCTCCAGCGCCGAGCGGAGCTTCGCGGCGGTCGCGGCGTGGTCATACACGGCGAGCCGCCGCTCCCCCCGGGCCCTCAGCTCATCGCGGAGCTCGGCGTCACCGACGACGATCCGCAAGAGCTCGGCGATCGTCTGGAGTCCGTCGCCATCACTCAGCAGCAGCGCTGCATCGCCGGCCACCTCCGCGATCGCGCCGCGGTCGCGTGCGATCACCGGGACGCCGTAGTGGAACGCCTCGAGCAGCGGGATGCAGAAGCCCTCGTGCTCGGACAGGCAGAGGAACGCGTGCGCCGCGCGATAGTGCTCGGCGAGCCGCTGAGCCGAAACTCCGGATTCGAAGCTCACCGCCCCTGGCGCGAGCTCGTCCGCGAGCTGGCGCAGCTGCTCGCCGAACCCTGGGGTGATCGGCGTGCCGACCAGCACGAGCCGCGCATCCGGGCGCTCGCGCCGGTAACGGGCGAACGCCCCGATTACGAGGTCCTGGCGCTTGTGCGGGGTCAGCCGGCCGACGAACAGGATCGTCGGGGCGCCCTCCGGCGGCGGCCCCGCGGGCGGCAGCGCCGAGCGGTCGAACAGCACCGGGATCACCGCGGCCTCGCGCGAGCTGAGCTCGCGCAGCTCCTGCGCGTTGTAATCGGACACCCCGGCGAGCGCGTCGATCGTGCCGGTCAGCTCAGCGAGCTGACCTCGGCCAAGCTCGCAGCGGACGGCATCGACGGGCTCGTGTTCCCAGAAGTACTTGGCTGGGGTGATGTTGTGCGAGATCAAAAGGCTCCGTGGCGCGGTTCCGAATAGCGGTTCGAGGCCCCGAGCGTAGCCCGAGTAGTGGAGCAGCAGCACCTCGTCGCGCCTCGGCGAGCACTCGTGCAGGTGGTGGATTGCGTCCCGCCCGATCCCGGGCGCGATCACGGCCGAGTAGTCGGTGCCCTGCCAGCCCCAGCCGTCGAACAACGCCCGGCAGGCGAGTGCCTGGTTCGTCACCGCGTCCATAGGACCGGCGGCGCAGAGGACCTGTGAGACCCTCATCGCTCGGGCGGCTCGTCCGAGTCCGTTTCACCGGCTCGCTCGAGCGCCGCGATGCGGTCCTCGAGCGCGATCACATGCGCGACGAGGTGCGCGTTGAAGCGGCTCTGCTGAGCGGTGACCTGATCGAAGTACTGGCGCATCAGGCGCAGTAGCAGCCGCTTGACAGCCGTGATCGGCCGGCCGAAGCGGCGCGTCGAGTAGACCTCTGACTCGAGCGGCTCGATGATCGCCCACTCGGCCAGCCGCCGAGCGGACACCGCCTCGCCTCCGAGCGGCGGCAGCGTGTCCGCGCGGCCCTTGGCGCCCGCGTCGCGGCGGGCCTGCGCGAGCGCGTCGGCGGGATCCATCAGTGGCCGGCCTCCACGTGGTCGCCCGTGAACGTCCAAGTGCCGCGCAGGTCGGCGACCCCCTCGACGTCATCGGCGGCGACGACGCTGAAGCTGAGCAACCGGTCGATCCCCGGGGCGCTGTCGCCTGCCTCGTGGATTCCCAGCGCCATGTCGTAATCGCCGCCGAGCAGCGCAAGGCTCGGAATCTCGAACACGAGCCGGCCGCCTGGGCCGGCCGGGGGCAGCGAGTGCCGGGTCTTGAACACCGACTGGCCCGACCCGGCCCGGATGTCGATCACGAGCGCGGCGTCGGGCACGCTCCGTGCCGCGTGCAGCTCGGTCACCACGCGCATCCGCTCGCCCGTCTCGAACACCTGCCGCGGACGGCCGTCTCCGTCCTCGAGCCCCGCCATGCGCAGCGACATGACACCGGGGCGTGCCTCACGGGCGGCAGCCTGGTCCGCCGCTTCGATCCCCAAGGTCCGGTGATAGAACAGCAGGCCCTCCGCCGTCGGGCCGTCGAACACGACCTTGCCGGCGTCGAGCACCGCGACGCGCCGGCACACCCGCTCGATCGTGCCCGGGGCGTGGGACACGAGCACGACCGTCGTCCCATGTTCGATCCGCGCGTGGATGTGACGGAGGCATTTGCGCTGGAACGCCTCGTCGCCGACGGCAAGCACTTCGTCGATCAGCAGGATGTCGGCGGCCAGGTGGGCGGCGACTGCGAACCCGAGCCGGACGAGCATCCCCGATGAGTACGTCTTGGTCGGCGCGTCGATGAAGTGGCCGAGCTCGGAGAACGCGATGATCTCGTCGATTCGGTCCTCGACCTCTTCGCGCGACATGCCGTGAAGTGCTGCCGAGACCTTGATGTTCTCGCGGCCGGTGAACTCGCGCCCGAACCCGGCCCCGAGCTCGATCAGCGTCGCGACCCGCCCGCCGCATCCGGCGAAGCCGCGCTGGAGCGGGATGATCCCGGCGAGCACGCGCAGCGTCGAGGTCTTGCCGGCGCCATTGCGCCCGACGATCCCGAGCGTCTCGCCAGGCGCCACGGTGAGCGTCACCCCGGCCAGTGCCGGGGTCGGCGGCAGCTCGGTGGAGCGGCGGCGGCCGGCCGAGGTGACGAGCTCCTTCAGCGTCCGGCCGTGGTCCGCTCGAGGCGAGAACGACCGCCACGCGTCGTCGAGCACGATCTCACCGTTTGCGAGCGTGCGGCTCACAGCACCACCGCCAGCTCGCGGTCGAGCGCTCTGAACAGCGCCGTTCCGGCGGTGAGCGCGATCGCCGCCGCGGCGAACACGTAGGCCAGCGTCGCCCCCGATGGCGCCTGGCCGTTGTAGATGATCGTCCGGCCGGCGTCGATGAACGGAGCGATCGGGTTGACCCACCGAAGCAGCGAGCCGACCCAGTGGTGGCTCTGCACGCCCGGCAGCCGCTGGAGGGCGAACAGCACACCGGAGAGGAAGAACCACGGCACCATCACCGCGGTCAGGATCGGCTGGACGTCGCGGAAGTAGGCGTGCAACGCGGACACGATCAGCGCCAGCCCGAGCGTGAACGCGAACAGGCACACCACGAGCGGCACCAGCAGCACCAACGAGGCGCTCCCGTTGCCCCGCACCGCCACGCTCACCGGCACGAGCACGACCAGCATCGCCGTCATCGGCACGAGCTGGACGGTGACCGAGGCGGCGGGGATCGTCTCGCGCGGGAACCGGACTTTCGACACGAGCGAGGCCTGGTCGACCAGCGAAGATGCGGCGGCGATCAGCCCCTGGGCGAAGAACAGCCAAACGATCAGGCCGGCGAGGATGAAGATCGGGTAGTCGGAGTAGTGCGTCGCCTTCAGCAGCGGACCGAGCATCACGCCGTAGACGGCCATCAGCAGCAGCGGGTTGACGAAATACCACAGGACCCCGACCACGGAGCCCTGGTACTTCTGCCGCAGCTCGCGCCGGACGAGCTGCGAGAACAGGTAGCTGTAGCGCCGCATCTGCAGGGATTATCCCGTCGCGCCCTTGGCCAGCACCAAGCACACCGAGGTGAACACCGAGCGCGAGATTCGCATCAGGATCAGTGGATAGGTATCACCACCGGCGGCGTTCAGGCGCCCGTCCGCGGTAGCGGTGGTGATGTGCGCAAACGTCTCGGGCGACAGATGCGTGTCGAGGGGCTGCATCGGCGCGAGTTTTGACGGTTCGATGATCAGGGTGTCGAGCTCGCGGCGGGTGAGCACTTCGCCGAGCCGCGCGCGCCTGCGCAGCGTCGCGCGGCGCCGCCGGCGTCCAAAGCTCGCCGCGCGGACCGCGAGGTCGGCCGCCGCCGAATCGAGCGGGTGATGAGAGACGAGGCATTCGGTGACGATGACCGCGTGACCCCCGGGCTTGAGAACCCGCCCGATCTCCGACGCCGCGCGGGCGATCTCCGCCGGCGCGCCGAAATGCTCGATCGAGGACACGGTGAACACGGCGTCAAAGCTCTCGTCGGGGAAGTCGAGCGCCCGGCCGTCCATCGCCAGAACACGGAGGTGCTCCGGCCGCCACGGGTACGCGGGCGCGTGGGCTGCAGGGTCCTCGAGCATCGAGACGTGCGCCTCCCGCGCGGCGAAGTGGCCCTCGCCGTAGATGTCGGTGGCGACGACTTCGCCGACATGGTTCGTCAGCCAGAACACGATCCGCTCGTCGCCCGCGCCAACTGACAGCACGCGCGAGCGATCGTCGAGGTGGCCGGCGTCCCGCAGAAACAGCATCACCATCGCGAACTCCCACACCTTGCGCTCGATATACGCGAGCGGGTCGCGCTCGGGGACGAGCGAGCGGATCGCCGCAAGCAGCTCCGGATCATCGAAGTCGCGCCGGTCGCAGAGCTTCGCGTATTGCCGCGAGAGCGTCATCCGGACGCGGACTCGATCAACACCGTCACCGGCCCGTCGTTGACGAGCGCCACATCCATGTGAGCGCCGAACACTCCATGCGCGGCACCGAGCCGCTCGCAGAACCGCTCGTACAGCGGCTCGGCGAGCTCGGGGGGCGCGGCTTTGACGTAGGACGGACGGTTTCCGCGGCGCGCGTCGCCGTAGAGCGTGAACTGCGACACGCACAGGATCTCCCGGTCGCCGAGCGGCTCGTTCATCTTGCCCTCCGCGTCGGGGAACACGCGGAGCGCACGAACCTTGTCCGCGAGCCAGTCGGCCTCTGCCTCGGTGTCGCCGACGCGAACGCCGAGCAGCACCAGCATCCCCGGCCCGATCGCCGCCACCTGCTCGCGGTCGACGGCCACCGACGCGCTCGACACACGCTGCACGAGCGCCCGCATCAGCCCGCGTCGCGCAGCTCCGCCGCCGCGCGTTCCGGCGAGACGATGTTGAGATTGACGCCGGCGCCGAGCTCAAGCCCGGCGAGGTGGGTGAGCCGCGGCAAGATGTCGATCCGCCACGAGAAGTACTCCGCGCCGCGCGGCGCCGTCCGGACCCACAGGTTCAGGGGCGGAAACGCCCCGAGGGCGCGCGCGAGCCGGTTGAGCGCGTCGTGGAGCATCGCGGCACCGGTGGAGCCGCCGTCCTCGTAGCCGAGTCGCGGCACCCGCGGCGCGATCATCAGCTGATACGGAACGCGGCCCGCGAATGCGGCCATCAGCACGGACTCTCCATCGATCGCGATGATCCGCTCGCGCCGGCGGACCTCCTCCTGGACGAGATCGCCGAGCAGGTTGCCGCCCATCGTCCGCGTCGAGTACGCGCCGAACCGCTCGCGTTCGCGTGCGACCGCGGCGGGCACGAAGTCGAGCGCGTACAGCTGCGCGTGCGTGTGCGGTAGCGACGCGCCGGCCTCGCGCCGCTCGTTCACGAGCAGGTGGACGTATGCGGCATCGGCGTGAGCGCGCATCCGCTCGCGCCACGTGTCAACGGCAGTTGCAACTTCGTCGGGCGACAGCTCGCCGAGCGACATCACGGGCTTCGGCGAGTTGATGACCACCTCGTGCCCGCCGCGCGCCGGGCCGACCCAGAACAGATCCGGATTGGAGCTCGGCTCGGGGTCCGGGGCGTCAGCAGCGAGCGCGGGGTACAGATTCGGGACGACGCGCGTCACCCACCCCGGGCCGTCCGGGGCGCCGCCCCCCGGGCGGACGGCGTACAGCTCGGGTGGCGTGCGGTCCTCGTGGCCCTCGAGGAACGGATCGGTTTCCGGGTGCAGCGGCTCGGGTGGCTCCGCGCGGAGCCCGCCGCCGGGTCGCCCGGCGCGCGCGCCGGCGACGATCGTGCGCTGCCCGGTGATCGGGTCGATCCGGATCTCGGGCCTACGGTCGCCCGCTGGGGCGTCAGCCAAGCTGGCGCTCCATCGCGATGTGCTCGATCCCCGCCTCGACGAACACGCGCCCGCGCGTCCTGTACCCGGCCTGCTCGTATAGATCTTGGGCATACGTCTGCGCATGCAGGACGAGCCGCCTCGAGCCGGCGGCACGGGCCTCCTGCTCGGCGAGCTCGAGCAGCGCGCGCGCGATCCCCTGGCGGCGCAGCGACGGCCGCACCGCGAGTCGGCTGAACTGCGCCGTCCGTCCGACCATCAACACCCGGCAGGTACCGACGACCTGGCCTTCGGAGACCGCCACCAGGTGAAGGCCCTCGTGGTCGCGGCCGTCGAGCTCCTCGTGAGCCGGTACTCCCTGCTCGACGCAGAAAACATCGTGGCGAAGCAGAAGCGCGGCGTGGAACTCGTCGTTGCCGCGCAGCCGGCGGACCTCATACAACGCGGTGCCACTCATGCGACGTGAAGGTAGAAGCGGATGTCGCGCTTCAGTTCGGACGCGCTCAAGTACGGGCCGGCCTTGTCGTACACCATCGTGCCGTTGGGCGTGAAGTAGAACGTCTGGGGATACCCCGGATAGGCGTTGATCGAGGCCTCGATCGCGCCGGCCGGGTCGGTGTAGCTCGGATAGCTGACCGGGAAGCGGCGCAGAAACGATGCTGCGTTCGAGTTCGAGTCCTTGACGTCGATCCCCAGAAACGCAACCCGACGGCCGAGCGCGACCGACACCCGCTGGTACACCGGGAACTCCGACTGGCACGGGCCACACCACGATGCCCACATGTTCACGACGACGGGATAGCCGCGCAGCTGGGCGAGCCGCGCCTTGAACGCCTTGGGGCCTCCTGCGAGCAACTCCGACTGCTGCGCGTGCAGGCTCATGAGCGCCGGCGGCGACCCCTTGAACGCCCGCGTCACAGTTGCTGCGGACGGCGCCGCATTGCGCGCCGTACTCCCGCAACCCGCGATCAGCGCCGCGACAGTCAGCAGCGGAACGCAGTAACGCGCAGTCACGAGGCGACAGCTTGCCATACAGGAGGATCTGCTTAAATAACCGCTATCCTCCAAGCTAGAAAGGCGTGGGGGTACCGCTTCTGAGGGTCCTCTCGCCGTACTCGGCGTTCCAGCCGAGCCTGCTATGAGCCGCTACGACGTGTTGCCGCGGCTCGTCCATCACGACGCAACTCATCGATTCCCATGGGTGATTCCACCCCTTTCCCGAGTCCTGCCGCGATCGCGCGTGCGGAGCTGCTCACCCGTGAGCGCTTCGTCTACGAGGGCGAGACGCTCGAGGACGCTCTGGCCCCCGGCTCCGCGAGACGCCGGGCGCTCGACGCTGCGCTCACGGAGGTCGACGAAGGCCGCAAGACGCCTTCGATCGAGTGGCGACGACACTACTCGCTGCTGCTCGGGCTCGAGCGGCTGCTGTCCGAGGAGGAGCCCCACCTGGCCGATGGCGCGGTGCTGTCCGCCCACCAGGTCGACGCGCTGTCGGGCACGCTGACGGCCCTGCTCGCGGAGGCGCAGCGCAATGGAAACGGGAACGGCAACGGCGGGGCGCTCGCCGAACCGGTGCAACTCGCGTCCGCGGCGATCCCGGGCGAGGAGCGCGACGAGGAGGACGACGACGAAGAGGAGGAGGACGAGGACGAGGAGCCGCAGGACTGGCAGGACGAGCCCGACGAGGATGACGAAGAGCTCGAGGTCTCCGAGGCCCCCGAGGACCCGAACGCCGACCGCCGCTTCTGGTTCGAGCACGCAACCGGCGCGGGCAAGACGGTCGCGGCCCTGGGTTTTGTCGAGGCATCGCGCACCGGCGGGATCCTGATCCTGACCCACCGCCGCAACCTCGTCGACCAATTCAACGGCGAGCTCCGCGACCGCGGCTATCGCGACCGGATCGCGCCCCCGCTGCTCGAAGACCATGACGCGGCCAACGGCCCGGTGACGGTTGAGACCTACCAGTGGTTCGTGCGCAACGTGGGGCGGATCTCGGACGCCTACACGATCGTGATCTGCGACGAGGCGCACACCGCGCTCGGCGAGAAGACCTCGGCCGCGATCCGCCGCTGGGCGGGCCCTGTGTTCATCGGCATGACCGCAACGGGCGCGCTGATCGCGCGCCACGTGACCGACCTGTTCCCGACGCAGACGTCGAGGTTCGACCTCGCCCAGGCGGCGCGCCGCGGGGTGATCTCCCCGTTGCGATGCATCCGGATCCCGCCCGGGCCCGGCGTGCGAACGATCGCCAAGGTGCCGCTTCGCCGCGGCGAAGTGGACACCGAGTTCGACCAGGAGATGCTGGCCGAGCTGCTCGACCAGACGCCGTTCAACCTGGCGATCGCCGACCTCTACAAGACCCGCTTCAACGGCGTCCCGGGAATCGTCTACTCCGCCGGCGTCCGCCACGCCTACAACGTCGCGCAGTCGTTCCGCGACCTCGGGATGAAGGCGATGGCGGTATCCGGCGAGACGCCGAAGCGCGAGCTCGCGCGGATCCTCGCCGACTACGAGTCGGGCAAGATCGACGTGCTCGTCAACGCGCAGCTGCTCGCCGAAGGCTGGAACAGTGCCCGCGCGACGATCTGCATGCACCTGGCGCCGACCGCGTCCAAGCGCATCTACCAGCAGCGCGTCGGCCGAGTCACGCGCCGCGCGCCCGGCAAGGAGGCCGGGATCGTGATCGACTTCGTGCACCCGGCGACGAAGCACGACGATCCTGTCGTGACGCTGCACTCGCTGCTCGACCGCGACGTCTACCGCGGCGGCGCGATCGTCGTCGGGCCCGTGCGCCGCGGCCGCGGCCGCCGGGTGCGGGTCGAACGACGAGTGCTGCCCGTCACACCCGATCCCGAGCGGCGCGCCGAGGTGTTCGAGCGCGAGCTCTGGCGGATCGCGGTCGAGCACCTGGATTACGGCGAGCAGCACGTGTGGGCAGCGCTCGCAGGGGCCCGTGTCGCGCCCTCCGGGTGGCGACGCGCGAAGGCGATGCTCCATTTCGATCGCGGCGGCGAGCTCAAGCGCCGCTTCCTCCTCACGGCGCTGCAGCGCAACCGCAACTCGCAGCTGCGACTGCGGGCGCTCCAGGAGATCGCCGCGTCTCGCGACGCCGAGGCGTTCGACACCGCCATCGACATCATGGCGGCCTGGCCGCGCGACGAGCGGCGCGAGGGCGTCAAGATCATGCTCCAGGCACTCGCGGAGCGGCGCATCGGCCGACGCGACCAGGCGAACGCCTGGATCTGGCGGATGGCCGAGTACACGCGCGAGGTGCACGAGGAGTACGCCGTCCAGCGGTGGCCGGAGACCAAGCGGCTGCTGGGGCTGCTCGTCAACTCCTCCGGCGCCGCTCATGCGCGCAACGCGAGGCGGCTGGCGCACGCCTCGCGCAAGGAGGATCGGCGGCTTTCGGCGGCGCTGCTCGCCGCGGCGCTCGCACACACGCCCGAGGCCGAGGAGGCCCTGCGTGGCGCACGAACGCGGATGGCGCGCAAGCCCGCGGCGCTCGCGCGCGAGCTGCTGCGCAACTTCCCCAAGGGCCGGCGCGGATCAAAGCGCCGGCGCCGGAAGAACAACGGCGATGGCGCCGGCGCCGCCGCGACCGAGCAGGCCGTCACCACGGCGACGCCGCTCGAGCTCGAGGAGGAGCAGCGCGGCGAGAATGGGCACGCCGAGGACGGCGACGAACAGCGCGAGCAGCGAGGCGGCCAAAAGGTCAAGGCGTCCGCCGAGTTCGATGACCCGGACGACGATGACGACTTCGACGACTCCGATGACGACGCGGATGACGACGCCGATTCGGATGACGACGACCACGAGTTCGACGACTCCGAAGACGCCGAAGCAGCTGCCTGAGCTACCGCTGCAAATGGACCTCGCCGGCATCGAGCGCGACCTGCCCTTCGCCGGTCTGCACCACTAGCCGGCCATCCGCGTCGATCCCCGCGCCGCGCCCCTCGCCCCCGCTCCAACGGACGGATTGACCGAGCAGCGCGTCGAGCGCCCGCACCGCCTCCAGCAGCTCGCCGTCCGGCGCCGACAGCCACCGCTCCAGCGCGCTCAGCAGCCGGTCGAGCGTCGGCTCGATCGCGTCCGCGCCGAGGCCGAGCGTGCCCGCCGTGTCGCGCAGCTCGGGTGGGAAGTCGTCGGGCTCGAGTGCGACGTTCAGCCCGATTCCGAGCACCGCCCACCGCTCTTGCGGACGCCCCTCGACGAGGATCCCGGCGACCTTGCGCGTCTCGATGAGCACATCGTTCGGCCATTTGAGACGCGCACGGGTCCCGATCACGTCGGCCACGGCCACGCCGGCGACGAGTGGCAACAACCGCGGCGGCTCACGGATCACGACCGAGCACAGGAGCGCCCGGCGCGCCGGAGCGGTCCATGTCCGGCCCTGCCGTCCGCGGCCGGCGGTCTGCGCGGACGCGGTCACGAGCGTCCCGTGGGGTGCGCCCCGCGCGGCGAGCGCGCGCGCCCGCTCGTTCGTCGAGTCGACGACCCGCAGGTGGAGTCGCGGGCAGCCGAGGCTGCTCACGCCGGCCGAATCGTCAGCTGATCGCCGACCGAGAGGCCGAGCGCCTCGGCCGCATTGCCACGGCTGACGGCGATCGCGAGCGTGCCGTCGGCGTCCTCGTACAGCAACAGCTCGTCGGCGTCGACGTCCGCGAACGTGCGAACGTAGTGGGCTCGCTGCTCGCTGCCGTTGAAAGCGAGCTCGACCCGTGAGCCAAGGCCGAGTGACAGCTCGACGAGCTGCTCGTGAGAGGCATTGAGCTGCACATTGCCGAAGCGGTCGATATGGATCGCATCGACCCCGAGCGCGGCGCCGTCCGGACGCGGGCTCGGCAACTCGAGCCGCACGAGCTCGGCGGGATCGAGTGGCTTACCGCCTTGGTCCAGCGCGGCGCCACCCGCGAGCTGCGCCGCGACCGGCGCGAAGATGTCACGGCCGTGGAACGTCGCCGACACGGGCTCGAGCCGCCACGGCGAGCCGGCGATGTCGAACGCCTCGACGATCCCGCCCGCCTCCTCGGCGGCGAGCCACAGCAGCCCGTTGTCCGGGCCAACCATCAGCCGATCGTCGGCGGTTCGTATTGCGACCGCGCGGCGGTTGGCGCCGACATCGGGATCTACTACCGCGAGATGAACGCCGGTCGGCATGTATCGCAGCGCAGCACGCAGCGCGAGCGCCCCGTCGCGAACGTCGTGCCTCGCGATCCCGTGCGTGATATCGATCACCCGCGCTGCCGGGCAGATCCGCGCGATCACGCCGTGGCAGATCCCGACGAAGGCGTCCTCGAGACCGTAGTCCGACACGAACGTGATCACAGGATCACTCACGCGCGTGACCCCAAGGCGTCGTTGACGAGCGCCCGCACGAGCCCGTCGATGTCGTGCTGACCGGCTTCGGCGTGCGGCTCGAGCCCGCGCTCGCGGAGCGCCTCGCTCGTCACCGGGCCGATGCTGATCAGCCGACCCGCACCTGGCTCGCCGACCGCCTCGGCCCAGAACTTCACCGTCGAGGACGAGGTGAACGTCACGTAGTCGGCGGCTCGGGCCGCGGCCAGCTCCTCCTCGCCCAGCGATTCGGCAACCGTCTCGTACAGCGCAACGATGTCGACCTCGGCGCCGCGCTCACGCAGCGCGTCGGGCAGGAGATCGCGCGCCTCGGCGGCCCGGGCGACCAGTACGCGGCTGGCTGGCTGGCCAGCCAGCGCTTCGACCAGGCCCTCGGCTATGTACCGCTCGGGGATCACGTCGGCGATCAACCCAGCGCCGCGGAGCGCGGCGGCGGTGCCCGGCCCGATTGCGGCGACACGTGCGCCGGCGAGCGCCCGCGCGTCCAGCCCACGCTCCGCGAGCCGCTCGAACAGTAGCCGCACGCCGTTCGGGCTGGTCAGGCAAACGAGGTCGTAGCGCTCGATCGGCGGCAGCTCGACCGGCAGCGGGACGATCCGGATCGCGGGCGTCTCCACAACGTCGGCGCCGAGCGCTCGCAACCGGGCGGCGAGACCGCTCGCCTGGGCCCGCGCCCGCGTGACCGCGACGGACACGCCGAGCAACGGCCGCGCGGCACCGATCCAGTCCAACCGCTCGCCGAGCTTCGCGACCTCGCCGAACACCGCGATCGCCGGCGCGCCTAACCGCTCGGCATCCGCGGTTTCGGCGATCGTCGCGAGCGTGGCCGTCGCGGTCCGCTGGCCCGGGAGGGTTCCGCGCTCGATCACGGCCGCCGGCTCGTCGGGATCGCGGCCGCCCTCAATCAGCCGGGCGGCAATCGCGTCCAGCTGCCGCATCCCCATGTACACGACGAGCGTCCCCGGGAACTTGGCGAGTGCGTCGTAGTCGAGCGCCGACTCGGCCTTCGCCGGGTCCTCGTGGCCGGTGACGAACGCGACCGCGCTCGCCGCGTCGCGGTGGGTCACCGGGATCCCGGCGTACGCGGGCGCGGCGACCCCGGCGGTCACTCCGGGAACGATCTCGACCGCGATCCCCGCACGCCGCAGCGCCTCGGCCTCCTCCCCGCCACGGCCGAACACGAACGGGTCGCCACCCTTCAGCCGGACCACGGCACGGCCGGCCGAGCCGTGCTCGAGCAGCAGCCGCTCGATCTCGTCCTGTGCCATCGACGGACCGCCGCCCTCCTTGCCGGCGTAGAGCTTGATCGCCTCCGCGCGCGCACCGTCGAGCGCGCCCGGCGGGATCAGCCGGTCGTACACGATCACGTCGGCGGTCCCGATCAGCTCAAGTGCCCGAGCCGTGAGCAGGCCAGGATCGCCCGGGCCCGCGCCGACCAGGTAAACGGTCACCGCATCAGCTCCTGCGCGCCCGCCGCCAGCAGTCGCTCCGCCACCGTCTCGCCGAGGCCCTCCGGGTCGCCGGTAACGCGATCGCTGATCCAGGTGGAGCCGTCGGTGCTCCCCACCCACGCCCGAAGTTCGAGCGCATCGCCAGCGCGGACCGCGTGCGCGCCGACCGAGGTGTTGCACGACGCGCCGAGTGCCTTCGTCAGCGCGCGTTCCGCGCCCACGCACGCCGTTGCGTCGGGGTCACTGAGCTCGTGGGGTGCTTCCCAACCGGCTCTCGCCTCGAGCGCGAGCGCCCCTTGACCGGCCGCCGGCACAAGCTCGTCGAGCACACCGTCCGCCGCCAGTCCCAGGCGGCGCAGACCGGCCAGCGCCAGCACGAGCGCGTCGTAGTCCCCCTCCCCCAGCTTCCGAAGGCGCGTGTCGACGTTGCCCCGGACCTCGACGACCTCGATGTCCTCGCGGATCGCACGGAGCTGCGCCGCGCGGCGCAGGCTGCTTGTGCCGACGCGCGCACCGGTCGGCAGCGTGGCGAGGGATGTAGCCCCACAGATCGCATCCCGTGGGTCTTCGCGGGGCGGGATCGCCACGAGCTCGAGCCCTTCCGGCAGCTCGGCGGGAACATCTTTGGCGGAATGGACGGCGACGTCGATCTCGTCTGCCAACAGCGCGCGCTCGAGCGCGGACACCCAGCGTGATTTGTCGTCGACCGGGCCGGCGGCGTTGATCGTGACGAGCTCAACGTCGCCACCCAGCCGCGCGGCTACCCAGCGCGCCTGCGCCAACGCGAGCGCGCTGCCGCGGGTACCGAGACGCATCAGCGCCGGCGCTGGGGCAACGCTCTGACCTCGGCGAGCTCTGGCTGCTCTTCGGCCGCGGCCTGCGCCCCGTCGCCGAGCTCGTCCTCGGGCAGACCGAACAGGTCGCGTACGAGCGCCATCCGCGCGTGCACGCGGTCGTCGCGCAACTCCTTCATCCGCGTCGTCGGGTCGTGTAGCAGCCGGTTGACGATCGCGCGCGCGATCGCGTCGATGCGCTCGAGATCGCGCGGGGAGGCCGACTCCCACTTGCCGTGGTTCTCACGCACGATCTGCTCGGCGATCTCGGTCGACTTCGCGCGGAGCGCCGCGACCGTCGGCAGCACCTCCAGCGAACCGAGCCACGCGGCGAAGTGCTGGATCTCCTCTTCGATGATCCCTTCGGCCTTGCGCGCCTCCGTCTGGCGGACCCGCCGGTTGCGCGCGATCACCGCCTCGAGGTCATCGATGTCGTATAGCGACACGCCGGCGATCTCCGCGACCGCAGCGTCGATGTCGCGCGGCACCGCAAGGTCGATCAGCAGCAGCGGGCGGTGCCCGCGCTCCGCCATCACCTCGGACAGCTCACGTGCCTCCAGCAGCAGGTGCGGCGAGGCGGTCGCCGCGACGACGATGTCCGCTTTGGCGAGCGCCTCGGGCAGCTCGTCGAACGAGACGCTCGAGCCGCCGTACCGCCGTGCCAGGCTGACCGCGCGGTCGCGGCGGCGGTTGGCGACGAACAGCGGTCGGGCGCCGCTGTCGGCGAGGGCGCGGGCGGTCAGCTCGCTGGTCTCTCCTGTCCCGACGATCACGACCTCGCGGTCGCTCGAGCGAGCCGAGCTCCTCCTTGGCGAGCGCGACGGCGACCCCGGGGAGCGTCAGCTGGCGCTCGCCGATCGCCGTCTCGGTGCGGACGCGCTTGCCGGTCTCGAGCGCCGCCTTGAACAGCCGGTTGGTGAGCGGCCCGGTCGTCTCCTTGGAGAGCGCCGTCTCGTAAGCGCGCTTGACCTGGCCCTGGATCTCCGCCTCGCCGATGATCATCGACTCGAGGCCCGCCGCGACGCGATAGAGGTGACGCGCCGCATCGCAGTTGCGATGCGAGTAGATCGCCGACGCGAGCCCGGTCGGGCGGATGCCGGCCTGGCTGGCGAGCATCCCGAGCACCGTGCTCTCCGCCTCGACGGGCTCGGAGACGACGAGGTACAGCTCGGTCCGGTTGCAGGTCGAGATCGCGACCGCCTCCTGGACGGCGGCGGCGCCGCGCAGATCGCGGACGAACTCGTACGCGCGCTGCTCGGGCAACGCGAGCCGCTCGCGGACCTCGACCGGCGCGGTCTTGTGCGAGACGCCGATCGCGAGCAGCTCGCTCATCCGACGTGCTCCAGGTCTTCGTCGCGCTCGGATGCGACCTCGCGCTGATCGACCTCCTGCTTGAGCTCCGAGAGCTCGCGCTGGGTGTGGCCGAGCCGAATCGCCATGATCGCGAGGTAGATCACGAGTGCGACCACGAACACGATGTACGCCCCGGCGACGTACTTGCCGGCGGCGTGGAGCGGCAATGCCGGCGCGGCGGCCAGGATCGCGGTCATGACGGCGCCGCGCTCCGCTTGAGCGGCGTTACCGAGTCGTCGCCGAACAGTTGGCGGCGGAGTCGGCGGACCTGCATGCGCGTCGTCTTCGCGGCGATCTCGTAGCGCATCAGCGTCGCGTACAGGAGCGCGATGCCGACCAGCGAGACGATGAACGTCAGGCGCATCGGGCCGGGCAGGTTGCCGCCCGAGACCGTCAGCACGCGCGGATGGACGAGCCCGTTCGACAGGCGCACGGCGATGAAGTTGAGCGGCACGAATGCGCCGGCGACGATCGCGAACACGCTCGCGTACCTCGACTGCCGCTCGGGATCCTCGATCGAGAAGCGCAGCGGCTGGTAGGTCACGTACATCAGCAGGACGATGAAGAACGAGACGAGCGTCGGGTCGTCCCACACCCACCAGTGCCCCCACGAGGCCTTCGCCCAGATGCTCCCGCAGATCAGGCCGACGATGCCGAAGATCAGCGCCATGTGGATCGCGACGTAGGAGCGCATGTCCCATTTCTTCTCGCCGGTGCGCAGGTGCGCGATCGCGAGGACCGCGGCGAGCACGAACCCGCACAGCGACACGATCGCGAGCGGAACGTGGATGTAGAAGATCTTCTGGATGAAGCCCTGGTCGGCGTCGAGCGGCGCGTAGAAGAAGACGAGCGCGAGCGCCGCCGCGATCGTGACCGCCGTGGCGATCGAGAGATTCCGCAAACTCAGGCGCACAGCCTGATTCTAGGGACGTTCAGCCGCCGGACGCCCTGGCACTCCAGTCGGCCCGGCGCTCCGCGAATGTCGCCGGCACCTCGCCCCCGACTCGCTCGACGTACTCGAGCCACGCGAGCGCGTCAGCGAAGTCCCCGAGCATCGCGGCTACCTCCGCCCACTCGAGCGCCTCAGACACCGCCGGCCGGGTCCCGTTCTGCCTCGCCGCCACGGGTTGAATAGTCGGCGATCACGGCGCCCCGCACATCGGGCGCCCGCACAAAGTCACCGACGTTTCAGCGCCATCCGCAGGCCCAGAGCGCGCGTCGTCCAATTCGGCTTGCATCCATCCCCCATTTGGGGGATGGCGGGGTAGACTCTGTGCAGAGGCAGCCGATGTCGAGAGGCCCGCAGCGCACGACCGTGTACATCGCGGAGGACCACCCCGTCTTTCAGGAGGCGGTCGCGCAGGCGGTGACGGGCCGGCCCGACCTCAATCTGGTCGGCGTGACGCGTGACGGTCAGGTGGCGCTCGACGAGATCCGCAAGCTGAAGCCCGAGGTAGCCGCTGCTCGATCGCGGCCTGCCCACGCTCGACGGCGTCGACCTGGTCCGGTCGATCATCGACGACGGTCTCGCGACCCGGATCGTGATGCTCTCCGCGGACAGCTCGAGCGGCCTCGTCTACGACGTCATCAGGCTCGGCGTCGCCGGCTTCCTGACGAAGGCGGCGACGATCGACGAGATCTGCGACGCGATCACAGCTGTCGCGCGCGGGCAGACCGTGCTCGCCCAGGAGGTCCAGTCCGGCCTCGTCTCCGAGCTTCGCGAGCGGGAACGGAGCGCCAGGCCGGTGCTCACCGACCGCGAGTCCCAGGTGCTCTCGCTGATCGCCGATGGCCTGTCGGGTCCCGAGATCGGCCAGCAGCTGTTCATCTCGGCATCGACCGTCAAGACGCACGTCAAGAGCGTGCTCGAGAAGCTTGCCGTGTCCGATCGCGCCGCCGCGGTCGCCGAGGCGATGCGGCGCGGGCTGATCAAGTAATCAGGGGTCCGGGCCCTTACTCTTCCAGGAGGAAGTCGAACACGGCGTACGCGATCAGCGCGAACACGCCGTCGTACAACGCAAGGATCAGGATCCACTTGCCGGGCGGCGATCCGGAGGTGTGCGCGGCCAGCAGCGGCCCGGCAGCACGCGCGGTCGCGATCAGCGCCGGGATCAGCAGCGGCAGCGCGATGATCGGTCCGATCAGGTCGCGCGCGCGTGTGTTCACGGCGATCGCGGAGACGAGTGTCCCGATCACCGACAGCGCGAGGTTGGCGAGCGCGAGCACCGCGATCAGCCCCAGGAGCGGCGGTCCGAGCGATGGCCCGAGCAGCAGCACCGCGAACGCCGGCACCGCGATCAACTCGAGCACGACAAGGAAGATGTACAGCGCCGCAGCCTTGGCGATCAGCAGCGAGGTGCGGTCGACCGGCGCCAGCAGGAAGCCGTCGAATCCGCCCTGCTCGCGCTCGGCGACGAACAGCCGATTGATCCCGAGCAGCGCGGCCAGAAGCAGCGTCACCGTCAAAACGCCGCCCGCGAGCTGCCCCGCGATCGTCGAGCGGTTCAGGCCGAAATGGAAGATCACGAACACGGCGACCGAGAACAGCAGCATCGCCGGCACGGTCTCGAACGTCCGCAGCTCGAGCCGGAGATCCTTGCGCAGCAGCGTGATGACCGTGCGCACTACGCGTAGAGCTGCTTGAGCTGGTCGGGGGTGACCTCCTTCGCGGAGCCGCTCAGTACCACGCGTCCATCGGTCAGCCCGAGCACGAGATCCGCTTCGTCGAGCGCCGCCCGTGGGTCGTGGCTCGTCAGCACCCGGGTCGCTCCGGATGACCTGCCGATCAGCGGCTCCACCAGCTCGGACGCGGCCGGGTCGAGGTTCGCCCGCGGCTCGTCGAGCAGCAGTACGGCCGGCCGGTGCAGCACCGCCCGGGCGATCGCGATCCGCTGGACCAGTCCCTGACTGAGTGAACGGACCGGGTCATCGGCGCGCTTCTCCATCCTGACCGCCTCGAGCACCTCGTCGACCCGGGCGGCGTCGACGCGATGGAGCTGCGCGTGGTAGCGGAGGTTCTCGCGAGCGGTGAGATCCCTGTACAGCAGCGGGTCGTGCGCAAGCAGGCCGACCCTGCCACGGACGGCGAACGCGCGCCTCGGCAGCTCCTCGCCGAGCAGCGCTGCGGTCCCGGCGTGGGGTCGCAGCAACGTCGCGAGGACTCGCAGCAGCGTCGACTTGCCGGCGCCGTTGCGCCCGAGCACGGCCAGCGTCGCACCCGCCGGAACTTCGCCCGACACATCCCGCAACGCGGTCCGCTCGCCGAAGTGGCGCGTCAGCCCGCGCAGCTCAATGGCCGGCTGGCCTGCCACCTTCACGTCGCAGGGTCGCGACGGCGTGGTCGAGCGTCGGCGCGATCACCGGCCAAAGCTGGGCGATCGCCTTCGGGTTGCCCGGGAAGTTGACGATCAAGGTGCGCTGGGCGATCCCCGACACCCCGCGCGTCAGGATCCCCATCGGCGTGTACCTGACCGACTCGGCGCGCATCGCCTCGGCGTATCCCGGCGCCTCCCGGTCGATCACCGCCCTCGTCGCCTCCGGCGTCACGTCGTCCGGCGTGAAGCCGGTGCCGCCGGTCGTGAAGATCACCGCCACGTCATCGTCGACGTGTCGGCGCAGCACCGCCTCGATCGCCGCCTGATCGTCGGTGACGACCTCTTGCGCCACCACCTCCGCGCCGGCCTCGCGCGCACACTCCGCGAGCGCGAGCCCCGAGGTGTCCTCGGTCACGCCCGCGGCAACCGACGTCGAAACGGTGACAATCGCGGCCCTCATCGCCGCGAGAGCATAGGGTGGGCGTCAGCCCCGCCGCCACTCGCCCGACTTGCCGCCCGCCTTGGAGAGCAGCTGCACGGAAGCGATCTCGGCGCCGCGCTCGATCCCCTTGACCATGTCGTAGACCGTCAGCGCCGCGACCGACGCTGCGGTCAGCGCCTCCATCTCGACGCCGGTCTGGCCCGTCGTGCGGGCCTCGGCGGTCAGCGTGATCTCGCCTGCGGCGGCATCGACCGATGCGTCCACGCCGACGAACGAGAGCGGCAAGGGATGGCACAACGGGATCAACTCCGCGGTGCGCTTGGCGGCCTGGATCCCGGCGATCCGCGCGGTGCCGAGGACGTCGCCCTTGGGCGCATCGCCAGCCTGCACTGCGCGCGCGGTATCCGGCGACATGCGGACGATCGCGCGCGCGACCGCGCGCCGTTCGGTGCTCGGCTTGCCGCCGACGTCGACCATCCGTGCCTGGCCGGTCTCGTCGAGGTGGGTGAGGCCGGCGTCGGTCATCGGCGTTTACGCCGGCGTCGCGGTGCGCTGAGCCGCCGCCACCAGCTGCCGCACGCCCTCGAGGTCGCCGGCGCGGAGCAGCTCTACTGGGTCCGGATCGCCGTTGACGATCGACTCGAAGAACTCCTTGCGGTCCTGGTAGGTCGGCAGCGTCGCCTTCGCCCACCCGCGGGCGTCGTTCAGGAGCACCGCAAGCATCGCGTAGGGCTCGCCGAACAATTCGGAGATCTCGCGCTTCATCCGCTTCGCGAGCGCCGGCGACGCCCCGGCGGTCGAGATCGCGATCGCCAGCGGCCCGGTGCGGACGATCGCGGGGAGGATGAAGTTGCACAGCGGCGGTACGTCGACGACATTGACGAGCATCGCGCGGCGCTCGGCGTCGTCGAACACGCGGATGTTGATGTCGGTGTCGTCCGTCGCGGCGATCACGATCAAGGCGCCTTCGAGGTCCCCGTCGGCGTATCGGCGCCGCTCCCACGTGATCGATCCCTCGAGCGCAAGCTGCTGCAACGCGGGGTGCGCATCTGGCGCGATCAGGGTCACGTCGGCGTCGCAGGCGAGTAGTCCTTCGACCTTCTCCAGGCCGACGTCGCCGCCGCCGACGACGACACAGCGCCGCCCGGTCAGCCGCAGGCAGGCGATGTAGAACGGCGTCTCGAGCATGCCCTGCACGCACGACTGGTCGCAGATCCCCTTGCGGAGCTGGCAGACGCACTCCTTGCCGGCATAGGCCTGAGCGGGCATACCGCTCCAAGGGTAGCTAGCGCTTGACCGCGTCGCGCGCGATCCGCATGCCGACCTTCAGCAGCGGGATGGCGCCCGCTTTCAAAGCGCCCGCGCGGATCGACGGGCGACCGTAAAGGATCGTCGCGGTCTGACGCAGCGCGCGGCCGAGCGTCTCGTCGTACGGATGCCACCACGGGTCGCGGACCGTCGAGGGCTCCCACACCCGCAGCTTGACGTTGACGCATTCGTACATGCCGAACTTGGAGTGGGTGCGGCCGAGACCGGATTCCTTGACGCCGCCCCACGAGCACTGGCAGGCGCCGTGGCTGAACATGTGGTCGTTGATCCACACCATCCCGGCCTCGAGCTCGCGGGCGAACCGCTCGCCCTTGCTGCGGTCCGAGGTCCATACCGACGCGCCGAGCCCGAACGCCGAGTCGTTGGCGAGCGCGACCGCCTCGTCCTCGGAGTCGACGATCACGATCGGGAGCACCGGGCCGAAGATCTCCTCGCGCATGATCCGCATCTCGTGCGTCACATCGGTGAGCACCGTCGGCGCATAGAACGAAGCGTTCGGGAAGCCGTCGACCGAGACCGGCTCGCCGCCGCAGCGAACGACCGCGCCGGCGGCGACCGCGTCGTCGACCAGCTCGCGGACGGTCGAGACCTGCTCCTCGGACACCATCGGCCCGATCTCCGTCTCCCAGGAGATCGGATCTCCGACCCGCAGCCGCTCGGCCCCCGCGACGACGCCGGCGATGAACCGCTCGGACACCTCCCGCATGACGTAGACCCGCTCGATCCCCGAGCACGTCTGGCCGGCGTTCGCGAACCCGCCCCAAAGCGCGCCCGCGACGGCGTGCTCGAGATCGGCGTCGGGCAGCACGATCATCGGATCCTTGCCGCCGAGCTCCAGCACCGAGCCCTTCAGCTGGCGGGCGCACGCCTCGCCGACCCCACGGCCGACCTCAGCCGAGCCGGTGAAGAACACCTTCGAGACGGACGAGGAGACGAGCGCCGGCCCGGTGCCCGGACCGTGCACGACCCGCACCAGCCCCTCTGGGACGCCGGCGCGTTCGAACACGCTGACGATCCGCTCGCCGATCAGCGGCGTCAGCGAGGCGGGCTTCAGGACGACGCCGTTGCCCGCCATCAGCGCCAGCGCCACCTCGCCGAACGGAATGCTCCACGGGTAGTTCCACGGCGAGATGATCCCGATCACCCCGAGCGGCTCGTACGTGAACGCCGACCGCTTCGTCTTGAAGAACAGTTGCGACATCGGGATCTCCTCGTCGGCGAGGATCTCCTGGCCCGCGTTCGCGATCCAACGGAGCGCGTCGATCGTCGGCAGCAGCTCCATCGAGAACGCCTCGTTGCGCGGCTTGCCCTGCTCGCGGACGATCAGGTCGCGGATCTCGTCGCCCTCGTCGATCAGCACCTGGGCGGCGCGCTCGAGGTACCGGGCGCGGCCAGACAGAGTCAGCTGCGCCCAGAACGGCTGCACCTGCGCGACGGCGGCGACGACGGCCTGCACGTCCGCCGGAGCGGTCGTCGCGACCGCTCCGATCCGCGCGCCCGAAAGCGGGCTGAACGACTCGAGCTGGCCCGTTGCGGTGGCGGCCTCCACGGCGACAGCAGACTACTCGGTACGCGGCGCGCGCCCGCGCGCACGGCGGATCTGCTCGAGCTTCTCGCGCAGCGCCGCCTCGGCGTCGTCGGGCTCGTAGAACCGGGCACCGACGGCCGCATCCGGCAGCAGCTCCTGCGGCGAGAAATGGTCCCGGTCGCCGGTGCGGGTTGTCGTAGCCGCCGTCGTTGCGAGTCGAAGAGCGCAGGTACGGCGGCGGGGGCGCGGCCCCGCGCTCGCGGATGTACCCGCGCGACGCGAATACCGCGCGCTTGGCCGCGTCGGACTTCGGCGCGAGCGACAGGTAGATCGCCGCCTGGGCGAGCGCGAACTGGGCCTCCGGCATTCCCACGTGCTCGACCGCCGCCGCGGCCGCGGTCGCCACACTCAGCGCCTGCGGGTCGGCGTTGCCGATGTCCTCGGAAGCGAGCACGATCATCCGCCGGACGATGAAGCGCGGATCCTCGCCGCCCTCGAGCATCACGGCGAGGTAGTACAGCGACGCGTCCGGGTCAGAGCCTCGCGTCGCCTTGATCCACGCGGAGATCGTGTCGTAGTGGCGGTCGGCCTGGCGGTCGTACAGCAGCGCCCGGCGCTGCAGCGCGTCCTCGGCGTGGGCGAGCGTCACGGGCTGACCGTCTCCGGCCGCCTCGCACGCGAGCTCGAGCGCGTTCAGCGCGGTCCGCGCGTCGCCGCCCGACCGCTCGGCGAGGAAGTCGAGCGCCTCCGGCGGCGATCCGCGCGCCATCCGGGCCGCACTCACCGCGCGCCACGGCCCGGTCGAGCAGCACCCGGATGTCCGGCACTTCCGAGCGCGTCGAGCTCGTAGACGCGCGTGCGCGACAGCAACGCCGAATTGACCTCGAAGTACGGATTCTCGGTCGTCGCGCCGATCAGGATCACGATCCCGTCCTCGACGGCCGGCAGCAGCGCGTCCTGCTGGGCCTTGTTGAAGCGGTGGATCTCGTCGAGGAAGAAGATCGTGCGACGGCCGGCGCGCAGCCGCTCGCGCGCGCGCTCGATCACGGCGCGCACCTCGGCCCGGCCGGCCGCGACCGCGCTCTCCTCCTCGAACGCCGCGTCGGACGCCTCGGCGACGATCCGTGCGAGCGTCGTCTTCCCGGCCCCCGGCGGGCCGTGCAGGATCATCGAGTGGGGCTTGCCCTCCTCGATCGCCCGCCGCAACGCCGAGCCCGACGCGAGCAGCCGCTCCTGCCCGACGAACTCGTCGAGCGTTCGCGGCCGCATGCGCGTCGCCAGCGGCGCGCCTGGCGCCGGCGCCCCGGCCGAAGGACCGGACGCCGGCGTCGGCTCGGTGCCGAACAGGCGCTCCATCGTGGAATTATCAGGCGGCTTCGCGCAGCGCCTCGAGCTCACCGCTGCGGGCGAGCCGGCGGAGCGCCAGCGCCTCGAGCTCTGAGGCCTTCGCCGCGGTGATGCCGAGCTCCGAGCCCGTCTGGCGGACGGTCCGGGGCTCGTCGCCGGTCAGGCCGAACCGCAGCTCGATCACCTTGCGCTCGGACTCCGGCAGCCGTGCGACGACCTCCGCGACCGTGTTGTCGCGCACGCGGTCCGCGACCTCCTCGTCCGGGCTCTGGACGGTCGCTCGTCAGCAGATCGCCGAGCGCCGTCTCACCGTCCTCGGAGACCGGCTGGTCGAGGCTCGTCAGCGCACGGCTGAGCTCGCGGATCTCGAAGACCTGCTCGATCGGGAGCTCCGCCACGGCGGCGATCTCCTCGTCGGATGGCTCGCGGCCGAGCTTGACGCTCAGCTCGCCGGCGATCTTGTTGACCTTCACCTCACGCTGGGCGACGTGGACCGGCAGCCGGATCGTCCGGCCGTGGTTCTGCAGCCCGCGCTGGATCGCCTGACGGATCCACAGCGTCCCGTACGTCGAGAACTTGTAGCCCCGGCGCCAGTCGAACTTCTCGACCGCCCGGATCAGGCCGAACATGCCCTCCTGGACGAGGTCCTCGAGCGGCAGCCCGTGGCCCTGGTAGCGCCGTGCCTGCGAGACGACGAGTCGCAGGTTCGCGTTGATCATTCGGTTCTTGGCTTCAAGGTCGCCGCGCTCGATCCGCTTGGTCAGCTCGATCTCCTCGGCCGCCGTCAGCAGCGCGTGCTTGCGCGCCTGACGGAAGAACAGGTCGAGCGAGTCCATCGAGCCGCCCTCGGTGCTCGCGACCGCGTCCCGCGCGCGCAGCTCGCGGCTGACCACCTCGAGGTGGTCGCGCCGACGCCGGCCCGCACCGGACTGAGGACGCGCGCGCCGCCGCGGAGCCTTCTCCGGCTCCCCGTGCTGATCGCCACGCTTGCGACCCTCGGTTTCAACTGTATTCAAGGAACTCCAATTGTTCGCTAGTTTGATGATGATCGAATTATACGGCAGAACGTCCGTTCGGTCAAGGGGCAGATCTGCGTCGAGGCAACTGCGATCTTCGGCGTTATCGACCGGATTTACCCCGCCGTTGAACGGTGTCGCCGAGGTTGCGGTCTCTGCTCGGGCTGCCCGCGTCTAGAGCGGGCGAATCACGGACGACTGCTCGGAGTGGGCGAGCACGCAGTCGAGCAGACCCGGAAACAGCGCTTCGATGTCGTCACGCCGCAGCGACACGAACCGGTGGACGCCGTCGGCGCGCGTCTGCGTGAGGCCGGCGTCCCGCAGCACCTTCAGGTGGTGGCTGAGGGTCGACTTCGACACCGGAACCTCGAGCGCGCCGCACGAGCAGCTCATCGCCGCCCCGCAGCGACTCGACGATTCCGAGCCTGACCGGATCGCTCAGCGCGTGCAGCACGCCGGGAAGGCTCAGCTGGTCTCTGACCGGATGCGAGATCGTTCTCATCTGGCAAGAGTTCGATGCATTGCGAACGATGATACTAAGGCGGAGATCAACGCGAGCCGAGAACTTCGAGCACCGCGTCGTGGACCAGCCCGTTGGTCGCGAGCCCGCTGCCGCCATCGGCCCGTGCAGCCCCCGAGAAGTCCGTGAACCGCCCGCCGGCCTCCTCGACGATCGACCTTGGCCGCCGCCAGGTCCCACAGCTTGACCTCCGGGTAGACGCCGATGTCGACGGCCCCCTCGGCGACGAGCATGTACGTGAAGACGTCGCCGTAGCCGCCGGTCCGCCAGCAGCGGCGGGAGAGCTCGAGCAGCGTCTCGAGCCGGCCCGGATCACGCCAGTCGTCGAGGTCGCCGAACGATGCCTGCGCGTCGGACAGCTCGCGGACCGACGACACGCGTAGCCGGCGCGGCGCGCCCGGCAGGCCGTCGTCGAGCCAGGCCCCCTCACCGCGCGACGCCCACCAGCGGCGGTCGAGCTCGGGCGCCGACGCCACGCCGACGGTGATCTCGCCGTCGACCGCCAGCGCCAGCAGGGTCGACCACACCGGGATCCCGCGGACGTAGCCCTTCGTGCCGTCGATCGGGTCGATGATCCAGTTGCGGCCTGCGATCGACCCGGCGGCCGCGCCGAACTCCTCGCCGATCACGCCATCGTCGGGCCGCGCCGAGGCGAGCCGCGCCCGCAGCGCCTCCTCGACCGCCCGGTCGGCCTCGGTCACCGGCGTCAGATCGGGCTTCGTCTCGACGACCAGGTCAGCCGACTCGATAGCGGGCGATCGTGATCTCGTCAGCGAGGTCGGCGAGCTCGAGCGCCAGGGCGAGGTCGTCGGCCACGGCGGCCATCCTACGCTGCGGCATGACCGTGGACGCGGAGGAGCGGCGGACGAGCCCCGTCGAGCTGCTGTGGGACCTCGTGTTCGTGTTCGCGGTCACGCAGGTGACGACGCTGCTGCGCGGCAACCTGACGTGGGGCGGGTTCGGCGAGGCGATGGTCGCGCTCGCGCTGATCTACTGGGCGTGGTCGGCGTTCGTGTGGGCGGTCAACGCAGAGGAGGCGAGCTCGCGCCGCGTCCGCGCCGTCGCTGCTCGTCGGGATGGGGTTCATCTTCGTCATGCGGGCTGGCGCTCCCGCGCGCGTTCCGGGTCGACCACGCGTCTCTGTTCGTCAGCACCTACGCGGTCGTGCGGTTCCTGCACCTCGCGCTGTACGCCGATGCCTCCCGCAGAGGCAACGCGTCGTGGAGTTCGATCGTCGGGTTCGCGATCACCGTGACAGTCGGCATGGTGCTGCTGTTCGTCGGCGCCTTCGTGCACGACGGAGCCCGCGCCGGCCTCTGGGCGGGGGCGCTGGCGATCGACTATGCAGGCCCGGCTTGGCTGACGCGCGAGCGGCTGCGCGGGCTCCAGCAGGTCGCCGTCGCGCACTTCTCCGAGCGCTACGGGCAGTTCGTGCTGATCTGCCTCGGCGAGTCGATCATCGCGATCGGCACCGGCGCGAGGCCGCTGACCGTCGCACGCGTCACGGCAGTGTGCATCTGCCTGCTGATCACCGTGGCGCTGTGGTGGGCGTACTTCGACGAGCTCGCCGACACCGCCGCCCGCCGGTTGCGCGACCACGACGACCCGGTGCTCGCCGCCGCCGACGCGTACAGCTACATCCATCTGCTGCTCGTCGCCGGGCATCATCATCTTCGCGGTCGGCGCACGCCAGCTCGTCCACGCCGGCTCGGGCCCGCTCGATTCCGCGGGCCGGCTCGCGCTGTGCGGCGGGATCGCGTTGTACCTCGTCGGCCTGGTCGGCTTCCGGCTGCGGATGCGTGCGGACCCGGAGCCGCTCAAGCTCGCGGCCGCCGCCGCACTGCTGCTCGTCGGCTGGCTCGGGAGCGGCCTGCACGGGCTCGCGGTAGCCGCCGTCGCGATCGCAGTGCTCGCTGCACTGACCGCGGTGGAGGTGGTGCGCCGAGTAGGCTCATCCGCAGATGGAGCTTGAGCGCGAGACGACCGACGTGCTGCAGCGGCTCGTCCGCTTCAACACGGTCAACCCGCCCGGCAACGAGCGCGCGGCGATCGAATACCTCGACGGCTACGTCTCCGCCGCTGGGTTCGAAACCGAGCTCCTCGCGGCGACCGACGATCGCCCGAACCTCGTTGCGACGCTGAGCGGCGACGCGGACGGCCCGACGCTCGTCTACCTCGGCCACGTCGACACGGTGCTCGCCGATCCGTCGGAATGGAAGCACGACCCGTGGTCGGGCGATCTCGCAGACGGGTTCCTGTGGGGCCGGGGCTCGCTCGACATGAAGTCGCAGGTCGCGGCGGAGGCGGTCGCGGCCGCCTCGCTGGCGCGCGAGCGGGTGGCGACCCGCGCGCGGCGCGCTGAAGCTCGTGTTCGTGGCCGACGAGGAGACCGGCGGCGACGTCGGCGCCCGCTGGCTGTGCGAGCAGCACCCCGAGAAGGTCCGCTGCGACCTGCTGCTCAACGAGGGCGGCGGCGAGCTCTTCGAGTACGGGGGCCGGCGCCGGTACGGAGTGTGCTGCGCCGAGAAGGGAATCTTCCGCTTCAAGCTGACGGCGACCGGAGCGGCCGGCCACGCGTCGCTTCCGCGCACCGGCGACAACGCGCTGCTGAAGCTCGCGCCGGCGCTCGCGAAGATCGCCGCCGCGGGCCCGTCGTTCGAGCTGACCGACGGTCCCGCGGCGCTGCTGCGAAGGGCTGGGCCTCGACCCGTCTGACCCGGCGGCGGCGCTTGCAGCAGATCGGCGCGACCGCGCCGGAGCTGCTGGTGATGGTCGAGCCGATGCTCGGCGTGACGCTCGCGCCGACGATGGCGCACGCGTCCGACAAGATCAACGTGATCCCCTCGCGCGCGTATCTGAAGGTCGACTGCCGTGTCCCGCCCGGGCTCGGCGAGGACGCCGCGCGCCGCCGGATCGCGCGAGGTGCTCGGAGACGACGCCGACCGGCTACGAGATCGAGTGGACCGAGCAGGTGATCGGCAACCAGTCGCCGGTCGCATCGCCGCTGCGCGACGCGATCGACCGCTGGATCGCAGGCCAACGACCAGGGCGCAGAGACCGTCCCGGTGATCCTGCCCGGGTTCTCGGACTCGCGCTGGTTCCGCGACGCGTTCGGAGATTGCGTCGCGTACGGCTTCTTTCCGCAGAAGCACCAGACGCTGCTCGAGACCGCGCCGCTCGTCCACAACGCCGACGAGCGGATCGACGTCCGCGACCTAGGCTTTGCTGCGAGCTTCTACGCGGACATCGCCCGCGATCTGCTCGGTTAGGGCGCCATCGCCGAGCTCGCGCGTCTCGCGCGGCGCGAGCCCGATCAGCAGCAGCCCGAACCCGATCGCGCTGCCGACTCCGAGCACGACGCCGCGGCCCGATCGCCGCGGCGAGCGGACCGGCGATCGCGTAGCCGACCGGGAGCAGCGCCAGCGAGCCCATCCAGTCGTACGCGCTTACGCGCGACAGCGCGTGCGCCGGGATGTAACGGGCGAGCGCGGTCTCCCACCAGATCATCGTCAGCGAGAACGCGAACCCGGTGGCGAACGAGAACGGGATGACGACGGCCAGCGGCGCGGTGCAGCGCGAGGGCGGCAGCCATCATCGGCCACACGAGCACCATCATCAAGCCGACTCGCAACGGGTGCTCGGGCCGCCAGCGGATCGCGACGAGCGCGCCGATCACGGCGCCGAGGCCGCCGACGCTCTCGAGCACGCCGAACACGCCGGCGCCGCCGTAGAAGTCGCGCGCGATGATCGGCGCGAGCGAGTACCACGGCGCGAACACGCACAGCACGGCGCCGGCGAAGACGGCGATCGTCACCCACACCCACGCGCGTGAACGGACCTCGCGCCAGCCGACGCGCAGCTCCTCCAACAACGTCGCGGGCACCGCGGCGTCACCCCTCGCGCGCGGCTCGATCCGCAGCAGCAGCGCCGCGCTGACGACGAACGTCGCCGCATCGAGCGCGAACGCTTCCCATGCACCGATCCCGAGCACGACCGCCGTCGCGAGCGCGGGACCGACCATGAACGCGACGTTGAACGTCGTCTCGGTCAGCGCGCGCGCATCCTGGATCTCGTCCTCGGGGACCGTCTGCGGGAGCAGGCCCGTGTATGCGGGCTGGAAGAACGCCTGCGCGGCGCCGAACAGCGCCTCGATCACGACCAACTGCCAGATCGCGACCGCGCCGCTGAGAATCAGCACCGCGAGCGTCCCGTGCAGCACGGCGCGGACCGCGTCGGTGACGACCATGATCCGGTGGCGCGGCAGCCGGTCGGCCCACACGCCGCCGAACAGCAGCAGCGCGATCAGCGGCAGCGACTGGGCGGCGAGCACGACCGCGAGGTCGGTCGGCGAGCCGGTGCGGCGGGTGATGAACAGCGCGATCGCGACGACGACGAGCCTGTCTCCGACCGTGCTCGCAGCCTGGCCAAAAAACAGATATTTAAAATTTTTATGGCGTAGTACGCGCAGGTACTGGGTCACGACACACTCTCATTTGACGGGAACGACAGGGCAGCCGCGCAGTCGGCGGCGACGGGGTTAAGTCAGATGAGAGGTGGGATGCTGAGCATCACTCAGCGTGAGCGTATCAGCGGGCGCAAGCGCGAATCGCAGCGCGAAGTAATCGAGCGAGTACGGCATCGGCTTGCCCGGGTCAAGCTCCGGTGCGAGCAGGCCGACCGTCCGCTCGCGCAACGCGGTCGCGAGCATCGTCCTGCCGACCAGCAGCGACAGCGCGACGCCGGGGCAGCCCTGGGGACCGTGGCTGAAGTGGTTGAAACTCCAATCCTCGGAGGCACCGCCGTTGATCCACTCCGATCGGGGCGAACCGGTCGGCGAACTCGTGGCGGCTGCGGTCGCGGTGGTTGAAAGCGTTGACGATCACGAGCTGGGTGCCGGCCGGGACCTTGACCCCGTCCCAGTCGACCTCGCGAGTCGTCTCGCGCGACAGCATCGCCGTCGTCGGCCACAGCCGCATCGCCTCGTGCAGGCACGCATCCATGTAGCCGGGATCCGCCAGCGCCCGCGCGCGCTCCTCGTTGAACACGGCAAGCAGCGCCAAGCAGCGGAGCGCGTTGATCGCGAGCGTGTCGCCGAGCGCGAACAGCCAGTGGATCACCTGCCCGGCCGGGTCGGTGTGCTCGCCCTGCGGCGCCTGCGCGAACAGCGCTGCGAGGCTCCCCTCTTCGGCCGCGTTCACGTGCTTGCCTAGCGCGGCGAGGAGGTTCTTGTACAGCGACTCATCGCCGCCGCCCGGCGGGTTGGATTTATCCATCAGCTCGCCGAGCCACTCCGACAGCCGCTCGTCAGGACCGGCACCATCACCGAGGATGATTCGCCGCGCGACCCGGCGCACAGCACGGTTCCAGGCCGTCCCAGTCGAGCTGCGACGGCAGCGCTCGTGTTTCCTCGGCGGCGATCGCAGTGAATCGGTCCGAAAGCTGCGCCGCCCCGGCGTCGAGCACCGACTCGGTGAAGCTCGCGACGGTCCTCCCACTCCGGGTTGCGGGAGATCGTCAGCGCATGAGGCTGGAAGTGGGACATCCCCGACTTCTTCGGCTCAGGATCGGAGGCGAACGGATCGGGTGAGCCTTCGAGCGACGCGGCGGATCGGATCCGCGCCGATCAGCAGCATCGCCTCATCCTTCGCGATCCTGATCCACACCGGCCCGTCTCCATAGCTGCGCCGTAGGCCACTCATGAACCCGCACCGCCCGCTTGTCTGCCCCGGTCCGAGTCGCAACCGCCACCGCCTTGCGGCGGCGGCGGAACAGGCCTTGGACGACGTTCGGGATCGCGACCTGCGCGGTGAACCGGACCCCCTCGATGATCGACGCGTGCGGGAAGTCAGGCTCGGCCATCGCCCGCGACCCTACCTGACGTTCCGGTTAAGCTGCTGCGATGGCGACGGAGGTGAGATCGCGCCTGGATCCGGCGATCTTTCGCCTCCCGGTCGACAGGATCCGCGACGGGTACTACTCGGACGCGTACTTCGTGCACACGAAGGCGCTGCTCGAGGCGGACGGGCATCACCCCCGGGTGACGATGCAGGTGTTCCAGAAGCACGACTCGCTGCTCGGCGGGGTCGACGAGGCGATCGCCGTGCTGAAGCTGTGCGCCGGCACGCAGGAGCCCCGACGGTGTTTGGGTCGCCGGGTGGGACGAGCTCGTCGTCCACGCGCTACACGAGGGTGACCGGATCGCGCCGCGCGAGACGGTAATGACGATCGAGGGTGACTACGGCCTGTTCGCGCACCTCGAGACCGTGTACCTCGGCTGCATGGCCCGGCGCTCACTGGTCATGCGCAACGTCGCCGAGGTAGTGCAAGCCGCGCGCGGCAAGCCGATCTTCTATTTCCCCGCCCGCCATGACCACTGGCTCGTGCAGACGGGCGACGGCTGGAGCGCTCACGTCGCCGGCGCGATCGGAGTCTCCACCGACGCGCAGGCGTCGTGGTGGGGTGGCCGCGGGATCGGCACCGTGCCGCACGGGCTGATCGCGGCGTACGGCGGCGACACGGTGCTGGCATCGCGCAAGTTCGCCGACCGGTACGCGGCGGATATGAACCTCACCGTGCTCGTCGACTTCGAGAACGACTCGGTCCGGACCGCGCTCGAGGTCGCGGAGGCGCTCGGGCCGCGGCTGTGGGGCGTACGGCTCGACACCAGCGAGCAGCTCGTCGACCGCTCGCTGGAGGCTCACGGGCTGCGCGGAGTCAACCCACGGCTAGTCGAGAACGTCCGGCGCGTGCTCGACGAACGTGGGTTCAAAGACGTCCGGATCGTCGCCAGCGGTGGCTTCAACGCGGCCCGGATCAGGGAGTTCGAAGGAGCCGGCGTGCCGGTCGACGCGTACGGCGTCGGCTCATCCCTGATCCGCGGAGAGAACGACTTCACCGCCGATGTGGTCCTGCTCGACGGGCGCTCGGTGGCGAAGGTCGGACGGGAGTATGCGCCGAATCGGAGGCTGCAAAGGGCCCGATGATCCATCGGAGGGCCGTGCCAAGGGTTCAGTGACGGCGCGAGTCTGCCGATGAACCGGCAGACCCATGAGTACCTTTGCCTTCCTCGGCTACCCCGACTTCTGGAGCTGGCTCCACGATTGGGCGCCGATCATCCTGATGGCGTTCCTCGTCGTCGCGGTGTTCGCGCTGATGCGGTTCATGCCGCGTACCCGTCCCGAGCAGCTCAAACCGGACGATGCACCGCCGATCGCGTGGGATGACATCGCCGGCTCGGACGAGGCCAAGGAGGAGCTGCGCGAGGTTGTCGATTACCTGCGCGATCCGAAGCGGTTCCGGGCGATCGGCGCGAAGGTGCCGAAGGGGATCCTGCTCCACGGGCCACCGGGCACGGGCAAGACGCTGCTCGCGAAGGCGGTCGCGCACGAGTCGGGCGCCACCTTTTTCTCCCAGTCCGCCGCCTCATTCGTCGAGATGTTCGTCGGCGTCGGCGCTGCCCGAATCCGGCGGCTGTTCAAGGCGGCTCGCAAGAAGGCGCCGGCGATTGTGTTCATCGACGAGCTCGACGCCGTCGGCGGCCATCGTGGCCACGACGTCTCCGGCGAGCGCGACCAGACGCTCAACCAGCTGCTCGTCGAGATGGACGGCTTCACGGCACGAAAGGACGTAGTCGTGATCGCGGCCTCGAATCTGCTCGAGAAGCTCGATCCGGCGCTCTTGCGCCCCGGACGGTTCGACCGCCAGATCTTCGTCTCACCGCCCGACGTCGGCGGCCGGGAGCGGATCTTGAAGGTGCACTCGGCTAACAAGCCGATGGCCGACGACGTCGACTTGACGCTCGTCGCGCGCCAGACCTCAGGGCTGACCGGCGCCGACCTCGCCAACATCTGCAACGAGGCGGCGATCTTCGCCGCGCGCCGCGGGGCGGCAACGGTCGCGATGGCGGACTTCGACGCGGCGCTCGAGCGGGTCGTCGCGGGGATGCTCTCGCGCCGCGCGCTGACCGATCACGAGAAGCGCGTCGTCGCGTACCACGAAGGCGGGCACGCGCTGTGCGGCGAGCTGCTGCCATCCGTCGACCGCGTCCACCGTATCTCGATCATCCCGCGCGGAAAGGCTCTCGGCTACACGCTGAACCTGCCCGAGGAGGACCGCTACCTGAAGACCCGCGAGGAGCTGATCGACTTCATGACGATGTTGCTCGGCGGCCGCGCCGCGGAGCAGCTCGTGTTCGGCTCGGTCACGACCGGCGCTTCGGACGATCTGAAGCGGGTCTCGGAGATCGCGCATTCGATGGTCCACGAGTACGCGATGGGCACCGGGATCAAGTCGTTGCGAGCCGTCTCCGACGGGGCCGCCGAGGCGACCCGCCGCGTCCGCGACGAGGAGGTCCGCGAACTCGCCGACGAGGCCTACCGTGCCGCCGTCTCGATTCTCGACGGCCACCGCACGGAGCTCGACTCGCTCGCCGCCACGCTGCTCTCCAACGAGGTGCTCGAGCGTGAGGACATCGATCAGATCATGGGAGATGTCCCGCGCGCCGCGCCGCCGCGGATCGGCGGGGGCGAGCTGGGGCTGGCGGCGGCCACCGCCACACACCCGGCGCGGCGCCCGACGCGCCGCTCCTGATCGAAGGCCTCAGGCGCGCCCGTTGGCCCGGCCGGCGGCGTCGCCCAGGTGGTAGATGTTGCTCGCTTGAACGCGGTTCGAGCAGCCGAGCTTGCGGTAGATGTTCGCCAAATGCCGCTTCGTGGTCGGCACCGCGATCCCGAACTGCTTAGCGATCTCGCTGGATGTGGCGCCCGTCGCAACCTCAGCGAGAATCTCTCGCTCACGCGGGGTCAATGCATCGAGCGGGTCAGGGCTCCTCGTTCGTGCCATTTCACTCCACCTGGATCGGTCCGCCCGACGGCGCTGGCGCCGCCGGCCCGCGGCGATTGTCCATCCGCGCGCCCACCCGCCGTGGCGACGGCCCTGTAATGGAGCCGCTTTGGCGCCGCCAACCTATGCAACAACGCGCCGGATTCGTTGCATCCATCGAACCATCCCGGATCATCGGTGCACAGCGGGCTCGGGGCGCCGACAGCGGGAGCTCGGCACACGAGTATCCTCCCGCCGCGTGCTGACCTCCATCGACCACATCGGCGTCGCGGTAAACAGCATCGAAGAGTCACTCGCCGTCTACCGCGACACGCTCGGAATGCCGCTGGTGCACCGCGAAACGGTGGCCGAGCAGGGAGTCGATGCGGCGCTGCTCGACGTCGGCGACGGCCACATCGAGTTGCTCGCACCGCTCGGAGACGACACTGCGGTCGGCAAGTTCCTCGCCAGGCGTGGACCTGGACTGCATCACGTCGCCTACCGCGTCTCCGACGTCGGCGCGGCCCTGCAAGCGCTTAGATCAGCGGGCGTCAGGCTGATCGACGAGCAACCGCGGACGGGAATCCGCGGCTCCCGCGTAGCCTTTCTGCATCCCTCCTCCACGGGCGGGGTACTGACTGAGATCGTCCAACCAGCCGAGGAGCACTGAGCATGGCCGACGACAAGCCCCAGAGGATCAGCATCGGGTTCATCGGCGGCCAGGTGCTGGCCGCGCGGGTCCAGCCTGCCGAGCTGACGAAGCTGCGCACGGCGCTGCCATCGGCCGGCTGGCACGACCTGACAGCGGAGGACGGCACGGTCGCGGTCGACCTCAGCAAGGTCGTGTACGTGCTCGTCGATCACGAAGGGCACCGGGTCGGCTTCGGAACCTGACCCGGCGCCCTCCCGGCGAGCGGTCAGACCTGCAGCGTCTCGTAAACGTCGACGGAGCCGCCGTTCTCGAGAATCGGGCAGCCCTTAGCGAACTCGACCGCCTCGTCGATGCTGCCCGCGGCGACAACCGAGTAGCCGGTGAGCTCGCGCGAGCCACCTTCGCTGACGCTGCCCGGCGCCACCGTCTTCGAGGGACCCGTGGGCGCGCCGGGATCGACGAGCGCCGAGCCGAGCCCGCCCATCCATTCGCCCCACTTCGCCATCTGGGCATCGCGCTCGGCCTGGTCGGCCGCCATCCCGTTGCCGCCGCTGTACGCGAACACGTAATTGGCCATCAGAGAACTCCTTTTGGTAGGGGTGTGCGTACCCTGCTGACGAATGCGGCTGGGCGAACTCGACACCGCGGCCGCGCGTTTCGCGCGCACTCGTTTCCATCCACGCTGGGCTGAGCGGGCGGTCGCCGCGTATTCGCGCACCGGTGAGCACGCTCTGTGCTGGTTCGTGCTCGGAGCGGCAGGCGCGTCGGTTGATCCGGCACGCCGCTCGCGCTGGCTGCGGGGTACCCAGATCGTCGCCGGGGCATATGTCGCCAACTACGCGATCAAGCTGACGGTCCGCCGACGGCGGCCCGTGTTCTCGGGGCTGCCGGACCTGACCCCGACCGTCAGCAGACTGTCGTTTCCGAGCGCGCACGCGACCACCTCGTTCGCGGCCGCGCGCGCCTACCGAGGACTGGCGCCGGCGCGGGCACTGTATGGAGCGGCGTTCGCATTTCTGTTGTCGAGGCCGTACCTCGGCGTCCACTACCCCGGTGACGTGCTCGCAGGAGCGGCGCTCGGAACCGCGATCGCAGAGCTCGGAGTGCGGCTGTGAGGGTCGGGATCGTCGGGATGCCGAACGCGGGCAAGTCCTCGCTGTTCAGCGCGCTGACCGGGGTCGCGGCGGAGGCGGCGAACTATCCGTTCACGACGATTGAGCCGAACATCGCCGTCGTCCCCGTCACTGACAAGCGGCTCGACGCGGTCGCCGAAACGATCGGGGCGTCGAAGGTCGTGCCCGACACGATCTCCTTCCACGACATTGCCGGACTCGTCGCCGGTGCGCATCGCGGCGAGGGACTGGGGAACCGGTTTCTCGCGAACATCCGCGAAACCGACGCGATCGTCCACGTCGTCCGCGTCCACGACGATCCAAACGTCGTCCACCCCGAGGGCCATGTCGATCCGCTCGCTGACATCGAGACGATCGAGACCGAGCTGATCTACGCCGACCTCGAGCAGGCCGAGCGGCGGCTCGAGCGGGTCGTGCGGACGGCTCGCGGCGGTGATCGCCATGCGGTCGCCGAGGAGGCGTGGCTGCGGGCCTTGATCGAGGCACTCCAGGGGGGACGTCCGGCGCGAACCGTGCCGCCGCCGGCGGATGCGCCCGACGCGGCGACGCTGCTCTCGCCCCTGACGGCCAAGCCGGTGCTGTTCGTCGCCAATGTCGGTGAGGGAGACACCGAGGTTCCGGAGCTGGTCGCGGATCATGCGCGGTCAGTCGGAGCCGGCGCGGTCGCGGTCTCGGCGCGGCTCGAAGCCGAGCTCGCGGAGCTGCCCGAGGAGGAGGCGGCAGCGATGCGCGCGGACCTCGGCTTGAGCGAGTCCGGACTCGACGCGGTGATCCGCGGCGCTTTCGAGTTGCTGGCGCTGATCGCGTTCTTCACCGCCGGCGAGGACAAGCCGGCGCAGTCGTGGCACCTGCGCAAGGGCCTCACGGTGTGGCACGCGGCCGGGCTGATCCACTCCGATATTCAGCGCGGCTTCGTACGTGCCGAGGTGGTGCCATGGTCTGAGCTCGTCGACGCCGGCGGCTACGCTGGCGCGCGGGACCGGGGCACGCTACGGACCGAGGGGCGCGACTACGTGATGGCCGACGGCGACGTGATCACGGTCAAGTTCACGCCCTGATTCCAGCTGGTAAGGTCCCGCCACGCCGAATTCCCTGCTAATCGCCGGGAAGCGGGGAACCCAACATCCCGTTTTGGGGCGAATCGCTGCCTGATGGCGGCGTAGCGCGAGACGCGAGCCCGACAGCTAACCCCGCAGGCGCACGACGATGAAGCTCAGGCCGGCCGCCATACCTCGACGCTTCGCGGCAGCGATCACGGCGCTGGCGCTGCTCGCAGGCGCCGCCGCACTGCCGCTCAACTCCTCCGCGCAGTCGCTCGGCCAGCTCAACTCGCAGCTCGGACAAACACAATCGCGTGCGGACAGCCTGTCATCGAGCATCGCCTCGCTCGACCACCTGATCAGCTCGCTGACCAACCAGATCGCGATCGTGCAGACCCGCGAGGCGGCCGTCCGGGCCGAGCTCGCGGCCGACCGCGCACGGCTGGCCGCGGCGCAGGGCGCGCTCCGGCGCGAGCAGCAGCTGCTCGCGGTGCTGAGGGCGCGGCTGTCGCGCGCGCGGATGATCCTCAGCAGTCAGCTCGTCTCCAACTACGAATCCTCGAAGCCGAACATCGTCACCGTCGTGCTCGACGCCCACGGCTTCACCGACCTGCTCAACCGGCTCACCTACCTGCACACTGCCGAGCGCCAACAGCAGACTCTGATCTCGATCACGCGCACAGCCAAGGCGCAGGCGGATGCCGCGGCCGCGCGCCTCGCGCAGCTCGAGGCGAGCGACCGGCAGATCGCGAACTCCGCGGCGATCCGAGCGCGAGCGCTCGCCGGCATGAACGCGCTGCTGTCGTCCCGGGAGGGGGCGCTACAACACGCCCGCGCCGCGCAGCAGGCCGCCCTGGCAGCCGCACAGGCCAGAGGACGCTCGCTTCAGACAGCGATCGCCCGAGTCCAGGCGCAGCAGGCGGCCGCCGCCGCGGCCGCGGCCCAGACGCCGTCTTCGGCGGCGCTCGGCCCCGTCCCGTCGGGCGGCTGGGCGATTCCATACGCGATCGTGCTGTGCGAATCGGGCGGCCAGAACCTGCCGCCCAACAGCGCCGGAGCTTCCGGCTACTACCAGATCATTCCCAGCACCTGGCGGCTGTTCGGCGGCACTGGGCCCGCCGCGTACCTCGCGAGCAAGGCCGAGCAGGACGCCGTCGCTTCGCGGATCTGGAACGGCGGCGCGGGCGCTTCGAACTGGGTCTGTGCCGGGATCGTCGGGATCCACTAGAAGCAGCTATACCGCTCCGAACCACGGCGTGAACGGCATCGCGAGCGTGAGCGCCGCGCCCGCCAGAGAGATCGCGAGCGCCGGCCGGTCACGCTGCCGTAATCCGGCGATCACGAGCGCGGCGAACATCGGCGCGCTCAGCCGCGAGTAGCTCCACGGATCACCGAACTTCAGCACCAGCAGGCTCAGCCCGAACAGCAGCGCGGTGATCGCTGGCGCGCTCCGCTCGCGCCAGCAGAGCCGGATCGACCCGAGTAGCCCGAGCATCATCAACGCGAGGAACGCGAGGTCCCACACCTTGTCGCGCCGGAAGGGATCGTCGAGCGCGTGGCGGACCTCATCGACGACCCCCTGGAACGGCGGCAGGAACGCGCCGCTTGTGCTCGCAGCGTTACCGCCGTAGCGGGCGTCGACGTACAGCTGCCACAGGACGAATGCACAGACCGGGACGACGACCACCGGCCAGATGTCGGCCAGCGTTATCCGGCGGACCTTCCACCACGAGTACACCGACTCGGCCGCGATCCCGGCGACCGCCAGGATCATCGGCTCGCGCGCGAGCACCGCGACCGCCAGCAACGCCGCGGCCGTCCATCGCCGGCGGCTCTGCCACGCGAGCAGCCCGCCGAGCACGCTCGCGACCGCGAGCGGATCGCTGAGATCGCGCACGGTTCCCGACAGGAAGCCGGCCAGCAATCCCACGCACAGCGCCCACCAGCCAGACCAGCCGCGCCGGCGCGCGTACAGCGCAAAGCCCGCGGTGGCGAGCAGCACGACCGCGATGTTCACCGCAAGCATGGTCCATGGGATCGCGCCGCGCTGGCCCGCCGCCGCCACGTATGCGAGCACGGGATATGCCATCCGCTGCAACCGGAACACCTGGCCCGCACGCTCGAACCCTCGGAGCGTCCGGTCCTGCAACACCAGCGGGTCGGTCGCCTGCAGGTAGAAGAACTGGCCGTCGTAGCCGAACGGAGAGCCTATCCGGGCGTCCCGCGGAGCGTGCACGTCGTGGCGGAACTTGCTGCCGATCAGGATGAAGCCGGTCGCGTTGCCGTTGTACGTCGTCAGCCGGTTGCCAATCACGACGCCGAACAGCACCGCGACGACGGCGAGCGGACCGACGATCTCGAGGCGCCGGAGCACGGCGAACAACGGCCCGCCCCCAGCACGCGGCTTGGTCTGCGCGGTGAGCAACGCGCGAGGAGCTTATGCGGGCGATGCAGGTGCTGCAGTCCGCGTCCGCCAGCCGACGGCGATCACGAGCGCCAGCGCGACGAGCGCAAGCACTGTGGCCTCCGTCGTATGGTCGAATCGCCGCAGCCCGAGCAGCAGAATCGGGACCGCGGCGAGCAGCACAAGCTGGGTGCCGCGCGCCAGGCGGATGATCACCGCCGTCAGCGCTATCCCGAGGACGACCAGCGCGAACAGCCCCCACACGTAGCGGCTGGACAGGTCCTGTGCGAACAGCGCCGGAGCGGCTCGCTTGAACGCCCACCAGCTGCCGACGCCGAGCACCGTCAGCTCGAGGTCGAGCCGGGAGATCTTCGGTCGCGGCGTCGCCTGGGCGACAAATACGACAGCGGTCAGCGCAAGGATTCCGAACGCGACGATGCTGAACGTCGGAACGTGGAAGTGACCATGCTCGAGGTCGCGCCACCACACCGAGGTCGGTGACACAGTCGAGAGGATCGGAACCGTGATCGTCGCGACCGTCATAGTCACCGCCGACACCACCCCCAGCGCGAGCGTCGCAAGCGGTGCCCTGCGGTACGCGGCCGCCAGCGGAATGGCGAGAAACGGGAGGATCGAGACGAGGAAGCGCGGCCCCGGGACGCCGCCGCCGAACGGCAGGTAGTAGCAGGCGTTGTACGCGAAGAACGCCGCGACGACGACGAGCGGGACGAGCGCATCGTGGCGCCGTCCTTCTCGCCACAAAACGACGATCCCGGCGACCGCCGCCGCCGTCACCGGGTTGACGACAAACAGACCGCGGTCGGCGACGAGCAGGCGCAGAGCGTTCTTGACACTCGGCGCGCCGAGCCCGAGCACACCGCTCGAGTTCGCCGCAACGTAGCTATACGACAAATGGAACGGTGAGCCGAACGCCCACGCGTCGTACAGCAGCAACGGCACCAAGCCGACGAGCACGCCGGCCCCGTATGCGATCAGTGCGTTGCGCGGGTGCTCGCGCACGCCCACGTAGACCGCGCCGAGCGCCGCCAGCAGCGCGACCGGGTACTCGGAGCTGACCGCGTATCCCACGACCACGCCGGCGCCGGCGATCAGCGCCAGGCTGCCCTGATCGCGTTCGCGTTCGCGCCACAACATGTAGAACGCGACGAACCCCAGACAGGTTGAGAACGCGTGCGAGAACAGCATCGTCGAGAAGGGCAACAGCATCGTTCCGAAGCCGAGCGTCAGCCCCACGAGTGCGCTGCCCTGCTCGCCCCGCCATTCCAGGAACCGGTACGCGAGCAGCATCATGATCAGGACCGGAAGTGTGCAGCCGAACAGCACGAGCAGGTGGATCGTGCCCCGCCCCTTCGGCCGGACGAGGTGAATCGCGCGCGCGACGTGATAGACCGGCGTCAGGTAGAAGCCGAGTCCCGGCGCCTTGTCCGAGTAGAAGTGGTGTTGGTAGATCGCGCGGTCGCCGGTCGTGTGGCGGTAGCGATCGATGATCGGGGTGCCGCGGTCGAATGCGCGCACCTGCGCGAAGTGCGAGTACTCGTTCCAGCCCACATCGTGCTGCACGAGCGCCGCACACCCGAGCGCGAAACAGACGATCCCCGCCACGGCCAGCGACGTTCGCGTTGGCTTCCAACCGCTCGCGAACACGGCGGACACAGTAGTGGGCCGCCTAAAAGCGGGACAAAGACCCGACGCCGACGCTGATAGCGTCGCATCGCTGTGAATAGGAAAAGTGGTGTTGCGGCGGCCGTCGCGATCGTGCTCGCCGCAGTTGCGATCGTTTTCTTGACCGGCATGCGCCCCCAGTACGACGCGTACGGTTGGCTGGTCTGGGGCCGCCAGGCACTCCACTGGAGCCTGGACACGAACGGCGCTCCCTCGTGGAAGCCGTTGCCGTTTCTGTTCACGTTCCCATACGCGATATTCGGGCACGCCCAGCTATGGCTGTGGACGGTGACCGCGGTCGCGGCCGGACTCTCGTGCTCGTTCTTCGCGGGGCGAGTCGCCTACCGGCTGACCGGGCCGACACTCCAGCGGCCGTGGGCGCGGTACGCGGCGGCCGTGTTTGCTGCGATCGGGGTGCTCGCGCTCAACAACTGGTGGCACTTCCTGCTGGTCGCCAACTCGGATGGGATGGTCGAGGCACTGTGCCTGGCGACCGTCGACTTTCATCTGCGTCGCCGCTACCGGCTGGCGTATGCGCTGCTGGTGCTCGCAGCGCTCGGGCGCCCGGAGGTGTGGCCATTCCTCCTGTTGTACGCGGCGTGGTGCTGGCGCGCGCGAACGGTTGGGCGTATGTGGCTCGTACTCGGCGTGCTCGCGACTCCGCTGCTGTGGTTCGGGATCCCGGCTCTGACGTCGAGGAGTGCGCTGATCTCGGGCAAGCTGGCCGAGGACTCGGTGAACGCGGTCAAGGGCGCCAAGATCCCCGGTGTCGCCGACCGCTTCATCACGCTGGCGCCGATGCCGGTCGAGCTGGCGGCGCTCGCGGGACTCGCTATTGCGGCGATCCGGCGCGATCGGACGACGCTCGCGCTCGCGGGCGCAGTCGTGTTATGGGTCCTCATCGAGATCGTGTTCGCGCTCCACGGGTGGTCGGCCGTGCGTCGTTACATGTTCCCCGCCGGCGCGTTGACCGTTGCGATTGGGGGGGCCGGCGTTGGTTGGCTGCTCGCTCAGCCGTTCCCGCTGCGAGCGCCGGTACCCACGCTTGCCACATGGGGCGGTCCCGCGGTCGTGCTGATACTGAGCGCCGCACTCGTGCCAGCCGCCCGCTCCACGGCGAAGTCGCTGCACGGAGAGATCAGCGAGGGACGAAAGTACGCGCGGCAGGTCGACCGGCTCGACAGCTACGTGCGGAGCCAGGGAGGCGCGGCGGCCGTCATCCGCTGCGGTCAGCCCGTCTCGGCGCTCGGGTTCCAAACCGTCGTCGCGTGGGAAACCGGGCTGAACGTCGGCGACATCGGCTGGATCCCGATCCCGAGCGGCGGCACGCAACATGCGGTGGTCGTGTTCGAACCGAAGGGGTTCGGGTGGGTCGTGCGACCCGTGGACTCCGATGCGAGCTGCGACTCGCTGCGCGCGGAGACGCCGTCCAGCTAATACGCCGTGCGCCAGTCCGGCGTCGGCTCGAGGCGGCGCCGACGGCTGGTCGCGCTCAGTGTGTCGAAGTGGTCGAGCGCGCGACCGGATCCGAACGCGACACATGTCAGCGGCGACTCGGCACGGGCCACCGGCATCCCGGTCTCCTCGGCGACCAGCTCCGGGAACCCGCGCACGAGCGTGCCACCGCCGGCCAGCAGGATTCCGTCGCGCGCGATATCGCTTGCGAGCTCGGGCGGCGTCTCCTCCAGCGTGTCACGGATCGCCTTGAGGATCTCGCGGAGCGCGGGTGCCATCGCCGCGCGCACCTCTTCGCTGCGCAGCGGGACCCGCGTCGGCAGTCCGGTGAGCAGATGCCTGCCGCGCACGTCGTAAGTTTCCTCCGGTCCAAGCGGCACCGCGGACCCGATCGCGATTTTGATCGCCTCGGCCGTCATCGACCCGATCGCGAGCTTGTGCGCGTTGCGCAGATAGCTGGTGATCGCCTCGTCCATCTCGTAGCCGCCGATGCGGACGGATCTGAACAGGACGATCCCACCGAGCGAGATCACGGCCATCTCGCTCGTGCCGCCGCCGACGTCGACGACCATCCGCCCGACCGGCTCCTCGATCGCGAGCCCCGCGCCGATCGCCGCGGCGATCGGCTCCTCGATCAAGTGCACCTTCCGCGCGCCTGCGGCGAGCGAGGCCTCCTCGACCGCGCGCTTCTCGACTTCGGTCACGCCCGAGGGCGCGCACACGATCAGCCGCGGGTGCGCTCGGCGGCGGTCGAGCACCTTGCGGATGAAGTAGCGGAGCATCTCCTCGGTCACATCGAAGTCGGCGATCACACCGTGGCGCAGCGGGCGGGTGGCGGAGATCGTCGCGGGGGTGCGACCGATCATCCGCTGGGCCTCGGTGCCGACCGCGTGCACGATGCCCGTGTTCACGTCGGATGCGACGACCGACGGCTCGGATACGACGATCCCGCGACCGCCCACGTACACGAGCGTGTTCGCGGTACCAAGGTCGATCGCCATGTCGTGAACCCCGAGCGTCGGGGCGAAATGGCGGCGTGAGTTGTCGCGACGGGAACCGTCTCTACGCAGGCGGATGCGTCACAGGGTGGCAGACTTCCACCTAAAGGATGAACTTCGCTTCGCCGTTGTGGGGGAGGCGACGCGTCAATTGTCGTTCTACCCTACGCACGTGGAGCGTCCGATCACCACGGCATTAGGCTGGCCACTGCCGTCGTGGCTGCTCGACTACGGCCCGGTCGTCTTCATCCTGCTCGAAGGGACCGTTGCGATCGTGCTCCATCGAGGGGCCGGGGGCAGCCCGCGGTTCTTACTCGCGCTGGCGCTGATTGTTACCGCTGTGGCACTGATCTGGCGTCACCGTGCACCGGTGCTCGCGCTCGCCCTCGTGCTCGCGATCGCAGTCGTCCTGGACTACGGGCCGATCGTGATGCTGCCGACGCTGCTCGCGGTGTTCACCGTTGCGGAGTACCGGGACCGGATCACAGTGGTCGTGGCCGCGATCGTCGCTTGCGTGATGCTCGTCGCAGCGCAGCCGATCCACGGGAGCTCACTTGCACTTCCCGGGATCCTGTCGCGGCTCGTCGCTGTCGGCCTTGCGGTCGCGGTCGGGCTGTATCTCCGCGCCCGCGCCGACTTCATTGGCGGCCTGCGCGAGCGGGCGGCACGGCTCGAGCGCGAGCATGAACTGCTCGCACAGCAGGCGGCGGGCGAAGAACGGGTTCGGATCGCGCGCGAGTTGCACGACGTCGTCGCGCACAACGTGTCGCTGATGGTCGTCCAGGCGCAGGCGCTGGCGGCGACCGGCAGCGACGAGGGGCAGCGCTCATCGCTGACCCAGCTCGCAGGCCTTGGCCGCGAGGCGCTGTCCGAGATGCACCGGATGCTGGGCGTGCTGCGCCTCGACGATTCCGGCGCCGAGCGCGAGCCACAGCCGGGCGTCCGGGATCTGGAACGGCTGATCGAGCGGGCTGGATCGGCGGGGATCTCAGCGAGCCTCGTCGTCGACGGGGACCCGCGGCCGCTCCCGCCCGCGGTCGACCTGTCGGCGTACCGGATCGTTCAGGAGGCGCTCACCAACGTGATCCGCCATGCCGATGCCGACGCCGTCACGGTCACGCTCAGCTACCGCAACAGCGACCTCGAGGTGACTGTCACCGACGACGGTGTCGGGCTCGTGTCGAATGGAAATGGGGGCGGGCACGGCTTGGTCGGCATGCGCGAACGGGTCGCGCTGTTCGGCGGTGAACTGTCGGCCGGCCCGGTCGGCAACGGCGGCCACGGCTATCGGGTGCACGCGGCGCTCCCCGTCGGCTGAGCGATGGCGAAGCTGCGGTTGCTGATCGCCGACGACCAGCCGCTGATGCGGGCCGGGTTCCGCTCGGTGCTCGAGGCGACCGGCGAGATGGAGGTTGTCGCGGAGGCCGGCGACGGACTCGAAGCCGTCAGCGCCGCGCGCGCGGTCGACCCGGACGTCGTCCTGATGGACATCCGGATGCCGAACCTGGACGGGATCGAAGCGATCAAGCGGATGCCGAACGAGCGCGTGCTCGTGCTGACGACGTTCGGGCTCGACGAGTACATCGTCGAGGCGCTGCGTGCAGGAGCGAGCGGGTTCATCACCAAGGACGTGCCCGCCGAGGAGCTCGTGCGAGCGGTGCGGGTGGTGGCGGCCGGCGAGGCGCTGCTGACGCCGGCGGTCACCCGCCAGCTGCTAGATCGGGTCGCGCGGAGGTTGCCGGCACCGGTCTCGTTGGGGCCCGAGGCGCTCTCCGAGCTGACCGACCGCGAACGCGAGGTGCTGGAGCTGCTCGCGCGCGGGATGTCGAACGCCGAGATCGCGTCCGCGCTGGTCGTCGGCGAGGCGACAGTGAAGACCCACGTGTCGAACGTCTTGATGAAGCTCGGACTGCGCGATCGCGTGCAGGCGGTAGTGCTCGCATACGAGATCGGGCTCGTCTCTCCAGGGAGGAGCTGACGCCCTCGTCTCCCCCTTGCGGCGGAGACCCCAATCGCTCGGGCGGGCGACGACAAACCGACTGGTTCCGCGGATGATTCACGCCATGAACAACGCAATCATCGAAACAGACGGAGTGAGTAAGGCGTTCGGCTCTCGTCTCGCCGTCGCGGATCTGTCGCTGGAGGTTCCGCGCGGATGTGCGTTTGGCTTCCTCGGCCACAACGGGGCCGGCAAGACAACGCTGATCCGGATGCTGCTCGGGCTCACCCGCGCCGATTCCGGGACGATGCGGATCGCCTCGCGACCGGTGCCGGCCGAGCGCGCGCAGGCGCTCGCTCGTGTCGGCGCGATCGTCGAGGAGCCGCACTTCCATGGGCACTTGACGGGGCGCGAGAACCTGCGGGTGGTCGCCGCGGCGCGGAGCCCGGAGGCGCTCGGAAGGATCGACGCCGCGCTGCGGCGCGTCGGCCTCAGCGACCGCGCCGGCGATCGCGTGAAGACGTATTCGCAGGGAATGCGCCAGCGGCTCGGCGTCGCGCGCTGCCTGCTGGCCGACCCCGAACTGCTGATCCTCGACGAGCCGATGAACGGCCTCGACCCGGGCGGAATCCTCGAGTTCCGCACGATGATCGCGGAGCTGATCGGCGAAGGGCGGACCGTGTTCCTCTCCTCGCACCTGCTCGACGAGGTCGAGAAGACGTGCCAGATGGCGGCGGTGATCGACCGCGGCCGGCTGATCGCCTCGGGGCCGATATCGGAGCTGCTGTCCGGCGGCCAGAGAGAGCTCGATGTCGGCTGCGACGACCCGCGGCTGGCGATGGATCTGCTCGACGGCATCTCGGATGTCGCGGCGGTCCGCGAGATCGATGACGGCGTCCGCGTCACGCTCGCGGGTCTGGACGGGGCGGCGACGATCAACGCACGGCTCGTGGGCGCCGGAGTCGGGGTATTCCGCCTGCAGCCGGTGCACGAGTCGCTCGAGCAGCGGTTCCTGGAGATGACGTCCCGAGTGGGAGGAGAGAACTGATGACGCTCGGTATCACTCGCGCGATGATCGGCGCCGAGGTGCTCAAGCTGCGCCGCAACCGTCCGCTGATGGCGTTCGCACTCCTGCTCTCGGTCGTCGTAATCGTGATCGTGTTCGGCTACACCGCGATCGAGCACAGCTCTAACCCGACCACGAACAGCCCCGCCGGCGGGATCGACGGCTTCCACCGAGCCCTCCGTCTGCTCGGCCTGTTCTTCGGCGGCCTGACCGCGATCCTGATCGGGTCCGAAGCCGGAACCGCCGACATCTCGAGCGGCGTCTTCCGTGACCTCGTCGCCACCGGCCGATCACGGCTTGGGCTGTTCGCCGTGCGGGCCCCCGCGGCGATCGCGGTCACCTGGGTGTTCATCGGAATCGCCTACGTGCTTGCCGTCGCCGGCACCTTCCTGTTCGCGGACGGCCAGCAGACCCCGACCGCGTCGGTCGTCCTTCAGGGCGCGGCGTGGGTGGCACTGTCGTCCGCGATCACCTGCGCCCTCGCGGTCGGCGTCGGCTCGATCACCGGGTCACGTGCCGTGACGCTAACCGGCGTGATCGGCTGGCAGACGGTTGCCACCCAGCTACTGATCAACGTCACGTCGCTCGGGTCGGTCCGCAATGTGCTGCTCACGCCGGCGCTCGGTCAGCTGATCCCGGTCGGGCCCAACCTCGAGGGCATCTCGATGGCCACCGGGACGGCGGTGATCGTGCTGATCTGCTGGGCAGTGATCCCGGCGGCGCTCGGTGCGTGGCGAACCCGCGTGCGCGACGCGTGAGGCGCGGGGGGGGGGGGACGCGGGAGGCGGGGAGCAGGCGGGAGAGGCGGGGGGCGCTGCAGATTACCCCCGTCAGGCGGTGGTTATCCGCAGCACCCCAGCCTGGTGGCGGTTATCGGCGCTCGCCGTGGAGCGTGGCGACCAGCGATCGCGCCCCGCCCCGGTCGCGGTGCTCGCAGAGGTAGATCCCCTGCCAGGTGCCGAGCGCCAGCCGGCCTTGCGAGACCGGCAGGGTAAGCGACGGCCCGAGCAGCGAGGCCTTGATGTGCGCCGGCATGTCGTCGTCTCCCTCGAGCGTGTGCGTCCAGTACGACGCGCGCTCCGGTACCGCCTCGTTGAACCACGACTCGAAGTCCCGGCGCACGTCCGGAGAGGCGTTCTCGTTCAAGCTCAACGAGGCGCTCGTGTGGCGGATCAAGACGTGCAGCAGGCCCACGCCGAGCTGTTCGAGCTCCGGGAGCTCAGACACCACCTCGCGCGTGATCAGATGGAACCCCCGCGGCCGCGGCGCGAGCGTGATCTCCCGTTGGATCCACACGGCTAGATCATCCTCGCGATTCGCATGTTGACGCGCGCGCCGACGAACGGGACCCCCTCGGCGTCGAGCAGCGCGCGCTGCCGCTCCCCCTTCGCCAGCGACCCGTCCGCGCGGACGATCCGCTGCCACGGAACGGACGGGTCGTCACAGCGGCTCAGCACCGCACCGGCGGCCCGTGGCGCGCCCGGCGAGATGTCGCCGTACGTCCGCACGAATCCTGGCGGCGTCGCGCGCACGCGCTCGAGGATTGCCCGCTCGCGCGCGGTCAGCGCTCGCCTGGGAGCTTGCGCGGATACTGCGAGACAGGCTCGTCGGCGTTCAGCGCGGTCGAGACGATCCGGTTCTGCTCAATCGCGTGCGCGATCGGGTACCCCTCGCCCGACGCGGCCCGCTCGGGCCGCCCGATGTAGCCGAACTCCAGCTGGTGCGGGAGCACCTGCAGCAGCCGCGGGGACATGTACGCGCGGGCGCCCATGTTGCGAGGCTCCTCCTGGACCCAGACGACCTCTTTGAGCGACGGATAGGACTCGACGAGCTCGAGGATCTCAGACTGGGGGAACGGATAGAGCAGCTCGACGCGACCGATCGCGGCGCTCGCGTTCGTGGCGCGCGACTCGTGACCGGCGAGGTCGTAGTAGATCTTGCCGCTGCACAGCACGAGCCGGGTGACGGCCGACGGATCCGAGACGCTCGGATCGGCGAGCACCGGGCGGAACCGGCCCTCCGCCAGGTCCTCGAGACGCGAGGTCGCCTGCGGCAGCCGCAACAGGCTCTTCGGGGTCATGACCACGAGCGGCCGCTGCTTCGCGATCCGAGCCTGGCGACGGAGCAGGTGGAAGTACTGGGCCGGCGTCGTGCAGTTCGCGACGCGGATGTTCCCCTCCGCGGCGAGCTGCAGGAACCGCTCGAGCCGGGCGCTCGAATGCTCGGGCCCGGAGCCCTCGTAGCCATGCGGCAGCAGCAGCGTCAGCCGCGAGGTCTGGCCCCACTTCGCCAGGCCCGGGGCGATGAACTGGTCGATGATCACCTGGGCGCCGTTGGCGAAGTCGCCGAACTGCGCCTCCCACAGGACGAGCGTCTCCGGCCCCTCCTGCGAGTAGCCGTACTCGAACCCAAGCGGCGCCATCTCGGAAAGCGGCGAGTTGTGCAACTCCATCGGCGCGAGCGCGCCGGGAAGGTGCTGGATCGCGCAGTGCTCCTGGCCGGTCTTCGGATCGTGCAGCACCAGATGGCGCTGGCTGAACGTGCCTCGCTCGGTGTCCTGGCCCGTCAGCCGGATCGGGATCCCCTCGGTCAGCAGCGAGGCGAAGGCGAGCGTCTCGGCGTGCGACCAGAAGATCTGGCCCGCGGGCTTGCCGCCCGCTCGGCCTCCGGCCTCGCCTGATTGGGCGGCGCCCGCGTCATCCGGCTGTCGGTCGAGTGCCTCGCGCCGCTGCTCGAGTTGCTTGACGAGCTTCGGGTGGACGGTGAACCCGTCGGGCACCGACAGAAGCTCCTCGTTGAGTACGTGTAGCCGGTCGGCGGACACCGCGGTCTTGACCTCTGGCGACGCGGTGCGGTCCAGCTCGTACTCGCCGGTCGCGTGCTCGAGCTCCTTGGCCGCCGCGATCTGCGCCTTGAGCTTTTGGTGATCCTCGGTCAGCACTGCCCATACGGCGTCCGTCATCTCGGTCGACTCCTGCTCGGAGACGATCTCCTGGTCGACGAGCAGCTTGGCGTACAGCTCGCGCACCGACGGGTGCTTCTTGATCGCGACGTACATCTCCGGCTGGGTGTATGCCGGCTCGTCGGCCTCGTTGTGGCCAAAGCGGCGGTAGCCGATCAGGTCGATCAGCACGTCGTGGCCGAACTGGAGGCGGAACGCGAACGCGAGCCGCACCGCCGAGATGCAGGCGGCGACGTCATCGCCGTTGACGTGGATGATCGGGACGTCGAACCCCTTCGCGAGGTCAGAGGCCCAAGTCGTCGAGCGCGAGTCCTCGGGGTCGGTCGTGAACCCGACCTGGTTGTTCTGGATCAGATGAATCGTGCCGCCGACGGTGTAGCCGTCCAGCGCCTGCATGTTGAACGTCTCCGCGACGACGCCCTGGCCGGGGAACGCGGCGTCGCCGTGCAGGAGCACCGGGATCGCGGCGTTGGTGTCCTGGTGCGCATGGGGCCCCTGCCGGGTCGTCTGGGCGGCGCGGGTGGCGCCGGTGGCGACAGGACCGACGAACTCCAAGTGGCTGGGGTTCGACTCGAGCCGGACCGTGATCGACTCCCCGCTCGACAGCTGATATGAGCCCTGCGCGCCGTGGTGGTACTTGACGTCGCCGGTGCCTCCCTGCGGAATCGTGGTGATCGGCTCGAGCGTCGAAGCGCCCTCGAACTCGGCGAAGATCGTGTCGTACGGGCGGCCGAGGTTGTGGGCGAGGATGTTCAGCCGGCCACGGTGCGCGGTCCCGATCACGACCTCGCGCGCGCCGCGCGACGCCGACAGCTGGATGATCTCATCGAGCATCGGCACCGTCATGTCGAGCCCCTCGATCGAGAACTGCTTCTGGCCCAGATACGACTTGTGCATGAACCGCTCGAGCGCATCGACCTCCGTCAGCCGCTTGAGCAGCGCCTTCTGCTCCTCGTGCGTGAGCGACTTGCGGAACGTTCCCGACTCGATCGCCTCACGCAGCCACAGCCGCTGCGAGTGAGACGCTAGGTGCTCGATCTCGTACGCGATCGGGCCGCAGTAGGTCTCGCGGAGGTGGGGGAGCGCGTCGGCGAGCGTCGCGCCCGGGACGTACATCCGCAGGATCCGTGCCGGGATCTTCCCCATCAGGTCTTCGGTCAGGCCGAGCGGCTCTGGGTCGAGCGCGGGGTCGCCTTCAGGCTCGCGCCCGAGCGGGTCGAGTTTCGCCGCGAGGTGGCCGTGCGTGCGGTGCGCCTTCACAAGCGAGGTGGCGGCCTGAACCGCCTCGAGCAGCGCCTCGTCCGGCTCGCCGGCAGGGGCCGGGGCAGCCGCCGGCGCGGGCGCCGCGGCGGCGGCAGCGGCGGCTGCCGGCGCCGGTGGAGCGGGTAGCTCCGGCAGCTCGACGCCGAGGTCCCCAAAAACGCGCTCGTAGAACTCGTGGTCGCCCTGCAGGTAGGTCTCGATGCTCTGCAGGAAGCGGCCCGACTCGGCGCCCTGGATGACCCGGTGGTCGTACGTCGAGGTCATCGTCATGACCTTCTCGGCGCCGATCATCGGGCCGACGTTCCCTAGCCCGACCGGATACGCGATCGATCCGGTGGCGACGATCGTCCCTTGGCCGACCATCAGGCGCGGCACGCTCGCGACCGTCCCGATCCCTCCGGGGTTCGTCAACGTCAGATTCCCGCCCATCAGGTCGTCGGCGGTGAGCGTATTCGTGCGCGCCTTGTCCACGAGCGCGTTGTAGGCGTCGAGGAAGGCGCCGAACGCGAGCCGGCCGGCATCGCGGATCACGGGGACCATCAGCGTTCGAGAGCCGTCTTTCTTCTCGACGTCAACCGCAAGCCCGAGGTTCACGGCGCCGTCATCGACCCGGTTCGGCTTGCCGTCGACCTCGGCGAAGTGGTGGGCCATGACCGGCATCTCCTCGGTCGCCGCCAGCGCGATCGCGTACGCGATCAAGTGCGTGAACGAGACCTTGCGGCCGGCATCCTTGAGCTGCTTACGGCGCGCGTCGAGTGTCGTGACGGCGAGCGTCCGGAACGAGGTCGCGGTCGGGATCGAGCGGCTCTCGTCCATGTAGCGGGCGAGCGCTGCGGCGCCGCCCTTGAGCACCTGCGCGCCGGGAGCGGGCGCGGCGAGGGCCGGCGCACTGGCGCCGTTCCCACTGCCGCCATTCGCGGCAGCGAGCACGTCAGCCTTCGTGATCCGGCCGCCGCGAGCGGTGCCGGCGACGTGGGACAGGTCTACGCCGTGATCGGCGGCGATCCGACGGGCCACGGGAGAAGCATTTCCTTCACCGGCGACATCGGCCGCGGGGGTTGGCGGCTCGGGGGCACCTGCAGGCTCTGGCGGCGCGGCCGCGGGCGCCGAGGCGGACGCTCCGTCACTCGTCGTCATCCGCGCGATCACCTGCCCGACCGTGACCGTCGCGCCCTCCTCGAACAGGATCTCTGTGATCGTCCCGTTCGCGGGGGCTGGCAGCTCCATGTCGACTTTGTCGGTCGAGATCTCGACGACGGTGTCGCCGTCCTTGACCGTGTCGCCGGCCTTGACGGCCCACTCGAGGATCGTGCCCTCGGTGACCGACTCGCCTCCAGTCGGGGTGACGATGTCGACGATCTGCCCGGTAGCTGGGGCGGGCGCGGCTTCGGCGGTCTGCTCTACCTGGGCCGGCGCGGCTTCGGCGGTCTGCTCTAGCTGGGCCTCCGTCTCGATCGCCTCGCTCGGCGTCGCGCCGCTCTCGTCGCCGAGGGTCGGCGACGCAGCGGGTCCGGCGGCTCCATTCGTCGCGATCTCTGCCAGCAGCGCGCCGACCGCGACGGTGTCGCCCTCAGCGGCGTGGATCTTCACGACCGTGCCGGCAACCGGCGACGGAACCTCCGCGTCGACCTTGTCGGTCGAGATCTCGACGAGCGTCTCGTCGGCCGCGATCGAGTCGCCTTCCTGCTTGTGCCACTCGAGCACTGTGCCCTCGGCCACGGAGTCGCCCATCGCGGGCATCACAACTTGAACGGTGCCGGTTTCGACTGCCATCCAATCAACTGTAACGCGTGGAAATCAGTGCGATGTGTCGAGCTGTCGCGCTCTGCGGCGAGCCTCCACGATGAAGCCGAAGGACCCGGCGAACGGCCCCAATCCGCCGAGCACGACGATCGTGACCGCGAGCCAGAACGGGATCACCTTGAAACGCGCTGCGGCGATGCAGACGATCGACATCCCGATCCACAACAGGCCGTGGGAAAGCCCGAGAATGAAGGTCGCCGGTTCGGGATTGCTGAGCGCGAACGCGCACACCAACAGCGACAGGTAGACGGCCGAATGGAAGAACGAGACGGCCTCGAGCCGCCGGAATGTGACCGCGCTCAACGGCCTGCGGACAGCAGCTGCGCGACCCGTCGCAGCGGCTCGTCGGCCTCGTCGGGCCACTGCTCGACGTTCGCAGGCCACCACGCGAACTCCTCGTGCTCGTCGTCCGGCACGACCGTCGCACCGTCTGGCAGCCATGCAAGCCCGACGAACAGCACGACCTCGCTCGGCAGCCCGATCAGCGCCTCGACGGTCAGGCGCTCGGCCTGCACCGACCACTCCTCGCGCAGCTCGCGGCTGAGCGTGTCGATCGGGTTCTCGTCGACCTCGACCGAACCGCCGGCCCCGAGCGCCCACCGCAACGGCCACGACGCGAGCCACGCTGCGCGGCGTCCTGCGAGCCACCGCCCGTCGGCGTCGCGGACCACGCACAGCGCCGCGAGGCTGCCCGACGCGTTCGTCGGATTCAACCGCAGCGCCCACCGGGCCGGCTGCAGCTCGAGCTTCAGGCGGCGCTCGTCGACGTCGAACGCTGCAAGCCGCGCCGCAAAGCCGTCGTGGCTGGGAGAGCCGCGCTCTCGCAGCGCGTCGAGCGCGAGGTCCGCCGCCTCGATCTCGCTCGCCGCGGGCTCGAATGGGTGTGCCCGCCAATGCACCTCGACCTGAGCCGGGTCCCACGGACCCCGCGCGAGCAGACCGGGTGCAATCGCCACCGTTACACCGTACCTGGGTACGCTGGCAGCAGTGGCGCGGAGGCTGAAGCACTGGGGGTGGGGGTATGAGGACCAGCAGCCGTCAGACGACGAGCTGCGCGCGATCGCGACCACGGTCACAGAGCAACTCGGCTTCGGCTCGACCGAGCCCGAGCAACCGGTTGCGCTCGAGGCCGTCACGCTCCCGGCCCCGCGTCTCGGAGCACCGGGGCATCTCCGGGAGATCTGCCATACGGACACCTACGAGCGCGCGCTGCACACGTACGGGCGCTCGTACAGCGACACGGTGCGCGCGTTCCGCGGACAGTTCGACCACCCGCCCGACGTGGTCGCGCGACCGCGCGATGAGGCCGAGGTCCAAGCTGCGCTCGATTGGGCGCTCGACTCCGGCGCACTCGTCGTCCCGTACGGAGGTGGCACGAGCGTCGTCGGCGGCGTCTCGCCGCGCGCTCAGGACGCCGAAGGCCACACGGGCACGGTGACGATCGACCTGAAGGCGCTCGACCGTGTGCTCGAAGTCGATCCCGTTTCCCTGGCGGCTCGGATTCAGGCCGGCGCCACCGGTCCAGGGCTCGAGCAGCAGCTCGCCGAGCAGGGGTTGACGTTCCGCCACTTCCCGCAGTCGTTCGAGTTCTCGACGCTCGGCGGATGGATCGCGACGCGCGCCGGCGGCCACTTCGCGACGCTGTACACGCACGTCGAGGACCTCGTCGAATCGATTCGCGCGCTGACGCCGAGCGGCGAGTGGGAGTCCCGGCGGCTGCCCGGCTCGGGCGCCGGAGTGTCGCCGGACCGCCTGCTGATCGGCTCGGAGGGCACGCTCGGGCTGATCACCGAGGCATGGGTGCGTGTGCGCCCGCGGCCGACCCACCGTGCGTCGGCTGCAGTTCAGTTCTCGGACTTCGCTGTGGGCGCACAGGCGGTCCGCGCGCTGTCGCAATCCGGGCTCTACCCGACGAACTGCCGCCTGATCGACGCGGACGAGGCAAGGGTCACCGGCGCCGGCGATGGCTCACGCGCGTTGCTCGTGCTCGGCTTCGAGTCCGCCGGAACGGACGTCGAGAGACCGATGTCACACGCGCTCGACATCTGTGGCGACCACAACGGCACGTGGGAGCGACGCGGACACGGGGACGCCGTCGGCAGCTGGCGCGACGCGTTCCTGCGGATGCCATATCTGCGCGACACGTTCGTCGCGATCGGGGTCCTGTCGGAGACGTTCGAAACCGCAATCACTTGGGACAAGTTCGACGCGTTCCACGAGGCGGTCACGACCGCCGCGATCAACGCCGTCCGCGAGCAGTCCGGTGGCCTCGGCTCGGTCACGTGCAGGTTCACGCACGTGTACCCGGATGGCCCGGCGCCGTACTACACCGTGCTCTCGCCGGCGCGCCGCGGGGAGGAGCTCGAGCAGTGGGCGGCGATCAAGCGCGCCTGCGCCGACGCCGTGATCGAGCATGGCGGCACGATCACCCACCACCACGCCGTCGGCCGCGACCACCGGCCGTGGTACGACCGCCAGCGCCCGGACATGTTCGCGGCGGCGCTCGCAGGCGCCAAGCTCGCGCTCGACCCCAGCGGCGCGCTCAACCCCGGCGTGCTGCTCGACCCTATGTCGCGGAGTATGTGACCGCCAGCGTCGTTATCTCCTGAAACGGTACGAAGCAGCGGTGAACCTTCTTGAACCGCACGAGCTTGCGCCGGTGGTTCTTCAGAAGCTTGAACACGGGCTGACGAATCGTCCCGCAGTACTGCTCGGGTCCGAACGGACCGATGAACTGACCCGGACCGAAGTAGCCGTTCGAGACCTCGTCGGACACGGCGACGATCGGGCCGAGCGTCAGCCTGGCGGCGGCGGCGTACTTCGCTGCGTACTCCTTCGCGTCGGCGATCGCAAGCGGAATGCCGGCGTTCTGTGCGGCCTCGACAGCGGCCTTGATAGAAGCGTTGCTGTGCCGATCCTTTGGCGTCACCCTGACCGACGCGGTGCCGGTGGCGGTGACCGAGCTCCCGGTGTCGGCAACCGCCGGTGCGGCGAGCGCCAGCGCCAGCCCCACCGCCACACCAACAGTCCGTCTGACCATCTCAACCTCCCTCGTTGACCCGCTAAGTATGTGCCTCGATGCGGGCCAGCACCGCCGCGGCTGATGGCGCGGTCGCCGGCGTCAGCCGCTCGAGCACGCCGCGCCACCCGGGCTGCAGCGCGATCGCGGCGCGGACCTGCGCGGCGCCGCGGTCGACGTCTCCCCCTTGCGCGGCGCCGAGCCCGGCCCAGAACAGCAGCTCGTGGTTGCCAGGCGCAAGCGCGCTCGCCTGCTCGAACAGCTTGGCGGCGTCGTCGTGGCGCCCCTCCCCGACTGCCTCATCGGCTTTGGATGCAAGCGCGTACGCCTCGTGCAACGCAACGACCCGGCGGAGCTCGATCAGCGGGTCCGGATGATCCTCGACGCGCAGCGAGACGACGGTCTCCCACGACTCGCCGGCCGCGGGCACGACGAGGATCGCCGCCGATTGGCGGCCGCGGGCATCGCCTCCGGCCCCCTCCGCCGCGTCGAGCGCCGCGAGCAGCCGCGCCGTCAGCGAGCCGCCGGTCCACAGGAATGTGTCGAGCATCTCGGGCCACACGCGGTCGGAGACCATGATGTTCGCCTGGCAGGAGACCTCGTCGCTCTGGATGTCGCCCGCGATCGGGATGCACTCCTCACCCGTGTGCGCGGCGACGCGCCCCTGCGCGTCGAGCATCGCGACTTGCCGGGTGCCGGCGGCGGTGTCCTCGGAGAGCAACTGCGCAAGCGCGTCCGGCGCGGAGATTCCCGACGCCATCAGCTGCAGCCCGCGCGGCCCGTAGGAGACCTCAGCATTAGCCTGGGTTGCGACCGCGCCGACGCCCGGCTGCGCCCACGGCACGATCGGGCCGACCGAGAACCAGTGCGATTGGACCGCGACGCCGAGCTCACCGGTCGCGGGATCCCGGGCGACGATCGAGTAGGTCACCGCGCCAGCATATGCCAGGCGGGCGGATTGCGAGCCTGACCTGCATCTGATATATCAGGCTCTGTGCCGACCACGGTGATCATCGGCGCCGGCATCGTCGGCAACAGCCTCGCGTACCACCTGACCCAACTCGGTGTCACCGATCTCACGCTGATCGACAAGGGACCGCTGCCGAACCCCGGCGGATCGACCGGCCACGCGTCCAACTTCATCTTCCCGGTCGACCATTCGAAGGAGATGACGGCGCTGACGCTCGAGTCGATGCGCCAGTACAAGGACCTGGGGGTGTTCATCGAGTCGGGCGGAATCGAGATCGCGCGCACCCGGGAGCGGATGCAGGAGCTCTCGCGACGGGTCGTCTCCGCGAAGACGTGGGGGATCGAGCCGGTGTCGATGCTGACCCCGGCAGAGGTTCGGGAGCTGGTCCCGTTCATCAACGAGGAGCTGATCCTGGGTGGCTTCTACACCCCGGGGGCCGGCGTCGTCGACTCGCTGCGCGCCGGCACGATCATGCGCGAGCGGGCGATCGAGGCCGGGATGACCGTCCAGGCTAACTGCGAGGTGCTGGGGATCGACGTCGAGGCCGGCCGCGTGAAGACTTTGCGGACGACCAAGGGCGAGATCGAGGTCGACCGCGTCGTCGTTGCTTGCGGCTGCTGGAGCCCGCGAATCGCCCGGATGGCCGGCGCCTCGATCCCGCTGACTCCGATGGTCCACCAGATGATCGACATCGGTCCCGCGCCCCGGTTTGCGGACGCAAAGGGGATGATCGAGTTCCCGATCGTCCGCGACATGGACACGAACATGTACGAGCGCCAGGAGGGCACAGGGCTCGAGATCGGCTCCTACGCCCACCGCCCGATCACGCTCGGAGCGGATGACATTCCCTCGATCGAAGAGTCGGCGCTGACGCCGACCGAGCTCCCGTTCACCCAAGACGACTTCGACCCGCAGATGGAGATCGCGCTCGAGCTGATGCCCGAGATCGTGGGCGACGAGTCGGTCGGCGTGAAGTACGCGATCAACGGGGTGCTGAGCGTCACCTACGACGGGCTGCCGCTGCTCGGCGAAACGCCCGAAGTGAAAGGCCTGTGGTCGGCGGCCGCGATCTGGATCAAGGAAGGACCCGGCGCCGGCAAGACGCTCGCCGAGTGGATCGTCAACGGCGAGCCCGAGATCGACGTGTACGAGTCGAACATCGCGCGGGCGTACGGCTGCCAGCGGACGCGCACCCACATCGTCGCCCGCGCATCGGAGGGCTTCAACAAGATGTACGGGATCGTCCACCCCGCCGAGCAGTGGGAGTCGAACCGGGGCGTCCGGCGCTCGCCGTTCTACGCGCAGGAGAAGGCGCTGGGAGCGCAGTTCATCGAAACGGCCTGCTGGGAGCGCCCGAACTGGTACGAGGGCAACGCCGGCCTGCTCGACGAGTACGGCGACCGGGTCACGCGGCGCGAAGCGGAGTGGGAATCCCGCTGGTGGTCGCCGATCATCAACGCCGAGCACCTCGCGATGCGCGACCGCGCGGCGATGATCGACCTGACCGCGTTCGCGATCTTCGACGTGTGCGGGCCGGGGGCGCTCGACGCGGTGCAACGGGTCGCGATGCGCCAGATGGACGTCCAGCTCGGCCGCGTCGTGTACACGCCGATCCTGACTGCGAACGGGACGTTCAAGCAGGACCTGACGATCATGCGGATCGACGACGAGGTGTTCCGCGTGGTCACCGGCGGCGCCTACGGGATGTCCGACCTCAAGTGGTTCCGCGATCACCTGCCGAGCGACGGCTCGGCTCAGATTCACGATCAGACCAACTCCTGGACCACGCTCGGCGTGTGGGGTCCGCGGGCTCGGGACATCCTCGGTTCGGTCACCGCGGACGACGTCAGCCATGAGGCGTTCCCGTTTGCTCACTGCCGCGAGATCGAGATCGGACCGTTGCGGGCGCTCGCTTCGCGGATCTCATATGTCGGCGACCTCGGCTGGGAGCTGTACGTGCCGATCGAGCAGGGCGCGAAGCTGTGGGAGATCATCGCCGAGGCGGGCGCGCCGCACGGGATCATCCCGGCCGGGATCGGCGTGTACGGCACCACCGGTCGGCTCGAGAAGTGCTATCGCGCGTATGGCGCCGAGCTCGACGCCGACTACACCGTCGTCGAAGCGGGGATGGCGTGGGGCAAGATCAAGGACCAGGAGTTCATTGGCAAGGAGGCGCACGCCCGCCACCGCGACGCCGAGCCCGCGGCGATCATGTGCGCGCTGACGGTTGACGACCACACGTCGAAGGACGGCACCAAGCGGTACATGCTCGGCGGCGAGCCGATCCTTACGCCGGAAGGTGAGCCGATCATCGACGCGAAGGGGCGCCGCTCGTATGTGACGAGCGCGGGCTCGGGCCCGTCGCTCGGCAAGTACATCCTGATGAGCTACCTGCCGCCAGACGACGCGGTGGTCGGGCGGCAGCTGAAGGTCGAGTACATGGGCGAGCAGTACCCGGTGACCGTGCAGACGAACGACTCGAGTGCGTTGTTCGATCCGGACAACGCGCGCGTGCGCTCATGAACATCCTCGTATGCGTCAAGCGGGTGCCGCTGACCGGCGGCAAGATCGTGTTGACCGACGATGCCCGCGCGATCTCGACAAAGCACCTCGGGTTCACCGTCTCTCCACACGAGGAGTGTGGCGCCGAGGAGGCCGTCAAGATCGTCGAGCGGCTCGGCGGCGAGTCGGTCGTGCTGACGCTCGGACCGCCCGAGGCCGAGGAGCAGCTCCGCGACATGATGGCGATCGGCGTCGACCGCGCCATCCATCTGATCAGCGACGGCTCCGAATGGGACCCGCAGGCGACGGCGGGCGCGATCGCCGCGGCAATCGGAGCCGACGGCACGCAGTTCGACCTGATCCTGTTCGGAAACGAGTCGGCCGACGCCGGCAACTACCAGGTCGCGATCCGGGTCGCGTACAAGCTCGGGCTCCCGGTCGTGACGGGAGTCAAGGCGATCAGCGTCGACGGCTCGACGCTGCGGCTCGAGCAGGAGGTGCCCGGGGGCCGCGACATCTACGAGCTCTCGACGCCGGCCGTCGTGACCGTGAAGGAGGGGCTGAACCTGCCGCGCTACCCGTCCGTGCCGGGACGGCTTCGCGCCAAGCGCAAGCCCGTTGCCGCCTCGACCCCGGCCGCATCCCGACCCGAAGCTCGAGATGGTCAGGCTGGTCCTCCCGCCGGACAGCGGCAAGCAGGTCCAACTGCTTGGGAGCGGCGCGGAAGCGGCGCCGGCGGTCGTCGAGGTGCTCGCCGAGATCGGAGTGCTGTGAGCCTCGTTTGGATCGAAGACGCCGCCGATGAGCTGAGCCAACAGGCGGTCGCGTTCGCACGCGAGCTCGATGGTGACCCGCACGTAGTCATGGTCGACGGAACCGCTTACGCACCGGCGGCGTGGGCGCGAGCGATCGTCGATCAGATCGCCTCGCACAAGACCGTGCTGGCGCCTGGCACCGAACGCGGCAACGAGGTGATGGCCCACGTCGGCGCGATCCTCGACCAGCCGATGGCCGCCAACTGCGTCTCGGTCGGCCCCGGTGGCGAGGTCACGCGCGTCCGCTGGGGCGGGTCGCTGCTCGAGGAGGCGAAGCTCCATGGCGAGCCGCTGCTGCTGACGGTGGCGCCGCACGCGGTCGCGGCGGCGCCGATCGGAGTCGACGTCGCGACGATCGCGGCGTCCGTCAACGGCTCGGCCGCCGTTTCCGAGCGGGTCCAGGCCGTCACGCGCCGGCGTCTCGCTGACCGATGCTGACGTGGTCGTCTCCGGTGGGCGCGGAGTCGGGTCGGCGGAAGGGTTCGCGGTGATCGAGGAGCTCGCGCAACTGCTCGGCGGCGCCGTTGGCTGCTCGCGCGCGGTGACGAGCGCCGGCTGGCGACCCCATTCGGACCAGGTCGGCCAGACCGGCACGAAGATCTCGCCCGAGATCTACATCGCCTGCGGGATCAGCGGCGCCACGCAGCACATGGCCGGATGCAAGGGCGCGAAGAGGCTGCTCGCGATCAACCCGGACGGCGAGGCGTCGATCTTCCAGAGCGCCGACTACGGGGTTATCGGCGACCTGCATGAGGTCGTGCCGGCGATCTCCGCCGAGATCCGGAAGGTGAGGGGCACATAGCCTCTGCGGTGTCCGCGGTCCTGCTCGGCGCCGCGCTGGTAGTCAGCGGGGCGCTCGCCGCGCGCCGCATCGCGCAGTTGACGCGGCTGCTCGGAGCCGCGCAGCCGGCGACGCGCCGCGGCGACACCGAGCGGCGCGCGCGCAACGAGCTGACGATCGTGCTCGGGCAGCGCAAGCTGCTGCAACGGTTCGTCCCGGGACTGATGCACGCGTTCATCTTCTGGGGCTTCCTCGTACTGCTGCCGACGATCGTGATCGCGATGATCGGGATCGTCGACAAGCGCTCGACGTTCCCGTGGCTGGGGCATCAGGGGTGGTACGCGTTCATGGTCGACCTGTTCGCGGTGCTCGTGCTGATCGGCGTGGTCGCCGCGGCGTACGTGCGCAAGGTGGTTCGGCCGAAGCGGTTCGAGGGCTCCCACCTCGGCGAGGCGGACCTGATCCTGGCGCTGATCGCGGCGATCGTGACGACGCTGCTGTTGTGGCACGCGAGCCGGATCGCGCTGGGGCTGAACGAGTGGCCGAAGTCCGACGCGCCCGTTTCGCACCTGCTGTCTCACCTGTTCGGCCACAACGAAGCCACGCGTGTGCTCGAGCGGGCGTTCGTGTGGGCGCACGTGCTGACGATCCTCACGTTCCTCGCGTACCTGCCGTTCTCGAAGCACCTGCACATTGCGACGGCGGCGTTGAACGTGTGGTTCGGGCGGACGCGAGCGCGAGGCCGGCTCGAGCCTTTGAAGTTCGAGCCGGACGAGGGCGAGTCCGACGAAGACCTGCGGTTCGGTGCCGGCGTGGCGACCGACCTGACTTGGAAGCAGGTGCTCGACACGTTCTCGTGCACCGAATGTGGGCGCTGCCAGGACGCGTGCCCGGCGTTCGCCACCGGCAAGCTGCTGTCGCCGAAGCTCGTGATCATGGGGCTTCGCGACCAGGTGTTCGCGGAGGGTGGCGACGCCGTCCCGCTGGTCCCCACCGCCGTGCCCGAGGAGTCGGTGTGGGACTGCGTCACGTGCGGGGCGTGCGTGCAGGCATGTCCCGTGTCGATCGAGCACATCGACCACATCGTCGACCTGCGCCGCCACCTCGTGATGGTCGAGTCGAGCTTCCCTTCCGAGGCCGAGCCGATGCTGCGCGACGTCGAGCGGTCCTCGAACCCGTGGGGCAAGGCGCAGTCGACGCGGGCGGAGTGGGCCGCCGAGCTGGGCGTCCGCGTGCTCGAGCCTGGTGACCCGGCCCCCGAGTACCTGTACTGGGTCGGATGCGCGTCATCGTTCGACGAACGGGCACGTCAGACGGCCGAGGCGACCGCGAAGCTGCTGCAGAAGGCGGGCGTCGAGTTCGCGATTCTCGGCCCGCGAGAGGGGTGCACCGGCGACCCCGCCCGCCGGATGGGCAACGAGTACGTGTTCCAGGCCGCCGCCGAGGAGAACGTCTCGACGCTGAACGAGGCCGGCGTCAAGAAGATCATCGCCAGCTGCCCGCACTGCTTCAACACGCTCGCGAACGAGTACCCGGACTTCGGCGGCGAGTACGAGGTGATCCACCACTCCGAGCTGCTTGCGCGGCTCGTCGCGGAGGGGCGCCTGGCGCCGAAACGCGACGACGCGCTGAAGGTGACCTACCACGACTCCTGCTACCTCGCGCGTCACAACGACGTATTGCAAGCGCCTCGGGACCTGGCGGCCGCGGTCGGGAGCCCGCTCGAGATGGCACGCAACAAACGGGAGACGTTCTGCTGCGGCGCCGGCGGCGCGCATATGTGGATGGAGGAGCGCGCCGGCGCGATCAACGAGAACCGCGTCCGCGAGGCCGCCGAGACCGGCGCCGACACGCTCGCGGTCGCGTGCCCGTATTGCACGGTGATGCTGTCCGACGGCGTTCAGAGCGTCGGCGCCGACCTGCGCGTCGCGGACATCGCGACGCTGTTGGCCGAGAGCGTCGACTAGGGACGCGATTCCTGCGACCGTGACTCGTACCGACGAAATAGCCGTCGGTACGGGTCACGGTTGACCGCCGGCCAGTTGGCGTGCGCGCTTGCGGCCGGCGATCGCGATCGGGGCGCGGGCACGGATCTCGGCCGTCAGGCGGACCGCGAAGTCGGCGGGAGACTCGCCGGGCTGCAGGCCGCCGCCGGCGGGGCGGAAGAACTCGACCTTGACGCGGGGGCGGTCGGCCGGGAACTTCGGGATGTCGACGGTGCCGGTGACCGTGCACGAGACGATTTCGGCCTCGGGAACGAGCTCGGCGAGACGGCCGATGCCGCTGCGGGCGCGGAGCTCGCGGCCGAGCGAGCGCGTGCCCTCGGGGAAGATCCCGATGCACGCGCCGCGGCGCAGCTCCTCGACCGCGGCGTCAAGCGCGTGCTGGTCGCCCGCGCCCCGGTCGATCGGAATCTGGCCCATCCCGTCGAGCACCGAGCCGATCACCGGCTTCCACAGCGACTTCTTCGCGAGCGCGCGGATCTGGCGGCGCGGCAGCCCGGCGATCCCGACCGCCACCGGATCCCAGTAGCTGTCGTGGTTGCCGGCGAGCAGCACCGGGCCCTCGAGCGGCATCGCGTCGAGCCCGGTCACCTGTAGCCGCCCCCACCAGCGGACCGCCGGCGTGGACACGGCCATCACCGCCCGGTACGCGGGCGTGATCCTCTCGACGCGCTCCATCGAGCGGGGATCCTGCCAGACCGACAGTCGGCTGGTTCAGGCGGCGCGAACCTCGACGACTCCGTGGTCGTCGCAGTGGCCTTCGTGCGGATGATGGAGGTGATCGCCGACCAGGTAGTCGACGTGGTCACCGTGGGGCACCGCCTCGTGGCCGCAATCGGGGCCGTGCTCGTGCTCTGGGCACCCATCCGAGTTGGTGCAGCCGTCCGGATGCGAGCCGTCGACCTCGATCACGTGCTCGTCGACGTGGTCACCGTGCTGGTGGTGGAGGTGGCCATCGTGCAGGTAGTCGACGTGGTCACCGTGTTTGACGGCCGTGTGGCCGCAACCCTCGCTGTGTTCATGCGGATGGTCGCTGTGGACTTCGTGATCGCTCATGACCGGCGATTGTCCTCTCGCGTCGGCGTCCGCGCAAGGTTCCCCAGACGCGGCCGGCGGCGTAGCAGAACGCGCTGATCGCGCCGACGAAGAACCCGACCGGATAGTTCGTCTGATACGACAGCGCGATCGCCGACCACACGGCGATTAGCGCGATCGCGACCGACAGCGCCATCGCGACCAGCGGCCGGTTGGTGAACGAGCGGGCGGCGGCCGGCGCGCCGATCATCAGGCTGAAGATCAGCAGGGTGCCGACAACGGGCACGGTCATCGTCGTGGCGAGGGCGAGCACGAACAGGAACAGGAGCTCCATCCACACGCGGGACACGCCGCGGGCCTCGGCGACGTCGGAAAGCACGGACGAGAGCATCAACGGCCGGTACAGCACGCCGATCGCCGCGATGCACACGACGGCGAGCGCAGCCGTCGGTATCAAGCTCGGTCGTGCTGATCCCGAGCACCTCTCCGAACAGCAGCGAGTAGACCTGCGGCGCGTACTCGCCGCCGACGCTGAGGAACAGTGCGCCGAGTCCGAGCATGAACGTCAGCGTCAGCGCCGTCGCGACGTCCTGGCGCCCGCGGCGCGCCAGGCCGGCTGATCCCAAGCGCGCTCAGCATCGAGAAGACGGCGAGCCCGATCAGAGCGTTGACGCTGAGCAGCGCGGCCGCGGCAGCGCCTGCGAACGAACCGTTCGGGATCGCGTGAGCGGCGAACGCCGAGCCGCGCAGCACGGTGAAGAACCCGACGAGCCCGGCGACGACGGCGACGATCGTCGCGACCCACCAGGTGTTGACCATGAACCCGGAGAACATCGGTCACGCAGAGACCGCAACGGCGTGGGCGCGCCGACTCCGCAGCCAGTCGGGGATGCCGGCGAGCACGTAGATCACGAGCACGACGGACGACCAGGAAGAAGCTGACCGGCCACGTGGTGGCCGGGCCAGTTGTCGCTGTCGTACGCGAGCACGATCGCGAGCCACGTCGCGAACACACCAAGCCCGGCCGCGAGTGCCATCGCGGCTGCCGGCCGCTTGACGAGCCGTAGCGCCGTCGCCGCGGGGCCGATCATCAGCGCTGTCCCGAGGATCGCGCCGATCGTCAGCGCCGTCAGCGATACGGCCAGTGACAGCGCCAGCAGGTAGACCGCGCCGACGAGCCGGACCGGGACTCCCCGGGCAGATGCCAGGTCCGGGTTGACCGAGCTCAGCAGCAGCGGCCGCCCGACCGCCAGCAGGAGGGCAAGCGAGACGACGCTCAGCCCGACGATCGCCGGGATCAGCGAGTGGTCCAACACGAACAGCGAGCCGAAGAAGACCGTCACCGGTGCGCCGGTGGTGCTGGTCTCGGTCGTGGCGAGATACAGGAACAGCGCCGCCAGCCCGAGCGCGGCGCCGAGCACGATCCCGGTCGCGAGATCGCGGCCGCGCGGGCGCTGGACCCCGATCAGCTCCATCACCGCCGCCGCCGCGACACCGGCCGCAAGGAAGCCCCACAGCTGCGAGACGCCGATCAGGAACGCGGCCGATGCGCCAGTGGCGCCGACATCCGACAGCGCTTCGGCGGCGAACGACTGACCGCGGATCACCGCGAACACGCCGACCGGGCCGGCGACGAACGCCACCGCCGCGCCGACCAGCAGGGCGGTGCGCACTGTTGAGCTCGTGAAGAACCCCTGGGCGAACAGCGGCGACAGGAAATGGCTCATCGCTACGAGACGATCTCGATCGCGTGCGCCGGACCGTCGGAGTCCTCGTCGTGGCGGCCGGCGACGACGAGCACCCGGCCTTGCACGTGGAGCACGTCGACTCGGTGCCCGTACAGCTCGCTGAGCACGTCGCTGCGCACGACCTCCTCGGTCGTCCCGCTTGCGGCCCGCCCGGCGGCGATGTACACGATCCGGTCCATCACGTCGAGCAGCGGGTTCATCTCGTGCGCGGAGATCAGCACGAGCGATCCGCTGCTCGCGCGCGATCCGCGCCAGCAGCAGGACGATCTCGTGGCCAGCCCGCAGGTCGAGGTTGGCGAGCGGCTCGTCGAGCAGCAGCAGCCGCGGCCGGCTGATCAGCGCGTGGGCGATCAGCACCCGCTGCTGCTCGCCGCCGGACAGGTTCCCGACGCGCGCGTCGGCGAAGCGCTCGGCCTCGACCGCCGCCAGCATCTCGTCGACGAGCTCGCGCCGGTTGGCGGACTCGCGTGAGAGCCCGAACTGGTGGCCGTCCAGCCCGAGCGCGACGAGGTCTCGCGCGCGCAAGGGCATGTCGGGATCGAGCAGGAATTTCTGCGGCACGTAACCGATCAGCGGGTTGCGCCGCGACCGCGGCCGCCCGCCGATCCGGACGGTGCCGCTGTTCGCCGCCTGCGAGACCGAGGATCACCCTGAACAGCGTCGTCTTGCCGGCACCGTTCGAGCCGATCAGCCCCGTGAACTCACCGGGTCTGATCGTCGAAGCTGACGTCGCGCAGCACGTCGCGGCCGCCGAGCCGGACGTCGATCGCCGTCGACCTCGAGTACCGGATCGGTCCCCGCCCGCTCCTGATCGAGGATCGTCAGCCGGCCTTCGGTCATAACTTCTGCGTTGAGATGTGTCGGCAGACCGCCCTGCGCAGCGCCTGCACCTCGGCGAGCATCCAGCCCTGGTACGTGTAACCGGTCGGCATCGTCTCGTACACGCCGACGACGGGGACGTGGTACTTGGCCGCCGCGGCGAGGAACGTCTGCGTGAGCGTGTCGGTGACCTGCTGGTTGTAGAGCAACACCTTGACCCTGTGCTGAGCGAACAGCTCGTTCTCCAGCGTGACGTCCTGCGGCGCCGGATCGACGCCGTTCATCACGTCCGCTTGCATCGCGAACGGCGTCAGGATCGTTCGTTCCGGCGGCCTGGAGCATGTAGTCGCCGACCGGCTCGGTCACCGCGACCGGCGTCCCCGGGTACACCTTCTTGAACGTCGCAAGCGCCCGGTACCAGGGTCGTAGCGAGCGCACGAACGCGGCCGCGTTGGCTCTGAAGTAGGAGGCGTGCGCGGGCTGGATTGCCGACAGGTCGGCTGGCGACCTGGTTCGCGACCGCGCTCATCGTGCCGGGCTTGTACCAGAGGTGCGGATTGCCTTCGGAGTCGGACACCCCGAGCAGGTGCTGGACGTCGATCACCCTGCGCGCGGAGTCTGGCGAGCCCGACTCGATCTTGTTCATGTACGTGTCGTAGCCGAGCCCGTTCTGGACCACGAGCTGCCGCGGTGCTGACGGCCTGAGCAACGCTCGGGCTGGCCTCGAATGTGTGCGGGTCGGTGTTCGGGTTGCTCTCGATCGCGGTGACGGAGACGTAGCGTGCCCCCGACCTGGGAGATCACGTTTGCGTACTGGTTCTCGGCTCCAACAGCGGCGACCTTGCCTGCCGGGTCGCGCGGTCGACGAGGAACCGCATCCGGCGACCCCGAGCAGCAGCACGATCAGAAACGGCAGCAGCTTTCTCACGATCGGCTACGATACTACAAATGAGAATCATTCTCATTTTTATTTTGTCCGATCTACCCAGGGCTAGACTGATCCGCGATGCCGCGAGCGAACGCTGAAAGCTGGGCCGACCGCGCCCAGCGTGTGCTCGCGGAGAACAGGCGCCACACCGGGGCGGCGCGCCGGGCGGTGCTCGAATTGCTCGACGCGCAGACGTGCGCGCTGTCGGCGGTCGAGATCGAGGACCTACTGCGCGGCACGGGCCGCCCCGTCGGCCGCGCGAGCATCTACCGGATCCTCGACGAGCTGGAGCGACTCCGGCTCGTGCAGAAGGTCCAGGTCGGGCAGACGATGTCGCGGTTCGAGCCGGTCCGGGAGGACCACGACCACCATCACCACCTCGTGTGCGACAACTGCGGGACGGTGATCCCGTTCACCGACAGCGAGCTCGAGCAGGCGATCCAGAAGCTCAGTCGCCGTGTGCCGATGCGCGTCGACGAGCACGAGATCGTGCTCCACGGCGCCTGCGACGACTGCAGCTAGTTCGTTCCGAGCCGGTCCGACGGCGCGCTTGCGTGCCGGCCGCCCGACCAGCGAGTCGAGGTACCCGTCGATGCAGCGGCGTCGCCGGGACGAGCTCGAACCGTCTCGTCACCATCCTCAGCACGTCACCGGTGACGATGTCGGCGACCGTGAGCTGATCTCCGACGAGCCGCAGGCGGCGAGCCGCTGAGCGCCTGTTCGATCGACGCGATCGATTTCACGACCCGCGCCGTCGCCTTCTCGGCGTTCTCGGGGTTGGCCTCGCGGTGTTCGCATTACTTCGATCGCCGGGCGCCTCGAGCTCGGTCATCGCGAAGATCGCCCACTGCTGGACGAGCGCCACGGGCATGAGAGCCCTCGGGAGGGAGCAGCCCGGACTCGGGATACAGCTCGCCGACGTGCAGGCACAGCGCGGTCGATTCGAACAGCGGCCCCTCGTCGTCGACCAGCGCGGGCACCCTGCCGAGCGGGTGGCGCTCGCGGTGCTCGGGGCCCTTACCCTCCTCGGCGTCCATGATCACGACCTCGTAGTCGGCACCGGCCTCCTCGAGCGCCCACGCGACGCGGATCGGTCTGCCCGCACCGGTTCGGTGATACAGCCGCATGCGCGGGGCAGCCTATATGGATCGGACGACCCGGCACGGGTTGCCGACGCACAGGTGTCGCGCCGGCAGGTCGCGCGTGACGACGCTGCCGGCGCCAACGACGGTGTCGGCGCCGATCGTCACGCCCGGCATCACGATCGCACCGGCGGCGAGCCACGCGCCGTCCTCGATCTTCACGGGCTTTGCGGTCTCGGTCCCGGTCCGGCGCTCGCCTGGATCGAGCGGATGCAGCGGTGTCAGCAGCTGTACGCGCGGGCCGATCTGGACGTCGTCGCCGATCGTCACGGGCGCCGCGTCCAGCACGACGGCGCCGTAGTTGATGAACGTCCGCGCGCCGACCGTGGTCAGGTAGCCGTAGTCGCATTCGAACGGCGCGAGGATCTCGGCGCCCTCGCCAAAGCCCCCGAGCAGCTCGTGCAGTGCTGCGTCCTCGCCGGCGTTGAAGCGGTGACACAGCTCGCGGGCGCGGGCACGCTCGGCGCGCAGCTCCGGGTCCTGCGCGTCGTACGGCTCGCCGGCGAGCATCAGCACCTTGTTGTCGGCCATTCGCGGATCATGCCGGTTGCCCGTGCTCGTTGCCGTCATCTCCGACACCCACCTGCCGCGCGGCCGGCGCCGGCTCCCGGACGAGTGCACACGGCGGCTGCGCGAGGCGGACCTGATCATTCACGCCGGCGACCTGACGACTGTGCCGGTGCTCGATGAGCTCCGAGGCTACGGCGAGACGGTCGCGGTGCACGGCAACGCCGACGACGCCGCGGTCACGGCGGCGTTGCCCCCGCAGGCGGAGCTCGATCTGGATGGCGTGCGCGTCGCGGTGATCCACGACGCCGGCCCGCGCGCCGGCCGGCTCGATCGGTTGCGCAGGCGCTTTCCGGCCGCCGACGCGGTGATCTTCGGCCACTCGCACATCCCGCTGCACGAAACGGCTGAAGACGGATTTCAGATCTTCAACCCCGGCAGCCCCACCGACAAGCGCCGGGAGCCTCGGTTCACGATGGGCGTGGCTCGGGTGCGACGCGGGCGGGTCGCGTTCCGGCTGATCACTCTTGAATGAGCCGCTCGAGCTCGCGCTCGAGCCCAGCGTTCCCGACTACGCGGGTCTCCAGCGGCAGACCGAGCAAGTCCGCCGCCCGCTGGGCCGCGGCGCGGGTCGCCGGCGTCGGCCGCTGCGCGAGCCACAGCATGCGGGTGTAGTTGCGGAAGTACTCCTCGCGGAGCTCGGGATGGCGGTCGATGCCGAGCTCGCGGATCACGGTGTGCTCGAACGTGCGCGCGAGGAAGTCGGTGAGGAAGTACGTGCCCGGCTCCTCGGCCAAGGCCGCCGCCACCTCCTCGCGCCCGAACATCTCGTAGCAGTCGTCGCCCCGCAGCCGCCGGACGCCGAGCTCGTCGAGCGCGCCATACGTGCCGCAGTCGCCGTAGGCGACCAGCACGGTGTCGTACTCGCGCTGCAGCTCGGCGACTGCCGGCGCGATCCGCTCGGGACGGCTGTGGAGCAGCGCGGGGACCGGTACGACCTCGACGTCCCACCCGCGCCGGCGCGCGATCGACTTGACGTCGAACGCGAGCGCGCCGCAGCTGATCACCGCGGTGCTCATCCGGGAAACGCGAGCTTGTCGATGAACAGATCGTTGAAGTCCGGCCGCCCGGACAGCTCGACGTACTCGCACCTCGCGCACGATCGATTCGGCCTCGGCCCGCTCGCGCAGCGACAGCGCGGCGATCTTCGCGCCCTCGCCGGCGACGTTCCCGGCGGAGATGATCCGCGGTAGCGCGAGCGCCGGCACGAGTCCGATCCGGACCGCGGACAGCGGCTTCAGGTACGCGCCGAAGCTGCCCGCCAGCAGTATCTGACTGATCTCATCCGGCTCGACGCCGAGGTCGCGCAGCAGGATCCCCCACCCGGTCGAGATCGACGCCTTCGCGAACTGGAGCTCGCGGACGTCACGCTGGGAGAGGAACACGTTGTTGTGCTCGTCGAGCACGAACACGCGCTCCTCGCCGACCTTGGTCAGGCGATGCGCCAGACCGGGGAAGCCGCTCCGCCGCCTCCTCGTCCGGGATGAACCGGCCCGAGTGGTCGAGCAGCCCGCAGTGGACGAGCTCCGCGACCGCGTCGACCAGACCGGAGCCGCACATCCCGACGCGGCTCGGCGTCGCCGATCACCTCGAGCGTGAGCTCGTCGCCGTCGATCCGCACCCCCTCGATCGCGCCCTCCGCGGCGCGCATCCCGCAGCGGATCTGCGCCGCCTCGAACGCCGGGCCGGCGGGAGCCGCGGTCGCGAGCACGCGGTCGGCGGACCCGAGTGCGATCTCGCTGTTCGTGCCGACGTCGATGAACAGCCGCAGTCGTCGATCCCGCGTCAGTCCCGTCGCCAGCATCCCCGCGACGATGTCGCCGCCGACGTATGCGCCGAGCGAAGGGAACACGTACGCGGGGGCGCGCGGGTGAACGTCGAGGCCGAAGTCGGTCGCCCGCACCTGTGGCCAGGCGTGCGTGGAGACGACGAACGGCGCCATCGACAGCGGCTCCGGGTCGACGCCGAGCGCCAGCTGCATCATCGTCACGTTGCCGCAGACCGTGATCTCGTAGACCTCCGACGGGATCGACGTCCGCCTCGACGCAAACCTCGGTCGTCAGCTCGGTGAGCGTCTCGGCCGCCCGCGTCCGCAACGCCGCCAGTGCGTCGCCGTCCATCATCGTCGCCGAGATCCGCGTGATCACGTCGGCGCCGTACGGCTGCTGGCGGTTGAGCATCGAGCGGACGGCGGCCGGCACGCCGGTCTCGAGGTCGAGCAGCGTCGCGACCACTGTCGTCGTCCCGAGATCGAACGCGATCGCGAACCGCCGCTCGGTCGTGTCGCCGGGCTCTAAGTCGATCAGCTCCTCGTCGCAGATCACGGCGGTGACGTCGAAGTTCGAGGAGCGCAGCACGCCGCCGAGCTTTTGCAGCACCGGCAGCGAGGCGTGCGGCTCGAGGTCGTCGAGCCCATCGAGTACGCGTTGCAGGTCGGAGCGCTGGTCCTCGAGCGTCGGCTCGTGCAGCACGAGGTGGCGTTTCTGAACCGAAGGGCGGAGGATGACGTGGCGGCCGACGCCGGCGAGCGCCGCCTTCGGTCGCGTCTGCAGCGGCGGCACCTCGACGACGAGGTCCCCGCGCGCCTGCGCGCGGCATGCGAGCCGCCATCCGGCGCGCAGTTCGTCGGGCGTGAACGCGCGCGGATCGAGCTCGCCGACGGGCACCTCGCCGCTCGCGATCCGCACCTTGCACTTGCGGCAGGTGCCGTGGCCCCCGCAGGTCGAGTCGATCGCGATCCCGTTCCAGCTCGCGGCGTCGAACACCGGCGTGCCGCTGGGCACGCGCACCTCGGTGTCGTCGGGCAGGAACCGCAGGCGCGCGCGACTCGCGCCGTCGTCGGGCGCGGGCTCGTCGCGTTCCACCGATCTGAGCGGCCTTACGCTCGTGCCTGGCCGACGCTCGCCGTCCAGGCTCGCCTTTATGTCGACCGCACGAGTCATCCGGCTGCGGCGGCGGCCGCCTCCCGTGCCCGGTGCGCCGCGATCCAGCTCGCGCCCCACGCGTCGTGGCCGAGCAGCAGATCGGCCGCGCGGACGGATGCGACGCACACCTCCGCGGTCGACATGATCGCGCTCGTCAGCCCAGCGGCCATCGCCATCGGCAAGAACGCGGCGTTCAGCACGTGCCGGCGCGGCAGCCCGAACGACACGTTCGAGGCGCCGAGGCACATGTTCACGCCGAGCTCGTCCCGGATCAGGCTGATCGTTCTGAGCGTCGTCGTCACCGCCTCGGTGTCGGCGCCGACCGTCATCGCGAGCGGGTCGATGATCACGTCCTCGGGTGGAATCCCATGGTCGCCGGCGACGGAGACGATCTTGCGCGCATGCGTCAGGCGCTCCTCGGGAGTGGTCGGGATGCCCGTCTCGTCGTTCGCGAGCCCGATCACCGCCGCGCCGTGACGCGCCACCAGCGGCAGGATCTCCTCGAGCCGATCGTCCTCTGCGGTCACCGAGTTGACGAGCGCCCGTCCCTCGTACACCGACAGGCCCGCTTCCAGTGCCTCGATCACGGAGGAGTCGATGCAGATCGGGGCGTCGACTGCCTCCTGGGCGGTGCGGAGCATCGCCTTGAGCAGCTCGGGCTCGTCGACGAGCGGGATGCCGGCGTTGATGTCGAGCATGTCCGCGCCGGCCTCGATCTGGGCGAGTGCATCGGCGGTGACGGTGGAGAGATCGCCGCCGCGCAGCTCCTCGGCGAACGTCTTGCGCCCCGTCGGATTGATCCGCTCGCCGATCACGCAGAACGGCTGACCGGCACCGATCGTGACTTCCTTAGACCGCGACCGAAGCACTGTATCCATGCAGTTCCCTCTCAGTTCTGGGTGGTATTCCGAGTCTTGTGCACAACTTCGCGATGCCGGCGTCCTTGCGGAAAGAGATGAAGTGCAGGCCGGCGACGCCCGGGAGCGACATCGCGTGCGACGCGAGCTCGTAAGCGAGCTCGAAGCACTCGGCCTCGGCGTCGTCGGCGCGCTCGATCCGCGCGACCGTCTCCGGCGGGACATCGACCCCGGGGACCTTCGTGGCGACGAAGCGCATCCCGCCGACCGTCCGCAGGATGCAGATCGACGGGATCAGCGCCACCCGCTCGGCGAGCCCAGTCGAGACCGCTTCACGTACGAATGCCTCGAGCAGCTCCGGCCGGTAGCAGATCTGCAGCTGCAGGAAACGAGCGCCGGCGTCGGCCTTCTTCAGCGCGCGCCGCACGCGGTACTCGTACGGAGGCGCGCCCGGGTTCTCCACGGCGCCGGCAAAGAAGTGCGGCGCGGGTGTCAAAACGCGCCCCGACGAGTACTGCCCGCGCGACAGCGCCCGAGTCAGGTCGAGCAGCTGCGGGCCATCGAGATCGAACACGCGGCGGGACTCCGGCTCGTCGCCGGCGGTCACGTCGTCGCCGGTCAGGCAGCAGATGTTCTCGATCCCGTACATCGCCGCGCCGACGAGCTCCGATTGCAGCGCCAGCCGGTTGCGGTCCCGGCACGTGAGCTGCATCACCGGCTCGACCGCGGCCCGCTGCATGCTGATCGCGACCGCGAGCGGCGAGCAGTGGGCGTGCGCCGAGGGATTGTCGGTCGCGTTGAACGCGTCGACGAATGCCCGCATCGGCTCGAGCTGGTGGAGCACCTCGTCGTACCCGCCGGCGTCGATCACCGGCAACTCGGCGGTCACGACGAACTGGCCGGCTTCGATCTTGCGCTCAAGCTTCGACATAGGTTGATCCACGCGCTTGTGCCCTGCAGCGAGTTGTCGACCGGCGGACGGAGGTGATCGATATGGCCACGCCACAGCGGCAACCGATCGGAGCGCTCCACCGCCTTCAGCCACACGCACTTCATCTCCGGCTTGACCTCGCAGTGACCGTTCGGCCGCACACCGCCGCAAGGCCCGTTGCGGAGCGTCTTCGGGCAGTTCATCGGGCACGTCAGCCCGGTGTCGTGCAGCACGCACTGACCGCACATCTGGCAGCCCCAGATCGGCCCCTTGACGGCGTGCTCCGCGCGGGCGATCACCGCGGCGGCGCGGCTGCCGGCGCCGCCGGCACGACTGGGGGCCCCGTGGGGGTCACGCCGGCACCTTCTCCCTGCGCAGCTGGATCAGCTCCTTGGCCTTCTTCACCGCGGACGAGGCATCCGCCGAGTAGCCGTCGGCGCCGACCGCGTCGGCGTACTCCTGGGTCACCGGCGCGCCGCCGACCATCACGATCACCTTGTCGCGGAGCCCGGCCTTCTCGAGCGCGTTGATGTTCGCCTTGAACATCGGCATCGTCGTCGTCAGGAACGCGGAGAAGCCGACGACGTCCGGGTTGTGCTGCTCGATCTGCTCGATGAACTTCTCCGGCGGCACGTTGACGCCGAGATCGATCACGGTGAAGCCGGCCCCCTCGAGCATGATGTTGCAGAGGTTCTTGCCGATGTCGTGGACGTCGCCCTTGACGGTCCCCATCAGGAACGTCCCGACCTGCTGGGTGTCGGTCTCGGCGAGCAGCGGCCGCAGGATGTCGAGCGCGGCCTGCATCGCGCGGGCGGCGATCAGCATCTCGGGCACGAAGTAGTCCCCGCGCTCGAACCGCGCGCCGACCTCCTCGAGCGACGGGATCAGCGCGTCGTACAGCATCCGCTCGGGCTCGAGCCCGGTCTGCCAGCCCCTCGTTGACGCCGTCGACGACGGCCGGCGCGTTGCCGACCAGTGTCTCCTCGTACAGCGACTGGAGGATTTCCTCGTGGGTCATGCGGCGTGTTCTCCTTCCTCGGGGTGGCCTAGGCGCCGGCTGAGCAGCCGTGCCTCGTCGATCAACACAAGCGTCAGCTCCCTGATCCGCGGGCGGGTCATGCGGAGCGTCGGACCGGTGATGCTCAGGGCCGCGACGACTTCCGCGCGCGCACCGCGCACGGGCGCCGCCACAGCGGCGAGACCGGGTTCGAGCTCGTCGATCGCGGTCGCGATCTCGGTGCGCCGGATGACCTTGAGCTCATCCGCCAACTGCTGCGGATCGGTGACCGTGTCGGGCGCGTGCCTGCGCAGCGGCTCCGAGGTGGCCGGCGCGCGCCCGAATGCCATGAACACCTTGCCGACCGCCGTGCAGTGGTAGTCGACCGTCCGCTCGAGCCACTGGCCCGTGCCGAGGAAGTGGCTCGAGTCGACCTGCGCAAGGTGCTCGACGCCGAGCCGTCCCGGCACGGCAAGGTTGATCGTCTCGCCACTCGCCGCCGCGAGCGCGTCGAGCGACGGGCCGGCGAGCTCGACGATGTTCCGCTCGAGCATGCTGCGTTCCGCGACACGAAGGATCGCCGGGCCGGGCTTCAGCCGGCCGCGCTCGCCGTCCTGCTCGACGAGACCGCGGCGCTCGAGCACGCTCACGAGCCGCGAAGCTGTGCTCTTCGGGATCCCGCTCGCCGATGCGAGCTCGCTGAGCGCCACCGGCTGATCTGACTCGAGCACCCGCACGAGCAGCTCGGCGCCACGATCGACAGCAGTTGCCTGCGGCGCTTGAAACTGTTGTTCCATGCCGGTTATGATGGCGCTCCAAACGATGTTCGTCAACACCATGCCCCGATATGAGGTCCTCTCGGAGGACGCGATGGCCACGCTCGACCGCGGCTGGCGGCGGATCGTGTCCGAGCTCGGGATCGAGTTCCTGCTGCCGGAGGCGGTCGAGCTGCTGCGCGGCGCGGGCCAGATCGTTGAGGACGAGAACCGCGTCCGCTTCGATCCGGAGTGGATCCTCGAACAGGTCGCGAAGGCGCCGCGGGAGTTCGAGCTGCAGGCGCGCAACCCCGCCAACAACGCCCACATCGGCGGCGACAGCATGGTCTTTGCCCCCGTCTATGGCTGCCCGTTCATTCGCGAGGGCGACGTCCGACGCGACGCGAAGATGGCCGACTTCGAGAACCTCGTGAAGCTCGCTCAGAGCTTCCCCGAGCTCGACTCCCCCGGCGGCACGATCTGCGAGCCCGAGGACCGACCGCTCGACTCGCGCCACCTCGACATGGTCTACGCGTTACAGACCCTGACCGACAAGCCATACATGGGCTCGGTCACGAGCGGCCCGAACGCCGCCGACACGATCAGGATGGGCGAGATCCTGTTCGGCGGACGCGAGAAGATCGAACAGGCCCCGGTCTCGATCAGTCTCATCAACGTGAACTCGCCGCTCCGCTACGACGACCGGATGCTGGCGGCGATGTTCGAATACGTGAAGGCCAACCAGGCGGTCGTGATCACCCCGTTCCTGCTGATGGGCGCGATGTCTCCGGTGTCGCTGCCGGCGACGCTCGTCCAGCAGATGGCCGAGGCGCTCGCTGGGATCGCGCTGGCGCAGACGATCCGGCCCGGAGCGCCCGTCGTGTTCGGCAGCTTTCTGTCGAACACCGACATGCAATCGGGCTCGCCGTCGTTCGGGACGCCCGAGTCGGGGATCGGCGTGCTGTGCACGGGACAGATCGCGCGCCACTTCGGACTGCCCTGGCGCGGCGGCGGCGCGTTGAACGCCTCGCAGACGGTCGACGCGCAGGCCGCGTACGAGTCGCTGATGACCTTGCTGCCGACGTTCCTCGCCGGCGCGAACTTCGTGATGCACTCGGCCGGCTGGCTCGAGGGCGGGCTCGTCTCCTGCTACGAGAAGTTCATCGTCGACATCGAGCTGCTGCGGGAGCTGAGGCACGAGTTCACGCCGCTCGAGATCGACGACGCCTCGCTCGCGTTCGACGCGCACGTCGAGGTTGGGGCCGGAGGCCACTTCCTCGGCGCCGCGCACACGCTCGAGCGGTTCCGCGAGTGCTTCTACCGCCCGCTGCTGTCGAGCACCGAGAACTTCGACCGCTGGAGCAAGCAGCGGCGCGCAAGCGACACGACCGCCCGCGCCTCCGAGATCTGGCGCGAGACGCTCGAGCATTACGAGCAGCCGCCGCTCGACGACGCGATCCGCGACGAGCTCAAAGAGTTCGTGGACCGGCGGCGCGAAGAACTAGGCGATTAGCCCCGCGCGGCATATGATCCCTGACGGGATGACTCATATATCAGCGGCACCGCGGGAGCTGCTGGCCGATCGCGCCTACACCGAGCTGCGCGACCGGATCGTGTCGCTGCAGATCGCGCCGGGAGCGCCGATCGACGAGGACGGGCTCGGCGCCGAGCTCGACATGGGTCGCACGCCGGTGCGCGAGGCGATCAAGCGGCTCGCGCTCGAGAACCTCGTCAACGTGTTCCCGCGCCGCGGGCACGTTCGCGTCGGAGATCAACATCACCGACCTCGCGCACATCTCCGACGTGCGGATGGTGCTCGAAGGGCCACGCCGCGTACCGCGCGGCCGAGCGGATCACCGACGCCCAGCGCGTCGAGCTCGAGCAGCTGCTCGTCGAGCTCGGGCGACAGCAGGGGCAGCGACAACACCGACGGCGCTGATGGCGCTCGACGCGCGCGTGCACCGCTTCATCCACCGGGCGCCGGGAACCCGTATCTCGAGGAGACGCTGAACCGCTACTTCAACCTGTCGCTGCGTATCTGGCACCTCGTGTTCGACCGGCTCCCCCATCTGTTCGCGCGCGTGCACGAGCACGACGACGTGCTCGAGGCGATCGCCGCCGGCGAGCCCAAGCGGGCTCGCGACGTTCTGACCGAGCACATCGCGACGTTCGAGCGCGAGATCCGCAGCGTCCTCTGAGCCAGCGACGCACACTTCCACCGACCCCTCCGGTGTAACTACTGCGTGCGTGACTACGGTGTGGGGCTAGAGCACCACTGTCTGCAGCTCGGTGAACGACTGCATCACGTGGTTGCCGCCGACCTTGCCGATCCCGGAATCACTGCCGGAGCGGCCGCCGAACGGCAGGTGCGCCTCCCAGTAGTTCGAGGACTCGTTGATGTTGACCCAGCCCGTCCGCACGCGGTCGGCGAACTCCAGCCCGCCCTGCAGATCGCCGGTGAAGATCGCGGCGAGCAGCCCATACGGCGACGCATTGGCCGCGTTGATCGCCTCGTCCAAAGACGAGATCGTCACGACGGGCGCGATCGGGCCAAATGTCTCCTCGACGGCAACGCGAGAGTCGGCCGGCACGTCGGTAAGCACGGTCGGCTCCCAATACAGCGAGGTCGGGTAACCGGAGGCCCGCGCGCCACCGACCACGACTGACGCGCCGCGGTCGACGGCGTCGCCCACGTGCTCGTCCATCTTGACCGCGACTGGCTCGTTGTTGACCGGCCCCATCGTCGTGCCGTCCTCGAACGGGTCACCGAGCAGGACCCGCTCGGTCACGCGCCGCGCGAGCTTCTCGACGAACTCGTCGCGCACAGCGCGGTGGACGAGGATCCGCTCCCCCGCGGTGCAGCTCTGCCCGGCGCACAGGTAGCACGCGGTCAGCGTCGCGTCGACGGCGGCGTCCACGTTCGCGTCGTCCATCACGACGAGCGGGCCGTTGCCCCCCATCTCCAACACGAGCGCCTTGCCGGCCGCGGCACGCGCGACGATCCGGCCGGTCGCGGTTGAGCCGATGAAGGCGACGCCGTCGGTCCCTGGGTTCGACGCGATCTCATCGCCGACCACCGGTCCCGGCCCGGTGACGAGGTTGAAGACCCCCGCCGGCAGATCCGCCTCGGCGATGCACTCCGACAGAGCGACCGCGCACACGGCCGTGGACGGCGCCGGCGTCCACACGACGCAGTTGCCGGACGCGAGCGCCGGCGCGACCAGCTCCGCCGGCATCGTGTAGGGCCAGTTCCACGGACTGATCACGCCGATGACTCCGCGCGCGCGGCGCACGAGCATGATCCGTTTCCCCGCCGAGAACGAGTTCGGGAGCTCGCCACCGAGCCGCTTGGCGTCCTCGGCGGCCCCGCGCCAATACTCGACCAGCTCGTCGACTTCGTCGAACGCCTCCGCGCGCAGCGGCTTGCCCTGGTCGAGCGTCAGCGTCCTTGCGAGCTCGTCGCGGCGGGACTCGATCACGTCTCCGATCGCGTGCATCTTCGCCGCGCGCTCGAACGCCGTCAGCCGGGACCAACCGTCGAACGCGTCGCGCGCCGCGCCGATCGCACGACGGGCATCGTCGCGATCGCCGTTGGGGACCGTGCCGATCACTTCGCCGGTCGCCGGGCTGGTCGCGTCGAACGTCTCACCGGTTGCGCTCGGGCCCCAGTTGCCACCGACGAACATCTGTTGCGCGGTGCTCGTTGACACAGTTAGACAACTGATATATAACAGCTCGATCAGGCCTGGGTCAATTGGTTCAAGCGAAGGCGCCGCGCTGACCGGCACCAGGGCTCGACCGTTCTGTACTACGAGTCGTGCGATCGATTCGCGCGACCGGGGGAGGTTGATCGATGGCACCGTCGCGGATAGCACCGCCACGCGAAGCGCGGACTCGTCCGAGCTCGCCGGCTTCGGCTACAAGCAGGAGCTCGACCGCTCGCTCGGGTTCTTCTCCTCGTTCGCCGCCGGGTTCAGCTACATCTCGATCCTGACCGGCGTCTTCGAGCTGTTCGGTTTCGGCTTCGCGAACGCCGGACCGGCGGTGTGGTGGACATGGCTCGTCGTGTTCGCCGGCCAGATGGCGGTGGCGCTGTGCTTCGCCGAGATGGCGGGGCAGTTCCCGCTCGCGGGCTCCGTCTACCAGTGGTCGAAGCGGATCGGCAGCGACTTCACCTCGTGGATGACCGGATGGATCCTGATCGTCGGCTCGATCGTCACCGTCGCCGCGGTCGCGGTCGCATGGCAGGTCGTGCTGCCCCAGGTGACGACCAAGCTCCAGTTCGTTGGCAGCGCCGCCGATGCCGGGAGCTACAGCACGCCCAACGGCGCCAAGAACGCCCTGATCCTCGGCGCCATCCTGGTCGTGTTCGCGACGATCGTGTGCATGCTCGGCGTGAAGATCATGGCCCGGATCAACAACTTCGGCGTGATGGCCGAGCTGATCGGCTCGACGATCCTGGTGATCCTCCTGATCTTCCACTTCCACCGCGGCCCCGGCGTCGTCGGCCACACGCTCGGCACCGGCAGCGGGCATTCCTGGGGCTACTTCGGCGCCTTCCTGATCGGCGGAATCATGAGTGCCTACGTGATGTACGGGTTCGACACCGCGGGAACGCTCGCGGAGGAGACGAACGACCCCAGACGGCACGCGCCACCGGCGATCATCCGCGCGCTGATCGCGGCGGCGATCATCGGCGGCCTATTGATCCTGTTCGCGCTGATGTCCGTCAAGAGCATCAACGACAAGAACATCGGTCTCCTCGGTCTGCCGTACATCATCAAGCAGGCGCTCGGCAACACGGCCGGCAACGTGTTCCTGATCGACTCGGCGCTCGCGATCACCGTCTGCACGCTCGCGGTCTGTACCGCGTGCATCCGGATGCTGTTCTCGATGGCGCGCGACGGCCGCCTGCCGTTCGGGTCGGCGATCGCGCACGTGTCCGGTACGCGCAAGGTACCGATCGTGCCGGCGGTGTTCGTCGGCGTGATGTCGCTGGCCCTGCTGGCGGTCAACATCGCCAACCAGTCCGCGTTCCTGACGCTGACGTCGGTGGCGATCATCATGTTCTACCTGCCGTACCTCGGCGTCACCGGATGGATGCTGGTCCGGCGGATTCAGGGTCGCTGGCCGCGGCCCGAGCACGGTCCGTACTTCAGCCTGGGCCGCTTCGGCTTCGCCGTCAACCTGTTCGCCGTCGTCTACGGCGTGATCGTCGCGTTCAACATCGCCTGGCCGCGGGCGGCGGTATACGGCACCAAGTGGTACTTCAAGTTCGGCGCCTACGAGTTCATCGGCGCCTCGATCATCATCGGCTGCCTGTACTACTTCCTCGTCCAGCGCAAGAAGGGCGACCAGGTGCTGGCCGAGCACAGGGCCGACGCCGAGCCCGTCTTCCCGGCGGTGATGGGCGAGCAGGCGCCGTGAACGACGCCGGCGAGTTCGACTATGTGATCGCGGGCGGCGGCACGGCTGGGTGTGTTGTCGCCGCTCGCCTCAGCGAGGATCCGAACGTCACGGTCTGCCTGATCGAGGCGGGCCCCTCGGATGTCGATGACCCGAACATCCTGCGACTCGACAGGTGGATGTACCTGCTCGACTCGGGATACGACTGGGACTACCTGATCGAGCCTCAGGAGAGGGGCAACAGCTTCATGCGCCACGCGCGCGCAAAGGTGCTCGGCGGCTGCTCATCGCACAACTCGTGCATCGCCTTCTGGACTCCCAAGGAGGACCTCGACGAGTGGGAGTCGATGGGCTGTGCCGGCTGGGGATCCGACCAGACCTGGCCGCTGATCAAGCGGCTCGAGACCAACGACGGCCCCGGCGACCACCACGGCCGCAGCGGCCCGGTCAACATCAGAACCGTCCCGCCGCAGGACCCGTGCGGGGTGTCGCTGCTGGAGGCAGCGGCCCAGGCGGGACTGCCGACGTCGCAGGTTCAACGAGGGCGAGACCGTCTGCAACGGCGCCGGCTGGTTCCAGATCAACTCGGCACCGGACAACACGCGAATGTCCTCAAGTCACGCGTACCTACACCCGATCCTCGGCTCGCGTCCGAACCTCGAGATCCGGACCGGCTGCTGGGTCAACCGCGTCGACATTCAAGGTGGTCAAGCGCGCGCGATCGAATATCTGACGCCGGACCTGCTCACCCATGGCTCGGTCAGAGCGAGGCGAGAGATCATCCTGTCGGCGGGGGCGATCGACACCCCGAAGCTGCTGATGCTGTCGGGCGTCGGTCCCGGCGAGCATCTCCAGGAGTTCGGGATCGAGACGCTCGTCGACTCCCCCGGGGTCGGATCGAACCTCGACGACCACGTCGAGGGGATCGTCCAGTGGGACGCGAAGAAGCCGATGGTCACGACCTCGACGCAGTTCTGGGAGATCGGGCTGTTCTCGACCTCGGAGGACGGCCTCGACCGACCCGACCTGATGATGCACTACGGCTCGGTCCCGTTCGATATGAACACCGCACGGTGGGGCTATCCGACGACCGAGAACGGCTTCTGCCTGACGCCGAACGTGTGCCGCGGGCGCTCACGCGGGACGGTCCGGCTGCGCAGCAGCGACTATCGTGATCGCGCCCGCGTCGACCCGCGGTACTTCACCGACCCCGACGGCCACGACGAACGCGTGATGGCGTACGGGATGCGACTGGCGCGGAAGATCGTGGCGCAGTCGCGCGATGGCGGAATGGGCGGGCGCCGAGCTGGCCCCGGGGCCGGACGCGCAGACCGACGACGAGCTCGTCGACTACATGCACAAGACCCACAACACGGTCTACCACCCCGCCTGCACCGCGCACATGGGGCCGGACTCCGATCCGCTGGCGGTCGTCGATCCACGATTGCGCGTGAAGGGGGTCGAGCGGCTTAGGATTGCCGACGGCTCGATCCTTCCCTTCCTGCCTGCGATCAACCCATGCATCACGACGATGATGATCGGCGAGAAATGCTCCGAAATGGTCAAGGAGGACGCGAGGGTGGGGGCGGAGGCGATCGCTCCGAGCGTTTGATCGAGAGCTCGGCGGCTCAAGATGAGATCGCCCGGTTCCTGCGAGAGCATCCGCCGTTCGACGCGCTCGACCCCGCGCTCGTTGCAGAGGTCGCGGCGGTCGTCGATCTCGAGCTCAGCCCACCCGGCACGACGATCTTCTCCCAGGGCGCCGAGCCGGTCGAGTACCTGCGGATGATCCGTTCCGGCGCCGTCGAGCTCGTGCACGACGGGCGCGTGCTCGACCTGCTGTGCGAGGGCGAGCTGTTCGGGCAGACGTCGATGCTGTCGGGTCTCCCGACCGGTTTCGAGGCACGCGCGGTCGACGACACGCTGTGCTACCGGATCGGCTCCGAGACCGCGCGGGAGTTGCTCGCGGGGCCAGCCGGGATGCGATTCGTGGCGCGATCGCTACTCGAAACGCCGGCTGACATCGCCGCCTCCGTGCGCGAGCCGGTTCGCGGGCCCGCCGACCAGACGGTCGGCTCGCTGCTGAGGATGCCCGCCGTCGTGTGTGGGCCGGCTACGTCGATCCGCGAAGCGGCACAGCTGATGGCGGCGGCCCCGGCGAGCTCGATCGTCGTCGAGCTCGGCGGCGGTGAGCTCGGGATCCTGACCGACCGGGACCTGCGGACGCGAGTGCTGGCCAAGGGGCTGACCGGGGACGCGCCCGTTTCGGCGGCGATGTCGGCGCCGGCGTACACATGCGCACCGGACCGCCTCGGCGGCGAGGTGCTACTCGACATGCTCGACCGCGGTTTCCGGCACTTCCCGGTCGTCTCGGGAAGCGGCGAGATCCTCGGCGTCGTCGAGGACCTGGACCTCGTCGCCGTCCAGTCGCGCTCCTCGTTCTTCCTGCGTCAGCGGATCAGCCTCGCGGAGACGGTCGACGAGCTGGTGGCGCCGGCGCGCGAGCTTTGGCCGACGGTGATTGCGATGCACGACGCGCACGTGGCGGCAGCCACGATCATGGCGATCTCCGCCGTCGTCGTCGACACGCTCACACGACGGCTGCTCGAGCTGACCGTCAACGAGCTGGGTCGGCCGGCGGCGGAGTTCGCCTGGCTCGCGCTCGGCTCGCAGGCGCGACGCGAGGTCGTCCCCAGCTCGGACATCGATTCCGCGCTCGTCTGGTTCGGCGACGCTCCCGAAGACGAGGTCCGGCCGCAGCTGCACGCGATCGCCACCCGCGTCGTCGAGGGGCTCGAGGCGTGCGGTCTGCGCCAGGACCCACACGGGGCCTCGGCGTCGAACGTCGTCTTCGTCCGCTCGCTCGGGTCCTGGCAGCACGCCGCGCGCGGCTGGATCAACAACCCCACCCAGGAGAAGGCGCTGGTGCTCTCCTCGGTGCTCGTCGACAGCCGCCCGGTGTGGGGCGTCCATACCGGCACCCCGGTGGCGGACACGTTCAAGATCGCCCCGCACAACCCCGGGCTGCTGCGGCTGCTGGCGAGGTTCGCCCTCTCGCACCACCCGCCGACCGGGTTCCTCCGCGGGCTGGTCGTCGAGCACGGCGGTGAGCACCGTGGCCGGCTCGATCTCAAGTACGGCGGCGTGATCCCGATCGCAGACCTCGCGCGATGGGCCGGAATGGCGGCCGGGGTGACGAGTGCGTCGACGGCCGAGCGGCTGCGCGCGGCCGAGCGCGGCCGGGACCCTGTCCGACGCCGATGCCCATACGCTGCTCGATGCGTTCGACCTGATCGCGCGGCTGCGGCTCGACCACCAGGTCGCGCAGCTGCGCGCCGGTCAGCAGGCCGACGACTTCGTCGACCCGCGCGCGCTGAGCTCGCTGACACGGACGCACCTGAAGGAGGCGTTCCGGGCGATCGCCACGATCCAGAAGCGGGTCGCGGCGGAGCTCGGAGGAGGATTGACGGGATGACCGGCGATTGGCGCGACTACAGACCGGCTATCTGGATGGCGATGATCGGAGTGGCGGTGATGTTGCTCATCAACCCGTTCTACGTCGGCGCGGTCTTCCTCGGGGTCGCCGGCGGCGCGGCGATCCGGATCACGCAGCAGCGCCAGCGGGCCGCCGCACGCCGGTCACGCGAACCTCAGCGCCGGGGCAAACGGCGCTGAACCGCGGTTCCGCGATCGCGGTTCTCGGCCCCGGCGGCGTCGGTGGGTTTCTCGCGGGCGCGCTAGCGCGCGCGGGGACGGACGTGGTGGTCGTGGCGCGCGAGTCAACGGCGACGCTGATCGAGCGCGACGGGCTGTCGGTGGCCAGCGTCCGCTTGGGTGATTTCGAAGCGCGTCCGGCAGTGAGCACCCGTCTCGATGGCCCCGTCGACGTGCTGATCGTCGCGACGAAGGCCGCCGGGCTCGCGGACGGCCTCGAGCGGATCGGGGCGCCGCCCAAGCTGGTCGTCCCGCTGCTGAACGGCCTCGACCACATGACGACGCTGCGCGAGCGTTTCGGGTCCGAGCACGTCGCCGCCGGCACGATCCGGATTGAGGCCGACCGGCCGCGCCCGGGCGTGGTCACGCAGACGAGCCCGTTCCTGCGCGTCGACCTCGCGTCGGACGGCGGCGCGCTGAGGCCAGCACTCGAGCGCCTGGCCGCGATCCTCGAAGAGGCAGAAGTGCCCGCGACAGTAGGCGACAACGAGGCCCAGATCCTGTGGTCGAAGTTAGTGCGGCTGAATGCGCTCGCGTGCACGACCAGTGCGTGCGACTGCCAGATCGGGGTCATCCGCACTGACCCGTCGTGGCGCGAGGCGCTCACCGGCTGCATCTACGAGGCGGCTGCGGTCGCGAACGCCGACGGCGCGGAGATCGACCCCGCGGCGCGGCTCCAGGAACTCGACGACGCGCACCCCGAGCTCGGCTCCTCGATGCAGCGCGACATCGCCGCCGGCCGCCAGCCGGAGCTCGACGCGATCCCGGGCGCCGTCCTGCGGGCCGCCGCCCGCCACGGCCTCAGCTGCCCGACGATCGAGCGGCTGTACCGGGAGATCGCTGCTAGAGCGGGGGCTCGACCTTCGGAGGGGTGATGTAGACCGGCTCGCCGATCTCCTCCGAGGCGACCGCGTCGATGACTTCCTCTTCCTCCTCGGAGAGCTCGGCGTCGTGATCGCCGTCGCACAGCACGCGGAACGCGCCAGTGACGCCGCCGTCCGCCTGGAGCACGATCCCCGGCAGAATCTCCTCGCCCTCCTCGAGGCCGAGCCGCTCGATGTCGAAGTGCGTCATCCCGATCCCCCAGGTGTGATGGTCGGGGTTCTCGCGGTCGTGCGCCGCGACGCCCTGGACGAGACGCTCGAGCAGGTAGGCGATCTTGCCGGTGTCAGCGGGCATCCTCGAATCAGGTTACCCGCTACGTCGCGCACCCCCCGCATAGACTCATGGGATGGCACTAATCCACACCTGCTACCGCATCACCGACATCGATCGGTCGGTCGCCTTCTACAACGCGCTGGGGTTCGAGGAGATCGGTCGGCTCCCGATCCGCGATGAAGCAACCAATGTGTTCATGAACCAGCCGGGTGACGGCGACAGCCCGCGGCTCGAGCTCACCTTCAACCATGGTCAGACAGAGCCGTACGAGATCGGCACCGGCTACGGCCACATCGCGATCACCTCGGACGACCTCGACGGGACGCTGTCGCGTCTGGAGCAGCAGGGCATCGAGCCCGAGCGGCCGCCCTACAGCGTGCGCGAGGGTGGGAACCGGCTGTGCTTCGTCCGCGATCCGGACGGCTACCGGATCGAGATCATCGAGATCGGTTAGCGAGATGCTGATCGAACGCTCGATGAACGACGCCTTTCTGTCGAACACTTACCTGGTGGCGGACGAGCTCGGCTCGCACGCGGTGATGATCGACGCGGGCGGTCCGGTCGAGCCGCTGCTGGGCGTGCTCGACCGGATGCGGTACGAACTCACCCACATCCTCCTGACTCATCACCACCACGACCACATCTCTGAGCTCGACCAGGTTCTGCAACGACACCCCGGAACGCCGGTGCTGATCCATGAGCTCGAGCGTGGCGATGTGCCGCAGGCGACCGGGACGATCGTCCCGGGGATCCCGATCGAGTCCGGCGCGCTGACGATCCAGCCGATCCACACCCCCGGACACACGGCCGGGATGATCTCGCTGCTGATCGACTCTGGCGACGTGTTCACCGGCGACACGCTGTTCAAGGGCTCGGTCGGAGGAGTCCGCGCGCCTGGGCATACGACGTACGCCGACCTCAAGCATTCGATCATGGGGAAGCTGCTCGCGCTCCCGCCCGAGACCCGGATCCACCCCGGCCACACGGACCCGACGACGGTCGCCGACGAGCTCGAGCACAACAAGTTCGTCCGTATCTGGCGCGGGCTCGATCCCGAGGGCTCTGAGCCGTGCACCGCGATGGGCGAGCCGGCGACGCTGATCCTGCTCGGCGATGACTACGACGGCGGCCACAAGGCTTGGGTCCGCTGGCCTGACGGCTCGGACGACATCGTCCCCGGCTCGCAGGTCAGCCGGTAACCGCTACTTCACCCGACGCGGGACGCCGGTCATCGTCGCCAGCGACGCATCCATGATCGGCGTCGGTGTCACGGCGTCCATCACGAGTTGAACCTTCGCCGGAGCTCCCACTGGATAGCGCGCCTTCGGCCGGCGGTCGCTTAGTGCGCGCTCGACCGCACGTACCACGTGCTCTGCGGGAACGGCCTGCTTCTGGATCACCTTCGTCGCCCGGGTCATCCCCTTGATGTGCCCGGCATACAGTCGCCGGTGCTCCTCGCTCATCGCCGAGGTGGTCACATCGAGCTGCACCAGAGCGTCCTGCCACAGGGCGGTGTCGGTCGCCGCAGGTTCGACGAGGCTCACCTTGATCCGCCACGGGCGGAGCTCGATCCGCAGTGAGTCGGCCATCCCCTCCAAGGCGAACTTCGAGGCGTTGTAGGCCCCCGTCCATGGCGTCGCGATCCGGCCGCTGACCGACGAGATGAACACAATCCGCCCTTGACTGTCGCGCAGGCGCGGTAGGACAGCCTGCGTCACGGCCAGCTGGGCGACGACGTTGACCTCCAGCTGGCGCCTCAGATCGTCCAGCGTGATCGCCTCGAGCGGGCCGTCGACCACGATCCCGGCGTTATTCACGAGCGCGTCGAGGTCAGCGGGCAGCGCCGCGTCCAGGGCGCGGACCTGATCGGCATCGGTCACATCAAGGATCACCGGGGTGACCCCTGCAGGCGCATCATCGATCCGGCGTACCCCTGCGTACACATCCCAGCCCGAGCCGGCGAGAGTCTCCGCAATAGCGCGGCCGATTCCCCTTGATGCCCCGGTAATCAGCACGCTGCCCACGACGCGATCCTATCGGCGCGTAACATCTTTTGGATGGCGCGAGACAGGATTCCTACCTCGCGCGTGAGTCGGACGGCGAGGATCTCAGGGCTTGCGGCGGGCCAAGCGATTCGCCAGGCCGGCACTCGCGCGGCCAACATCACGCGCGACGACGAGGGCAAACGCGCGGCGCTCGAGCGCCGTCACATCGAGGCCGCCGAGCAGATCGTGACCGCGCTCGGGACGATGAAGGGCGCCGCGATGAAGATCGGGCAGGTGTTGTCGTTCCTGGATGTCGGACTCGTCCCGCCGGAATACCAGGAGGAGTTCCAGCGCAAGCTCGCCAAGCTCCGCGACGCGGCTCCGACGGTGACCTTCAAGGACATGAAGAAGGTGATCGAGTCACAGCTCGACGATCCGTTCAAGGAGGTGTTCGAGGAGTTCAACGAGGAGCCGATCGCCGCCGCCTCGATCGGCCAGGTGTACCGCGCCCGGATTGCCGACACCGGCAAGGAGGTCGCGGTCAAGGTCCAGTACCCAGGGGTCGCCGCCGCGGTCCGCGCCGACATGCAGAACCTTGGCCTGATCCTCCGGCTGGCGAAGCGGATCGCGCCGGGGATGGATCCGCAGGCGCTAGGCAAGGAGATCCGCGACCGGATCGAGGAGGAGCTCGACTACGAGCTCGAGGCCCAGAACCAGCGCACGCTGGCGCGGATCTTCCGCGGCCACCCGTTCATCGTCGTCCCGGACGTCGTCACCTCGCTGTCGCGAGAGAAGATGCTGGTGACCGAGTTCGTCGAGGGGATCGGGTTCGAGGAGCTGAAGGCATATCCGCAGGAGGACCGCGACCGCTTCGGCGAGATCCTGTTCCGCTTCTATTTCGGCTGCCTGTACCGCCACCACCAGTTCTCAGGCGACCCGCACCCGGGCAACTCGATGCTGCTCGCGGACGGCCGTATGGCGTTCTTCGACTTCGGCCTGTTCAAGCGGATGCCGGCGAGCGCGGTCGAGCTGGAGATCCAGGTCGCGCGCGCGGTGATCGAGGGAGAGATCGACACGATCATGCGGGTCGGCGCCGAGACCGGCTTCTTTCCCGAGCCCGAAAAATTCGATCCGGACAAGGTGCTGGCGCACTTCCGCGCCGCGACCTCGTGGTACACCGAGGACGCCTACGTCGAGCTGACGCCCGAGTACGCGACCCAGGTCCTGATCGACATGAGCGACCCACGGTCCGAGTACTTCGGCCAGATGCGCCACGAGAACGCGCCTCCCGACCACATCTTCGGACGGCGGATGGAGGTGCTGACGCTCGCCGTTATCTCACAGCTGTACGCGCGCGGCAATTTCCACCGGATCGCGCGTGAGTGGTTCTACGGCGACGAGCCGGCGACCGAGCTCGGGCGCCAGGAGGCCGAGTTCTTCCAAGCGGCCGGCGCGCCTGCTTAGCTCAGCTCAGCCCGATCCGAACACCCGCTCGAGCAACGCTGTGTCGCCGGCCGTCTGGAACTTCGCGAGCTTGCCGTCGCGATAGGTGAGCACGTCGGCGGAGTCGTACTCCTCGCCCGCGAGCGTCGCGCGACAGAGCACGACGACCCGATCGTCGTCAGAGAACCAGTACTGGGGCGTCGTCGAGAAGCCCTTCGACGCGAGCTCGCCCCACAGCTCGCCGACCTCTTGCTTGCCGTGGCGGCTGCCGCTGACCGCGCTGTTGCCGGGCGTGATCCACTCGACGTCGTCGGACATGTTCTCCATCGCACCCGCAGCGTCGCCCGCCGAGAACGCCGCGTACCCCTGCCTGGCGGTCTCGATGTTCTGCTCACCGGCCATATCGCCCTCCTCGATTGTTGTGTCCCCAGAGCGAATCTACTCCCGCGACGCGCCCGCGGCAACCGTTGACGCTACAGCTCGATAGTCCCGGCGATGCACGTGACTGTGCCCCCGCCGACCCACACGTCCCCGTTGTCATCGGCCGAGATGTGGACGCGACCACGCCGTCCGAGCGCAGTCCCCTGGCTCGCGATGTACGGTGCCGTCGCCCGGCCGCTCGCGAGCAGCCACTGAGCGACCGAAGCATTGAGGCTGCCGGTGACCGGATCCTCCGCGGTCCCGCCCGGAACCCGGAAGAACGCCCGCACCTCGAAATCCGCGTCGCCGCCATCGCGGTGGGGCGCGACGACGCCGAGCTCGAGCTCGGTGACGTTCGGATGGATCGCGAGCGCCGTCTGGGCGTCGCGCAAGCAGCACCGCAACCCACCCGGGCCCGTTGTCGACCCATTGGCTGTCGACGATCTCCTCGCGGCCGAGCCCGATCATCTCGGCGATCCGCTCGACGAGCTGCTCGTCGACTGGGCCCGAGCGGATCACCGGCGGCGCCGCGAACGCCAGTCGCCCGTCGGTGTGGCGGAGCCGCACGAGCCCGGCCGGGCACTCCTGCACGATCTCGCCATCGCCCCGAGGCTCGCCTCCGGTCTCGAGCCACGCGTGGCAGGTGCCAAGCGTCGGGTGGCCGGCGAATGGCAGCTCGCGCGACGGAGTAAAGATCCGCACCTGGTAATCGGCGGTCGAATCGGTTGGCGGCAGGATGAACGTCGTCTCCGACAGGTTCGTCCACTGCGCGACCGCCAGCATCGTGTCAGCGTCAAGCCCGGTTCCGTCGAGCACCACCGCGACCGGGTTGCCCAGGTACGCCTGTTCGGTGAACACATCGACCTGGCGGAAGTCGCGCGCGGCCACGCACTCAGCCTACCTACCGCCGCACCGGGCCCCGCGATGGGACACGACCCCTATTTTGATGCGCAGCGATCTGGCACGCTACCGCAGATGAACGAGGAACTGGGATTCGCAGGACCAGCGGCGCTCGGCGCGCGTGTGCGCGCCCGCGAGGTCACGCCGCGGGAGCTCGTCGAGCTGTTTCTCGGCCGGATCGAGGCGCTCAACCCGCAGCTCAACGCGTTCCGCACGACGCTCTCAGCGCAGGCGCTCGCCGACGCCGACGCGATGACTGAGTTCGACGGACCGCTCGCCGGCGTCCCGATCGCAGTCAAGGACGATCTGCCGGTCGCCGGCCAGCCGATGACCTGGGGCTCGCGGTCGTTCGGTCCGCCGCAGCCGGCGGACGCGGAGGCGGTGCGGCGGTTGCGAGCAGCCGGGGCGATCCCGATCGGGATCACGAACGTCCCCGAGCTGATGATGTTCCCGTGGACCGCGACGCGGGCGAACGGGATCACGCGGAACCCGTGGGACCGGTCGCGCTCGCCCGGGGGTTCGTCGGGCGGATCGGGGGCCGCCGTCGCGGCCGGCATGGTCCCCGCCGCGACCGGCTCGGACGGTGGCGGCTCGATCCGGATCCCGGCGGCGTGCTGCGGGCTGGTGGGAATGAAATCGACGCGCGGGCTCGTGCCGACAGCGCCCGCGGTCGAGGGCTGGCTCGGGCTGAGCGTCTATGGGGCGCTCGCGCGGACGGTCGCGGACAGCGCGCTGATGCTCGACGTGATGGCAGGCTCCGAGGAGTTCTCACCGGCGGCGGCGGGCGCTGATCCTGGCCGGCTGCGGATCGCGGTCTCGCGGAAGGTCCCCTCGCCGCTGCTGGCGTCGCTGTCGGCAGACCAGCGCGGCGCCTGGGAACGGACGGGCAAGTTGCTCTCGGAATTGGGCCACCAGGTCGACGAGCGCGACCCCGGCTACGGCCTCGCCATCCTCGAGTTCACGCAGACGTACCTGCGCGGGATCTACGAGGATTCGCTGAAAGTTCCCGACCGCTCACAGCTCGAGTCCGCGACCCGTCAGATGGCGGCCGCCGGGCGCTGGGTAGTTCCGCCTCGGCGCCGCGACTCGCTACGCGCCAAACGCGATGCAACGGCGGCGCGCATCATGCGCCTGTGGGACGAGATCGACGTGCTCGTCACCCCGGGGCTCGCACGCACCGCGCTCCCGGCCGAGGGTGGGTTCGACAAGGTGGCCCCGCGTGCCTTTGACATCGGCGGCCGGTTCACGCCGTGGACGCCGATCTTCAACCTGACCGGTCAGCCGGCCGTCACGATCCCCGCCGGCTTGGGGACGGACGGGCTGCCGCTCAGCGTGCAGCTCGTCGGCCGCCGCGGCGCCGAGGCGCCCCTGTACGCGCTCGCGGCCCAGATCGAGGCGGCGCGTCCCTGGGCCGATGAGCATCCGCCGCTGTGACGGTCTAATCGTCGATGACGGTGTACCAGCCCATCGGGCGGCACGTGTTGCGGGCTAAAGATCTAGTCGATGCGCGCTATACAGATCCGATCGGTGTCGACGATATGGCGCGCGCGGCCGGCCTGTCGCGCGCGCATTTCAGCCGCGAGTTCCGCCGGGCTTTCGGCGAATCTCCGCACGGATATCTGCTCACGCGCCGCCTCGAGCGGGCTGCACGGCTTCTGCGGACGACCGACCGGTCGGTCGCAGAGATCTGCTTCGACGTCGGACTTCAGAGCGTCGGCTCGTTCACGACGAGCTTCACGCGAACGTTCGGAGTCTCGCCGACGACGTATCGCGCTCAGTTCCCGCCGGCGCGCGCGCACGCGATGCTCCCGGCATGCGTGGTCCGCTTCTACGGTCGCCCACAAAAGCGCACGTTTCGAGAAGACAACGGCTCGGCGGCGGATTAGCTTGCTCGGAAACGAACGGAGGTTCAGATGATCAAGCTGTCAACCGCACAACTGTGGGTCAACGACCAGGACGAAGCGCTCGCTTTCTACACCAACAAGCTCGGCTGGGAGGTCCGCTCCGACGCGACGCTTCCAGAACTCGGCGGGTTCCGCTGGCTGACCGTCGGCCCGCCGCAGCAGCCGGACATCGACGTCGTGCTGATGGCGATCCCGGGCCCGCCGGTGATGGACGCGGGCACTGCAGACCAGGTCCGCGAGCTGGTGTCGAAGGGGTTCGCCGGCACCGTCTTCCTTACGACGGACGACATTCAGCGCGACTACGGCGACTTGAAATCAAAAGGCGTCGAGTTCACCGAGCCCCCCGAGGAGCGGCCGTACGGAATCGACTGCGGATTCCGCGACCCGTCAGGCAACTCGCTGCGCCTGACCCAGATCCGCGAGGGCGTGCTGTAGAGACGCGTCGGCGGCGTCGGTGCCTATGCGGTGCCGGCGCCGCCGTTCACCGAGAGCACGAGCTTGGCCGTGTTCTCGCCGCTGAACAGCATCAGCAGCCGATCCGGGAATGTCTGGAGCCCGTCGACGACGTGCTCGCGCGTCACGAGCTTGCCCTCGGCGAGCCATTGCGCCAGGTCGGCGCCCGCAGATGGCCACTGCGAGGCGTAGTCGGTCACCACATAGCCGGTCATGCTCGCGTGGTTGACGAGCAGCGACAGGTAGTTGGCGGGGCCAGCCAACTCGCCGGTCTCGTTGTACTGCGAGATCGCGCCGCAGATCACGACGCGGGCGTGCCGCGCCAGCCTCGCGAGCGCCGAGTCGAGGATCGCCCCGCCGACGTTGTCGAAGTACACGTCAATCCCATCGGGGCAGTGGCGGCGGAGCGCTTCGTCGACGTCCTCGGCCTTGTAGTCGATCGCCGCGTCGAAGCCGTACTCCTCGCGCAGCGCGGCGCACTTTTCCGCGCCGCCTGCGATACCGACCGCGCGGGCACCTTTGATCTGCGCGATCTGGCCGACGAGATGGCCGACGGCGCCGGCCGCGCCTGAGACGACGACCGTCTGCCCCGGCTCGGGGCGGCCGATGTCGAGCAGCCCGAAGTAAGCCGTCATACCCGTCATCCCGAGTGCGCCGAGCCAGGTCGGAAGCGGAGCGACACGTGGGTCGATCCTCATCAGCGAAGCGCCCGGCACAACCGCGATCTCCTGAATTCCCAGGACCCCATTGACGTGATCGCCAACCGACAGCTTGGGGTCGCGGGACTCGAGCACCTCGCCGACCGCGATCGCGCGCATCACCTCGCCGATGCCGACCGGCGGAATGTAGGAGGGCCGGTCTGAGACCCAGCCGCGCATCGCAGGGTCGAGCGAGATGTACCGAACGCGGACGACGACCTCGCCGTCGCCCGGGTCACGGACCTCCTCCTCGACGTAGTCCCAGTCAGACCTTTGAGGAAGCCCGACCGGCCGGGACGAAAGTCGGAACGCGTGATTGATCATGGGCGGGATCCTAAACGCGCTGGATCTGCACCAGGCTGGTCGTGCCCGGGCGCCCGCTCGGCAGCCCCGCGGTGATCCCGACGCGCGCGCCCGCCTTGACCCAGCCGAGCTCGACGACCCGCCGGGCGGCGTCCGCAATCAGCTCCTCGGTGATCTCGTGACGCCGCATCGATCCGGCCTGAACCCCCCACATCAGGCTGCAGCGGCGGACGGTCTCCTTGCCAGGGGAGAGCGCGAGGATCGGCACCTCCGGTCGGTGCGCGGAGATCAGCCGCGCCGAGCGGCCCGACAGCGTCGGGACAACGAGGGCGGCGAGGTGCAAATCACGGGCGGCGGCACATGCGCTGTGGGCGATCGTGTACGCGGGATCGCGGGCGTCGCGCCGGACGCGGCCCTCATTCCAGTCGCGGTACGGCAACCCCTGCTCGGTGCGTTCGGCGATCGAGGCCATCATCGCGACCGCCTCGACCGGGTAGGAGCCGATCGCCGTCTCCTGGGAGAGCATCACCGCGTCGGTCCCATCGAGGATCGCGTTGGCGACGTCGGCGACTTCGGCGCGCGTCGGGCGCGAGGACGAGACCATCGAGTCGAGCATCTGGGTCGCGGTGATCGACGGGCGAGCGAGCCGACCAGCTGTTCGCAGCAGTTGCTTCTGGATCATCGGCACGTCCTCGACCGCCAGCTCGATCCCGAGATCCCCGCGCGCGACCATCACGCAGTCGGCGGACCGGATGATCTCATCCGCCGCGTCGACGGCCTGCGGCTTCTCGATCTTGGCGATCAGCGGCAGCCGCGTGTGACGCCGGACCGAGGTGACGTCCTCCGCGGTCCGCACGAACGACAGCGCGACCAGGTCGACGCCGATCGACTCGCCGAAACGGAGCATCTCGAGGTCCTCCTCGGGCACCGCCTCCAGCCCGCGCGTCGCGCCCGGCATGTTCAGGCCCTGACGGGTCGCGACGGTGCCGCCGATCTCGACCTGGGTCTCGACCTCGCCGGCGCTCTCACGGACGTCGGCGACGCGCAGCCGGATCGCCCCGTCGGCGAGATAGATCACGTCGCCGGGGTCGCACGCGGTGGCGAACCCGGACCAGCTGACCGACATCCGCGACTCGTCGCCGAGGCCGTCCGACCCGGCGACCAGCAGCAGCCGCTCGCCCGGCTTCAGCTCGACGATTCCGTCACGCAGCTCGCCGATCCGCAGCTTCGGCCCCGGTAGATCCTGGAGGATCGCGACCTGGCGGCCGACACGCTCGGCGGCGGCGCGAATCAGCTCCGCGCTCTCGGCGTGGACCTCACGCGTCGCGTGCGAGAAGTTGAGCCGCGCGACGTCGAGCCCCGCCTGCACCATCCGCGTGAGCGTCTCCGGGTCGCGGGAGGCGGGTCCGATCGTGGCGACAATCTTCGTGCGACGCATGAACGCCGCAAGTTAGCGGGTCAACTGCTCGGGCTCCGTATGCATCTTGTTGCCCTTACTCGTCGGGAGCGTCGGCCTGCTCTTCCAGCTTCTCGCGCAGGTACTCCGCCTTGTCCGCGCGCCGCTCGTGCTCGTGACGCTCGTCCGGCTCCGGGGAGCGCTCCGCCAACTCGTGCTCGTCCTCCGAGCGGCGCTCCTGCTGTTCTCGCAGGCGTTCGTTCTCGCGCTTGTCAGGCATCGATCTGAAGTGGTTCGCCGTCGACCTCGATCCGTCCGCCATCGCGCAGGTCGCAGATCAGATCCCAGTGCAACGCGGACTCGTTGACCCCGCCCGTCTCAGGATACGAGCGTCCGAGCGCCAAGTGGACCGTGCCCGCGATCTTCTCGTCGAGCAGCGTCGAGAACGTGGGGCGGTCGATCCCGGTGTTCGTCCCGATCCCGAGCTCGCCGAGAAACCGCGCACCGGCGTCGGTCTGCAATGCCGCCTGCAGCACCTCGTCCCCACGGTCCGCTCGGGCACTGACGACCTCTCCTGCGCTGAACGTCAGCTCGACGCCACTGACCTCCACTCCTCGCGTGCTCGACGGCACCTCGAAGCGGATTGTCCCCTCGGCCGAGTTCTCGACCGGCCCGGTGAACACCTCGCCGCTCGGCATGTTGCGCCGGCCGTCGGAGTTGATCCACGTCCGCCCCTCGACGCTCAACCGCAGATCGGTCCCCTCCGCCTCGATCCGTACCTCGCGTGATCCGGTCAGTCGCTGCACCAGCGCGGCCTGACGGTCGGACAGCGCCACGCCACGCGGCCACGGGATCGGGCTGGTCGAGCAGCAGCGCACGAGTCACGAACGCCGCGTAGTCATCGTCATTCATCTGCGCTGCCTGCGCCAACGCCGGAGTCGGCCACAACGTTCCGCACCAGCGCGAGCGCAGCCGCGCCCGCTGCACCGGCGCACGGGCGCGGGCCGAACGCGTCACCAGCGCGGGATCGATCCCTGCGAGCGCGGTGGTGTTAGTGGGCGCGTCGATCCGCAGCCAGGCGTCGGCGCTCTCCACCTCGGTCAGTTCCAGCGGCGCGATACCCGTCCAGCTGCTCGTCGTGCGCGTACCGGTAGAAATCGCTGCCGAGCCCGGGTGGCGAGAGTCGCAGCAGCGGCCAGGCTCCGCGCTCGAGCAGGGCACGGTGCAGGGCGCGGACAGGCTCGTGCGCCAGCGTCGTTGAGACGACGAGCACCTGCTGGCCCTCCTTCGCCTCGAGGCACCAGTCGCATAGGAGCGCAGCGAAAGCGTCGGGATCGGGCTTCACGGCGCCTGGAGCTCCGGGAAATGCTCGGTGACATGCTCGCGCAGCGCGTCCCGGACGAACTGGCGCTCGGCGGACGACGCGATCCGATAGCGGCCGAGCAGCTCCCGCTGCCCAGTGAGCTCGAGCGCCGCGATCGTCCAGGAGACGACGAGCCGCTCGAACAGCAGCTCCGTCGCGCGCTGCCAGGCGTCCTCCTGATCGAGGCCGCCGGCCAGCACTTTCGCGTACTCGCGGCGCGCGCCCGGCTTCAGCGTCCCACGCAGCACGAGCACGTTGCCCTCGGCGTCGCGGTACTCGCTCGTTGGCGCGGACAGGCGCGGCTGGCGGCTGCGGCGTCCCACTACGGGATCGGGGCTGCCGCTGCGCGCTCGAGCTCGCCGCGCACGTCGCCACGGACCGGGTTGGCGTGGCCTGCCCATGCCACGGAGGGCTCGAGCTCCGCGAGCTTTCGGATCGACGCCCTCGCCTGCTCGACGTCCGCGTTGAACGCCGGGTGGGGAACGCGCGCGGCCCCCTTGATCCCGGTCCGCGGGTCGATCGTGTAGAAGCAGTCGGAGACGAGTGCGAGCCGGTCGGACTCGCGGAACAGCCCGATCAGTCCGGGTGCGTGGCCGGGGAGGTCCACGACCTTGAAGCCCGCGACCTCGTCGCCCTCCTGCACCGTGCCCTCGATCGCCACGGCACCGCCATCCCAGATCGGGAGCAGCCGCGCGTACACGAACCGGACGAGCGGGTTCAACTTCGTCGGGTCCCAGTACGGGCGCAGCGGCTCCGGCGACTCCGCCGCCTGACGTTCGGCCTCGTGGCAGTAGACGGGAGCGCCCAGCGCCGACGCGACGCCGCGATGGTCGGCGTCGGCGTGGCCCAGGACGACGCGCTTGATGCCGCCGAGACGCGCCCCTGCGCGCGCGACCGCGCCGGCCATGGTCGCGATGCCGGCGTCGAACAGTGTCACCCCGCCGTCGTCCTCGAGCAGGTAGACGTTCATCGTCCGCATCGGGAAGCCGCCCCGGATCAGCCATACGCCCGTCGGCGATCCGCTCCGGCTCGCCCGCCTGCATCCGCGCCGCAATCCGCGTGCGGACGTTGGCCAGTCGCGTCAGCCGTGCCTCGAGCGGCGAGCCCGCCGGCGGGCAGCATCGCCGAGCTGGCGCGCGATCGACGCCCCGTTGATGTACACATCGTTGTGCGTGATCAGCTCGTCCGCGACGGTCAAGCACGTCGCAGCCCTCGAGCTCGATCCGCGCCCCGTTTGGCTCGAAGCCCTGGAAGCTTCCCGGGTCCGGCGAACGTGGCGGTCGCGCGCCACCTGACCGCGGTGCGGTTGCGGTAGGTCGTCAGCTCGACGATCTCCAGCGAGAAGTCTGGAAATGCGTCGAACATCGCGGCGAAGTACTCGCGCACCCCGCTGGCCCCGCGCAGCTCGCCCTCGCCGACGCGGCGGGTCGATGCCGTCCGGCGCCCAGCACGCGGCCGCGGCGTCGAGATCGTGCGCCGCGAGCGCGCCGAAGTAGCGTTTGGCGAGCTCAGAAGTCGACATTCCCGTGGCGACAATATCGTGCGGGATATGAGCGCGAAGCGAGAGCTGGGTCGCGGCGAACGAGTGCTCCCGGGGCTTTGGCGACTGCGGCTGCCGCTGCCGTGGCCCGGTGTGCCCCACTGCAACGCGTGGGCGATCGCGTCCGGCCGCGGAGTCGTGCTCGTCGACACCGGCATGCACCAGCCAGGCTCGATGGCGCAGCTGGAGCGCGCGATGGAGCAGGTCAACCTGCGGCCCGAGCACGTCCAGCTGATCGTCTGCACCCATGCCCATTCCGACCACTGGGGTCAGGCCGCGCCGATTCGCGACCGGACCGGATGTGAGTTCTGGATGCACCCCAACCACGCGCACGCGACGCGCTCGCACGACGACCCTGAGGCAGCGCTCGCGCGGCGGCTCGAGGTCGCGCGTCAGAGCGGCGTCTCCGCCGTGGCGCTGCAGGCGTATGCGGAGCGCGCGAAGGAGATGCCATCGGGTGTCGCGCGCGTGATCGAGCCCGACCGGCCGCTGCTGCCCGGCGTCGAGGTCGAGACCGATCTCGGCGCGTGGCAGGTGTATGAGACGCCCGGTCACGCCCCCTCGCACGTGTGCCTGTTCCAGCGCGAGCGGCGGCTGCTGATCTCCGGTGACCATCTGCTGGGCCGCATCTCGCTGTTCTACGACTACGGCTGGTCACCAGACCCGGCAGGGGAGTTCCTGCACTCGCTCGACGTCGTCGACGAGCTCGACGCGCGACTCTGCCTGTCGGGCCACGGCCGGCCGTTCGTCGACGTCCACGGACACGTCGAGGGCAATCGCAAACTCGTCAGTGAACGACTCGCCGCGATCATTGCCGCGCTCGAAGGCGGCCCGAAGACGGTCGTCGAGACCGTCCCGCTCGTGTACGGCGAGCCGCTTAGCCAGCTCAACGCCGCGTGGCGGCTGTCCGAGACGCTCTCCTACCTGCGCCACCTCGAGCAGACCGGCCGCGTCAGCCGAGAGCCCGACGGCGACGTCGAGCGCTGGCGCTCATCGCAACATTGACACGATCATGTCAAGGTTGCTATCCTCGCGCGGCCGATGCGCATCGACGAGATCATCGAGCGGAGCAGCGAACCCGTCTTCTCGTTCGAGTTCTTTCCACCGAAGACCGACGACGGGGAGCGGAACCTGCGGGCGACCCTCAAGGCGCTGGTCGAGCTCGAGCCGGCGTTCGTGTCGGTCACGTACGGTGCCGGCGGCACTACGCGCGAGCGCACCGTCGAGTTGACGAAGTGGCTCAAGCAGGGTCTCGGGATCGAAGCGATGGCCCACCTGAGCTGCGTCGGCGCAACCAAGGACGAACTGGGGGCGATCCTCGACGGGATCGCGGATGCCGGGATCGAGAACGTGCTGGCGCTGCGCGGAGACCCACCCCGAGGTCAGACCGATTGGCGCCCGCATCCTGGCGGTTTTCACTACTCGACCGAGCTCGCTGCGCTGATCCGAGACTCCTACCCGTTCGCGATCGGCGCCGCCTGCTTCCCCGAGGTTCACCCCGAGGCGCAGGACATGGCGCACGACATCCGCTTCCTCAGGGAGAAGGTCGACAGCGGCGTGAACTTCCTGATCACGCAGCTGTTCTTCGACAACGAGCTGTACTTCAACTTCGTCGAGGAGGCACGGGGCGCCGGAATCGACGTGCCGATCCTTCCCGGGATTATGCCGATCACCGATCTGAACCAGATCAAGACGATCACCGGGTTGTGCAAGGCGACGATCCCGCAGCGGCTGCTCGAAGCACTCGAGTGGCGCGCGGACGACCCGGACGCGGTGCTCCAGCTCGGGGTCGCGTACGCGACGCTCCAGTGCGCGGAGCTGCTCGCGCGCGGAGCGCCGGGAATCCACTTCTGCACGCTCAACCGCTCGCCGGCGACGCGCGCGATCCTGTCATCGCTCCGGCTTCTGCGGCCGTGGGCGGGCCGGCTCGCCCAGCCTGTCTAGCTCGCTGGCCTAGCCGGCCGAGGCGCTCCGTGGGCGCCGCGCGAACGCCAATCCAGGGCCTTCTGGCAGATCGAGCTCACCGGGCTTGGCCCGCTTGCCGCACCGATCGCAGTGCAAGTCGGCGCCGATGTTGCCGCCGCAGCCGGCGTGCAGCGTGAGCCGGGGCGGGCCGCCCGGCGCGGGGTAGTGACGGTCGCCCCACTTCATCAGCACGATCAGCACCGGGCCGAGCTGGGCGCCTTTCTCGGTGAGGACGTACTTCGGCCGGCCGGGCCGTTCGGGGTCCGGGAACGCGCCGGAGCACGTCCTCGTCGCAGAGATGCTTCAGGCGATTGCTGAGCACATTCGACGCGATCCCGAGATCGGCCTGGAAGTCCTCGAAGCGCTCCATGCCCAGCACCGCGTCGCGCACGATCAGGAGCGTCCAGCGTTCCCCGATCACCTCGAGCGCCCGGGCGACGGAGCAGACCTGATCCGGATAGTCGCGTTGCAGCATCCGAAAAGATCATAGCTGCCTTGCTTGACAAAAGCTAGGCAGCTGGGCTAGCCTGCCTTGCGTCATGCAACTTAGCCTTCGAGGAGGCGCCGTGAAGCGCAAACCCCTGATCCTGATCTCGCTGCTGCTCGCGGCATTCGCGATCAACGTCGACACGACGATCGTCAACGTCGCGCTGCCGACGCTCGTGCGTCAACTGCACGCGTCGACCTCGCAACTTCAATGGGTCGTCGACGCGTTCAACCTCCTTTTCGCCGGATCGGTGCTCGCCGCCGGCAGCCTCTCGGACCGCTTCGGCCGCAAGGGGATGCTGCTCGCCGGGTTGGCCGTGTTCGGCCTGGCCAGCCTGGCCGGCGGGCTTGTGAGCAGCGTCGGAGCGCTGATCGCTGCTCGCGCCGTCATGGGCCTCGGCGCGGCGATGGTGTTCCCCCCGACGCTGTCGCTGCTGACCGGCGTGTTCTCCGAGCGCCGCGAGCGGGCGCTCGCGATCGGCCTGTGGGGAGCGATCACAGGTATGGCGATCGCGCTCGGACCGATCGTCGGCGGCTGGTTGCTGCAGGTGTTCGACTGGCGCAGCATCTTCTTCGCGATGACGCCGATCGCGGCGACCGCGGCGGTGCTCGTCGCCGGCTACGTGCCGACCTCGAGAGATCCGCGAGCGCCGCGGACAGACCGCGCCGGTTTCGTGCTGTCGACCGCGGCGATCGGGCTGCTGACCTACACAATCATCGAGGCGCCGAACCACGGCTGGGGCAGCGCGCGAACGCTCGGAAGCTTCGGGGCAGCCGCAACCCTGGCCGGCCTGTTCGTGGCGTGGGAGCGACGGACCGATGAGCCGATGCTCGATCTCTCGCTGTTCAAGAACCTCCGCTTCACGGCCGCGAGCCTGTCGGTCGCGATCTCGTTCTTCGCGCTGTCCGGGTTCATCTTCCTGGTCACCCAGTACGCCCAGTTCATCAAGGGCTGGGGCCCGCTGTCGACCGGCGTGCGGCTGCTTCCGGTCGCGTCGTTCGTGGCGATCTCATCGATCGCCGGCACGAAGCTTGCGCTCCGGTTCGGCACGAAGCTGGTCGTCGCCGGTGGGCTGCTGCTGATGGCCGGCTTCTACCTGTGGGTCTCCACGGCTCAGGCCAGCACCACCTACCTGACGATCGCCGCGCAGATGGTCATGCTCGGCACCGGCATGGGGCTGACGAGCGCGCCCGCAACCGAGGCGATCATGGGCGTTGTGCCGAAGGCCAAGGCCGGCATCGGCTCGGCGGTCAACGACGCCACGCGGCTGTTGGGCGGCACGCTCGGGGTGGCGGTGATCGGCAGCGTCTACGCCTCGCTGTACGCCAGTCGGCTGACCAGCGCGCTGCCGACCGCCTTGCCGGCAGCGGTTGCACGGACCGCACACGCATCCGTCGGCGCGGCGCTGAGGACCGCGGACAGGCTCGCCGGCCTGCACCATCCCGCGCTCGCGGCGGCAGTGCACAGCGCCGCCAACTCGGCCTTCTTCGACGGGTTCCACGCGGCCGACTACGTCTCGATGGGCGTCGCGGCCGCGGGGGCGCTGATGGCGTTCGTGCTGTTGCCTGCACACCCGACGGTCCCGACGGTCAATGCCGGGGAAACGTCAGAACCACAAGCAACCGGCCTGTCCGCGTTCGCGTCTGCAGGCAGTTAGAGAAGGAGCAAACCATGAGTGAACAGATGATCACACCCACGCACGGTGTCGCGGCAGCGCTCGAGCGCAACCACGCGTTCGCGGCCGCCGGCGGCCACCAGGGCGCCGTCGTGTTCCCGAAGCTGCGGTTGTTCGTGGTCACGTGTCTGGACCCGCGCACCGACCCGGCCCACTTCCTGGGTCTGGGGCTCAGCGACGCGATCGTCATCCGCAACGTAGGCGGGCGCGTGACGCCCGAGGTCATCAACGACGTCGCGTTCATCGGCCAGATCGCGGAGAACGTGTTCTTCGACGGCCCGCTGTTCGAGGTAGCGGTGATCCACCACACCCAGTGCGGAACGGGAGCGCTCGCGGATGACGGTTTCCGCCATCGCTACGCGGAGCGGATCGGCGCCGATGAGTCAGCGCTGCGGGAGCACGCGGTCCTCGACCCGGCCGCCACAGTCAGCGCCGACGTCGAGCGGCTGCGCTCCGCGTCGGCGGTGTCTGCACGGATCGCCGTCTCCGGCCACGTGTACGACGTGGTCACCGGAAGCGTTGAGACCGTGGTCAGCTAGGCAGGCTGAGGCTGGAGACGCGCGATCCGGCGCGCCTCCGCGAACGACACGAGTCGCCCGGTGGGCTCGTCGATGAGCTTCAGGTTGAGCGCCTTCATCCCGCGCCAGAACGTGATCGTCGGCACCTTCCGGAGGAACTCGTTCTCGTCGTGGGCGCGCTGGAGGTTGTAGTTCGGAATCCGCGGCTGCAGATGATGGACATGGTGCAGGCCGATGTTCCCGCTGAAGAACTGGAGCAACTTCGGCAGCTTCAGGTACGAGCTGCCTTTCAGCGCGGCATCCACGTAGCTCCAGTCGTCCTCGCGCATCCAGTACGCCTCTTCGAACTGGTGCTGAACGTAGAACAGCCACACGCCGGCGGCGCCCGCGATCATCACGACCGGCAGCTGGACCTCCAGCAGCGGCATCCAGCCGGCGACCAGTCCGAGCCCGACGAGCATCGCCGCGACACCGAAGTTCGTGAGCAGGTGACTGCGCCAGACCCGCGTGCGCTTCGACACCGGGATCAGGCGCGGTTCGATCGCCAGCGCCCACAGCGGGCCGACGGAGAGCATCACGTACGGGCTCCGCATCAGCCGGTAGCTGAGCCGCACCAACCAAGGCTTGGCCCGGTACTCGGCGATCGTCCACGTGTCGATGTCGCCGGCGCCGCGCCGGTCGAGATCGCCGGAGCTCGCGTGGTGGCCGGCGTGGTCGAATGTCCACGCGAAGAACGCGTTGAACACGAGCAGGCCGGTGACGATCCCGACGATCCGGTTCAGGGTCTTGCTCGGCATGAACGAGCCGTGACCGCAGTCGTGAAAGACGATGAACGTGCGGACGAGGAAGCCGGCGGTCGGCACGGACAGCGCCAGCGTCAGCAAGTACGAGACTCGCAACGAGTAGTACATCGCCACCCACAACGCCACGTACGGGACAACCGATGTCAGCAGACACGCAACGCTGCGGCGCAGATTGGCGCCGACGTAGGGCTCAAGCGGCTCGATCCACCAGGCCTTCTCGCGCTTCGGTGCATGGTCGGCCTGGACCGACCGTTCGACGACAGCCATCGCTGCTTCCATCAGTCCTCCTGATTGAGTCGTTGCCGCACCCCGCTGCAGCGGCCCGACGAACAATCGTAGCGGGAATCCCGGGCGATGTTGGTTAAGAACGTTCCGGGGGCTCGATCTTCAGCGCGTGCGCGAGCATCGGCCGTCCGTCGAGCTCGTAACGAACGTCGACCTCGTCGTTGCGTTTGTACGTCCCGATTCCCCACAATCCCAGCAGCCACGCGCGCATGCCGAGCTTCTGCTGGATCAGCTCCCGCTGGAACCGGAGCGCCCCCTCCGATACCCGGTAATCGACGCCGAGCTCCTGGCGGACGCCGTTGACGTACACCTCGAACGGCGAGCGGACGCCCGGCGGTAACGGCACGGTCCAGTAACGGCTCATTGCAGATCGGCCGGCAGCAATGACAGGACGACGGCGTCGATCCGCGTCCGTGCACCGCGCCAGTAACCGCGCAGCACTCCCTCACGGACGAAGCCCGCCGCGGCGGCGGCCCGCAACATCGGCTCGTTGTCGGTCCCTGTCAGCAGCGCGACCCGCTTCAGGCCGCCCACCTCGAACAGCCACGGCGCCACCAACGCGAGCGCGCGGCGCGCATACCCCCGTCCCCGATATTGAGGCGCCACCCACACGCGCAGCTCGGCCCGGGCCGCGTCGTCGTCGACGTGGCCGACGGCGATCCGCCCCCGGCATTCGTCGGCCCCGGCCTCGACGATCGTCAGCTCGAGGTGGCTCCCCGCGAGCCTATCGGCCTCCGCGCGCTCGGCCTCTCGCCCGAGCTCGGCACCGCTCGGCGGGCGCTCGTCGCCCAACCGCGCGTACATCGCTGGGTCGTCCTGATGCGCGATCAAGATCTCCGGGATGTCGCGCTCGGCGCCGAATCGCAGCGCGATCAACTCGTCGCACAGCGGCTCCGCCAGCTCCGGGAAGGCAACCATGTCGGGGCCGGACCGTACTCTGTCCGGCCGTGGAATTCGATTACACGATCCGCCGCTCGGAGCGGGCACGACGCGTGCGCGTGACGGTCGATCCGGCCCGCGGAGTCGAGGTGGTTCTCCCCCGCCGCGCCGGCGCGCGGGAGGCTGCCGCCGCCGTGGTCGAACTGCGCCCCTGGATCGAGCGCCGGCTAGGGGTCCTCGAGCGGGCGCGGGCATCGGTCGCGGCGCGCGGCGACACCGTGCCGTACCTCGACGAGACGCTGGCGCTGGTCGAGCAACCAGGCCGCACCCGGGTCCACCGAAGGGGCTCCTCCCTGTACGTGCCGAGCGACCACCGAGCCGAGGCCCTCGAGCGCTGGTACCGACGCGCGGCACGCGGCGAGATCGCGGCCCGTCTTGACCGCGCCTGCGACCGGGCTGGGTTCTCGTACACGCGTCTGACGATCCGCGGTCAGCGGACACGGTGGGCGAGCTGCTCCCGGGAAGGGGCGATGAGCTTCAACTGGCGGCTGCTGCTGGCGCCCGACGCGGTGCTCGAGTACGTCGTATGGCATGAGGTCTGTCACCTGAAGGTGATGGACCACTCGCCCCGATTCTGGGCGCTGCTAGCTCGTCACTGCCCCGATTACCGCGAGCACTCTCGGTGGCTCAAGCGCCATGGAGCAACCCTGGTGCTCGCGGCGTAAGCCGGGCTTGACTTCAAAAGGTCAAGGACCATACCATTGGCCCTGTGGCGGCCCTGGGGATCGATGAGCTTCGCGAAGCGGTGCAGGACGGCTCGATCGATACCGTGCTGCTCGCGATCGCCGACATGGAGGGCCGGCTGCAGGGCAAGCGGCTGACCGCCACGCACTTCCTCGGTGAGGTCGCCGAGCACGGCGCCGAAGGATGCAACTACCTGCTCGCGGTCGACGTCGAGATGAACACTGTCGGAGGCTACGCGATGTCATCGTGGGAACGAGGCTACGGGGACTTCGTGATGCGCCCGGACCTCGACACGCTGCGGATGATCCCGTGGCTCGAGGGAACTGCCCTGTGCATGGCGGACGTGGTCTGGGCCGACGGCTCCGATGTCGTCGCCTCGCCGCGTCAGGTCCTCCGACGGCAGCTCGCGCGGCTCGGCGAACGGGGGTGGACCGCGAACGCCGCCACTGAGCTCGAGTTCATCGTCTTCTTGGACAGCTACGAGCAGGCGTGGCACAAGCGCTACGAGGAGCTCGAGCCGGCGAACCTCTACAACGTCGACTACTCGCTGCTCGGAACGGCGCGTGTGGAGCCGCTGATCCGGCGGATCCGCAACGGGATGGCGGGCGCGGGAATCGATGTCGAGGACTCAAAGGGCGAGTGCAACTTCGGCCAGCACGAGATCAACTTCCGCTACGCCGAGGCACTGCGGACCGCCGACGAGCACGTCATCTACAAGAACGGCGCCAAGGAGATCGCCGCCCAAGAGGGGATGTCGATCACGTACATGGCGAAATTCAACGAGCGCGAGGGAAACTCGTGCCACATCCACCTCTCGATCGCCTCAACCGAACAGGGTGGGAACGTGTTCGCCTCCGACCGCTCCGTGTTCGACCAGTTCCTCGCCGGGTTGCTGGCGGGAATGCGCGAGCTGGCGCTCTTCTACGCGCCCAACATCAACTCCTATAAGCGCTATCAGGCCGGATCATTCGCCCCCACCGCGCTCGCATGGGGCCACGACAACCGCACCTGCTCGATGCGAGTTGTCGGACACGGCGAAGGTCAGCGGATCGAAACGCGGCTGCCGGGCGCCGACGTCAACCCGTACCTCGCGCTGAGCGCGATGATCGCGGCCGGCCTCGACGGGCTCGATCGTGGGCTGCCGCTCGAGCCGGGCTTCGAGGGGAACGCGTACGAGTCCGACAAGCCGCGGGTACCCGACACGCTGAGCGCCGCACGCGAGCTGTTTGCTTCCTCGCAGCTGGCCCGCGACGCGTTCGGCGACGAGGTCGTCGACCATTACCTCAACCACGCCGATGTCGAGCTCGCCTCGTTCAACTCCGCGGTCACCGACTGGGAGCGCTTCCGGGGGTTCGAGCGGCTGTGAGCCTCACCGTTTTGGAACCGGCGACCGAGGAGGTCCTGGCCACACTCGATCAAGCGGGGGCCGAGGAAGCGGACGCGGCGGTGGCGCGCGCTCGCGCGGCGTTCGGAGCATGGCGTGCGCTGGCGCCGGCGGACCGTGCCACGCTGCTTCGACGGCTGGCCGACCGCCTGGAAGCCGAGTTGGAGAGCCTGGCCACGCTCGAGGCCCGCAACGCCGGCAAGCCGATCGGCGATGCGCGCGGCGAGATGGGGATGGTCGTGGACACGTTCCGCTACTACGCCGGCGCCCCCGAGCGCCTACTCGGCGACACGATCCCCGTCGCGGGCGGCGTCGATATGACCTTCCGCGAGCCACTCGGGGTCGTCGCGCTGATCGTGCCGTGGAACTTCCCGCTGACGATCGCGGCGTGGAAGCTCGGCCCGGCGCTCGCGGCCGGAAACACGGTCGTGTTGAAGCCCGCCGAGCTGACGCCGATGACGGCTCTGGAGTTCGAGCGGATCACGCTGGAGGCAGGGATCCCCGAGGGGGTCGTCAACGTAGTCGTCGGTCCCGGCCGGGTCGTCGGCGAACGCCTCGTCGAGCATCCAGACGTCGCCAAAGTGGCGTTCACGGGATCCACGTCGGTAGGCGCACGGATCGCCGCCCTGGCGGCGCCCACGATCAAGCGGGTCACGCTGGAGCTCGGCGGCAAGTCGGCCAACGTCGTCTTTGCCGACGCCGATCTCGAAGCAGCGGCCGCCGCGGCGCCCGGCGCCGTCTTCGGCAATGCCGGGCAGGACTGCTGTGCCCGCTCGCGGATCCTGGTGCAGCGGTCCGCTTACGAGGAGTTCATGGCGCTCCTCGAGGTGCAGGTCCGGGCGATCCGAGTCGGCGACCCGCTCGACCCTGAGACGCAGATGGGTCCTTTGATCTCCGCCGGGCACCGCAGCGAAGTGGCCTCGTATCTCGACGACGACGCACCAGTGGCGTTCACCGGCACCGCGCCAGACGGGCCCGGCTACTGGCTGGCCCCCTACGTTCTCGGGCCCGTGGCGAACACCGACCGCCCGGCACGCGAGGAGATCTTCGGGCCGATCGCGTGCGTGATTCCGTTCGAGGGCGAAGCCGATGCGGTGACGCTCGCCAACGACACGCCTTACGGGCTGTCGGGTTCGGTGTGGACGCGCGACGGCGCGCGTGCGCTGCGGATCGCCCGTGCGATCGACGCCGGGGTGCTGTCGATCAACTCGAACACCTCTGTGCGGGTCTCCACCCCGTTCGGCGGGTTCAAGCAGTCCGGCGTCGGCCGCGAGCTCGGGCCGCACGCGCTCGACCACTACACGGAAGTCAAGAACGTCTACTACGCAACGGGGGGGTCGTGATGGCCGGCCGGCTCGATGGAAAGGTGTGCGTGATCACGGGCGCGGCCGGCGGGATCGGCGCCGCGACGGCCGAGCTGTTCATGGATGAAGGCGCGAAAGTCGTCGGGGTTGACCTGCTCGCGGGCGCGAACGGATCGGTCGCGATCCAGGCTGACATCACCGACCCCGATCAGGTTCGCGAGATGTACGAGCGCGTCGCCGCCGAGCACGGCCGGATCGACGTACTGTTCAACAACGCCGGGATCTCCCCGGCCGAGGACGTCTCGGTGGTCGACGAGCCGCTCGAGATCTGGGACAAGGTCCAGAACGTGAACCTCCGCAGCGTGTTCCTATGCTGCAAGTACGGGATCCCCCATCTACTTAACGCCGGAGGCGGGTCGGTGATCAACACCGCCTCTTTCGTCGCGGTGATGGGCGCGGCGACCTCGCAGATCTCCTACACCGCGACGAAGGGCGCCGTGCTGGCGATGTCACGCGAGCTCGGCGTCGAATTCGCGCGCCAGGGCGTGCGCGTCAACGCGCTGTGCCCGGGGCCGATCAACACGCCGCTGCTCCAGGAGCTTTTCGCCAAGGACCCGGCGAAGGCGGCGCGCCGGATGGTTCACATCCCGATGGGCCGGTTCGGCGAGGCGCGCGAGATCGCATCGGCCGTGCTGTTCCTGGCAAGCGACGAGTCCTCGTACGTCAACGCGACGACGTTTCTCGTCGACGGCGGGCTCTCGGGCGCGTACACCACACCCGAGTGAGCGTCTGTCGGCCGGCTGCACCGGCCCCCGGGCCAGGGCTCCGGGCCGCTGCGCCGCTTACACCGTCGCCGCCTGCGCCGCTTACGCCGGCGCCGCCTCCGGCGCGACCCCCGACTCGCCCGGCTCAGCGGGTTCGTCGACGGTCCGAACCGGACCCTTGAAGTGATGCTTGGCCGACAGCTGCCACCACAGCTCCACCGCGACGATCACGCCGATCGTCACGAGCGGCGCGTAGTTCGCCGCCGACCACGAGAAGCCGTGCTTGAACCACACGCCCGCCGGCGTCGTCGGCAGGCTGAAGATGATCACGCACAGGGCGACCCAGATGAACGCGATCGGGTTGATCCACTTGTAGTGCCTGCCGAGGTTCCAGACACCCGGCTGGAACCTGCTGCCCATCCGCCAGCGGAGAAAGACGGGTAGGACGTACGCGATGTACAGCCCGACGGTCGTGATCGACGTCACGGCGAAGAACGCGATCGGGAGCCCGGCCTTATTACCGAAGTTCGCCGGGATCGTGATGATCAACGCGAACGTGATCACGAACAGCACCGACCACGTCGGCGTACGCTTCTGATTCAGCCGTCGCCATAGACGGTGGCCCGGCACGGCACCGTCGCGGGAGAACGCGAACACCATCCTCGACGCGGCCGCCACGCACCCCATCCCGCAGAACAGCTGTGCGATCGTGGAGATGTCGAGCACGAGCTTGGCCCAGCCCGTGCTGAGCGCCGACTCGATCACCGGAACAGCACCGCCGCCGCCCTTGTTGATCGCCGCGACGTGCGTCGCCGCGAACGTGATTGCGAGCAGCACCGCCCACCCGCCGACCGCGGAGTACGCGATCGCGGTCCACAGGCCGCGCGGCGCGGCGCGCTCGGCGTTATGGGTCTCCTCCGAGAGGTGGGCCGAGGCGTCGTAGCCGGTGAACGTGTACATCGTCAGCAGGAAGCCGATCGGCAGGACGAAGAACCAGTACATCGAGTGGTTGAAGCCACTGTTGTTGTTCCGGTGGCCGAAGACGTAGGTGAAGCTCTGGTGCGAGGTCGGCTCGAAGATCAGCACGGCGACGATCACGATCACGCCGCCGAGCATCCACCATGCCGAGATCCGGTTCAGCAGCGACACCATCTGCGAGGAGAAGACGTTGATCAGGCCGTGGAGCGCGAGGATCAGGAAGAACAGGACGAACGTGTGGTGCAAGATCGTCGAGGGGTCCGTCGTCCCGAAGTTGAGGATGAAGTTCAGGTTGTAGAGCTGGAGGACCGAGTTCAGGAACGACGCGGCCCCGTAGTCCACAGCGGCGGTGATCGCGACGAGGCCGATCAGGTTGAACCAGCCCGTGAACCACGCCCACCGCACGCCTCCGAGCTGGTATGCCCAGTAGTAGATCCCGCCCGCCGTCGGGTACTTGGATGCGAGCTCCGCCATCGACAGGCCGACGATCAGGACCAGCAGGCTGATTACCGGCCAGCCGATCGAGATCGCGATCGGCCCCCCGTTGTTCCACGCCTGCCCGTAGGTCGTGAAGCAGCCGCTCAAGATGCAGATGATCGTGAGCGAGATCGCGAAGTTCGAGAACTGGCTCCAGCCGCGGTTCAGCTCCTGCTTGTAGCCCATCTCCGCGAGCCTGCGTTCGTCATCCGACAGCGGCGTTGCACTCATCTCTCATCCCCGGGGTCGTTGGCTCGAGAAGGCTGACCTTATACAAATGGTCTGGCTTAATGTCAATTTTGTGGCACTAGCCCACAAGCCCCCGAATCAGGTTTGCGGTGGCGTCACAATGGGCCTCCATCTGCTGGCGCGCGGCGGTGGACTGGCCGCGCTGGACCGCCTTGATGATCGCGTTGTGCTGCTGATCGGAGTGGCGCAGCGACGCCTCTACGATCGGAAACGCTCCAAGCAGGTCCGACAGCTGAGTCTGCATCTTCGCGATCGCGTCGACGAGTGATGACGAGCCGCTGAGATCGGCGATCGCGACGTGCAGTCTCAGGTCGTGGGCGCGGTACTCCTCCGGGGCGGAGGTGGCGGCGTTCTCGGCGAGCCAAGTGAGGTGGCCGGTCTCGACCTCGCCGGCGCGCTCGGCCGCGAGCTGTGCAGCGGAGGCCTCCAGCGCGCGGCGGAACTGAAGCGTGTCGGTCAACCGCCCGCCCATCTCGCGCAGCTTGCGCTTCGCGGTGCGCGCATTGCCGCCCGCGCCATTGCGGCGCGTGACGTACGCACCGCCGTTGCGCCCGCGGCGCGATTCGATGTATCCCGCCTGCTCGAGCGCTCGCAACGCCTCTCGGAGCGTGACCCTGCTGATCCCGAGCTGCGGTGCCAGTACGCGCTCGGGAGGAAACCGCTCTCCCGGCAGCACGACACCGAGCTTGATCGCGTGCGCCAGCCGCTCGACCGTCTCCTCGAACGTGTTCCTAGCCGCGACGGGGCGGAAGATCAGCTTGTCCAGCTCGGGTGCCCGCGCCGGAGCCATCGTCGCGTGAGCGTAGTCCTATTCAGCGGTTTTAGCCAGCGTGCGGCGGAGCGCTTCGAACGCCGATTCGCCCTTGCGCTGCTCGATCTCCGCACGGCGGACCCGGCCGACGTACGCCTCCGTCGAGCCGTCCCCTCGGACGTCGATACCCGCCCGGACGCTCGGCAACAGCCGCTCCGGGCCGGCGAGCTCGAGGCGCGCGGCCACCTGCTGGACGGGATCGAACTGCTTGTACTTGGCGTCGATCGGCTTGTTGGGCGCACCATCCGCGAGCTGCCGTCCGCGCTCCTGAAGCGCGTCGAGCGCGGGATCGAGCTCGCCAAAGCGCTGATGCTCGACCTTCCCTCCCGTTCGGACCGTCACCTTCCACGGCACGCACAGATCCTACGGCGCCAGCTCGACCTCGAGCTCGTCGACGGGGCCGAAGTGACGCTCAACGGCCAGCTCGCCGGCGAGCCGTCGCGTGAGCTTGTGCGCGGCCGTGTTGCCGGCCAGCATCGTCCCAAGGAGGCGCTTGACCCCGCACCCGGTGGCGGCGTCGGCGAGCCGCCGCATCAGCGCCGACCCCATGCCATCGCCCTGGTAGGGGTCACCCACCACGATCGCGAACTCCGCCGTATCCGGATCGTTCGCCAGCCGTACGAACCGGGCGACGCCGAGAATCTGATCGGGACGGTCGACCTCGGTCGCGACCAGCGCCACGTGGCGAGCGCCGTCGATGTTCGTCAGATAACGGAGGTCGGTTCCCGACAGGTGTGGCTTCACCGCCATGAAGCGGCGGTATTTCGTCTCGTCCGACAACCGGTCATAGGCAGCGCTCAGCGCCGGCCCGTCGCCGGGGGCGAGCGGGCGGATGGCGATCCGCTTGCCGCTGTTCAGAGTCTCGACGTCCACGCTTCCGAGCTTACGCTTTGTAAGCGCGGGCGCTGTGGCGCGCGTCACATAGCGCCGCGACCGGCGGCGGCGCTATCCGCGCTCTGAGATCGGCACGTAGTCGGTGTTGCGGGCGCCCGTGTAGATCTGGCGCGGCCGAGCGATCTTCTGCTCCTTGTCGTCGATCATCTCGAGCCACTGCGAGATCCAGCCGCTCGTGCGGCCGATCGCGAACAGCACCGGGAACATCTCCACCGGCATCCCGAGCGCCTCGTAGATGATCCCCGAGTAGAAGTCGACGTTCGGATACAGCTTGCGGTCGATGAAGTACTCGTCCTCGAGCGCGATCTTCTCCAGCTCGACGGCGATGTCGAGCAGCGGATTCGTGCCCGTCACCTCGAACACGTCGTAGGTCGCCTTGCGAATGATCTTCGCGCGCGGGTCGTAGTTCTTGTAGACCCGGTGACCGAAGCCCATCAGCTTCTCGTTGCCGCTCTTCACGCCCTCGACGAAGTCGGCGATGTTCTCCTTGCGCTCGATCCGGCGCAGCATCCGCAGAACCTGCTCGTTCGCGCCGCCGTGCAGCGGGCCGTACAACGCCGCGACGCCCGCGGCGATCGCCGAGTACGGGTCGACCTGCGAGGAGCCGACGCTGCGAACCGCGCTCGTCGAGCAGTTCTGCTCGTGGTCCGCGTGGAGGATGAACAGCACGTCGAGCGCGCGCTCGAGACGGGGGTCGGGCTTGTACTTGAGCTCGGCGACCTTGTAAATCATCGAGAGGAAGTTGCCGGGATAGCTGAGGTCGTTGTCCGGATATACGTAGGGCATCCCGCGGTTGTGCCGGTACGAGAAGGCGGCCAGGGTCGGCATCTTCGCGATCAGCCTGATCACCTGGAGGTAGCGGCACTCCTCGTCGTGGATCGCGTTCGCCTCGGGGTAGAAGGTCGAGAGCGCTCCGACGGAGGCCAGCAGGATCCCCATCGGGTGCGCGTCGTAGCGGAACCCCTGCATGAACTCCTTGATGTTCTCGTGCACGAACGTGTGGAGCGTGACGTCCTCGGTCCACTGATCGAGCTGCGCCTGAGTGGGAAGGTCTCCGTGCACGAGCAGGTACGCGACCTCCAGATACGACGACTTCTCGGCGAGCTGCTCGATCGGGTAGCCGCGGTACTCAAGGATCCCCTTGTCGCCGTCGATGAACGTGATCGACGAGCGGCACGACGCCGTCGCCATGTACGCCGGGTCGTATGTCATCAACCCGAAGTCATCGTCGTTGACCTTGATCTTGCGCAGCTCGGTGGCGCGGATCGTCTCGTCCTCGATCGGAATCTCGTACGTCTTCCCGGTCCGGTTGTCGGTGACGGTGAGCGTGTCACCGGAGGTGGCTACGCCGGCGCCGTCTTCGTGCTGGGTCTCCGTGGTCATCGCATTCCTCTCGCGCGGTTCGAGGCTGTGGACGCTGCCCGCCCATGCGAGCGAGGCGGTCTCAGTGAGACTCTAGTACCCGGGATTGGCCGGCGCTGAAGCACCACGGGGCCGCGGCCCGGATGGCTATCCGCCGAACGTGCTCGTCTTGATCGCCATCGCGATCGCGAGCACCGCAAGCACAAGGCTGATCCCGACGACCCCGCGCTGGCCGCCGACGTTCTTCGGGAACTCCGGCTGCCGGAGGCCGATCGCGGCGAGTACCACTGCCCAGCACGCGAGCGCACCGCCGGCGATGTAAAACGGCACCTTCGAGACGGCGGCGAGCAACAACGCGAACGACACGGCGCGAAAGCTATCCGATCCCGGCCCGGTCAGGTGCCGCCGGGCCGCCCTCGTAGCGGCTCTCCGTCGCCGCCCGCTGGCCCTGATAATGGCTGCCGAGATCCGGGCTTCCGTACGGCCGGACCGCCGGCTTGTCGAGCGCCATGAATGACAGCTGCGCGATCGGCAGCCCCGGATACAGCTTGATCGGCACGCGCGTGAGGTTGTTCAGCTCGAGCGTCAGCGTCCCCTTCCATCCCGGGTCGCAGAACCCGGCCGTGGCGTGAACGATCAGTCCGAGCCGCCCCAAACTCGACTTTCCCTCGATCCGCGCGACGATGTCGTCGGGGAGTTCGACCCACTCCAGCGTGCGGCCGAGGCAGAACTCCCCCGGGTGGATGACGAACGACTCTTCCGCCGGGACGACGACCTCTTCGGTCAGCCCGGCAGGCGGGTCGCGCAGATCGATCGCCGACGCGCGGTGGTTGTGGAACACGCGGAACGAGTCGCCAAGACGGAGATCGACGCTTGCCGGCTGGACCAGGCCGGGGTCCCAGGGATCGATTCGGATCCGGCCCTGCTCGACGAGCTGCTGGATCGTCCCGTCCGAAAGGACCGCCGCGACTGCCTGACTCATCGTGCGCGAAGTCTGCCAGCGTGAGCGGCGCTCCGTCGGTCGACGGCGGCACTCGGTTCCGGTAGTTTGTCTGCCGCGCCATGGAAGAGCGTTCTCGAGTGGCTTTGCACGGAGCCGGGCTGATCGCACGGATGCCGTCGCCCGTTCTGTTCCGCGACCGCCCCCTCGCCTTCCAGATTGTGTTCGGAGGCGTCGTGCCAGCGCTGATCGGGGCGCTCGCAGGGGTGCTGCTCGGCGTTTCCGCGGCGGCCTATTGGGCGGTCGGCTTGGTCGCAGCGGTCGGCGGCTTCCTCTCGGGTTTCGAGCACCAGGACGGCTGGGGCGGCGCCGACAGGGGCTTCTTCGGCGGCGCGTTCTATGGAACCGGGCTACTCGTCGCCCATGCGATCGCCGGCACGACCGCGAAGGTGGGACTGGGCAGCTTCCCGCCCCTCCTAGCTGTGATCACCGCGATCGTGGGGATGTTCATCGCGGCCGCGGGCGGGAAGCTCGCGCGTCATGGCCGCGAGGCGCGCGGCGAAGTGCCGCCACCCGAGAAGTACTGACGGCTACGCCGGGTCAGTGGCCGACGGTCCGCGCCTTAGCACGGACCGAGCGGACGCGGGCGGGCGGATGCGGGGCCGGATCGCCATGCGGGCCACGACGGGGGTGGCGCGGGAACGGCTTGCGCGGGTGCATCCGGCGGGGCCTGATGCCGCCGTCGTCGTCCTTGGACTGACTCTCCTCCTCAGGCTCCTGCTTGATCGCCCACCAGACGAGGTAGATGAGCGCGATCAGCGGGATCTTGAGGGCCAGCATGATCCATAGGAATCCCCACGTCACGACCTCCCGATCCTACCCCGATCAGATCCGATTGTCACCCCCCGGCGGAGCGTCAGGTCAGCTCGCGAAGCGGTACCGGTTGGTCCACAAACTGGGTCATCCGGGCGAGCTCTGCGACCCGTGCGGGGATCTCGTCGGCGGTCAGCCGCGCGACCCTCTCGGTCCCGAACTCCTCGACGTTGAAGGAAGCGAGCGCGGTCCCGTACGCCATCGCGCGTGACAGCAGCGCGTGATCGATCTCCTCCTCGAGATGGGCCGCGACGTAGCCAACGAAGCCACCGGCGAACGAGTCGCCGGCCCCGGTCGGGTCGATCACGGTCTCGAGCGGAAACGCCGGCAGCGCGAAGAACCCCTCCTCGGTCACCATCGAGGCGCCATATTCGCCCTGCTTGGCCACGATCACGCGTGGTCCCCACTCGAAGATCTGGCGCGCCGCGCGGACCAGGTTCGGCTGCTCGGTCAGCTGACGGAGCTCGGCGTCGTTCAACAGCAGGCAGTCGACGCCTCGGATCGTCTCGATCAGCGAGTCGCGCGTGCCCTCGATCCAGAAGTTCATCGAGTCGAGCGCTACGAACCGAGCCGATTCGCACTGCGCCCGGACCTCGCGCTGGAGCTCTGGCTGGATGTTCGCCAGGAACAACGCGTCGCACTCACGGGAGGCGGATGAGAGCTTCGGCTCGAACTCCGCGAACACGTTGAGCTGCGTGTCGAGCGTCACGCGGTCGTTGAAATCCCATCCGTACTCGCCGGCCCAGAAGAATGTCTTGCCGCCCGCCACGTGCTCGATGTCGTCGGTATCGACCCCACGCGAGCGCAGCACCGCGTACTCCGCTTCGCCGAAGTCGTCGCCAACGGGACCAACGACGTGAACGGCGTCGAAGAACGAGGCGGCCAGGGAAAAGTGGACGGCGGAGCCACCGAGCATCTTCGCTCGCTCGCCGAACGGCGTCTTGACCGCGTCGAACGCGATCGATCCCACGACGGTGACGGACATAAGCGGGCGGTAGCGTAGCGGCTGGTGCGCGCGATTCAGATCAAGGAGTTCGGCGGCCCCGAGGTGCTCCAGCTCGCGGACCTGCCGACACCCGAGCCTCGGGACGACGAGGTGCTGATCGAGGTCCGCCGCGCGGGGCTCAACTTCGCCGACACCCATCAGCGGAGCGACTCGTACGTGGCGAAGGCCGAGCTGCCGCTCGTGCCCGGTTCCGAGGTGGCCGGTGTCCGCATCGACACGGGCGAGCGGGTGATCGCGCTGACCGGCCACGGCGGCTACGCGCAGTACGCGATTGCCCCCGCGCATCTGGCGTGGCCGATCCCGGACGACGTCGACGACGGCGCGGCGCTCGCGCTGCTGCTCCAAGGGCTGACCGCGTGGCATATGTACACGACCTGCACCCACCTCGCGCCCGGCGAGAGCGTCGTCGTCCACGCCGCGGCCGGCGGAGTGGGTTCACTGGCGGTTCAGCTCGCCCGGCACTTTCGCGCGGGCCGCGTGATCGCCACCGCCTCATCCGCAGAGAAGCGCGACACCGCTGCTCGGCTCGGCGCCGACGCGACCACCGACGCCGACCCACAGGGCCTGACCAGCCGGCTGATCGAGGCGAACGACGGACGGCCGGTCGATGTCGTGATCGAGATGGCCGGCGGCGAGTCGTTCGAGCAGTCGCTGCGGGCATTGGCGCCGTTCGGGCGCGTCGTCGTGTGCGGAATCGCCACGAGGGAACCGAACCACCCTTCGACGGGGCACCTGCTGCGCCACTCTCGCTCGGTGATCGGGTTCTGGCTGTTCCACTGCCTCGATCGACCGCGCGAGATGGTCGACCAGCCACTTGCAGAGCTGTTCGGGCTCGCCGCCAACGGCGAGCTGCGCCCGCTCGTCGGCGAGACCTATCCGCTAGCGGACGTCGCGCGCGCGCACGAGAACCTCGCCGGCCGGCGGACGAGCGGCAAGTTGCTGCTCGACCCCTGGGCCTAGTGTCGCGAGGAGGGTCGGGCTGACATCATGGTAATATGGAAGTGATATCACAGCCTGGAGGGACCATGCAAAAGCAACAAGGTGCGAGGGCAATCCGCGGAGGACCGGCAGCGACGTTGGAGCTTGCGATCCTCGTCGCGGGCGCGGCCGGGATCGCGGTCGGGTCGAGCAACCACAGCACGGCGCTGTCGGCGACCGGCGGCGTGCTGGTGGCAGTAGGAGTGCTGTTGTATCCGGGGTTCATCGTCGTGCAGCCGAACGAGTCGCGGGTCCTGATCCTGCTAGGCCGCTACGTCGGCACCGTGCTCGATGCGGGGCTGTGGTGGGTGAACCCGTTGACCGCGCCGTGGCGCGAGACCGTCTCGCTCCGGGTCCGCAACTTCCAGGGCGCGAAGATCAAGGTCAACGACGCCAGCGGCAATCCGATCGAGATCGCAGCGGTGATCGTCTGGCGCGTAGTCGACACCGCGAAGGCCGTATTCGACGTCGAGGATTTCGAGCAGTTCGTCCTCGTCCAGTCCGAGACGGCGGTGCGCCATCTCGCCTCCGAGTTCCCGTATGACGACTACAAGGAGGGCACCCCATCGCTGCGCCGGCACACCGACGAGGTGCTCGAGGCGCTGCTGGCCGAGCTCCAGCGGCGACTCGACCAGGCCGGGATCGAGGTGCTCGAGACGCGGATCACCCATCTCGCCTACGCGGCTGAGATCGCCGAGGTGATGCTCCGCCGACAGCAGGCGGAGGCGATCGTCGCGGCGCGTGGGACGATGGTGGCGGGCGCCGTCGGGCTCGTCGAGATGGCGCTCCAACGGTTGAACGAATCCGACGCAGTGCGAGCTCGATCCCGAACGGAGGGCGGCGATGGCAGCGAACTTGATGGTCGTCCTGTCGGGCGATCACTCGCCATCGCCGGTGATCAACACGGGATCGCTGTACACGTAGCGCCGTGGCCGGAGATCCGAAGCGCTTCCTGCTCCGGATCAGCCCGGAGCTGTTTGAGGCGATCCGCCGCTGGGCCGACGACGACCTACGGAGCATCAACGCGCAGATCGAGTACCTGCTGACCGAGCAGGCCCGTCGCGCCGGACGACTGCCCAGCGGACGCAAGTCCCCAACCGCAGGGGAGCGCTGAACGCGTGCGCCCGCGGATCGTGACGATCGGGGTCTACAACTGGGACCTGAATGGGTTCCTCGCAGCCCTGCGCGACGCCGGCGTGCAGTTGCTCGTCGACGTCCGCCAGCGGCGCGGCGTACGCGGCCCGCAGTACGCGTGGGCCAACTCGCGGCGGCTGCAGGCGGCGCTCGCCGGCGCAGGAATCGCGTACAGCCACCACCTCGAGCTCGCGCCGAGCACCGAGCTGCGCCACCTCCAGTACGCGGAGGACGCGCGCCAGGGTGTCGGCAAACGCTCACGGGTCGAGCTGGCGCCCGAGTACGCCCGCCGCTACACCGAGGAGATTCTCGATCACGCCGACCTCGACGAGCTGGTCGCCGAGCTGCCGTCAGGTGCGGCAGCTGCGCTGCTGTGCGTCGAGGCCGATCCGGAAGCCTGCCACCGGTCGCTGATCGCCGAGCGGCTCGAGGCTCGCTACGGCGCGATCGTCGATCATCTGCGGCCGGCATGAACGACCTCGCCAAGCCCACCGCGCCGGGGCCTGCGACGAGTTAGTTCTCCGCCGGCGCCACTCGAGGCGCCGCCGAGGGTTCGACCCGCAGCCACCGCGCGGGCCGCTCGGGCAGCCACCAGTTCCAGCGGCCGAACAGCGACACGATCGCCGGCACGAGCAGCGCCCGGATCACGGTGGCGTCGAGCAGGATGCCCGCCGCCAGGCCGGTCGCGAACACCTTCACGTCGGTCTCCGGCCCGGAGGCCATCGATACGAACGCCAGGAACAGGATCAGCGCCGCGCTGGTCACGAGCCGTCCGGTCCGGCCGATCCCGCGCACGACCGCCGCGTCGGTTGAACCCGACGCGTCGAACTCCTCGCGCATCCGCGCGAGGATGAACACCTCGTAGTCCATCGACAGGCCGAACAGGAACGCGAACACCATCAGCGGGATCCACGACGTGATCGAGTGCGTCGCCGCGATCCCGAACAGCGCGTTCGAGCCGTGGCCCTCCTGCCACACGAGCGTGATCACGCCCCATGCGGCGCTGACGCTGATCACGTTCAGGATCACCGCCTTGAGCGGCAGCAGCAGCGAGCGGAACGCCCGCGCCAGCAGCAGGAAGGTGAGCACCGCGATCAACGCGATCATCAGCGGGAAGCTCCCGTAGATCGCCGAGACGAAGTCGGAATTCTGCGCGCCCGCGCCGCCGACGCGCACGCCGGGGCCAACCGCATGGGCGGCCGTGCGCACGTTCGTGACCGTGTCGCGCCCGGCCGAGGTCGATCCGTCCGCTGTCGGGATCGCGTCGACGAGCGCCGTTCCGCGCGCGCGCCACGGCGCAGGTGCGACCGCCCCGTGAACACCGGCGACGGCCGCGACCGCGGACGCCACATGCGACGGGGACGCGCCACCACCGACCAGGATCTCGATCGGTTCGAGCGCTCCCGGTCCGATGCCGCTCCGCTCGAGCGCCAGCAGACCGGCGCGGGCGTCGCCCTTCTTCGAGAGGTCGTTGACGTTCGCGGTCCCCGGTTGGATCGAGGTCGCCGCCAGCACCAGCGCCGCCAGCACAAGGGCCGCGCCACCGGCCGCGACCCAGCGGCGGCGGACGACGAGCCTGGCCCACGAGGTCCAGGAGCGACTTGCCTTGTCATCGGTGCGGACGTGTGGCCAGTCGAGCCGGTTGCCGACCTTTGAGAGCACGACCGGCAGCAGCGTCGTCGCGACGATCACGCTCACCAGCGGGATGAGCATCCCCGCGAACCCGATCGAGCGCAGGAACGGCAGCGGCAGCACGACCATCGCGAGCAGCCCGATCGCGACCGTCGTGCCGCTGAACACCACCGCCCGGCCTGCTGTCTCCATCGCCCGCACGACTGCCTCGTCGCCGGACCGGCCGTGGGCGCGCTCCTCGCGCCAGCGCACGACGATCAGCAGCGCATAGTCGATCGCCACCCCCAACCCGATCAGCGCCACCAGAAACTCGACGATCATCGACACGCTGGTGATGGCCGTCACGCCCCACAGAACGAGGAACGTGGTCATGATCGAGACGACCGCGATCAGGATCGGGATCAAGGCGAGCAGCGACGCGAACACGAACCCCAGCACGAGCAGGGCGCCCGCGCCGCCGAGCATCGCCTCGACGAACACGCCGGGCCCGTTCGAGCCGCCGGTCTGGTTGGCGAGCGCATCGAGGCCGGTGAGATGGACCGGGGCGCCCGCGACCGTGTCACCGGCCAGCACGCGCGCGGCCGTCTTCGCGGCGCGCGTGTTGTTGCCGAATGACTCGTTGTCCGGCGGCGGGTACGCGAGCACGAACGTCGTGCGGCCGTCGGTGGAGACGAACCCGCGGTTGCCGGTGTCCGCGTACGAGGCGGTGCGCAGCCCCGGGATCGCCGCCCGCAGCTTCGACTCGATCCCGAGCAGGCCCGCTCGCACCGCCGGCGAGGAAACCGACGTGCCGGCCGGCAGGGTCACGACCGGAACAAGCGGCGCGTACTGCCCGCCCTGGTGATAGATCTGCGCAATGCGCTGGTTGGTCTGGAACCCTTCCCGCCCGGGAACGCTGAATTTCGTGCTGAATGCGCCGGTGGACTTGCCGACCGTCGCGATCCCGACGACGGTCACGACGAGCCATGCGAGCGGCGACGATCCGTTTGTGTGCGAGGACCCAGCGGGTGATCGAGGTCATCATCTGTGCCGTACTCCCAGTGGAAAAATTTGACGAGCGGATGATTTGTAGCACAAACTATTGGTCGCTGCCAAAGTTGGAGCTACACTTCTTTTCAGCATGAGCATCCCCGGCACCCCGACCATCCACGGCGCGCTGACGAAGCACACCGGTTTCCTGCTGAGCAGGATGGGGATGGTCGCGGCGAAGCAGTTCGCCGAGCAGATCGAGCAGATCGGGCTGACCCCGCGGATGTGGGGCGCGCTCAACGTGCTCGACGCCGAGGGGACGATCACCCAGCAGGCGCTCGGCAAATCCACGGGTATCGATCCGAGCTCGATGGTCGCGACGATCGACGAGCTGGAGAAAGCAGGCCTCGTCGAGCGTCAGACCCACCCCACCGACCGTCGCGCGTACGCGCTGCACCTGACCGACAGCGGCCGCGAGACGCTCGCGCAGGGCCGCAAGCTCGCAAAGGGGGCGCAGGAGAAGCTGCTCGGGGCGCTCGACCCCTCAGAGCGCGTTCAGCTGCACGAGCTGTTGCTGAAGATCGCGCTCGCGACCCAGGACGTCCGTCCCAAGCTGCCCTGACGCGCGCGCCCGATCGGGCGCTCAGGCTGGCTGCGGCGCAGGCGATCCGGCACGGGCACGGCGCCGAGCGGGCTCTGGCTGGGGCGCGGCACGGGCGAGCGCGATGCCGGCGCCGAGCAGCGCCCATGTGACTGGGTCCTCGAGGAAGTCGGCGTACAGCATCGTGTGGAACACGAGCGCCAGAAACGCGGCCGCGATCGCGGCGCGGACAGGATCGCCGCGAGCGCCGCGCACCAGCGCGATGATCGCCACCACGACCAGCGCCACGTATGAGAGCTCACCGATCAGGCCCTGCTCCGCCGCGATCGTGACGGGAATCGTGTGGGAGGCGGCAAGCGGGCCGGCGTCCGGGTGATGGGCTCGGTACTCCTTCTGGAACGAGCCCGACCCCCAGCCCCACAGCGGGCGCTCGGCGAACAGGTGCAGCCCGCCGGTGACAAGATTCGCGCGGCCGCTCGAGGCGCCGTTGGCGCCCTGGTTGAGGCCGAACGTCGTCGGCGTAGCCGCCACCACCGCGGCACCGAGCCCGATCACGAGCGCCGCTGCGTACAGAGCCCGGCGCACCTCCCAGCGGAGCGCCGCGAGCGCCGCCAGGCCGACGAGCAGCGCGGCGAGACTCGAGCGCGACAGCGTCAGCAGCAGCCCGACCCACAGCACCGCCAGCACGGCGGTGCTCAACAGCTGCTCGCGCCGGTCGCGGTCATATAGCAGCAGTACCGCGACCACGATCATCACGAGCGCGAGGAAGCGCCCGAAGATGTCCGGGTCGAAGAACACCGAGTTGACCGTGAAGTACGTGTGTAAGTCGTTCGCGACGACGAGTTTGGAGTTGAGGATGATCGTCTTCGTCGCGTACTCGACGAACCCGATGCAGGCGAACACGACCGCCAGTCCGGCGAGGATCAGCAGCGACTTGCGGATCAACTCGCGCGTCCACTCGAGGCGGACCAGCAGGCAATACAGGAGCGTGAACGGGACGTAGAAGAAGACGACGTTCTGGAGCGCCTTCTCGAAGTCCGTCGAGTACACGGCCTGGATCCCGTACACCACGAGGTACAGCGCCAGCAGCCGTTCGACCCACCCGGGACGGTGCCGCTCATCTGCGTCCTCGTCCCCGCGCAGCGCCGGGAAGATGAACGCGAACGAACCGGCGGCGACGACCAGATACAGCGGTACGAGCAGGTTCGAGGTCTTCGAACCCGCCCCGGCCGCCTGGATCGGTACCCGGAACGGCAGCGCGGCGACCGCGAGCGCGCCGAACAGCCACGGCCGGCGGTGGATCAGGACCCCGACCCCGCCGAGCGCCGCGATCACGATCGCGGCCGCGACGATCGCGTACAGCGGGTGGCGGTGGACGACGTGCAGCTGCGACGAATGCCAGATGTCCGCGAGCAGCAGCACCGGCGCCAGCACGAGCGCGCCGAGCATCGCGGTCGCCCGCACTCGTTTGTCGCGCGTGAGCAACGCCCCGGCCGCGAGCAGCGAGATCACGACGACCCCGAGCTTGGGCAGCGGACCGGTCAGTGCGGCGAGCACGGCCATCGATCGGGGAGGGTACGAGAACCGGGTACCCTCCGGGCCAATGTTCCGTTCACGGTTGACCTGCGCCGGCGCGTGCGGGCTGGCAGCAGTCGCGCTCGCCGCGTGCGCGACGACCAAGAAACCGCTCGCCGGGACGCCGGGCATCGCGCACGCCGCCGGCTTCCGCGGCAAGGTCGACGACCCGCGGACGTCGGTCAACGATCACGCCGCGTGCATCCAACAGGCAGGCCTGCCGGTTGGCCAGGTAACGATCTCAGGCGATCCCGGGCTGCAGGTCGGCGCCGCGCCGGCGGGGCCAACGGTCCAGTTCCTCGCGACCGCGGGCGCAGCTCAGTACGCGCAGATCTCCGGCAGCTCGCAGGGGGCCGAGGTGATCGGAAGCGCGCTGCTCTACCCCAATGGCGGCTCGGACGCGGAGCTGTCGGAAATCGAGAGCTGCCTGACCGCCGGTGTGAGCGGGTAACGGACCCGCGCAAGTCGGGTAGACCACCTAGAATGCGGCGGCCAATGCCCGCGCATCGCGCGGGTTTTAGTGCGCCTGACGCGCCGCCGCGCCGCCGCACGACCTTGATCCGCCCGTGTCCGTTCCGACTGCAGAGCTGAGCCATTCAACCGTGGCAGCACGTTCCGGTGCGCGCCGCCGGTTCGATTCGAGCTGGCTGACAGACGCCCGCTTCTATGCGGTCCTCGCGCTCGTCGGGCTCGTGATCGGCGCGCTGACGCTGCTGATCCCCTCGACGCCCTCGTATGACCCGTGGGCATGGCTCGTCTGGGGCCGGGAGATCATCCACCTGAATCTGCACACGACCGGCGGTCCGACGTGGAAGCCGCTGCCGATGATCTTCACGACGATCTTCGCGCTGTTCGGCAAATCGGCGGCCCCGGACATGTGGCTCGTCGTCGCGCGCGCCGGCGCTGTCGCGGCCGCGGTGATGGTGTTCAGGATCGCCGCGAGGTTCACGTGGATGCTGTCCGACCGCGCCGGGATCGGCGACCGCTCCGGGCCGTTCGTGCAGCGGGCCGCAGCGCTCTCCCCGGGCCTGCTCGCCGGCGTGATCGCAACGCTGGGGCTGATCTTCTCCGGCGCGTTCATCACCGATAACGCGTACGGCTATTCCGAGGGCCTGATGACGGCGCTCGTGTTGATCGCGATCGAGCGCCACGTCGACGGCCACCAGCGCCAGGCGTTCATCTTCGGCTTCTTCGCGGCGCTGGACCGGCCGGAGATCTGGCTCTTCTGGGGGCCGTACGGGTTGTGGCTGTTCTGGAAGGACGCCGGCGCCCGCAAGCTCGTCGTGGGTCTGTTCGTGCTGATCCCGGTGCTGTGGTTCGTGCCCGAGTACTGGGGCTCCGGTCACTTCTTCCGGGGCGTCTCGCGCGCCAACCACCCGCGCTCGAACAGCCCCGCGTACGCGAAGTGCCCGTTCTGCTCCGAATTCCGCAACGCATGGGTCACCGTGCTCAGCCGGATCAAGATCGCGGCACTGGTCGCGATCGCGGCGGCTGCTGCGCTGCTCGGGTGGGCGCGCCTCGCAGGCAGCGACGGCGGCGACCTCGGCGCCAGGGTGCGCGGAATCCGTGAGTGGAAGTTTGCGGGGGAGCGCGAGCGCGCGATGTTCTACACGGGCGCCGCGGGACTCGCAGGGATCGCGTGGTGGGTCGTGATCGCGATCCTGACCCAGGCCGGGTTCTCGGGGAACAACCGGTACCTGGTGCTGGGTGCGGCGCTGCTCGAAGTCGCGGGCGGAGTCGCCTTCGGTTGGGCGGCGATCGAGCTCGCGCGATGGCGGCGGCGGCTGATGGAGCAAACCGTCGGCTCCGAGGCAGTGGATCGCTTCCCGCTGCTGTCCGGCTACGCGCCGACCGTCGTGCTGCTGGCGCTCGTGTTCGCGTTCATCCCCGGGTTCGTCGGCAACTCGATGACCGACATTCAGCGCACCCACCGATCATTGGTCTACCAGGCGCACCTGCGCGAGGACGTCAGCGCGATCATCGCCAAGTTCGGCGGAGCCAAGCGGGTCCTCGCGTGCGGCGAGGTGATGACGGAGGGCTTCCAGGTGCCGATGGTCGCGTACGCGCTCGACGTGCGCACGCTGAGCGTGACCGCCCCGCCGATCCACATCGACCCCGGCACGCAGCCGGCCCCGGCCACGATCTTGCAGACCCGGGCGCAATCGAATGCGCACCTGCTCCCCGCGCCGCAGACGATCCGCGACTGGGAAACGCGTGACCACGTCCACTACTCGACGTTCATGCGCGTGCGGACGTTTTACTTGCTCTCAACCTGCCCGGCTAAGGTGGGGCCGTAGTGGCCACCACGGTGCAAGCCCCGACCCGGGGCATTCCGCGCGTCCTCGACTTCCGTGAGCCCGGGTGGCTCGAGCGGATCCCGACGTGGGCCTCGGCCGGCGGGCTGCTGGTCGTGCTGATGGCGGTCTCCGCCGTCCTGCGCACGCACTACATCACCGGGCAGTTCTGGATGGACGAGGCGATCACGACCGGGATCGCCTCGCATTCGCTGAGCGCGATCCCCGGGATCCTCCGGCACGACGGCTCGCCGCCGCTGTTCTACCTGCTGCTGCACTTCTGGATCCGGCTGTTCGGCTCAAGCGAGGCGGCGACCCACACGCTGCCGCTGCTGTTCGGGCTGCTCTGCATCCCGGCGGGGATGTGGGCCGGCTGGAGCCTGTTCGGCAAGCGCGCCGGGATGTACGCGGCGGTCCTGTTCGCGTTCTCGACGTTCCTGACCGAGTACGCGCAGGAGACGCGGATGTACGAGCTGATGGGGCTGCTCGGGATCCTCGCGACGACCGCGTTCATCCACGGGTTCGTCTACCGAAGACGGAAGTACGTCGCGATGTTCGCCGTGTGCGAGGCGCTGATGCTGTACACGCACGCGTGGGGGATCTTCTACGGCATCGGTTCGGCGCTCGCGCTGATTCCGATCTGGCTCGAACTCCGACGACCGGCGCGGACTGCTGCGCGACGCGGTGTTCGCGTACGTCGGCGCGCTGATCCTGTTCGCTGCCTTGGCTGCCGAACTTCATCTACCAGTCGACCCACACGGGCGCGCCGTGGGCGCCGCCGCCGCGGTTCGGCGCTCCGGTGCTGATCTCCCGCGACCTGATCGGCGGCGACCGGATCACGATCGGGCTCGTGCTCGCGGCGGTCATCGGGTTCGGCTCGCTGTTCACGAAGCGCTACCGGCGCACGCGCGAGGCGACCGTCGATGTGGACGCTGATCGCGCTGCCGGTGATCACGCTGCTCGTCGCGTGGCTCGCGTCGCAGATCACGCCCGCGTTCGTCTCGCGCTACTTCGCGCCGGTGCTCGGCGCGACGTTCCTGTTCGCCGCGTGGGGGGCGGCGCGATCGGGCGTCGTCGGGCTAGTCGCGATCCTGCTGTCGATCGTGTTCGTCGTCCACCTCTCCTCGTACACGCCGCAATACAAGAGCGACATGCGCGACGTCGGCGGCGAGATGGCGCCGCTGCTCCACCAGGGCGACCTGGTCGTCTCCGGCCAGCCCGAGCAGACGCCGCTGGCCTACTACTACCTGCCGGGTGGGCTGCGGTACGCGACGCACGCTCGGCCCCGTCAGGGACCCGTCATACATGAACTGGGTGTATGCGCTGCGCCGGCTGCAGGCAGCCCAGCCCAACTCCATCCTTCCGCCGCTGATTGCTAGCCTGAGACGCGGGCAGCAAGCTGCTGTTCGTGCGCCCGCTGACCGAGGGCGCGCAGAACTGGAAGGCGTCCTGGACGGTGCTCGTGCGGCGGCGCTCGGCCCAGTTCGGCGCAGATCCTCCAAAACGACGTCGGCAACGGCACGCTGAAGGTGGTCGCCGTCGCTCCCCACAACTATCGCGGCGCGTGCTGCGTCGCGGACAGCGCGGTCCTGTACCAAAAGGTTTCCTGACAGATCGAGCAAGAACGGTTCTGACATCACGCCCGAGCACCCCGTCGTCGTGCTCGGCGGCGGCCCCGCGGGCCTGACCGCCGGCTACCTGCTGGCGAAGCAGGGCAAGCCCGTGATCGTGCTCGAGTCGACCGACATGGTCGGCGGGATCGCCCGCACCGAGGTGCGCGACGGGTACCGCTTTGACCTCGGCGGCCACCGCTTCTTCACCAAGGCCAAGGAGGTTGACGACCTGTGGCACGAGATCATGGAGCGAGGAGTTCCTCAAGCGGCCGCGCCGGAGCCGGATCTACTGGAACGACAAGTTCCTCGAGTACCCGCTCGACGGCATGGACGTGATCAAGAAGCTCGGCCCGGTCGAGCTCGTGCGCTGCGGACTGTCGTACCTGTGGGCGGCGATCAAGCCTAAGGGCCGCGAGGAGATCGTTCGAGCAGTGGGTCTCAAACCGCTTCGGCAAGCGGCTCTACAACCACTTCTTCAAGACCTACACCGAGAAGCTGTGGGGCGTCAGCGCGACCGACATCCGGGCCGAGTGGGCCGCGCAGCGGATCAAGGGGCTCTCGTTCTTCAGCGCCGCCAAGGCTGCGTTCTTCGGCAACAAGGGAAACGAGATCAAGTCGCTGATCAGCGAGTTCAACTACCCCAGATACGGCCCGGGCCAGATGTGGGAGACGATGACCAACGCGATCCACGAACACGGCGGCGAGGTGCGCCTCAACGCACCCGTGACGAAGCTGACGGTCGCCGACGGTCGCATTACCGAGGTGATCGCCGGCGGCGAGACGCTGAAGCCGTCGCACGTGATCTCCTCCCTGCCGCTCCGCACGACCGTTGGAATCGCCTCGCCGGAGGCACCGGCGGAGGTCCGCGACGCAGCCCGCGGCCTCCGCTACCGCGAATTCCTGACCGTGTTGCTCGTGATCCATGGCGAGGACCTGTTCCCCGACAACTGGATCTACATCCATCAGCCGGGCGTCCGAGTCCTGCGGATCCAGAACTTCAAGTCGTGGAGCCCTTGGATGGTGCCCGAGGGCTCGAGCGACGCTTCGATCGGGATGGAGTACTTCTGCTTCGAGGGTGACGATCTGTGGAGCATGGACGACGACGACCTCGTCAAGATGGCCGCGGCAGAGATCGAGAAGCTCCACCTCGCGAAGGCTGCGAACGTCAAGTTCGGCTTCGTCGCCCGCGTCCACAAGGCCTACCCGATCTACGACGTTGAGTACGGCGAGCGGGTCGCGACGATCCGCGGCTGGCTCGAGACGATCGGGAACATCACTCAGGTCGGCCGCAACGGTCTGCACCGGTACAACAACTCGGACCACTCGATGCTCACCGCGATGCGCGCGGTCGACAACATCCTCCTCGGGACCCACCATGACATCTGGGCGGTCAACGCCGAGCAGGTCTACCACGAGGAGCGCACGGAGAACGAGGACCCGTACCGCGAGGCTCCGGACACGCCGGCGATGGAGCACCCGCTCGCACAGGAGCGCTAGCGGTGTGCGGCTTTAGGCGCCGGGCGGCGGTCCTCCTTGTTGGGTTGCTGGTCGCGGCGACCGTGCTGCCGGGCGTCGCCGCGGCCGCGTCGACCGTTCCGGCGACCGGAGCGAACGGCGACACGAGTCCGTTCTCGCCGGGCATCCCGGCGCCGACCGTATCGACGCCGACAACGAGTTCGATCGCCACGGTCTCGACTACGACGACGTCGTCAACCGACAGCGGCCTCAGCGGCACGAGCGCGATCGCGATCGCGCTCGGAGCGGTCCTGATCCTCGGCGCGATCTCGTTCTACATCTGGCACGACGCGCGCAAGCGCGCTCCGGTGCGGCGCGCCGCCGCCGCGGGGGTGGGCGCCGACGGCCGCTCACGGGCCGGCTCGAAGGCCCGCACGAAGCCTCGCAAGCTCAGCCAGGCCGAGCGCAGGCGGCGCAAGCGCGGCCGCGCTCGCTGAGAGCGCTCCAGCTTCGCGGCCAGAAGCTCCACAAAGTCAAACGCCCTCTGATCTCCTCGGGCGCGGCGGTCGATTCGATCTCCAATGGCATCGGGACTCGGCTCGAGCCGCCAGCCGCTACGGCTCGTCAAGCACGACGCCGCGGCATACACGTGGTTCTGCGGACGCTGCGCCGACCGTTTCGAGCGGGCCGACTCACGCGTCTGCCCGTCATGTGGGCTCGGGCTGCTGCTCCAGACCGAGGCCGAGGCCGCTCCCCGACCTCAGCGACCTTTTCCTGATCGTCGACTCGTCGCTGTCGGTGCAGGCGCTCTCAGCGAGCGCGGAGCACCACCTCGGCGTGCGCGAGCCGCAAGCGATCAACCGCCACATCACTGAACTCCTGATTCCTGGGGAAGCCGAGCCACCGGACGCCGCCAGCCTCGCGGTCGCGATTGCGCGGGCCGCGAGCGGCGGCGGGGCTGTCGCGCCCGTGACCGTCCGCCCAAGCAACACGTTCGGGCTGCGGCTGCGGGCGCGGATCACCGGGTGCGGACCGCCACAGGCCGCGCTCGTAGTGCTCGATCAGCCCGCCGTCAGCTGAACCGCTGCCGTTGAGGGCTCGGGGACAGCCGCGACGGCCTCGAGCCGGACGGGGATCCCGTTCAGGAACGCCATCCCCGCGAGCCGTTCGAGATCGTCGGCGCTCGACGACGCGAGCGCGTTGACGTTCGCGCCGCCGGCCGCGGCCGCCGTGCGCCACCCACCTCGGTGGCCCCAGCCGTGCGGGATCGCGATCGTCCCTGGTGAAACCTCGTCGGTGACCTTCACCGGGAGCTGGATCGAACCGTTGGCCGAGGTGATCCGGCACCTGTCGCCATCTGCGATCGATAACTCCTGTGCGTCGTGGGAGTTGACGCGCGCCGTGTGGTTGCGGTCGCCCTGCATCAGCTTCGGGACATTGTGCATCCACGAGTTGTGCGAGCGAAGCTCTCGCAGTCCGATCAGCCTGAGCGGGAAGTCCGCGTCGGCTCCGTTGCGCGCCGCAAGCGTGGCGACTTCGCGCGCGATCTCGGGAGGATCGAGGTGGACCCGCTTGTCGCGGTGAAAGACCTTCTTGCGCAGCACGCCGACCGGCTGTTCGGCGTTGAGCACGATCCCGTGCGGGTGGCGCTTGAGCTTGGCGATGCTGAGACCGCCCGGCCGCAATCCGAACAGGTCACCCTTCGGCCCGGTGCGGATCAGCAGGTCGATCTGCGTCCTCGGCGACAAGCGGATCCCGGCACTTCCCGAGCCACCGTGCAGGTTTGGCGCTCGAAGGCGTGACCCCGATCCGGCGCGAGATCGCTTCGATGATCTCCCATTCCTGACGGGCCTCGCCGCGCGCTGCGAGCACCGGCTCTGTCCATTGGACGAATTGCGAGGTGTGGAATGTCAGGAACGCCGAGGGGAAGTCTTCGCGCTCGAGGAACGTCGTGGCCGGCAGGATGTAGTCGGCGTGGCGGGTCGTGTCGGTGACGTAGAAGTCGATCGCGACCATCAGGTCGAGTTCCTTCAGCGCTCGCTCGAGCTCATCGCCGTTCGGCACCGACAGCACCGGGTTGCCGGCCGAGACGAAGAACGCCTTCAGCTGCCCCTTCCCCGGCGTCGTCATCTCCTTCGCCATCAGCGACGCCGGCAGCGACCCGAGCACCTCGGGCAAGTCGCCGACCCGCGAGCGATACGTGTCGTACGTGGCGGCGCCGATCCGGTGAAGGATCGACTCGAGGTCTATCGGCCCGGTGCCGAAGATCGCGCCGCCCTCGCGGTCGAGGTTGCCGGTCACGACATTGAGCGCGTCGAGCAGGAACGAGACGAGTGTGCCGTGGCGGCCGAGGCACGAACCGGTGCGCCCGTAGACGGCGGCGGCCGGCGCGACGGCGAGATCCCGCGCGAGGGCGCGGGCCGCTTGTGGGTCTACGCCGGTCTGCGCGGCCGTGTGCTCCGGCGGGTGGGGCGCGACCAGGGCGCGGAGCGCCTCCACGCCGCGGGTCTGGCGGTTGATCGCGCCGTCGTCCTGGAGCTGTTCGTCGAAGATCACGTGCAGCAGCGACAGCAACAGCCACGCGTCGCCGTCCGGGCGGATCGCGACGTGCTCAAACGCCCGCGCCGTCTCGGAGCGGCGAGGGTCGACGACCACCACACGGCCGCCACGGCTGACGATCGCGTGCAGGTCGTCCTTGATCCGCGGCGCGGTCAGCACGCTGCCGTGCGAGACGAGCGGGTTGGCGCCGACGACCAGCAGCAGGTCGGTGCGTCGCAGATCGGGAATCGGGACGACCACCGGGGAGCCGTACAGCAGCGAGCTCGCGACGAACCGGTTGTTGACGTCCTGCGAACCCGCGCTGTACACATGGCGCGAGCCGAGCGCGGCCATGAACCCCATGACCCAGATCGGGTGCGAGTACGAGAACGCGGACGGATTACCGTAGTACCAGCCGACCGACTCGCCGCCGTGCCGGGCGATCGTCTGATTCAACCGCCGGCCGATGTCGCCGAGCGCCGCGTCCCATGTGGTTCGCTCGAAGCTGCCGTCGCGTTTGCGCCTGAGCGGGTGGGTCACGCGGTCCGGATCGTTCTGCACGGCGGTCATCGCGATCCCCTTCGGGCACGCAAACCCCTTCGACAGCGGGTGGTCGTCGTCCGGGCGGATCTGCGTCAGCTCACCGTCGGTGACGGTCGCGACGAGTCCGCAAAGCGGTTCGCAGATCCGGCAATAGGTGACGCGCTGCGCTGCCGCCATGCGCGGCGCTATGCGGCGTAACGGGTGGCGGCGCGGGCCCGCGCCTTCGCCGCCTCGGCCTCTCGGTCCTTCGGCGCGGCGTTGGTCACCAGCTCCTGCAGGAGCTTGGTCGATATCTGCGTGACGGCGTCGACCGCGCGGTCGAATGCCTCAGCGTTGGCCTGCGAGGGCTTCGTGTAGCCGCTGATCTTGCGCACGTACTGGAGCGCCGAGGCCCGGATCTCCTCGTCGGTCGCAGGGGGCTCGAAGTTGTGAAGTGTTCGGATGTTTCTGCACATGCCGTGATCCTACGCCCCCCGCAGCGTCCGCTTCGCGCGGAGCAGCTGGCGTTCGACGGTGCGGCTGGTGCAGCCGGTGGTTGCGGCGATGTCGTCGTAGCTGAACCCGATCCCTTGCAGCCACAACATCTGCTGCTGGCGCTCGGGGAGCGTGCAGATCGAATCGAGCCGCTCGCGGTACTCCGCCAGCTCCTCGGGACCGGCGGTGGTCGCCGTGGCGAGGATCGCGGGGGTCTCTTGTACCGCCAGCTCGAGCGACAGGTCGCGGCCCGCGCGGCGGAGCAGCTTGACCGCCTCGTGTACCGCCGTCTTGGCAAGCCACGACAGCGCGCACTCCGAGCGCACACGGCCGGCATGGAACGCGAGCCGGCTCCACGCAAATTGGCACGCGTCCTCGATCACCGCATCCGGCGCGCGGACGTCTAGCCGAACGATCCGCTCGAGTCGCTCGGCGAGTCGGGAGTACAGCGCGTCGAGTTCCGCAAGCTCCACATATGAATCTAATTGAGTCAAAGTTATTACGAATGAAACTATCACAGTCTAATTCATCTTGATAGGTTCAGTTCGATTCAATTAGCTTCGAAGTGCTCAGGAGGCGAAGATGCAGCTAGCGGCAGTGAGTGCCCACCCAAACCTCACGAGCCTGCCGGGGAGCAACGTGCTCCAGCAGCTCGTAAACGGAGCCGAGGCATGGGCTCTGGCGATCGCGCTGCTTGGCGCGTTCATCGGGGCGGCGCTGTGGGCAGTGGCGGCCCACACGCACAATCACCACTACGCCGGCCGTGGCCGGATGGCGGCGCTGATCTCCGGAGCGGCTGCACTGATCGTCGGGGCGGCCCCGGGACTGGTGAACTTCTTCCAGCACCTCGGGACGACGGCGAAGTGATCCGCCGGACCGGGGTCGTGCTGCTGCTCGCCGGCTGCTTGGCGGCCGGAGTCGAGGGCGCCACCGCACCGCCAGCCACGGCGAACGCCGTATGCAGCATCGCCGGCGTCGTCAGCGGTCTGTTGGGCAGGGCGTGCAACGTCGTAAGCGGTCCGGTCGGCAAGCTCGCGGGCAAGATCTTCGGCGGTGGTGGTCGGGGTGGCGGGTCGGCAGTCACCGCGGGCGCCGGGGTGGCAGCAGCGGGCGTGTGGGCGTTCGTGGGCGCAAAGTTCGCGCTCAAGGAGATGAGCAAGGTGCTTGGCGAGTCCACGAGCCCTGAGCTCGGCTCGACCTGGTTCTCCGCGACGTATTGGCGGATGACCGCGATCTCGGCACTGCTGACGTTGCCGTTCCTGTGCGCCGCCGCGATCCAGGCGCTGATGCGCTCGGACCTCGTGATGCTCGCGCGCGCGGCGTTCGGCTACCTGCCGCTCGCCGCGCTGGCGATCGCGATCGCCGCGCCGTTGACGACCCTGCTGCTGGCGGGTTCCGACGAGATGTCGAGCCTCGTCGCATCGGCAACCGGGAGCGCCAGCACCCATGCGCTCCGGGGGGCTGGCCTGTTCGCGGGCTTTGCGAGCCTCGGCCGCGCAGCTTCGTTCTTCACGTTCGCGGTCTCCGGGTTGACGATCGCGGGCGCGCTCACGCTGTGGCTTGAGCTGATCATCCGCGAGGCGGCCGTCTACGTGATCGTGCTGATGCTGCCGCTCGCGTTCGCCGCCATGGTGTGGCCGGCCCGGCGCGTGTGGGCTATCCGCTCAGTCGAGCTACTGGTCGCGCTGATCCTTTCGAAGTTCGCGATCGTCGCCGTGCTGACGCTCGGCGGCGCCGCGCTCAACCGAATCGGCCATTTCGGCATCGGCGCGGCGATCTCCGGACTCGCGCTGCTGATGCTCGCTGCGTTCGCGCCATGGGCGCTGCTGCGGCTCCTGCCGTTGTCCGAGCTCGCCAGCGGTGTTGCGAGCGGGCTGCGCCGCGAGGCGGCCGGTTCGGCGGGAGAGATGACCAAGAGCCGTCGGCGGCGCGCTGTCGCCTCGCGCCGCGGGCTATCAGGAGGACGGTGTCGGGTCGTCATTTGGCGCGCCGACGATGATGGAGAACGTTGAGGGGAGCGGTCGCTCCGGGCACGGCGCCGACGGCGATTCGTCGCCCGCCACCGGTCCCGCCCTCGCGTCCGGCGGCGGGTCCGCCGGCGCGCCGACGAGCAATGGGGGTGGCAGCGGCAGGTGGCGCAGGGCCGGTGCCGCGGCGCCGCCGACGGCGGGCGAGCCGGCCAGCGACGCGAACGGGTCCGTGGGCTCGAACGGCGATCGCGGCGGCGCTCCGCCCCCGTCAGGGCTCGCCGGCGGCAACGGACCGCCCGGTGGAGCTGGGCAACGAGGCCGACTGGGCCTCGTCCTATCCGGTCGGTCAAGAGCTGCCCGGCGAGTACCAAGACCCGCTGCCCGAGCCGCAGGCACCCGACGGCGACGAATGAGCGAACGGCTGACGTACCGGTTCGGGCCGCTCGAGCGACGCGGGATCCTTGGAGGCATCCGCGGCGGGCAAGCCGCGTCGCTGGCGCTCGGCGTGCTACTCGCGGTGATCGCACTCGACGCGGCGCCGAGCGGAGTCGGCGTGCTCGTCGGAGCGCTCGCGCTTGCCGTGGCGGTGGTTGTCGCCGTCGCCCCGCTCGGCAGGCGAACGCTGAACGAGTGGGCGCCAATCGCCACCGGCTTCGTGCTCCGCCGGCTAGCCGGCGAGCGGCGCTCGCCGGTGCCGACAGCGGGGATGCGCGCCCGCGTCGGCGGGACGCGACCGCAGCCGATCGACGACGCTGTGGCCGTACCGCCGGGCGAGCTGCGCGGCGTCCGGATCCTCGCCGGCGACTACCGAGGACGGACGGTCGGGATCCTGTCGGACCGGCGCGGCCGCTGGCTCACCGCGGTGCTCGCCTGCCGGGTCGTTGCGTTCTCGCTGCTCGACGCCGAGGCTCAGGAGCGGCGACTCGCGCGGTGGGGGCTGGTCCTCTCCGGCGCGGGGGCTAGCGGGATCCGGCGGATCCAGTGGCTCGAGCGAACCGCGCCCGCACAAGGCGACGAGCTCGTGCGCTGGCTGCACGCCGAGCGTGACCCGACGGTGCCCGCACGTGGAACGCCGTTGATCGAGTCCTACCTCGAGCTGATCGGAACGACGGCGAAAGTGACGCAGGAGCACGAGATCCTGGTCGCGGTCCAGATCGACTCTCAGCGCATCCCGAGCCGCGGTGCGACAGCGGCTGCAAGCGCCGTCGTCGAGCGAACCGAGCGGATCGCACGCGGACTGGAGGCGGCCGAGGTGTCGGTGCTCGGAGCGCTCAGTCCCGGCCAGCTGGGGCGCTGGTTGCGGACCGGATTCGACCCGTACGCGCGGGCGGAGCTTGCCGCGCTCCAGGCCGCCGATCCAGGTCGCGAACAGCTCGCCGAGGCGAACGCATGGCCGCTCGGGGTACACGAGGCGTGGGACCACTACCGCACCGACGGCGCGCTGCACGCGACCTTCTGGATCGGCAGCTGGCCTCGGGTCGATGTCTCGCCGATGTTCATGGACGCGCTGCTCGGCCGCTCGAGCGCGGTCCGGACCGTCGCGGTCACGTTCGAGCCGATTGCGCCCGAGCGGTCGGTGCGAGAGATCGAGGCAGCGGTCACGCGGGACCGCGCCGATCGCGAGTTGCGCCACCGCTTTGGGCAGTCCGAAACGGCGCGACAGCGCCAGGCCCAGGACGCGACGATCAGACGCGAGGCGGAGCTGGCCGCGGGCCACTGCGAGGTCCGGCTGAGCGGCTTCGTGACGGTGTCAGGGCGCGACGGGAACGACCTGCGGCGCGCCGTCGCCGAGGTGTCCGAGCACGCGGCGCGGGCGCGGCTCGAGCTGCACAGGATGTACGGCCAGCAGGCCGCCGCGTTCACATTCACGCTGCCGCTCTGCCGAGGCCTGCGATGACCTTTCGCATCTGCTGAACGTCCGGGCCACCGGACGACGACGCGCCACGCGCAGGCGATCTATCCGTTCGTCGCGTCCGGCGGGCTCGGCGCACGCGGGGTGTTCATCGGGCGCGATGCAGCGGGCGGTGCGTTCTGCTTTGACCCGTGGGCGCTGTATGCCGATGGCGCGCTCGACGACCCCAACGCGATCGTGCTCGGCAAGCTCGGGCAGGGAAAGAGCTCGCTCGTCAAGACGCTGCTGTGGCGGATGCTCGTGTTCGGCCGCCGTGCGTTCGTGCTCGACGTCAAGCGCGAGTACGGGCCGCTGTGCGCCGCCGCCGGCGTGAAACCGATCTCGCTGGTGCCCGGCGGCGGGGTGCGGCTGAACCCGCTCGCCTCGCGTCCGGAGGAGCACGCGCAGCTCGAGCTGCTTCGTGCGGTAACGGTCACGGCGCTCGGTGCTCCGGTAACGCAGGTGGAGGCGGCGGCGCTGCGCGAGGCACTGCATGTGGTTCGCGCGCGCGGCGGCGGCGCGGCGAGCCGACCGTGCCCGAGATCGCCGCGTTGCTGTTCGCGCCCCTGACGGAGATGGCGGAGCGGCTGCGGACGACACCGGAGCGGCTCGCGGCGGACACGCGACGCGCTGCGCTGGCACTTCAGGATCTGTGCGAAGGGCCGCTGAAGGGGATGTTCGACGGTCCGACGACGCCCGGCCTCGACCTCGAGGCGAAGCTGCTCGTGCTCGACCTGCACGCCGTCCGAGATTCGCCGGCCGTGGGCATCTTGATGGCCTGCGCGACCGCGTGGATGAGCGCGCTGCTCGCGCGGATCGCCGAGCGGCCGGGCCGCGAGCGGCTGATCAACGTCGCCGACGAGTCGTGGAAGATCGTCCAGCACACCGGGCTCGGCGAGTGGTTCCAGTCGAACTTCAAGCTTGCCCGGCAATTCGGCGTGATGAACCTGGTCGTGCTGCACAAGCTTGCCGACCTGCAGGCGGCGGGCGACGCCGGCTCGCGCGCGGCACGGATCGCCGAGGGGCTGATCGCCGACGCTTCGACCCGGATCGTCTACCACCAGGACGAGAGCCAGGTGCCACTCACGCAGGCGCTGCTCGGCCTGTCAGAGAGCGAGGCGAGACTGATCTCGATGCTGTCCGCCGGGCAGGCGCTGTGGTGCGTCGGCTCGCGGTCGTTCGTCGTTCAGCACTATCGCTCGTGCCTCGAGACGCAGTTGACCGACACGGACACCGGAATGCGGTTGAGCGCGTGAACGGGCCGAATCAGCCGGGCGACGTTGCGGTGCTCGTCGTGATCGGGCTGATCACAGCGATCGGCGCGGTCGTGTGGTTGTGGGGCGGCCTCGCTGGACTGCTGTTCGGCGCAGGCTGGCCGCACGTCGCGATCGCGAGGCTTCCGGGCCTGCTCGTCCGGCTGCCGGCGCGGCTCGCGGATCCGGCGACGGCCTGGCCCGCGGCTGCGCGGAGCGGGCTGCCCGGGCCGGTTGGCTTCTACGTCGCGCTTGCTCCTGCTCGGCGGCGCGCTCGTTGCGCTCGCCCGTCTCGCCGCCCTCGCCGGCCTCTTCCGCGGTGGCGGCGCCGGCGCACGGTGGGCCGCACGCGGCGAGCTGCGACCGCTGCGATCTCGCTCCGCATCGCTCGGCGCGGCTGACGCTCGGCCGCCACCACGGGAGGCTGCTTCGCGCCGAGCAGCGGCACGCGCTGGTCGCGTTCGGGCCGCCGCAGTCGGGAAAGTCCGCCGGGCTGGCGGTGCCGGCGCTGCTCGAGTGGCACGGGCCGGCTGTCGCATCATCGATCAAGACCGACCTGCTCGGAGCGACCGCGCGTCGGCGTCGCGAGCTTGGGCCGGTGTTCGTGTTCGACCCGTTCTCGCTGTCCGGCGCCGAGGGCCAGACATGGTCTCCGCTCCACGGCGCGAGCAGCTGGGACGGTGCGCTCGAGGTCGCGTGGCGCCTTGCGGCGGCGGGCGAGCTCGACCAGCGCGCGGTCGAGGGCGGCGACTTCTGGGCGGTCGCGGCCGAGCAGCGGCTGGCGCCGCTCCTGTTCACCGCGGCGGCGACGGGCGGCGGCATCGACAGCGTCGTGCGATGGGCATACGGGCAGGGCTCGCGCGAGCTGCACGAGGCGCTGTTCCTGCTCACCGAAACGGCGCGCGATGAAGCGCAACTCGAGGGCGCGCACGCCGCGTACGACTCGGTGCGAGCGTTCGAAGCGCAGGCCGATCGGACCCGCACTTCGATCGAGGCGACCGTGCAGGCACTGCTGCGCGCGTACCGGTTCACGCGCGTCGTCCGCTCCGCGCGCTCGTGTGAGATCACGCCGGACCGGCTGCTTGACGCCGACGCGACCCTCTACCTGATCGGCGATGCGAAGGCGTCGAAGCTGCTGCGACCGATCTTCCTCGCGCTGCTGTCGGAGGTCGTCGACCGCGCATACGAGCGCGCCACGCGGAATGGCGGCAGGCTCGAGCGACCGCTGCTGCTGTGCCTCGACGAGGCCGGCAACGTTGCGCCGCTGCCGACCCTGGCGGAAATCGCGTCGACCGCGCCGAGCCACAACATCCAGCTGATCTCGATCTTCCACGACCTCGCGCAGGCGCGCAGTCGCTACGGGAAGCAGGCAGAGACCGTCGTCAACAGCCATCGGGCTCGGATGCTGCTGCCGGGCGTGGCCGACCTCGAGACGCTGCGCTACTTCTCCGGGCTCGTCGGCGAGGAGGAGGCACGTGACTACACGCGCACCACCGGAGCCGGCGGCGCGTCACGATCGATTGCGCGACGGCGGCGACCGCTGATCGCGGCTGAAGCCCTCCGGCAGCTGCCCGACCGCCATGCGCTACTGCTGTACGGCCGGCTCGCGCCGGCGCGGATCCGGCTGCGAATGTGGTTCGAGGACCGCAGGCTGCGACGGCTCGGAGGCGGCGAATGAGCTGGCGCGAGCCCGATGACCTCGACGCCGGCGAGCAGCACGGCGGTCGCTGGCCGTTGACCTGGCACGGGCTGTACCCGCGCGAGCGATGGATGTGGTTCGAACAGCTCTGGGCGGACGCGTGTGCGCTCCGCGCTCGCTACCGGCTCGGGCTGCGTTCAGGTTGGTGGGAGGACCAGATCCAGGTCGAAGCGCTCGCCGCGCTGGCGGCGTGGACCGAGCGCTACGACTCGGGCGAGTGGGACGACCCGCCAGGAAAGCTGGCGCTCCTGTATGACGTCGAACGGGTCGCGGGGCTGCTCCGTGACGGCGACGCGCCGTTCCACCCGGACCGGGACCGGCTGGCGTTCGCCGGCTACCTGGCCGAGATCGGGTGCCAGCCACCCGCAGAGGGATGACATGCTGGGTCGATGGAGTTTCCGCTCGGCGCCGCGGTGACGGTCGAGCAGCTCGACGTTGATCCCCACCCGCTGCTGGCGCGGCTGCGTGAGCGCGAGCCGGTGTCGTGGATCCCTGCGCTCGACGGCTGGCTCGTTACTCGGTACGACCTCGTGACCGAGGCGATGCGCGACAGCACGACGTTCACCGTCGACGATCCCCGGTTCTCGACCGCACAGGTGATAGGGCCGAGCATGCTGAGCCTCGACGGTGGGGCGCACGAGCGCCACCGCGCGCCGTTCGTCGCGCCGTTCCGGCCCCGGCCGGTCGCCGATCGGTTCACCGGGCCGACCGCCGATGCTGCTAACCGCTTGCTCGACGAGCTCGCTCCGCGTGCCGCCGGCGAGCTCCGCCGCGGGTTCGCCGGGCCGATCGCCGCAGCGATCATCGTCCGCGCGCTCGGTCTGGTAGACGAAGAGGTCGACACGGTCCTCGGCTGGTACGACGCGATTGTCCGAGCTGTCACGTCGATCACCGCCGGCACCGGAATCACCACCACCGGAGAGCAGGCTTCCGCCGCGCTCAGAGCGCGGTTACTCGAGGCGCTCGCGGACAGCGACTCGCTACTCGGGGCGCTCTCGGACAGCGACTCGCTACTAGGCCCCGCCGACTCCGCGCAGCTCACGCCCGATGAGCTCGTCTCCAATGCCGCGGTGCTGCTGTTCGGCGGGATCGAGACGACGGAGGGGATGATCGCCAACGGTCTGCTGCATCTCCTGGAACGCCCCGCGCTGATCGACGAGATCCGCGCCGCCCCGGTGCTGCTCGACATTGCGATCGAGGAGTCACTGCGGCTGGAGCCCGCCGCCGCCGTGATCGACCGCTACGCCACCGCCGACACGTCGCTGGGCGGCGTGGCGATCAAAGCGGGCGAGCTGGTGCGGCTGTCGATCGCCGGCGCCAACCGCGACCCGGCCGTCTTTCCGAACCCCGACGAGCTGGACCTGAGCGGCAAAAACGGACGGCGCCACCTGGCGTTCGCGCACGGTCCTCACGTGTGCCTCGGGGTGCACCTCGCGCGGCTCGAGGCGAGGACGGCGGTGGCCGCGGCGCTTGCGCGGCTGCCCGATTTACGGCTCGATCGCTCGCGCCCGGCGCAGGTGCGCGGCCTCGTCTTCCGCAAGCCGGTTGCGCTCCATGTCGCGTGGGGCGAATCAGATAGGTAGAACTGACCTCCGCCATCCACGTCAGGAGGAACAGATGGGCCTAAGCCAGCAGCACGGCCGCCCGCGCCGCCACTACAAGCCCGCGGTACCGGTCCACCACCCCGACCCGGACCACACGATGCCGTGCCATCAGATCCAAGACGACGGGCTCGGGCTCGATACGGCGTATGAGTACATCTCCAACGAACTGCTGCTCGATGGGCAGGCGCGGCTCAACCTGGCGACATTTGTGACGACGTGGATGCCGTCGATCGCGGCACGGCTGATGGCCGAAACCGCCGAGAAGAACATGATCGACAAGGACGAGTACCCGCAGACGGCGGAGATCGAGGCGCGGTGCGTGAACATCCTCGCCGACCTTTGGAACTCGCCCGACTCGCAGAGCGCGACCGGCTGCTCGACAACCGGCTCGAGCGAGGCGGCGATGCTCGCCGGACTCGCGCTGAAGTGGCGGTGGCGTGAGCGGATGAAGGCGGCCGGCAAGCCGACCGACAGGCCGAACCTCGTCACCGGCATCAATGTGCAGGTGTGCTGGGAGAAGTTCTGCCGCTATTGGGACGTCGAGGCGAAGCTTGTCCCGATGGAGGGCGACCGCTACCACCTCGATGCCGAGCACGCCGCGGCGTATTGCGACGAGAACACGATCGGCGTCGTATCGGTGCTCGGGTCGACGTTCGACGGCAGCTACGAGCCGGTCAAGGAGATCGCCGCGGCGCTAGACAACCTGCAGGATGAGAAGGGACTCGACGTACCGCTCCACGTCGACGGCGCTTCGGGCGGGTTCGTCGCGCCTTTCATCCAACCTAAGCTCGAGTGGGACTTCCGGATCCCCCGCGTGCAGTCGATCAACGCTTCGGGCCACAAGTACGGCCTCGTCTACCCTGGCGTCGGCTGGGCGGTCTGGCGCGACAAGGAGGCGCTGCCGCAGGACCTGATCTTCGACGTCAACTACCTCGGCGGCCACATGCCGACGTTCTCGCTGAACTTCTCCCGCCCGGGGAGCGAAGTCATCGCCCAGTACCTGATGTTCGTCGGTCTGGGTCACGGTGGCTACAAGCGGGTGATTCAGAACGCGCAGGACGTCGCCATGCACCTGGCCAAGGAGATCTCGGAGATCGGGCCGTACGTGCTGCTGAGCGACGGCAGCGACCTACCGGTGTTCTCATTCGCGCTCAAGCCGGAGATCCGGAACTACACGGTGTTCGACGTGTCCGAGCGGCTGCGCCAGCACGGCTGGCTCGTCCCCGCCTACACATTCCCGGAGAACCGGCAGGACCTGAGCGTGCTGCGGATCGTCGTCCGCGCCGGCATGAACATGGACATGGCCGACCTGCTGATCGAGCACCTGCACAGCGTGACGGAGTTCTTCGAGTCGCTCAGCGCGCCGATGCCGGGACCCGCCACCGAGAATCGCCAGGCATTCGCCCACTGAGACGGACCGGAAATTCGACACTGGAGGACCGGCGGCGAGATCCGGGGCGACTTTCCGGTCTTGCCGACCGGTTTCTCGCCCGGAGTCGCCGGTCATGCAATGAATGGCGAGTTTCCGGTGCCGCGCGGATAGAGCCGCCGAGACGGTAGGGTCAACCATTACACCGAGTGGTGGTGAGGCGCCATGAGTACAAGTGAGTGGATCAAGCTGATCACGGTCCCGTTTTTCACGGGGGCGATCGGGTGGCTGATCAACTGGAGCGGGCTGATCATGCTGTTCAACCCGGTCGAGTTTCACGGCCGCACGATCCCGGGGCTGTACGAGCTCTCGAGGCTGCTGCCGCGCAAGCTGCAGGAGGTCCCGGGAATCATGCAGGGCGGGATCGGCTGGCAGGGGATCATCCCGGCCCGCGCGGCGAAGATGGGAAGCATCGCCTCCGACAAGGCGCTGTCGAAGCTGGGGACGGCCGCCGAGTTCTTTAAGGAGCTCGAGCCGGACAAGATCGCCGAGCAGATGGTCGTCATGTTCGAGCCGCGGATCCCCGAGATCGTCGATCGCACGATGACGCGCGAACAGCCGGGCCTCTGGCAGAGCGTGCCTGCCCAGGCCAAGCACGCGATCTACACCCGGGTGCAACAGCAGCTGCCGCAGATCATGCACTCGATCATCGACGAGATCGGGCTCTACATCGACCAGCTGCTCGACGTCAAGCTGATGGTGATCGACCACTTCGAGAAGAACCCGGCGCTGGTCAACCGCGTGTTCCGGGACTTCGGCGCGCGCGAGCTGAAGCTGATGGTCAACTTCGGGTTCCTGTTCGGCTTCCTGCTCGGGATCCCTGTCGCGATCCTGACCCACTTCGTCACCTACTGGTGGCTGCTGCCGCTGCTCGGCGTGATCGTTGGGTGGACGACGAACCTGCTCGGGATGTCGGTGATCTTCGAGCCGGTGGAGGTGCGCAAGATCGGGCCGTTCAAGCTCCACGGGCTGTTCCTGCGCCGCCAGAGCCAGGCGGCGGAGGTCTACGCGCGGATCATCGCCGAGGACGTCGTGACGCTAGAGAACGTCGGGGACTTCCTGCTCACCGGCCCGCGCGGCGACCGCACGCTCCAGATGATCGAGGAGGCGATGGTCCCGGCGATCGACCGCGCGGCCGGTCCGGTCCGCGGCGCGGTCCGCGTCGCCGTCGGCGGACGGGCGTACGACACGATCACGGAGGCGTTCGCGCGCGAGTCGAGCGAGCACACGATGACGCCGTTCAAGGACCCGGAGTTCGGGCGCCAGCAGTCCGAGAAGATCCGCGTGCTGATCGCGCAGCGCACGAAGGAGCTACCACCGCGTGATTACGTGGAGATGATCCGCTCGGCGATCAAGGAAGATGAGTGGATGCTGTACCTCCACGGTGGCCTGATGGGACTCGCCGGCGGGCTGATCCACCTGGGGATATTCGGATGACCGAGCTCGAGCCTGAGGCCGGCGGGCAGAGCGTCGTTCCGGGTGTCGTGCGGCTGGCGGCGACGGCGTGGTGGCACACGACGGAATGGACGGTGGCCACCTCGGTCAAGACCTCCCGGCGGCTGCTCGGCGTGGCGATCCACCCCGAGACGGCCGGCGGGCTCGTTCGCGACGTCCGCCACGCCGCGCAAGGGCTGCTGGGCATGACCGACCTCGAGGACCGCGTCCGGAGTGCGGCGCCGGCGGCGGAGAACGCGCGGAAGGTGGCCGAGTCGGGCGGCGACGCGGCGCTGCGCATGGCCGAGTCGGTGCCCGGTGGCGATGTCGTCAGACGGGTCGCCGAGGTCGTCACGTTGCCGCTCGCCGCGCGTGAGCGGAGCGACCACGACAACCGCCGCGACGGCGCGCCCGACTCGCTGCGAAGCCGCGGCGAGGAGCTGCTGCACAAGTCGCGCGACGTCCGCTACGTCGAGGACGCGCACCCCGCATACGAGCGGCTGCTCGATTCGCTGGCCCCCGACGAGGCGCGGATTCTGCGGCTGATGCTGCTCGACGGCCCGCAGCCGGCGGTCGACATCCGCACGGGCGGCCCGCTCGGATTGATCAGCTCGCGGCTGATCGCGCCGGGCTTGTCGATGATCGGCCCGCGCGCCGGGCTCCGGTACGTCGACCGTGTGCCCGCATATCTCAACAACCTCAACCGCCTCGGCCTGATCTGGTTCTCACGGGAGACGCTGCGCGACCCCATGCGCTACCAGGTGCTCGAGGCCCAGCCCGACGTGCTCGAGGCGGTCCACTGCGTCCGCCAGGCAAAGATCATCAGGCGCAGCATCCACCTGACCCCGTTCGGCGAAGGGTTCTGCCGCGCCTCGCTGGTCCCCGATCCGCAGCTGCTCGCGAACCTTCCCGAGCACGGCTCGCCGGAGGAGCCCCGTCGGCCGCAGCCGCCGGTGGCGGTCGCCGTGCCCGAGAACTAGCGCTCACAACAACGCGGCGAGCCGAGCGCCGGCAGAAGTCAGCTCGCGCTTCGTCCCGGCCTCGAGCACGAGTTGCAGATCGAGGATCCGGGCGCCGAACGCATCGAGCTCATCCTGCCCCACGACGGCGTAGCACGGGACACCGGACTGCCGGGCGCGGGTCGCAACCTCGGACACGAGCTTGCCGCTCAGGCTTTGCAGGTCGAGCCGGCCCTCGCCGGTGATCACCGCCCGCGCCGCGAGCATCCGGCGGTCGAAGCCGACCGCATCGAGCACGAACGCGCTGCCCGCGACGAGCTCGGCCCCGAACTCAGCCCACAGTCCACCCGACAAACCGCCGGCCGCCCCGGTCATCGGCACGCCCCGCGGGTCTCGCGGCAGCCGGCGCGCGAGTGCACCGAGCCGCATCTCCAGGCGCCGCACATCGCCCTCGTCGGCTCCCTTCTGTGGTCCGAACACCGACGGCGCGTCCTCGAACGGGACACGGACGTCGCACAACACCCGCAGCTTGGCGCCGTCCAGCCCGCCGCCGCGCTTGATCGCCGTGATCGCGCCGGCCCCGCCGTCGGTGCTCGCGCTTCCACCGACGCCGACGAGCACCTCGCTCGCACCGGCGGCGACGGCCGCGACGATCAGCTCACCGGTGCCGGCGCTCGACGCGGCGAACGCATCGCGCTCGGACGGTGCGATCAATCCCAGTCCGCTCGCCGCCGCGGTCTCGACAATCGCGGTGCGGCCGGCGATCGCGAACCGGGCCTCGATCGGGCGGCCGAGCGGATCGCTGGTGGGCGCGATCCGCATCTCGGCGCCGAGCGCCGGCGCGAGCAGATCAAGCGTTCCCTCGCCACCGTCGGCGACGGGACACCGGTCAACCGGGCGGCCGGCCTGCTCGAGCCCGGCGCCGATCGCTGCGGCGATCTCGGCGGCGGTGAACGTCCCCTTGAACGAGTCCGGGGCAACGAGCACGGTGGACGGGATCACGCGCGTGCGCTAGGACTGCATCTGCTCGAGCAGGCACTCCTGCGGCCGCTTGTCCTCGCGCCAGCGCAGGATCTTCGTGCCGTGGCGGATGCGACCGCCGCTCGCGTGGTCGAACGTCACCTCGACGACCAGCTCGGGGCGCAGCTCGATCCACTCGAGCTCCCGCTCGCTCTGCCACCGGCTCGGATCGCCGTGACCGCGCTGGCCGGTCTCGTACGGCGCCAGCTTGCCGACCAGCGTCCGTTTGTCCTTCGCGCTGATCCCGGAGGAGTGGCCGACGACGTGGAGCTTGCCGCCGTCCCCGTAGAGCCCGAGGATCAGCGATCCGACGGTGTCGGGTTCCTTGCCGGGACGCCAGCCGACGACGACGGTGTCGATCGTCCGCAGCCGTTTGACCTTGACCATCCCGAGCCGCTTGCCCGGTCGGTAGGGCGCCTTGATGTCCTTCGCGACAACGCCCTCCCCCGCCCGGAGCCACGGCTCCGCCTCATCCGGGGTTCGTGTCAGGGGCGTCACATCGACGCCGATCCGCTCGAGCTGCGCACGCCGCTCGGCGAACGGGAGCTCGAGCAACGACTCGTCGCCTGACGCGAGCAGGTCGAAGCCGACATATCGCGCCGGCGTCTGCTCGGAGAGCATCTTGATCCGCGACTCGGCCGGATGGATCCGCTGCTGGAGCGCGCCGAAGTCCTCGCGCTCGCCCGAGCCGTCGACGACGATCTCGCCGTCGACCACGTAGCGCCCGGGCGGGAACGTCAGCTCCGGGAAGTAACGCCCGAGCGGCTTGCCCGAGCGCGATTGGATCTCGAACTCGTCGCCGTCGACGAACACGATCGCGCGGAAGCCGTCGTACTTGGGCTCATAGGCCCACTCCTCCCCTACGGGCAGCTCACCCTTGGAACGCGCGAGCTGAGGTTCGAGCGGAGGCTTCAGCGGAAGTGCCACGGAGCGGGAGAGTACCGCTCGGTAGGATCACAACATGGCCGCCACGCCTGCCGAGGAGGAGTATCTCGAGACTCTGTTCTGGCTGTTCGAGGCGGGTCTGCCGCTAACCGGCGCGAACATGTCCCGCGCGATGCGGCTGTCCGCGCCGACCGTCTCCGAGATGCTCGGGCGGCTCGAGCGCGACGGCTACATCCGCCGCGACACCGACCGCGCGATCGAGTTCACGCAGGCCGGGCGGGAGCACGCCGAGTACACCGTCTCCCGCCACCGGATGATCGAGCGCTTCCTGACCGACGTCGTTGGTGTTCCGTGGGACGAGGTCCACGAGGAGGCCGAGAAGCTCGAGCACGCAATGACCCCGCGGTTCGAGGCGTACGTTCGCAGCGCGGTCGGCGACGCCAAGACGTGCCCGCACGGCCACCCGATCAAGGTCGGGGAGCGGATCGACGGCGTGCCGCTGGCGGACTGTGTGCCGGGCGCCGAGGTGACCATCCTGCGGCTCGAGAACGAGGCCGAGGACATCCTCCACTATCTGAAGGAGGCCGGCATCGAGCCCGGGCTCGAGGGTGAGGTCTCCTCGAACGATGGCGAGCTCGTGACGGTCGCCGCGGACGGCGTCAGCGCGACCGTGACCGTCAGCGTCGCCGAGACGGTTTCCGTCCTTGCACAGCCTTCGCCGCCCGCACGTATCGCGCTTCCCGAGCAGCTCGTACTCGGACGGGAACGGTACGGCCGCTGAAGCGCCTCTCAGCTGCTCGCGGCCGGCGCCGGGAGTGCTGGCCGCGCCGTCAGCCAGCGCTTGAGCTGCTCGTAGATCTCGGGGTGATTGAGCAGGTCGAAGTGGCTCGCGCCGCCGTAATGGCGGTAGTTGTCGACCGGGAATCGGAGCCGCTGGCCACGGCCACCGGACCCCCACGCGCTCGAGCTGAGCACGAGCCAGTCGCCGAACAGCCGACCGAGCGGCGCGTCGGACTCACGGGACAGCGTGGCGCACACGAAGTAATGGTTGGCCGTCTCCAGGAACGGGATCTCGCGACCGGTGTTGCGCAGGTACGCGTCGGGATCGTGGCCGAACCAGTCCTCCTCGATCACGTAGCCGTAGCGGAGGTCCTTGATCCCCGCGCTGCGAAGGTTGAGCGCCTTGGCGAAGCCGCGCGTCTCAGGTAGCACCGTGAGCGCGGACGCTGCCGCATTGGCCGCCCGCTCGAGCGGCGCGCCCGTGTGCGGGCAACCGAGCGTGAACACGTGCCGGACCCGCTGTGCCCACTCGCTGGTCGCGCCGTAATGGCAGGCGCTGCGGCCGACGAGGCCGCCCATTGAGTGGCCGACAAGCGCGATCTCCTCGATCTGAGCCGGCCAATTGTCGAGCAGCGCCGCGAGCGCCCGCGCGAGCTCGCGGCCGTTCTCGGAGATGTGGCGGCCGCTGTTGTAGTTGACGTACAGCGAGCTGTAGCCGAGTTCGGTCTCGAGCCGGTCGCCATACGGCACGTAGCGGGCCGATCGCAGGCGCCACGCGTCGTCGGTCTCGCACAGGCCGTGGAGGAAGATCGCGACTCTCGGGCTCGCATCCGGACACGCGGCCGCGAGCGCCTCGCGCGTGAGCTCGAGATCCCGACCGCGCCGGCGTACCGTCAGCTGCTGCGTGAGCGGGCTGCCGAGCTCGGCCAGCCGGTCGCCGAACGCGCCGTTGAGCGCTCCGAGCGCGAACCGGCCCGCCGGCCGTTCGGTCAGTGCTGCGCCGTGCGGATCGGTAGCCGCGCCGACGGCCGTCGCGCCGGCCTTGACGAGCGCGCTCGAAGCAGTCCGGACGGCCCCATAGATGCCCTTTGCGATCCCGTCGTGGATAACGCGGACCCGCTCGGACCCGGCCCCGACCGAGCTGAACACCCGCTCGGCGATCCCGGTGTGCATATCTTCGATCCGGGCGACTGCCCCGCCGAGCGAGTCGCCCGCGAGCTCGCCGAGCGCTACGACCTCGTCAGGCCGCATTCACCGCCGACGCCGACACCTCGGCGTACGCCTCAGCGAGCAGCTTGATCCCCTGCTCGATCTCGGCGGGCCTGACTCCCGAGTACGCGAGCCGCAGCGACGACTCGCCGCCCTCGAGCACGAAGTCGGAGCCCTTGACGAACACCACGTCGCGCGCCTTGGCCGCGTCGCACAGCGCGTTCACGTCGGTGCCCTCGGGCAAGTCCACCCACAGGAAGTATCCGCCGGCCGGCTTGACGAAACGCGCGTCCGGGAGCTCCCGCACGAGCGACTCGCACAGCGTGTCGGCGCGCTCCTTCAGCGCCGCCCGGACGGTCTCGATCGAGCGCATCAGCGCGCCGGAGGCGCAGAACTGGTGGACGATTCCCTGAGCGACCATGTTCGGGGAGATGTACGTGCTCGTCGCGAGCTTCGCAATCCGAGCGATCAGCTCCTCCGGGCCGACGAGGTAGCCGACCCGGATCCCGGGACAAACGGTCTTCGAGAACGATGAGGCGTACACGACGTGATCGCCGTCCATCGCCTGCATCCGCGGGAGCTGCTCACCTTCGAACCGCAGCGCGACGTACGGATCGTCCTCGAACACGATGAAGCCGTGCTCCTTGGAGAGCTCGAGCAGCCGCTCGCGCTTAGCCAGCGACAGCGTGTACCCGGCCGGGTTCTGGAAGTTGGGAATGATGTGGGCCAGCTTCGGCTGCGCGCCGGTCGCGAGCACGCGCTCGAGCGCCGCCACGTCGATCCCGTCGGGCTCGAGCTCGACCATCCGAATGTCGGCGCCACGGCTTCGCAGCGACAGCAGCGTCCGGTCGTACGTCGGGCGCTCGACGACCACGACGTCGCCGGGTCTGACGAGAGCGTCGAACAGGAACGCGTCCGCCTGCATCGACCCGTTCGTCACGAGCACGCGCTCGGGCCGCACATCGTGGTGCCTGGCGATCCACTCACGGAGCGGCGGATAGCCCACCGATGTGCCGTACCCGGTCAGGCCGGCGGGATCGGTTGCAAATGCTTGATCGGCGGCGGCTTTGAGACCGTCGACGTCGACAATGTCGAGCGACGGCGCGCCACGCGCGAACGAAATCGTGGCCATGGCCCTAGGTTACGTGTTCGCGCCCGCTGGCGGAGCTACCGCTCGAGCTCGACGTCGACGATCGCCCGGTCGGCTCCCTCGAACCCGCGAACGGTCACCTTCTCGACGCCCGCCAGTTCCGCCAGGTGCTCGGTGAACGCCCGCAGCGCCGCGGTGTCGGCGAATGGCCCCGCCTTGAGCGTGACCGCGTCGGCGCTGTGCTCGCCGACGGGCGCTTCGTACGCCTCGACCAGCCCTTCGATCGCGCTGATCAGCCGCCCCTGCAGCTCACCGATCGCGCGGACCTCCTGCTCGAGCGTGCTCTGCTCGCCTGGCGGCGGCACTTCAGGCCGCGGCTCCGGCGCTGGCGGCGCAGGCGCGTTCGCAGCCGCCGCCCCGCGTCCGAGGATGGCGGCAAGCGGGCCCGACCGGCCACGCTGGCGCGGCCGCGACTGACTGACGCGCGAACGACCCGGCTGGAGTTCCCCCTGGATCGACTCCAAGCGCCGGTCGATCTCTGACAGATACGACTCGGGGTCGGACCCGGATTCCTGCATATTCCTGATCGAGGCTACCGATCGCAGCGGCGCTGAGCGCAACTCCGCTGGCAATCGTGCGGAGCGGCAGCGCTAACGAGTTCACCCCCGAAGCAACGAGATCGCAGCCTCGGCGACCTGGGTCGGCGTGCGGCCGACCGTCACGCCCTTGGCCTCGAGCGCCTCTGCCTTCGCCGCGGCGGTGCCTCGCGAGCCCGACACGATCGCGCCAGCATGGCCCATCGTCTTCCCCGGCGGGGCGGTGAAGCCGGCGATATAGCCGATTACCGGCTTGGTCACATGCTCTGCGATGTACTCGGCCGCGCGCTCCTCCGCGTCGCCGCCGATCTCGCCGGACATCACGATCAGCTCGGTCTCCGGGTCGTCCTGGAACATCGCGATCACGTCGATGAAGTCGGTCCCGGGTACGGGGTCGCCGCCGATCCCGACGATCGAGGAGTTGCCGAAGCCGCTCTGCGCGAGCACGTTGCCGATCTGGTACGTGAGCGTGCCCGACCGCGACACGACCCCGACGTTGCCGGGCTTGAAGAACGTGGCCGGGATGATCCCGACGTTGGCTTTGCCGGGCGACAGGATTCCGGGGCAGTTGGGACCGACGAGCCGTGAGCGACCGTTCTTCTTGAGCGTGTTGTAGACGCGGAGCTCGTCGTGGGCGGGGATCCCCTCCGTGATCGCGACGATCAGCTCGATCCCGGCGTCCTCGGCCTCGAGGATCGAATCTGCCGCGAACCGCGGTGGGACGAAGATCATCGCCGTGTTCGCGCCCGTCTCCGCGACCGCGTCGTGGAACGTGTTGAACACCGGGATCCCGTCGACGTCCTGGCCGCCCTTGCCGGGCGTCACTCCCGCGACCACATGGGTGCCGTAGTCGCGGTTGCGTAGCGAGTGGAACGTGCCCTCGCTGCCGGTGATCCCGGATACGCAGAGCCGGGTCTCGTTGCCGACGAGAATGCTCACGCGGCCTCTTTCGAGAGCTCGACGACCTTGGCGGCCGCCTCGTCCATCGTCGCGACGCTGTGGACTTTCGGCAGGTTCGCGTCAGCCAGCAGCTTCCGGCCCTCGACGTCGTTCGTGCCGTCGAGGCGGACCACGAAAGGGACAGTCGGCTTGATCTGGTCGAAAGCCTCGATCAGCCCGCGCGCTACCTCGTCGCAGCGTGTGATCCCTCCGAAGATGTTGAAGAGCACAGCTTTGACCTTCGGGTCAGAGAGGATCACCTCGACGGCGCTGGTGATTGCCTCGGCCTTCGAGCCGCCGCCGGCGTCGAGGAAGTTCGCCGGCGAGCCGCCGGCCTGCGCAACGACGTCGAGCGTCGACATGACGAGGCCGGCGCCGTTGCCGAGAATCCCGATGTCGCCGTCGAGTTTCACGTAGGTCAGGCCGCGCTCCTTGGCCATCCGCTCCTGCGGATCCTCGCGTGACAGGTCGCGCAGCTCGGCGTTGTCGGCGTGGCGGAACAACGCGTTGTCGTCGAGCGTGACTTTCGCGTCGAGCGCCCTGACGTCGCGGTCGGGCGTGACGATCAGGGGGTTGACCTCGACGAGCGTCGCCTCCTCGGCGATGAACGCCTCGTACAGCCGCGCGAGCATCGCGCCGACCGGGCGGACGACATCCGGGTCCACCCTCGCCTCGAACGCGAGCCGCCGGCCGTGGAAGTCCTGGAACCCGAGCAGGGGGTCGACGTGCAGACGGGCGATCGCGCCCGGGTCTTCATCGGCGACCTGTTCGATGTCCATCCCGCCCTTGGTCGAGAGCATCACCAGCGGCGCCTTCGCCGAGCGGTCGAAGATCACCGATGCGTAGTACTCGGAGGCGATTTCGGAAGCGCCCTCGATCCACAGCTCTTGCACCGTGAGTCCGCGGATGTCCATCCCGAGGATCGCGCCCGCGTGCTGCTCAGCCTCCTCGCGGTTGTTCGCGACCTTGATCCCGCCGGCCTTCCCGCGGCCGCCGATCTGAACCTGCGCCTTGACGACGCACGGGTAGCCGATCTCGTCCGCTGCCGCGACCGCCTCCGCCACGGTCCGCGCGGGCTTGCCCGACGGAACTGGGACCCCATGCCGCGCGAACAGCTGCTTACCCTGGTACTCGAGCAGATCCACGGCGCGGCACTCTAATACCTGGCCATGGCATCATGCCCGCTCCCATGGCGATTCCGAAGAACATCTCGTTCGTCACGTTCGACGTCTACGGCACCCTGATCGATTGGGAGACCGGCGCCTACGACGCGTTCGTCAAGGAGGCCGACCGGGACGGGTTCACGGTCGATCGCGACGAGCTGATTCCGCTGTTCCACGAGATCCAGCAGCAGATCCAGGCTGGCTCGTATGAGCTCTACGCGGAGGTGCTGCGACGCACGGCCGTCCAGATCTCGAAGAAGCTCGGCTGGCCGCTCGAACCGTCGCGTTCGGGCTTTTTGCCCGACTCGGTACAGCGCTGGATGCCGTTCAAGGAGACGAATTCGACGCTCGCGAAGATCGCCAAGCAGCACAAGATCGGGCTGATCTCGAACATCGACGACAAGCTGCTGGGACAGACGCGTCGGCACATGCCGCTCGACTTCGATCTCGTCGTCACGGCGCAGCAGGTTCGCTCTTACAAGCCGGATCCCGCGCACTTCGTCGAGTGCGAGCGCCGGATCGGCAGCAAGCGGGGCTGGGTTCACGTCGCCGCCAGCTACTACCACGACATCGAGCCGTGCCTGAAGCGGAAGGTTCCGGTGATCTGGGTCAACCGCACCGGGCAGGTGCTCGAGGCCAACCAAAAGAAGCCGGACGCCGAAGTCAAGACGCTGCGCGAAGCGGCGAAGCTGATCGGCGCCGCGTAGTCCGCTCACGGCATGCGTGTTGTCGCGGTCGATCCCGACGTGATCGTCGTGATCAGCGCGATCTGGCAGACGACGTGCACCGCCGTGCGCGCGGGCGACGAGGGGTTCGTGATCGACTCGCCGGTGCTCCCCGACGAGCTCGACGCGCTCCCGGGAGTGCTCGAGCAGGCCGGCTTCCCGGTGTCCGGACTGCTGTCCACCCACGGCGACTGGGACCACCTGCTGGGCCGGATCGCATTTGCGCAGACGTCACTCGGTGTCGCCGAGTCGACGGCGGCGCGCCTGAATGGCGCCCCCGGCGAGGCGCAGCGCTCGCTCCGTGATTTCGACGACGAGCACTACGTTTCGCGACAACAGCCGCTCGCGCTCGCGGCCATCCAATCGCTTCCCGTACCGGGCCACCTCTCGCTCGGCGCCAGCGGAGCTCGAGCTCCACCCGGCAGCCGGGCACACAGCGGACGGGGTCGCCTATTGGCTGCCGTGGCGGCGCGTGCTCGTGTGTGGCGACTATCTCTCGCCAGTGGAGATCCCGATGATCTCTGAGGGCGGCTCAGTCGACGGCTACCTGGAGACGCTCGCCCGGCTGGGCCCGCTGGTGGAGCAGGCGGCGTATGTGATCCCCGGCCACGGTGCACCGGTCACGGGCGCCGAAGCCGCGCGCGTGCTCGACCGAGGACGTCGCGTACCTGGAGGCGCTGACCCGTGACGGCGCCGGCGCGCGGTTGCCGGAGGGGCGGCGGACGGCGGCGCAGAAGCGAATCCACGCCGCCAACGCCGAGCGCTGCTAACGGCCGCGCGTGATGTGCGCGACGGGGAACTCCTTGATGTCAGGCGGTCCCTGGAACGCGTCCTCGCCGAGCTCCCCGAGCGCCGGCTGCAGCCGACTCTCGGCGAACCGGTTGAAGTGATCGCGTGACTCCCAGAAGTCGATCACGCCCCACCCCCCATCGATCGGACCGGCCGAGTGAAAGATCATCCCCTCCGGCGGGTCGTTGTCGATGTCCATCTTTGAGTGCACGGCCCGGTACTGATCCTCGGTGCCGCCGCTGAACTTCAGACGCAAGCCTACGGCCATCTTCGCCCCTCCTTTTGGTTAGGACGAGACTAAACGAACGCGGCTACTCGGTGGCGGCGGTGATCACGGCGAGCGTGTCGCCGGTGGCGACCGACGCGCCGACCGCGATCGGCAGCTCGGAAACCGTTCCCGCCTTGTGGGCGCTGATCTCGTTCTCCATCTTCATCGCCTCGATCACGGCGATCAGTGCGCCCTCTTCGACGGCCGCGCCCTGCTCCACCGCGACCTTTAGGACCGTCCCCTGGATCGGCGAGGCCAGCGTGTCGCCGCCTCCGCCGCCACCGCCGCCGGCACGCTCGCGGCGCGGGGGCTTGGGCCGCGCGGCCGCCGCCCCCGGCGCGGATCCGTTGACCGCCGCCGCCCCGCCCGCGAACGGCGGGCCGATCACGCGGACGTCGAACCGCTTGCCCGATACCTCGACCGTGTAAGCCTGCTCGACCTTCTCCTCCTCCTCCTCGGGGGCGCGGCCGGCGGCTCGAACGCGAGCGTCTTCAGCCACTCCTTGTCCTCGATCAGGTCACGGCAAGTCTCGGCGTTGGCCCACTGCTCGGTCTGGAGGATCGCGGTGTGGAACGGCATCAGCGTCTTCAGGCCTTCGATCGTGTACTCGCCCAGCGCGCGCACCATCCGGCGGGTCGCCTGCTCGCGGTCGACATCCCAGACGATCAGCTTGGCGATCATCGGGTCGTACATCGGGGAGATCACCGACCCGGCCACGCAGCCCGAGTCGACGCGGACACCGGGACCCGAGGGCTCGACGTAGCTCCCGATCTGGCCGGGAGCCGGCGCGAAGTTCTTGGAGGCGTCCTCAGCATTGATCCGGCACTCGATCGCGTGACCACGGAGCTCGAGATCGTCCTGCTTGATCGACAGCTCCTCGCCGGCGGCGACGCGGATCCCTTCCTTGACGATGTCGATCCCGGTCACCATCTCGGTCACGCAGTGCTCGACCTGGACGCGCGTGTTCATCTCCAGGAAGAAGTACTCGCCGTCCTGCAGCAGACCCTCGATCGTGCCGGCGCCGGTGTACTTGACGGCAGCGGCGGCATCGGTCGCGATCTTGCCGATCTTCGCGCGCAGTTCCTCGTCGACGGCGGGCGCCGGGGCCTCCTCGATCAGCTTCTGGTGGCGGCGCTGGAGCGAGCAGTCGCGCTCGCCGAGGTGGATCACGTTGCCGTGGGAATCCGCCAGAACCTGCACCTCGACATGTCGGGGGTTGGGCAGGTAGCGCTCCAGGTACACCGTCGAATCGCCGAAGAACTTCTCGCCTTCGCGCGCGGCTCCGTCGAATGCGTCCCCGAGCTTGTCCTCGGACAGGGCGACGCGAAACCCCTTGCCGCCGCCGCCGCCCGCGGCTTTGACGGCTACGGGGTAGCCGATCGTCTCATCGATCAGCTTGCGCGCGTCGTCGACGGTCCCGACCGGCTCGGTCGTGCCGGGAACGATCGGAACGCCGGCCTTCTGCATCAGCTCGCGCGCCTTCGTCTTCGATCCCATCGCCTCGATCGCCGACGCGGGAGGCCCGATGAAGATGATCCCGTGCTTCTCGAGCGCGGCCGCGAACGACGCGTTCTCGGCGAGGAACCCGTATCCCGGGTGGACCGCCTCGGCGCCGGACTGGTCGATCACCTCGAGCAGCTTGTCGATCACGAGATAGCTCTCTGATGCCGGCCCGGGCCCGAGCAGGTACGCCTCGTCGGCGCGCTGTACGTGGGGAGCGTCGCGGTCGAGCTCCGAGTACACGGCGACTGTCGCGATCCCCAGCTCTTCGCACGCGCGGATGATGCGGACCGCGATCTCGCCGCGGTTGGCGATCAGAACCTTCGAGAACATCGGGGCGCGGACTTTACCTGGCAGCTACTGCTCGACGCTCGTCCCGTGGACGAGCATCGCGGCCCCAACGGTGTCGTTCGTCGACTCATCGATCAGGATGAAGCTGCCCGTCGTGCGGTTGCGGCGGTAGCGGTCGACCATCATCGGCGTGCTCAGCCGGAGGTGGACCCGTCCGATCTCGTTGAGCCTGAGCTCGGAGGTCTCGACGTGCTCGAGCGTGTTGACGTCGACGCGATATTCGAGCTGGTCGACCACGGCCCGCCCGGTCCGCGTCGTGTGCTTGATCGCGTAGCGCGCGCCCGGCGTCAGCGGCTGGTCGCTCATCCAGCACACCATCGCTTCGATCTCCCGGGCGGGCACCGGAGGGTCGTCGGCGTTGACGAACATGTCCCCGCGGGAGATGTCGATCTCGTCCTCGAGCCGGAGCGTCACCGACATCGTCGGGAACGCGGCCTCGATCGGACCCTCGAACGCATCGACGGACGCGATCCGCGACCGCTTGCCACTCGGCAGCACGAGCACCTCGTCGCCGGCGCGGATCACCCCGGCTGCGACCTGACCCGCATAGCCGCGGTAATCGTGGTGCTCATCAGACATCGGCCGGATGACCCACTGGACCGGGAACCGCACGTCCGCGAAGTTCCGGTCGGTGGCGATCACAAGATGCTCGAGGTGGTAGAGCAGCGAGGGGCCGCCGTACCAGTCCATGTTCGTCGAGCGGTCGACGACGTTGTCGCCGTGTAGTGCGGAAATCGGGATGAACGTGATGTCCCAGATGTCGAGCCGCGCCGCCCAATCGGTCATCTCCTCGGCGATCCGGTCGAACACCTCCTCGTCGTAGTCGACGAGATCCATCTTGTTGACGCACACGACGAGGTGCGGGATCCGCAGCAGCGACGCGATCGAGGCGTGCCGACGCGTCTGCTCGGACACCCCCTTGCGGGCGTCGATCAGGACGATCGAGAGATCGGCGGTCGAGGCGCCGGTGACCATGTTGCGGGTGTACTGCTCGTGGCCCGGCGTGTCGGCGATGATGAACTTCCGTCGCGGCGTCTGGAAGAACCGATACGCGACATCGATCGTGATCCCCTGCTCGCGCTCGGCGCGCAGACCGTCGGTCAGCAGCGCCAGGTTCAGGTACCCGTCGCCGCGGCGCTCCGAGGTCTCGACCACGTGCGCGAGCTGGTCGGAGAGGATCTGCTTGGAGTCGTACAGAAGCCGTCCGATCAGCGTCGACTTGCCGTCGTCGACCGAGCCGGCCGTCGCGATTCGCAGCAGCTCGCTGGTCCGGGTGCGCCCGGTGGCGTGCCCATTGGTGGCGGCGCCCGACATGACCGCTAGAAGTAACCCTCGCGCTTGCGGTCTTCCATCGCCGCCTCGGTGACCCGGTCATCCGCGCGCGTCTCGCCGCGCTCGGTGACTGTGGTCGCGGCGATTTCCGCGACGACGGCCTCGAGCGTCACCGCCCTCGAGCGGACTGCGCCCGTGCACGTCATGTCGCCGACGGTGCGGTAGCGGACCGACTCCGAGAACGGCGTCTCGCCGTCGATCAGCTCGACGAACTCCGAGTGCGCGTACAGCATCCCGTCGCGCTCGAACACATCGCGCTCGTGGGCGTAGTAGATCGACGGGATCTCGAGCTTCTCGTTGGCGATGTACTGCCACACGTCAAGCTCGGTCCAGTTCGAGATCGGGAACACCCGGACGTGCTCGCCCTTGCGGATCCGGCTGTTGAACAGCGCCCACAGCTCAGGCCGCTGGGCCTTCGGATCCCACTGGCCGAAATCGTCGCGGAACGAGAACACCCGCTCCTTGGCGCGCGCCCGCTCCTCGTCGCGGCGGGCGCCGCCGAACGCGGCGTCGAAGTTGTGCTCCTCGATCGCGTCGAGCAGCGTCGTCGTCTGCAGCCGATTGCGCGAAGCGCGCGGACCGGTCTCCTCGACCACGCGGCCCGCGTCGATCGAATCCTGGACGTTGGCGACGATCAGCCGCTCACCCAGCTGCGTCGATCAGCTGGTCACGGAACGCGATCACCTCGGGGAAGTTGTGGCCCGTGTCGACGTGCATGATCGGGAACGGGAACTTGCCCGGATGGAAGGCCTTCTGCGCGAGGCGTAGGAGCACGAGCGAGTCCTTGCCGCCGCTGAACAGGAGCACCGGCCGCTCGAACTCGGCCGCGACCTCACGGAAGATGTGAATCGACTCTGCCTCGAGCGTCTCGAGGTGCGATAGCTCGTAACGGAACGGGTTCACTTGGCTCCTCCGCAGGCCATCCAGGCCCGCGTTTCGATGTGGATGCTCGACATCAGGTCTCGCTTGACGGGGGAACGACGTGGATGCCGCACTCGGTCTTGTTCTGGCCGGCCCAGCGGCCTTCGCGACCGGTGCCGGGCTGCGTGCATGGCGCACAGCCGATCGAGCTGTAGCCCTGATCGTGCAACGGATGGTAGGGCAGGCCGTGGTCGAAGATGTATCGCCATACGTCCTTCTCGGTCCAATCGGCGATCGGGTTGAACTTCCAGATCCCGCGGCGGTCGTCGTGCTCGGCCTTCGGCGTGCTCGCGCGGGTTGGCGCCTGCTCGCGGCGGATCCCGGTGATCCACGCCTCGGCGCCGGCCAGGCCGCGCTCGAGCGCCTCCACCTTCGCCGTTCCGCAGCAATTGTCAGCGGTCCACGGATCGCCCGGGCTCGAGGCGTCGAGCGCCTCGATCTTGACCCCAAAGCGATCCTCGAACGCGCGCCAAGTGGTAAGCGTCTCCGGGAACAAGACGCCGGTGTCGATCGTGAAGATTGAGATTGGATCCCGCCCGCCCCCGAGCTCGGTCACCATGTGGACCAGGACCGACTCCTCCTTCTGAAACGAGCAGGCCATCGTCAGCCGCGGATGAAACTGATCGACGGCGTAGCGGATGACGTCCTCAGCCGAGGCGTCCTGGAGATCTGACTGGGCTAGACCGCGCACTCGCCCTCGCCACGGATGACCTCGAACGGAGCGTTCTTCGTCCAGTCGATGAAGTGCTCCATGTTTTCGAGGTTGAATTCAATCGGCATCGTCAGATCCTTGACGCGTGCTTCGAACTCACCGGCGCCAACCCTGTCGACAAACGCTATTGAACTCCTCGCCGCCGGTGCGCTCTGACTCGTAGTACCGCACCCAGCGCTCGACGGCCTCGGGGACCCGCTTGGCCGCGAGCCGTGCCTTCAGCCGCTGGCCGTAGCGCACCTCACCGCCCTCGTACGCACCGCCGATGTGCGGGATGTACGCGGGGATCGTGTGCTCGCCGACCTTGATCGAGGCTCCGTAAAAGCCGATGTTGGCGATGTGATGCTGGCCGCAGCCGTTCGGGCAACCACTCATCTTGATGTGGATGCGCCGGGTCAGCTCGTCGTCGAGCTCCATCTGGATGAGCCGATCCTGGATCGCCTGGTTGAGGCCCATCGAGCTGGTGATCCCGAGCTTGCACGAATCGGTGCCCGGGCACGAGACGACATCGGTGATCTCGTCCGCGCCGGCGTCGCCGAGCTCGAGTTCGTTGAGCCGCGCCCACACCTCGTACACCGCCTCGTCGCGCACCCATCGCAGAACGAGGTTCTGGTGGACGGTCGTCCGCGCGAACCCGCCGCAGTACTCGCGCATGATCTGCGCCGAGCCCGCGGAGCTGCTCGGGCGTCAGGTCGCCGCGGCGGATCTTGACCTCGACGGTGCTGAAGCCCTGCTGGCGCTGCGCGAAGACGTTCGTCGCGAGGAACCGGTCGAACTCGTGCTGATCGCCGTTCGCGCTCGCGTAGCGTGGCGCGCGCCCCCGGGCGCGTTCGCCTCCTCGTCGATGTCGTAGAAGATCCCGTCGAGCGAGAAATCGCGCTCGGCCACCCAGTCGCCCTTGAGCTCCTCGCTCGACCAGCTCGCGGAACGCGTCGATCCCGATCTTGTCGATCAGCACCTTGATGCGAGCGCGCGCCCGGTTGACCCGCAGGAAGTCCTGACGGTCGAAGATCCGCACGCACGCCTCGGTGACCTTCAGGTAGTCGCCGTTGTCGAGCTCGACGAACTCGTACAGCATCGGCGCGATCCGCGGCATGATCGAGGTGCCGCCGCCGACGCGAACCTCGACGCCGCGGACGCCGTCGCGGACGCGCGGGGATGAACGCGATGTCGTGGATCTGCGTGATCGCGTTGTCCTCGTCGGTGGCGGTGAACGCGGTCTTGACCTTGCGCGGCATCGCCTGCGTCGTCGGATGGCGAACGAAGTAGCGCACGTAGGCGCCGGCGTACGGGGTGATGTCGAACAGCTCGCCCTCGAGCACGCCCGCGCGGGGATCGCCCGTGACGTTGCGCATCGTGTTCCCGCAGCCCTCGCGGCTCGACAGGCCTGCGTCGCCGAGGTCGCGGATCAGCTTCGCCGCGTCGGGGAGCGGGATGTGGTGCATCTGGATGTTCTGCCGCGTCGTGATGTGGCCCTTGCGCAACGGCACGTACTTGTCGATCCCGCCGGCGAACGCGTCGAGCTGGTCCGGGCGTGACGCCGCCGAGCGGCAGCTTGACCCGCACCATCTGCACGTCCGGCTGGCGCTGCCCGTAGACGCCCTGCTTGAGGCGGAACTTGATGAAGTCGTCCTCCTCCAGCTGACCCTTGAGGTAGCGCGTCGACTCGGTATCGAAGTCGTCGAACTCCCGCTGCAGGATCGGGATCACGTGACCCGGGACGTTCTCGACCACCTCCGGGTTCTCGAGTGATCCTTCGCGCGCGTTCTTCGTGTCAAGCGATGCGGGCTCCATGGCTCCTTCCGAGCTCGTGGACGTGAACGGCAAATCTAGCAAAACCCTATCGGAATCCCGCCTTTTTCCCCGTTGTCCAGGGGATTCACGACCAGGGAAGCGGCGGCGTCGGCTCGCGCGCGACCGCCTCATAGAGCGCCGCCCGTTGCCACGGGTTCTGCGCCGCAGGCGGCGGAGCGAGAACCGGCGCCGTCTCCCGCATGAACCGCTCGAGCGCGGCGACGACGGCCGCGGCCTCCTCCGGCGAGGCATCGGGCGCGACGATCGTCAGCTTCGGACGGCGGTTCACGGCATCGCCGAGGGTATCGTGCCCGCCCCATGGCGGAACTGCCCGTCCTCTCCCACGACGCCGTGCTTGCGGCGGTCTCGCCGGCGGCGGCGATCGCGCGGGTCCGCGACGCGTTCGTCGCGTATCACGCTGGCGAGTGGACGATGCCCGCGAAGGTGTACCTCCAGAGCCCGCCGTTTGGCGACTTCCGGGCGATGCCGGCGCGCGGCGGTGGCCTCGCGCTGCTCAAGTGGATCACGTCGTTTCCCGGCAACCCGGCTCGGGGCCTGCCGACGGTTACCGGCGTCGTATGCCTCTCCGATGCCACCAACGGGGAGCCGCTGATGCTGCTCGACGCGCGCTCGGTGACCGCGCTCCGAACCGGAGCGGTGGCGGCCGTCGCGACGCGCGCGCTGGCGGCGCCCGACGCTCGGTCGGTGGGGCTCGTGGGCTGCGGGCTGCACGGCGCGTGGGTCGCACGCTGCCTGGAGGTCGCCGGTTACGGCCCCGGGCATCTGCTTCGACCCTGACGCCGGCGCAGCTGCCGCCGTGGCAAATGAACTGGGATGGCGGCCGGGCACCCGCGAAGAGGCGGTGCGCTGCGAGATCGTGTGCTGCGTCACTCCCGGCAGCGAGATCGTGATCGACGCCGGCGACCTGCGGCCCGGTCAGCACCTCAACATGCTCGGCGCCGATGGGCCAGGGAAGGCCGAGGCAAGCATCGGCGCGGTCGGGTCGTGCGCGTTGTTCTGCGACGAGTGGGCGCAGGCGTCGCATGGCGGCGAGCTGACCGGGGCGGTCGAGGCAGAGATCGTCACCCGCGATCGCGTGACCGAGCTCGGCGCGGTGCTCGCGGGTGCGGCGCCAGGGCGGCCGGGCCCCGAGGCGGTCACGCTGTTCGACTCGACCGGGCTCGCGATCCAGGATCTCGCGATCGCCGCCGCGGCGCTCGAGGCCTGGCGTGCCGGTGGCGTGCCGGCGCCGACCGTCTCGCTCTAGTCGCTACAGAGGGATGTTGCCGTGCTTGCGCTTCGGCACGGCCTCGCGCTTGGTCGCGAGCGTCTCGAGCGCGGTGATGATCTTCGGGCGCGTCTCGTGGGGGATGATCACGTCGTCGAGGTAACCCCGCTCGGCGGCCGCGTAGGGGTTGGCGAAGTGCGCCTTGTAGTCGACGATCAGCTTCTCCCGGCGGGTGTCCGGAGTGGGTGAGCTCTGGATGTCACGCCGATAGATGATGTTGACGGCGCCGTCGGGGCCCATCACCGCGACCTCGGCCGTCGGCCACGCGAAGTTGAAGTCGGCGGCCAGGTGCTTTGACCCCATCACGTCGTACGCGCCGCCGTACGCCTTGCGCGTGATCACCGTGATCTTCGGCACGGTCGCCTCGGCGTAGGCGTACAGCAGCTTCGCGCCGCGGCGGATGATCCCGCGCCATTCCTGGTTGGTCCCGGGAAGGAAGCCTGGGACGTCGCAGAACGTGATGATCGGGATGTTGAACGCGTCGCAGGTGCGGATGAACCGCGCCGCCTTCTCGGACGAGTCGATGTCGAGCACGCCGGCGAGCTGGTTCGGCTGGTTGCCGACGACGCCGACCGACTGGCCGTCGAGCCGGCTGAAGCCGCACACGATGTTCCTGGCGTAGTGCTCGTGTACCTCGAAGAACTCGCCGTCGTCGACGACGTGGCGGATCACGTCGCGCATGTCGTAGGGCTTGTTCGGGCTGTCGGGGACGACGTGGTCGAGCTCCTCGTCCATCCGGTCGCGGTCGTCGGTGGGCTGCACCCGCGGCGCCACCTCGAGGTTGTTCTGCGGCAGGAAGCTGAACAGGTAGCGCGTGTCCTGGAGGCACTCGTCCTCGTCGTCGGAGGCGAAATGCGCGACGCCCGACTTGCTGTTGTGGCTCATCGCCCCGCCGAGCTCCTCGAACTCGACCTCCTCGCCGGTCACCGTCTTGATCACCTCGGGGCCGGTGATGAACATGTGCGAGGTCTCCTTGACCATGAAGATGAAGTCGGTGATCGCCGGCGAGTACACCGCGCCGCCCGCGCACGGGCCCATGATCAGGCTGATCTGCGGGATCACCCCGCTGGCGCGCACGTTGCGCAGGAACACGTCGCCGTACGCGCCGAGGCTGACGACCCCCTCCTGGATCCGCGCGCCGCCCGAGTCGTTGATCCCGATCACGGGGCAGCCGATCTTCGCGGCCAGGTCCATGATCTTGCACATCTTCTCGGCCATCACCTCGCCGAGCGAGCCGCCGAAGACGGTGAAGTCCTGGCTGAACACGCACACACGCCGGCCGTCGATCGTGCCGTGGCCGGTGACGACCGCGTCGCCGTACGGCCGGTTCTTCTGCATCTCGAAGTCGTACGTGCGGTGGCGCACGAATGTGTCGAGCTCCTGGAACGAGCCCGGATCGAGCAGCTTCTCGATCCGCTCGCGCGCCGTGTACTTGCCCTTCGCGTGCTGCTTTTCGACCGCCGCCTCGGACCCGGAGTGAGCTGCCTCGTCGCGCAGCTCCTGGAGCTGCTCGAGCTTCTCGTCGTACGTCTCGGGAGCCTTGTCGCGTGCCACGGCGGCCCGCGAGTCTAGATCAGGCGCGGGAAAACGGGCGGTGGTGCGCCTGCCCAAGGCTGTCGAGCGCCGCGACCAGCGCAGCCTCGGCGTCCAGCAGGTCCGCGACGACGGGCGCCATCTCCGGCGCGGGCGCCGCGTCCGGACTGACCGGCTCGGGCGCGGCCAGCTCGGGCTGCTCCAGATCATGCCCCTCTGAGAGGGAATATCTGGAGCGAGCTCGGGCTCGGGCTCGAGTTCCGGTTCGGGGTCGGGCTCGAGCGGAGCCTCTGGGCCGGACAGGGCCGGCGCCGGCGGACCCGGCGGGGGGGCGGCGGGCGTGAAGCCGAAGAAGTCGAGCAGGCGAGCGAGCACGCCGCGGGGACGCGGCGGCGTGGCCTCGAGGATGACGGTGGCTGGTGGCGGAGCCGACTCCGGCGCCGCCGCGACGACCGGCTCGCGGCTGCCGGCTGGGGCTCCGGGGCTCGAGCGCCCGTTCGGGCTCCGGCTCGTGCTCCTCTGCGGACTCCGCACGCTCGTCGACCGACGCGGTCAGCGTGACCCGCGTTCCCCAGCCCGAAGGCTCGATCCGCACCGTGCCGCTTACGCGCTCGCCCTCCCAGGCGACGGTGGACTCCGGTTCGAGCTTCGTGATCGTGATCTCTCCGAACTGGTCAAGATGCCTCGTCAGGCTGGATGCGTCGCTGCACTCGGCCCACAACTCGGGCGGCGACTTGACGAGGGTCCGGCTTGCCTTGTGCTCGTTCATGGCCTCGAATTTCGCGCGGCGCCGCGCGACTCCTTCAGCGGTCGCAGGCTTGCAGAGGTTTGCGCGTCAGGAGTTGACGACCATCACGTAGATCGTCGCGAGGACGAGGACGTTCATCACCCCGCCGACGATCGCGACGCGCTTGATCGTGGCCATGTACTCCGCGCTCGGCGCGACCTCGCCACTTCCCGCGGCCGCGATGTCCCGCTCGGAGATCTCCGCGAGCCGTCCGTACTGCCTGACCATGAAGCCGCCGTCGAGGCCACCCAGCACGATCGCCACTGCCACGCCCCACTGGACGAAGAAGTGCGCCACTTGTGGAGGTTCGACGCGAGGTAGATCCCGGCTATCAGCACGACCAGCAGTCCTGGGCCGACGAGCGACGGCTAATCGCTGCTGCATGCGGTGGAACCACGGCAGCGCGCGGGTCGAGCGGCTGCCGACGATCGAACAGTGGATAGGAGAAGGTGACGCCGAACGCGACGACCACCGCCATCACATGGATCGCCACACGACTGCAGAACTCAACCGCCGTGACGAGCACGGCGGAAAGGTAGCTACATCGTCGGTTGGTATTGCCCGAACACGTCGCGCATCGCGGCGCAGACCTCGCCCATCGAGCAGCGATCCTTCAGCGCCGCCCGGAGCGCAGGCAGGAGATTGTCCGTCCCGGCGGCGGTGTCGCGGATCTCCTGCAGCCGCTCGGCCACGACCGAGGCGTCGCGGTTCTCCTTGAATGCCTTCAGCCGCGCCACCTGCTCGCGCTCGGACTCGGGATCGACTCGGAGGATGTCGGTGATCTCGATCGAGTCGTCGACGAACTTGTTGACGCCGACGACGATGTCCTGCTCGATCCGGTAGCGCTCGTGGTAGCCGAACGCCGATTCCTCGATCTCGTTCTTCATGAAGTCGATCGCCTGCACTGAGCCGCCGAGCTCGTCGATCTTCGCGATCAGCTCGCTCGCGCGCGTCTCGATCTCGTCGGTCAGCGCCTCGACGAAGTACGAGCCCGCGAACGGGTCGACGGTGTCGGCGGCGCCTGACTCGTAGCCGATGATCTGCTGCGTTCGCAGCGCGATCTTGGCGGCGCGCTCGGTCGGCAGCGCGAGCGCCTCGTCGAACCCGTTCGTGTGCAGCGACTGGGTGCCGCCGCAGACGGCCGCGAACCCCTGCAACGCCACGCGGACGATGTTGTTCTCCGGCTGCTGCGCGGTCAGCGTTACCCCGCCGGTCTGCGTGTGGAAGCGCAGCCGCCACGAGCGCTCATCGGCGGCCCCGAAGCGGTCGCGCATGATCGCGGCCCACATCTTGCGCGCCGCGCGGAACTTCGCGACCTCCTGGAAGACGTTGTTGTGACCGTTGAAGAAGAACGCGAGCCGCGGCGCGAACTCGTCGATCGGCAGGCCGGCGTCGAGCGCCGCCTGCACGTAGGCGATCCCGTTCGCGAGCGTGAACGCGACCTCCTGAACCGCCGAGCAGCCCTTCTCACGGAAGTGGTAGCCGCTGATCGAGATCGTGTTCCACTTCGGCACGTTCTCCTTGCAGTACGCGAACAGGTCGGTGGTCAGCCGGATCGCGCCCTCGGGCGGATAGATGAAGTTCCCGCGCGCGATGTACTCCTTGAGGATGTCGTTCTGCGTGGTCCCGCGCAGCTTCTCCGAGGGCACGCCCTGCTCCTCGCCGACGAGCTCGTACAGGAGCAGCAGCACCGAAGCGGGCGCGTTGATCGTCATCGAGGTCGAGACCTGGTCGAGCGGGATCCCGTCAAACGCGGTCCGCATGTCGTCGATCGTGTCGATCGCGACGCCCGTCCGGCCGACCTCGCCGAGACAGCGAGGGTCGTCGGAGTCGAGTCCCAGCTGGGTGGGAAGGTCAAAGGCCATCGAGAGGCCGGTGGAGCCGTGCTCGAGCAGGTACCGGTAGCGCTCGTTCGACTCCCGGGCGCTCGCGTAACCGGCGTACTGGCGCATCGTCCACAGCTGCTTGCGGTACATGTCGCGGTGGACGCCGCGGGTGAAGGGGTACTCACCCGGCTCGCCGAGCCGCTCCGGAAGCTCCGCCGGCAGGTCGTCCTCGGTGTACAGCGGCTCGATCTCGATGCCGGAGTCCGTGAACTTGCGCGGATCGTCGGGACCGACGATCGGCGCGATCGTGCGGTGCTCATCGGTAGTGGCCATCGCCCCAGAGGTTACCCGGCAAGCGCCGCGGACCGGTCGCGACCCGTGAGACCCGGAGACACTGACAAACGCCGCCCGTACCTTCGCCGCGTCAACAGCGCAACCCAGGGGGTCCAGATGTTCGTCGTCACACGCAGTCCGAAGATCGCCTTGCTCTCGCTCGCGGTCTCGCGGGATCTTCTGATCCTGTACTTCACCGTGATCAAGTCCGATCAGAACACCGCCAACAACGCGATCAGGCGGGCGAGCAGCAGGCTCAGCGGCGTCGCCAGGCCGCCAAGAGCGGCGGGTCCGGCCGGGGTGACGAACCTCGTCAACTGCCTCGCGGCCGCCGGCGCGAACACCTCAGATCCAGGCCTGCCAGGCGAAGTTCAAGCCGTAGCGGACCCGCACGGCGCGGATCAGGTCAGCACCTTCGACAGGAACGACCTGGTCCGCGCTTCGCGCGGGTTGCCGAGCACGTCGGCCGGCTTGCCCGATTCGACGACCACGCCCTCGTCCATGAACACGACCGAGTCGGCCACCTCGCGCGCGAATCCCATCTCGTGCGTTACGACGATCATCGTCATCCCGTCGCGCGCGAGCTGACGCATCACGTCGAGCACGTCGCCGACGAGCTCGGGATCGAGCGCGGAGGTCGGCTCGTCGAACAGCATCAACTTCGGCTGCATCGCGAGCGCCCGCGCGATCGCCACGCGCTGCTGCTGGCCGCCGGACAGAGCCACCGGGTAGGTGGCGAGCTTGTCCCCGAGCCCGACCCGCTCGAGCAGCTCGCGCGCGCGCCGGTCCGCCTCCTCGCGCCCGACCTTCCCGACCCGGATCGGCGCGAGCGTCACGTTCTCGATCGCGGTCATGTGCGGGAACAGGTTGAAGTGCTGGAACACCATCCCGATCTGCGCCCGCTTGCGCGCGACGTCGCGCTCGTGCAGTTCGTGCAGCTTGTCGCCGGACTCGCGGTAGCCGACGAGCTCGCCGTCCACCGACAGCCGCCCCGAGTTGATCTTCTCCAGATGGTTGATGCAGCGCAGGAAGGTCGACTTGCCCGATCCGGACGGGCCGAGCAGGCACATCACCTCGCCCGGCTGAACCTCGAGGTTGATCCCCTTCAGCACCTCGAGCCGTCCGAACCGCTTGTGGACCCCTTCGGCCTGCACCATCGCCGTCATCTCCGGTCAACCCCACCGCTCTGCCGCGACCCAGGCCGAGCCATCGCTCGCGCATCGATGCCCGCTCCGCGCGGCTGAACCCGCGCCCGTAGTGGCGCTCGATGAAGTACTGCGCCACGTACAGCGACGCTCGTCATCACCAGGTACCAGATGCTGACAACGATCAGCAGCGGAATCACCTTGTAGTTGACGTCGTAGATCGTCTGGGACGCGAACGTCAGCTCGCCAAGGCTGATCACGCTCAGCAGCGAGGTGTTCTTGAGCATCGAGATCGTCTCGTTGCCGGTCGGCGGGATGATCACCCGCATCGCCTGCGGCAGGACGATCAGGCGCATGATCTGCAGGCGAGACATTCCAAGCGACTGCGCCGCCTGCGTCTGCCCCTCGTCGACCGAGATGATCCCGGCGCGCACGATCTCGGCCATGTACGCGCCCTCGTTCAGGCCCAGTGCCAGGAATCCCGCGACGAAGGTCGTGATCACCGAGTTCGCGTGCGCGTGGATGAGCGAGGGCCCGAACGGGACGCCCAGCGAGATCACCGGGAACAGCGCCGCGAGGTTGTACCAGAACAGGATCTGGACGAGCAGCGGGGTCCCGCGGAAGAACCAGATGTAGAACCAGCTCGCGCCCGTCACCACGGGGTTCGGCGACATCCGCATGACCGCGGCCACGACCCCGAGCACGATCCCGATGACCATCGCCAGGAAGGTCATGTAGATCGTCACCCACACCCCGTGGAGGATCCGCGAGTCGAACAGGTACTGGCCGACGATGTGCCACTGGAATCCGCTATTGGGAACGGATTTGGCGCCTGCGCCGGAGATGATCGCCCGCATGATCGACGCGGCGATCACGCAGCACGATCGCCGCGGCGATCCAGCGCCCCGGACGGCGGACCGGGACGGCCTTTATGTCCTCGGGCCGTCCCGGTCCGTTCCGTGTTCAGCTCGGAGGTCTCCACCTCGGAGCCCTACTTTGACGGTTAGCTCGTCGCGCCGTTGATCTTCGCGACTGCGTGATCGCGATGCCCTGAAGACCCCACTTGGCGAAGATCGACTGATACGTGCCGTCCTTCATCAGCACCTTGAGCGCCGCAAGGACGGCCGGCGCCAGACCAGGCTTCTTCGGAAGCGCCAGGCCGTAAGGCGCCGGCGCGTATGCCGCGCCGACCAGCTTGAACAGCCCGCCCGCCTGTCTTGACCTGGTAGGCGGCGACGGGCGTGTCGGCGAAGCCCAGCTGGGCACGGCCGCTCGAAACCGCGAGGTTGGCCTCGGTCTGGGTGTTGAAGACGAGCACGGTGACGCCCTTCTTGCCGGCCTTCGTGCACTTCCCGCCCTGGGTTTTCGGCGTCGCTCTCCTCGGTCGTTCCGCTCTCGACCGACACGGTCATCCCGCAGATGTCGGCGATGCTGCCGATCGTCGCTCCACCGTTCGTCTTGGTGTAGAACGACTCGCCGACGTTGGCGTAGTCGACGAAATCGACGGTCTTCTCGCGCGCCTTGGTGTCGGTGAACGACGATGCGCCCATGTCGTACCGGCCCGCGGCGAGACCCGGGATGATCGTCGCGAAGGTCGCGTTGACCACGTTCGCCTTCAGCCCCATCACGGCCGCCAGCGCCGTGCGACAGATCCGCGTCCATCCCGACGACCGTGTGGCCGTCAGAGCCGATGAACTCGTCGGGCGCGTAGGTGGCGTCGGCCGCCACCGTGATCGTGCCCTTCGACTTGATCGAAGCCGGGACGAGCTTCTCCACCGACGCGTCCGCGGCGGGCGTCGGCGTCGAGGTCGACGAACCTGACGAGGACGACGAACTCGAGGTCGAGCTCGCCAAGCCCGACGGCGGCGTCTTCGACGCTTTGGTCGAGGATGAGCTGCTGCTCCCGCAACCGGCGAGCGCGATGGCGCCGATCACCGGCACCAAGACTTTCCATGTACGCATCTGAGCCCTCCTGAAGCTTTCCGAAGTGCGCAGCATATGGAAGAAAGGGGCTGGATGTTGGACCTTTAACCGGCTCCCAACAGAGCTACGCTTCTCTGCATGCGCGTGCGCGTCAAGCTGTTCGCGGGACTGCGTGACCGCGCCGGCGCGGAGGAGATCGAGCTCGAGCTGCCGGACGGCGCCAACGTCGGAGACGCGCTCGCGCTGCTCACGCACGTCTCTGACGGAATCAAGGTCGTGATGGCGGTCAACCGCGAGTACGCGGACGCGGACGTGCCGCTGCACCCCAACGATGAGCTCGCGCTGATCCCGCCCGTGTCCGGCGGCGCGACCCGGGTTGCGCACGCGCGCGTCACCACCGAGCCGCTGTCGCAGGACAAGCTGACCGAGCTCGTGAAGGACCCCCGCGCCGGCGCGATCGTGAGCTTCCTCGGCGTCACCCGCGAGGTCGACCAGCTCGAGTACGAGGCGTACGCGGAGATGGCCGAGCAGCAGATCGCCGAGCTCGTCGCGCAGGCGATCGAAACGCACGGGCTGACCGCCGCCGCCGCTGAGCATCGGATCGGGACGGTGCCGCTGAGCGAGCCGTCGGTGATCGTCGCCGCGTCCGCGCCGCATCGCACCGAGGCGTTCGCTGGAGCGCGGGAAATCATCGACCGGATCAAGGCGCAGGCGCCGATCTGGAAGCGCGAGGAAGGCGAGTGGGTGCAAGGAACGACCCCGACGCCGGGCAGCTGAGATCGCTGCCGGCGGTGCACGAGCTCGCCGCGCAGCTCGATGCTCCGCACGCGCTCGCGGTGCAGGCCGCCCGGGTCGCGATCGACGAACATCGAGCCATCTTGCTGGCCGGCCAGCCAGGCGAGAGCGTCGTCGAGCGGGCGCGCACGGTCCTGCAGCGCCTCCAGCAGCCGTCACTGCGGCGCGTGCTGAACGCGACCGGCGTGATCGTGCACACGAACCTCGGCCGGGCGCCACTCCCGCAAGCGGCCCGGGACGCCGTCGCAGCCGCGGCCGACGGCTACTCCAACCTCGAGTTCGACCTGGCGGCGGGAGAGCGGGCTAGCCGGCACGATCATGTCGATCAGCTGCTGCGCGAACTGACGGGCGCGGAGGCGGCGATCGTCGTCAACAACGGCGCCGGCGCCGTTCTGCTGGCGGCCGCGGCGCTCGCCGGGACCGGCAAGCCGGTCATCGTCTCGCGCGGACAGCTCGTCGAAATCGGCGGCGGTTTTCGCATCCCTGATGTGGTCGCGCAATCCGGGTCGATGCTGGTCGAGGTCGGAACGACCAACCGCACCCGCCTGGACGACTACAGGCGCGCGCTCAGTCCGGATGCGACGATCCTGCGCGTCCACCAGTCGAACTTCCGCACGGTCGGGTTCGTGCAGGAAGTTGAGATCGAGGCGCTGACCTCGCTCGGCGTGCCCGTGATCGACGACGTCGGCTCCGGCGTGCTCGCCGACGCGAGCGGGATGCCGCAGCTCGGACCCGAGCCATCGATCAAGCGCGGCATCGCAGCCGGCGCCGCGATCGTGTGCTGCTCGGGCGACAAGCTGCTGGGCGGACCGCAGGCCGGCCTGCTCGTGGGAACGCGTCGGGCGATCGACACCGCCCGCAAGCACCCGCTTGCGCGGGCGCTGCGGATCGACAAGCTCTCGCTGGCGGCGCTGGAGGCGACGCTGCTGCTTTACCGCGACCCGCAACGGGCACGGGCCGAGATCCCGGTGCTCGCGATGCTCGACCAGCCCGAGGCGGATCTGCAGCGGCGCGCGGAGCGGATCAGGACCCGGATCGGCGACGGCGCGACGATCGCGCGGGCGGCGGCCAAAGTCGGCGGTGGGGCGCTGCCGCTGCTCGAGCTCGAGGGTCCCGTTGTCGCGCTCGACACCGATCACCCGCAACAGCTCGCCGCGGCGCTGCGCCGGCACGAACCGCCGGTGATCGCTCGGATCTCGCGAGGGGCGGGTGCTGCTCGATCCCCGCACGCTGAGCGACGAACAGGCCGACCTGGTCGCCGATGCGGCGCTAGCAGCGCTCGGATGAGCGACGCGCCGCTGACGCTCGGCACGGCGGGGCACATCGATCACGGGAAGACGGCGCTGATCGCGGCGCTGACCGGCACGAACACCGATCGGCTGCCGCAGGAGCGCCAGCGCGGGATCTCGATCGAGCTCGGATACGCGCGGCTGGTGCTGCCGTCGGGCCGGACCCTGTCGGTGATCGACGTCCCCGGCCACGAGCGGTTCGTGCGGACGATGGTCGCCGGCGCGACCGGGATCGACCTGTACCTGATGACGGTCGCCGCCGACGACGGCGTGATGCCGCAGACGCGAGAGCATGCGGCGGTTCTGGCGGCGCTCGGCGTCGACCGGGGCGTTGTCGCGATCACGAAATCCGATCTCGCTGACCCGCAGCCGGCGGCGGCCGAGGTCGCGGAGCTGCTCCCCGGCGTCGGGGACCATTCCCGTCTCGGTCCGGACCGGCGCCGGGCTGGAGGAGCTCGCGGCTGCGCTCGATGGCGTCGCGGCGAGCACCGGGAGCCGGGCCGAGGCACCGGGCGCTACGCGACTGCACATCGACCGCGTGTTCACGATCAAGGGCGCAGGAACGGTCGTCACCGGGACGCTGTGGTCGGGCTCGATCGCGCGTGGCGACCAACTCACGCTCGTTCCGGGCGAGCGTCCCGCCCGCGTGCGCGCGGTCCAGATCCACGACCAGCCGGTGGAGCAGGCCCACGCGGGACAGCGGGTCGCGGTCAACCTCACCGGCGTCGATCGTGACGATGTCGCCCGTGGCGACGTCCTGACGAACGGCGAACTGCGCGCGACCTACCTGATCGACGCCCAGCTGGAGATCGACGCCGAATACGGCGATCGCGTCCAGGTCCACCACGGCACGCGCGAGGCGCCGGCGCGGCTGGCGTCGCTCGGGGGCCGCTTCTGGCAGCTGCGGCTCGAGCAGCCGCTGATCCCGGCGCAGGGCGACCGGCTCGTGATCAGGAGGATTTCGCCCCCGGACACGCTCGGTGGCGGCACGGTCCTGGATCCCGGGCCGCGCAAGCACGGCCCGAGCCGCGACCTGCTGGCAAGGCTGACCCGGGCCGCGCGCGGGGAACTCGAGCCGGCGCCGGAGCCCACACCCCCGGATCAGCCGGCCAGGCGCAGAGCCGGCGCCGCAGTTGACCAAGAGCGCGCTCGAACTCGAGCAGCGGCTGAAGCAGGCGGGGATCGAGCCGCCATCCGATTCCGGGCTTGACCCGGGCGACCTTGCGACCCTTCGCGCGGCTAAGCGAGCGGTCCGCGTCTCGAAGTCACTGCATTACCACCCGGACACGCTTGAAATCGTGCGCGACGTGGCGGTCCGGCTCGCGGACGCCCACGACGGCAGCTTCACACTCGCCCAGTTTCGCGACGCTCTCAATACCTCACGAAAGTTTGCGCAGGCGCTGCTGCACCACCTCGACTCCGAGCGAGTGACGATCCGCCGCGGCGATGAGCACCGCCTGCGCCGGCAGCGCGACTAGGCCACACCCCGATACATTGCCCACCATATGACCACCTGCCTGGTAACCGGCGGGGCGGGGTTTCTCGGCTCCCACCTCTGCGACGAGCTGCTCAGCCGCGGCAATCGCGTGATCTGCGTCGACAACCTCGAGACCGGATCGCTCAACAACATCGAGCACATCCGGACCGACAAGTTCATCCACCTGAACCTCGACATCATCGAGCCCTACTTCGTCCAGGAGCCGATCGATTTCGTCTACCACCTGGCCTCGCCGGCGTCGCCGATCGACTACCTGCGACTGCCGCTCCATACGCTGAAGGTCGGGTCCTACGGCACCCACCACACGCTCGGGCTCGCGAAGCAGCACCGCGCACGCTTCCTCACAGCGTCCACGAGCGAGGTATACGGCGACCCGCAGGTCCACCCGCAGCCCGAGAGCTACTGGGGCCACGTGAACCCGATCGGGCCGCGCGGCGTGTACGACGAGGCGAAGCGGTACGCCGAGGCGCTGACGATGGCCTACCACCGCCAACAGGGGGTCGACACCGCGATCGTCCGGATTTTCAATACGTACGGACCGCGGATGCGCCCGCACGACGGCCGCGCGATCCCGACGTTCCTGCGCCAGGCGCTCCAAAACCGCCCGATCACGGTGTTCGGCGACGGCTCGCAGACGCGCTCGTTCTGCTATGTCGACGACCTGATCAGAGGGATCATCCTTTTGGCAGAGTCAGGGCACCATGAGCCTGTGAACATCGGCAATCCGAAGGAATTCACGCTGCTCGAGCTCGCCGAAGCGGTGCTCGAGGTGACTGGCTCCGGCTCGGAGATCGTCTACGAGGCACTGCCGACCGACGATCCCCAGGTGCGGCAGCCGGACATAACGCTCGCTAAGTCGATTCTCGGCTGGGAGCCGGCGATCGAGCTCCGCGAAGGTCTTCAGCGGACGATCGACAAATCGGGTCCCGAAGCTCTCGTCGGAGCTGCGCGTTAGCTCTCAAATTGCGGGCAAAAACGGGTTCTGACGGGCGCGGGGACCCTTCCGCGTAACTTCATTGTCAAGATACCGTTACCAGTAGGGGATAGATGATCGGCCGGAATCGAACGTGACGATCGAGCAGCAGGAAGCCACGGGCCGCTCCACGAACGGAGCCCAGTTTGGTTCCGAGCCGCTGGTCCTGCCCGAACGCGACGTGCGGCGCAAGCGCCCGCCGGTGCTTTCGTTCCTCCTGCGGCTCGAAACGCTGCGGCGCCTCGCCCGCATGGCCTCGTTGCTGCTGATCGACTTCGTGGGCGTGACGGCCGCGATCTTCAGCGCGCTGGCCATCAAGCTGCTGCTCAAGGACGAGTACCGCACGAGCCTCGCGTGGCACGACACCAAGCACTGGGTGGCGTTCGCCTATCTGGTCACGGTGCTGATGTTCGCCCGGGTCGACCTGTACGCCGACCGGCCACGCCGCCCGGGACTGTCCGGCATCGCAACGGCGCTAACTCAGGCGACGTTGATCGCGCTCGTGTTCGCGCTCGCCAATGGCGAGCACTTCTCGAGCTACTTCCTCTTCTACGGCTCGCTGTTCTTCGGGACGGTGTACATCGGGGCGCTCCGCCACGTGCACACGCGCGTGACGGGGTGGCTGTTGCAACAAGCCGGCTACCGGCGCCGAGCCCTGCTTGTCGGCAGCGGCAAGCACATCGAAGCGGTCGCTCACGCCCTCGCCGGCCGTTCACGCACCAGGGTCGACGTAGTCGGCTACATCTCGCTGACGCCACGCCCGAGCAACGGCCTGCGCTCGCTCGGCCAGATCGAGGATCTACCGCAGATCCTGGCGCGCGAACGCGTGCAGGAGGTGATCATCGCCGACCCGGACTTCCCGCAGGAGCAGGCGGTCGAGCTCGTTGATCTGTGTCACCGCCGCGGCGTCCGCGTCAACGTCGCCCCGTCGACGATGGACATCCTCACCCAGCGCGCCGAGTTCGTCCCCGGGGAGACCGTGCCGCTGTTCACGCTCCGTCCGCCCGTGTTCGAGGGGATCGACTTCGCACTGAAGCGGACTTTCGACCTCGTGCTGTCGATCATCGGCCTCGTGCTGCTCTCCCCGATCCTGCTGCTGATCGCGATCGCGATCAAGCTCAACTCCCGCGGTCCGACGATCTACCGCTCCGTCCGCCCCGGAATGGCGGGGAAGCCGTTCTACTGCTTCAAGTTCCGGACGATGCGAGTGCACGCAGACCAGATCCAGGCCGATCTGGAGCCGCTCAACGAGCAGACGGGAGCGCTGTTCAAGATCCGCGAGGACCCGCGGCTGACGAAGGTCGGCCGGTTCCTGCGGCGCTTCTCCCTCGACGAGCTGCCTCAGCTGGTCAACGTCGTCCGCGGTGAGATGTCGCTCGTCGGGCCGCGACCGCTGCCGATGCGGGACTTCGAGCGGCTCGAGGACTGGCACAAGAAGCGCTACCTCGTGCTCCCCGGGATCACCGGGCTGTGGCAGATCTCGGGTCGCTCCGAGCTCGACTTCGATGATCTCGTCCGGCTCGACTTCGTCTACCTCGAGCGGTGGTCCGTGTTCCTTGATCTTTCGATCCTGCTGAAGACGATCCCCGCCGTCTTGAGCCGCCGCGGCGCGTTCTAGACGCGTTCCGCATAAAGTGCCGCGGCGAGATGCCGCCGACAGATCGTTTTGTGATCAGCTTCGCCGCGGAGCCGCCGCAGGAGACGCTTCCCTACGGCCGTTGGGCGGACACGCTCAAAGAGCACTTCCTCGCTGCCGTCCGCGAGCTCGACACCGAGGGCGAGGAGCTCGGCGAGATTGGCGAGATCGCCTGGTTCCCCGACCGTGCGTACGGCGGCCGCACGTACATCCCGGCGATCGCCCGCACCGGCAACGGTTACGACGTGTACGGCTTCGTCTCGTTCGCCGAGGGGGCCGGCGGTCCGAACGCGTTCGAGGCCCGGGCCGACTTCTCCTCGGAGACCGCCGAGCACAACCCCGACTGGAAGCTGGACCTCAACGAAGAGGTGATCGGCAGCTGGCGCGGCGAGCAGGGCGCCTCCGCCGAGATGACGCTCGTCTGGGGCGTGCCGCTGATTCCCGGGGGCATGCTCGTCACGGCGGAGCTCGCGAACCTCGCGGTCGACCAGTGCGAGCTGATCGACGAGCGATTCACGCTGATCGCTCCCGACAACTACCGCGGCGACTACATCGACGTGAAGCTGTGGGACAAGCGCAACCAGCAGCTCGCGATGGAGTCGCTCTACGTCGAGGACGACGACGCGGAGGACGGAGACGACGCGGAGGCGGAGGGGCGAGTAGACCGCGTCGGTCAGCTGGCGCGCCAGATCGGCGTTGGCGGTCGCCAGCAGCAGTCCGAACCCCAGCCGGCGCCGCAGCTCACCGAGCAGCTCGATGATCGGGCCGCTGGTGGCCACCTTCCGCGCCGCGAACGGGTCGTCGACCAGCAGCAACCGCGGGCCGTTGATCAGCGCGATCGCGATCGCCGCGCGCAGCCTGGCGTCGAGAGTCAGCGCCCGGGGGTAGACGTCGACGGCCCGACGCGGGTCGGGAACCCCGACCGCCTCGAGCGCGTCGACCGCCCGATCGCGCGCCGCCGAGTTCGAGACCCGGTGGTGGGCGTGCACGGCCTCTGCGAGCTGCCGCCCCAGCTTGTATGAGGGGTGCAGGGAGTGCACGGCGTCGGCAAAGACGGCGCCGATCTCGCTACCGCGGATCCTCCGGAGCTCGGCTTCGTCGAGCGCCAGCAGGTCCCGTCCCGCGAACACGATCCGGCCCGACGACGGTCGCGTCAACCGCAGCGGCGCCAGTACGAGCCGGCTCGCGTCACCACCGAGAAACGCCAGACTCCCGCCCGCTTCCAGCTTGAACGAGACGCCGTCCGCGTCGCCCTCGACGCGGAGATCCTCGACGGATAGCAGCAACGGCTCGCTCACCGGCGGGCCCCCTCCAACGCGCGAACGATCACGACGAGCACGGCCGCGAGCACCGCCACCCACTGCGCCGTCGCCACCGCTCCGAGGCGGGCAGCGTCGTACGCGAGCAGCCCGACCCCGCCGAGCTTGAACACGACCTCGGTCAGCAGCACGCCTCCGAGCAGCACGCCGAGATCGCGCGCGAGTCGCCCGGCGCACAGCGACACCATCGCTCGCACGATGTGTGCCCAGAACACGCGTGCCGCAGATAACCCCTTCGCTCGTGCGAGCCGTACGTAGCCGGCACCGAGAACCCGCCGGGCATCCGGTTCCACCACGATCAGGCCCGATGCCGTCCACCACAACGCGAGCACGATCCACGGCAGTGCCAGCGAGCCAACCCACTCGCGGGCGTCTGCGGTCAACCCGACGTAGCGCCCGACGCCGGGCAGCACGGCGAGCTGGCCAACGTCAGACGCGAACAGCCATACGGCGATCGTTCCGAGCAGAAACACGGGCGCGGAGCTGATTGCGAACGCGACCGCACGGAGCGGGCGGCCACGCCGCTGCGCCGCGGCGACGCTCAGCACCGGCCCGAGCGCGAGCCACAGGACCACGGGTCCCGCCAGCACCGAGACCGTGCCCGCCAGATGCGACCCGATCGAGCCCACCGGCGCGTGGTGGAACAGCGACCCGCCGTGGCGTGCAGGCAGAACCGAGAACAGGATGAACGCGATCCCGGCGATCAACGGCACCGGTGCCAGCCCCCCGACCAAGCCGCGGTCCGCCTCGGGTGCGGTTTCCTCCGGCAACGAGGACGCCAGCATGCGCCAGGCGATCACGGTGACGAGCAACGCGACGCCGGGGAACAGCAACAGCCACCAGCCAGATTCGCCGTTGGCGATTGCGTGCTCGGCGCCGGCGAGCATCTGGCCCCAGTCTGCGGTCGAGCCGCGCACGCCGGTGCCGAGGAAGCCGAGCGCTGCGTCGAGCAGTATCCCCGCCGGCACGAACCGGAGCGCGACGGCGGCCGGTGACCGCCACGAGCCGCCGTGCGCGGCGGCTCGTGCCACCGGCCCGAATCCGCACAGCGCGATCACGAACACGACCGTCGCGACGCCCGGCGAGATCGCCCCCGCCGCGCACCCGCCGGCGTCACACGAGGCGCCGACGGCCAGCCCGAGCAGCACGATCGGGAACGCCGCGAACGCGTCGGCGAGCACCAGCACCGTCGTCCGCACCCACCGGCCGAGACGAGCCGCGGCGAGCCCCAGCAACCCGCCCGCGAGCCCGGCGATCAGCGCGCCGAGGACCCCATCGAACAGCGCCGTGCGAACCCCGTATACGACCCGCGCCAGCACATCGCGCCCGAGTTCGTCCACCCCGAACGGGTGCGCCGAGCTCGGGCCGCTCGGTTGGCCGAGCGTCACGGCTCCGGGATGGGTCACCGCGGGCCGCTGACCCCGACCGCTTTGACGATCAATGGCGCGGCGGCCGCGAGCACCACGAGCAGCAGCACGATGATCGCCGCGCCGGCGGTCGCGCGGTTGATGTGCGATGTGGCTCGGCTCAGCTCGGCTGCTCGGCCGGTGCCTCGGGCTGCTCGGCCGGTTCCTCGAGCTTCTCTTCCTTGACCGGCTCGCCTACCGGGGTCTGCAGCGGGAAGTGGCACGCCGCCATGTGCTCGCCGCCGAATGGACGCAGCTCGGGCACGACCTCGGCGCACTTGTCCTGCGCGAGCGGGCACCGGGTACGGAAGCGGCAGCCCGACGGGGGGTTGAGCGGCGAGGGCAGCTCCCCGCGGATCGGGACGTCGCCCTTCTTCGCGCGTGCAATTTCGGGATTGGGGAGCGGAATCGCCGCGAGCAGGCCGGACGTGTACGGGTGCGCGGACCGCTCGTAGATGTCCTCACCGGTGCCGATCTCGACGATCTTGCCGAGATACATCACGCCGATCCGGTCGGCGACGTAGCGGACTACGGAGAGGTCGTGCGAGATGACGATGTACGTCAGCCCGTGGGCGGCCTGCACGCGCCGCATCAGGTTCAGCACCTGCGAGCGGATCGACACGTCGAGCGCCGATACGGGCTCGTCGGCGACGATCACCTCGGGACTCAGGGCCATCGCGCGTGCGAGACCGAGCCGCTGGCGCTGGCCACCGGAGAACTCGTGCGGGTAGCGGTCCATCGCGTCGTGGGCGAGCCCCACCTCGTCGAGCAGCCCCCGCACCGCGTCCTCCCGCTCCTTCGACGTGCCGCGCTTGGCGATGTCGAGCGGCTCGGAGATGATCTCCTTGACGCGCATCCGGGGGTCGAGCGATGCGTACGGATCCTGGAACATGAACTGCAGGTCGCGGCGCTTCTCGCGCAATTCGGCCCGCTTGAACTTGTTCAGGTCCTCGCCGTTGAAGATCACCTGCCCGCTCGTCGGGACCTCGAGCGCGACGCCGAGCCGTCCGAGCGTCGTCTTCCCGCAGCCCGACTCGCCGACGAGCCCGAACGTCTCGCCGCGGCGGATCGCGAGCTCGACGTCGGTGACCGCGTGCAGCGTGCCGATCTTGCGGCGCATCACGACGCCCGCAGTGACATCGAACTCCTTCGACACCGACTTGAACTCGAGCACGGTGTCCGGCTTGCCGGCGCCGCCGCTGGCGACGAGCGCGGCCGTCTCCTCGTCCGTGATCTCGAGCAGCTCGAGCTCCTTGCCGAACGCCTCCGCGAGCGTCTTGTTCGATTCCGCTTCGGCGAGCAACCCGGCGGCGATCTCCGAGATCTCCGCCGCCGAGGACGCGCGCGGGTGGAAGCAGGCGAACTTGTGCTCGGGATCGTTCGGTTCGGGCTCGAGCTTCGGCTCCTGCGTCCTGCACTGCTCGGTCGCAAACGCGCACCGCGCCGCAAACCGGCACGCGAGCGGCGGACGGCGCAGGTCGGGCGGCAGCCCCGGGATCGAGTACAGGACCTGGCTTCGGTCCTGGTCGAGCTTCGGAATCGACGCGAGCAGCGCCTCCGTGTACGGGTGCCGGACGCGTGTGAACAGCTCGAGTGTCTCGGCCGTCTCGATCTTCTGACCGGCGTACATCACGACGACGCGATCGGCGCGACCGGCGATCACGCCCATGTCGTGAGTGATCAGGATGATCCCCATCCCGAGGTCGGCCTTGATCTTGTCCAGCAGACGGAGGATCTGCGCCTGGATCGTCACGTCGAGCGCGGTCGTCGGCTCGTCGGCGATCAGCAGCTTCGGATCGCAAGCCAGCGCCATCGCGATCATCACCCGCTGGCGGAGGCCGCCCGAGAGCTGGTGCGGGTAGTCCTTCAGCCGCTCCGCCGGGCGTGGCAGGCCGACCAGATCGAGCACCTCGGCGGCCCGCTCCATCGCCTGCTTCTTTGAGACGTCGCGATGGATCAGCACGACCTCGGCGATCTGCTTGCCGATATTCATCGTCGGATTGAGCGAGGTCATCGGATCCTGGAAGATCATCCCGATGTCGTTGCCGCGGACCTTGCGGAGCTCAGCGTCGGACAGCTTCGTCAGGTCACGTGCCGCCGAAGTTGATCTCTCCGCTCGCGATGTACGCGTTACGCGGCAGCAGCCGCATGATCGACATCGCGGCCATCGTCTTGCCGCAACCCGACTCGCCGACGATCCCGACGGTCTCGCCCTCCTGGACGTCGAAGCTGAGACCGTCGACTGCATGGACGGTGCCGCTGCGCAGCGGGATCCGCGTCTTCAGGTCGACGACCTCGATCAGTGTCCCCATGTGCCTATCTCTCCTGAAGGCGAACGTCGAACGCGTCCTGCAACGCGTCGCCGATGAAGTTGAACGCAACTACGGTGATCACGATGATGATAAGCGCGGGATACACCTGCCACCAGTACCCGTCCTGGAGGAACGAGGTGCCATCCGACAGCATCCCACCCCACGTCGGGGTCGATGCCGGCAGGCCGAAGCCCAGGTACTGAAGCACTGCGAGCGTCAGGATCGCGTTCGCGATCTGGAACGTGACCGTGACGACGATCGTCCCGATCGTGTTCGGCACGAGGTGACGGACGATGATCCGCCACGGAGTCCCGCCCATCACCTTGACGGCCTGGACGTACTCGCGCGTGCGAAGCGTCAACGCCTCGCCACGGACTAATCGCGCCGGGATCAGCCACGAGACGAGCACGAGCAGCAGGATCAGGAGCTCGAGGTTCGGCCGGTAGATCGCCGCCGCGAACACGAACAGGAATACGATCGGGATCGCTAGGCCGACGTCGACTAGCCGCATCAGCACGCCATCGAGGACGCCTCCGAAATAGCCGCGTGATCGCGCCGTAGATCAAGCCGATCAGCGTCGAGGCGAACCCGACCGCGAGCCCGACCTCGATCGAGCTCTTGCCCCCCTCCATCAGCCGGCCGATGATGTCGAAGCCGTTTGAATCGTTGCCGAGCAGATGGCTACTGCTCGGGCCGGCGTGGGCTAGCGCCAGGTTCCCGTTGATCTGATCGGTCTTGTAGATCAGCGGCCCGATGTAGCAGAACAGCACCAGGATCACGATCACGACGACGCCTACGATCGCAAGCTTGTTCTGCACGAACGTGCGGCCGACGAGGCGCCAGGGGCTGCCGCTGGAGACGACCTCGCCGCCCTCGGGGACCAGCTCCACCTCGACCTGGGAAGGATTGACGGTGGCCATCAGTACCTGATCCGTGGGTCTAGCACCGCGTATCCGATGTCCGCAACGAGGTTGCCGACGACGGTCACCACCCCGACAAGCACGGTGATCCCGAGCATCACCTCGTAGTCAGGCCGGAGCGCAGCGTTGTAGTACTCGAGCCCTGCGCCCGGAAAGTTGAACACCTGCTCGATGATCAGCGTGCCGGTGATCACGACCGGGATCGACAGCCCGACGAGCGTCACCACCGTGATCAGCGAGTTGCGCAGCAGATGCCGCCACAGCACGAGCCGCTCGGGCAAGCCCTTGGCTCTCGCGGTGCGGATGTAGTCCTGGGCGAGCGTGTCGATCGCCGAGGAGCGCATATACCGGCTGAAGTACGCGTACGTGACGAGCGTCAGGCTCGCAATCGGCAGCACGAGCCCGCTCGGATGCGACAGCATGTTGCCAACGTTGCCCTCAGGAGCCGTGGCCGGAAACACGTGGAAGCTGATCGCCAGCAACTGGATCAGGATCAGGGCGATCGCGTACTGCGGCATCGAGTAGAGGATGAAGCTGACGCCGGTGCCGATGTAGTCGGCGGCCTTGTTGCGCTTCACCGCCTGCGCGACGCCGACGGGGATCGCGATCACCAGCGAGAAGAACAGCGACAGGCCGCCGAGCAGCACGTCGCGCGGCAGGTCGGTCGCGAGCAGTGAGTCGGTCGTGCGGTTGAACTGGAACGAGTACCCAAGGTTCCCGTGCAGCAGCTTGCCGAGGAAGTACCAGTATTGGACCCAGAACGAGCGATCGAAATGCTCCTGGTGGGCGAACTGCGCGATCGCCTGCGGCGTCGCCCGCGGGTTGCCTAGGATCGCGCGGACGACGGTCCCGAGCCCCTGGTGCTGGATCAGCAGGTACAGCAGCAGCTGAGTGATCAGCGTGACCCCGAGGAGCACGATGATCGACTGGCCGAGGCGGCGGATGATGTACCCGGTCATGCCGGGCACACCATCCCACCGCGGATCGGTCGGGTCAACAAGCTACTTCGTGAAGTACCAGTACTGCGGCAGCAGCCAGCCCAGCGCATTCGCCGCGTAGCCGCCGAGCTTCTTGTCCACCAGCGTCCCCGCGTCACCTTCGAACGTCCCGATCGAGGTCGGACCGAAGATCACCGGATCCTGCTGCGACGCGTAGTTCGCGTAGTTCGTCAGCGCCTGACTCTCGGACGCCAGCGGCCCGGTGATCGTCTGCGCGATCAGCGAGGTCATCTTCGGATCCGACGTAGCTGCCGGCGTTCGCGGCCGAGCCCGGGTTGTACAACGGCTCGCCGGTCGGCAGGTCCGAGGGACCGTAGATCCAGCCCGCGCCCCAGTTCTCGGCCGACCACTTGCACGCCGGCTTCGTCGTCGGGCACGGCGCGCCGGTGGAGATCACCGTGCTGAACGGGTGCGTCGACAGGTTGATCGAGATCCCGAGCTTCTTCGCCTGCGAGGCGAGGTCCTGCATCTCGTCCTGGACCGCGACGACGCCCGACTCGTAGTCGATGTTGAACGAGATCCCCTCGCCCTTCGAGATCCCCGTACCGCACAGGCTCGGGGTCTGGCACGTCGTCGTCCCGTTCGGAACCACCTTCCAACCGTGGCTCGAGAGCAGCTGCTTCGAGGCCGACGGCGCGAACGCGCACGGGGCGAACGAAATCGCCTTCGTGTTGACCAGCGAGCTCGGCGGCGCGAACGGAATCGGGCCGCACGTCGGAACCGCCTTGTTGTACAGGAACGCCTTGATCCAGCCGTTCTGGTCGACCAGGTGCTGGAGCGCATTGCGGAAGTACGTCTGGCGGAAGATGTAGCGGACCGGCTGGTTGCCGGGCGAGGTCGTTGCGTTCGAGTTGAGGTTGATCGGGAAGTAGTTGAACGAGTAGCTCGCTGCCGGATCGAGGGTGTATCCCTCGGCCGTCAGCGCGGACTCCTGCGGCGCGTACTGCGACGGGACCGTCGCGATCGTGGCCGCGCTCGGACCGCCCGAGCGGATCGTGTTGTAGTTCGCCGCCTCGCTCGTGAACGGAAGCTCGACGAGCTTCGAGATCGACACCTTCGGCGTTCCCGACCAGGACGGGTTCGGCACCAGCGTGACCTGGCCGTCGGTGCTGAAGCTCTGCACCTTCATCGGGCCGTCGACGACGCTCCACAGGGGCGACGTCCCCCAGCTGCCGAGGTCCTTCGACTGCTTGTCCAGGAACGCGTACACGGCCGCCGCACCCGACTTGGTCGTGTCCGGCAGATGACCGTTGTCAGCCTTCTGCGCCGGCTGCGACAGCGACGTCCGGTCCCACGCAAGCGGCATCGGCGTGAGCTGCGCGAGCTCGGAGTAGATGACCCACTCCGGGTCGTAGTCCTTGTTGAACGTGATCGTGAACGTCGACGGGTTCGGCGCCGAGTAGCTGACCACGTTGTCCGGGAAGTAGCCCGGCGCGTACCCGCACCACTCCGTCGACGGGCTCGCCTTCAGCACATTCATCCAGAACACGAGGTCGCGCGAAGTGACCGTCTCGCCGTTGGACCACTTGTACGGGTTCAGGTGGATCGTGTAGGTCTTGCCGCCATTCGAGATCGCCGGCTGCTGGCCGATCGATGCGTTGTAGTCGATCGTCGGCCGATAGTTGTTGCCGAACGTGTACAGCGGCGGGTACAGCATGTACATCAGCTGGTCCGAGTTCGTCGTACTGCAGACCGCGAACGTGTACATCGGGAAGATGTAGTTAGGCGTCGCCTGCGAGCTCTCCGTGAAGTACACGGTGCCGCCGGAGACCTTGGTGCCGCTGCCGGTTGTCGGCTGCGTCAGACCGGGGCCGGCGGTCGGCAGGTTCAGGGAGACGCTCCCGTTCCCGGAGTTCGAGCTGCTCGAACCGCAAGCGCTCACGACCAGTGAGACCAGCGCCACGGCCAGAGCCGCAAACGCCGTCCGTGTAAGCCTATGCATGCTGCGCAATCCTCCTCAGATCAAGTCTGTCGCGACTGAACGCCCACCCATCGTGTGCGCCTTTTTCGCGTCGCACCCCATTCTCCTGCGCAGCCTACCTCTACGCGCCAGCACTGTGTCGACGCTTAACCGAGCATCAACGAACGGGCTACTCTGGGGCGCGCCGGGCCCTCGTAGCTCAATGGATAGAGCACGCGCCTCCTAAGCGCGGGATGCAGGTTCGATTCCTGCCGGGGGCACATAACTGGGAGTGCGACGGCTTTGCTACCGTCACCGCCGCCTCGTGTCTGAGAACACGCTAGAAGCACCGCCGATCCCGAAGTCGGCGACCTCGGGACAAGCGCGCACGTCCGGCGTGGCGTCGGCGTTTGCCTTGATCCGCCGGCATCCGTGGTGGACCGCGAGCGTGGTCCTCGCGCTGCTCGCGATCCCGCTCGTGCTGTGGGCGCGGACCCGGCCCGGCTACGACCCGTACGGGTGGCTCGTGTGGGGGTACCAGACGATCCACGGACACCTTGACCTCGCCGGCGCGCCCTCATGGAAGCCGCTGCCGCTGATCCTGACGGCTCCGTTCGCGGTGTTCGGCCACTACCAGCTGTGGCTGTGGATGTTCTCCGCGGTCGGGGTTTCGCTGCTCGGCTGCATCTTTGCGGCGCGAATCGCCTACCGGCTCGTCGGAGTCGATGACGGCGACAAGCGGCCCGCGATCGCCGCGGCCGTGTTCGCCGGCGCGTCGCTGCTCGGGATCGAGACCTACGTGCACGTTGTCCTCAGCGTGCAGTCGGACCCGATCATCACGACCTTGTTCCTCGCAGCTTGGGATGCCCACCTCTCAGGCCACGAGCGGGTCGCGTTCGTGGTTGGCTGTGTAGCCGGCCTCGGCCGCCCTGAGGTGTGGTCGACACTCGCGCCGTACACGATTTATCTATGGATCAAGCGGCCCCACACGCGCAAGCTGCTTGTCGGTGGTTGGGTCGTGGTGCTGTTCGGATGGTTTGGGATCCCGGCGATCACGAACGGCCGGCCGTTCATCGCCGAGCAGCTGGCGTTGCGCTCCCCACGGGCGCCAAAGGGCAACATCGTCGTCGCCAGCTTCCACCGCTACACCGAGCTGACCTACCTTCCGGTGCAGCTCGGGGCGCTGTTCGCACTGGGAATGGCGTGGTTGCGCCGCCACTGGCCGACGCTGCTGGTCGGGGCAAGCGCAGTGCTGTGGGTATTGACCGAGACCGTGCTCGATCTCAAAGGGCTGCCCGGTCAGATCCGGTACATCTTCGAACCGGCCGCGCTCGAGGGGATCCTCGCCGCGGTCGCGCTCGGATGGCTGCTGATCGCAATCCGGCGCGCGGCGCCGCTCAGGCTGCGGATCGGCGCCGGTGTGCTGGTGGCGGCGCTGGTCGGCCCGATGGTCCCGGCCGCCGTCGCGCGGATCCGCTTCGAGCGCCAAGACCTCCGGCACGAGCGCGATCGCACGAAGGTGATCAACCTGCTCTCGGGGACGATCAGCCACCTCGGCGGCCCGAAGGCGATCCTCCGCTGCGGCCACCCGGTCACGAACACCGAGTACGCGAGCCTGCTCGCCTGGTACGAGCACGTCAACGTCGACAACATCGGCTACCTGCCCAAGAAGGAGCTCATGCGCAAGTATCCGATCGTGCTGTTCATCGAGCTCCCGAACGGGTGGGAGACCCAGACCCACCACGCGCACGCGCCGGCGAACGTCGCCGCCTGCAAGCGCGTCACCGCGGCCTGGATCCAGACGCACCATCATCCCCACGGGGTCCTCGTCCCCGGGCGCTGAACTACCGGTCCGGTCGCTCCGGGTAGACGTCGTCGATCGTCGTCAGCGCGACATAGGGAACGCCTGACGCCGCCTTGATCTTCTCGCCACCGCCGGCGAGCCGGTCGCAGATCGCAAGCACCCCGACGAGCTCGTGTCCCTCGTCGCGCACCGCCTCGAGTGCGCGGATCGTCGAGCCGCCCGTGGTGACGACGTCCTCGACGAGCATGCAGCGGTCACCGGAGTCGAGCAGAGGTCCCTCAATCCTTCTCGAGAGGCCGTGCTGCTTGACCTCCTTGCGGACGAAGAACGCCTTTACGTCTGCGCCGCCGGCCAGCGCCGCGCACGCGATCGGGTCGGCGCCCATCGTCATCCCCCCGACCGCGGTGGCGCCCCACTGCACCGCCTGAGCCGCGACCAGCGCGCCGAGCGCTTCGAAGCCGCGGCGGCGCAGGACCGCTCGCTTGGCGTCGATCAGATACTGCGCGGTAGCGCCGCTCGTCAGTACCACCTCGCCGATCACGAGCGCGTGCTCGCGCAGCTCCTCGATCAGCGTTGCCCGGGCGTCGAGTTCCATCGTGCGGCGGTCATGCTAGAGGCGCAGGCGGCCGATACGGACCTCGTGATCCATCGCTTGCTCGTCCTCGGAGCGTGCGTCTGCTCGGTGCTCGTGCTCGCCTCGTTTGCGATGTTCGCGCGCGATCAGCTCGCCGGCGCGTCCGCGCATCAGGTGGCGGAGATCAACACCCCCGACCCGGCGTCCTCGGGCACGTCGAAGGCGGCCCACCACGCGCAGCCGCGCCGCTTCATCGACGGTGCCGCATCGACGCTGACCTCGCCGTTCTCCTCGATCGTGCAGTCCGACAACCCGTGGGTCGAGCATGCGCTGCCGACGGTCTTCGCGCTGCTCATATACGGCGTCGGGATCGGCTACGTCGCGCGCTTCACGCGCGGCCTGTCGACCTAGAAATAGGTGTCGACGGCGTTCCCGATCTGCAGCCAATCGTAGATCGAGAGCGCGTCCTGGATCGGGACGCGCATGCATCCGTGACTGGCGGGATAGTCGGGGGCGGGGTTGTAGCCGTGGATCGCGTAGCCGCCGATGAAGAAGTTCGAGAAGAACATCCCGTCGGGGAGGTAGCCCGGCACCTTTGAGTAGACCCTGAAGCTGCCGAGGATCGTCGGCGTCGAGGGCTTGCCCGAGCTGATCGGGTACAGCGCGTATACCTGGCTGCCGTTGATCAGCGCCAGCACCTGCTTCGAGAGGTTGCCTTCCGCGTGCTTGCCCTGGTTCGGGAAGCGGACGTGGAACTGACCCCAGCCGTTGAGCAGGTACTGGATCGTCTTCGGGTCCAGCGTCTGCGAGGTACCCCATCCGAGCAGCCGGTGGTATGCGTCGATCGCCCAGCCGGTGTAGCTGTCGTAGACGCCCGACTCGATCAGATAGAAGTGCAGCGCCCGGAGTCGTTGCTGGATCAGCTGCACGAACGGCCCGCTCGAGCCGAAGCCGGCGCTCGGGTTGAGCACGGAGTAGCGGCGCAGCGCGCCGAAGCCGCGCTGGGCGGCGTTCTTCACGTGGGTGACCTGGACCAGGACGTTGCCGGGACGGGGCATCGACAGCGTCTCGTTGAACCAGCCGGAGCGGCCGTTCTTCGACGGGTAGATCCACAGCTGCGACGTCTTGACGAGCTTGCCGCTGAGGAACGCCTTGACGGTGACCTTCTGGCCCTTGACGTATGGGCCGGACGACGCCTTGGACGTGCAGTGCGCGGTTGGGAACGATCACCGACTGCTTGTTGACGACGTACGCGTAGGGCAGCGAGAGCTGCAGCGACCCGGTGGCCTGGACAGGCGTGGTCGGTGACGTCGTCGCCGCGTTCGCTGATGCGATCGGCAGCATCAATGCCGCCACCGCGGCCGCCCCAAGTCGTCTCATCAGGAACGGAAGTAAATCAGGAACGCGCGAGGCGCAAGCGGCGTTGCGACAGCGGACCCGTGATCGCCGCGATCACGAGCCACGAACCGAGCGTCAGACCGAAGATCGGCAGCGCGCCCCAGTGCTCCTGGTTGACGCCGAGCGCGAGCGCGTTGTTGGCCGAGTGCAGCGCCATGCACGGGTACAGCGAGCCGGTCTTCCAGCGGACCAGGCACAGCACGAACCCGAGGACCGCGAGCGGCAACAGGTACTCGGCGGCGGCCGATCCGGCGTGCGCCAGGCCGAACAGCAGGCCCGTGATCACCGCGGCCACCCACGGGCCCAGCTCGCGCCCGGCTACCTCGATGTGCCATCTGCGGAGCACGCCGAAGAAGAATCCGCGGAAGAAGAACTCTTCGCATATCGGCGCGATCACGCACACGAACACGGTCGCCGCCACGAGTGCCGCCGTGCTTTTGGACACCCCGAGCTCGCTTGGCAGCTTGTCGGACGTGTGGATGTTGACGATCGCCGCGTAGGCGAGCGTCACGAGGTAGTACACGACCGCGGCGATCACCACGGTGATCGCCGCGCGGCGCAGTGATGTAGTCCGGAACCCGAAGTACGCCGGCCGCGGCGTGCCGACGAGCGTCGTCAGATAGATCGCCGCGCCGACGAACGAGAGGTCGAAAACGATGTCGCCGATGATCGAGACCGCCGGCGTCGGGTGCGAGATGGTCGAGCCGCCCGCCTGCCCGACGAGCTCGACGATGATCGTCGCGACGAGCCCCGCCGCGAGTCCGAGCAGCACACCGGCCGGCGCCATCCACAACCGCCACGCGGGCTCTTCGGTTGTAACGGGGGCGGTCGGCGCGGCGCTCGGTGGGGGGACGCTCTGCATGTGGCCGTCGATTTTCCTGGTATAGCGGGGACGATCGACGGCCGGTCTACGCAACCGGTCCCGGAGACTGGCCAGCGCCGTTGTCGCCGGGGTCGCTCGGTGCGCGGATCCAGGCCACGATCCGCCCGTGGGCGATCACGAAATTGGTGCGCGCGCTCGTGCCCGCCCCGCCGGCGCAGTTCGAGCCCCCGGGGCCGGGTCGCCCGGTGAGCGCGAACAGCGCATTGACGTACTGCCCGCGCATGTCGGCGGAAATCAGCTTCGCGCCGCACGGCAGCGTCTCGTTGGCTTGCACCGCCTGGGCGGCGGTGTGGATCCGGAAAATGTCCACGTTGCCGCCGGCGACGACCCCGTTGATCATCACGCTCGGAACCGCGAAGTAACGGGCCGCGGCGGTGACGTCGCCACTGCGGAGCGCGTTGGCCCAGTTGCGGATGAGCGCGAGCGCGGCAGGGCTGGCGGGAATGCCACTGGGCGGCGGCGCCGGGACGGTGAGGGTTCCCGGCGTCGTCTTCAGATGGGCGGCCGAGGTGGTTGTCCGGTGCGGCTTGGCGCGCGAGGAGCCACAGCCTGCAACCGACAGCAGGACGGCACCGATCACGAGCAGGCGGGCCACACTCAGATGATCACAGCTCGGCCAGCGAGGCAATGGTGCGTACCTTGGAGGGACCGGCGCCACCGTGGCGTTGGACCAGCACCGGCTCGATCCCCGCAGCCCGGGCGCCGGCGACATCCTCGGCGACGCTGTCCCCGACGTGGAGCGAAAGCGGCATGCCGACGGCGGCGAAGATCGACGGATCCGGCTTGCGGGCGCCGGCTTGGGCCGAGGTGACGATCACGTCGAACAGCGGGGCGAGCCCGAGCCGAGCGAGCACGTCGTGCAGCGATGCGTCCCAGTTGCTGACAACCGCGAGCCGCTCCCCGCTTTCCCGCAGCCGCGTCAGGGCCGGCTTCACGTCCGCGAACACCTCGAACCGGAGCGAGTCCAGCAGTACGTCGGTCAGGTCGCCCTCGATCGACAGCTCGTCGGCGACGACCTGCGCGCATCGCCGGCGCAGGTCGGCGACGGTGTCGGCGTCGGTGCCCTCGTCGAGGTGCGCCCGGTAATAGGAGATCTCCGCGGCGATCGCCCGCTCGGCGTCAGCGAGCGGGATCCGCAACGCCCGCGCGAGGTGCGGCGCCGGAGGCTCGAGCTCGATCAGCGTGCCCATCGCATCGAAGCTGATCGTGCGCACGCGGGCGATCGTAACCAGAGAAGGACACCGGATCGGCGTCCCGAAATCCCGTCGAAGTTAGAATTTCCACAGGTTCGGGAGGTTTACTCGGCGCGGTCAAATTCGTCGATACCAAGTCCCCGTCCTTGCTCTCACCCTCTCCATGAGCCGACGCGAACGTCAGCGGCGCCGTCGCCGCCACCGCGGAACACCCGTCAGGCGGGTGATCCTGATGTCCGTGCTCGTGTTCGTCTCCTCGGTGACGCTCGCGATCCTCGCGCTCGTCGGCTGGGTCGTGAGCGTGGCCGATTCCGCCCCCAACCTGAATCAGCTCAAACCGCAGGTGCCGGGGCAGCTCTCGCAGGTGTTCGCTTCCAACGGACAGTCGCTCGGATACATCCAGTCCGACACCCTCCGTACCCCTGTCTCCGCGGCTCAGATCCCGCACATCCTCCGCGAGGCGACCGTCGCGATCGAGGATCGGCGCTTCTATCTGCACGGTGCGCTCGACTACACCGGCATCGTCCGCGCCGCCTTCCGAGACCTGTTCAACGGCGGCGCCACGCTGCAGGGTGCCTCGACCTTGACGATGCAGCTCGTCGACAACCTGTACCCGCAGATCAAGTCCCACCGCAACCTGAAGTACAAGATCATCCAGGCGAAGCTCGCCGAGCAGCTGTTCAAGCTCCGCGGGCGAGCGTGGATCCTCGACAACTACCTCAACGACGTGCCGTACGGGACGGTTGGCGGGCAGACGGCATACGGCGTCGGGGCCGCGGCGAGGATGTTCTTCAACAAGCCGGTTTGGAAGCTCGACCTCGCGCAGGCGGCCCTGCTCGCGGGGATGCCGCAGGCGCCATCCGACTACAACCCCTTCCTCCATCCGAGCCTCGCGCGCCAGCGCCGCCACGACGTGCTGCAGGGGATGGTGCAGTCGCACTACATCACCCAGTCGCAGGCCTCCGCGGCCGAGGCGTCGCCGCTCGACGTGGTTCAGAACGGCTCGTTCAACACCCGCAGGCAGCCGTACATCTTCGATTACGTGCAGCAGCAGCTGATCGCAAAGTTCTGCCCGACGACGCCTACTTACTGCCCGCGGGTGACGCAGGGCGGGCTGAAGATCTACACGACGATCGACCCGCGCGACCAGGCGCTTGCGCGACAGGCGATCATCGCGCACGAAGGCGGCCCGGGCCAGCCCGCCGCGGCGCTCGTTTCGATCAACCCGCTGAACGGCGAGATCCTCGCGATGGCCACCTCCTCCACTTACCAGCAGACGACGTTCGACTACGCCTCCTCGGCGCACCGCTCATCGGGCTCGTCTTTCAAGATCTTCGCGCTGATGACGCTGATCCACGACTACAACGGCGACCCGAACACGACCTTCTACAACTCGCACCTTCTCGCAGCCGGCTGGCTGCCGGCGGACCCGACGTGGTCGGTCCACACCGCCGAGCTGACCTATCAGGGCGACATCAGCGTCACGAAGGCGACCACGGTCTCGGACAACACGGTGTTCGCCCAGCTCGCCGCCGACCTCGGCTGGTCGAAGCTCGACCAGACCGCCCACGCGATGGGGATCACCTCACCGCTCGACGGCAACCCGGCCGAGGTGATCGGTGGCCTGCGCATCGGCGTCACGCCGTTGGAGATGGCGGACGCGTACGCGACGATGGCGAGTGGCGGCATCCATCACCCCGCGACGGCGATCAGCAGGGTCTTGTTCCCCGATCACAGCGTCGTCAATTTCGCGGACGCCGCCGGTAACCGTGTTTTCCCGTACGGCCAGGTCTACGCCGGCGACCAGGTGCTCAAGACCGTGATCACCTCCGGGACGGGCACGGCGGCGAACTACGGCTGCCCGGCCGCCGGCAAGACCGGAACCTCGGAGAACCTGGCGAACGCGTGGTTCGTCGGCTACACGCCGCAGCTGTCGACCGCCGTCTGGGTGGGCTATCCGCAGGGCAACGTCCCGATGGCCAACGGCTTCGGCGGCACGCTCGCGGCGCCGATCTGGCACGACTACATGGCCTCCGCCTCCGACGGCTTCTGCGGTGACTTCCCGACACCGACGGTCCCGTGGCAGGGGCAGCCGTTCTTCGGCAACTTCGCCATCACCGGCAACGCCAAGTTCAACCAGAACAACAACAACCAGGCCGGCAATACCGGGACGGGTACGACCACCTCAACGACGGGGACATCCCCCACCGGCCCGACCGCTCCCACCCAGACTACGACCGGTCCGCCAACCGGTGGCGGCAACGTCGGCGCTCCCCCCGGCTTCGGCAACGGCCACACCGGCGGCGGCAACGCGAATGGCAACGGGAATGGAAACGGGAATGGAAACGGGAATGGAAACGGTCACTAGCGGGACGCTTTCGCTGCTACCGTTCTCGCCCGTTCATGCCTAAGGAAGAGAAAGTCGAGCTCGAAGGCGAGGTCGTGGAGGCGCTGCCCAACGCGATGTTCCGCGTGAAGCTCGACAACATGGATCGCGTGGTGCTCGGCCACGTCGCGGGGAAGATGCGCCGTTTCCGGATCCGGATCCTGCCCGGCGACCGCGTCCGCGTAGAGCTTTCCCCGTACGACCTGGACCGCGCCCGGATCGTCTACCGCCACCGCTGAGGGCTCGCGAGCGCTGAGCGAGCTCGCGCTGATCGACGCGCTCGAGCGGGCGCTGTCCAACGAGAGCCCACGGGTCGTCCGGTGGCTCGGCGACGACGCGGCGGTCGTCCGTGCCGGCGGCCCGTTCGCCGTCACCTCGGTCGACGCGATCGTCGACCGGGTCCACTTCCGCAGCGAGCTGATGAGCGCCGGAGAGATCGGCTGGCGGGCGCTCGCCACGGCGCTGTCGGACCTCGCCGCGATGGGGGTCGGCGGCGAGGCCGAGGCGTACCTGGCGCTCGGGCTGCCGACGGGGACCGACGTCGCCTATGGCGTCTCGCTCGTCGCCGGCGCGGCCGAGCTGGCCGCGTCGTGCGCGACCACGATCGCCGGCGGCGACCTCACCCGCGCGGACACGCTGCTCGTGTCGTTCACGGTCGTTGGCTGGGCAACGGACCCGGGCGAGCTGGTCGGGCGCGACGGCGCTCGAGAAGGGGACCTGGTCGGCGTCACCGGGACGCTGGGAGCAGGCGGAGTCGGGCTGGCGGCGGTGTTGGGCGGCGAGGCAGCCCCCAAGCTGCGCGAGCCCTACACGCGGCCCCGGCCGCGGCTCGAGCTCGGCCGCGAGCTGGCACTCGCCGGCGCGCACGCGATGATCGACATCTCGGACGGGCTCGCCACCGACGCAGGGCACCTGGCACGCCGAAGCGGTGTGGCGATCGAGATCGACCTCGACGCGATCCCGCTAGCGGACGGTGTTCGCGAGGTCGCGGCCGCCGGCGGCGTCGAGCCGGCGGTGTTCGCAGCGACCGCCGGGGACGACTACGAGCTCTGCGTGTGCATGCCGCCGAACAGCCGGCGCCATGCTTCGGTGACGTGGATCGGCCGGGTCGTGCCGGGGGCGCCTGGCGTCAGCTTCATCGGCGCGTCGGGCGACCTCTCCGGGTACGAACACTCTTTCTGACCGCTCTCGGGGGCGAGCTCATCGTGGTGGCGCAGGATTGCATCGGCCACCGCGCGCGGGTCGACCGTGTACTCGCCCTGCCTGATGCGCCGCTTGATCTCGGACACTCTCTGCGCGCGATCCTCGTCCATGTTCCTCTCGGCGGATGCGTGTGAAGGTCGCCCTACCTGGTTCCCTTACCCGCTTTTCGGCATCGATCCACGCCCGCGCCGCCCGAGTGGACGGAAATTGGACAATCAGGCGGTGCTGAGCGCGGGCCGGCTCGGGCGCTCGCCGGCGAGACGGGCGAAGATGATGATCCGCTGGGCAGCGCTGTACAGCGGGTTGCACGCCGACAGCACCAGCCGCTCGTAGCCGACGTTGTCGGTCACCCACAGAGCCGTCGGGAGCACGATCTTCTGGTACTGGACGACGTACGTGAACGTCGCGTACGGCATCGACAGGACGATCTTGTCGCCCGTGTGCAATGCGTTGATGTTGCGGAACGGCGCGAGATACGTCGTCCGGTGCCCGGCGATCGCGACCGTCTGCCCGAGACCCGGGAACGCGGTCTCCGGGTAGTGCCCCGGACCTTTCTCTAGCGAGGGCGTGTCGGTTCCCTGGACGACATCGAAGTCGACGCCGATCTTCGGGATGTCGATCGTGCCGATCGCTGCGCCCGTCGTCACCTGCTGCTGCTCTCGCCGCGCGAGGAACGCGATCCGCCGTACCGAAGAGGGCAGGCTCCCGAGCACCGCGGTGTCGCTCCGCGACAGCGGATGAGTCGTGTAGCTGAGGAACGTCTTGTCGATCCCGGCGCGCTGGATCAGCCCGATCACCGCCGTCACCGGCTCCTGCCACACGAGCGTCAGGCCGGCGTCGAGCAGCAGCAGCAGGCCGGAGATGATCAGCACGGACGAGACATCCCGGATCAGGCGCCGTGCAGTCATCGGCGCCTAGCGTCGCAGCGCCGATTCGGTGCCGCCGAGGGAGCCCGGCCCGGCGTACGTGATCGGGCCGCGGACGGTGACCGGCAGCTGCTCCGCACGCGGCGCGCGCACCGCCCGCGTCGCGAGCATGACCACCGTGATCGTGCAACCGAGCAGCACGCACCACTCGAGCGCGGCGAGCAGGCCGATCTGGCCGCCGGCGAGCATCAGGATCGCGCTCCAGCCTAGGCCGGCCGGGTCGATGCCAAGGGAGATCACGTAGTAGGCCGCGAGCGCGATCACCGGCGCCAGTCCCACGACGACAAGCACGCTCGAGACGGCCGGGTGGAAACGTGCGCCTGGGTTCGTTTCGTCGCTCCTCGCGTCGGAGTCCGCCACCCACATCCACAGGTGCAGCGCCGGGATCGCGAGCAACGCGGCAAACGGATTCTTCACCCAGATCGCCAGCGTGATCGCGCACATCAGCGCTGCCACGACCGGGCCCGCCGCGGCGTTGCGTTCGGCCCTGACGCGACTGGAGCGAACCGTCGCCCGCGGCGCGATCCAACGCCGCAGCGCGAACGCGCCAACGATCAGGAGCCCGACGACGACGAGCAGCGCGATGTCGCCGGTCTTCAACGACACGGTCTCGGGCCGGACCGGGCCGGGCGGGGCCGCGGAGATCACGTGAGCGAGACGCGCCGCGACGATCAGCAGCGCCGCCAAAGCGAACGGCACAGCCGCTAGGACGATCGACGCCGCCGGCGTCGATAGCGAGTGACCGCGGCGGTTAGCGCGCGCGAGCCCGTCGATCGCCACACCGGCCACGGGCAGGATCAGGACGAGCACGAACAGCCGGATCGCCCACGGCGGCACGACCTTGCCACTGAACAGCATGTAAGCGCTCGGCGCCGGGAGCGTCGGAGCGCTGTCGAGCGCGCTGATGCTCGCTAGCACCGTGCGGCCGAGGCCGTTGATCTGCGCCTCGGCGGCGGGACCGGAAGTGGGTTCGTCCGCCGCGGCCGGCCGATCGCCGGACAACGACAGCGTGATCGCGGGAACCCCGGCGGCTCCGAACGCGCCCTGGGGGGTCGTCGTCAACGGGAACGCGAGGTGAGCGAGCTGGCCAATCAGGCTGCTGCCGCCGGCCCGCAGACCGGCCTGCGAAGTAAGCGCCTGAGCCACCGTGTTGCGGAGCCCGGGCGGCGCAAACCCGACCCCGTTCGACCACGGGATGACGACTGGCTGGCGGACGCGTGTGCCGATCATGTCGCCGAGCACGATCACGGCGTCGATCGGCCCGGGAAGCGTCTGCACCAGTCGCGCCGCGCCGGCGCCGCCGTCCGTGCCACTCGTCGACGCGAGCACGATCGTGTGGTTGATTGTCTCGCCCGACATCACCGACGCAAGGTCGACGAGCGTCGCGGTCCCGGACAGCGATGCAGCGGCCGGTGGGCCGAGATGATCGCGGGGCGCGACGACCACGATCGTGCCGTTGCCAGTCCCGGGTCGGGTCGCGGTGACGTTCTCGAGCGTCTGGGTGCCGGACGCGGTGCGAGCCGTATAGACGTCCGTCGAAACCCTGAAGCCGGGCTGGCGCAAGCCGCCGGCGACCTCGCTGGCGAGGTCCTGGTCCTGGACCGAGCCCGGCGGCCGGTCGGGATAGCGGCTACCCCACAGATTCGTCTCGTTGAGCGCGAACTGCGCGTTGAACGCGTCGGGCGTGAGCGTGGCGTGCGCGGCTCCCGGCTGATTCTGGAGCGAGAATGCCAGCACGACCACGGCCAGGGCGACCGCGATCAAGCCCGTGCGGTAGATGCGCCCGTCGAGCATCGCTTCGCAGATTAGCCGCACCCGGGGCGGTGATTACCCTGTATGTCGCAGTTATTAGGGATTCTTAGGATGACCATCGCCGATCGATCAGCGCGCATCCTGCTAGTCGACGACGAGCAGTCGATTCAGACGCTGCTGTCGTACCCGCTGCGCAAGGAGGGGTACGACGTCGTCCAGGCAACCGACGGCCGCCAGGCGCTGGAGCGGTTCGACGAGCAGCCGTTCGACCTCGTCGTGCTCGATCTGATGCTGCCGAAGATCGACGGCCTGGAAGTCTGCCGGCGGCTGCGCAGCCGCAGCTCGGTCCCGATCATCATGCTGACGGCCAAATCGGAGGAGATCGACAAGGTGGTCGGACTCGAGCTCGGCGCCGACGACTACATCACCAAGCCGTTCTCGCTGCGGGAGTTCTCTTCGCGGATCAAAGCGGCGCTGCGGCGCGCGGAGATGACACGGCCGGCGGAGGCCGGCCCGGACGAGGTGCCGTTGGAGGTGCGAGACCTGCGTGTGGACTTCCTCAAACGGACGGTGCGCGTGCGCGGTGGCGAGGCGCCGCTGACGTTCGTCGAGTTCGAGATCCTCTCCGCGCTCGCGCGTACCCCGGGACGGGTATTCACGCGCGACATGCTGCTGGCCCGGATCTGGGGCGACTCCGCATACCGAGACCCGCGCACGATCGACGTCCACATCCGCCATCTGCGCGAGAAGATCGAGCGCGACCCGAAGGACCCCGAGTATCTGTTCACGGTCCGCGGGGTCGGCTACCGGTTCGTCGACACGGAGGAATGATGGAGCGGTTGCGCTGGCGCGCCCTGCTGTCGCTGCGGAACCGCATCGCGCTCGTGTTCTTCGGGATCACGCTGGTCGCGATTGCGGTGCTGTACATGATCGTCGCGCCCGGCCTGCGCACGCGGCTCGTCAACGAACGACTGTCCGAGCTCTCCGCCGCGGCTTCCGGGCCGAGCACCTCGTCGGTCTCGGGTCAGATCGGCGGCAACGCAGCGCAGGCGGGCGTGCGGCTGGCGGTCGACAGCGCGGCGGCGCAGTCCGGCTACCGCGTGACGCTGTTCGGCGTCGCGTTCGCGGGGACCCCGAGCGGGCCCCAGCTGTGGGTGCAGGTCGACTCGGCCGGGCCGGCTGCCGGCGAGTCGGTCTCGTCGCTGACCGCGTACCGCGCCGCGCGGTCCGGGAACCTCGCGCGGGGCACCGAGGGCAGCGGTGCCGGCGAGGTCGCTGAGGTCGCAGTCCCGATTCCGTACCAGGGCCACGTCGGCGACGTGCTCGTGTACTCGACGAAGATCGCCGACGTCGCCCGAAGCGTCTCGATCGTCCGTCAGAAGATCCTCGTCGCCGGCGGGATCGCGCTGGCGCTCGCGCTGATCGGCGGCTACCTGCTGGCGCGGTGGCTCGCGTTGCGGGTCAAGCGGCTCGAGCGCGCGGCCGAGCAGGTCGCCGCGGGCGACTTCGAGCACCCGATCCCGGTCGACTCCTCGGATGAGCTCGGGCAGCTGGCGCTCGCGTTCAACGACATGCAGCGCCAGCTCTCACAGCTCGAGTCGGCGCGCAAGAAATTCATCGCGACGGCTTCCCACGAGCTGCGGACGCCGCTGTTCTCGCTCGGCGGGTTCGTCGAGCTGCTCGAGGACGACGACCTCGACGCGGACACGCGCCGGCGGTTCCTCGAGCAGGTCCGCGACCAGGTGGAGCGGCTGCGCAAGCTGTCAGTGGATCTGCTCGACCTTTCGGGGCTGGAGGCCGGATCCTTGGAGCTGCGCGTCGAGCAGGTCGACCTGGCGGAGCTGACGCGTTCGGTGTCCGGTGAGTTTGAGCCGACGCTCGCCTCTCACGACTCCCATCTGGAGCTGCGCCTGGCGGCGCGTTCGGTCGACGCGGTGTGCGATCCGGTGCGGGTCGCTCAGATCGTCCGGATCCTGATCGACAACGCACTGACGCATACCCCCTCGGGCACGCGGATCGTCGTCACTGCCGGGCGCGACAACGGCGTTCGTGCGGCTCGCCGTGCGCGACGACGGCGAGGGCATCGAGCAGCGCTCGCAGAAGCGCATCTTCGAACCGTTCTACACGGCCGATGACAAGCAGGGCTCCGGGCTCGGGCTGGCGATCGCCTCGGAGCTGGCAGAGCGGATGTCGGGGCGGCTGCGGGTCCGCTCGGCGCCGGGCGAGACGGTCTTCACGCTCGAGATTCCCTCATGAACGATCAGCTCGTGCTCGAGCTCGCGCGCGAGTTGCGCGAGCGTGTGATCCCGGTGCTCGGTTCTCACGCCGGCCGGGCGGTCGCCGGCGACGGCGCCGGCGGTGACGTGACGTTCGCGATCGACGAGGTGGCCGAGAGCGCGTTCGAGGAGCTCGTCGTGGCGCGAGCCCCGGGGGTCGCCTGGTACTCGGAGGACCGGGGGCTGGTGGACGCCGATGACGCGTCGTTCGTGCTCGTCGTCGACCCGATCGACGGGACGCGGCCGGCGATGGCCGGCTTGGAGTCGGCCTGCGTGGCGGTCGCGCTGGCGCCGCTCGGCGACGGAGAGCCCGTGATGGCCGACGTCGCTTGTGCGTGCTGTCGTGGAGATCAAGTCCGGCGATTGGTATGCGGCCGTCCGAGGCGAAGGGATCAGCTCCTCGCGCCCTGCCTCCCTGAGCCCAGCCACAGATCTCTCGCGGCTCTTCTGGGCCTATGGGTTCCGCGGGCGGCCGGCGCGGCCGACCGCCGAGGTGCTGGGCGACCTGATCGACGCATCGTCGGTGGGCGGAGGCGTGTTCGATCTCGGCTCGCAGGCGTTCGCGATGACCCGGCTCGTGACCGGCCAGCTGGACGCCGTGATCGAGGTCGGGTCGCGGCTCGTCGATGAGGTCCCGGGGATGCGCGCAGAGTTCGAGCGCATCGGCGGCGGGCACGTGTTGAACAACTCTCCCTACGACCTCGCCGCGCCGTGGCTGATCCTGCGCGAGGCGGGCGGGATCGTGACCGACGGGTGGGGAGCGCCGCTCGACCGCCACCGACTGCTCGGGTCCGGACACGAGTTTCAGATGTCCTCGATCTCGGCCGCCAACGCCGAGCTTCACGCGCTGCTCCTCCGCGCAGTCGACGACGGGGTTGCGCGGTTGCGATCGCTGCATTCCTGACGTGCGGTCGGGGCTGTATCTTGCCTGCGCGCGATGCTCCAGCCCGTCTCCGTCAGCACGAAGCACCTCTCCGATTACGCCTCGCTCGTCGGCCGTGCGCTGGTCGAGGAGATCCGCGAGCGCGCGGGGCGGCTGAGCGGCAAGCGGATCCTGCACGTGTCTGCGACGGCGTTCGGCGGCGGCGTCTCGGAGATCCTCTACACGCTGATACCGCTGATGATCGACGTCGGGCTCGAGGTCGAGTGGCAGGTGATCTACGGCCGCGAGGAGTTCTTCAACGCGACCAAGCTGATGCACAACGCGCTGCAGGGCGCGCCGGAGGACCTGTCCGGCGAGCAGTGGGAGACGTGGGAGAGGTACAACAAGATCAACGCCGAGCAGCTGTCCGACGGCTGGGACGTGTGCATCATCCACGACCCGCAGCCGGCGGCGATCGCCTCGCTCGTGCCGGGCAAGCGCCCGCCACTGGGTGTGGCGCTGCCACATCGACCTCTCGACGCCGAACCCGGCGCACGCTCGCGCGGCTGCTGCCGTGGCTCGAGCCCTACGAGGCGGCGGTCTTCCACATGCAGCAGTACGTCCCGGCGCGGAGTCGACGGACGCGCCCACATCGTCCCGCCGGCGATCGACCCGCTGGCGCCGAAGAACATGGCGTTCTCGCCCGAGGACGCCGTCTACATCTGCGACCAGTTCGGGATCGACGTCGACCGGCCGCTGATCTGCCAGGTGTCGCGGTTCGATCCGTGGAAGGACCCACTCGGGGTGATCGACGCCTACCGGATCGTCAAGCAGCAGGCGCCCGACGTCCAGCTCGCGCTGGTCGGCTCGATGGCGACCGACGACCCCGAGGGCTGGGACTTCTTCAATGCCACCGTCGCCCACGCGGACGGTGATCCCGACATTCATATTTTAAATAACCTAAATAATGTTGGTGCCATTGAAGTGAACGCCTTCCAGTCCTATTCGGACGTGGTGATCCAGAAGTCCACCCGCGAGGGGTTCGGGTTGACCGTCTCGGAGGCGATCTGGAAGGCGCGGCCGTTCATCGGCGGCGACGTCGGCGGGATCCCGCTGCAGGTGCTCGACGGCGAGACCGGGTTTCTGGTCTCGACCGTGGAGGATTGCGCGCGCCGCACGCTCGAGATCCTCGGCGACCCCACCCTCGGCAAGCAGCTCGGGCGCAACGGCAAGGAGCACGTCCGCAAGCACTTCCTGACGCCACGGCTACTGCGCGACTGGCTCCAGCTGTTCGAGGACATCGGGATGTAAAACCCGCCCGGGGGTAGATTGCGGGAATGCCGCCTCCGAGCAGCAAGCGAGACAAGGACGCACGAGCAGTCGCACGGCCCATCGGGCGTCGCGGACCGCAAGCTATCCCCGGGGGGCCTAAATGACCTCGGCGGACCGGCCGCTCGTGCTCGTGTCCAACAGAGGCCCGGTCACGTTCGAAGAGGGCGGCATGCGGCGCGGCACGGGCGGCCTCGTGACCGCCCTGATCGGGCTCGCGACCCATCGGCCGGTGACCTGGATCGCGTCGGCGCTGACGGCCGAGGACATGCTCGTCTCAGAGCGCCACCACGGCCGGCCGTTCCCGGTCCGCAGCGCCGACGGGCACGAGTACAACGTCAAGCTGGTCGCCTCCGAAGACGAGGCGTACGACCGCTTCTACAACATCATCGCCAACCCGATGCTGTGGTTCATCCAGCACTACCTGTGGGACCTCTCGAACGCTCCGGACATCCGGCGCAACGAGACCGAGGCGTTCGAGTTCGGCTACAACGCGGTCAACGAGGACCTGGCCCGCGCGGTGCTCGAGGAGATCGAGGGAGTCTCAGACCCGGTCGTGATGGTCCACGACTACCACCTGTACACGCTGCCGGGGCTCGTCCGCCGGGAACGGCCGGACGCATTCCTCCATCACTTCGTCCATATCCCATGGACGCAATCGGACGCCTGGCGCGTGCTCCCCAAGCAGATGCGCGAGGACATCTACCACGGGATCCTGGCCAACGACATCATCGGCTTCCACACACGCTCGTACCGGCGGAACTTCCTGCGCTGCTGCGAGGAGCTGCTCGACGTCGAGGTCGACTTCGACCGCGGCGTGGTCTGCGTCGACGACCGCGAGGTGTGGGTGCGGGCCTATCCGCTGCCGATCGACGCGTCGGCCGTGCAGGCGGTGGCGGCGCGAGAGCGGACCTTGGAGCTCGAGGAGGAGCTCCTGCGCCGGCGGCGCGAGCATCTGATCCTGCGCGTCGACAGGGCCGACCTGTCGAAGAATGTGCTGCGCGGATTCACCGCGTTCGACGTCTTCTTGGAGCAGCATCCCGAGTTCCACGAGCGGATCACGTTCATCGCGCAGCTGATGCCGTCGCGGACCGACGTGCCCGAGTACGCCGAGTATCTGGAGCGAATCGAGGCCGTGGTGGCGGTGGTCAACCATCGCCACGGCTCGCCGGACTGGATGCCGATTCAGTTGAAGCTCCGCGACGACCTCGAGGAGGCGGTGGCCGCCTACAAGCACTACGACGTGCTGATCGTCAACGCGATGTTCGACGGCATGAACCTGGTCGCGAAGGAGGGCCCGATGGTCAACGAGCGCGCCGGCGTGTCGATCCTGAGCGAGAACACCGGCGCGCATGAGGAGCTCGGCGACTTCGCCCTGTCCGTCAACCCGTTCGACATCCAGGAGCTGGCCGACTCGATCCACGCAGCGTTGACGATGCCGTCCGAGGAGCGCGCGCCGCCGGATCGCGGGGCTCCGATCGGTCGTCACCGCCCGCGACCCGGGCGACTGGATCGACGAGCAGCTCGCTGACATCCGTCAGAAGGCCTCGGCCGTTTAGCGGTCCGCGCCGGCGGCCGCGGTTCGCGCCGAGGGCCGCGGTTCGTGCCGTGGCCCGAAACCCGTTGCTATAGTCGCTCGCCGCCCGAGGGTCGGCCCTACCTGCCGGCGCCGCGGGCTTCACCGCATGGCTGAAACAACTCCCCTTTACGACCTCACGCTCGTCCTGTCGGTCGAGATCGACGACGAGCGGCGGGCGAAGATCGTCTCGGACGTCGAGTCGGCGATCACCTCCGCCGACGGGTCGGTCGAGCGGCATGACGTATGGGGGCGCCGGGCGATGGCCTTCCGGATCGAGCACCAGGCCGAGGGCGAGTATCACCTGATCCAGTTCCACGGGCCGGTGTCGCTGCTCGAGTCGCTGTCGCACACGCTGCGGATCGACGACGGCGTGCTCCGCTTCCGGGTGATCAAGGTGCTTCCGGGCACGCCGGCAGCGCCCGATTCGCCGCCGCCGATCGCGAGCGCGCCGCCACCGGTGCCGGTCGGCGCGGGCGCGGCGGCAGCTGCGGCCGCAGCCGCCGAGGTCGACGAAAGCCCCGAGGAGTAGCCGGCGCAGCGACGGCGCTCGCGCCGCGCTTGTGCACGAGACTGTGACGGCGCGTTCCGGCTCTGTGCCAGGAGCGCAACGATTGCTCCCATTTTCCGGGGAGCGCCGGGGTTGCCGTCTGCGACCGGCCTAGACTCGGCGAAGAGCTTTCAAGAGGTCCTGGAAAGGAGCCATTCGGATGAATATCAACAGAGTCGTGATGACGGGGAACCTGACCAGGGATCCCGAGCTGCGCGCGGCCGGCGAGACCTCGGTCTGCAAGCTGCGGATCGCGTGCAACACACGCCGCAAGAACAACGCCACCGGACAGTGGGAGGAGAAGCCCAACTTCTTCGATGTCACCGTCTTCGGGGCCAGGGGCGAGAACTGCGCGAAGTACCTGGCCAAGGGACGCGCCCGTCGCGATCGACGGCCGGCTCGAGTGGCGCGAGTACGAGGTCGAAGGACAGAAGCGCCAATCGGTCGATATCATCGCTGACAACGTGCAGTTCCTCGGCGGGCGCGACGACGCCGGTAACGGGAACGGATTCTCCGGCGGCGCACGCGTCTCGGAGAGCGACGTCCCGATGGATACCAGCGATTTCGAGACCGCGCCGGTGGCCTCTGGAGCTGCGGACGACGATATTCCGTTTTAGACCAAAGGAACCGAGTGGCGAAGCAACGCAGACGGCCGGTACGCCGGCGCGATCGAAAAGGTGGGCCGACTTCCACCCGACGCAAGCCGTGCCCGTACTGTCGGGACAAGATCGACCGCGTCGACTACAAGGATCTGTCGACCCTGCGGCGATTCGTGTCCGAGCGCGGCAAGATCCGCTCGCGGCGGATCACCGGCGCCTGCCGTCGGCACCAAAGCCAGGTCGCACGGGCCGTGAAGCGCGCCCGCGAGCTGGCGCTGTTGCCGTATGTCGGCGAGGGCGGCAACGACGCGCGCGAGCGCGGCCCGCGCGGCGATCGCGACCGGGGCCGCTGAACCGCGTGCCACAGGCAATCCTGCTCCAGGACGTGGAGACGCTGGGCGAGCGCGGCGCGGTCGTCGACGTCTCGCCCGGTTACCTGCGCAACTACCTGGTGCCGCGCAAGCTTGCCGAGCCCGCGACCTCGGGATCGATCGCGGCGGCAACCCGCCGGCGTGAGTCGGCCGAGAAGGCGAAGCAGGACGCCGAGGACCGGGCGCGCGACAACGCGTCCCTGCTCAGCCGCACGGTGCTCACGATCCCGCAGCAGGCCGGCGACGACGGACGGCTGTTCGGCTCGGTCACACCGCAGGACATCGCGGACGCGATCCGCGATGCGCGCGGGATCAAGGTCGATCGGCGCAAGATCCACCTCGATGAGCCGATCAAGAACACCGGGACGTACATGGTCGTGGTCGAGATCGCCGACGAGGTGACGGCGACGATCAAGACGATGGTCGTCGCCGGCTGAGCGCGCGGTCCAGCGCACAGATCCGAAGTACGCCGTCGCCCCTGACGCGCCGAGTACTTGCCGTTCGGCGCCCCTACGGCACGTCGGTTCGAAGTAGGCCGAAGACAACCGAATCTCGGCGGCCGCCCTTGAACGCGATGTGTGAGCGGAGTACGCCCTCGCGCACGAACCCGGCCCGCTCCGCCACGCGCTGCGAGGCCTCGTTGTCAGGCCCGCACGTCAACTCGATCCGCTCGAGGCCGAGCACCGAGAAGCCCCACCGCGCCATCAGCCGCGTGGCACGGGTCGCGATCCCGCAGCCGCGATGCGGCGGCGCGAGCCAGTAGCCGACAGCTGCGCGCCCTTCCCGCAGGTCGATCCCGTGCAGCGACCCGCCGCCAAAGACCGTCGTCGGCAGGGCCGGATCCGCAAACGCGAAGCCCAGCTCCTCGCCGTCCAGGCGCGCCTGCTCCTGTTCGCGAAAGTACGCCCACGCGTACTCCTCCACGTACGGGATCGTGTGCGGCCACGAGAACCGCAGCACGCTCGGGTCGGCGAACTGCATGATCTGGTCAGGAACGTCGTCAGCGCCCCAAGGCCGGAGCAGCACGACCTCGTCGGACAGCGGTGGCGCCGGGAACCGAAGTGCAGGCACGCCGGCAGACGCTAAACGGTCGGCGTACGGAATCCTCGGAGGTTGCGGGAACGGGCCGCGCGATGCCGTCTGGCTCCGACTTAGACTCGAATGATCGTGTCCGCCACGGTCCAAAACGTTGGAGTACCGCCCCACAACCTGGAGGCTGAGCGTTCTGTGCTCGGCGCCGTGCTGCTCGACGAGCGGCACCTGAACGCACTGCTGATCGAGGAGCGGCTGCGGCCCCAGCACTTCTTCCGCGAGCAGTACGGGGCGGTGTTCGCGGCGATGTTGCAGCTGCACGACGCGTCGCGGAAGATCGATCACCTGACCGTCGCGGAGACGTTGCGCCAGGACGGGAGGCTGGCTGAGATCGGCGGGCCGGAGGCGATCGACGAGCTCGCCGGATGGGTGCCGGCGGCCGGCCATGCGCGCGAGTACGCGCGGATCGTGCGGGAGAACGCCCAGATGCGCGCGCTGCTGAATGCGTCGTACGAGATCCAGGCGAGCGTGCTCTCGCGTGAGGCGCCGGCGCGAGAGCTGGTCGAGCAGGCCGAACGCCAGATGCTCGAGGTGGCGCACGACGATCGCCAGAAGAAGATCCGCCCGATCGCCGAGATCCTCGACGAGGAGACCGAGCGGCTGCACAAGCTGTCGGTCGCGCACTCGCCACTGATCGGGACGCCGTCGGGATTCAAGGACCTGGATGGAAAGACCGGCGGCTTTCACCCGGGCAATCTGATCGTGATCGCGGCGCGGCCGTCGATGGGCAAGTCGGCGCTGGTCGCGAACATCGCCGAGAACGCCGCCTTGGCCGGGTATCCCGTGGCGCTGTTCTCGCTCGAGATGTCCGAGTCCGAGCTGGCGCAACGGTTCGTCGCCTCGCAGGCCCGGATCCACGGTGAGGACCTGCGCCGCGGGAAGGTCGCCGAGCCGAAGTGGCCGAAGATCATCGACGCCTGCCAGCGACTCTCGGACGCGCCGCTGTTCATCGACGACTCGAGCGACACCGGCGTGCTCGAGGTTCGGGCGAAGGCCCGGCGGCTCCATCACCAGGTGGAGGGCGGGCTGAAGCTGATCGTCATCGACTACCTGCAGCTGATGCGGCACGAGGGACGAGTCGAGAGCCGGGTCGAGCAGGTCGGCCAGATCAGCCGGGGGCTGAAGGGACTGGCACGCGAGCTCAACGTGCCCGTGATCGCGCTGTCGCAGCTGAGCCGCGCCGTGGAGCAGCGCGGCGGCGACAAGCGGCCGATCCTGTCTGACCTTCGCGAATCGGGCCAGATCGAGCAGGACTCGGACCTGGTGATGTTCATCTACCGCGAGGAGTACTACCTCAAGGACGAGTCCGAGCGGCCGGGCGAGGCGGACATCATCATCGCCAAGCACCGGAACGGGCCGGTCGGCGACGTCGTGCTCACCTTCCAGAAGCAGTACCCGAAGTTCATGAACTACGCCGGCGAGAGGTTCGCGGCGTGAGCGAGCGCTGCATCTACGGTCTGTGCGACGGCGGCGGCCTGCTGTTCGACGACGCGACGAACACCGCCTACGACTGTCAGTGCCGCCCGCAGCTGCTCGCGGGGCGCAAGGCGCGCCAGCTCTCGGCGGTGATCCCCCGGCGATATCGCGACGCTGCCTTCGACCGGCCGCCGGTCACCGACATCGACCCGGCAGTGGTCTCGGCCGCCCGCCGCTTCGCGAATTCGATCGACCGCCACCTCGACGCCGGCCACGGGCTGTGGTTGATGGGTCCCGTCGGCACCGGCAAGACGACGCTTGCGATGCTCGTCTCAAAGGCCGCGCTGGCGGCGGGTCGGACGGTCGCGATCTACTCGCTTCCCGAGCTGCTCCGCAAGATCCGCCAGACGTTCGACAACGGATCGCACGATGACCTGTTCGAACGGCTGACGTCCGTTGACCTCCTGCACATCGATGACATCGGGGCCGAGCAGACGACCCCCTGGGTGCTCGAGGAGCTCTACTCGATCGTCAACGCACGCTATGAGGACGAGCGATCGATCGTGATCACCACGAACATCCTCGATCGCGAGGCGCTGTGCGAGCAGATCACCGAGCGGACCGTCTCGCGCCTGACCGAGATGTGCGACGAGCTGCCGCTGCTCGGGCACGACCGGCGGCTCGAGCCGCGTCCGATCTAGATCCATTCCGCATAGGACGCCCTTAGGCCGGCCGTCTCCCGTGGGCGGGCCACTTACACTGCGGGCAGCATGCCGGGAATCGTGATCGTCGGCGCCCAGTGGGGCGACGAAGGAAAGGGGAAGGTCACCGACCTGCTCGCCGAGCGGGCGGACGCGGTCGTCCGCTTCCAGGGCGGCAACAATGCCGGCCACACGATCGTCAAAGGCGGCCAGACGTGGAAGCTCCACCTGATGCCGTCGGGGATCCTCCATCCCGGGAAGTTGTGCGTGATCGGCAACGGGGTCGTGATCGACCCGAAGGTCCTTGGCGACGAGCTCGACGAGCTGCGCCGGCGGCGGGTCGACACGACCGCGCTGAAGATCTCCGCGAACGCGCACCTGATCATGCCCTACCACCTGATGCTCGACGACGCCGGCGAGGCGAAGCTTGGGAAGCTTCAGATCGGGACGACCCGCCGAGGGATCGGGCCGTGCTACGCGGATAAGGCGGCGCGGCTCGGGATCCGGGTCCAAGACCTGCTCGATGCAAAGATCCTCAAACAGAAGATCGTCGCCGCGCTCGAACCGAAGCGGCTGTCGCTGCGACCGTTCGCGCGCGACCCGAAGCTCGACCTGCAGGCGATGACCGAGGAATACCTGACCTACGGGCACCGGCTCGAGCAGTACATCGCCGACACCTCGAGGCTCGTGACCGAGCGGCTCGACGCCGGCGAGGCGGTCGTGTTCGAGGGGGCGCAGGGCGCGCTGCTCGACATCGACCACGGCACGTATCCGTTCGTCACCTCGTCGAATCCTGTCGCCGGCGCCGCGTGCATCGGCGCGGGGGTCGGGCCGAAGGACATCGATGAGGTGTGGGGAATCGCCAAGGCGTACTCGACCCGCGTCGGCGCGGGCCCGTTCCCCACCGAGCTCGAGGATGCGCAGGCGGACGAGATCCGCGAGCGCGGCGGCGAGTACGGCACGACGACGGGGCGACCGCGGCGCGTTGGCTGGCTCGACCTGGTGGCACTGCGCTATGCAGCACGCCTGAACTCGCTGACCGCACTTGCAATTACGAAGCTCGACGTGCTCTCGGGCGTCGACCGGCTCGGGGTGTGCACGAGCTACAGGACGCCCGACGGCGCCGAGCTCGACCACTTCCCCTACCACCAGAGCGTGCTCCACCACGCGCTCGGCGAGTACACCGAACTCGAGGGCTGGAGCGAGGACATCACCGAGTGCCGCTCGGAGTCCGAGCTGCCCGCCGCAGCGCGCAACTACCTGCGGTTCATCGCCGATTTCATCAAGGTCCCGATCGCGCTGATCGGCGTTGGGCCGGGCCGCGACGAGGTGATCTGGACCGAGGCGAGCAGCGGGATGGAGCTCGCCGGCGAAGATCCGGCGCTCGCCGAGACGCGCGCCTAGCGCCAGTTCTCGATCAGGTCCTCATCGGGCACCTCGCGAACCTGGCGCGCCGGTACGCCCATCACGACCGCGCGAGGCGGGACGTCCTTGGTCACAAGCGCTCCGGCGGCGACGAACGCTTCCTCACCGATCTCGACGCCGGGGGTCAGCACGACGCCGCCGCCGACACGGCAGGCGCGGCGGAAGGTCGGCCCGTCGAGCTCGCCGGGAACGTGACGACCCATCGTGTCGTCGTTCGTCGTCGTGACGCCAGGACCGAGAAACACGTCGTCCTCGACGAGCGAGCCGCCTGTCACGTACACGCCGGTCTGGATCAGCACGCGCGCACCCACGTCGGCGTCGAAGTCGACGCACGAGGCACGGCCGACGACCGTGTTAGCGCCAATGCGCGCTCGCTCGCGGACCTGCGACTGGTCGCCGATGATTGCGTGGTCGGCGATGTGCGCGCCCGCGTACACCACGGCGCCGGCGCAGATCGTCACGTCCGCGCCGATCAGCAGCGGGTGGAGCTCGCCCTTGGCTGCGCTCGACCCGGGGCGCAGCCGTGGCGTCTTCCCGAGCACGGCGCCGGCCTCGACGTAGCAGTCCGGACCCAGCCGCGTCCCCGGGTGGATCACGACGTATTCGCCAACCGTCGTGCCGTCGCCGATCTCGGCGCCATCATGGATCACGGCTGTGGGCGCGATCGCATTAGCCATGGTTGCTCTCCAGCGACCGTTGAAGCTGTTCCAGCACGCGAACGACGCGCAGTCCGCTGGCTCCGTCGGAGCGGGGAGCCTCACCGGTCGTGATCGCGTGGATGAAGTGCTCGCACTCCACTCGGAGCGGCTCGACGTTCGAGATTGGAGGACTGAAGCTGCCGCCGGCGCGCGTGATGTATTCGCCGTAGCCGCGGGCATCCTCGTCAAAGCCCTTGTCGTAGACGGTCACCTTGCCCTCGGTCAGCATGTCGTCGAACGTTGCCATGCGCTGGGAACCAACGACCGTGAAGCGGCGTTCCTTATGCGGGTCAAGCCACGATAGGTGCAGATGGGCCGACAGGCCCGAGGGGAAGCGCATGAAGCAGAAGACAACGTCCTCGACGCCGTCGCGCACATACGACTGGCCGTGCGCGACGACCTCGACGGGGTCTTCTTGCGCGAGATGCAAGACGACGGAGACGTCATGCGCGCCGAGGCTCCACAGCGCGTTCTCGTCAGCGCGAAGCTTGCCGAGGTTCAGCCGATTGCCGTAGATGTAGAAGATCCGGTCCCCGAGCTCGCCCGCGTCCGCCAGCTCCTTGAGCTTGCGGACGCCGGGGTGGTACTCGAGCAGGTGGCCGACCATCAGCGTCTTTGCGGTCTGAGCCGCAGCGCCGACTGCCTTTTCCGCCTCCGCCACCGACTGGGCGAGCGGCTTCTCGACAAAGCAGTGCTTGCCGGCGTTCAGAACCCGAGTCGCAAGCTCGGCGTGCGTGGGCACGGGGGTCGCGAGCACGATCGCGTCGAGCGCGCCGTCGTTGAGCAAATCGTCGATCTCTTTGGTCGTCTTGACACCGGGGTGGGCGCGTTGGATCCGGCGGCGGGCGTCGTCATCGGGATCCGCGCACCATTTGAGCTCGGCGTCCGGGAGCGACGCGAAGTTGCGTGCGAGGTTCGGTCCCCAGTATCCGAGACCTGCGACGCCGATCGTGACCGTCATGCGAACCGCAGTGTAAGAGCGTCGATGACGCGCCGGCCGGCGTGCCCGTCGCCGTACAGCCGGGGCCGCTCGGCGGGCGACGCGGCGTCAAGCGCAACCCGCGCCGCCTGCGCGTCGAGGTCGACGAGTGTGTTCCAGCCGGCGTCGACGGTCTCAGTCCACTCCGTGTTGGGCCGCAGCGTGATGCAGCGGACACCCGCCAGATACGCCTCCTTCTGAAGGCCCCCGGAGTCGGTCAGGAGCGCCTTGGCGTTCGTCAGCAGCGCCGCGGTCTCGAAGTAGCCGAGCGGCGGGGTGAGCACGACGTTGTCGGCGCCGTGCAGCCGATCCATCAGCTGATCGGCTTCTGTCAGGCGCTTGGTGGTGCGCGGGTGGAGCGGCACGACGACCGGCAGCGGCATCGAGGTCAGTAACTCGACGAGCCCGGTCAGTCGCACCGGATCGTCGACATTGCCGGCGCGATGTGCGGTCGCCAGTGCGTACTCGCCGGGCTCAACCCCGCGCGCGGTGACGAGATCAGTCCGCTCGCGCGCCTCCGGCTGGACGCGCAGGGCGACGTCGATCATCACATCGCCGACGAGCTCGACATCGCCGCCGACGGACTCCCTCCGCAGGTTCTCGACCGCCTGCTCGGTACTACAGAGCAGCAGAACGCTCGCGTGGTCCGCGAGCACGCGGTTGAGCTCCTCGGGCATCGAACGGTCAAACGACCGCATCCCCGCCTCGACGTGGGCGACCGGAAGGTTCCGCTGAGCGCCGGCGAGCGCACCCGCAAGGGTCGAGTTCGTATCGCCGTAGACGAGCACCACGTCCGGCTGCTCCCGGTCGAGGAGCGGCTCGAGCGCCTCGAGCATCCGGGCGGTCTGAGAGGTGTTCGTGCCGAGCGCGACGTTCAGCTCTCGGTCCGGGGCCGGAAGACCCAGCTCTTTGAAGAACACGCTCGAGAGCTCGTCGTCGAAATGCTGGCCGGTGTGGACCAGCACCTCGGTGTGAGCCTCGCGCAGACCAGGCGAGACCGCCGCCGCCTTGATGAACTGCGGCCGGTTGCCGATCACCGTCAGGACTTTCAGCCGGCCAGCTCCGTGGTGATCCGAGCCGTGACCGTCTCCGCGAGTTCGCTGCTGATCGGCGTCTCGGCGCTGTACTCGTGGTCGTCGATCGTCGCGATCGGGTGGACTTCGCGGATCGTCGACGCGAGGAACGCCTCGTCCGCGCTGACCAGATCATCGAGCGTGCACGCTTGCTCAGTGGCGCCGGTGATCTCGATCACGAGCGCCCGCGTGATCGACGCGAGAATGTGGTCTTCGAGCGGCGGCGTCTTGATGTGACCGTTGGTGACCCAGAAGATCGAGGCCGTGGGTGCCTCGAGCACGCGCCCATGAGGTGTCACGAGCAGCGCGTCATCGGCGCCCTGCTCCTGGGCAAGCCTGCGCGAGAGCATGTTTGCCGCATACGACAGCGACTTGATGCCGTCAAGCACGCGGGTCGGCGAGAACGTGACCGTTTTGAGACGGATCCTGTCAGGGAGAGCGTGCAGCGGCTCGGTCAGCAGCAGCCGACGTCCCCCGCGGGTGAGCACGACCCTCAGCGCACCGTCGTTGGGACCGGCTTCGTTTTCCGCGAGCAGCCGGTGCGCGTCCGCCCGGACTGCCTCGAGGTCGATCTCGAGCCGGAGATTGTCCGCGGAGCGCTGCAGACGCGCGAAGTGCTGCTCGAGCGCGTAGGGCTTGCCGTCGTAGACACGGATCACCTCGAACACGCCGTCGCCACGCAGGAGGCCCTCGTCGGTCGCGGGGATCATCGCGTCGACGGCAGCCGTGATCTCGCCGTCGAGCGAGGCAAGCGAGGTGTGGCTCATCGGTGGTGGAGCCTAACCTTTGGCGCCCGACGACCCGGGCCGGGCCCAGACCCCGGCGAGGTGGACGAGCGTCGCTGCGGCGGCCGCCATGTCCTGGAGCGACGCCCACTCGCGGACCGAGTGGTACTCGTGGCCACCGGTGAACAGGTTCGGCGTGGGCAAGCCGCGCTCGGAGAGCAGCGAGCCGTCGGTACCGCCGCGGATCGGAATGCGCAACGGCTCGATCCCCTCGGCACGGATCGCCTCGGCTGCCGCGTCGATGATCTCCGGCATCTGCTCGACGTAGCGGAGCATGTTGCGGTACTGCGGGTTGACCGTGACCTCCAGGCGTGCCCGCGGTTCTCGATCAACGACATCCTGAGCCGTTTGCTTGAGCAGCTCGATGTGGCCGTTCAGGAGCTCGTCATCGAAGTCCCGGACGATCGAGCGGATCGTGGCCTCAGCGGCGGTCCCGGTCAGCTGGTACGGGTGGATGAAGCCCTCGCGGTCGGCCGTAGCCTCGGGCGCGAGCCGGTCGGACGGCAGCGACGCGACGATCTTTGCGGCGAGCCGCAGCGCGCTGACCATCCTTCCCATCGCCGCTCCCGGATGAACGTCGACCCCATGGACGGTGATCGCCACTTCGACCGCCGAGAACGTCTCGTCCTGGAGCTCGCCGAGGTTCGAGCCATCAACCGTGTACGCGCAGCGAGCGCCGAACCGCTCGATATCGAACTTGGTCGCGCCGAGCCCGATCTCCTCGTCGGGCGTAAATCCGATTCTGAGCGTCGGGCGCGGGAGCTCGGGATGCCGCATGAGATACGAAACGGCCGTCATGATCTCGGCGACGCCGGCCTTGTCGTCGGCACCCAGGAGCGTGTCGCCCGATCCGGTGACGATGTCGTGGCCGCCCTTGGTGCGGAGCTCGGGCATCGTCTCGGGATCGAGCCGGGTGCCGTTCTTCGGCAGCTCGATCACGCCACCGTCGTAGCCCGTGTGGACGAGCGGTTCGACCCCGGCGCCGGGGGCATCGGGTGATGTGTCGACGTGCGCGAGCAGCCCGATCGCGTTGCTCGCGCCGTCGGTCGCGCCGTCGGTCGCGGGCAGCGTCGCCATCACGTAGCCGCCGTCATCGATCTCGGCATCAGCTAGGCCGAGCTGCTTTAGCTCCTCGACCAGTAGCCGCCCGAGATCCACCTGGCCCGGCGTGCTCGGCCAGGTTTCGCTGTCGCGCGCCGATTGCGTGTCAATCCGGACGTAGCGGGTGAATCGGTCGAGCAGCTCGGCTGCGAGTGACTCGGCGAGGTCGGACGTGAACGTTGCGGATGGCATCGGGTTCGGAGTATTCCAGGCAGACTTCGCGCGATGAGGCGCCCGCTCGCCACCGCCCTCGCGACCGCGCTCGCCATAGTGGTCGCGGCGTGCGGGTCAGCAAGCGCGCCGGAATTCCCACGCGGCTCCCCGCTCGCCGCAGGCGCGCTCCTGCGGCTGACCCACGCGACCCTGATCCTCGACTTCGTCCCGAACGCGGTCCACGCCGGCATCTACCGCGCGATCGCGGCCGGCTACTACCGCGACGAGAACATCGACCTGCGTGTGATCCCTCCATCGTCGACCTCGTCCACGCTCTCGCTGATCTCGGCGGGGCGCGCGTCGTTCGGCCTTGCCGACGGCAGCGACGTGGCCACCCAGATCGCGCGCGGCCAGAACGCGGAAGCGGTGATGGCGATTGCCCAACGACCGCTCGGAGGGCTGATCGGGCTGGCCTCGGAGAAGCTGCGCTCGCCCGCTTCGCTGGTCGGACGCACGGTCGGGATCACCGGCGTGCCGTCGGACACGGCGGTACTCGACACGGTCGTCTCGTCCGCCGGGGGGAACCCAGCTCGCGTCCACCTCGTGAACGTCGGCTTCAATGGCGCGCAGGAGTTGGCGGCGGGCCGGATCGCCGCGTTCACCGGCTTCTGGCCGGCTGACGGCGTGCAGTTGGCCGTATCCGGCCGTCCGATCACGGTGTTCAAGCTCGACAGCTACGGCGGGCCGGCGTATCCCGGACTCGTGGCGTTTACCGCTCGCACTATCGCGAGGTCAAACCCGCAGCTCGTGCGAGATTTCGTCGCAGCGACGGTCCGCGGCTACCTGGACACGCTGCGCGACCCGGCGCGGAGCCTGAACGAGTTGCTCGCGCTGAACCCCGGGTTGCAGCGGAGGTTCACGGCGGCTTCGCTGGATGCCTACCTGCCCCTGTTCGACGATGCCGGTCGCGTGCCATTCGGGACATTGGTGCCGGCGCACATCGCCGCGCTCTCGCAGTGGATGCTCGCGCACCGGCTGATCACAGAACCGATCAGTCCGTCGCGCTACGGCACCGACGCCTTTCTGCCTCTCGGACGATCGGGGGGGTCATAGCCAACCCAAGCCGACGCCGAAGACCAAGCTATTCGACCGGCCGCCGGCCGCGGGCAGCCGGGCCTGACCGCGGGTAACATCGACGCGACGGAGGGCCGTTAGCTCAATTGGCAGAGCAGGGGACTCTTAATCCCAAGGTTGGAGGTTCGATTCCTCCACGGCCCACTCAGAGACCCCGGTGTGTTTACGGGGTTTTCGCGTTTCTGGAGTCGTGCCGGCTCTGAAACGCGTTGCCCAACTTGTCCCGAGATCGGCGCACGGCGGGCTTGGCTTAGCCTGAGTTCGGTGGGATGATCAATTTATGAGCCCTGCTGGGTCGGGGAGAGGCCAGTTTCGCGGCGTGTTTGCCGCACGGGTCGACCGACGGAATGCCTGCGCGTGGACGCTGCCGTGGTTACTCCCGGCGGGCTTGCTCGGAACAATCGCGCTGATCTCGCTGTCCGGCGCAATTGCGTACCTTCTCGCGGGGATTTGGGGCTGGATTGTGTTTCCGTATGTCGCCGTGTACCTCCGCGCTCATTCGTGGGCCGACGGGGGCGCTAACAACGGAAACAGCTTCACCGACTGCGGAGCGGACTACTGGCGCACCAAGTTGATGTAGCCGCGCAGACGAACGGCTGTGCCGGGATGGCTTCGCGCTAGCCACGAGCGCTCCAGGTTGACCGCGGGTGGTTGCGACGACCCCGAGCATCTCCGTAGCGGGGCGATATGCGCAACGCGCCGCCGTGGATCCAAGCGTCCGGACTGCGATCCTCGAGGGAGACGGCCGGGCCGATGCCAACTGGTCGTGTAGCGATCGACAATGCGAGTGCTGCGACGCTGTCGAACCCGCGCCGGGAGCCTCAACCGACCAGTCAAGCGTGCGCGACACGTAGGTGATGGGCGACCGGCGCAGTGGTACCGTCAAACGATGGAGGTGCTCGTGATGGGTGCTACGGGCAACGTCGGGAGCGCACTCGTCAAGTTGCTGTGCGCGCGTAACGTTCGGGTGCACGCGATCACCCGCGAAGCGCGGACGTGGCCCGATGGTGTTCGGAGCGTGGTCGGCGACGCGAATGATCCCGCATCGCTCGCGGGTGCCGCCGCTGGCATGGACGGGGCATTCCTGATGAGCGGCTATGCCGCGGAGGCTCAGCTGCTGGCGGATCTAGGCGCGGGGTACGCGGTCTTGCTCTCGGCAAGTTCGGTCTCGCTTGCCGACAGCGGCAACGCGATGGCGGCCTACCACCGCGACTCCGAGGAAGCGGTCAAGGCCTCGGACGCGGCGTGGACGATCGTGCGCCCGTGCTCGATGCAGTCGAACGTGACCCGCTGGAAGGATCAGCTCGACGCTGGCGAAGTCATCCGCGCGCCGTTTGGCGACGTCGCCGTCGCCATGACCGACCCGGCGGACGTCGCCGCGGTCCTCGCGACCGCGCTCACCGAAGCCGGGCACGCCGGCGCGACCTATCGCCTCAGCGGACCCGAGGCGCTGACACCCGCCGATCAGGTCGCGATCGTCGCCGAGGTCCTGGGGCGCAGGCTGCGCTTCGAGGCCGTTCCTGACGATGAGGCTCGCGCCACGCTCCCCGCCCAGATGGGCCAAGCGTACGCCGACGCGCAGTTCGACATCTTCCGCGGCCACCCGCAGTACGAGTCGGAGATCCAGCCGACGGTCGAGCAGGTCCTCGGCCGTCCGCCGGGGCGTCTGCGCGGCTGGTTGGAGCGCAATCGCGCGCGCCTCCTCTAAAACTAAACGAGGAGCCTGCGTCGTCTCGGGGAGCGCCGGCATCAGACGCGAGTGTGGGAATGAGCGCGCTGCCACGATCTGCGCCTTGGTCGGCCTGTACACGACGGCATCTTCAGCGCGGGCGATGACGGCCCAGGATGCCCCCGCGGGTGGCTCAGCGGACCGACGTCGCGACCCTGAGTACGCGGACGGGCAGCGATTCCGGTTCTTGCTTCCAGACCTGCCGGTCCGAGTAGGACCACGCGTAGATCGGGCTGCCGTCACGAACCAGTCCATGCAGACCTGGAAGACCCAGTTCGCTCGCGGACCAGTCGTACAGCGTTTGGAGCCGCGGTCCGATCACGCCATAGTCCAGCGTCCGCCCGAGGCCGTGTTCGCGGACGAGGTAGACCCCCAGATCGTCGCGGAGCGGGTAGCCATCCGGGAGCACGCGACCGAGCGACAGAAACGCTCCAGCCATCCCTAGCCGCGGATCTCCCAGAACCCGGCCCAGCGGCGCAAAGCGACCCAGCGCCAGACGCGGTGCGGCGCTCAACGCGTGTGCATACAGAACGCGTAGCAGGGCAACGTTGAGAAAGAACCGCTCCGGCGTCGACTCCGACTCGGCGAGATCGCGGTGCTCTAGATATGCGGAGACGATGCTGGCGTTGTGCGCGCGGTACCAGCTGCGCGCGGTTGGCAGAGCGATGAACGACATCCACAGCTCGATCGTCGGTGAGGATCGTTCGCCCCCAAGGCCGCCCGACCGGGCCATCGCCTCACAGCCATCTAACAGCAGGCGATCGTTAACCGCCCGCCACCACGCACTTCCCGGGAGGATCTCCGTCAAGCGGGCGAAGCACACCCCGCTCGGCCTGCCAGCCCATGAACGACATCGCGGCTCGCCTGAATGGCAGATGCCGGGGCGCCCGACCGAGCGGTCCGCGATATGTGCGCGACAGCAGCGCCATACGCGCCGCAGGATCATCGCGCACGCGCGCGACCTGTCCCGCCGCCCAATCCACAGCCGTGTCCACGCCAGTCATCTACCACAGACATACCAATTCCGTGACCGCCCTTGCCGATGTCGTCGCAGGCCCGCGTCACCGGTCACCAGCAGGCGGGTGGAACGTGGCTACGCAGGCCGGCCGTCGAGCAGGATCGTCCAAGGCTCGATCGATTTGATCTTGAGCATCCCGTTCTTGTGCCAATTGTCCCGGGCAAGGCATTCTCGGACTTCCTCCTCCGAGGCGGCAGACACCGCGTGCAAGATCTCGCGGTCACCAGCGAGTGGTCCCCCGAGAACGACGAACCCTGACTCGACCAAGGCGTCCATGAACTGCGCGTGCTCATCCCAGCCGTCTTGCTCTCGCAAGTCGCGCGACCAATCCCAGGGACCGCCACGCTCGAGGCGAACGGCGAAGAACACCGCCGAGAGGTTACGCCGAGCGCGCCGTCGCACAAATCACGGCGGCCAGACTCGGGTTCGCGAGGCCTGGAGTTCCGCTGGTTCGTGATTCCGCCACTCTCACGCAGCGCCGTTGTGGTGACGGCCACCGCCTCGCGTCAGATTAGCCCGGACTAGCGCCGTGGCGGTCGAGATGCGAGCCCGAGGCTGCGTGGCCTGCTGAGACTCCGTTCAGCAGTCCCCGCAGTGTCGTGGCGTAGATCTCGAGGGCGTGGCGCCCGTCGTGTGTCAGCGCGACCGAGGTCCGCGAGGCCGGTCCGCTGCCCGTTTTGGTGGTCGCGAGATAGCCGGCCTCCTCGAGCTTGCGTAGATGCGTGATCAGGTTGCCCGGCGTTAGCTCGATCATGTCCTGGAGGCGTTTGAACGACAGCTGGTCGCCGTCGGGCAGGGTGGCCAGCGCCGCCATGATCTGGAGTCGCGCCGGGACGTGAATCAGCGGGTCGAGCGCCTCGGCGGTCATGCGCCGGTCCGCACCGTGTGTGTCCGAGTTCCGCGCCGCCGCCACGTGCCGATCGCCGCGATCGCCAGCATCAACACGCAGAGCCCCACAGCGTTGACGAGCCACATGCCTCGGGGGCCGGCAATTGCGCCGAGGGCGGCGATCAGCGCGACCGCAACGGCGAGCGCGACTTGTTGCCAGCTCTTGTGGATCGCGGAGCGCCCCGCCCAGATGGCTGCGAGCGCGATCAGGGTTCCGTTCAGGAAAAGCGACCAGTAGAAGCCTGCACCGTGGTGTGAGCCGCTGTTCGCGATCCCGACCATCGCCAGATAGCAGCCCAGCAGGGCCCCGCTCATCACAACGGCCTCGTCGCGCTGGACCTTCACCGAGTGGCCGCTGATGCCGGTCCGGGCTCGCGCGTAGGCGTAGATGACGGTGGCGATCCGGAGGGCGATCAGCCCATAGAAGAACACCAGCGACGCCGCGCTTGGGCCGGCGAAGGGGTGCTGATTGCGGACGTTTAGCCACACGATCCCGAAGCCCGCCAGCACCACGACCGCCGCCACAAGCGACAGCCACGGCGCCCGGAAGTCCAGCGAGCGCTGCGCGTTGGCCTGGGTCCGCGCCAGCACGCGCGCCGCGTCGCGGGGTTCCATCCTGCCCTCCTCGGGGGTTCCGGATGAAGGTCCGATGTGTGTAGGCATAGTCCTGTCTCCCAACTAGAGTTTGTGATGCAAACTCTAGCGGACTTTGTGGGGCAAAGTCAAGGGCTGTTCAGCGACAGCGATCTCCGCGCCAACACGAAGGTGCGTCTTGACCGGCGCGTGCACGAGAGACCCCTTCCTCGCCAGATGTGCGTCTCTGGTTCGTGTTCGCTTGACGTTGGTTGCGGAGACGTGGGCCTGTGGAGCGAATCCCGGCACTTGCGGCTGGGTCATGCAGTCCCGTGACACACGGACACGATGCCGGTGATCAGATCCTGTGGCTCGTCGGATACCGGGTGCCTGGAGTTGGTAACCGGCCTGGCGATCTCTCGGCCAGGCCGGTCCACGATCTAGCTAGAAGCTGACGCTGCCGCTGCCGTACACGGCGGCCATCTGGGCCACCGTGGCGGAGCTATTGCTCATGTTGCACTGCCCCTTCTTCGGCCCGCTCTTGTACGTCGAGCCAATGAAGCCGTACGACTCCGTGATCCTCACGCTCCCGTGGATGCCGGTGTAGAGCCCCGTGCCGCTGAGGATCGGAGCCGGAGCCGACACTGAAAAGGCGCCCGAGCAGGTCGCGGCATCGACGGTTGGCGTGACGTTACTGCCCGCCTTGGTAACGGCCGTGAGGTCGATCTTGATCGTGCCCTTCTTTAGGGTCGCAGTTGCGATCTTCTTGCCACCGCTGGTGACAGCGTGGCTTGACCCGTAGTCGCCGACCGCGCCGGTAAAGAGGACCGTCCCGCTGCCCTGGCTCTTCCCGGGCTGGACGAACAGCTGGATCCGGCCGCCCGCTGGTGTTGCAGACGAGCTCGCCCCGACCGCGACCGACGCACCGACGATCAAGCAGGTGAGCAGCCCCCCGACTCCAACGGATGTCTTTCCTAGCCCCATCACAACCTCCTTGTACGAGTCTCCATACAGACCGTGCACCGGATCGACTCACCACCCGAGCGCGCGGGTTCCCCGAGCGGGTGGCGTGAGCCTATTCGTGAAGCCAAAACAAGTTCGTTGTGAACGGGTTACGCACCCAGGGTCGCCCCGCAAAAGACTCCCAGCGGCGAAGAGCCCGCCAGCGTTGGGGCGGAGTGTCGCTTCGCGTGATCTCAAACGCTCAATCGAGAGATCGACGAGCCGCGAAACTCGATTTCTAGCGCCTTGCCTGGGTCGGACGACGCCGGGCAAGAAACGCTCAGCGGCCATCCGTCTGGCGCATGCCTTCCAGGAGGAGACGAGACGGTTCAACGAGCTCCCGATCGCGGAGCGGGAGGCCTCGACCGCGCGGGGGTATCTCTACAACAGCTCCATTCGCCTGCATCCCACTCGCTGCACGAGCTGCGGCGGTCGCGGGTTGCGGGAGCGACGAGGACACCCGCGCGGGGAAGTTGCGTGCCGCATTTGTCAGGGCACCGGATGGATCCAACGGCGCGTCAGCGACGATGCGATCCTTGGGCTCCGACCGAGCAAGGTGTATTGGCAAGGACGGCGGTGGTGGCGTCACTGGCGCCAGTAGCCGACTGAGCCAGCCGGCGGGTGTCGGGGCGCCGAAGCGTGCGTATGGCGACCGGTCACCGGGCGCGCTTTCCGGAACTAACCCCGAAGCGGAAGCGGACGCGGACCGATCTCCCGGATGGGCAGCACGTATACCACCATCCTCCACTCGTGGCCGAAGCGGTCCGTGTGTAGTCGGGTCGGAGTTCGCCGCTCAGCACCGAGATGTTCCGCGACGCGAATCGACGCAGCGTTCTCCTCCTCAATGTCGAGCACCAGAGACTTCAGCTCCACATTGGCAGCGACGTTCATCATCTCGGTGACCGCAGCGAAGGCTAACCCTCTTCCTCTCGCTTCCGGGAGCAGCCAGTAGCTCAGCTCCCCTGCTGGCTGATCGCTTGCTCGCACGGCGGCGCATCGGACTGCCTCTGAGGCGAACTCGGGCAGACGCACTGCGACCCTGCCGAGCGCGCGATCGTCGCCTGGGAGACAGATTGCCCGCGTGGGGCCACGCTCCTCGGCGATCTCCCGGCGCAGCCACGTTCGGAGATCGTCGGCCATCCACCACCAAGGGCGGAGGTATTCGTCGCTCGTCATCTGCGCGACCCGGTCTAGGTCAGCCATCCGCCAGCGCCGGAGCCTCACTTTTGGCACGGCAAGACAAGGTAGCCGGATCTGGCAGCCACGCGGATCAAACGAGCTGCTAGCGCTACCGCGTCCGTTCCGAAGGCGCCAGCCGGCAAGTAGGCTGCCACTCGGATCATCCGGAGCTTCGAACGAGGAAAGAGGGCGAGCCGCATGTCGACGGCGACAGCTACGCACCCGGTGCTGCATCACGTCAACCTCAAGACCACGAGGCTGCAGGAGATGATCGACTGGTACTCACTAACGCTCGGGATGCGCGTGATCCACCAGTTCCCCGGCGGCGCGTGGCTGACCAACGACGCCGCTAATCACCGCCTCGCAATGCTTGCCGTTCCCGGGCTCGAGGACGATGCCGACAAGATCCGCCACACGGGCCTCCACCACACCGCATACGAGTACCCGTCGATGAGCGATTTGTTCGATACCTATGCGCGCCTCAAGCCTGAGGGGATTGTGCCTCACGCCTGCCTTCACCACGGGATGACGATGTCGTTCTACTACGTCGATCCGGACGGCAATAGCCTGGAGTTGCAGTACGACGTGTCCGGCGACTGGGCCGAGTCGACCATGTTCATGCGCACAGCCGCGGAGTTCGCCGCCAACCCGATCGGGATCGAAGTCGACCCCGACAAGCTCCTCGGCGCCAAGGAGGCCGGCATCGCTTCCGACGACATCCATCGCCGAGCCTACGCCGGCGAGTTCAGGCCCGACACGCCGTTCGATCTGCGTCTCCCAAGTCCCGCTGGCTCCGCGCTTAGATGAGGATCGGCTCACGGAGGGAGGACAGCGCGGTTGATCCCTCCAATGCGGCCCCCGGCAAGACCGCATCCGTGATGGAATGCATCCCATCACCAACGACACCGACGCTACCCCCGCCCCGCCTGATCGCGGCGACCACGTCGCCCGCCTACAGGCGCAGATCGACGCCACCAAGGCCCGCCGTGCTGGCTACCGTGCGCAGGCCGCCGACACGGTCGCCCGAGGGGGCCCGGTGCCTCCGACCGACGAGGAGCTGGGGATCATCACGACCGACGACACGGTCGGCAGGATCGCCGCTGACGCGAGTCAGGAGATCCGGAGCAGGCTGAGCCGCCTGAGGTCGCGGTTCGGGCGGCGCGGCAAGTAGGCGGACGGTCGCCGACAGGGTCGCCGTCCCAGCCGGCGGTACGCCTAGCTCGGGCCAGCAATCCGACCTAAGCGCGTGTCCACGCTCGGAGGACGAGATACCCCTCGGATCAAGAACGGGGGTCCGGGCGACGTCGTCGTATCTCGGCGGGGTGCGCTTCGTCTCGCGTGTCCCGCGCTCTCGCCCTGCGAGCAGTGTGCGAGCTCGATCTGGTCGCGATGCGCAACAGCGGGAGAGTGCGGCCCGATGGTGAGCGCCGACTGCCGATACGGATCGCGCCCATCGCGAGATAGAACCCCTCGGCGTTGGGCTCGCCTTCGATTAGGAGCGACTCAAACCCGAGTTCGGCAGCGATCCCGAGAGCGTGCTGCAGCAGCGCTCTGCCCATTCCACGCCCGATGAACCGCGGATCAAGCCAAAGATCCTCCAGCTCGCCTTGCGGCGGGGCACCCGTAATCCGGTACACACCCGCAGGCTCATCGCTTTCGGTCGCCATGACGTACATGGGCCAGTTCAGCACGTCCTCCTCGGTGAACGTGAGGATCGGGCGCACACGTTCAAGGAATTGCTCGTCATAGCCCCAGTGAGCCTTGGACCGCATAGCGAGCTCGCTAAGACGCTTCGCCTCACCCGGTAGGGCCCGCCGAATCACCACGCGTCGCTCGCTATCGGCCACCCAGGCAGCGTAGTCGACGATGCCGTAGCGCCATCGACCACACGCACCCGAAGGCCACGACCACACCCAGGCAGGACTCCTCCCTATGGCGGACTCATGCTGCGGGCGTCGGTTTGTCGGTCGACTGGGCGACAGGGACGTTGGGGCCGCCCCGGTCCATCGCTTCGTTGCGGAGGCTACCGCGCGCGCAGGGACCGGAGGCCGCGCACCCCGCTGAGTGCGGCGACTGCGCTCAGTACGAGCATGCCGGTGAACTGGATCGCGATGCTGGTTGTGACATCGATCAGCTGCGCGGGACCGTTGCCCGACGCGCCGACACCGGGTGCGTCGGCGATGATCCCGACTAGGAAGACGCCTGTCGCCAATGCGACCGCCGCCATGCAAAGCGCGACGAGCCCGACCGCGGGCACCGAGAGCGCAAATGCTCTACGCGGCACCTCGATGCGGCGCATGATCGCGCGCGGCGCTGCCCAGCAGGCGAAACCACCGGCCGCCGCGCACAGCGCGCAGAGCCCGAGCAGGAGCCAGCCGCCGACGCCGGCGTGGTGGTGATGAGCGTTCAACCACAGCACGAGCAGCCCAACCGAGCCGGCGAAGACCGCAATCGCCGTCGGCGGGACCGCGATCAGCTTGATCAGCGCCCGTTCGCGCGTGCGGCGCGCCTGTGCCAGCGAGGCCAGAACAAGCGGCGCGGCCGCTAGCACCAGAGCACCGATCGCCGCGATCGCCGCGATCAGGATCACCGAATGAGAAACGCCAAGCAGCGGGTGGCGGCGCTCGACCGAGCCAAAGTTCTCGGCCGTCTTGGCAAAGCCCACGCCGAACACGCAGAACACGATGAAACAGCCGAGCACGTGGCCGATCGTGCCTCTCGCCCGCGCCTGCGGCGCTGAGGTGGCTACCGGTCGCAAGTGCGCGGTTAGGGCACCACGCAGCAGATCCAGCGTGGCGGCGACGCTCGGCGGAGTTTCGTCGAGCAACGCATGCATCTCCTCGCCGTAGCGCTCGCGCCACGCCTCCGGATAGAGCCACAGCAAGCGCCTTCTCACGCGCGTGCCTCGGCAATCGACAGGCGCCGCAAGCCAACCTTCGCCACGCGCTCCTGCGCGGTCAACTGCTCGCGAAGCACAGCGGCACCCGACTCGGTCAGCCGGTACGGGCGACGCCGATCATCCGCCTCCAACGGCTCGATCAGGCCGCGCTCCTCGAGCCGCGCGATCGCGCCGTACAGCGTTCCTGGGCCTAGCTCGACGCCGGCGATCTCGTGCACATCACGCGTGATCGCATAGCCATGCCTAGGGCCCGCGGCGAGACTCGACATGATCAGCAAAGACGGATCCGTACTACGCATCACGGTATATCGTAGCACGTAGCAGCAGTAGTAATATGCGGGCGGGCCCCGCTGAGCCAATTGGAGCAGCCAACTCGCTCGGCTTGAGCGTTCGTAAAGGGTTCCGATTGTGCGACACGGCCGGCCTCGTCGCGGTCCAAGCATTGGTGCGACGATCCGGCGATGACAGTGACGGTTCGGCGCGGTCGGCTTGCGGAGGTCGACCGTGTCGCAGACCTGTGGCTGCGGGCACGCAGAGCGGCCCTCGGCGCGATACCCGAACCGGTGCATACCGATGAGGAGGTGCGATCCTGGTTCAGCACGCGGGTTGCGAGCGAGCTCGAGCTTTGGGTTGCCGAGTCGGAGCACAGCGAGCTGCTGGGCATCCTCGTACTTGCGGGCGAGCGCGTTGACCAGCTCTACGTCGACCCACCACACACCGGTCGTGGGATCGGCGGTCGGCTTCTCGACGTCGCCAAGCGCGAGCGACCGAATGGCCTCGAGCTGTGGACGTTCGTCTCCAACCACGGCGCACAGCGGTTCTATGAACGCCACGGCTTCGTCGAAGTCAAGCGCACCGACGGAAGCGGCAACGAGGAGCGCGCACCGGACATCCTGTACGCCTACCGCCACGACTGACGCCCCGGCGTGAGCGGCGGGCGTTCGCGTGAGGATTGGGCGTCTGAGCACGCACCTCCACCCGCGCCGGCGTGATCGGGGGCACGACACTTATGTTGGCTGAGTCCGGTCGGCGGTTGAGCTGTCGATACCCACGGTCGCTGTAGGGTCATCTCATGTCCGGTTCTGAGACGCACTCGGTCAAGCGTCATCTCGACGTCGACGCTGATGGCTACGACGTAGAGATCCGGCGCCTGATTCCGCATTACGACGAGATGATCGCCACCGGTGTCGGGCTTCTCACGGCGCTGACGCCGCCCGACGGGCACGTTCTCGACCTCGGCGGCGGCACCGGTGCGCTCTCGTCTGCCGTGCTCGACGCGCTTCCCGGTGTCCGCGTGACAGTTCTCGACGTGGACGCGGACATGCTCGGCGAGGCCCGTCGGCGGCTGGTCCCCTTTGCGGATCGCGTCTCGTTCCAGGAAGGCAGCTTCTTGGACGCGCTGCCGGCCGCCGATGCGGTGGTCGCGTCCTTGGCACTGCACCACGTCCATGACCTCCAGACCAAGACGACGCTTTACCGGGCGATTTACGCCACGCTGTCGCCCGGCGGGGTGCTGGTCAATCTTGACGCGGCGGTGACTGAAGGCCCACGCCTTCGTGGCCTCGGGTTTGACAGTTGGGCGGCCCGTATGGGCGATCACGGCATCACCGATGCGCAGGCGCGCAGCCATTTCGCGGCGTGGTCAGATGAGGACCGGTACTTTCCGCTGGACACAGAACTGAGCGCGCTGCGCAAGGCGGGCTTCGACGAGGTCGAGTGCTTCTGGCGGCGGGAGTTGTCTGCGGTCATTTGCGGGTTGCGCGCTAGCTAATAGCCCCCCTCTGGGTGCGCTGACTGGCCTCCTGGACCGCCCGAACGGACGTTCACTGGACCTTCCCCAGCTTGAAATGACGGCGTCCGGCCCATGGACGCGCTACTGCCGCGGGCGACGCAGGCGCTCGGTTGAGCGGCGCAGCCCCGATCGATCCTTCGAGCCACTGTCGTCCCGAAACGCCTCCTCGACCATCTCGCGGCTCGCAGCTCCCTCCGCGATTCGGTCCTGGCGTGCTTCGACGCGCGCCTCCTGCAACGACGAACCAACGAACATCGGAAGCCGTTGGGCTATGCCGCGAAGCCAAGCGTGAGGACCACGAGGATCGCGATCAGCACGCCAGCGCCGAGCAGGCGTCGAAACCGGTTCCCGCCGCTGATGAGCTCTCCGTACGCCCAGAATGCGAGCGCCGTCACGTGCACGGTCACCAGGGCGGTTCGAGCTGGTCCGTTCACGAACTCCGCGGCCACGCCCGCGGCCAACGCGACGATCAACGACCGATGCGGGACCTGAGCGATGCTCACGCGTGAGCGCTGCTGGGTCATACACCGTTAGACGCGCGCGGCGGATCGAATGTTCCTGCGCTCGTGAGCGCGGACCTCATCGGCGGAGCGCCACAGTGGCTGCTTCGGTCTCTCCAGCGGCGCCCCGGCTCTCGGCTATCGACCTGTTTCGCGGGATCGGCATCTATCGACGTGTGCGCAAGACCTTCGGGATTGAGACGCGAAGGCGCCGTGACGAGGCGCACACGTAGGGCCCACTTCAACGTCAGTCTGGGGCGGCTAGCTCGGCGACGAGGCGGTCCAACTCTGGTACCTCAGCCCGCAGGCTCGCCAGGTTCACGACGATGCCCTCCTGGGTGCTGCGCGCGAGCACCACGACCGCTTCTTCGTCCGCGGACGGATTCTCTTCACGGTGAGGCAGATACGGTGGCACGTAGACGTAGTCGCCGGGGCCGGTCTCGACGCGCCGCTCGACGTCATTTTCGAGGAACACGAATACTGGATGCCCGCTGACGACATAGATGCCCGTCTCGGCCTCACCGTGGTGGTGATCGCCAGAGATCATGCCGGGGGCGACGCGGGTTTCGCCCATCCAGATCTTGCGTGAACCGTTGCGTCTCCCCGAGATCGCTTCGTAGCGCCGCATTCCCGCCGTTTGGGCGGTCTCCTCGCTCAGCTGATCGTGTCCGGTGTGATGCAACCGGCGGTGCCAGGCGGCTGTGCCGTCCTGCTGTCCACGCTCGCGCTCACTCACGATCGCGCACGATATCGCGGCATCGTGTCGGGCCCGGCCGATCTGCGGGTTGTGTGACAGCGATGGCAGGCATGCACCCAGCGCTTCATCGCCACGCGCGCAGTGTCCGGTTGTCGACAGGTTTGCGCGACGAACCGCCTTCCGCGCGCGGAGCGCGACCTGTCGCCCGCTGAACCGCGCGCCGCCACGTGAAAGCCGAAGCGGACACGGACGACCGTCATCAGGGCGAAGCGTTCGTCGCGAGTCGCCTGCGGTCGGGAGGCACGCCGAGGACGGGATCGATCTCCCGTTAGATCGCTATGGCCTCTAATCGCGCGACTCTACGTAGCCAACACGCTTGCCCACCGGGGCGGCATCGCAGCTCGCCTCAGCGATCCTCAGCCTGTGAGTCGGTCGTGATGTGCCGCAGATACCGCTCGGGAGCGTCGAGGAACCCGCGCATCAGTCGTACGGCTTGCAGATCGTCGTAATCGACGACGTTGATGCCGTCCTCGTCGAGCTCATAGATCCGGGCGGCCGGTGCGGCCAGCAGGATCGGTGAGTGGGTGGCGATGACGAACTGCGCGCCCGACTTGGCGGCGCGTAGCACCACCGCGAGCAGCGCGAGCGACCCGGTGACCGACAGCGCCGCCTCGGGCTCGTCGAGCAGGTAGAGACCGTCAGCCCCGAATCGGTTGGCGGCCAGCGCCAGGAACGATTCGCCGTGCGATTGGGCGTGAAGCGGAACGTCACCGTACAGCGACAGATCGGGCGCGAACCGGTCGCCGCTGTCGACAAACTCCGCGACGTTGAAGAAGCTCTCAGCTCGCAAGAAGTAGCCGTTTCGCGGCTTGGTAGTGCTCAGCATTGGCGCCAGCAGCGGAGTGCGCGCATCATCGAGCACGTTGCCCGGCACGGCCGGCAGCTCACCGAGGCGGTCGAACTCACCGCCTTGCGACGCGAAGCCGAGCGCTGCTGCGATCGCCTCGAGGATCGTTGACTTGCCGCTCCCGTTATCGCCAGCCAGCAACGTCACTGCTTGACCTAGCTCAAGCCGCTCGATCTTCGCTATCGCCGGCACGCTGAAGGGGAACTCCTCGCCCCTGTGCAAGCGCTGGAATCCGAGCACGTACGGGCCCGGCCCGAACCGTCGCGTATTCCCCGCTCTCGCCACCTGACAACCGTAGCTATGCGGGCTGCCGCCCGGTGGGATGGACCATCACCGTCGACAGGACGCTGCCGCCAGTTTCGGGTCATGTCACTCGCTCGTCGCGGACTCGCGACGAGTTGAGACCTGCACCAAAGTCCGTACCTGTTCGCCGAGCGTTGGGGAACTGAGATGCCGTCCGATCGGGCCGGAGTTACGGGCGGAGGGTTCCCGGGGTCCGGCTATCGATCGCATCTGCGACGCGCTGTCCGCGCTCTGTGGGTCTTCGGAGGCCGTCCACGTCGGGCCGTCTCCTCGTAGGATGCACAGTCATGGGGAGCGCTACTAGCAGTTCGGCGAGTTGGGGGATCTGGATGACGCCCGGCGATCCATCCGTCGCGCGGACGTAATGGGCGACCACCTCATCGTTCTCCATTCTGCGGTGCGGGCCTGCGCAGGCTACAGCCGGCACGACGCTCCCTCGATTCTGTTGGATGGCTCATCGTTGGCGCGCGACACTGAGCACGGACGCGCGGTAACCGCCCAGCTGACTCGCCGCCACGGGACGCTCGAGGAGGCGATCGATGCGGCCGGCTTCGCGCTCGGCGCCGCGGGGTTATCGAAGGGCATCCGCCGTCAGGCGCGGGCGGCGTGCGAGGACTACTTCTACAGCCGGCTCGGCCTGGTGCCGAGCCACGAGTTGGGCGGACGGGGAGAGATCGTCGAATCGCTCGAGCTGATGCCCGAGGCGATGTACCGGGCATTGGAGGGGGTCGTCGAGCTGGTTGTGGACGGCGACTACGAGGAGCTCCGCGTCGCGTCTGGCGGCCGGCTCAGGGTCGAGGACCTGCGGCGTCGCATCGAGGACGAGTGCCCCGAGTCGCTGGTGCTCGCGCCGCGCGAGGTGTACGGCGTCGAGGCGATCGCCAAGTCCGACGATCCGGACCTGCCCGGGTGGGGCTACTTCCTTGACCTGTGGACCGAGACCGGCCCGGCGCGCCTGCACATCGAGGGCGAGCTTGAGGAGTCGGGCGAGCAGTTCACGGCAACCCTGACCGACATCGTCCCCTGATCCGCCGCCCTTTGGCGTCGTTTTCGCGCTCGTCGAGTTCGTGATGGACGGGCTCAGACGGGCTGGAGCCTCGCGAGGCGCGCACCGTCTTCCAGAGAACACCGCCCGAGGTGCGCTACTCTGGGAGCGTCAGATAGCGAGGGCAACCAGAGGGCGAGACCTTCATCTGAACGTCCCCTTCCCGCGAAAGCAGCCTGATCTTCTGATGGCCGAGAGTCCACCCACGGGTGGGCTTTCCGCGTTTAACCAGGTCGGCATCCCCGGGTCGCTGGCCGCGCCACCGTCACTCGAACTTCCACATACATGGTCGTCGCATGCCGGGCGCCGGCACGTGCGAACAGCGATGGGCGTGTGCGGCGAGCGCTGGGTAGCGTGCGCGAAGCAAGCCTCTGGTTGGGACTCGCGCGCAGAAATCGCGATGCATCTGGCGTCTCGCTGTGAACTCGGTAAGGCCCCCCGCTGGCGGGTTCCGGGCATACGATGATCCGGTATGGAGGTTGTCACACGGTACGCGCGTAGTGGTGATGCGCAGATCGCCTATCAGCTGGCCGGTAAGGGGCCGCTCGACGTGCTGGTGGTGCCGCGGTGGTTTTCGAACGTTGAGCTCGATTGGGATCTACCGCCCTCGGCTCGATTCCTTAAGAGGCTTGCCTCGTTCGCGCGGCTGATTCAGTTTGATCGGCGTGGCGCGGGGATGTCCGACGGGATCGCCGCGGCGACACCGCTGGAGGAGCAGATCGATGACGTCCGTGCGGTGCTCGGAGCAGCGGGCTCTCAGCAGCCGGCAGTTATCTCGATCGCCGAGGGTTGCGCGCTGGCGGTGCTGTTTGCGGCCTCCCACCCAGACCTCGTGCGCGCGCTGGTGCTGATCACCCCCACACCGCGCGTGGTCCGAGGCCCGGGCTATGAGTGGGCACAGAGCATCGAGGAACGTGCGGCATGGGTGCGGGAGGTGGTGAAGTATTGGGGCAGCAGTTCGCCGGAGCAACCATGGGGCGGGTTCGCGGGACAGGACGAGGAACGCCAACGTCTGCTCGCGCGTCACCGGCGCTTATCGATGACTCCGGACGCGGCCGCCGCGTCACTCGCGGTCGTGGGCGAGCTGGATGTGCGCGACGCGCTGTCCAGCGTTCAGTGCCCGACGTTGGTGTTGCACCGAGCCGACGACCTGTTCGTCGACGAACGCCATTCGCGCTATGCCGCGGCGCACATCCCGGCCGCACGATACGTCGAGGTCTCGGAGCGTGGCCAGGTCGCCGACGAGGCCGAACTGTTTCTGACCGGCGCACGACGGCCGGTTCTCAGCGACCGCATCCTGGCGACGGTGCTCTTCACGGACATCGTCGGCTCGACCGACCGCGCGGCCCAGCTCGGTGATCGTGGCTGGGGCACGCTGCTCCACGAGCATGACGCGCTCGTGCGCGAGCAGGTGGAGCGCTACCGCGGGCGGCTGGTCAAGTCGCTCGGTGATGGGATGCTGGCCACCTTTGACGGCCCAAGCCGCGCGATCGGCAGCGCGATCGCCATCCGCGAGGGTGCCCGTCAGCTCGGGCTCGACGTCCGCGCCGGTCTGCACACCGGCGAACTCGAGCTGCTCGAGAATGACGACATCGGCGGCCTGGCGGTCCATATCGGAGCGCGCATTAGCAGCCTCGCCGGTCCGGGCGAAGTTCTCGTGAGCAGCACCGTCCGCGATCTCATAGTCGGGGCCGATCAGACTCTGACGGACCGCGGCGAGCACCAGCTCAAAGGCATCCCCTCAACATGGCGACTGTTCGCAGTCGAGACATAGCGCCGGACTCTGTATTCACAACGAGAGCGGCGGTCTCCGCCTCAGCGGAACCGGAGAGTTCACCGGCGGCACCGGCAGCTACACCGGCGCGCGCGGAACCTTCACGGGCTCCGGCGCAAAGCCAGCAAACTCGTTCGAAACCTTCACGCTCACCGGTAACGTCTCGTACCGGTGAAGCCCGCTGGCGCGCGTCGCGCGGTTGGCGATGGAGCGGGTGGTCCAGCACGCCGTGCGGCTCCGAGCGGCGGATCAGCGCGATGTCCGCGTATCCCGGCCCACCAGCAGCTCGCACGACGCTGTAGAGGTACCCAGACTTCGAGCCGGGCATCCTGGCCGCACTTTGTCACAGCGACGGTGATCGCCTTCACCCCAGTTGTCCGACTTCAGAGCAGACATCGCCAGCCGACTGGAAGCACTCGGTCCTCGCGACAGCGTGACTATCGCGTGAGGACCTCGCGGACCTGTTTGACTGAGTCTCTAGGGCGCACCGTCTGAGAGCGGTTGCGCGTGTTCGGCTTCTTCGACGAAAGGGACGCATGCCGTTGCCCGAGAGCATCCAGCGCTTCATCGACGAGCAGGCCGACCGCACGCCCGTGCGATACGCCGACCTTCGGGCGGTTGTGTTCAACGGAACGACGAAGCGCTCGCCGGAACCGAGTCACACCGATGGCCTTTGGGAGATCGTCAGTGGAATCTTCGCAAAGGTCGGCGTGACAATCGACGAGATCCGCACGGCGGACCACGAGATCCCGGCGGGACTGTGGCCAGACATGCGACAGCATGGATACGAGCGCGATGAGTTCCCAGACATCTACGAGCGACTCGTCGAGCCGGCCCACATCCTGGTCATTGCAGGGCCGATTTGGCTCGGCGATCAGAGCTCGCACACCCGCAAGATCATCGAGCGGCTGTACGCATACTCGAGCAAGGTCAACGCGGCGGGGCAATGGTCCTACTACGGCAAGGTCGGTGCGGCGATCACGACGGGAAATGACGACGGCGGCAAGCATGTGAGCGCGCAAGTGCTGTATGCGCTGCAGCACATCGGACTCACGATCCCTCCGCAAGCCGACAGCTATTGGACCGGCGAGGCTGGACCAGGACCCTCGTATCTCGATGTCGAGGGCGGCGGTCAGCACAACGCGTGGGCGACTCGGAACAGTGTCTTCCTCGCATGGAATGTCCTTCACCTCGCGAGACTGCTCACCGACGCGGGCGGCATCCCCGCATACGGGAACTCGACCAACGATTGGAACCTCGGGCAGCCGGATCATCCGAACCCGGAGCACCGCACCTGACGACGCCCCCGGTTCCGCGCGAGCGTTGGGCGTCCATGGATGATGGTTCCCTGTAGGAGGTGCAGCACCTAGACCGGGAGCTAACGGCAGCGTTGTCGTGGCGTTTCCGCGAGCGGTTGACGGATCCTGCTGAGCGGCCTGCCCGCGCCGTGCCGGTCGAGATACAGCTGCTCAGCTATCGGATGGTCCCTGAGCCGCCGCGGGGCTGATCGGGGATGCCGCGCAGCCTGTCCCCGTTGCGCCACCGCGAGTTTCGGCTGCTCGCTGTCGGCCAGCTCGCGTCGAACGTCGGCGACGCGTTCTATGCCGTAGCGCTGCCGTGGTATGTGCTCGCCGACCACGGAGGGCCGTTGCTGCTCGGCACGGTCCTGGCCGCCTACGGGATCCCCCGAATGGTGCTCGTCGCGGTCGGTGGACATGCTTCGGATCGTTGGCGTCCGTGGACGGTGATGATGACGGCCGATGTCGTGCGAGCCGTGGCCGTGGGCGGGCTCGCCGGCGTCGCTGCCTCCGGACCCGCCCACGCCGCCTTTCTGATCCCGATCGCCGCGGTTCTCGGGGCGGGCGAGGGACTGTTCCTACCTGGGTCATTCGCGATCGTCCCGTCGCTCTTGCCAGACGCCGATCTTCAGGCTGGCAACGCGCTGACCTCTGGTGGTACCCAGCTCGCGGCGCTCATCGGTCCTGCGATCGGTGGCGCGGTCGTCGCGGGTTTCGGCTCCGGCACTGCCTTCGCGGTCGACGCGGCGACATTTGCGCTCTCCGCGGTGACACTGGTTCAGATCCGGACTCAGCGGTCCCGGCCACAGCTCGACGTCGAGCTCGCATCGGCGATCACCGCGCGGGAGCTGGTCGCTGGTCACGATGAGACGCCGCATCACACGTTGCGCGGCCTGGTCGCGACCGAACGTGTGCTGCAGGTAATCCTCCTCGCTACGTTCGCGGCCAACCTCGGTTTCGGCGGCATGAGCGAGGTCGCGTTGCCTGCGCTGGCGCGCGGGCCGTTTCACGCTGGCGCCGGCGGCTACGGCGGGCTGATCGCCGCGTTCGCAGCCGGCGCACTGTTAGGCACGCTCCTCGCCGCGCAAGCCCCTGACGTCCGTCGACCCGCAGTACTCGGCTCAATCGCCTACCTCGTCGAAGCCGGAGCGTGCGCCGTGGTCCCCTACCTCGGAGGCACGATCCCAGCTGGCGCTGCTCTGCTCGTGTTCGGCGCGCTCGAGGGGTTCGGCAACATCATCATCATCACGGCGTTCCAACGGTGGGCCCCCGCGGAGTTCCGAGGCCGTGTGATGGGATTGCTGATGCTCGCCGCGGTTGGGACCTTCCCCGTCTCGGTAATCCTCGCCGGCTTGGTCGTTCACGATCTCGGTGCTGCCGAATTCTTTCCTCTCACCGCCGCTGTACTCGGCGCGACGATCATCTGGGCGCTCACGCAACGCAGCTGGCACGAGTTCGGGACGCCTGCGGCATCCACACCGCCACCCTCCTGACCCACACGCATCACTCGGTGGGGTCGGGCGCCGAGGTTCGCGAACCTACGCCGGCCGCGGTCTCTCTGTCAATCCGTCAGTTCCTTGCAGGCATTCTTGCTGCGGCCCGAGCAGCGCAGAGTAGCGCGAGCTTGTCGGGCCGCGACAGGCGTTTGATTCGTGCCTCTTCGCGGCGCGCGGAGGTGTGGTCGGGCATTGGCATCGCATATGCGAGCTCGACAGGTAGCCGGCTGGCTGTGTAGCGACTCGCGGTGCCGGCCCTATGGCGCGCAAGTCTCCGCTCGACGTCGACCGTCCAACCCGTATACAGCGAGCCGTCAGTGCAGCGCAGCAGATATACCCACGCCTCGGACATCGGCCTATGGCTTCGCCGCATTGAGCACAGGACCTGCCGGCGCGCGGCACGAGCCCCGCCCATCGGACCGGCTGGGACGACGAGCGGGCCGGAACCCGGTGTGAAGGTTCTGCCGAACGCCGAGCTAGACAAACGCCGGCTCAACCTCGCGCGCGATTCGATCAAGCGCCGCTCGCAGCGCGCCCGCCGCGAGCAGTGTCTCCGCGGCCTGCGCCAACGCCCGTCCCCACAGGCCCTGCCCTGTGACGAGAACCGATGCGCAGACCTCACTGCCGTCGGCGCACCCGGTTGCCACGTACTCGACGTCCAACCGGACGGGCCCACTGGCCGACAGCGCGAGCCTCCCGGCGTCCGCCTCGCGTACTACCACCTCGAATTCCAGCGGTCGCCCGATCAAACGGCCCCGCACATGTACCCGGTCTCCGGACTCAAGCCGCGCACCCGCGAAGTCGAGCAGCTCAAAGTCGACGGGTGACCAGCGGGCAATCGCCTCGGGCTCCGTCAGGACCTCGAGAACCTCGTCTGGCGGTCCGGCCACTCGTGTGCGTGCTGTCCATCTCCCCATCGCCCGCACGATGAAGCACCGGCGGGGCCGCGCGATGTGACATTTGTCGCGACTGTAGTTGTTCGTCACCTCGCCGAGGAGCTGTTCCTGGCCGAGGCCACGGTCAAGACGCACGTGAGCCGGATCCTCGCCAAAGCTGAACCTCCGCGACAGGGTACAGGCGGTCGTGCTCGCTTATGAGGGGATCGTCGACCCGGGGGCGCTCACCGATTAGCAGGGTGCGCGGTGTTGCCGCACCCGCGGGGATCGTTCCGCTCCGAACTTCGCGGTCGAACGACCTCGGAGACCACCTGCTCGGGAGGAAGCGGAGGCGGCGCGCGGACCGTGTTGCGCGGCCCGCGCGCCGCGCGCTACCAGACTTCCGACTTACGGCACGACGTAGTTGACGGACGTTCCCCAGTTGGCGAAGCCGTCACGGGTTCCGCCGCAGGTTCCGATCGTCAGCGTGAACGCCGCCCCGGTGCAGTTGGGGGACTGGATGTACTCGTTGGAGAAGTAGATCCGGTCGCTGCTGTCCGGGAGATAGATCGCCTCGCCGTAGTCACCCCAGCGTGGCCGGGTCAGGCCCGGGTAACCCTGGTACTCGCTGAAGCCGTCCTGCGGCGACTTTCCAGCGTCGGCGATGTTGATCTGCGAACTGTTCAGGCCGAGCGAACTCGAGGTCAGCCGGCCGTAGGCGGTACTCGGGTAGAAGCCACCGTTGTCGGCGTGCGTCGGTCCGCCGTCGCCGTTGAGCGTGAAGGCCATGATCGCGTTCCCGTTGCCGCCAGTGCCTTCGGCGGCCATCGTCGGGAACTCCAGGTCCTCATGCGACGCCGTGGCGTAGCCCTGGTTCGTGATCTGGAACTGTCCGGTCTTGTCGAACGAGTTCGTATCGACCACGAAGTAGGCGGCGCCTTCGTGGATCTCCGCGCTCGTCGGCGAACAGCTGGTTGATCTCGGTCGTGACGCCGCCCCACAGCTGACCCTGCGCCTGCGAGACCTGCGTCATGAAGTCGCCGTTGGTGGCCAACCCGCCCTCAGGACAGGACGCGTCGGCTGCTCAGGCCGGCGGCTCCGCATTCGCGCCGAGCGGGATCGGCCCCGCCTTCTGCGGGGTGATGTACCCCGAGGGCAAGGTCGCGCTCGACGGGTCGTAGTACGGATCGGTGCCCGTGAACACCTGGCCGCCGAACTTGACGTCGTTGCAGCTCCCGCAGCCGCCGCTATTGAGGTTGTGGAGTCCAGTCCAGTCCCACACAGCGATCCGGTTGTCGCCCGCTGAGGGCGCTCCCGGCGAAGCTGTTGAAGTCCAGCGAGTCCATCATGAACCCAGACCCGCCGTTGTGGTTGTCGAACTGACCTGCGTCGGCGGGCTGCCCCGGGATCACCGCCGCCCAGCAGTCGACGCCCGTGCTACCCGCACAGGTGCCGTCCGGGGTGGCCAGCTGGCCCATGTTCTCGATCGCAACGTTGAAATTGAGGTTTGGCTGCCCGCCCGACAGAGTGACGGGACGGCCGTGCTCAAGCGCGTTCTTATCGAACGCGAACTCCTGCGCACCGTTGAAGGCGCCGCCGCCAACCCCGGGGTTCGAGCCGGGCAGGAGCGGGAATTCGTCGTAGAACAACAGGAACGCGTCCCGCGTCACGCCGATCTTGGCGAAGTCGTTGAGCAGCGAAGGCGCTCCGGGCTCCGCCTCGTTGTAGTTGGCGTTGAGGTAGTACACCCAGTACGGGCCGAACGGGCTCGAGCCTTGGCTCACCGCGATGCCCTCGTAGCAGGTGTTGGCGACGCCGGCGAAGCAGCCGGTGAACGCGCCGCCGCCGGACTCCGGGCTCGCCGAGACGATCTCGGTGAAGAACCAGTGGCCGCCGTTGCTCGGGTCAAATTCGCACGACGGATCGCCGGCGCTACTCCATGCCCGGCTCGAGAGCCCCATGATCGTGTCGAGTGAGATCGGTGCCGATTGGCGCTGGAGCGCGGTGTTGAACGGCAGGATCTCGCCGATGTTGTTGGCCTCGACGACGTATCCGTTGCCCGCACACAACCCCTGATCGGGCGGCTCGATGTCGCCGATGGGATTCGTGTTCAGCGCTCCGCTGTCGACGGCATTCAGTCCCTTGACGCCCGTGGCGCCGCCCGTCGACGTGCTGATCGTGTCGCAGTACTGCGCCGAGCGGCTGGCACCTGATCTGCGGGATCACCGGGGGGCACGACGGGCGCCGCGGAGGTCCCGGACCGATGCGCGCGCCGCCGCGGTTCGGCAACGGCATCGCGTGCGGACCGGCCAGCGAATTCGGAGAGTTCTGAGTCGCCGTTGAGGGAGCGGTTGACGAAGTGACTACCGGCCCGCTCAGGAGCGAGCAGCCGCTCGCGCAGCCGGTCGCAACCGGGCCGACGTACGTCGGCGCGGCCGGCCCATAGGTCGTCGCCGCACTCGCAGCGTGCGCTCGAACCCGTTTGACACTCGCGGTGGCGACGCCCGCCGCCGAGACGGCGACCATCGCCACGGACAAGGACAGCAGCACCAGCAACCTACGAATAGGGCTCTTACGCATGCCCAAACCTCCTCCTTCGAGCGCGTCCCCCTGGCCGAACTCGAGATCGACCTGCATTCCGATGCAACCTATTCCCTCGCGGTCGCTTACGTAAACAAAAGCGCCTAGGGCTTTACCGCGCGGATGACGCATGTGCTCGGAGCCGCTCGAGATCGAGCACAACCAGCCGCCGCCGATGCGTTTCGATCAGCTTCAGCTCGCGTAGCGTGCGCAGCGCACGCGCGGTCGACTCGAGCGACGCGGCCGACCACGAGGCGAGCTCCTCCTGCGTGATCGGCATCGCCACCTCGACTCGCCCGTCGTCACCGCTCTTGCCGAAGCGCTCCGCGAGCTCCACCAGCCGGCTGGTCACGCGCGGCAGGCTCTCCGCGGTGGCGTATTCCAGGCGGTGCGAGTCCGCCGTCCGGAGTCGCACCATCAGCATCTCGAGGAGCGCCAGGCCGAGGCGTGGATGGCCCGAGAGCACGGCGCGAAGGTCGGGGACCGGGATCGTGACCCCCTGCACCCGTTCGAGCGCGGTTGCGTGCGCGGTGCGGACGGCGTCCGGAACCGCCGAGACCTCGCCGAGCAGATCGCCGGGTCCCCTGAGCGCGAGGATCACCTCGCCGCCGCCGGCGGTTTGCTTGTGGATCTTCAGCAAGCCGGCAAGCACGATCACCGCGCTTCCGGCGGGGTCGCCTTGACGAAACACGGGCTCGCCGGCGGACCACTGCCGCTCATGGCCCGCGCGCAGCACCGCCTCACGCTCGGCGGTCGGCAAAGAGTCCAAAAACGTGCTCCGTGCAGGCAAGCGGCGCAGCATGCCAGATGACATGGTTGGGCCCGCGGGCCGCACATAAGGTCTTCCCCGTCGAGTGGTGCACCCGGCTCCACTCCCCGGAATCAACAAAGGGGCACACGATGAGCAACCCGCATTTCACCCACGCGATCGCCGAGACCCATCGCGCCGAGATCTACCGCGAGGCCAGCCGGCGCCAGCTCGCCGCCGAGGCCGGTCGCCCGTCGATGTGGAGCCGGCTGATCGCGCTGCGGCCCGCCCGCCGGTCGGCGCCAGTCGCCCGGCCAGCTGCGAGCATCGTGAGCTCGGGCCGGGCGGCGTAACCGCGGGGGCGACGGGGGCGAGGGATCGAGGCGGCCCGCGCTGGGGCGTAGCGCGGGCCGCCGTTACTGGTCGGACTTGCTCAGCCGGCGGCGGGAGGCGCACCAGTCCCGCCGGCGCCGTGGCCGGGGCCGGGGCCGCCGGGCCGGGGCCTCCGGGACCCTGCATCACGGCAAACGAGCTGTCAAGGTGGACCTCCACCTTGCCGCCGCCGGACTTCGTGACGGTCACCTCGTAGCCGTTGCCGGTGAAGTCCGTCGTCACCGCGCCCGCGGTGCCGCTGCCGACGTATTTGACCGCCGCCGCCTGCGCCTGGGTGGCGTCGGTGCCGGTGACGGCCTTCTCCGCGTCCTCGTGAGCGGCTGTCCCGGGCGCCGGCATGTTCGCCAGCGCCGGCCGGGTTCCGTTGGCGGTGCCGGACGGGGTTGACGTCGGCGACGTCGACGTGGCGGCGTTGGCGATTGCACCGCCGCCGATTGCGGCGGCGCCGACCGCGGCGCCGGTCGCGAGTATCGATCGCATGTGTCTCATCGGTTCTCCTTTGGGTTTGGGGATGAGCACGATCGTGCTCGCGGTTCATCAGCTGAGCGCAAGACGCGCGTCGGAAGAAGGTCAGAAAACGGACGCGCCCTCGTTATCCTCCCGTGCTGCCGATGAGCGTTGTCATGTATGTCAAGCCTGGCTGTCCGTACTGCCAGGCGGCGCGCGAGCATCTCGCTGCTGAGAGCGAAGAGGTTCAGGAGCGCGATGCGACACGCAACGACCAGTGGCGCGCCGAGCTGATGGGCTACACGAACAACCGCGGCGTCGTCCCGACGATCATCTGGGACGACGGCCGTAAGCAGGTTGGCTTTCCGCCGGGCCGTGGCTGAACGGTCCACTGAGCGGTCGGTCGCCCGCCACAACTCACTCAGCGTTGAGCACCGCCGCCACCGCCGGCCGTCAAGCTAAGCGTTACTTCTTCTTCGGCTTCGAACCGGCCTTCGACGTTGTCGTTGTGGTCGTCGTGGCGCTCGACGTCGTGTTGGTCGGCGCCGCCAGTGGCCCGGCCGAGCCGATGCAGCGAGGTCCTGATCTCCTTCAGCTGCGTCTGCAGAGTGAGCCGCTGCGCCTTCGGCTCGAGCGCGATCGCCTTCTGTGCAGCGAGGTCGCCGAGCGAGGAGTTCTTCGCCTGATACGCGGCGAGCGCGAGGTTGTAGAACGTCGTCGCGCTCGGCGTCGAGGCCGTCACGACCTGAAGCGCCTGCGCCTGCTGCTTGTACTCCCGGAGGTAGCCGTAGGAGTTGCCCGCGATCGTCGCCACCGTCGGGTCGGGCTTCTTGACGAGCTGCTGGTAGTGCTGCCACGCGCCCGTCGCCAGCACGAGCGTGTGCTTTGCCGCGCCCGTGAACGTCGTCGTCCCCGAGGGAACGCTCGACTGCGCCGCGCTGTAGTACGCCTCGAGCAGGTTCGCCCACGCGGCCGCGCTGTTCGGGTTGGCCTTCGTCTGCGCGATCGCCTGCTTCTCGGTCTGGTTGAGCTGCTGCGTCTGGGCGCTGCCGTTGCCCCCGCCATTGAACGCGTTGAGCAGGCCACCGTTACCGTTGCCGGCGCCGACGCCGAACAGCACGAGCCCGCCACCCAGCACGATCGCGAGGCCGAGGTAGATCGCCTGGACGGTCCGCCGCCGCCCGCGGCCACGGAGGTCAAACAGCATCGTCGACCCCCCCTTCGGCGGTCACGGCTTCGGCCGCGGCGCGCTTGGCAGCACGGCGATCGGCGACCGTCAGCAAAACAATGCTGGCTAGGTAGAGCAAAATCAGAGGGAGCATCTCGAGCGCGGTCGTAACTGGGTCGGCCCCCGGCAATGCCGCCGCGATGACCGCGATGATGACCGTAGCGTAGCGCCAGTGCCGTATCAGTGTGCGCCCATTGATCGCCCCGATCCGGTCGAGCGCGAGCAGCCCGAGTGGGAGCTGGAACGCGAGCCCGATCCCGAGCATCGTCAGGATCTCGAACGTGTAGTACGCCTTTGCCTGGACGAGGATGTCGAACTTGCTCGAGTTGTAGCCCTGAAGGAAGCGGACCGCCGGTGGTAGCACGATCACGTACGCGAACGCCACCCCGAGGACGAACAACAGTGGCGCGACGGCCATGATCGGGATCGCTACGCGTTTCTCGTTGGGGTTCAGCGCGGGGATCACGAACGCGTAGCCCTGATAGATGATCAGCGGCAAGGAGAACAGCAGCGCGAAGTACATGACGACGGTCAGCGTGGTCGTGAACGGCTCGCCGATCCCGATCGTGATCGGCTTGACCTGCGACGGGGTCGACTTGGGCAGCGAGTTCGCAGCCTCGCGCGCACCGCGCGCGATCTCGCCTGCCGCATTCTGAACAGCCGGGGAATTGCGACGCCGCCGCCAGCGCGCTGGCGCCGTTTTCGATCTGCACGAGCCCCGTCGTGCTCGTGGGCCGACTGCCGGGGCAGGTTCGCGAGCTCCGATTGCGACGCGACGGTCGAGGAATGCGGCAGGGCCCGGTTGAGAACGTTGAGCAGCGCGTGGTTCTGCCAGAAGCAGACGCCAGACGCAATCACGAGCACACCCCCGCAGATGAACACCCGCGAGCGCAGCTCGTCCAGATGGTCGACCACGCTCAGGCGGTCTTCGTGCCCAATCGGCCGGAGCGCCCTCGCCATCGTGATCTGACCGCCGCCTGCGCGCTAGCCGGCGCGGTCGGCAGGCGTCCCGGCGTGCGCCGCTGGGGGCGCCTCCGCCGAGCTGTCGCTCGCCGCTGCGGGCGGGGCGCTGGCCTTCGTGATCTCGGGGAGATCTTCGGACTCGTCCGAAGATTGACCGGTGATCGACTGCTTGAACTCACGTAGCCCTTGGCCCAGCGAACGGCCGATCGTCGGCAGCCGCTTGGGGCCGAAGAACAGGAGCAGAATCACGACGACTATGAGCCCGTCTGCGTATGGATTGCGGAACATCGTTGCTGCCTCCGGTATCCGGGCCCCCAAGGTTAGCGACAGATCCCGCTGGGAGCGGTAAAGCCTCTCGCCGAACGCTCAAGGTCGAACCCGCGCGCGCCGATTAACCACTCATCGGAGCGGCGTAGATGGACGCGAAACACAACCAGCACTCAGTTCGGCGGATCGTGCTTCCGAGCGGTCGCTCGATCGAGGTCGTCAGGTTCCACGACGCCGAGCCAGAGGTTCATGGGCGGCTCCACGTCTGCCCGGAGTGCCACTCCGAACTCGTCCATCCCGTCGGCTGGGGACAGGTCTCCCCGGACCAGTGGGAGCTCGAGCTGTACTGCCCCAACTGCGGACGGCGCCGCGAGGGCGTGTTCGCCCAACACGACGTCGCAGCGCTCGAGGATCACCTCGACGAGGGCGTCGAGGCGATCGTGCACGATCTGAAGCGGCTGGCACACGCGAACATGGCCGACGAGGTCGACCGGTTCGTCGCCGCGCTCGAGGCGGACCTGATCCTGCCCGAAGACTTCTAGCCGAGCTCTCGGCCCGAGCTACGAGTACCGCTCGACGACGCCGTCGGCGACCAGCTCGAGCGCCGCGCGCTGACGCCCGGCCAGCGGGGGGAGCGTCTCCTTGGCCCCGGCGACCAGCTCGAGCGCGCGGTCACGGGCCACCTCCAGTGCGCCGGTCGCCGCGATCCGGTCGCACAGCTCCGCCGCGTCGGCAGCGGTTCGGACATCCCGCAACTCGATCCTCGACAGCGACGAGTCCCGCCCGCGGGCGAGGATCAGTGGCAGCGTCACGGTCCCGTCGAGCAGGTCCGTCCCGCGCGGCTTTCCCGTCCGCTCGGCTGGGCCGGAGACGTCGAGGACGTCGTCGAGCAGCTGGAACGCGAGACCGATCTGCTGGCCGAACGTCCCGAGCGCGTGCGCCGGGGACCCCGAGCCTTCGATCGCCCCGAGCTCGCACGCGGCACGGAACAGCACGGCGGTCTTCAGGCGGCAGCGCTCGAGGTAGCGGTCGACGGTGATCCCCAGGTTCCAGGCATCCGCCCGCTGCATCAGCTCGCCGAGCGCGAGCTCGGAGCTGGCCGCGGACAGCACTCGCACCGACGCCGGCGAGCCGGTCGCCCGCGAGCTCTGCGAACGCGCGCGAGAACAGCAGATCGCCTGTGGCGGTCGCCAGGCCGCGGCCGCCGGCGGCCACAACCGTCGGGCGCCCGCGCCGCAGCGAGGATCCGTCGAGCACGTCATCGTGGACGAGCGTCGCGCCGTGAACGAGCTCGACCGCGACCGCGGCGCGCACCAGCCCCTCGGTCTCCGGTGGCGGGACGCCGGCCGCCAGGCAGACGAGCAGCGGCCGCAGCCGCTTGCCACCTGCGGCGATCGTGTCGCCGGCGTAACGCGCGAGCGCCGGTCCGTGACCGGAGGCGAGCTCCGACATACGGGCCTCGATCCGGTCCATCAGGCGCGGCATCGCCGCGCCACCGATCTCGAGCACCGCCGCCACCGCGCTCACCGCGCCACCTCCCCGGCGTGGATCGCGATGATCCCGCCGGCCGTCAGCACGTAACGAACGTCGCGCAGACCCGCGTCCCACATCAGCTGGGCCAGCCCGTCCGGTCCTGGAAAGCGTTTCACGGAACTCGGCAAGTAACTGTAGGCGTCCGGGTCGCCCGCGAACCGCCCGAGCACCGGGACGACCCGATCAAACCACACCCCGAAGAACGTGGACAGCGGCGGCCGGCGCGGCGCCGTCATCTCCAAGACGACTACCCGGCCGCCGGGCCGGACGACCCGCGTCATCTCGCGCAGCCCCCGCTCGAGGTCCGCGAAGTTGCGTGCGCCGAAGCCGACGGTGGCGGCATCGAACGAGGCATCGCCATACGGAAGGCTCATTGCATTGGCTTGATCGAATCGGAGTTGCGGAGCCTTCGCGCGGCTAAGCGTCAGCATCTGTTCTGAGAAGTCACATCCGACGACGTCGCAGCCGCGCGACGCGAGCTCGATCGCGAGGTCGCCGGTGCCCGTCGCCACGTCGAGCACCCGATCCCCGCTTCGGGCAGCTGCGAGGTCGGCCGCCCGCCGGCGCCAGTCGTGGTGCAGCCCTGCAGTCATCACCGAGTTGAGCCGGTCGTAGATGCCGGCGATCCGGTCGAACATCGCACGCACCTGGGTCTCCTCGAGGGTGCCGGGAGCAGTTCCGGCCGCGTGCTGTGCGCTCACGGTCATGGCCCGGGGCCGCGACTACTGCAGCAGCGAGAGGAAGCCGACCAGAGCGTTGAACTTGTTCGGCGGCAGGTTCTTGAACGAGGGCATCGGCGCGGTCGGGTTTCGCAGCGTCGAAGCGATCGCGCCGGGCAGCACGATGCTGCCGATGTGGGTCAGGTTCGGTCCCGGGCCGCTGTTGCCGTTGCTGCCGATCACATGGCAGGCGAGACAGCCAGACTGGCCGACGACCAGCTCGCCCGCCGTGAACGTCTGCTTCTCGGAGGCGGTGAGGTTCGCCGGCGGCTTCAGCGCAACCGAGTTCGGCGAGCCGGTGTTCGCGCCGGTGTACGTGAGGTAGGCCATCGTCGCGATCGTCAGCACGCCGGCGACCAGCGCGACAGGCCGGCGCTCGATCCGCCGCTCCGCACTACGGTCGTAGAACGGCAGCAGAAACAGCAGGATCATGCAGATCGTGGGGACGCCGATCGTCGCCATGTCCGTGAACTTGGGGACGTTCTTCATCACCCGCAGCACTTCGAAGAGGAAGTAGAAGTACCAGTCCGGCCGCGGCACGTAGGTGGTCGTCGTCGGGTTGACCTTCGGGCCGAGCTCGGCTCCGAACATCAGCGCCAGCAGGATGATCACGACCATCACGATCAGCGCCATCAGCGCGTCCTTGGCGACGGCGTACGGGAAGAACGGCTTGCCCTGGTTCTTCAGGATCGAGTACTCGCGGAGGTACTGCTCCTTCTCGGCCTGGTTCATGGCTTCGTCCTAGACCTCGACCGCTTCGGAGTCGGCCGCCATTTCCTGCCTGTTCGGCCTTGAGCCACGGCGGCGCCGAGATCCCGAGCTTCGTGATCAGGTACAGGTGCAAGCCGATCAGGACGGCGATCAGACCTGGGATCAGCAGCATGTGGATCGCGTAGAACCGGGATAACGTGGTGGCCCCGAACTCGGGGCCGGCTCTGAGGAAGTCGGAGAGGTAGGGGCCAATGAACGGCCCGGTCCCGTTGATGTTGACGCCCACGATCGTCGCCCAGTAGGACTTCTGGTCGAACGGAAGCAGATAGCCGGTGAAGCCCATCGCAAGCGTCAGGATCAGCAGCACGACGCCGATGATCCAGGTCAGCTCGCGCGGGTACTTGTAGGCGCCGAAGAAGAACACGCGCCCCATGTGCAGGAAGATCAGGATCACCATCACCGACGCGCCCCATTTGTGCATGCCGCGGACGAACTGGCCGAGGAACGCCTGGTCGGTGATGTAGCGGACGGAGTCGTACGCGGTGTTGATGTCCGGGCGGTAGTACATCGCCAGGAACACGCCGGTCACAGCCTGCGCCAGGAACGCGAACATCGTCGCGGAGCCGAGCGTGTAATACCAGTTGACCCCGCGCGGGACCTTGCGGAACAGCATCCAGCGCAAGCCGCCCGACAGCGAGGTCCGCTCGTCGAGCCAGTCGACGACGGTGATTCCTGCCTCCTGCGCGATCTCGACCGGTGTTGGCGGCGCGGCGACGCCGTTCCCGTTGCCATTCCCGTTCTGGCCGGGGCGCTTTGGCTTCGGGCGGAGCTGGCGGGGGAGCGGTGGTGCGGGGAATTTCGGCATCGGTCTTATTAGCTATGCGGGAGTACGGAGGTCGAGAAGCGAGCCGGGTACAGATATTGGCCGATCCCGTCGAGCGGCTGGCCCGGGTCGCGCGGCGAGAACCGCTGCAGCTCGGAGTTGACCGAGTATCGCGGGCCGATCTCGACAAGGCCGGTGTTGGAGTTGAAACGGGTGTAGAAGCGGTCGAGCGGGCGCACCGGCGGGCCGCCGGCGACCATTCCGCGGAAGTCGTAGACGCCGCCGTGGCACGGGCAGATGAACCGTGCGGCGGCCTGCACGTAGCGGACCGGGCAGCCGAGGTGCATGCACCGCGAGGAGAGCGCGATCCACTTGTTGTACTGGTCCTCGGGCTCGGTGTCGACGGCGGGCCAGCGCTGGCGGACGTACGCGATCGACGTCCCGGCCTCGCCGATCCCCTCGACGATCGTGATCACGCGGATCACGTACACCTGCTCCGCGAAGTCAGACGGCGGCCCGAGCGCCTGCCACTTGAACGGCTCCCGGCTGAACAGCGGGCCAAGCGCAAACGCAAGCGCCGGGAGCGAGAACGCGGCGGCCGTCAGGGCGCCCGCGCCGTGGACCGTGGCGGACATGAACCGCCGCCGGTTTACTGTCTCGCCCTCGAAGGCACCGGGCATCTCCCGGTCGACCGTGTATTTGGATTTGACTTCTTTATGTCTATCTGGCACGTGCGCCTCGGCCCTGAATTGAAAGGGGTCGGCAGCTTATCGTCAACAACGCTACGACCGTCACGAGCGTGTCACAAAGCCATCTGACGGGCGCCGCTCAACTGGCTCTGTCCGGCCGCGGCGAAGTGGCCCTGACGAACCACCCGCCGGAACGCGTCCGACGCCGCCGGGTCACCCTCGCGCGCGAGCTCCTTGGCCGCCGAGTGCTCGTCGGACCAGCCCCACCCGACCGCGATCGCGCCGGCCTCCCAGACAGCGTTCGCGAGCTCGGGATCCGAGTCGGCATGCGCTTGGGCGACCAGCGAGATCACATCGGCGAGCTCCTTGATCGCATCGATGTCCTCGAGCGTCGCCAGGCGCGAGAGCCCGAGCGCGTACAGCTGGTCGCCGAGCAGGAGCGCGAGATCGCGATCGTCGGTCTGGACCACCCGCTGCGGACCGTAGTGCAGGTGCGACCCCTCGAGGATCATCTCCAGCAGCAGCTCGTACTCGCGCGCGCGCGCACGCGCGCGCGGCCCCGCGGCGGCGCGCTGAGCAAGCCCCGGCAGCTCGGGATCGAAGTCACCGCAGTCGATCTCGTCGCCGAGCAGCCCGGCGACGGTGCCGCCCTGCTCGCGCAGCGCGGCGCGCAGCGCCGCCAGTCCGTCGATCGCGGTCCTCATCGCAGCGCCGAGAATGCCGCGCCGGCCGCCGCGACGGTCAGCTCGATATCCGCGTCGGTGTGCGCGAGCGACGGGAACCACGCCTCGAACTGCGACGCGGGTGGGTACACGCCGTGCTCGAGCAGCGCACGGCAGAAGGCCCCGTACGCGTCGAGGTCGGATGCGGCCGCGTCGGCGTAATCGCGGACTGGGTGTTCGGAGAAGAACACGGTCAGGAGGCCGGGGACACTCTGCACCTGGACCTGGCGGTCGGCGCCGGCGGCGGCCGCGCGCAGGCCGCCGGCGAGCCGCTCGGTGATCGCGGCCAGGCGCTTGTACGCCTCACCGTCCAGCTGCTTGAGCGTCGCGAGCGCGGCCGCGGTGGCGAGCGGGTTGCCTGACAGCGTGCCGGCCTGGTAGACGTCGCCGGCCGGGGCGATCCGCTGCATCAGCTCGCGCCGGCCGCCGTATGCCGCCGCGGGCAGCCCACCGCCGACGACCTTTCCGAGGATCGTCAGATCCGGCAGCACGCCGTAGCGCTCCTGCGCGCCGCCGCGCGCGACGCGGAAGCCGGTGATCACCTCGTCGAAGATCAACAGCGCGCCGGCATCGTCGGCCGCGCGCCGCAGTTCCTCGAGGAAGCCGGGCTCGGGCGGGACGACGCCCATGTTCGCGGGCACCGGCTCGACGAGGATCGCCGCAACGGGTCCGAGCTGATCGGGGAGCGACGCGTTCCACGGCAAGACGACTGTCGCAGCGGCGGCGCCCTCCGGCACGCCGGGGCTGGCAGGGATCCCCTGCGTCGCGAGCCCCGAGCCGGCCTCGGCGAGCAGCCCGTCGACGTGGCCGTGGTACGCGCCCGCGAACTTGACCACCCGCTCACGCCCGGTGACCGCGCGCGCGAGCCGCAGGGCGCTCATCGTCGCCTCGGTCCCGGACGAGGTCATCCGGACCATTTCGATCGACGCGATGCGCGCCGTGATCTCCGCCGCGAGCTCGACCTCGTTCTCCGTCGGGGCGCCGAACGTGGTGCCGAGGGCTGCCGCGGCCGTCACGGCCTGCACTACGTCGGGCTGCGCGTGGCCGAGGATCAGCGACCCCCACGAGCTCACGTAGTCGATGTACTCGTTGCCGTCGACGTCCGTTATCCGGGGTCCGTGGCCGGAGGCGATGAAGATCGGATCGCGCGAAATCGCCCGCATCGCGCGCACGGGCGAGTTGACCCCGCCAGGGAGCAGTTCCAGCGCGCGGCGGTAGAGCTCCTCAGAGCGGGAGGAGCTCAAACGCCCGCGTGCTCGCGCTCCCAGTCGCGGTACTCGTCGGTGAAGTACAGCAGCCGGATCTTCTTGAACTCGGTCGACGAGTACAGCGTGGCGCGGTCTTCGATCCCGGTCTCGGCGGCGATCGACGTCAGGATCGCGTCGCACTCCTCCTTCGAGCGGCCGTGGGCCATTGTGAACACGGAGTACGGCCAGTCCTGGTACGTCGGGCGCTGGTAGCAGTGGCTGATCCCGCGGAATGCCGCCATCCGCGGGCCGAGCTCCATGACCCGCTCCTCGGGCACGTTCCACACGCCCATCCCGTTGGCACTGAAACCGGCGCGACGGTGGTAGAGGATCGCTGCGACGCGGCGCAGCAGCCGGCGCTCCTGCATGGCCTGCATGTGCGCGAGCAGCTGCGGCACGGGTATGCCGAGCGCGGCGGCGGCCGGCGCGTACGGCTCGGGGATCACGGGCATGTCCCCCTGGGTCGCGCGGATCACCGCGATGTCATGCTCGTCGTACGGCTGGCGTTCGGTCTCGGCCGGCTCGGCCGCCTGCGCTGCTTTCGCGAGCGCCTCGGTCCCGCCCTCCATCTCGAGATCCATCCGGATCTTGAACAGCTTCAGCGTCGGTAGCTGGCGGATCGACTCCGTGCCGGCCTCGCGGCCGAGCACCTCGAGCGTCTGCTCGAGCCCGAGCGGCGAGTCGGGCTCGGTCGCGATCGTGAACCAGATGTTGAACTCGTGGTTGCGCAGGTAGTTGTGCGACACCCCGGGGTGGGCGTTGATGATGTTCGCAGCACGCCAGGGGTTCTCAGGGTCGACCTTGGCCGCGACCAGCATCGAGCTGTAGCCGAGAGCGCGCGTGTCGAAGATCGGCGTGACCTGGCGGATGATCCGGTCGTCGAGCAGCTTTTGCACGCGGTCGATGACCTCGCCCTCGCTGATTCCGGCCTGGCCGGCGACACTCGCGTACGGGCGCTCGACGATCGGGAACGACCCCTGCATCAGGTTGAGCAGGCGCTTGTCGAGTTCGTCGAGCGGCCGCGCCGCACCCTCCGTGCGGCTCCGCAGCTTGGGGCCGAAGCCGGAGCCGGTGCTCACTGAAGCCATTGGGCGGCGTCCTTTGCGTGGTAGGTGATCACGATGTCGGCCCCAGCACGGCGGATCGAGGTCAGCGTCTCGAGCACGGTCGCGCGCTCGTCGAGATAGCCGGCGGCAGCAGCCGCCTTGACCATCGCGTACTCCCCGGAGACGTTGTAGGCGGCAAGCGGCATCGAGGTCTCGTCCTTGATCCGGCGAATCAGGTCGAGGTACGGAAGCGCCGGCTTGACCATCAGGATGTCGGCGCCCTCGTCGACGTCGAGTCGTGCCTCGCGCACCGCCTCGTCGCCGTTTGCGGGATCCAGCTGGTACGCGCGGCGGTCGCCGAACGCCGGCGTCGAGTCGGCCGCTTCGCGGAACGGCCCAAAGAATGCTGAGGCGAACTTGGCGCTGTAGGCGAGGATCGGAGTGTCGGTCAGGCCGTCCTCGTCGAGCGCGGCGCGGATGAAGCCGACGCGACCGTCCATCATGTCGCTCGGTGCGATTACGTCCGCGCCGGCGCGCGCCTGCGAAAGGGCGGTCCGCGCGAGCAGCTCGAGCGTCGCGTCGTTGTCGACGGCGCCGTTGTCGCGCACGACGCCGCAGTGGCCGTGGCTCGTGTACTCGCATAGGCACAGGTCGGTGATCACGAGCAGCTCGGGATGGGCCTCCTTGATCGCTCGGGTCGCGAGCTGCACGATCCCCTCGTCGTCCCAGGCGCCGGAGCCCTCCTCGTCCTTGGAGGCGGGCAGACCGAACAGCAGCACCGCCGGGATCCCAAGTTCCGCCGCCGCGCCCGCCTCGTCGACCGCGTGCGCGATCGAGAGCCGGTCGACGCCCGGCATCGCCTCGATCGGCTCGCGGCGGTCGATCCCGTGCGCGACGAACATCGGGTAGACGAAATCAGCAGCCGACAGCTGGGTCTCGCGCACGAGACCGCGGAGCGCGCGCGTCGCCCGCAGACGCCGCAGGCGGGTGCTCGGAAAAGCCATCAACAGATGAGGATACGTGCCCCGCTCCAGATGACCCCTCCTCAGGGACGAGAATCTGGAGCACCCGCCGTCTCAGACGACGTTCCAAACCTCGATCCGCCACGCGGTAACCAGGCCCGCGTCGATATACGGATCGGATTCGACGAACTGCTCGATCCGCGCAGGCTCAACGTCGGGGCCGAACACGAACGCGCCGCCGTGCGGAGGATCCCCGAGCGCTCCCGCCATCAGTAGGCGCCCCGCGCCCTTCTCGGCGTCGATGTGAGCGAGGTGCCCCGGCCGGTGCGGGCCGCGGCGCTCGGCCACATCCTCGATGTAGTCGTAGAACAGGATCCTGTGGGTTGCCATCGGTGTGCGCTGTACTCTTGCACGCGATGGCCAACATCGAGAAACGCCCCGGCTACACACCGCGCCGGGTGCGCGAGCAGCGCGCCTATCGGCTCGTCGTTGCCAGCGGCGTCACCGGGGTCGCCGGGGTAGCCGGGCTGGTACTGGCGATCGCCGGCGTCGTCAGTGCGTTCTGGCCGATCGTGCTGCTGATCCTGTGCGGCCTGTGCGTCGTCGGGTTCCGTAACGCGACGCGCTAGCTCGCGAAGCGGCGTAACGCGATCCGACCGAGGACCGCGAACGCGACCGTCAGCCCAATCAGGTGCAAGAGCGGCAGCCCGATCCCCGGCGAGGTGCCGCTGAACGCGTTGCTCACGGCCTGCAGCGCCGGCTTGAACGGGAACACGAACGCGACGACGTCGAGCACGGTCTTCACTCCGCCCGAGACCGCGTTCGCGGGGACCAGCGCGACGAGCGCAACCGGCAACGCGACGAGGAAGGCGAGCAGCGACGCGACGCTGACCTCGCGCGCAAAGCCGCCGATCGCAACGCCGAGCGCGCCGAACGCGGCCCCGCCGAACGCGAGCGCCACGAGCCACAGCTCGAACCGGGACCAGTCGAGATGCACGAACAGCGACACGAACGCCGCCATCACGAGCGACAGTCCCGCCGCGCAGCCGCTCGCGAGCACAACCTTCTCCGAGAGCAGGCCCGACGGCGACACGAGCCCGCGGATCAGTCGCGGGTATGCGTTCTCGGAGCGCTCGATCGCGAGCATCCCGGCGGCCAGCAGCAGCGTCACGAACATCTCCGAGACGATCACCGCGATCGCGACCGCGTACGTGTCGGTCGGCGTCGTCTTGCCGGCGAGCTGCGTCTGATCGACCGTCAGCGGCGTGCCGATCGTACCGAGCACGGGGCTCGCGAACCCGAGGCCCTCGATCGCCAGGCTCGCGAACGAGGCGACCTGCTCGAGTGCGGCAGCGATCGGCGCACGGCGTGGCAGGGTCGCGATCGCGCCCTGCACGATCGTCCTCGAAGCGCGGAGTCCGAGCAGATGGAAGCTCCGCCCCAGGAAGTTGATCGCGCCGCCATTCAGCACCTGTTGGAGGTCGGCGATCGCCACCCGCAGAACCTGCTTGGAGACCGCCTGCTCCACCTCCGCCAGCCGTGTCGAGATCGCCTGGTTGACGAACTGACGCTCGAGCGGATCCTTCGAGTTGAGGATCAGCCGCACGGTCGGAGACCCCACCCCGGTGCTCACCAGGCTCTGGATCTGCTGGGTGATGTCGCCGGGGACGATCAGTGCCGCGAGCGCCTCACCGTCTGAGACCTTCGTGATCGCATCCGCCTGCGAGTGGACGATGATCGGCTGGATCGATCCGAACAGGTCCTTGGCGTACTTGGAGATGTTGATCTGCTGGTTGCCGAAGTGGAGCTTGCCCTTGCCCGCCGGAACCGCGTCGTAGAAGGCGACCTTTGGCTTGCCGGGCGGACTGGAGAGCGCGAACCCGATCATCAGCGCGATCGCGACCGGCCAGATCACGAGCAGCGCAACCATCAGCGGCGAGCGGCGCAGGATCTGAAGGTCCTTGATCAGCAGCCAGCGCATGGTGGCTCCGGGCGGGTGGGTGGGATCACGTTCAATGCCCGCGCGCGTGCAGGAAGCCTACGAACGCGGCCTCGAAGTCGCGGGCACGCTCGTCGCCCACGGTCCGCTCCAGCTCGGACGGCGTGCCGTCGAACAGCAGCTCGCCGTCGGCCAGCACGAGCACCCGGTCGGCGTACCGCTCGGCCTCGGCGACGTTGTGGGTCGAGTAGACGACGGTCGTTCCGCGGCCGGCGAGCCCACCGATGAACTCCCACAGCACCTCGCGCTGGCGCGGATCGAGCGATGAAGACGGCTCGTCTAGCAGCAGCGCGGATGGTTCGCACAGCAGCCCGATCGCGATGTTGACACGCTGCTGATTGCCGCCCGAGAGCCGTCCAACCTGATCGTCAGCCCGATCGGTCAGACCCGTCTGGGCGAGCATCTGCGTGACCGCAGCGTCGGCGTCCGGCAGCTTCTCGAGGCGCGCGAACAGCCGCAGGTTCTCGGCAACCGACAGCTTCGAGTAGATAGCGGCCTGCTGCGGCACCCACCCGGACCGGGGCGCCTTCGCCAACGTGCCCGAGGTCGGCGACATCACCCCTGCAAGGATCGAGAGCAGCGTCGTTTTGCCGGCGCCGTTCGGTCCGATAATCGCGACCAGCTCGCCCGCCTGGAGCTCGAAGCTGACGGCGTTCAGCGCGACCCGGTCGCCGAACCGCTTGGTCAGCGCATGGGCGGCCAGCGTTGTCGCCGGCGCGGAGGTCTGCTGCTCGGTCGTCGGCACGCACCGAGAGCTTAGGAGGCCGTCCCTACCCGAGGCTCCAGCGAGGCGCCACACGAACGGCAGAACGCGTCGCTGGCATTGGGCACGGCGCCGCAGTCGGGACATCGATCGGGCTCGAGCGACATCGTCGCCATCGGCGAGCTCGAGCCCCACGGCTCGAGCACGAGATGGCGGCGCAGGTACACCACGGTCGCGCGGATCACCGCGGCGGTCGGCAGCGCGACCAGCGCGCCGGCGATCCCGTAGAGCTGGTAGCCGACGAGTAGCGACAGGATCACGATGATCGGATTGATCCGCAGCGAGATCCGGAACACCTGCGGGGCCACGAAATGGCCCTCGAGCTGCTGGAGGGCGATGAACAGGAGCACAACCCAGAGCGCCGTGATCGGGTGCTGGAACAGCGCAACCGCCACCGCCGGCACCGGGCCGATGATCGGCCCGATGTACGGGATGAACTCCATCAGCCCGTAGAAGCCGCCGAAGAAGATCGCGTACGTGCCGCCCGACGGGAAGATCCCCGTGATCCCGAAGATCCACAGTGCGAACGCGGCGCTCGTGCCCATGATCAGGCTGAACGCCAGCTGCCCGCGGACGAACCCTGACACCGCACGCTGAACGAGCAGCGAGAAGTCGTCTCCCGGAGTGCCATCGCCCGGCGGCATGATCCGCCGCACGAGCACCCCGATCTGCTTGCCGTACAGGAGCAGGTACACCGACAGCACCACGCACAGAACGAGATCGAACGCGAAGCTGACGAGCTTGCCCGCGAGGCCGCGCGTGAACGAGACGATGCTGCCCGAGGACTTCAGCACGTCCTTCTGCAGCGTCTGTAGAGCCGTCTGCCCCTGCTTCTCGAAGTGGACGTGAATCCCGTTGCGGTTCAACCACTTCTGCACCTGGTCGAGCTCGTGGTTGGCCTGCTTGATGTACTGCGGCACGTTCCGGGAGAACTTGCTGACCTGGCTCGAGATCGGTTGCGAGAGGCCCACGCCGATCCCGCCGATCACGACAACTCCCCCGAGATAGATCGCCGCGACCGCGAGGCCGCGTCGCAGACCGCGTCGCTCCAGCAGCTTGACGATCGGATTGAGGATCAGCGCGACCAGCGACGCCACGACGAGGATCAGCAGCACCGGACCGGACGCGCGGGCGAGCGCCCACAGCCCCAGGATCGCGAGCGGGAGGATCACCAGCTGCACCCACCGCGGGACGACAGCCGGTGGCACGCTCGGGGCCTGGGCTGCTGCTGCCGCTGGGGTCGCCGGTTCGTCGGTCGCCGGCTCAGCCTCCGGCTCGGGCGCCGTCGGCGGCTGCTGATGGCGCCAAGGCAGCCTCCACCTCATCCTGGAAGTATGCGCGAGCGTGCCGTCGCAAACCACCATCCTGTTCGTGGGCGACATCGTCGGCGGGATCGGCCGGCGAACGCTGCTCGCGCTGCTGCCATCGCTCCGAGCGCGGCACGCGGCGGACTTTGTCGTCGTCAACGGCGAGAACGCCGCGGGCGGCATCGGGATCACCCCGAATAACGCGGACCAGCTGTTCGAGGCCGGCGTCGACGTGATCACGCTCGGCAACCACACCTACCGCCACCGCGAGATCTACGCGTACCTCGACAGGGTCGATCCGATCATCCGGCCGACCAACTTCCTGCGCTCCCAGCCGGGCCACGGCTGGTGCGTGGTCGAGCGCGGCGGGGTGCGGCTCGGGGTCGTGTCGGTGTCCGGCAACTTGTTCATGAAGGCGGGCCGGCCGGCATTCACCGAGGCAGACGCGGCGCTCGCCTCGCTCCGTGGCAAGGTCGACCACGTGCTCGTCGACATGCACGCGGAGGCGACGAGTGAGAAGGTCGGAATCGGCTGGTACCTCGACGGACGCGTGACCGCGGTCGTCGGCACCCATACCCACATCCCGACCGCAGACGCTCGTGTGTTGCCGGGCGGCACCGCGTACATCACCGACGTCGGGATGACCGGACCGCGCGGCGGTGTGATCGGCGTCAAGCGCGAGCAGGCCGTCGAGGCGATGGTCACGCAGATGCCGGTCCGCTTTACGACTTCAGCCGAGGACCCGTGGCTGAACGGCGTCGTGATCCGAACGGGCATCGAGGCGATGCGGGCGGAGTCGATCGAGCAGGTGCTCGAACCGGCGCCCGGGATCGGGTGAGCCGGTCGGCTCGGCGCCGAGCAGCGCGACCATCACGAGCGGGAAGAACCACACGACGTACAGGTAGAACCAGTGGCTGATCCCCAGTTGCAGGGCGATCAGCACGGCCGCCCCGAGCGCCGCCACCTGCACCAGGCTGCGGTGGCCACGCGGGAAAAACGCGACGAGCGCGGCAAGTGCCGCAGCTGCGCCCTCGACGAGATGCTGCTCGAAGCCGAGCCCGCCCCACAGCCCCCACACCGAGAACGGCGAGGAGCGCCCGGCCTGATAGCTGATGCTGTCGTTCCAGAACGCGTGCCAGTTGTGATCGAGGAACACCGGCAGCATCGCGACCGCCGCTGTGACCGCGTACGCCCCGACGAAGGCCGAGATTCGCCGCGGCCGAGGCACCGGCCCGATGCCGCGCAGCAGCAGCGGCCCGAGCGCGATCGGGGCGAACTTCGTCAAGCCTGCCAGCGCGCCCATCACCCCGCGGGCGGGAGCGCTCGTGATCGTGAGCAGCGCGGCGACGATCAGCAACGCGACGAGTGAGTCGTTGCTGTTGGACGAGAGCGTGTACAGCGTGAACGGATACGCCGCCCACGCGTAGGCGAGCATCGCCCCGAGCGTCGGCCCGCGCACGCGCCGCCCGAGGAAGTACAGCCCGATCAGCGTCAGCAGGTCGAACAGGATCGCGGCCACGTGCGCCGCCGGCAGGTCGTCCCACGCACCGCTCCACCCGAAGATCGCGTACGCCGGGACGTAGGCGTAGTAGTTGACCGGGCCGTATGTGTCGCCGTATTGATTGTCGCTCGGCCAGTGGCCGTAGAGGTTCTGGCCGTCGACGAGCTTGTGCGCACCGATCACGCCCGCGTAGCCGACATCGATCACGTTCGAGTCGGTGATGTTCAGGCCGATTCGGAAGCCGACCAGGAAGATGATCGCGACCGTCAGCCAGGTGGCGGGTACGGTGATCCGCGGTAGCTGCTTGGGCCGCCCGCGACCGGCGGCGAGCGCGAGCATCCGGACGAGCAGGTACAGCAGGCACGGGTAGGCGAGCGGGACCGAGAGGCCGATGTTCGCGTGGTTGAAGAACGCGAGCGAGACGCTGAACGCGAGCAGCACGAGCAGGTCGAGGTGCAGCAGCGACCAGCGCCGGCGGCCGTCGGGGGCTTTACGCCACGGGATGAAGGGGGCGAGGAACAGCAGGCACAGCGGCAGCCACACGTACAGGCGCGTTGACGCGCCGGCCGAACGCGCCGGGATAGCCGCGAGCCATCGTCCACGCGACCTGGAAGCCGGTCCACGCCTGGACGACCTTGCCGGTCGCGTCGTAGATGTAGACCTGCGCGATCTCCTTGCCGCTGCGCGTGAACCAGCTCACCTGCCACCAGCCGGGGCCGCGCGTGTACTCGGCCGGATAGGCGCCACGGTGGTGGCGCACGGTTGCGCGGATGATGCCCACGGCGAACGCGATCCGCTCGGCCTGCCTCGCGTTCAACCTGTAGCCCCGCGGTGGCACGATCTGCGAGCTGACGAGCACTGGACTTGCGGACAGCGCCGCCGTCGAGCACGGGTGTCGTCACCGCCGCGGGCACGGTCGGGAGCGTGGCCGCGCGGGCCGGCGCAGCCGCGACCAGCAACGTCCCGACCTACGAGGAGCGCCGCAGCCCGGGCGGCTACGCCCGGAAGCTCCAAAGCTTCTGCCCGATGAACGACAACGGCGTCGCAGCGGCGACGGCGATCGCCTGCGCGATCACCTTCTCCATCCCGGTGCCGTTCACGAGTGCAACCAGCACGACGTACGAGAAGCCGTACGCGACGGCCGATACGGCGAAGAACCTGAGCGCCTGGTGGCCGGCGTGATTGTGCTTGGCGTCGAACGTCCAGTGGCGGTTCCACCAGAAGTTGTTGACGACCGAGACCGTGAACGCGAGCACCGAGGAGACGCGGTAGTCGATCCCGAGCGCATGGACGCAGAGCGCGAACACCGCGAGATTGACGATGTAGCCGCTCGCGCCGACAGCCGCGAACCGCACGAACTGGAGCCAGTTCGCCGGATGGCGGACGCCGTGCTTGACGCGCACGCGGAACGGCAGCTGAACCGACGGCAACTCGACCGCAGGGAAATCCATCGTGCTTGACATCTCTTCGGGCGGCATGGCTTCGGGACTGTATCGGCCGAGTGTCGGACGGCCGTAAGAGGTTTTCCGCACTAACCGGATCTCAATCCGAAGTGCGCGCGCGCCATCGGCGCGATGTCGCGGAGCGACCACTGCTCCTTGGACGCGCGGGATTCGAATGCCCGCCCGCCCTCGATGCCGCACCACATTAGCGCTCCGAGCGAGTCCGACGCGTGCAGCGACCCGTGACTGCCGCCGCCGACGTGATCGGCCCCGCCCCAGTCGACGAACTCGTAGCTGGGCGCCGCCGACAGCAGCACGTCGCCGGCGGTCGGGCACTGGAGCGCCGACCACACGCGCCCAAGCGCGTCGGGGTAATGCGGACTGAAGAAGCGCCCGTCCCGGTCCTCGGCGCCGATCGCCACCAGCTCGCCGTCGATGTGCCAGCGCCCGGCGCGGAGATCCTCGACCGGCCCGCCCGGCGCGAACCGCAGCTCGCCGCGCCCGGTGCGGATCACCGCCTCTGAGCCGGCCAGGTAACAGACCACGTCGACGCCCTGCGTGCTCAGCGAAGTCTGAACAGCGCGCTGCACGAGCTGATCGCGGTGATCGTCGTCGAGCACGTAGATCATCGCCGAGCGCTGTGCCGGGCTGATCGCGATCTCGGCGCCGATCGAGCGGGATTGGCTCGGCGTCGCGACGTCGTACTCCTCGAACGCGTGGTCGAGCCTGATCCGATCCTCGACGGTCGCCTGCGAGTGGTCCGAGCAGACGATCACCGCGTGGGTCTCCAGAAACGCATCGGGGCCGCCGGCGACATGCATCAGCCGTTCGAGCTGGCGGTCCGCCGCAGCGATGCTCGTCACCTGCGAGTGCGGGCCGTGTTTGTGCGACCAGGCGTCGTTGTCGGGGAGGCTGAACAGCATGAAGTCGTACAGGTCGTTCTCCTCGAGGAACGCGCCGACGCAGCCGGTGTGCTGGTCGCGGATCCCGGGCATCCCGAGCTGCCCACGGCAGCCGGTCTTGCGGCTCGCGTAGATGTCGGCGTAGAACAGCTCCTTGGGACCGTCGATCGTTCGCCGGAACAGCGTCGAGGTGACGATCCGCGCGAGCGCTGTCTCGTTGGCGACCTCGTGCTGGTGTCGTCCGCGGTAGATCAGGTAGGTCGTTCCGGCGGTCCTGACGTCGATGTCGTCGAGCGACTCGAACACCGTCTCGACGTCATGGCTCAGATGCTCGGCGTTCATCCGGTACACGGTGTCCGTCAGCGAGCGGATCACGCCGAATTGCCGGCTCGCGCTGAAGCTCGAGCCGTACTCGACGTAGCGGGCCTCCTCGCGGTGGTACCAGTTCATGCTCGGGATGTGGTGGCCGTCGGGGCCGGCGCCGGTCGCGATGCTTGCGGCGCACACGGGCGTGACCGACGGGAACGCCGCGACACAGTCGTCGACGTACGCCCCCTCCTCCATGATCCGCGCCAGCGCCGGCGCGCGGCCGACCGCGATCGCGCGTTCGAGCATCGCGGGCTTGAGCGCGTCGATCACGACGAGCACGAGCTTCTTGTGGACGGCGCTCACCTGAGGATCCGCAGGCCCGCGTACTTCTGGCCCTCGCGCCTACGGCCGGAGAGCATCATCCACACCAGCAGCAGCACCGCGATCGGGCCAACCGGCGGCGCGACCACGGACAGGACCGCGAGCAGCAGCGCGAACCCCTCGGCGATCAGGGGCAGCGCGGCGGCGGCCTCTGTGTCGAGCCGCGCGCGCACGCGGCCGAGCAGCGGCTGGGTCGCGGCGGCGCCGACCGCCGCGAAGATCACGCCGCCGATGATGCCGGGCCAGGTGGCGTACGAGCCGCGGCACAGCATCGCCGCGAACAGGATCGCTCCAAGTGCTGCTCCGACCGCGGCGAGCACCAGCCCGAAGCGGCGTTCTGCGACCTTCTCGGGACCGAGCCGGCGCTCAGCCAATGCGATCACGATCGCGCAGACGGCCATCCCCAGCAGGAAGGGAACACCCGCCACGAAGGCGAAATGGGTGTGCTTAACGTGGGTCTCGACGCTACCGGCCGCGAGCGCGCCGACTGCCAGCGTGGGCAGGAACGGGCGAATCCCGACGGCTGCGGCGACGCCGATCCCCTGGCAGATGTCAAAGGCGAGGTGCACCGTGCTGTACCGTGAGTCGACGTGACGATAGACGAGAGCCCCGGCTCTCGGCCTCCGCGGTCGACGACCAGGGACATCGAGCGTTACGCAGCGCTGTTCGCAGATCGCACCAAGGTCATGAAGTCCTCGGCGATGCGCGACATCATGGCGTTGACCGAGCGCGAGGACGTGATCTCGATGGCGGGCGGCAATCCCGACACGTCCACGTTCCCGCCCGACTCGTATGCCGCGCTGATGCGGACGGTCGCCGCCGACTCGTGCGCGCGCGCGCTCCAGTACGGCCCGACGGAGGGCACTCAGGTGATCAAGCGCTGCATCGTCGAGGTGATGAGCGCCGAGAAGATGGCCGTCGACCCCGACGACATCCTCGTCACGACGGGCGGCCAGCAGGTGATCGACCTCGTCTGCAAGACGCTGCTGAACCCAGGTGACGTGGTCGTCGCCGAGGCGCCGACCTACCCGGGCGCCGTCCCGACGTTCTCCGCATACCAGGCCGACGTCGTGCAGGTGACGATGGACCGCGATGGGATGCGCACCGATGAGCTCGCCTCGACGCTCGAGGGACTCGAGCGCGCCGGCCGGCGGCCGAAGTTCATCTACACGGTGCCGAACTTCCACAACCCCGCCGGCGTGACGATGTCGCTGGAGCGCCGGCGCGAGCTCGTGCGGATCGCCGCAGCGCGCGAGCTGATCGTGCTCGAGGACAACCCGTACGGGCTGCTCCGGTACGAGGGCGAGCAGCTGCCCACGCTGCGCTCGCTCAACGACGAGTTCGTCGTCTATGCCTCGACCTTCTCGAAGATCCTCTCCCCCGGTGTGCGGCTCGGCTGGGCGGTGGCGCCGGCGCCGGTGCTGGCGAAGATGAACATTGGCAAGCAGGCCTCGGACCTGTGCTCGTCCTCGATCTCGCAGTACTTCGTCGGCGCGTACTTCGATTCCGGTCCATGGGAGAACTATGTCCGCTCGCTGATCGAGATCTACCGGCGGCGACGCGATGTGATGTTCGACGCGCTCGCCGAGTACTTCCCGCGCGAGGCATCCTGGACCCATCCCCAGGGCGGCCTGTTCATCTGGGCGACGATGCCGTCGTACATCGACACCACCGACCTCTTGGCCCGGGCGCTCCAGGAGCACGTCGCGTTCGTGCCGGGGCGCGCTGCGTATGTCGACGGTCGCGGCGGCTCCGCGATGCGGTTGAACTTCTCGGGCGTGACCGAGGACGAGATCCGCGAAGGAATCCGCCGGATCGGCGAGGTCGTTCGCGAGCAGGTCGGGCTGTACAGCACGCTCACAGGTAGCCGGCCGGCGGGGCAGGCTCGGCCCGATGTCCGGCCCACGTCCGACCCAACGGCCGCACCCGACCCCGCGACGCTCGCGAAGGTTCTTCACCTTCAGCCCAAGCGCAAGGCGGGCTGATCGTGCGCGTAGCCGTCTTGAAAGGCGGACGGTCGCTCGAGCGCCAGGTGTCGCTGAAGTCGGGCGCGCGGGTCGAGGACGCGCTCGAGCGGCTCGGCCACGACGTGGTCCCGATCGATGTCGGCGGCGACCTCGTCGAGCGACTGAGCGCGGAGCGGCCGGACGTTGCATTCGTCGCGCTGCATGGCCGCGACGGCGAGGACGGCACCGTGCAGGAGCTGCTCGAGGCGATGGGGATCCCGCACACCGGCTCGGGCGTCTCGGCGTGTATTCGGGCCTCCGACAAGGTGCTTGCCAAGCACGCGATGCGCGACGCGGGGATCCCGACCCCGGACTTCTTCGCGTTTTCCGAGACCGCGTTCAAGGATCTCGGCGCGGCGTCCGCGCTGCCCGCGATCGAGGAGCGGCTCGAGTTCCCGATCGTCGTCAAACCGGCAAGCCAGGGCTCAGCGCTGGGGATCAAGTTCGCGCGGACCGCGGACGACGTGCCGGCAGCGCTGGTGGCGGCGTTCTCGTACGACCGCAAGGTGCTGCTCGAGCGGCACGTCGTCGGCCGCGAGCTCGCGGTGTCGGTGATCGGTGACGAGACCGGCCCACGGGTCCTGCCGATCGTCGAGGCGGTCCCCAAGGAGGAGGACTTCTACGACTTCGAGGCCCGTTATGAGATCGGGCGGACGGAGTTCGTGTGCCCAGCCGAGCTGAGCGACGACGTCTCGACGCGGGCGAGCGAGCTGGCACTCGAGGTCTACTCGCTGCTCGGCTGCGCCGGTTTCGCGCGCGTGGACCTGATGCTCGAAGCGGAGACCGCCTCGCTGTTCGTGCTGGAGGCGAACGCCATCCCCGGCATGACGGAGACCTCGCTGCTGCCACAGGCGGCCGAAGCTGCCGGAATCGGCTTCGACGCGCTCGTCGAGCGCATCCTCGCGGCGGCCGGCGCGCGCTCGAGCGTTACCTCGTAATCGCCCTACTCGTCGCTGGCGAAGTCCTCGGGCGTGACCTGATCGAGGAAGTCCTTGAACTTCTCGACGACTTCCTCGGTGTCCTCGACCTCGTGCTCGAACTCGATCGCCGACTCGGAGATCACCTCGTCGGCGGCGAAGATCGGCGCGCCCGCGCGAACGGCAAGTGCGAGCGCGTCGCTCGGGCGTGAGTCGATTTCGAGCTCGCGCCCGTTCACGCGGAGGCTGATCGACGCGTAGAAGGTGTTCTCACGCAGCTCCGTGACCGCCACTCGGGTGCACTCGACCTCAAGCTCGCCGAGCATGTCGGACAGCAGGTCGTGGGTCATCGGACGCGGCGTTGAGGCGCCCTGGAGCTTCATCAGAATCGCCGCCGCCTCCGGGTGGCCGATCCAGATCGGTAGGAACTTGTTGTTCTCCACGGTTTTGAGCAAGACGATCGGCTGCTTGCCGACCATGTCGAAGCTGACGCCGTAGATCACCATCTCCTGCACTTGCGCTCCTTGTCCAGCGGAGGGCCAAGTATAGGACCCACCCACCGACCACAACTCCCCATGGGCAGCGTCCATCTGGTTAGGCTAACCGTCAAAGCTGCCATGGGTGGTGAGGAGATTCAACCCGGCGGACGGCCGCCTGCACCGGGCGATCTGGCACTCGTTCAGGCGTTCATCAACAGCCACTACGACCTGGTGCACGTGCACGGAGCGGAGCTGCTGTCCAACCCCACTGCGCTTGGGGCATGGTTGCTCGAGCGCGATCTGATCGACGGTCGCGCGACGATCCGGAACGCGGACCTCGAGCGCGCGCTCGCGGTGCGCGAGGCGCTGCGCGGGCTCGCCCGGGGCGAGCGTCGTGCGCTCGGACGGCTCAACGACGCCGCGCGGGGCGTGGTCACAAGCGTGGCGTTCAGCGGCTCGGGACCGCGGTTCGTCGTGCCGGCGGCCGCCGGCCTGGATGGCGCGCTCGGCCGCTTGCTGGCGATCGTCGCAGCCGCGATGATCGACGGCAGTTGGGCCCGGCTGAAGATCTGCCCGGGCGACGATTGCGGCTGGGCGTTCTACGACCATTCCCGGAGCCAGACCGGCCGATGGTGCTCGATGTCCGTGTGCGGCGGCCGCGCCAAGGCGCGCGCCCACTACCAGCGCCGGAGGGGGGCCTAGTGCGAGCGGTGCTGGCGCTCGTCGGCGCGAGGGCACGGCGTCAGCCCGGACGGTGGCTGCTGCCCGCGTTCGGGATTGCGCTCGCCACCGCGTTTGCCGCGACCGTCGCCGCGGAGGGGACGATCGCAGGCGAGCAGGCATCGCGGGCGGTTCTCCGCGGCCTGACACCGCTACAGCGGGCGGTGCGGATCACGTGGCAGGGCCCGGTCACCTCAGAGGTCGAGCTCCGTGCGCGGACGACGCTCGCCCGGCTCGGGCTCGGGGCGGTCACCGAGTCGCTGCTGCTGAACCCGGTCCGGCTCGGCGGTACGGTGGTGCGGTTGGCGGCGATCGGTACGGGCCTGGCAGGCGGGGGCGGGCTCGGCCCCTGCTCGGCGGAGTCTTGCCCGACCGCGCTCGTCAGCGGCGGCACGGTGCCGCGACGGCTCGTGGCACCAGGAGTGACCGTCACCGTTGTCGGCCGTGGACGGTTGAGCTCCGCTGCCCCGCTCGGGTTCCTGCCCGGTGGCGGGATCGGCCCGCAGACCCCGTTGTTGATAACCGGCGACGTTGCGGGCCTCGCGAACCTCCCGGCGCTGCAGTCGATCTACCGAACACGGCAGTGGGTCGCGCTCGTGCCGGCAGCCGGTCTGCATGCCTGGGCCCTGGCTGCTGAGCAGCGGCGGCTCGCGAGTGCGCAAGCGGCGCTGACGGCGTCAAGCCCACAGTTCACGTTCAGCGGGCCGTTCGACGGGCTCGCGGCCGCCCGGGCGGCCGCCGCCGCCGGGCCGCACCGGCTGTTGCTGCTCGCGGGCGGCGCGATTGCGGCGCTGGCGCTGTTTGTCGCGCTCGTGGTAGGCGGAGTGCGGCGCGACATCGAGCTCGAGCTCGAACGACTCCGGTCAGCCGGCGCGCGCGCGGTGCAGCTCGCGACGCTGGCCGTGGCTGAGTCCGCACTGCTCGGCGCGATCGCGATCGTGATCGGGTGGGCGACAGCGCTCGCGATGACGGCGGCGCTCGCCGGCGCGGCGGGCGAGCCTGGCGGAGGAGTGCTGGCGCACTCGTTGCTGACGGCCGGGGGCGGATTCGCCGTCGCCGGGGGATGGCTGTGCGCGGCGGCGCTGCTGACGGCGCTGATCGCGATCCGTGGCACGCGACTGCTCGACGTCGTGGCCGCCGCGGCCGTGGTGGGGTTGATCGCGGCGATCGCGCTCGGGTCCGGGTCGAGCAACGCGGTCGCCGTGCTGCTCGCGCCACTGTGCTGCCTGGCTGCGGGACTCGTCGTGTTCAGGCTCGTGGTCGCCGCCTTGCCGTACGCCGAGCGATCGTTGCGGCGGGCCCCCGTGCTCGCGCGCCTGGCGATCGTCTCGTTGGCGCGCGCCGCCGGTCCGCCGGCGCTCGCGATCGCGTTCCTGGCGGCGGCAGTCGGGCTCGGCGGGTTCGCGCTCTCGTACCGCGCGACGCTGCTGCGCGGGACCGCCGACCAGGCCGCCAACACCGTTCCGCTCGACGCGATCGTCGCGCCCGGGGCGGACTTCCGTACGCCGTTCGAGATCGCGCCGCTCGCGCGGTGGCGCTCGCTCGCGGGCGGAGCGGTTTGGCCGGTGCGGCGCACGTATGCGAGCTTCGCCAGCGGTAGCGCGAATACGACGATCCCGGCGCTCGGGATTCCCGCGGCCGCGCTGACGCAAATCCACGGGTGGCGCGCGAGCGACTCCTCAGCACCGCTGGCGCAGCTTGCACGTCGGCTGAGGCCGAGCGGCCCGGTCCGCAGGCTGGGGCCGCCGGCTGCCGCTGGGGGCTCGGCGGCTGTCGGCGGCGATCGGGGGATCGATCGCCGTGTCCGCCGCCGTTGACGTCCGCTCGCCGGACGGCCTGATCACCCGCCTTCCACTCGGCCCGCACGGCACGTCGCTCCCTGACCGCGGGCAGCTCACGCTCGATGCGATCGAGCTCGACGAGCCGACCGGCTTGCAGGCGACGAATGGTCATCAGAACGCTGAGAACCCCGCCGCGAGCACGCAGGCGAGCGGCACTGTCACGATCCGCAAAGTCACTGTCGACGGCCGCCCGATCGACATCAGCTCGTTCACGGCCGTCGGCGCCGCGCGCGCGGCGAGCGACGACGGCGGCGGCGGCGTTCGTGTGCGGTTCACCGACACCGGCGAGCCCGGAATCATCCGGCCACCGCAGCCGACCGACACACGGGCCGTCCCGGTCATCACCGACCCGGCAACAGCGGGAGCAGCGGGACGCGGTGGGCGAATCGCACTGACCGTCGACGGACTGCCGGTGCTCGGGCGCGTCGTCGGGTGGGCGCGGCGGTTCCCGACGGTGCCGGCGGGCTCGGCAGGATTTGTCGTCGCCGACGAGGATTCGCTCACCGCCGCGCTTGACGCGGAGCTGCCCGGGCAGGGGCGCGCCGACGAGCTGTGGCTCCAGACCCCGCACCCGGGCGCGGTGCGCGCAGAGGCCGCAAGATTGGGGCTGTCCGCCACGTCCCGCAGCGCCGTCGAACGTCGGCTCCGATCCGCACCGGTGGCGCGAGCGCAGCTCGGAACACTGATCGCAGCAGGAGTGATCTACGGCGTCCTCGCGGCGATCGGCGTCGTGGTGGCCCTGCTCGGAGCGGGTCGCGACCGCGCCGTCGAACGCGACCTGATCGAGCAGGGCCTTGGTCCTCGGGCGCTGCGCCAGGAACTGGTACTGCGATCGGCATTCGCCGCCGTCTGCGGCGTGCTGGCGGGGCTCGCGATTGCCGTGTTGCTGACCCGACTCGCGGTCGCCGCGGTCGCGGCGGCCGGGTCCGTGAGTGCACCGCAGCCGCCGCTCGTCACGGTCGTTCCGTGGCGGGAGCTCGTGCTCTGGTGCGTCGTCGCCGCCGCAGCACTCGCGGCGGTCGCGGCGGCGGCCGCAAGGAGCGTGCGGTGAGTGCGGTCTCGCTCCGCGACGTGTTCTGCGTGCATCGCACGGCCGACGGCGACGCGGCTGCTCTCCAAGGCGCGACGCTGACGGTGGAGCGCGGCGAGGTCGTCGCCGTGATCGGGCGGAGCGGCGCCGGCAAAACGACCCTGCTCCGGACGATCGCGGGCCTGCAGACGCCGTCGGCCGGCGACGTCGAGGTATTCGGACGCGACATCGGGCGCCTCGTGGAGCGTGCCAGGGCGCGAACTCGATACGAGCTGATCGGGTTCCTTGGGCAACGCGCCGACGCGGCGCTCTCGCCGGCGCTGCGCGTCCGCGACGTGGTCGCGCTCCCGTTGGCGCTGAGAGGGATGCCGGCGGCGGCACGCGTAGACGAGCTGCTCGAGGCGGTCGGCCTGCGCGATCGGGCCGACGCGCTCCCGGGGCAGCTCTCCGGCGGCGAGCGCCAGCGGGTCGCATTGTGCGCCGCGATCGCGCACCGACCGTCGCTGCTGCTCGCCGACGAGCCGACCGCCGAGCTCGACGCGGCCAGCGCACACGCGGTGCACGAACTGATCGGGCGTCTCGCGCGCGCGGCCGGGATCACCGCAATAGTCGTCTCGCACGATCCGGCGACCGCGTCGATCGCCGACCGGACGGTCGCAATTCGGGACGGGCGCGTCGCGGAGGAGGGCGATGGGACGCTGCTCGTCTCTCCCAGCGGGTGGGTCAGGCTGCCCGCTGATCTGCTTCGAGCGGCGGCGATCGGAACGCGGGCGCGGGCACAGCGCCACGCCGACGGACTACTGGTCTCCCCGGTCGACCCGCAACCGGCAGCGGACCCACATCCGCCAGAGTTCATGCCCGCGTCCTGGCCGCTCGTCTCGATCGAGCTCCGCGGCGTAACACGCAACCGCGGCCGGCCGGTGCTCGTGGATGTCACGCGCACGTTCGGGCCCGGCGGCTTGATCGCGGTCGCTGGGTCGTCGGGCTCAGGTAAGACGACGCTGCTGCGGCTGCTCGCGGGACTCGACCGACCCGACAGCGGCGACGTCGCGCTCGACGGCCTCCCACTGGGTGACGCAGAGCACCGGGCCGCTGTGCGGCGGGAGCGGATTGGTTACCTGCCTCAGGAGCCCGCGCCGGTCGGCTTCCTCAGCGCCCGCGAGAACGTGGCGCTTGCGCTCGCGCTCCGCGGGTTGGCGATGGACGACACGGTGATCGCGGGGGTCGGACTCGCCAACCGCGCGCGGCAGCGCGTCGCGCGCCTATCGGCCGGCGAGGCCCAGCGCGTCGCGCTGGCGCGCGCGCTCGCAGTCGCGCGCGGGTTGCTGATCCTGGATGAGCCGACATCGCGCCTCGACGAGGCGACCGCCACCGCGGTCGGGGAGCTGCTCCAAGCGGCTGCTCGTGTACATACGGTCGTGTGCGCCACTCACGACCCTGAGCTCCTTCGCCGCGCCGACGACGTGATGCGGCTTTAAATGAGTCGCGCCCCGGGAAGCGGCGAAAAGGCCGGATTCTGCGGAGCGCGTCTCGGGGGAGGAGAGAGGTACTGCGCAGACATAATGACCGATCTACTTGAGAAGTCCAAGACGAGTATTCGCGCTGATCTATAAGCTGTCGTTATGGAACTCCGGCAGCTCCGGTACCTGGTCGCACTCGCGGAGGAGAGGCACTTCACACGTGCGGCGGCGCGCGAGCACATCGCCCAGCCGGCGCTGTCGCAGCAGATCCGGCGACTCGAGCTCGAGGCGGGCCTGCCACTCGTCGAGCGGACGACGCGCCGGGTGGCGCTGACCGAGGCCGGCGAGGTGCTACTCGCACGCGCGCGGCGGATCCTCGCCGAGGTCGACGCCGCGGATGAGGAGCTGCAGGCGCTGAGCGGCCTGCTCACCGGTCACGTCGTCATCGGCGCAATCCACACGATGGCGCCGATCGACCTGTCGCTCGCCCTGGGCGAGTTTCATCAGCGCCATCCCGGCGTCGAGCTCACAGTCCGAGACGAATCGAGCGAGGAGCTCGCGGAGATGCTCCGGGTTGACGAGCTCGACCTCGCCTTCCTGTCGGTCACGGAGCGGATCGAGAGCCACGGCATCGGGCTACACCAGCTCGTCTCCGAAGAGCTCGTCGCGATCGTTCCGGAGGAGCACAGGCTCGGTGGCCGGCGGCGGGTGCGCATGGCTGAGCTCGCCGGCGAGCGGTTCATCACCTACCGCGAGGGCGCGAGGCTGCGCGAGCTGCTGGTCTCGGCTGCGCATTCGGCGGGATTCGAGCCGCATGTCGCGCTCGAGTCGAACGAGAGCGCGCTGATCCGGCGGCTCGTTGCGCGCGGGCTCGGAGTCGCAATCCTCCCCCGCTCCGATGGCGCCGGCCCTGGCCTGTCGGTGGCGAGTTTGGTGCAGCCCGCAGTCAAGCGCGACATCACGCTCGCGTGGCGCGCCGGTCGGCGTCATACACCGGCGGGCGCGCGGTTTCTCGAACTGGCGAAAGAAACGTACGCAGCGGCGCCGTCAGCCGGTCTGCTGCGTCGCGATCAGCCCGATCTGGGGCCGGCCGCCGAGCCGCTCGACGCCGAACACGACGGCGCCGGTGATCGTACCGCCGCCGCTTAGCAGCACCGTGTAGTGGGCTGCGACACGCCCGACGTTCCCCGCACTCACAACCGGGTCTTGGAGCTCGTACGCGCGGATCGTGTTGGCGTTGAACTGCTGCTCGTACTCGGCGAGCACCGCGGCACGGCCGTGCTGGGTCGCGGTCGTCGAGATCCGCGTGACGTTCGGAGCGAGCAGAGCGACGAGCGCGCCCGGGTTGCGGGAGCTGTACGCGGAGGCGAAGCCGCGGGCGACGGTCAGTACCTCGGAGCGCGACAGCGGACCGGTCGGGACCTTCTTCGCCGGCGCGAGCAGCAGCGCGGCCGCGACCGCCACCACCGGCGCGAGGATCAGCGCGCCGAAGCCCACGAGCGCCCGCCGAGCCCGTCGCCGGTCGGCGTAGAAGCGCAGTCGAGTGGTGGCGTCGGTCTTCGGTGCCGGTGGCATGACGCGCGTCGGCGCCGGGCCGTTGCCAGGGGCGGCGCGAACCTTGGCTGCGGGCTGCTTGCGCGACCGTTTCTGCGCCGCCGCCCCGACCGCGGCGGCGCCTAGCGCCCCGGCCGATTCGTACCGGTCGATCGGGCGCTTGGCGAGCGCCTTGCCGATCACTCCGTCGAACGCCTTCGGGGCCCCGGCGGTCTCCGAGACCTTGGGCGGTCGCTCCTCGATGTGCGCGAGGATCGTCGCGGCGGCACTCTGCCGGCGGAACGGCGGCGTCCCGTTCAGCGCCGCGTACAGCAGGCAGCCGAGCGAATACACATCACTGCGCGGATCGGTCTCCGCACCGCGGAGGTGCTCGGGCGACATGTAGTCGACCGTGCCGACCCACTCGTCGCTGCCGGTTACGCGAGTGCTCGAGCCGACCGCCCGCGTGATCCCGAAGTCGGTCAGGTACACGTGCTCGCCGGCGAGCAGCACATTGGCCGGCTTGATGTCGCGGTGGACGAGCCCCGCGGCATGGGCGGCGTCGAGCGCCCCTCCGAGGGCCGCGACGATCCGCGCGGCTTCAGGTGGCTCGAGGCGCGTCCGGTCGTGGAGCAGCGCGTGCAGATCGGTGCCGGGGACGTATCGCATCACCAGATAAAGGTGGCCGTCCTGCTCGCCCGCCGCATAGACGGGGATCACGTTCGGGTGATCGAGCGACGCCATCAGCCGCGCCTCGCGCTCGAACCGGCGCCGGACAGACTCATCGGCCGCATGCTCGGTTGCGATCAGCTTGATCGCCACCGGCCGATCGAGCCGCAGATCGATGCCCCGATAGACGACCCCCATCCCCCCACGGCCGATCAGCTCCTCGATCCGGCATCCGGCGAAGTCGATTCCGATGGCCAGATCCGACACGCAGCAATTGTGGCGCAGGCGAGCCGCGTTACCGTTGGGCGAATGCGCCGCGTGCTCGTCGGGTCGGTTGCGGTGCCGGTGGCGGCACTGCTCGTGGGCTGCGGTTCGACGTCAAGGGCTCCCGCCCGGGCCCCAGTCCGTTTGTCGCTCTCGGGTCCGGCGGACGGCACCCGCCTCACAGCCCAGTCGGTGCTCGTCCGTGGCACCGTGTCGCCCGAGGGCGCGACCGTGCTCGTCGCAGGCACCAGCGTGGCGGTGCAGCCGGGTGGCTCGTTCGCGACCCGGGTCGCGCTGGCCCCCGGTCAGAACATCGTCGACGTGCTCGCCGGCGCCCCGCGGGCGCGGGCCGCGATGGAGGCCGTGCGCGTATACCGCCAGGTCGATGTGCCGGTGCCGTCCGTCGTCGGGGAGACGGTGCCGGCCGCCAGGGCGACGCTTCGCGCCCGCACCTTGACCGCCCGGATCGTGGAGAACGAACCCTTCTACAGCTTCCTGCTTCCGGGCTCGCCGGTGGTCTGCAACACCTCGCCGCCGGCCGGTCGCCCGGTCGTGCCGGGGTCGGCCGTCACCGTCAGCATCTCCAAGGCCTGCTGACGTTGCGGTGTCATAGACTGGATTCGCACCGGGCGATTAGCTCAGTCGGTTAGAGCGCTTCTCTGATAAGGAAGAGGTCCCAGGTTCGAGTCCTGGATCGCCCACTCCAAGCGCCCTGTTAGCGTGACCGCGTGACGGTCGACGTCAGTCCGGTCGGGGGGTTCGCGGATCTGCGGCGCTTCGTGGCGCTTCCGGTCCGGCTCCATGCCGGTACGAAGTGGATCCCGCCACTGAAGCTCGAGCGCTACCTGTTCCTGAACCGGCGGGCGAATGCGTTCTTCACACACGGCGAGGCGGAGTACTTCCTCGCGCGCCGGGCCGGGCGAGTCGTGGGACGGATCACCGCACAGATCGACCGCGCGTTCAACGAGTTCCACTCGAACCGCTGGGGAATGTTCGGGTTCCTTGAGTTCGAGGAGGACCGCGAGGTGCTACATGCACTGCTCTCCGCTGCCGAGGCATGGTTGCGGGCACGCGGCTGTGACCGAATGGTCGGCCCGATGGACTTCCAGCTCAATGACGAGAGCGGCGTGCTGATCGAAGGCTTCGAGCGCGAGCCGATGATCAAGCAGCCGTGGCACCCGCCTTACTACCGCGAGCTGTGCGAGCAGGCGGGTCTGCTCAAAGCGATGGACCTGCTGATGTGGGAGCGGTTCACCTTCGACGTCGCCGAATTGGATCCGCGGCTGAAACGGTTCGCCGCCCGTGCGCGGGACAAGCACGGGGTCCGCATCCGACCGATGTCCCGGCTGCACCTGCGACGCGAGCTCGACGACTTCGCCGAGGTCTACAACTCGGCGTGGTCAGGCAACTGGGGCTTCGTGCCGTACTCGAGGAAGGACCTGGACGCCTACGCCTTCGACCTGCAGCTCGTGTACAGCCGCGACTGGTTCATGGTCGCCGAGATCGACGGGCAGACGGTCGGGATCGCGATCAGCATTCCTGACATCAACCAGGTGCTCAAGAAGATGGACGGCCGGCTGCTGCCGCTCGGCTGGTGGCACTACCTGAACAAGTCGCGGATCATCGATCGGGTGCGAGTCGGGTTCCTCGGAGTGAAGCCCGAGTACGAGCACACCGGGGTCGGCGCGGCGCTCTACCTGGCGCAATACGAGGCCGGCGAGCGGACCCCGCAAAAGGGCGGCGAGATGGGCTGGATCCTCGAGGTCAACAACTCGATGAATCATTCGATGGAGGCTCTCGGAGGACGCGTGGTCAAGCGCTTTCGCGTGTACGAGCGGCTGCTGGATCCCAGCGCACAACCGTCGCTCCCCACGTGAAGCCGCCGCCGAACGCGGCGAGCAGCACCAGGTCGCCCGGCTTCAGGCGGCCCTCCTGCTCGGCTACCGAGAGCGCGATCGGCAGCGTTGCGGTCGACGAGTTGGCGAACCGGCTGACGTAGTCGACCACCCGCCCGGGATCGAGGCCCAGCCGCTGGCCGACGGCCTGGATGATCCGCGAATTGGCCTGGTGGTAGACGAACAGGTCGATCTCCTGAAGCCCGAGCCGGTTCGCTTCGAGTGCCTCCGTGGTCACGTTCGATAGCGCCTCGACGGCCGCCTTGAACGTCTCCGGTCCCCGCATCTGGATCCGGCCGCTGCGCTCGAGACGGATCAGGTCAGCGCCGGCCGAGTCGCTGCGAAGCACCGCGACGCCCACGTTCCTGTCCTCAGCGCGGGTGACGACGACCGCGCCGGCGCCGTCCGCGAACAGCGGCGCGGTGTCACGGTCGGAGGTGTCGAGGAACTTCGACAGAAAGTCGGCGCCGACCACCACGGCGTGACGCGCGCGGCCGGACTCGATCTGCCCGCAGGCCATCGACAACGCGGTCAGCCAGCCGGTACACGCGGCCCCGACGTCGAACGCCCCGGCGCGCTCCGCGCCGATCAGACCGGCCACGAGCGGCGCTGCGTTCGGCGTGATCTCGTCGGCTGAGGAGGTCGCGACGAGCACCAGGTCGAGCTCCGACGCCGATAGGCCGGCCCGTTCGAGCGCGCCGGTGGCCGCCTGCGCCGCGAAGTCGGTCATCCGCTCGCCCGGGGCGGCCCAGGGACGCACGCTGGTCCCCGTTCGCTTGGCGATCCACCCCTCCTCGACGCCCACCAGCGAGGCGATCTCAGCGTTCGCGACCCGGCGTGAAGGCACCGCCATCGCGACGGAGGCGATGCCTGCCCCGGTGGCCGACGGCTGGTCAGCTGACACTGTGGCGAGTCTATGTCACATGACGCGGGTAGACATGCCGGCGTGAGAGCGGGAGTTCCGTGGCCCGTGAGGAGCGTCGTGGCGGGCGCCGGCGGGACCGGCGTGCTGACGCTCGCCTACATCGTCGAGCGTCGAATCCGGCACACGTCACGGGCGGTGGACTACGACGACAGCGACGTTCCCGGGCAGATCGTGGCCAGCATCCTGCATATCTCGCGCCCGAGCGAGGGGGAAGAAGCAGAGCTCGGATATGCACTCCGGGCGACGTACGGATCCGGTTTCGCGCTGGCGCACGGCCTGCTCCGCCGACGGCTCTCCGAGCCGGGGGCGACGATCGTCTTCGGTGGCGCGTTGATCACGATGACGTTGACCATGTTCCCGCTCCTTGGGCATACGCCGCCGCCCTGGCGCTGGCCCCGCGGGTACTTGGCCACATGCTTCGCCACGCACACGGCATATGCCGTGGCCGTGGCTGTAGTCGACGATCAGCTCGGTCAAGCGCCGCGCGTGGGCTAATCGCTCGTTTCGCCCACCATTGTCCATCACGCGCTGGCTCAAACAGCTGTCGCGTGCCGTGTGGGGGGCAGACGGCGAACGGAAGAGGAGGCGACCCATGTCGCGTGCGCGGATTCCCGAACCGATGAAGCTCGGTTCACCCCCATAACGGCCGCGGTATCGTGGCGATCATCTGCCTGAGCGGCGTGCTCATCGGGAGCGTGCTTCAGGGTGGCGCCGCCTACCGCAGCCCAGCGACCCGTATCGCCTCGGCAACTGCCGGCAGCCAGGTCGAGCCGGCCCCCTCGACGCCGCCGGCCGTTCTACCTGCCCGGTACGCATCCGCCACAGCCAGCGAGCGTGCCGGTGGGCGATGGCTCAGGCGTCGCTGTCGCGGCCCCGAGTGCTCTGAGCGCCGGCGCGACGGCGACGGCGTCCGGATCCGCACCGGCCACGGCCTCGGTCGCGGCGCCGGTCCAACCGGCCAGCGCCGCCACCGCGCCGGCCTCGCGTTCGGCGTCAGCGCAGGCACCCATTACGCGGCCCGCGACAAACACTGCCAGCGTTGGCACGATGTCGCAAGTGCAGCCACGGCGCGGGGAGCGGTGATCAACGCGTCCCTCCGCCGTCGTTCCCAGCGTCGCCCAACGGCGACGCCGAGCGTCTCTCCGTCCGCGCTCGCCCGGGCGAGTACAGCCGGAGCCACCGATGATTCGCAACGGGCGGCTCGTCGTCGAATCCCGACCAACCTCACCGTGCCGGCCGGCAGGTTCCTTTCGTGCTGCTCCCGCTGGGGCGTCTTCGGCGATGTGTGCGCCGGCGCAGACCGGCCGGCCAATGGTCATTGCGCCGGGCCGGCGCCCGCTGGTGCCGTCCAGCGAAGACCATCTATCTGCAACCCGGCCAGGGCGCGGAGCAGGTGAACGGGACCTACGTTGTCTACAACGGGCTGGGCGGCGTGCCTGGAACCCTCGCGTACGCGCCCTAAGCGGCACGGCGCCTTTCAGCTCCGCGCGAGCAGTGTGTTGGTGACGGCGGGAATCACGTGCGCGCCGAACGCCGACAGGGTCGCCTCCTGCGAATCGTGTTGAAGGTAGAGGGCGAAGTGATCGACGCCGACGGCTGCAAGTTGCTCGAGCTTTGCGACGTGTGATGCCGCGGGCCCGATCAGGCAAAACCGCTCGACGATCTCGTCGGGCACGAACTCGGTGTGCGTGTTGCCGGCGCGGCCGTGCTCGTTGTAGTCATAGCCCTGGCGCCCTGCGATGTAGTCCGTAAGGCTTCGCGGGACCGCCGCGCCATCGCCGCCGTACCGGTTGACGATATCGGCGACGTGGTTGCCGACCATCCCGCCGAACCAGCGGCACTGGTCGAGCGCATGTGCGCGCGCCGCGTCGCTGCCGTCGGTCACGTACGCAGGTGCGGCGACGCACATCGTCAGCGCGTCCGGGTCGCGGCCCGCGGCGGTCGCTGCTTCGCGTACCGCCGCGATGCTCCACGCGGTGATGTCCACATCGGCGAGCTGGAGGATGAACCCGTCGCCGACCTCGCCGGCGAGCTTCAGCGCGTTCGGGCCATAGCCCGCCACCCAGATCGGCAGACGGCTCTGGGGGTTCCACGGAAAGCGGACCGCTGTGCCGCGGTAGTCGACGGTGCCGCCGTTCGCGAGTGCGCGGATCACCTCGATGGATTCGCGGAGCTCGGCGAGCTTGACCGGCTTGCCATTGATCACGCGGACCGCCGAGTCGCCGCGGCCGATCCCGCACACGGTGCGGTTCCCGTACATCTCGTTGAGCGTCGCGAACAGCGACGCGGTTACGGTCCAGTCGCGGGTCGCCGGGTTCGTCACCATCGGCCCGACGATCAGCTTGTGGGTGGCGTCGAGGATCCGGCTGTAGATCACGAACGGCTCCTCCCACAGCAGGTGCGAGTCGAATGTCCACGCATGTGCGAAGCCGTACGTCTCCGCGCGTCGCGCGAGCTCGATCACCCGAGCCGCCGGAGGGTTGGTCTGGAGGACGACACCGAAGTTCAAAGCTGGCCCCCTCGTTCGGAGATGAGATCGATCGCGCGCCCGACGGCACGCCCGTATGCGTCGATCGCCACGGCCAGGGCGGCTTCCGGCGAGTCCTCGATCGGCGCGTGCGAGATCGGCGGATCCGATTGCGCGAAGATCATCGCGGTCGGCACGACGCGCCCGATCTCGGTGGCGTCGTGCAGTGGTCCGCTCGGGACGGGCTCGCCCTCCCCTCCCCCGGCGTCGGCGATCGCCTGCTGGGCGATCTTCACGAGCTCTGGGTGGAACACCGTTGGCGTCGCCTTGAACACGTCGCGCACCTCAAGCGTGCAACTGAACGCCTCGGCAGCGGCCTCGCAGCTCGCCACCGCTTCGCTGAACATCGCCGCCAGCTCGGCCGGGTCGAGGTGGCGCTGGTCGAGCTGCATCTCGGTGCGCCCGGCGATTGCGGTGATCACTCCCGGCGTCGAGTCCATCTTGCCGACCGTGCCGACGCCTCCGTGGGCGATCGCGCTCTCGCGGATCTCGAGCGCCGCCCGTGCCGCCGCGGCCAGCGAGTCCTGGCGCAGCCGCATCGGCGTCGAGCCGGCGTGCGCGGCCTGGCCGGTGAAGACCATCAGGTGGCGCTCGACCCCAAACGTGCCCGATACGGGTGCGGCCGCCCTGCCAGAGTCGAGCAGCACGGGCCCCTGCTCGATGTGGAGCTCGAGGTATGCGGCGGCCCCGGTGAGCGACGTCGTGGCGCCGACGGCCCGGTCGAGATCGACCCCGCATGCCGCCAGCGCATCGCCGAGAGCCACGCCGTTCGCGTCTGCGAGGGTCCGCACCTCCTCGGGCACCAAGGTCCCCGCGCATGCCGAGGAGCCCAACAGGCTGCGTGAGAACCGGGCCCCCTCCTCGTCGGCCCAGTCGACGAACCGCACGCCAACTGGGAGCCGCTCGCCGCCTCGTCGCAGCTGCCGCATGACCTCTAGCGCTGTCAGCAACCCGAACGCCCCGTCGAGCCAGCCACCGTCCGGCACCGCGTCGATGTGCGACCCGACGATCAGGAACGGATCGGACTCGCCTGCGATCGGCGCCCACATGTTGCCCGCGACGTCGAGCTGGGGCTCAAGTCCGATCTGCTCGAGCTTCGCCCGCAGCCACGCCCGGGTTTCGAGCCATTCGGGGGTCCACGCCAGCCGTTTGGCCCCGGCGAACCGTCCGCCGCTCCGGCCGGCGAGCTCGTCGAGGTCGGCGATCACCGCCGCCGGATCGAGCTGCAACGAGGTCACGTGCTCGCGACCGCTTGCGGCCTCAGCGACCGCGGGACGAAGCGGCCGTGTCCAGGCTCGGTAACGATCTTGCCACGGTCGTAGACGAGCGTCCCGCGCGAGAACGTATGGCGCACGCTCGCCGTCGCCGTCTCACCCTCGTACAGGTCGTAGTCGACGTTCATCAACGAGTTCGCCACCCCGTACGCGCGGGGCGCATCCGGATCGAGCACGACGACGTCCGCGTCCTTGCCCGGCAGCAGCGCTCCCTTGCGATCGAGACCGAACCGCTGCGCGACCGTCGTCGCGGTCCGCGCGACGAGCTCGGCTCGCGTCATCCGCCCGGTGTTCACGCCCTCGTCCCACAGCTTCGACAGGCGGTGCTGGATCAGCGCGAGTCCGTTGGGGACGAGGCTGAAGTCGTCGAGCCCGCGCGACTTCTGCTCGGAGTTGAACGGGCAGTGGTCGGTCGAGACGCTCTCGAGCACGCCGCGCTTGAGGTAGTCCCACAGCGGCTCGTGGTTGGCGGCGTCGCGCAATGGCGGCGAGCAGATGTAACGGCAGCCGTCGACTCCGGGTCGGCGGAGGTCGTCGATCGTGTTCGTGAGGTACTGGACGCACGTCTCGCCAGTGACCTGCGCGCCGCGCTGCTGCGCGGCCTCGATCTCTGCGGCCGCCGCGGCGCACGTGACGTGAACGACGAACAGCGTCGCCCCGGTGCTCTCCGCGATCCGAGCGGCGCGGCCGGTCGCCTCGGCCTCGACCCACTCGGGTCGGGTAAGGGCGTGGTAGATCGCTGAGGTATCGCCACGCGCAAGCGAACGCCTGACCAGCAGATCGACGACGTCGCCGTTCTCGGCGTGCACCATCGTCAGCGCGTCGAGCTCGCGCGCACGTTCCATGCACAGGGCGAGCTCGTCATCGCGGACCATCAGCGCGCCCTTGTAGGCCATGAACAGCTTGAAGGAGCAGATGCCGGCGTCACAGATCGCGCCCATCTCGTCGATCACCGGCTCCGACGCGTTCGTGATCGCCATGTGAAAGCCGTAATCGACGTGCGCCGCGCCCTCGGCGCGGCCCTGCCACTCGTCCAAGGTGGACTGCAGGTCGTCGGGATGCTGCTGGATCGCGAAGTCGACGAGACACGTAACGCCGCCGGCGGCCGCGGCCTGCGTCCCGGTGTTGTAATCGTCGGACGACCTCGTGCCCATGAACGGCATCGCCAGATGCGTGTGGTTGTCGATCAGGCCCGGGAGCACGAAGCATCCGCTGGCATCGACCACCGTGGCGCCATCCGGTGCGACGACTTTTCCGACCGCGGTGATCGTCTCCCCCTCGATCAGCACATCGCCGGCGAACTCGCCCTCGGCTGTGACGACCGTCCCGTTGGCGATGACAGTCGTGTCAGTCATTGCCCTCCTCCTCTCCTCTGGCCCCCCGGGAACGTCAATGGTTCCCCGGGAACCCGTAACGCAAGTTCGTTTGGCCGCGAGGCCAGCGCTCGGTGACGACCTTACCGCGCGTGTAAAAGAGCACGCCCTCGCGACCGTACACGTGCAGGTCGCCGAACAGGCTGTCCTTCCACCCGCCGAACGAGAACGGCGCTGTCGGCACCGGGATCGGCACGTTCACGCCGACCATCCCGGTGCTCACGCGGTTGCGGAACTCGCGCGCGACTCCGCCGTCGTTGGTGAAGATCGCCGCGCCGTTGCCGTACGGGTTGCCGTTGACGATCCCGAGCGCCTCGTCGAACGACTCCGCCCGCAGCACGACGAGCAATGGACCGAACACCTCGTCGCGGTAGACATCCATCTCGGTCGTCACCTCGTCCAGCACTGTGGGCCCGATGAAGAATCCTGGCTCGTCGTCTCCGAACCGTTCGCGCCCGTCGACGACGACGGTGGCGCCGTCGTGGGCGCCGCGCCCCACGTAGTCCGCCACGCGCTGACGGGCTTCCGCCGTGATCACGGGACCCATCTCGCTGTCACGGTCGGCGCCGGAACCGATGCGCAAGCGCCGCGCGCGTTCGGCGACAGCCGCGACAAGTGCGTCGCCAGCATCGCGGCCGACGGCAACCGCGGCGCTGATCGCCATGCACCGCTGCCCGGCGCTTCCGAATGCGGCCGAGGCGAGCGCGTCCGCGGCGATGTCGAGGTCGGCGTCCGGCATCACTACCGCGTGGTTCTTCGCGCCGCCCAGCGCCTGGACGCGCTTGCCGTGCTCGGACGCGCGGCGATGGACGTGGCGCGCGATCGGCGTCGAGCCGACGAACGAGACCGCGTCGACCTCGGGATGCTCGAGCAGCGCGTCGACCGCCTCCCGGTCTCCCTGCACAACCGAGAACACGCCCGGGGGTACCCCGGCCTCGGCGAGCAGCCCCGCGAGGAACAGCGACATGGACGGGTCGCGCTCGCTTGGTTTGAGCACGAACGAGTTTCCGCACGCGAGCGAGATCGCGAACATCCACATCGGGACCATGCACGGGAAGTTGAACGGCGTGATGCCGACGGTGACTCCGAGCGGCTGGCGGTAGCTCGTCGAGTCGACGTCCGTCGAGATCTGCTCTGAGGCCTCCCCTTTGAGCAGGTGGGCGAGGCCGCACGCGAACTCGGCGACCTCGAGCCCTCGCTGCACCTCGCCGGCCGCATCCTCCAGCGTTTTGCCGTGCTCGGAGGTGATCAACGCCGCGGCGTCGCCGGCACGCGCGGCGAACAGCTCGCGGAACCGGAACATGATCGCGGTGCGGCGCGTGAGCGAGAGCTGGCTCCATTCGCCAAATGCGGCGCGAGCGGATCGCACCGCCCGGTCGATGAGCGCGCCGTCCGCGAACGCGACCCGCCGCTGCACGATGCCGGTCGCCGGATCGAACACCGGTCCGCTGCGAGCCGTCTCGGGTCCTGGCGCGGACGCGCCGTCGACCCAGTGCCCGACTACGGCCAGATCGACGTCGGCCGTCGTCATCCGGTCGGGATCCCCATATGTTCGGACACGATCTCGAGCACGTTGCCCAGCCGTCCAACGACGTCGTCGAGCAGCGGGGCATCGCACACCAGCGGCGGTGCGATCTGGATCACCGTGTCGCCGCGATCGTCGCCCCGCGCGATCAGCTGCGCTCGGACCAGTGCGCCGGGCAGGCAGCGCCGCAGCAGCTCTTCGCGTTGCTCTGCGTCGAAGCGGCTCTCGGGGCCGTCGGGCACGAGCTCGACCGCCCAGAAGTAGCCGCTGCCGCGGACGTCGCCCACGATCGGCAGCCTGCGCAACGTCCCGAGCTCCGCCGCCAGATGTGGCTCGTTGGTGCGGACGTTGTTGAGCACGTCCTCGCGCTCGAACAGCTCGAGGTTCTTCAGCGCGATCGCCGCGGCGACCGGATGGCCTGCGAACGTGATCCCGTGCAGCAGCGTCCGGCCGGCGTCGTCCAGCGGTGCGGCGACCCTGTCGGAGACGATCACCGCCCCCATCGCCGCATACGCGGACGTGAGGCCCTTGGCGGTCGTCACGATGTCCGGCTCGGCACCGAAGCGGGTCACGCCGAGCCACTCACCGAGCCGCCCGAACCCGGTGATCACCTCATCGGCGACCAGCACGATCCCGTGCTCGTCGCAGATCTCGCGCAGACCGGGCCAGTAGCCGTCGGGCGGCTGAAGGCACCCCCCCGCGTTCTGCACGGGCTCGGCGATGATCATCGCAATCGTCTCCGGACCCTCGCGGTCGAGCACGCCACGGACCTCGTCGAGCAGGAGCTTCGTCAGCTCGGGCTCGCTCTCGTCGCGGCGGAAGCTGTTGGTGTTGGCAACATGAAAGGTCTCGACGGCCGGACGGCCGAATGGCTCCTTGAAACCCGGCACGCCGGTGAACGAGAGTGCCCCGAGCGTGACCCCGTGGTACGCCCGGTCCCGCGCGATCACCTTCGTCCGCTGCGGCTCGCCTCTGGCGAGGTGGTAGTGGCGCACGATCTTCCACGCCGCCTCGACCGATTCCGAGCCACCGCTCGTGAAGAAGACGCGGTTCAGCGCTCCGGGCGCGACCTCCGCCAGCTTCGCCGACAGCTCGAGCGCCGTCGGATGCGCAACCCCCCACACGGTCGCGAACGGCAACCGGACAAGCTGCTCCCGCGCTGCCTCCGCCATCTCCTCGCCGAACCCGTACCCGAGCTGCGCACAGAACAGGCTCGATAGCCCGTCGAGGTGCCGGCGTCCCTGACTGTCGACGACGAACACGCCATCGCCCCGCTCGAGCACGAGCAGCTCGGACTCGCCACGGTGGAGTCCGCCGTTGCGCGCGAAGTGGAAGAGAAGATGATCGGCCTGTGTCGCCGTCGCGCTCACGTCAAGACAACGATAAGGCAGCGGCCTCGTCTAGAGAAGGGTTCCGCCGCTACAGGACGGATAGCGTGGCGCCGCGATCCTGTCCGCGAGGTACTGCTGACAGCCGAGCTCGCAGCAGCTCCCCGCTCGGCCGCGCGCGCCCGCCGAGTAGAAAGCCTCAGCGGGCAGGGCCTGGACTCCCGTGCTCCACGCCGGACTCCGGCTCGCGAAGCTCGGACGCGAGCTGCGTGACCGACGGCCAGAACGAGCTCTCAAGGCGGCGGTAGAAGCGGCGGCGGTCGCCCGGCGTGTCGATCGGATCGATCAGGCCGGCCGTCTCGAGCGCGTGGATTTCCTTGGTCACGTAGTGGAGCGGAAGGTGCAGCTCGCCCGCGACCTGTGTCGCCCAGAACGGGCTCGTGCCTCGGGCGATCGCGACCGCCACCTCGAGCCGGTAGCGCGCGCCCATCAACGCGCGCGAGAACGTCCGCACCCGCCCCATCTCGCCACGTGCGTGGTTGGCCAAGATCGGTTGATCTTACTACATGATTTGTGAAGGCGCGTTCATGAATCATGAATCATGAAACTTGAATTCTAAGCCGCTGCTCTTACTCGCAATCGGCGGGCAAAGTCGAGCGCCTCCTCGAGTGAAGCGAATGACAGCTCCGCTCGATACCCGTGGCTACCGCTCGGCCGGACGGCGATGTCCGCGCCCAATGCCGCGCCGAGCGTGTCGGCGATCTGATCGACCGCGGCCTGTTGGTCGGGGTGCAGCGAGCTGCTGCTCCTGGCGCGCCGGCGGGTGCGAGGGTGGGGGGCACCGACGCTGCGAGCACGGGATTCCAGTTCGCGCACCGACCAGCGGCGATCGACGGCGGCGCGAGCCAGAGCCCGGCGGTCGCCGTGATCCTCGGCGAGCAGGAGGGCGCGGCCGTGGCCCTCGCTGAGCTCGCCTCGCTCGAGCAGCTCGAGCACCTCGTCGGGGAGGTCGAGCAGCCGAATCAGGTTCGACACCGCGACTCGGCTGCGGCTGACGCGGAGGCCGACCTCCTCACGGGTCAGCGAGAGCTCCTCTACCAGCGCGGCACAGGCGCGGGCTTCGTCGACCGGATTGAGATTCTCGCGCGCCATGTTCTCGATCAGCGCGACCTCCAGCGACTCGGCGTCATCGTGGCGACGGATGATCGCTGGGACCGTCTCGCGTTCCGCGATCCGCGCGGCTCGCCAGCGCCGCTCGCCGGCGATCAGCTCGAACCGCCCGCCGGGGATCGGCCGCACGAGCACCGGCTGGAGCACGCCGCGGAGACGGATCGAGCCGGCGAGCGCAAGCAGTGCTTCCTCATCGAACGTGCGGCGAGGCTGCGACGGGTTGGGCTCGATCAGGTCGACTGGGAGCTCGCGGAACTCCTCGGTGTCGTCCTTCGGCGCCACGGACAGGATCGCCGCGAGGCCGCGGCCCATACCTTTCTGTCGCTCAGCCACGAGCGGCCACCTCCTTTGCGAGTTCGAAGTAGGCATCTGCCCCGGGGCAGTGAGGGTCATGATGGATCACCGGCTTGCCGAAGCTCGGCGCCTCGCCGACCCGGACGTTGCGGGGGATTACGGTGTCGAACACGAGCTCGGGGAAGTGTTGGCGAACCTCGCGCTCGACGTCCTGCGCAAGTCTCGTCCTGCCGTCGTGCATCGTCAGCAACATCCCCGCAACCGTCAACCTCGGGTTCAGCTCACGCTGAATCAGCCCGAGCGTGTCGAGCAGTCCGGCCAGGCCCTCGAGCGCGAAGTACTCCGACTGCACGGGCACGATCACGCGATCGGCCGCGACAAGCGCGTTGACGGTCAGCGGGCCGAGCGACGGAGGGCAGTCCAGCAGAATGAATGAGAACTCTTCTCGGACCGTCGCGAGCGCCTCGCGAAGGCGCGTCTCAGAGCCCGCGATCCGGGGCAACTCGACGGTTGCTCCGGCAAGATCAGGGCCGGCAGGCGCGATCGAGAGGTTGTCGATCCCGGTCGGGACGATCGCGTCGCCGAGCGGCGTCGAGTCGATCAGTACGTCATAGACCGTCGGTGAGAGGTCTTTGCCCAGGCCGAGGCCGACGGTCGCGTTGCACTGCGGATCCACGTCCATCAGGAGCGCCTCGTAGCCTGCCTCGGCAACGCACGCGGCGAGGTTCACGGCCGTCGTCGTCTTGCCGACGCCACCCTTCTGGTTCGCGATCGCGTAAACGGTGCCCATATGCCGACCCAAGCTAGCGGTGGTGGCGGTCAGACGAAGCCCGTGATTCCGCACCGAGCGGGCGCTTCAGCGCGATTCCTGGTCGGCGCGGAAACCGGTCGGGGGTTTCTCTCACCTTCAACATGACGTGTAGATATCGATGCTCAGCTCCCGGAAATGGCTGCACATGGACGGGTTCGCGGACCTCGAGGCCCAGGATCTCGGCAGCGGCCGCGGCAGCGCGCTCGCCTTCACTGTCACGGCGGCCCCGCCAGGCCACGAGTGCACCGCCGATTGCAAGCAGCGGCGCGGCGTACTCCGCGAGCACCGCCAGCGGCGCGACAGCGCGTGCTGTCACAAGGTCGAATCCGCTCTCTCCCAGCTCCTCCACCCGCGCATGAACCGCGCGCACGTTGTCGGCACCGGTCGCCGCGATCCCGCGCTCGATGAACGCACACTTGCGCGCATGCCCATCGGCGAGCACGAACTCGGCTTTAGGCCGCGAGAGCGCGAGCGGCAGCCCCGGAAAGCCGCCACCGGACCCGATGTCGAGGGCCCTCTGGGCGATCCTGACGTGCTCGAGGTCGAGCGCGACGAGCGAATCAGCGATGTGTTCGTCCGCGGCGCGCTCTGGCTCTCGCACGGTCGTCGGAGCATGGGGATCGGTGGCAAGCAGCTCGAGCAGTGCGTTCAAGCTCCTATCGGCGCCGGCGGGCAGTCCGTAGCGCTCGACAAGCGCCGCGATCCGATCGTCGACGGTGCTCACGCGGCGCCGCGCGCGCGCTCACGCGCGATAAATTCGGCGTAGCGCTCGCACATCAGCCGGTACCGCTCAGCCGCGTGGCCGTCCAGGTCGGGCCGGAGCTCCGCTTCCAGCAGCGGCATCACCTCCTTCACGAGCGCGCTGCCGCGGGCCATCCATTGGTAGTACGACCGGCCTCCATGGTGGTAGGGCCCATACAGCTTCGTAGCCGGGAAACGCGCCACCAGCCATCTGAACATGGCCTCGTGGCGCGTATGCATCCGCAGCGTGACCTGCGGTTGCTTGCCGTCGCCGCCGAACGACCCCTCGCCGATCAGCAAGCCGATGAACACGCCCCGCTCGAAGTCGGTGGGGGCCACAGATGCCACGGTCGACGTTGTACCGCACCGGGCGGCTGTTTCACCGCCAAGAAAAACGTGAAACCCGAAGAGCGCGCCGACCGATGGCTCAGTCGACCAGTGGCGCGACGACCAGCCGGCGATCCGGCTCCTCGCCCTCGCTGTACGTCTCGACGTCGTGGCGCGTCTTGAGGTGCTCGTGTACGACCTTGCGCTCGAGTGCGCTCATCGCGTCGAGCGCGACCGCCCGGCGATCGCTCACCGCCGTCTCGGCGGCCTGGTCGGCCGCGGCCCGGAGCGCGACGGCTCGGCGTTCGCGATAGCCGGCGGCATCGACGATCACGCCCTTGCGCTCTCGCGCGCCGCGGAACGCGATCCGGTAGGCGATGTGCTGGATCGCATCGATTGTCTGCCCGTGGTGGCCGATCAGCAGACCGACGTCGTCGCCGACGTACTCGGCAGTGACGCCCTGGTCGTCCTCGTGGACCTGGACCTCGGCGTCCACGCCGGCGTCGTCGGCGATCCGCTCGAGCAGATCACGGACGCGCTCACCTGCAGCGGTGATCGACGCCTCCATCGCCTACCTGCGCCGCCCGGAACGTTTCTTCTTCTTGCGCGGCGGCCGCGGGGGCGGACCGCCGCGAGGCTTCGTCGCGACCGTCGCCTCTTCCTTCGGCTTGCCACGCAGCAGGCCGCTGAGCCCCGCGCTCAACCCGCCGGCGCTGCTGCCGGCGCCGTTCGTATCGGCGCCCTCGTCGCTGCCGCCCGCACGCGTAGCGGGCGCACGACCCCCCGCGACCCTCCCGCCGGCATCACCGCCGGCAGTCGCCGGGACCGGCGGGCCCACCGGGCCGAGCCGGCGCTTGACGATGAACTGCTGCAGGATCGTCCATGAGTTCGTCGTCACCCAGTAGAGGATCACGCCGGCCGGGAAGCTGATGATGAACAGCACGAAGAACAGCGGCAGCAGCATCATCAGCCGTCGCTGTGTCTGATCCATCGTCGGGCTCTGCATCATCACCGTCGAGGCGAGCTGAGTCCCGACGTACAGCAGGATCAGCACGACGAGCGTCACGCCCGTTGCCTTGTTCGTCAGGTCATGGATGAACAGGAAGCCGGCGCCGGGCGCGTGGGTCCCGCACTGGGTGGTCTGTCCAGCCGCCTTGGCGAGCGTGATGTGGTGGGCGGCGGCGTAGTTGGCCCGGAAATGCGCCTGCACCGTCGGGCAGATGTTGTCCCGCAGGTCCTTCCGCAACATGTAGAACAGCGAGATGAAGACCGGCAGCTGAGCGGCCAGCGGCAGGCATGACGCCAGCGGGTTGACGTTGTTCTCCTTGTAGAACTTCATCAACTCCTGCTGCTGGCGCTGCTTGTCTTCCTTGTACTTGTTCTGGATCGCCTTCAGCTCCGGTTGCAGGCGCTGGAGTGCCTGCATCGAGTGGAACTGCTTCAGCGTCAGCGGCAGCAGCAGCACGCGGATCAGGATCGTCAGCAGCACGATCGACAGGCCCCACCCGACGCCGACGTTGTTGTGGAAGAACTTCAGCACCGCCTCGAAGACGGTGATCAGCGGCTGGAAGATGTTTGCTGCTACGAGCATGGCTCAGGAGCTCGGAACCGGCGACCTGGGCTTGAACAGTCGCTGTTGCTCGACGGGATCGAACCCCCCGTGGCTCCACGGGTTGCATCGCAGCAACCGCCAGCCGGCCAGCACGAGTCCGCGGAGTATGCCGAATCTCGTGATCGCCTGCGCGGCATATTCCGAGCAAGAGGGGTAGTACTTGCACCGCTCGCCCAGCATCGGCGCGAGCAGTCGCTGATACAGCCTGATCGGGAGCACGAGCGCCGCGCGAGCGTGTCTCATCCGTCTGCCGGCTCCGGGGACGCCGCCTGATTGAAGCGGTCGATCAACTCGCCGAGCGCACGGGCGATTCCGGCCATGCCCTCACGTTCAGCTAGAGCCCTAGCTTCAGGCCTCGCGACGACTACTGCGTCGGTCCCCGGCGGCAGAACGACCTCCCCCGAGGAGAACGCTTCGCGCACCTGTCGCTTGACGCGGTTGCGCTCGACGGCGCTGCCGACCTTGCGGGACACCGATAGGCCGAGACGCGGCGACGCTTGATCGTCGCCGCGCGGGAAGAGGTACAGGATCAGCTCGCGGCCGGCTTGCGAGCGGCCCTGCCGGAACACGCGGTCGAAGTCCGCGCTGCGCGACAACCTGCCGCGGCGCGAGCCCGGCCGGGAACGGCCACCGACGGCCAGGCCGGTGGTCCGAGCATTCATTAGACCGTCAGGCGTTTGCGGCCCTTGTCACGGCGGCGCTTCAGCGTCAGCCGACCAGCGCGCGTGCTCATCCGCGCGCGGAATCCGTGCGTGCGGGCGCGCTTGCGCTTCTTTGGCTGATACGTGCGTTTCATCGCTCTCGGAACGGACCGGAAGGGTGCGCGTCCAGTATACGCACGGCCCTGCGGATTTCCGCGTCCAGACAGCTCTCAGGGAGGGCCGAGGGGTTTTTGTCGCGCTTTGCGCCAACGGCCCAGAGATGCCGTCCGGCGGGCAGATCGCCGCTGATATATTCGCCCGCTCGGGCGCTCCGGCGCCCTCTCACGAACTTCTCGCCGAACGCGCCTTCAGAAGGGGCCGCTTGGACCTGCCTGCCAACTTCGAGCTTGCGCCTGCGTGGCGCCAAATCCGCGCCGAGCTTGCCCGCGCCGTCGGCGAGTCGACGTACGAGATCTGGCTCGCCCCGCTGCAAGCAAAGGCGTGGGACGGGAGGGTCCTGCAGCTGCAGGCGCCGGCGGACACCGCCACGTGGGTCGCAAAGCGCTACGGCCGCGTGCTGGAGGCGTGCGCTCAAGCCGTGGTCGGTCCGGCCGCGCGGATCTCGTTTGCCGGCGACCGCGGCAAGGCGCCCGCCGACCGAGCCCCGCGCACCGCCAGCGACCCCGAAGAGGCGCCCACCTACAGCTTCAACCCGCGCTACAGCTTCGAGCAGTTCATCATCGGTGACGGGAACCGAGTCGCGCACGCCGCCGCGCTGACTGTCGCAGAGCAGCCAGGCGGCGCCTTCAATCCGCTGTTCCTGTACTCGCCTCCCGGGCTTGGCAAGACGCACCTGCTCCACGCGATCGCCAACTATGTATTCGCCTACGGCGACGGCGCGACCGTCCGCTACAGCACTGTCGAGACCTTCACGAACCAATTCATCAGCGCATTGACCTCGAAGACGATCTCGCGCTTCAAGCACGCCTACCGCGACACGGACGTGCTGCTCCTCGACGACGTCCAGTTTCTCGCGAGCAAAGCGAAGACCGAAGAGGAGTTCTTCCACACATTCAACGCCTTGTACGACACCGGCAGGCAACTCGTCCTCACCTGCGACCGGCTCCCCGCCCACCTCGTGAACGTGGAGGAGCGGCTTCGCGAGCGCTTTGGCTCGGGCCTCGTTGCGGAACTAGAGCCACCGGATTTCGCCACCCGAGTCGCGATCCTGCGCAAGCGCGCCGACCTTGACGGGATCGCCCTGTCTGACGCCGGTGTGCTCGAGCTGATCGCGCGACGCGTCAGCAGCAACATCCGCGCACTCGAGGGTGCGCTGATCCAGATCGTCGCGTACGCCTCGCTGACCCGTCGCGCGATCGACATCGAGCTCGCCACCAAGGTCCTCGACCGGATGCATCCCTCGGCGGAGCCAGCCGGCGTCTCGGTCGCAACGATCCAGCAGACCGTCGCAGCCCACTTCGACGTCACCGTCGAAGAACTCATCTCCCCCTCCCGCACCGCGCGTGTGGCATGGGCACGCCAGGTCGCGATCCATCTCGCCAAGACGCTCACCGATAACTCCCTCGCGGAGCTCGGCGCCGCGTTCGGCGGCCGCAGCCACGCAACCGTCCTCCATGCTTGCAAGCGTGTTGATAAGCGCGTCGCGGAGGATCGCGACGCCGCCCAGACCGTTCAAGAACTCGAAGCAGTTCTCAGGGCAGGCTGAGCGACCGACCCGCTTGACACACTGGGCCGCCCACTTTGAACAGCACAACTATCCCGCTCGCTGCGGACGAAAACGCACTTCTCCACATCCTCTGTTCGCCTATGACTTCTACATCCCTGCTTAGGTATTCATCGTGAAGATCTCGCTCGAGCGCGACGTGCTCCTCGCGCAACTACAGACCGTCAGCCGCGTCGCCTCAACCAGAAGCGCGATCCAGGCTCTCTCCGGCGTTCAGTTCTCCGCGGGCGACGGTGCCTGCGAGCTCCGGGCCACCGACATGGATGTTGGCCTGCGCGTCCCGCTCGAGGCCGAGATCGTTCGCGACGGCGTGGTCGTCCTGCCGGCGCGCCTGTTGCTCGATGTCGTCCGCTCGCTGCCCGCGAATGCCGTAACGCTTGAGCTCCGCGCGGCCGAGAATGACGTCGAGCTCGTGTCGGGCAACGCGATTTTCCACATTCGCACCCTGCGAACCGAGGACTTCCCGCCGTTCCCCGAGCCGGAGCCAGACTCAGCGGTCAAGGTGCCCGCCGACGCGTTTGTTGCAACTGCGCTAAAGGTCGCCGGCTCCGCATCGCGTGACGAGACCCGTCCCGTGCTGACCGGCATCCTCGTCTCTGCAGCTGGCCGCGAGCTGCGGATGGTTGCAACGGACTCATATCGGCTCAGCGTCAAGGAGACGAAGCTGGAGCAGGAGCTGACCTCCTCGTTTGAAGTCAACGTCCCGGCGCGGGCGTTGCAGGAACTCTCGCGTCTCACGCACGCCGACGAAGAGGGCGAGCTGACGATCAGCGTTCGCCAAAACCAGGTCCTGTTCGAGGTCGGTCGCAGTGTGCTCTCGTCGCGGCTGATCGACGGGCAGTTCCCGAACTACTCGCAACTGCTGCCGGAGAGCTTCGAGCACGAGCTCAAGATCGCCGGCAGCGAGCTGACCGATGTCGTCCGGCGGATCAGTTTGCTGGCGCAGAAGAACGCGCCGCTGCGGCTGGCATTCGCGTCCGGCGAGTTGACGGTCTCGGCTGAGACGCCGGACGTTGGCGAGGCGCGGGAGTCGTTGCCGGTTGCGTTTCAGGGCGACCCGCTCGAGATCGGGTTCAACCCGGAGTTTCTGCGCGCCGGGTTGGAGGCGATCGAAGAGGGAGATGTCGTGCTGAAGCTGATCAGCCCGCTACGACCCGGATTGATCGAGGCCGGCGACGAGAGCGGCTTCCTCTACCTGATCATGCCGATCAGGTTGAACGTGTAGCGCCCGTCCCGTGCGCGTCCTGCGGCTCACGCTCCGGGACTTCCGCTGCTACGAGCAGGCCGAGGTGGCGCTCGGTGAGTCCGTGACTGTCGTCACCGGCCCAAACGGGGCCGGCAAGACAAATCTGCTCGAGGCGCTGTATTTCGGCTGCACGGGACGGTCCTGCCGTACGAACAACGAGCGCGAGGTCGTCAGGTTTGGAGCTGGCGCCACGCGCGTGGTCGTACAGGTGGTGGGAGTCGACGGCCCGCATCAGCTGGCGGTCGGATTCGAGCCCGGCCAGCCGAAGCGGGTCACGGTCGACGGAGCCGCTGTCGACCGTCTGCTGGACGGTCGACCAGCGCCCGCTCGTTAGCGTGTTCCTGCCCGACCGGCTCGAGTTGATCAAGGGCACCCCGAGTGTCCGCCGCGCGCACCTGGATCAGTTCGTCGCTGCGATGTGGCCGGCGCGCGTCACCACGCGGCGCCTGTACGCACAGACGCTCGCGCAGCGAAACGCGCTGATCATGCGGATTCGCTCGGGACGCGGGGGACGCGAGTCGCTCGCAAGTTGGAATGCGCAGCTCGCCGCCCATGGAATCGAGCTGATGGCCGATCGCCGCGCGGCGGTTGAGGCGCTGGACCGAGCCGTTCTCCCGCCTGGCGGTTGAGCTCGGCCTCGACGGCGCTGCGACCGTTCGCTACCGGCCGCGGTCCCCAGCAGCTGACGCGGCGGGCCTGGCCGCGGAGCTGGCCGAGCGGATCGACGGTGATCTCGAGCGGGGATACACAGGCCATGGCCCACACCGGGACGAGCTCGTCACCTCACGCGAGGGCCGTGAACTGCGGGCGTACGGCTCTCAAGGCCAGCAGCGGCTTGCGCTGCTGGCGCTGCTGCTGGCCGAACGCGAGGTGCTGGCGGCGACCCGGTCGGCGCCGCCGCTGATGCTGCTCGACGACGTCATGAGCGAGCTCGACACCGATCGCCGCCGAGCGCTCGTCGAGCTCCTCCGCAGTACCGAAGGCCAATCGGTGATCACGACCACGGACCTCGAGCACGTACCCGGCGGCGGCGAGCACTCGATCGCACATCTGTGCGTGTCCGACGGCGACGTGCTCGAAGAGGCGCTGGCCCGTGACGCGTAGCCGCCGCTCGCCGCGTCCGCTCAGCCTTGCGATCGAGCGGTTCCAGGGAGAGCTCGCGCCGGACACGCTGCTCGCACGGGTACAAAGCGCGTGGCTCGAGACAGTCGGGAACGCGATTGCGGCGCAGGCGGCGCCGACCTCGGAGCGGGGTGGTGTGCTGACCGTTTCATGCTCCGCGTCGGTGTGGGCGCAGGAGCTCGACCTGATGTCGACAGCGATCGTCGAGCGGCTCAACGAGCACCTCGGGGAACGGCGGATCAGCCGCCTGCGGTGTGTCGCGACGCCGCCGCGGACGGGCATATAACACCACCCCTACGACCCCCTTTTACAGAGCCGTGACGATTCCGTGTAACGGACGCTCGCGCTGGCGCACTTTTCCCACAATTTGCAGGGAATTTGCCCTGCCAGAAACGGACTTTCAGAGGCCTGCTGTGCTATTCTTCTGTACACCAGCTGTTCGACGCCCCGGCGCGCCAGAGCTTGCGCGACACCGGGGCGTCTCGACGTATCGGAGGATCGTTGACGATTGACGACGGCGCCCCCAAGCGCCCACAGAACGAGTCCAGTTATGACGCCCAGGACATCACCGTCCTGGAGGGGCTCGAGGCAGTCCGCAAGCGGCCCGGGATGTATATCGGCTCGACCGGTCCCCGGGGCCTCCATCACCTCGTTTACGAGGTTGTCGACAACTCCGTCGACGAGGCGCTGGCCGGCCGCTGCGACAGCGTCGAGGTCACGATCCACCCCGACAATCGTGTGACGGTTGTCGACGACGGCGCCGGCATCCCCGTCGCCATGATGGAGAAGGAGAAGCGTCCTGCGGTGGAGGTCGTGCTGACGGTCCTCCACGCCGGCGGCAAGTTTGGCGAGGGAGGCGGCTACAAGGTTTCAGGCGGCCTGCACGGCGTCGGCGTGTCGGTCGTCAACGCGCTTTCCGAGCGCCTCGACGTCGAGGTCAAGCGGGATGGCTACACGTGGACTCAGTCTTTCGAGCGCGGCAAGCCGCTCGGGGATCTCCAGCGAGGCGAGCCGACCAAGGAGACCGGCACGACGATCACGTTCCTGCCGGATGCGGACGTGTTCGAGACGCTCGACTTCGAGTTCGCGACGCTCGAGGAGCGCCTGCGCGACACCGCGTTCCTCACGCGAGGCCTGCGGATCAAGCTGAAGGACAACCGCGGCGAGGGCCACGAGCGGGAATTCCGCTACGAGGGCGGGATCGTCGACTTCGTCGGCTACTTGAACCGCAACAAGGAGCCGATCCACAAGAACGTGATCTCGTTCGAGGGTGAGGGCGACGAGGGCCAGGTCGAGGTCGCGATGCAATGGAACTCCTCCTATCAGGAGTCCGTGTTCTCGTTCGCGAACAACATCAACACGATTGAGGGTGGGTCGCACCTCAGTGGCTTCCGTTCGGCACTGACGGGATCGCTCAACAGGTACGCGCTCGCCCGCGGGCTGCTCAAGGAGAAGGACGATGCGCTCACCGGTGAGGATGTCCGCGAGGGCCTGACTGCCGTGATCTCCGCGAAGCTGACCGACCCGCAGTTCGAGGGCCAGACGAAGACGAAGCTCGGTAACCCTGGGTTGGCCGGGTTCGTGCAGTCGATCGTCAATGCCCGCCTGTCCGAGTTCCTGGAGGAGAACCCGCGCGACGCCAACGCGGTGATCCGCAAGGCCGTTTCGGCCGCGCAGGCGCGGTCGGCCGCCCGCAAGGCGCGCGATCTCACGCGGCGTAAGTCGGCGCTCGAGAACTCGACGCTTCCGGGCAAGCTCAGCGACTGCTCGATCAAGGACCCGAGCCTCGCCGAGTTGTTCGTGGTCGAGGGCGACTCGGCCGGCGGCTCCGCGGTCGATGCACGCGATCGCAACACGCAGGCGATCCTGCCGCTGCGAGGCAAGATCCTCAATGTCGAGAAGAGCCGGATCGACAAGGTGCTCGCGAACACCGAGGTCCAGGCGCTGATCACCGCGATCGGCACCGGCGTGCGTGACGAGTTCGATCTCGAGAAGGCGCGGTACCACAAGATCGTGTTGCTCACCGACGCGGATGTCGACGGTGCGCACATCCGAACGCTCGCATTGACACTGCTATTCCGTGAGATGCAGCCGCTGATCGAGGCGGGGTATGTGTACATCGCCAAACCGCCGCTGTACCGCCTAACCCGGGGTCAGAAGCACCGTTACCTCGAGCGTGAGTCTGAGCTCGAAGAGATCCTGCTCGGTGACAAGTTCGAGAAGATCGAGGTCTACGACCGGTACAACAAGCAGTTCAAACTGACCGAGGCGCGATGGAAGCGCTTCTCCCGGCTGCTCAAGCAGTACGAGGGATGGGCCTCGGCGCTGCGCGCCGCACACGGCCATGGAGTCGTCGAGTTCGTCCAGCAGGCGGAGCTGCTGGACAGTGAGATCTCGGACGTGGACTCGCTGCTGCGTCTGATCGCCAAGGACAGCACCAACGGCGAGGCGTATTCGGCGAACGCTCGTCGCGGAGAACGAGACCGAAATCGTGATCCGCACCACGGAGACTAAGACCGGACTGGCGACGACTCACCACTTCCGCCGCAGCACGTTCGACGCGACGGAGTACCACCGCCTGGTGGCGGTCCACAAGGAGCTCGCGGAGGTTGCCGGCACGCCGCCGTTCACCGTGAAACTCGGTGAGACCACACGCGAGGCAAGCTCGTTCGAGGAGTTACGCGACGCGGTGCTCGAGGTCGCCCAGAGGGGCATTGAGTATTACCGCTTCAAGGGCCTTGGCGAGATGGACTCCGAGGAGCTGCGCGAGACGACGATGGACCCGGCGTCGCGCACGCTGGTGCGGGTGACGATGGAGGATGCCGCGTCCGCCGATCTGGTGTTCTCGATGCTGATGGGGGACCAAGTGGAACCGCGGCGCGCATTCATCGAGGACAACGCACGGCTTGTGACTAATCTGGACGTGTAAGCGGTGGCGACGATTGACACTATCGGCGGCGGCAACATTGAGCCGCGCGGGCTCGAGGAGGAGATGCGCTCTGCGTATCTCGATTACGCGATGTCGGTCATCGTCGGGCGCGCACTGCCAGACGTTCGTGACGGACTGAAGCCCGTCCACCGTCGCGTGCTGTACGCGATGAACGAACTCGGGCTCAACCCGAGCCGCAAGCACGTCAAGTGCGCCACGATCGTCGGCGAGGTGATGGGCAAGTATCACCCGCACGGTGACACCGCCATCTACGACACGCTCGTGCGGATGGCACAGAGCTTCTCGATGCGTTACCCGCTGATCGACGGGCACGGGAACTTCGGCAATATCGACGGCTGGTCGGCGGCCGCGATGCGCTACACCGAGGCGCGGCTGGACAGGCTCGCGACCGAGCTGCTGCGCGACCTCGACCAGGAGACCGTCGACTTCGCGCCGAACTTCGACGGCTCCAAGCGCGAGCCGGTGGTGCTGCCCGCGCGCTTCCCGAACCTGCTCGTGACAGGCAGCTCGGGGATCGCGGTCGGGATGGCGACGAACATTCCGCCGCACAACCTACGTGAGGTGATCAGCGCGACGATCGCCTACGTCGATGACCCCTCAATCGAGGTCGAGGGCCTGATGCGTCACATCAAGGGCCCCGACTTCCCGACGGCGGGAACGATCCTGGGACGCGACGGGATCCGCGACGCGTACGCGACCGGCCGCGGGCGGGTTCGCGTGCAGGCAAAGGCGCATGTCGAGCCGATTGGGCAGGGCAAGGAGGCAATCATCGTCACCGAGCTGCCCTACCAGGTGCGCAAGGGCGGTGACGGCGGTCTGATCCAGAAGATCGCGGAACTGGTCCACGACAAGAAGATCCCGGAGATCACCGACCTCCGTGACGAGTCGGACCGCAGCGGCATGCGAATCGTGATCGAGCTCAAGCGCGACGCGATCCCGAAGGTCGTACTCAACAAGCTGTACAAGCACACGTCGATGCAGGCGACGTTCGGCGTGAACATGGTGGCGCTCGTCGACAACGTTCCCCGGACGCTGTCCCTCCGTGAGGTGCTCGGCCATTACGTCGACCACCAGCGCGAGGTCATCATTCGCCGCACCAAGTACGAGCTGCGCCGCGCTGAGGAGCGCGCGCACGTGCTGGAGGGGCTGCTGATCGCACTTGCGAACCTCGACGAGGTGATCGCGCTGATCCGCGGTTCGCGTGACCCGGAGGCGGCGCGCAACGGACTGGTCGAGAGTTTCGAGTTGACGGTGATCCAGGCGCAGGCAATCCTGCAGTTGACGCTCAGCCGGCTGACCGCGCTCGAGGCCGACAAGGTCAAGCAGGAGCACTCCGACCTTGTCGAGCGGATCAAGGAGCTGCGCGAGATCCTCGGCGACGAGTCACGGATCAACGGCCTGATCAAGGAGGAACTGTCGGAAATCGCGGAGACCTACGGTGACGAGCGCCGCACCGAGATCACGCACGCCGAGGGCGACTTCGACATCGAGGATCTAATCGCCGATCAGCAGATGGTCATCTCGATCACCCACTCGGGCTACATCAAGTCACTTCCGCTGTCGACTTACCGTCAGCAGCGTCGCGGCGGCCGGGGGGTGACCGGGATGGAGATGAAGGACGATGACTACATCGAGCATCTGTTCGTCACCTCCACCCACGACTACCTCCTGTTCTTCACGAACCGCGGCAAGGTGTATCGCCTCAAGGTCTATGAGCTGCCGGAGGCCTCACGGACCGCGAAGGGCCGCGCGCTCGTCAACCTACTGCCGCTGCGTGAGGGCGAGCGCGTCCAGTCGGTCCTGGCTACGCGCGACTTCAACGAGGGGAAGTACGTCGTGTTCGCCACCCGCAAGGGGATGGTGAAGAAGACCGAGTTCGGCGCGTACAACACCCCGATCAAGGCCGACGGCATCATCGCGATCAACATCCGTGACGATGACGAGTTGATCGCGGTCCGGCGCACCAGTGGTAACGACGACATCATCATGATCTCGCGATCGGGTCAGGCGGCGCGTTTCAACGAGAGCAAGGCGCGGCCGATGGGACGCGACACGAGCGGCGTCCGCGGGATGAACGTCTCGCAGAAGGGCAACGCCGTGCTCGCGATGGACGTCGCGCGCGATGACGATGAGTTGCTCGTCGTGACCGAGAACGGATATGGCAAGCGCACGTCGATCTCCGACTACCCCGTCAAGGGGCGCGGGACGATGGGCGTCAAGACGATCTCGCTGACCGAGAACAAGGGCGCCCTGGCCGGCGCGCTCGTGGTCCGCGAGCACCAGGAGCTCGTGTTCATCTCCCAGAACGGGATGGTCCAGCGGACCTCGGTCCGGGGGATCAACCGCTACGGCCGCGCGTCTCAGGGCGTGCGGGTGATGAACATCCGTGACGAGGACCGGGTCAGCGCCGTGGCGCTGGTCGTAGAGTCCGAGGCGGAGACCGCCGCTCCGGTCCTCGAGGATCTCGATGGCGAGCTGCCCGGTGACGAGGCGCCGCTCGCGGTCGGGGACGAGCTGGCCGTCGACGAGCCGTCGCTCGAGGGCGATGACGCGCCGGAGGGCGAGATCGCCGACGCCGAAGACGTGCCAGAGGGCGAAGATACGCCCGACGCCGACGACGCCTGAGCCCCTTTCTCGATCACGCCGCGACTTTTCGCTCGCGCCCGCCACGGCCTGTCGAAGAAACCGATTGGTTCTCGCCGTCGGCTTCGATACCCTGGTAGGACCAGAGAAAGGAGGTGGTCCTAACTTGTCTGACAGTTTTTGCGGGACCCTGGAGGTGTCCGGCCGCTAGGTCGGAGGCTGACCCCGCTTAGCGGAGTCCCCCCGCGACACCGTCGCGCTTAGGACGCCGGGAGTAGTCCCTCCGGCAGCTGGAATGTCCGGCGCGAGAGGAAGCAGCCAATTACGCGAAGGGCGCCGTTTCGACGGCGCCCTTCGTGCTTCCGGGGCGGCGGGCCGCGGCGGCGCGGGAGGAAGTGCGCTACCCACAGTTTGTCCCGCTACGCGGGAGCTTCTGTGCGTCGCGCAGTTGTTGCCGACCACTAGCGCAGGTTCTGTGCGTCGCGCAGTTTGTTGCCGCTAAGCGGCGAGATATGCGCGCCACGCCGACGGAATCGTCGGGCTGGCGACGTGGATGAAGACATTCGGGTTGGGCGTCTTCGGCTGCTTGAGAAGGCGCATCCCGGCCTGGCGCGGCAGCGAGTTGCCCTTGCGCCGGTTGCACGGCGCGCACGAGGCGACGATGTTCTCCCAGCTCGATGAGCCACCCTTTGAGCGGGGGACGACGTGGTCGACGGTCAGGTTCGAGCGTGACCCGCAGTACTGGCAGGTCCAGTCGTCGCGCGCGAACACCGCGCGGCGGGTGATTTTGCGCCTGTGGGTGTCGCGCGGGATCCGGACGTACGTGACGAGCCGGATAACGACAGGGCGCGTCATCGAGGAGTTCGCCGAGTGGAGCTGATGCTCGGCATGCTCGATCACCTCGGCCTTCTCTTTGAGCAGCAGCACGACCGCCCTCCGAACCGTGCAGACGTTGATCGGCTCGTATGTCGCGTTCAGCACGAGCACCCGGCCAACCTCACGCCCGCGTCGCCGGTGCTCTGAAAGCGACGCGAACCCCGATGGTTCAGGTAGTACCGAGGTCGCCATGGATCGCGGCAAGTGTACCGGGGCGCTTGGCGTATCCAGCCGCCAGCGCCCGTCAGGCGGCGGGAAACGAGCCGAGTACGCGGAGCACCTCGACGTGCGAGCGCACCGCCTCGAGCCCCGCGACCACCTGCGGTTCGGCGAGCTCTCCCTCGAAGTCGACGAAGAACATGTATCGCCCGAGGCCCTGTTTGCGCGGCCGAGATTCGATTCGAGTCAGGTTCACGTCGCGCGATGCGAGCTCCGCAAGACATCTGACGAGCCAGCCCGGCTCCTCGGAGCCGACTCCCCAGAACACGATCGCCGTTTTCCACGGACCGGATGGCGGGTGCGCGCCGGCGGCGGGCGCAACCGATCCCGTGCCGGCGGCGGGCGCAACCGATCCCGCGCTGGCGTCAACGGCGTCGACGTGCCCGAGCCACACGAACCGCGTCTCGTTGCCTGCCACGTCCTCGACGCCGGCGCGGAGCACTTCGCACCCGTACCGCTCGGCGGCGAGGCGGTTGCCAAGCGCCGCCCATGGCCCGTCGTGCTCGGCGACCATCCGGACCGCGTCGGCGGTCGAGCTTCCCGCCAGCACGCGCGCCTGCGGCAGGCGTGTGCGGATGAACCGCGCGCACTGGGCGTTCGCCTGCGGATGGGAGACAACGGCTTCGATCGCCGACAGCTCGAGCGGCTCGCGCGCGATCAAGCAGTGGCGGATCGGGTGGACGACCTCGCCGATGATCGCGACGTCCTCGGTCTCCATCGCGAGCGCGTCGAGCGTCGCATTGACCGAGCCCTCGAGCGAGTTCTCGATCGGCACGAGCGAGCGCTCGACGTCGCCGTGATGGACGGCCATCACGGTGTCGTAGATCGTCGCGAACGGCACCAGCTCCAGGCTCGCGCTCGCGTCGTCCGCCCGGCTGGCGTCGATCAGCGCCTCGTGCGTAAACGTGCCCTCGGGGCCGAAGTATCCGACTCGCACGACTCGTCCTGCGGGTTACGCGGCGCCGTGGCCCTCGAACGCGATCCGAATCGCCTCGTTCTCCTCGGGGGAGAGCTCGAGCTCCGGGACCCCGTCGCGGACCGACTTGGCGTACAGGCGGGCCTGATCGCGGTGGTGGATCGAGGAAAGGACGATCCCCGACCGGGTGGCGTCGAGCAACGCGATCGACGTCGATTGTCGTCCTGACATCTCGCCGTACGCGTCGTAGCGGACCAGGGAGCGATATGCGACGGTCCGGTCGATCCGGTGCTCGGCGATCTCCATCCGATTATTGAGCCGTGCCGCTGCGTCCTCGACGTACTGATGCAGCGCCTCAAACTGTCGTTCGAGCTCGGCGGCGTGCGACACCAGGTCCTGCCGGCGGTCACCGAGCACCAGCTGCTGCTCGGCTCGCACTCGCCGTAGCCTCACGGCAAGCGCGATGCAGGTCAGGAATGCGACAACGGCGACCGCCGCAGCGGCGATCGCCACGATCCCCGCCGTGGACGTCAGGTCATGCACCGGCTAAGCATAGGCCGACGATCGGAGGCATGACCCGCCATGTGGCCCTGCGCCGGCGAGCCTTGCTGCCGGCGCAGGGTCGATCTCTTTTCCGGCCGCCCGACGCTAGGCGACGGCGAGCTCAGGCGGTATTGCGCGCGTGGCGGGCTCCTGGCCTGGCTCGGCTGCGGGCACCTGCAATGCGTGCCGCGGCAGTTTGAATGCGATCACGAACGCGATCGCCAGCAGCCCGGCGGTTGCGAGCGAGACCCATTCCGCGGCGGACAGGAACGTCGCTGCCCCACCCTTGCCGGCGATCGAGAAGAAGACCGTCCCGAGCCCGGCGACGCCGATTGACATCGCGAGCCCGTCGACGGTCTTCAGCACACCCGCCGCCGAGCCCATCTCGTGCGGCCGCACGCCTGCCATCACGATGTCGAACAGAGGCACGAACACCATGCCCATTCCGAGCCCGCCGATCGCCATCGGGACGAGCAGCTCGAGACTGCCAACGCCGGCGCCCGCCGCGTGCAGAACGGCATAGATCGCGAGCAGGCCGACGGTCTCGACCATCAGGCCGGCGTGGAGAACGCGTCGGCCGTGCTTGCCCATCATCACCGCACCGATTCCCGATCCGACAAACGCCCCAGCCGCCCACGGGACGGTTGTCAGCGCCGATCGCCATGGGCTGAATCCGAGGCCGGCCTGGAGCAGCACGTTGAAGATCAGCACAATGCCGGCGAGCGAGCCGACGAACACGAGGTCGAATCCGACGCCTGCCAGGTATGCACGGTTGCCGAAGATGCTCGGCTCGACCAGCGGCGCGACACCTGCCCGCTTGCGGCGCCGCTGCAGGTAGGCGAAGCCGCCGAGCGCGGGCACCGACGAGATAAGCATCGCGATCAGCCATACGGGCCAGCCAAGCTCGCGTCCCTCGATCAGCGGGAACACGAACAACACCATCCCGACCGCTGCGACGGCCGCGCCGACAAGGTCGAGCGTCGCGCCGGCGGGGCGCGCGGTCCGGGCCGGCAATACGCGCGCGCCGAGCGCTGCGGCGGCGACGCCGACCGGCACGTTGACGAGGAAGATCGTCCGCCAGCCGATACCGAAGAGGTCGGCGTGGATCAGACCGCCGGCGACGATCGGTCCGAGCATCGCCGAGAGCCCCATCGCCGGCCCGAACACGCCGAACGCCTTGCCCGTCTCCTCGGGGGCGAACAGGTCGCGGATCAGCCCGAACACTTGCGGGAGCATCAGCGATCCCGCGAGACCCTGGGCGGCGCGTGCGGCGATCAGCTCCGCCGGGTTCACCGCTACCGCGCACGCCGCGGACGCGACCGTGAACGCGACGATCCCAGCAAGCAATAGCCGGCCGCGGCCAAATAGATCGCCGAGGCGGCCGCCGGTCAGGAGCCCGGCCGCCATCGCGAGCGTATATGCCGCGGTGACCCACTCGATCACTGCGTACGAACCGCCGAGGTCGTGGCGGATCGCCGGGGCTGCAGTCTGCGCGATCGTCGAATCGAGCAGGTCCATCACCGCGGCGATCACGGCCACCGCAAATGCGATCCAGCGCTTTGACGACATCTGGTTACCTCCAGAAAAACGAGTTGGAACGGAACACTATGTTCCATAATACCAGAACGGAATGTTCTGTTCAAGTGCTATCGTCTGTTCCAGTGTCCAACTCGGTTCCCATGTCGGGCCGCAGGGCGCAGGCGGTCCGCAATGACGGGCTGATCCTGCAGGCCGCCCGCGCGGTCTTTCTCACCGACCCGGGCGCGCCGATCAGCGAGGTCGCCAAGCGTGCCGGGGTCGGAATCAGCGCCCTGTACAAGCGTTACCCAAGCAAGGAGGAGCTACTGCGCAAGCTCTGCCACGACGGGCTCGCAACGTACGTCGCCGAGACAGAGGCGGCGCTCGCCGATCAGCGCGAACCATCGGAAGCGTTGGAGCATTGGATGCGCCGGCTCGTCGACGCTGACACCAGCTCGTTGACGCGTGCCCTAGCCGGCACCTTCACACCGACGCCCGAGATGTATGAGCTCGCCGAACGCGCCAACATGCTCTCCGCGGAGCTGTTCGAGCGTGTCCGAGGTGCGCTCCGCCCCGGCCTCGACGTCCACGACCTGGGACTGATGTTCGAACTGGTAGCCGGGGTCAAACTCGGCAACCGCCCCCGGACGCTCGAGCTGCGTCAGCGATACCTGACGGTTTTGCTCGACGGACTGCGATCGCAGCACAAAGGGGCTCTGCCCGGGCCGGCACCAAGCTGGCAGGAGATCAACGAGCGCTGGTCCCCCGGCAACCGATAACCCGGCGCGCGACCGAGCTCCACAGCCGGCCGACCGACAGTCCGCGCGGCGAAACGACCTACTGGAACGTAATCGGGAACGTCAGTGTGTTATTTGAGGTGTTCGTCTCGCAGTGGACCGGCACGACGGTGGCGGAGACGGTGAACGTCTGACCGGTCGGCGGCGAGGAGCTGAGCGTGACCGTGCCGCTGGTCGTCTGGCCGGCCGCCGTTTGCGTGATCGTGCCCTTGCCGGAGACGCTCGTGCCCTCGACCTTGACTTGCAGCTGGACGTTCGAGAGCGTCGTTTGTCCGCCGTTGGTGACGCTGAGGGTGAACGTCGGCGGCGGGCTCGCGGAGACGGTGTTCGTCGAGCCGGTCTGGAGCGTGGTGCCTCCGACGCTCACCGAGTTGAGCGCTTGGCCGACGAGCTGGCCGGAGACGCACTTGGCGTTGGCCGGCTGCGGCAGCGCGACATGCAGCTGGCCGGCGACGAAGCTGGGAGTCAACCAGCCGAGGTTCGGCAGGAACTGGCCGGAGTTGGGCGGGGTCGGTGGCGTGAGGCTGGCGTTCTTCAGCGCCCCGAGTACCTGCGGTACGACGTAGTCCTTGTAGACGACGTCCGAGGAATAGAAGCGCGCGGCGCCGGTCGCGATGTTGTTGACGGCGTCCTTGTTCGCGGTTGTGCCGAGTGCCTGCTGAATGTTGTTGGCGATCTGCTTGATCCCGTCGGCGCGCATCTGGAGCGCCAGCAGGAGGTAGCCGTGCCCGGTGTCGACCTGGCTTGGGACGCTGAGCTTGTGCGCATCGGAGAGCTCGCCGTTCGCTGAGCCGAGCGTGGCGTTGATCTGGGTCTGGAGCGTCGTCGCGTTGCTCGCGCCGCCTCCGCCGGACAGTTGCTGGAACAGCTGGGCGCCGGTCTGGTTCGATCGCTGGATCAGCGAGTTCATGCTGTTGAAGTAGTCCTTCAGCGCGCTGTTGCGGGCGCTGACCTGACAGCTGTGGATCCCGAGGATGATCAGGATCACGACGACGATGATCGCCACCGCGGCGATCGCGCGGCGGATCTGGATCGCCTGTTGGTCCGTCGGCGGCCGACGACCGCCCCCGGAAGGCCTGCGACTGCGAGAAGTCGTGCGGGGGGCGGCCCTGGGCTCGTCCGCCTCGTCGAAGAACGACAAACTTGCTGCTCCTTGCGGATGAAAACGCCAGTATGACCGGCCAATCGGCTGGAAGTGCAAGCTCGCAAGCCGTCGTGCAAGCCGGAAAGCGTCGCGCTGGAGCGCTCCAACCCGCAGGGACACGCCCTAAAACGTGGAAAAGCCCACTGATGCATGGCTCCCACGCACCGACGCTCCGCCGCGGGGCGACGGAGCCGACGATCAGGCGACCGGGGCGCAAGGACACCGAGGCGCCCCAGACGCACGGCGAGCCGTCGCTCGTGCTCGGTCGCTACCGCCTGCAACGCCGGCTCGGCGCCGGCGGCTTCGGCACCGTGTGGCAGGCCCACGACGAGCGCCTTGACCGCGAGGTCGCGGTCAAGATCGTCGTGCGAGAGCGCGTTAACACGGGCCGTTTCGAGCGCGAGGCGAAGGCTGCCGCGCGGCTCCAGCACCCGAATATCGTGACCCTTTACGAGGCCGGTGCGGACGACGACGGCGCTTACCTGGTCTCCGAGCTCGTCCGCGGGTCGACGCTCGATGAGCTGCTCAGCCAGGGCCGGCTCTCGGACCGCGACATCGTTGAGATCGGGATCGCTCTGTGCGACGCGCTCGAGCACGCCCACGGCCAGGACGTGATCCACCGCGACGTCAAGCCGTCGAACGTGCTGATCCCGAAAAACTCCGTCAATCGCGCCAAGCTCACCGACTTCGGTGTCGCCCGCGTGCTCGGCGGCGACACGCTCACCAGAACCGGCGATGTCGTTGGGACGATGGCGTACATGGCGCCGGAGCAGGCGCTCGGCCGCGAGGCTGGTGCCCCCGCCGATCTGTACGCGCTCGCACTCGTCATCTACGAGGCGCTTACCGGCCTCAACCCGATAGCTACCGGAACCGCGGCCCAACGCGCGCGACGCCTGGGCGCGCACCTGCCGCCACTTCGGCGCCAGCGCCGCGATCTACCGCGTGAGCTCGGTCGTGCGCTCGACCTTGCGCTCAGGCCCAAGCCGCGCGAGCGCGGAACGGTCGAGGAGCTCCAGGCAGCGCTGACCGTGACGCTCGGGGAGCTCAGCGATAAGGCCGGGATCGTCGGCGCTCCGGCGCTATCGAGAGAGAAGCGGAGCGAGGAGCGGTGGGCCACTGGTGATGTGGAGGCACCCGAAGTCGCCGAGCCCGCCGCCGGCATGCCCGCGGCGTGGCCCGAGCGGGCAGTCGCCGCCGCTAGCACCGCCGGGCTCACGAACTGGCTCGCCACGCATGCGCTCGCGCCCGCGCCGATCGCCGGGGCCGCGCTCGCGCTCGCAGGGGGAGCCGCCGTGCTCGTCCTCCCTCGAATCGGGTGGCTCGCCACGATCGCCACGCTCGCGCTGATCGCCGCCACCCAGAACCACGTCCCGCTCGCGCTGATGATCGTGATCGCGGGCGCGCTCCCGGTGGCGCTGCTCCCGCGGCAGGGCACGCACTGGCCGCTTCCCGCGATCGCGCCCGGGCTCGCCGCGATTGGCCTCGCAGGCGCAACCCCGGCGCTCGCCGCGACCGCGAAGAGCGCCTACCGGCGGGCCGCGCTCGGCGCGCTTGGCTACGTCTACGTAGCGATCATCGGCAACCAGGTGCACGTCCCCGGCCGGGCGGCCACGAGCGCGTGGATCGGGTCGCCGTACGACATGCTCCACCACCTGCTGCTGCCGCTGCTCACAACGGGCGCCCTGCTTCCCGCGCTCGTCTGGGCGGGGGCGGCGGTGACCCTCCCTGTCCTGACGAAACCGAAGCCGGGCCATACGGCACTCAACATCGTCAGCGTGATCACCTGGGGCGCGCTGACGGTGGCGTTGAGCGGCGCTCTGGCACAATCGTCGACTCCGCCATCGATGGTCCTCGGAGTGCTTGTCGGCGCGGGCTTCGCGCTTGCGCCCACGGCGCTTGCCGCGCACCGTGCCGCGGGCCGACTCGGCGCCGATCGTTCCGTAGCATCAGATTGCCCTGAAGAGGGCATCCCATGAGCGTCCTCAGAAGCCTCGAGAGCAAGATCGCCGGCCTCGTCGAAGGCACGTTCAGCCGTGCCTTCCGGTCCGAGGTACGCCCGGTCGAGATCGCGCGCAAGCTCGCGCGCGAGATGGAGGAGCACAAGTCCTCGTCCGTATCGCGGACGTACGTGCCGAACGAATACCGGGTGTTTCTGTCGCCTAAGGACCGCGAGCGGTTCAAGGACTACGAGGAGGCGCTCGCGGCGGAGCTCGGCGGGTATCTGCTCGAGCACGCGAGGCGCGAGCGGCTGGCGATGCTGTCGCGGCCGGTGATCGAGTTCGAAACCGACGAGCGGCTCGGGCTCGGTGAGTTCGGGATCCAGACGCGAGTCGTCCAGCCGCACGAGGAAGCGGTGCAAGCAGAGCAGCCGGAGGAGCAGTCGGGCCGCACGATGATCTACAGCACGGCCAACCGCGTCCAGGAGCCGCTCGAGCAGCGGGCTCGCCAGCGCAATGAGACGGCGCTCTTGGTGTCGACGGGAAGCGGCTCCTGGTCGGTCCGACTGGCGCCACGATCGGTCGCTCAAGACAATGCGACGTCGTGCTCAACGATCCGAACGTGTCGCGCCAGCATGCGGAGATCCGCCCGCGCGGAGGGTCATGGGTGCTGACCGATCTCGGCTCTACCAACGGATCCAGCCTCAACGGCCGCCGGATCGAGGGGCCCGAGGTGATCAAGCCGGGCGACGAGATCGAGGTCGGGACCTCGGTGATCAAATTTGAGCTTGAGTAGCATCCAACTCGCTCGCCGGTCTCGGTGGGACTGAAGTTCGGGTTCCTCGCCGTCCTGTACGTGTTCCTGATGTGGGTCGCGTGGAGCGCGCTGCGCGACATGCGCCGCGGCCGCGGCGGTGTCGTCAGCGTCGACCGGGAGCAGCCGTCGCCGGACGCGACCGGGATCTACACGGCCGAGTCCGGGCTCGGCGCTGCCGCCGGCGTCGTCGACGACGAGTTCGAACCGCGGCTGCTGGTCGAGCGGGCGACGGGTCATCCGACCGGGATCGCGTACGACCTGACGGATGGGGCGGCGCTCGGGCGCGGCGATGTCGAGATCAGGCTCGAGGATCCGTTCGCGTCCGCGCGCCACGCGCGAATCACCAGACAGGGACACACGCTCGTGATCGAGGATCTCGGCTCGACGAACGGCACGTACCTCAACGAGGAGCCGCTGAACGGCCCCCAGCCGTTGCACCCCGGCGATCGGATCCGGATCGGCGACTCGGAGTTCACGTACCTCCAATAGCTTCGGGATGCTTCGCGCAGCAGACACGATCGCCCAGACCGACACCGGACGCCACCGTCCCGTCAACGAGGACTCGGCATTCGCGCGCGCTCCGGTGTTTGTCGTCGCCGACGGGATGGGTGGCGCTCAGGCGGGCGAGGTCGCGTCGCGGATCGCGGTCGAGGCGTTCGAGCAGGGCCTGCCGGAAAACGGCACCCCCGCCGAGCGGCTCGCGGCCCGCGCGAAGGAGGCGAACCGCAGGATCTACGACCTTTCGCAGGCGGCGCAGGAGCGCGCCGGGATGGGGACGACGCTCACAGCTGCGTACCTTGACGATTCGGAGCTCGCGATCGCCCATGTCGGGGACAGCCGCGCGTACCTGTTCCGCGACGGCTCGCTGAAGCGGCTGACGCAGGACCACTCGCTGGTCGAGGAGCTCAAAGCAGCGCGGCAAGCTGACCGAGGAGCAAGCAGCAGAGCACCCTCAGCGTTCGATCATCACGCGCGCGCTTGGCCCCGAGCCGACGGTCGAGGTCGACACGTGGAACTACCCGGTCAAGGCCGGCGATGTGCTGCTGCTGTGCAGCGACGGCCTCACGTCGATGCTGTCCGAGGACCGGGTCGGCGCGATCCTGAACGACGCCGACACGCTCCAGCACGCCGCCCAGGCATTGATCGACGAGGCGAACGCGGCCGGCGGCCGCGACAACATCACCGTTGTCCTGTTCCGGCTCGAGGAGGTCGGCGCAGGTCAGGCGATGGCGCCATCGCCGGTGGAGGAGACGCGGATCTCGGCGCCCGCGCAGACCGACGGCGCACACCCCGACAGCACGTCGCGGTTCCGGTCGCACCGCCGCCGAGCACCCCGGACGAGCGGACGGGCCGCGCGCCGCGGCTCGCGCGCACCCAGGGCCGCGCGGAAGCCGGCAAGGCGTCGACGCCCGCCAAGAAGCGCCGGTACGCGAAGCCGCTCGCGGCGTTGATCGCCGTGATCGTCGTTCTGTTCCTCGTCGGCGGTGGCGGCTACCTCGCGACCCGCCAGCTGTACTTCATCGGCACGAACTCGCACGGGATCGTCACGATCTACCGCGGGTTGCCGTACGACCTACCCGCCGGCATCCATCTGTACGAGTCGTACTACGTCTCCGGCGTGCCCGCCGCCGAGATCCCGGCCGACCGTCGCGCAACGCTGTTGAACCACAACCTGCGCTCGGAGTCGAGCGCCGCCCAGCTGGTCCGCCAGGCGGAGCTGGGGCAGCTGACCAAATGAGGGCGCGCAACCGGGAATTGCTGGGGCTGATACCGGCCTCGCTGCTGGTCACCGCCGGGTTCGCCGGAGTTTTCATCCAGCAGTCGAACAAGCTCTCGAACGTATCGCTGACGTACGGCCTGATCTTCCTCGGGCTGTGCTTCGCCGCACACGTGTTCATCCGGATCACGCTTCCGTACGCGGACCCGTACATGTTCCCGCTCGTTGCCGTGCTCGCGAGCTTCGGGATCGTGATGATCTACCGGATCAGCACCACCGACGCGCGCCAGCAGGCGCAGTGGTTCGTGCTCGGGCTGATCCTGTTCGTCGCAACGGTGATCGTGTTCCGCGACTACCGCAAGCTCGAGCAGTACCGCTATGTGATCGTCGCGATCTCGCTCGGGCTGCTGATCTTGCCGCGGCTGCCCGGGATCGGCGACCAGGTCAACGGCGCCTACCTCGGCGTGCACATCCCGGGCGTGTTCGTGTTCCAGCCGACCGAGTTCGCGAAGATCGGGCTGATCATCTTCCTCGCCTCCTACCTGCGCGACACGCGGCAGGTGATGGTGATGGGAGCGCGGCGGTTCCTCGGGCTGACGCTCCCGCCGGTCAAGCACTTCGGACCCGTGCTCGTGATCTGGGGCCTCGCGATGGTGATCCTGGTCCTGCTGCACGACATCGGCTCCTCGCTGATGTTCTACGGCAGCCTGCTCGCGATTCTGTACGTCGCGACGAACAGGATCTCGTTCGTGATCGTCGGGCTGATCGCGTTCGCGCTCGGCGCGTGGTACCTCGGCACGCACATCGCCCACGTCCACGACCGCGTCGAGGCGTGGCTGCATCCGTTCAACGCCGTCCTGTACCACAGGACAGGCGGCAGCTACCAGATCGCGAACTCGGTCTTCGCCCAGGCGGCCGGGGGGATGTTCGGCCAGGGCTTCGGGCAGGCGGCGCTGACGCTGCCGGGCGGCGGCACGCTGCTGCCGGCGCCGCAGACCGACATGATCTATGCGGTCATCACCGACGAGCTGGGGCTGTTCGGCGCCTGCGCGTTGCTGATCACCTACCTGCTGTTCATCGCGCGCGGATTCAAGGCGGCGATCCTCGCTCGCGACAGCTTCTCCAAGCTGCTGGCGACAGGGCTCAGCGCGGTGTTCGCGCTCCAGGTGTTCGTGATCGTCGGCGGTGTCACGCGCGTGATCCCGTTGACGGGCGTGACGCTGCCGTTCGTCTCGTATGGCGGATCGTCGATTCTCGCCAACTTCGTCCTGCTCGCGTTGCTGTTGCTCGTCTCCGACCGCTCGCGGAGGCCGGTCACATGAACGGCCCGATCATGAAGCTGTTCGGTTTTCTGGTGGCGCTGTTCGCGCTGCTGATCGTGTTCACATCGCGTTGGACCGTGTTCGAGTCCAAGGCGCTCCAGAACAACCCGCTGAACGTCCGCACGCTGCTCGACGAGCTGAAGATCAAACGCGGCGAGATCGTCGCCGACGACGGCACCGTGCTCGCGAGGTCCGTCCCCGCAAAGGGTGGGATCTGGAACCGGACGTACCCGACCGGGTCGCTGTTCTCGCAAGCCGTCGGGTACTCGATCGCCGCGCTCGGCGAGTCGGCCGGGCTCGAGCAGAGCTACAGCTCCGAGCTCCGCGGCGCGCCCACCGGGGTGAGCTCGATCTTCGGCCAGCTCACTCCGAACCCGGTCGGCGACGACGTGGATACGACGCTCGATCCAGCCGCGCAGCGGCTCGCCAGGCAACTGCTCGCCGGCCGCGCCGGGGCGGTGGTCGCGATCAACCCGCAGAACGGTGCGATCAAGGCGATGTACGCGAACCCCGGCTACGACGACAACAACGTGGCCGCGGCGCTCAAGGGGCTGAACGGTCAGACGGTGCTCGGCCGCGCCCTCCAGGGCCGCTACCCGCCCGGGTCGACGTTCAAGGTCGTGACCGCCGCGGCGGCGCTGGACACCGGGCACGCCACCCCGACCTCGACGTTCAACGGCAACTCGCCGCAGACCGTGTCGGGCGTGCCGCTCCAGAACGACGGCAATGCCAGCTACGGCCAAGTGACGTTGTCCGACGCGCTCACGTACTCGATCAACACCGTGTTCGGGCCGCTCGGGGTCTCGCTCGGGCGCCAGACGATGGAGACGATACATGCAGCGGTTCGGCTTCTACTCGCTGCCACCGCTCGACTTCCCGCCCGGGGAGATGATCGCGAGCGGCGAGCGCGCCGGCAACGGCCACTTGCTGCTGCCGACCAGCGACCAGGTCGACATCGGCCGGATGTCGATCGGGCAGGACAAGCTCGAGGTGACGCCGCTGCAGATGGCGATGGTCGCCTCCGCGGTCGCCGACCGCGGCACGTTGATGGCGCCGCACTTCGCGAGCAGGGTCGTCAACCAGGACGGCCAGACGGTCGAGACGATCAAGCCGACCGTGTACAGCCAGGTGATGAAGGCATCGACCGCTGACGAGCTCAAGCAGATGATGACGAAGGTCGTCGAGGAGGGAACGGGCACGGCCGCGAACCTCCAGGGCGTCCAGGTCGCCGGCAAGACGGGCACCGCGACGGTTGGGACCAACATCGACGACCCGTGGTTCATCGGGCTTGCCCCGGTGGCGAACCCGAAGGTCGTCGTCGCGGTCGTGCTCGAGCACATCCCGAACGGGTTCGGCGGGACGTATGCCGCGCCGATCGCGGCGCAGATCATCAAACTTCTGCTGGCGGAGCACCAATGATCGATACCGGGACGATCGTCGACGGCAGATACAAGGTTCTCTCCCGGCTCGGCGCGGGCGGGATGGCCGACGTGTTCCTCGCTGAGGATCAGCAGCTCGGCCGCAAGGTCGCGCTGAAGCTGCTCCACCGCCGCTTCGCGGAGGACCCGGGATTCGTCGAGCGCTTCCGCCGCGAGGCCCAGGCTGCCGCCGGTCTGCAGCACCCGAACGTGGTCAGCGTGTACGACCGCGGCGCATATGACGGCACGTACTACATCGCGATGGAGTACCTCCCGGGGCGGACGGTCAAGCAGCTGATCCGCGACGACGCACCGCTCGACCCTGTACGCGCGATCGATCTCACGATCCAGATCCTCAAGGCCGCGCGGTTCGCGCACAAGCGCGGCGTGATCCACCGCGACCTCAAGCCGCACAACGTGATCGTCGACGAGTCCGATCACGCCAAGGTGACCGACTTCGGGATCGCGCGAGCCGGCGCGTCGGACATGACCGAGACCGGCTCGATCATGGGCACCGCCCAGTACCTGTCGCCCGAGCAGGCCCAGGGCCTCGCGGTCAGCGCGTCGTCGGACCTCTACTCGATCGCGGTCGTCCTGTACGAGCTGCTGACCGCGCGCGTTCCGTTCGACGCCGACGCGGCGGTCACGATCGCGCTCAAGCACGTGTCCGAGGCGCCCACTCCGCCGACCGCGATCAATCCGAACGTCCCGCCCGAGCTCGAGGCGGTCGTGATGTGGGCGCTGAACAAGAATCCGGCGGACCGCCCGAAGGACGCCGACGACTTCGTCGCCGCGCTCGAGTCGGCGAAATCCGCGATCCAATCCGGCAACGCGGGGCAGCGGACGGCCAGCATCGCGGCGGTTGGCGGCGCCGCCGTCGCGGACCGGGGCAGTGCTCCGGTGCGGGCCATGAACTACGTTCCGGTCGCGCCGCCGCGGCCCGAGCCGTGGACGGCGCCCGGGTACCAGGTCACCGAATCGGGGGGCGTCCCGCCGGAGGAGGAGACAAGCGGTCGCCGCGTGTGGCCGTGGCTGCTCGGGCTGTTGCTGATCCTGCTGCTCGCCGGTGGCGGCGTCGCTGCGTACCTGCTCACGCGGCCCGCGCAGGTGGTCGTCCCGAAGGTGCAGTTCTACAAGGTCACGACTGCTCGTCAGATCCTCCAGAACCTCGGCTTCACGGTGAGCGTGTTCAACCAGACGAGCGGCTATGCCGCCGGCACGGTGATCGGGCAGGACCCGCAGTACGGCGCGAAGGCGGACAAGGGCTCGAACGTCCAGTTGACCGTTTCGAACGGACCCGGCAACGGCACCGTGCCGTCGGTCGTCGGCTTGACGCTGCCGGCCGCCGAGGCCCAGATCCGGCAGAGCAAGCTGAAGATCGGGCGCATCATCCAGCAGTCTTCGACGGATTACCAGGCGGGGCGCGTGATCAGCACCGATCCGCAGGCCGGCGCCACGCCCGCCGTCGGGACGAAGGTCACGATCATCGTCTCGACCGGCAAGCCGCTCGTCGCGGTGCCGAATGTGGGCGGCGACTCGCAGCAGGCGGCGAAGGCGGCGCTGTCGGCGGCCGGGTTCAACAACGTGACCACCAGCAATCAGAGTTCGAGCACGGTCAAGCCGGGCAACGTGATCGACACGGTCCCGGCCGCCGGCACGAAGGTCGCGACGACGACGACGATCGACCTCGTGCTCGCGACCGCGCCGCCGACGGTGACCGTCCCGAACGTCAAGGGCAACGCCCAGATCGTCGCCGAAGCGACACTGAAGGGCGCCGGCTTCAAGGTCAGCGTGAGCTACCAGACCGTCACCGACGCGACGAAGAACGGGGTTGTGCTGTCGCAGAGCCCCGGCCCGAACAGCACCGCCAAGAAGAACAGCACGGTTACGATCGTCGTCGGCAAGTACAAGTCGCCGACCACGACCACGACCACGACCACCCCGCCACCAACGACCACGTCGACCGGCACGACCACGTGAGCGCCCTGCGCGTCGCTGTCCTCGGCGGCGGCCGCTCCTCGGAGCACGAGGTGTCGCTCGCGTCCGCGGCGTCGGTCCGCGAGGGCCTGCGCGAGGGAGGGCACGAGCCGGTCGAGATCGAGATCGGACGCGACGGGGTGTGGCGGACCGACGGCGACGAGCTCTCGCTCACGCCGGGACGCGGGCTGCCTGGCATCGACGTCGTGTTCCCAGTCCTGCATGGCCCGTTCGGCGAGGACGGCACGCTCCAGGGGCTGCTCGAAACCCTCGACGTCCCGTATGTCGGCGCCGGCGTGCTCGCCTCGGCCCTGTGCATGGACAAGGTGCTGTTCAAGGACCTGATGGCCCACGTCGGGATCCCGCAGGTGCGCTACGCGGCGGTGCGCGGGGAGATGGACCTCGCCGGTGCGCGCGCACTGGGACTGCCGGTGTTCGTCAAGCCGGCGCGGCTCGGGTCGAGCGTCGGGATCGCGCGGGTCGACGAAGCCTCGGAGCTCGAGCCGGCGGTGAGGGCCGCGTTCGAGCACGACCCGTTGGTGATCGTCGAGGCCGCCGTCGGCGGGACTCGAGGTCGAGTGCTCGGTGCTCGGCAACGGCGACCCGGTCGCGTCGCAGCCGGGCGAGATCCTGCTCGCCGCCGGCGAGCACGGCTGGTACGACTACGAGGCCAAGTACACGCCGGGCGGGATGGAGCTGATCGTTCCTGCGCGGGTCTCCGCGTCCGCCCGCGAGCGCGTCCGCGAGCTCGCCGTGCGCGTGTTCGTGCTCTGCGGGTGCGCCGGCCTCGCGCGGGTCGACTTCTTCATCGAGGGCGAGGACGTGCTCGTCAACGAGCTGAACACGATGCCGGGATTCACGCAGACGAGCGTGTACGCGGCGCTGTTCGCCGCGAGCGGGATCCTGTACCCGGAGCTGGTCGACCGGCTCGTATCGCTGGCGCTCGAGCGCTACGAGTCCGAGCGGCGCCACCGCCACTAGAGTGCGAGCTCATGAACATCGAATCCGTTGCTGTGGTCGGGGGCGGCTTCATGGGCGTCGGGATCGCCGAGTCTGCCGCGGTCGCAGGCCTGCCCGTGGTCGTGCGCGACATCGATCAGCCCAGCATCGACCGCGCCCGCCAGCGGCTTGAGAGCTCGCTCGAGCGAGCCGTCGCCGGCGACAAACTGGACGCCGCCCACGCGGCCGTCGCCCGGGACCGCATCGAGCTGACCACCGACCTCGGCGCGATCTCACCAGCAGACCTCGTGATCGAGGCGGTACCCGAGGACGAGCGGCTGAAGCTCGAGGTGATGGATGCGATCGACGGCGTCGTGTCGGACAGCGCGATTGTCGCGTCGAACACCTCATCGATCCCGATCGCGCAGCTCGCGCAGGCGATCAAGACGCCCAGAGCGGGTGCTGGGGCTGCACTTCTTCTCCCCGGTGCCGGTGATGACGCTCGTCGAGGTCGTCGTCGCGCTCGACACCAGCGAGCAGACCCTTGAAACCGCCAAGCAGTTCGTCGAGCAGATCGGCAAGTGCCCGATCGAGACCAAGGACCGTTCGGGTTTCATCGTCAACATGCTGCTCGTTCCGTATCTGATGGCCGCGGTTCGGATGTACGAGGACGGATTCGCCTCGCGCGAGGACATCGACGCGGGGATGAAGCTTGGCTGCGGCCACCCGATGGGGCCACTCGTGCTGTGCGACTTCATCGGCCTCGACGTTCTGTACGCCGTGTGCGACAGCCTCTACGAGGAGTTCAAGCGCGACGAATACGCGCCGCCGCCGCTGATGAAGCGAATGGTCGCCTCGGGTCGCCTCGGCCGCAAATCCGGCCGCGGCTTCTACGAGTACGCCTAGCGGCTATTTGTACAGCGCGAGCTCGTTGATGTCGAGTTGCTGGTGGCCGCCGAGACTGGTGATCCACACGAGGTAGTACTTGTACGAGGCTGCGCCGCCGTACAGGTTGATCGGCTGCCGCGGGCGGACGTTGTTCGCGTGCCCGAGCAGCGTCCAGCTACCAGGCCCCGGGTTCCACGAGGTGAGGTTCGGCGTCGCGTTGCTGCCGTAGATCTGCGTGTTCCAGCCGGGCGTCTTCGTGTAGATCACGACCTCGCGAGCGGTCGTCCCCGGGCTCGCGTCGACGTAGATCCCCATCCCCGCCTTCAGCAGCTGCCGGTCGTAGTACTGCTGGGTCGACCAGAAGGTCGAGGTGTTGCCGTCGATCGCGAGCGGCGCGTTGGGCGCCTCGTCGTTCGGCGTTCCGAGCGGGTTGTATCCATGCGCGCACGTCTGACATAGGACGACGGGCGCCAGCTTGGCCGGCGCCGGGGTGTTGAGCTGCGCGGAGCCGTGGTGCGTTCGTGTCCCGAGCCACACGGCGACCCCCGCGATCGCCGCGATCACGATCAGCGTCAACGCGACCGCGACCGGGCGGCGGCGGACCGTGAACGGCACCCGCCGCTGGGCCGAGGAGGGAAGCGTCCGAAGCACGCTCGTGACCTCGCCGGTGGCGCTGCCCGCGCGCGCGGTCTCGATCGCCAGCGCGTCCTCGAGGTCGGCGATGAACTCGACGTCGTCGGCGTAGCGGTCCTCATGGCGCTTGGCTGTTGCAGTGTCGACCACCGCAGCCAGTGCCGCCGACACCTCGGGGCGCTTGGTCTGCACGTCGGGCAGGATCTCGCGGACGTGCTTCATCGCGACGGCGACCTGGTTCTCGCCCTTGAACGGGACCTCGCCGGTCAGCATCTCGTAGAGCACGACGCCGAGCGAGTAGAGGTCCGACTGACCGGTGACGTGCTGGCCGAGCGCCTGCTCGGGCGAGACGTAGTCGGTCGTGCCGAGCACGCGACCGTCGGCTGTCAGCCCCTCCTCGTCGAGCGTGCGGGCGATCCCGAAGTCGGTGACCTTCGCCGAGCCCTCCTCGTCGATCAGCACGTTCTGGGGCTTGACGTCGCGATGGACGATGTGGCGCGCGTGGGCGGCGCCGAGCGCGCGCGCGATCTCGATCGCGTATGCGACCGCCTCCGTGATCTCGAGCCGGCCCTGCCGGCGGATCCGCTCCTTCAGCGTCTCGCCCTCGACGTACTCGAACACGATGTACGGCCGGCCCTCGTCCTCGCCCGCGTCGATCACGCCGACGATATGCGGGTGGTTGAGCTGCGCGACCGCTCGCGCCTCGCGGCGGAATCGCTCGAGCTGATCGGAGTCCGAGGCGACCTCCCGGTTGAGCAGCTTGATCGCCACCTGCCGTTGGAGCGTCTCATCGAGCGCGCGATAGACCGCCGAGGAGCCGCCCGCCCCGATCCGGGCTTCCAACCGGTAGCGGCCACTGAGGGTCGTTCCGAGTATCGCGCTCATCTATAGACCTCTATTTTGCGCTAGTTGCCCGTCGTTCACCGCTTCTCTAACCAGCCTTTTGGCCGGCGGCTTGCGCTGATCGCCGGCGGTGCGCTCGCCGTACGTCTCTTGTACATCTTCGTGATCGCCCCGGAGCCGGTCGGAGTCGGGGGTGACGCGAGCTTTTATCACTCCGCCGCGAACTTGATCGCCCAGGGCCACTTCTACGAGCGGCGGATCTTCGGCCACGCGTATCAGACGGCGCTGCACCCGCCGTTGTACTCGCTGGTGCTGTCCGTGGTGGCGTGGCTCGGCGGCGTCCACCTGCTGCCCCAGCGGATCGTCGGGCTGGTGATCGGGACCGCGTCGGTGGCGCTGATCGGCGTGCTCGGGCGGCGGATCTCCGGCGGTCGCGAGCGGACCGGGCTGATCGCCGCCGGGATCGCCGCGATCTACCCGCCGTTCATCACCGCCGACGGCTCGATCATGTCCGAGCCACTTTATGTGCTGCTGCTGGCGGTGGCGCTGCTGCTCGCGATCTCGCTGCTCGCCCGCCCGACCGTCGCCCGCGCCGGCGCTCTCGGGGCCGTGATCGGCCTGTCGGTGCTGACCCGCACGGACGGGATCTTCCTGGTGCCGCTGCTCGCGTGGCCCGCGGCGTGGGGCGGCCCGCCTCGCCGCGACGGCGCGGCTCGCGTCCTCGCCGCGACCGCCGCCGCCGCGATCGTCGTCGCGCCGTGGGTGATCCGCAACGAGGCCGAATTTCACAAGCTCGAGCTCGCCGCCAACTACGACACCGTGATCCCGGCGGCGAACTGCCACGACACGTACTACGGCAACGACATCGGCTGGTGGTCGCTGAACTGCCTGGCGCGCGCGCGGACGCACCACCAGCTGCTGATCGGCGACGCCTCGCCGTCGAAGGGATTCACATACGTGGGCGACCATCCGGCGCGAGCGGTGCTCGTCGCCGCCGTCCGCGTGCTGCGCACGTTCAGCTTCTGGCAGCCGCTGCGGATCGGCAACCACGAGCCGCGACGCAAATGGTTCGACGCGCTCGGGCTGGCGCTCTACTACCCGCTGCTGATCGCGGCGGCGGTCGGGGTATGGCGCCTGCCGCGGCGCCGGTGGCTACTGCTCGCGCCCGTGTTGACGACGCTGATCCTGGTCGTGTTCGGGTGGGGCAACAGCCGCTTCCGGATCGGCGCGGACGTGGCGATCGTGCTGCTCGCGGCTTACGCGTTAGGCCGCTTGCGCCAGCCCGTCGGCGCCGCCGGCGAGGCCGAGCCCCGGAAGGCTGATCCGGCCGGCATCGCCGGTTAGCCGCCCGATCACGGCAGCCCCCGGATGGTGGGCGCTGAGCAGCGCTAGGGCCGCGTCTGCCGCCTCCTTCGCCACGATCACACAGAACCCGCAGCCCATGTTGAACACCTCCCACATCTCCGTTGGGGAGACCTGGCCGCGCTCGGCGATCAGCTCGAACACGGGCGTGACCGGGAGCGGTTCCGAGATCTCGTAACCGACGCCGTCGCCGATCCGCAGCAGATTCAGGACTCCGCCGCCCGTGATGTGGGCGAGCCCGTGGACCGAGAGTCCTGAGCGCAGCAGCTCGACGATCGCGCGGACGTAGATCGTCGTCGGCTCGAGCAGCAGCTCCGGCTCGTCCTCGAGCGCCCGGCGGGCGAGCGTCAGGCCGTTGGAGTGCACGCCCGACGCCGGTAGGCCGATCAGCGCGTTGCCGGGCTGGCATTTCGAGCCGTCGACGATCGCGTCGAGCGCGACCGTCCCGAACGCGGACCCGACCAGGTCGAACCCGTACGGCGACGGGTGGCCACGCAATACCTCCGGAACCTGGCAGACCTCGCCGCCGGGGATCTCGACGCCCGCCAGCTCTGCGCCGGCGCGCAGCCCGACGGCGATCTCCCGGAGCATCGCCTCCTCAGCCCGCTCGACCGCGATGTAGTCGAGCAGCGCGATCGGCTCGGCGCCGACACAGATCAAGTCGTTGACGTTCATCGCCACGCAGTCGATCCCGATCGTGTCGAACCGCTGCAGCTGCTCGGCGACGATCACCTTCGAGCCGACGCTGTCGGTCGCGAGCGCGATCCCGAGGTTCTCGGCCACGCTCACGACGCTCGCGTAGTGGCCGGGCAGCGGCACCGTCCGCGACGGCCGTCCGGCATTGATCTGGCTCAGTACGTCCACGAGCCCCCCGACGCCGCGGTCCGCCTCGTGCGTGTCAACTCCCGCCGCGGCGTATTGACTCCACGCCGCGATTGTCGCCGATCACACGGATCTCCTCGTCAGTCTCCGAATCACGACGGCGCTGAGCGCGATTCGGTACAGCGCATATGGGAGCAGCGAGCGATCGCGCTCGACCTGCTCGATCAGCCGGATCGAGGCGAGCGTCGAGGCGAATGAGGCGCCGGCGCCGAGCGCGAACGGCAGCGCCGCGCGAGGGGGCAGTCCCCGTCGGATCAGGCGCACGCCCTTCAACCCGGTGGCGCCGACGATCACCGGCAGCGCCACGTGGCGTGAGAGCCGGTTCGCGTCCTCGCGCGTGAACCGCCGCATCCGCGCCGCGACGAGCGTGGCGCCGTTGCGCGATACGCCGGGGATCAGCGCGCACGCCTGCGCGATGCCGAGCCACAACGCGTCGCGCGCGCCGGCCTCTTGGTGGCCGCGCTCTTGGGGGGCGCGGTCGGCAGCCGCCATCGCGAGCGCGCCGCCGATCAGCCCGGCCGCGATCGTCGCGGGGGTGCCGAGGTGTCGCTCGATCGGTCGCTCGAGCACGTAGCCGACCACCGCCGGCGGCGCGAATGACAGCGCGATCAACGTCACGGTCCGAGAATCGAGCCCCCGGACCGCCTCGTCGACCTCATCGCGCAGCCCGATCAGGAGCGCCGCGGCGGTGCCCGCGTGGAGCATCACCTCGAACGCCTTGCGCTGCTCATCGTCGAGCTCGACGTAATCCCACTTCAGCAGCCATGGCAGCAGCGCGACATGGCCCGATGAGGAGATCGGCAGCAGCTCCGCCGGCCCGTGCGCGACACCGAGCGCGAGCGCCTGTCCGAGCCGTAGCGCGGGCTTGGACGGACGCGCCGGCTTAGACGGACGTCGCATCAGCGGCGGGCTCGGGCTCGCTCCGGGCCCGCCGCCAGCGGACGATCAACCACACGATCGCCGCGACCACCACGGCCGCGCCGACGTAGTCGACGTACTCGAGGTGGTGTCGCCAGCTGGTCCAATTGCTGCCGACCTCGCGGCCGAGCACCGCAAGCCCCGACACCCAGAACAGCGAGCCCAGCGCGGCGAGCACGACGAACCGGACGTATGGCATCTTCGATGCGCCCGCCGCGTATGGGAACGCCGCCCGGACGACGGGGAGGAACCGGGACACGAACACAGTCGGTGCCCCGTAACGCTCGAACCACCGATGCGCCCGGTCGAGCTTGCGCTGGGAGACGTGGAGCTTCGAGCCCTGCCGCTCGAGCAGCTCGCGGCCGGCGTAGAAGCCGATCGCGTAGGCGATCGAGGCGCCGAGCACGTCGCCGACGACGCCCGCGGCGATGATTCCCGGGAGCGACAGCGTGTGGTTGTAGACGTCGAAGCCGGCAAACAACATCGTCGGCTCGGTGCCGGGCACGCCGACGACGCCGGTGATCGTCATCAGCAGGACCACGCCGGCGTATCCGGCGCTGCCGATCAACGACGTCGCGAAGTTGACGAGCGGCTGGGTCAGAGACGCAAGCGCGAGCAAAGCGCGGCCAAGGGTAGCGGGCAGCCGCCGCTAGAGTCCGGCGCGGTCCGATGACGATTTCCTTATTCGATACGGCCACGCCGCTGGCCCCACTGCGGAGCGCGATCGACACCGCGATCGCGTCGGTGCTCGACCGCGGCGCGTTTGTGCTCGGGCCTGAGGTGGAGGCGTTCGAGCGAGAGTTCGCCGCCTACCTCGGCGTCAAGCATGCGATCGGCGTCGCGAACGGAACCGACGCGATCACGATCGCCCTGCGCGCGCTCGGCGTCGGTCCCGGCGACGAGGTCGTCGTGCCCTCGTTCACGTTCTACGCCACTGCGGAGGCGGTCGTGACCGCGGGGGCGAAGCCCGTGTTCTGCGATGTCGACCCGGGCACGCGCAACGTGACGGTCGAGACGGTGCGCGCGGCGCTAAGCCCGGGGTGCAAGGCGATCGTTGCGGTCGACCTGTTCGGGCTGCCGGCGCCGGCAGGGGAGCTGCGCGAGGCGTTCGGGCTGCCGGTGCTCGAGGACGCTGCCCAGGCCGCCGGGGCGTCTTGGAAGGGCCGCCGCGCCGGTGCGCTCGGCGACGTCGCGACGTTCTCGTTCTATCCGTCAAAGAACCTTTCGTGCTTTGGCGACGGCGGGGCGGTCACGACCGATGACGACGAGGTCGCCGAGCTCGTTCGCACGCTGCGATTCCACGGATCCCGCGATAAGAAGACGTTCGAGTACGTCGGCTACAACTCGCGCCTTGACGAGCTGCAGGCGGCGATCCTGCGGGTGCTGCTGCCAGAGCTCGATTCGTGGGGCGCCGGACGGCGCGCCGCGGCGCAGGCATACGTCGATGCTGGGCTCGGAGAGTTCGTGACGCTTCCGGCGGTGCCCGACGGGGCCGAGGCTGCCTGGCACCTGTACGTCGTCTCGCATGCCGACGCGGACGTCCTCGAGCGCGTGCTGGCGGACGCCGGGATCGGGGCGCGCGGCTACTACCGGACGCCGATCCATCGCCAGCGCGCGATGGCGCCTTATGCCCGCGAAGGGCTCGAGCTCCCGTACACGGAGGAGCTGGCCCGCACGAACATCGCGCTGCCGATGAGCCCGGCGTACGGTCCCGAGCAGGCCGCCGAGGTTGCGGCTGCGCTCGCCGCCGCCGCGGTGACCGCGGGCCGCCGTTGAGGATCTGGCTCGACTTCACCAACTCGCCGCACGTGCTCGTGCTGCGACCCGTGATCGAGCAGCTGCGCCGCGACGGCCACGAAGTGCAGATCACCGCGCGCGATTTCGCGCAGACGCTTGATCTCTGCGAGCGGTTCGGGCTCGACTGCATTCCGATCGGTCGCCACCGCGGCGGCTCGCTTCCTGCGAAAGCCCGCGGCCTGTTCGATCGTTCGTTCGCGCTGGCACGGTGGGCGCGGGGGAGGCGGTTCGACGTTTCGATTGGCCACGGCTCGAACGACGTCACCGTTGCGAGCGCGTTGCTCCGGATCCCGTGCGCGACGATGTTCGACTACGAGTGGGCGACGGTCCAGCACAACGTCAACTGCCGGCTCGCGCGGGCGGTGGTGGTGCCAGACGCGATTCCACCTGAGCGTCTGTACACGATACGGCGCGCGCGGGAAGCTGCGGCCCTATGAGGGGCTGAAGGAGGAGTACTACCTCGCCGACTTCGAGCCCGACGGCACCGTGCTCGAGCAACTCGGCCTCGATCCGGGCGCCCCGATCGCGGTCGTGCGCACGCCGCCGGCCGTATCGCTCTACCACCGGTTCGAGAACGACCTGTTCGACATGGTGCTCGAGCGACTCCGCGGTGCGCAGGCGGTGGTGCTGCCACGGACCGAGGAGCAACGCGATGAGCTTGCGCATGCTGGCGGGCTGATCGTCCCCGAGCGGGCGATCGACGCGCAGTCGCTGATCTGGTACGCGGACCTCGTCGTCTCAGCAGGGGGCACGATGAACCGCGAGGCGGTCGCGCTCGGCACGCCCGTGTTCACCGTGTTCGAGGGTCGTCTCGGCGCGGTCGACGAGCGGCTGATCGCGGACGGCCGGCTGGCGCGGTTGACCGATCCCGATCAGGTGCAGCTCGTCAAGCGCGATCGGGATCCGGCTGCATCCGACCGAGTGAGACGCGATCCGGCGGTGATCGCCGAGCTGTTGTTGAGCGCACGTAGCTGACGCAGTTAGACTCCGGCGCCGGGGTGACTGGGGTCTTCATTTCGTACTCGCGCAAGGACGGCGCGTTCGTGCGTCGGCTGCACGACGCGCTGGTCGCGCGTGAGTATCAGGTCTGGGTCGACTGGGAGGACATTCCGCCGAGCGCGGAGTGGTTCGAGGAGATCCGCGCCGGGGTCCGCGACGCCGACGGCTTCGTCTTCGTGATCTCCCCGGACAGCGTCGCCTCGGAGGTGTGCACGCGGGAGCTCGAGCACGCCTTCGACCAGAACAAGCGCGTGGTCCCAGTGGTCTGCCGGGACCCGGGCGGTGTGAACGTGCCCGAGCGCGCGGCGGCGCTCAACTGGGTGTTCCTGCGCGATTCCGATGATTTCGACGCGGGATTCCAGGCGCTCGTCACGGCGCTCGAGACCGATCTCGACCACGTACGCGTCCACACCCGCCTAGGAGTCCAGGCCGACCGATGGGAGTCGAGCGGTCGCGATGCGAGCCAGCTGCTCCGCGGCTCGGATCTGGCCGCCGCCGAGGCGTGGCTGGTCGCGGGGGCCGGGAAGCAGCCCGAGGCGACACAGCTTCAGCGCGAATACCTCCTGGCCGGCCGTCAGGGGGCCACCCGCCGCCAGCGGACGATCATCGGCGCGGTGACGGTGGCGCTGGCGGTCGCAGTCGTGCTGGCGATCGTCGCGCTGGTCCAGCGTTCGACTGCGATCCACGAGCGAAACGTCGCCTACGCGCGGCAGCTCGACGCGGACGCGCAGGCCAACTTCACCACCGACCCCGAGCTCAGCGTGCTGCTCGCGGCGCGGGCGGCCCGGGTGGAAGCGAGCTCCGAAAGCGAGACGACGCTCCGTCAGGCGCTCGCCGCCTCGAACGTGCGGGCACGCTATGAGCTTCCAAGCCCCGGCTACGCCGGCGATGTGCTGCCCAGCCCCGACGGGCGACTGCTGTTGCTGACCGGCCCCGCGTCACAGAGCGCGGCCTGGGCTCGCGTGTACGTACCCGGGTCGAGGCGCCCGCTCTTCTCGGTGCCTGGGCCCGCGACGTCCGGCGTCAGCGGCTGGTCGGCGAATGGGCGGCGGTTCGTCATCGGTGGCGGGGCCGCGGCGGCATATGACGCCAGGAGCGGCCACGTTGTGTTCCGCGTCCCAACGATCGCTCTCAACGCCGCGTTGACCGGCGACGGTGGCCGGCTTGTCACCACCGATCTCCATTCCGTTGGCCACGTCTATGAGATCGCCACCGCACGCCAGGTAGCCACGTTCCGGCCGCGCTACAGGGGCGGCGTCACCTGCTTCGCGCTGTCGCCCGATGGCCGCTATGTGGCCCAATGCGACGCGCTCACGCTCAGCGGCACGACCTCCACCCCGTCCGAGGTCGACGTCTGGTCCACACGTGACGGCCGTCTCGTCCGCCGGGTCACCAGCGCGCAGCTGATCGGCTCGGTCGCGTTCAGCGCCGACAGTCGCCGGTTCGTGTTCACGACCTCGTCGCGCGCGCCCGCCGGCCGCCGGGCGCGCGCCGCCGCGTTCGCGTTCGAGGCCGCGCCCGGCACGCTCGTGTACGACGTCACCGGCGGTGGCGGGCCCGTGATCACGTTCCAGGGAGCGGCCAGCGCCGCCAGCTTCTCCCCGAGCTTCGGCCCGAGCCCGAGCGACGAGTCGCTGGCCTACGCGACGATCAGCGACGACATCGTCCACCTGTACGACTTCTACTCCGGTCGCAACTACCCGCTGCCGGGGGCCACGGCGTCAATCGACGCGCTCGCATGGGACGACTCGGGTCGCTATCTGGCCGCCGCCGGCGATGACGGCGTGATCAGGATCTACGACCACACGCAGCCGGGCGGTGCGATCGAGTCGCTGATCGGCCACAGCGGTCGCGTGCGGTCGCTCGGCTTCGTGCTCGGCGCCGAGTACGTCGCCAGCAGCGCGGACGATGGGACGTCCCGGGTGTGGCAGGGGCCGGCCCCGATCCCGGTCGCGCAACGGTCAGACAGTCCGGCCGGCGATGGCGGTGTGCTTTCGGCAAGCTTTGACCCCGGCGGTCGCGAGTTGGTGCTCGATGGGTCCGGCTCGCGATTCGCCAACCAGGGCCGGATTCTCGACACGGGAACTCTGCGTACCGCGGCGACCTTCAGCGCGCCTGCGGGCGAGGTCCTGATCGGTTCTGTTGTCAGCCCCGCCGCGCCAGTCATCGGTTCCCTGCTGGCCGGTCCCTCGTCCCGTACCGGGAAGCTCGCCTACGCATCGGTCGACACCTACAACGCTCGGACCGGCGCGCGGTTGGCGACGCTGAGACCGAGCGGCGATCGAGCCTTGCTGAACGGTGTGCTCAACGATGATGGCTCCGAGGCGGTGACGCTCGAGTCGGGCGGTCAGGCCGAGCTGTGGGACGTGCGCGGCGGCCGGCTGCTGCACGTCCTCGCGGGCGCGAGCTCCCCGATCGCGAGCGCGACCTTTTCGCGCGGCGGCCGGCTGCTTGCGATCACGCATTACCCGACACTCGCAGGCACGCTCCCCGGGCTGACCACCGGGCGGCCGGTGATCGTTCAGCTGTGGGAGACGTCGACGGGGCGACCGCTGAGAACGATCACCGCGGAGAATCTCGACCCCCAGATCCCGGGGACCAAAGTGTTCGCCCCACTGGTCGCCGCATTCTCGCCCGACGGGCGGACCGTGGCGGTTTCCGGGGCGCAGTCGAACGTGGAGCTCTTCTCTGTCACCACCGGGGCCAAGTTGCGGACGCTGTCGATCGCCGGGCTGGCCGCAGGCTCGTATGCGGCGACGCTCGCCTTCAGCCCTGACGGCCGCTATCTGGCCGCCGGGGCCATCTCGGGCGCGTACGTGTGGCGGGTGCCCAGCTACGAGCTACTCGGGGTCTTCCAGCAGGTCCCGTCGGGCGCCCCGCTGCTCACGGAGGGGACGTCCGTCCGCGTCTCCTTCACCGCCGATTCGCGGGAGCTGGTGATGTTCGGCTGGAACATGCTCGAGGTGTGGAACGTCGCCAGCCACTTGAAGCTGTTCAGCACGGGCCCGGCTGCGATCGCGTCGGGCAGCGTGTCGGCCGATGGCTCGCGGATCGTGACCACAAGCGCGACCCGCGGCGTCGCGCTGTACTCGTGCTCGCTGTGCGGCGGCGTCCCGCAATTGCTCCAGGTGGCCGCCCATCGCGTGACGCGCGCGCTGACTCCCGCCGAGCGCAACCGTTACCTGACGGGGGGGTGAGCGCGATCGCACCCACCCATCCAAGCGAGCTCGAGCCCTGCGACGTGGTCATGAAGGGCGGCGTGACCAGTGGGTTCGTCTACCCAGCGGCGGTGACGGAGCTATCGACCCGCTACCGCTTCGTCAACGTCGGCGGCACGTCGGTGGGAGCGATCGCCGCTGCGCTGGCGGCCGCCGCGGAGTACTCGCGCCAGCGCAGTGGACGGATCGAGCTGCGTGGCCCCGAGCACGCCTCGCGGTCGCTGGAGCGGCCCGGCGCCGTGCTCGGCCTGTTCGCTCCCATGCCTGCCGTCAGGCCGCTGTTCGATCTCATCCTGCGCATCTACCACGCGCGCGGCTCGCGCTGGGCCCAGTCCGCTGCGCTCGCCCGCGCGGCGGTCGCCTACCGGCCGTGGCCGGCGGGGGCCGCGTTCGTCGGCGTCGTCCTGATCCTCGTGTTACTGCTGGCCGGGCTCCGCCACCTGGACACGGTCACCGCCGTCGTGCTGGCAGTCGTCTCGGCGGTCGTCCTCGTACTGCTGGCAGTGTGGACCGTCGCCGCGCCGCTCGTCGCGCTGGGCCGAGCGTCCTATCGGAGCGTCACGCGGGCGGGCTACGGGTTCGCCACCGGACTCTCTGCGACCCCAGGCTCGGCGCCGGCCCTTACCGACTGGCTGCACACTCAGATCCAGAACTGCGCGCAGCTGCCCGATGAGCAGCCGCTCACGTTCGCGATGCTGCTCGACGCCGGGATCACGCTGCAGATGGTCGCCACCGACCTCGGCCTCAGCCGCCCTGTGACGATTCCCTTCGGTGAGGACCGGTACCTGTTCGCGCCCGCGGAGGTCGCCCGCATGTTCCCGCCCGCAATCGTCGACCACGTGCTCCGAGCCGCCGGGGTCCCTGAAGCCGAGCGCGACAGCGAGCGCTGCTGGTTTCTGCCTTCGCTCGAGCTGCCGGTCGCCGTCGGCGCCCGGATCAGCGCCAGCGTGCCGCTGCTGTTGTCCTCGTTGCGCCTCTACAGCGCGCGGGCAGAGGTCGGGGCGCCGATCGAGTCCTACCTGACGGACGGAGGGCTGACCAGCAACTTCCCGATCCACTTCTTCGACCACTGGCTGCCCGAGCATCCGACCTTCGGTCTCGACCTGGTCGCCGCCGGAAGCGGCGGCGGGGCGGCCGTGTACATGCCACAAGGCGACGAGGAGCGGCGTCTGCCCCCGGCCGTTCGGATCCGCTCGCTGTTGGGTTTCCTCGGCCGGGTGCAGGACGCCAGCCGCAATTGGCGCGACGAGCTGCAGGCGGAGCTGCCCGGCTTTCGCGACCGGATCTGTCAGATCCAGCTGGCAGCCGACGAGGGCGGCTTCCATCTCGACGCCGCTCCCGAGCAGGTCCGCGTGCTGAGTGAGCGCGGCCGCCTCGCCGGCCGCGAGATCCTCCAGAGCTTTGACTGGGACAGGCACCGGTTCACGCGCTACGTGACGCTGATGGCGCTGCTGCGCGAAAACTTCGCGCTGCTGGCAGAGCACCTGGTGGCCTACCAGCAGTGGCCGGCCGGCGCCGCGTTGCCATTTGCGCTGGGGACCGGCGCGGATGCCGTGGCGCGTCTGCAGGCCATCAACCAGGCCACCGTCGAGCTGATCGAGAGGGCGGCAACGCTGCCCGAATCGCCGACCGAGTGGACCTCGGATCCCGCGCCGGCGATGCGGATCGGGCCGCGGGTCTGATGCGTTTCGCCCGCCACCTGCTGATCGGGGCGCTGCTGCTTGTCCTCGCTCTGGTGGGCGCGCTCGCGTTCGCGCTGTACGACCCGTTCTCCTCGGGGCCGCACTGGTTGAAGCCCTCCCAGCTGATCACGGCGAGTGCGCTCACAGCGATCGACCATGCCGAGCCGGACGTCCAGGAGACCGATCCGCCGTGGTTGGCCGCGCTGGCGCTCCGCTACCAGCCGACCCTGGTGGTCAGTGGCTATGACCGGTTCTGGCCGATGTCACTGGCCTCGATCCTATCCGCGCGCTGGGGCGGAAAGGGGCCGTGCCTGTACGAGCGCGGCCGTTGCATCGTGCACGACCCGACCCTGTCCACGCTCACCGGTCACAGCTCGCGCTCTGAGTGGCTGGAGCTGCCCTCCCCGCTCGACAGCATCACCGACACGTTCGAGGCCGTGGCGACGCAGATCGGCATCTCCATCGGGGTCGTCCACGGGTGGCCGGACGACATCCGCCGCGAGGATCCATTCCGCACCGCGCAGATCTACTTCGCGTATCTGCCCCGGACCCGCCGTGGCTCGTATCCGGGACTGCCCGCCGGATTGATCAGCCTTCAGTATTGGTTCTTCTATCCGCTCAACTATTTCCCGCTGGTCAGGGTCCCGCTCCAGGCGTTGAGCGAACCGATCGCTTCGACGATCGGCAACACCGACTATCACCAAGCCGACCTCGAGCACGTGGCCGTGCTGCTCGATCCGAAGACGATGCGGCCCCGGTATTTGTGGATGGCCCGACACGCCGACGAGGGAGAGGCGTACCCCTGGCACTCCTCTCAGGTGCAATGGAGCGGAACTCACGCGACCGTCTACGCAGCGCTGGGAAGCCATGCGAGCTACGCCCACTGCGGGATCCAGCGCCGCTCGAAGACCTATTTCTTTATCAACGACTACGTGGTCTGCATTCCCCACGAGACGTTCGGCTTCGCCCCCGCCGCCACCCCCCTCGTCGACCTCTCCCACACCGTCTGGGGCTGTTGGCGGGGCCACCTGGGCGAGGCCGGCGCCAACCTCCTCAGCGGCCTCATCGGGCCGGCGCCGTATGAGACCGCCGGCCCCTACTCGCCGCTGCAGCAGCAAGAGAACTTCGGGATCGCCTGCCACGTCTCACCGGGCACGCGCAAGCCGGTCGCGGCGCTGTAGCACGCGCAAGCCGGTCGCTGCCCCGTAGCCCGGGAGCCTGCGGTATCCTGCCGCCCCGAGTAAACAAGGATGGGGCGCTACTCATGAAGGATTCAAGGCTGGTGGCGGCTGCGGTCATGACCGCAGCGGCGCTGGCGGCGTGCGGCGGTGCGAGCCACCACGCCAAGGTCACGCTCGTCCCCAAGGGGGAGGTCAAGAGCGCCCTCCCCCAGCGGGCGACGGCGCTTCACTTCGCCAGCGACGAACCGGTAACGGGCGCCGTCTCGAGCGCCGACATCAGCGGCAAAATCGTCGCCTCGATTCCGTTCGATCCCGCGGTCAACGGATTCGCGTTCCAGAACTACGGCTTCATCGCCGGCACCGAGCTCGGCACTCAGGCGATGCGCGAGCTGTTCGGCAACGTGGTCTGCGCTACGGCGCCATCAGACTCGTGCACCCTGACACCGGCCGCGCAGCAGTGGGCCGCCCAAGTGACCGCCGCAATGGCCGGCGGGCACTGCTACGGATTCTCGATGACGGCGCTGCGGTTCTTCGACCACAACCTCGACCCGTCGACGTTCGGGGGCAGCGACGTGTACGGGCTCGGTCTCTCCGCCTCGCTCCAGCAGACGATCGCCGCCGACTGGGCGACCCAGGCGCTCAGCGACGTCGACGCCCAGTGGCAGCAATACACCCCGGCGGGAATCGTTAAGGCGCTAGAGCAGCACTTCGCTAACCCGAGCAGCGGCTATTACACGCTGCTGATGTCCAACGGCCAGAGCGGCGCCGGTGAGGAGGGCCACGCGATCACGCCAATCGGGATCGCCGACGGTGGCAGCGGTCACTTCCAGATCCTCGTCTACGACAACAACTACCCGGGCACGACGCGTGCGGTCGACATCGACACGAACGCAAACAACTGGCAGTACACCGTTTCCGTCAATCCGAGCGCGGGTTCGGAGGTGTGGTCGGGCCAGGGCGAGGGCAATCCGCTGGAGCTAGTGCCCGTATCGACGACTGAGCACAGCCACCCGTGCCCGTTCTGCAACGCCGTGGGGACCACCGGTCGCGAGACGATCTCGCTAGGAGGCAACCCGGTCGCCCACGCGCATCTGCTGATCAAAGCCAGCGGCGGGCGCGAGATCGGCTTCGTGCACCGGCGCTTCTACAACCACTTCCCGGGCGCCACCGTGCTACGGCCGAGCCTCAACTCGATCTGGAAGACGTCCCCCGAACCGATCTACGAGATCCCCGCCGGGGTCAAGGTGACCGTGACGCTGTCGGGTGGAGACCCGAACGGCCTCGACGCGGCCCAGATCGGCATCACCGGACCAGGCTTCGGTGAGACGGTGGCCGATCTGGTTCCGACCTCGCGCTCGGCTACGGCGGTCACTGTGCCGTCCGGCGGCACCAGCCTCGCGATTACGCAGACCGGCGCAAGCACGTCGCCGAGCCTGCAGCTGGCCCGCGACCACGGTCGGAACGGCAAGCTGGTTGTCGTCACCCCCAAACGGCTCGCCGCGGGCAGCCGCCTGAGTGTGGTTCTGCCGTCCTCCGGCCAGGGACTTCACGTGCACAGCGCCGGGGCGAGCATCCCCGTCCAGATCACCGTCAATGCGGTCGGCCCTCAGGGCACCAAGACCACGAGCTCGAGCCTCGCGCTTGGGGCGGGACAGTCAAAGACAGTTTCGACCGGGCCGGTCCTGATCGGCTAATTGGAGGAGCGACGAGCAAATGACGAGCAAGCTCATCACCGGCGCCGCGGCGTTGCTGGCGGCCGGAGCGATCGCCGCCTGCGGGTCGAGCAGCTCCAGCTCGTCCAAACCGCCGGCCAGCTCGAACACGTCCGCCGGCACAACCAGCACGACCGGGGTTACGACTCATCCCGCGGCGACCGTGCACGGCACGACCGTCACCCGCAAGCTGGACGGGACCGCCGGTCACAAGCTGACCGTCGCGGACGTCAAGCATTTCGTCGTCCCTCGGGGAGGCCCCGAGCACGCACACCTGCAGGGCATGCAGGGCCTCTCGCTGACCGCGAAGATCAACTTCGGGCTCAACTACACGGTGTCGTTCTGGCAGCAAATCTTCGGCCAAGCCGGTGGTCATCTCTCGGTCGGCAACGCCGCGCTGATCCAGGATCAGCCGGTTACCTGCGGATCGCAGCAATGGACCAGCTCTTCGGCCCCTGGGTACTGCCAGTCGACCGACACCCTGCTGTTTCCGCTCGGGACGATCACCTCGAACATCGCCCCGCTCGGCGACGGAGCGATTCTGCTGATGACCACCGACCTCTACGGCTACCACGTCGAGAACGCACTCGGCGCCTTCCAGAAGGGCTACACCACCGCTCAGCTCGAGGAGATGGATTCGTGTTTCTCGGGCCTCGCCTTCGCCGGGGGAGCCGGTTCGCTCCAGGCCTCCGACGAGCAGAGCGTCAACAGCTATCTGGCGCTCGAGGCGACGACTACCGGGACCAGCGCCGGCTCGGGCGGCGCCGTCAGCGCCGACGAGCTCACGGCCTCGTTCAACAAGGGTTTCACGAGCGTCGTCGGCGGCAAGGCGAACCCGCAGGTCTGCGTGCCGAGCTAGCTATCGGTACGGGTTCCCGGAAGGCGGTCTGTCGTGGGCTGACGACAGTGGCGTCAGCCATTTGAGCCGCGTCTGCGCATCCTGTTGCATCTGCGCCAGCGAGCCGCACGCGGCGCAGGCATAGATTGCTTCTTGGCCCGCAAGCAGTTCGGTGCCGTTCGGCGCCCACGGCTGCGGCGGCGAGGGCCAATCGAAGTACAGACTCGACGAGTTAAGCGTCGCCGTGTCGAGGTTCAACAGCCGCTCGCCATTGGCGACCTCGTACACGGCGTCGCTCCCGCTCGTCGAACCGGGCGCCACGCCCAGTACCCCGGCCGTAAGCGCCGTGCCCAGAGGACTCGGATTCACTCCGGGATCGATCGCCCCATCGATCTCCGAGCCCGCCCAGCTCGCGAGAACGTTGCCGCGCGAGGAGATCACGTCGGTCGTCGCGGCTGCGCGCGAGTCACCCGCGCCGTGGTAGGGGAACGTGGTCGCAAGCAGCGTCGAACCGTCCGCGGAGAACGTGAGCTGACCGATCCCCCACGGACCGTTGTAGCCGCCGGCGCTCGCACCTCCGGCCGCACCGGTGCCGACGTTCGTCGGGGCGGACACGAATCGCGTCGTCCGAGCTCTTCCCGCACCGACATCCCACAAGGACACCGTCTGCCACGACGTCCCGGCGGCGACCAGCTGGCCGTCGGGGCTGATCGCAACCCTGAGCGGAACCGGGGGGCTGTGGCTGGTCTTCAGCAGCTCACCGGAGAGCTGCGTCACCTCTGCCGCGAACCCACGCGTCACGTGGAAGACCGCCAGTGACCGAGTGCTCGAAGTGCTCCAGACGGTCACCGTCCCATCGAGATCGGCGGTGACGAGCCTGCTGCCGTCCGGTGTGATTTCGGCATCCATCGTCGGGCTCGGCTGCGTCAGCCGCAGCACCCGTCCGCTCGCCGGCGGTGTCCACACGTACACCGCATCGTCGCTCATCGCGACCACCTTTCCGCCGGCGAAGGCGATCCCGGTGACCCTCTGCGGCAGCGCGAGCTGTGCAACCTGTCCGGTGAGTCCGCGCACGGCGACACCGGCGGAGTTCGCGTACGCGACCTGCGCGCCGGCGGCATCCACGGCAACGCCAAAGAGCCCCCACCCGTATGTACTGCTGGCGAATGGCACCGCGATCGAGTCCGGCGGTGGCAGCTCACAGCCGACGATCCTCAGCGCCCCGTTGTCGCAGCTGACATCCGGTGCCGGCAGTGCGAGCTGAGTCGCGCCGGGGAGCGGAATCGGTTGCAGCAACTCCCCGGTCTCGCTGTTCCAGCGGACAAGCGACGCGTTTCGCAGTGACACCTGGTTGGACGACTCCCTGCTGTGCCATCCCGGAGAGCCCGTAGACGAGCCGCCCTGCGCTTCCAAATCCCAGCGGATATGTCTGTCCGGACGCCGGCAACGCGAGCCGGACCAGCGGCTCTCCGACTCCCGTGTCCCAGATCCGGACGATGCCCTCCTGGTCGGTGGTGAGCGCCAACCCGCCGTCCGGACTGAACTGGACGCCCGTGACGGCGTTCCCGTCATCCAACGTCCGCAGTTGTGCGCCGTTTCGAGCGTCCCAGATCCGCGCGGTGCCGTCGTCGCTGGCGGTCGCGATGTAGTTTCCGTTTGCGCTCGCGGCGATCGCTGTTATCAGGTTGCTGTGTCCGGAGAGCTCGAGCGTGATTGCGCCGCTGCTGGTCACCCGACGCAGCAACACCGCTCCACTGCGCTCGCCGCTGGCCGCCCAGAGTTCACTTACGTTGGGGCTGCAGGCACCGGCGGTGATCGTGTCCGGGCTTGGGTACACGCCCAACTGCTTGCCCGAGGTGCCGTTCCACCAACGCAAATTCAGGTCTTGCGCCTCGCTCGTGTCCCACGTCACGAACGCCCCGGAGTCAGCGAACCAGCACGCGTCGTGGCCGGAAAGACCGAAGGACAGCGCCTTCGCGGCGCCTGAGTTGAGGTTCACGATCGCGCCCTCCGCCGGCAGCGACGCATTGGGCGTGTTGTAGGACACGACGGCACGCGTTCCGTCGGGGCTCGGGACCACAAGATTCACCCCGATGACGTCGCGGGGGAGCCTGATCAGGCTCCCAACGCCGCCCGTGTCGAGGTCGAACACGATCACCTGACGGAGGTCGAGCCCGTACACGATCAGCCGGTCTCCGCTTGCTGCCCACACGGCGCTGAGGAACGGCCCGCCGACGAGCTTGTGAAGGTCTGCGTTGTCGATCGCTTCGTTGAGCTGCGCGGTGTTGACGGCAACCTTGGTTGCGAGGTTCCATCCAAACACGTGGCCGGCTCCGGTGACCGCGATCAGCCAGCGACCATCATGGCTGTAGTTCAGCTGCACGATCCGCGACCCTTCACGAACGGTGAGGACGCTCTGCATCCGGCCCGAATGCGTGTCCCAAAGCTGGACATGATGATTCGGTCCTGTGAGCGCGATCTGGGCGGCGTCGGGGCTCCACGCGGCCTGCAGTCCTGCGCCGGCTCCGGAATTGATCGCCATGCGCTCTGGTGCCTGGGCGAGCGCGGAGCGCAAAGCCTGAACTCCGGTGCCGCTGGCGTTCATCTGCGTCGAGCGCAGCGCGAGCGACAGGCTCTGCTCCGGATTGCTACTCAGCGCGGCGGTGGCCTCGGCGGCGAGGGCGCGGGCCTGCGCCGAACGGTACTGCGAGTACGCGAACAGCCCCGCGACGACCGCGGCCACCAAGAGCGTGATCAACGTCGCGCCGACGATCCGCACGAGCTTCAGCGTGCGGCGGTGCTGGCGAACCTCCTCGCTCGCGATCTCGTCCTTAGGCCGGCCGTGAAGCGGCGCCGCGAGCTCCGCGATCGCGTCACGCCACTCCGGGTGACTGAGCGAAAGATCGCTCGCGTTGCGCGCCCAGCGCAGATCGATGAAGCGCGGCTCCTCGTCGAACGCGCCATCGAGCGTGACTGGCAGCGCGTTTCGCGCATCGGCAGGGCCGTTTGTGCCTCGCGCGCCATTTGACTGCCAGACGAGCTCACCGTCGGTGAGGCCGATTAGGATCGTGTCAACCGACTTGTGCTCCCGCCAGTACGCCGCCTCCTTGGCGACCCACTCTGACTGAGCTGCTTGCGGTGATGCGAGCAGGATCAGGTGTTGCGATTCGGCTAGCGCCAGCGTGATCGAGTCCCATAGCCGGGGATTCGCCGAGAGCGAAGCGTCGTCGCGAAAGATGTGCAGCGCTCGCACCCGGTACCACGGCTTGGCGAAGCGCTGCAGCCCTTTCTGGATCGCCGGCGCAAGCTTCCCATCGGCCGCGTGGCTGTAGGAGATGAAGCCGTGGTAGGAGACCCCACTTGCGGTTTCCGGCGTTATCCCAAGCCGCTCGAGCAATACGCGAAGGCGGCGCTTGGACGGTGGTGGGCGGTCATTCGGCCCCCCGCCCGTCCGCCCGTCGCCCTCACCCATCGTCGTCGATTCCGATCACTGCTCTGTCTCGGACACTGCCGTACACCCGGGCCCCCAGCGCTCCGTTCCCGAGCGCCATCGCTCCAATCAGCCTCTCAAAGCCGTTTGCGGAAGTCAACAGGCGAGACCTGTTGCTAGGAGGAGCGAAGTGCGGACGCCGGATCCCCGATCCGCTGGATTGCGAAGCCGGCCACGGCCAGGATTCGCGGGATCTCCCGAACGGCGCCGCGGTCCTTGTCGCGATTGGGCTCGTCTAGCTCCGACCACGGCTTCAACTGGTCGTGGATCCGGCGGGCGTTGTCGCGCTGCGGCCCGTAGTGCCAGCCGAGCTCGCACATCATCTCGACCCACCGAGCGTGCTCCTGCTCGGCGAGGTCCTCGAGCTCATCGTCGCGGAAGGTGAAGCCCACCCGGTCAGGCGCCGGCAACGGGTCGGGGACGATCATGCAGTTGACCGACGCGAGCTTGGAGTGCACGCTGTCGGCGAACTGCCGGTTGTACTCGCGCTGCTCGTCGGTCAGCTCGTCCCACGGGCGGAGATTTGGATTCTGCTCGGCCGTGATCCCGCGCTGCTGCTCGCCGCGCAGCCATTGGGCGTGTTGCGCGCGGGCCAGCAACTCGTTGGTGCCGCGGAGCAGTAGCCGGCTGCGCGTCGCCGCGCTGAGCACGCCGAACGGTTCGATGCGCGAGAACCGCCCCCGTTCGGAGCCGAGCACCGAGCTGACGCCGGCGGCGTCGTCGGCGACCGCGACCGTGACCGGCACCGACATCGCATCGGGTCGCGCGTGCAGCGCCAGCGCGGCGTGTAGCGCGTCGGTCTCGTCGAGCAGCGTGACGTACGCTCGGGTCACGTCGCAGCGGCCGGCGGGGCCCGACATCGCGGCGCCCGCCTGGAAGGCCGCCGAAGCGATCTCGATCGGGCGCGCGTCGAGCTCCAGGTAGCGAACAAGCGCCGGGTGACGGGAGACGAGCTGTTCGAGAGCCACATCTGCGCGATCGCCGGTCAGTGTGATCCGGAGCCTGGCATCGTGTGCCGGCGCCCGCTCGGACCACACGCGCGCAAACTGCAGCAGAAGCTGTTCGGCGATCCCCTCGAGCCCGACGATCAGGATGTGGTCCGCCCGGCCCTGGTCCGAACCGAGCGGCGGCTCGTGCTCGACCAGCAGCTGCGCGCCCGTAGCCATCGCGTTGAAGTACTCGAGCCGCACGTCGTCGCGCGGGGAGCGGAACGTTGCTCCCTCTGCGGCGAGCGAGCTCCACAGCTCGACCTTGTCGAGGTGGACGAAGATGTTGAGCGGGAGCCCTCGGCTGGGGAGCACCCCGACTGCCGCCGCGGCGACGTCGACATTCGCGTCGCTGGTTCCGCAGGTGACGATCAACGTCTCGGCGTGCCCGATGCCGGCCCGTTCGAGCAGCTTCGGGTCAGCCGCGCTTCCGATCAGGATCCGCACGCCGCGCAGGCGCGCGCCAGCGAGGTGCTGGCTGGTGCCATCGGCTTCGATCACCACGACCGGGGCGTGGTCGACGAGCGTCTCCGCGAGCCGGCGACCGGTGGCTCCCAGCCCGGCGATCACGACGTGGCGACGGACGAACAGGCGGATGCCCACCACCCGCGTCTGCTCGCGGGTCAACGCGATCACGGCCCCCATCGCCGCGTAGCCGGTGAGCAGCGGCGCGCACAGCCGCGCGATCTGGAGTGCAACCGGGATCGGCGGAATCGCTGCGCCTCCGAACACGAACAGCGTGATCGCCCGGTACAACGAGTCGAAGAAGCCGTAGCGGGGGTTCACGCTCTTTAGTTGGAGGTAGCCGATCGTGCCCAGCACCAGCGACGCCAAACCAATTGCGAGCATGATCGGGCCGCGGACCGCCTGCCAGCGGCGTAACAGACCGCCGCGCCAGAGTCGGCGCAGAGCCGTCTGGAAACGGTGCAGCGGCCGCGCCGGCGGCGTCCGGACGCGGGCGGCAAGTTCAACCGAGACGGGCTTCAGCTCGGGCTCGGGCTCAGGCATCGGTCACCCCCCAACCAGCGTCGGCCAACGCAGGTCCGATCGTCCGGACGGCCTCGCGATCGTAGTCGCGCGTGTCGCCGGGAAGCTCGGCCCACGGCACTAGGTCGGGCGAGGTGCTCCGCCCCACGTGCCGGGGGCCGACGCGCCAGCCGGCAAGCAGCCGCTCGGCGTTCCAGCGGCCGTGCTCCACCTCGGCCAGCAACTCCACCTGCTCGTCGGTGAGCTGCAGCGGCTCGCCGCCGAGCGCCACCCGCTTGCCGATCAGCGCGAGCTTCCCCGGGACGTCGTTGGCTTGGGCGAGGTTGGATGCGCGGAGTGTCTCGGGCAGCTCCTCCCACCGGCTGAGCGCGGCGTCACCGTAGCTCTTCCGACGCCTTTGGCGGCGGCGATAGTCGTTGTGGGCGTAACGGGCCACCGCCTCACGCGGCGGGTCGCTGAGCGTGGTGGGAGCGACGAACGCGCGGATCGTCATCGAGTCGGCCGGCAGCTCGACGATCCCAGCGGCTCCGAACGGGAGCGTCTCCTCGAGCGTCGGCGACGCCACGCCCGTGGGGTCGAGCCAGCCGATGCGGGCTCCCATCGCCCGCGCGAGCGTGATCTCTTGCAGCGTGATCGTCCCTCCGGGGCAGGCGATCAGCGCCACCTGGCCACCAAAGCCCGACGCGACGATGTCTTGCCACATGGCCAGCGGTTCGAGCACGCTGAAGTCCGTGGCCGCGTCGGTTTCCCGGAGCTCGGGGTAGAGCTCGCGGTCGCCGCGGCCGGGCGGCACGTAGCCGGTCAGCGTCAGGTTGTGGTGTCGAGCAATACGGCCGACGATCCCCGGCATCCCCGCCGCTGTCCCCCCGGACAGGAGAACGCCGTCGTACCGCTGAAGCGCCCGCCCCAGCAGTGGCTCGAGCTCTCGCGTGGTCGACGCGGTCATCGAGCCGGCGGCGCCGGCGAAGATCGTGATGTGAGCGGCGCCGGCCAGGGCCGGGTCGGGGTTACGACCGGCGCTCGCGTCCGGACCTGCGAGCGCGAGCAGACGCCTGATGGCGAGGTCGGAGGCATCGCGTCGCGCGCGGATCAGCGGCGGTGCGGTCAGGTCAGCTTCGGGATGTCGCAGGTATTCGCACCACAGCGCGAGCGCGCCGGGATCGCCCCGCTCGGTCAGCATGGTGGCTGCGGCGAGTAACGTCGCCGCCGAGTCGAGCTCGAGCCGCAGACCGGCGCGGAGGATGGCGCTCAGCGGCACGGGCTTCAGTCGCGGTGAAAGGTCGAGCAGCGTATCCAGCAGCCCGCGGTCGCCCTCGCGAACCCGCCACGTGGTGTCGAAGCGGACCGTGAACAGCTCGCTTGAGAAGACGGCCCGCGCGCGGTCGACGGGATCATCGCTGCGGTCGCCGGGATCATCGCTGCGGTCGCCGGGATCATGGCTGCGGTCGCCGGGATTGCTCTCGCTGGGCTTCAACGCGTTGTCACGCTCGAGTGCGGCGACCAACCGCTGAAGCTCTGAGGACGACTGCATTTGCTCAGGCCGCGCCCCCAGCTCGGCGATCGCCTTCACCTCGGTGGTGGATAACGCATGGCTCGCTGAGGTGCGCTGCTCGACGTACGCGTCCAGCTCGTTCTCGAACTGCGTGGTCACGCGGGTGAGCCGCGCTCGGTCGCCGAGCGCGCGTGCAGCGGTCAGAGTCAGGGCGATCCCTTGCAGCTCGTCGAGACAGGCAACGATCGCGTGCTCGGCGCGGCCCGGTTTGCGCAGCCAGTCGTCGATCTCGTTTCCGACCTCGCGGGCCGGTGGGCTGTCTCGTCCTTCTAGGATCAGCACCTCCGGCTCCGGCCGCCACGCTTCGCGCAGCGCGGTCACTCGCTGCTCGGCTGCGGGCCCGTAGATGCTGAGGTGGATCGGCGGCCTGACCCGGCCGCTCCCCGACTCGAGCTCGCGCAGGCGCCGGACGCGCCAGCGGCGCAGCACGGCGAGCACGAGCGCATCGAGTAACGGGTGGTCGCCGACCAGCAGCAGGTTGGGCGCGGCGCCGTTGTGCATCGCGACCATCGGCAGCTCCGTGTCACCGGGGCCGCGTACCTTCGACTCGTCGAGCAGCACCTCGGCGGCGATCGCGTTGGTGCTGAATGGGCTGACCACGGGGCCGGCACGCGAGTCAGACGACGTCTCCTCCTCCTCCAGGAAACGCGTCAGAGCAGGGTCCTCGACCTGGACGAGCACATGCAGGCGATCACGGGCATGACCCTGATCGACGAGACTGCGCACCCCGCTGACGATCTGCGAGTTGACGAAGTCAAGGCCGGTCACGGCGATCAGCCAGTGAGCTCGGGCGACGCCGGCCGCACGCAGGGTGCCGGCACTGACCGCATTCCCGATCAACCGCCATTCGTAGCGCCCGCGGAGCTCCTGCATCCCCGGGCTGACCGGGTCGAGGTCGACGAGCACGACGTCGTGGCTCGGGCTCAGCAGCCTGGCCAACTGCGTGCCGTGGACGCCGCCTCCGCAGATCACCACGTGCCCGGACAGTACGTGCCCGACCGCCCAGCGCCGGACCCGGTCGCGGCCGAGCGCGACGATCCCGCGCAGCACGAGGGCGGCCGCGGCTAGCAACCCGATCCAGATCTGCCAGTCGGGACCAGGCGACGCCCCGCCGGCAGGGCCGAGATCGAGCGTGTAGAGCTTGATCGACCCGTACAGGCTCTGCAGGAAGTCGAGCCGCGGGGATGCTCGCAGCTCGAGGAAGCCCCACGTTCCCAAGGCGAGCGTGCCGGCGATGACGAGCCCGACGCGCACCCAGGTCGGGGCGCCGCGACTGTCGGCGCGTTTCGCGCCCCGGACCCAGCCGAGCAGGGGCCGCGGGGGCCCCGGGGTCAGGGGATCGCGTTCGGACCGCGGGTCGCTCACCACGCCGGCGGCTGTGGTGGCGTCGGCGGTTCTGGCCGCTGGGGCCTCGGCGGCTGATTTGCGCTCAACGTGAAACCCCCATCGACAATCGCCCCAAGTCGCTCCGAGGGGACTCTAGCGTCGGTGGACGGGGACGACAACGACGCGCGGTTCGGGATTTGACACGCGGCGAGCGGGCGGCCAGACTGCTCGCGCCACACCCGGGAGCGGGATATGGACAGCGCAGACGGACTGACTGATGGGGACGCACCGGCGGCGGAGCCGGACGTGCGAACACCGAAGGTGTTCATCAACTACCGCCGGGACGACGCGGCCAGCGACGCGCGCCTGCTGTACGAGAAGCTCGTAAGCCACTTCGCCGCTGAGAACGTGTTCCTCGACGTCGAGGACATCCACCCGGGCATGAAGTGGCTCGAGGAGATCAAGGCACGCAGCGAATCAAGCGGGGTTTTCCTCGCGCTGATCGGCCCAGCATGGATGCCCACCTTGACCCAACGCCTCAGGGCCGGTCTGCTCGACACGACCGAAGACGTGGTCAAGCAGGAGATCGAGTTTGCGCTCAGCCGGGGCTCGCGGATCGCGGTGGTGCCGGTGCTCGTCGGCGGCGCATCGATGCCGCAGGCGGACCGGCTCCCGAAGTCGATGCGCGGGCTTGGGGCGATGGAGGCCGTGACGCTGCGGCACGACAGCTTCAGCCGCGACGTGGAGCACCTGATCGCGAAGATCGGACAGATCGGGTCGCACATCCCGGCGCGGCCGCAGCGGACCGGGCCGGCGGAGGGCGCGGCTGGACCGGACGAGCCCGTCGCCGCGACGAGCGGCCGGTCCAGCCGGGTCTCGACTTCGCTGGTTCCGGCGCCTGACGACCGGCACTTCGAGACGGTGATCCGGCACATGGTCGACCGGGGCACGGTCGTGCCGGTGCTCGGCCCGAGCGTGTGCGGGTCTTTTCCCGACGCGGACCGGATCGCCGCCAAGATCGCGGACGAGCTGAATCTGGAAATGGAGGCGCCCGATCTGCCGAAGGTGGCCCAGCACCTGTTCGTGTCCTCCGGCCGCTCGGACCTGCACCGCGCGCTGAAGCGCATCTTGGATGTCGAGCCCGAGCCAGGCCCGGCCCACCAGTTCTTTGCGCGGTTCCCGGGCGAGGTCGAACGGCTCGGCCGTCCGCCGCACCATCAACTGATCATCACCACCAACTACGACTCGGCGCTCGAGCGTGCGTTCGACGAGCAGAACGAGCCCTACGACCTCGCGGTTTACATGGCCAGCGGCGAGGACCAGGGCAGGTTCGTCCACTTCCCGTACGACGGCTATCCGGAGGCGATCGCCGCCCCGAACGAATACCCGAAGTTCCCAATCGACGACTTCGGCGAGCTCAGCCGGACGCTGATCGTGAAGGTGCACGGCGCCGCGGATGGCAGCTCGGAGGGCTACGGGTGGAGAGACAACTATGTGATCACGGAGGACCACTACATCGACTACCTGAGCCGCGGTCCGGTCGAGAGCCTGGTGCCGTTTCAAATCCTCAACAAGCTGACCGAGAGTCACTGCCTGTTCCTCGGTTACGCGCTCCAGGACTGGAACCTGCGGGTGTTCCTGAAGCGGATCTGGAAGGGGGAGCAGCTGGGATCGAAGTCGTGGGCAATCGAAAGCGAACCGGATGACTTCGAGCTCGACTTCTGGCGCCAGCTGAACGTCGACCTGTTCGCATCTCTTCCTGATGGCTATGTGTGCGAGCTTGAGCGGCGGATCCGCGCATATCGGGATCCGGTCGCGTGAGCGAGCTCGACGCGGCTGCCCCAGCCGCCACCGATGACTCGCCATACGTCGGGCTCAGCTACTTCACCGAGGACCGCGCGGATCTGTTCTTCGGGCGCGACGCGGAGCGCACGACGATCACCGGCAACCTTCGCGCCTCGCGGCTGACGCTCCTGTACGCCGAGAGCGGAGTCGGGAAGAGCTCGCTCCTGCGAGCCGGGGTCGCCGCACGGCTCCGAGACCTGGCGCGGCGGAGCGCCGCCCGCGAGGGCACGCTGCGGTACATCCCGGTCGTGTTCAGCTCTTGGCGCGACGATCCGATGCCCGAGCTGATCGACGCGATCGAGTCCGCGATCGAGCCGTTCGTGGCGCAGGGAGCGAAGGCCGAGCCGCGTCGCGACGGCCTGGAGGCGGCGTGTGAGAGCGCGAGCACGAGAACCGGCGCGACGCTGCTCGTGATCCTCGACCAGTTCGAGGAGTATTTCCTCTACGGCTCTCGCGAGGCAAGCCCCGGCAGGCTCGCCGACGAGCTCGCTCGGTGCGTCAACCGGCCTGAGGTGCGCGCTCATTTCCTGATCGCCGTGCGGGAGGACGCCTATGCCGGCGTCGGGGATCTGTTCAAGGGGCGGATCGTCAACGTCTACGGCAACTTCCTCCATCTCGAGTATCTCGATCGCCGATCCGCGCGCGCCGCGATCACCGGGCCGATCGAGCATTACAACTCGGTGCATGGAAGCGATCAGGCGGTCGCGGTCGAGCCTGAGCTGGTCCATGCGGTCCTCGATCAGGTTCGCAAGGGCAAGGTCGTGTTTGAACGCCAGGGGCAAGGCGCCGTGGCGGGCGCAGAAAGCGGAATCCCGGGCGCCGAGCGGATCGAGACGCCATACCTACAGCTGGTCATGACGACGCTGTGGGAGCACGAGCTCGCCGCCGGCTCGCGCGTGCTGCGTCGCTCGACGCTTGACCAGCTGGGCGGCGCGCAGGAGATCGTCCATGCTCATCTTGACAAAGCGCTCAACGACCTGCCCGACGACGAACGTGAAACGGCGGTCGAGGTGTTCCACCATCTCGTGACCCCGTCGGGCACGAAGATCGTCCACCGCATCGCCGACCTCGCCGCGTACGCCCGCCGCCCGCCCGCCGAGGTGGAGAAGCTCGTCGAGAAGCTGGCCGGCGGAAAGCAGCGGATCCTGCGGCCAGTGCCGGCCCCGCCCGGCGACGAGGACGGCTCGTCGCGGGTGGAGATCTTCCACGACGTGCTCGCGCCGGCGATCCTCGCGTGGCGCTCGCGTCAGACGGCGGTTCGACTGGAACGGGAGACGCGGGACGCGCAGGCCCATGCCGCCCGTGAGCGAACGCGAGCGCGCGTGTCGATCGGGCTGGCGGCGGTCGCCTGCGCGGCGCTGATCGTCGCGATCGTGGCGTTCGCCCAGGCGCGGAGTGAGACCGATCGCGCGCTGCGCGCGCAGCGGATCTCGATCTCCTACGAGCTCGCGCGCCAAGCGTTGACGGAGCTCCAGAGCGGCGCGCTCGCCCCCGGCGTGCTGCTCAGCATCGAGGCTTACCGCTACGCCGACACTCCCGATGCCCGGTACGGCCTGGTCCGGGCACTGGCGGCGACGCAGGCGATGCAGGGCATGTTCCCCGGCTACAGCGCCGCGGTGACGAGCGTTTCGTTCAGTCCGGACGGCAAGCTGCTCGCGACCGGCGACGCGAGCGGAACAGTTGTGATCCAGGACGAGTCGACAGGCCGCCGGCTGGCGACCCTCCCGGGAAGCTCTTCGATCAATGAGGTGGCATTCAGCCCCGACGGAACGATGCTTGCCGCCGCAACGCAGGCCGGGACCGTGGTCCTGTGGAGCGTCGCCATGCGTCAGGCCGTGCGCACGCTCGACGGCCACGCCGGTGCCGTCAACGGGATCGCGTTCAGCCCGGATGGGAAGACGATCGCCGCCGCCGACGCTGACCACACGGTGGTCGTCTTCGATTCCGCAACTGGCCGACCCGTGCGCACGCTGCGCGGACATCACGCCGCCGTCGAGGACGTCAAATTCAGTCCTGACGGGAGGATGCTCGCCTCCGGCGGCGACGATCGGACCGTGATCCTGTGGGCGTCCGCCACCGGGCGCCGGCTGCGAACCCTGACCGGGCACACCGCGGCGGTGACCGCCGTGGCATTCGCGCCCGACGGCAGGACGCTGGCATCCGCCGGCGACGACCACACGATCGTGGAGTGGAGCACGATTACGGGACGCGAGCTGGCGGTGCTCCGGGCTCACAGCGCGTTCATCGACGACATCGCGTTCAGCCCCGACGGAAGCACGATCGCATCGGCCGGCGACGATCACCTCGTGACCCTGTGGAATGCCCGCACCGGACAGGAGCTGCGGGTCCTGCGCGGCCACGCGGCGGCTGTCGACAGCGTTGCGTTCAATCCGTCCGGGACGCTGTTGGCCTCGAGCGGCCAGGATGATCTCGTGATCCAGTGGTACGCGAGGCCGCAGCTGCTCGAGCGAACCCTGACGGGCGACACCAACGCGGTGCTCGGCACCGCCGTCAGCCCCGACGGTCGGCTGGTGGCATCCGCCGGCGAGGACGGGCTGGTGAGGGTCTGGGACGCCGGAACCGGCGCCCTGCTGCACACGCTGCGCGGACATACCGATGCCGTCGAGGACGTGGCTTTCAGCCCAGATTCGCGGACGCTCGTTTCCGCCGGCGCCGATAAGACGCTGATCGTGTGGGATGCGGACACCGGGCAGCGGCTCCGAACTCTGCGCGGCCACACCGACATCGTCTACGGGGTCGCGTTCAGCCCCGACGATCACACGATCGCGTCGGCGAGCGCGGATGACTCGGTGATCCTGTGGAACGCCGACACTGGCCAGCGGCTGCACACATTGCTCGGCCACTCCGACGTGGTCAACGCCGTCGCGTTCAGCCCCGACGGCAAGCTGCTCGCCTCCGCCGCCTCCGACAAGTCGATCATCCTCTGGGACGTCGCGACTGGCCGCCGGGTGCGCACGCTGACCGGCCACACCGCCGCGATCGAGAGCGTCGCGTTCAGCCCCAACGGGCGTGAGCTCGCCTCCGCCAGCCTCGACGGCACGGTGATGCTGTGGAGCGTCCCGACCGGCCGGCCGCTCGGTGACCCGCTGCGGGGTCACAGCGGCGGGGTCACGAGCGTGGCGTTCTCGCCTCGCGGGCGCACGCTCGCGTCGGGCGGTGTCGATGACAGCGTGATCGTTTGGGACCTCGCAACCCGGCTCGGTGAGCCATACGTCGCGCAGAACGGTCCGATCGCCGGCATCGCATTCACCCCGGGCGGGCGCGCGGTCATCTCGGGCGCCTTCGACGGGACCGTGGCCGAGGCCGGCCCGGTGCCCCAAGCGATCACGGCTTCCAGGGTTGACGAGAGGCTGTGTGGCGTCGCGCGACGCAGCCTGACGCGGGCGGAGTGGAAAGCGCTCGTCCCCGGCCAGGCGTATCAGCGAACATGTCCGGGGCGGCCGTCGTAGCGGTATGGTTGGGTCGTCGATGGGGCTAGATAGGCGTGGCCGATGGATCGCGCTGGCGGCGGCGGTGATCGCGTTGCTCGCGAGCGCAGTCGCCGCGGCAGCGGACGCGGCGTTGCCGGCGCCGGTGCTCGGTCAGTCGGTGAACGTCGCCCCCGTGAGCGGCAAGGTGATGGTCACCGTGCCCGGACGCGGCAGTGCGACGCTGGGCTCGGCCGAGAAGATCCCGCTTGGGTCGGTAGTCAACGCATCACAGGGCACGGTCGAGCTGACGGCCGCCGACACGTCGGGCAACCCGCCCTACTCGGGGCGCTTCAGCCAGGGAGAATTTGAGGTCAAGCAGAGCGTCAGCGGCGGCGGCGCGACCCAGATCGTGCTTCTGGGGGCGTGTACGAAGGCAAGCTCGTCGAGCCTCGGGCCGCTCGCGATTACGGCGAAAAAGCCGAAGCCGCACATCCGCAGGTACTTGTCGATCACCGCCAACGGCAAGTTCGTGATCGTCGGCGCGAACGCGACCGCGTACGAGTCCGGCGCCGCGTCGTGGATCGTCAACGACAACTGCGATGGGAGCACGAGCATCATCGGCCGCCAGGGCGAGGTCAGGACCGTCGCCCGGTCCGGACTGACGAACTCACAGCTCGGTCCCGGCGAGAGCGATGCGACCTACTGCTATCCGCGCACCGGACGACTGAAGTACTGCGAGGACGTGTTCTCGGATCCGTCGCTGAACTACGGCATCTTCGACATCGCGATCCGCAGTCGCGAGAAGCAGTTTTCCTTCTGCCTGTTACGCGGCGGACGGACCGTGCGGTGCAGCACCTATCCGCTCAACCGATCCCTAGTCGAGTGCACGCTTGACAGTCTGCCCCCTGGTACCTACGAGACGCGGTTCACGATCGGAGGGACGCAGGTCGGGATCCTACTGCCGTTCATCACCCACCATGTACGCGATCCGTTCGGCGCGATGAACTACTGCAACGCGACGTCGTGACTCAGCTTGTGATCACGAGGCGCTTCTGAGCTGACACGCTCAGGATCACGCCGTTCAGCTTGGTCTTGAACTGCGGCACGCCGAACTGCACGATGGCCGTGACGCGGGCCCGGCGTTGAAGCGCGGCGCGCACCTTGCGCAGTTGCGCCCGGTTGAACGGGATCGTGAACCGCTTGGAACCGGCCGACCGAAGCGAGTAGATGGCTGGGGAAAACGCCTCGAACGACGGCGTGTGGCCGATCACCACGAGGGCGGCTCCCTGTAGCGAGAAGCAGCCCGTGGAGCACGACGCGATCGCGGCGATCTTCCCGCTTCTCGCCGGGTGCTGGTGGCCGGGAAGGGAGACCCGCACTCGGAGGCGAACGTTCGGCAGCCAAGTGTTCGCCAGGGCTGCGAGGTTGAACATATCGATGCTGCCCAGCCCGGAAGCCTCGTCGTAGCCACGGCCGGCCGTGCAGCAGCCCACCGGGGTGCCGCCGCCACCTGGCAGGTAAGCACCAATGTCGTTGCTTCCGACGGTGACGTCGCGGAACAGCAACCTGTACAGCTGCGAGTAGGAGGCGAGCCGGTAGAGCAGCGGGGCGACCAGGCCGAGGTTGGCCCGGCCGCCGGCACGGAGGCTCTGATCGACCAGTGCGATGCCGCTCGCAAGCAGCGGTGTCCCCGCGCTCGTGCCGCCGACGGGTCTCCAAGCCGGTCGGCCGTCCTGAGCACAGTCGGATGTCGAGCAGTAGATCGCATATCCGGGATAAGCGTCGGCCAGCATCGACACGTCGGGAATGGCTCGCGACGGCCGCCCGCCCGCCAGATGACCGACGCTCGACGGGATGAACGGCTCTTGCCAGGGAGCGTCGCCGCGCGGGAACGCACTGCTGAACCCGCCGCCGCCGGCGCCCCCGGCCGCCGGCACGTCGTTCCACACCACTTCATTTGCGATCTGGTTCGAAGGTGTCAGCGCGATGTTCGTGCCACCGACCGCGAGCGTGAACTGGGACGAAGCAGGAAATGCGACTGCCGGCTGGTGGATGGGGACGCCGGACTGGCTCACGCAGTCTGTCGAGCCGGAGTCGCCGGAGGCCGCCAGCACGGTGATGCCGCTGACTGCGTCCTCGTCCAACTCGTACGCGGCCGAGAGAACGGCGCCGCCGTTGACCGCCGTGCCGACGGCCGGCTCGCACTGGCCGACCGAGATCGAGATCACCTGAGGTCTGGCGGAAGGGTTCTGGAGCGGCGCCGAAAACGACTTCAGGAATGACGCGATGTCGTTGCTCACCTCGTACACGTCGATCCCGCTCAGACCCGGCGCTCCCGCGTCGAGCATGTCGAGGTCGAGCGTCGTCTCCTCATCCGGAGCGGGCGGGGTCGAAATCCCAACCAGGTGCGTGCTGATCGCGGGCGCCGGCAGCCCGAAGCACTGCGCAAACGTCGTGACATCCGGGGCATCGACGCCGCTGACGCCGATCACCGCGACACGCTCTCCCTGTCCGAGGAATCCCAGAGCGCGCAGCGCATTGAAGCCGTATGCGGTCAGGTACTGGTTGGGGGTGAACCCTCCCGACGCCTGGCCGGCGGCGCAGCCGGCCGGGGTTCCCGTGCGTGGCAGCTCGGATGATGCCTGCGCGGCGAACGCCGTCGCGCTGCGTTTGGAGCTCGCCTGCACGACGCCGGCGGGATCTACTACGGGCTCGGTGTCAAGCCCGACCACGTCGGTGACGGCGCCCTTCAGCGCGCTCGGAATGCGAGGTCGGACGGCCGTCTGCGGCGCGATGTAACGAGCGCCGTCGGCGGCCTCAAAGCGCATCAGCGGAGCCGCGAACAGTCGCTCGGCGGCCGCGACCGGCAACGTCGCATCCGCGAACAGCCCGGTCGTGTCGATCCGGACGCCCCGGGCGCCGTGCGTGCGCAGATACGCCAGCACCCGCCGGCGGACCGCCGGTGACGCGCCGAACCGCTGCGACAGCGCCGCGACCGACTCGTAGTGGCCGTACAGCGGCGAGCTCGGGTCAGACACCTCGATCGCCAACCGCTGGAGATCCACGCCGTCGACCTTCAGCGGCAGCACCAGCGCCAGCGCGTGGGCCGCCGGCGCCGGGCCGACCGCCGCAGCGCGCGCTGCCGGCGCGACCGCCGCAGCGCGCGCGATGAGTGTCGAGGCTGTGGCGTTCTCCGCGGCCGCCGCGCACCACAGCGCGCACAGCGAGATCCCGCTCGCAAGCCCCACGCGGATCCGATGCCTGAAGTCCGTCTGACCGCCCCTCTCTTCAGCCGCAACCTAACGAACCCGCGCGAGCCAAGTCAAGGTCTCGGCGAGCGAACGGTCCTGGAACAGATAAGGCCCGCGGGACCAGATTCTGGTATAGGGTTGCGGCGAGGGCAAACCGACCGAGGGGCGATCATGATGATCTCATCCGCGAAGCGATGCGTGTGCGTTGCTGGGCCGAGCGTTGTGGCAGCGCTCGCGCTTGCCGCCTGCGGCAGCAGCAGCAGCAGCAACAGCAGTAGTTCGACGACCACCGCGAAGACCACCAGCGCGGCGGTGGCCGCGAAGGGCACTCCCGTCCGCGGCGTTGCGTCGCCAAAGGGGGCGGTCTCACCGAAATCGGTGACGCTGGCGAAGCTCGTCGCGGTCCACCAGGGCCTCTCGGCCCGCCTCAAGGGCCTGGACAACGTGCCGATCGCGCAGGCGATCCCAACGCTCTCCGGCGACCTCAACCAGTTCTGGAGCCAGGAGTTTGCGAAATCAGGCGTCCAGTGGCCAACGTCACAGGACGTGCTTGTGCAGGGCTCGTCGGTTCAGACGCCATGCAGTTCCCATCCCACCGTGGCGCCGACCGACCCGATGCTGGTGTGCGCGGGCACGCAAACGGCCTACTTCTACTGGACCGTTCCGTGGATGCAGCAGAACGTTGACACCGACCCCGGCGGCGTGACCCTCGCGCTTGCGATGGCCGGGCAGTACGCGTTCGACGTCCAGGACCTGTTCAGTCAGGCAACTTCGTCGAACGGAGGGCAGCTGTCGCTCGCCCAGCAGGAGCAGCAGAACATCTGCCTGACAGGGATCTACGCGAAATCGGTCAACGATCGCGGCTTGATCGAGCAGGCCGATCTCACGGCGTTCAAGGGCTGGCTGAACACGATCAACGGCGGAAGCGACGCCGGCGCAGCGACCAATCAGCAGCTCACTCAAGCGTTCGCCGCCGGTTACAACAGCGGCATGCCGTCTTCCTGCGGCGTGGGCAGCAGCGGTACACAGACAACGCCCACTTCACCGACGACGACGACAACCACAACCACATAGAGGTCGCGGGCCGAGGCCGGGAGCGGTGATGAGAAGCGGCGGAGCGATCGGGGCGACCCGATGGTCGCTCGCGCTCGTCGCGCTGGTGCTGACGCTGGCGATTGGCGTCCCGGTCGCGGCCGCTCAGACGATCGGGACCCCGCTCGGGACGGGACAGTTCGCCGGTCCGCCCAACTACCCTTACGACTGCACTCAGTACGACACTCGCTACGGCGCCGGGGTGCTGCCGATCGTGGGACCGGACGGCGTTAATCCAGCGACTTCGTGCATCTGGCTTGACAACCCCGCCCTCACGGACCCGAGTGCCGCGTTCTATCCGGTCACGAGCGCCGGCCGGTTCACCATTACACAAGTGCGCGTCGCGGTCGGTCCGGTGACGGGAGCGATGGCCGCCGTCGTCATGCGGGGGCTGTACAGGAACACCACCGACCCGGGACATCCGGATTACGCGTGCTGCACGTTCGTTACCGAAAGCCAACCGTTCACCCCGAACGCGAACGCAATCACCGCCGTCAACGTCCAGCTGCCGCTGGAGGACGATGCGACTCCGCAGCCGGGCGACACCACGACGATCGCGGTCAATGACATGCTCGCGCTGGCCGTGCTGCAGCCGGGCGTGCCCGTGCCGATGTACAACCTCGATGACCTCGACACCGCGAGCTTCGTCTGGAATACAGCGACGCCGAGCAGCCAGGTGCCCTCCGTCTATAGCGACACCTACGGCTACCACGTTGCGATGGACGCCGATTACGGGCCCGTTGCCAATGGCGCCCTTCGATCGGCGATCCAGGGGGTGGGCGGGGTACCGTCGCAATCCACGTCGCCGGCAAGTGCACTGGCGAGCGACGTCGGCTGTGTGAATCCCCTGCTCTGCTTCGGCGGCGACTGGGCGATGTTGTGAGTGCTCGCGCCGCACCGCTCGAGCCCTGAATTACCTCCCGTGCGCCCTCAGGTACGCGACGACGTCGCGCGCCAGGTTGAAGACGTCCGGCGATCCCAGGCCGGTGGCGGGGTTCCATCCTGGTGTGGCCTGGTAGTAGCGGTTGCCGCCCTGGGTGATCTGGTGGAACGCGGCGACAGACTGCCGCGCCGCCGCGAGCGCATACAGCAGCGGGTCGACGAATCCAAGCCGCCCTACTCCGTGGGCGGCGGCGTACTGCTCGACGAGCAGCATCGACGACGCCCAGAACGGCGTGGCGGCGCTGGTGCCACCGGCCTGGCCAGAGGACCCTTCGACGTAGATCGACCACCCGGTCGCGGGGTCCGCGTCCGCGGCGACGTCGGGCACCTGCCGACGGCCGTTGGAGAACGAGTCCAGCACGCCCGGGCCTGTCTGCCATGAAGGGCGGCTGTCGAGCGTCGAGAAGCCGCCCCCCCCGCCACCGTCGGAGAGCTGGTCCTCCCATCCGGTCTCCCTTTGGTAGGACCCGTCGGGCCCTAAATACAGTCGCGTCCCGCCGACGGCGACGGCGTCCGCGCTGGCAGCCGGCCAGTCGACACTCAACCGGTGGTCGGTTGGATCGTCGCCCTGGCAATCGTAAGCCCCCTGGTCTCCCGATGAGACGAACATCGTGAGGCCGGCGGCGATCGCGGAGCTGAGCGCCGCCCGGTCTGCAGCGACGACCTGCGGGTCGCTGTTGAGCTCGCAGTCGCCCCAGCTCGAGGAGATGATCTGAGCGCTCCGCGATGAGACGATTTGATTGATCGCGCGCGCGTACTCCGCCGCATCGTTGGGTGCCTCGTAGACGACGATCTGCGCCGCCGGAGCGACCGCTCGGATTACGTCGATATCGAGGTTCGCCTCCCCCTCTCCGGAGGTGTCGCTCGTCCCGCCGTCGACCGGGATCACGGTGGGAGCGGGGCCGCTGATCCCGTAGTGCGCGGCGTATCCCGCTGGGTCGGCCGGGTTGAACGCCGAAAAGGAAACCACCGCAATCCGCTCGCCCTGCCCCGAGAACCCGGCGGCGCGCAGAGCCGTGATGTCGTATGCGGTCCCGACGGTTGTGGGGTCGAGTCCTCCGGCCGGGACATCGTGCGCGCGGAGCGAAGGTCGGGTGTCGAGTCCGACCACCCCGTCGACCTCGGGCCTGAACAGCGCCGGGACCCCCGGTTGTGTGGACGGCGCATAGAAGTGGCGACCGCCGGCGTCGCTGTACACCCGCAGACGAACCGAGAACAGCCGCTCGACCGTCCGGACCGTGCCGCTCACGTCGAGCTCGGTGCGTTGCGGATAGGTGCCGGTGACGGCCAATCCAGTCGCATGCACCTTCGTTACGAGTGCCGTCAGCGCCGCTGTCGAGATCCCGAACCGACGGCCGAACGCGTCCGGCGGGATGAAGTGGCGAAACCGCGGCGATCGTGGGTTCTCGATACCCGCAAGGACCGAGCGCAACCGGGCGCGGCCGGGAAGCGCCAGCACCAGCACGAATTTGATCCGCGCGGCTTCCGGGGCCGCACCGACAAGTCGCAGGCTGTGGGAGGCGGCTCCTTGACGACCGCTGCTGTTCGCGAGCCACGCTCCGAACCCGGCTACGGCGGCCAGCGCCACGCACGCGACTGGCACCGCCACCGAATGCGTGAGCGAGCGAAACTTCGGGTGCGGAGCGTTGGCGGCGTGCGTGCCCATTGCGTCAGAACACGATCGAATCGAGGATGTCGTCTGCGCGCTGGGCGACCGGCGAGCTGAAGCCGAGGTTGTCCGGCGTAATCACGGTCGCCACGATCGTCACGTTGGCGTTGATGGCCGCGACGATTGCTACGTGGACGGGCGTCTGAGGACCTTGGGGTGTCGTGATCGTCGCCGTATAGGCTCCGCCGGGGCCGGGGATCAGGCCGACATTCGTGCCCAGCAGCCGGTCGGCGCCGTCTGTATCCGCCGCCAGGCCCAGCAGCTGTCCGCCCAAGGAGGAGAGCTTGGCCGCGATCAGCGCGGCCGGGCTGGTTGTTGCGGGTGCCGCGTTGACGGTCAGGACGCTGCCGTCACTGAACTGGAGCTCGACGGCGTTGGCGTTCTGGCTGGCCACCTTCCACGAGCTGTCCGGGTACCGCAGCGAAAAGCCCAGGTCAGAGCTCTGCCACACCGTGTCGCCGGGGAACGCTAAGGCGACGTGGGCGAGGACCGGCGGGTTGCCGCACAGCGCGGCACGCTTGCAGGGCGCCGTCGGTCCGGGCCTCGCCGCGAACGCGCCCACCGCAAACGCCACTCCGACGACGGCGATCAGCGCCGCGCCGTAGACGAGCAGGCGGCGGTGCCGTGAGCGGCGCCGTCCGGGCTCGGCCGCCAGCCGGCCCGCGAACTCTCCCGGTGCCGGAGCCCCGTCCGCCGGTCTGACCTTCGGCAGCGCCTTGAGCGCGATCCCGCAGTTGCCGCAGAACGTGTGCACCGGCGTCATCGCCTGGCAGTTCGCACACCGAATCGGCGGCCCGATCTCGCCCTCGGCGGCCTCCTCGAGCAGGCCCACATGTAGCGCGCGGCGGAGCAGGACAAGCGCCGCCGCGTCGAGCACGAGCAGCCAGGCCAGCCAAGTGCCGGCGGCCATGAACGTCTCGCCGATTGCGCCCGCGATCACGAGCAGCCCCGCGAGCGGGATCGCAACCGCAGGCGCGCCGGTGATCCCAAGCGCTCCACGGTCCTGGATCGGCGCCCGGTAGCGGAGCCATACGGCGGCTGTCGCCGCGCCGACGGCGCTCATCGACAGCACCGGCGTCGCGATCGCGAGGCCGATCAGGCGCTCGACCCATGGGGCCGCCGCGCCCGATGGGTGTAGGCCTCCCTTTAGGACGTCGACTCCAACGACGATCGTTTGCGCTGCGGCGAATGTGGCAGCGGCCGCCGCTCCGAAGCTGGCACCGTCGAGCGCATCGTTGAATTGAGCTCGTCGCAGCAGCAGCAGTGGTCCGATGAGCGTCGCGATCACGCCAAGCCCCGGGAGCACGATCCCGTCCGTCACCACGTGCGAGGTGCTGCCTTTGTCGATCAGCGCTGCGCCGGCCGGCGCGAGGGCATGTGCGAGCAGTCCGAACCCGACGCCGGCGACCGCGCCCCACAGGACCGTCCACGCCGCCACCCCCGCCGGCTCGCCCTGGTAGATGTCGACGTCGTAGAAGTAGAGCACCGTCAGCAAGGGCATCAGCACGGCCGCGCAGATCAACCCGACCGGGAACAGGCGCAGGATTCCGAGCACGATGACCAGCGCCCCGCCTGTAGCCACGGCAATGTGGAAGTGTCGTTCGGAGTGCTTCGGGAGCTGCGGAAACAGCGTTGACACCAACCACGGCGAGTAGAGGCGCTCGCCCGGCGCCGCCGCGAACTCGTGTCTGTGCCGCGCACGCTCGAGCTCGCGGTCCGCCGGTGCCCCACAACGTACGCAGAAGTTGCCCTCCGGCGTGAGGAGCCCGCAAGTGGGGCACTGTCTCACGGCCAAAATCCTATGCGACTGTGGGCGCGAAATTAATGTCTTCTAAAACCATCTCTTGGAGCCGGTGCTCGGGGGCCCATTGACGCGCTCGGCGTCCCTAGAATGCCGACGCATGCGCCGGCGGATCAGATCCGCGGCCTTTCCCGTTCACCGCCATTCGGTTCCCCAATTGGTGGTCGACGGCGTCCTGGTCGCGCTCGCTTACTTCCTTGCCTTCAGGCTGAGGTTCGCCGACGGCTACAACGGCGGCACCGGCAAGTACCAGCACCTGTTCAACGCGACGATCTGGTGGGTGGTTCCGGTCGCCCTCGTCGTGCTCGCCGGGTTCGGGGTCTACCAGCGGCTGTGGACGTTCGTCAGCCAGCGCGACTACGAGAACGTCGCCAAGGCGGTTCTCGTCGCGACGCTGCTGCTCGTCGGCGTGATTACGGTCGGGCACCCCGTCACCACCCGGGTCGTCACCGCCCAGGGGATCCTCAACGTGCGCCCGGCGCAGTTCGGCACCGCCGCGGTCGGTATCCCCGCGAGCGTGCTGGCGCTGTTCTTCCTGCTTGCGCTGGCGCTGCTCGGCGGCGCTCGTTTCCTCGTCCACCTGGTCGCCGAAGGCCGGGTGACGAGCAGCTTCCGCGCCGGCAAGGACGCCCGCGACGTGCTGATCGTCGGCGGCGGCGACGGCGGCATGCTGGTCGCCCGCGAGCTGATCCGCAACCCGCAACTGCGGCTGCGCCCAGTGGGGTTCGTCGACGACGATCCGCGCAAGCGCGGGATCAAGCTCGACTACGGGCTGCGCGTGCTCGGCACGACCGCGACCGAGGAGCTCGAGCGGGTGCTCGACGAACTCGAGCCGGCCGAGGTCGTGATCGCAATCCCATCAGCGCCGGGAACGTTACGCGCGCGTGTGTGGGCAGCGTGCCGCGAACGCGGGATCCCGGTCCGCACGCTGCCGACCGTGTTCGAGCTGTTGAAGGACGGCTCGGGTCAGATGCATGTCGCACGCCAGCTGCGCGAGGTCCGGGTCGAAGACATGCTCGGCCGCGAGCCGGTGGTGATGGAGCTCGAGCGCGTCGGCGCGTACCTCGCGAACGAGGTCGTGCTCGTGACCGGCGCGGGCGGCTCGATCGGCCGCGAGCTATGCCGCCAGATCGCGCGCGTGTCGCCGCGACGGCTGGTGCTCGTCGACCACGCGGAGGACAACCTGTTCGAGATCCAGCGGGAGCTCGAAGAGGACCGCCACGTGCGGATCGCGGTACCGGTGCTCGCCGACTGTCGCGAGCAGGAGCGGATGCGCGAGGTGATCTCCGAGCACCATCCGTCGGTGATCTTCCACGCTGCGGCATACAAGCACGTGACGATGATGGAGCTGAACCCCGTCGAGGCGGTCCGCAACAACGCGCTCGCGACGCGGCTGGTCGCCCGGATCGCGGGCGAGCTCGAGGTCGGGCGGTTCGTGCTCGTCTCGACCGACAAGGCGGTCAAGCCGGCGACCGTGATGGGCGCGTCGAAGGCGCTCGCGGAGTGGGCGGTGCAGGAGGCGGCGCGCACCCACCCTGGAACGACGTACTCGACGGTGCGGTTCGGCAACGTGCTTGGCTCGTCCGGCTCGGTTGTCCCGATCTTCCGCCGGCAGATCGCCGCGGGTGGCCCGGTGACCGTCACCGACGAGCGGATGAGCCGCTACTTCATGACGATTCCGGAGGCCGTCCAGCTGATCATCCGCGCCGGAGCGTTGAGCGAGGCGAGCGGCGGGGAAGGCTCGGGGAACGTGTACGTGCTCGAGATGGGCGATCCGATCAAGATCGTCGAGCTAGCGCAGACGATGATCCGCCTCTCGGGCCTGGAGCCGGAGCGCGACATCGCGGTCGAGATCGTCGGCAAGCGCCCCGGGGAGAAGCTGCACGAGGACCTGTTCAACCCGCACGAGCGACCGCAGCCGACACCGGCGCAGAAGATCGTTCGCGCCGAGCACGAGCCGCTCGATCCGGAGTGGGTGCAGCGCACGTTTGACGAGATCAACCTGCTGGTGCTCGAGGGCGACACGGCCGCGCTCGCCAAGCAGGTTGCGCGGCTTGCCAGCGCCCGCTTCGCCGCAGTAGCGATAAACCGCCCGGACCGCGACGTAGACTGAGGCTCCGAGCGTGATGGCCCACATCCCCTTCGCCTTCTCGGTCAGCCACTTCATCAACTCGGTGGGGGCGGATGCTGGCTTCGCATCGATCATCGGCCTGGCGATCCTCGTGCTGCTGTACTTCGCCCAGGCGCGCGAGACCTCGACGCTGCGCGACCGCGCCGACGAGGCCGAGCAGCGCGCCGGCGCGCTCGAGGCGCGGCTGGCGCAGGTATCGCGTGCGCAATCGCCCCAGACACAGCCCGCTGTCGCTCAGCGCCCCGCCGCGGCTCGGCCGCTCGTCAATCCCACTCCCGGGGTGCAGGTGGCCCCGGCGGTCGCCGGCGCGCCTGCGGGTGCGAGACCAGCGGTCGCGCTTCCGGCGGCACCTGCCGGAGTCGGCGCTCCGGCGCTCAGCTCCGCGACCCACCTGATTCCACTTCCGGCCGTCGCCGCGGGTGGGGTGGCTGCCGATTTGGCCGAAGCTGAGGAGGCGTCCGCGCCGGCAGTCGCCGCGGCTGCTGCGCCAGTCGCGTCCGCGGTCGTGGCGGACGAACCGCACGCCCCGATCGGCGCGCCACGGCCAGCGACGGTCGCCGCGCAGGCCGCCGGTTCGCCATCTGGATCAGCGACGGCTGTCTTCACGGGTGGTGACGGACCCGGAGGCCCCGCCGCCGGAACGAATGGCAGCGCTGAGCACGGCGACGAGGAGTACAGCGACGAGTTCTCCGCCGTCGCCACCGATGACCCGGAGCCGCTGCCCCGCGTGCAGCTCCGTCCGGGTGGCTCCGGACCGGTGCGACCGTCTCAGACCTCGATCTATCGGTCCGGCTCGCCGCGCGGCTCCTCGCGGTTGCACCGTGGGTTCGCGGTCTTGCTCGCGGTGCTCGGGATCGCCGCGGTTGCGGCCGTGCTGCTGATCGTGACCTCGAGTGGCGGCAGTCCGTCCTCGTCGAGCAGCTCGACTGCGACCACGAACACGCCCGCGGCCCGCCACGGCGCGAAGGCCAAGGTGGCGGCGTTCGTCCCGAGCAACGTCTCCGTCGGGGTGCTCAACGGCACGGCTGCCGCCGGGCTGGCCGCCAAGGTGATGACCCAGCTCGCAGGCGCCGGTTACAAGCAGGGGATCACCCCGGGGAACGCCGTCAACCAGACGCAGGCGACAACGGTGGTCGCCTACCTGCCCGGACAGCGCGCAGCGGCCGTCCATGTCGCCAGTGCACTCAAGCTGTCCCCGTCGGCGGTGCAGCCGATCAACTCGCAGACCCAGCAGATCGCCTGCCCGCAGGCGGGCTCGTGCGCGGTCAACGTGGTCGTCACCGTCGGCCAAGATCTCGCCGGCGGCTGATACCACCAGTTCCGATGGTGGACCTGCTCGACCTCCCTGAACGGAGCGCCAAGCCTCGCAGCGTCGGGATCACGCACGTGATCGACCGCGGGCTGTCGATCGCGGCGGTCGACGGCATGATCGAGGTCGCGGGCGAGTTCGTCGACATCGTTAAGTTGGGGTGGGGCACGGCGCTGCGGACCGGAAACCTGGACCGCAAGCTGGCCCAGTACCGCCAGCACGGGATCCCGGTCGTGCTTGGTGGCACGCTGACCGAGCTCGCAATCGGCCAGCGCCGGATCGAGCCCCTGATCGCGTGGATCCACGAGCTCGGCATCGAGCACATCGAGATCTCCGACGGGGCGATCTCGATCGACCGCGGTCACAAACTCGAGTTGATCGAGCGGATGTCGCGCGAGTTCACCGTCCTCTCCGAGGTCGGGTCCAAGGACGACACCGAGATCATGGCGCCCTACGTGTGGGTCGAGCAGATTCAGGAAGAGCTTCAGGCCGGCGCGTGGAAGGTGATCCTCGAGGCGCGCGAGAGCGGCACGGTCGGCCTCTACCGCCACGACGGGGAGCCCCGGATGGGCCTGATCGACGAGATCGTCCACGCGGTCGCGCCTGACAGGCTGGTGTTCGAGGCGCCGCGCAAGGATCAGCAGGTGTGGCTGGTCCGGCGCCTCGGGGCGAATGTGAACCTCGGAAACATTCCGCCCGACGACGTCCTGTCGCTGGAGACGATCAGGGTCGGGCTGCGCTTTGACACCGCCGGCGGCACCGCTTGAACGGCCGCGGCCTCCTGCTCGCCAGGCACGGCGAAACCAACGACAACCGGGAACCGATCCGGGTTCAGGGGTTCCTCGACACCCCGCTGAACGACACCGGCCGCCACCAGGCCGCGGAGCTGGCGGAGCGGATCGCGGCGCGTGGCGATGTCCGCTCGCTGTGGTCATCGGATCTCAGTCGCGCGCGCGAGACCGCGGAGATCGTCTCGCGCGGACGGGACTCGGCGAGCCGCGGCTCGATCCGCGGCTGCGCGAGGCCAACCGCGGGGTCTGGGAGGGGCACCTGTTCATCGAGATCGAGCGCGAGGACCCGGAGGGGTATGCCGCATGGCTGCGCGCCGGACCGGACTTCCGCTTTCCGGAAGGCGAGTCGCTGTCCGAACAGCAAGATCGCGTCGCCGCGTCGCTCGACGAGATCGAGGCGACCGGTGAGCTGCCGGCGCTGGTCGTCTGCCACGGCGGCTCGATTCGCGTGATGCTGTGCCGCGCCGACCCCCGCGGGCTCGCCGCGTTCCACGAGTTCACGGTCCCGAACGTGGCGGTGGTGGAGCTGTGAAGCGGTTCCCGCTGTACGTGTTCGGCGGGCTCGTGGTTGCGACGGTCGCGGCGTTCTTCATCACCCAGCACCTGAAGGTCTCGACGCCGTTCGTCGGCGGCTTTCCAAACCCTGACCCCGGCTACGATCAACCCGATCGACGGCCGCGTCTGCCTGAGCAGTCAAGGGGATCCCGGTCGAGCCACCGATCCACTCGCGATCTCGTTCTATCTGTTCAACCGCTCCGACGACGTGAACGTGTACATCGTCAACGGCGACGGCGACATCGTCGACCAGGTCGCCTCCGGCGTGCACATGCGGGGCGGCAAGCACCCGCAGCGCCACGTGTTCTACTGGAACGGCCGCCAGTCCGACGGTACGGTCGCCCCCGATGGGACCTACCACTTCCGCGTCGCGCTGATCCAGCAGGGCCGCGCGATCAACGTCGGTGGCCCGATCACGATCAAGACAACGCCGCCGCACCCAGTCGTGACGAGCGTATCGCCGAACCTGATCCCGCAAGCAACCACGCCGGTGACGATCCGCTTCAACGGCACCGAGCGCCAGCCGGTGACGGTCCTCGTCTACCGCACCGATCTCTCCGGGCCGCCCCGGCTCGTCGTACTCGTTCACGACCAGCCGCCATCACTTCGTCTTCTGGAACGGCAGGCTCCACGGCGCGCTCGCGCCGGCCGGGACCTACCTCATCGGCCTGCGAGTGACCGACCTCGCGTGCAACATCGGCAGCTTCCCGGTTGTGCTGCCGCCCCCGGCAGGGTCGACGCCGCACGCCGGCCTGACCGTTCGCTATCTCGCCGCCGACCCGCCGCCGACCCCGATCGAAGCGGGGGTGCGGGCGACGGTGTTCGTCGACTCGCGCACGCGCCCGTACAGCTGGACGCTGTCGGAGTACGGGGTGCGCAAGCCGATCGCGAAGGGCAACGGGATCAACCCGCAGCTGGCGGTGAAGATGCCGCAGTCCGGGCCGGGGCTGTATGAGCTGTACGTGCGGTCGTCAACCAACCGGACCGCCGTGCCGCTGGTCTCCAATGCCTCGGGCCACCGCGCGCGGATTCTGGTCGTGCTGCCGTCGCTGACGTGGGAGGGCCAGATCCCGGGCGACGAGGACGGCGACGGCGTACCCGACACGCTCGACGCCGGCATCCCGGTCAGGCTCAGTCGCGTGTTCGCGACTGGCCTCCCGGCGGGCCTCTCCGACGAGGAGGCGTTCCTCGCGTACCTCAACAAGGCACACCTCGCCTACGACCTGACCACCGACATTGGGCTGATCGAGGGCGACGGGCCGGCGCTCGGCTCCTACAAGGGCATCGTGTTCGCCGGCAGCGAGCGGTGGGTGCCCGACTCGCTCGTCTCGTCACTCCAGGCATATGTGCAGCATGGCGGCAACGTGTTGTCGCTCGGGCTCGACTCGTTCCGGCGCAGGGTCTCGCTCGGGCGCTCCGGCGCAACGATCACGCAGGCGCTCGACCCGACGGCCCCCGCAAACCCCGACGCGCTCGGCGCCAATATCGGCCCGATCGTCAACGTGGGCGGTGGCCTGTCGATCCTGACGATCTCCGACAGGCTCGGGATCTTCACGGGCACCTCGCAGTTCTTCCAGGGCTTCAACTCGTACCAGCAGATCACGCCGACCGTCAAGACGCTCTCGAGCGCCGGGCCCTCGACCACGTCCGCGGTCGCGATCGCCGGCTACAAGCTCGGCTCCGGGACGGTCGTCGAGATCGGGCTCGTCGGGTTCGAGCTCGGCGATCGCCCATAACGTCGACGCGCAGGAACTCGTAAATCGCTTGTGGAGTGTCCTCTCACGGTGACAACATCTGATGCGATGGGACCACCGCAGTTCGGAAGGGGTGTCGTATGACGCAGAGGCGAATGGGCCAGCTAGCGCTCGGGGGTTTGATCCTTGCGGGGATTCTGTTCGGGTTGGGGCAGTGGATCGGGAACTGGTTCTGGCATCCGATCGCACCCTGCTCCGTTCCGGCCGCGCAGTTTGCGAAGTGCAAGGGCTACAACTTCTGGTCGGGAATCGGCGCGGACGTGGGCGAGATCACGCTGATCGTCTCCTTGATTTCCGGGATCATCTGGTTCCGCACGCATTTCCAGTGCCACGAGGAGACCTGCAAGAAGGTCGGTATGCATCACGTGCCCGGCACGCCGTACCGGACGTGCTGGCATCACCATCCGGTGCTGTCGCTGCACAAGCGTGGGAAGGTGCCGCTAGAGCGCATCCAGGCCGCGCACGCTGCTGCAGCTGCGGGCCACCCACCGGTAGGCGCCCAGACGTCCGACGCCGCTGGTCCGCCCGCCGCGCCCATAGCGACATAGCCTCGTACCCTCAGGCGCCGTGAGCGCCTACTTCATCCGGCTGCTGAAGTCGCTCGGCGCCTACCAGGTCGCCGACGTCATCTCGAAGTTCATCGCCGTGCTGCTGTTGCCGCTGTACACGCGGTACCTCGCCAGCAACGCGTACGGCGCGGTCGAGCTGCTCGCGAACGGGGTGATCCTGATCAGCATCCTCGCGCGGCTCGGGATCATCGAGGCGTTTCTGCGGTTCTACTACTCGGACGAGGACCGCGAGCGCCGCGACGCGCTCGCGCGCCGCGCGGTGCTGTTCCTGCTCGCGACGACGACGGTCGCCGCGGCGGTGATGGCGGCGCTCGCGTCGCCGCTGTCGCACCTCGTCCTCGGCCACCAGATCCGCCATCCGACCCAGGCGTTCCTGATCGCCGTGCTCGGCCTGTGGTCGTTCACTAACCTCGAGCTCGCGTACGGGCTGCTGCGCGTCGAGGAGCGCCGGCGGACGTACATGATCGCGTCGCTGGCGAACATCGCGATCACGATCGCGGCATCGGTCGTGCTCGTGGTCGGCGAGAAGCTCGGCGCCCGCGGGCTGCTGCTCGGCAACTACGGCGCCTCGACGATCGTGCTGCTCGGGCTGTGGTGGACGATGCGCGGCCGGCTGCTGGCGCGGCGGTCCAGCGGCGAGCGGTTGCGGTTGCTGCTCCGGTTCGGGCTGCCGACGGTCGCGGCCGAGGCCTCCGTGTACGGCCTGAGCATCATCGATCGCTACTACCTGTACCACCAGAAGAGCGCCGCCGTTGCGGGGCTGTACTCGATCGCGGTCAAGTTCGCCGGCGCGATCGCGTTCATCGTGCGCGCGTTCATGTACGCGTGGCCGCCGCTCGCGTACTCGGTCACCGACGACGACGAGGCGGCGCGGCTGTACGGGCTGGTGACGACCTACTACGTGCTGATCTCAGGCTGGGTGGTCGCGCTGCTGGCGCTCGAGTCGCGCTGGATCCTGCGGCTGCTGACCACGCACGGGTACTTCGGCGCGTACCGCGCCGTGCCGTGGGTCTCGCTCGGGTGGGCGATGTACGGGCTGTGGGTCGTGCTGCTCGTGATCGCCGGCCGCGCGCAGGTGACGAAGCGCAACTTCCCCGCCGCGCTCGCCGGGCTGATCGCGAACGTCGTGCTGCTGATCGTGCTCGTCCCCCACTACGGGATCGCGGGCGCGGGGGTCGCGCTGTGCGGCGCGTATCTGGCGATGCTCGCGGTGATGCACCTGCTCGTCCGCCGCGCGTTCCGCGCCGGGTTCGAATGGCGGCGGCTGGCGCAGATCATTTTGATTATGGGCGGCCTGACGGCCGCCGGTGATTTGGCGCTGCCCACTCACGGTGCCGTTGGCCTCTTGACGCGCGCGGCGCGTGTGGGTCGCGATCCCGGTGGCCCTGTACGCGAGTGGGTTCGCGCACCGCTCCGAGCTGGCGCAGGCACGTTCGCTGATCGCCCGGGTGGCGACGCGATGAGCCGCCCGGCGGTCTCGGTCGTGATGCCGTTCGCGGGTGACGCGGTCGCCGCCGTGGCCGCGGTCGCGTCGCTGCGATCACTCGCTACGGCCGGCGACGACGAGCTGATCCTGTCCGACAACTCGGGCGCCGCCGGGGTGCCCGACGGTGTGATCGTCGTCGAGGCGGCCGGCGAGCACTCCCCGTCGCACGCACGCAACGCCGGCGCCGCGCGCGCGAGAAGCGAGTGGATCCTGTTCCTCGACGCCGACTGCATTCCGGACCGGGGACTGCTCGATGCATACTTCGGCGTACCCGTCGGCGAGCGAGTCGGGGCGCTCGCCGGCGAGGTCGTCCCGGCCGCCGGCGCGAGCACGCTCGCGGAACGCTACGCCGCGACGCGCAACTTCCTCGGCCAGCAGGCGCATCTGGCGCACCCGTACCGCCCGCGCGCGGTCGCGGCGAACCTGCTCGTCCGCCGCGCCGCGTTCGAGCAGCTCGGCGGCTTTGTCGAGGGCGTACGCGCCGCCGAGGACACCGACTTCAGCTGGCGGCTGCAGGAGGCCGGCTGGTCGCTCGAACCCCGGCCGGCGCGCGTCGAGCATCGGTACCGCGCGACCGTCTCTGAGCTGCGCCGGCAGTGGCGGGGATACGCCGCCGGACGGGCGTGGCTCGCGAGCCGGTACCCGGAGTTCAAGCCGGAGCCGGCGCTCGCCCGGGTGCTGCGCAGAAGCGGTCGCCGGAGCGGGCGAGCCGGCGCCGTACCACCACCGCCCACCCGCGACCGGCTCCTATTCCTGGCGCTGGACCTCGTCCTCGCGATCGACGAGCTCGTCGGCCTACGCATGTCCAACCGGCCATGATCCAAGTCGTCGACCCGTCGGCGTTCACGCCGCCGTACGATCACGCACTTTGTTCGGCGCTGGCGCGAGCAGGGGCGTCGGTCGAGCTCGTGACGAGCCGATTCGCCTATGGCGAGGCCCCGGAACCAGATGGATATGAGGTCCGTGAGCTGTTCTATCGCCACGCGAGGGGCGGTGCGGGCTCGCGGACTCGGCGTCTGTTCAAGCTCGCCGAACACGTGCCGGACATGCTGCGTCTGCGCCGTGGAGCCGGCGAGGTCGTGCATTTCCAGTGGCTCGACGTGCAGTGGCTCGACGCGTCGCTGCTTCCCCGGCGCCCGACCGTGCTGACGGCACACGACCTGCTCCCGCGCGAGCCGCGGCCCGGCCAGGTCCGCGCCCAGCGCCGGCTCTATGACCGCGTCGACGCGGTCGTCGTCCACTCCGACTACGGCCGCCGGCAGCTCGAGTCGATCGGCGTCGATGCCACCGTCATCCACCACGGGGCGTTCGAGCACCTGACGCGCGTACGCGGATCGCTGCCGCCGGAGCTGCCGGCGACCGACTCGCCTGTGGTGCTGTTCTTCGGGCTGCTGCGGCCGTACAAGGGGCTCGACACGCTGCTTGAGCGTGGCGCGGGATCGACGACGCTGAGCTGTGGATCGTCGGGCGCCCGATGATCCCGGTTGAAACCCTCGCCGCCCCGCGCGTCCGACTCGTGCCGCGGTTCGTCGACGACGGCGAGGCGGCGGCGCTGTTCGCGCGCGCGGACGTCGTCGTGCTGCCGTACACGCGCACCGAGCGGCTCGACTTCTCGGGCGTGCTCGCCACCGGACTCGCGTTCGCCAAGCCGATGGTCGTCTCGGACATCGGTGGCTTCGGCGAGGTCGGCGCCACCCAGTTGGTCCCCCCGGGCGACGCGACGGCGCTCCGCGACGCGCTGGTCGCGCTGCTCGGCGACTCGGATGCCCGTGCGCGGCTGTCCGAGGCCGCGCGCGCCGCGGCCGCCGGGCCCTACTCGTGGGACGAGGCGGCGCGCAAGACGTTGGCCCTGTACAACGCGCTGCAACGATGACCGCTGTCGAAGTGATCTTCTGGGTCTCGGTCGGCCTGCTCGCCTACACCCACCTCGGCTATCCCGATCCTGCTCGCGCTGTTGGCTCGCCTGAGCAGAAACACAGGGCCGGCTCCGCCGGCCCCGATTCAAAAAGGTGTCCGTGATCGTCGCTGCGTACGCGGAGCAGGATGTGATCGCGCACCGGGTCGAGAACCTGCGCCGGCTCGACTACCCCGATCTGGAGGTGATCGTCGCGTGCGACGGGTCGCCAGATTCGACCGCGGAGCGCGCCCGCGAGGCCGGCGCGGACCTCGTGCTCGAGCTTCCTCGCGGCGGGCAAGATCCGCGCGCAGGACGCCGCCGTGGAACAGGCCCATGGCGAGCTCGTCGCGTTCTCGGACGCGAACGCGCTGTGGGAGCCCGACGCGCTGTCGGCGCTCGTCGCTCCGTTCGCCGATCCGCACGTCGGCTACGTCTGTGGCGATGTCCGGTTCGTCAACGACGCCGGGACCAACCAGGAGGGCCTGTACTGGCGCTACGAGATGGCAGTCCGCGCGTTCGAGTCGCGGCTGCGCTCGGTGACCGGGGGCAACGGCGCGATCTACGCGACGCGACGGGACGCGTACATCGTCGTCGACCCGATCATGGGCCACGACCTTTCGTTCCCGTTCAACTTCGTCAAGCGGGGTTGGCGGGCCGTGTACGCGCCGGGCGCGCATGCGGTCGAGAAGATGGTGCCGACGATCGAGGGCGAGTTCGCCCGCAAGCGCCGGATGATGAGCCACGGCTGGCCGATCGTGGTGCGGGGCGGGATGCTCTCGCCGCGCGGCTACGACCCGCTGTACGCGCTGATGATCTTCTCCCACCGCGTGCTGCGCTACCTCTCGCCGTTCCTGCACGTGATCGCGCTCGGGACGAACATCGCGCTGCTTGGACACGGCTGGCCGTACATCGTCACGCTCGCGTGCCAGCTCGCGCTGCTCGCGGGCTGCGCTGCTCGCGCCGGCGCTGCCGGCGCGGCCGCTGCTGCTCGCGCGCTACTACGTGCTGACGACGGCCTCGCTCGCCGCCGGGCTGTGGGACTGGCTGCGGCACGGCACGGCCGTCGGTTGGGAGCCGGCGGAGGGAACGCGCTGATGTTCCGGCGACTGCTCGACATCGTCGTAGGCGGGGTCGGCTCCGTCTTGACGGCTCCGCTCGTGGTGTTGTTCGCGCTCGTGATCCGGCTCGAGACGCCCGGCAGCCCGATCTACTCGCAAACGAGGGTCGGCAAGGACGGCCGGCCGTTCCCGATCTACAAGCTGCGCACGATGGTGTTCGGCGCCGAGTTCACCGGCGCTGGGCTCGCGATCAACCACGGCGACATCCGCATCACGCGCGTCGGCAAATTCCTTCGCCGCTACTCGCTCGACGAGCTGCCCAACCTGTGGAACGTGCTCCGGGGCGACATGTCCGTGATCGGCCCCCGGCCGACGATCCAGCAACAGGTCGACGCGTACACCGAGCGCCAGCGCCGGCGGCTCGCCGTCAAGCCCGGGATCACCGGCTGGGCGCAGGTCAACGGCCGCACGTCGCTGCCGTGGCCCGAGCGGATCGAGCTCGACCTGTGGTACGTCGAGCACCGCTCGCTGGCCCTTGACCTGAAGATCCTCGCGCGCACGTTCAAGCTGGTGCTCAGCGGCGCCGGCATCTACAAGGGAGAGACGGGCGGATGGCAGACGTAGGGGTGCTGCTCACCGGGGTCGGCAAGCGCTACGACATCGTCTCCGCGTTCGCCCAGCACGCGTTCACGGTCGCCGCCGATCCGAACCCGCTCGCGCCCGCCCAGTACGCCGCCCACGCCCGGGTGGCGGTGCCGCGGATCGACGACCCCGCGTACGTGCCGGCGCTCGCCGAGCTGCTGTCGCGAGCACAACGTCGGCGCCGTGGTGCCGCTGACCGACCTCGATCTCGAGGTGCTCGCTCACGCGCGCGCCGGCGGCCGGCTGCCGGCGTTCGTCCCCGACCCCGAGATCGCGCGCGCGACGTTCGACAAGTACGAGGCGCACCTGCTGCTGAGCGCAGCTCGGGCTGCCCTCGCCGCCGACCGTGCTCCCCGGCGAGGTGCCGCATCGCTACCCGGTGATGGTCAAGCCGCGCCAAGGCTCCGGCGCGCGCTCGATCCACCGCGCCGATGACGCCGCGGCGGCGGAGTTCTTCGTCTCCTACGTCGACGAGCCGACGATGGTGCAGGTGCTGATGGACGGGCCCGAGTTCTCGATCGACTGCCTGTCTGATCTCGACGGCCGCTGCCTGAACGCGATTCCCCGGACGATGATCGAGTCGCGCGGCGGCGAGTCGATCAAGGGCACGGTGATTGCGGATCCTGAGCTGATCGAGCTCGGCCGGCGCGTGGTCGAGGCGCTCGGCGTGCGCGGCCCGTGCACGGTGCAGGTGTTCCGCGACTGCAGAGCTGGGGTTCGGGATCACCGACGTCAACACGCGCTTCGGCGGCGCGTTCCCAGCGCCGATGTACGCGGCGCTGCCGGGGCGCACGTATCCGGAGCTGATCGTGCGGATGGCGCGCGGCGAGCGGATCGAGCCGCACGTCGGCGAGTTTCGCGCCGGCATCACGTTCACGCGCTACTTCTGGCAGCTCGAGCTGGACGAGCAGATGCGGCCGACCGGTCGCGACATCGTCGAGCCGCCGGGACCGCCGGCGCCTCGTTGACGTTGTCAGTCGCCTGTGGCGACGGGGCGGTCCGGGTCGCTTGACCACTGCGACCACGAGCCCGGGTACAGCTTCGCGTCCGTGTACCCGAGCCGTTCGAGCACGAGCAGGTTGTGGCACGCGGTCACGCCCGACCCGCAGTAGCTGATCACCGAGGTATCCGGCTCGACCCCGAGCGAGCGCAGGCGCTCGCGCAGCGTGTCGTCGCGCGAGCAGCCGGCCGTCGTCGCCGAGGTTGGCGCGACACGGAAACGACTTCGCGCCCGGAATGTGACCGGCGCGCGGGTCGACCGGCTCGAGCTCGCCGCGAAACCGCTCCAGGTCGCGCGCGTCGAGCGTGATCGTCGACGCGTCCGCCGCATCGTCGGCGCTCGCCAGCTGATCGCTGGGCCACGGTCTCGCCGTGAGCTGTGCCGGTGGCCGCGGCTGCTCGGGACCGTGGGCGAGCGGGCCCGGCCACGCCTGAAGCCCTCCGTCGAGCAGCGCGGCGTTGTGCCCGAGCGCCCGGAGCATCCACACGAGCCGCGCCGCGATCACGCCGCCGGCGTCGTCGTAGGCCACGACGCCGTCGCCGTCTCCGATCCCGAGCCGACCCATCGCGGCGGCGAAGGCGTCCGCATCCGGGAGCGGGTGACGTCCCTCTTGCGGGCGACGGCGGACCGGCCAAGACGGAGTCGAGATCGACAAACACCGCTCCGGGGATGTGTGCCTGCAAGTACTCGCTCAAGGGTGAGCGCGTGTCCATGTACCAGCGCACGTCCGCGATTAAGAGGTCTCGTTAATCCGGCCCTAAGCTCAGAAATATCGAGTATTGCGGGGAGTTTGGTTGTCAGCGCTGGAAACGCCCGCATCTATTGGCCAACTGGCCAACATTGGCGCGGCGGCGACGTTGCACTACCGAGTGATGGCGAGTTTGCATTTTTCGTCCAAAACCTGGACAATCTTCGTATGGAAGTGGGCGCGGTGCCTCGGGCGGCACCGTCAGGGGTATCAGGGAATACTTCGCCGCGCTTGTTGCGGGTGGCTAGCGACGCCCATCTCGTGGCAATGGTCCGTGACGGGCGCGCCGCGGCGTTCGAGGCGATGTACGACCGCCACAGCCGCGCGATCCTGTCGTTCTGCCGCCACATGCTCGGCAGCATGGAGGAGGCCGAGGACGCCGTCCAGCACACATTCCTCGCCGCGTACAACGACCTCACCTCCTCGCGCAAGCCGATCCAGCTGCGCGCGTGGCTGTTCACGATCGCCCGCAACCGCTGCTACTCGATCCTGCGTGCGCGCCGCGAGCACCCGACCGAGGAGCTGGACGAGCCCGCCACCGAGGGGCTCGCGAGCCAGGTCCAGCGCCGGCAGGACCTGCGCGATCTCGTCGGCGACCTTCGCCGCCTCCCGGACGAGCAGCGTGCCGCGCTCGTGCTGTCGGAGATGGATGCGCTCAGCCACGAGCAGATCGGCGATGTGCTCGGGGTCCACAAGGAGAAGGTGAAGGCGCTCGTGTTCCAGGCCCGGGAGTCGCTGGTTGCGAGCCGCACCGCGCGCGAGACCGACTGTGTCGAGATCCGCGAGCAGCTCGCGAACCTCCGCGGCGGCGCTCTGCGGCGCGCCAACCTCCGCCGTCATCTGCGCGAGTGCCCCGGCTGCCGCGACTTCAGAACGCAGATCGACGACCAGCGCCGCCGGCTCAAGCTGGTGCTGCCGGTCGCACCGGCGATCGGCCTCAAGCAGGCGGTGCTCGGCACCACCGTAGGTGGCGGCAGCGGGGCGGGCTTCGGTGGCGGGCTGATTGCCGGCGGGACTGTTCAAGACGGGTGCGCTGAAGGGGATCACGGCAGCGATGCTCGCCGGCGTCGGCGCCGCCGGCACATACGTCGTCGTTCGCGACGTCCCTGGCGCCAATGCAGGCCAGTTCTCGGGGCTCCCGAAGCTGGTCCAGAAGGCCCCGTTCACGCCGGCGGCGGCGGGCGCTTCCTCGCGATCAGGACTTACATCGTCGGTGCTCAGCGCCGCGAGCGTGGCGCGCGCGACCGGCCGCGGCGGCTACACATTCGTCGCGTTGACCACGAGGGGCGCCGGCGGCGGCTCTGGCTCCGGCGGCTCGAGGCACCGCAGCGTCCAGCGCGCGCTCGGGCACTCGCTGTCGAATTACGGCTTGCCGGCGCCGTCCACCCCGAGCTCCGTCTCGCACCCAGCTCCGCCCGCGTCGTCGCAGCCTGCGGCGAGCGCAGCTCTCCCGGTGCTCGGGATCCCGCACCCGATTATGGGCGGCCAACAGTCAGACGGGCGCTATACCTCCTCCGGCCGCCCCGCATCCTCCGGCAGCGGGCAAACTGGGTCGGGCGCCACCAGCAGCTCCGGATCGGGGTCCAGCGGCTCGGGCACACCCACCACGCCCACCCTGGGCGTGCCGATGGGACCGTCCGGCTCCGGCTACGGCTCCGGTACGACCGGCTCCGGTACGTCCGGCTCTGGCTCGGGTTCCGGGAACCGGCTGGGGCGGATCGGGCAACGGCTGGCGGCTCAGGCAATGGCGGCGGCTCGGGCGGCGGTGGCGGTGGCTCGGGCGGCGGTGGCGGTTCGGGCGGCTCGGGCGGCGGTGGCGACGGTGGCGGGGACGGCGGCCACCACCACGGCGGCGACTGAGATACCGTCCCGGTCAGGCACCGGACCACTTTCGAGGAGGACTGTCTCATGGCCAAAGCTCCACGCTCGCTTGCCGGCCGCGTCGTCGCGATCACCGGCGGCGCACGCGGGAATCGGCCGCGCCACCGCCGCAGCGCTGATCACTCAGGGCGCGCGCGTCGCGATCGGCGACATCGAGGCGACGCTCGCCGAGCAGACGGCGCGCGAGCTCGGCGCCGGCACGATCGGACTGCCGCTCGACGTCACCGACCGCAACAGCTTCGCGGCGTTTCTCGACCAGGTCGAGGCGCAGCTCGGCCCGCTCGACGTACTGATCAACAACGCCGGGATCATGCCGATCGGTCCGTTCGCCCAGGAGACCGACGCGACCGCCCATCGGATGATCGACATCAACCTGCACGGCGTGATCTACGGCTCGAAGCTCGCGCTCGAGCGGTTCATCCCGCGCAACAGCGGACATCTGGTCAACATCGCGTCGGCCGCCGGCAAGGCCGGCTTCCCCGGTGGCGCGACCTACTGCGCCACCAAGCACGCGGTCGTCGGCCTGACCGAGGCGATCCGCGCGGAGGTTCGCGACACGAACATCGAGACGAGCGTCGTGATGCCGACGGTCGTGCACACCGAGCTCGGCTCCGGGCTGCCGGAGACCCGTGGCTTCAAGGCGGTCGAGCCCGAGGACGTCGCGGCGCGGATCGTCGAGGCGCTCCAGTTCGGGATCTTCGACGTGTTCGTGCCGAAGTCGCTCGGCCCGCTGTTCCGCTCACAGGCGTTCGTTCCGCGCCGCGCGATGGAGTGGATCGCGCGCCGTCTCAAGGGCGACCAGGTGCTGATGGCGCCCGACCACGGCGCCCGCGCCGCGTACGAGGCGCGGATGGAATCGACCGTCGCGCTGGCGGCGGAAGCCACGCCGGCCGAAGCCGAGCGCGAGACCCAGCCGGTCTGATACCCGTCACGCACGGTTGTACCGACCCCTCCGGTACAACTCTGCGTCGCTGGGCTAAGACGTCAGCCAGTCGGCGATGTGGGCCCCGATCTGCGGGGCCCGCGTCTTCCTGGAGGAAGTGGCTCGCGCCCTCGATCACGTGGGCGACCGATGTTCCGAGCGCCTCCGCGAACCGGTGCCCGGTCGAGAGCGGGATCACCGGATCCGAGTCGGCCCACAGCAGCAGCTTCGGGCGGGTGTCGCCCTTCAGAGCGTCGAGCACCTTCTGGCCGGCGGCCGCGCCCGGCATCTCCGGCGAGGTCGGCAGCATCAGCGGGAATGCGCGCGCGCCGGCCTTCGAGTCCGGCGTCGGGAACGGCGCCTCGTAAGCGGCGATCACCTCGTCGCCGGGATCCTTCGCGCACGCGCCGCGGACGAGCATCCCGACCGGCAGATCCTCGGTGCGCTCGACGAAGTCACGGAACGCGATCCACGCGTCGGTCATCGGCTGGTGGCCCGTGAACAGTCCGGTGTCGAGAATCACGAGCCGGGCGACGCGATCGGCGTGCTCGACCGCGAGCCGCATCCCGATCGGCCCGCCCCAGTCGTGGACGACGAATGTCGCGTCGCGGAGGTCGAGCTCGTCGAGCAGCGGCGCGACCATCGCGACGTGCCGGTCGTAGCTGTACCAGCTCCATGTCGGTCGGCTTGTCGGAGCGGCCGAAGCCCGCGAGGTCCGGCGCGATGCAGCGGAAGCCCGCGTCGCGGACAGGCGGAATACCTTGCGCCACAGGAACGACCATGTCGGCTCGCCGTGGAAGAACACGACCGGCGCGCCCTCGCCGGTGTCGATGTGCGCGAGCCGCAATCCATCGACCTCGCGATACGACGGCTCGAACGGAAAGTCCGGCAGTCCCTCGAGCAGCTCGTCCGGGGTCCTGATCGCGTCGGTCACCGGCGCGGGAATATATCCGTCATGAGCGTGTGACTTGTGCGGATCGCCTGAGGCGACCCACGTGCTCGACTCGCCGCGGCTCGACGGCCCGCTCGTCCGCTGCCGGCGCTGCGGGCTCGTGTACGTCGGCAGGCGCGCGGGCGACTTCACGTTCGCGGGCGGTGCGGACGCGGACCGTTCAACCGCGCTGGCCGACCGTGTCGCGGCGCTCGGGATCGTCGATCACGCGGTCGAGGACGCCGAGTTCGCGCACCGTCGCGCCGCCGACCGGGAACGGATCGAGCGTCTGCGCCGGCACGCGCCCGCGGCCGGCACGCTGCTCGATGTCGGCGCCGCCACCGGCGCGCTGCTCGAGGCCGCGAGCGAAGCGTTCGCCGCACGTCGAGGGGGTCGAGCCGGACCCGATCACAAGCGAGCAGGCGCGCGCCGCGGGTCACCGGGTGCGCGACCGGCACGCTCGAGGATGTCGTCGCGCCGAGCGGCGGCTTCGACGCGATCACGATGGTGCACGTGCTCGAGCACCTCGACTCGCCTCGGCGCGCGCTCGAGCAGGCACGCGAGCTGCTCGCGCCGGGCGGCGCGATCCTGATCGAGACCCCGACCGTCGACTGCGTGTGGTTCAGGGTCGCGCCGCGGCGCTGGCGCCAGCTGATCCCCGACCACTACTACTTCTTCTCGCGCGCGACGTTGACCGCGCTGCTCGCGAGCGCCGGCCTCGAGCCGCTCGAGCACATCAAGGTCAGCCGGCGCGTGACGGTGCGGTTCGCCGCCGACCGGCTGCGCCGCGCCGGCGTCCCGTTCGCGGGTGCGGTGACGGCGGGCGTCGAGCGGCTCGGCGTCGGGGACCTGACGGTGCGCCTGAACCCCGGCGACATCATGTCGATGGTGGCGCGCCGACCCTAGGGACCGTGCGCCAGATACCTCGACGCGTCCGAGGCGACGGTCACGTCGATCGTCACCGGGCTGCGCGACCAGGCGATCAGGTTCAGTGCCTGGAGTCGATCGAGCACCGTCTGGAACGCCTCGGCCTGCGCCGGCCGGGCGTACCGGCGCAGAATCGAGAACGAATAGTTGCCGACGCTGGCCACGGTCAGCGGCGCGCGCCCGCCCCAGAAGCGCTTGACGCGCACTCCGAGCTCGGCGAGCACATCGAGCGCTGCGGGCCGCAGCTCGCCCGCGACCCCCCGGCCGTACGCGAGCGAGTAGCGACCCGGATTGGACGGGAGCGGGAGCAACGCCCCGGTCGGTGCCTGACCGGGCGGGTGCAGGACGTTGGCGCTCGACTTGGCCGACGTCTCGAGCGCGGCGAGGTGCTCGAGCGCCGGGCGGTCGGTTCGCCACAGCGCCATGATCTGGGCGGCGCCGAGCACCCGCCACCAGTACAGCGACGAGTCGTCGCCGAGCGCGGAGAGGAAGTTGTTCGCTGCGCCGTGGCTGTCGAAGAACAGCTGTACGTACGGCACCGCTTGTCCGCCGTTGTACAGCCGCAGTACGTGCTGGAGGTTGCCGATCCCCATGTGGTAGGCGACGATCGCGAGGTCGAGCCCGCCGCCGAGGTCGCGTCTTGCAAGCTGCAGGTACTGGACGGTGGCGGCGAGTGCCCGATTCGGGTTGAAGCGGTCGTCGATCGCCGCCCGCTGGGCCTGGAGCCGTGCGACGAGGCCACGCTTGCCTTGCGGAGAACGCCTTGTCGATCCGGCTCGTCAGCGCCTGGCTCTCGGCGAGGTTGATGTGCATGTGCAGCAGTGACTGCCCGGTCTGAGCGAGGATCTGGGTCAGGCCGGCAGCGTCCGCTGCACTCGTTCCGGCGAGCGCGTTCGGGTTGCCGGCGCTCTCGAGGAAGACGAGCCCCTCGAGCAGGTTCGGGTCGATCCCGGTGCCCTGGACGGCGGCATCGATCAGCGGCCGGTACTTCGCCACGCGAGCCGCCGTCGCCACCGCGCCGCCGGGGCTCTTCGCGAACAGCACGTAGCCGCTGCCCGAGGTGGCGCGTGCGGTGAACTCATCTGCGCGCGCGGGCACGTACGTGAACGGGTTGCCGGCCCATGTCAACCGGCCGCTGCCGGGAAGCCTGAGCTTCGGTTCGCTCGGGGCCGGCCCGCTCGTCGCTGCGACGATCACCCCGATCAGCAGCAGCAACGCGGAGACGGCGAGTACCAGTTGGGTCCGACTCTGCGCTGATCGCACCATCACCGGCGGCGAAGGTAGCAGCGATTCGGCATAAGGTTGACGTAACCTTAAGGGCTAGGCGGCCTACTTTTACTTTGCCGGGTCGGCTATTCTCGTGCGCTCGCTGGTCAGCGATCCTTCAGCTGTGGCCGACCGCAGGGCCGCACCGGCTGGCCACATGCGCTGAAGATCACAACACGAGTCGGAATTAACTGGAGCGACGTATGCGAATTTTGGTTCTGGGTGCAGATGGGTACCTGGGGTGGCCGACGGCCATCCACCTCTCCGCCGCCGGTCACGAGGTCGGCGTGTCAGACAACTTTGCCCGTCGTGGCTACGACGTGGAGATGGGCGTCGACAGCCTGGTCCCGATCGCGACCATGGACGAGCGTTTGGCCGCCTGGACCGACGTCAGCGGCAAGCGCCTGGACTGGTACGAGGGCGATCTGATCGACCCGAAGTTCGTGCACGAGATGATCGCCGACTTCCGTCCCGAGGCGATCGTCCACTACGCCGAGCAGCGCGCCGCCCCGTACTCGATGATCGACCAGGCGCACGCCGTCTACACGCAGACGAACAACGTCGTCGGCAACCTCAACGTGATGTACGCGATCGGCGACATCGACCGCGACATCCACCTCGTCAAGCTCGGCACGATGGGCGAGTACGGCCAGCCGAACATCGACATCGAAGAGGGCTGGCTCGAGGTCGAGCACAAGGGCCGCAAGGATCGGATGATCTACCCCAAGCGCCCGGGCTCCTTCTACCACTGTTCGAAGGTCCACGACTCGACCAACCTCGAGTTCGGCTGTCGCATCTGGGGCATCCGCGTCACCGACCTCAACCAGGGCGTCGTGTACGGCGCCGACACCGAGCACACCAAGCAGGACGCCCGTCTTGCCACCCGCTTCGACTACGACGGAGTTTTCGGCACGGTGCTGAACCGCTTCATCATCCAGGCGGTGCTCGGTCATCCGCTGACCGTTTACGGCAACGGCTCGCAGACGCGCGGCTACATCAACATCAACGACACGGTCGAGTGCATCCGGCTGGCCTGCGAGAACCCCGCCGACCGCGGCGAGTTCCGCGTCTTCAACCAGATGACCGAGACGTTCTCGCTCAACGAGCTGGCTGACACTATCTCGAAGGACTTCCGTGACCACACGGGTGCCGAGGTGACGATCGAGCACGTCGACAACCCGCGGGTCGAGATCTACGACCACTACTACAAGGTCGTCCACACCGCGCTCGAGGGCCTCGGCCTGAAGCCGACGCTGCTCTCCGAGGCGCTGATCGACCACATGTTCGACGTCGTCGATCGGTACCGCGAGCGCGTCGACACGAGCGCGATCCTGCCGACCGTGCGCTGGGCCGACACGCACTCGGAGCTCGTCTCCGCCGCTCTGGCTGGGAGGAAGTGAGCACGGGGGCCGTCGGTGACGTCGCTTCCGTCCGCGTCCTCGTCACCGGCGGTTCTGGATTCATCGGCCGCCATGTAGTTTCGGAGCTGTCCGCCGCGGGCAGTTATGTCCGTGTCGTAGACCTGCAGCCGCATCCCGATCCGGCCGTGGATGTGGTGCTCGGCGACATCGCCGATGCCGGCGTCGTGGAGGAGGCGCTCGCCGGCGGTTTCGACCAGGTCGTCCACTTGGCCGCCGTGACTCAGGTGTTGAACTCACTCGCTCAGCCGGACCTGGCGTTCCGGACCAACGTGCAAGGCACGGCGCTGCTGCTCGAAGCGGCGCGCGCTGCCGGCGTGAAGTCGCTCGCGTTCGCCTCGACGAACGCCGCGGTCGGTCCGCGCGACGACGCGATCACCGAGGACACGCCCGCTTCGCCCGCTGACCCCGTACGGCTCGACCAAGGCCGCCGGGGAGATGCTGATGTCTGCGTACACCGCGTCGTACGGGCTCCGCTGCGCGTGTCTGCGGCTGACCAACGTGTACGGGCCCGGGATGCAGGCGAAGGACAGCATCGTCGCGCGGCTGATGCGCGCGATCCGCCTGCGCTCGACGTTCGAGGTCTACGGCGACGGTCTCCAGGTCCGCGACTACGTGCACGTGTCCGACGTCGTCGCCGCGATCCGGTTCGCGCTCGAGCGCGAGGAGTGGGCAGGTCCGGTCGTGATCGGGACCGGATCGTCGCTGTCGGTGCTCGACGTCGTCGAGCAGGTGCGCCGCGTCAGCGGCGCCGAGGTGCCGGTCGAGCACGGCCCCGCCAAGGCCGGCGAGATGCCCGCGGTGATCGTCGACAACGCTCGCGCGCGGAGCCTGCGCTGGGATCCGCAGTACACGTTTGCCGAGGGGCTGGAGGGCGTGTGGGACGAGTGGTCGCGGGCAGAGGTGCAGGGAGCCGTGGCCGCATGACGATCCTCTCATCGCGCGAGCTTGGGCTCGCGATCGACTTCGACGAGCTGTCGCCGGACGAGCGCGACGCGGCCGCCGCGTTCCTCGATGCGAACCCGCCGCTGAGCTGGGCGCGCCGCTCGCGGTCGTGATCCCGGCCTACAACGAGGCGCCGACGGTCGGCGAGGTCGTCTCCGAGATCCCGTCCGAGCCGCCGGTCTCGAGACCGAGGTGATCGTGATCGTCGACGGTGCCAGCGACGAGACGGCTGCGCGAGCAGCTGCCGCCGGCGCGCTCGTGTGCGACGTGCCGGTCAATCGGGGCCAGGGCGCGGCGTTGAAGCTCGGCTACTGGCTCGCGCAGGGCCCGAGGCGCCCTCGTGATCGTCACGATCGACGCCGACGGCCAGTACGAGCCAGAGGAGATCGGCCGCGTCTGCGAACCGATCCTGTCCGACGACGCCGACTTCGTATCCGGCTCGCGGCGGCTCGGGGCGGAGCTGACGACCGACCGCGTGCGGCACGCCGGCGTGGTCCTGTTCGGCGCGCTGTTCAGCCTGCTCGTGCGCCACCGGATCACCGATCCGGCCTGCGGCCTGCGGGCGATGCGCGCCTCGCTGACCGCGGCGGTGACGCTCGAGCAGCCGCAGTACCAGGCCTCCGAGCTGATGATCTCGGCGGCGCTGAACGGTTACCGGCTCGCCGAGGTCCCGACGACGATGCGCGACCGCGAGCGGCACGCGACCGGCACCAAGAAGGGCGGCAATATCGGTTACGGGATCCGGTTCGCCCGCGCGGCGATCCACACCTGGCGGCGCGACCGCAAAGCAGCCCGGATGCGGCTGCGGCCCGAGAAGATCCAGAACTCGTACAGCGCGTAGCGCGCGCCGTAGAGGATCGCGAGCACGCCGAAGTAGCTCGCGGTCACGATCGCCGTCTTGAACAGTTGCCCGATGTGCAGCGGACGGACGGCGTTGTGGGTGGACGCGGTAGCCAGCGACAGCAGCACGAGCGTCGTCGCGGAGACGAGCACGTAGGCGACGATCTCGCGCCCGAACGCGACCCGCCCCTCGACCTGCCACGTCCAGCGGCGGTTCAGCGTCCAGTTCGGGATCGCGCCGGCGGCGAACGCAACGATCGTGCACGCGGTCGTCGACGCCCCGAGCAGATACAAGAGCGGGAACACGACCGCGCTGGTCCCGGCGGCGACCAGCGACGCGATCGCAAACCGCGCGATCCGCTTCGTGCTGACGAACTGATGTACGCGCTGGTACGCGGTAACCATCTCGTTTCGATGCTAGCCACGGGGGTGTTGGCTCCCCGTTAGGGGGCCTTTGAGCGGCGATTGCGCGCTTTTCGCCGCCGACGGCGGTACCGTCGCCCCAGAGATGCGGATCCAGCCGGCCACCGCCACGGTCGCACTTGCGGACGATCTGGTGATCGCCGGCGACAACGCCGAGGTGATGGAGCGGCTGCCCGCCGGCGCGTTCGATCTGATCTACATGGATCCGCCGTTCAACACCGGCCGCGCGCAGGCCCGGCACACGCTCGAGACGGCCGCCAGCCAGAACGGGGACCGCGTCGGCTTCGGCGGCCGCACGTACCAGACGCGGCTGCTGCAAACACTCGCGTACGACGACGCGTTCGCCGACTACTTGGCGTTTCTCGAGCCGCGGCTCGCCCGCGCACGCGAGCTGCTCGCGGCCCATGGGACGTTGTACTTCCACATCGACTACCGCGAGGCCCACTACTGCAAGCTGCTGCTCGACGAGCTGTTCGGGCGAAGCGCGTTCCTCAACGAGATCATCTGGGCGTACGACTACGGCGCCAAGCCGCGCCGGCGCTGGCCCGCAAAGCACGACACGATCCTCGCGTACGTCCGCACGCCCGGCGCCCACTACTACGACGCCGACGCGGTCGAGCGCGAGCCATACATGGCCCCCGGCCTCGTCACACCGGAGAAGGCCGCCAAGGGGAAGCGGCCGACCGACGTCTGGTTTCACACGATCGTCCCCACGAACGGCTCCGAGAAGACGGGCTACCCCACGCAGAAGCCCGAGGGCGTGTTGCGCAGACTCGTCCAAGCCTCATCAAGACCAGGCGGCTGGTGCCTCGACCCGTTCGCAGGCTCCGGGACGCTCGGCGCCGTGTGCGAGAAGCTCGGTCGGCGTTACGTCCTGATCGACCAGCACCCCGACGCGATCGACGTAATGCGCGAGCGGCTCTCCGCGGGTAGGGTCCCGTTAACGCCACCGGAGGAGATCGCATGACCGACACAGCAGACGGGCACCGGGTAATCGCTTCGACGGTCGCGGCGCTCCCCGGGTCGGCGGCGGAGCGATTCACAGAACGGATCGCCGCACGGTACAAGCGGGATGGCGAGTGGCAGGAGCGGACCTACGGCGAGGTCGGAGAGGCGATCGACGAGCTCGCGTTGGGGCTGATCGATCTCGGCGTCGAGCTCGGAGACCGCGTCTGCATCCTCGCCAACACGCGGCTCGAGTGGACGCTCGCGAGCTTCGCGATCTCCGCCGCCGGCGCGACGATGGTGCCGGTCTACCCGACCAACTCGCCGCGCGAGTGCGAGTGGGTGGTGGGCAACTCGGACGCGAAGGCGGTGATCGTCGAGGATCGCTCGCAGCTGCAGAAGATCGAGCAGGTGCGAGACCAGCTGCCGGCGCTCGAGCACGTGATCGGGATCGAGCCCGGCGTCGGCGACCTGTCGCTGGAGCAGCTCCGGGAGCGCGGCAAGCAGCGCGACCACGGAGAGCTCAAGCAGCGCCAGGAGCAGATCGAGCCGAGCGACGCATGGACGTTCATCTACACGTCGGGCACGACTGGCCCGCCGAAGGGCACCGTGCTCACGCATCGCAACGGGATGTCGGTGTGCGAGGCGGTCGAGGAGCTGGCGTTCGTCCAGGAGGAGGAGGCGACCTATCTGTACCTGCCGCTCGCACACGTGTTCGCGCTGATCACACAGCTCGCCTCCTACGACCAGGGCACTGCGCTCGTGTACTTCGGCGGCGACTCGAAGCAGATCCTCGCCGAGATCGCGGAGATTAAGCCGACCTATCTGCCGTCGGTGCCGCGGATCTTCGAGAAGCTGTACGCGGCCGCCAGCCAGATGCAGGCGCAGGCATCGCCCGAGGATCAGGAGCGCCTTCAGCAGGCGATCAAGCTGGGGGTCGAGGTCCGAAAGCGGCAGCATCGCGGCGAGCCGGTCCCCGACGAGATGTTGAAGCCATTCGAGCAGGCCGACGAGCTGGTCTTCTCGCGCGTGCGCGCGCTGTTCGGCGGACAGGTTCGCCAGGCGGTGTCCGGCGCGGCGCCGATCGCGCCCGAGATCCTCGAGTTCTTCTACGCGGCCGGCGTTCCGGTGCTCGAAGGATGGGGGATGACCGAGAGCACAGGCGTCGGCACGGTGGCGACGCTCGACAACTTCAAGTTCGGCACCGTCGGCCGCGCGGTCCCCGGCACCGAGATCAAAATCAGCGACGACGGCGAGATCTTGATCAAGGGGCCGAACATCTTCCGCGAGTACTGGCGCAACCCCGAGGCGACCGCCGAGACGTTGATCGACGGGTGGCTGCACACCGGCGATCTTGGCGAGCTCGACGACGAGGGCTACCTCAAGATCACGGGCCGCAAGAAGGACATCATCATCACCGCCGGCGGTAAGAACCTGACCCCAGCGAACCTCGAGAACGATCTCAAGCAGTGCCGATTCATCTCACAGGCGGTGATGTACGGCGACCGCAAGCCGTATCCGGTGGCACTGATCACACTCGATCCCGAGGAGATCGGCCCGTGGGCGAAGGAGCGCGGGCTGCCCGAGGAGATTGCGCAGCTCGCCGAGACCGAGGAGCTCAAGGAGATGATCCAGGCCGAGCTCGACCGCGCGAACGCTCACTACGCGCAGGTCGAGCAGATCAAGCGGGTCAAGGTTCTCGACCACGACCTGTCGATCGACGATGGCGAGCTGACGCCGACGCTGAAGGTCAAGCGCAACGTGATCTACGAGCGCTACGGCGACCTGTTCGAGTCGATGTATCGGTAGCCGTCAGTCACGGACCAGCGGCACGAATCGGACGCCGTCGAGCTCCGTTCGCTCAAAGGCCCCGCGCTCGAGGCGGCGCGCGAGGGTCAGCCGCTGCTCGTCGTCGCCGACTGGAACGACCATCCGCCCGCCGGGCGCGAGCTGCTGCTCGAGCACCTCGGGGACCCCGTCGGAGGCCGCCGCCGCCACGTTGATCGCGTCGAACGGCGCCTCCGCCGGGAAGCCCTCCCATCCGTCGCCGACGATCAGCGAGACGTTGTCGAGCCCGAGCGCGTCGATCGCCCCGGCGGCGCGCGCGCTCAGCTCCGGGTGGCGCTCGATCGTCCACACCTCGCCGGCGAGCAGCGACAGCAGCGCGGCGTGGTAGCCGGACCCCGTCCCGACGTCGAGCACGCGATCCTCCGGCCGTAGCGACAGCAGCTCGAGCATCCGTCCGACCACCAGTGGCTGGGAGATCGTCTGCCCGCATTCGATCGGCAGCGCGACGTTCGCGTAGGCGCGCCGGCGCTCGCTGGCGGGCACGAACAGCTCGCGCGGAATTGACGCGATCGCGGCCAGCACGCGCTCGTCCGCGATCGACTTGCGCAGCCGCTTGGCGAGGGCAACCGCTGGGGTCATCTTTGGCAGTATGCGGCAAGATGCCCGCCGGACTCCAAGGGCTTTCGGTCGTGGCGCCGGCAGTGTCGCGAACGGGGGCGGCGACGCGCTCGGCGTCGACCGCACTGCTGCGCGCTGTCCCATGGACGATCGTCGCGATCACCGCCCTGGCGGCGGTCCTGCGGTTCGCCGGGCTGTCGGGCGTGCAGGCGAACGAGTTCTACGACGCCGCCGTCCGCAGCATGGGAATGTCGTTCCACAACTTCTTCTTCGGGGCGTTCGACCCGAGCGGGGTGCTGTCGATCGACAAGCCGCCAATCGACCTGTGGCTGCAGGTGATCAGCGTCAAGCTGTTCGGGTGGGGCTCGTTCGCGCTGAAGCTCCCGGAGGCGCTCGCCGGGACGCTCGCGGTCCCGCTGCTGTACGACGCCGTGCGCCGCGCGGCCGGCCGGCCGGCGGGGATCGCCGCCGCGGCGGTGCTCGCGCTCGCGCCGGAGTCGGTGCTCACGGCGCGCAGCGACACGATGGACTCGATGATGATGCTGCTCGTGATCGCGGCCGTCTGGCTGACGATCCGGGCCGTGTCGGAGCCCGAGCGCCGCCGGCGCTACGTCGTCCTCGCCGGGGTCGCGATGGGGCTCGCGTTCAACGTCAAGCTGCTCGAATCGACGATCGCGTTGCCGGCGCTGCTGGCGCTGTACCTGTTCGCGGCGGACGGCCCGCCGCGACAGAAGGCGATCGACGTCGCACTCGCCGCGATCACGTTCGTCGGCGTTTCACTGTCGTGGGCGATCCTCGCGACGATCGCGCCCGGCTCGCATCCGTGGGCGGTCGGCTCGAGCGACGGCTCGGTGTGGAACGCGATGTTCGTGTTCAACGGGACCGGGCGCGCGTCGACGAGCGGCAGTCCCACCAGCGGGGGTCCCGGGCTGTTGCGGCTGTTCGAGCCGTCCGGGTGGCATTTCGACGTGCTGTTCGGAAGCGTGATCATCGCCGCGGTCGCGTTGGGCGGCGCAGCGGTGATCTCGACGATCGTGCGCCAGCGCCGAGATCGGCGCCCAACCGCGGTGCTGCCCCGCGCGTTCGCGGTCTCGATCGTGGTCTGGATCGCGTTCGCGGTGATCGTGTTCGACGGGATCGGCACGATGCACACGCGGTACCTGGAGGTGCTTTCGCCCGCGCTCGCGGTTGCAATCGGCTGGGGCGCCGTGACGCTCGCCGGCCTCTACGGCCGCCTCGTGACGCCGTCGCTACCGGCGATTGTGCTGCCGCTCGGCGCGGTCTGCCTGTACGTGGGCGGACTGCACCCGGCGTCGATCGCGACCGCGGTGCTGGCGCTGATCGTCGCAATTGCCGGCGCCGTGCGGCTCACGCGAGTCGACGCGCCGATCGCCGGGCCGGCGCGGTGGCTGACGGCGGGGCTGATCATCGCCTGCGCGATGGTGTTCGGAGTCCACGAGGCCGTGAAGCTCGTGCGCACCCAATCCAACGACTCGCTCGGACTCGCCGCCGACCGCCCCGGGACGACGGCGATCTTGTCCGCGTTCCTGCGGCCCCGGACGGCTCAGATCAAGTACGAGGTGGCGGTCGACGAGCCGCTCTCGCTGGCGCCGCTGATCATTCGCGACCAGCGGTCGATCCTGCCGCTGACGGCGTGGGGCGGCCACCCGCTGAGCACCGTCGCGGCGCTGGCGCACGCGATCGCCACCGGGCAGGTCCGCTACGGACTCGTCAGCGACCTCCCATGCACGACGGCGACGGAGCACAAGGCGTACTGCGCGCCGGCCGCCCGATGGATCCGGGCGCACGGAGCCGACGTCAGCGCCGATGCGGGGCTGCGCGGCCACACCCGGCTCTACCGGCTCTCCTAGAACCGTGCACGGGCTGCTGCTCGCGGCCGCGCTCGCGCTGTCGCCCTGCGCGGCGGCGCCCGCAGCCGGCGATCACACGCTCGCCCTGGAGAGCGGCGGCCTGCAACGGACCGCGATCGTTCACGTGCCGCCCGGCCTCCCCGCGGGGCGGCGCGTCCCGCTCGTGCTTGCGCTGCACGGCTACCGCGGCAGCGGCGCGCAGATGGAGAGCTACAGCGGCTTTGACCCGATCGCCGACAGCAGCGGGTTCATCGTCGCCTACCCGAGCTCGTACCGCACGTACTGGAACAGCACGGCGGCACGGGGCTTGCCCGACGACGTTGCGTTCCTCGGCACCCTGATCAAGGTGCTCGAGCAGCGGCTCTGCGTCTCCCGCGTGTTCGCGACCGGTGTCTCGAATGGCGGCGGGATGGTGGCGTTGCTCGGCTGCGATCTCAGCGGTGAGCTGACGGCGATTGCGACCGTCGCCGGCGGCTATTCACGCCAGCCGCCGTGCCACCCGGCGCGGCCGCTCTCGGTGCTCGAGATCCACGGCACCGCCGATCAGGTCGTCCCGTACTTCGGCCCGCGGCGGCGGCCGACGGGTGACGGCTTGCCGCCGTTTGTCAATGGCTGGGCGGCGCGCGATCGGTGCAAACCGCGACCGGCCGGCGCGAAGATCGCCACGCGCACGACGCTGTTCAGGTTCAGCGGATGCGCCGACGGCGTCGTCGTCGAGCACATCAGGATCGCCGGCGGCCGCCACCAGTGGCCGGGCGCTAATCCGCCTGACCCGGGTCCGCCCGCGACGATCTGCGCGTCGTGCACCGTGTGGCGATTCTTCGCGGGCGGCATGCGAAAATCACGGCGGTGACCGCGCGTCGTAGCACCGAGCGTGTGCTGGCTGCCGTACTGGTATTGCTGCTGGCTGCGATCGGGATCGTGCTGCTGACGAGCGGCGGCTCCTCGAGCGGGGCGGGCTCCCCGTCGGCCACGGCCAGCGGGTCGCCGAACGCGCTCGAGGGACCCGAGATCGCGAACGGCAAGCTCCATGCGGCGAACTTCTCGCTGCTCGATCAGAACGGCCACCGGGTGACGCTCTCGAGCTTCCACGGCCAGGTCGTGATCCTCACCTTCATGCACTCGCTGTGCCATGGCGCGTGCCCGCTGATGGCGGAGCAGATCAAGGGTGCGCTCAACTCGCTTCGGAACGGCGGCCGCGGGATCCCGACGATTGCGGTCAGCGTCGACCCGGCGCAGGACACGCGGGCAAACCGCGACAAGTTCCTGGCGAAGTATCAGATGACCGGACGGCTCGACTACCTCAGCGGTCCCCGCCGTGTGCTGCGCAAGATCTGGCGGGCGTATGCGGTCCAGCCGCTGATCGGCAACGGACTTGGCTCGAACGACAACCACTCGGCGTTCGTGTTCCTGATCGACAAGCGCGGGATCTGGCGCGAGGGCTGGCCGGTGGGTCAGCTGACGCCCGAGGGGCTGTCGCACGACATCTGGTGCTCGAGCGCGAGCGGGTCTGAGCGTCACCGACCTCGCCGGCGCCGCAGCCGCTCGAGCTCAGGTCCCATCCGCTTCTCGGCGGCCTCGCCCATCGACAGCTGGAACATCGACTGCACCGCGGCCTGCGCGAGCGGCCGCAGCCGGTCGGCGGCATCGAGCACTCGGTCGAGGCCCTCCTCGGGCCGCCCGGCATCGTCGAACGGCCGCCAGACGTGGTCGATGAACAGTCGCAGAAAGGCGGTCGCGACCGCGTCGATGTGTTGCCGCACCTCGATCGCCACTTCGAGCATGTCCTCCACCTCGACCCCGAGCTCCGCGAATACCTCGGCGCCGCGCCAGGCCTGCGGGGTCACCTCCTCGAACTGCCCATCGCCGAGCGGGCGCAGCAGCCCGAGATCGAGCACCCGTTGCAGCGGCTCAGCGAGCCGTCGAGGAGAACCGCTGTTGCAGCTCGCGCTGATCGATGATCTGCGGTTGCTCGTCGCCAAAGGGCTGCGCGCATCGCGATGCGTGAACCGCAGCACGTTGTCGGTCGAGTCGCCTGGGCGATCGCCAGCAGGCGGCGGATCAGCTCGAGGCTGAAGCCGTCGTCCTGGAGTTGCTGGATCAGCTGCACCCGGGCCAGGTGGTCCTCGCTGTAGTAGCCGGTCCGGCCGCGCAGCGTCGGCGGCGCAAGCAGCCCGCGCGATTGGTGCGCGCGGATGTTCCGCGCGCTCATCCCGCTGCGCTGGGCAAGCTCGTCGATCGTCATCCCGGCGCTCATCCGGCCCGAATCGTATTCGAGTCTGGCCGGGCAGCCAGCCTAAATGATGTAACACGAAGCTGTGTAACGCTACTTGCCGGCCGCGTATGCCCAGGCGATCAACAGCGCCTGGCCGGGGAGCCGCATCAGCAGCGCGGCCTTGCCGCCGGGGACTCGCTTGTAGCGCTCGGGATGGAGCGCCATGTGCAGGTTCGCCGGGAACACCGCGAGCAGCGTCGCGATGTTGAGCCAGCTGGCGGCGCCGCGCGTGCGCGGATTCATCGCCCCGAGACCGCCGACGATCTCGGCGGCCCCGCTCGCGTACACGAGCGCGCGGTGGGCCGGGAGGTAGTCGGGCACGATCGACTCGTACGTCTTCGGGATCAGGAAGTGCATCGTCCCCGCGAACACGAAGAACGGTCCGAATCGCCTCCTCATCGGCGGGCCAGCAGTGGGTCGAGGTGTTCGCGGAGCTCTTCCCGGGTGACGCCCGGGATTTCGAAGCTGGCCGATCCCTGCTCGCTGCGAACGACCAGGTGCGCGTCGCTCTGGCGCTTGCGCCGGAACCGACCGCCAATTTCCGGCGTCTCGAGCGCCGTGATCTCGTCCCACGGTCAGGCGGCCGAGTACCGAATGCTCAGGTCCTCGGATGATGTCGAGGCCCGCCGAGGAGATCAGCAGCTCCAGATCGCCCTCCGCCGGTGAGAGGTTCGCGATTCCGCCCAGGTGAACCGCGCGCAGCCGCACGCCATCCGGGTCCTCGTCGGTCTCGTCCGCCGTGTCCGCGGGTGCCGCCACCGGCTCGTGCTCCGCCGTCGGGTCGGGGCCCGGTGCGGACAGCTCGTCCTCGTCCTCCGCGCCTTCGTCGTAGTCGTCCTCGCCATCATCGTCGTCCCAGTCCTCGTCCTCCTCGTCGTCCGCCCTCTCATCCTTGGGCTCGGCGTGCGCTCGGGCTCCTCGGGCTCGCTCCGTGCTCGGCGTCGTCGGGCTCCTCGGTGGCGGGCTGCTGCGCTTGCGCAGAGGGCGCGCCAGGCGTAGGAGCGGGCGTCGGTGGCTCCAGGCCGAGCGCGTTCAGTGCCTCCTCGTACGACGGAGCCCCGACGATCGTCTGCGCCCGGGCGACGGCCGGGTGGCTGAGTGCCTCGCCGAGCCCGATACCGAGCTGCTCGGTCGCGACCGACGCGAGCGCGCGGCGCCACTGCAGGCCGTCCGCGCGGTCCGCTGCGCGCTGCACCATCTGCTCGAGCTGCTCGTCGTCGAGCGCCAAAGCGTCACCATGGGCGGCGGCCGCCTCCGCGAACGCCGGCCGCAGCCGCGCCAGCAGCGCCTCTCGCCCCTGCTCTGCGATCCGTCGCGCTGTGTGTTCAAGCGTCTCGCTCAAAGCCTTGAGACCTCCAGCAGCTGTTTAACTCGTGCGATGAACGCTCCGGCAAGCGTTCCGTTCAGGATCCGATTGTCGGCGGCTAGCGACAACACCAGCTCGTGCCCGGGCACGATAGCTCCATCGCGCACCGTCGGGGCGGCTCGGACGGCGCCGGCGGCGAGCGCCGCTGCCTGCGGTGGCGTGATCACGATCGATCCGCGGTCAATTCCGAGCGCTCCTTGATCGGCGAACGTGAACGTTGCGCCGGACAGCTCCGGTGGCCGCAGCTCGCCTCGCTCGGCGCGCTCGGTTAGCTGACCGACCTCCTCCGACAGGTCCGTCAGCGACTTGCCGGCGGCGTCGAAGATGACCGGTGCGGAGTGGTCCAGCGCGAGCGCGATGTTGACGCTCGAGTAGAGCTCGAACCGTCCGTCTCGGTATGCCGCGTTGGCGCGGGGATGCTCTGCCAGCGCGAGCGCGCACGCCCTCAGCACCACCGCCGTCGTGCTCACGCCCGCTTCTGAGGCGCAGCGACAGCGCGGCGGACATCTCGACCACCACGCCGAGCTCGAGATCCGGGACAGTTGCGCGCGCCTCGGCAACGCGGCGCGCGAGCGCTCGCTCTACCGCCGTCGGCTCGACGATCTCGACCTCGCCCTTGGAGCTCACTCGTCGGCCCCAACCCACTTGTCGATGAACTCGTCGACGTCCAGTGCGACGAGATCGCGCTCGGAGCTCGCGCACCAACTTCGACGCGTCCTTCGGCGGCAGCTCCCAGTACCAGGCGATCTCCCCGTCGTCGACGGAGACGACCTCGATTCGGTCGAGCCGGTCGGGGTCGGCGAGGAACGCCGGCTCGAGCCCCTCGCGCGCGACGATCAGATGGAACGCGCGATTGGCCTTCATGTTCGCGCGCCGATCGCCTGCGTCAGCGCCTCCGGACCCTCGAAGCACCGCGTACCGAGCTCGATCGCGGGCAGCTCGCCGACGCCGGCCGCGCGTGCCCGCGCGACTGCACGCTCGAGCGCTGTCGCTACCGAGCGCAGCTCGAGCGCCTTGAGCACAGCTGTCGGGTGCATCTCGCACGCGGCCGCGGCAATCAGCGCGGTGTCGGTGTCGCCTAGGTCGCGCCCGCCGGCGAACGCCTGGCGGAACGCCGCGAGCGAGAACGCGACGGCACGGCCAACCTGCTTTGCGTACGTGGCGACGAGCATTGCGGTGAACGTGTCCGGCGGCCACACCGACGGGCCACCGGAGTGGCTGCAGGCCGAGGTCCTCGGCGGCCCGCTCGAGTGCCGCCTGGTCGGGCTCTGCGAGTGGGAGCCCGTGGACCGGCTCCCACTCGACGTCCCCGCCGAGCGCAGCTCCGATCTGCTCACCGACGAGATAGCAGTGCGGGCTGCCGAGGTCGTAGTAGAAGACGCCCGCGCTAACCGTGAATCAGCCACCCGTCGGCGGCGCGCGCGGCCTCCATCACGGCCTCGGACATCGTCGGGTGGCCGTGGATCGTCCGCGCGACCTCGGGATACCCGCCCTCGAGCAGCCGCGCGTTGACCAGCTCCTGGATCAGCTCGGTCGCCTTCGATCCGACGATGTGGCCGCCGAGCAGCTCGCCGTACTTGCGCTCGCCGACGATCTTCACGAGCCCGGTGCGGTCGCCGTACACGGTGCCGGCGCCGACCGCGCCGTACTGGACCTTGCCGACGACGACATCGTGGCCGCCCTCGCGCGCCTGCTCCTCGGTGAGCCCGAAGCTGGCGACGTTCGGTGTGCAGAACGTGGCCCGCGGGATGTCGATGTACTCGATTGGATGGGTCTGCAGCCCGGCGGCATCCTCGACCGCGATCACGCCCTCATCCGAGGCCTTGTGCGCGAGCGCCGGGCCCGGGACGAGGTCTCCGATCGCGTACACGCCGTCGACGCTCGTGCGGAGCGCGCCGTCGACCTCGATCAGGCCGTTGTCCGTGAGCTTGATCCCCGCCGAGTCGAGCCCGAGCCTTTCAATGTCGGGTCCGCGCCCCGCCGCGATCACGAGCCACTCGACCTCGCCGGACTGCTCGCCGTGCGTGAAGTGGACTCCCTTGTCGGTGCTCTCGACGTCTTTGACGAGCGTCGCCGTGTGGATCGCCATGCCCTGCTTCTTCAGCCCGCGCTCGGCGAGCTTGGAGATGTCGGCGTCCTCGGTCGGCAGCACTCGGTCGAGCGCTTCGAACAGCATCACGTCGGTCCCGAGCCGCGCGTAGGCCGATGCGATTTCCGCCCCGGAGGCGCCCGCGCCGACGACGGCCATCGACCTTGGCAGCTCCTGCAGCGCCCAGGCCTCCTCGGTGCCGATCACGCGCCCGCCGAACTCGGTGCCTGGGATCGGCCGCTTGACCGACCCAGTCGCGAGCACGATCGTCTTCGCGGCGATCTCCGAGGAGCCGACCGACACCTTGCCCGGGCCGGCGAGCGACGCCTCACCGTCGATCAGGTCGATCCCGTTCTTCTTGAACAGCCCGGAGACGCCGCCGGTCAGCGTCTTGACGACCTTGTTGCGCCGGTCCATCACCGCGCCGAAGTCGACCTTGGGATCGCTCACCTCCAGACCGAAGTCGCCGGCCTCGCGGATCTCCGACAGCACGTCGGCGACCCGTAGCACCGCCTTCGCGGGGATGCACGCGTAGTTCAGGCAGCGGCCGCCGACCGCATCCTTCTCGACGACCGCCGTCTTGAACCCGAGCTGTGCGGCCCTGATCGCGGCGACATATCCGCCCGGGCCAGAGCCGACTACGACGCAGTCATATGAGGACTCGGCCATTGCGCCGCTGAGCCTACCGGCTCCCGCACGAACGACGCGATCAGCTCCGTCGTCCGCTGCGGCTGGTCGAGCGAGACGAACGTGCGGCTGTCCTCGATGCGCTCCAGTCGCGCGTTCGGGAAGTCGGCGGCGAGCCGCTCGGCGAACGGGAACTTGAAGAACACGTCCTTCGGCGCCCACGCGATCAGAACGGGCTTGTCGAACGCCTTGAACGTCTTCGACAGCCTCGAGCAGCAGCTGCTTGCTGATACCTCGCACCGTCTGGGACAGCTGCCGGCGCACGCGCTTATTGGTGCGAACGGGGGTGAGGAACGAGTCCATCACGTCGCCGGCGATCGGCCGCTTTGTCAACAGGCCATATGCAAGCGGCGAGCGCTGCACGAATCGGGGCCGCATCAGCGTCGCGAGCACGCGCACGACCGCGGGCGACTTCAGCGCGGTCATCGTCGGTGCGAATATCGGCGGCGGGAAGTTCTCGTACGCGTCGCACGGCGTCAGCACGAGCCGGCCGACCCGCTCGGGGTGGTTCGCGATCACGAGCTGGCAGAGCGCCCCGCCGGTGTCGTTTCCGACGAGCGTCACGTCGTTGAGGTCGAGCGCCCCGAGGAACTCCGCGATCAGCTTCGCGAGCGCCGGCGGCGAGGTGTCGGCCCCGTCGTCGAGCGGCAGCTCGTTAGAGCCGAGCGGAAGGTCGGGCGCGATCACGCGGAAGTCCTTCGCGAGCGCTTCGGCGACCGGCTCCCAGAGCAACGAGTTCACGAGCAGCCCGTGCACGAACACGATCGGCTCGCCGGTCCCTAGCTCGCGATAGCGGATCGCGCCCTGCGCGAGCTTGACCTGCTGTTGTTGGCATCTCACGGAAAGTGGTCATGATTTGGCGGCTCCTAGATTCCAGCGGACATACAAGCTGCATCTAGGATACAGACTGTATGACGATTAGATCAACCCCTGCCCGAAGAGACGCCGCGCTCGCGGATGGCGGAGCGCACCGAGGAGACGCGCGCCGCGCTGCTCGCGGCCGCCCGAGAGCTGTTCGCGGCGCGCGGCTACGGCGCCGTCGGTACCGAGGAGATCGTCCGCGCGGCGCGGTTGACCCGCGGCGCTCTGTACCACCACTTCGCCGGCAAGGAGGACCTGTTCCGTGCCGTGTACGAGGAGTTGGAGCAGGAGATCGTGCAGCGGATCGCGGAGGGAGCCTCGGGCGCGGCCGACCCGCTCGAGGGACTGCGCCTGGGCACGAAGCTGTGGCTCGACGCATGCGAGGATCCAGCGGTTCAGCGGATCGCGCTGCTCGACGCCCCCGCCGTGCTCGGCTGGGAGCAGTGGCGCGAGATCGGCCAGCGCTACGCGTTCGGGCTGGTCCAGGCCGAGCTGCAGCTGGCGATCGACGCCGGCCTGATCGACGCGCAGCCGGTCGAGCCGCTCGCGCACATGCTGCTCGGCGCGATCGACGAGGCAGGGATGCTGATTGCGCGTGCCGATGACGCCGGCGCGACGCGCCAAGAGGTCGCGGTGCTCGTCGATCGCCTGCTCGACGCGTTCCTGCGCCGGGGTTGACCAACCTCGCGGGCCGCACCGACGAGGCCTTCGGCCTCCCGGCCCGCTAGCGACCCGGGTACTGCGGCATCTGGATCCGGCTCAGCACACGCACGAGCTTGCAGAACAAAAAGCCCCCGATCGCGACGCCCGCGATCCCGATCGCGAACCCGAGCACGTTCGAGGCCTTGATCAGCGCGAGTGCGAAGTACGCCACGGTGATCCCGAGGATCGCCATGAACCCGAGCACCGCCCAGTACTTGCGAAACCACATCCCGCCGGCGCAGATGAACATCATCACGCCGAACACGATCGTCGAGCCGGCCTTCGCGGTCGTGCCGGCGACCTTCAGCTTGACCCCGGCGATGAACAGGACGAGCTGTGCGGCGCCCGTCAGCAGCGCAAGGATCGCCCCGACGGTGATCGGCCACGGGCGCTCGCCGGGCTCGAGCGGCTTCAGGCCGGCGCGGATCGCGGCGTTCCGATCCTCCGAGCGGCTCGCGCGGCGGGGCCGCTCCGCGTCCGCCTTTCGCGTGACCGCAGGCTTCGTTGCGGTAGCCGACTTCGTCGCGGTGGTCGCGGCCGCTCGCGTGACGGCCTGTTGTTCGCGACGCCCCTTCTTGCGACTACGCTGCCCCAACGCCCACCCCTCTCAACGCTCCGGCAGCCCGCCTCGGGATCGTCGGCATTGCGTGAGCGCTCTGACCACGGCGATCCGGTTGGCGCCGGCGGCGCGAACCGCGTCCGACGTTGCCCGGATCGATCCCGCCGATCGCGAAGAACGGAACGCGCGCATGGCTCGCCGCGTACCGGACGAGCTCGAGCCCGACGGCCGGCACGGCCGGGCTTCGTCGGCGTCGCATGGACCGGTCCGACGCCGATGTAGTCGACGCCTGCGCGCGGCGTCGACCTGCGCCGGCGTGTGCGTCGACAGCCCGACGAGCCGATCGGGGCCGACGATCGCTCGCGCTTCGCGGCGCGGGCATGTCGTCCTGGCCGACGTGCACGCCGTCGGCGTCCGCGGCGACCGCCAGCTCCGGATCGGTCGTTGATGATCAGCAGCGCGTCGTGGGCCGCGGTGATCTCGCGGTATCGCGTCGCCGCTGCGCAACAGCTCGGCGTCGACGGCGTGCTTGACCCGCAGCTGAACGATGTCGACGCCGCCGCGCAGCGCGGCGTGCAGGAACTCGTCGGGCTGCGCGTCGCAGACCAGGTACAGCGAGGCGCTTCGCAGCCGTTCACGGCGATCGGTCACGGGACTAGTCTGCCACGTAGCTAGCATCGAATCGTGACGCAAGACGTGATTGTCGTTGGCGGCGGTGTGATCGGCCTGACCGGCCGCCTGGCGGCTCGCCCAGCGCGGCTTGCGGGTGACGGTGCTCGAACGCGACGAGCCCGGCGGCGGCACCTCGCGGGTTGCGGCGGGCATGCTCGCGCCGATCGCCGAGGCCGACATCAACGAGCAGCCGCTGCTGCGACTCGGTGTCGCGCAGCGCCGCGATGTACCCGGCGTTCGTCGAGGAGCTGCGCCGAGCCGTCCGGCGCGCGATCCCGGCTACCTCGAGTGCGGGTCGCTGCTGACCGCGCGTGACCGCGACGAGGCCGAGTCGCTCGACCGCGAGCAGGCCGTCCGCGAGCGGCTCGAGCTGCCCGTGTCGCGGCTGCTGCCGGGCGGCGCGCGCGCGCTCGAGCCGGCGCTCGCGCCCGCGTTGCGGCTCGCGCTTGAAGTCCCTGACGACCATGCGATCGACCCGCGTGCGCTGATCGCGGCGCTCGTGCCGGCCGCGGAGCGCGCCGGTGTGTCACTGCGCTGCGGCGCATTGGTGGAGCGCGGTCGCGTTTGCCGACTGCGCATGTCGCCGGCGTCGAGCTCGCCGACGGCACGCGCGCGTGGCGCCGATCACGTGGTGATCGCCGCGGGCCCGTGTTCCGGCGCGATCGCGGGACTTCCCGACCACGCCCGCGTCCCGGTGCGGCCGGTCAAGGGCCAGATCATGCGCCTCCACGACCCCGCCGGCCCGGGACTGCTGACGCGCGTGCTGCGGATGCGGCCCGCGTACATCGTCCCGCGCGGCGACGGTCGCTACGTGCTCGGCGCGACGATGGAGGAGCGCGGCTTCGACACGACCGTGACCGCCGGCGCGATGTACGAGCTGTTGCGCGACGCGATCGAGCTGGTCCCGGGCATCTCGGAGCTCGTGATCGATGAGCTGCGACGCGGGTCTGCGGCCCGGGACGCCGGACAACGCGCCGCTGATCGGAGCCGGGCGCGGTGCCCGGCCTGCACTGGGCGACCGGCCACTTCCGCAACGGGATCCTGCTCGCGCCGGTCACCGCCGAGCTGGTCGTCGACGTCGGTGCTCGGCGACGCGCAGCCGTCCCCGTTCTCCCCCGACCGGTTCGCGTACGCGGTGCACGCATGATCGTCACGCTTGAACGGTGAGCCGCGCGAGGTGCCCGACGGCGCCACCGTCGCGACGCTCGTGACGCTGCTCGGCAGCGCCGGCTGGCCGCGGCGTCGCGGTCGCGCTCGGCGGCGAGGTCGTGCCGCGCGGCGAGTGGGAGGCGACCCAGGTCAGCGACGGCGACTCAGGTAGAGGTCGTCGCAGCGATTCAGGGAGGATGAACGGGATGAGCGACGAGCTGACGATCGCCGGCCGCGACGTTCGGGTCGCGCCTGATCCTCGGCACCGGCGGGTTCACGAATCACGAGCTGCTGCGCCGCGCGCTCGAGGTCTCAGGCGCCGAGATGTGCACTGTCGCGCTGCGCCGGCTCGATCCGGCGGCCCGCGGCTCGATCATCGAGGTGCTCGACGCGCGCCGGCGTCGCAGGTGCTCCCGAACACCGCTGGCTGCTTCACCGCGCGCGATGCGATCGTCACCGCGCGGCTCGCCCGCGAGGCGTTCGAGACCGACTGGATCAAGCTCGAGGTGATCGGCGACGAGGACACGCTGATGCCGGATGCGGTCGAGCTCGCTCAGCGCCGCCGAGGCGCTCGTCGACGAGGGCTTCACCGTGCTGCCGTACACGACCGACGACCAAGTGCTCGCGCGCCGGCTCGAGGATCTCGGCTGCGCCGCGGTGATGCCCGCCGGCTCGCCGATCGGGTCGGGGATGGGCATCCGCAACCCGTACAACCTCTCGCTCCTGATCGAGCGCGCGACGGTGCCGGTGGTGCTCGACGCGGGGGTCGGGACGGCCTCCGACGCGGCGCTCGCGATGGAGCTCGGCTGCGACGCGGTGATGTCGGCGAGCGCGATCGCTCGCGCGCACGATCCGGTCGCGATGGCCCAGGCGATCCGGGCGGCGGTCGAGGCCGGCTGGCTCGCCGCGGCACGCCGGCCGGATCCCGCGCCGGCTGTACGCGGAGGCGTCGACGCCCGAGGAGGGCGTGCCGGTGTTCGACACGTGACCGTCGACGAGCTGTTCGACGGCTGGCAGGCGGCCTGGTCCGGCAAGGACCCAGAGGCGTTCGAGCCGCTGTGCAGCGCCGCGATCCACTACGAGGATCCGCTGTGCGACGAGCCGATCGAGGGGATCGACCGGCTGGTGGCCCACGCCGAGCGGCTGTGGGCCGGGTTCCCTGACGTGCGGCTCGAGAACGACCGGCGGGCGACTCCACAACGGCCACTTCGCCGCCGCCCCGGCGAAGCTGCTCGGCACCCACCGCCGGCCGCTCGAGGGCCTCCCGCCAACGAACCGGTTCGTCGTCGTCCACTGCGTCTTCTACTGCGAGCTTCAGGACGACCGGCTATTGCGGGTGCGCGCCTTCTTCGACCTGTATGACGCCGCCGTCCAGCTGGGCGTGCTGCCGGCGCGCGGCACGCTGGGCGAGAAGGCCCTGCTCGTGCTCCGCGGATTCGGCCTCCGCAACGCGCGTGGCGGCTAGCCCGGGGCGCCACACGCGCGCTTTGTCGCGCTGGCCGAAATTGACCGGTGGTTGGCATTGCGGCCAACCCACCGGCGCGCGATCATCCGGCGCATGGCACCCAGGCGGATCCTGATCGTCGGTTTCGAGGACGTTCAGGCGCTCGACATCACCGGGCCGACCGAGGTGTTCAGCCTCGCCGACCGCGCCGCGAGGAACGGCGCGTACGAGATCGAGCTGGTGGCGCGCGCGCCGTTCGCCACCAGCAGCGGGCTGACGCTCACGCCGCACTCCGCGTTTGACGCGACCCGCGGGCCGATCGACACGCTCGTGGTGCCCGGCGGCCGTGGGACGCGGGAAGCAGCGCGCGACGAGCCGCTGACGAGCTGGATCCGCCGCGCGGCGGCCCGCAGCCGGCGCGTCACGTCCGTCTGTACCGGCGCGTTCCTGCTCGCGCGCGCCGGCCTGCTCGACGGCCGCCGCGCCACCACCCACTGGGCGGCGTGCGACGCGCTCGGACGCACCTACCCGTCGATCGAGGTCGACCCCGACCCGATCTTCGTCCGCGACGGCAACGTCTACACGTCCGCCGGCGTCACCGCGGGGATCGATCTCGCGCTCGCGCTCGTCGAGGAGGATCTCGGCCCGCAAGCCGCCCTGCAGGTCGCGCGCAGCCTCGTGCTGTTCGTCCGGCGTCCCGGCGGCCAGGCGCAGTTCAGCGCCGGCCTCAAGACCCAGGCGGCCTCGCGTCCAACGCATCCGATCAGCTCCAGCAATGGATCGCGGACAACCTCGCCGAGGACCTCGCCGTGCCGGCGCTCGCCCAGCGCGCTCACATGAGCGAGCGGAACTTCAGCCGCGTGTTCGCGCGCGAGGTCGGCGAGACGCCGGCGGCGTTCGTCGAGCACGCGAGGCTCGAGCGCGCCCGGCTGCTGCTCGAGACGACCGAGCTGCAGCTGACCGAGATCGCGCATCGCTGCGGGTTCGGCACGGTGCAGACGCTGCGCCGGACGTTCGCCAAGCGCGTCTGCACACGAGCCCGTCCGACTACCGCCACCGCTTCAACGTGATCCCGCTTCCGACACGAAAGGCCGCCTCATGAACATCGCGATCCCGATCTTCGACCGCTTCACCGCGCTGGACGCGGTCGGCCCGTACGAGGTGCTCTCTCGCGCCGCCTGGGTGGACGGTCACGTTCGTCGCGCAGACGACCGGGCCCGAAGCGCACCGAGACGGAGATGCTCGCGCTCACCGCCGACGCAAGCTTCGACGAGCTCCCGGAGCCCGACATCGTGGTCGTGCCCGGCGGCTACGGCACGCGCGCGCTGATGGAAGACGAGACGATCCTCGACTGGCTCCGCCACGCGCACGAGCACTCCACCTACACGACATCCGTCTGCACCGGCTCGCTGTTGCTCGGCGCGGCCGGGATCCTTGACGGCTTGGAGGCGACGACCCACTGGATGGTGCTCGACAAGCTCGCCGAGCTCGGCGCAACGCCCGTGAACAGACGCGTCGTCGAGCAGGGCAAGGTGATCACGGCCGCCGGCGTGTCCGCCGGGATCGACATGGCGCTGACGCTGGTCGCGCGTGCGATCGGGCCGGAGATGTCGCAGGCGATCCAGCTCGGGATCGAGTACGACCCGCAGCCGCCGTTCGACACCGGCTCGCTCGACAAGGCGCCGCAGGAGATCGTCGACCTCGTGCGAGGCGTTCCCGAGCTCTCCTAGCGGGCGTAGCCTCGCTGCCCATGAGGTGCAGCGAGACGTACGGCTGTCGCCGACCACCCAGCTGTCGTGGCCGGGCGGGACGTAGAAGAAGTCGCCGCACGCATCACCTTCTCGGTGCCGTCCTCCATCTTCGCGACCGCTGCGCCGCTGAGCACGAGCCCGACGTGCTCGACCTGGCACAGAGCCTCCCCGGTCGCGGCGCCCACGTGGACGACCAGCGCCATCCCGGCTCATACGTCGCGCGGCCGAGCGTCATCGGTCCGACTCGTAGAGCTCGAACCGGCCCATCGGGAACTCGCGCACCTCGCTCGGCGAGTCGAAGTTGACGAGCGTCAGATCGGCATCAGCGGTCATGCGGCGAGCGACATTTACCAACGACCGTGACCGCCACGGGTCTGTGGTCCGACAGCCGGCCGGCGGTCAGGGCGTGAGTCGAGCCGACCGGCGCCACCGCTCCGCACGACCACATGGTCGACGTAATGACCGCCGGTCCGCGAACCCGTCGACCCGGCGCGCGCAGGTTGAAGTCGCCCCCGAGGATTGCCGGTGAGCCGTGCGCCCACGAGAGCAGCGCCGCGCCGGCTCGCGCCGCGTCACGCCGGGCTCTCCGATCCTCCCCGGAGCCGTGCAGGTTCCCGACCCACACGCCCGCAGGCTCGAGCCGCACCGCGTGCATCCACCGTCGCTCCGGCAGCCTGCACAGCCGCACCGCCCGATGCTCGGCGATCTCCCAGTCGCGGACGAGGATCGCGTTCGCGCCGCCGCCCTGCGCCCTGACCACATCCGGCCACCGCGACGCCAACATGCGCCGCACCGGGAGCAGCCCGTTGCGTGACGTGAGCACCGACCGCTGGTACGACGCCCGGCCCGCGCTGCGAGCAGCTCGGGCCACCACGGCGGCACCTCCTGCAGCAGCGCGACGTCCCACTCCCACCCGAACAGCTCGTCCGCGAACTCGCGCAGCAGCTCGCGGCGGGCCGGCGGCACCGCCCGGCCGTGAAACATGTTCCAGATCAAGAGCCGGAGCTGCACTTTCTCCAACGTACACTGCCCTGCTTGCCCGACTTCCTCACCGGCTCCGAGCTCACGCCCCGCCCAGCTCGACGCGCTGTTGGCACGGGCCGACGAGCTCAAGCGGGCGCCGCTCTCGTCGAACGTGCTCGCGGGGCGGACCGTCGCGCTGATCTTCGAGCGCCCATCGACGCGGACGCGCGTCTCGTTCGAGACCGGGATCGCCGAGCTTCAAGGACACCCGATGGTGCTTCGCAGCGACGAGATGCAGCTCTCGCGGGGCGAGTCGGTCCGCGACACCGCGCTGGTGCTGAGCCGGCATGTCGCGGCGATCGGGATCCGCACCGGCCCCGACGAGCTCGTGGCCGAGCTGGCGCGTCACGCGAGCGTGCCGGTGATCAACATGCTGACCGCCGTACCACCACCCCTGTCAGGCGCTCGCCGATCTCCAGACGCTGAGGGAGACGTTCGGCACGCTGGAAGGGCTGAAGGTCGGATACGTCGGAGACGGCAACAACGTCGCCCGGTCGCTGGCGATCCTCGGGGCCCTCGCGGGCGTGCAGGTGACGATCGCCTCGCCGCGCGAGTACCAGATCGAACCGGTGGCGGGCGCGCTGCTGGCGACCGAGCCGGTCGAGGCCGCGTACGAGGCCGACGCGCTGTACACCGATGTGTGGGTGAGCATGAACGACAGCCCCGCATCGGCGGCCGCGCGCCGCGAGCGCGCTTGCTCCCTACCGGCTCGACGAAGCGCTGCTGGCACGCGCGAAGCCGACGGCGATCGTGCTCCACTGCCTCCCAGCGCACCCGGGTGAGGAGATCACCGAAGGCCTGCTGTACGGCGACCGTCAGCGAATCTGGGACCAGGCCGAGAACCGCCGCCACGCGCAGAAGGCCCTGCTCGAGTTCCTGGTGTCGCCGGTCGGGTAGCCTCGCGGCATGCCCGCACCTAAGAGAGGGACGTCTTCTTCGGCCAAGAAGAAGCCCGCCGCGAAGCGGACGACGAAGCGTAAGCCCGCGTCGTCGAAAACCACAACGAGCAGCAGCACCCCACTCGATCTCGTGATCCTGACCCGCGACCGGATCCAGGAGACGCTCGACGATGCCGCCGAGCGCGGCCGGGTGACGCGCTCGGACGCGAACGAGCTCGTCCAGGAGCTCGTCCGCCGTGGTCGCCAGCAGACCGACGGCCTGATGGCCGAAGTCGAGCGGCGCGTCGCGGCGGCGACCCGCGCCGCACGGCGTGTGGAGTCCGTCGACCGCCTCGTCCGCACCGCCGATCGGGCGCGCCGCACCGTCGGCGTCGGCTCGTTGTTCCCGATCTCGGGCTACGAGGATCTGACCGCCGGCGCAGGTGAGGGCTCGGCTCGAGCAGCTCGCAGCCCGCCGAGCTGCGCAAGCGTCCGCGACTACGAACGCCGCCACGCGAACCGCAAGTCGGTGCTCGACGCGATCGAGAAGGCGCTCGGCTGAGCGACCAGACGTCCACCGCGCCGCGCCCCGCGCGCGGCGATGCGCTCGAGCTGACGATCGACTCGCTCGCGTTCGGCGGCGCCGGCGTCGCGCGCACCGACGGCTACGTCGTGTTCGTCCGCGGCGGGATGCCGGGCGACCGCGTCCGCGCCGCAGGTCGGCAAATCCAAGCGGGCGTACGCGGAGGCGGACGTCACGGAGCTACTCGAGCCGGGGCCCGACCGGATCGAGCCGGTCGCGCACCACCCAGGCGCCCCGTGGCAGGTGCTGCGCTACGAGCGCCAGCTGGAGATCAAGCAGCAGCAGGTCGACGAGGCGCTGACGAGGATCGGCCGGCTGTCCGGCTACACGCTCGATCCGATCGTCCCGGCGCTCGAGCAGTGGCGCTACCGCAACAAGCTCGAGTACTCGTTCGGCACCGACGACGGCGGACGGCTGATCTGCGGCTTTCACGCGCCCGGCCGCTGGCACGAGATCGTCGAGGTCTCGGACTGCCTGCTGGCCTCGGCGGCCGGCAACGAGGCGCGCGAGCGGGTCGCCGAGTGGTGCCGCGGCCAGGGCCTCACCGCGTACGACCGCCGGACGGGCGAGGGTCTGCTTCGCAACCTCGTCGTCCGCGAGGGCCGCCGCACCGGCCAACTCCAGGTGCGGCTCGTCACCGCGCCGGGCGAGCTCGACGCCGACAGCCTCGCCGAGGCGGTGGCCGACGCAAACACGAGCCTGCTGTGGACCCGCACCGACGCCCTGTCCGAGACGACACAGGGCGGCGAGACCGACTTGCTGGCCGGCGCCGACCGGCTCGAGGAGCAACTCGGCGGCCTGCGCCTGAGCATCTCTCCCGAGGCGTTCTTCCAGACCAACACCGAGATGGCCGAGCGGCTGTACGGCGTCGCTGTCGAGTTCGCCGGCCTCACCGGGTTCGAGCGGATCTACGACCTGTACTGCGGGATCGGAACGATCGGGCTCGAGATGGCGCCGCGCGCGAGCCGAGCTGTACGGACTCGAGCTGATCCCCGAGGCGGTCGCCGACGCGATCGAGAACGCCAAGCGCAACGAGATCGACAACGCCCACTTCTATGCCGGCGACGTCCGGCTCGCGCTGCGCGAGCTCGTCGACACCGCCGGCCGTCCCGATGTCCTGATCGTCGACCCTCCCCGGGCCGGGCTCTCGCAGAAGATCGTCCGCCGGATCATCGAGGCGAGCCCGCAGCGGGTGGTCTACGTGTCATGCAACCCGACGACGCTCGCGCCGAACGCTGCGCAGCTGACCGAGGCCGGCTACACGCTCGAGCGGGTCCGCCCCGTCGACATGTTCCCGCAGACGCCGCACATCGAGTGCGTCGCCGTGCTGAGCAGATGACGACGATCGAGCGGTGGTGGCAGGCCGGCGATCAGGCCGAGCTGCTGCTGAACGGATCCGAGCGGCACGTGTTCGTGCGCCGGTTCCGAAACGCCGCGCCGCACATGACACTGCTGCACGGGTTCCCCAGCAGCTCGCACGACTGGCACAAAGTGGCCCCGGCGCTCGCCGAGCGCTACGAAGCTACTGGCCCCTGACTTCCTCGGGTTCGGCGCGTCCGACAAGCCGCCTGAGCACGAGTACTCGATCCACGAGCAGGCCGACATCGTCGAGCAGCTGTGGGAACTCGAGGGCGTGACCGACACGACGGTGGTCGCGCATGACTACGCGGTGTCGGTCGTGCAGGAGCTGCTCGCTCGCCGAGCGGAGCAGATCCGGCAGGTCTACTTCCTGAACGGCGGCCTGTACCCGGATGTCCACCGGCCCCAGCCGGTGCAGGAGGCGCTGCTCGATCCCGAGCAGGGACCGAAGCTGTCAGAGACGTGTGACCGAGGAGCTGATGATCGGGGCGCTGAAGCCGACGTTTGCGCCCGACTACGACGCGACCGCCGACAGCGTCGCGATCTGGCGCTCGATGTACCGCGACGACGGATTCAAGAACTCGTACCTGCTGATCCGGTACATGACCGACCGCCGCAAGCATGAGGACCGGTGGGTGGAGGCGCTCGAACGCACCGACGTCCCGCTGAGCTTCGTCTGGGGGATGCTCGACCCGGTGTCCGGTGCGCACATGGCGGAGCGAATCGCCGAGCGTCTTCCCAGCGCGCCGATCGAAAAGCTCCACGACGTCGGCCACTGGCCGGCCCTCGAGGCCCCTGATCGCGTCACGGCCGCGATCCTGAACGCGTAGGATCAACACGCGTGAGGGCGGCCACGATCAAGGACGGCGAGCTCGTATTCGCCGAGCATCCCGATCCCGTGCCCGGCAAGGGCGAGGTGCTTGTCAGGGTCCGATCGGCGGGGATCAACGGCGCCGACATCCATCAGCTCGCCGGCCGCTATCCGCCACCGCCGGACTCGCCGCAGGACATCCCTGGCCTCGAGCTCGCCGGCGAGGTGGTGCAGAACGGACCTGGCGCGTTCCGCTTCACTGCAGGGGACTCCGTCATGTCGATCGTCGGTGGCGGCGGCCAGGCGGAGCTGATCGCTGTCAACGAACGGCTGCTGATGGCGGTTCCGGGCAAGCTCGAGCTCACCCACGCGGGCGGCGTCCCCGAGGTTTTCACGACCGCCCACGATGCGCTGTTCACGCAGGCGGAGCTGAAGCCGGGCGAGAAGCTGCTCGTCCATGGCGCCGCCGGTGGCGTCGGCACGGCCGCGGTCCAGCTCGGCCGCGCGGCCGGGGCCCGCGTCTATGCCACCGTGAGGAACGAACAACAGCGGGACGGCGTCGCCGAGCTCGGTGCCACCGTGCTCGCGCCCGAGGAGTTCACCGACCACGGCCCGTTCGACGTGATCCTCGAGCTCGTCGGCGCTCCGAATCTGGTCGACAACGTCAACTCGCTGAACATGCTCGGGCGGATCAGCGTGATCGGGATCGGGGCCGGCGCGAAGGGCGAGCTCCACCTCGGCGCGCTGCTGGCAAAGCGCGGCCGGATCATGGCGTCGATGATTCGCTATCGCCCGCTGGAGGACAAGGCGGCGACAGCGCGCGCGATGGAGCGCTCGGTGCTGCCGCTGTTCGAGGCAGGTGAGCTGACGGTGCCGGTGGCGGCGACATTCCCGCTGGAGCAGGCCGCCGAGGCCTACGACCGCTTCAAGGCGGGCGGCAAGCTCGGCAAGATCATCCTGACGGCTTAGCCGGCGTCGCCGAACTGCTCATCCTCAGCGGCGAGTCCAGGCTCGTCTTCGGCGGCGTGTACCGAACACAGCGCCGGGCCGCCGGACTCGAGCGCCGCCTGCTGTTCGGCACGGGTCAGCTTGGCGCCGCACTCTTCGCAGCGATCGCCGACGCTCTCAAGTGTTCGCTCTTCGAGATCCATGGGCTAGTAGGGCGGGAGATCCGCCCACCATTGTCCAAGTACCCGGAATGCGGCCCAAAATTCACGCTTCGCGCTCTCCTCGTCGAGTGCCTCGTCGATGTTCGGGACGTACAGGGCCTCGATCGACGGCGTGAACCGCTGGAGCTCGCCCGGGGACTCGGCGAGCTCGCGCGACAGCGGCACGTCCAGGTCGTTCAGCACCATCAGTGACTCTGGCCCCATCACGACGACGATCTTCGGCTGCACGATCGCGATCTCCTCGAGCAGGCGCGCGACGCACGCGTCGTCCGCCATCGTCGGGTCGGCGACCGGGCACTTGACGCACAGCGTGCCGTACACGGCGAGCGGCTCGATCGACAGTCGCTTGAGCGACTTCATCAGCGCGTTGCCGGTCCGTCCGTAGAACGCGACCCCCTCCTCGACCTCGGCCGGGCGGGCCGAGTGCTTGAGCAGCATGATGTCCGCCTGCGGATGGCCGGAGCCGAGCACGGGCATCACCTGCCCGCGGGGACAGTGCGGGCAGGACTGCAGTTCGCGCGCGAACGCGTTGAGCTCGCGGATCGCGCGCTCGAGATACTTCTCGCGGATCTCGTCATCCGTCGCCGGCATTGCACCCCGATTGGACGGCAGCGGGGCTTGTCCTTGCCGGTGCATCAGGACTTGCGGCGCGTTCCGTGCGTTGCGCGGCGCACGCGACGGTCTCTCGAGGCGCGTCGCGCGCCCGCGGGCATTGCCTTCGTCTGCAGGAATTTCAGCGCCTGGACGTACAAAAGGCTAGCCGGGTTGCGGAGGATGTCCGCATCGCGGAGCGACTCGAGGAACTCCTCGGGGCCGTCGAAATCTCGCATCCGGATCCGCACGGAGCCGAGGCCCTGGGGGACATGCGCGTCGGATCCGGCGCCCGCCGGAATCCGGTACTTCAATGCGTATCGGAGCGCCTCTTCGTTGAACTCGGCGATTGCGACCCGTGGGTTGAACACCTCGATCGCGTCGACGTCGTCCAGCACCGCGTTGAGGTGCTCATAATCCGGCACCGAGTGCATCCGGTCGAACGGGTGCGGGACATAAACCAGTCCGCCCTGACGCTTGATCTCCGCGATCGTCTCCTGCAGCGTCATCCCCCGCTCGATCTTCTGCTCGATGAACAGGCCGATCACCTCGCCCTGATCGGCGGTCTTGACCTCTTCGGCGACGATCACCTTGACCCCGTCAGCCTTCGAGCGCGCGTCGAGCGCGCCCGAGACCTCGTTGTGGTCGGTGATCGCGATCGCGCCAAGTCCGAGCGAGCGCGCCTCGGCGAGCAGCACCTCGACCGGGGTCGCGCAGTCGTACGAGTGGTCGGTGTGCATGTGGAGGTCGACGTCGATGAGCCCGCGGTCCTTAATCCGCGCGCGCGCCCGCGGGTCGCCGCGGCCGCTGTGGCGGCGCGCGACGAGCTCGCCGTAAATCTGCTCGAACTCGTCGGCGACCCGTGTCCACGTGAGCGTCCCTCGCAGCGGCTCGGCCTCCTGGCGCTGGCGGTCACGCAGCTCCGGTTCGGAGATCAGCCGCGCCAGGTGCGCCGACAGCGTTTGCACGTCGCCCGGCTCGAACACGAGCCCCAGCGTCCCCTCTCCGAGCAGCTCTTCATACGCGGCGAGCCGTGAGGCAACGGGCACGACACCCGCCGCGATCGCGTGCACGAGCGTGGACGGCGTTGTGCGCAATCCCTCGGATGCGAGCACGACGATGTCGGCCGTCGCGAGCGCCGCGGCCGGATCCCGGGACTCGACGAAGCTGACGCGGTCGCGAAGCGCTCGCTCGAGCGTCGCGGGCGCTGCCAGTGGGCGAGCCGAGGTAACCGTCGCGTGCCAAGACAGCTCAGGCGGAAGCGCTCGTAGCGCCCGCAGGAAGATACGGAGCGCGGCGCGCTCCTCGGTCGCGATCATCGCGAGCTCGACCGGCTTCTGCTCTGTGTGGTCGGGTTGCGGATCGGCGCCGGGGGTGATCACGCGGTAGTCGCCGGCGAAGTAGCGCTGCAGTAGCTCCGCCGTCGCGTGGTAGCTCGCCGTGCGCGCGTCGAGCCGGCTGAACAACAGCCGGGAGAGCGGCCCCGTCAGCTGGGTCGAGAGCACGCGCTCGGTAGGGACGTGGAAGCTGCCGACGTTCAGCGCGCGCGAGTGGCGAAGCGCCACGCTCGAAGCGCTCGGCGCGAACGGCTCGTGGACGTGGACCACGTCGAGGGGGATCGAGGACAGCGCCTCCTCGATCGTTCGGGCGACGTCGACGGGCAGCGAGGCGGCGCGGCGCCGCGCGGGCGAGAACGGCAGCACCTCGCCGACGCCGAGCACGACCCGTTGACCGGGTTTGAGCAGCCCCTCGGGCGCGGATCGGATCGCCCGGCGGGTGTCCCGGACGAGCGCCGGGCGACTCGGACGGCGCAACCACCAACACGCTGTGGCCACGCTGCACGAGCTCGTCCGAAACCCGTGCGACGTATTCGTTGACCTCGTTGCTCGCCTCCCAGGCGAACGGCGTGACCTGCGCGATCGCGAGGCGATCTGGCACCGGATCAGTCTATTGCCAGCGGTCGAGCATCCCCTTCTCGACGACGTCGTCAACGTCAATCCGGACTGTCCGCATCATCCCGCCGAGCATCGCGTAGTAGCCGACGACGAGAGTCAGCTCGATCAGCTGCGCGCGGCCAAGTTCGGACTCGACGGTTTTGACGAGCTCCGGTGTTGGCGTGCCGTCGCCGGTGAGCAGCGCGTCGACGAGCTTGATCGCGGGCTGGTCGAGCCCGTCGTCGGCGACGCCGACGAGCTTTGCGATCCGCTCGTGCTGGACCTCCTCGTACTCGCTGCCGGTGAGCCGTGCGGTGCGGAGGATCACCTGCTCGCGGAGCTTCGGGTCGAGCTCGCCCTTCGTCAGGATCGCCTCGCCCAGCCGCAACGTCGGCCCGATCATCGCGGGCGCGTTCGCGAGCATCCGGAACAAGTTGATGCGGGGTTCGGGGAGGCGGTCGAGAACGGCGGTCACGCGCTCGTCCTGCGGGCCTTCGTCTGCGTAGGGAATCAGTGCCATGGACGCGAATCTACATCCGTGCGCCTTCCCGGAAAGCGAATCCTCGTCGTGGGTGGCGGCAGCCAGGGCTTCAGGGACGCCGACGCGCCGCCCGGCAACGGGCAGGCGATCTCCGTGCTGTGCGCGCGCGAGGGCGCCACGGTGGCGGTTGTCGACCGTGTCGGTGAAGCGGCGCAGGCGACGGTCTCGATCGTCGCGCAGGACGGCGGGGACGCCATCCCGGTGATCGCCGACGTCGGCGATCCTGAGGCTTGCGACCGCGTGGTCGACGAGTCCGCGGCTGCGCTCGGTGGGCTCGACGGCCTCGTGCTCAACGTCGGCATCGGCGGCGGGCTGCGGCTCGAGGGCACGACGCCGGAGATCTGGGATCGCGTGCTGGCGGTCAGCGTGCGCTCTCACCTCCTGATCGCGCGCCGCGCGCTGCCCCTGCTCGGGGAGAGCGCGTCGATCGTGTTCATCAGCTCGGTGGCCGGTCTTCGACCCGGCAGCCAGATTCCGTCGTACGACACCTCCAAGGCCGCGCTGCTGGGGCTCTGCCGGCACGTTGCTCTAGAGGGAGCGCGCGCCGGCGTGCGCGCGAACGTGGTCGCGCCCGGGCTGATCGATACCCCCCTCGGGCGGCTTGCGTCGGCGGGACGTCCTGGGCGCGAGCGCACCCGAATCCCCCTGGGTCGGCAGGGCACCGCCTGGGAGGTCGCCCAGGCGGTGCTGTTCCTGCTTTCGGACGAGTCGAGCTACATCACCGGCCAGACGCTCGTCGTTGACGGCGGTCTGGCGATGAGCGGCTTTCTTTAGGGCGTCCGCGCGACGACGAGCGCCCGCTTCGGGAGGATCACGACCAAGGCCCGCTGGCCCGCCTTCACGGCGTTCAGCGTGGAGCGCCGGCGGTTGTCGCGAACGCGGACGGTCGCCGGGAGTGTGTAGGTGACCGTCTTGTACGTCGCCTTGCGTGTGCCCTCGGTGAGCGTCAGCTGGTTGCCCGACACCGACTGGACCGTGCCACGGGCGATCGTCACGTTGACGAACCCTTGCTTGGTGTGCACGACCAGGCTGGCCTGTGCCGTGCGGCGGATCAGCGCCCCCAGCCTCAGGCGCGCGTGGTGTGTCGCCGTGGTGGCGGGGTGCGCCGAGGTGCTGGCCGCCCCGTTCGCGACGACGCTGGCGCCGGCGCCGAGCGCGACGCACACGAGCGCCACCGCTCCAAGCTTCAGTCTCGCTTTGTTCATTGCTGACTCCTTTGTTGATCCCGGTCGCTTCGCAGTGCTCGGAGATCGTCGAGCACCGGCGAAAGCGGTGGCTCAGCCGAAGGTCAGCTGCGTGTAAAGCCGCGCTCATGCGGGGGGATAGCGGCCCTACGATTTCTTCGCGATGGCGGACACGATCCTGGTCGTCGAGGACGACCCCAACATCGGCACGCTGGTCAAGACCTACCTCGAGCGAGACGGCTACAACGCCGTCTGGGTCCGATCGGGCGAGGACGCGCTTGCCGAGCTGCCGCGGCACCCGGTGAGGCTGGTGGTGCTGGACATCGGGCTGCCGGGCATCGACGGCTTCGAGGTATGCCGGCGGATCGCCGGCCGCGTTCCGGTGGTGATGCTGACGGCCCGCGACGAGGTTGTCGATCGCGTCGCCGGTCTCGAGCTCGGCGCCGACGACTACGTGCCGAAGCCGTTCTCGCCGCGCGAGCTGACCGCGCGGATCAAGGCTGTCCTGCGCCGCGGCGGCCAGACCGCGGAGGACGTGCTGTCGCTCGGGCCGGTGACCATCTCGGTAGCCGCTCGCGAGGTCCATCTCGATGGCCACGAGCTGGAGTTGACCCAGCGCGAGTTCGACCTGCTCGAGTACCTCGTCCGCAACTCCGGCCGCGTGGTCGGCCGCGACGAGCTGCTCGAGGCCGTGTGGGGGTTTGTTTCGCCGGGCCAGACGCGAACGGTCGAGGTGCATGTCGCGCAGCTGCGGCGCAAGCTCGGTTACCCGGAGCTGATACGCACCGTGCGCGGCGTGGGTTACAAGGCCACGGCGTGACGCTCAGGCGGCGGGTATTTGCAATCGTCGCGGGAACCGCGGTGGCGGCCTGCGTACTGACCGTGATCGTCGCCGCGGTGCTTGTGCGGCGGCAGGTGGCCAATCAGCGGATGGTCGCGCTGATCCGCCAGGCGGACGTGGTGGCGCTTGTCGGCGGCGCTCCGGGCGCGCTCGGCGCCGGCGAGCACGTCTACCGCGTCGGCAACGGGCGGCCGGTGGCAGTGCCGCTTCACCGAGCGCGGCTGATTCTCGCTCAGATCCAGGACCCCTCCGATTCGGTGGGGACGATTCAAGTGGGGCGCCAGTCGCTGATCTACGCCGCCCGAGGCACCACTCGGGGCGCGATCGTGCTCGTGCGCGGCGCCGGTCTGGCGTTCGCCGAGTGGCGACCGTTTCTGGTCAGCCTGATCCTGGCCGGGATCGGGGGCGCGGCGCTCGCGGCGCTGGCGTCGTTCCTGCTCGCGCGGCGATTGCTCCGGCCGATCGGAGCGCTGTCGCAGGCCACAGCGCGGGTCGCGGCCGGGGAGCCGAATGTTGATGTGGCGGTGACCGGCGAGGACGAGCTGGCCGAGCTCGCGCGCTCGTTCAACCTGATGTCGCACAGCCTTGCCCGCGCCCGCGATCAACAGCGCGACTTCCTGGAGTCGGTCAGTCACGAGCTGAAGACGCCGTTGACCTCGATTGGCGGATATGCCGAGGCGCTCGGCGACGGCGCGGTCGAGCCCGCACAGGCCAGTCACGTGATCGGCGCGGAGGCGAGCCGGCTCGAGCGGCTCGTCGCTGACCTGCTCGATCTCGCCCGCCTGCAGCGCGCAGGATTCTCGGTCGAGCACGAACCGGTCGAGCTGGGCGCGATCGCCGATCGGGCCCTCGAGCGCCACCGGCTTCGCGCGCAGGAGCTCGCGGTCTCGCTCAGCGCCGTCCACGAGCGGGAGGCGCCGGCCGTCGGCGATCCCGACCGCCTGCTCCAGGCGACGTCGAACCTGATCGAGAACGCGCTGCGGATCACGCCGGCCGGAGGGTCGGTCACCGTCACCGCGCGCGCCGGGGAGATCTCGGTGCAGGACACCGGCCCGGGCCTGGCCGAGCAGGATCTGCCACGCGCGTTCGAGCGCTTCTACCTGTACGAGCGGTACCGCTCAGAGCGCGAGGTCGGCTCCGGTCTGGGTCTCGCGATCGTCGGCGAGCTGGCCGCCCGGATGGGCGGCAGCATCGCGGTTGAGAACGTCGACGGCGGTGGTGCGCGCTTCACGCTGCGCCTGCCGCAGCCGTGACCCCCTACTTCTTGGCGGGGGCCTTCTTGGCGGGGGCCTTCTTGGCCGCCGGCTTCGGTGCCCGCTTGCGCGCGTACTTCTTGATGAACGCCTCGGTCATCTCGCGCGCCTCGGCGTCGGGCCGCTGGTGCTGCGGCGACTTCATCAGGTACGAGCTGGGGCCGTCGAGCTGGCCGGCGACGCCGTTGTTCAGCGCCAGCTTGCAGCAGCGGGCCGCGTCGATCACGATTCCGGCCGAGTTCGGCGAGTCCCACACCTCGAGCTTCAGCTCGACGTTCAGCGGCACGTCCCCGAACGCCTGGCCCTCCATCCGGATGTGGGCCCATTTGCGGTCGGTCAGCCACGGCACGTAGTCCGACGGCCCGATGTAGACATCGTCCGGCGGAAGCTCGTGACCCATGATCGAGGTGACGGCGTTCGTCTTCGAGATCTTCTTGGACTCGAGCCGCTCGCGTTCGAGCATGTTGTAGAAGTCCATATTGCCGCCCACGTTCAGCTGCGAGGTGCGGAGCATCTTCACGCCGCGCTCGTGGAACAGCCGCGCGAGGTTCCGGTGGACGATCGTCGCGCCGACCTGGGACTTGATGTCGTCGCCGACGATCGGGACCCCGGCCTTCTTGAACCGCTTGTCCCAGTACGGCTCCCGGGCGATGAACACCGGGATGCAGTTGACCATCCCGCAGCCCGCCTCGAGGATCTGCTCGACGTACCACTTCGTCGCCTGCTCGGAGCCGACCGGGAGGTAGGAGATGACGACATCGGTGTGCGTCTCCTTCAGCACCTCGACGATGTCGACGGTCGAGCCCGGAGCCTTCTTGATCTTCTGCTTGAGGTACTTGCCAAGACCGTCGTGGGTCATCCCACGCTGCACCTCGACGCCGAGATTCGCCGACGTCGCGGCCGAGCTTGAGCGTGTTGTTCTGGCCGGCGAAGATCGCCTTCGACAGGTCCTTGCCGACCTTGTCAGCGTCGATGTCGAACGCCGCGCTGAACTCGATGTCGGACACGTGGTAGCCGCCGAGATCGACGTGCATCAGTCCCGGCACGCTCTGCGCCGGGTCGGCGTCCTTGTAGTACTGGACGCCCTGCACGAACGAGCTCGCGCAGTTGCCCACGCCGATGATCGCGACGCGGACCTTGTCGTCCTGGTAGCGCGCAGCGCCGTTTGAGGAACCGTTGGTCTTGCTCACTGTGGAGAGGTTTCCCTTCGTCTAAATCTGGGCCTGCGCAGCCTGGTGGCGCGGGCGACGTACAACGTATCCCGTGGTTAGCCGTTTGTTACAGCTGACGCCGCCTTCAACTGCTGGCGCACGTGCCAGATCCGCTGGGCGGTTGTGATGATCGCCAGGCCGGCGAGCACGTAGACCGCCGGCGCGAGCAGATAGAAGTGACCAAGCGATGCGCCGCGTGCGAACACGAGCCCGGCGGACAGGATCACGACCCGCACAGGCCGTGTCGCGAGCCCGACCTTGCACTCGACCCCGAGCGCCTCCGCGCGCGCACGGGTGTAGGACACCATCAGGCTGAACAGCACGGCGGCGACGGTGGCGGCGGTCGCGGCCTGGTTGTGGCGAGAGGCGAAGTACGCGCCGACGGCGGTCAGCACGATCCCCTCCTCGAGCCGGTCGAGCGTCGAGTCGAGGAACGCGCCGAAGGGCGTGCCCTTGCCCGACATCCGCGAGTAGCGCCCGTCGAGCGTGTCCATGATCGAGCCGACGATGAATGCGACCCCGGCGAGGAAGAACAGCCTCCCGACGATCAGCCCGGCCGCGGCGAGGTTGAGCGTGAAGCCAGTGAGCGAGATCGCGTTCGGCGTCAGCCGTGACTCGATCAGCCGGTTGCGGACGTACTCCTGGGTGATCGGCCCGCCGTTACGCCGCTGACGGGTGCGGCGCGGGCCCGTTGCGCCGGGTGCGGTCGGCTCCGCCATTGCTCGGGACAGTAGCTTGTCGGAAGGCCCACACGTCCGGCCGGGCGCGAGCGAGCAGGTGCTTGGCGAGCATCGCGGAGACCCCGGCGGTGAGCGCGCCGAGGAACACGTCGGTGAAGTAGTGGTTGCCTGTCGCGACGACCACGAACGTGATCCACACCGGGTACAGCGACCACGCGATCTTCGCGCCGCGGCGGCGTACCAGCTTGCGCATCGCGAAGCCGGTCATCACCGCGAAGCACACGTGCATCGACGGTACCGCCGCGTAGATGTTCACGAACGCGCTGGCGGGGCCGCCGTCGACATGCGGGACGCCGAGGAACTGCGAGATCGCATCGGTGAACCCCCACTCGGGCATCAGCGCGGGCGGCGCCGTCGGGAAGACGGCGTAGCCGACGAGCGCGATCAGCATCGAGAGCATGAACATGTTCCGCACGAAGTAGAAGGCGTCGTTGCGGCGCAGGTAGATGAAGATCAGGACGGCGCCGGTTACCGCGTAGTGCGAGTACAGGTATGCCCAATCGGCTGCGGTTATCAGCCAGTGCTGTCCGAGCGTCCACGCCTGAACGCTCGGCTCGACGAACACATGCAGTGTCCGCTCGAGGTTGATGATCTTCATCGCGTCGCCGAACGGCTTGTACAAGTTGCCGGTCGCGATCAGCCCGCGAACGAGCTGATAGAGGATGTAGATGCCGACAAACAGGCCTAGCTGACGGACAACGTCGAACCAGCCCCGCGGCAACACGTGAGTCTCGAATGAAGAGAGCCGACGCCGCATGAGCAGCGGTTCATCCTACCGAGCGGGTTGGTTGCACCTTGGCGAGTTCGCGCCGATCCGGTCCAAAGCGAACTGGATCGTCAGTTGCGCCGGGCCGGCGTGGCGTAGTCGTAGCTCAGTGAATTGTCCGGATGGTCCGACGCATCCTTGACCGCGGCCGAGGATCCAGTACGGCGTGAAGTGGACGCGGACGAGTGCGGTTCCAGATCCCTGTGCGTTGACCGTCACCGAGTTCGGCCCGAGTGAGGTGAGCGTGGCCGCGCCCGTAACGATCGGGGTCGGGTCCGTGACCTCGTACACGCGCCAGTGCCGGGTGTCGAACACCTCGTGGAGGTACGGCAGCCCGCGTTCGATCAGCCGTACCTCGCTCCTCGCCGCGTAGTCGAGCGGCGCGTCCGCGAGGGCGACGAAGCGGACGGCCTGCTCGTGCAGCCATGCGTCATATGTCGCGGCGGTCAGCGGGCCGGCGTAGAACAGGTTGTCGTAGCTTGATGTCGAGCTGTCGCTCCCACCCGCGAGCGAGCGGGTAATGCGGCGCGACCGCGTACGTCTCGTAGTGAAAGCGGGTCGGCGGGATCTCGATCCGGAACGGCGGCCCTCGCTGTTGGCGCAAGTACGCCAGCAGCGGCCGGTAATACGTGGCGCTGGTCGACGGGTCGCCCGCCTGGTTGACGAGGTCGCGGATCGGCGGCTGGAACTGCAGGTACAGCAGCGGGGCGGCGACGGCGAGCAGCACCCTGCGGTCGGCTGATCAGCAGCGCCGCCACCGGCCCCGCGGTCAGCGTTCCGAGCCGGGCCGCGTTCGCCCCGATCGGGGTGTGCAGCACGTACGCGGCGACGCAGCCGACCGCGTACAACGCGATCCCCGCTCTGAGCGCCGGGTGCCGCGCGGGTCATTGGCAGCGCCACCGCGGCGATCAACGAGCAGCGGCCACAGCGCGGAGAACGCGAACGGGAACGTTCCGCCTTCGGGGAACGCGATCGCCGAGCAGCGCGACCGGCACGAGCGCCGCGGCGGCGACGCTGAGGCCGGTCCGCCAGCGGTGGGTGCCCGCGGCGTGCGCGACGCCGGCGAGCGCCGCGAACAGCGCCGCCACCGGGCTCGCGAGCGCGGTCAGGAAGGCGAGCCCGCGCCGCCGCGTACGGCCGCCGGCGCTGGAGCGCGAGCGCGGCGCCGAGCGCCGGTGCGAGTCCGAACGCGAACGTCAGCCTGCCCGCGAACAGCTCCGTCGCCGTCGCCGCGCCGAACCATAGCGACGCGAGGTATGCATGCCGGCGGAACGTTCCGTACGCGAGCGCTTCGAAGATGGCGGCACTTGCGACGGCGGCGAGCGCGGCGGTCAGCTGCGGCGTGAGCGCCGCCGCGAGCGGCTCGAACAGGACGCTGTAGCTGGTGACGTTGTGGCCCGCGTACCACCAGTTGTTCCACAAGCCGAAGCCCTCGGCGCTGAATAGCTTCGCGCGCAGCAGGTGGGCGGCGAGGTCGAGGCTCGCCGGCGATGTGATCACGTAGGTGAGCGCCAGCACGGCCGCGACCGCCGTGGGCGCGACCCGCATGGCCGTGTGTCGCGACATCAGTCGTCGCCGAGGAACGCGTCCACCGCGTCGAGCACGTCGTCGCGGTCGAGCCACGGCCAGTGGCCCGCGTCGTCGAGCTTCCACACGCGCGCGTCTGGCAGGCGGGTTGCGTACTCGTCGGCGAACCGGGCCGGGAACCATGGATCGTGCTCGCCCCAGATGACGAGCGCGGGCGCGGTGACGGCTTGCAGTTCGGCTCCGGCGTCGGCCAGGTCGTCCGGGTTGGCAGAGCGGTGCAACCGCAGGATCGCGCGCTGGGTTCCCTGGTCGAAGAAGTCCCACACCGTTCTGAGCTCGGGTTTGGTCCAAGCGTTCGGGTTGGTGCCGGCGCGCCTGAGCATCCGACGCAGATACCAGCGTGGGATCGACCCCATCGTCAACTCGCCGAGCAGTGGCGTGCGCCACATCCGGGCGAGCCGGTGCCAGCGGAAGTCAGGGAGTAGCGGCAGCGCGTTGATCAGTACGAGCTTCTCGATCCGCTCGGGGTGCCGCTGGGCGAACACGAGCCCGCCGCCGGCGCCCCAGCCGTGCGCGATCAGCTTGACGGAGTGGATCTCGAGCTCGTCGAGCAGCTGCTCGACGAAGTCCGCCTGGGATTCGGGCGAGTACACGAGCTGCCCCGCTTTGGTCGTGCGGCCGAAGCCGGGCAGGTCGGGCGCGATGCCGCCCCCGCGTTCGAGGAACGGGACCATGTCGTCGGAACTCGTCGGCAGTCCGTGCAGGAACAGCCGCTCAGTGCCCTCTGTCGGAGCAGAGCGGAAGAACACCGGCATCTCGTCGAGCTCGATCGTGTGCTCGTCGACGGCCACGGGGCGGCGAGGATAACGTGGTCTTCGATGCCCGCGGTTCTGTGCCTTGGCGAGACGCTCGTCGATTTCATCTGCGAGCGGCCGGTGTCGGATCTCACCGAGGCGGACGTGTTCGTGCCTCACTTCGGCGGCGCGGCCGCCAACGTGGCGGTGTTGACGGCGCGGGCCGGCGCGCCGGTGGCGCTGGCGAGCACGGTCGGCGAGGACTCCTGGGGCCGGTGGCTACGGCAGCGTCTTGTCGCCGAGGGCGTCGATGTGGAGCATGTTGTGAGCGCCGGCCAGACGGCCGCCGCGATCGTCACCGTCGACGGGGCCGGAGAGCCGAGCTTTCAGATCTACGGCGAGGCGCTGTTCGGCGGCGGGGCGGTCGCGAGTACCGGCGGCGCTGTATTTCAGCTCGAACACGCTTGTGGGGACCGCTGAGCGAGAGGCGACGATGGAGGCGAGGGAGGCGGCGCTGGCAGCCGGCCGGCCGGTGATCTTCGATCCGAATCTCCGGTTGAGCCGCTGGCGCTCGAGCGCCGAGGCGGCTGCCACGGTGAACGCGTGCGTCCCTGGCGCGCTGCTCGTCCGCTGCAACGAGGCCGAGGCGACGCTCATGACCGGCGAGTACGACCACGAGCGGGCGGCCGGCGCGCTGTTGAAGGCCGGTGCGCGGCTCGTCGTGATCACACGCGGGGAGCGGGGCGCGATCCTGCGGGGCGAGATCCGCGCCGATGCGCCGGGCGTTGCGGCGGCGGTCCGCTCGACGATCGGCGCCGGCGACGCGGTGACCGCCGTGCTGCTCGCGCGGCTCGCGCTTGCGGGGTGGTACCCGGCGGCGGCCGCGGTGGCGTTGCGCGAAGCGGTGACCGCCGGCGCGGAGGCGTGCGAGCGGTGGGGTGCCGTTGACTAGCGCGTAGAGATTCGGTCGGCCAGTGCCGCAGTGGCGCCGGCCACCGGCGCGCCGGGTGCGGGCGATCCGCGACCGGCTGCGCGAGATCTACGGGATCCCGCTGGCCAAGCCCCATGGCCAGCCGATCGCCGAGCTGATCCTGACCGTCCTGTCAGCAGTCGACGAACGACCGCAACCGGGACGTCGCGTATTTCGGGCTGCGGGAGCGGTTTGAGGATTGGGAGGCGGTTCGCGACGCGCCGGTCGATCAGGTCGAGGAGGCGATCCGGCCCGGCGGGATCAGCAAGGTGAAGTCCGCGCGGATCAAGTCGATCCTGCAGGCGATCACCGACCAGCCCCGACCAAGCGGCGCTTTCCCGGGCTCCGCCGTCGCCGCGACGCGGGTGCCGTCATCGGGCGAGCTCTCGCTCGACTGGTTGGCTGGCCAGCCAGTCAATGTGGCACAGGAATACCTGACGTCGTTGCCTGGCGTGGGCCGCAAGACCGCGGCTTGCGTGCTGCTGTTCGCGCTCGGGATGCGCGACGTCCCGGTCGACACCCACGTCTCACGGGTCGGGTGGCGCCTCGGGCTGTTCCGCCCAGGGGCGCCGTTCGAGGAGCTGCACGACGAGTTGCTCGCGATCACGCCGCCCGGCGAGGAGCTCGAGTTCCACCTCAACCTGCTCCGCCACGGCCGGCGGACCTGCCATTCCCAGCGGCCGGAGTGCCGCGACTGCGCGCTGCGCCGAATGTGCCCAAGCGCCGGGCTCTTTCTGTGATCACCATGTGACAACGCCGCCGTCGGGGTGACGCGGTGGTCGCTCGTGCACCCATACGCGCGCCCCGCGACCACCGCGCGGGGGCGGCGGGCGATTTGTCACCTCGTGCACCGGTCGTAGAGCCAGCGGATCAAATCTGCTACGATCGCACTTAGATTTTTGCGAAACGTATAGGAGCAAAACGACAGATGGCAAAGACAATCGGTATTGATTTGGGGACGACGAACTCGTGCATGGCTGTGCTCGAGGGCGGCGAGCCGACCGTGATCGAGAACGCTGAGGGCGGCCGCACGACGCCGTCCGTGGTGGCGTTCACCCAGGGTGGCGAGCGGCTCGTCGGGACGGTCGCCAAGCGGCAGGCCGTCACGAACCCGCAGAACACGGTCTTCTCGATCAAGCGCTTCATGGGCCGCAAGGAGGCAGAAGTCAAGGAAGAGGAGTCGATCGTCCCGTACAAGGTCGAATCAGGCCCCGGCGGCGACGCGGTCGTCGAGGCCGGCGGTAAGCAGTACCGCCCGCAGGAGATCAGCGCGATGATCCTGCAGAAGCTGAAGTCGGATGCCGAGGCGTATCTCGGCGAGACCGTCGACAGCGCGGTGATCACCGTTCCCGCGTACTTCAACGACGATCAGCGCCAGGCGACGAAGGACGCCGGCCAGATCGCGGGCCTCGACGTCAAGCGGATCATCAACGAGCCGACCGCTGCGTCGCTCGCGTACGGGCTCGACAAGGAGACCGACCAGACGATCCTCGTGTTCGACCTCGGCGGCGGCACCTTCGACGTGTCGGTGCTCGAGATCGGCGACGGCGTGTTCGAGGTCAAGGCGACCGCGGGTGACAACCACCTCGGTGGCGACAACTTCGACAAGGCGATCGTCGACTCGCTCGTCAAGGAGTTCAAGGCATCCCAGGGCATCGACCTGGCGGCCGACCCGATGGCGCTACAGCGGCTGTATGAGGCCGCGGAGAAGGCGAAGATCGAGCTCTCGACCACGCAGGAGACGCAGATCAACCTGCCGTTCATCACGGCGGACGCGAGCGGCCCCAAGCACCTCGACACGCGCCTGACCCGCGCGAAGCTGAACGAGCTGACCGCCGATCTGCTCGACCGCACCGTCGCACCTGTGAGGCAAGCGCTCGAGGACGCCAAGGACAAGGGCGCCGCCAACATCGATCACGTCGTGATGGTCGGCGGCATGACCCGTATGCCGGCGGTGCAGGAGAAGGTCAAGGAGCTGACCGGCAAGGAGCCGCACCGGGGCGTCAACCCCGATGAGGTCGTCGCCGTCGGCGCCGCGATCCAGGCCGGCGTGCTGGCCGGCGACGTCAAGGACGTGCTGCTGCTCGACGTCACCCCGCTGACGCTGGGGATCGAGACCAAGGGCGGCGTGATGACGAAGCTGATCGAGCGCAACACGACGATCCCGACGCGCAAGTCGGAGGTGTTCTCGACCGCCGAGGACAACCAGCCGTCGGTCGAGATCCACGTGCTCCAGGGTGAGCGCGAGATGGCGATGTACAACAAGTCGCTCGGCAAGTTCCAGCTGACCGGCATCCCGCCGGCGCCGCGTGGGATCCCGCAGATCGAGGTCGCATTCGACATCGACGCGAACGGCATCCTCAACGTGTCGGCCAAGGACCTCGGCACCGGCAAGGAGCAGAAGATCGAGATCCGGTCCGGCTCCGGTCTGTCCGACGACGAGATCAAGCGAATGGTGTCCGACGCCGAGTCGCACGCCGAGGACGATCGCCGGCAGCGCGAGCTCGCCGAGGCGCGGAACAACGGCGAGAACGCGGCCTACCAGGCCGAGCGCCAGCTGAAGGATCTCGCCGACAACGTCGACGCCTCCTCCAAGGAGGAGATCGAGTCCGCGATCAAGGCGGTCCGAGAGAGCCTCACATCGGAAGACGCGGCCGAGATCAACTCGAAGACCGAGGCGCTGAACGCGTCGTTCCACAAGGTCTCCGAGGCGATGTACCAGCGCGCCCAGGAGCAGCAGGCAGCGGCGTCAGAAGAGGCTGGCGCGGCTACCGATGGCTCGGGCGCGAACGGTGCAGCCGCCGAGGAGGAGGACGTGGTCGATGCCGAGGTTGTCGACGAGGGCAAGTAGTCCGATGACGAACGACCACGGCAAGGCCACCGAGGCTTACGAGGAGGTGGTGCCCGAGGCTGCGGATGACGCGCAGCCGACGGCGCCGGCCTCCCCGGAGGAGCCTGACGAGTCCGCGCTGCGAGGACGCGCGTCGAGGGCGAGGTGGTAGAGCAGACCGAGCCGGCCACGGAGACGGAGCCCGCGGCGGAAGCAGGACTTGGCCGGGAAGTACCTCGCGCTGGCCCAGCGTACGCAGGCCGATTTCGAGAACTACCGCAAGCGCGCCTCGCGTGAGGCGGCGGCCGCCCAGACCCGCGGCATCGTCAAGCTCGCGAAGGAGTTGCTGCCGGCGATCGATGATCTCGATCGCGCGCTGGCCGCGGCGCAGGAGGTCGCCGACGGCGCGGACAATCCGCTCGTCGAGGGGATCAAGCTCGTCCACGCCGACATGGTCGCCGCGCTCGCGCGTGTGGGGATCGAGGGGTACTCGCCGAAGGGCGAGCCGTTCGACCCCCAGCACCACGAGGCGATGGCGCAGCAGCCGGTGCCGGGCGCCGAACCGGGGACGATCGTCGAGGTCTACCAGCGCGGCTACGCGCTCGGGGACACGGTGATCCGGCCCGCCCGCGTCGTCGTCGCCGGGTAACCGGACGGATCAAGCGATGGCTGACCGTCCCGACTACTACAAGATCCTCGGAGTCGGCAAAGGCGCCTCCGACGAGGAGATCAAGAAGGCCTACCGGAAGCTCGCCCGCAAGTACCACCCGGACACGAACAAGGGCGACAAGCAGGCCGAGGAGAGGTTCAAGCAGATCTCCCAGGCGCACGACGTCCTGTCCGATCCCGAGAAGCGCAAGCAGTACGACCGCGGCGCGGGCCCGCTCGGCGGCTTCTCGAACATGGCCGGCGGCTTTGGCGAAGGCGGGATCAACTTCGGCGGCGGCTTCAGCGACATCCTCTCGAACCTGTTCGGGGGAGGAGGAGGCGGCGCCGGTGGCCGCGCCCGCTCGACGGTCCAGCGCGGCCGCGACCTCGAGACCGAGGTGACGCTCACGTTCGACCAGGCCGTCAGTGGCGCGCAGCTACCGCTGCAGGTGCCGACCTCGCAACAGTGCGCAACCTGTCACGGGACCGGCGCAAAGCCGGGGACGACGCCGCGCGTGTGCCCGGTGTGCGAGGGCCGCGGCGTCGAGGCCCAGAGCCAGGGGATCTTCTCGATCTCCCAGCCGTGCTCGAACTGCGGCGGCTCGGGGACCGTGATCGATGACCCGTGTCCAACGTGCCACGGCTCGGGCGCCCAGCGAAGCGTGCGCCGGCTGCGCGTCAACATCCCCGCCGGGGTCCGCGACGGCAGCCGCATCCGCCTGAAGGGCAAGGGCGAGCCCGCCCCCCGCGGCGCCGGTGAGCCCGGTGACCTGTTCGTGATCACTCGGGTCAAGGATTCGCCCGTGTTCAAGCGCTCAGGCGACAACTTCGAGGTCGAGGTCCCGCTGACGATTCCCGAGGCGATCCGCGGTGCCGTGATCGAGGTGCCGACACTGAACGGCTCCAAGCGGCTGCGCGTGCCACGCGGCACCAAGCACGGCACGATCCAGCGGATCCGCGGCGAGGGCCCGCCGCGGCTGAGTGGCAAGGGACGCGGCGACATCCACTACCGGTTCGTGATCGACGTTCCCGGCGTCGCTGTCGCCCGAGCAGTCCGACGCCGTTGACAAGCTCTCCGAAGTGATCAACGGGAACCCGCGGGCGAGCTTGTTCGCAAACCAGGGGGAGGCGTGATGGCAACCCGTCGGGTCAGGAGTCAGACGCGGGTCGAGGTGTCGACCGACCGTGGCGTATTCATGATCTCGGTCGCGGCTGAGCTCGCGGAGATGCACCCGCAGACGCTGCGGATGTACGAGGCGCGCGGCCTGATCGAGCCGAAGCGCTCGCCGAAGGGGACCCGGCTCTACAGCCGGCAGGACGTCGATCGGCTGCGGCGGATCCAGGAGATGACCGCCGAGCTGGGGATGAACCTGGCCGGCGTGGAGCGTGTGTTCCAGCTCGAGGAGGAGCTCTCCTCCATGGCCCGGAAGGTGCAGCAGCTCGAGCGTCGAGCCACCGAGCTGAAGGCGCGAGGTCGAGCGGCTCGAGGCGCTCCGTCGCGAGCTCCGGGCCGAGATCGTCCCCTACGAGCGGGGCGGAGAGATCGTCCGCGCAGCGGACCTCGCGCGGTTCCGGGTTCCGATCGACCGCAGCTGAATCCCTCAGCCATTCGAGCCTGCGATGATGGCGGCGCGAGTGGGCGACTGAGGAGGTAGGCGATGGTGCGGCGGGTCCTGGTGGCGATGTGGATTTGTTGTGCGCTGATGATCGCGGCGCCGTTGGCTGACGCGGCGCAGGCCCGTCCTGCGCTCCCGTCGCAGACGCTCCAGCTGGTGTTCCCGCTCACCGCGAACACGACCGGGCTCGAGCGGCTGGCGATGTCGATCGCAACGCCGGGATCGCCGCAGTACGCCCACTACCGCTCGCTGCAGTGGCTCTCGAGCCGGTTCGGTGCCTCGCCGGCAACCCGCCGGCGCGTGGTGTCCTATCTGCACCGCGTCGGCGCTTCGAACGTCAAGGTCGATGGGACCGGGATGTTCGCCGACGCGCGGATGACGGTCGCGGAGGCACAGCGGGTGTTCGGCGTCCGGCTGGCGCTGATCGAGCGGGGCGGGACTCGGTTCATCGCGCCGATCTCAGCGACCGCGGCATCCGCCTCCAGGCGCGTGCCGGCCGGTCTGAGGGGCCTCGTCAAGAGCGTCGTAGGGCTGGATACTCGCCCGGTCGCGAAGCGCGCCCAGGCGGGCGTGCCATCCGGCTACCAGAATCGCACGGGCACGGCGGCAGGGTGTGGCGCCGGCCAGGCGAGCGGCGGGTTCACGCCGAACCAGTACCTGACGGCGTACGACTTCGGGCCGCTGCGCGCCGCAGGGGTGGCCGGCCAGGGCGAGACCGTCGCGCTGATCGAGATCGACGGCTTCAAGGCCTCGGACGTCGACGCGTTCGCGCAGTGCTTCGGTCTGCCGGTGCCGGCGCTCAACGCGTATGGGGTGGGAGGCATCTCGCATCCGCTCTCCCCCGGTGGTGAGTCGACGCTCGACCTCGAGGTACTCGATGCGACCGCGCCGGAGCTGAAGCAGATCGACGTGTACGAGTCGAGCGCGACGCCCGCCAACACGCTGATCGCGATGACCGCACCGCTGAGCAACCGGGGCCACCACCCGCAGGTCGTCTCGGCCTCGCTCGGCTTGTGCGAACCCGACGTGGTTGGCGCGATCAGCACCGGCGGGCTCGATGCCGCCGAGGCGTCGCTTGCCGAGGCTGCGGCGACGGGGATCACGTACCTCGCGGCGAGCGGCGACTCGGGCTCGGCCGACTGCTCGGACAACAATGGCAATCCGGTCCACGGGCTGTCGGTCAACTATCCGGCGTCGTCGTGGTGGGTGACGGGGGTTGGCGGGACGAACTTGACGCTCAGCGCGTCGAACCAGATCACCGGGCAGCCCGTCTGGAACGACACCGGCCTGCAGAGCGGCTCGGCGGGCGGCGGCGGGCTGAGCAGCCGCTTCGTCCGTCCCGACTACCAGAGCGGCGTGAACGCGGCCAACCGCCGCGCCGTCCCAGATGTTTCGATGCTCGCCGACGTCCTGCCCGGCTACGCGATCTACTGCACGGCCGGAGCGCCGGACTGCGAGCGGTCCCGCGTGGACGACCGTCGGAGGCACGAGCGCTGCGACGCCGCTGCTCGCAGGCGGCTTTGCGCTCGTGGATCAGATGCTGCAAGCGAAGGGTCGTGAGGACCTCGGGCTCGTCAACCCGCTCCTGTACTCGCTCGGCAGGGCCGGCGCCGCGGGCGTGTTCGACGACGTGACCGTAGGCGACAACGACATCTACATCGACTCCGCGGGGCCGCTCGGGTGCTGCTCCGCCGCGCCCGGGTTCGACGACGCGTCCGGGTGGGGGAGCGTCAACCTCGCGAACTTCTCCGCGTACGCGCTCCAGAGCGTTCCGGCCGTCGTGCGCGTCTCGCTGTCGCTGCCCGGTCACCAGCGCCCGGTGTCGAGCCGCCAGGTCAAGGCGACGGTCAAGTGCTCCGCCGCGTGCGTGGCGGCCGCCTACGCGTTGATCAAGGTGGGCAGCGCCAAGCCATTCGAGGTCGACTCGAAGATCGTCCGGCTCCGGTCGCCCGGGAGCGCCGCGCTCTCGATCAGGTTGGGCTCGCCTGCGATGTCGAAGATTCGCGCCGGCATCCGCCATCACAAGCGCATCACCGCGACCGTCTACGGGGTCGCGCTCGACGCCACCGTGTACGGCGTGATCGGTGTCCCGGGCGAGTCGGTCCAGGCCCAGACTGGCGGCAAGAAAATCGGCCTGTAGACAGGGCCGCATGCGGCCCTGTCCCCGGCGCGCATGCGCGCCGGGCGGGTTTGTGCATGCACAAACCCGTGATACAATCTAAGTCACTCAGACTTAGATTTATGAACGAGGACCCAGATGCAGCCTGACCGATTCACGATTAAGAGCCAGGAGGCGCTTCAGGCAGCCCAGCGGCTGGCCGAGGAGCGCCGCAATCCGCAGACGACGCCCGAGCACCTGCTCGCAGTTCTGCTCGAGCAGCCCGAAGGGCTCGTCGTCCCGATTCTGCGCAAGCTTGGCGTCGACCCCGCCGTCGTGCGCACAACCGTCAACGGCGCCCTCGATGCGCTGCCAACGCTGAGCTCCGGTGGCACCGAGACGACCGGCACCTCGAACGAGCTGCTGCAGCTCATCCGTGCCGCCGAGTCCGAGATGCGGGCGCTCAAGGACGAGTACGTGTCAACGGAGCACGTGCTGCTGGCGCTGTCCAATTCGACCCCGCCCACCCCGGCCGGCGAGGCGCTTCGTGGCGCGGGCGCCACGCACGGGGAGCTGCTGCGCGCGCTCGAGGAGGTGCGAGGCTCGCATCGCGTCACCGACCAGAACCCCGAGGACAAGTTCCAGGCGCTCGAGAAGTACGGCACCGACCTGACCGAGGCGGCCGAGCAGGGCAAGCTCGACCCGGTGATCGGCCGCGACGACGAGATCCGCCGCGTGATCCAGGTGCTGAGCCGCCGGACGAAGAACAACCCGGTGCTGATCGGGGAGCCCGGCGTCGGCAAGACCGCGATCGTCGAAGGGCTCGCGCAGCGGATTGTCGCGGGCGACGTGCCCGAGGGCCTGAAGGACCGGCGCGTGATCGCGCTCGACCTCGGCGCGATGGTGGCCGGCGCGAAGTACCGCGGCGAGTTCGAGGACCGGCTGAAGGCGGTGCTCAAGGAGATCGCCGAGGCCGAGGGCCAGATCGTCGTGTTCATCGACGAGCTGCACACGATCGTCGGTGCCGGCGCCGCCGAGGGCGCGATGGACGCGGGCAACATGCTCAAGCCGATGCTCGCGCGCGGCGAGCTGCGTGCCGTTGGCGCGACCACGCTCGACGAATACCGCAAGCACATCGAGAAGGACCCGGCGCTCGAGCGCCGCTTCCAGCCGGTGCTTGTGGAGGAGCCGTCGGTGCAGGACACGATCGCGATCCTGCGCGGGCTAAAGGAGCGCTACCAGCTGCACCACAACGTCCGGATCCAGGACTCGGCGCTGGTCGCGGCGGCGACGCTCTCGCACCGCTACATCGCGGACCGGTTCCTGCCCGACAAGGCGATCGACCTGGTCGACGAGGCCGCGTCGCGGATCCGGATGGAGATCGACTCCAAGCCGACCGAGATCGACGAGGTCGACCGGCACATCATGCAGCTCGAGATCGAGCTCGAGTCGCTGCGGGACGACGAGGACCCAGGGACCGTCGCTCGCCGGGGACAGCTCGAGCGGACGCTCGCCGAGGAGAAGGAGCGGTCGGCTGGGATGCACGCCGAGTGGCAGCGCGAGAAGGAGACGATCGGCGCGGCGTCAGAACTGCGCGAGCAGCTCGATCAGGCGAAGATCGAGCTCGAGCGCGCCGAGCGCGAGGCCGACCTCGGCCGCGCGGCTGAGTTGCGCCACGGGATCATTCCCGAGCTCGAGCGCAAGCTCGACGACGCAGAGGAGGCCGAGCAGGACGGCGAGGTTCGGTTCTTGAAGAACGACGTCGACGCAGACGATGTGGCCGAGGTCGTCTCGAAGTGGACCGGCGTGCCGGTTTCGAGACTGCTCGAGGGCGAGATCGAGAAGCTCGTCCACATGGAGGAGCGGCTCCACCAGCGCGTGATCGGCCAGGACGAGGCGGTCGAGGCGGTCTCGTCCGCGCTCCGGCGCTCCCGTGCAGGGCTGCAGGACCCCGACCGTCCGATCGGAACGTTCCTGTTCATCGGCCCGACGGGCGTCGGGAAGACCGAGCTCGCCCGGGCGCTCGCCGAGTTCATGTTCGACACCCAGGACGCGATGGTCAGGATCGACATGTCCGAGTACATGGAGAAGCACTCCGTGTCACGGCTCGTCGGCGCGCCACCCGGCTACGTTGGCTATGACGAGGGCGGCCAGCTGACCGAGGCGGTCCGTCGCCGGCCGTACAGCGTGGTGCTGCTCGACGAGATCGAGAAGGCCCACCCGGACGTCTTCAACACGCTGCTACAGGTGATGGACGACGGGCGGTTGACCGACGGCCAGGGCCGCACCGTGTCGTTCAAGAACACGGTCCTGATCATGACGTCGAACATTCCTGGCGGCCGCGCGGGCGTCGAGGCGCAGTTCAAGCCGGAGTTCATCAACCGGCTCGACGACATCGTCGAGTTCGAGCCGCTGACCCGCGAGCAGCTGAGCGAGATCGTCGACCTCCAGGTCGAGCGGGTGGTCGCGCGGCTGCGCGAGCGCGAGATCGAGTTGACGCTGACCGACGGCGCCAAGCAGCTACTCGGCGACATCGGTTACGACCCCACGTACGGTGCGCGGCCGCTGAAGCGCGTGATCCAGAAGCGGCTCGTCGACCCGCTCGCGCTGGCGATCCTCGAGGGCCGGTTCGTCTCCGGCGACACGGTCGAGGTGGATTCCGAGCGCGAGCGCGGCGAGCTGACATTCGAGCGCTCGGCTGCTGCTCTGGCGATCAGCTAGCTTCGCCGGCAACCACGCTCGTCGTGCGGTGAAGGCGAGTCCGCAGGACGAGTGCCACCCGCCATCCGCTTGCGGTCGCGGCGGCCGCGAGCAGCTCACCCGGGAGCACTCCGTACCGCACGTCCCAGGCATTGGCGACTGGCGGCAGCAGGTACAGCGCGAGCGAAAAGCCAAACACCAAGGCGATCCCGGAGCGGGGCGGGCCGCGGCTGAGCAGCAGTCCGGCCAGCACGATCAGTACCAGGGGAATCACGAGTATCTCGTGCAGGCGCATGATCGATTGGTACCGGCCCAGCCGTTGCGCCCAATGACGCAGGGGCAACACGCGAATCGCGGTGTACGCGCGCTGGTAGTAAGCCGCGACATCCCGCACGGTCGGCGCAGGCGCGCCATACGGGGTCAGGCGGCTGAAGCGCATCATTGACGGGGACGCGCCCTCACCGGAGCGGATGCTTTGCAAGCCCGCGGCCGTCGCCCAATCGGCCAGCACGGCTCCGAGATAGTCGCCGGGCTGGTTGACGATGGCGTCGAGCGCAAACCGCCGCAGTAGCCCGTCGTCCTTGCCCTGGTAGTCAAAGCGGCCGAGCGGCAGGGATGGGTCATACAGCTGCGCGACCAGCCCTGGCCGCTTTGCGGGCGGAGTCGACTGGCAGAGCAACCGGGTCCGGCCCGGCGGGTGGAAGTCGGCGCAGTTCGCGAACTGGGCAACGCGGCCGTAGAGCTGCCATCCGCTCCGCCCGCCGAGGCCAGTGAAGCCGTGCTCCAGGTGGGCAACCCCGACGTACAGCCCGAGCATCACCAGCCCAGGGCCGAGGATCGCCGCTGCCGCCAGCGTCCGCCTGGCGACTCGCCCGCGAACCGCAAACGCGACCCACGCGCCGGCGACGAGCAACAGCGGGATCGAGATCTGGCGCGCGAGCGCCGATCCGGCCAGGATCAGCCCGGCGGCGATCAGCCACCGCCGGTCGCCGTCGCCGCCCCTGGCACCGCGGATCACGGCGTACAAACCGCCCGTCACCAGCGCCCCCCACACACACTCGCTGAGCAGCGAGTGCTCGAGGAACAGTTGGTCGCCAGACAGCAGCACGACCGCGGCGGGCACGAGCGCTACACCGCGCGGCGTCCCCAGCCGGCGGACAACGGCGTACAGCAGAATCGCGATCGCGATCCCCAGCGCGTGCTGGACGCCAACGGTGAACGGCAACGCCGACCAGATCGCGCGCAAGAGCTTCAAGAACGCCGGATACCCAGCGGGCGCATAGGGATCCGAAAACAGCCCTGAGTGATACCCCGGAGCCGCGATCCGCGCGTACCGGATCGAGTCGCCGTTGTAAAACACGAACACCGCGCTCGAGTACGTCACCATCACCAGCACACGAAGCGCCACGCCCGCAGCACAGAGCGAAACCAACGGCCAGTACAACCGACGCGGGCGCGTGGTCGCGGCCTCGCCCATCGCCGGCCAGCGTACATAATCGCCCGGTGCGAATCCAGCCGGGGAGGTTGCCGGAGCGCTGGCCGCAGCTCTGGCCGTGGGCGCCGGTGGTGCTCGCGAGCGTCTACGCGCTGGTGGTGCTCGTCAACTTCAGATCGCTGATCACGGCGATCAACATGGATAGTGACGTCTCGATCGCGCCGATGATCGGAAAGCTCGTCGGGAGCGCGCCGCACGGGGCGATGGTCAGCCTCGGGGACCATCCGTGGTACGAGCCGCTGTGGTTCCTGCACCTCACGAGCGGCCTCCCCGGCTACCGCCAGCTGTGGGAGGTCGCGCCGGCTGCCTGGAGCCTGATCGGCATCGCGATCCTCGCGTGGTCGGCCTGGTACGCGTTCGGGCCGTGGGCGGGCGTGCTCGCGGCGAGCGCGCTCCTTTGCGCCGGCACCGCCGGTCGCTTCATGTTCTTCAGCTTCGACTGGCATGGGCCGACCGCCGTGCACGGGGTGTTTCTCGGCGCGCTGATCGTGTGGCTCGCCGGCCGAGCCCGGACGCTCGCCACGTGGAAGTTTGCCGTGATCGCGGTGCTGATGGGCGTGCTCAGCGCAGCTCCGGCCGCGGGGGACAAGCTGTTTCTCGTCTGGGCGATCCTGCCGATGCTCGTGACCGCGGGGCTGCTCGCCTGGCGAGCTCGCGCATGGGCTTACTGGCGGCTGCTTGCGGCCGCCGCCGGCATCGCCGCGATAGCGCTCGTGGTGGGCAAGCTCCTGCATGACGACATGGTCAGCATCGGCTGGAGCTCGACGCCCTTCCCGGTCGGCTTTGCTTCGGCCAAACAGCTCCCGAACAACCTCGCCCTGCTACTCGAGTCCTATACCAACCTCGCGGGAGGCGACTTCTTCGGTGGCGCTCACGCGAGCCCAGTGGACATCGCGACCTTCTTCACCGGGGCACTGTTCCTGGCGCTGCTCGTCTGCCTTCCGATCGAGTTGCGCCGTCGGGCGCCACGCGATCGCTCGGCGCCGCTCGCGCTCGACGCAGTGGTCGCTCGGCGATTCGCCTACGTCGCGTTCTGGGTCTCATCGCTTGTCAGCTCGAGCGCCGCGTTTGTGTTCAGCGACGCGCCTGTCGACGCCAACAGCGCGCGCTACGTTCTCGCCGGGTATGTGGCATTCGGCGCCCTGTTGCCGCTGCTCGCGACGCGCAGCCGCCGCTGGCAGGCGCGTGTGACGATCGGGGTGTGTCTGTTTGCGCTGGTTGCCTCCTACCAGGTGATCAGGCACCCGTTCCAGCCTCAGCTCAGGTTCCCGACACCGCAGCAGGGGCAGGCGCTCGCTCGCTACGCCGAGTCCGAGCACGTCACGTACGGCTACACCGGGTACTGGGACGCTGCGGACTTGACGTGGATGAGCGAGTTCAAGGTGAAGGCTTATCCCGTCACCCAGTGCAACTCACACTCGCTCGCGATGTGCCCGTACGACATCGGCATCTCGAGCTGGTACACACCGCGGCGCGGCGCGAACTCGTTGCTCGTGATCGACCGCGCCATCCAGATCCGGAGCGTGACGGCGCCCGACCCGGGGGACGGCTCTCCAATCGCCTCAACGAAGATCGGTGATCTCACCGTGTACGTCTATCCCTTTGACATCGCTTCGCGGTTCAAGTAGAGCGCCCGAAATGCGTCCACGGCTTCGCGACGCTGGCAGCTCGACTTGGTTGCCGCTGCTCTTCTACCTCGCCCTGTCGGTGGCGCTTTTCGGCCGTCACGTGCTCACCGACCCGGCCGGGCACTGCGTGTGCAGCGGGCTGTCGGCAACCGGCGATCCGCCCGCCTTCATGTGGGCGCTGTCGTGGTGGCCGCACGCGATTACCCACGGACTCAACCCGTTCTACTCCCACGCGATCTGGGCGCCCGGCGGCGTCAACGTTGCCACGGTTAATTCGATCCCAGGGGCGGCGCTCGTGCTGTCCCCGCTCACCGAGCTGGCCGGCGTCCTGGTCTCGTACAACGTCCTCGCGGTGGTCTCGCCGGCGCTGTCGGCATTCACCGCGTTCGTACTGTGCCGCCAGGTGACCCGCGCGAGCGGGCCTGCGTTGATCGGCGGGTTGATCTTCGGGTTCAGCAGCTACGAGCTGGAACACCTCACGCAGCATCCGAATCTCTTCACCATCTTCTTCATCCCGCTGTTCCCGCTGCTCGCTGTCAGACGTCTCGAGCAGATGATCTCGCGTCGGCGGTTCGTCGCGATCATCGCCTTGCTGTTCATCGGTCAGTTCCTGCTCTCGACCGAACTCACCCTCGACGTCGTGATATTCGGCGCTGTGGCGTTCGTCGCTGCCTACGTGATGGGCGACCGAGCGGATCGGGGCCGTCTTCGAGCACTGTTCGCGGAAGTGCTCGCCGGCGGACTGGTCGCAGCCGTGATCGTGTCTCCCTATACATGGTGGGCGATCGTCAAGGCGCACCTGCCGGCCACGGAGGCCGGCGCATACCCGCTCGATCCGCTGAACCTCGTGATACCGACCCCGATCACGTTGCTCGGGGGCCACTCGTTCACCGACATAAGCAGCCACTTCCCACAGAGCTACCGTTTCCCGGCCGGGATCACCGAGGACGTTGGTTATGTCGGCGTGGCGCTCCTAGCCGCATTTGGCGCCTTCGCCGTAACACAATGGCGAGCCCGGTCCACGAAGCTGCTCGCGGCCGTCGGCGCGGCTGCGTTAGTACTCGCACTCGGCCCCGAGCTGACGATCTATGGACATCACATCGCGCCGGCGCCGTGGCGGATCGTCTCGAGTCTGCCTTTGTTCAAGCAGCTTCTCCCCGCGCGGTTCATGCTGTTCGCCGACCTCGTGCTGGCGGTCGGGATCGCATCGTGGCTCAGGATCAGCACCGGTCGCGCCCGCCTGCGATGGGTGATCGCGGGGATCGGCGTGCTGCTGACATTCCCCGCACTTGGAGATGGGTGGTGGAACAGCACGCCGAGCCAGCCGCGGTTCATCACCGAGGGAATCGCACGCAGCGTGATCCCGGCGGGGTCAACGGTGCTCACCCTTCCGTACGGGGTCTACGGTGACGGGCAGCTGTGGCAGGCAGAGAGCGGTTTCTCCTTCAACCTCGCCGCGACCTACGTCTTGAAGGCGCTCCCGCCCCGTTACCAGGGCGAGTCAGCAGCGGTGCAGATGGCGCTTGAAAATGCTCCGCCCGCTCCGCGGTCGTTCGCCCAGCTGCTCCGCGTGCACCACGTCTCCGAGATTGTCCTCGACGCCACCGCACCGGGCCGCTGGCCGGCGTTCCTGTCCGCGATCGGCCTTCACTCGCGGGCGATCGCCGGCGTCGTGCTGTACCCGGTCCCGGCGGCACCCGCCTCCCAGCCGAACTAGCTCCTGGCGAGCGCTCCCATCACGCGGCGGTACGGGAGCCGGTAGTTCCGTCCTGCCAGCCCGATCGCGGCGGCGGTTGCCAGCGGTCCGTACGCCGGTACGAGATAGCGGACGTTGCCCGATGCGGTCGCAACGGCGGCCAGCGGGAGCAGCCAGCCCGAGGCCGCGAAGAGGAACGCGGCCTGGCGCCGTGCGCGGTCGCGGGTTAGAAACCCCGCGACCGGGACCAGCAGGAGTGCGATCACGAGCCATCCCTTGAGCTCGATCCAATTCCCATACCAGCGCAAGAAGCCAAGCCCTGCGACGCTGGCGCCGCCGGTCCCGTAGTAGCTCCGCATCGCCCGAACGACGTCCGGGTCGATGGTTGCGTCAGCTGCGATGAAGTTGTGGTGATCGTCGGTCCAGTAGCCGGCGAAGTCATCCGCGATCGTACGCACGTAGTCGAGTGGCTGGTTGAGCATCGACGTCAGCCCGAACGCCAGCAGCTTGCTGTTGCCGTTGGGCGGCGGGCCGAACACGCGCCACGCGGGGCTGATCGAGCGGTTCACCACCAGCCCGGGCGGAGCGCGGTCGGGATAACCGGTCTCGTATTGGTTGAAACTGCCGCGGTCGCGCGTGGGGGTCGTCTCGCATAGGGCGCGGGTGCCGGCGGGCGGCGTGAACTGCGAGCAGTCGGCGAACGGCGCCGCGCGCGCGTAGATCGCGCGGCCCGTCGTCTGCGTGAGCCCGAAGAAGCCGATCGCGGACTGCTGCGCGAGCATGTACACGGCGAGCACCGCGCACGCGGGCGCGAGCAGAGCCGCGATCCCGGCCACACGCGCAACGACCCTCGTGGAGCCGGGCCTCGTCCACACCAGCCAGACGACGGCGACCGGGAGCAGCACCAGTCCGACGGCGCGCACGACTCCGGCGACGGCGATCGCCGCACCCGCCGCCGCGACCAGCCACAGCGAGCGTTCGCGCGCGGCTAGCGTGAGCGCGAGCGCCACCGCAACGGCGAAGCCGAACAGCGGGTCGGCTAGCGGCGTGTGCTCGACCCACAGCCCGAAGCCGTCGAACAGAACCACGACCGCGGGCACCAGGCCGAGCAGCTCCGAGCCCGTAACCCGTCGGACGACCCAGTACATGAGGCCTGCCGTGGCGACACCCAGCCCGTGCTGGAGCACGATCACGACGGTCAGGCTATGAGGGAAGACGACGTGCACGATCCGCACGAAGAGCGAGTAGCCGGCGGTCTCGTACACATCGGAGAACAGCGCGTGGTGCGCGGAGTCGATGTACGTGCCGGAGTCGGGAATCCCCAGGAACGCTGGACGGTAGAGGGCCACGAACGCGATCCTGAGCGCAAGCCCGGCGGCGAACACCGCCGTGACGATGCGGGCCCTAGGGGACGAGACGAGCCCGCTCAGGCGTTTCGCACCGACGGTGAAGCGAGGAGCCCGTGGCAAGCCGGCGCACGCTCCGAAAATGCCTACGCGACTCCGACCCCGATGCGGGCCACGGGTCCGCCGGGGTGGCGCGTATAGCCACTACGAGTGTCGAGCTGGAAGGTCCACGTCCCGGCGCTCGGCACGAACGGGAACACGCGGCGCGGCTTGGTCTTCAGGTAGCCGCACTGACCGCCGGTGTGCCCGAGTGAGACGGTCGTCCGCACCCCACCGGTCGGGCTGAGGTAGTGGAGGTAGACGGTCAGCTGCGCGCCGGTGCGGCTGAAGTCCCACAGCTCGAACGGCGCTTTCAGTGTCCGCGGGTTCCCGCCCGGGGCGAGGAACCGGGCGCCGGTCGGGCGGGTCAGCGTGAACATCGTGTCGGCCGTCGAGCTGCCGTCGGTGACCTCGAGCTTGTCGACGAGCTGCGCGTAGTTCGCGCCCAGGCCACCGGGGCCGAACGACACCGAGAAGCCGCCCGACGAATTCGTGGAGCTGCCCCCGTAGACGATGTCGTCGAGCGTCACGAGGTACCCCCGTGACGGCGCGAAGCCTGACCCGGTCAGGTGCACCTTCTGCCCCACCAGGTAGCAGCCGTGGTTCGTGGAGATGCTCGCGGCCCCCGCCGCGGTGGCGGGTGCGGCCAGTGCCGCCGCGGCGCACAGCGTTGTCGGAATACGAAGCCGCAAAGCGGGCAGTAGGTTACAAGTGACCGCGTCGCCGACTCCCACAGGAGGATTGAGTGCCGACTTACATCATGCTTTCCACGCTGTCGCCGGACGGCGTCCAGACGATCAAGAACAACCCCGCGCGGATCAAAGAGGTCAACCGCGAGATCGAGCAGCTGGGCGCGACCGTCAAGGCGCAGTGGGCGACGCTCGGCCGTTGCGACTTCGTCAATGTCGTCGAGGCCCCCGATGAGAAGACGATGGCACGCGTGTCGCTCGAGCTCGGCTCCCGCGGAACCGCCAAGTACGAGACGCTGATGGCGATCCCGATCGACGACTTCATCGGCTCAATCTAGGAATTGGCGCTCCCCACACCGAAGGTCCTGGTACTCGGCGCCGGCGGCCGCGAGCACGCGCTCGTCCAGGCGCTCGCCCGCTCGCCGCAGCGGGCCGAGCTGATCTGCGCGCCGGGTAACCCGGGAATCGGGCTCGACGCGCGGTTGGCCAGGGTGGCCGCCGACGATCCCACCGCCGTGGTCGGGCTCGCGTCGGCTGAGGCGGTAGACCTCGTCGTCGTGGGGCCCGAGGGGCCACTGGTCGCGGGCGTCGCCGACGCGCTCCGCGATGCCGGCATTCGCTGCTTCGGTCCGACGGCCGCGGGCGCCCAGCTCGAGGGCTCGAAGGCGTTCTGCAAGGAGGTAATGGAGGCCGCCGGAGTCCCGACGGCGGCGTATCAGGTCGTCTCCGACGTGGAGGCCGGCATGGCGGCGATCACCGCTTACCCGACCGTGATCAAGGCGGACGGGCTCGCCGCGGGCAAGGGCGTGATCATCGCGGCCGACGAGCGGGAGGCCCGTCCGGCATTGGAGGCGCTGCTGGTCGAGCGACGGTTCGGGACCGAGCGGGTCGTGGTGGAGGAGTACCTCGTCGGTGAGGAGCTATCGCTGCTGGCGTTGTGCGACGGCGAGAACGCCTTGCCGCTCGCCTCCGCCCAGGACTACAAGCGAATCCTCGACGGCGACCACGGTCCGAACACCGGCGGCATGGGGTCGTACTCGCCTGTGCCGGCCGTCGACTCGCGCGCCGCCCGCGAGCTCGCGGCGCAGGTCCACCAGCCCGTGCTCGACGAGCTCCGAGCGCGGGGGATCGCGTTTCACGGCGTGCTGTACGCAGGGTTGATGATGACCGCCGGCGGTCCCCGGGTGCTCGAGTTCAACGTTCGCTTCGGCGACCCCGAGACGCAGGCGATCCTGCCGCGCCTGCGGACCGATCTGCTGTCGCTGCTCGTCGCTGCAACCGAGCCCGGCGGGCTGCGGAACGGCGTGCTCGAGTGGGACCCGGCGGTAGCGGTGACGGTCGTGCTCGCGAGCGCCGGGTACCCGGAGTCTTCGTCCTCGGGAGACGTGATCAGCGGACTCGACGGAGTTCCGGATGGCGTCTACGTGACGCACGCCGGGACCGCTCTGGACAGCGACGGGCGCTACGTGACCGCCGGGGGCCGCGTGCTGAACGTGACCGCGCTCGGTGCGGGCGCGGCTCCCGCCCGCGCATCCGCCTATGCTGCGGCTGAGATGATCGAATTCGATGGCAGGCAGATGCGGCGCGACATCGCGTTGCGGGCGGTGCAGTGATGGCGGAGGCTGCGCCCGAAGCGGTGGTTGAGGCGGCGGGTGAGCTTGAGGCGCTCGAGGTCGACGCGCCGCAGGTTGGGATCGTGATGGGCTCGAAGAGCGATCTCGAGCGGATGGAGGCGGCCGAGAAGGAGCTGACCGACCGCGGGATCCGCTCGGAGACGCGCGTGATGTCCGCCCATCGCGAGCCCGACACGGTCGCCGAGTACGCCAAGCACGCGCGGATGCGCGGGATCCGCGTGATCATCGCCGGCGCCGGCCTCTCGGCCGCGCTCCCCGGCGTCGTGGCCGCGCACACCGACCTGCCGGTGATCGGCGTGCCGCTGACCTCGCGGACGTCAGTGGCCGGCGGTCTCGACGCGCTGCTGTCGATCAGCCAGATGCCGCCCGGCGTCCCGGTCGCGTGCGTCGGCGTCGACAACGCGCGCAACGCGGCCGTGTTAGCTTCGCGAATCCTGAGCATCTAGAGGCGACGGTGGGTCGACGGCTGATCGGATCCTTCTCGTTGGTCGCCGCTTGCGCTGCGCTGTTGGCGATCGCGGCGCCGGCGATGGCGGGGACGTTCACCTGGAGCCAGCCCGGCGACGTGACGTCGAGCGGTCAGTACGGCGTCCAGGCGTGGTCTTACGGACCCTCGCTCTTGTTTTCGAGCGGCTTCGCCGGCAACGGCGCAGACGCTGGCTGGGTACACGGACTCGAGCTCGTTTCCGAGCAAATGGATCGCCGCGCCGTCGGGCGGACCACTGCAGATGGTGCCGCCGGCGGGCGGATCGGTGACGCTGACCTGGACCTCGCCGTTCGCGAGCTCCAAGCGGATCACGGTCTCGGGCTCGGTGATCGAGCCCAACGCGGGGCAAGTCTTGTGCGACGGGACGACGTGGTCGCTCGTCAGCGGCAGCACGACGATCGACAACGGAGGGGTTCCGACGATCGGCTCGCAGCAGGTGACCGTTCCAGTCGGGGGGACCGTGGTTCTGAAGGTCACGGACAACAGCACGCTTGGCCTGAACTATTCGACCACCTGCGACCAGACCAACGTGGACCTGTCGCTGTCGGTGGCCGGCATCGCGCCGTCGGTCAGCGTCACCAGCCCGGCCGATGGGGCTTCGGTGAGCGGGGAGGCGTTCGCGGGGAAGGCGAGCACCGGTTTCGGGGACGGCTCGCAAATCACGGTGCGAGTGTGCCGCGGCACCGACAGCTCGTGTCCCGCTTCCTCCGCGGCGCAGTCGATGACGGCGACGGTAGGGAGCGACGGCAGCTGGTCGGTGACGCCTGCTTCACAGCTGGCCAACGGCTCCTACACGGTCCAAGCAGAGCAGGACGACGTCGTGGGCGATTCCGGCCTGAGCCCGGCGCGCGTGTTCAAGTTGAGCGTTCCGGCGCCGTCGAAGGTCACGCTCAACGCGCTTGGCTCGACGCCGGTCCCTACGTCGACGCCGACGCTGAGCGGTACCGCTGGGGCGGAGCCGGGCGACTCGGGGGTGATCGTGACGATCTACAGTGGCCGCGGTCAGTCCGGACCGGTGGTTCGAACGATGAGCGCCCCGGTCAGCGGCTCAGGCACGTGGTTTGCTCAGGTCGCACCCGGGCTCGCGAACGGGACGTACACCGCGATCGCGGGGCAGTTCGATCCGGGCGGCGTGACCGAGGTGAGCTCGCCCATAACGTTCACGGTTGACGCGCTCGTCGGCACTGGCCAGCTGAACATCGAGCAACCCGTGGCCGGTGCGACCGTTCAGCAGTCGGCGCTCAGGTTCGGCGGGTCGGCCTCGACCGCCCCCGGCGCCGGAAGCACCGTCACCGTGACGCTGTGGAAGGGCGAAGCGACGACCGGCAAGCCGCTCGGCACCGCCACCGCGGCTTCGAATGGCTCGACGTGGGCAACGACGTGGGGTCATCCGCTGGCGCTCGGCTACTACACCGTGCAGGCCTCACAGGCGACCACCGCAGGCACGGTGACCACCCCTGGCGACACGTTCCTGCTCACCCAGACCCCCGAGGTGATCGGTGGCGTCGTGTCGCTGAGCCGTGGTCGGGTTGCATCCGTCGCGATCACGTGCAACGCCCCCGCCGGCGAGGTCTGCGCCGGCACCGTGTTCGTCGCAACCGCGGCGACGTACCAGCCGACGCCGGGCGGTCCGAAGGGTCAGGTCAGGCTGATCTTCGCGTACGTTTCGATCTCGGGCGGGCAGACCGTCGTGGTCCGGCGGAGCGTGAGTGGCGGCGTGTGGCGAGCGCTGCGCCACCACTCGAGCGTGAAGGTGACGGTGAAGGCTCTCGGGTCCAGCGCCGCGCGGACGCTGAAGTTCAAGTGATCGCTCGCTACACGCGGCCGGAGCTCGCCGAGATCTGGTCCGACCACGCGCACTTCGAGGCGATGCGCGAGGTCGAGGTGGCGGCCTGCGAGGAGATGGATGGACCGACGCCGGCCGAGCTCGACGCGATCCGCGCGGCGAGCTTCACGGTCGAGGCGATCAACGAGCGCGAGCAGGTCACCGATCACGACACGGCCGCGTTCGTCGACGTGCTCGCCGCCTCGGCCGGTCCCGCCGGACGCTGGATCCACCACGGGCTGACGTCGAGCGACGTACTCGACACCGGTCTGGCGCTGCAGCTGCGGCGCGTCGCGGAGCTGGTGCTGCCCGACTCCGAGCGGCTGGTGGCGGTGCTCGCCTCGCGCGCGCGTGAACAAGTGCGAACGCTGTGCGTCGGGCGGACGCACGGGATCCACGCCGAGCCGACGACGTTCGGGATCAAGCTCGCGGGGTTCGCATTCGAGGCGCATCGCAATCGCGAGCGGCTGCGACGCGCGTTCGACCAGGCCTCCGTCGGAGCGATCTCCGGCGCGGTCGGGACGTACTCGGCGACCTCGCCGGAGTTCGAGCGTCGGGTGCTCGACCGCCTCGGGCTGGCCGCCGAGGATGTCTCCACCCAGGTCGTCGCGCGCGACCGCCACGCGGAGCTGCTGTCGGCGATCGCGCTCGCCGGCGCCGGGCTCGAGCGGCTCGCGACCGAGATCCGCAACCTGGCCCGGACCGAGGTCAGCGAGGTCTTCGAGCCGTTCGGGGCCGGCCAGAAGGGATCGAGCGCGATGCCGCACAAGCGCAACCCGATCAAGTCCGAGCAGATCGTCGGCCTCGCCCGTGTGCTTCGCGGCAACGCGATCGCCGCGCTCGAGGACGTCGCGCTGTGGCACGAGCGGGACATCTCGCACTCATCCGTCGAGCGGATCATCCTGCCCGACTCGACGACGCTGCTCGACCACATGCAGCGCCGCGCGATCGGACTCGTCGAGGGGATGGAGATCGACACTGCGCGGATGCGGGCGAACCTCGATCTGACCTACGGAGCGCTGTTCTCGCAAAGGGTGCTGCTGGCGCTCGTCGCGACCGGGCGCAGCCGCGACGACGCTTACCGGATCGTGCAGCGGCTTGCGCAGCGCGCGATCGCGGAGCGCGTGCAGCTACGCGAGCTGCTGGCGGCGGATCCGGCCAGCGCGACGCTCGACCTCGATGAGCTCTTCGACTACGCCCCGTTCATCCGCTACGCCGACGAGATCGTCGGCCGGCTCGACGACGATCGTCGTCGAGCGCTTCGTCGGCCGCCGGCTGCAGCCTGCTCGCGCCATGCCGGCACGAGGCCGAGACGCGTGTGCACGTCGAGGATGTCGTCGGCGGTCAGCGCGCCTTCGCGTTCGAGCGCCACGGTCAGCTCCGCGTTGAGCGCCGGCAGCCCGGGGGCGACCGGCTCGTGCCCGGCCGCGATCGTGGCCGCCTCGGATCCGTAGCGGCGGATCAGGCGGGGTGGCCCCGCGGTCGGCCTCTCGCCGGCGCCGACGAGCGGCAGCCGCTGCGTCCGGCACGGGAGATCGGTGATCGCGTCGACCGCGTCCTGCGCCATCCGGCGGTATGTCGTCAGCTTGCCGCCGACGATCGTGACGGCGTTCGTCTCCGGATCTGTCGTGACGGTGTGCTCGCGCGAGATGTCGGCGGTCTGCTCGCTGGCCGGTGTCGAGCAGTGGCCGCAGGCCCGCGAAGCTGCCGACGACGTCGTCGCGGGTGAGCGGGTGCCGCGAGCGCCGTCGAGGCGGTCTGCAGCAGGAACTCGATGTCCTCCTGGGTCGGCTGCGGGGCGTCGGGGATCGCCGTGCCGTCGTGCGGATCGTCGGTCAGCCCGATCATCACGAGTCCGTCCGAGCGCGGGATCGCGAACACGAAGCGGCCGAAGTGACCCGGGATCGGGATGTTGATGTTCGCGCGCGGGTCGCCGAGCCGGGCGGCGTCGACGAGGATGTGCGCGCCGCGGCTCGGGCGGAGCTTGACGTTGCCGACAAGGCGGTCGGCCCACACGCCGGTCGCGTTGATCACGTGGCGCGCGTTGATGGACAGGGTGCTGCCCGTGAGCACGTCGGTTGCCTCGCGCACCCGAGTCCGTCAGCCGATCGACTTCCGCATAGGTGATGATCTTGGCGCCGTGCGCGGCCGCCGTGCGGGCGATCGCGATCACGAGCCGGGCGTCGTCCTCGAGCTGACCGTCCCAATGGAGGATCGCGGCCGGCCGGCTTCGTGGCGGGCGCCCACCGCTGGGCCTCCTCGGCGCTGATCCGCCGAGCGCAGGGAAGTCGTTTACGGCTCGTCCCCGCCAGCGCGCGCATGCCGTCGCCGAGCCGGATGCCGGTCTCGAACAGCGCCGAAGCCGGGCTCAGCTGTGGCAGTGCCCTGATCAAGTGCGGCGCGATGTACGTCGCCAGCAGGTGGCGCTCGCGTGCGGACTCCCACGCGACCCCGGGATTTCCCTGGGCGAGGTACCGCAGACCCCCGTGGGCGAGCTTCGAGCTCCACCGCGAGGTCCCGGTCGCGAGGGCGCGGCGCTCGAGCAGCGCGGTCTTGAGACCGCGCGTGGCGGCGTCGAGCGCGACGCCGGCGCCGGTGACGCCACCGCCGACCACGAGCACGTCCAGCTGCTCGCCGTCCGCGATCGCGTCGAGCTCGGCTCCTCGCCGCGCCGCGTTGAGATATGTGGCCGGACCTTCGGGAGGTCTCATCGGATCAGCACCCCCGGGTTCATGACGTGGTTCGGGTCGAACGTGTCCTTGACGGCGTTCAGCGCCTCGATCGCGAGCGGCCCGAGCTCGCTCTCGTAGTGCTCGCGGTGGTCGACGCCGATCCCGTGGTGGTGGGTGATCTCGCCTCCGCTTTGCACGATCGCGTCGGATGCGGCTCGCTTCGCCGCGGCCCACTGCGCGACTGGGTCGTCGTGCTGGGCGGCGGCGACAGTGAAGTACAGCGACGCGCCCGAGCGGTACACGTGCGAGATGTGGCAGAGCACGACCGCGGTCCCGAGGCTGGTTTGCAGGGCGTCGGTCACCGCGGCGTAGAGGGTCTGGAGGTTCGACCAGAACGTCGCGGTCTCGAGCGTCTCCACCAGCGCGCCGGCGTCGAGCAGCGCGTCGCGCAGGTACGGCGCCCGGTAGCGGCCGTGAGCCCACGTCTCGCCGGCGGTCTCGTCGTTTTGCGCCCCGGCGGTCTCGAGGATCGCGGTCACCGCCGTCCGGCGCTCGGCGACGTCGCGTTCGGTTCCCTCGTAGCCGACGATCGCGAGGCAGCCTCCTCCGCTTCCGGTTCCGATCTCGCTCGGACGCGCGAGGTTGAGTGCGGTCTCGGCCTCGTCTGAGAGACGGAGCACGGTCGGAACCGGCCCGTCCTGGATCAGCCTGCGCAGCGCGTCGGCGCCGTGCGCGAACGTGTCAAACCGCCAGCCTTCGTACACGCGCTGTTCCGGCAGCGGCCGGACCTCGACGGCTACCTCGGTGATCACGCCGAACGCGCCCTCCGAGCCGAGGAACAGCTGTCTGAGGTCGGGTCCGGCGGCCGATTTGGGCGCGCGTCCGAGGTCGATCGTGCCGCGCGGCGTTGCGATTGTCAGTTTCACCACGCGCTCGTCGAAGCGCCCGTACCCGGCTGATGCCTGGCCGCTCGATCGCGCGGCGGCGAACCCGCCGACGGTCGCGTACTCGAACGACTGGGGGAAGTGGCCCGAGCGTGTATCCGCGCTCGTTCAGCAGCCGCTCGGCGTCGGGCCCTCTGAGACCGGGCTGCAGGGTCGCGATCCGGGAGATCTCGTCGAGGTCGACGAGCGCGTTGAGGCTTGTGAGGTCGAGCGCGACTAGCGCCGAGTGCTCGCGCGCGTCGGGCTCGAGCCCGCCGACCACGGACGTGCCCCCGCCGTACGGCACCACCGCGATCCGGTGCTCGCTGCAGATCGTGAGGAGCGCCTGAACCTCGTCGTGGTTCGCCGGCGCGCACCACCGCGTCGGGCGCGCTCCGTCGAAGTCCTGGCCGCGAATGCGCAGCAGATCGGGCGTCGACTTGCCGCGGGTGTGGCGGATCCGGGCCTCCGCAGTTCGATCGACCGTCGTGATCTCGTCGAGCACCCCCTCCGGCAGTCGCGACGGGGGTAGCCCGATCGCGTCGAGCGCCGGGCGGCTCGTGCCCTCGTGCGTTACACCCAGGCCCTGGCGGAGCAGCTCGACGATCGCCGGCGGCAACGTCGTCGCCTCCGCTGGATCGCCCCACCCGGACCAGAGCATCTCAGCCATCGTCGGGGCAATGATACAGATAGCGTCAAAATGTCACACGGGGGGCGGCGTCGCATCGTCCCCGCTATGCCAGGAAAATCGACGCGACAGCTAGGGCCGCAGGTATGCGTCGAGCAGCGCCGCCAGCTCGGCGAGCGCGGCCGCCCGCTGGCGCGCCGACATCGATCGCGCCGCCAGCACGATCCCGCGCGTCGCGTACTCGCACGTCGCGGCGAGCACGTCGGGGTCCCCGTCCCGGATCGAACCGTCCCGCTGGCCGTCGATGATCGTCGCGCGCACGGCCGCGCGCGCGAGTTGCTGGAACCGCCCGATCCGCTCGGTCAGGTAGGGCAGCAGCAGCTCGGGCTCCAGCTCCAGCAGCCGCAACATCAGCGGTGCGGTCATCAGCCCGTCGATCGTCGTGATCGCCGCCTGTACGAGCCGCTCACGCGCGGTGGCCGCTCCTGCCGCCTCGGCCTGCGCCGCCGCCAGCAGCGCCCCGAACTCCCGCGTCATCAGCGCGCGCATCAGCGCGGCGCCGTCCGGGTAGCGGCGGTAGACGGTCATCCGCGACAGTCCCGCGCGCCGCGCCACCTCGGCCACCGTCGTACGGCTGACGCCGAAGTCGAGCACCGTCGCGCGCGCGGCGTCGAGAATCTGATCCGCCGCTTGCACCGGCATGACGGGGAATCTTATGACCGCCTCAACGGTCGCTAGGATCACCTCAAGTGAGCGCCCTCGCCGACCTACCCCTCCTCTCCTCGGGCAAGGTTCGTGAGATCTACGACCTCGGGGACGAGCTGCTGCTCGTCGCCTCGGATCGGGTCTCGACCTACGACGTCGTCCACCCGACGACGATCCCCGACAAGGGGAGCGTGCTCACGGGGCTGTCGGCGTACTGGTTCGAGAAGACCGCCGATCTGATCCCCGGTCACGTGGTCTCGGTCACCGACGGCGTGCCGGAGGAGGCGCGCGGCCGCGGGATGGTCGTCCGCAAGCTCGAGATGCTGCCCGTCGAGTGCGTCGTCCGCGGCTACATCAGCGGCTCGGGCTGGAAGGAGTACCAGCAGAGCGGCTCGATCTGCGGGATTGGGCTGCCGAGCGGCCTGACCGAGTCCGACAAGCTCCCCGAGCCGATCTTCACGCCGACGACGAAGGCGAACGTCGGCCACGACGAGGCTGTCGACTTCGAGGGCGCCGTCGAGCTGGTCGGCGATCGCGAGCTGGCCGAGCGCGCGCGCGACATCTCGATCGCCGTCTACGAGCGCGCCGCCGAGCACGCGCTCGAGCGCGGGATCATCCTCGCCGACACGAAGTTCGAGCTGGGTCTCGACGCCGACGGCGTGCTGACGCTCGGCGACGAGGTGTGCACGCCGGACTCGAGCCGCTTCTGGCCCGCGGACCAGTACGAGCCGGGCAAGGGGCAGCCGAGCTTCGACAAGCAGTTCGTGCGCGATTGGGCGTCGTCGACCGGGTGGGACCGAACGCCGCCGGCGCCGGCGATCCCCGACGAAATCGTCGCCAAGACGCGCGACAAGTACCGTGAGGCGTATGAGCTGATCACCGGCGAGCCGCTCGACGAGTGGCTGCGCCGTACCGAAGCGAGGCCGGAAGCCGAGCAGCCGGGTCAGGCCGCGAGCCCGGACGATTGAATGAGGGCCCGGGTCCTCGTGCGGCCGAAGGCGGGGATCCTCGACCCGCAGGGACAAGCAGTGGAGCGAGCCCTGCCGGCGCTTGGGTTCGGCGGCGTCTCGAACGTCCACGTCGGCCGGCTGATCGAGCTCGACGTCGATGACCCCGGGCAGCTCTCGGCGATGTGCGAGCAGCTGCTGACGAATCCGCTGATCGAGGAGTACGAGATCCAGACATGAAGTTCGGCGTCGTCAGATTTCCGGGCTCGTGCGACGACGTCGACGCGCTCGACGCGGCGGCCCGGGTCGGCGATTCCGTGATCCTGTGGCACGCCGATCGCGACCTTCAGGGCGTTGATGCGGTCATCGTGCCCGGCGGGTTCTCGTACGGCGACTATCTGCGCTGTGGCGCGATCGCACGGTTCGCGCCGGTGATGGAGGAGGTCGCCGAGTTCGCTCGCGCCGGCGGGATCGTGCTCGGGATCTGCAACGGCTTCCAGGTGTTGTGCGAGGCGGGCCTGCTGCCCGGCGCGCTGCTGCCGAACGTCTCGTTGAAGTTCGTCTGCCGGCAGGTGACGCTCGACGTGGTCGATCGCGTCACGCCGTTCACGAACGCGAGCCCGTCCCAGCTCTCGATTCCCGTCAAGCACACGACCGGGCGCTATCACTCGCCCGAGCCGGTCCACGTCGTGCTGCGGTATGCAACCGGCCAAAACCCAAACGGCTCGCAGGACGACATCGCCGGCGTCTGCAACGAGGCCGGCAACGTGTTCGGGCTGATGCCCCACCCTGAGCACGCGGTCGATCCACAAACCGGGCTCGACGGACGGCCTGACGATCTTCGAGTCGATCCGAGCGCATGTCCGCGACGGCGCGCTCGTCTAACTCCAAGCACCGGGAGCTGGGGCTCACCGACTCCGAGTACGAGCTGATCCTGCGACAGCTGGGGCGCGAGCCGAGCGGCGTCGAGCTGGCGATGTTGTCGCTGATGTGGTCCGAGCACTGCGCGTACAAGCACTCGAAGCGAGTGCTGCGCCGGCTGCCGACCGAGGGCCCGTACGTGCTGATGGGCCCTGGCGAGAATGCGGGCGTCGTCGACGTCGGGGACGGGCTCGCGCTCGCGTTCAAGGTCGAGTCGCACAACCACCCGAGTGCGGTCGAGCCGTTCGAGGGCGCGGCCACCGGTGTCGGCGGAATCCTGCGCGACGTGTTCGCGGTCGGCGCGCGCCCGATCGCGGTGCTCGACTCGCTCCGCTTCGGCGAGCCGGAAGCGTCCGAACGCTCGCGCTACCTGCTCGACCGCGCCGTTGCCGGGATCGGCCACTACGGCAACTCGATCGGGGTGCCAACGGTCGGCGGCGAGCTGTACTTCGAGTCCTCCTACGAGCAGAACTGCCTCGTCAACGCGATGTGCCTCGGGCTGGCGCGGCGCGAGCGGCTGATCCGTTCCGCCGCGGCAGGCCCCGGGAACGTGCTCGTGCTGCTCGGGGCGCTGACCGGCCGCGACGGGATCGGCGGAGCCTCGGTGCTGGCGAGCGCCGAGCTCGGTGAGGGCGACGAGGCCAAGCGGCCGTCGGTCCAGATCGGCGATCCGTTTGCGGAGAAGAAGCTGATGGAGTGCTGTCTCGAGCTGCTCGAGCGCGAGCTGCTCGTCTCGCTCCAGGACCTCGGTGCCGCCGGGCTGACCTCGTCCGCGTCGGAGATGGCGAGCAAGGGCGGGGTCGGGCTCGAGCTGGATGTCTCGCGGGTGCCGCTCCGTGAGGCCGATATGGAACCGTTCGAGATCATGGTCTCCGAGTCGCAGGAGCGGATGCTGTGCGTCGTCGTACCCGGTCTCGTCGGCGAGGTGATGGCGGTCTGCGAGAAGTGGGAGACGCTCGCGACGCCGATCGGGTCGGTCACGGACAGCGGCCGTTTCCGCGTGCTCGACTCCGGCAACGTCGTCGCCGACATGCCGGTTTCGATTCTGGTCGACGACTGCCCGCTTTACGACCTCGAACCGGCGCCGCCGGACGGGCCGATGTACGCACCCGCGCCGGCGCAACTCAGCGAGGATGCGAGCGGCGAGGAAACGCTGCTTGCGCTGCTGCGGTCGGCCAATCTCGCCTCGCGGCGCCCGGTGTTCGAGCAGTACGACTGGATCGTCCAGTCGCGCACGGTGCGCCGTCCCGAAGACGCCGACGCCGCCGTGCTGACGCTGCCAGACGGCTCCGCGCTCGCGGTGTCGATTGACGGCAACGGCCGCCGGGTCGCGTGCGATCCCCGTCGCGGCGCCGCCGAGGCCGTTTACGAATGCGCCGCCAACCTCGCCTGTGTCGGCGCGGAGCCGCTCGGGCTGACGAACTGCCTGAACTTCGGCAACCCCGAGAAGCCGCATGTCGCATGGCAGCTGACCGAAGCCGTCGTTGGCCTCGCGGAGGCGTGCGAGCAGCTTGGCGTCCCGGTCGTCGGCGGCAACGTATCGCTGTACAACGAGGCCCCGAGCGGACCGATCTTCCCGACGCCGGTCGTCGGCATCGTGGGCAAGCTTCCTGACGGCTCTCGCGCCGGGCGGCTCGGGTTTGCCGCCGAGGGCGACCTGATCGCGATCGTCGGCCCGTTCTCCCCGTTGCCGAGCGGGTCCGAGCTGGCGAAGCTACGCGGCGAGGCCCCGGTCGGACCGCTCCCGCGAGCTGGACGAACAGGCTGTCCGTGCGGCGCACGACCACGTCCGCGACGGCATCCGAGCCGGGGCTCTCCACAGCGCTCATGACATCGCCGAGGGAGGGATCGCGGTGGGCCTGGCCGAGTGCTGCCTGGCCGGGGGGATCGGCGCACGGATCGAGCTTCCCGACGGGCTCGAGCCATTCGCGGAGGCGCCCGGTCAGGCGTTCATCGTCTCTGGCGATGCGGGCGCGCTCGACGGATCGCTGGTGATCGGCCGGGTGGGCGGCTCGGAGCTCGAGATCGAGGGGCTCCTGCGGATCTCGCTCGAGCGCCTGCGGGAGGCGTGGGATGGCGGCCTGGCCATTTTCGTCCGGTAATTCGGGGGACATGGCCGCTGCTAGCCTCTCGAGTCCGGAGTCCAGCCGCGGCCTCCGGCATGCTCTCTGAACAGGTGCCCTCAGTAAACGACCATCGTGATGGTCCGCGCGACGAGTGCGGCGTGTTCGGGATCTACGGGCCCGAGCGCGATGTCGCACGGCTCGCGTACTTCGCGCTGTTCGCGCTCCAGCACCGCGGACAGGAGTCCGCCGGGATCGCGACCGCCCCGCAGGGCGGCTACATCATGGCGATCCGCGACCAGGGCCTCGTCTCGCAGGTGTTCGACGATCACAAGCTGCGCTCGCTGATCGGCGACCTGGCGATCGGTCACGTCCGCTACTCGACGACCGGCTCCTCGGCGTGGGAGAACACGCAGCCGATCGTCCGCGACGACCACCGGATGCTCGCGCTCGCCCACAACGGCAACCTGATCAACGCCGTCCAGCTCCACACCGAGCTGCGCGGCCGCGACGTGCCGTTCTCCTCGACGTCCGACTCGGAGATCATCGCGGCGCTGCTCGCGACCCACCCGGCGCCGCGGATCGAGGACGCGGTCGCCGACGTGCTGCCGCGCCTGCGGGGCGCGTTCTCGACGGTCGTGATGACCGAGGACGCGGTGGTCGCGTTCCGCGACCCGCACGGCCTGCGCCCGCTCGCGCTCGGCAAGATCGATGACGGCGCCGGCCGGCCGGCGTGGTGCGTCGCCAGCGAGTCGTGCGCGTTCGACCTGATCGGGGCGCAGTACGAGCGCGAGATCGAGCCGGGCGAGGTCGTGATCCTGACCGAGCGCGGGATGGAGTCCCGGATCGTTGCGCCGTCGCAGCGGCGCGCGTTCTGCGTGTTCGAGTACATCTACTTCGCGCGCCCGGATTCGCGCATGGCGGGCACGGTGCTCCAGGCCGCGCGGGCGCGGATGGGCGAGCGCCTGTGGCACGAGGCGCCGGTCGACGCGGACCTCGTGATTCCGGTGCCCGACTCCGGCAACGCGGCCGCGCGTGGACTAGCGCGCGCTGCGGGCCTGCCGCAGGACGACGGCTTCATCAAGAACCGCTACGTCGCCCGCACCTTCATCCAGCCCGGGCAGGAGCTTCGCCGCCACGGGCTGCGGCTGAAGTTCAACCCGTTGCCGGAGGTCGTCGCGGGCAAGCGACTGGTCGTCGTCGACGACTCGATCGTCCGCGGCAACACGATGCCCGAGATCGTGCAGATGCTGCGTGACGCCGGCGCCGCCGAGGTGCACGTGCGGATCTCCTCGCCGCCGATCAAGCATCCGTGCCACTACGGGATCGACATGTCCACGCGCGAGGAGATGATCGCTCACGAGCGGACGGTCGACGAGGTCGCCGAGGTGCTGGGGGCCGATTCGCTGCACTACCTCTCGCTCGAGGGGGTGTACGAGGCGGTCGGTACCGACCGCGGGACGCACTGCGACGCGTGCTTCAGCGGCGAGTACCCGCTCGAGGGGACCGAGGACGCGAACGGCAAGTTCGCATTCGAGGGGCCCGTCGAGCTACCCCTCGTACGCGCCTGAACGCCTACACCAAACGGTGTAAGCGAGACCGGCCGTGCCCGGCGCGGGCAAACTTGTGCACCGGTTTGTGGCGTTATGCCCGTTTTGGGGCCTAAATATGTCCGGCCGGTGCGAAATGATCGCCTAGCTGTGCACTAGCCAAAAGATGTAGTGCATTTTGCGCACCCCGCTCGACGCGGCGGTCCAATTAGCGGACCATCGTGCGCGGAGAAACCCGTCCGGGCTCGCACAGCGAGTCTCGAATTCCAGGAGAAGGCCTAAATGGTTTCAAACGCCCGCAGGATGGCGGCTTTGTTTGCGGTGGGGCTGGCGGCGCTGATGTCGGCAGGCTCCGCCGCTGCGGCGACTACAACGTCGTCGGTTCCGTCGGTCACCCCGTTCAGCTGTCGCGCGAGCTCCGCTCGTGTGACGCTGTTGAACTCGATCACCGTCGAGCCGCTGGTCGCCAACGCACCGGACACCCCGTGCAAGAGCGATCAGCACGGACTGAGCTCGGTCAATGTCCCAACCACCAGCAGCCCCGGCGTCAACGCCGGTCCGGCCGCAGTGCTGACCGATTCCGTGTTCGCGCCCGTGGAGGGCGCCGCGCGCGGAGCGGCAGCCGTGTCGGATGTCCAGGGCGTCGTGATCCCGGTTCCCGGGAACACGATCAGCATCGTCGGCCCGGTCACGTCGAACGCGTACTACGCGTGTAGCAACGGCAACCTGACGTCCGGCTCGGGCTCGACGCTCGATCTGCTGTCCGTCGGCGGGCAAGGCGATCGCGTTGCCGTCGCCGGGAGCGCTCGATGACGATCCAGCTTGGCGGCGGGTCGTTCATCGCGATCAACGAGAAGACGACGACGTCGACGTCGATCACCGAGCGGGTGCTGCACGTGCACCTGGCCGGGGCTCGCGGACATCGTCGTCGGCGAGGCGTCGGTGGACTACAGCGGCTCAGATCCGTGCGCCGGCTCGAATGCGGCCGCCGCCGAACCTGAACGCGTGCCCGCCCGGCTCGACGCTCGATCCGGTCCGCCTGCTGTGCGTGATCATGCTGCCAGGCGGCCAGGTGATCGTCGTCGGACCGCCGTTCACCGGCCCGAGCGGCGGCACGGTGCTCGCCGTCTCGGTGGCGCGCAAGAAGTACCAGAGCCCGTGCCTGAATGGCCCGGGACCGAAGTACGCGCTGATTGCGACCAAGCCACACGGCCGAGTCACGGGCACGCTGAAGGCCGACCGGATCATCGCGTTCGGAGCGTTCGAACGAATAGCCGGACTGGGTGGCAGCGACTGCATCGACGGTCGCGGCTATCACCAGACGATCTGGGACGGCAACGGCGAGGACCGCGGATCTACGGCGGTACCGGCAAGACCCGGATCGGCGTCGGCAACGGCAACGGCCACATCTAGGGCCGCAACGGCGCCGACTGGATCACGGCCGGTAACGGCAACGACTGGATCTAGGGCGGCTCCAAGGGCTCCCGGATCGACGTCGGTGTCGGCCACAGCCACGTGTTCGGCGGCCCGAGCAACAACCGCGTGTTCGTGGCGGGCACGCAACGCGCGTGATCAGCTGCGGCTCCGGTAAGCACAACGTCGCGTGGCTGCGTTTCCACGCGTCGAAGTACGCCGCCAAGCACGGCTGCGAGAAGATCCACCTGCTGCGACTAACGGCAAGGCAGTTCCTTCGGTGATGCGTGAGCGCCCCGGCTTTGTGCCGGGGCGTTCGCGTCTGTGTGGCAGGTGCCGCGCGACCGGGATCGGCCGCCGTGCCCGCCGCTATCGTCGGCTGCTCGATGGATCCTCTCGCTGCGCTCAGATCTCTGTTCGGCTTCGAGCGCTTCAGGCCAGGCCAGGCCGAGGCGGTGGCGGCGGCGCTCGGCGATCGCGACGCGCTGATCGTGATGCCGACGGGGTCGGGCAAATCGCTCTGCTACCAACTGCCCGCGCTGATGCGAGAGGACCTGACGCTGGTCGTCTCGCCGCTCGTGTCGCTGATGCAGGATCAGGAGGCGGCGCTGTCACGGATCGCTCCGGGCAGGGTCGGGCTCGTCAACTCCTCGCGCGCCGGCGCGGTCAACGCCGCAACCGTGGAGCGCGCGGTCGCGGGTGAGATCCGGCTGCTGTACGTGGCACCTGAGCGGTTCGCGCTGCCCGGGTTCGTGGCGGCGATCCAGCGCGCGTCGGTGGGACTGTTCGCGGTCGACGAGGCCCACTGCGTGTCGCAGTGGGGCCACGACTTCCGCCCCGATTACTTCACGCTCGCGGATGCGGCGCGGCGGGTCGGCGCCCGCTCGATCCTCGCGCTGACCGCCACCGCGACCCCGGCCGTCGCGGCGGACATCGCGCAGCGTCTTGCGCTCCGAGACCCGGTTCGGGTGAGGACCGGGTTCGACCGGCCGAACCTCTCATTCGCGGTGATCGGATGCGCCGGCGGGATCGACAAGTCGCGCCGGATCGCGGCGGCGCTGGCCGAGCCCGATGCGCTGCCGGCGATCGTGTACGCCGGGACCCGGGATCTGTGCGAGTCGCTCGCGCGTGAGCTTGAGCGCGGCGCTCGGAGTGGCGGTGGCGGCGTACCACGCGGGGATGAGCGGGGGCGTGCGCGCTCGCGATCCAGGAGGAGTTCATGAGCGGCGCGGTGCCGGTGATCGTCGCGACCAACGCGTTCGGGATGGGCGTCGACAAGGCCGACGTGCGCACCGTCTGCCACGCCTCGGTCCCGGGTTCGCTCGAGGCTTACTACCAGGAGGCTGGCCGCGCCGGTCGTGACGGGCACCCGGCCCGCTGCCTGCTGTTCGCCGAGCAGCGCGACAAGGGGTTGCACGTGTTCTTCATCGAGCGGGCGAGGGTGCCGGACGGCGCGTTCGAGCGGGTCGCCGAGCGGCTGCGATGGGCAGGGTCTGGACGGGCGCTACGACGTCGGGCTGCGTGAGCTGGCCGGCGCTGTTGGGCCTCGGGCCGACGGGGACGTGGTCCGGTCGGTGATCGGTCACCTTGCCCGGGCCGGGCTGATCGCGCCGCTGCCCGCGCCGCCCGACCGCGCGGCCGGACGACTGGTCGGCGAATGGAACACGCGAGTGGTCGCGTCGTGTGCGCAGTCGGCGCGCGAGGCCGAGCAGGCTCGGTGGCGCCAGTACCGGTCGATCTGGGGCTACGTCGAGCAGTCGCAGTGCCGGCGGTCCGCGCTGCTGCGGCACTTTGGCGACGCCGGCAGCTGTCGCCCCGAGCGCCGCCTGCTGTGACGTGTGCGATCCGTCGGCAGCGCCGCGTGCGCCGGTCGTGGCGGCGCCCGCGCTCGCGGAGGGCGGGATCCGGTGGTGGAGACCTCGACTCGGCAATCCTCGATGTCGTGCGCAGCGCGCAGCCCCCGGTGGGGCGGACGCGGGCGGTCGAGATCCTCCGCGGCGGGCGCTCCAAGGTCGTCGCGCAGTACGGCTACGAGGCGCTTCACGAGTACGGATCGTTCGCCCACATGCGCGGGCCCGAGGTATTGCAGCGAGTCGACGAGCTGCTCGAGGACGGCACACTGCGGTCGACCGGCGGGCGCTTTCCGAAGCTGCGCGCTGCATGAACGTCGGGGTGCTGGCGTCCGGCGCCGGGACGAACCTCCAGGCGCTGCTCGACACGGTCCATGGCCGCGACGGCGTGTCGATCGTCGCGGTCGGGTCGGACAAGCCCGACGCGCGGGCACTCGAGCGAGCCGTCGCCGCTGGGGTGGCGACGCAGGTGTTCGAGCGGAGTGATTTCCCCGACCGCGTCTCGCGAGATCTCGCGATGGCCGATTGGCTCAGCGGGGCCGGGGTCGAGCTGGTTGTGCTGGCGGGCTACATGCAGCTGCTCAGTCCCGGCTTTCTCGGGCGGTTCCCGGATGCGGTGATCAACGTCCACCCGGCGCTGCTTCCATCGTTCGGCGGCCTGGAGGCTGTGCAGCAGGCGCTCGACTACGGGGTGAAGATATTTGGGGTCACGGTCCACTTCGTCGACGAGGGGGTCGACACCGGGCCGGTGATCCTGCAGCGTGCGGTCGAGCTTCCAAATGCCGTGAGCGCCGACGAGGTTTTCTCGCGTCTTGGACCGATCGAGCACGAGCTGCTGCCGGAGGCCGTCCGGCTGATCGCCCGGGGCGCGGTCCGCCGCGACCCCTCAAACCCCCGGCGGGTGATCGTCAAGCCAGCGTTGTAGAGTCGGTGCAGATGCTCGACGAGGGCGCCGAGGCAACGGTTTCAGCGGCTGCAGGCGAGGTTCAGATCCGCCGTGCGCTGCTGTCGGTGTCCGACAAGACGGGGATCGCCGAGTTCGCCCGCGGGCTGGCCGAGCTCGGGATCGAGATCGTCTCGACCGGCGGGACGATGGGCGCGCTCGAGGATGCCGGCGTGCCGGTCCGCTCGATCTCCGACCTGACCGGATTCCCGGAGATCATGGACGGGCGGGTCAAGACGCTCCACCCGAAGCTGTACGCCGGCCTGCTCGCCGTCCGCAGCGACGAGTCCCACATGCAGGCCGCCGACGAGCACGAGATCGAGTTCGTCGACCTCGTGTGCGTGAACCTGTACCCGTTCGAGCGCACCGCCTCGATGCGCGGCGTGACCGACGCCGAGGTGATCGAGAACATCGACATCGGCGGTCCGACGATGATCCGCGCCGCCGCCAAGAACTACGCGTTCGCGGCGCCGGTCGTCAGCCCCGAGTCGTATGACGCGGTGCTCGCGGAGCTGCGCGAGTTCGAGCGCCGGCTGTCGCTGCCGACGCGCGAGTCGCTCGCCGCCGAGGCGTTTGCCTATACGGCCCGGTACGACACCGCGATCGCCCGCTGGTTCCAGGAGAAGCGCGAGGACTTCCCGCCGCTCGTGGTCCGCGCATTCGAAAAGGTGCTGGAGCTTCCTTACGGCGAGAACCCGCACCAGCGCGGCGCGTATTACTCGCAGGTCGGCGCGCGCACCCACGTGTTGTCGATGGTCTCGCAGCTCGGTGGCAAGGAGCTGTCGTACAACAACCTGCTCGACCTCGACTCGGCGCGCTCGCTGATGTCCGAGTTCCAGGTCCCTGCGTGCGTGATCGTCAAGCACAACAATCCGTGCGGGGTGGCGGTCGCTCCTACTGCGGTCGAGGCCTATCAGCGTGCGTTCGCGTGCGATCCGATGTCGGCCTTCGGCGGCGTGATCGTGTTGAACCGCCGCGTCGATCGTGCGCTGGCAGAGGCTCTGGTGGAGCAGTTCGTCGAGGTGCTGTTCGCGCCCGGCTACGACGAGGGCGCGCTAGAGGTGCTGTCCTCGAAGCCGAACATGCGAGTGTTGGACGACCGCGAGCGGCGATCGGTCAAGACGATAGATCGGGCGCTGCGACAGGTCGACGGCGGGATGCTGGTCCAGGATCGCGACGCGGACCTCGAGGAGCTCTCAGCGATGCAGGTCGTGTCCGAGCGGCGCCCGACCGAGGCCGAGCGCTCTGAGCTCGACTTCGCGTGGAAGGTGTCCAAGCACGTGCGCTCCAACGCGATCGTCCTGACCAAGGAGCTGGCGACGGTCGGGATCGGCGCCGGCCAGATGAGCCGCGTCGACTCGGTGCGGCTCGCGGTCGAGAAGTCTCAGGTGCCGTTGGACGGCGCCGTGATGGCGTCGGACGCGTACTTCCCGTTCCCCGACGGACCGCAACTCGCGATCGACGCCGGGATCACCGCGATCATCCAGCCGGGCGGCTCGATCCGGGACCCGGCCGTCGTCGAGGCGATCGACGCCGCCGGCGTCGCGATGGTCTTCACCGGCCGGCGTCACTTCCGCCATTGAGCCGGGTGCTTCGCCTGGGTGGCGATCCGCCATCCCCCTACGAGGACCGCTTCGGCTTCGGGCGGATCGTCTCGGTCGAGGGCACGGTGTTCATCGGCGGCACCACCTCGGTCACCCCGGACGGCGTGGTCCTCGGTCAGACTCCCGGCGAGCAGGCCGCCGAGATCCTGCGCAAGATCGAGCACGAGCTCGGCCGCGTCGGCGCCGACCGCGCGGACGTGGTGCTGACGCGGTGCTATGTCACCGACATCTCCCGCTACGACGAAGTCGGCCGCGCCCACGGCGAGTTCTTCGGCTCCGTCCGTCCGGTGATGACGATGGTCGGGATCGTCGCGCTCGTGGATCCACGGATGCTCGTCGAGATCGAGGCCGTCGCGATCGTCTCTGCGCGATCATGACAACAGGCCGCCGTAGCTCAGTTGGTAGAGCAGCGGACTTTTAATCCGAAGGTCCTGGGTTCGAGCCCCAGCGGCGGCATCACGAATGATCCAGATATCGATGCCGAATCGCTCGAGCAGCCACGCAGCGCTCGACGCGGATGAGGCGACCCCGGCTTGAGTCACACCATGGCGCCAGGCCCAGGGAGTAGCTCGATGTCGCCGGCGTGCATCGGTTCGCCGCAGTGTGCGCAGCGCAAGTCAACGTGGCTGATCTCGCCGCACGCGTGGTGTCGGTAGAGGACAGGTGGGCCTGCCTGTCCGGCGAGCCACTTGTCGGCCCAGCCGACCATCACCATCAGCATGTCGACGAGCTCGCTTCCCTTGTCGGTCAGCATGTATTCATGGCGCGGCCTGCGGTCGTAGGGTCGACGCTCGAGCACGCCCTGCTCGACGAGGTGGTTGAGCCGTTCGGTCAGGACCTTGCGTGAAATTCCGAGGTCAGCCTGGATCTGGTCGAAGCGCGTGATTCCGGCCCAGACATCGCGCAAGATCAGCGGCGACCAGGGCTCCCCGATGACGTCCAGTGTGCGTGCGATCGAGCATGCCATCTCGCCGAAGTTTGTCCGCTGCATGCAGCAAGCATACCGTTCAGGGTTCCTTTAGGGAACTGGTTGTGGTACGGTCCCGGCGTCTTCTAAAGGAACTTCAAGGGAGGACGGACATGACCAAGCTTTCCAGTGCCCAACCTGGCGTCAACGGCTTCGTCCACGTCGGCCTCGTCGTCGAGGACCTCGACGAGACGGTCCGGTTTCTTGCGCTGCTGGGCTTCGACTGCGACGAGCCTGCTGTATACGGCGGCGAGTGGATCGATCGGATAATCGGTCTCAAGGAGGCGAGTGTTGAGGTTGTGATGGCCCGCGCGCCCGACGGCGGCGACATCTTCGAAGTGGTGCGGTTCCGCTCGCCTCCCGCCGGCGCTCAGGGGCCGGCGCCGGCCGTGAACCATCCCGGGCTACGGCACATCGCCTTCACTGTCGACGATCTACATGGCGTCGTCAATCGTGTCCGAGATGCCGGCTGGGACACGGTTGGGGAGATCGTGGACTACGAGAACACGTACCTCCTCTGCTACCTACGGGGACCCGACGGCCTGATTGTCGAACTCGCCGAACGACTGGAGGGGCCAGGCGCGCACGGGACACAGGCTTCCTAGAGCGGCACGACCCCACACCACGATCACTGAAAAACAGAGGAGATACACCATGGAGAGGCTGGTCCTGCAGCGACCGATCCACCACGTCGGCTTCCACGTCCCGGACCTACGAGCCGCGATCGACACATGGCTCTCGGTCTACGGGACGGGGCCGTTCTACGTGAACGAGCACGTGGCCTACGACGAGTGCACGTCAAACGAGGCACCCGCGGCATGGGACCACAGCGCAGCGTTCTGCCAGTGGGGGTCGTTTCCGGTGGAGTTGCAGCAGACTCATGATCTCCAACCAGGGGAGCTGGCCCGGCCGTTTGCGGCGGGCGGTCGCGCCGTGATCAACCACGTCGGTATCACCGCCGACGACCCGGCGGCTGAAAGCGAGCGGCTCACATCTCTCGGCCTCGGGCTGTGTATGCACGCCCGCCTAGGCGAGGTTGAGTTTTTCTGGCACGACGCGACCGAAGCTTTTGGCCACTGCATCGAGGTCATCACCGCCAGTCCGGCGCTTGACGCCTTCTTCGAGACGATCGCGAGCGGCGCGCGCAACTGGGACGGGCGCGACCCGATCCGCAGCCCCGCATGAGCGGGGGTGTTGCCGCCTCACGCGCTGGTCAAGGCACGTCGCGTAAACCGCGGCGCTACGACCGCGCGTCTCCCAGCGAACGCACGAACGTCACACCAGGCTTGCCGGCAACTACGCAGGTCCCGGTCGCCGCGAACCCCGCCTTCTCGAGAACTCGCTGCGAAGCCACGTTCGCGGTGCTGGCCTCCGCAGTCAGCGTTCGCAAGCCATGATCCTCTTCGGCCTTGCGGCAGAGGCTGGACAGGGCTTCGGTTGCGACCCCACGCCCGGCGGCCCGTTCGGCGACCCGGTAGCCGACCCGGGCCGTGCCGTTCTCGAGGCCGTAGAGGTTGAAACGACCGACGATCGATCCATCGGGGTCGACGAGCACGAAGAAGGCGCAGGTACCGGCATCCTGCTCGTCGAGGAGCGCCCGGTGCTGCTCCGCGAAGGCCTCGAAGAACTCATCACCGCGATCGTCCACTGACCTGGCGAAGTAAGCACGGTTCTCGAGCTCGAAAGCAAGCACCGCGTCAAGGTGATCGCCGGTCAGAAGCTGGAGTTCGAGCATGTTTCGCTCACAGCGCTATTGAGCCCAGCGCCTCAACTGCTTGCGCGTACTTGAACGGCTCGAGCCGGATATGGGACTGTTGCGACATCGACCGCGCCGCCACGCCGATCGCCTCCACGGGCGGAGCGAGATCGAGATCCGGCACAACCAGCAGCGGCTCGACGGCGATCCGCCACGGCCAACGGGGGTGTTCTACTTGGTACGGGTCTCCGATCGCCACAACCACGCCAAAGACACGCCGCCACACACTCGCGTAAAGCACGAGACGGTCATCCTCGCGCACACGCGGACGCCGCGGGAAGCCACCCTCGCGCAGCACACTCGTCCGCCCCGCCTCAATCCATCGGGCGGGAAGCGGGCCGCGCGCATGTCCGACGGCCTTCAGCCAGTGAGCCCGCATCAGTAAATCGTCGCAGCCCGAGCTCTAGTGATCCGATCCCACAACCCGCTGACTGCTCGTTGCGGCGGATGGGACTCGGCCGCTAGGCTCGGCCGACCCCCGCAGCTGAGAGGAGGACAGGATGGATGAGGTCGTTCTGTGCGAGGTCGGCGACGACGGCGTTGCGCTGTTGACGCTGAACCGTCCCGATCGTCTGAACGCATGGACCTATGGAATGCAGATCGCGCTGTTCGACCTGCTCGAGAGGTGCGCGGAGGACGAGCGTGTGCGGGTGATCGTCGTGACCGGCGCCGGCCGCGGGTTCTGTCCGGGCGCCGATATGAACGATCTGAGTGCCCTTTCGAGCGACGGCAACGCGGTCGAGGCAAGAGCTGATCGCACGGACACCAGGCCGATCACATTCGCGATGTCGATCCCGAAGCCCGTGATCGCCGCGATCAATGGCGCCTGCGCCGGCCTCGGGCTTGCGTTCGCGCTTACGTGCGATATCCGTTTCTGCGCGGAGAGCGCGAAGCTGACCACCGCGTTCTCGCGCCGGGGGTTGATCGCTGAGCACGGAACCTCCTGGATCCTCCCGCGATTGGTCGGACCCGCCCGCGCACTCGATCTGCTCATCTCGGCACGCGTGCTTCGAGGTTCGGAGGCGGCCGAGCTTGGGCTCGTGAGCCGCGCCGTCGAGGACGAGCGGGTACTTCAAGTGTCGCTCGAGTACGCCCGTGACATAGCGGCGAACGTCTCCCCGACGAGCATGGCGACGATCAAGCGGCAGGTCTACGAGGCGCTGAGCACTCCTCTCGTTCCGGCACTGGAGCACGCCAATGCGCTGATGCTCGAGTCGTTCGCGAAGCCGGACTTCGCGGAGGGCGTTCAAAGCTTCGTTGAGAAGCGCCCGCCCGCATTTCCGCCACTCGCCGCTCAGTCGCCTTCAGCCCGTCCCTGAGAACGCCGCATCGACGACTGCCTGCGCAGCGGGCCCGTAGGGCGGCGCGAACGCCTCGATCAGGTCGTCCTCGCCGCGGACGAACACGCCGCGAAGGTTCGAGAACTCGCGGAAGCCCTCAACTCCGTGGTGGCGTCCCGAGCCGCTCTGGCCGATGCCTCCGAAGGGCAGCGAGGGCAGTGCGCCGTGCACCGCCGCGCAGTTGATGCACGCGCCACCGGAGGTCGTGCGTCGCAGCACGTCCTCGGCGACGGCCTCGTCCTTGGCGAACACGTACAGGGCAAGCGGCCGCTCGCCGCCGTTGACGTGCTCGATCGCCTCATCGAGCGAGTCGTACGCCTTGATCGGAAGGACCGGACCGAAGATCTCCTCCTGCATCAGCCCGAGCTCCTCGGGCGGGTCCAGCACGAGGGACATCGGCAGCTGGCGCGCTTCCGGATCGACATCTCCGGCGTCCTCGAGTGGCCGCACGTCGGCACCGCCGGCGCGGGCCTCGTCGAGCAGCTTCTCGATCCGCTCGAGGTGGCGGTTGGAAATGATCCCCGTGCAGCTCTCGGAGCGGGCGTAGCCGGGCATCTGCTCGCGCGCATGATCGGCGGCGAGCTGCGCGAACTCCTCGACCTGCTCGCGCGGCACGAGGCAGTAGTCAACCGAGATGCACATCTGCCCGTTCTTCAGCGCCTTCGTGTTGAGGATCTGCTTGACCGACTCCGCGTCGATGCTGTCGCCAGTCAGGATCGCCGGGCACTTGCCGCCGAGCTCGAGCGTCACCGGCACGAGCTGCTCACCGGCGGCCTTCGCGATCTCACGCCCGATCGCTGGACTGCCCGTGTACAGAAGGTGATCCCAGCGCACGCGCGTGAATGCCTTCGCGAGCTCAAGGCCGCCGACGACAACATCGACGCGCTCGCGATCGAATGTCGAGCGGATCATCTGCTGGAGCAGCGCGCCGCACGCAGGCGTGTACTCGGACGGCTTGATCACCACCCGGTTGCCAGCGGCGAGCATCTCGATCAGCGGGCCGACCGACAAGTCGAACGGGAAGTTCCACGGGACAATGTTGCCGATCACGCCCTTCGGCTGTGGCTGCACGAACGCCCGCCCGGAGCCGAACAGAGCCGGATCGGAGTAGCGCGGCTCGGGCGCCATCCACGTGCCGAGCTGCTCGGCGGCGTACGCGGCCCGCCCGGCCGGCCCTAGTACCTCGATGAGGTCTGCCGCGAGCGTGGGGTGGACACCGAAGTCGCTGCTCATCGCCTCGGCGATCTGGCCTCTGTGGCCGACCAGCATCATCGCGATCGCGCCGACCAGCGCCTGTCGCTCCTCGAGCGACGGGAACGGGTCAGCCAGGAATGCTTCGCGCTGGCGCTCGACGATCTCGTGAAGCTCGGCAACCGCGGCGCTGTCGTCTTCCGCTACCGCGGCCGGGTTCTCGATCATCGCCATCGCTCTCCTCCTAAGTGGTTGCCGCTGCTGACACTACTGAAGGCGCTTGGGCATCACGAATCGGGAGGGGGCGATTGGGCGAGATTCTCGGCGCGGTCCGGTCTATTGAGCTGGCCCTCGGCGCCGCTGGTCACCGCATACGAACAGGGTCGCGCCCGTGAGCGCGATCGCTTGCCACCGATTCTGGTCTTGGGCAGTCGGCGGTAACGGCTCAGGCTTGGACCGCCACGCAGGCAACGATGTCAGGGCGCGATGGATTCTGGCGGTTGCCCGGCTCGTTCCAACGCGAGCCAATGGCCAGCTTGCGTTCGGTCACTACAGCTGGCGCGATGAGGCGAACGCGTTCGTCCGCCACGCGATCACCGTGCTGTCGCTCCGCCACGCGGAGATCGAGCAGATCACGTTCTTCCGGAGCACCGACGCGTTCACCGGGTTCGATCTGCCTGAGCAGATCGCCCCATGACGGACTCGGGCGCCAACTGCGATTCTGTGCAGCCATGTCCGACTCTTGGCCGTCCCTCAACTACACCGATTGGAGCGAAACATGCGACACGCTCCACGCCCACGCACAGGTGCTCGGGAAGCTGGCGGTTGCGCTGGCGCCACCCGAGCCCCAGCTGCAGCACGCCGCGCTGCGGCTCACCGCTCGTGGCTGGGAGACGCTCCCGCTGCCCGCGCCCAGCGGCTCGGGCGTGTTCGTCGCGGGGCTTGACCTGCACGCGCACGAGGCGTTCATCGAGCACAGCGCCGGCGGCTCGGAGCGCGTCGCGCTGACCCCCAACCGAGCGGTCGGGGAGGTTACGCAGCAACTTCTGAGCACCGCACGGTCGCTCGCGGGACCGGTCGAGATCGACCCGACTCCTCAGGAGGTCTCGTGGACGGTGCCACTCGACCAGGACGAGGAGCATGCGAGCTACGACACCGACGCTGTTGCTTCGTACTTCGCATGTGCGACCGGCGCCGCGGCGGTGCTGGGGGCGTTCCGAGCGCCGTTTCGGGGCCGTTCGACGCCGGTGAACGCGTGGTGGGGATCGTTCGACCTGGCCACCAACCTGTTCTCGGGGGTTCCTGCCGACCCGCCGTCCGCCGACTTCATCATGCGCAACGCGATGGACGCGCAGGAGCTCGCGCTGGGGTGGTGGCCGGGAGATCGGCGATACGGGAAGGCTGCGTTCTACGCGTACGCCCATCCGGCGACCGAGGGATTCTCCGGCGCTCAACCCGAGCCACAGATGAGTCGCTGGGACGACGCGCTCGGCGAGTACGTGCTCGACTGGGATGACGTGCGCACGGCTTCCGATCCGCATGGCACGGCGCTGCTGTTCGCGCGCTCGGTATTCCACCACGGGTGCGAGGTGTGCGAGTGGGATCCGAAGCTGCTCGCGAGCGCCGAGGGATCGCCGCCGCCGGTCAGATAGTGGCAGCCAGGAGGTGCGCGTTCGTCGCGTGGGGGACAGGGTCGTCTTCTCGCTGACCGGCACCGCCACGTACGCCTGGGCGTTGTGACGGTCTGTCTAGCCGGCCGCGCGTCGCCGGGCCAGGGCGTGCGGCGGCCGAGCTCGGAGACTGGCGACCCAGGCTCCCGCGATCAGCACGGCTCCGAGTGCAAGCACCACGTAGGCGACCGTGCCGGTCGAGCTCGCGCCGGTGGCGCTGGGCGCGGCCGTCGACGTGATCACGGCAGCGGGAAGCGGATGCCCCGCAGCGACGGCCAACTTCTCTGCCGCCCCTTGGGCGAGCGCTGTTAGGTTGGGCCGGCTTGGTGCGGCTGGCATCGCCCGGACAGCCGAGCGTTCGGCGGCCGACATTGGCGCTGCCGACGCGAGGCCAACGCCGTTCGGCATCACGATCAGCACGGCGCCCTTGTAGACCAGCGAGAGCTCTTGGTCGAGGAACCGTGCGTACAGCTCCGGCTGGCGCCACAGTGCCGTGACCGATCCGAGATCCGATTTCGAGGCGATCACCGCGACACGGATTGGATAGCCGGCCCGCGCGGCGGCGTCGAGGATCGCCGTCAGCCTCGCCTGCTGCGCCGGCGTGGCGCCCGCGTCCCAGGGAAGGAACGCGTTTTGGCCGATCAGCACATCGCTGGCCGGATCACCGTCGGCGAATGCGGCTTGCGGTGTGGCGGCGACGGCGAGGACCGCAGCCGACGCGATCATCCCCGCCCGACGCGCGGCAGTCCTCAGCCGGGGAGAATCGAGCATGTGAAGCGCGCGCGTCAATGCCTCGCGGAGTCTAGGCCGCGGCACCTTGTCCGGCGGTCGCTCGGCGCCTGCGCGGTCGCGTGCCTGCTTTCGGCTTTGATCCCTGGCGGGGCGGACGCTCACGGCCCGACCGCGCCTGTGGCGACGAGCTACCTGGCGCGCATCACTGGGGTGCCCGTCGGGCTCCGCGCCCAGGTCATCGATGGGTACGTCCGGATGTGGCTGAGCGCCCCGCCGGGCATGACCGTGATCGTGCTCGACTACCGCGGCGCGCCGTACCTGCGGTTCACGCGCGCAGGGGTGCAGGTAAATGAGAACTCGTCGATGTACTACCTCAACCAGACGCCGGTCGCGGCGACGCCCCCGGCCGATCTGAATGCGCACACCACTCCGAGCTGGCACTCGGTAAGTGGGGCCCGCGCGTACGAGTGGCACGACGGGCGGCTTCAGGCGCTTGCGAGCGTCGAGCTGTCGCCCGGCACCAACTACGCCGGCAGGTGGAGCATCCCGGTCCTCGTGGACGGCCAGCGGACGACCATCACCGGCACCCTGTGGCATCGGAACGACCCGTCGTTCGTGTGGTTCTGGCCGATCGTCGTCCTGCTCGCGTGCGTGATCGCGGCGTGGCGCATCGGCAGCGCCGAGCTCGACGCGCGCGTGGCGCGTGCCCTCGGCGTAGCGTGCCTGCTGGGGACGCTCGCCGCCGACATCGGCCGCTCGCTCCACGGGCGTCCGGGTGTGACCGTGTTCCAATGGGTCGAGTTCGCCGTTGTTGCGGGGTTCGTGTGCTGGGGATTGCGGCAGGTTCTGTTCCGCAACGCTGGTTTCTTCTCGTACTTCGTGATCGGGTCGGTCGCGGTCTGGGAGGGCCTCAACCTACTGCCGACGCTGCTCAACGGTTACGTGTTGATTGCGCTGCCGGCCTTCGTGGCTCGGGTCGCGACCGTCGTTTGCCTCGGTTGCGGCGTCAGCATCATGTGGCCGATGTTTCGGCTCGCCGAGCACCGGACCGACCGCGAGCCGGTTCAGGAGGAGGAGCTCGATTCCGATTTCTCGTTCGAAAGCGGCTGAGCCACGGGTTCTTATCTGTTTCAAAGGTCCGCTCGACGGCGCTCTTAGCCATCCGGGCCAGGATCTTGTTGTATGACGACGAGCACGGCCTTGCAACGTTTGATCCTGAGAGCGACGAGCGATGGCTGGGCGTTGCTCGCCGAGAATGGCGCCGTCGTGTTCCGCCGAGCCGGGGGTGGGGCGCGGCCGGCGTGCCTCGCGTTCGCACGCGACCACGGCGTGCTGTCGATCGTCACCTAACCTGCAGCAGCACGACCGGGCTTGGTCCTAGCCGGCGATTCCGGTGAAGAACGCGAACGGGTTGCGAGCTTCGCCCGCCTCGACCGATGCGAGCGTTCCCTCCACCGTGATGACGGACCCCGCCGGCGCCTCGGTGCGGAGCCGTTCCGCAAGCGCCTGCGCCGAGTCCTCGTCCGTCGCCCCGATCAGCAAGTACTTGAACCGCTGCACGTTCGCAACCCCCCCGTCGCGGAGTCGCTCGGAGAAAGCAAGGGCGTCCTTTCGCGATATGCACTCGATCCTGACCTCATAGTCCGGATAGTCGCGGCCACGCTCAGTGGCTCGCTCGCGGGCGATCATCTCGGCGTGCTCCGCTGCCCGTTGCGCGTCGGTTTCTGGAAGTGGCGTGTCCGCGTCCTCCCAAGCCTCGGCGGTTGGATGCCAGTGCGTGAGCTCGAAGTCCGGCTCCCACGCGTGCCGCCGCGCGATCCCGCGGATCGTCGCCTCCGCGGCCTCAGCCTGGGCGCGCGTGCCCGTGTAACAGAACACCTCGGCCTCGTCCCGCGACACGATCACGCGATCGTGCATCGATTCGATCAGCTCGTGCTCTAGCACGCTGGCGGCGAGGTCATCGGCGAGGGTGTTCGCATCCTCACGCTCGTGAAGCGTGATCCGCAGGCGCCAGTCGTCGTTCACGCCGGGGACAGTAGTGAATGCTCAGTGCTGACAGTCTGGTGGCCACGGGATCAGTGGCTTGCCGATCTCCCAGTGGTGGCCGAACGGGTCTTTGATCCGGCCGAGCCGCCAGCGATGCTCCTCGGTCACGGGGTACACGAGCGTGGCGCCGGCAGCGACGGCCTGCGCCACGGCTGCCTCTGGGTCCTCGACGATCAACAGCATCCTCGTCGTCGATCCGCCGACCGTCTCCGGGCTGAAGTTCGCGTGCTCCGGCGATTCATCCGCGACCCAAAACGATGAGTCGGCGACCCCCAGCTGCGACACCACGGCCGCGTTCTCGTCGGTGCCGCCAACCCGGTACAGCTCGACGGCGCCGAATGCCCGCTTATAGAACTCGATCGCCTCTCGACCGCGCCGGACCGACAACTGCGCGATCACGGTCGGGCGCTGGTCGGTCACGGGTGACATGAAAGCAGCGTCGAGCGGGCACTGGGAGGATCCGGCGATGTCGAACCGGATTGTTGCCGCCGCGGTTGCGGCCGGGCTGCTGGTGGCTGGCTGTGGCGGCGGCTCGAGTAAGCCTGCGGCGACGCCCGGTGCTTCGAAGCCGAGCATCTCGGTCCGCTGCGGCGCGGCGCCGGTGTATGGACGGGTCTTGCGCTCGGCGGGCGCGTCAGTCGTGCGACTACCGGGGGTGCCTGACGGGATCGCGGCGACGCCCAATGACCGGTTCGCGTTCGTCGCGTTGCAGAGCGGGGCGCCGCGGATCGCGGTGCTCGCGCGCGTCGGCGCCGGGGCGCGCCTGCTGCGGACGATTGCGATTCCTGCGTACGCGAGCGGCGTTCGCGTCACCCCGGACGGCCGGTACGTGCTCGCCGCGGCGCGGCGCGGTGCGGTCGTGCTGGATGCCGCGGCGGCGACTACCGGCGCGAGCGGCGTGGTGCTCGGCTTGCTCGCTGCGCCGCCCCACGTCGCCGGCTCGGGGCCGGGAGCCGCAGAGGTCGCGGTCCTGCCCGACTCGCGCTACGCCTTCGTGACGCTCGAGGGCGCCGGCGTCGTGGCCGTGTTCGATCTTCGGCGCGGGTTCGGTCCCGGTTCATATCTCGGCGCAGTTCGGGTCGGCGCCGGCGCGCTCGGGATCGTCTCGGCGCCGGATGGCCGATGGCTGTACGAGGTGAGCGAGTCAGGCCGAGCACCGACGACCCGGCGTCGCGGCGTCTTGAACGTGATCGAGGTCGCGCGCGCAGTCCGGACTCCTCGTTCGGCGGTCGTCGCCGCCGTGCCGGCACCTTGCGCTCCCGTACGGGTCGCGGCGTCGCCCGACGGCGCGGCGGTCTGGGTCACGGCCCGCGACGGGAACCAACTGCTCGGCTTCTCCGCAAGCGCGCTCCGGACCGACCCGGCGCGCGCACTCGTCTCCGCGACGACGGTCGGATCCGCCCCGCTCGGCTTGGCGGTCGCGGACGGCGGGCGGACTGTTCTCGTCGCCGACTCGAATCTTGCGCATTCGGCCAGCGGTCACAGTGCTGTGAGCGCCATCAGCGTGTCGCCCGCCGCGGGCCAACCCGCTCTGATCGGATCGGTTCCCGCCGGCAGCGTTGCCGATGCGATTGCCGCCTCACCCACCGGTGGAGTCGCGTTCGTGACGTCATCGGGCAGTCGCACCGTTAAGGCGGTTCGTGTCGCGCACCTACAATGAACTCCGCACCGCCCCCATGGTCTAGCGGTTAGGACGCCTGCCTTTCACGCAGGAGATCGCCGGTTCGAGTCCGGCTGGGGGTACTCAAGAAGCGCCTGGAAATCAGACGCTTTGTCCGTCGCAGCCGCCTGGGGCGTACGTCGGTGCGACGACGGGCAACGGTCCCGGGCAACGTTGGTTGCAGGCTTGGATTGCCTTCTACGAACGGGAGGAGCCAGGTCGGGGGTTGCACGTCGCCGGTCGTCTCCTCGCCGTCGCTTGTAGGCCCGGACCAGCGCACGAATCGACGGGACGTACAGGATGAGGAGAAATCATGAGACTCCGGCCCGGGATTTATCGCCGATAGAGGCGCGACGTCGTAGGCGCTCGGCGGCGAGCGCACACCAAGTGACGTTCTCGCGCTCGTAGGCGATCCCGCGCGCGAGGGTCAGGCTAGGTCCGAGATCCGCTCCGTCGGGGTCGGCGAGCGCGGCAGCTTGGCGTTGGTAGCGCGCGAGCTTGGCGGCCGATTGCTCGCCACCCTTGTCGAGCGCATCGATCAAGGCCCAGGGATCCGCGACATCGGCGGCGTACACCTTGACGGCGAGATCCTCCTTGAGCAGGCCAGGCTTGGTCGGAGCAGCCGCGAACTCTCGCAGCGCCTGGCGTCCCGCCTTGGAAATCGTGAACATCCGCTTATCGGGGCGCCCTTGTTGACGCACCGTCCGGCCCCGAATCAATCCCTGTTGCTCGAGGCGGCGCAGCTCACCGTAGATCTGCTGGGGCAGCGCATGCCAGAAATTGGCGACCGAAGCATCGAAGCGTTTGGCCAGTTCATACCCCGAGGCGTCGGCGTGGAGCAGGGCCGCGAGGACGGCGTGCTGGAGGGCCATCACGTGAACTTTAGCCAAGCCCTTGGCTAATCAATTTTTGCTCTATACTGCTCTCATGGCAAGCATCGACGGTCGGAACTCCCATCCCTTCCGCGTCGCGGCCGAAAATCACGACATCGACGCCCTTCTGGCGACACTCGCTCCGGACGTCGTCCTGCACAGTCCGGTGACCTTCGCGCCGTATACCGGCAAAGACACCGTCGGCAGGTTGCTGCGACTGGTTTCCGAAACCTTCGACGGCTGGCGCTGCGTCACGGAGGTCCAGAACCCGGACGGCGTGATCGCGTTCGTGTTCCGTGCGCGCGTGGGGGATCGTGAACTGGAGGGGTTGGACCTGTTGCGACTCGACGCCGATGGGCTCATCGCCGAGCTGACCGTGATGATCCGCCCGCTGTCAGGGCTGATCGCGCTGGCCCAGGCGATCGGCCCCAAGGTCGACGCTGCCGGGCTGACGACTTCAACTGACACTCCGGCGTGAAGCGACGCTCGTTCGTGGTCTCCCCAGCGAGACACTGACACGTGGAACGAGCCAAAGCGACCGCCGTCCTTGATCGCCTTCACGCAGCGCAGAACGAGTTCTACGCTGGCGGAGACGACGGTTCGCTACGAGCGCTGTTGGACCCAGACGTCAGATGGACGGTGCCGGGTTCCAGCCCAATTGCGGGCACCTACCGGGGTCTGGACGAGGTGTTCGCATACTTCGCTGCCCGGCGTGACCTCGCGAGGGGCACCTTTCGGATGCGTCGCTGCGACGTGCTTGCCGGAGAGGGCACACGGATCGCGGCGCTAACGGATGGCAGCGCGTCGATCGCCGGCGCAGAATGTGTGTGGTCGACCGTCGGGCTCTACGACATCCCCGACGGCGCGCATGTCGCAGCGTGCTGGCTGCTGCCGCTCGACCAAGCGGTATTCGACGCGGCCTGGTCCAGGTGATCGTCGGCTAGATGTCTTGGAGCGGGCGATGTCTATCTGCACGGGCTTGACCGGCAGTGGACCGAGCGCGGGGGCGGGATTCTGGTCCGGTTACGCGGACGGCGTGGTCGTGATGTGCACACCCGAACGGAGGCCGCGCGGCCGCGGGCGATCCCTGTCGGAACAGGTGCTGGTTTGCCCTGACGTTGCGATGCCGCGCGAGTCGAGATGTGGTTGCACCCGCTGCTGCTCCGAGGCTTCAGGAGCCGAGGAGCGGGTTCTCGGTCCTTCCGCGCTCTCGCAGTGCGTGGTCGAGCGCCCGTCAACGGGCTGGACATTCGTGACCGGTGTGGTCGTCATCTGCGCGTGCGCCAGGCTCCGCGAGCGAGGTTGCGTCCGAACGTGCGAGGCGTTCACGCGTCGCTGTCGCGCGGTTCACTGTCGACGTGTGCGACGCGGCAGCGAGCCTCTGCTCGGTGTGTGTGTCCGATGATGCCCGGAGCCTGCGCTGGTCGGCTCGGTCTGACGTTTGGTTGAATCGGTGACGCGGGCGTAGACGATCCGGTCACGGGTCGGCGGACGTTGACCGAATCGGCGTACGCCGACGATCGCAACCTCCGCGCCCGTTTAGGAGTGTTCGCCTACGCCGAGACGCCCGTCGACCCGGGATGGCGCACGTCGTTGGTCGACTGGGACGGAACGCAGGTCGTGGCCGACATCGGCTGCGGGGCGGGGTTCGACCTGCGTCAGATTTTGCCGACCGGTCGCTGCCGACATGCCTTTGCCGTCGACCTCTCCGCGGGGATGCTGGGGCTGCTCTCCGACTTGGAGGCCACCGGCCGGGTGACCCTGGTCGAGGGCGACGCTCAGTGCCTTCCGCTGGCCGACGGTTCTGTCGACGTGGCTCTGGCGATGCACATGCTCTACCACGTCCCGGCCATCGCGACTGCGGTTAAAGAGCTGCGCCGGATCACCAAGCCGGGCGGGACAGTACTCGTCTCGACCAACAGCAGCCACTCGATGGCCGAGATCCACGACCTGCTGGACGCGGTCGTCTCGGAGCATCTGGGCCGGCCCGCCCGGGCGCTGCCCGAGCTGCGGTTCGATGCCGAGACCGGTACACCTGTCCTGCAAGTCGAGTTCGCCAAAGTGACCCTGCATCGCCGGGTCGTCCCGCTCGCCTTCCCGAGCCCGGAGCCGGTGATCGCCTACCTCAATAGTGTTCGGGACCCGATCAGCGCCGCGTCGGTGAGACGGTCGACGTCGCCGTGGCGCTCGATGACGTTTGCCGCTCGTGTGCAACGGGTCATCGACCGTAAGGGTCATTTCCGCGCGCACAGCACCATGGGCGTTTTCGTCTGCCGGTGAGCGAACGCCTCAGTCCGAGAGAGTGGCCCTAGCTGGTGACCGCCACAGCATGTATGCCGGACGGATCGGGCGGTCAAGCTCGAGCGCTATCCCAGCCATCTGATGCCCTCGCGACCCAGACGGGACAGACCTCGGGCCTAGCCTCACGCTCGCGCGCGGCGTTGCCTACGAGCCCGAGAACAGCAACTGGTGCGCGTTCGCCGCGCCTGCGACGCCGCGCCGACAGGAGCGGTCGAGCCCAGCAGCGATGAGATAGTCGCCGCGGCGGCGGAGCAGCCGCTCAGGAGGTAGGGCCCGTGGTGGCGTTGCTCAGCAGCGTGAGGCGCTCGGCGAGTCGGCGCATGGCTTTCTCGTTGACGCGCTTGATCGTCGCGCGGGCCAGAGGCGCGGCGAGGCGTTCGCTGAGCGGCGCCCGGTGCCAGGCGTATTCGAAGGCGATGCGCGTTCCGCCATCCGGGAGATCTCCGAGGCGGTAGGTGCCACGAGCCACCCGGCGGCCCTTCGCGCCGACGTTCTGCTCGACGATCGTTGTCAGGGGCTCAGCGGAGATCACCTCCATCTCGATCGGATCCGAACGACCCGCGGCTTTCGCCGTCATCCGCGCCTTGGAGCCGACACCGCGCTCGGGACCGGAGCACGTCCAATCGGTGAGGACGTGATCGGTGAAGCACTCGTGGTTGGCCATTACGTCGAGAAAGTCGAATACGGCGGTGCGGGACTGCGGTACGTCGATGGAGACCTGCACGGACTTGATCATGTACCAGATGGTACACTCAACGGGGATGGCCGTCAACTCCCCCCGCACGCAATTGCTCAACCGCGCGGTTGATCGCGTGCTCGCGCACGGCATCTCAGAGCTGAGTCTCCGCACGCTGGCAGCCGAGCTCGGGACTAGCCACCGCATGCTGATCCACCACTTCGGCTCCAAGCAGGGGCTCTGGATCGAAATCGTGCACGCCGTCGAGGCTCGCCAGCGCGAGGCGCTCGAAGCGTTCCTGCCCGACCCGACTGCGGCCACACGCGACGCCGCCTGGTCATGGTGGAAGCACATTTCGGATCCCGCGCTATGGCCAGCCGAGCGCCTGTTCTTCGAGCTCTACGGCCAAGCCCTCCAGGGCCGTCATCCGCAGTTCCTGGACGGGATCGTCGAGGACTGGGTCGAGCCGATCGCCCAGGGCCACGCCGCCCGCGGGCTCTCCCCCAAGGCCGCGCGCGCTCAGGCACGCCTCGAGATCGCCGTCGCCCGCGGCCTGTTGCTCGATCTGCTCGCCACCGGCGACACCGCCGGGGTGGATGCCGCCATGGCGATCTACCTCGACGCTCAGACGTGGTGATCGCTGCATCGAGTCGCTCGACCGCCCGTACCCCGCAGAGAACTGTTTGCCATGTCCGCTAGCCGGTCAGGAGGGCATGGACTCTCTCGACAGCTGTTGCCAGACCGTCTTCCATACGCATCTTCTCGCCGAAGGCGGAAGCTCGCTCTCGCATCCCCGGCGTGCGGGCGGCGGCGATCGCACGCGACGACCGCCACGGTGCTTGCCACGCCGATCCTGCTCATGACGCGGTGGTGGCGGTCGCGTGATCGCGCGATCGCCGCTGACCGGCGCCGTGATGATCACCGAGATCCTCGGCGCTGCGAACGCGAACGGAAAGCACGACACGGCCTGGCCCGACGCGGATCCGAGCTCGCGTAACGGCGTTCAGGTCATCACCCGTCGAGAGGAGCTGCTGCTGGGGCTGCGGCCGACGGCGTTCGCGATCGCCTACCGGACGCTGCAGCGTGAGCGAGGCGGAGGACGCCGTGCAGGAGGGCGTTCTGCGCCTGCACCGAGCGCGCGAGAACGGCGAGCGGATCGAGACGCCGCGCGCGTACCTCTCGACGGTAGTCTCGCGGCTCTCGCTCGACCATCTCCGCTCGGCGCGCAGGCACCGGCGCGAGACCTACGTGGGCGATTGGCTGCCGGAGCCGCTCGTGGTGGAAGTGTCGGAGAGGTCGATCCACACCGTGAAGTTCCCGGACGGCGCGGGCGCCGTAGAGCCGAGGTCACCGGGGTCCTGTGCGTTCAGATCGATGGTGGCGCCGACCGACGCCGCGGGCCAGAGCGCGATCGCGGCGATGGTGAGCATCATCGCGAGAAGGCCGCGACGTGTCCGCCCAAGGAATTGCAAGCGCCCCGTGGTCCCAGCGGCTCCGCTCCCGAACACCGGTGCGAGCACTCAAAGTCGGCGTGTGTCTGAGGTCAACGTCCGGCGGTGCGGGCCGAGGTGTCACCCGTCAGCTGCCGGGAACCCGATAGGCGACGACCTGCGGGTTGAGGCTGACTCCCAATCGCTTGCCGGTGATCCCACCCGCCGGCACAATGATCATTCGGCCGGCGATCGCGATGGGCGCATTCGTGGTCGTCGGTAGCTTGCGCTCGTAGACGATCGCACCGGTGCGACGGTTCAGCGCGACCAGAGCGTTGTAGATCGTCGTGAACACGAGGTCATTCGAGACGGTCACGGCGCCGAGCGGCACGGACTTGAGCTTCGTGGCCCACACGACCTTGCCGGTCGCGACGCTCAGCGCCTCCACCTCCCCGCTGTCCTCGTCCCGGCCGACGGGCTTCACCGCCGAGGGCTGACTCAGGCTCGTGTAGGCAAGTGGCACGTTGAGCGTGGCTGCATAGACGGTGCCGTCCGCAAGCGCCAGGTCGGTAAGCACGCCGCCCAGTGATCCCGGAGCGATGGTGTACGGCACCTTCAGCGCGATGCGATGCTCGAGCAGCTTGAGCGAGTCGCCCTCGGTGCCGTTCTGCTCGCCGACCGGCGTCTGCCAGATCAGCTTGCCGGTGCCGGCGTTCATCTCATAGACGTAGCCCATCTTGCCCGAGCCGATCACGACCGGCACCCCGCCGGCGACCGCGGAGATCGGCGAGGCCTGCATGTCGTAGTCCTTGAAGTCGTTCGGGACGCCCTGGTAGTACCAGCGCAGCTTGCCCGTCGCCGCGTCCAGTTTCACGTCGCTGTCGGTATACAGCTGGGCCGCGGGGTGCGCGATCGCCGACTCCATCGACTGGTACGGGTTGCCGATCCCGTAGGTCACCGATCCGTCGGTGCCGACGAGCGGGGTCTCCCAGGCGCCGCCCGACCCGAGGCCGAGCGACTCCACGCCTGGGTCGGCGCCTGTCAGGGTGTTGAACTTCCACAGCACCGCGCCCGTCGACGCGTTCAGCGCGACCAGCACCCCTCCGCCCGGGCCGATCGCATACTGGCTTGCGAGATACACGCGGCCATCAGACACCTGCGGCTGGATCCCGAACGTCCCCTGGCCCTTGGCGAGGACGCCCGAGTTCACCCAGTCCGGCTTGCCGGTCGCGGCGTTGAGCGCGAAGACAGCCGTGTTCGTCGCCCCGTACACCTTGCCGCCGACCACGGCGACCCCGTTCGGGCCTGGACCGGTCTTCTCGGGAGCGTTGCATTCGTACTCCCACTCGAGCTGCCCGGACGCCAGCGACAGCGCGTATACGTTCGCATCGAGGTCCTGGATGTAGACGACGCCGCCCTGAACGATCGGGTTCGCGGCCAGCGACCCCGATGCCCCGACGCCGGCTGCCGCGATCCCGGCGATCTTGAAGCTCCACGCCGGCGCGAGCTTGGAGACGTTCGCCGACGAGATCGAAGAGCCCGGCGCGACCCGTGTGTTCGCGAGGTCGGCGTTCGGATCCGGCCATGATCCCGGGAGCGGGATCGCGCTACTCGAAGTCCCGGCGATTGTCTTGCATGCGGCGCTCACCGCCAACTTCTTGCTGCCGCCGCCGCAAGCTGCGAGCAGCAGGCTGCAGATCAGGGCGGCTCCCGCCACCCCCGAGATCTTTGGCCTTCGGGCCACCAACTTGAAACCTACTCCTTACCTGTCTCGATGCGGCTGTCAACGGGGGTGTCGTTCATCGATAGCACGGTCGAGGCAAGATGGGAAGAGGAGCGGGTGCGTTGTGGGGATCGGGGTGCCCGCGGACACCCAGCCCGAGCCGGCCAGAGACCTGCTCTGCTAACTCGCGGTACGTCCGCTTCCCCGCGCACTCGCTCCTGGCGAATCGCGAGGGCGTGCGCTAGCACGAAGGGAGAGCCCCTCTTGGATTGACGCGGTACTTTTGCACTCGCGGATTCGAGCTGCCAGCGGGCCGTGATGCTCGAGGTGCTACTGGTTGTCCCAACCTGCAGGGCTTTCGCGCAGCGGGTCAGCTCTCGCGTCTCCGACCAGGAGGAGTCCCGGCCGGCTTCTGGGCGTCAACATCGTGTGGCGTCAGAAGCCAAGATCAGGATGCGCTGGAGGATGTCTCTGCACGGACCTCCTATCGGGCTTGGGGGCTGCCGGTTTGGGGGTGCTCGCGAGCGCGCAGCTCGATTATTAGGCCGGTGAGTCCGGTGAGGCAGATCGCGATCACGACGTAGGCGAACACCTGGATCGCCGTCAGCGGGTTGGTGGCGACGGTGAGTGCGCCGACGCCTATCACGGGAAGGGCGGTGCCGATGTAGACGACGACGTAGTAGCTGGCGACGATGTCGCCTTTGCGGTCTTCCGGAGCGATCTCGTTGACGTCCCCGAGCGATCCCATGAACGCCAGACCTTGTCCGATCCCGGCGAGCACGGTGGCGGTTAGTAGCCATGCCAGGGTCTTGGTGGTGTCGGCGAGGATGAGCGCCGCGAGGCCGGCGATCATGACGCTCAGTCCGATCGTCTGGGCGCGTAGTGCTTCTAAGCGGTAGCCGGTGAGCTGCGTGACGGTTGAGCTGCCGAGCATCAGGGCGACGATCGCGCCGGCGAGGGCCAGGTTGCCCTTCAGGGTCATTGTTACGAACGATGGGATCAGCGAGAGGAACAGGCCGGCGACCGCCCAGGCGACGAACACGGAGGTCGCGGCGGTTGCGAAGCGCCGCCGAATCTCGGCGGGGACGGTCGGCCGTCGCGGCCGCCATCGCTCTCGCTGCTTACGTGCAGGGAGGACTGCGATCACTGCGGCTAACGCCATGGTCAGCAGGCCGATCTCCACCAGGTACACCAGTCGCAGCGGCAGCACCGCGTACTGCGCCAACACTCCCGCGAGCAGTGGCCCGATTCCGGCGCCTGCGACCGTGAGCGCTGAGGCGATTGCGGACGCACGGCGGCGCTGATCTGAGGGATCGTGTTCGACGAGGGTGGGTGCTGCCGTGCCCTGGAGCGCTCCCAGCGCCATCGCCTGCGTCGCCTGAGCGATGAACAACACGGCAAGGCCATGCGCCACCGCAAACAGGCCGGCGGCCACCGCGGCAAGGATGATCGCTCCGGTCAAGAGCTCACGTCGACCCTTGAGATCTGAAAGCGGGCCGAACAGCAGTAAGGCCGGGATGATCAGCAGGGCGTAGGTCGCGAACAGCAGCGACACACCCAGTGATGAGAGCCCGTACACCTTGGCGTACAGAGGAAACAGCGGTGTCGGCAGGTTGCTGCCCACCAGCAACACGAACAGCGCGAAGCCGGCAGCGCCAAACGGCGCCCAGCGTCCCCCGCCCGCGCGCATGTTTTCGGATTGGGCGCTCATCGCCGATCGGCTCCGTCTGGGTCTGTCATCGGCAGAACGCTAACCGCAAGATGATTCAACTCCCGTTGAATCATCAGAGCCTATGCTGTCCTGCATGCTCGCCGATGCAGACCTCGCCGCCGTCGCGGATTTAATGACCGCCCGTCGCGCCACGTTGCTGCTCGCCCTTATCGGGGGACGTCCACTGTCGGCCAGCGAGCTGGCCGCGCGGGCCGACATCTCGCGGCCTTTGGCCAGCGCGCATCTCTCACGACTGCTCGGCGGCGGCCTGGTCACGGTACGGACGGACGGTCGCCAACGCCTCTATCGCCTCGCCAACCGCCAGGTCGCCGAGGTCATCGAAGCGATGCTGACGATCGCCCCCGCCCGCACCGCCTCAAGCCTGCGGGAATCCAAGCAGGGGGCCGCCATCCGTTACGCCCGCACTTGCTATGACCACCTCGCTGGCTGCCTCGGCGTCGGCGTCACCGACGCTCTGCAGCATCAGCGGGTCATCGAAGTCGCCGATGACTCCTACCGCCTCACCGACACCGGCGAGGAACGCCTCCAGGGGCTGGGACTTGACATCCCGGAGCTGCGCCAGCGTCGCCGCGCGTTCGCGAGACCATGCATGGATTGGACCGAACGTCGGCCCCATCTCGCCGGCGCGCTCGGCGCTGGCATCGCCGACCACTTCCTCGAACGCGGCTGGATCCTCCGGCTCCCCGACACGCGCGCCGTGCAAATCACCAACAACGGTCAGCACAACCTACGAGCCGAGCTCGGACTCAACCTCACGCCGACCGAGGCGTAGCCGAACCAGCCGCTGCTCCCTTTCGCAGGGTCCCATGGTGTGAACGTCCTGTCCCGGGACAAGGGGGCAGACGTGCTTTCGTGCCACGGCGCGCCTCGTTTACCGCGGGGGCTCCCGCACCTTGACTTTGATCGACAAAGTATGTTAGCTTTGAAGCGCAAAGCAAACGGAGGAGCAGTGACCATGCGAGGAACGCGCGACATCGACGGCACCGCGACAGCCGACGACGGCGAGGGCGACGGGCTCGATCCTCGCACGGCGGCCAGGCTGCTCGCCCAGACCAAGCGGGACGCTAAGCGCGAGTTCAATCTCAGCCCGCCGTGGATCACCGCGTTTGGGGGCGTCGTGATCCTCGTCGGCTACGCCGCGCTATGGCTCTCGACGCGCCACCAGCATCCGTACAGCGGTCCCAGCGCTGGTGCGATCGTGCTGGTGTACGCCGGGGTGGTCGTCACGATCGCCGTGTCGGCGAAGGTCTACCAGCGCGCGACTGCCGGCGTCAGCGGGCCGTCGGTGAGGCAGGCCCAGCTCGAGGGGGCAGCGATCCTGATCTCCATCTTCGGCAGCCCCGTGATTCAAGGCGCGATGAAGCACTATGGCGCCAGCCACGCGATTGTCTACGGCGTGATCCCGGCCGCGGGGCCGCTGATCATCATTGGCACCACTGTGCTCGGCATCGCGGCGAGCAAAGCCGACTGGCCGCAGTTCGGCGCCGCGCTCACGGTCGTCACCGCCGGCATCGTCGCGTTGTTTGTGGGACCGAGCGCAGCGTGGCTGGCGGCCGGGATCGGCCTGCTCGTCGCGGTGGCCGGCTATGCCGCCGCGACCGGCAGGCGGCTGGGCCAGTCGTAAGGCAGCGATGGATACGGACGCCCTCGACCCCGTGATCCACGCCCCCGCGCGACTGCGAATCGTCGCCACGCTGGCCGCGCTCGCGGACGGAGACACGTTGTCCTTCACTCGCCTGCAAGACATCCTCGCCCTGACCCCCGGCAACCTGATCACGCACCTGCGCAAGCTCGAGGACGCCGGCTATCTCACCAGCGAGACGACCGGCAACGGGAGAGGGTCGCTCACCTCGATCGCACTCACCCGCCGGGGCCGCGCCGCACTCGACGCCTACACCGACACGCTCCGGGAGCTACTCGGCGGGTTGTAGCGTGAACCCATCTCGACGGAAGGAGCCGCAGGCGTGATCGCCGCAAGCGTCGTCCAGGAGCGCGTCATCGCTCGCCGGCGTGACGTGTTGCCGTCGGCCGTCGCGTACGGTCGCGTGTCGGACAGCGACTGAAAGCCTGCGGGCTTCCGCGGGCTCATGACAGCAGCGGGCGCGGGTCGAAGGTCACCCGGATCCGGGTGATGCGGCCCGCTTCGACGTGACTCCAGTTGACGATCGCAAGAGGGCCTGCGGTCGCGGTGTGGAGCTCGAACCAGGTCAGGACGTCGGGGCCGTCGACCCAGCGGTGGACCACCTCAACGCGCTCGGTCATGGCAAACATGCGGCCAAGGCCGGCGGTGGTCTCCTCGACACCCCGCGTGGATCCCAGGGCGCCGTCGAAAACGACGTCCTCGTGGACCAAGGGGCGTACCCGCTCGAGGTCATTGCTCTTCCAAGCGTCGAAGTAGGCGGTTGCGACATCGGCCGGGGACTCGCTGAATTCAGACATACCGAGATCTTGGCATCCAGGCAGACGCTGCTGCAGTCGAGGCCCCGTTGTCTGCCATGCCTCCGGCGATCGGCATCCGAGCGTGGCCGAGCGCTCCGCGCAAGACCGGGAAGCCGCCGTCACAGACATGCCTCATATGGTCGCCTGACCCGGACGCCCGCATCCGTAGACCAAGGTGCTGCGTACACGATCGATAGATGCGCCTCTGGTGATGCCCGAGACCGGCGTGGCGTTCCGCCGCGGCGCTGATGCGCTCGCTCGAGCGCCGTGATTTGTCGGGTCGGTCGCCTAGGGGGTTGGGGAGCCAGCCGACGAGGCAGCGGCCGGGAACCGTCGGCGAACGTCGGTGATCAGCTCATCGCGCGAAACAGCCCCCCCGAAGCGGAGGCGGTCATAGGGCGCAAACGGGGGCTCGAGCGCGTCGAGCTCATCAACGAGCCGGTGCAGCGCGTCCAGCCATTCGGTTGACTCCTGACGGGGGCTCTCAAGTAGCTGCCCGATCTCTTCGCAGAGCTCGTTCTTGCGCTTGATCGTCGCCGGGGTCACGTGTCGAAGGCAGACGTATTGGCCGGAGAGGTAGGACTGCCATTCCTCGTGACCTTCAGCAGGATCGTTGAACTGATCGGCGAACCAGCCTGCCAGCTTCTCGGTCCCGTCAGCGGTCTGGGCGAGCGTAAGCAGATCAGATGGCACCATCTGGGCGCCGTCCGAGCGCAGATAGCTCGGCAGTGGGATCAGCCCCGCGCACATCAGCCCACGGATCTCGTCAGCGTCGACGCCCTGTTCCCGGGCGAGCTTCTCCACGGTCAAGAAATACTCGTTCACGTAAGCGTCGTCCTCGGCGGTCATTGGGTGATCGCCGTTTAGCCGCAGGTATCGCTCGGCGACTTGTTCGCGAAGTTTGCTATCCACGGGCAAAGCTCCTAGGTCTCGATCGTACTGCCGGGAGAAAGCGTCGCCCAGCAAAGCGTCGGGATCACCGACCGGTGGCTGTGCGATGGTCGATCCACCAGCGGAAGCTGTCGGCGCCCGTCCGCTGGCGGCGTGACCGTCTCGCCAACCAACGGTCAACGAACGCCTGCTCGAAGTAGGCGAGCGAGTTCGCTTCTGGGTTCGTCCAAAGGAATACTTGGGCCGCGGAGCGCGAGATGGTGCAAATCTGACGACGGCGGTGGTTCTCAGCGACGCCCGACCAGCGTCCGCGCTTTAGTCCTTGAGGAACGAAGACGTCGCTCGTCAACTCGCTCATCGCGACCTGCGGATAACGGTGGTTCAGCGTCGTCCGGATCGGCGCCACCACGGGTTAGGCCCCGCCTCGGACGCTCGCTGCGTCAGGGTCTCGCGGCATTGCGAGTCGTTCATGCAGGGGTGTGCTGCTGGTGATCAGCACGTTCGGCTCGTTGACTGAACCGCCTGTGGTCGGGCGGGCTCGAACACAGGCTCGATAGTCAAGTTAGAGCGCGAGCCGCCGAACCGGGGCCGTTAGCAGCCACAGGAACGCAAGCGTCGCGCCGGCGGCGGCGATCCACAGGGTCCCGCGCAGGCCTATCGCACCTGCGAGCGCACCCGCACCGAGCGCACCCAGCGGCCGCGTGCCGAAGTTCACGGACTGATACGCGCCTGTTACCCGGGCCCGGAGCTCGTCGGGGATGACGGCGGCGAAGATCGACGAGATGGTGATGTCCAGCAGCATCACTCCGAAGCCTGAGAAGAACTCGGCGAGGAAGAGCATCGCTAGCACGAGCGCCCGAGGGCCGCCGGCCAGCGGCACGAGCGACAAAGGAGCAGCGAACACGAAGCAGCCGAGCGCACAGGCGCGACCCACGCCGATCCGGGTGGAGAGTCGCTTCGTCAGCGCGGCGCCGAGAAGACCGCCGATGGCGCCCGCGCCGAGCACGAGGCCAAGCACGCCCGGCGAGACGTGCAGCCGGCGGATCGCGTAGAGCACGAACAGCGCACCGAACCCGAGCGTGAACAGGTTCACCATCGCCGTGGCGGCGAGCAAGGGTCGCACCACCGGTGAGGAGACGATGAACCGCACGCCGGCCACCAGCGCGGCCGATCCAGACCCGCCGGCCGCCGGCGGCTCGCACGCATCGGTGCGATGCAAGAGCAGCGCCGAGCCGAGAAACGACAGTGCGTCGGCAGCGATTGCGAACGGAGCGCGCAGCAGCTGAACGAGCACGCCGCCGAGGCTCGGCCCGCCCACGAACGAGAGCGCTCGGCTGCCATAGATCAGAGAGTTGGCGTCGACGTAGCGCTCGGCCGGCACCAAGGCGACGAACAGAGTGCCGTCGGCCACGTTGAACAGCACGCTGAAGGCCCCAGCGCCAAAGGCGACTGCGTACAGCTGCGCCAAAGTGAGCGCCCCGAACGCGTAGCCGACAGGGATGCTGATCAGCAACCCGAAACGGCCGAGGTCGGCAGCGATCATGGTCATGCGCCGCCGCCCACGCCGATCGACGAAGGCGCCCGCGTGGAGTCCGAGAAGCAGGCTCGGCAGCCACGTCAGCGCGGTCAGGAAGCCCATCTGCGTGGCGTTCGCGTGCAACACGAGCACGGCCGAGAGCGGCAGCGCCAGGCCAGATATCTGGTCGCCGAACAGTGAGATCGTCTGGGCGCTCCAGTACCGGCGGAACGGCGGCTCGCGAAGCAGCGCCGGAAACGTGCGCGGACGTGCTTCAGCGGTCAGGCGCATCGTGAGGGAACGCGAGATGCAGGTAGTAGACCCTGCGCGCCCCCGGGGGACGGCATTCCGGATTGGTCAGCCGCTCGAGGAACTGGTCCATCAGGGCCTGCTCCTGGTAGTGGAGCTGGTCGAGCTCCTGCGCCGTCACGTAGATCGCGCTGTCGCCGAAGTGCGCTGCCGCTCGCCACTCCGCCGGCTCATCCTCGCGGCGCTCGAGCCAGCGCAGCAGCCACTCGATGTACTTCTCGGCCACCACCGCCGACAGCAGGCCGCTGGCCGCGGACATCTCGCTGCTGTCGGCCACAGACGGCCAGCTCGTGAACATCGCTGTGGCCCGCCAGGGACGTTCGCGTCCGCGCCCGCCCCCAGCGTCCTCGACCAGTCCGTACTTGGCCAGCTGACGAAGGTGAAAGGACGTGCTGCCTGAGCTCTGCCCGAGATGCTCGGCCGCCTGGGTCGCGGTCATCGGACCATGCACACGGAGGAGCCCAACCAGCTCGAGCCTCAGAGGATGGGCGAGAGCGCGCAATGCCCTCGGATCGGTGAGCCGTTTGACATGTCGCTCATCCATAGCCGCCAAGATACCTTTGCAGACTTATCTTTGCAAAGACAGCTTTGCTAGATCGCGGTCACCGCTTCGGAGAGTCAGCGGGCTCCCGAGGGGCTCGCCAGCGCGCTTCGAGATAGCGGTCAACAGCCTCCCTAGCATCGCGGCGACGCTCGCCGTCGCTCCTCAAGGATCAGCAGCAATGAGAGCTCGCCCATCATCCCGCGGGCGAGCGGAGCCGGCTGCCATTGGCCACCGGACAGACCCTGGCCGGGCCATCGTGCTCGTCGAAGCTGCACAGCCGCTTTCCGCCCCGAACGCAGAAGGGGCCGAGACCGCGTGGCCTCACCGCAGGCTCGACGTAGTAGTACCGCCGCGAGCTAGCGCAGCGTCTCAGATCGGATCGCTGAGCGAACGTCGATCCGCTCCCCGTGAAACGAAATTGGAGGTCGCGCGCTCTGCCCGCCCTGGCTTACTGTTTCGGACGGTGCCCTGTGAGTTCCTGATCGATCAGCAAGCGGGGGGCCGCTGTCGCTGCGGCCAGTCCGGAGCTGAGCCTCGTATGGCATGAGCGAGTCGTACGTTGTTGTGGTCTCCGGGCTGCCCGGCACTGGCAAGAGCACGTTGGCGATCCCTCTGGCTAAACGCGTTCAAGCCGTTGCGGTGTCTCGTGACGCGGCGCGCCAGGCGCTCGGTGGCCGCGCCAGGCTGAGTCCTATCGCCACCCGCCTGGGTATACGCCACCGACGGGGTCTTCAAGAGAAGGCGACCCGGCGGCTGGAAGTAATCGTGGCTGAGGCGCTCGACGGAGATCAGGCGGTGGTCGTAGAGCTCGTTGCCGACGCCGACGCCAGACAACGACTGCGTGCGCTTGCGGCCAACCGTGCGGTGCCTGTGTACTCGATTGAGGTCATCTGCTCGGATGCCGCTGAATTTGCCCGGCGGCTGCGCGCCCGTCCTGGGAGCTGGCAGCGGGTCGTAGCTCGAATGTCGAGGTCCTACCAGCCCGCTCCCGGCGCGCTCGTTGTCGACTCTCGCCACCCCGTAGAGCAGCTGATCGAGCGGGCGGTCGAATTCGTGGGTCACGGGACTGCATGACCCAGCCGCAAGTGCCCGGATCCGCTCGACAGGCCACGTCTCCGCACCAACCGTCATCGGACGGCTCAGCGCTACGCGTGCGCTGCGTCTCGGTACTTACGTGACGTGTTGAAGGAGTGATCGAGGATGCCGCATGCGTGCGCGCTGAAACGATTCCTGTTCACGTCCGGTCGATACCGGTCGCCACCACAATGCGTATCTAGGATGCCACTCCACCTCACGTCGCGTAGGCGGTCGCGGCTGGCCTACGGCTGGCCGGTCGCAACGACGCGACCGTCGGCGCCGAGAGCGAAGCCGTTCAGGCCGAACCGCTCCGCCAGCAGCTCAGGGATCAGGCCGCGCTCCACAGGCGTGACGGTCGACTCGTCGGGGGTTGCCTCGGTCAGCGCGAGCCCATCCCAGTCGCTCAGCGCAACCGAGCCACCCCAGTCGCTCAGCGCAACCAGGGTCCCATCGTCGCGGTATCTGCTCGCGATCAACCCGGTCACGAAAGGCGAGCGGGGATATGTCGAGGTGAACCAGTTCTGGACCTCGATGTCGACCCGCGGCGCCGGCTCGGGCACGAATCCGTACTGGTCGGCCCAACCGGACCCGCTCGCGGCCTGCAGCACGTTCTCCGCCCCGTCCCGGACGACCCGGAATCGCCATCCGGATTGCTCGTACTCGCCCCCAGGGCCGAACGGGATCGGCTCGAGCAGCGTCCCACGACCGAATCCGGCGTCAGCGTGCCAGGCGTCACCGCCGGCGAGCGCCCGCACGACAAGGTGGCTCGGCGGTCGCACAGCACCGCCGACGCGGACCCGCGCGAGCATCAGGTCAACTTCGACCCCGAGTGCCTCGAACGCCGTCGCGAGCAGCAAGTTCTGCTCGAAGCAGTAGCCGCCGCGACGCTCGCGAACCAGCTTACGCTCAACGTCGTCGACCGCGAGCGACACCGGAACGCCGCGGTGCGGGTCGAGGTTCTCGAACGGGATCGTGCTCACGTGGGCGCGGTGGACCTCCGCGATCCCCGGGCGCCCGCTCAGCCCGATCCGCGCGAGGTACGCGTCGAGGTCAAACACGGTCGGCGACTGTACCGGGAGGCCGCCTTAGTGATCGTCCTCCCAAATTCGTTTCACGGATTTATCGTCGCGCGGCGAGCTGAAGTTGTGGGGGTCGGTTCCCTGACCGCACGAAGGCCGAGTCGACCGGCGCCACCTGCTCCTCGCTCCCGGCCACGGGCACGTCGTCGTAACGGAGGGAGAACTCGTCCGGCGGCCCGGGCTGCGGCGCGTGGATCGCGAACTCGCGGGCGAAGCGATCCCGCTCGCCCCACGTAGTCGACGCCCTTCTGCATCTCGCGGACGAAACGGGGCGCGAGACCGACCCCAAGACGCGTGCTCGGCGACGCACGAGCTGCAGCTCACTCCGCTCGCTGAGAACTGGACGCCTTGACCGCGGGCGGGGCTGCAGCGCCGGCTGAATGGATCCTAGTCAGCTACTTCGTCCAATTAACTGCTTCGCAGACAACACGCCGATTTGCATCCAATGTCGTCGGTGTGATATGTTCGCCTCAGGAGCGCAGGGTCGGCCATAGCCCTTGAGGAGGGACAGACGTGGACGTTTTGAAGCGAAGGATGGTTCTGCCGTTTGCCTGCATGGCGCTGGCCGTCGGGGTGGCGGCGTGCGGCAGCAGCAGCTCGAGCAGCAGCCCGTCGGCGAGCGGGAGCGGCTCCAGCAGCACGAGCGCCAGCTCGGGTAGCGCTAATACGGCGGCTGCCAGCGCAGCGATTCAGCCTTACATCGGTCACGCGAGCGCGTTTCCGGTGACTCAACCGCTGAAATCGGTCAAGAAGGGCGCCACGATCGCTTTCATGGACTGCGGCACGTCGATCTGCTCCCTGTTCTACCAGTTGCTCCAGCCCGCGGCGAAGCTGATGGGCGTGAAGCTGACTCACTACGAGGCTGGGTCATCCGCCACCAGCGTCACCCAGGCCTACGACAGCGTGGTCGCGGCCAAGCCCGACGCCGTGATCGCCACAGCCACGAACGTGGACCTCTGGAAGAAGCAGCTGAAGCAGCTGCAGGCGGCGCACATCCCGGTCGTCACGACCGGCATCCTCGGCACGAAGCCATACGGCATCACAGCCGCGCAAGCCGCCGAGACCGCGTCCAACCTCGAGGGCAAGCTGATGGCTGACTACACCGCCGCGAAGATGAGCAACGACACCAACATCGTCATCTACGAAGTGCCGGAGCTTTCGTTCACGCCGCTGGTGACGTCGGCTTACCAGGCCGAGCTCAAGCAGGTTTGCTCGAAGTGCACCACTCGCGTGGTGGACATCCCGATCGCGGCGATGGGCAGCACGGCGCCCCAGCAGATCGTCTCGGACCTCCAGTCGCACTCCGGGACGCAACTCGCCGTCTTCTCGATCGACGAGCTGGAGAGCGGGCTCCCGGCAGCGCTCGCCAACGCGAGCATCAAGGTCCAGACGCTGGGCGACTCGCCCGGGCCTGTCGAGCTCCAGTACCTCAAGGAGGGCAAGGAGACCGCGGTCCTGGGCGTCGATCTCCCCGTGCTCGGGTGGACGCTGCTCGATCAGGCGATGCGCCAAGTCGTCCATCAGCCGCTGGTCGGCCTGGAGGCGCAAGGCATCACGGACCTGCAGTTCCTGACTCCGAGCGACATCAACTTCGACCCCAGCAAGGGCTGGACTGGGTACCCAACCTTTGCTCAGAAGTTCGCGAAGCTCTGGGGCCTAGGGGGCTGATCGACCACCGGCCAGGCGGCCGAGGAAGACACTCGCGACTTCGGCCGCCCACCGCCCAGCCAGACGCAACATGAGCGAAGAGCTGCTCGACATACGTCACCTGTCGATGACCTTCCCCGGTCTCAGGGCGCTCGACGACGTCTCGCTCAGCCTCGCGAGCGGCGAGGTTCTGGCGCTCGTCGGCCAGAACGGGTCGGGCAAATCGACCCTGGTCAAGATCCTGGCCGGACTCCATGAACCGGACCCGGGGTCCGAGATCGAGCTCGGCCTCGGGCCGGACGGTGAGCGGGTGAGCCTACACTTCATCCACCAGGACCTCGGTTTGGTCGGCGGGCTCTCGACGATCGAGAACCTCGACCTCGATCGCTCACATGGCTACCGCTCGGTGCTGCCGGCGCGACGTCGCGAGGAGCGTCGGCGCGCCGAGCAGCTGATCGCCGGCTTCGGGGTGTCGTTCGACGTTCGCCGTCCGATCATCGAGCTGACGGCCGAGGAACGGACGATTGTGGCGATCGCGCGCGCGCTCGACGGCTGGGACCACGCCCGGAATGTCCTCGTGCTAGACGAGCCAACGGCGGCGCTGGCCGCGGGCGAGGTGCAGAAGCTGTTCGCGGCGGTGCACGAGGTAGCCGAGCGCGGCGCCGGCGTGATCTTCATCTCGCACCGCCTCGACGAGGTCGTCGAGCTGGCCGACCGCGTCGTGGTACTCCGTGACGGCCGCCTGATCGCCAATGTCGTGCGCGGCGAGTTCGACCACGACGAGCTCGTCCATCTGATCGCCGGCTCGATCGCGGAGGTCGAAACCGAACAGGAAGAGCGTGACCGCGGTGAGCCGGTGTTACGGGCGCGCGGCATCAGAGGGCGCACGATCCGTGCACTGGATCTCGAGTTGCACGCAGGCGAGGTGGTCGGCGTAAGCGGCGTGCTCGGCTCGGGCCGGGAGGAGCTGGCCTCGATCTTGTTCGGCGGGGGGGAGGGCGAGGTCGACGAGCTGCAGATCGAGAATCGCGAGCTCAAGCGCCGCGACCCGCGTGCGGCGATCGCGGCCGGCATGGCCTACGTGCCAGGCGATCGTCACCGCTACGGGGCGGTGATGACGATGAGTGCGGCCGAGAACATGACGCTCCCGCGGATGGGGCCGTTGCAGCGTGTCCTCGGCTGGCTGGACAAGCCGGCCGAGCGCGAGGAAGTCAAGAGCTGGATCGCGCGAGTGGACGTGCGCCCCGCCGATCCCGACCGGGCGATGTCTCTATTCAGTGGCGGCAATCAGCAGAAGGTCGTGCTGGCCAAGTGGCTGCGCAACGACCCGAAGGTCCTGCTGATGGACGAGCCCACGCAAGGCGTCGACGTCGGCGCGAAGGCCGGGATCTTCCAGCTGATCGCCGGCGCAGCCTCCTCGGGCGCGGGGATCTTGATCTCCTCCTCGGATGCAAAGGAGCTCGCGCTGATCTGCGATCGAGTGCTGGTGATGCGCGCCGGGGAGCTGGCGGCCGAGGTCGGGAAGTCCGAGCTGAGCGAGGCCCGGATCGTCAGCGCGTCCCTTGGCGGTTCAAGTACGAGTGGAAGGCGAGCGAAGGCAGATGAGCGAAGTGGCTGAACGCACCCCCCCACCGGCGGCGATCGCCTCGCCCACTGGCACCGGCGCGTCGTCCGGCACCGAGGCGACGTCTGGCGCCAGCGCGTCGTCCGGCACCGACGCACCGTCCGGCACCGGCGCACCGTCTGGCAGCAAAGCGCGGCCGGGCAGCGAAGCGCCGACGCCCCGACGCGGGCCCGACCTGCGCCGGGTAGCCCGCGCGCTGGCGTTCCGGAACATCAGCGCGGTCTACGTGTTCATCGTCCTGTTCGTGATCTTCTCGATCTGGGTGCCATCGACGTTCCTGACCGGCGACAACTGGAAGGCGCTGCTCGATAGTCAGGCGGAGACGGGAATCCTGGCCATCGGCCTCGTCGTGGCGCTGGCAGCCGGCGCGTTCGATCTGGCCATCGGCGCCACACTCGGTTTCGGCGCGATTCTGGTCGCCTGGCTGATGATCAACAAGGGCGTGGCGCTCGTGCCGGCGATCGCCCTGTCGCTCCTCGGCGGAACAGTGGTGGGCCTGCTGAACGGCGTGCTGGTGGTCAAGGCGCGAATCGACTCGTTCATCGCAACGCTCGGCATGAGCTCCGTCCTGCTGGCGATGATCGCCTGGATCTCATCGAACACGCAGATCCTCGGTCTCTCCAACTCGTTCCAGAGCATCGCCACCTCCCACGTCTTCGGCCTGGCGCTCCCCGTCTACATCATGCTCGTCGTGGCAATCGTCGTCTGGTACGTGCTCGAGCGCACCCCGGTCGGTCGGCGCGTGTACGCCACCGGCGGCAACATCGAGGCCGCGCGGCTTGCCGGTGTGCGCACCTCGCTGGTGATCGTGCTGGCCTTGGTCACGACCGGAGCGATCGCCGCGCTGTCCGGCGTGCTTGTCAGCTCGAACCTGGGCGTGGGCGACCCGACGATCGGGCCGCCCTACCTGCTGCCCGCCTTCTCGGCGGCCTTCCTCGGCTCGACCCAGTTCCGCGGCGGGCGCTTCAACGTGTGGGGAACGCTGCTGGCCGTGTACGTGCTGGCCACCGGCGTCAAGGGGCTGCAGCTCGCCGGCGCCCCGATCTGGATTCCCGACCTGTTCAACGGAGTCGCGCTGCTGCTGGCGGTTGGCGGCGCGAAATACCAGGGCACGGCTCGTCGCAGCGCCGCGATCAGACGACTTCTGCGGTTCGATCGTGCTCGCTGACATCGGCGAGGCCGGGCCACAATCGATCGATCCGCGCACGGGCGTCCAGTTCTTCGACCTCTCGCATCCATGGGGTCACGACGCGCCCCTGTGGCCGTACTTCCCGGACGTCAAGATCGAGCGCTTCCACTACCACGCGAAGTCGGGCGTGCTCTCGCAGCAGATCACGACGTTCATGCACTGCACGACGCACACAGACGCGCCCGCGCACGTGATCGAGGGCGCGCCCTTCATCGACGAGCTCCCACTCTCCTCCTACTTCGGCACCGGGGTGGTGGTCTCGATCCCGAAGGAGAAATGGGAGGTGATCACCGCGGAGGATCTCGAGCGAGCCACGCCGGAAATCCGCGAGGGCGACATCGTGATCGTCAACACGGGCTGGCACCGTTACTACGGCGACACCCGCAAGTACTTCGTCGAGTCCCCCGGGACGTACGACGAGGCCGGCGCGTGGCTGGCGGCGAAGCAGGTGAAGGGATTCGGGATCGACTGCCAGGCGCTCGATCACCCGCTCGGAACCGCGATCGGACCACAGCCGAACGGCCCGCTGGTCCCATCCGTGATCGACGAGTACCGCGAGCACACAGGACGTGACATCCATGAAGACTTCCCGCTGTGGGAGCCGTGCCACCGGCACCTGCTCGGCAACGGGATCGTCGGATTCGAGAACGTCGGCGGCCAGATCGACGCGGTCACCGGCAAGCGCGTGACCTTTGCCGCCTTCCCATGGCGGTGGACGCGCGGTGACGGCTGCATCGTGCGGCTGGTGGCGATGCTCGACGCGGCTGGGGAATTCCGGATCGAGAGCGGTGAGTGATGTGGCGCTCCAGCTCAAGCACCAGATCTTCGAGCGGCTCGACGCGGGGGCGCCGCAGAGCGTGGTGCTCGCGTGGCTGGCCGCCGCGAACCAAGAGAACGGAGTGATCGCATGAAGCCTGCCGTCCTGACCACGGCGCTGACGGGACCGCTCGCCACCAAGGCCGACAACCCAGCGCTCCCGACCACCCCGGAGGAGATCGCCGCTGCCGCCCGCGAGGCGCATGAAGCGGGCGCCTCTGTGGTGCATGTACACCTGCGCGACGCCGACCAGCGCCCGACCGCGGACCTGGAGATCGCCCGCCGAACAGTGGGTCTGATCGAGGAGTCGTGCGGCGCTCTGATCCAGCTCTCGACCGGGGTCGGTCTCGGCGTCGGGTTTGACGCGCGCGCTCGGCTCGTCGAGGCCAAGCCCCGCATGGCCACCTTGAACGTGTGCTCGATGACGTTCGGTAACGGCGAGTTCAGCAATCCGCCGGACGACGTCCGCCGGCTGGCCAACCGTATGGGCGAGCTGGGCGTGAAGCCCGAGCTCGAGCTCTACGACGCCGGGCACCTGGAGATGGCCTTCGCGCTCCACTCAGAGGGTCTTCTCGAAGAGCCGTTGCAGTTCTCGCTGGTGATGGGCGTGCTCGGCGGCATGCCGGCGACGCCTGCGATGCTCGTCTCGCTGATCGACCGGATGCCCAAGGACAGCATCTGGCAGGTGATCGGGATCGGGCGCCACAACCTGGCGATGACGACGATCGGGCTGGCCATGGGTGGCAACGCCCGCACTGGCATGGAGGACACGCTGATGGTCCGGCGCGGTCAGCCGGCGCAGGGCAACGGCGAGTTGACCGAGCGGCTGGCGACCGCGGCGAAGGCGCTCGACCGGCCTCCGGCCACAGTGGAACAAACCGAGCAGACCTTGCAACTTGGCAAGTCCGTATCCAAGATGGCCGAGGTGGGCTGATAGCTTGATCCGTGTCCAGATGGTGCAAATCGACGAGAACGCGCGCGACGGACAGCACGTGGCGATGGTGCACGAGCGACTGCGTCACGCGATCCTGCGCGGCGAGATCGAGGCGGGGGCGACCACGTCGCAGACTGCGCTGGCCAAGCAGCTCGGCGCCGGACGCACGCCGCTCCGCGAGGCGCTGCGGATGCTCCAACGCGAGGGCCTCGTTATCTCAGAGCCGAACCGGCGCGTACGCATCGCCGAGCTGTCGAGCGACGACGCCGAAGAGCTCTACATCATGCGGATCACGCTCGAGTGCGTGGCCATCCGGATCACCGTGCCCAAGCTGACGTCAGACGACTTCGCTGCGCTCGAGGGCTACATGGCCCAGATGGGGCATTACATGCGCGCCAACGACATGCGGGGCTGGCGGACACCGCACCTGGCGTTCCACAATCTGCTGACGGCGGGCGCGGGGCCGCGGGTGAGCGCTGAGATCGACGAGCTGTTCGACCATGCCGAACGCTACCGGCTGCGGTGGGGCATCACCGCGGCGTGGGAGGCCCGGGCAGCCGAGCACGCCGGGATCGCGGAGGCAGCGGCCGCCGGTGACCAGGACCTGGCGGCGCTACGGCTGGCCGAGCACTACGCGCACACCGCGGCCTTGATCTTCGCCGGTCTCGATCCGGATCATGACCTGGCCCGGCTGCGCACCGCGATGCAAACCGTGGCTCCGGGCTCCGAGAAGAAGCTCAAGATCGGCTGAGGCTGAGAAGCCGCGGCACGAGCGCGCCGGCGTTCGCCGCATCAACGAGCGGACGCTGCTCGCCGAGCGACTCGAGTTCCGGCGCCGGATCGCCAGACTCCGGAAGCGCGGCGTACGGCCAGTCGGTCCCGAACACGATCCGGTCAAGCGGAACCACGGCAGCCGTTGCATTCACCGCGGTTGCGTGGTTCGACAGTCCTGTGTCGTACCAGCAGCGCGACAGAGCCTCGAGCGCGCCGGATGGCGCCGCCGCCGCCCTTTCGGGTTCGCGTGCGGCCAGCGAGGCAATTCGATGCGCGAGGAACGGCGCCGTGCCACCGAGATGCCCGACCTGCAGGCGCAATCCGCCCGCCCGCTCGAGTGTGCCCGAGTAGATGAGGTTGACGAGCGCGCGCGTGGTGTCAAACGGGAACTCGTACAGCCACACCGGATGCTCGGGCAGAGCGGCGGGGGCGGGCGGGGACGCCGGGTGCAGGAACACGTATGCACTGCGCCGGTCAAGCTCGGTCCACACCGGTTCGAAGCGCGGGTCGCCCGGATAGATGCCGTCCACGTTCGAGAGCAGCGCCACACCGTCGAGCTCGAGCACGTCGAGCGCGTGGCGCAGCTCGTCCAACGCAGCGTCCACGTCAGGGAGCGGCAGCACGGCCAACCCGGCGAACCGCGCCGGTGACGAGCGCACGAGCGAAGCGGTCGCATCGTTGACGATGCGCGCGAGCTCGGCAGCCATGCCGGCATCGCCGAACCACACGCCAGGCGGGGCCAACGACATGACCGCCGCGTCGATCCCGTAGCCGTCCATGAACTCGAGCGTCATCTCTCGCGACCACGGCGGCAGCGGCAGCGGCGAGAGCGCGCGGGCGTCGACGATCGCCCGGTAATCGTCGGGCACCAGGTGTACGTGTGCGTCGAGGCGCATGTTCAATTCAGGATTGCCACGACTCGCGCCGGCGCGGCGCTGGCGCGGGTCAGCCGAAGTGGGAAGCATGCGACCGCGAACCCGGTCGCAGGCAACTGGTGGAGATTGACCAACCGCTCGATTTGCGAATAGTCGAGGTCGGTCTGGTGCGCCTCCCAGAAGATGCCGGGCTCATCGCGCTCGAGCGCCTCCGCGGCCTGAATCCTCAGCGGCCGGTCCCAGCCCCACGCGTCGATTCCCATCACCCGGACGCCCTGCTCGTACATCCAGTGCGTAGCGGCCGCGGTGACGCCAGGACCACGATGCATGTAGTCGTCCTGACCGTAGAAGGCGTCTCGCCCGGTGCGAATCAGGACGATATCCCCGGGCGACAACGCGTGCGAGATGTCCGTCAGCCCGGACCGCACGTCGGTCGCGTCGACCGCCTCGCCATCGGCCCGATCGGTGAAGTCGAGCACGACACCCGGACCAAAGAAGCGCTCGAGCGGCAACTCGTCGATGGTGGCGGCGGGCTTCCCGCCGATGCGTGAGTTGTAGTGGTAAGGGGCGTCGACATGAGTCGAGTTGTGGGTTCCCAGGGTGATCACCTCGCGCGTCCAGCCCTCACCATCGCGCAGCAGCTTCGCGGGCACGCCGAACAACGCTTCGATCTCCGCGGCGCCGGCGGCGTGATCGAAGTACTCAATGTCGTTGCGCTGGAATGTCGGCGCGTCCGGCGGGCTCGCGACGACCGGCGCCGAGAGATCGATGATCCGCGCCATCGAGGCTAGTGAACGCCCGCCACCGACCAGGGGTTGGCAGCCTCCTGGCCGCCGTGTACCGCAGGGGTGGCCGGCGGGAACGCCTCCATCATTGAATCAGGCATCGACACGTTCTTGTACATCGTGTTGGAGCCCTGCGAGGGCACCCAGCGCCGGGTCTCCCAGTCGGGAACATAATTGCGGTACCCGCCGGTGTTGATCTCAACCCGCGCTCCGCCGGGTTCGCGGAAGTACAGGTAGTCCTGTTCGCCCATCCCGTGGCGGCCGGGGCCGAACTCGATTGAGCAGCCGGCGTTGAGCAGCACGTCGGCTGCTCGGAGCAGCTCGTCGCGCGAGTCAACCCACCAGGCGACGTGGTGCAGCCGCCCGGGCACGTCGCTCTGATCGAGGATCAGACCGAGATCGTGTGACTTCTCGTTGAAGGTCGACATCGCGAAGACGACCAGGTCGGTCTCTTCGTTGAGCAGCGTGTATTCGGTGAAGGTCGAGCCGAGCGTGTCGCGCATCCACTCGGCATCGCGCACCGGATCCGTCGACATCACGGTGCAGTGGTCGATCATCCGCGGAGCGATCCCGCGCGGAACGTAGCGCTGCGGCCGATCGGGGAAGGGAGACTCCATGCCTGCGGGCGGCACGTAATCCTCCGACTCCCAGAAGATCTCGTGGATCTGGCCGGCGGGCGGCCTGAACCGATAGGCCGGGCCGTGCCCCACGGAACCCTCGAACCAGCCCTCGCCGCCCCCGCGCTCTTCGACGCGGCTGACCGCAGTAGTCAGGTCATCGGGGCTCCAGGCGCGCCAGCCGAGGTGGCCCAGCCCGGGCTGATCGGACTCGGTCAGCTGAAGGCTGTGATGGTGCCATTCCCCCCAACCGCGCAGATACACGGATTGTCCCTCTCGGGTGGTCTCCTCGAGACCGATCACGTCCTTGTAAAACGCGAGCGACTCGTCAGGTTTGGGGGTCAGAATCTCGACGTGCGCGAGATGGGCGATCAGTCGACGGGACAAGGGGATGCCTCTCCTCAGATTCGGCGGGCGCTCCGGCGCCCGCGCTTCCTCTCGAACCCGATTCACGGTACAGCCGATCGTATCCGAAGTCAATAGCAAGATCGCTCTTGGCAGATCGGAGCCAATCCGCTATTCTGGATACACTTCTCGTGATGAGCAATCGACCAACCCCGTTTGCGCTGGCCACGCTCGCAGCGCCGGACCGCCGGCTGCTACCCGTGATCGTGCGCGAGGGCCGAGCGGCGCCGCTCGCGCCCCACTTCGGTGAGAAGCGAACGATTCGTGAGCTCGTCGGTACCTGGGACGAGGCCTTCCCTGCGCTGCAGGCGCTGGCCGACCGGCTGGAGCCGCGCGACTATGAGCTCAGCCTCGACACGCTGCGGCCGATGCCGCCGCTCATGCCGGATCAGGTCTTCCAGGCGGGAGCGAACTATCGCCAGCACGTGCTCGACCTGATATCCGGAGCCGAGGCACGGGCCGACAACTCAGACGGCCATACACCCGCGACCCGGGATGCCGCGCGAGCCGAGCTGGAGCAACGTCTGGCCCACGGAAAGCCGTTCGTATTCATCGGCTCGACGCACGCGATCGTTGGCGCCCGTGACGACGTCGTACTGCCCAGCGACTGCAGGCAACCTGACTGGGAGCTGGAGCTGGCTGCGGTCATCGGCCGCGACGCCCGGCGGGTGTCGCGTGAGCAGGCGCTCGAGCACGTCGCCGGCTACACGATCTGCAACGACGTGACCTCCCGCGATGCGCTGATCCGTCCGGACGCGCGCGGCATGGGCCTGGATTGGCTTGCGGGTAAGAACTCGCCGACGTTCCTGCCCACCGGCCCGCTGTTGGTGCCGGCGGCGCACGCCGGCAACCCGATGGACCTGCAGATCGTGCTGAAGGTCAACGGCAAGACGATGCAGGACGAGTCGACGGCCGACATGGTGTTCGATGTGGCGGCGCTGATCTCGTTCGTCTCGAGCGTCGCCGAGCTGCGGGCAGGCGATCTCCTGCTAACCGGATCGCCGGCCGGCAACGGCGCCAGTCACGGCGTGTTCCTGGCGCCGGGCGATGTGATGGAGGGCACGATCACCGGCCTCGGCACGCAACGCAACGCGTGCGTGGCCGAGGTGACGGCCAAGACAAAGGAGACGGCATGGGCAGCGACCTGATCGAAGCCGAGCGCGATGTGGTGCGGCTGATCCGCGGCATGTGGGCGGCGATCGACCGCAAGGACTGGGACGCATACGCCAACGGCTTCAGCGAGGACGGGGAGTTCGAGATCCAGGGCCAGCGGCGGAAGGGACGGGACGAGATCGTCGCCGGACCGGCGCGCGACCTGGCGAAGTTCGACCGTCTGCAGCACCTGATCATGAACGAGCTCGTCGATGTGGACGGCGACCACGCCTCCGGCAGCTGGTACGCCATCGCCATACACGTGCCCGATGGCTCCGAACCTGGCACCCACGCCGACGTGGGGCTGCGGTACAGCTTCCAGGCCCGGCGCGAGGACGAAGGCTGGCGCCTCAGGGAGGCGGTCATCGAGGAGATCTGGACCGGCGGGACGAGCTTCAGCATCGAAGAGCTTCCCGGGTGACCCGGTTCGGCAGCTTCGACGAGATCCCGGCCGAGACCCCCTACGAGGGGATCGATCGCCGCGTCCTGGGCACGTCAAAGGCAACTGTGCAGGAGTACCGCTTCGATCCGGGCGCGACGTTTCCGCTGCACCGGCACCCGCAGGAGCAGATCACGCTGGTGCTCGAGGGCGAGGTGTCCTTCATCGCCCACGGCCGGCCACGCGAGCTGGGGCCCGGTGCGTGGTCGGTGGTTTCGGCCGATGTTGATCACGGCATCACCGCCGGGGCCGTCGGCGCGCGATTCCTCGCGATCCTCGTCCCTCCGAGAAAGGAGCCACTGCCATGACCCTGACCGCGATCAACCCAGCTGACGGCACCGAGCTCGCCCGCTTCGAAGAGCAGACCGAAGCGGAGGTCTCGGCTGCGATCGAACGAGCCCACGGAGCCTTCCTCGAGTGGCGGGCGCGGCCGCTGGCCGGCCGATGCGAGCTGCTGCGAGCGCTGGCGACGGCGCTGCGCGCAAACAAGGCCGAGCTCGCTCGCGATGTGACGCTCGAGATGGGGAAGATTTTGCGCGAGGCGGAGGGCGAGGTGGAGAAGTCGGCGGCGTTCTGCGAGTACTACGCCGAGAACGCGGAGCGATTGCTGGCGCCGCAGCAGATCGAGGACGGAGGCGCGCTCGAGAACTATGTCCGCTTCGAGCCGCTCGGAGTGATCCTGGCCGTGATGCCGTGGAACTTTCCATACGTGCAGGTCTTCCGCTTCGCCCCGCCGACGCTCGTGGCCGGCAACGTGGCGCTGCTGAAGCATGCGTCGAACGTCCCCGGTTGCGCGACCAAGATCGAGGCGCTGTTCGACGAGGCTGGATTTCCCAGCAATGTGTTCCAAACACTGCTGGTGGGACCGGCGGCAGTCGAGGGGATCCTTGCTGACGAGCGCGTCCGAGGGGTTGCGCTCACCGGTAGCGAGCTGGCGGGGAGCAAGGTGGCTGCAGCCGCCGGACGCCATTTGAAGCGGTCGGTGATGGAGCTTGGAGGCTCGGACCCCTTCATCGTGCTCGACGACGCCGATCTCGAAGCCGCCGCCCGCGAGGGGTGCCGCGGCCGGAACATCAACGCCGGCCAGGCGTGCATCGCCTCGAAGCGCTTCATCGTCGTCGACGCCGTCGCCGACGAGTTCGAACGCAAGCTGACCGAGGCGGTGGCCGAGCTGCGGGTCGGGGATCCGCTCGACGCGGAAACCGACATCGGGCCGCTGGCGCGTCCGGACCTGGTTGACGAGCTCCGCCGCCAGGTTGAGGCGTCTGAGGCCGCCGGCGCCTCGGTCACGACCGGCGGCTTTGATGACGAGCTGCCCGGCTGCTTCGTCCGGCCGATCGTGATGACCGGGGTCACCCCCGACATGCCCGTGTTCCGCGAGGAGACGTTCGGCCCGGTGGCGGCGATTGTCCGCGTGGCCGACGAGCAGGAGGCGATCGAGGTGGCCAATCGCAGCGATTTCGGTCTCGGCGCGTCCGTGTGGACGCGAGATCACGAGCGCGGGAAGGATGTCGCGGCGCGGGTCGACGCAGGGATGGTGTTCGTGAACTCGATCGTGTTCTCCGATGCACGGCTGCCGTTCGGAGGGATGAAGCGGAGTGGTTACGGCCGCGAGCTGGGGGAGTACGGCATCCGCGAGTTCGTCGACATCAAGTCGGTTGCCGTACACGGCACAGATTGATTGTGCATCCGACCTAGATAACTTGACCCATAATGGAGTTTTGGATACAGTCGGTCGGAGAGGAGAACTGTTCGAAATGGTGAGCGTGTCATGAGTGCTGCCGTTAGTCGTGCGCTGGTCGTGGGTGGAGGGTTGTCGGGAGTATCGGCGGCGATATGTCTGCAGCGCGAGGGGATTGACGTCGAAGTCGTGGAGCGCGAGCCCATCTGGGGTGCTCTCGGGACCGGCATCACACTGATGGCCCCAGCCTTGCGTGCGCTCAAACAGCTCGGCGTGCTCGAAGAATGCATGGCTGAGGGCGCTGGCGGGTCTGAGCTGTGCCTTTTTGACGCGCAGGGGGAGCTGCTCCACACGCTGGAGGTTCAGGGGATGCTCGGACCCGACTGGCCCGCGGTGGGCGGAATGATGCGACCGATGCTCCACAAGATCCTCGCGGAGAAAGCACGCGCAGCGGGTGTCTCCGTGCGCACGGGTACTGTCGTCGATGCGCTCGAGCAGCACCAGGATCACGTCGCGGTCGAGTTGAGTGACGGCTCGACGGACTCTTACGACCTAGTACTGGCCGCCGACGGCATGCGCTCGCAGACACGCAGGATGGTCTTCGGCGACGACGCCCCGGAACCGCAGCCACTGGGGCAGGCGGTGTGGCGCGCGCTGCTGCACCGGCCGGCATCGGTTACAGGCGAGTTTCAGTTCTACGGCCCAGGCCTGAAGACCGGCTTCACGCCGCTCGGTCCGGACAAGATGTACGAGTTCCTGGTACAGCCGGTGGCCGATGACGTGCTGCCTCCTCCCGAGGAACGGCCGCGGCGGATGCGCGAGCTGCTGTCGGTGTTCGGTGGGGTCGTGGCCGAGGTCAGAGAGACGATCACCGAGCCCGAGCAGGTCGATGTGCGGAAGCTGTACTGGCTGCTGATGCCGCCTCCCTGGTACCGAGGCCGAGTGCTCCTGATCGGTGACGCCGCTCACGCCACGACGCCGCAGCTGGCGATGGGCGGAGCGATCGCGCTCGAGGACGGGATCGTGCTCGGCGAGCTGCTCGGCGCAGAGACCGAGATCGAGACCGCGCTCGAGAAGTTCATGGAGCGGCGCTTCGAGCGCTGCAAGATGGTCGTCCAGAACTCGGTGCAGCTATCCGAGTGGGAGAAGAACGCGGCTGAGCACGAGGCCGACGCAGGACAGCTTCAGAACGAGAGCTTCGCCGCCCTGGCGGCACCGATCTGAGCCGAGCGTGCGGCTCGTCACCTACGAGTTGGACGGCGCAGTCGGATGCGGCGTGATGGCCGACGACCACGTTGTGCCCGTTCCCGGGGCGTCCGTGCGTGGAGTCCTCGAGCGAGGGCCGGATCACTGGTCCGAGCTGGCAGCGTCGACGGATGCACGCGCCGATGACGCGGTCAGTCTCGACGCCGTGAGACTGCTTGCGCCCGTCCAGGATCCCGACAAAATCCTCTGCATCGGCCTCAACTATCGCGACCACGCCGAGGAGACCGGGATGGCAGCGCCGGTCGCGCCGGTCGTGTTCGCGAAGTTCCGCAACTCGCTGGCTGGGCCGGCGGATCCGATTGTGTTGCCGGAGGCCAGCAAGGCGGTCGACTACGAGGCGGAGCTTGCGGTCGTGATCGGCCGGCGATGCCGGAACGTCGAGGTGGCGGATGCGCTCGAGTGCGTCGCCGGGGCGATGGCGTTCAACGACGTCAGCGCCCGCGACCTGCAGATGCAGACGAGCCAGTGGACGATGGGCAAGGCGATCGACACGTTCGCACCGTGCGGCCCGGCGCTCGTGTTCCTGGATGAGATCGAGGACCTGCACACGTTGCGGGTGCAGACGCGCATCAACGGTGAGACAGTGCAGTCGGGCACGACCGCCTCGATGATCTTCACGGTGGCGGAGATCATCGCGTTCCTTTCGAGCGTGATGACGCTCGAGCCCGGGGACATCATCGCGACGGGGACGCCCGCGGGAGTCGGATTCTCGCGCGAACCGCCACGGCTGGTCGCGCCGGATGACCTGATCGAGGTCGAGATCGAATCCGTCGGCTTGCTTGCCAACCCCGTCGTTTCGCCTGTCGCGCTCAGGAGGTAGCCCAGAAATGCCACCAGTCATAAACGTCCACACGCACTTTCAGCCGGAGTCGGTGCTGCCGCTGGTTGCCCCCTACGGGATCGAGATGACCACCGGGCCTGACGGCAAGAGCTGGTACTTCCGGTCCGGAAACGTCGAGTACCTGCTCCCGACCGGCTCGACGAAGTTCTGGGGCGCGGGGCTAGGTGACCAGATCGAGGAGATGGACTCGGCCGGGATCGACATCAATGTTCTCCAGCCGAGCCCGATGATCTTCAGCTACCACCTGCCGCCGGACGTCGGCGCGAGATTCTCGAGCGCGTTCAACGAAGAGGTCGCGGGCAGCATCGACGAACACCCGACACGGTTCTGGGGCTCCGCCCAACTACCGATGCAGGACCTGGAGCTGGCCGCCACCGAGCTGACCCGCGCCGTGCGCGAGCTGGGGATGAAATCGTGCTCGCTTGGCTATGTGCTCGGCCACGACCGCACGCTCGCCGACCCCGAGTGCGACGAGTTCCTGGCCGTGGTCGAGGAGCTCGACGTCCCGATCCTGCTCCATCCGGTCGCGCTCGGGCAGGACATCGACCTGGTCGCCGGCGGCGCGGAGTGGCTGCGTAAGTATCAGGTCGACTGGGCCTGGGGCTACCTGTTCGCCGAGACGGCCGCGGTCGTCGGGTTCATCTTCAGCGGCGCACTCGACCGCCACCCGCGGCTCCGAGTGATGGTGCCGCATGGCGGCGGCATGCTCCCCTACCACGTGGGACGTCTCGAGCACCACGCTCGCGTGTTCGCCACCGGCGAGCACGCGTTCCCGCGACCGCTGGACGACTACCTGTCGTCGTTCTACTTCGACACTGTCGTCCACGACCCGCGGGGCCTGCAGCTGCTGGTTGACGTAATGGGGGAGGACAACGTGGTGATGGGATCCAACTATCCAGGCTGGGACAACGCGCCGATCTGGGAGACGATCCGCTCGATGCCGGGGTTGAGCGACTCGGCCAAGGAGAAGATCCTGGGCGGGAACGCCGCCACGCGCCTGTTCCGCACGAGCGTTCCGGTTGAGGCGTGAATGGGCATGCGCTATCTCGTGTCAATCACTCCCGACCCTCCGGTGATCGATCAGGTCGATCGGTCCGGTCAGGTGATGCCCCTGTTGACTTGGCTCAGGGAGACGTTCGAGCCCGAGGCGTTCTACCTCGAAGCCGCGCAGCGCAAGATCTGGATGGTGGTAGAGCTCGCGACGGCCGGCGAGCTCAACCAGCTCACGTGCGTCGGCATCTTCAAGTTCGGCGCCCGTCCCGAGTTCCGGCCGTTGTTCAGCGAAAGCGAGAACGCCAGCGCGATTCCGGCGTCACTCGCACTGATGGAGTCGGCACCGTGAACGCCGCCCCCATCGCAGACCCGCTCGCCGATGACGGGTGAGCGTGGCGTGATCGAGGCAGCGCTGCTCGACGAGTACATCGAGCGGTTCAGCAACTGGGGCCGCTGGGGTTCCGACGATCAGGCCGGCACGGCGAACCTCATAACCAGCGACAAGGTGGCCGCGGCGGCGCGCGACGTTCGAAGCGGACAGGTGGTGCCGCTCGGCATGACGCTTGGCGATGGCGGTCCGCAGACCGGGCGGCAGGGCCGCTTCAACTGCATGTGTTACGCCGTGGCGTCGGGAACCGACCATGAGCTGGGGCGTCAGCTGTGGGGCGAGCGCCCGTTTCCGTTCGAGATGGGCTACGCCGACGACACGGTCGTGATGCATCTCCAGTCGGCAACCCACTGGGACAGCTTGTGTCACATCTTCCACCGGGGCCGGATGTACAACGGCTATCCGGCGTCTGAGAGCACTGCGTCGGGTTCGGCCCGCAACGGCCTCCAGCACCTGACCGGGCGGCTCGTGGGGCGCGGGGTACTGCTCGACATCCCGGCCTCCAAGAGAGTCGAGTGGCTAGAGGACGGCTACGCGATTACGGTCGAGGATCTCGAGGCTGCGGCCGAGTTCGGCCGTGTCGGGATCGAGGAGGGTGACATCATCCTCCTTCGCACCGGTCAGCTGGCCCGCTGCCGCGGCCAAGGGTGGGGGACCTACGCGGGCGGCGATGCGCCAGGTCTCTCGTTCCTGACGGTGCCGTGGCTGCACGAGCACGAGGTCGGCGCGGTGGCGAGCGATACCTGGGGAGTTGAGGTGCGGCCGAACGAGATCGAAGGCGCGTTCCAGCCTTTCCACTTGCCCGCGCTGGTCTACATGGGCTTGGCGCTCGGAGAGATGTTCGATTTCGAGGCACTCGCCGCGGCGTGTGCGCAGGACGGCCGCTACGAGATGCTCGTGTGCGCGTCGCCGCTTCCGTTCGTGGGCACCGCGGGCGGGCCGCCGGGACCGGTGGCGATTCGCTGACTGCGGCCCTGGGCCGCGCGTTGCGGAGTATCGGGCTGATCAGCCGAGCGCGCTGAACGGCTCCAAGTGGCGGGCGAGGTGTCGCTCGAGTCCGGCGGCGTACTGCTCGTGCAGCTCGGTGATGCGCTTGCGAAGCTCCTCCCCCAGCGCGCCGCCGAGCACGGAGCCGAACGTCACATGCAGCACCTGGCGGGTTCCGTCGTCGCTGAGTAGCGCCGGCAGCTGATCATCGCCAAGCTCGCGAGCTGCTGGCAGCTCGGTCGTCTCGACCGACAGGTGGTAGCTGGCGCGGTCGTGATCGAAGCGGTCCAACGCAAACGCGTAGATGCGACGCAGCAGGTTCGGGTCGTGCACCGACACGACACGTAGCGCCTCCAAGTAGCTCGTTCCAGACGTCTTCAGGTGCACAGGCGCGGAGCCCGAGGCGAGGATCGGATAGATGCGGAACTTGTCCGAGCCCGAGTGGATGCTCAGCTTGTAAGGCCCGAGCGCTCGAGCGATCTGCGCGTGGATCGCGAACTCGCGGGCGAAGCGATCCAGCTCGCCCACGTAGTCGACGCCCTTCTGCATCTCACCGACGAAACGGGGCGCGAGACCGACCCACCGGACCCCGAGACGGGTCAGTTCCCGCGCCACGAAGGCGTGCTGCCCGGCCGTTGTCGGCGTGGAGGTCTCGTCGAGCGAGACCTCGATCTCGTAGGCGCCGGGCGCGAGGCGATCGGCGAGATGCTCGGACAGCAACGCCACCTGCGCGAGTGCCGGCCCGAACTTGACGGCTGCCCGCAGGACGTCCAGCTCGGAGAGCCTCAGCGGCCCCCTCGTCAAGCTCGACGGCGGTGTCGGCGTACCGGCGACGCATGTCCACGGGCGTGTCCCGCAGGCGCTCCCACGGGAGCGCGGCAAGCGACTCCGCGAGCGAGGCCGGCGATGCCGATTCGGCATCGTCGCGGACGTGATCGCCAGGGTCGAGCGTGAACTGGGTGTAGCCGCAATCCACGAACCGGTCGATGTCCTGCGGCGACTTCACGTGGTCGGCGTCCGCGCCAAAGGGCTGCCGCCACCCCTCGGCGAGGATGCCCCAGGCTGCGGCGTCCAGCACGTCGGCCGGCGTGCGGCTGACTCGGTCGAGCTCGCGGATCGATTGTTGGGCGAAGACCGGGGCAAGAGGCGCGCCGGCCGCCCGCAGCGCTCGGATGTGGCCCGGCGTGGCGAGCCCCAGCCGGTCGCCCAGCCCGACCGAGCTGTGCGGCCCCAGCGGCTGCGGCTGCAACCACGGCGCCAGCGACCGCACCGCGGCCGCATTGCCCGAGCTGGCCGGCCCGACTACAACGCTCTCGTGCTCGAGCTCCCCGCGCTCGCCGCGAAACGGCGAGAGCGCTTCTGGCTCGTCCGCTCGCGCCACCAGCAGCAAGCTCGCCTCGCTCGCCCCGCGCAAGCGCGAGCTCGAGCTCGCCGATCCGCGCTCGCGAGCGGTCGAGTAGCTCGAGGCCCCTCAGTTGACCCACGCGTGGTCCGGGTCGAACCACGGCACCAGCTGTCGGCCCTCCCCAGCCAGCACCCAGAAGTAATACAGCTCGTAGCCCGGCGCCGCGACGACCGGGTGATAGCCCGAGGGGATCACCGCGAAGTCGCCGTCGTGCACGATGAAGGCGCGCTCGGCCCCAGACTCGTAGAGCATCTGGACCCCGAACCCTCCTTCCGGCGTAACCCGGAACAGGTACACCTCCTCGAGCTTGACCTCGTCGGGCGGCCGGTGGGTGTCGTGCTTGTGCGGCGGATAGGACGACCATCCCCCCTGGGGATTGAGCGTCTCGCCGGCGAGGAGCCGGCTTGCCCGATCGTCCGGGCCGAGGATTGTCCGGACCGTGCGCGAGAAGTTGCCGCGACCGGTCTCGACGGCCCGCTGCTCGCCCGGCTCGATGATCCGCGCGGGTCCCGGAGCATCCGGACCGGCCGGCGCTGCCGCGACGACGACCACCGCGCCACCATCCCCAGCCGTGAGTTCGAGCGGCTCTCCGGGCGGGGCGTAGACCGCGTGGCCGGGGCCTTCGAATGGATCCGTGCGCGCGCCGGCGACGCCCAGCGGGCGACCGCCGACCGCGGCCGAGACGGTGCCGCTCATGATCACCGCGAGCGTCTCGTCGTCGCTCAGCGGCGACGGCGCCGTCTCGCCTGGGGCGAGCGTGCCGTAGCCGAGTTCGATCAACTCCGTATCGGTCTCCCGGCGTACGAGTTGCACGATCATCGACGGACCTCCTTACCAGCGGTTGTGGACGTGCGACCGGATCAGCCGGTCGTATACCTCTCGTACCCCTGCGAGCTGCGCATCGGTGAGCGGCTCCGACACGGCCGCCGCCGCGTTGGCGCGAACCTGTTCCGCGGTTCGCGCGCCGGGGATCACAGTGCTGACGCCCGGTTGATCGATCACCCATCGCAGTGCGAACTGGGCCAGGGTCGTCCCCGGCGCAACCAGCGCGCCGAGTTCTCGAGCGGCCTCGAGCCCGACATCGAACGGCACGCCGGAGAATGTCTCGCCGACGTCGAACGCCTCGCCACGGCGGTTGTAGTTGCGGTGATCGTCGGCGGCGAACGTCGTGTGCTCGTCATACCGGCCTGACAGCAGCCCGGACGCGAGCGGAACGCGCGCGATGATCCCCACGCCCGCCTCGAGCGCCGCGGGGAGCACCTGCTCGAGCGGCTTTAACCGGAAGCAGTTGAGGATGATCTGCACGGTCGCCACGCCCGGGCGAGCAATCGCGGCCATCGCCTGCGCGCAGGTCTCGACCGACACGCCGTAGGCAGCAATCCGGCCGTCGGCGACGAGCTGATCGAGGGCGTCGAACACCGTGTCATTCGCGTACACCCCGTCCGGGGGGCAGTGGAGCTGGACGAGATCGATCGTCTCCACACCGAGGTTCTCCCGCGAGCGGTCGTTCCACCGCAGGAAGTTCGCGCGGTTGTAGTTCTCCGTGAGCTGATCGACGCGTCGCCCCATCTTGGTCGCGACGAAGATGTCCGGATTTCGCCGCAGCAGCTCCCCGCAGAACTGCTCGCTGCGTCCGTCGCCGTACACGTCGGCCGTGTCGAAGAACGTGATGCCGGCATCGGTCGCGGCGTCGAGCGTCGCACGCGCGTCGCCCGGAGAGACCGATCCCCAGTCGGCCCCGAGCTGCCACGTCCCCAGGCCGACGACACTGACGTCGCGACCGAGCCGCTTGACGGTGCGTTGTTCCATGATCACCTCAGTTCGATCGTCTGTCCGCTCGCGGCGGCGTCGTAGAGCGCTTCGATCGCACGTGCCTGTCCGACGGCGTCGGCACGGCCGAGCAGCGGCTTCGCCGTGCCTTGGATCGCGGCCGAGAAGTTCTCTGCCTCGAGCCGGTAGGAGTCGGCGAGCGCGACCTCAATCCGCTCAACACCGTTCGCGCGCCGGAGCTCGATCACCGGCCGCCGGCAGTGCCAGGGATCGTCGAGGAACAGCGAACCGTCCTCGCCGACCAGCTCCAGGTCATCACGTGCCGCCGCCACCAGGCCGCAATCGAAGTGGGCGACCACGTCGTCCGAGAAGCGCATCGTCGCCGCGAAGGCCACGTCGACCCCATCGCCGCCCAGCTGCTGCTCGGCGCTGACGCGCAGAGGCTCGCCGGCGATCAGCCGGGCGCCGCTGACGCAGTAACAGCCGACGTCCATCAACGCGCCGCCGTCAAGCGCGGACGTGAGCCGAATGTCGGCCGGATCGTGCGTGGCGAAGCTGAAGGCGCTGCGGATCATCCGCAACCGGCCGATCGCGCCGTCGCGCACGAGCGCCGAGAGCTGCAGTGTCTGCGGGTTGTGGCGGTACATGAATGCCTCCATCAACAAACGGTCGGCGTGCTCGGCCGCGTCGAATGCCGCCTCCACGTCCGCGACCCGGCGGCTGAGCGGCTTCTCGCACAGCACATGCTTACCCGCCTGCAAGGCCCGGACGCTCCACTCGACGTGGAGCGAGTTCGGCAGCGAGATGTACACGGCCTGCACGTCTGGGTCTGCGAGCAGCGCCTCGTAGCTGCCGTGGCCGCGCGGGATGTCGTGCTCGCGTGCGTACCGCTCCGCGCTCCGAGCATCCCGGCTGCCAACCGCGACCACGTCCACCTCGTCGGACTCGCGCACGCCGGCGAGGAACAGATCGTTGATCCGTGCCGTCGAGATGATTCCCCACCCGACGGTCATGCCGTGACGCTCCGCAGCGAGGGATAGAGCGCGCGATAGCGCTCGCGGGACTCCGCGTAGACGGGCACCCACTCGGGAACGGGGTCGATCCGCTCGGCGGGCACGACCGTCGCGGCGACGCCGGTGGGCACGTCGGGCCACAGCCCCGCCGCGACGCCGCCGAGAATCGCGGCGCCGAACGCTGCGCCCGCGTCGACCGAGACCCGCTGGAGCGGCAGCTCCAGTACCGACGCGACGATCCGCGGCCACAGCGCGCCGCGCGACCCACCTCCGGAGATCCGCCCGACCGCCGGGCGTCCGCCCAGCGAGCAGATCAAGTCGAGCGAGTCGCGCAGGCCGAAGGCGACGCCCTCCAACACGGCGCGCACGAGCGCACCACGGTCGTGCCGGATGCCGAGCCCGACGAACGCCCCGCGCGCATCCGGATCGGCGTGCGGGGTGCGCTCGCCTGCGAGGTACGGCAGGAACAACAGGCCCTCGACCCCGGGCGACCACGCACCAGCGGCCGCGAGCAAGTCCTCATACCGAACGCCGGGCGCCGCGACGTCGCGCAGCCATCGCAGCGAGCCCGCGGCGGACAGCATCACCCCCATCGCGTGCCAGCAGCCTGGGATCGCATGGCAGAAGGCGTGCACACGCGCGCGAGAGTCCGCGGCGAATCGCTCGAGCGCCGCAAACACGACGCCCGAGGTGCCGAGCACGATCGACACCGGTCCCGGCCGATCGACGCCGACACCGAGTGCGCCGGCCGCCTGGTCGCCGCCGCCCGCCGCCACCGGTATCCCGTTGGACGTGTGCCCGCTGACCGCGGGACTCTCGAGCGCCGGTGCCAGCCACTCGGGGTCGATCGAGAGAGCGCTCACCACTTCGTCGCTCCAGCTGCGGTCGGCGACGTCGAGCAGCAGCGTCCCGGACGCGTCCGAGACGTCCGTCGCATGCGCACCGCACAGACGTAGGCGAACGTAGTCCTTGGGTAGCGCGATCCGAGCGATCCGGCTGTAGAGGTCCGGCTCATGGCGGCGCAGCCACAGCAGCTTCGGCGCGGTGAATCCCGGTAGCGCGCGATTTCCCGTCAACGAGATCAACCGCTCGAGGCCGATCGTCTCCTCGATCTCGGCGCACTCCAGCGTGGTGCGCTGATCGTCCCAGAGGATCGCCGGCCGCAGGACGCGATCGTGTGCGTCCAAAGCCACGAGACTATGCATCTGACCACTGAGGCCAATCGCGGCTGGTTCTCCCGTGGCATGCCGGAGTCGCTCGAGCACTGCCTCGGTCGCCCGCCACCAGTCTTCCGGGTCCTGTTCAGACCATCCCGGTCGTGGCCTGGAAAGCGGGTAGCCGTGCTCGGCGCTCGCCAGCACGGATCCCTCGGGCGTAATCGCGAGGCCTTTGACGCCGGACGTGCCGACGTCGATCCCGAACGTGCAGCCGCTCACCCGGCTCCGAGCGCGGCGTACACGATCTCGTACGCACGCACAGCATCCTTTGCCTGCTGGGCCTCGCGGAGTGCGTGATCGTCGATCTTGGCCGCCAGCGAGTCGATGAAGCGCCACTGGATCACGGAGCGCTCGATCGCCCCGATCTGGTTCTCGGTGTACGGGTACAGGTCCAAGCCGAGCCGCTCCCCGTGGTCGCCGTAGCCACATCGGCGAAGCTCGAGCGCCAGCTCGAGGGTCTCCATGAATGCGGTCGCGCCGATCATGTTGTCGTCGTCGGTCAGACCCCAGCCCGAGTTCGCGTGCAGATGGCCGAGCAGACCCTCCGAGTGAAGCAGCGCCGCGTACTCGGGAAGATGCTCGCCGTTCATGATCAGGTGCTGCCAGTCCATGTTGATCTGGACGTTGTCGAGTCCCTCCGAGCGGAGCTTGTTCGCGACGTAGATGCACATGCCGATGTTGCGCATCAGGATCTTCATCGCCGGCTCTGAGTTCTTGTGCTCGAGGAGCAGCTTCACCTCGTGTCGCGCGCACGTCTCGGCCGCCTCCGCGATGCCCTCGACCAGCCACCTCCACGAGTCGACGTACGGCGTCTGAAACGGATAGTTGTAGCCCTCGATCCCGGGCCAGACGATCAGGTGCGCGCCGAGGGAGCCGGCGAACTCCGCCGCTTGGCGGGTAATTCGCCGCGCCTCGGTCCGCACCTCAGCATCGGGGTTGACGAGGCCACCACGGCCGAACCGCGGGTCCAGGTGGAGCCCGGTGGCGATCGCGTAGATGTCGTGGTCGCCGAGCGCCGCGCGGACGTCCTGGAGGTTCTCCTCGGAGAGCTCGTTCGGATAGTGGAACTCGTATCCATCGATCAGGTCGCCCAGGCCTTCCACGGCCCGGTGGACTTTGTCCGCCACCGGCTCGCTGTGGTAGTCGTGGGTGGGCTGATAGCCGGAGGGCACGAACCGGGTGATCATCGGCCCGAGCGCCCAGATGCCGAGGCTCGTCTGCATTGCTCCTCCATCGCGTTGGGCGTATGTCACGATTCATCCTAATCGGAATCAGCGCCGCGCGTTAGCGCTAACATCGCGACGTCAACTGGGAGCTCGGGATTGCGAACGGAAAACGACGCGAGGCGCCGCGCCAACAGTCGCACGCCGGTCATGTCGGATGTCGGCCGGCTCGCGGGCGTCTCGCATCAGACGGTCTCGCGAGTTATCAACGGCAGCCCGAAGGTGCGGCCCGAGACGCGTCAGCGCGTCCTGGCGGCGATGGACGAACTTGGCTACCGCCCGAACTCGGTCGCCCGGGCGCTGGCCACAGGCCGCACGAACATGCTCGGGGTCGTCGGATTCGACACAACCCTGTATGGCCCCGCGTCGGTCCTGTTCGGGATCGAGCGTGCTGCGCACGAAGAGGGCTACCTGATGGTTGTCGCAAGCCTCAAGGCGCTGAACCCGGCGTCGGTCACCGGCGCGATCGATCGCCTCCGTCTCCGCGGGGTCGACGGCATCCTCGTGATCGCTCCCGATCTCGAGTCCGCCAACGCGCTGCGCGATGCGCGGACAGACCTGCCACTCGTCGCGGCCGAGGCGGGTCCCGCGGATGTCATGTCCGTCGTCTCGGTCGACCAGTACGCGGGGGCGGTGAGCGCCACGCGGCACCTGCTCGATCTCGGCCATGAGACGGTATGGCACATCTCGGGACCGGCCGATTGGCTCGAGTCCGCTGAACGAGTCGCCGGGTGGCGGGCGACCCTCGAGGATGCCGGGGCGACCCCGCCCGAGTTCCTCATCGGGGATTGGAGCGCTCGATCGGGATACGACCTCGGCAGGCGGTTGAGCAAAGACCCAGCGGTCACAGCGATCTTCGCGGCCAACGACCAGATGGCGCTGGGCGTGCTGCGGGCGATGTGGGAGGCCGGCCGCGAGGTGCCGGGAGACGTCAGCGTCGTCGGCTTCGACGACATCCCGGAGTCGCCGTACTTCAACCCGCCGCTGACGACTGTCCGCCAGGACTTCATCGAGGTCGGCAGCCGCAGCCTGCGGGCGCTGATCCGCGCGATCGATACGGGCGCCCGCGCCGAGACCTGGGCCCGGATCCCGACCCAGCTGATCGTCCGCGAGAGCACCTCGGTTCCGCCGACACGTAGCTGAGCCGCGTCCTTCGGCTTTAACCCAAAAAAAATGTCCACGAGCCGCGTGTGATCGCTAACATCGCGGCTCATCCGCGAGGAGAGAGGAGCAGTACATGTCTGACCGTGAAGACGTGCTCGGCGACGTGGTCGAGCGCCTCGAGTGGGATGAGCGCAAACAGGAGGACTCGCCAGCCAAGAACTGGCGTCAGGTCACCCGCCGCGCAGCGCTGACGGGCGGTGCCGCGGCAATCGGGGCAACCGTCCTCGAGGCGTGCGGCTCGAGCAACAAGAGCAGCGCGAGTGCGGCGACGTCCGGCAGCGGCGTATTCGGCGGGGGCGGCAGCCACCACTTCGTGATGGTCAACCACGTGACGACGAACTCGTTCTTCACGGCGACCCAGTACGGATGCGCGGACGCGTGCGCGCTGACCGGCAGCTCGTTCCAGTGGACGGGCTCCACGAACTCGATCGTCAGCCAGATGGTTTCGGCGTTCAACACCGCAATCGCCCAAAAGGCGAACGGGATCGGATGTTGTCTGATCGACAACACCGCGTTCAACTCGCCCGTCGACAATGCGCTCGGCCAGGGCATTCCGGTGATCGCCTACAACGCCGACGTTGCGGCTGGCACCAAGAACAACCGGATGGCTTACATCGGCCAGAACAACCTCACCGCGGGCGCCGCGGTGGGGCAGGCGATCCTCAAAGCCGGCGTGAAGTCGGGCGACCTCGTCGCCGGGATCATCGCAACCCCGGGGACGGGGAACATCCAGCCGCGGATCGACGGCGCGAAGCCCGTCCTGACCGGCGCCGGTGTCAAGTTCGTGGAGGTCGGGACATCGGCGACCGAGGGCGCGCCGGAGTACAGCAAGATCTCCTCGTGGTATGCCGGCAACAAGGACGTGAAGTGGATGATGGCCGTCGACAGCGGCGACAGCAACGCGGTCGCGGAGTTCATCCAGAAGAACAACCTCCAGGGCAAGGTGGGCGCATCGGTGTGGGACGTCGGGTTGCCGGTCGCGCAGGCGATCAACGGCGGCTACGTGACCGCCACGATCGACCAGCAGGCCTACCTCCAGGGGTTCGACACGATCATGCAGCTGTACCTGTGGAATGTCTCGGGCGGCCTGATGAGGCCGACCGACACCGACACGGGCATCGGCATCGTCACGAAGGCGAACGTCAAGCCGTACCTCATTGGGAACAGGTTCGAGGGAACGGCCTCGGCGAAAAAGGCGTTGGCGCCGCCGTCGTCGATCACCGCCTAGTTAGTCTCCGCAAGCGTGCAGACGGACGCTCAAACGCCTGCTGACGCCCCGGCGGCCGGTCCGCCGGGGCAGCAGCGCGGAGCGCTGGGTTTGGCGCGCCGAGTTGGGCGCGCGTTCCTACTCCAGCGTGAGCTGACCCCGCTCGTGGTCACGGTCGCGCTGTTTGTGTTCTTCGTGATCAAGTCCGGGTCGACGTTCACCGGCTCGTACAGCCTCAACTCGGCCGCCAGCCTTGCGGGGCCGTACGCCGCGATCGGCGTCGGAGAGGTGCTGCTGCTCGTGCTCGGCGAGATCGACCTGTCCGCCGGTCAGACCTTCCTGTTCTGCCCGTGGATGGTGTACTGGATGCACAACGACGGCCTGCCGATCGTGGTCGCGATCGTGGTTGCGCTGCTCGCCGTGTGCGCTGTCGGCGCGATCAACGGGTTGATCACCGTGCGCTTCAACGTGCCGTCGTTCGTCACCACGCTGGCGATGAACTTCATCCTCCTGGGGGTCGTACTCACGCAGTCCAACGATGCCCAAGCCACGATGCCGCTCAATGGTGGGAAAGGCTTCGGCAGCCAGTTGATGGGCGCCTGGAAGTGGTCTGAGATCATCTGGGTGGCGGTGCTCACGGGTGTCTTCGCGATCGTGCTGACGCGCACGCGCTTCGGCACTCGCGTGATCGCCACCGGCGGCAACCGCGTCGGGGCGGCCGAGGCCGGCGTGCCCGTCCGCCGCGTCAAGGTGTGGTGCTTCGTGCTGTGCTCGTTCCTGGCCGGTCTGGTCGGAATCATCGACGCGGTCCAGTACGGCACGCTTGATCCCGGCAACTCGGGCGTCGACTACATCCTGTTCGCGATCGGCGCCTGCGTGATCGGCGGCACCGCGCTGACCGGTGGCCGCGGGACGGTGGTGGGCGCGTTCATCGGCGCGATCCTGATCGGCATCCTCCAGGATGGGCTGACGTTGAACAACATCAGCACGAACGCGTTGTTCATGTACCTGGGCGTGATCATCATCGTCGCGGTGGCAGTGAACGTTCAATTCGACCGGCTGATCGCTCGCTCGAGGTCGAGATGAGCGCCGGCGCTCAGCCCGCCGAGCCGAGAGACCCCGTGCCTGCGGGCGCTCCCGTGCTCGAGGTGCGCGAGGTGACAAAGCGCTACGGCGCACTCCGCGTGCTTCGCGGCGTCGACCTCGTCCTGAGCCAAGGCGAGGTGCTCGGACTCGTCGGGGACAACGGAGCAGGCAAGAGCACGCTGGTCAAGATCTTGAGCGGCTTTCACTCACAGGACTCCGGAGAGATTCTGCGCGACGGAGAGCGAGTGAGCTTCAACTCGGTGGCCGCCGCACGCGCCCACGGAATCGAGACGGTCTACCAGGATCTCGCTCTGGTTCCGCAACTACCGGTCTTCCAGAACCTGTTCCTGGGCCATGAGGTGACGAGGTTCGGCCCGCTGCGCCTCCTCGACAAGCGCGCGATGCGCAGGCTCGCGCGTCAGTACCTGGATGAAATCAACGTGCACGTGCCGAGCATCGAGGCCGAGGCCGTGGATCTCTCCGGCGGTCAACGGCAGGCGATCGCGGTCGCCCGGGCCGTCCGCGCGGCGCCGAAGATTCTGCTGCTCGACGAGCCGCTGTCCGCGATGGGGGCGCGCGAGTCGCGCCTGATCATCGACCTGGTCAAGGACCTGGCCCAGAGCGGGCGAGTATCGATCATCGTGATCGACCACAACTACGCCCATCTGTTCGAGTTGTGCGACCGCATCAACGTGATGCAAGGCGGGCAGATCACCATTGACCAGCAGGTGCACGAGACCTCGATCGAAGAGCTCACAGAGCTGATGGTCTCGAGCTACCGCCGGCAGCTGGAGGGGGTGCAGAACGCCGGCGCCTGATCCCGGCCCACGCCGGGGTCGGAGCGCATACGCGATCGGGGTCGACTTCGGAACGGAGTCCGGTCGGGCGTTGCTGCTCGATCTGGCGACCGGCGACGAACTCTCGGTTGGGGTCGTCCCGTATCCGAGCGCGGTGATCGATCGGACCCTGCCGTCGACCGGCGAACCGCTGCCGCACGACTGGGCGCTCCAGGACCCCGACGACTGGGTCACCGTGCTCGAGGACGGGATCGCGTATGTGGTTGCGGAGGCGGGGATCGAGGCATCCCAGATTGTCGGCCTCGGCGTCGATTTCACCTCGTGCACGGTGCTTCCGGTCGACGCCGAGGGGATTCCGCTGTGCAAGTACCCGCAGTGGCGCAACCGGCCGCACGCCTGGCCGAAGCTGTGGAAGCATCACGCGGCTCAGCCTGTCGCCGACCGGTTGAACGAGGTCGCGCTGGAACGGGGCGAGTCGTTCCTGACCCGCTACGGGGGGCGGATCTCCTCTGAGTGGTACTTCCCCAAGCTGATCGAGCTATGGCTCGAGGACCGCGAGCTCTATGAGGAGAGCTACGCGTTCGTCGAGGCCACCGACTGGGTTGTCTGGTGGCTCACCGGCCGCCTGATCCGCCAGACCACGACCGCGGGCTACAAGGCGATGTGGTCGCCTGAGGAGGGGCTGCCCTCGTCCGAGTATTTCGAGGCGGCGTATCCGGGGTTCGACACCCCTGCGGCAAAGCTCGGTCACGAGTTCGCCCCGCTCGGTACCCGCGCGGGGACGCTCGCACCCGAGGTCGCGCAGACGATCGGTCTACCCGAAGCCGTCGCCGTCGCCGTCGGCAACGTCGACTCGTTTGTGTCGGTCCCCGGGGCCGGCATCGACGAGCCCGGGATCTACGTGAGCGTCGTGGGGACGTCGATCTGCGACATGCTCGTCGGCACCACCGAGGTCCGGCTGCCCGGCATCACCGGCGTCGTCAGGGACGGCATCCTTCCCGGCCTGTATGGGTACGAAGCGGGGCAGGTGGCGGTCGGCGACATGCTCGCGTGGTACGTCGAGCTCCTTGGTTCGGCCGCCGAGGGCGGGTACGCCGAGCTCGAGCGAGCAGCCACCGCGATCGGGCCGGGCGAGACGGGACTGCTGGCGCTCGATTGGTGGAACGGCAACCGCACGATCCTCGCCGACGCCGATCTGACCGGGGCGATTCTGGGACTGACGCTTCAGACCGGCCGCGGCGAGATCTACCGCGCGCTGCTCGAGTCGATTGCGCTCGGCAACAGGCGGATCATCGACAATTTCGACGAGCACGGACTCGCCGTGCAGGAGATCGTTGCCTGCGGCGGCATCGCCGAGCGGAGCCCATTGCTGATGCAGCTGTTCGCCGACAGCAGCGGGCGCGCGGTGCACATACCTGCTTCGCATGAGATCCCGGCGCGTGGGGCGGCGCTGTTCGGGGCCGTCGCCGCCGGCGCGTTCGACGACATCGGGGCCGCGATCGCGGCAATGCGACCCGGGACGGCGCGGACCTACGCGCCGGACCCTGCGGCCGCGGCGATCTATGACCGCGTGTACGACCTGTACAGGCCCCTGTACGACACGCTCGGTCGCAGTCAGGTCGAGGTGCTGCACGGTCTCAAGCGCATCCGCAACGAGAGGCGCGCCGCGTGAGCAAGCCGCGGATTGGACTGCTCGGGATCATGCAGGAGCTGTACGACGAGATGATCCCCGGGATCACCGAGCACCAGGCAGAGTACGCCGAGTCGGTCGCTGCGCAGCTCGCAAACCGTGCCGACGTTGTGTTCACGCGACCGGCGCGCAACCGCGATGACGTCGAGGAGATCAGCCGCGAGCTCGTCGCCTCGCGGGTCGATGGCCTGATGATCGTGATGCTCACCTACGGCCCAGCGATGCGTACCGTGCGCGCGCTGCTCGACACCCCGCTGCCGGTGCTGCTCGCAAATATCCAGCCTGAGCGCTCCGTCACGACGTCGTGGAACATGGACGATCTCACGTACAACCAGGGCATCCACGGCGCGCAGGATCAGGCCAACGCTCTGTGCCGCGCCGGGATCCCGTACTCGGTGATCACGGGGGATTGGCGGTCCGAGCGGTTCGCCGCCGCGTTCGAGGACTGGGCGCGCGCCGCGTGCGCGATCACCCGTCTACGGCGGACTCGGATCGCGCTGCTCGGCTACCCGATGAACGGGATGGGGGACATCCAGTACGAATCGCCGGCGCTGCTGCGCAGGCTTGGGCCGATGATCGTCAATGAGGACCTCGGCAGGTTGGTCGAGCTCGTGCGCGCGGTGCCGGATGCAGCGGTCGATGAGTTGCTCGCGCAGCATCAGCAGCGATTCGCGGTCGCCAGCGACCTACCACGCGAGCGCCACGCGTACGCGGCCAGGGCCGAACTCGCGCTCCGCGCGATGCTCTCGGACGGCGGCTACGACGGCTTCTCGTTCCACTTCGACGCGATTGGCGGCGACGGCCGGTTCGAGCAGCTGCCGTTGCTCGGCGCCTCGGATCTGATGGCCGACGGCTACGGTTACGCGGCCGAGGGCGACACGAACACCGCATCGCTGATGTGCGCGGCACAGGCGATGATCGGCGATTCCCACTTCTCGGAGATGTACGCGATGGACTGGGAGCTCGACTCGGTGCTGATCAGCCACATGGGCGAGGGCAACTGGCGGATCGCGCGCAAGGATCGGCCGATCCGGTTGATCGATCGTCCGCTCGGGATCGGCGGCCTCGAGAATCCGCCGACTCCCGTGTTCTCTGCCGAGCCCGGACCCGCCACGACCGCCGCGCTGGTGCCGATCGAGGGCGAGCTGTACCGGCTCGTAGTCGGCCACGGGGCGATCCTGGACACACCGGAGCTGCCCAACGTGGAGATGCACTACTTCCACTTCCGCCCATCGCGCGGAATGGAGGCGTTCATGGACGACTGGCTGTCGCTCGGCGCGCCGCACCACTTCGTGACGAACCTTGGCGACCACGCAGCGCGGTGGCGGCGGTTCGCGGAGCTGCTGGAGCTCGACTACGAGGAGATCTAGTGTCGCTCGATGAGCTGCGCGAACGTGTGCTGTCGGCGAATCTGTCGCTTACCGTCCACGGCCTCGTCACCTTGACGTGGGGAAACGTCAGCGGCGTGGATCGACGCGACGGCGTGCTCGTGATCAAGCCGAGCGGTCTCGCGTACGACCAGATGGCCGCCGACGACATGGTCGTCGTCTCACTCGCGACCGGCGAGGTCGTCGGGGGCGAACGCCGGCCGTCGACCGACACGCCGACACACCTGGCGCTGTACCGCGCATTCGACGGCATCGGCGGGATCGCGCACACGCACTCGACTTGGGCCACCGCCTGGGCGCAGGCGCAGCGCGAGATTCCAGTGCTCGGCACGACGCACGCGGATCTGAGTCCCCACCCGATCCCGCTCACGCGGGCATTGACCGCCGCGGAGGTCGACGCCGGGTACGAGGCGGAGACCGGCGCGGTCATGATTGAGGCGGTCGGCGAGCGCGGGGCGCAGGACGTGCCGTGCGTGCTGGCGCGCGGTCATGCACCATTCTGCTGGGGGGATGATCCGCAGCGCGCCGTCGAGCACGCGGTGACGCTCGAGGCCGTCGCGAAGCTGGCGTGGCTGACGACAGTGCTCGAGCCGCGGGCCGAATCGCTCGACGAGGCCGTGCGCAACAAGCACCACGAGCGCAAGCACGGGCCGCGGGCGTATTACGGGCAGGCGTGAATCGGCCCGACGTTCAGGTCGTGGTCGCAGACGATGCGCTCGAGCGGCTGGCGGCGTACGTCGTCGAGCAGGGCTGGCACGAGCCACTTGTCGTGATGGACGGCAACACCCGCGAGGTGGTGGGCGATCGCGTGCTCGCATCGCTCGGGGATGCGGGCCGGTTCGTGTTCGAGGAGCGGTCCGGATTGCATGCGGGACTCTCCGAGGTCGAGGTCGTGCGCGCCTCGCTCGCTGCGCGCCCCGCGCTGATCGCTGCCGGGTCAGGCGTGATCACGGACATCGTCCGCTACGCGGCCCATCAGGCGAACGTGCCGTTCATCAGCGTTCCGAGCGCAGCGTCGATGGATGGCTACGCATCATCCGTGGCGGCCCTTGAAATCGGCGGCGTCAAGGTCACCGTGCCGGCGAAGATGCCCGCCGCGATCTTCGCCGATCCTCGGATCGTCGCGGCCGCGCCGGCCGAGCTGACGCGCGCCGGTGTCGGCGACCTGCTCGCGAAAGCGACCGCGCGAGTTGACTGGCTCGCCGCACACTTGCTCTACGGCGAAGTGTTCAGCGCCGAGATCGACGCCGATGTCCTCGAGCCACTCACTTACGTCGCCCGTAACGTCAAAGCGCTGCTCGCGGGTGGCGAGTCCGAGGCGGCAGCGCTGCTCGGTGGGCTGATCGAATCGGGCGTCGCAATCGCCGCCGCCGGGAGCTCGAGACCGGCGAGCGGCTGCGAGCACCACGCGTCTCATTTCTGGGATCTCCTTGCAGCTCGCGGCCGCCGCGCCGACGGCCTGCATGGACTACAAGTCGGGTACGCGACCCGGTTTGCGATGCGCCTTCAACGGTTCGCGTTCGATGGCGGCCTGGAGTCTGTGCACCGGCCGGCGCCGGTCAGCCATCCGTTGGGCCCTGAGGCTCGCGCATGGCTGGGCGAACCAACGGCTGACATCGTCGAAGCGGTCGAGGAGAAGCAAGGCTACGCGGCCCGGCTCGACCACTGGCCGGTTGATCTCAGCGCCTGGGAGATCGTGCGCTTGCGTTTGGCCCCGGCGATCGGATTGTTCGACGAGATCGAGCGGGCGCTCGATCTCGCGGGCTTCCCGAACGGGATCGGGTGGCTGGATGTGGACGGGGAAGCGCTCTGCGCCGCATTTCGCTACGGAACGCGGCTGCGCGCGCGCTACACGGTGGTCGATTTCCTGGAGGGGCAGGGCGCGCTCGACGCTGCGCTGCGCACAATGCTGGCGGGCTCCGAGTGACGGGTGGTTCGGACCTCCCACGGTCTAGCTCGCAACTGCGCCCAGATGCGGGTGTCCGATTCCCTCAGACCATTCGCTGCGAAGCCGCTGAAGCGCCGCGAACGGCTCGCAGTGCAGCCGCCGGCGGAAGATCCTCGCGGCCACAAACCCTCGACTTTGAGACGCTCAGTTCGACAGCGCGGTCCCGCGGCTGATCTCCTCCCACGCTGCCAGGTCTGCGCTTCGGCGCGCCTGCGCGTCGCGAATCGCGTCGACGGCGTCGCCGCCGAGCGCGAGATGCAGCGGTGCATCGGTTGAGTCGAGCGCCCGGATGATCGTGGCGGCCGCCTTGGCCGGATCCCCGGGCTGGGTGCCGTCCATCGCGTCCAGGCCTGCGCGCGTCGGCCCCACCGTCTCGGCGTAATCTGGAAGTTCGGCCGAGCGGTGCAGGCGGGCCCCGCCAAACTCGGTCCGGAAGGCCCCGGGCTCGACGATCAGCACACGGATCCCCAGCGGCCCAACCTCAGCCGCGAGGCATTCCGAGATTCCTTCGAGCGCCCATTTAGCCGAGCAGTACGCGGCGAAGCCGGGCGCCGAGATCTGGCCGCCCATCGAGCTGATCTGGACGATCGCTCCTGAGCGTCGCGCGCGCATCTGCGGGAGAACCGCCTGCGTCAGGGCCACGGCACCGAAGAACATCGTCTCCATCACGGTGCGCAGGTCGGCCATCGTGACCTCCTCGACCGCACCCACGGTTCCGTAGCCCGCGTTGTTGACGAGGACATCCACGCGGCCGAAGTGGTCAAGCGTCGCGGTAACCGCCGCGTCGATCGTCTCTGGCTTGGTCACGTCGAGCGGCAAGGCGAGGACTTGGTCCGAGCGCTTGCCACGAGCTCGTTCAGCGTTTCGGGGTTGCGTGCGGTGGCGACGACCGCGTCTCCACGCGCAATCGCAGCATGGGCGATCGCCTGACCGAAGCCGGCGGAGGTGCCGGTGATCAGCCAGACCGGGGTGGTGGGTGGTTCTTGATCGGGCATCTGGCCAGGCTAGAGCACGCCTGCCAAACAGCTTCGATCCCGACCGCGCGGCACCGAGCAGCACGTACGTAGCCGCGGGCGGATCGGCTGGGCCGGGTAGCGTCAATACCGAATGCTGCGCGCCAGAGATCGAGACGCGCTCGAGGCCGGCGCGGTCAGCTCGGCGGTCCGTGCCGCGGCCCGTTTCGATCGCAACCTCGTGTCGGTCTCGTCCGGGTTACTGGCAGCGATTCCCGTGGCGGCGGTGCTCGGGATCGGGATCGCGCTGGGCGACCCGGTTCCCGGTGTGACGATGGGCGCCGGCGCGATGCTGGTCGGCATCGCCTGGCGGGTCACCGGGGGCCGACCGCCGCTGGCGGTGATGGGCGTCGACGCATGCATCATGGCCCTGTCGACGTTCGTGGGCTGCGTGACCGGCTCGATCCTCTGGGCGCACGTGCTCGTGCTCTGCCTGTGGTCGCTCGCCGGCGGCCTGCTCGTCGGGGTCGGAAACCGGGGCGGGGCCGTGGGCACCCAAGCGATCATCGCGGTCGTCGTCTTCGGTCGCTTCAGCGAGCCGGCCCCGCAGGCGCTCGGACTTGCGGCCTCCGTGCTCACCGGTGGACTGGCGCAGGTCGCGTTCCTCACCCTGGTCCGGTGGCCGCGACCGCTGCGCGCCCAGCGCGCCGCCACCGCCAATGCGTACCTCAAGCTCGCCGAGCTAGCCGAAGGCAAGGCAGAGGGCTCGGCGCTTGCGGCCGCCACTGCGCTCGACGTTGCCGCCGACAGCCTGTCGCCAGGCGCCCTGTTTGGCGACTCGGCGATGATGACGCTGCGCTCGCTCGTCTCCGAAGGGCACCGCCTGCGCGTGCAACTGTCCGCGCTCGGCGCGCTCCGGCGTCGGAGCCAGGCGACGGTGCTCGACCCTGCCATGGAGCTGACCACCTCCGCACTCAGGGCCGCCGCCGAAACGATCGATGGTCACGTGTCAGCGGAGGCACAGCTGTCAGAGCTTGCACGTCGGCTCGGCGAGCTCGCGGTCGATGAGCCCGCGGCGGCGGTGTCCGGCGCTGCGTCCCCGTACTTGGCCCGGCGCCTCCAGTCGCTTGCCGGTCAGATCCGGGCGATCTCGACGCTCGCTCCAGCGGCCGGGCGCGGGGGCGGTCTGCGCAGCCGCCGACCGTATGGGCGGACCGCCCGGCCGCTGCAGCGCGTCGCCGCGGACCTTGGCCAGCTGCGGGCCAACATCTCGCTCGAGTCGCCGGTCTGGCGCCACGCGTTGCGCCTGGCGGTCGTTGTCCCGGTGGTGACACTGCTGGTGCGTGAGCTCCCGCTCGCCCGGAGCTATTGGGTGGTCGTCGCGGCGGCCACCGTGCTTCGCCCCGAGTTCGGCGCCACCTTCACCCGCGGCGCGGAGCGCGCGGTCGGCACTGCGGTTGGTGTGGCGTTGGCGGGTGCGCTGGCGGTTGGCCTACATCCCGCGGGTGGCATCACGGTCGCGCTGGTGGCGGTGCTGGCCTGGCTCGGGTACGCGCTGTTCCCGGCCAGCTTCGCGGCTGGTTTCGCGTTCATAACCGCGCTCGTCGTGTTCCTCTTGAACGCTGTCAGTCCGGACACGCTGAGCACCGCCAGCGCTCGGCTTCTCGACACGTTCATCGGCGGCGCGCTTGGCTTGCTGGTCTACGCGCTGTGGCCGACTTGGTCCTACGGTCCGGCGTGGCAATCGGTGGCCGACCTCGTCGCCGCCCAGAGGGTGTACGCCGACGCTGTGCTGACGGCGTTGCGAGACGGGCTCCGCGCGCGCGAACAGGAGATGCGACCGCTGGCCCGGCGCGCGCGCCTGGCCCGGACCCAAGCGGAGGCGACAGTGGCCCGGTCGCAGGCCGAGCCGCCCATCCGCCGCGTCGACGCTCGACAGAGTCAGGCGGCCCTGGGCGCGCTGCGCCGCCTCGTCCAATCCGCGCATGTACTGAGGCTCGACGCCGAGGAGGACCGGCCAAGGCGACCGTACCCGGAGCTCGAGCCTGTTAGATCAGCGCTGAACGAGCTCCTCCAGCTCGTCGAGGACCAGCTTCGGGTGCTACCGGCCGGCGCCCCCCGATCCCATCCACTGCCAGATCTGCGTGGTCGTTTCGAGAAGGCGCGCAGAGCCTGGGGGAACGATCCGGAAACAGTCGCGATCGCCGCCGAGCTCGATGAGATCGTCGATGCCGCCAACGGGCTGGCCGCGGTCACCGGGCTGAGTCCGGATGAAGACGAACCCGCGCCGCAGAGGGAGGCGGGCGTGACGATTCCGCTGACCGGCTGAGCGGGATCGTCACGCCGCAGCGAGTGCGCGTTGTGTCATTAGCCTCCCTCGACAGTAGCCTCCCATGGGCTGACCCGGGTAGTTGCGAAAGCAGGGAGTACTTGATGGAGGCATCCTCACCAGGCGACGAGCAGGTTTCGCTTCCGATCACTCGACGTCGGCTGCTGATCGGGATGGTCCTGATCGCCCTGCTCTTGGTCGGCCTGTATTTCCTCGTGCCGAAGCTGGCGGGCCTCGGTCAGACCTGGGGTCAGCTCAAGCGCGGAAACCCGGTGTGGTTCGCTGTGGGCGCAGTGCTCGAACTGCTTTCGATCGCCGGCTATGCACTTCTCTTCCGCACGGTATTCGGCCGTGGCGTGCCGCGGATCGATTGGCGCGTGAGTCTGGAGATTCCGCTCGCCGGGATCGCCGCGATCCGGTTGGTCGCGGCCGCCGGCGCAGGCGGAGTGGCGGTCACGGCATGGGCGCTGCGTCGGGCGGGTCTGTCGGCAGCGGTGATCGCCTGCCGGATGGTGGCGAGCCTCGTGCTGCAGTACTCGGTCTACCTCGGGGCGCTATTCGTCTGTGGACTGGGCCTGTGGGCAGGCCTTTTCCCGGGTGGCGGCTCGATCGCGATCACGCTCGTACCGGCTGGTATCGCTGCCTGCATGGCCGCGATCGTGATCAGCCTTGCGTTGATGCCGCCCGATGCCGAGCAGCGCCTGGCCGGGTTTGCGGAGCGCCGCGGGATACTCGGGCGGATCGCGAAGCGGCTCGCGAAGGCGCCCGAGGCGCTCGGCAGCGGCGTTCGGACCGCGGGCGATCTCATCCGGCAGCGGCGCGTCGGTCTCCTGGGGGCGGTTGCCTACTGGGGGTTCGACATCGCCGTGCTCGGCGTATGCTTCCACGCGTTCGGAACCGTGGTACCGGTTGCGGTGCTGATCTCCGGTTACTTCCTCGGCACGCTCGGAAGCCTGCTTCCGCTTCCGGGTGGCATCGGCGGCGTCGAAGGCGGAATGATCGGCGCGTTCGTCGCCTTCGGCTTGCCCGCGAAGATCGCCGTGATCGCGGTGCTCGCGTATCGTGCGATCTCCTTCTGGCTTCCGACACTGCCCGGCATCATTGGCTATCTCGCGCTGCGGTCCACGGTTCGCCACTGGCGGATGGCCGACTCCGAGCCGGTCTGAAGACGCGTCAGCGGCGGGCGCGCGCGCCGTAGTCGGCTAGGCCGTTTGCGAGCAGCTCGAGCGCGCGCTCGGTGTGCCGGCGGACGCGGCGGGCGAGGCCGGGGTTGCGGGTGCCGGCGACGATTTCCTTACGCGAGTAATTGACGGCGGCCTGATGCAGACCGATCAGGGTTCGCGCGACGACCCACGGCTCCAGGTCGCCAGGATCGGCTCCGCTCTCTTCGGTGAGCAGCTTGGCGAGGGCGTCGGTGTATTTCGCGTAGATCTGCTGCTCGCGGGCGAGCAGCGCCGGGCTCTCCGTGATCACACGCGTGATCGCGGCCAGATACTCGACTTGCTCGGGGTCGCTGGCGGCAAGCATTCCGCGTGGCGTTGTGACGAAGCGGCCGAAGGCGCGGATCACGGGCTCTCCGGGCTGACGGTCGCGGATGCTCGCGAGCAGCTCCGCTTCGAACGCCTCCAGCCGGTAGTAGAAGAGGTCCTCCTTAGTGGGGAAATAGTTGAACACGGTCGCCTCCGAGACCTCCGCATCACGGGCGATCTCGGACACGGGCACCGCGTCGAATCCCCGCTCGGCGAACAACCTGCGCGCTGTATCGGCGATCAGCTCGCGGGTGCGCTGCTTCTTGCGTTCCCTCAATCCCAGCTCGCTGGCCATCGCCGGATCGTACCAAGAATACTTGACAGACCCTATATTTAGAGTTACCCTAACTTTTCTCTCACACCAAATTAGAGGGAGAAACACGATGACCACAAGTGCGGAGACCCAGAGTTCAAATCTCGTCCCCCGGGCGTTGGGCGATCGACGACTGAAGCTCGCCTTCGGCGGGCTGTTGGTGGCGATGTTCATCGGCGCGCTCGATCAAACGATCATGGCCACGGCGCTGCCGACGATCGCCGGGCAGCTGGGCGGTCTGACCGAGCTGTCGTGGGTGGTCACGGCGTATGTGCTGGCCGCTGCCGCCGTCACTCCGCTGTGGGGGAAGGCCTCTGATCTGTTCGGGCGCAAACGGCTGATCGTTGCTGCAATCGTCGTGTTCGCCGGTTTCTCCGCGCTGTCGGGGACGGCGCAAACGATTGGTTGGCTGATCGCGTTCCGCGCGCTCCAGGGCATCGGCGCCGGGGGTGTGATGACGCTCGCGACCGCGAGCGTCGCCGACCTTGTCCCGCCACGTGAGCGCGGGCGCTATCAGGGCTACATCCAGCTGACGTTCCTGACGGCCAGCCTGGTCGGGCCGTTGCTCGGCGGTCTTTGCGTCGACCACCTGTCTTGGCGGTGGGCGTTCTACGTCAACATCCCGATCGGCGCGGCGGCGCTGATTCTCCTCGCTGTCTATCTGCCGGCCGGGGAGCGACGGCGGCAGGTGCGAATTGACTACGCGGGCGCTGGGCTGTTGGCCGGCGTGGTCGTCACACTCATGCTGATCGCGACGTGGGGCGGCAGCCGGTACGGCTGGAGCTCCGCGCAGATCCTCGGGCTGATCGCGGCAGCGGTCGTCCTGCTTGCCGCGTTCGTGGTCCGCGAACGTTCCGCCGCCGAGCCGGTGCTGCCCCTGCGCTTGTTCGCCGACCGCGTGTTCACCGTCGTCTCAGCGGCGGCATTCATCGCGACCCTGTCGCTGTTCGCGGCGATCGTGTTCCTGCCGGTATTCCTGCAGCTGGTGACCGGGGCGAGCGCCACCGGCTCGGGCTTGCTGACGCTGCCGCTGCTTGGGGCGAGCGCGCTCAGCACGATTGTGGCCGGGCAGATCATGGCGCGCACCGGCCGCTACAAGATCTTCCCGGTGATCGGGCTTGGCGCGATGAGCATCGGGCTGTTGCTGTTCTCGACGCTCGGCGCCACCGGATCGCGGACGACCGCGGCGCTGTTCATGGTGGTGTTCGGCGCAGGATTCGGGCTCGTCACCCAGATCCTGATGGTCGCGATCCAGAACGCTGTCTCGCCGCGCGAGATCGGCACCGCAACCGCCACCGCGAACCTGTTCCGCGCGCTTGGCGGTTCCGTCGGCGTGGCGATCTATGGCGCGGTGTTCGCCGCCGGCTTGCGCCACTGGCTGCCGCTTGAACTCCGCGGCCGGGGGCCGCGCGGGATCACCGCCGCCGGCATCCAGGCCACCCCAGGGCGGATCCACGGCCTCTCGCCGGCGCTCCAACACGGGATCGCCGCCTCGGTCGGCAACTCGCTGCACGACGTATTCCTCCTCGCGGCGCCAATCGCCCTTGCAGGATTCCTGATCGCGTTCGCGCTGCGCGAACAGCCGCTGCGCGGACGGGAGCAAACTCAGTCCCCAACCGAACCGGAGCCGGACGCGGCCGCACCACCGAAGCGGATTGCCGTCTGAGACACCGAGCCACACACAAGGAGAACAACGTATGCCAGTCATCAACGCCGGCGCCCTGCCGACCGGGAACCTCAAAGGCGCCGACCACGGAGCGACGATCTCGCTGATTCTCGACCACTCCGGCCCCGGCCACGGGCCGCGGCTTCACAAGCACCCGTACGACGAGACGTGGGTGGTGGTCGATGGCAGCGTCACCTTCCAGGCCGGCGATGAGCAATTCGAAGCCGGGCCGGGGGACATCGTGATCGTCCCGCCGGATACACCGCACAAGTTCACCGTCGGCGGCTCCGGGCGCGCGAATCTCGTCTGCATCCACGCCAACCCGACGTTCGTCACAGACTGGCTCGAGTGAGTGGCCGGTCAGCGTCGACGATCGCAACCGACTGCGGCCATCGACACCGGGACAAATGAGCTTATTGAGCGTTCCCCTGCCTCAAGAGGGCCGCGAGCCCGTCCACGTCGGCGACCGTCACCGTCAGCTCGGGGTGCCGCATCAGCTTGAGCGGGTCGAACGCCGGTACCCGTTCATAAAACGAGATCAGGACCCCTCGGTCTCCGTTGCTCGCGAATGTCAGCCCGGCGTCGGTGACGCCCAGCCGCGCAGGCCCCGCGGTCCGGTAGAAGTGATACGGGCCGGTGATCGCGACACCGCTGATGTTGGCGAGTGGGGTTCGCAACCGCCACGGGCCGTACGCGGCGACCAGCCGCTCGTCGTCGACCTCGACCCACGCGCGCGCCGGCGTGATCCCGAACGGCCTGGCCGCGGCACGGTACTCCGGGGCGAAGCGGAAATCGAAGCGCTGGCTCACCGCTGAGCCGCCGGGCCGTCGAGCAGGATCGTCCGCGGCTCGATCGATCTGATCGTGAACATCGACCTAGAAGTTAGGGCACCATACTCTTGGCCGGTGGATGGTGGAGATGAGCTTGGCCAGTGATCTGGTCGTCGGGGGGTGCCGGCTGGGACCAGTGATCGGCCGCGGCGGCATGGGCACGGTGTACCGCGCCACGCAGCTCGCACTTGGGCGGGAGGTGGCGGTCAAGGTCGTTCCGGCTCAGGGCGTCGAGGCCGGTCTGGTCGAGCGGTTCCAGCGCGAGGCCCGGACAGCTGCCGCGCTCGAGCACCCCCATCTGGTGCCGATCTATGCCGCCGGCGAGGAGGATGGGCTGCTGTATCTGGTGATGCGGCTAGTCGACGGCGCCGATCTGGGCGCGCTGGTCGCGCGCCAGGGTCCACTCGCGGCAAGGCGCGGCGTCGGCGTGATCGAAGAGGTCGCGAGCGCGCTCGACGCGATCCACGCGGGCGGGCTCGTCCATCGCGATGTCAAGCCGGCGAACATTTTGATCGACCGCATCACTGATCGGGCGTACCTGTCCGATTACGGCCTCATGCGCCTAGCACTCGAGCGGAGCGCGATCACCCGAACCGGCGAGTGGGTGGGCACGGCCGACTACGCCGCGCCCGAGCAGCTCCGCGGCGGGCCGGTCGGCCCGAGCGCCGACGTCTACTCGCTGGGCGCGGTGCTGTACTTCGCGCTGACCGGGAAGCCACCGTTCCGGCGGGGCACCGTCGCGGAGACGGCTCACGCCCATGCGACGACGCCGCCACCGCGCGTCGCCGGCCCCCAGGACCTCAATCCGGTGATCGCGCGGGCGATGGCCAAGAACCCGGCCGATCGCTTTGCCGGCGCGGGCGAGCTCGCCGCAGCGGCCCACCGCGTCGTCGATCCGCGACGGTCCCGACGCGTCCGGCGGCCCACGCTGGTCGCGGCCGGAGTGGTGGCGGCCGCGGCCGGCGCCGCGGTGGCATTCGCACTCGGTGGAAGCGGCACCCGCCCAGCCGCTCGAGCTCGCGTGCAACCGACGGGCATCACACCGGCGTTCACGTTCTCGTACCCAGCCGGGTGGCACATCACCGAGGCGGAGGTGCCGAGGGGCGCGTACTTCCACACCCAGGTGGTGGGCGGCAACGGCTCAGATGCGGTGATCATCGACCGCACGCCGAACGAGTCGCTGCCGGTCAGCGCGTGGGCCGCGGGTGTCGAGCGCGATACGGCATCGACGCCCGGCTACACGCTTGTCTCGCTGCAGGGCGCGACCCTCGGCCCTAGACCGGAGGTGATCTGGCAGTTCAAAGCCAGTTCGCTCTCACCTCCCGCGCGCGTCGACATCTTTCAGCGGATCGGGTCAGACGGATACGCGGTGCTCGGCGAGAGCGCGAGTATCGGGCAGAGCGTGCGGGTCGCGAGGGCCGTGGCGCGCTCGCTTCGACCACGCTGATGACCGAGCCCGAGACACCGCACCCACGGACGGCCCGCGAGCTCGCGGCGCGGCTCAGCGCCGAGCGCAGCGGGAGCCCGTTCCTCCTGTACCGCGACGATGCGGACGAGCTCCAGATCGTCGCGCTCGATCCGGTGAAAGGGCGGCTCACGCTCGGCCGCGATCCCGCCACCGACGTGGCGCTGTCCTGGGACAAGGAGGTCTCGCGCGTACACGCCGAGCTCGAGCTGATCGCCGGCCAGTGGGCCGTCACCGACGACGGCCTTTCGCGCAACGGCACATTCGTCAACGGTCGCGCGGCTGCCGGTCGCCGCCGTCTACGGGATGGTGATTGTGTTCGCGTGGGGCGAACGGCGCTCGTCTACCGTGAGCCGACTGCGGCGGCGGCCGATGCAACGCTCGCCGCGATCTCGATGCAGGCGCCGGTCGATGACGAGCTGACGCCGATGCAGCGCCGCGTCCTGCGCGCGCTCTGCCGCCCCTTGGTCGCCGTCAACGGGCTCGCCCCACCCGCGTCGAACCGAGAGATAGCGGAGGAGGTGCATCTCTCGGTCGACGGGGTGAAGGCTCAGCTTCGGACTCTGTCCGAGCGGTTCGGGGTCGCGGACCTTCCTCAGAACAGCAAGCGGCTCGAGCTCGCGCAGCGGGCGCTACGCGCGGGTCTCGGCGCGCCCGCGCGACACTAGCCGGAGCGCGTTGCCCGTCTGATCGGCCGCCATCCCGCCGCACATCGGGGCGTCGACCAGCGCGGTCACGTCGATCCGGCCGCGCTCGCACACCGCGCCGCCGCTCCACTTGAGCTCGATCGAGGAGGTCGCGTCGGGCGGCGTGATCTCGATGTGGGTCGGCGCGCTCACGCACGGCCCGGTCTGATCGCCGATCCCCGGAACCACCGCCCAGTGCAGCTGGGCCGTGGCGGCGCCGCCGGCTGCGATCACGATTCGATGCGCGGCCGGGGCGGAATCCCACACGGTGTCGGTGGCCACCCGGCTGCCATGCGAGCCGAGCAGCTGCAGCCCGACGTGGCCGTAGGTGTGGCAGGCGTGCTTCGAGTTGTTCATCAACTCGAGCGTCGCGTACCGCTGGCCGGCGCCTGGGCTACCCGGGATCAAGGCGGCGCTCAGGTCCTCCGTGCCGCAGGCCGGCACCGACACATCGGGCGCGGCGGCGCCGGACGTGATGTAGCTGTCGTGGCGGAGCTGCTCGTACAGGGCGCGGATGAATCGCCGCCCGCTGTCCGCCTGCGGGCTGAGCGCACTGTTCAGATGCCCCTCGCGCGCCTGGCGCTCGAGGAAGCTGTGTACCAGCGTGCCATGACCGAGCAGTTCCTCATCGGCGGCCCATGCCGCGACGACGCCGACGCTGTCCGATGTAGCGCTGGGGCGCGATCGAATCGAACGCCTTCATCCATACGCGCGCGTCCTTTGCCACGAGCGACGGGTAGTCGCGGGTGACGTCTTGGAACTGCCCCTGGGAGAACGACATGATCTCGAGCGGGAGCCCCGACGCGGCATAGTCGGTGAACGCGTACGCGAACCTATCGTCCGCCGTGATGAACCGGTACTGGCCGCCCAGCACGCGGATCCCGTAGCCCGGATCGCCGAAGTTGCGCTCGGACCCCAGATACGTGCCGGAGCTCTGCGAGTAGCTGAACACCTGCCCGATCGAGCAGCAGTGAGCGCCCTCGGAGTAGAGGTCGAGCACCACGTCGGGGCTTCCGGTGTGTTCGAGATCGAGCACGTGGACCGACGAGGCCTTGGAGCTGGCAGCCCCCGGGGCGCAATATTGCCCGCACGCCGGGCTGGACACCGGCTGGTCGTAGACCATGCTTCCTTGCCGCTCGATCGTCAGCCGCTCGTGGTGATAGTTGGGGTAGTGGCCCGTGAACGTGAACGTCGCGGTCACGCCGCCGGCGCTCGCGGTCTGCGTGGCGGCGGCTGCCGTCGCCGGCACGACCAACGCCAGTGACACGGCGAGAGCTTGGATTGTGCGCTTCATGCCTGCCCTTTCGAATTGCAGTTCGTTGCCGACTGCAGCATCGGGCCTACGGTATGCCCGCTCAACGACCCGAGGGTGAGACATTTACACCCTTCCGGGAGCCACCAAGGCTCGGTAGAGTCGGGTCCTAGCCATGGGGCATGGTCAGGGGTACGACCATGCCGGCGCTTTCTTCCACCCATGTTCGGAGGTACGGCTCTATGCGTCGGTTCGTCGTTGGTGCGCTGGTCGCGGCGGTCGTCGTCCCCGCCACCGCGCTCGCGGCAGGCGTGACGGGCACGTTCAGCGGCAGGACGTCGCAGGGCGAGCACGTGAAGTTGATCGTCAAGCGCGGAGACATCAAGCGTGGCTCGAAGATCCCCTACGCGATGACCTGCCAGCACGGAACGCTCGGGGGGACGATGGAGCCGTACGGACCGATCCGGCACCACCGCTTTGCCGTGTCGATCCACAACACCGAGACGGTCGGACACGGGTATAAGGCACGGCACCGCTCCTCGCTGAAGATCTCGATCGGGACTCGACACGCGTCCGGCTCGATCATCGAGCAGGCAACCGTGGTGAATTCGAAGGGCGCCGTCGTCGATCACTGCTCTGCCGCGGTCCTCTTCACCGCCAGCCGGTGATGCTGGGCACTCGTCGTCGATCGCGGGTCGCCCTGACCGCGGTCGCGCTCGCCGTCAACCAAGGCACGGGGCAGTGGGGGATCGCCTACAACGCGCCTGCCATGTGCAGCGGTTAGTGTCACCCCATGAGCGAAAAGATCATCGTCGGGACCGACGGCTCTGACAGAGCCAAGCACGCGGTGGCCGAGGCCATCAGGATCGCCAAGGCGCTCGGCGCCGAGGTGCACGTGGTCACCGCCGGCAGGTCGATGCGCGGCGGGAAGATCGTCGGAGCGCCGGAGGCCGCGGCCGCGGTTTACGGCAATGTCGAGTCGGAGGCTCGGGGCGCCCTGATCGAGGAAGCGCTTGAGAGCGCGCGGCTCGCCGGCGTCACCGCCGAAGGCCACATCCGCGACGACGAACCAGGCGACGCGCTGGTCGCGTGCGCCCGTGAGCTCGACGCGGACCTCATCGTCGTCGGAAACAAGGGGATGTCAGGTGGCCGCCGGCTGCTCGGCAGCGTCCCCAACAAGGTGTCCCACGAAGCGCCCTGCAGCGTGCTGATCGTCAATACGAAGTAGCAGCCGGACCTCAGTCGTGCTGTAGCGCCTCGAGCCCGCCGCGCAGGAACTCGAGCACCTCGTCGAGGATCGCCATCGCGTCGTCGTGCGAGACCGGGCTGCCCGCTGCTTCGGCAGCGTTGAGGCGCTCGCTGACCGACATGAACGCGGCCGTGATCGAGGCGGCGATCAGCAACGTGCGGATGTCGTGAGGCTCCGTACCGAGGTCCTTCGCGATCGACTCGGCGAGCATCGGCTCGACTTCGGCATGTCGTGCGCGGACCTTCATCTGCAGCGCCGGGCTGCTCGCAATCAACGCCTTGCGCAGGACCTCCGCATCGTCCAGCGGCTCGAGCGTCGACAGGAACTGGCGGATCGCGTCGACGGTGGTCGTGCCTTCGGGCCGCTCGTCCAGCGTCTTCTTGAGCCGGGCGAGGAAGTCGGACTCGCCGCAGAAGAGGATCTCCTCTTTGCTGTCGTAGTAGGCAAAGATCGTCCGGCGCGAGACGTCCGCCGCATCCGCGATCTCGTCGAGCGTCGTCTCGTCATAGCCCTGCTCCGCGAACAGCTTCAACGCGGCATTCGCGATCCGTGCAAGCGTCTGCTGCTTTTTGCGCTCGCGCAGGCCGGGCTTCGCGGCAGCCGTGTCGACCGAGGCCATTAATCCGGAGTGTAGCAATGAACGTTCACAGATTGCAAATTTACACTGAGTGTTGACTTTCGGCTACACCGAGGGTATAACTGCACGCCTTGCAGATTTGCCCCTCGTGAAAGCTGGAGCGGAAACATGGTGAAAATTGCGCGCTGGACGATCGCCCACCGGCGAGCCGTCGTGGTCGGATGGATCGTCGCGACGGTCGGGATCTTCGCGATCTCGAGCGCCGTCGGGAAGAAGACCGCGAGCGACTTCACGTTGCCCGGCACGGGCTCGCAGGAGGCGGTCAACCTGCTGAAGAGCCGCTTCCCGGCGCAGGCCGGCGACACCGACCAGATCGTGTTCCACGCGCGCTCGGGCCAGCTGGCCGCGGCCGCGCCGCGGGCCGCGATCGACTCGACGCTCGCGCGTGTCGCGCGGTTGCCGCACGTGACGGGCGTTGTCAGTCCATTCGTGTCCGGTCAGCATGCGATCTCGAGGGACGGGACGATCGGGTTCGCGACCGTCAGCTTCGACGAGCGCGCCAACGCGCTCCCGGTCGCCGCCGTCGACCGCGTGATCTCGACCGCCGAGTCAGCGCGCTCCTCGACGCTTCAGGTCGAGCTCGGCGGCCAGGCGATCGAGCAGGCACAGCAGGTGTCGCTCGGGTTCGCGACCGCTGTCGGGGTCGGCGCCGCGATCATCATCCTGCTGCTCAGCTTCGGCTCATTCAGCGCGATGGGCCTGCCGATCGCGACCGCGCTGCTCGGCCTCGGAGCGGGCATCGGCGTGATCAACCTCGCGAGCCACGCGATCGACATGCCGAGCTTCGCCTCCGAGCTCGCGTTGATGATCGGGCTTGGCGTCGGCGTCGACTACGCGCTGTTCATCGTCACCCGGTTTCGCGAGAACTATCGCGGCAACGGCGGCAACGTCGAGCGCGCAGTCGAGGCCGCGCTCAATACCTCCGGCCGAGCCGTGCTGTTCGCCGGCGCGACCGTCGTGATCGCGCTGCTGGGGATGTTCGCGCTCGGCGTCAACCTGCTCAACGGCGCCGCCGTTGCCGCGGCGATCGGCGTCGTGCTCGTGATGAGCGCGTCGCTGACCGTGCTCCCCGCGCTACTCAGCTTGATGGGTCACCGGATCGGCCGGGTCAGCCGGCGCCAGGCGACGCGCGGCGCGGACAACACGCGCCCGGGGTTCTGGCTGCGCTGGGTTGAGCGCGTGCAGCGCCGTCCGGCCATCACCGCAGTCGCCGCCACCGCGCTGATGCTCGTGCTTGCGGCGCCTGCACTTGGCCTCCGGCTCGCATCCAGTGACGCGGGCAACGACCCGACCACGCAGACGACGCGGCAGGCGTACGACCTGCTGGCCAAGGGGTTTGGTCCAGGCGTCAACGGACCGCTCCAGCTCGCGGTCGCGCTCCGGGGCCACGCCGATACCGCTTCGATCCGGCAGCTGACCGCGGCGGTCGGGCGGACGCCCGGAATCGCGTCGGTGGCAGCGCCCCGCGTCAACGCGACGGGGACGGCCGCGTCGATCCTCGCCTATCCGACGACCTCGCCGCAGAGCGCTCAGACGTCATCGCTTGTGACACAGCTCCGCGACTCGGTGATACCGCCGATCGAGCACAGCAGCGGCGCGCGCGTGTATGTCGGCGGCGCGACGGCGTCGCAGATCGACTTCTCGCACGTGCTGTCGGCGAAGCTGCCGCTGTTCATCGCGGTCGTGATCGCGCTCGCGGCGCTGCTGCTCGTGGTCGTGTTCCGCTCGCTCGTGATCCCGATCCAGGCGGCGGCGATGAACCTGCTGTCGATCGGAGCGTCGCTCGGCGTGATCCAGGCCGTATTCGAGCGCGGCTGGCTCGGCAGTCTGTTCGGCACGACGAAGGGGCCGATCGACGCATTCATCCCGGTGCTCGCGTTCGCGATCGTGTTCGGGCTCTCGATGGACTACGAGGTGTTCCTGATCTCGCGGGTTCACGAGGAGTGGGAGGCGCGCCGCGATGCGAGCGCGGCCGTCCGCGAAGGGCTCGCCCACACGGGCCGGGTGATCACGGCCGCCGCCGCGGTGATGGTCGCCGTGTTCGGTGCGTTCGCGATCAGTGGCAACCGCACGCTCGCGATGTTCGGTCTCGCGTTGGCTAGCGCCGTCCTGCTCGACGCGGTCGTCGTCCGGATGGTGCTGCTGCCCGCCGTCTTGCAGCTACTCGGCCGGGTCACCTGGAAGCTCCCACGCTGGCTCGACCGCCGGCTGCCACGAGTCACGATCGAGGCGAGCGAGCCCGATCGAAGCACGCTGCGGCGGTCGCTCGAGCCGGCGTGGGAGGGCGGCTCATAACCGATGAGAAGACGAGCTACCGTAGGCGTCGATGCGGATCGCGACCTGGAACGTCAACTCGCTGAAGCAGCGGATGCCGCGGTTCGTTCCCTGGCTCGACGAGCGCGCCCCCGACGTCGTCTGCCTCCAGGAGACGAAGCTCGCCGATGACGCCTTCGCCCAGCTGGCCGGCTCCGCGCTGTCGGACCGCGGTTACGAGGTCGCGGTCCACGGCGAGGCCGCCTGGAACGGTGTCGCGATCGCCTCGCGCGCGGGCCTCGAGGACGTAGTCACCGGGATCCCCGGCGCCCCCGGATTCCCGGAGCCAGAGGCGCGCGCGGTGACCGCGACCTGCGGCGGAATCCGCGTGACTTCCGTGTATGTGCCGAACGGCCGCACCCCCGACTCGGACCACTACAAGTACAAGCTCGCGTGGCTCGAGTCGCTGCGCGAGATGCTGGCGGCCGGTCCGGATGACGCGATCGTGCTCGGGGACATGAACATCGCGCCGACCGACGAGGACGTGTTCGACCCTGAGGCGTACATCGGCCACACGCACGTCACGGCGCCCGAGCGGGAGGCACTTGGGCGGCTGCAACAGCTCGGCCTTCACGACGTCGTCCGCGAGCACTGGCCGGACGAGCGCGTGTTCACGTACTGGGACTACCGCGCCGGCATGTTCCACCAGGACCTTGGGATGCGGATCGACCTGGTGCTCGCGTCGGGTCCCGTGACCGACCGCGTCAAGGCTGCGTGGGTCGACCGCCAGGCGCGCAAGGGCAGCGGCCCGAGCGACCACGCGCCCGTGATCATCGACCTCGACGAGGCGCCCGACGGCGACATCGGCCCGGTCGTCCCGCCGCCGTCCAGGCCCGCCGCGAGACGCGGCGGTGCGCACAAGCTGCCGCAGTCGGACCTGATCAATCCCTAGGCGGATCCCGCGGCCGGTCGCGGTCGCGTGACGGCTGGACCCGCTTCGGCTCGCCCGGCATCTTCGGGTAATCGGGCGGGTAGGGCATGTCGCCGAGTCCGTCCGCGAGGTCCCGCTCGTAGAGCTCGAGCAGCGGCTCGAGCGAATACGAGGCGTCGTCGATCGACGGCATGGCGATCGCCGACGGACGCGAACCGTGCGGGCATTGACGCGACCGTGAAATCCTCGGGCGCGACTTCAGGTAGCTCGTCCCAGGTCAGCGGCGCCGACACCGGAGCGCCCGGTTTCGGCCGGATGCTGTACGCCGACGCGATCGTCCGATCGCGCGCGTTCTGGTTGAAGTCGATGAAGATCCGCTCGCCGCGCTCCTCCTTCCACCAGCTCGTCGTCACACGGTCGGGAAGTCGGCGCCCGAGCTCGCGGCCGAACGCGATCGCGGCGTGGCGCACGTCGGTGAAGGTCCACCGCGGCTCGATCCGGACGTAGACATGAACCCCGCGCCCGCCGGATGTTTTCGGAAACCCGGTTATGCCCAGCTCGCCCAACAGGTCCCGCGCCGCCACCGCAACGGAAGCCGCGTCGGCGAAGTCCGTCCCCGGTTGCGGGTCGAAGTCGATCCGCAGCTCGTCGGGATGGTCGACGTCCTCGCGGCGGACCGGCCACGGATGGAAGGTGATCGTGCCCATCTGCGCGGCCCAGCCGACGACCGCGATCTCGGTCGGGCACACCTCGTCGGCGTTGCGGCCTGAGGGAAAGGCGATCGTCGCCGTCTCGACGTACGGCGGGGCTCCTTTGGGGATCCGCTTCTGGTAGAAGGCGTCGCCGCCTCCGCGCTCGCGAGTCGAGAGGACGATCCCCGGATAGACGCCCTTCGGCCACCGTTCGAGCGTTGTCGGCCGGCGGTCGAGCGCGCGCATGATCCCCTCGCCGACGGCCAGGTAGTAGTTGACGATCTCGAGCTTCGTGACCTCCGCCGTCCGCTCGGTCGACGGGAAGATCACGCGGTCGGGATTCGACACGCGGAGCTCGCGGCCGCCGGCGTCGACGAATACCTCGGGTGCTGGCATCGCAAGAGAGTTCTACACGTCCGCCCGAAACCCGCTCCGAGCAGGGACTCCGCAAACCGTCCGGCGCGTTCTGCAGGATGCCCGGCCCGATGCTCGATGGCAGGAGGCTCACGAACGTCGCGCCACTGCGCGGCTGGCAACAGCGCGCGCTTGCCGCGATGGACAGCTGGACCAGTGGAACGCTGCTGATCTCGGCCGCCCCCGGGGCCGGAAAGACTCGCCCATCGGTCGAGTACGTACGCCGCGAGCTGGCCGCGAAACGGCTCGGCTCGGTCGTGATCGCGTGCCCTACGGCGCCGCTCACTCGCCAGTGGGCGCGGGCGGCGCACGAGCTCGGCGTCAACCTCGCGCCGGACGCCGACTCGCCAAAGCCGCCGCATGGCTTTCACGGCGTCGCCGTCACGTATGCGCGGATCGCGAAGGCGCCGCGGCGGTGGGCGAACGCGCTCGGCCAGCGGGCGTTCGTTGTCGCCGACGAGGCCCACCACCTCGGCGAGGAGCTCGCCTGGGGCGAAGGGTTCGCGAGGGCGTTCGCCGGCGCGCCGCGCTGGCTACTGCTGTCCGGGACGCCGTTCCGCTCCGACGCGACCCCGATCCCGGGCGTCAGCTACGACGCCGACGGTGTCGCCGAGCCGGACGTCTCGTACACGTACGCCGACGCGGTGATCGAGGATGTGTGCCGGCCGGTGGCGTTCGTCGCGTATGACGGGAGCCTGTCGTGGCGCAGCGGGGACGACGTGATCGAGTCGAGCTTCGAGACGGTGTTGAGCACGCGCGAGGCGAGCCGCCGGTACCGGACCGCGATCTCGACCGAGCTACCGGACGGGCTCCCGCGGATCCTCGAGGAAGCCGACGCGAAGCTGAAAGAACTGCGCACGGCTGGGCATCCCGATGCCGGCGGGCTCGTCGTCGCCGCCGACTCCGAGCATGCGCGCGCGATCGCGAAGTTGCTTCGCGAGGCGACCGGGCGAGTGCCCGTCGTCGTGCTTCACACCGACGCCCGCGCGGCGGAGAGGCTCGTCAAGTTCACGAACTCGCGCGATCCTTGGATCGTCGCCGTCAACATGGTCTCCGAGGGCGTCGACATCCCGCGGCTACGAGTTGGCGTGTACGCGACCGCGGCCAAGACGCCGCTCGTGTTCCGGCAGATCGTGGGTCGGTTCGTGCGCACGCGGCCGGGGCAGCCGATCGAGGCGAGCTGGCTGTACATCCCGGCCGACCCTGTGCTGCGCAACCACGCCGCGACAATTGAGGACGAGCTCCGCCACGCGCTTCACCGCAGGCGCGCTGGCGAGCTCGAGGAGTTCGAGCGACCCGAGCGAGCGCAGACCGAGCCGAGCCCAGGGCTCGCGTTCGAGCCGCTGAGCGCCGAGGTCGCCGCGCAGATGACGCTGTTCGGACCCGCGCCGAAGGTGTCTCCGAAGCGTCCCGCGCCCGTACCGGTGCCAGAGGCGGCGGTCGAGGTTCCCGCGTTCGAACGGCGCGCGCAGCTTCGCTCCGAGCGTCACCGCCTCGTCTCGGAGGTCAGGCGCCGCGACGGCACCAGCCAGCGAGAGATCAACGCGTGGCTCAACCGGAAGCTCGGTATCGCGAGCGTCGACGACGCCACGCTGGCGCAGCTCGAGCGATCGGTCGAGCTGCTCGTGGAGACGCTGACGAAGCGCTCGCGGGCTCTTCATTAGGATCGCTTCGGGTATGGACCTTGGCATCGAGGGAAGGGTCGCGCTCGTCACCGGCGCGTCGAAGGGGCTCGGGTACGGGGTCGCGCGCGAGCTGATCGCAGCCGGCGCGACGGTCGCGATCGCTTCGCGCTCACGCGAGCGGATCGACGAAGCGGCCGATGAGCTTGGCGCGCGTCCGTTCGTGCATGACGCGTCCGACGTGGACCGGGCCGCCCGGCTCGTTGCCGAGGTCGAGCGGGCGCTTGGTCCGGTCGAGATCCTCGTCGCCAACAGCGGAGGGCCGCCTGCTGCGGCCGATCCGCTGTCGTTCACGCTCGAGCAGTGGCGTGCCGCGTACGACATGTTGCTGCTCGGACAGATCGCGCTGATCGAGGCAGCGCTGCCCCAGATGCGCGAGCGCGGCTGGGGACGGGTGCTGTCGCTGTCGTCGAGCGTCGTCCGCGAGCCGAGTCAAGTGCTAACGCTCTCGACGGCGCACCGGAGTGGGCTGCTGGCTGCGCTGAAGGTGATCGCTCGTACGGTCGCGGCCGATGGCGTCACCATCAACTCGCTGCTGCCCGGCGTGATCGCCACGGATCGTGCGAAGGAGCTCGGAGCGCAGGCGCCGGAGCGGGTACGCGAACTGCCGATAGGCCGACTCGGGACGGTCGAGGAGTTCGCCGCCGCTGCCGCATTCCTGTGCTCAGCGCGCGCCAGCTACATCACCGGCACGACGCTGCTTGTCGACGGGGGCGCGAGCCGCGGCGTGTGAGCCCGTGCGCGCCGGCGGCCGGCGCATCGCGTTCGTCAGAATGGCGACATGACTGATGCGTTTTTACTCGGCGGCGTCCGCACTCCGGTTGGCCGCTACGGCGGTGCGCTGGCCCACGTACGCACCGATGACCTCCTGGGCCAGACGATGGTGTGGGCGTGTGAGCGCGTCGGCGTCGAGCTCGACCGGATCGAGGACATCGCCGCCGGTTGCGTCAACGTCGCGCACGAGGGGATGGGGGACATCGCGCGCTGGGGGGCGCTCGCTGCGGGGTTCCCGGACTCCGTTCCTGCTGCGACCGTGAATCGCTTCTGCGCATCCTCGTTGACGTGCGCGATCCAGATCAGCCACGCGATCCGTTCGGGCGAGCTCGGCGTCGGCCTCGCCGGCGGGGTCGAGTCGATGTCGCGGTCGGGCTGGGCGTACATGAAGGGCGAGGCGCCGTTCATGCCGCGCGGTCCCGTGTTCCTGCTCGACACGATGTGGGCAGGCGCCGGTGGCCCGCCGAACCCGAACCTGCTCGCCCGCAATGCGTACATCGGAATGATCAACACCGCGCAGAACGTCGCCGACAGGTACGGCCTCACGCGCGAGGAGATCGACGCGTTCGCGCTCCGCTCCCACCTCCACGCGGCTGCGGCCCGCGACTCGGGCCGGCTCGCGAAGGAGATCCACCCGTGGGAGTTCCCGGAGACGCGCAAGGAGCCGGCGCACGTGTTCGAGCACGACGAGAGCATCCGCGGCGACAGCACGGCTGCCGGGCTCGCGAAGCTGTCGCCGCAGGACGGAACGACCCAGATGACCGCCGGGAACTCGTCGCCACTGAATGATGGCGCGAGCGCGGTCGTGCTCGCTTGCACTGAAGCGGTCGCGGAGCTCGGCGTCGAGCCACTCGCGCGGGTCGTCTCGAGCGCGACGTACGCGCTCGACCCGCAGGTGATGGGGATCGCGCCCGCGTGGGCGATCCCCAAGGCTCTGCAGCGCGCCGGCCTGAGCCCCGATCAGGTCGACGTGTGGGAGGTCCACGAGGCGTTCGCGGCGCAGGCGCTCGGCGTGCTTCGCGAGCTGCCGAACCAGCTCGACGGGTTCGAGGTGCCGGATGAGAAGCTCAACCCGAACGGCGGCGCGGTCGCGATCGGCCATCCGTTCGGGTCGTCCGGCACCCGGTACGTGCTGACGCTCGCGACCGAGCTGCGCGAGCGCGGCGCCCGCTACGGAGTCCTCGGGGTGTGCGTCGGGTCCGGCCAGGGCGTGGCACTCGTGCTCGAGAACCCCGCGGCGGCATGACCGTCACGACGGTCAACCCGGCCACGGGCACGGAGCTGTCGACATACGAGGAGACGACAGCCGGCGAGCTCGACGCGGTGCTCGACCGAGCCCATGCCGCCGCAGCGGCATGGCGGGACACGCCCGTTGGTGACCGCGCGGATGCGTTGCGGCGCCTGGCGGCCGCGCTGCGCGACGGTGTCGAGGAGCTGGCGCTCCTTGCCACGCGTGAGATGGGCAAGCCGATCGCGGACAGCCGCGCTGAGATCGAGAAGTGCGCATGGTGCTGCGAGTGGTTCGCCGACAACGGGCCGGCGATGCTCGAGCCCTCTGCGGTCGACACCGGGGCGGCGCGATCGTTCGTCGCGTACGCGCCGCTCGGGGTGCTGTTCGCGATCATGCCGTGGAACTTCCCGTACTGGCAGGTCGTGCGTGCGCTCGCGCCGGCGCTCGCCGCCGGCAACGTGGTGGTGTTGAAGCACGCGCCGTCGACAACCGGGTGCGCGCTCGCGCTCGCCGAGGTCGGGGCGCAGGCTCGGCTGCCGGACGGCGTGTTCTCCGCGATCGTCGTCGGTGTCGACCGAACGCAGAAGGTGAGTGACGGGATCATCCGCGATGCGCGAGTCGCCGCGGTGACGCTCACCGGTTCGACGCGCGCCGGCCGCTCCGTCGCGGCCGTTGCGGGCGAGGCGCTGAAGAAGACGGTGCTCGAGCTCGGCGGCAGCGACCCGTTCATCGTGCTCGCCGACGCCGACCTCGACGCGGCTGCGACCTGGGCGGTCCGCAGCCGCTTTCAGAACGCGGGCCAGTCGTGCATCGCAGCGAAGCGGATCATCGTCGAGCGTGCAGTCGCCGAGCCGTTCCGGGAGCGGTTCCTCGCGGGCGTTGCAGCGCTTCGGATTGGCGATCCGGCCGAGCCCGGGGTCACGGTCGGCCCGCTCGCCCGTGAGGACTTGCGCGACGGGCTCGCTCGCCAGGTCGACGAGTCGGTCCGCCTCGGCGCGCGAGTGCTCGTAGGCGGTCGCGCTCCCGACGATCCCGGGTTCTTCTACGAGCCGACCGTGCTCGAGGACGTCACTGACGAGATGCCGGTGTTCGCAGAGGAGGTGTTCGGCCCCGCCGTGCCGCTCGTCTACGCGGCGGACGCGGAGAATGCGATCAGGATCGCGAACGACACCACGTATGGCCTCGGCAGCGACCTGTGGACGGCCGACCTCGAGCGCGGTGCCGAGCTCGCGCTGCGGATCGACGCCGGCTTCACCGCCGTCAACGGGATGACGGCCTCGGATCCGCGTCTGCCATTCGGTGGAATCAAGGACTCGGGCTACGGGCGCGAGCTGTCGACGTACGGGATCCGCGAGTTCGTCAACGTGCACAGCGTTGTCGTCGAGGGACCGCAGGGACCGGGCGACGCCGCCTCGACGATCGAGTGACCGCCTATTAGCCGCCGGTGGGGCGGGTGGCGTATTTGCTGGGGGTGGTGGGGATGGTGGGTTCGGGGATTTGGCTGATTCGGTTGATCAGTTGGATCCATTGTTTGGGTTTGAGGATGCTGGTGATTTGTTGCGAGAGTTTTTTGTTTTGTCCGAAGATTGGGGTGTAGGTGATTTGGATGCGGTTGGCGTGGTCGGGTAGGGCGAGTGTGCTGGTTTGGCCTTTGTAGCTCATCAGGCTGATGATTTGGTTGGGGGCCATCGCGCCTTGGAGGGTGAGGAGTCGGCGGATCGTGATGTCGGTGATCGAGCCGGCGCCTTGGTGGCCGATGATCGGGATGCCGTTGATTTTTGAGATGTCCATGCTGGAGCCGGTCGCGCCGGCGGCGTCGACACCGTTTTGGCCGTTGGTGCTGTGCCCGCACTGGAGGCCTGAGATCGTGGGGTCAAGGCCTGAGGCGGACAGGAATTCGATCGCGGCGAGGATTCGGCGGTCGATCAGTCCGGCTTGGATGTCGCGTTGCCCGCATTGGTAGATCTGCACGCGCGGGTCGGAGAGGATCCGGTTGGTCAACTGCTGCTTGCTCATTAGTAGGACTTGGCCGGTTGACGGGTTTTTCGCGCCGGGGCCGTAGAACGGGTCTACTCCGGCGGCGCGGTACACGGCGGTCGCTTCCAAGAGTTTCCAGCCGTCCAATATCGGTTTCGGGTCGATCTGCGGGGCGTCTTTACCGGCCGGCTGGACCATGAACACGAGATGGCTCGCGGTGGTCGGTGAGGGCGCGGCGACGCGTCCGAGGATCGTGCCGGCGACCACGATCGCGCCCGCTTTGAGTGGCTTGAGCGTGTACTGGTTGCGGGCGAGATGCAGCACATCGGAGAAGTAGTTCTGAAAACTCGAGATCGCCGCCGCCTCGGATTTGATCTGCAGGTTCCCGCCGGCCGCGAACGACGCCGGCCTGGACGGGTCCGCGAACAACCGTTCCTTCGCGACCCCACCCGGCGCCGTCTGCTGACTGGTTTGCGGCAACGACACCCGCACCCGCCTCACGGGCTTGCCGGTCCCGGCCGGTTTGATCGTCGTTGACTGCAACACGGGCGCCTGCTGCACCCCCGCCGAGGCCGCGCCGGAGGGCCGCGCGGGCTTCACCGGACTGCTCGCGAGCTGCCGGGCGATCTGCGCCGCGGTCACCCTGACCGGCTTCGGCACCGGATACAGCCTCGGGATCGACCCGAGGTTCGCGTACGTGTACACGTTCCCCGTCGCGTCCTGCAACCGCAAATAGTTCCCCAACTTCCGGGAATGCCCCAACGCGACGAGCTTCCCATCATTCACCGCAATCACCGGCGACCCCTGCCGCGCAAAAATCGAGGTGGCGGTCGCCGAACCGGAATCGATCGGGATCGCCGCGTTCTGACCTTTCACCCGCCGGCCCGCCAACCGCTCCACGCTGTCATCCGCATACGTCGCCCTCGCCGCGACCGGGAACCGGCCCTCCACCAACCCCGACAACGCGCCAATCAGACTGTTCGGCATCCCGCCGATCAACTTCGCGCGCAACAACACCGACTGCACATACCAGCCCGCATGGTTATACGCAAAAATCGCGCGCGGCAGATTCTTGGCCGCCCCGGCCGCCTGCAAATACCGCGCCGCCGTGAAAATCGCGTCCACCGGGTTATACGGATCCGCGATCCCATCCCCATTCGCATCAACCCCCCACGAACGCCACGTCGACGGCAAAAACTGCATCCACCCAACCGCCCCCGCCGAAGACACCGACAAATTCCGCCCATAATCAGACTCAATCTCATTAATCGCCGCCAACACCTGCCACGGCACGTCGTACTCAATCCCAGCCGCCTGATAAATCGGCAACAAAAACGGCGGAATCCGAAACGAATCAATAAAAAAGTTCGGAACACCCAACGGCGCCGCACCCGGCAACGCCAACGAAAACGACGGATTCGACGAAGACGGTGCTCCACCCGGGTTACGCAACGAGCTGGATCGGGACCCTCGACGAGAGCTCGACCCCGTAGCCGAACCTGAGGTTGATCCCTTCCCGGAGTTCGGCGCGGGGCGCGAAGACCGCCGCTGCGAGGAAGGCTTCCCTGTCTGGCGCGGCGCCGTCGACGAACTGCTCGTGGTTCTGCTCGTGCCGGTGCTTGTGCCGCGGCTCGTCGTCGTCGTCGTCGAGGTGGTCGTTGTGGTCTGCGGCGGCGCGGACGTCGTGGTTGTCGTCGTTGTCCCGGTGCAGATCTGCTGGATCCCGAGGATCTTCAGCCCCGGCGGCACGAGCGAGGAGATTGCGACACCTTCCGGCACGTCGAACACGAGCCCGCCGATGACCGTCACGCGCAGCACACAGTTAGACGCGGCGAACGCCGGCGTCCATATCCCCAGTCCTCCGACGGCCATTGCGGCGGAGATCAGCCCGACCAGCTGCTTGCGCCTACGCGACACTGTCTACAACGCCTCTCATCCCGCTAGACAACGTGTTCGGATCGTATTCGTATACACGGTTCGATGTCGAGGTTGACCTCCCGAGCATCGAGTAACGATGCGCAAGCCGGCCGCCGGTGCAAGGATCCGAGTCATGGATTTCGCGACCGCCGTCCGCGCCTCCGCCCGTCGCTACGCGACCAACACCGCGGTTTGGCACGACGGCGACACGCAGAGCTACGTGCAGCTGTATCACCGGGCCTGCCGGATGGCGAATGGATTGCGAGACCTCGGCCTCGAGAAGGGCGATTCCGTCGGGCTGCTCGGCGGCAACGGCCCGCGCACCGTTGAGCAGATCGCCGGCGTAGCGCTCGGCGGCTTCATCCGCGCGGCGCTGTATGCGCATCAGACCGGCGAGGTCAACGCGTACCTGCTCGACCACGTCGGCGCCAGAGCGCTGGTCCTCCATGAGAGTCACCTGCAGGACCTAATACCCCATCTGGCCGGAATTCCGTCACTCGAGCACGTGATCGTTTACGGCGAGGTTGCCCACGAACACGACCACCTCGACTACGAGCGATTGCTCGCGGACGCGTCGCCGGAGGACCCGAGCGTTTCGCAGGGTCCCGGCGATGGTCATGTGATTCGCTTCAGCGCTGGCACGACCGGCCGCCCGAAGGGGATCTACCACACCGTCGAGGCGTGGCTCGGGCTCTGCAATGAGTACCGCTGGGTGACGCCGCAGATCGACGAGCGCGACTCCTATCTGGCAGCCGGCCCGCTCACACACGCGGCTGTGATCTTCCTGTGGCCGATGCTGATGGTCGGCGCGCGGATCGTGGTGATGGACGCCTTTGACCCGCAGCGCGCGCTGCAGCTGATCGAGGAGCAGCGGATCACGTTCACGCTCGTCGTCCCGACGATGATCCAGGCGATGGTGGCGCATCCTGACGCTGCCTCGCGCGACCTGAGCAGTCTGCGCTGTCTCAACTACGCGGCGTCTCCGATCAGCGAGACGACGATGACCAAGGCGGTCGACCTGTTCGGCCCGGTGCTCTACCAGCTCTATGCGCAGAGCGAGGCGGTGCCGGCGACGATGCTGCTGCCCCACCAGCACTGTCCGCGCGGAAGCGAGCGGGAGCGGCGGTGGATGCGATCCGTTGGCCGCGCGACCCCGAACACGGCACTCACGATCGTCGATGAGGACGGCAACCCGCTAGGAACCGGCGAGGTGGGCGAGGTCGCCGTCAAGACCCCGGGACAGATGACCGGCCTGTGGAACGACCCCGACGGCACTGCGCGGCGCTTAACCAGCGACGGCAGCGTGCGCACGCGCGACATGGGTCGCCTCGACGAGGAGGGCTTTCTGTACCTCGCGGATCGCAAGGAGGACATGATCATCTCCGGCGGCTACAACATCTGGCCCGCCGAGCTCGAGAACGCGATCGCGTCGCACTCGGCGGTCGCCGAGGTCTGCGTGGTCGGCATCCCGCACGAGAAGTGGGGCGAGACGCCGATCGCGGTCGTGGTCCCGAAGCAGGGCGCTGATCCCCCCGACCCGGACGAATTGATCGCGCTCACGCGTGATCGAGTCGGCTCTGTGATGAAGGTGACGCGCATCGAGTTCGTCGACCAGTTGCCGAGGTCGGGCGTCGGCAAGGTGCTCCGCCGCGTCGTCCGCGAGCGCTTCTGGGAGGACCGCAGCGAACGGGTCGCCGGCGCCTGAACTGACCACGCCACAATGCCGAAGTTGTGATTCCCTCCCGCCACCTCGCTGAGTTTCTGATCACCGTCTACGTGCTGATCCTGATCCCAGGGCCGAGTGTGCTGTTCGTGGTCAGCAGAGGCGTGTCGCTCGGCCGCCGCGCGGCGTTTGTGTCGGCGGTCGGCAACGAGACAGGGCTTACCCTCCAGCTGGCGCTCGTGTCAGTCGGGTTGGGCGCGGTAGTGGCGCGCTCGGACGCAGTGTTCACGGGGCTGAAGCTCATTGGCGCCGCGTATCTCGTGTTCCTCGGGGTTCGCAACATCCGCGATCGGAAGAAGCTCGCGGAGATCTTCGGCGCTGGCTCGTCGACGCCGAAGCCACTTGGGAGGATCTACCGGGAGGGGCTGATAGTCGGGGCGACGAACCCCAAGGGGATCCTGATCTTCACCGCGATACTGCCTCAGTTCATCGTCCGCTCGCAGGGTCACGTCACGTTGCAGCTGATTTCGCTGGGAGCGATCTGTGTGCTGATCGCGCTGCTTTCCGACGGGCTGTGGGCGATGCTCTCGGGCACCGCCCGCCACTGGCTCGGAAGCTCGCCGCACCGACTCGAGCGAATGAGCGCGACGGGCGGCGTGATGCTCGTTGGCCTCGGGGTCGGGCTCGCGGTCACCGGGCGCAAGAGCTAACTGTCTGCCTACCCTGTAGGTATGCCGATTCGCATCGCCATTGTCGGTGCCGGGCCCGCGGGCTTCTACGCGGCCGACAGGTTGCTGCGCTCCGATCAGGACGTCCGCGTCGAGCTGATCGATCGGCTGCCGACGCCGTGGGGACTCGTCCGCGCGGGTGTCGCCCCAGACCACCCGAACATCAAGGCGGTCACCCGCGTGTATGAGAAGACTGCCGCGCTCGAGGGCTTCCACTTCCATGGCAACGTCGAGGTCGGCAAGCAGCTGACGCACGCCGACCTGATCGAGCACCACCATGCGGTGATCTACGCCAACGGGGCGTCACGTGATCGGCAGCTCGGTATTGAGGGCGAGGACCTTTCTGGCGTCGTGGGCGCCACCGATTTCGTCTCCTGGTACAACGGCCACCCCGACGCGGCCAAGCGCCACTTTGATCTGAGCGGCAAGCGCGCTGTCGTTGTCGGCAACGGCAATGTCGCGCTCGACGTCGCGCGCATGCTCGTGTTGCCGCGAGACGAACTGGCGATAACCGATACCGCCGACTACGCGATCGATGCGATCGCGAACGCCGGGATCGAGGAGATCGTTGTCCTCGGCCGGCGTGGCCCGGCGCAGGCGGCGTTCACGACGCCCGAGCTGCGCGAGCTCGGCGAGCTCACGCAGGCCGATGTGATCGTCGACCCGGCCGAGGCCGAGCTCGATGCCGGCAGCGCCGCCTGGCTCGAGCAGGCACATGCCACGAACAAGAAAAACGTCGAGGTGATCCAGGACTACGCTCACCGGACGCCAGTCGGCAAGCCCAAGCGCGTCGTGCTCCGGTTCCTCCGCTCGCCGCTCGAGATCCACGGCGACGAAAACGGTGTTACCGAGATCGTGGTCGCGCGCAACGAGCTGAAGGCCGCCGCCGACGGTTCGATGCGGGCCGTCCAGACGGATGACATCGAGACGATCCCTTGCGGCCTGGTGCTGCGCTCGATCGGCTATCGCGGCACGGCGATCGACGGGGTGCCGTTTGCCGACCACATCGCCACCGTCGCCCACGAGGGCGGGCGGGTGATCGAACCCGACGGCTCGCAGCTGCCCGGCGTGTACGCGACCGGCTGGATCAAGCGCGGCCCGACCGGCGTGATCGGGACGAACAAGAAATGCGCCTACGAGACGGTCGACCATCTGCTTGAGGACGCCGCCGCCGGCAAGCTGCCGGAGCCTGTCCATGACGCCGACGACTTCGAGCGGATGCTCGATGCGCTCGAAGCGGTCGACTACGAAGCGTGGGGCCGGATCGACGAGTATGAGCGCGCCCGCGGCGACGAGCAGGGCCGGCCACGAGTGAAGATCACCTCGGTCGCCGAGCTGCTCGAGCGCTCGCGCGCCGGCGACGACTAGCTGACTCCGCGCATCGCGATCGTCCGAAACGGGTAGTCGGGTGAGATGCCGTCCTCTGCGTTCGAGCTGGATCGGTTCACGGCGGATGATGATCGGCTGGAGGTCAGCGGCCGATGGCTCGGGGTTCGCGGGCGCCGGTTCGTGCGGCCGAGCCTGACCGCCTACATCGACGGCAACTCGACCCGCGCGCTTGCTGAGCTCGAGCACAAGCCGTGGGCGGCCGACGACGGCGACGAGTGGGTGGCCGCATTTCCCTGGAGGGGGCGGCTCGATGAGATTGAGGAGTTCGAGCTTGCCGTGGCGCCTGACCTATCCGTCCGACTGCCGCCACCCGACGCGTCCCTCCAAGAGGTCGTGCTCCCGGTGGTCGCGCCAGATGATCAGGCAGGCCGCGCGCCGATCGTGCGCTCGCCCGAGCCGCCGCGCGGCGAGGCGCGCGAGCTCCGCGAACAGGCGGATGCCGTGCGACACAATGCGCTCGCCGTGCGCGATCGGGCGCTCGCGGATCTCGACGAGGCGATTGCCGCCCGCGACCAGCTCCGGGCGGACTTCGAGCAGGCGACCGCCGACCGTGGTCGGCTTTCCGCTGAACTCGACCGCCTCGTTGGCGAGCGCGGCCGGCTGCGCGCCGAACTTGACCGTCTGGCCGGCGAGCGCGACCGGCTGGGGTCTGAGCGCACCACGCTCGAGGCGGAACTCGGCCGCGTGCGCGCCGAACTGCGGATGGCGCAGAGCGACCTGGCGCTGGCGCGTCGACACCACAGTCGCGCGCCCGAGGGCCGCCCACAGCCGGAAGCGCCCGCGGCCGTCGCCCCGATCATGCCGCTGCCTCCGCGCCGGGCGCAGCACCACGAGCGGACTTGGGGCATCCGGCTGCTGACGATCGCGTTGATCACCGCCGCGCTCGTGGTGCTGATCGTCGTGCTTACGTCCGGACCGTCGTCAGTGGCGCCATAGCCCGGCTATTTGCGTCGCGCGCGGCCGCCGTTGCGCGACGGCGCGAACGCGTACAGCGTGTTCCAGATGACGTCGGTATACGCGCCGATCAGCGCTTCGACCTCGGTGTCGTCCGCGAGCCTTACCATCTGGTGCTGGCCGCGCTCAGCCATCCATGTGAGCCATGAGGCGGTCTCGTTCGAGAGCAGCTTCGGGTCGATCCACCCTTGCCTCTGCCCGCGCTGGATGTGTCGTCGCAGGCCGGCGATGTTGCGGGACATCATCGTCGTGACCTGGTCACGGACGTTCGCGTCGTACGAGGACATGTCGTACAGCGCCGCCATCAGCGTCGTGTGCGGGCGGTAGGCGTTGACGACGCGGGCGAGCGCGTCGCGGAGGTCGTCCTTGCTCGCGGTTTCGTCGAGGCTCCACCAGTGGACGGCGGCCTCCTCGAGCTCCTCGATCACTTGCCTGAACCACGCGCGCAGCAGGTCGCCCTTGTCCTCGAAGTACACGTAGAAGGTCGAGCGCGACAGGTTCGCCTCGGACACGAGCCGCTCGACGCTGATCTCGGCGTAGCTCTCGCCATCGGTTAGGAGTTGCTCGACGACTGCGAGTAGACGCCGCCGCACTTCGTCGCGACGCTGGGCGCGATTACCGTGGCTCTTGCGCGTGACGGAAGGCATCAGCGCGTGTTCGCGTACAGCGTGTTCCAGACGATGTCGGTCATCGCATCGAGCAGCTTCTCGACCGTCGCCGGCGTCGCCGGCGCGACCAGCTGGTACAGGCCACGCTCCGCCATCCACGTCAGCCATGCCGCCGTCCGCTCCGGGTCGAGGGCCTTCTCGACGTAGCCGGCTGTCTGGCCGGCGGCGATGTGCTGTGCGACCGCCGCGATCGTCTTGCTGAGCAGGTCGCCGAACAGCTCGCGCAGCGCGGCGTCGTACGACGCGACCTCGACCACCGCGGCCATCACGACCTTGTGCGGCTGGTAGGCGTCGATGATCGTCGTCATCGCCCCCCTCAGGTCGATCCGCGTCGCGTCGTTCGGGAGTGACCACCACGCCGCGGATGCCTCGAGCATCCGGTCGATGAAGTCCTCCGCGAGCGCCCGCAGCAGGTCCCCCTTGTCCTCGAAGTAGACGTAGAACGTGGCACGCGAGATACCGGCCTCGCGGACGATCCGCTCGACGCTCAGCTCCGTGTAGCTCTCGCCGTCGGCCATCAGTAGCTCGGCGGCCGCGCCTAGCCGGTCGCGGATTTCCTCGCGCCGGCGCGCGCGTGAGCTTTGGTTGGTGCGCGTGACCGAAGGCATTAGGTCTGGACAGATTGTACGGACACGTTTGGAGGTCTCCGGGATGGCTGATGCCCTGGCGAACTGTCAAGCGCGGTTCATCGACGGCCGCTACCCCTGCCCGGCGATCCCGTCGAGCTCGGCGATGTCCGAGTCGGACAGCTCGAGGCCGGCGCCCGCCACGTTCTCGCGCAGGTGAGCACGCGACGACGTGCCCGGGATCATGAGCACGTTCGGCGAACGCTGAAGCAGCCACGCGAGCGCGACCGCCATCGGCGTCGCGTCCAGCCGGTCGGCGACGGCTTGGAGCTTGCCCGATTGGAGCGGCGAGAACCCACCGAGCGGAAAATACGGCACGTACGCGATCCCCTGGGCTGCAAGCGACTCGATCAGCTCGTCGTCGGTCCGGTGCGCGACGTTGTAGAAGTTCTGCACGCACACGACGGGGGCGATCGACTGCGCCTCCGCAACCTGCTCGGCGCCGACGGTACTGAGGCCGAGGTGCCGGATCAGCCCCTCCTGCTGCATCTCCGCGAGCGCGGTGAATGGCTCCTCGACCGACCCCGGCTCGGGAGCTTGAAATCCGCCGAGCCGGAGGTTGACGACGTCGAGCGTGTCGAGATCCAGCCGCTTCAGATTTCCGAGAACCTGCTCGCGGAGCTGCTCGGGAGAGCGCGCCATCGGCCAGCCTCCTTCGGCGTCGCGCTCGGCGCCCACCTTGGTGACGATGTGCAGGTCGTCCGGATAGGGATGGAGCGCCTCCTTGATGATCTCGTTGGTGACGCGGGGGCCGTAGTAGTCGGAGGTATCGATGTGGTTGATGCCGAGCACGACGACCTCGCGCAGCACCGCGATCGCCTCGTCGCGATCCGCGGGTGGTCCGAACACGTGGGGCCCGGCGAGCTGCATTGCGCCGTACCCGACGCGGGTGACGCTCAGATCGGCGGCCATCGAGAACGTGCCGCCGGGGAGCGCTGTATTAGCCATGTCCCGCTTCGACGCGCGCCCTCAACTCGCCCGCCCGCGCGCCCGCGAGCATGTTCCTGACCACGCCCTCGACCGGCCCGCGGACGAGCGCACCGAGCATGCGGCCGAGGTCGGCGTCGACGTTGTACGTGGCGCGGGTGCGGCCGTCGCCGAGGTCCTCGAGCTCCCAGCTGCCGTCGACGGATTTCAGATCGCCCTTCTCCTGCGACCAGCTGAGCCGGGTCGGCCCACCGTCGTAGTTGAAGCGGACGATCGTCTTCACGGTCCGGACCTTGATGTCTGCGCCGACCTCGCAGCGGGTTGCGCGGCCTTCGCCGTCGCGGTCGAGCGCGGTCACGCTGTTCAGCCCGCCCTGCCACGACGGCGCCGCCTCGACGTCCTGCACGAGCGCCCACACCTTGTCGAGCGGCGCGTCGATCTCTGCTGTTGATGTACCGATCAGATGACCCATGGCCGCGAGCCTACTGCGAGATGAACTCGGTGATTCGCTCGTTGACGAACTCGGGCCTCTCAAGCTGGAGGAAGTGCCCTGCACGGTCGACGAGCACCGTCTGGCTCCCGGGCGGGAGCTCACCATCGGCGAACCGGAGCAGCTCGGGGCGCATGCAGCGGTCTTGCCTGCCGTGAATGTACAGCGTCGGAACCTTCGGTGTGCCGACCATCGCCCGCTGCTCGGCTGCGTACCGCCGTGACCGGTACCACGGCTGAAACAGCGCGCGGTAGTAGCGCATCGCTGCGTTCCGCCGCGCCCGGCCGTGAAGCGCCTCGAGTGCCCGCTCGACGTCCTCGACGCCGTCATAACCTGGCGACCAGGTGGCCCACAGTCGCGGGATCAGCCGGTCGAGCGAGCGCTCAGAGATTCCGGGGAGCTGCTGGAACACCATGTACCAACTGCAACGGAGCTGACGCGCGAGCAGTGGCAGCTCCCGCGGCGAGAGGACGCCGCTCAGCGCGCCGGCCGCCGGTGGGATCGCGAGCGTCACTACCCGCCGGAACAGCTCCGGAGAATGGGACGCGACTGCGTACGTGGCGACAGCGCCCCAGTCGTGACCGATCAGTACGGCACGGCGATCGCCACCGAGTGCGCGGTGCGCCTCGATCGCGTCGCGCGCGAGGGCGCCGACCTGGTAGCAGCGGTCCGGGGCGAGCTCCGTTGGAGCGTAGCCACGCATGTACGGCGCGACCACGCGCCACCCGCGCTCGGCGAGGTGCGGCCCGAGGTGACGCCACGTCCACGCGGTGTCGGGATAGCCGTGCAGGCACAAAGCGAGCGGGGCGTTCTCAGGGTTCGGTGGGTTCCAAGTCAGCGCCTCGAACGTCAGGCCCGATGCCACGTATCGCATGGCCATTAGAGTGACGCACGCGCGCGAGGGCTGCTGCGACCGGTCAAACGGATAAATTCCGGAGTTGTGAAGATCGGAACGGGAGTTGTCGCCGTCGGGCTGGCTCTGGTGCTCGCCGCCTGCGGGTCGAGCGCGAAGACCTCCAGCAGCGCAACCGTGGCCGGCACGAACTCGACCACGTCGTCCACGACGAGTACGACGACCACGGCTCCGGCCAAGAAGAAGAAGGCCGCGACGCCGAAGAAGAAGCACAAAGCGGCCACGCACACGCAGACGACGACCACTTCCACGACGACCACGTCGTCGACGACGACGTCCTCCACCATCACGACCACTCACACCACGCCGGCGCTCGCGCCCCTCCCGAGCCCGTACGTATCGGGGTCCTCGGGTCAGATGCGCGCCGAGTTGCACGGCGAGAACCACACACCGAAGATCGGCGTGGGGTGGGCGTACGCCGTCGAGGCCACGAACTCACAGGGCCAGCCGCTGACGGGCACCGTGGCGGCGCAGTTCCTGTTTAACGGCACCGTTGTCGGGCACCAATCGCCGCCGTCGTTCCCTTTGAAGGACGGCAAGATGAGCTACTCGAGGGACACCTTCCCGCCGGCCTCAAAAGGAATCCAGCTCACCTTCCAGGTTGTCGTGAAGACGCCGCTCGGCACGGTCAAGCTCAACTGGCCGGTCAAGTCGCACACCTAGCCAGACCGACGCGATAGGTTGCGCGCCGTGAGCGAGGGCCCGGTGATCCGGATCGGCGAGCGGGAGATCCCGCACGACGAGCTCCGAGCTCAGGCGGCGCGGCTCGCCGGCGGGCTCGCCGCGCACGGGGTTCAGTTCGGCGAGCGGGTCGCGATGGTGCTGCGCAATGACCCGGACTTCCTGTTCGTCAGCGCCGCGTGCGGGTTGCTCGGCGCCGTGCCCGTGCCGGTCAACTGGCACTGGCGCGGTGACGAGCTGAGGCACGTGATCACGCACAGCGGCTCGAAGGCGGTGTTCGCGCATAGCGCGTTTGTCGAAGAGGCCGAGGCGGTGCTGCCCGAGGGAGTCCCGCTGATCGAAGTGCCGGTGCGCGAGGAGCAGGCTGCGGCCTACGGCGCGAGCGCGCTGACCGGACGGCACCCGGTGCTCGACGAATGGCTCTCTGGACACGAGCCTTACGCCGAACCGCTTGATGCCGCACCGATGAGCCTGATCTACACCTCGGGCACGACCGGGCTGCCCAAGGGCGTGATCCGCAGCCCGATGACGCCCGAGCAGTCCCAGCAGGTGGCGATGACGACGCTCAGCGGGATGGGGCTGAGGCCGGGGATGCGGACGATCGTAACCGCGCCGATGTACCACTCGGCGCCGAACGCGCAGTCGCTGTTCTCCGTAACGCTCGGGATCGACCTGACGCTGATGGCGCGGTTCGATGCGGAGCAGTTCCTGGCGGCGATCGAGGCGCAACGGATCACGCACGCCCAGGTGGTGCCGACGATGTTCGTGCGGCTGCTCGAGCTTCCCGACGAGATCAAGCAGCGGTACGACCTGAGCTCGCTCGAGGCGGTTGTTCACGCCGCCGCGCCGTGCCCGGGTCACATCAAGCAGCGGATGATCGAGTGGCTCGGACCGATCATCCTCGAGTACTACGGTGGCACCGAGACGGGCATCGTGGTCACGTGCGACAGCGCGGAGTGGCTCGCGCACGAGGGCACAGTCGGAAAGCCCGTCGCCGACGCGGACATCCATGTGTTCGATCCGGAAGGCGAGTTGCTGCCACAAGGAGAGACCGGCGAGATCTACGTCAAGCCGCCGAGCTTCTGGCCGGGCTTCACATACCTCGGCCAGGAGGACAAGCGGCGCGAGATCGACCGCGATGGATACCTCTCCATCGGTGACGTGGGCCGGGTCGATCGCGATGGCTTCCTGTACCTGTCCGACCGCGCGCGCGACATGGTGATCTCTGGCGGGGTGAACATCTACCCGATCGAGATCGAGGCGTGCCTACTCGAGCTGTCCGGTGTCCGCGACGTCGCGGTGTTCGGGATCCCCGACGACTCCTACGGCGAGGCGCTTGCCGCGCATGTCGACGCCGACCCGGACGCCGGCCTGACCGAGAACGAGATCCGCGACCACATTCGCCACCGGCTCGCGGGCTACAAGGTCCCGCGCGTCGTCGTGTTCGACGACAAGCTGCCGCGCGAGGAATCGGGGAAGATCTTCAAGCGCCGGATCCGGGAGCGCTACTGGCAGGACGCGGGCCGCAGCATCTAAGCCGGTACGCCGATGCCCCAGGCGCGAAGCACCTCATCGGCCGAGGCGCCACCGTCGCCGCCGATCTGCCCCGGAGTTCGGCTGAACCGCGGCGCGGGCGCCGGTTGCACAACTCCTTCGTGCTCGACGAACGTATCGCGTGCGGTCACATGGGGATGCGAGGGCGCCTCGGCGAGCCCCAACACGGGCGTTGCGCACGCCTCGGCCGGCTCCAGCAACGCCGCCCACTCGTCGCGCGTGCGCGTCTCGAAGAGCGCGGCCAGCCGTTGCTTGAACTCGGGCCAGCGCGGCTTGTCCCACTGCGGCATCTCGCTCGGGTCGATCTCGAGCAGGCGCATCAACTCCGCATAGAACTGCGGTTCGATCGCGCCGACGGCGATGTGCCCCCCGTCGGACGTCTCGTACACCTCGTAGAAGTGGGCGCCCGAGTCGAGCACGTTGGTCCCCGGCGTGTCGTCCCAGATCCCGCCGGCGCGCAGTCCGTGGAAGATCGTCATCAGGATCGCCGCACCGTCGACCATCGCGGCATCGACCACCTGGCCCTTGCCGGACGTGCGTGCCTCCAGCAGAGCGCAGACGACGCCGAACGCGAGCAGCATCCCGCCGCCGCCGTAGTCGCCGATGAGGTTGAGCGGCGCGAGTGGCCGCTCGCCATGGCGCGCGATCGCACCGAGCGCACCGGCGATCGAGATGTAGTTGATGTCGTGGCCCGCGACGCTCGACATCGGCCCCTCCTGACCGTAGCCGGTCATCCGGCCGTACACGATGCGCTCGTTGCGCTCGAGCAGCACATCGGGACCGAGCCCGAGTCGCTCCATCACGCCAGGGCGGAAGCCCTCGATCAGCGCATCGGCGCGCTCGGCCAGCCGCAGCACGAACTCGCGCCCTTCGTCCTCCTTGAGATTGACCGGCACCGACGCGACCCGCCCGCGGCCGACGACGTCGTAGTTGCCGCTGCCGCCGAGCAGCGGCGGCTGGTCGGCGCGGTACAAACGAAGCACCTCGGCTCCCATGTCGGCGAGCATCATTCCGGCAAAGGGGCCGGGGCCGATCCCCGCCATCTCGATCACGCGTATCCCGCGTAGCGGACCCACGGCTGGCATCCTACGCAGCGTGATCGCGCAGCGTTACTTCGAGGCGCTCGCCGCGGACGACTGGGGCGCAGTCCAGTCGACGTGGGCCGACGGCGCATCTGTCCGCGTGGTCGGCAAGCTGAAGCTGCGAGTTCCCGACGAGTGGCGAGGGTTCATCGAGCGCGTGCGCCGCTCGTTTCCTGACGCCTCCTTCGAGCTGCAGCGCGTCTCCACGGACGGTGAGCTCGCGGCGGCGCGATGGGGGCTGCGCGGGACATTCACCGGCGAGCCGTTCGACGGGATCGAGCCGACGGGCCGATCGGTCGAGCTCGAGGCCCGCGAGGTGGTGAGGATCCGCGACGGGCTGATCGACCGGAGCAATGTATTTCTCGAGTGCTCGGCGCTCGCCGCCCAGCTCGGCACTGCACCGTGGATGATCACCGACGACGAGCTCGAACCCGTCGCGGACGACGTGTGGGTTTTGCGTGGCGGCTATCCGCTGCGCGCGATGAACGTGTTCCTGATCCGCGACGACGACGGCGCCGTGACCGTGTTCGACGCGGGGACCAGCGCGATGGCGGGGCCGCTCAAGGCAGCGGTGGAGCGACTTGGGCCTCTGAACCAGGTCGTGCTCGGGCACGGCCACAGCGATCACCGTGGCTCGGCAAAGGCGCTGGGGGCTCCCGTGCTGTGCCACCCGGACGAGGTGGCCGACGCGGAGGGCGACGGCGGCGCGCACTACATGGACCTGCGCAAGCTCACAACCCCCGCGCGTTGGGTGATGTCGACGCTCGTCGCCGCCTACGACGGTCCGCCACCAACGATCGCCGGGACCGTGTCAGAAGGTGACGAGGTCGCGGGCTTCACCGTCGTCGACCTGCCCGGTCACGCGCCGGGCCTGATCGGGCTGTGGCGGGAGGCCGACCGGCTGGCGATCGTCTCCGATTGCTTCTACCTGACCGACATGGAAGCGTTCGGCAAGCCGGCGTCAGCGCAGATCCCGCACCGCGCGACGACGCTCGACTACGAGCTCGCGCGGGCGAGCATCCGCAAGCTGGCAGCGCTCGACCCCTCCGCCGCGTGGCCGGGCCATCTGGGGCCCGTGACCGGTGACGTGCGCGAGACGCTCGAGGGCGCCGCGAACGCCTAGCCGCCGCTGCTGCTCGAGCCGCTGCCGGTCGCCTGCGAGATCGCTCCTTGGGTCAGCAGGCCGCCGGACGCGGGCACGCACGCGCGCGCCGCTGCGATCACGTTCGGCAGGTGGATGTTGATCCCCGCGTGCGCGAGCAGCGTCGGCGGGATATTCCCCTGGGAGTTCGGGTCCGGGAAGCTTGTGATCCCGTGACCGCGCATGCACGCCGCGAACGCGACGTAGTGCTCGACCTTGTAATGGATCTGAGCCTGCTGCTGGGCCTGGTTCGGCGGGCCGCCCAGGATCCCCTGGCAAGCCGTCTGCGCCGACTTAAACGCGGGCGAACCGGAAATCGTTGGGTTGATCTTGATCCCGACCGACTGAGAGTTCCCGGTCGTGTGAACGACCGGGTCGGGGAAGTTGGACACGCCGTGCCGGCGCATGCAATCGGAGAACTTGTACGCCGACTGGGCTCCGTTGGCCGGGCCCGACCGCGAGCCGGAAGCCGTGACCGGAGGCTTGTTGGAGCCGCCACAGCCGGCCACCGCAAGTGCTGTGATCGCTGCTGCCGGCGCGATGATGGAGAACCGTGAGCTGAGCATGGGCAAGTTGTACGAAACCGCCGGTGACAAGCCGGTCACGGCGCGTGTGACACGGTTGTCACCTGACTGCTGCATGCTGTGCAGATGCGCGTGCTCGTAGTGGAAGATCACAAACGGCTCGCGACCGCACTGCGCGAGGGGCTCCGGCGCGAGGGCATGGCCGTGGATCTCGTTTTCGACGGGCTCGACGCGATCCAGCGCGTCGCCGTCAACGAGTACGACGTGGTCGTACTCGACCGCGATCTGCCGGGCGCGCACGGCGATCAAGTGTGCCGCAAGCTCGTCGCGGAGGGCGCCGCAACGCGAGTGCTGATGCTCACCGCTGCAAGCACGATCGCGGACCGCGTCGACGGGCTCGAGCTCGGCGCCGATGACTACCTCCCGAAGCCATTCGACTTCTCCGAGCTGGTGGCGCGGATCCGCGCGCTCGGCCGCCGCGCGAGCGTGCCGCTGCCGCCGACGTTCACGCACGGCGACCTGTCGCTCGATCCGGCGCGCCGCACGGTCACGCGCGGCGAGCGGCGGCTCGACCTGACGCCGAAGGAGTTCGGCGTGCTCGAATATCTGCTCGCGGCGGACGGCCGCCCGGTGTCCGCCGAGGAGCTGCTCGCCCGCGTGTGGGATGAGGCGATCAACCCGTTCACGACGACCGTCAAGACGACGATCGCACGGCTGCGGATCAAGCTCGGCGAGCCGCCGCTGATCGAGACGATCCGCGAGGGCGGGTACCGGATCTGATGGCTACCGTCTCGCCGCCGCTGACCCCTGCCCGCTGGCTGCGGCTGCCACCGCGAACCGCCCGGTTGCGGCTGACGCTGCTGTACTCCGGGATGTTCCTCGTGCTGGGGACGATCGTGGTGGTGCTGATCGCGCTGCTATTCGTCGGCTCGAGCTCTGTTGTGGAGACGGCCGTCCGCGCTAACCCCGGACCCGGTGGCGGGCAGCGGATATTTCCGATCGGGATCGCCCAGAACCAGCACAGCAACGACATCGCCAAGCTGCTGGCGGCCTCCTGGGTCGTGCTGGCGCTGACCGCCCTTGGTTCCGCGGTCCTCGGCTGGTTCATCGCCGGGCGGGTGCTGCGTCCGCTGCGGGAGATCACCACGACGGCGCGGACGATCTCCGCCGGCAACCTCCACCAGCGGCTCGCGCTTGCCGGGCCGCAGGACGAGTTCAAGCAGCTCGGCGACACGCTCGACGATCTGCTTGCCAGGCTGGAGGCGTCGTTCGAGTCGCAGCGGCGGTTCGTGGCCAACGCCTCGCACGAGCTGCGTACGCCACTGACCGCGGAGCGGACGCTGCTGCAGGTCGCGCTCGCCGACCCGAACGCCAGCATCGAGTCGCTGCGGGCGATGTGTGAGGAGCTGCTGGCGTCGGGGATCGAGCAGGAGCGGCTGCTCGAGTCGCTGCTCACGCTCGCGAGCAGCGAGCGCGGGCTCGACCGCCGCGATCCGATCGATGTTGCGGCGGTCGCCGCGGACGCGGTCGAAGTGGAGCGCCCCGAACTCGAGCGGCGCGGGATCGAGCTCCGTTCGGCGCTCTGGCCGGCGGCCACGGCTGGGAACGCCGCGCTGGTCGAGCGGCTGGTCGCGAACCTCGTCGAGAACGCGCTCGAGCACAACGTTCCGGTTGGCGGCTACGTCGAGGTCCGCACCGCGACCGAGGCCGACCGAGCGGTGCTGGCGGTAGCCAACAGCGGGCCGGTGATCGCGCCCGAGCAGGTCGATCGGCTGCTCGAGCCGTTCCAGCGGCTCGACCGGACCCGGCGTGCGGACACGAACGGACACCACGGCCTTGGGCTGTCGATCGTGCGCGCGATCGCTACGGCCCACGGCGCCGAGCTCGATGTCGGTGCTCAGGCCGACGGCGGGCTGCTCGTAGTCGTGCGGTTCAACGCCATTGCCTAGCCGTCTGCAATCCTGAAGGTCGGTGCGCGCGGTTCGCTTCGACAGCTATGGAGACGTCGACGTTCTCAACGTGGTGGAGCTGCCCGACCCCGACCCCGGGCCGGGTGAGTTGCTGGTGCGCGTCAAGGCGGCCGGGATCAATCCCGGCGAGGCCAAGATCCGTCAGGGGCTGATGCACAGCAGCTTCCCGGCGACGTTCCCATCCGGTGAGGGAAGCGATCTGTCCGGCGTCGTCGAACGGATCGGCGAGGACGTCGATGCGTTCAAGCCCGGCGATCAGGTGATCGGCTACACCGACAAGCGCGCAAGCCAAGCGGAGCTCGTCGTGATCGAGGCCGCCAACGCAACCTTGAAGCCACACGAGGTTCCATGGGAGGTCGCGGGGGCGCTGTTCGTCGTCGGCGCGACGGCGTATGCGATGGTGCGCGCCGTCGCTCTCGCCCGCGGCGATACGGTGGCCGTCGCCGGGGCAGCGGGCGGAGTGGGGACGATCGCCGTGCAGCTCGCCAAGCGCGCCGGGGTGAACGTGATCGGTTTGGCGAGCGAGGACAACCATCAGTGGCTGCGTGACCATGGAGTGGTGCCCGTGACCTACGGCGACGGGGTCGCGGACCGGATCCGCGAGGCCGCTCCGGACGGAATCGATGCTTTCCTCGATACGCAGGGCGGGGGCTACGTCGAGTTGGCGCTGGAGCTCGGCGTCGAGCCCGAGCGGATCGACACGATCGCCGATTTCGCCGCGGCGGCCCAATACGGCGTCAAGCTTGATGGCAACGCGGTCGGGGCCAGCGCTCAGACGCTGGCGACGCTCGCCGAGCTGATCGCGCGCGGCGAGCTCGAGGTGCCGATCGCGGCGACGTACCCGCTCGACCGCGTCAGGGACGCATATCGCGAGCTCGAGCTCGGACACACGCGCGGCAAGATCGTGCTTACGGTTTGATCCCGATCCGCACCTGCTGGTCTACTCATCGGATCGGCGCCAGCGCAGCTGCCCATCGTCCATGCTGGTGCGCTCGAAGCCCGAGCGCTCGAGTGTTCTGATCGACGGCTGGTTGTCCGGATCGCAGCCGGCGGTCACGGTGTCGATCTCCGGCTGACGGAGCGCCCACTGCGCGATCGCGCCGGCGGCCTCGGTCGCGTACCCCCGCCGCCGGCGGTCCGGCACGATTGCGTACCCGATCTCGACGGTGCGATCGTCGCCCGGAGGTCCATGGAAGCCGATGTCGCCGACGACGACCCCAGATGCGCGCTCGACGATCACCCAGATGCCAAAGCGCGCGTCGTCCTCATCGAGCCCGGCGTGCCTCGGCAGGATCCCGACGACATCGGGCTGCGGCCACTGATCCGACAGCGTCGCGCCGATCAGCCGGGCGGCGCCCTCGCGGTCCCGGGGGAGCGCGACCGCGGCGGCCGGGGGGAGCGGACGAAGCTCGAGGCGCTCGGTGAGCATCGAGCGACTGTAACCATGTGGCGCAATGCGGATCGCCGTCTTGGCCGACATTCACGGCAACCTGCCGGCGCTGCGTGCGGTGCTCCAGGAACTTGACGTGAACTGCCACGACGCAATCGTGGTCGCCGGCGATGTCGTCGCCGGGCCGCTCGTCCGCGAGCCGCTCGAGCTGCTCGCGTCCCGGCGCGAGCCGCTGCACTGGATTCGCGGCAACTGCGAACGGGAGGCGGTCGCCGCGTTCGACGGCGTCGCCCAGGGGGACGACCCAGCGGGACGCCCCGCCGCTTGGAGCGCCCGGGCGCTCGATCGGCGCTGGCGCGACGAGCTCGACAGCTGGCCGGTCGCGCTGTCGCTCGACCGCGTGCTTTTCTGCCACGGCTCTCCGAGCTCCGACGCGGAGCTGATCACTCGGCTCACACCGGACGACGTGCTGCTCGAGCTGCTCGGAGATGTCAGCGAATCGCTCGTCGTCGGCGGCCACACGCACCAGCAGATGGTCCGCCGCCTCGGCGACACGCTGACGTATGCGAACGCCGGCAGCGTCGGTTTGCCATACGAGGGGCGAGCCGGTGCGTTTTGGATGACGGTCGACGGCGGTGTGCCAGAGCCGCGCGAGACGAGCTACGACCTCGATGCAGCGCTCGCAGAGCTTCGCGCGTCGGGGCAGGGCGATCTCGATGAGACGCTGAAGGAATCCCTGCTCGAGCCGATCGACCCCGACGAAGTGTCGGCGTTCTTCGAGCGCGCCGCGCGACGCTAGCCCTCGCGGCCCGTGGGCGTGAAGCGCACAGGCAGCGAGGTGAAGCCGTTGATCCAGTTGGAGCCGGAGTGCCCGACCGGGCCGGCGAGCTCTATGTCAGGCATCCGGCGCAGGAGCTCCGGGAACACGAGCTGTAGCTCGAGCCGCGCGAGCGGCGCGCCGAGGCAGAAGTGGCGGCCGCCGCCGCCGAACCCCGAGTGGTTGATCCGATCGCGCGTCACGTCGAACTTCATCGGATCGGGGATCGCCTCCTCGTCGCGGCTGCCCGACGCGTACCAGAGGACGACCGCGTCGCCCTCTTTCACCGGGACGCCGCGGATCTCGGTGTCCGCCAGCGGGGTGCGGCGGAACCACATCACCGGTGTCACCCAGCGGATGATCTCCTCGACCGCCAGGTCGATCAACTCGGGTCGGTCGAGCAGGATCCGGCGCTGGTCGGGGTTCTCGATCAGCGCGAGCGTGCCGCCCGAGATCGTGTTCCGCGTCGTGTCGTTGCCGGCGAACATCAGGAGCCCGAACATCGCCGCGATCTCGAAGTCGTTGAGCTGCTCGCCGTCGACCTCGGCCTGGACCAGCGCCGTCGTCAGGTCCTCGTTCGGGTCCCCGGGGTTGGAGCGCCTCTGCGCGACCTTCTCCGCCAGGTAGAGCCCGATCTGGCCGAGTGCCTCGGGGCCGGAGACGGTCGGGTCGCTCACCGACAGCTCGATCTGGTGGGTCCAGTCGAACAGTTTCTTGCGGTCCTCCTGCGGCACGCCGAGCATCTCGGCGATCACTTGGAGCGGCAGCTCCACCGACAGCGCGCTCACGAGATCGCACTCGCCTCGCTCGCATACCTCGTCGATCAGATGCGAGATCCGCCCGCGGATCTGCTCCTCCTGCTTGGCGACGATCCGCGGCGTGAACGCCATCTGGACGATCGCGCGGTACTTGACGTGGCGGGGCGGATCCATTCCGAGGATCACCTGGTTCAGAACGTCGAGCGGCATCGGCATGCCCTCACGGACGAACACTCCCTTGCGCTCCGACGAGAAGAGGTCGGGCTTCTTCGAGATCGCCGAGATGTCGGCGGCCTTCGTAACCGACCAGAAGTCGCCGCCCTCGGGGGTCGTGGAGTGGAGTACCGGCGCCTCGGCGCGCATCCGCGCGAACAGCTCGTGGGGCGGGCCATCGGCGAACAGGACCTCGTCCATCAGGTCGACGTGGTCCAGTGCGATGTCGGCGGCGACCGTACTCATCGGGCTCCTCTCACGCTCACAGGAAGTGCCCCTGCCGGGGTGCTGGCGCCGAGACGTCGACGCTCACGTTGACTATACAGTGTGTCCAGATGCTCTGCAAGTTCATGAAATTCGCGAAGATCCACGACTGATGCGGATCGCGATGATGGTCGGCGCGAGCCGGGAGCCGTTTCCCGTGCTGGCGGAGCGCGTGGCGGAGCTCGACCGGGCAGGGCTCGACGTCGTGCTCGTCGCCGAGGCGTACTCGTTTGATGCGATCAGCCGCGTCGGGTACCTCGCTTCGGCCACCGAACGGGTGCAGATCGGGACCGGAATCATCAACGTGTACTCGCGCACCGCGACGGCGATCGGGCAGACAGCGGCCGGCTGCGACTATGTCACCGGCGGGCGCTTCATCCTCGGGCTCGGCACCTCCGGTCCGCAGGATGATCGAGGGCTTTCACGGCGTGCCGTACGAGCAGCCGCGGTCACGCATGCTCGACGTGATTGAGGTCGTCCGGCAGGTGACACGGCGCGAGGTCGTGACCCACGACGGCCCGACGACGAAGGTTCCGCTGCCACCCGGAACCGGGACGGGACTCGGCAAGCCCCTGAAGCTGATCGATCACCCCGTGCGCCCGGAGGTGCCGATCTGGTGGGCGGCGATGCTCGACCGTGCCGTTGAGAGCACCGCCGAGGTCGCGGACGGCTGGATGCCGCTGATGTTCGTGCCCGAGCGCGCGCGCGACGTGTGGGGGCCGGCGCTCGACGCCGGCACCGCGAAGCGCGACGCCGCCCTGCCGCCGCTCGACGTGATCGCCGGCGGCAAGCTGGCGATCGGCGATGACCTCGACACGGACGCGGCACTCGACTCAGCGCGGCCCGAGCTCGCGCTCTACGTCGGCGGGATGGGCGCGCGCGGCAAGAACTTCTACAACGACATCGTCACCCGAGCCGGGTACGGCGAAGCCGCGCGCAAGGTGCAGGACCTGTACCTCGACGGACATAAGGATGAGGCCACGGCAGCGGTCCCGCGCGAGCTGCTGGAGCGGATGCACCTGGTCGGACCAGCCTCGCACGTGGCCGAGCGGATCGCGGCGTACCGGCAGGCGGGCGTCACGACGCTGCTCGTCCAGCCGATCGGCCCCGACCCGGTCGAGACGATCACGCAACTGCGAGAGCTCCTGTGAGTCACGTGACCCTGACGTATCAGGATCGGATCGCAACGCTGCGGCTCACCCGTGCGGAGGCGGGCAACGCCATCGACCCGCAGTGGGTGGCCGACTTCGGCGAGGCCGTTCGCGCGTGCGTCGGCGCCCGCGCCGTCCTGATCTGCGCCGATGGTCCGGCGTTCACGGTCGGCGGCGACCTGAAGCACTTCGCCGGCCGGCTCGACGATCTCGGCCAGGCACTGGAAGAGATGGTTCCGGACTACCACCGGGCACTGAACGCACTCGCTGCGCTGCCCGCACCGGTCGTGGCAGCAGTCCAGGGGCCGATCGCGGGAGGCGGCCTGGGGGTGGCGCTGTGCGCCGACATCGTGCTGATTACGCCGCAGACGCGGTTCGTCGCGGGGTTCGCGGCCCTCGGCTTGAGCGGCGACGGCGGCGGCTCCTGGTTCCTGCCGCGGCTCGTGGGGCCGCGCCTTGCCGCCGAGATGTTGATGCAGAACCGTGCCCTTGACGCGGACGAGGCCGTTGCCCGCGGGCTTGCAACCCGCGTGGTCGCGCCAGACGAGCTCGACGCGGAGGCGCAAGCGATCGTCCGCTCACTAGCGGACGGCCCGACCTTGGCGCTCGCCCACATGCGCCGCCTGCTGAGGGAGTCGTGGACCACGTCGCTGCAACAGCAACTTGACGCGGAGACGGCCGCGATGATCGACTGCGGCGGGACCGCGGACGCGCGTGAGGGAGTCGACGCATTCGCAGCGCGGCGGGCCCCCGAATTCAGAGACGAATAGGCGGGCAGACAAGCGTTGACGGATTGTTCGGACGGTCTGTATGATCTTGTCCGATGACGTCTTCGACTGAGCGGTACGACGCGCTCGTGATCGGCGCGGGGGCGGGGGGTTTGTCAGCCGCTGCACTGCTGTCGCATCACGGCTATAAGACGCTGCTCGTCGAGTCCCGCGATCGCGTCGGCGGCCGCGCGTCGTCGTACACGACCGAGGACGGCTACACGATCAACACCGGCGCGATCGCGGTCGAGTACGGCGGCATGCTCGAGCAGGTGTTCCGAGTCGTCGGCGCCCCGTTCGAGATCAGGATTCCGCAGCCCGCGACGCTGTTCCGGATCAAAGGCCGGGACGTGTCGCTCGGCAAAGGCCCGCTCGGGGTGCTCGTCAACGGCGCGCTCAAACGCGGCGCCGGGATCCTGCAGACCGACGACAACGAGACGTCGGTCAAGGAGTGGCTCGGCGGCTACACGAAGAACGAGACCGTTCACGCGATCTTCCGCAACCTGTGCGCGGCGATCTTCGCGGTCAACAGCGACGAGCTGCCGGTCAGGGTGTTCATGACGTACTTCCTCCAGAAGGGGGCGTTCCGCGACTTCGGGTTCAGCCCGACCGGAACGCTCGGTCTGATGCAGGGCCTCGCGGACGCCGTGACCGAGGTTTGGCTGAACAGCGAGCTGGGCGATCTGCATGCGAGCGACAACCGAGTCACCGGGGCGACCGTCCACCGTGCGGGCGAAACGGTCGAGGTCGAGGCGGAGGTCGTCGTCTCAAACATCGGACCGCATGCAACCACGGAGCTCGCTGGGCGCGAGCACTTCGACGCCGGGTACCTCGCGCGGCTCGACACCCGCCTCAAACCCACCGCGAACATCGTCTTCAACATCGCCTCAGACGTGCCGCTGATGGACGCGCCAGGGCTGATCACGTTCGGGATCACGCGGCGGCTGTGCAACATGGCGAACCTGACCGCGACCTGTCCCGAGCTCGCGCCGGCAGGCAAGCACCTGTACGTCGCCTACGGCGTCCCGATCCCGGCCGTCGGCGAGTTCGACGAAGAAGCTGAGCTCGAGGCCACTCGCGACGACCTCAGAGACGCCTTCGACGGGTTCGATCAAAAAGCGCAGATCCTCTCGATCGAGGTGATGCGCGGCGAGTGGCCCGCGCAGCGGAGCATCGCCGGCCTTGACCTGCCTCGGGAGACGCCGCTCGAAAACCTGTGGAACGTCGGCGACGGCAACCGCGAGTACGCCAACGGCGGGATCCAGGCATGCGCCGAGTCGGGCAAACTCGCGGTCGACGAGATCCTCAAGCTCCACGGAGAGGTGCCGACGCGGGCATGAGCATCACCGCGATCGACAACCTCGACGAGCTGATCCAGCACGACCGCGTCCACGGGTCGCTGTACACCGACAAAGACCTGTTCGATGCCGAGCTCGAGCGGATCTGGTACCGGACGTGGGTGTACGTTGGCCACGTCTCCGAGGTGCCGGAGCCGAACGACTACGTGGTCAAATCGATCGGACCGCAGTCGCTGATCATGGCCCGGGACAAGCAGGGCGGCATCCATCTGCTGCTGAACCGGTGCGCGCACCGCGCGAACCTCGTCTGCGACGCGCCGAAGGGGAACTCGAGCGCGTTCCGCTGCCCGTACCACGGCTGGACCTTCGCGAATACCGGCAAGCTGCTCGGGTATCCGTTCAACAGCGGCTACGGCGGCCGCGAGGCAAAGCAGGAGCTAGGCCTCGGACGCGTCGCCCGCGTGGCGGAGCACAACGGCTTCGTCTTCGGTTCGATGGCCGAGGACGGCCCGACGCTCGACGAGCATCTCGGCGGAGCGATCGAGGCGTTCGACCGCCTCACGCGCCTATCACCGACCGGCGAGGTGGAGCTGACCGCGGGCTGGCTGCGCCACCGGGTCACGGCGAACTGGAAGATGCTGATGGAGAACGAGACCGACGGGTACCACCCCCAGTTCGTCCACGCGTCGATCTTCTCTGTCGCCAAGTCCGGGATCGGCGATCTCTATGGCGACAAGTCGACCGCGGTGTGCCGAGATCTCGGCGGCGGCCACACCGAGAACGACCTGCGGCCCGAGTTCCGTCGGATCGGCCAGCCGCTCGGGTGGTTCGGCACGACCCCGGACAAGGTCCCCGAGTACGTCAGCCAGATGGAGCACGCGTACGGGGCCGGCGAGGCGAACGAGATCCTGATCGACGGCGCCCCCCACGTGATGATCTTCCCGAATCTGTTCATCGCCGAGATCCAGCTGTTCGTGCTGCAGCCGCTTGCAGTCGATGAGACCGTCCAACACGTCACCGCCGTGCAGTTCAAGGGCAGCCCGGACATGAACCGCCGGCTGCTCCAGCAGACGATCGGCTCGGTCGGCCCGGCCGGCTTCCTGCTCGCCGACGACTCGGAGATGTACGAGCGCAACCAGCGCGGGGTCAGGGTCCGCGAACCGGAGTGGCTCCAGCTGCGGCGCGGCACCCACCGCGAGCGACGTGACGACGACGGCTTCATGGTCGCCGACGCGACCGACGAGCTACCGCAGCGCGCGATGTGGCAGCACTACAAGCAGCTGATGGAAGAGGAATGAGTACCGGGCTCGACGTCGACCTGCTCAGGGAGGTAGAGCAGTTCATCTACCGCGAGGCGCGCCTCGCGGACGAGCTCGAGTACGACGAGTGGGAAGCGCTGTGGACCGACGACGCGATCTACTGGGTGCCCGCCAACGGCGACGACATCGACCCGACAACACAGATGTCGGTCGTGTTCGACAACCGCTCGCGGATCTCGACGCGGATCAAGCAGCTCCAGACCGGCAAGCGCCACTCCCAGAACCCGCCCTCCCGCCTGCGGCGGCTCGTGTCAAATGTCGAGTTGCTGGAGCGATCTGAGAGCTCCGAGGAGATCCGCGTCGGCGCGAACTTCATCGTCTACGAATCCCGCGAGCGCGGCGTGACGCTCTGGGCGGGCCGCAGCGAGTACCGGCTGCGCCGCACCGACGACGGCCTGCGGATGGCATACAAGAAGGTGCTGCTCGTCAACAACGATCGGCCTCTCAGCACGATGTCGTTCCTGATCTGATGGAGCTCACGAGCGAGTTCGCCTCGGTGAAGGTCACGCTCGACCACGACGGCAACGGGCCGCGGCTGAAGATCGTCGATCTGAAGACAGGGCAGGTCGGGTTTCTCGACCCGCTCGAGCTGGAAACGCTCGCCTGGCTGCCGGAGGGCGGCCTGCACAAGCTGCTCGATCCGTCGCTCTTGCGATGGCGCGACAGCAACCAAAAGGAGGACCCATGAGCAAAGTCGTTGCGATCACTGGGAGCGCGCGTGGCATCGGGCTGGCGACCGCGAAGGCGCTCCACGCCGCGGGCAACCAGGTCGCGATCGGCGACATCGACGGCGACGAGGCTGTTCGCGCCGCGCAATCGATCGGCTCGGGCGTGCTCTCCTCGAAGCTTGACGTCACGGACGGGGGATCGTTCCGCGACTTCCTCGCGCTTGCCGAGCGTGAACTCGGTCCGCTCGACGTGCTGATCAACAACGCCGGGATCATGCACATCGGCCCGATGCTCGAGGAGCCCGATTCGATCGCGCAGCGGACGCTCGACATCAACGTGTTGGGGGTGCTGACCGGGATGAAGTTGGCGTTGCCGGGGATGATCAAGCGCGGCCATGGCCAGATCCTCAACGTCGCCTCGGTCGCCGGGAAGTCGGCGGTGCCGGGCGGTGCCTCGTATGCGGCGAGCAAGGCGGCGGTCGTGTCGCTGACCGAGACCGCGCGAGTCGAGTTCCGCGGCCGTGGCGTCGACTTCACGTGCGTGATGCCGTCGTTCACCCAGACGGAGCTGATCGCCGGGACGAAGGGCACGCGCTTCGTCGCGACGATCAAGCCCGAGGATGTCGCCGCCGCGATCGCCGCCGCGGTCGCCGAGCCGCGCCACGACGTGTACGTCCCGAAGTCGGTCGGCGGGATCATCAAGCTCAACTCGCTGCTCGGCTCGCAAGATCCGCGACGCGATGGCCCGCGCGCTCGGCGCCGACCGGACGTTCCTCGACTTCGACTCACGCGCAGCGCGCGGCCTACGAGGCCCGGATCAGCCGGCGCGACCGCGGTCCGCAGACGGCGTCTCACGAGCCCGCTCCACACGCTTGAGCCAACCCCTGGGTTGACGCTGGAATCAACCCGCGGTTCAACCCCTACGCCGACGACGGGGCGCCCGCCCGGGGCGATCATGCTCCCCATGTCAACTACCGATTACCTCATCAACGCAGCCTTCCTCCTTCTCGTCTTTCGCCAGTGCGCGAGCGCGAGCTCGACCGCCGCAGCATCGTCGTGCCGCTCGTCCTCCTCTTCTTCGTTGGTCAGCATGTATCTCCACTCGCTTCCGACCGCCGGCAACGACCTGGTCCTGATCGCGCTGCTCGCCGTCCGTCGGCCTCACGCTCGGCGTCTCTTCCGGATTCGCCACCCATCGTCCGCGCCGGCGACAACGGCTCCCGATCGCCCGCGTCGGTTGGGTCGCAGCGGCGCTCCTGCTCGTCGCGGGTATCTGCGCACGGATGGTGTTCGTGTTCGCCGTCAACAACGGCGCCGCGACACGCGATCGCGAGCTTCAGCATCGCCAACCACATCGGCGCCGCGGCGTGGCCGACCGCGCTCGTCCTGATGGCGATCCTCGAGGTCATCGACCCGGATCGCGATCGTCCAGATCCGCGGTCGCCAGGCGCAGGCCGGCGCGACCCTGATCCCGGCCGCCGCGTGAACCTCGAACCAGCTGCCGTCGCCGCAGATCCGGCCCGCCCCACGCGGGCCGGTCGGCGTTCTATCGTGCCGGTGGCGGTGTCCGCGACAGACGAATCCGACCGCGTAGCCGACGCCCGTTCGCGCGCCCAGGACCGGCTCCGCCGTCAGCGTGAGACGCTCCGACCGCTGGGCGTCGCGATCATGGTCGCGGTCGTCGCGGGGAGCCTGGGCGCGCACCCGGCGCCGGCATTCCACGGCCGCGGACTGGCGATCGCGATCTCCCTGATCGTCTATTGCGGGACGCTCGCGGCCGCGATCAGAAACCGGTTCATGACGCTTCCCGTCAGCGCGCAGGCCGCGGCGATCGCAGTGATGGCCGCCGCCGGAATCGCACTCCTCGGACTCCAACCGAAGGCGGCGACCGGCGCGGCCGGCGCAGCCGCAGTGTGGATGGCCGTGGTCCGGATCCCAGGCGCGGCCGGGTGGGCGCTCGGCGGCGCCGCGACCGGCGGCCTCGCGATCGCCGCAGCGCTCGCGGGGGGCTCGGCGGCCGGGGTCCTCGCCACGACGCTGCTGTGCGCGCTGCTCGGTCTGGTCGCGTACTTCATTCGCCAGGCGCGTGACGGCGAGGAGCGGACCGAGGTGCTGATGGCGCAGCTCGAGGACGCCCGCGACGAGCAGGCGCGCGCCGCCGCCGTCGCCGAGCGCGGCCGGATTGCCTCCGAGCTCCATGACGTGCTTGCTCACTCGCTGTCGGGCGCGGCGATCCAGCTCCAGGGCGCGCGCAAGCTGGCCGAGCGCGAGCGGTCCGAGCCGGCGATGCAAGCCGCGATCGACCGCGCGAGCGAGTTGGTTAAGGACGGACTCGCGAACGCGCGCCAGGCTGTTGGCGCACTGCGCGGCGACGATCTGCCGACCGTCAACCAGCTCCCGGCGCTGGTCAACAGCTACCGCACCGACATGAACATCGATGTGGAGCTGACGATCGCCGGGGAAGCAAGGCCTCTCCCGCCCGATGCGAGCCTCGCGCTCTATCGCGGTGCCCAGGAAGCGCTCACGAACGTGGCGCGCTACGCGCCGGGCGCGACAACGTGCGTCGAGCTCCGGTACGAGGATGGACGGACGACGCTTCGGGTCGAGAACGACGCCGGATCTGGCTTGGGGCTGCCCGGTGTTGGTGGCGGGCGCGGCCTGGACGGAATGCGCGAGCGGATCGAGCGGGTAGGTGGGAGCGCGCAAACGGGGCCAACCGAGGTCGGCTGGCAGGTCGAACTGGAGGTGCCGGCGTGATCCGCGTCGTGATCGCCGACGACCAGCGGGTCGTTCGCGACGGGCTCACGATGCTGGTCGGGTTGATCGATGGGGTCGAGGTGATCGGTACGGCCGCCGACGGGGTCGAGGCAGTGGAGCTCGCCACCCGCGAGCGTCCCGACGTCGTGCTGATGGATCTCCGGATGCCGAACATGGAGGGCGCGGAGGCGACGCGACTGATCCGGTCGGAGTTGCCCGACACGCAGGTGCTCGTGCTGACGACCTACGCCGACGACGAGTTCCTGTTCCCCGCCCTGCAAGCGGGCGCGCGCGGATATCTGACCAAGGATGCGAGCGCCGAGGAGATCGAAGCGGCGATCGGGGCGGTGTCGGCCGGGCAGACCCACCTCGATCCCGCTGTCCAGCAGCGGTTGCTCAGCGCCGTACTCGACTCGCAACCGAAGGCGGCCGGCCCACAGCAAGACTCACCCGACGATCTCACGCCACGCGAGGTCGAGGTGCTGAAGCTGATCGCGTCAGGGCTGTCGAACGCCGAGATCGCCGAGCAGCTCATCGTCAGCGCCGCGACCGTCAAGACGCACATCAACCGGATCTTCTACAAGACAGGCGCGCGTGACCGGGCCCAGGCGGTCCGCTACGCCTACACGCACGGGATCACGCCGGGCGCGGGCTAGCCGAGCTCTGAGCCGACGATCGAGACGAACGACACGCACGCCCCCGGCCGGCCGCCGAGGTTGTGGGTCAGCCCGAGCTTGGGGTCGTGATCTGCCGGTCGCCGGCCTCGCCGCGGAACTGAAGCCAGCACTCGAACAGCATTCGCAGGCCGCTCGCTCCGACGGGGTGCCCGAACGACTTCAGCCCTCCGTCGGGGTTGACCGGGAGCTCGCCGTCGAGGTCGAACACGCCGTCGAGCTCGTCGCGCCAGGCGCGGCCGCGCTCGGAGAAGCCCATGTCCTCCATCAGCACCAGCTCCGTCGGCGTGAAGCAGTCGTGGACCTCGGCGAGCGAGATCTGCTCGCGCGGGTTGGTCACGCCTGCCTGTTGGTAGGCGTCCTGCGCGCAGCGGGCCACCTCCGGGAACGTCGTGTAGTCGTACGACGGGTCGATCGTGCCGCTCGCCGGGCCGGCGACCATCGCCAATCCCTTTACGTACATCGGGCCGATCCGTGTACTGCAACGCATCCTCTGCGCGCACAATCAGCGCGCACGCGGAGCCGTCGCTGACGCCTGAGCAGTCGAGCACCCCGAGCCGGCCGGCGACCGCGCCCGCGCCGGCGGCGATCTTCTCCTTCGGGATCTCCTTGCGGAACTGTGCACGGGGATTCTTGGCGCCGTTCGCGATGGTTCTTCCACGCGACGTGGGTCATCGCCTCGCGCATCGCATCGGGATCGACGCCGTACTTCTTGCAGTACGCGGGATCGAGCAGGCTGAACGCCGCCGGCGCGGTCAGCGACAGCTCCGGCGCGGTGCCGTCGGACGGCGGGCTCGAGCGGACGAGCCCCGAGTAGCCCGAGTCCTTGAGCTTCTCGACCCCGACCGCCATCACCCGGTCATATGCGCCGGACGCGACCGCGTAGCACGCGTTGCGGAAAGCCTCGGATCCGGTCGCGCAGAAGTTCTCGACACGCGTCACAGGTTTGTAGTCGAGTCGGAGCGGCCTGCTCAGCACCAGCCCCGACTGCCCGGAGCTCATCGTCCCGAGCCAGTACGCGTCGACGTCCCGTGGTGCGATCTCGGGTGTCTGGGCGAAGCACTCCTCCGTCGCGTCGATGAGCAGGTCGTCGGCCGAGCGGTCCCAGTGCTCGCCGAAGGAGGTGCACCCCATCCCCACGATCGCGACGCGGTCTCGGATCCCGTTAGAAGCCATTGCGCGCGGGCCTCGCCTTCCAGAAGTAATTGTGAACGTCGCCGGTCGTGTACAGCCGCCGGAAGGTCGTCTCGACGCGGCTGCCGATCTCCACCTCGTCGGGACTCGCGTCGGTCAGCTCGAGCGTATACCGGCCGCCGCCGTCGAAGTCGACGACCACGTCGATCATCGGCGGTGACGGCGAGTACGCCAGCTTGTCGACCGTGTAGGTGGCAACGGTGCCGGGCTGCTTCGAGAGCGGCGCACGTTCCATCTTGTCGACGGCGCGGCAGCCGCTGCACACGCGCGTGGGCGGGACGTGGACGCGGCCGCACTCGGTGCAGCGCGAGCCAACGAAGCGCGAACTTCCACGCCTCCGAGCGTGCCGACGGTGGCCCGGCGGGACGGTCGGGCTCGGGGCGGCGTGGGGTCTCGCGCTCGATCATCCCGCGCCACGAGAGGAACGTCGCGTAGCCGACGTCGCGGGCAGCATCGAGCTGCTGTGCGACCGGCTCGGCGGCGCGGCCGTCCCGGAGCGCGGTGGTGGTCCGCAGTACGACCGCATCGCACCCGTCGGCGGCATGGATCAGCAGCACCGTCTCATCGGGCTCGGCCACGTCGAGCACGGCGGCGAGCTTCACGCCCAGGTCCGCGGCGCCCGCGTAGCCGATCCCCGGGAGCGTGCGTCTCGATCCGGGCCGGGAATTCCTTCGCCGCCGCCGCGGCGGCGCGCGCGTGCGGCGAGGAGATCACCACCCGGTCCGCCTGCTGTAACTGGGCCCTGTCGAGTGCGTGGCGCACCGCGTCTCTGATCAGCGGCATGTATGACTCGAGGCCGAACCGCTCCTCCCAAACGCTCGACGTCGTGCTCCCGGGAATCCGCCAGCGGTCGAGGAACTCCGCCGTCGCCGCTGCCTGCGAGACGAGCTCCGCGATCGGAGCCGCCGGCCCGGCGGTGCCACGCCACCCCTCGGGCGGCTCCCACTCCTCCTCACCGCGGCCCTCGCCGAACAGGAACGCTGCCGCTCCATCGCCACCGTCGCGCTCGTCGGCCGAGCCCGGGCGACCGGTGCGGATGTCGGCCAGGACCGCAAGTCCGCTCGTCGTCGCCGCGGCCCGCAGCGCGCCGACAGCGCTGCGTGCTGCACCCGCGAGATCGACCGCGAACCCTCGGTGGCCGAGGTCGAGCGCGGCGTGGATCGCGGTCGCGTTCGTCTTGTCGAAGTAGGCGGGTGCGGTCGTGGCGAAGTAGATCGAGTCGGGGCACCCGCCGTGCGCGAGCGCCCGGCGCGCGGCCTCGACCCCCATCGACGTCGTGTCCTCGTCGTAGCCGGCGACGGTGCGCGCGCCCTTGCCGGCGGGTGTGCCGAGCGCGGCGCCGAGCTCTGTCCGCTGAAGCCGGTGGCGCGGGATGTACGCGCCGTACGCGAGCAGGCCGTAGCTCACTGGGCCACTCCGATTCCCATTCCGCCTGAGACGCCGATTGTCTCGCCGGTGATGTATGCGGCGCGGTCCGAGGCCAGGAATGCGACCATCGCCGCGACCTCCTCGGGCTCGCCGATCCGGTTCAGCAGCGTCGCGCCCGCCATCGCCGCCACCACCTCCTCGCCGCGCGGGCCGCGTCGATTGGCTTCGAGCATCGGCGTCTGGATCGGCCCGGGGAGCACGTTGTTGGCGGTGATCCCGTAGCGCGCGTTCTCGCGCGCGATCGACTTCGTGAACCCGATCACGCCGGCCTTTGCCGCCGCGTACACCGAGCCGCGCTTCGACCCGATCCGCCCCGCCTCGGAGCTGACGTTCACGATCCGGCCGTAGCGCGCTTCCTGCATCGGCGGCAGCGCCGCGAGCGTCACATTCAATACGCCCTCGAGGTTGACCGCGAGCTGCGGTCGCCACCGCTCGGGCGTGTACTCGGTGAAGAACGCCATGTCGTCGAGGCCGGCGTTGTTGACGAGAATGTCGAGCGTGCCAAGGTCTTTGACCGCTCCGTCCACCGACTCCGGGTCGGCGACGTCGAGCTGAACCGCCGCGCCGCCGAGCTCGGCCGCCAGCTCTGGCCCGTCGTCCGAGCTCTGGTAGCCGACGAACACGTGCGCGCCCTCCGACGCCAGCGTACGGCAGATCGCCGCCCCGATTCCGCGCGCTCCGCCGGTCACGAATGCGCGCCGTCCGTTGAGCGCGAGATCCAACTCAGCGTCCCTTGTACTCCGGCGCGCGCTTCTCGATCACGGCCGCGAGCCCCTCGCGTGCATCCTCGCTACCGGACAGCTGCGACACGGTCCGTGATTCGTCCGGCAGCGCCTGCTCGACGCTGCGCCCGAGGCCGTCCCACATCAGCCGCTTGGTCGCGGCGAGCGCCAAGCTTGGCCCGGCGGCGAGCTCGCGGGCGAGCGTCTCGCCCTCCTCGTTCAGGCGCTCGTCCGGAACGACCCTGGTAACGAGGCCGGCGTCAAGCGCCTGGATCGCGGTGTAGACCGGGTTGGTCAGCACGAACTCCATCGCCTTGCGGTGGCCGATCAGCCGGGCGAGCGTGACAGTCGAGCCGCCGTCGGGCGCCATCCCGACGCGCGTGGCGCCGGACATGAAGCGCGCCGACTCGCCGGCGATGACGATGTCCGACGCGCACACAAGGCCGATCCCGCCGCCGCCCGCCGCGAACCCCTGTACCAGTGTCACGACCGGGGCGGGCAGCGAGATCAGGGCCTGGGTGCAGATCCCGAGCCACGATGTCGCCTCGCGCAGGTACTCCGGGAGAGTCTCGCCCTTGGACGCGAAGTCCTTGATGTCGCCGCCGGCGCAGAAGTTCCTGCCGGCGCCGGTGAACAGGACGACGTCGACATCCGGGTTTGCGTGGCAGCTCATCAGCGCGCCGTGGAGAGCCGTCAGGAGCGTCACGTCGAGGCCGTTCGACGCTTCCGGCCGGTTCAGCCGTAGGTGGGCGACACCCTCATCGAGCGACAGCAACACCGGCCCTGAGTCCATGCGACGGGATCCTACTGAAACGATCATTCAGACTGTCCGGACATTTTGTAGACTGGCCGCTGGGATGATCCACGACGGGATGGACGCCAACCTCGGCTCGCTCGACTTCTGGGGCCAGACGGCCGAGGAGCGCGATGAATACTTCGCCTACCTGCGCCGCGCAGGCGCGGCTCTCCCGGCACGAGCCGCCCGAGGACCTGCTTGGGATGCCCGAGGAGACCCGGACCGAGTACTGGGCGATCGTCCGCTACGACGACATCCGCCGGGTCTCGCGCGATCCAGCGACGTTCCGGTCCGGCGACGGCGTGCAGTTCGCGGACGCTCCGCCCGAGTTGCTCGAGGCATCGCAGTCGTTTCTCGCCATGGACGCGCCCCGCCACACGAAGCTGCGCGGACTTGTCTCGGCGGCATTCACGCCACGGCAGGTACGGCGGATCGATGAGGGAATCCGCGCGAACGCCAAGCGGATCGTCGAGGAGGCGGCGGCGACTGGTGGCGGTGACTTCGTCGAGCTGATCGCCAAACGGCTGCCGTTGCAGACGATCTCGGACATGATCGGCGTGCCCGAGGCCGATCGCGAGCGCGTCGTCGAGGCGGCCGACAACCTGATCGCCGCCGCAGACCCGGAGGTCTTTGGCGATCAGGAGCCGCTGGCGGTGCTCGGTGCCTCGCTGTGGACGCTGACGGAGTTCGCGACGGAGCTCGCCAAGGAGCGCGAGCAGCATCCGGGCGACGATCTGATGACAGCGCTCGTCCAAGCTGAGGTCGACGGCGACAAGCTGACGCACGCGGAGATCGGCGCGTTCATCGTGCTGCTCTCCGTGGCCGGCAACGACACCACCCGCCACACGACATCGCATGCGATGCGCGCGCTCACGCTCAACCGGGACCAATGGGAGTACTTGAAGGACGATCCGGAGGCGCGGCTGCCCGATGCGGTCGAGGAATTCGTCCGCTGGGCGTCGCCGGTGATGACCTTCCGGCGCACGACGACGACGGAGGTGGAGCTTCGCGGCGAGATGCTTCCGCCCGGCGAGAAGGTGGTGATGTTCTATCCATCCGGTAACCGCGACGAGCGTGCGTTCGACGATCCGTGGAAGTTCGACGTCACACGCAGCCCCAACCACCACCTCGGGTTCGGCGGGGGCGGTCCGCACTACTGCATGGGCGCGTCGCTGGCGCGCACGCAGCTGAACGCGATCTTCGGCGAGATGCTCAAGCAGATCCCGGACATCGAGGCGAGTGAGCCGGAGCTGTTGCGCAGCGCGTTCATCCACGGCGTCAAGCGGATGCCGTGCACGTTCACGGCACGGGCATGAGTACAGGGATCGTCTCCTACGGCGTCTCCCTACGTCGAGGCGATCGAGCGGCTTTATTCGCCTTGAGCATTCGGTAACAGCGGAGCCACATCTGGCCTGACCGCGGTGAATACGGTGCCCGGCCATGTCCCGTCCATGTCGTCGGGCCGCCATCGGAGCGGCCCTAATCCTCACCCTCGCAACGGCAACGGCCGTCGCGTCCGTCGACGCGCACACCGCGGCCGGCTCGTTCACGGCCAAACTGCTCGTGAACGCCGCGAAGATCACCCACCCGACCTCCACGGGGAACGCGCCGATCACCCAGCCCGACGACCTCGCAGTGCTCGGCGGCCACCTGTTCGTGGGCTTCCAGAACGGCGTTGGGTCCCAGGGCGAGCCCGCGACGACCGGCAACAAGGACTCGACGATCGTCGAGTTCACGCTCAAGGGCAAGGAACTCAACCAGTGGGATGTTGTCGGCAAGTGCGACGGCCTTGGAGCCGACGCCGCGACTGGCCGGATCATTGCGACGGTCAACGAGGACGGCAACTCGAGCCTGTACGTGATCGATCCCGTCGCCGGCTCGAAGCCGGTCCACTACCACTATCCGTCGCATCCGCTGCCCCACCACGGCGGCACCGACGCGGTCCTCTACTACAACGGGATGCTGGTGACGAGCGCATCCGCTCCGGGAACGACCGGTAGCGCCGCGCCGAGCGCGCACTATCCCGCGCAGTACCGGATCACGCTCAATGCCCATTCGCACACCGCGTCCCTGCACGCGCTGTTCGGCGACGAGGCGGCCGCCACGGCCGTGCCCGGCGGCAAAAAAGTGCACCTCGCGCTGACCGATCCCGATTCGACGGAGACCGTGCCCGCTTACGCCAGCCGTTTCGGCGGTGATTTCATGCTCACGAGCCAGGGCGATCTCGAGCAGATCTTTGTCGCCGGCCTCGGTACCCACCATCAGGCGCTCTCCGTGCTCAAGCTGACGCAGTCGGTCGACGACTCGACGTGGCCATCGGGCGCATCCGGCGCGATCTACACCACGGACGGTTCGGCCGACACGATCGTCAAGATCACCGGCCCGTTCAAACGGGGCAGCGAGGTGACCGCGGTGACGCCATGCAACGCGAACAGCGCGCCTGCGACGTGCCCGGCGCCGGGCTACTCCGCGCCCTACCTCGGCGTGATCAACATGTCGTCTGGCAAGATCAACTCGCTCTCGGTGCACGGCGTCGCGGTGCAGCCGAAGGGCATGCTGTTCATCCCGTAGAACGGCCGGCGGGTTACCATCGGCGCTGTTTCGGGCGGTTAGCTCAGCTGGTAGAGCGCCTGCCTTACAAGCAGGAAGTCACTGGTTCGAGTCCAGTACCGCCCATCGAGAAGTGTGCCTGCACACGTGGGCTCGGCCGGGGCGGTGACGATGACGGCTGGCTGCGTATGCCGGCTTCAGGCCTTTTTCGGCCTTTTAGCAACTTTCTAAATTCGTAAAGGTCGCCTTGACAAACAAGGCTTGTAAAGGCTACCTTGACGTCATGGTCGAAGACCGCTCCCCAATCGAGCTCGATCGCGAGGTCATGGCCCTGATGCTCGCGACCAACGTGCAGCTCGTGGCCGAGGTGCTGCGCGGGGACGAGCATTCCCCCGACGACGTGATGCGCGCGATCGCCGCTCTCCGGAGTTTGGACATGATCGTGGAGGACACGATGCGCGCGCTTGTCGCGCAGGCGCGAGCTGCCGGTCATACGTGGGCGGCGATTGGCGATGTTCTTCACGTCACCCGGCAGGCGGCGTTTCAGCGCTTTGGCGGCGGTCAGCGCCCGAGGGCCGAGGATGGAGAGATCGTGGCGCCGGTAGAAGGTGCTGCCGAGCACGCACTTGGCGTCCTTCAGGCGTTTCTCGACGGGCGCTTTGACGATGCGCGGTCGACCTTTGATGAGCGGATGTTGAACGCCTGCTCGGTTGAGCTGCTGGCCGACGTTCGTGAGAAGGTGCGACGGGGCGCCGGCGCGGTCCAGACGCTCGGTGCCCCGGAGGTGTCGGTACGTGATGGCTATACGGTCATCGACATTCCGGTCGCGCTCGAGCGCGCTGATGGGATCGGTCGCGTTGTGCTGGACGTCGACCGTCAGGTAGCCGGCTTCGTCGTGCGTCCGAAGGAGGCGCTGTCATGAACAGCCGCCCTCCCCAGCTGTCCCCGCACCGGCTGCTGGCCGGCCTGTTGCTGCCGCTGGTCGGCTACCTGCTGATCCGCGCCGCGATTGGCTCGGCCACCGGCGCGCTGGCGATCACTGAGGCGGTGCCCGCGGCGTGGCTTGTGATTGTCGGTGCCGCCCGCCGCCGGGTTGACCCGATCGCCGTTGTGTCCACGGTCACCGTGGCGATCGAGTTCGCAGCCTACGCGTTGACGGGCGGGGATCCGCTGGCGCTCAAGCTGCGCCGCGGCGCGGTGACCGGCACGATCGGAATCGCCATGCTCGGCTCGGTGGCATTCCGCCGTCCCCTGCTGTTGGTCGTGGCCGAGCGGGTCGCGAAGCTCAACCCGGAGCGCCGCCCCGAGATCGGGGCAAGACTGGGGGAGGTCGACCGACGACACGCTGTGACAATCCTCACCATAATCATCGGCCTGACCTTCGCGATCGACGGCGCCACCCAGATCGCACTCGCTCTTACGGTCCCCACCGCGAACTTCATCCCGGACTCGACCGCAGCGCGGATCGTCGTCCTCGGAACCGGTCTGATCGTCACGATCTGGTACTTCCGCCACCAGAAGGAGCGGCGCGAGATAGGCGGGCGTGCCGCCAATCAGCACCGCGGTTGCTAGGCACCGAGCAGCGCCGGCGGCGAGCGACACGAGCGGCCGGCGCTGTTTGACTCCCGCAAGATCCCAGCAGGTCAACACGAGTAGCTGTCCGACGCAACGTGGTCAACGGTCAGCTCGTGCTTGCGCGGATCCGGGTCGCGACGCCCGGGTAATCGACCACGAGCGCGTGGCGGTCGAAGATCACATCGGCGACGAAGTCGTGTCCCTCGCCGACCGCCTCGAATCGGATCATCCGCTCGTCCGGCGACAGTGTTTTGAGGTAGGTGTAACGCTGCGGGGAGGCGTGCAGCGAGAGGTCGGGGACCGAGATCCACACCATCAGGAAGTCTTCGGCTGTCTCGCCGTTGTGAATTCCGTGGCGCAATACCGGCATCGTGTTGAACAGCGGCGACAAACCGAGGTCGGGATCCATCGCGTTGTCAAACGCCGCGAGCTCACCGCCCGCATCCGGGAGCAACAGCTTGCCCTCCTGACGGACGTCGGCTGCCCATGTGCGCCCCTGCTCCCGCACCAGCTCGATCCGTCGCGACCAGCTGCCGCCGCGTGCGCTGACGAGCACGCGCGACGTCGCAAACCCGGTAGCCGTCTCAAGTTCGTAATCGAGACGGTACGGCTCAGGGTCAGATCCGATCGCGACGCCGCTCGCGATCAGGCGGTCACCAGCAAGCTCGATGATCGCGATCTCTGCCCCGATCGGATCGTCCTTCGTCCAGGCAACCGTCCGATGCCTAGCTGCCGTTCGAACACCCATCGTCATCGCGGCGGCATATCGGCCGAGCGCCAAGGGCCGCGGCCGCAGGCCAAACATCCGCCACGACGCTGAGCCGTCTTTGACACAGGTCACTCATCGGTAGTGAGATAGGCCAGCTCGGTTTGCCAGCGCGACGGATCGGGTTCCTCCGCAGGATCGGTCAGGTACCACTCGACGCGAGCGCCCCACCGCGAACCGTCGGCCATCTGCCATCGGATCGCCATGCTCGTGCGCCCAATCCTGCAGGATGGCGTTGGCCGACACGAGATCCTCGTATGGTCCGACGTGGAGCAGGGTGACGTAGCGTCCCGCGGGAAGAAAGGCGATTTGAACTTCGCCGTCGGTCTGCACCGTGCCCTTGACCGGCACCGCGATCTCGATCTCGAGCTCGCGATCCATGTCGATCCGCAGGTAGCGGATGAAGGGCGGTCCTGCTGGCTGGACTTCGCGAGCCCCAAGCCATCCGAACAGTTCGGGAAGGCAGCGGTTCACTGCTCCGGCGAGTCCCTGCATCGTGGTATTGGTCGAAATCGCGACGTACGGCTGCTCGTCTCGAGTTTCAACTCGTGGTGTTTGGGTCATCTCGGTCCTTTCGCAGGTCGTGGGGCCTGGATCGCTCCCGCCGCCAAATCATGTGCCAGTTCGGTCGCCAACTGTCACCCTGATCGAACGAGAAGGACTGCTGCCAGCGTGCCTCGGCGGGGCTGACACGGAACCACTCGTAGCGCACGCGGACCTCTCGGCCGTCGAGCACGTCGTCGCACTCGAAGACTCCGTGGTCGTCCACGAAGCGACCGACCACAGGTGTGTCCAGCGCTCCCCCGCTCGCGGTCGATGCCCACCAAATGCGCCACGCGTCCTCGCCACCGTCGAACAGGCGCAGCGTTATGCCGTCGAACTGTCCCCGCCCCGGGAACTCCGTTGCAGAGTATGAATCGAGATTCCCGAGGCCAGCAAGGATCGGCCGGGTCTCGGCGGACGCGGCGAACTCGACCCATTCGTCGGCGCTGTCGCCGAGTGGGTCGCGGAGCTTTCGGTTTTCGATAGTCCAGCGCCCGAACAGAAAGTCGAAATCGTGCGCGCCGTTGGCATCCGCGGGTGAGGGTGCCGTCTCGGACACTACCTCAGCTCACCATGCCGGGCATCGGCGTGGGCGGGTAGGCCGGTGAGGAGCGACCGGCGCGTCGGCTCGAGTTGCAGTAGCTGCGGAGGGCACACAAATGAGGTCGAGTCGATCCCGAGGTCAGAGCCCTTCCGGGTGCATCCGCCGGGACGCGTAGTAACTGGCGCGGGTGGCGTAGCCCTCGAACCACACCGCGACGTGTTCCTCCGTCTCGTACGGGGAGGATTGGAAAATTGTTCTCTTCCTCACACGTAACGAAGGCGCCCAATAGTGCGCCGCCTTTATCGGCCCGCATGTTCGCCAGCTCGCCGTCAAGGCGCTCAAGAAGACCGTCGTCGGCGGCCTGTCGGAGGTTGACGATCGTCGCTTCAACAACCCCACGATCCTCGTCACCCACGCCGTCTACGGAGGATCGCTGAGGTGAAAGCGAGAACCCGCTCTCATCCCACGCGGGCCGCAGCAGCAGGACGTTGTCGGAGTCCACCATGGTCGCGTTAGCGGCGTCCCGATGACGCTTCCAGGCTGCACCACCGTAGAAGTCGCTCAGGGACTGCAGGCGAGCGTCCATGCTCGGAAAGCCCGCGCAACCAGACAAACTTTGTCGGGTCGGCGAGGTCTCTGAAGGTTCCGATGATCTTTGCGCCGCAGCTCTCCTGGCTCTCGATGAATTGTGCTTCGAAGAGCGTGACGAGCGCGTCACGTTTGCCCGGCACAAGTGTGTACTGACGCAACTCAACGACGGTGACCAAGTCACCGGCGCGATTCTGCCATCGTCCTCGTCGTTGAACAGGGCCAGGTGAGGGAAAGGCGATGAGGCCAGAACCGGTCGTGGCCCCACGTAAATTCAAGCGCGTGGCGCTATCTAACGTGCTCGGCGAGAGTCAGAGTGGAAACGCTGCCGGCACGCACTTGCCGGCAGCATTTCTCGGTGGTGCTCACTGCGGGCGTCGTCTGCGGTTGTCTTCCTCTGTTCCAGGCGGCGCTCGCGGGTTACCAGTTGTTGGCACCGCGGCACCGGCTGTTTGTTCAGCTCACCGTCGCGACCGTAGCTGGCCTGGAGGGGCCCTGAACGGACGTTCCCGCACGGCGCTGGATTTCTCATTGGACCGCTCAATCAGAACCGGAGTGGCCCTACCTACGGCCTCGGAGGAGCGGCACACTACGGGCATGGCGGCGATTCAGCTCGGGGCCGTATGTCTCTATCCGAGAGGAAAAGGCAGTCGCAGCGCCCCCGTCCCAGTTGACAAATCTAAGCTGGTCTGGCGTTCGGAGCCTGGGACAGGCCCACGGTTGCGCGCGAGCAAATGATGATCAGCGGTGGAGCTCGGCGCGTACAACGGCGGCGAGCGCCTTGACTGCCGGCGCTATCGCCGTCTCGTGGACGCGTCCGTAGCCGATCACGAGCCCGCGAGCATGCGGTCGCCCCACAAAGAAGCTCGAGAGAGGCGCCACGCGGATGCGAGCGCGCGCCGCCAGTTCAGCGAGGGCCATATCGTCGACTGCGCGCGGAAGCTGCAGCAACAGGTGCACCCCCGCCGCGACGCCCATGATTTCCAGTTCAGGCAGATGCGTGCCGAGCGCGTCGAGCATCCTGTCTCGGCGAGCGCGATACACCCGCCTGGTCTTGCGCACGTGACGGTCGTACTCGCCGCTGCGCAGGAACGCGGCCAGCGTCAACTGATCGAGCGCCGGCGAGAAGTCGTCCGCCAGCCGCTTCTCGTGTGCGGCCTCGGCGATCAGCCTGGGCGGGCCTGCAAGCCACCCGAGCCGCAGGGCCGGCGCGAGCGTCTTCGAGACCGTGCCGATCTGGGCGACGTGACCTGGCGCGAGTCCCTGAAGCGCCCGCACCGGCTCCTGTTCGTAGCGGAACTCTGCGTCATAGTCGTCTTCGATGATCAAACCTTCGGTGGACCGTGCCCAGTCCAACAGCTGGCGCCGGCGCTCACCGCTCAGCACCGACCCAGTCGGGAACTGATGAGCCGGCGTCACCAGCACGGCGTCGGCCGCGAGTCCGTCGACCACGAGCCCGTGCGTGTCAGTCGGCTGCGCGACGAGTGCCAACCCCGCGGCGCGGACCCGATCGTGCTGAGTTGTGTGCGACGGATCCTCGACGGCAAACCTTCGGGCACTTCTCGAGCGCAAGACCCGCAGCAGGAGATCAATGCTTTGAGCCGTGCCCTGTGTAACCAGGACGCAGTCCGGGATCGACGATCACCCCGCGCGTGCGACCAAGGTGATCAGCAAGCGCCTCACGCAACGTGCCCTCGCCGAGATGCTCGCGATAGTCGAGCGTCTGGAGTTCGAGCGCGCGACCGACGCGCTGAGCTGTTGCCAGCCAACGTGCGAGCGGGAACAACGTGACGTCCGGCGTGGTTGGAACCAGGTCATACCGTGGCGTGGGCAAGGTGGATTGCGGAGGCGACGCCGCAACAGCCGTTCGAGTGATCTGTGCGACGACCGGGGCCGAACGGGGGCGCGTGATCAAGAAGCCCTGAGATTCGAGCTGGTCGTACGCGTCGGTCACGACCCCGCGCGAGACGCCGAGCTCGGAAGCGAGCATTCGCGACGCGGGAAGTCGGACGCCGTGCCGAAGCGCGCCACTGAGAATCGCCTCACGGAGAGTCCGCTCGAGCCCAGACCGCAACGTCTCGCCTGGCTGGCGCTCGAGCGTCCACCAGCTGGGCCTATCGGAAGGTGAATCCTGGAGACTCTTCATGAGGCCAGTACCGTGTCATATGCGAGGCGATCGCGTCGGACTGCAGGCCGTGGAGGAGTCACGCGTGGCTGAGCAGCTCGAGCGTCGTCGGCGTGCGGTCGCGAACGCTTGGAAACTGGGTGACGAGGTCGTGCTGATCGGCGCTGGGGAACCGATCCCGATCCCAGGGCGAGGCGATCCGACCTACCCATTTTGCGCGCATTCCGAGTACTTGTACCTAACCGATCGCAACCGTCCCGGCGGCGTGCTGGCGTTCGACGCTGCGACGGGATGGGCCGACTTCGTCAAGCCGGTGAGCAGCGCCGAGCGGCTATGGTCGGGCGCGGCTGAACTTGATCCGACGCTGCCGAGGACCGACGCGCTGACCGGCTGGCTGTCGGAACGGGCTGGACGGCCCGTGGCGGTGCTCGGGGCGAGATTGCCTCAGCTTGAGGCGAGCGTCGCCTCGGCCTTGCTCGGGGACGAGCTTCGGTTCGCGCTGAGCGCCATGAGGCGGCGCAAGGACGAGGTCGAACTCGAACGGATGCGAGCGGCGGAGCGCATGACGCGTGCCGCATTCGCCGCGATATCGCCGCTCCTGCGCGACGGAATCAGCGAGCGCGACGTACAGGTCGAACTTGAGGCAGCGGCCTTTCGCGCCGGCGCCGACGCGATGGGGTACGACACGATCGTCGCCAGCGGCCCCAACTCCGCGGTCCTGCACTTCCGCCCGAGCGGACGACAGCTGCGCGACGGCGAGCTCGTACTGATCGACGCCGGTGCCGAGCACCGCGGCTACGTCAGCGACGTCACGCGCACGTACCCCGTCGGCGGACACTTCAGCCCCGAGCAGGAGAGGCTGCATTCGCTGGTGCACCACGCGGAGCTCGCGGCGATCGACCGCTGCGCCCCCGGCGTCGAGTGGCGGGACGTGCACCTGACGGCGGCGCTCGCCATCACCGAGGGCCTGATCGAGTTCGGGGTTCTGCGTGGGAGACCCGAATCGCTGGTGGAGTCGGGCGCAACCGCCCTCTTCTTCCCTCACGGGATCGGGCACCTCGTCGGCCTCGGCGTGCGCGACGCAGGCGGCATCCTCGCAGCGCGACGCGACGATCCACCGCCATCCCCGAACCTACGCGTCAATCTTCCGCTAGAACCCGGCATGGTCGTGACGGTGGAACCGGGGATCTATTTCCTGCCCGCGGCACTCGAGGACCCGGACGCGCGTTCCCGTCACGCCGACGAGGTCGTCTGGGACAGGGTCGACAGGCTTTGTGTCGGTGGCATTCGAATCGAGGATGATGTCCTCATCACGCAGGACGGCTCCGAAGTACTGACCGCCGACATCCCGCTACTCGGCTGACCCGGTGTCGCGAGCGGAAGATCCCCCGGGCGTGGACTCTCGACCTTGCTGACTGGAGCTGAAGCTCAGTCGAGCGGCGGGGTACGAACCGGAATCGGCGTGTCGTTGACGATCGAGGTGGTGGTCTGGCCGTGAACGAGGAAGCGGTCGAGCAGGCTGCTCAGCTCATCGATCGAGTGCAGATGGATCTTGAGGTAGAAGCAATCCTCGCCGGTTATGCGGTGGCATTCCCCGACCTCGGGGATCTGCTTGGCGAGTTCGGGAATTCTCGACAGTTGGCCGGGGGAGGGCTTGATTCGGACGATCGCCGTTAACTGGTAGCCGAGCTTTCGCAAGTCGATCTCCGCTCGGTAGCCGGTAATGATGCCGCTCTGCTCGAGCCGCTTGACGCGCTCGGCGACCGCGGGCGGCGAGAGGCTGACCCGCCGACCGAGTTCGGCGATGGACACGCGACCATCCTCGAGAAGGCCGCCGATGATCCTGCGGTCGGTTTCGTCAATGCGCTGAATATACGTAGGCGGATAGGCAACAACGCCATTGTTCATGTGTTCAATATAGAGTAATTCCGTCGATTCGGCATGGTTAGTCTCGGGGCTCGCGGCAATAATGCCGTGATCGCTCAGAACCACAATCGACTGCGCTCGGAGGGGGTTCCACCGCAGGCTTACTTCGTCGGCAGCGCGATCTTTCACTACCTGGGGCCTTCGTTCGCCGTGCTGCTGTTCGCGCGGGTGGCGCCGCTCGGAGTGGCGTGGCTGCGGATCACGACGGCGGCGGCGGTGTTTGCGGTGTGGCGCCAACCCTGGTGGGGGTTGCGCCGACTCGATCGCGCCGGCTGGCTGCTGATCGCTGCTCTGGCCGCAGTGTTCGCGCTGATGAACGCCTGCTTCTATCTCGCGATCGATCGGCTGCCGCTGGCGATGGTGGCCGCGGTCGAGTTCGTCGGCCCCGTGGTCCTCGCCCTGCGCGGCGCTCGAGTACCTCGAAACTTCCTCGCCGTCGTGGTCGCTGTGGGCGGCGTATACCTGCTCACGCACGTGCGGCTCGTCAACCAGCCCGTCGGGGTGGCGTTCGCGGCCGCCAACGCCGCGCTCTTCACGGCGTACATCGTGCTCGCTCATCGCGTCTCGCGCCGACCGGCGGTCGGCGGCGTGGACGGGCTCGCGGCGGCGATGTTGCTCGCGTTCGTGATCGTCTCGCCGATCGGGCTCGTCGACGCCGCGCGTGCCTTCGGTGATCCGCTCGTGCTTGCGGCCGGAGCCGGGGTGGGCATCTCCTCGTCGGTGATTCCGTACGTGTTTGACCAGCTTGCGATGGCCAGGATCCCCCGGGCCACCTACGCCCTCCTGGTCGCATTGCTACCGGCGACCGCGACCGCGATCGGTGTCGTCGTCCTGCAACAGGTACCGAGCGCTGCCGATCTCGCTGGGATCGCGCTGGTCATGCTCGCCGTCGCGCTGCACCGGCCTGACGCGGCAGGCGAGTCCGAACCCCGACAGGTCTCCTCGGAGGTGCGCGCAGCGTGATCGAGCAGGTCCGGCTCGGCAGCACCGGGCTCCATGTGTCGCGGCTCGCGCTCGGGATGATGAGCTACGGCGATAACGCAACCCGCGCGTGGATCCTCAACGAGCAGGCAGCAGAGCCGATCGTCCGCCGCGCGATCGAGGGTGGGATCACCTTCTTTGACACCGCGGACATGTACTCCAACGGTGCGAGTGAGATCGTCACTGGAAGAGTGCTGCGCAAGCTGATCTCCCGCGAGGAGGTCGTTGTCGCGACGAAAGTTTTCTACCCGACGACCCCGGGCCCGAATGGTGGCGGGCTTTCGCGGAAGCACATCCTGGCGGCGATCGACGCGTCGCTCAAGCGGCTAGGCCTCGATTACGTCGACCTCTACCAGATCCATCGCTGGGACGAGCAAACGCCGATCGAGGAGACGATGGAAGCCCTCCATGACACCGTCAAAGCAGGCAAGGCCCGGTATCTCGGTGCTAGCTCGTTGGCCGCCTGGCAGTTCGCGAAGGCACAGCACGTCGCCGCGGTGCACGGCTGGACGGCGTTCGCCTCAATCCAGAACCGATACAACCTCCTCGATCGCGAAGGCGAGCGCGAGCTGATTCCGCTATGTCGCGACGAGGGCACCGCCGTCCTCTCGTATAGCCCACTTGCGCGCGGCCTGCTTGCCGCCGCCGGGCAGACGACACGCGCCGGCTCCGACCCGCTGCGCGACGTGCCTCGGCCAGCGGATGCCGACGTCATCGCCGCCGTCGCGGAGATCGCTAGCGCGCGCGGGGTATCGCCCGCCCAGGTCGCGCTGGCCTGGCTCCTCCACAAGCCAGGCGTTACGGCTCCGATTCTTGGGGCCACGAACGTCGTCCACATTGATGACGCTGTCGCCGCCGGCGCGCTTGATTTATCAGCGGCGGAAATAAACCGCCTCGAGCGTGCATACGCCCCGCATTGGATCGACGACAGCGAGCTCGGGTTGGAGGCGAAGGCGCCTGCAGGCGAAGTCGCGCGTGATGACCCGCCAACGTGAGCGCGGCGGATGCACTGCCTCGCGACGGGCGTTGCTATGTCCCGCTGTCGAGCTGTGTGAGGAGCTCGTGCACGCGCCGGGCGATGTCGTCGCGGATCGCGCGAACGTTTTCGAGCGGCTGGCCTTTGGGGTCTTGAAGGTCCCAGTCGATGTATCGCTTGCCGGGAACGTAGGGGCATTGGTCGCCGCAGCCCATCGTGATCACGATTTCTGCCTGCTCGGCGAGCGCAGCGGTGAGGAGCTGGGGTTTGCGGTCGGCGAGGTCGATTCCGAGCTCTCGCATGACCTCGACGACTTCGGGGTGGACGTGGTCGCCGGGCGTGGTGCCGGCTGAGAGGGCGGTGTGCACGCCTGCGGTCGCGCGCTCGAACAGCGCTTGGCTCATTTGCGAGCGGCCGGCGTTGTGAAGGCAGACGAACAGGACGGTGGCCATCGTGCTCAGGTGGGTGGGACGAGGACCGCGGCTGCGTCAGCGGGGGTAATGTCGGGATACAGGACGCGGAGAGTGAGCGCGGCGAGCGCGCCTCCGAGGAGCTGGGCTGCGATGAAGGTGGGGACTGAGGCGGGGGCGATTCCGGCGAACGTGTCTGAGAACATGCGGCCGACGGCGATCGCGGGGTTGGCGAAGCTGGCTGAGCTGGTGAAGAAGTAGGCGGCGCCGATGTACGCGCCGACGGCCGCGGGTGTGATGGTTGGCCGGCGGGTGCGGGCGAGCGCAAAGATAAGGAGGATCAGCCCGCTGGTGGCGATCACTTCGCCGAGCAGATGAGCGGGGCTCGCGCGGTGGTGGGTCGAGATGCTGAGCGCCGCCTTGGCAAACATTCCGTTCGCGACGAGCGCGCCGAGCACGCAGCCGCCGATCTGTGCCGGGATGTAGGCGACGGTGTCGCGCCAGCTGATGCCACCGAAGCTCGCGTCGACGAGTGACACGACCGGGTTGAAGTGCCCGCCCGAGACCGGCCCGAAGATCAGGATGATCGCGTACAGGCCGGCTGCGGTTGCGGCGGCGTTCTCGAACAGCTCGAGCCCAACGTCGTTGGGCGAGAGCGACTGTGCGGCGATTCCGGAGCCGATCACCAGGCACGCGAGGAACGCGGAGCCGAGTAGCTCGGCGAGCAGCCTGCGAGGGAGCGGGGGATGCCGGGCCATTCAGGCCGAGAGTCTAAAGATTGACAAACATCACTTCAATCGGTATCTGTATATAGATGGCTGTCGATTTGGAGCTAGCTCCGAAACAGAAGCGCCTGCCGGGCGAGCCGTGCTGCGAGCCCGTCGTCTACCCGGACGTCGAGCGCGACCAGGCGGTACGGATGGCGGCGATCGCGAAGGCGCTCGGCGACCCGGTCCGGGTGCAGTTGGTCGACGTCCTTCGAAAGCACGCCGGCAAGGTTTGCGTGTGCGAGCTGGTGCCGCTGTTCGACCTCTCCCAGCCGACCGTCTCCCACCACCTAAAGGTCTTGAGACAAGCGGGCGTGGTCGGCTCTGAGCGCGTCGGCCTGTGGGCCTACTACTACGTGATTCCGGATGCCCTGGAGGAGTTGTCCGCATGGCTGAGCTAGAGACCGGTTGCTGTTCGCCAGCGACGCAGGCCGAGTGCTGCGAAGTGGAGGCGAAGGCCGAATGCTGCGGCGAGCAACACGCGCCCGGGTGCGGATGTGCCGCCGGCGCCCAACCCCTGGCGGCGGCCGACGGGCTGCGAGAGCAGGTGCGCGAGAAGTACGCCGCCGCCGCAGTCGCGGCCACCCGGTCGGGCTCGAGTTGCTGCAGCCCCGCGGACGAGCAGGGCGCGTTCGGCGCGACGCTCTACGGAGATGAGGCCGGCGAGCTGCCGGTCGACGCGTCGCTCGGGTGCGGCGTGCCGACCGCGGTGGCGGATCTGCACGAGGGCGAGACCGTTCTCGACCTCGGATCGGGCGCCGGCGCGGACGTGCTGATCTCCGCCCGCCGCGTCGGTCCGTCGGGACACGCGATCGGGATCGACATGACCGACGAGATGCTCGCCCTCGCCCGGCGCAACGCCGCCGAGGCAGGCATCGAGAACGTCGAGTTCCGCAAGGGCTACCTGGAGGAGCTCCCACTCCCGGCGGCCAGCGTCGACGTGGTGATCTCCAACTGCGTGATCAACCTCTCCGGCGACAAGCCGAAAGTCCTCGCCGAAGCCGCCCGAGTGCTGAAACCGGGCGGGCGGTTCGCCGTCTCAGACGTGATCGCCGATCCCGACATGGACGACGCCACGCGAGCGGACATGGCAGCCTGGACCGGCTGCATCGCCGGGGCGCTCACCGCAACCGAGTTCCGCGACGCGCTGGCCGCCGCCGGTCTCCAGGACGTGGAGATCCGCGAGACCCACCGCGTCCACGAACACGCCGCAGCCGCGATCATCCGCGCCCGCAAACCGCGGGTCCCATAGACGAGTCAGCCGCCGAGCGCCTTACGGCGCATCGACCACATCTGCGCGGCCCGTTCTAGGTCGAGCGCGGCCTCCCACGGGATCGCCGGCGGTCCGGCGACGCGGCGCATCGAAGTGGCGGTGCGGCGGGCGAGCTCGGGGTCGGCGGCCGGGACCGCGGCGAGCTCGTGGGCGCACTCGTCGACCTGGTCGTCCCGCACGGCTTTCCACGCGAGCCCTCGCTCGACCGCCTCCACGCCGGTCAGTCGCTGGCCGAAGAGGCGCCAGCGCGTTGGCCAGCTCACGATTGCCGGCTCGGGCGAGCAGCAACGAGTGGCCGCCGCCCGGGTGCAGCCCGATCGGCACAAAGCCCGACAAGAGCGTTGCGTCCTCTGCCACGACGCGCAGGTCCGTGGCGAGCGCGAGGTTCAGCCCTGCCCCGACTGCGCCGCCCCGGATCGCGGCGATCGTCGGCGGCTCGAGCCGGCCCACCCGCGCGAACGCGCCGTAGATCGTGCTCATCCCTTCGTAGACATCTGGCGCCGCCGGATCCTCGCCCGCCCGGGCGAGCGTCGCGCGATCCCCACCGGCGCAGAAGTAGCCGCCCTCGCCCGTGACGATCACCGCGCCGATCGCCGGGTCGGCGTCGATCGTCTCGCACGCCTCGATCATCGCTGCGGCCATCGCGAGCGTGAGCGCATTACGGCGCTCCGGTGCGCGCATCGTGATCGTCGCGATTCCGTCGGCGCGGTCGAGCGTCAGGGCCTCCGTCATGGCCCGCACCATATAGGCGCGCGAAGGGCTTCGGATTCCCGCTCCTCTACCGAATTCTCAGCTTCTGGATCCTGGTCGCGCTCGGGTGGGCGACGGTGGGCGGACTCGTTGTCCGGCAGCGACGCGACGCCGTTCTCACGTCGCGGGCGCGCGGCGAATCCGGCCCGAGCCCTGACCTCGAGTCTCCGGTGGGTCTGGCTGCACCGGGCGCAACAGCGCCCACGCCAGCATCACGACCGCGAACACGAGCATCCCGATTCCCGTCCACAGATCGATGTTGATTCCGGCGGCCTTCGTCTTGACGTGATGTGAGCCGACGATGCCGACGATCACCATCACGATCCCGTAGAGCGCGAACAGGGCCGCGATGATGCGGCGGATGTCGAACTTGTTGGCCGCGCGTGCGGCGGCCAGCTCTTCCTCGTCGCTCAGCTGGGGTTGTTCGTTCGGGTCTGGTGACATTGCTCCCCTAGATGAAGATGACGTCGAGGGCCACGCCGATCACGAGCGCAATCATGCCGAGCACGATCGGCTGGCGGTACCACGCCTCGTCGCCGACGATGATGTCGCCCTCCTGCTGCCCTTCGCGTTTGAGGCCCCACACGAGGCCGCGTAGGTCCTCGGTATCGCGTGGCTTGGTGAACAGCGAGACGACGACGAGGACGACCGCATCCGCGACGAACGCGGCGATCGCCTCGTACCAGGTGGCGGCGATCTTCGAGCCCAGGTTGATCACGTGGTTGGAGCCGAGCAGCAGCGTCGTCTCGGCGGCCGCCATTCCCGCGATCAGGCTGAGCCCGCCGGCCAGGGGCGTCGCCCGTTTCCAGTACATCGCGATGATGAACGTCGCGAACAGCGGCGCGTTGAAGATCGAAAACAGCGCCTGGACGTAGTTCATGATGTTCGTGTTGCCCTTCGCGATGAACGCGGTGGCGATCGAGACCAGCAGGCCGATGAAGGTCGCGATCCGGCCCACCCGGATGTAGTAGGCCGGGTCGCGGTCCTTGGCGACGTAGGACTGCCACAGGTCGTAGGTGACGACGGTGTTGAAGGCGGTGACGTTCGCAGCGACGCCGGCCATGAACGCCGCGAGCAGGCCGGTGATCGCCAGCCCGAGCATTCCTTCGGGGAGGTACTTGCCGATCAGCAGCGGGATCGCGGCGTTGTACTGGAGGCTTGGGCTCGTCTTGCCGAGCCCGTGGATCGACGACCAGCGCGATCAACCCGGGGAGGATCGTCAGCGCAGGGAAGAACAGCTTCGGGAACGCGCCGATCAGCGGCGTGCGTCGCGCGGCCGACATGTTGCGCGCCGACAGCGCGCGCTGGACCTCGGCGAAGTTCGTTGTCCAGTAGCCGAACCCGAGCACGAACCCGAGGCCGAGCACCATCGGCAGCCAAGCTCCGCCGATCGGGTTGGTGACGTGGCCGATCCCGAGCCCCTTCCACGCGTGCAGCCCCGTCTCGCCGAGCACGGTGTGGCGGATCCGGCGGTCGAGCCCGCTGATGCCGCCGACCGAGTGCAGCCCGACGATCACCAGTGGCAGCAGGCTCGCTACGACGACGAAGAACTGGAGCACCTCGTTGTAGATCGCCGACGTGAGCCCGCCGAGCGTGATGTAGACGAGCACGATCGCCGCGGCGACGAAGATCGAGATGGCGATCGTCCAGCCGAGCATCAGGTGCACGACGAGCGCGAGCGCGAACAGGTTGACGCCCGCGATCAAGACGGTCGCGACCGCGAAGCTGCCGGCGTTCCACGCGTGCGCGAATTTGCCGAACCGCAGGCGCAGGTACTCGGGGACGCTCTTGACCTTGGCGCCGTAGTAAAACGGCATCATCACGACGCCGAGGAAGACCATCGCCGGCACCGCCCCGATCCAGTAGTAGTGCACGGTCGCGACGCCGTACTGAGCGCCGTTGGCCGCCATCCCGAGGATCTCGAGCGCGCCGAGGTTCGCGGCCATGAACGCCAGGCCGGTGATCCATGCCGGTAGCCGCCTGCCTGAAAGGAAGTAGTCGACGTCCGTCTTGATCGTCAGCCGCGCGACCGCGCCGATCCCCAGCACGACAACGAAGTAGACCCCGAGGATCGCGTAGTCCAGAGCGCTCGGGTTGATTCCGAGCCCGGCAGTTGCAAGCACACTCATTCCTGAGGGCTAGCTACCCCGCTTACGGTTGGAGAAGTCGCGCTCCTTCCGCGGGCGACACCAGGTGGGCGCCATCGGGCGGTCGTGCGCCAGGCTCGAACAACGCCAGCACGTGGCCGCCGAAGCCGCCACCCATCATCCGCGCGCCGGCGGCGCCCGACTGCTTGGCGCGCCTCACCGTCCGCTCGACGGCCTCGGTCGAGGAGTCGTACAGATCGCGGAGGCTTGCGTGCGAGGCATCGAGCAACGCGGCGACCCGCTCCAGGTCTTCGCGCTCGAGGGCGTCGATCGTCTGCTCGACTCGATCGTTCTCCTCGAGCACGTGGCGTGCGCGCCGGTTCAGCGGTTCGGGCAGGCGGTCGAGCTGCTCGAGGCGCGCATCGCGCAGGCTGTCGAGCCCGAGCTCGACGCGAGCCTGCTCGCATTCACGCCGACGCTCGCTGTAGCCGGACTCGGGATCGGCGAGCGAGTGCTCCTCGCCCGATGGGATCGTCGCGAGCGTCCAATCGCGTAGGCGCAGCGGGACGGGCCGGACCTCGAGCGAGCGGAAGTCGATCCGCAGCGCGTGGCCGGCTTTACCGTCCAGCGACGCAAGCTGGTCGAGCAGGCCGGTACGCGCGCCGACCCAGTCGTTCTCCACGCGGGAGCAGAGCCGCGCGAGCTTCGTGCGGTCCTCCGGAATCGCGCTGGCCGGATGCCGCAAGCAGCGCGAGGCAGAGCGCCACCTCGAGCGCCGCCGATGACGACATCCCACCGCCCTCCGGGACATCGCCGCTGATCTCGAGCTCGGCGCCCTTCAGCCGAAAGCCCGCGGCGGTGAGCTCGGCGATCATGCCTCGAACGAAGTCACGCCAGTCGCCGTGGCGCTCTGCTCCTGGCGCGCCGATCTCGAAGCGCTCGCTTTCGTCGCGGTCGAGGGCCCGCGCGATCACCTCGGAGCCCGGACGGAGGGCGGCGTGGACGCGCACTCCCTGCTCGATCGCGAACGGCAGCGCGAGCCCACCGTTGTAGTCGGTGTGTTCTCCGATCAGGTTGACCCGGCCGGGTGCAAACGCGACGACGCTCATACGCGTTTTGTATACGGTGCCCACGTGCCCGATTTGGAACACACCGATGTGATCGTGGTCGGCGCCGGCCTCGCGGGGCTCGTCGTCACGCTCGAGCTGCTCGAGAGGACCGACCTGCGGATCCTGCTGGTCGACCGCTGCGCGCCGCACGAGGTCGGCGGACTCGCGCGCGAGGCATTTGGCGGGATGTTCATGGTTGACACGCGCGAGCAGCGGTTTTCGCGGATCCAGGACAGCCCTGGAGCTGGCACAGGAGGACTGGTTCCGAGTCGCGGAGTTCGAGGAGGGAGACGAGTGGCCGCGCCGGTGGGCTGAGGCGTATGTATCACGCGCGCGCGATGAGGTCGGCGATTGGCTCAAGTCGTACGGCGTCCGCTTCTTCCCGGTCGTCAACTGGGCCGAGCGCGGGGTGTACGGGGACGGGAATTCGGTCCCGCGGTTTCATCTGACATGGGGCTGCGGTCAGGCCCTGGTCGATTCATTGTGGCGGGCGATCGAGCGTCATCCGGGTCGCGGCCGGCTTACGGTGCGGTTCGGCACGCGGGTTATGAAGCTGCGCCACCGTGGTGGCGCGGTCCGCGGCTGCCAGATCGCCCCCGAGGCGGGCGGGCCGGCGCATGACGTTCAGGCCTCGCGAGTCGTGATCGCGGCCGGCGGCGTCGGCGGCAACCTCGACATCGTCAGGCGCGAGTGGCCTCCCGAGCTCGGCGCGCCACCGGAGACGATCTTGATGGGGTCGCACTACTACGCCGATGGCGCGATGCACAAAGAGGTCGGACGGATCGGCGGGAACGTCACTCACATCAATCGCATGTGGAACTACGCCGACGCGGTCCGCCACCCGCGGCCTCTGCGGCCATTGCACGGGCTGAAGCTGATCCCGCCGCGATCAGGGCTCGTGCTCGACCCGACCGGCCGGCGCTACGGGCCGATCCCGCTGATCCCGACATTCGACGCGTACTACGCGCTCGAGCGGATGTGCGAGGACCCGCGGGGCTACTACTGGATGATCTGCAACTGGAAGATCGCCCGACGCGAGCTCGACGTGTCGGGTTCGCAGTACAACCCGAATATCAGGAACAAGCGGCTCGTTAGGTTCCTGCTGTCGATCGTGCTCGGGAAGCCGACGCTGGTGAGGCATTTCGTCGATCACTGTCCGGACTTCGTCTCGGCGGAAACGCTGCCGGAATTGGCCACGAAGATGGCGGAGGTGATGGGCGACGGTGCGCTTGACGCCGAGCTGATGGCGTCCGAGGTTTCGCACTATGACTCGACAATTGCTCGCGGCAAGCCGCTGTTCAACGACGATCAACTGCGGCGGATCGCGCAGCTGCGCAACTGGCGCGGAGACCGGCTGCGGACCTGCGCGTTCCAGTCGATCACGGACCCGGGCGCCGGTCCCCTGATCGCGATCCGGATGACCGTCCTGGCGCGCAAGAGCCTCGGAGGTATCCAGACCGACCTTCCGTCACGGGTCCTTCGTGAAGACGGCCAGCCGATCACGGGCCTGTACGCAGCCGGCGAAGCGGCGGGGTTCGGCGGCGGCGGCATGCACGGGAAGCGGTCGCTCGAGGGAACGTTCCTCGGTGGCTGCGTGTTCAGCGGGCGGCTGGCGGCGCGCGCGATCGCGGAGAGTTGACACAAGCCGACACCCACTCGTGACACTTTCTGTGTCACCGTGGAGGCATGGCCAACTATGTAAGAGATACCGGTCGTGGAGCCCGGAATCTCTTACATAGTGTGGCTCGCCTAACGGATAAGCAGTTCGGCGTCGTGTCGCTGGAGCAGGTGGTCGCGTGTGGGCTGACTTACGAGCAGGTCCGTGGGCTGGTCGCGCGAGGGTTCCTCTATCCGATACACCGTGGCGTGTACGCGGTTGGCCACCCGAAGGTCGGACGGTGGGGGCTGCTGATGGCCGCGTACCTCGCCTGCTCCACGGACTCCTTTCTAAGCCATAGAACCTCCGCAGCCACGCGCGGTCTACGGGAGATCGACGTCCGTCGGATCGAGCTCACCGTTATTGGCGGGTGCGCCCGGCAAGGATTGATCATCCATCGCGCCCACAAACTGCCGCACGCCGAGGACGTGACGACGAAGAACGGGATCCGGATCAGCTCGCTTCCGCGCATGTTCATCGAGCTCGCACCCACCGAGACGCCACAAGAGCTCGAGCGGCTGATCACCGTTCGCGCGCCCGCAAGCAACTGCTGAACATCCACGCGGTTGAGCGGACGCTCGAACGGCACGCCGGCAGACCAGGCGTCGGCATCCTCAAAGCCGCGTTCCGCCGTTACCGCCCCGGACCCGATCGCAAGTCAGAGCTCGAGCGTACGTTCGACCGCGCGCTGGAGCGCAACCCGGATATCCCGCCTCCACAGAAGAACGTGATCGTCGACGGCTGGGAGCTAGACAACTACTGGCCGGACTACGGGCTGGATGTGGAACTCGACGGACGCCCGTACCACATCGCGGTTCGAGACATCGAAAAGGACCGCTACCGCGACGCGAAGCTACTGACAAAGCGGATCCAGACGCTGAGGTTCACCGACTTCAGGATCGAGTACGACCTCGCCGGCTGCCTCGAGGACATCCGCGCTGTGATCAAGCTATCCCGGCGGGCCGCTTAGCACCATGTCCACGAGCGGGGGCTCCTCGGCGCGCGCCAGCTCGAGGTCGAGCCGGTAGCCCGTGACCGGGCAGTACCACGCGTGCAGCGTGATCATCGCCGCGATCTCTTCGTCGCCACCGCCGGCGAACTCGGGTCCGAGATCGGCGAACGTGAGCTGCTCGTGGGCCGCCTTCGCCTTCCACGACCCATCGGCCGGACCGAGGTCGGCGCCGTTGCACCACCAGCGGCCATCGACGACGTGCAGCAGCTCGCCGGCGCGGGTGGCGCCGTCCGGCGCGGCGACCGGCTCGCCGGGTTCGTCGCCGCCGAGGCGCGCACGGCGGGTCGCAAGGCGCGCCTCCGTGGTGGCGTCGGGGTCACCGATCACGACCCCGTACACCCGCCGCGCATCGTCAACGGACATCAGCCCGGCGGCGACATCCGCAGCCACGTCCTCCGGCGCGCGGAGCAACGGGTCGCCCCATCCTGCGGCGGTCGGCGAGACCCACTCCCACGCGAACCCCGGCGGCAGGTCGAGCGGCGGGCCCTTGAACGTCACGGTGAGCTCCTCGCCACCGAGCACATCAAGCGACTGCGGGACCTCGCCCGCAGCCAGCCGCTCCACGACGTCCGTGCCAGAGCGCATCCGGAACGAGGCTCGGCTGCCCGGATTCGCGCCGAGCTGACCCTGGCCCTTCGTGAACGACTCGTTCCCGTACAGGTGCATCTGGATGAACGGGCTGTTCCACGGGATCGTGGCCTCGACGAACCCGAGCCCACCGCGCCGGCGGCCCGCGCCGTCACCGCCGACGGGCAGCAGACGGCGGTACAGGTAGAGGATCGGGTACTGGTCCTCGAGATCCTCGACGTTGTAGGCGATCCCCTCGGGGATCCAGTAGTGGCCACCGGCGTCGGTTCCGTCGCGCTCGCGCTCGCCGCCGAGCGCGCCCATCATCCCGTTCGTGTTGATCAGCATGAACTGGTTGCCGGCGGCGTCGAGCCCGCCGCCGATCGCGCCGTAGAAGTGAGGGAGGTTCGGCCCGATCGCGCGCGCCGCAACGTCAGCGTCGCCCGCGCACGAGAGCATCTTCCCCACAGCGATCGCGGTGCAGTTCAGCAGCATCTCGTTCGTATACGCGCCGCTCGGGCTGACCGCCGCGGGGTGGTCGGCACACGACAGCAGCCCCGGCTCGGGCCGGAGCTCGATCACCCGGTGCGCGCCCCCGTATGCGCCCGCGAGGTCGCCGACCAGCTGTGAGCAGACGGCCGCCTGAACGGCGCCGGCGAACGCCGCATAGGTGACGTTGATCGAGCCCGCCTGGGGGTCGGTGCCGACGTTGTCGACGATCAGCCGGGACCCCTGCTTGGTCACGTTCACCTGGTAGGCGTACACGCCCCGGTCTCCGGGCAGCGCCGCCTCGGTGAACGCGCGGTGGCTCCAGCGGCCGTCGGGAATCGACGACAGCCGGCGACGCATCAATTGCTCGCCGCCGTCGATCATCGATCGCATCACCGCCTTGACCGTCGGCGCGCCGTACCGCTCGACGAGCCCCTCCAGGCGCGAAAGCGTTCCGCCGACGCCGGCGATCGCCGCCCGCAGGTCCATCTTGACCGCCGGCGGGACCCGGCTCTGCCGCGCGAACAGCTGCTCGACGTCGTCACGCAGCACTCCCTCCTCGACCAGCCGGATCGGGGGGAACGACGGCGGGTCCATCCACGCGTCCTGCGCGGTGATGCAGAACGACCCCTGCACCGAACCGCCGACGTCGGCGAGGTGCATCGAGTTGCCGACCCAGCAGAACAGCTCGTCGCCGACGAACAACGGCGCGTACACGCACGTGTCGGGCTGGTGGGGCGCGCCGACGTAGGGATCATTTGACAAGTAGATGTCCCCCGGCCGGATCCCGGGATTCCCCGAGCGATGCTCGAGCGTCCACTTGACGGTCATGCAGTGCGAGGTCGAGAAGTACTGGAGGTTCGCTCCGAGGCACACGAGGTCTCCGTCCTCCGTTAGCACGCTCGCCTGGTAGTCGCGCGTCAGCATCGTGACCGGCGAGACGCACAGCCGCTGGATCAGCTCCGCGTGCTCAAAGTTTGCATTCAGGAGCGCATACCGGATGACCTCCGCCGTGACCGGATCCACTTCGGAGGCCTGCTCCAACGACAACCGGACCGACGGGTCGATCGTCAACGAAGCCGGCGGGATGTAGGAGCGCGCGACGCCGTCCCAGAAGCCGGCGGGCCGCTCGGACGGGATCTCGTGCGCGGGGGCTGCCTGTTCGATCGTCATCGCTCAGACCTCCAAGTCGAGCAGCAGGTTGTCGGTGTCGGCGTCGCGCGTGAGCCGCTGGCCAGGCGGGACCGGCACGGTCGTGTACGCGAGCTCGATCACCGCCGGGCCATCGATCACCTGAGCTGAGCCGAGCAGCGCGCCGTCGTAGATCGGGGTATCGATCGGGCCCTCCTGCGGCCAGTGGACCGACCGCCGAGAGGCGGGCTCGGCCGCCTCCGCGGGCGCATCGGCTCGAATGTCGCGGACATCGCCGGGGACGCGCGCCTCAACGCGCACGGCAAACACCTCGACGGCCTGGAACAGCGCCTTCGCGAACGCGCCGAACTGGCGCTCGTACTCGGCATCGAAGTCGGCGAGCAGCTTCGCGCAGGCATCGTCGTCGATCGAGCCATCCGCGATCGGGACTGGGACCGACTGCAGCAGCTGCTCCGCATAGCGCATCAGCGCGACCCGCGAGAGTTGTGGCTCGGCACTGCCCATCGCGGCGCGCGCCCGCTCCTCGGCCTCCGCGACGGCCGCGCTCAGCTCGGACGGATCCAACGGGCTCCGCGCGCGGCACTCGACCTCCTGGTGGTGGACGAGGTCGCCGGCGGCGATCCCGTACGCCGACAGGGTCGAGGCGCCGTTCCCGAGCGGGATCACGACGGTTTTGCACCCGAGCTCTGCGGCGTAACCCCACGCGTGCAGCGGCCCGGCGCCGCCGTAGGCGTAGACGACGAAGTCGCGCGGGTCGAGCCCTTGCTCGAGCGTCCGCTGGCGAATCAGTGTGGCCGCCGCATGATTGTTCACGCGCAGGATCCCCGCGGCCGCCTCCTCGACGGTCAACTCCAGCGGCTCGGCCACGGCGCGCACGGCCGCCCGCGCCGCGTCGGCATCGAGCAGCATCCCGCCGCCGAGGAACGCATCCGGACTGAGCAGACCCAGCACCACGTCCGCGTCGGTGACGGTCGCGTCCGATCCCCCGCGACCGTACGCCGCCGGACCGGGTGACGAGCCGGCCGATTCGGGTCCGACCCGCAGCCCGCCGTCCGAGGAGATCGACGCGATCGAGCCGCCGCCGCACGCGATCGAGCGCGCGTCGAGGTGGGGCTGGTGGAACGTGTACTGGTCGATGATCTGCTGGCCCGAGACCAACGGCCGCCCCTCGATCAACAGCCCGACCTCGAACGACGTTCCGCCCATGTCGGTTGCAATCACGTTCGGGTGGCCCGCGCGGGCGGCGAGCACCGCGACTCCGCTGATCCCGCCGGCGGGTCCTGAGCCGAGCAGCCGGATCGGCGCCGAGCGCGCGTGCTCGACATCGGTGACGCCACCGTTCGCCTGCATCACGAGCAGCCGCCCGTCGAAGCCGGCGTCCGACAGCCGCGCCACGAGGCGGTCGAGGTAGTCGACCGACGCCGGGCCGACGTACGAGTTGATCACGGCTGCGACCGTCCGCTCGTACTCGCCCTGGCGGGGCGCGGTCACGGACGACAAGCTCACGAACGCATCGGGGGCCAGGTCCCGGACGAGCTCGGCCACGCGCTGTTCGTGGGCGTCGTTGCGAAATGACCAAAGCAGCGTTATCGCGACCCCGCCCAGCTCGCCGCCGTCGACGAGCGTTCGCAGCGCGTCCCGAGCTCGGTCGTCGTCAAGCGGCGCGATCACGCTCCCATCGGGACCGACCCGCTCGTGCACCTCTGCGACCGAGGCTCGCGCCACGAGCGGCTCGGGCTTGCTCGTCGCCCGGACGTCGAACACCCGGTCGATCGGCAGGCCGGCCGTGCGGCCGGCGCCGCGCATCATCGTCAGCGCATCGCCGTGGCCGGCGGTCGTCACGAGTCCGACCTTCGCGCCGCGCCGCTCGACCAACAGGTTCGTGCCGATCGTGGTCCCGTGACCGAGCCGAGTGGTCTCGCCGAGCAGCTCGCCGCTCTCCCTGCCGACGCCGCGGGCGAGCTCGCCGAGTGCGTTCAGCACGCCCTCTGATGCGTCGCTGTCGTGAGTCGAGAGGGCCTTGGCGTAGTGGAGCCGGCCGCCGGGATCGATTCCGACGCAGTCGGTGAAGGTCCCGCCGATGTCCACGCCGATGGCCCAGCTCATGATTCTCCTCTCGCCTCAGACCGGTGGCCTGGTTATACCGCTCCGATGCACCCCACCGCGAGCAGCTCAAATAGCGACTCCTCGCGACCGCTTAGTAGCGTAGGTTTGCGGGCGTGAGCTTCACAAACCGTTCACAAGGCTCGTGAGCGGCGACATCATTCTCGTGATCGTCGTCGGAACGGCGCTCGCGTTCGACTTCACCAACGGGTTTCACGACACCGCCAATGTCGTCGCGACCTCGATCTCGACGCGCGCGATTGGCCCCCGCCGCGCGATCCTCATGGCATCGCTGCTCAATTTCGCCGGGGCGTTCATCTCGCTGAAGGTCGCCTCGACGATTGGCAAAGGCTTCGTCAACGGCCACGTGTCGATGACGATTGTCTTCGCAGCGCTGGTCGGAGCGATCGGCTGGAACCTGCTGACCTGGTACTACGGCCTGCCGTCGAGCTCATCCCACGCGTTGATCGGGGCGCTCGTGGGCGCCGCGATCGCCGCCCACGGCTCCAGCGTTGTCAATGGCCATGGGCTCGTCTCGAAGCTGATCGTGCCTGCGCTCGTCGCGCCATTGGTGGCTTTCGCCGGCGCAGGGCTCGCGATCCTGATCGTCTACAAGATCGTCGGGTACCTGCGCCCCGGGCCGGTCAACCGCGGTTTCCGGCTTGGCCAGATCGTCTCCGGCGGGCTGCTTGCGCTTTCGCACGGCACGAACGACGCACAGAAGACGATGGGTGTGATCACGCTCGCCCTGATCGCACATGGAAACATCTCAGCCAAGGGATTCCATGTGCCCGACTGGGTCGTGATCTGCGCGGCGAGTGCGATCGCTCTGGGAACGTTCACCGGCGGCTGGCGGATCATCAACACGATGGGCTCGCGCATCATCAGCATGGACCCGGCGCAGGGCTTCGCCGCTCAGGGAGCGGGCGCTGCGGTGATCCTCGCGGCCTCGAGCGTCGGTTATCCGCTTTCGACGACGCATGTGATCTCCGGCGGGATCACTGGCGCGGGCGCTGCGAAGAAGCTATCCGCCGTTCGGTGGGGCGTGGCCGGCGACATCGTCCGGGCGTGGGTGCTGACGCTCCCCGCGGCCGGCGCATTAGCGGCGGCCATCTACGGCATCACGCGGCTGTTTGGCACCGGTGCCGCCGGACCGATCTTCGTCACTGTGCTGCTCCTCGCCGCCCTTGTGGCGACGTTCGCCCGGCGCGCCCGCCAGTCGACCCCGGCTCCGGTTCCGCAATGATCGAGCTCGCGAGCAGTGCGCTGCTGAAGATGGCGTACTCGGCGGTTGCGGCCAGCATTGCCATCGCGGTCGTGTTCTCGCTTGCGGTGATGGGGGCAGTGCGCTCGAGCGACGCACGCCGTGCCCACCGAAACGGCGCAGCCGCGGCATACACCATGCTCGCCTTCGTCGGGCTGGCATGTTCGGTCGCGCTCGTCGTCTACGGCCTGACGCTCGTGGTCCACAAGTCCTGAGCCGCGCACGGCCCCTGCCTAAGATGGGGGCATGGAGGCCGGGACCATCGCTGAGCAGCAGAACGAGCGTGAGGCCCGCCGTCCTGCGATCGTCGCGGTCGACGACGAGCCGGCGGTGCTGGCGGCGGTCGCGCGCGACCTGCGGCGGCGGTTCGGTGACCGCTACCGAGTGATGCGGGCCGGATCGGGTGCAGAGGGGCTCGATCTGCTCAAGCAGGTCCGCGCCCGAGGCGAGCAGGTCGCGATGCTCGTCGCCGATCAGCGGATGCCGGGATTGTCCGGAACCGACTACCTCGTCCAAGCTCGCGAGCTCGTGCCGGAGGCCAAGCGCGTGCTGCTCACGGCGTACGCCGACACCGAAGCCGCGATCCAGGCGATCAACGAGGTGAGCCTCGACTACTACCTGCTGAAGCCGTGGGATCCGCCGGAGGAGCAGCTCTATCCCGTCGTCGAGGATCTGTTGACGACATGGGAAGCCGGGGCGGCGCTCGAGTCGGGCGGCGTGCGCGTGATCGGCCATCGGTTCTCGAAGGACTCGCACGACGTCCGTGACTTCCTCGCCCGCAACCGCGTGCCGGCGCGGTGGTTCGACGTCGAGCGCGATGCCGAGGCGCGCGAGATGCTGACCGTCTTCGATATCGACGCAGGCCGGCTGCCGGTCGCGCTGCTCGAGGACGGGTCGATTCTCGAGCGCCCGACGACGCTCGAGCTCGCCGAACGGCTTGGCATCTCGGCTCAGCCCGTCGGCGAGCATTACGACCTTGTGATCGTCGGCGGCGGTCCGGCCGGTCTGGCGGCGGCTGTGTACGGCGCGTCCGAAGGTCTGCGGACCGTGCTCGTCGAGCGCGAGGCGCCGGGCGGTCAGGCGGGCCAGTCGAGCCGGATCGAGAACTATCTCGGGTTCCCGGCCGGCCTCAGCGGTTCCGATCTGGCGCGCCGGGCGACCGACCAGGCCCGTCGCCTTGGCGCCGAGTTGGTCACCGTGCAGGAAGCGGTCGCGCTGCGGGTCGAGGGCGCTGGCCGGTTCGTCGAGCTGACCGGTGGGGCCGTGCTCAGCGCCAACACCGTGCTCGTGGCGTCAGGTGTCTCGTACCGCCAGCTCGACGCTCCAGGGTTCAAGGAGCTGACCGGCGTGGGGATCTACTACGGCGCAGCGCTAACCGAGGCGCGCGCCTGCAAGGACCAGCACGTGGTCGTGATCGGCGGCGCGAACTCGGCCGGGCAGGCCGCCGTCTACTTCAGTGGGTACGCCGGCAAGGTGACGATGCTCGTTCGGGCCGACTCGCTCGCCAAGTCGATGTCGCACTATCTGATCGAGCAGATCGGCGAGCTCGAGAACATCGAGGTGCGGACGGGCGCGCGGGCGATCGCGGCCGAAGGCGAGGACGGACACCTGCGGTCGCTGCGGATCCTCAACGATGGGGGCGGCGAGACACTGGAAGACGCCGACGCGTGCTTCGTGTTCATCGGCGCGGCGCCGCGCACCGATTGGCTCGACGGCGTCGTCGCCCGCGATGAGCGCGGCTTCATTCTCGCGGGATCCGACGTCCGCGACCATGGCTGGTCGCTGCCCCGCGAGCCGTACGCGCTCGAGACGAGCGTCCCCGGCGTGTTCGTCGCCGGCGACGTTCGCGACCGATCGATCAAGCGAGTTGCGAGCGCCGTCGGCGAGGGGTCGATGGCCGTCTCGCTGATCCACGAGTATCTGGCAAGCGCATGAGCCAGCCCGTCCGTCCGACGCTGGCGGAGCTCCGCACGATCGATCTGTTCGATGAGATCTCCGACGAGGAGGTCGAGCGCTGGCGGGAGGTGTCGGTGATCCGCGAGGCATCCGCCGGCACCGTCATCTCCGAGGCGGGCCCAAGCTCCGCCAGCGAGTTCATCCTGTTGCTCGAAGGGATCGTCCAGGGCCTCGTCGTCGAGGCCGGCCGAGTCGAGCCGGTGACACGTCAGGTGGCGCCGACATGGATGGGCGCGATCCCGGTGCTAACCGAAACCGGATTCGCCGGCCAGATGGTCGCCGATTCGGACGTGCGGCTCGCGATCGTCGGCGCCGAGGACTTCATCCAGCTGATCCTCACCGAGCGGCCGGTACACCGGAAGGTGATGCGGGCGATCAGGCCCGTCGCCAGCCGGATCGCGGCGCGCGAGCAGACACGCGAGCGGCTCGCGTCCCTCGGAACGATGGCCGCCGGGCTCGCGCACGAGCTGAACAACCCGGCGTCCGCGGCGCGCAGTGCGGCCAACGACCTGGCGGAAGCGCTCGACGTGCTCGCCTCGACGATCGGCGTGTTCGTCGAGTCCGGGATCGAGCGTGAGCAGGCAGAGCAGCTCGTGGCCATGCAACGCGAGGCGCTGGAGCGGGCGGCGTCGCGGGATGCACTGTCCGCGCTCGACGCGGCCGACGCCGAGGACGAGCTGCTCGGAGGGCTCGAGCGACTCGGGATCGCGGAGCCGTGGCGGCTTACTGAGCCGCTCGTGGCCGCCGGCGTTGACGGCGATTGGCTGTCGCGGGTCGAGCGGCTCGCGGGACCTGGCGCGGGCTCCGCGGTGTCGTGGATCGCCGCGTCGCTGACCGCGCGCGGTTTGGCGGCACAGATCTCAGAGTCGACGGACCGGATGGGCAAGCTCGTCAAGGCGATCAAGGCGTATGCGTTCATGGATCGCGGCGAGCTCGTCGAGACCGACATCCACGAGGGTCTGGAGACGACGCTGACAGTGCTTGGCCACAAACTCAAACACACCTCGATCGACGTGAAGCGCAACTACGACAAGACCTTGCCGAAGATCACGCTGCGCGGCTCGGAGCTCAATCAGGTGTGGACGAACCTGCTCGCGAACGCAATCGAGGCGCTCGGCGATTCCGGCACGATCACCGTCTCGACCGAGCGCGACGGCGTCTGCGCGAAGGTCAACATCGCCGACGATGGGCCCGGGATCCCGGCGGACGTCCGCGACCGCGTCTTCGACCCATTCTTCACCACCAAGGGGGTTGGCGAGGGCACCGGACTCGGCCTCGACACGGCGCGCCGGATCGTGACCGAGCGACTCAACGGCTCGATCACATTCGACTCTGAGCCCGGTCAAACCGTGTTCCACGTCTGGCTTCCGTTCGACGGCGCTCCTACCACGGGAGGACTCGGTACTGCTGCGGGTGGACCGCAAGAACCTCCCGCGGGCCGATGACAGAAACCCGCGCGCGCGGAAGGATTCGGCCATGAATACTGAGCCCACCAAGATCAACCGAGACTCGGACCTGCGAGCGGGCGACACCGATCGCGAGGAGTTCGCCGACTTCCTGCGCCGCAACCACGTCGACGGCCGGCTCGATTCGGAGGAGTTCGCGGCACGGATCGACCGGTGCTACGACGCCAAGACGATCGGCGAGCTTCAGCAGCTCGTCAGCGATCTCCCATCGGCGCCGGTCAGGCACGCCGGCGCGCCCGCGGGGCGCACCGGGTTGTTCGGTGCCTGGTGGCTGCTGCCGCTCCTGTTCGCCGCGGCCGCGGTCGCCGCGCACGGCGGCTTTTGGATGCTGTTTCCGCTGCTGTTCTTCGCCCGCTTCTGGTTTTGGGGCCCCGCCGCCCGGCGGCGCGGGCGCTCGCGGTGGAGCGACGAGCGCGTCCTCTAGGCGGTCAGTGCGTCGCCAAGCCGGACCGTGCCCGGCTCCAGGACCCGCCCGTAGACCCCGAACGCCAGCGGCTCGGTCGTGTCGAGCTGCTGGCGATACTCGAGCAGGTCGAGCGTCGGCAGGTCGACAGTTCCGCTCTCCGGCGACAGCGTTGTGACCAGGCACCGGCCGACGTGCCCGCGGAACTCGACGAGCGCTTCCCCGATCCGGGCTTGCGCGCCGACGAGCCGGTCTTCCTCGTGCGCCCGGAGCCCACTGACCTCGAACAGCATTCGGAACCGGCGCGAGTCGACGGGTCGTCCGGCGAGCTCGGCGAGCTTTTGGACCGATGCTTGCGAGACGAGCGATACGGCGCCGTCCGGCCCGCGGTCGACCGCGCCCCGCCGCGGGTCGATCCGCACCAAGCGCAGCGATTCGCCCGCGAACTCCGAGAGCGCCTCGGAGAACGGCCCCGGGACGAGCACCGACTCGGGCCGCAGCGAGAAGAACGTCGCGTCGACCGGGTCGCCGTCGTGGGTCTCGCCGGCCACCGTCGCCCCGTCGGGGAATGTGAGCGTGAGCCGCGCGTCCGCCGGGTCGTAGTCCGCCACCACGGCCGTCAGGCTCCCGACCCGCTTGCCGTTGACCATCCGGCTGCGGTCGTCGATCAGGTAGAAGCGGCGATTGTCGGCAACCCCCGTCTCGGTCAGCACTACCTCGGTTCGCGGCCGCACCTGCAGGCCCTTGACCGGAGTGGTGGCGATCGCGGTCACCTCGCCGATCATCCGAGGACCTCCGCGAACACCTCCAGCGCGCGGTCGATCTGCTCGCGGTTGACGTCGAGGTGCGTGACCGCGCGCACGTGCCGCGCGCCGACGACCTGGAGCTCGACACGGTCGGCGACCCGCTCTACGAGTGCCGGCCCGTCGTCGACCTCGAAGATCACGATGTTCGTCTCGACGGTTTCGGGATCGAGCATCACACCGGGGAGGGACGCCAGGCCATCCGCGAGCGTCCGCGCGTTGGCGTGATCGTCGGCCAGCCGTTCGACGTGGTGGTCGAGCGCGTACAGGCAGCCGGCCGCGACGATCCCCGACTGCCGGAACGAGCCGCCCATCATCTGCTTCCAGCGCCATGCCGCTTCGATCAGCTCGCGCGAGCCGGCGAGCACGGCGCCGACGGGAGCACCGAGCCCCTTCGTGAAGTCGATCCACGCGGTGTCGAAGCCGGACGCGTACTCGTGCGCCGGCACGCCCGACGCGACAACGGCGTTCAGCAGGCGGGCGCCGTCCAGGTGGGCGCGCAGCCGATGAGCGCGAGCGACCTCGAGCACGCCGGCGAGCGTCTCCTTCGGCCACACGTGGCCGCCGCCGAGATTGGTCGTCTGCTCGACGCTGACGAGCCGGGACCGCGGCGTGTAGCGCGTCGGCCGGGTGCGGATCGCGGCCTCGAGCTCGCTCGGCGCGAACACGCCGCCTTCGCCCGCGAGCGTACGGACCATCGCGCCGGCGAGCGCCGCCGGGCCGCCTGCCTCGGAGTTGACCGGATGCGCGGTCCGGTCGATCAGCAGCTCGTCGCCGCCCGGGCGGATGTGGAGGCGGAGCGCGATCTGGTTGCACATCGACCCGCTCGGCAGGAACAGTGCCGCTTCGTGGCCGAGCAGCTCCGCGACGCGCTCCTGCAGCGCGTTCGTCGTCGGGTCGAGCTTGCGCTGCTCGTCCCCGACCACCGCCTCCGCGATCGCGGCGCGCATCCCGGCGGTCGGCCGGGTCTGCGTGTCGCTGTACAGGTTGATCGGCCACTCGCCGTCCACGGGCGAGAGACCTTAGAGAGTTAGAGCTTGCGGGCGGGTTCGTCGCCCTCGGGCACCTGCGCGGCGTACGAGTCGTCGTTGTCGGTGCGCAGCTCGCCATCGCCCTGGTCGACGCTGTAGAACTCGCGCAGCTGCTCATCGTCCTCGCGTGCGAGCTCGTCCCCGGCATCTACCTCCGGAGACTCGACGAGGTGGGCCATGCTGTATGGAACGCGCACCTGGTCGTCCTCGTGTTTCATCCGCGCCAGCGGGATGAACACGGTGCGGCTCTTGAACGTCGTCTCAGAGAGCTCGACTGCCGCCCACATCGGATCACCGTCGCCGCCGAGCGCGTACAGCTCTCGAACGTCGCCCAGCTTCTCTCCATCCTGGTCGTAGACAGACGTGCCCTTCAGCTCGCGTGGGTCTTCGATCGGGGCAGCCATGCTTGTGAAACCTCCCTCGTGGTTTCTGTTTGCCTACCCGGGTGCCCGAGTGGCTACACGGCGGCCGGCGGCTGCTGGGTGGCGCGCACGGCATCCGCCTGCGTCGCGTCCATCCACATCTCCCAACGCCCCGAAGCGGCGTGGCGCGGCTCGCGGAAGCGGTACGGTCGCCGGCCGCCGAACTCGGCGCGGCGCAGCCGGCACACGCCGCCGAGGACAGAAGCGATTCGCCGGCGCGGCCAGCCGATCGCGTCCTCGATCTCGGGGAACGGTCGGGGCCGGTCGGGTGCTGCGGTGAGCCCATCGAGCAGCTCGCGCATCAGGTCGCTGCAGCGGTCGTGAAATCGCTCGATCTCGTCCGGCTCGTCCATCGCGTTGTGCGGCGCGTGCTCAACTCGCATCGATTCAGACCAGAGAAGCCGTGATAGTCCCGTTCGAGATTATCTGGTTTGCTGCTAACATCTCGTTCAAATGTCCGCGCCAGTAGCTGAGATCGAAGAAATCGCAGCGGACGACTGCCCTGAGTGTCTTGCCGGCAACCTCAACTGGCTGCTCACGCAAGCGCACTATACGTTCGGCCGCGAGCTGGCGGCCGCGTTTGAACCGCTGGGGATCACGCCACGCGGACACAGCGTGCTATCGGCTGCGATCGGCGGCAAGCACACGCAGAAGGAGCTGTCCGAGCTGATCGGGCTCGACAAGACGACGATGGTCGTCACGCTGGACGAGCTGGAAGCCGCAGGACTAGCCAAGCGGGTCCCGTCGCCGGTCGACCGGCGTGCACGGGTCGTCGAGGTGACCGCCGCCGGCAAGAAGAAGGCCCGGCAGGCCAACGAGCTCGCCGCGCGGATCCAGGCCGACGTGCTCGCTTCGCTCGGCGATACGGACGCCGGCGACGCGCTGATGGAGACGCTCGGACGGCTGATCCGGACGCGCGGCTCCGATCTGGTGAGCTGCAAGGGCGTCCGTCGGCGCGAGCCGCGCTAGCGGTCCCCGGCCCCAACACACAGTTCCTTCGCAAGGACTGCGCTGCGCGGTTCTCGTGGTTCGTAGGGCCCGCTGGAACGATCCGCTCCAAAATGATCCCGAACGGAACGATCTGATACAGTCATATCTGTAAGCGGATCGAAGGGATTGGAGCGAGCTATGACAGAAAGACTGGGAACCGACTCGAGCGACAGAGCCCGCTGGATCGCGCTCGTCGTGCTGTGCGTCGGGATGCTGATGATCATCCTCGACTCGACGGTCGTGAACGTCGCGCTGCCGTCGATCCAGCGCGACCTGCACTTCTCGCAGGCGAACCTCGCGTGGGTCGTGAACGCGTACCTGATCACGTTCGGCGGCCTGCTGCTGCTCGCCGGACGGCTGGGCGACCTGATCGGGCGCAAGCGCGTGTTCATGTTCGGGCTGGCGCTGTTTACGACGGCGTCGCTGCTGTGCGGCGTTTCGCAGAGTCAGGGATTGCTGATCGCGGCGCGCTTCATCCAGGGCGTCGGCGGCGCGCTGACCTCGGCGGTGATCCTCGGGATGGTCGTGACGATGTTCGAAGAGGCGCGCGAGCAGGCGAAGGCGATCGGCGTCTACAGCTTCGTCGCCTCAGCGGGCGCGTCGCTCGGCCTGTTGCTCGGCGGGGTCGTGACGCAGGCGATCAACTGGCATTGGATCTTCTTCATCAACCTCCCGATCGGCGTGATCACCGGACTGCTCGCGACGCGCCTGGTGGCGGCCGACGGCAAGGTGCCCGGCCTGCACAAGGGCGTTGACATCGCCGGCGCGGCGCTCGTCACGAGCGCGCTGATGCTCGCGGTGTACACGATCGTCAAGGCCGGCGACTACGGCTGGGGCTCGGCACATACGCTCGGCTTCGGCGGCGGCGCGATTCTGCTGCTGGCGGCGTTCGTCGCGCGCGAGGCGACCGCGGCCGAGCCGCTCGTGCCGCTGCGGATCTTCCGGTCCCGGAACGTCGCGGGCGCGAACCTCGTGCAGCTGCTGATGGTCTCGAGCCTGTTCGGGATGTTCTTCCTCGGCGTGCTGTTCATGCAGCACGTGCTCGGCTACAGCGCGATCGGCACCGGCGTTGGGTTCCTGCCGGTCAGCCTCGGTATCGGCATCCTCTCCCTCGGGATGTCCGCGCGCCTGAACGCCCGCTTCGGACCGAAGGCGACGCTTCTGCCGGGGCTGGCGCTGCTTGCGCTCGGGCTGCTGTGGCTGACCCGCGCGCCGGTCCACGCGAGCTACGCGACTGACCTGTTGCCGTCGATGGTGCTGCTCGGCGTTGGCGCCGGCCTGTCGTTCCCGTCGCTGATGACGCTCGCGATGTCTGGCGCCACAGCGGAGGACTCGGGGCTCGCGTCCGGGTTGGTGAACGCGACGATGCAGGTGGGTGGCGCGCTAGGGCTGGCGGTGCTGGCGACGTTGTCGAGCACACGCACCGGTCACCTGCTGGCGGCCGGCGAGTCGCACGCCGCGGCGCTGACCGGCGGCTATCACTTCGCGTGGGTGATCTCGGCGAGCATCGCCGGCGCCGCGCTGGTGATCGGCGCGACCTACCTGCGTGCCGTTCGTCTCGGTGAAAACACGGTTGAGCTCACCGCGGAGGACGGTCCGGAGCTGATCGCGGAGGCGGCATGACCACTTACGACCACATGATCGCCGGCTGGATTGGAGATCTCGCACTCGCGGGGTCGCGCCGGCGTCAACCAGCGGCCTCCGCAAGCGGCGGCGCCGGCGCGGCCACGGCTGCGTCGGCGAGCGCCGCGCCCACCCGGATCCGCCCGATCGCCCCGGCCGCGAGCGCTGCGAGCCCGCAGGCGATCATCATGAACAGATAGCCACGGTCAAACGGCCGGACCGGATCGACGCGATCCGGCCGGCCGAGGACCGCGATCAGGATCGAGACGCCGATCGCGAACCCAATCTGGCGGGTCATCGCGTACACGCCCGAGCCGGTCCCGAACCGCGCCGGAGGCAGCGACGCGGCGGAGGCGCTGGCCAGGCTGGGGAGCACGAACCCGACCCCGGCCCCGGTGATGAACTGCCCCGGCAGCATCTCGCCCGCGTAATCGGGCGTCGCGCCGATCCGCAGCCGCCACCACAGCGCGCCGAGTCCGAACAACGTGATCCCGATCGCCGCGAACGCCCGCTGGCCGAACCGGTTCAGGTGACGCCCTGAGATCGCCGCGACGGTGGCGGCGGTCGCCGGCCCGGGGGCGAGCTGCAGTCCGGCGGTGACGATCGACTCGTGCCACACGTTCGTCAGCAGCAATACGTTCGAGAGCAGGAACGCGGAGAACGCCGAGGAGAAGATGATCGAGGAGAGGTTCGCCAGCGCGAACGAGCGCACGCGGACGATCACGGGATCGACCACCGGCGAGGGATGGGTGAGGCAGCGGGCCCAGAATCCAGCGATCCCGGCGATCGACGCCGCCAGGACGGCCACGGTCCGCTCGTCTCCCCAACCCCACGTCGGCGCCTTGACCAGCCCGAGGGCCAGCAGCCCGATCGCGGCGGCGATCAGCGCGGAGCCGATCAGGTCGGGCCGCGCCTGGGTCTCGTCGCGGCTCTCACGCAGCAGTCGCATGCCGTACAGGAGCGCGCCGAGCCCGATCGGCAGGTTCACGAAGAACACGAGCCTCCAGCTGGCGTGCACGAGCAAGCCCCCGATCGGGGGCCCGAATGCGGCCGCGACACCGCCGACCGCCGCCCAGATCCCGATCGCGCCGGGACGCTCCCGGGGCGTGAACTCGGGGAGCAGCAGCGCGAGTGAGCTGGGATACATCATCGCCGCGCCGGACGCCTGGATGACGCGCGCAATCACCAGCGTCGGGACGGACCAAGCCGCGCCGCACAGCGCCGAGCCGATCACGAAGATCAACATCCCAACCTGGAAGAACCGCTTACGGCCGTGTCGGTCCGCGAACCGCCCGGCGGACACCATCAGCGCCGCGACCACGATCGCGTACGCGTTCAGGACCCACGAGACCGAGGAGACGCTCGAGCCATGGAAATCGCGCTCGATGCTCGGGAACGCGACGTTGACGATGAACAGGTCGAGGCTGACCATGAAAACCCCGAGTGAGACGAGCGCGAGGACCTTCCAGCGGTGCGGCATGTCGAGCTCCCAGCGGTAGCGTTTTGCAACCAGTGCGGAGAGACTACCGTAAGCCGGTTGCAAAACGCAACCGGCTTGGCTACGATCCAACCCGAATGCCGTACCGACCGTTCGCCGACCAGAACTGCTCCGTCGCCCGCGCGCTCGAGGTCGCAGGCGAGCGCTGGACGCTGCTCGTGATGCGCGAGATCCTGCTCGGCCACCGGCGGTTCGCGGAAATCAAGCGGAACACGCGGATCGCGCCGAACATCCTCAGCGACCGGCTGGCGATGCTCGTCGAGCACGGAATCCTCAAGCGCCGGCTGTACAGCGAGCACCCCGAGTCCTACGAGTACGTTCCGACCCGCAAGGGCCTCGATCTCAACCCGGTGATCATCGCCCTGTTGCAGTGGGGCGACAAGTACGCGGCGCCCGAGGCCGGGCCTCCGCGGGTGCCGGTCCACACCGCCTGCGGTCACGACGCCGATCCCCAGATGCACTGCAGCCACTGCGGCGAGCCGATCGGTCCTGCCGAGCTCGCCATCCGCCCTGGGCCCGGCGCGAACGAGCGCCAGCTCGCCGAGGGCCTGCTGCCGATGGGCTGACCGATTAGTTTCCAGGTCCCGCGCCGTCTATACGCGCATGGAATGCAAACTTGAACTGATCGTGCTGCCGGTGAGCGACATCGATCGCGCGAAGGCGTTTTACACCGACAAGCTCGGCTTCAACCTTGATGTCGACCACCGGGCGGGCGACTTCCGGGTCGTCCAACTGACCCCGCGCGGCTCGTCGTGCTCGGTCTCGATGGTCTCGCGCAACGCGTCGCCGGCGGCCTCAACTCCCGTGAAGGGGCTGCATCTGGTCGTGCCCGACATCGAGGCGGCCCACACCGAGCTGGATGAGCGGGGCGCAGAGATTTCGGAGATCTACCACTTCGAGGCGGGCCGGCAGGCTCCCGGACCGGATCCGGACCGCGCGGACTACGGCTCGTTCTTTTCGTTCAACGACCCCGACGGCAACGGCTGGATGGTCCAGGAGGTCGGGCGCTGAAGATCGACACGCCGCATGGCCCGGCGCGGGCGGAGGTGGAGCAGGCGCCCAGCGCGAGCGCTGCGCTGGTGCTCGGTCACGGCGCCGGCGGGGGCGTCGGCGCGGCAGACCTGCAGGCCGCGAAGACGGCCGCGCTCGAGGCGGGATTCACGGTCGTGTTGGTGGAGCAGCCGTATCGCGTCGCCGGCCGGCGCTCGCCGGCGCCTGCGGCGCAGCTGGACGCCGCGTGGCTCGCGGTGGTGGCGGCGCTCCGCAAGCGCGACTTGAAGGGGCTGGACGTGATTGCGGGCGGTCGCTCATCGGGCGCGCGCGTCGCGTGCCGGACCGCAGCCGACGCCGGCGCGGCGGCGGTTCTGTGCCTTGCATTCCCTGTCCATCCCCCCGGCCGGCCGGAGAAGAGCCGCCTTGACGAGCTCGACGCGGTGACCGTGCCGACGCTGGTCGTGCAGGGAGACCGCGACCCGTTCGGGATGCCGCAGTCAAAGCCGCCGTTGCGCGAGGTCGTGACGGTCAGCGGCGACCACTCGCTCCGCGCGACCGCGGCGGTCCGCGACACCGTCGCGGCCTGGCTTACGCGACTACCCAGTCGCTGAACTCGGGCTCTTGCAGGATCTCGCGGTCCGGGCGTCGATGATCCCGACGCGCGGCTCCCGCAGCCCGTTCTGACCGCTCACGCGGCGATCGTAACGGCTACGCTCGGACGGCAATGGCTGCGGAACCTGGGAAGCGGCTCGCGATCGTTGCGTGCATGGACGCGCGGCTGTTGCCGTTGCAGCTGCTGGGCCTCAGCGAAGGTGACGCGCATGTGATCCGCAACGCTGGCGGGATCATCACTGAGGACGTAGTGCGCTCCCTCGCGCTCTCGCAGCGGGCGCTCGACACCACCGACGTGGCGGTGATCCACCACACACAGTGCGGTATGCACGGCTTCGACGACGAGCGGTTTCGCGCGGATCTTGAACAGGAGACCGGTGCGATCCCGCCGTGGTCGGTCCCGGGCCTCGTCGACGCCGAGGTGGGCGTCCGAGAGGCGGTGAGGCGGGTCAGGAAGAGCCCCTTCTTGACGGGGACGACCTCGGTCCGCGGGTACGTCTACGACGTCGACAGTCGCGAGTTGCACGAAGTCCAGTGCGACTGAAGCTGACCCGCGACGCGGGCGAGCTGATCGAGCGTGCGGGGCCGTTTCTGGGCGCGCGCCTGGAGCGCAACATCCTCGCCACGGTCGCCGGCAATGCGGCCCAGCATGGATACCAAGGCCTGTTCGCGTTTGGGATTGACGACGGCGACCACGTGGCCTACGTCGCGCTCCGCACGCCACCGTGGCCGCTGCTGACAAGTGAGCTTCCCTCGCCGGCGGACGCGGACCTGCTCGTGGCTGAGTGGTTGGCGCACGACGCCGACGCCACGGGTGTGAGCGGGCCGCCGGGGACCGCGCGAGCGATCTCGGCAGCGTGGACGAAAGCGACCGGCCGCCGGACACATCTGGCACGCAGTGAGGCGATCCACACGTTGAGCGAGGTCCGCGACCCGCCGCGACCCGCCGCAGGAACGCTACGCGCGCCCGCCGCTGAGGAACGCACGCTAATCATCAGCTGGCTACGCGCGTTCAACGACGAGGTCCGCGACGGCATCGGTGAGCCAGAGCAGTTGCTCAGCGATCGAGCGACCGGTGGAGGTGTGTTTGTGTGGGACGACGGAGGGCAGGCCGTGTGCCTCGTCGGCTGCTCGCCGGCGGTCAACGGGGTTGCCCGTGTGGCGCCCGTGTACACGCCGCCCGAGCTCCGCGGGCGCGGGTATGCGGGCACGGCGGTCGCCGCGCTCAGCCGGCGGCTGCTGGACCGTGGTGCCCACCACTGCATGCTGTACACGGACCTGGCGAACCCGACGTCCAACAGGATCTATGCCGAGGTTGGCTACGTGCGCTTCGCCGATTGGGAAGAACACGTATTCGAATAATCAGGCCGATGAGCGGCTCGCCATGCCCGGATCGGACGTCGGCGAGCCGCTTCAACCAGCATCGTGGTGGTCGAGCCAGCTAGGCGACCTTGTTTGACGAGAGCGAGGTGAGAGCGCTGCTCGGCGGCGTCTTGTAGCTGTAGAAGGCACCGGGTCCCTTGCCCTTCTTGCCGAAGCCGACGCCAGCGCTCTCGAGGGCTCCCACGATCCCGTTGATCGAGTGGATCTTGTACGCCTCGAAACCGACGTTATTGGGCAGCTTGCCCTGTGCGAACCGCGCGAGCGCACGGTGCTCGGCCTCCGTGCCGAGGATTTCCCCGGCATACCGCGCAAGCGAGTCCTTCCCAGCCTTGGCGAACGCGGTGATCGCGATCAGGTAGGCGTTGACGAATTGCGTCTCCGCGTACTCGATCGTCGCGAACACGTCGTTGCTCGAGGCGAAGAACGAGTTCGGCGCCCAGAACTTGGTCGTCAATGGCCGGGCTCCGAGGCTCAGGAGGACGTTGTGGTGTTCGAGCTCAGCACTGTTGGCGGCCTTCAGTACAGGCACGAGATTGCTTGGGATTCCGATCTTCGATGCGTTCTCGACCAGACCGGTGAGGTATGTGACTGCCAGTGCCTCTGCCGTGACGGCCGCGTTGATGATCTCCGTGATCGAGCTCCCGCCGCCTTTGGCGAACGCCGCGGGGATAGGCCCGAGCGCGCCGAGCGCGCCGACCGCGGCGGCTCCGGTCGCCGCCCGCGTGACGAGCGCGCGGCGGGTTAGTGGCGCGACTCCGCTGTCCACGAGAACGTGGTCAAGTCGCTGAACGTCTTCGGCCTCAAGCCGTGTGCTGTCAGTCATGCGAATTGTTCCTCCCTGTTCAGGGGTGCTGGATGGTTCCGGCCCGTCCCTCCTGTACGTCACGCGGCCTAACTTGGATCACCGCGGCGGCTGATTCGGAAATCCGCGGGGGGCTAGGTTTCCGAGCGCGATGACCGCGCTCGTCTGGGTTCGACGCGATCTCCGGGTGCACCACCGCCCGGCGCTGCATGCGGCGGCGTCGTCTGTAGAAGAGGGCGCCGTCGTGCCCGTGTTGTGCTGTCACGGTACTTGCACGTCGTTGCATCTCGCCGGGCGCGCTCGAGCACCGCTTCCCGACCGACCGCTACGCCGCGGCCGCCCGCTAAGCGGCCGCGGCCCCAGCAGCCGTGGCCGCGCGCTGCGCTCGGCGCTCGCTCGCCGAAGCGACCAGCACACTCAGCTCGAACAGCAGGTACAGCGGCACGGTCTCGAGGATCATCGTGATTGCATCGCTCGGGAGCAGCGCCGCCACCGACGCGCACGCGATGATCGCGTAGCGGCGGTTGCGCCGGAGCTGCGCCGGGGTCACGATCCCAGACCGCGTCAGCGCGAGTACGAGCACGGGCACCTGAAACAACAGCCCCATCGCCAGCAGCGTCGTCGCGGCGAACTTGTAGTACTGACTGGCCTGCACGAGCACGTTGAACTGGCCCGAGTTGAAGTTCTGGAAGAAGTGGACGGCGGCCGGCAGGACGATCTCGTAACCGAACGCGACGCCGGCGATGAACAGTCCGGGAACCGCGAGCAACACCGGTCGCATTCGCCGGCGGTGCTCGGGGTCGAGTGCCGGCATGAAGAACCCGTATGCCTGCAGAAGGAGGACGGGTAGCGAGATGATCAGCGCGAAGATCAGCGTCACCGTCACGGTCGTCGTGAACGGCTCGCCGAGCCCGAGCGTGATCGGCCGGTCACCGGTGGGCGGCGCCGACAGGCTCGAGACGTCGTGCTTGAGGCTCGCGCCCGCGTGCGCCAGCGCAGTAGTCGACGTCTGCGGGAGCCCGTGGTCCGCGCGCAGCACGCCGACGACGGTGCGCAGCTGCACGGCAACGTCGCGCGCGCTGCGCTGGACCAGGTAGGTAGCGCCGAGCGGCCCGTGGCCTCCGCGTACCTGGGCTTGCGTCTGGTGCGCGAGCGGCGTGTCGATCAGCTGGAGCAGCCGGTGGTTCTGCCAGAAGCAGAACCCGAACGCCACCGTGAGCGCGAGCAGCGAGACGATCAGCCGCGTGCGCAGCTCGTCGAGGTGGCCGACGACGCTGAGGCGGTCGTCGTGGCCGATCGACCTAAGCCGCCTCATCCTGGGCGGGAGCCGCCGCGGCGGGCGTCGTGGTCAGCTCAGCCGGCTGCTCGCCGCTGATCGCGTCCTTGAACCCGCGCAGGCCCGAGCCGAGCGAGCGGCCCATCTCAGGCAGACGCTTGGCGCCGAACACGAGCAGCAGCAACATCAGCAGAATCGCGATGTGAAGAGGATTGTCGAGTCCCATCAGTGCTCCAATCGAAGAGGGTTACCGCCCGTGATACGGAGGGCGGCTCTGATCGGATCACCAACTCGAACAGAGTTACTGGTCGTGGAGGCCAGAAACTCTGTTAGAGCTGGGACGGCGGGCTACAGATGCGCGATGATCACGGCGTTGGACGTCGGTTTGACGGTGCCGCCCGCGGGCTCCTGCGTGACCATCACGGTGTTGACTCCGCGGATGCTCCCGGGAACGTCCACGTCACCGGCTCCGGACGAGGTCACGCTGAACAGCGCTTTGGTCGGTGAAGGCGCGCCCGCGCCGCGTTGTAGCCACACCTCGTAGATGTGCCCAGGGGCGGGGGCCGGCAGATGATCGACCACAAGCTCGGCGTGTGTGCCCGTCACCCGCAGCTGGGCTTGGCCGAGCGACGCCTCGACGACGCGCGTCGACGGGCCGCCCGAGTTCGCGATCTCGACGCCGCCGACGACGGCGAGCGCGATCACCGCGGCGAGGCCGGCGGCGAGCGCGGGACGGGGGAGCCACGCCCCGCGGATGGGAGCGCGCGCGCGGGCACGGTCGCGGCGTGTCGCCCTGGCGTCGGCTCGCACCTCTGCGAGCACCTGCCGGCGGAATCCCCGCCGCACCGGATGCTGAGGCGCGGACAGCGGCAGTGCATCGGCGACGTGTCGCAGGGACTCGACCTCGTCCCGGCACACGACGCACCCTTCGATGTGACGGCGGAACGCCTCGGCCTCGTTCGGCTCGAGCGCGCCGAGCACGTACGCGGCCGCGTCGCCGCCGCAGTCCTGGGTCCCTGGCATCTCGCTCATGTTAGGACTGCCGCCGGGTCGCCGAGCGAGATTCGCAGCTTCGATAGCCCGAGGCGCATCCGTCCCTTCACGGTGCCGGCGGGCAGCTCGAGCAGCTCCGCGATCTGCGCGTGGGTGAAGCCGCCGAAGTACGCGAGCTCGATCACCTGGCGCTGGTCGGCGGGCAGCTGCTCGAGCGCGCCGCGAACGGCCCTCGCGTCGTCGCGGCGTTCGACCTCTTCGTCGGTCCTAGAGGCCGACTCCAGCCGCTCGGCGATCGTGTGATCGTGCACGTCGCGGCTGCCTCTGACGCTCTCGCGCCTGAACATGTCGATCGCGCGGTTGTGGACCGCGCTAAGGATCCACGAGCGCACGCTTCCGCGCCCGCGGTCATAGCGTGCGCCGGCGCGCCACAGCGAGAGGAACGCCTCCTGGACGATGTCCTCAGCCATCGCGCGCCGGCCGCACATCCGATAGGCGAGCGAGAAGGCGGCGCCGGAGTGGCGGTCGAAGATAACCTCGAACGCGCGCACCTCGCCGCCGTGAACGAGCGCCATCAGGTCCTCATCTGCGACCGCGCCGAGCGCGGGCCGGCGTCCGATCACTTGATCAGCGGTCCTGCCTTCGCCAGCACCTGATTCTTCGTCAGCGGCGTGTCGAACGCTCCGGTGGGGGTCACGGGCTCGTTGATTAGCAGGCCGATCGCGGCGGCGTGGCGCGCCTCGACTTGGACGATCGAGCCGGCGGCGGTCAGCAGCGCGGGGCTCGACAGCGCAGGTCCGGCGCCGTTGTACGCCCCGACGCCCGTGTTCTCCAACACGTACGCGAGTTTAAGGAAGCTCGCCTGGTTGGTCGCCGGGAACACGAACGTCGGCTGCTTCACGGGCGTGCCGCCGTTCTGCTTGATCGCCTGCGACAGCGCGGCGACGTGCTCCGACTCCTGGTCGGCGAACATCGCGGCCAGCGTCTTTGCCTCGCCGCTGAGCCCGACTGCCTTCGCCTTCACCTTGTAGAAGTTGGTCTCGAGGTATTCGAGCGTCAGCGCGAAATTGAGGATCTCGAGGTCGCTCGTGCCGGCCCCCAGGGCGTTCGAGACGAACGGCCCGACGGCGGTGGCGCCGTACGCCGCGCCGGCTATCAGGGCGCCGCGGAGCACGAAGCTCGAGCGGGTCATACCGTGGACCTCGACGGCCCCAAGCTCTGGACTTTCGATGTTCATCGTTCAGGCTCCAATCGGGGTTCAGGCGATGAACGGCTTGACCGCCGCCAGCACCTGGCTCATTGACATCGGTACGCCGAAGCCGCCGTCCGGCGTCGGGGACAGCTTCAGAAGCGTGTTCAGCGTCGCTGCGTGACGCGCCTCGACCGTATGGATCGCGAGCGCCGCGGCGAGGATCTCCTTGCTCTGGATCTTCGCCGCCTGCCCGAGGTAGGCGGCAGCGCCGAGGTTCTCGACGGTTGCGGCGAGCTTTGCGACCGAGGACGCGCTTGTCAGCGGGAACTTGCCCGTCGGCTTGGACGCGGGCGTTCCGAGCTTCGCGGCCGTCTGCTCGAGTGCCGCTACGTGGGTCGCCTCCTCGGCGCCGAACTGCTTCAGCGTCGCGAGCGTCGAACCCTTGAACAGGCCGCTCTTGACGACGTCGGCGTAGAACTGGTCTTCGAGGTACTCAAGCGTCAGCGCGTAGTTGACGATCGCCAGGTCCCCGGTGGCTCCGGCGGCCGAGGTCGTCGACGTGGTCGTCGTGCCAGCCGCCTTTGTGCTGCTCGACGAGCTGCTCGAGCCACACGCGGCAATGAACGCCGCCAGCCCGCTGGCCGCAGCCGCGGAACCCATCGTCTTGCCTGCCATCTTCAGAAAGCGCTTGCGCTCGACATCGTCGCGCGCGAGCTGCTCGACAGTGCTCTGTTCAGTCATGCCCTTCTCCTGGTCGAGGGGTGCGACCGTCTCTACGCGCTCCGGCCCGGGCCGGATCAATCGCATAGGGTTTTGCGGGGTATGGACCTCGATCTGAGGACGATCGTCGCCAGCGCCGAGAGGTTCCCTGCGTACACTCGCCACCATGCTGATCCTGCCGCCGGGGCATGCCCAGCAGGTCCGGGCGCCGCTGCGCGCGCGGTGGATGCAGGTCATCGGCGCCGCGATCACGCTCGCGATCGTGGTCGTCGCGGTGATCGCGATCACGACCAAGGGCCACAGCTCCGGCAACGGCTGCGTCGACGTCGTGATCCCGTACGCCGTCGGCGGTCAGGAGCTGTACGACTGCGGGGCGAAGGCGCGCGCGCTGTGCGCGGGCGTTGACACCGCGAACGGGTTCAGCGGTACCGCCGGCCAGGCGGTCGCGGCGCAGTGCCGCAAGGCGCGGCTACCCGTTGGCTAGCTGTAGCCGCCGCGCAGGGACACAAACGCCCGCGGGTACAGTGCCGTGCTATGGCTGACGCCGCTTCGTTCCGCGCCGAGTACCCGGTCCTCGAGCGGCTCTCGTACCTGAATGCCGGGACCGAGGGGCCGCTGCCACGGCGCGCGGCGGAGGCTGCATGCGCGCGGATCGAGCTCGAGTGCACCGGTGGCCGTTGCGGGCGGCCGTACTTCGACGCGCTGATGGAGGCGGCGGGTGCGCTGCGTTCGGCCTATGCGTCGGTCCTCAGCGCCGACCCGGCTGATGTGGCGCTGACCGGATCGACGACCGACGGGGTCAACACCGTGCTGAGCGGGCTCGACCTTCGCGCCGGCGACGAGATCGTGACGAGCGACGAGGAGCACCCGGGACTGCTCGCGCCGCTGGCGCGGGCGCGCGCACTGAGCGGGGTGACGATCAAGGTCGTCCCGTTCGACGGGATTGCCGACGCCGTGTCGCCGTCGACGCGCCTGATCGCCTGCTCGCACGTCTCGTGGGTCGGCGGCAAGGTCGTCGACGCGGCCGCGCTCCGCGCCACCGGGGTGCCGTTCCTGCTCGACGCGGCGCAGGCCGTGGGGGCTGTCCCGGTCGACGTGGCCGCGCTCGGATGCGACTTCTACGCCGGCTCCGGGCAGAAATGGCTGTCGGGGCCCGAGGGCAGCGGCTGCTTGTACGTGAAGCGCGAGCGGCTCGATGAACTCACCGCGCCGTGGCCGGGCTACAGCTCACTCGAGGACCCGCACGAGCCGCTGAGCTCGGGGCCCGCTCCCGATGCGGCGCGACTGGACCACGGCTTTCCGAGCGGGCTGCGCAGCACTTGGGCGCTTGCGTCGATGGCGGTGCTGTCCGACGCGGGGTGGGATTGGGTGCACGAGCGTGCGGCCGGGTTGGCGGAGTGGCTTGCGGGTCGCCTGAACGAGCGGGGGATCGCGGTCGCGCCTCGCGGCCGCAGCACGCTCGTCTCGTGGACCGTCGCCGACGCCGATGCCGACGTCCAGCGACTCGCCGCCGAGGGGATCGTCGTCAGGTCGATCCCGGCGTTCGGGCTCGTGCGCGCCTCGGTCGGCGCGTGGTCGTCGGAGGAAGAGCTCGAGCGGCTGGTGGCGCGGGCCGTCTCGTAGTCGTTACACGAAGGTCATCGCGCGCTCGGACATCGCCGTGATCGTCAGCGACGGGTTGACGCCGATGTTCGCCGGGATCGCCGCGCCGTCGCAGACGAGCAGGTTCTCGTAGCCGAACACGCGCTGCTGCGCGTCGATCACGCCGGTCTGCGGGTCGGCGCCGATCGCGGCGCCGCCGAGGATGTGCGCGGTCGAGGGAATCGCGAGGATCCCTTCGGTGGTGCCCGATTGCGCGGTCCCGCCCAGCTTGTCCGCGAACCACCGAGCCGCCTCATAGGCGACCGGGATCCCTACCGGGTTTGGGTGCTCCGGATCCTGTTCGGTCGTCAGTGCCACGTTGCCCCCCGGGAGGCGGCGCTTGACCTTCAGCCGGATCGAGTTCTCGAGCGTTTGCATCACGAGCAGGATGATCGTGCGACGGCTCCAGTCCTTGATCCGGGACGCCTTCAGCGCGGTCATCGGGTGGCGCAGCACGGCGAGCGCGAACTGCAGCGGCTGCGTCCCGCGCGAGCCCGCGTGGACCATCATGTTGAACAGCAGCGACTGGCTGTCGCCGCCGCGCCCGTACGTGACGACCTCGATGTGGGTGTCCTTGTCGGTGTAGATGCTCGACGTGATCGCGATCGACTTCGTGAAGTCACGTGGATCGTGCTTGTCGGCTGTGACGGCCATGATCGACTCGCTGTTGGTGCGCACGAGGTAGCCGAGGCGGTCGGAGATGTTCGGCAGCGAGCCGTTCAGCTTGCACCGCTGCAGCAGCCGGTTGGTGCCGAGCGCGCCGGCGGCGACCACGACTCCCCTTGCGCGGAGCGTGCGCGGCTCTCGACGCAGCCACGAGCCGGATTTCGCCGACGTCACCTCGTACCCCGCCGCGCCCGTGCCGTCGAGCGGCTTGATGTCGGTGACCGTCCGCTCGGCCTGGATCTCGACGCCGAGCTTCTCTGCGAACCACAGGTAGTTCTTGCGCAGCGTGTTCTTTGCGCCGTAGCGGCAGCCGACCATGCACGAGCCGCACCGCAGGCACCCGGTCCGCTCGGGGCCGGCGCCGCCGAAGTACGGATCGGCGACGACCGTGCCGGCCTCGCCGAGGAACACGCCGACACGCGTCTTGCGGTACGAGTCGCCGACTCCGATCGACTCGCCGAACTCCTTGAGCAGTAGATCGGCAGGTGTGTCCTCGTCGTAGTCGACGACGCCGAGCATCCGCTCCGCCTCGTCGTAGTGCGGCTCCAGCTCGTGCTCCCAGTCGGCGAGCGCTGACCATTGAGGGCTCGCGTAGAAGTCGGGCCGTGCGCGGTACAGGGTGTTCGCGTAACCGAGGCTGCCGCCGCCGACGCCGCAGCCCGAGCCGATGAAGATGTCTCGGAACAGGGTCATCCGCAGGATCCCCTTGAGCCCGAGCTGCGGGATCCAGTAGTAGCGCTTGGCGTCCGAGGTCTTCTCCGCGAAATCCTCGTCGTCGAACCGGGCACCGCACTCGAGCAGGACGACCCGATGACCCTTCTCGGCGAGCCTCAGCGCCGACACACTGCCGCCGAAGCCCGAGCCGATCACGATCCAGTCGTAGTCGAAGTCCGCAGACAAGCCGCGGTCAAACTAGCGCACGCTGCGATCATCCGTGCGTGGTAGACGCAGTGGTCGTGGGCTCGGGGCCAAACGGGCTGGTGGCCGCGTTAACGCTGGCGCGAGCCGGGCTGTCCGTTGAAGTGTTCGAGGCGGCGCCGGCAGCAGGCGGCGGCTGCCGGACCGCGGAGCTGACGCTGCCGGGCTTTCACCACGACGTCTGCTCGGCTGTCCACCCGATGCTCGCTGCATCGCCGTTCTTCAGGGAATCGGCGCTTCCCGGCGTTCGCCTGCTGACCCCTGAGGTTGCGTATGCGCACCCGCTCGACGGTGGGCGCGCGGCGGCGATCGTCGGGTCGGTCAAAGACACCGCAGCGGGGCTGGGGCGCGATCGCCGGCGGTACGAGGCGTTGATGACGCCGCTCGTGCGCGATTGGGAGGCGGTGATCGACGGCGCGCTCGCGCCGCAGCGTTCGTTTCCGCGCGCGCCGGTGGCGATGGCGCGGTTCGGGCTCCGATCGGTGTGGCCGGCGCGCGCGCTCGCATCGATCTTCTCGACCGACGAGGCGCAGGCGGCGCTCGCCGGGGCCGGCGCGCACTCGATGCAGCCGCTCGGGGCGCCGCTGACGGCCGCGTTCGGGATTGTGCTCGGGCTGCTCGCCCACGCGGTCGGCTGGCCCGTCGTAGAGGGTGGAAGCGGGCGCATTGCCGAATCGCTGGTGCGTGAGATCGAGCGCTGCGGCGGACGGGTCCACACCGGTGTGGCGGTCGCTGATCTGGGCGAGCTGCCCGCAGCGCGCGCGACGCTGCTGGACACCGCCCCGCGGGGCTTGATCGCGCTCGCCGGCGAGCGGCTGCCCGCGCGCACCCGCGCTGCGATGGAGCGGTTCAAACACGGGCCGGGGATCTTCAAGCTCGACTGGGCCCTAGACGCGCCGGTCCCGTGGACCGCTGAGATGTGCCGGCGCACGGCCACCGTTCACGTCGGCGGTACGCTCGAGCAGGTCGTGCGGTGTGAGTCCGAGGTCGCCCGCGGCCGCGTCCCCGAGCAGCCGTTCTGCATCATCGTGCAGCCGTCCGTCGTCGACTCGTCACGGGCGCCGGCGGGCAAGCACACGTTGTGGGGGTACTGCCACGTGCCGCCTGGCTGTCCGGTGGACATGACGGAGCGCGATCGAGGCGCAGATCGAGCGGTTCGCACCCGGATTCCGTGAGCTCGTGCTGGCGCGCGCGGCCGAGTTCCCGGCAGACGTCGAGCGGCGCAATCCGAATTACGTCGGCGGTGACATCAACGGCGGCGCAGCCACCGCATGGCAGACGTTCTTCCGCCCGACGGTGTCGTGGAATCCGTACCGCACCGGGGTGCCGGGCGTGTACCTATGCTCGGCTTCGACTCCGCCCGGCGGCGGCGTGCACGGGATGTGCGGAGTGTTCGCCGCGCGGACCGCGCTCCGGGACCTGGGGACCTCGGGTTAGACCCCGGCGGCGAGCTCGACCTCGAACGACTGCGACTCGCGCTCGAGTTCGCCGTTCGGGCCGAGCCGGTATGCGCCGGTCCGCGTCAGCGGCGGCGAGTACGCATGGATCGTGACCGCGGGCGCGTCGCCGGCGTGCAGCACGCGGTGGATCGCCACGGGCGGGACCGTGAACACGGCGCCGGGACCGAGCTCGCGCGAGACCGTTCCCGGGCCGCCGACGGTCAGGCGGTCCTCGCGGACTTGCCCGGAGATCACCGCGATCGCGGCGCCCGACTGGTCGTGGTCGTGAAAGCCGGTGTCCTGATCCTCTGACCAGCAGATCACCCAGGCGTTGACTTCGTCGTCATCCCAGATCTGCTCGTAGACGCGGATCTCGTCCGAGTGGCGGACGTGGTCGCGCCAGCGCTCCGGCGAGGCGACGAGGCGTTCGACGAACTGCTCGAGCTCGGCGGCGTTCATCGTCATACGGGGGCCGGCTGGTTGACGAGGCGGCCTGCGTTCTCCGCGAGCAGCGCCTCACGTCCGGTCGGAAGCGGGTCGAGGATCGGGCGGTCTGAGCCGTACACGAGCTGCCCCGCGCCGACGCGCCGGGCCATCGACTCGACGGCGACCGGGCCGTAGCTCGAGGTGTCGTAGAAGGTGAGCGGGTCGCGCAGCTCGATCGGCGGACCGCCACGCGTCTGCAGCCGCTCCGACAGCAGTGCCGCGCCGCCGGCGAGCATCGCGAACACGATCGTCAGATCGGGGTGCTCGCGCCGGCCGAGCGTCGCAAACGTCAGCCATGCGGCCTGCATCTGCGCGACGTAGTCGGTCAGCGCGCGCCACCAGAGCGGCTCGCTCAGCGACGCCGCGGCATGCGCGTGCCCCGGCGCTCCGCCCGGGTGGATGAAGACGGGGACGCCGCGTTCGGCCGCGCGCTCGAGCAGCCGTCCGGCGGAATCCAGCGCGTCAGGTCCGGCCAGCGCGGTGGCGGGAAGCGAGAGGCCGCGGCATCCGCGCGCGAGCACGGTGTCGACGTCGGCGGGGTCGGACCGCTCGAGTGCGACGGGGCCCCACGCGGCGAACTGCTCGGGCAGCGCGGCGACGCCGTCCAGATGGGAGTGGATCAGCTCCGACGCGTCGTCGCGGGGCAGCGTCTCGATCCCGATCGGGCTCGAGATCGCGATCAGCGCGATGTCGACGCCGTCATCGGCGAGCTGGCTCGCTCGGGCAGCCGGCGACTCCTCGATGATCACGTACGGCTGCTCGCCGGCCGAGTGGAGGATCGTCAGGCCGTCGGCTCGGCGCACGAACGGCAGCTCGTCGCGAACCGCGAGCGCATCGAGCAGCGGAGGCGTCCACAGGTGTTGGTGGAGGTCGACTCGCATCTAACTCCACTAAGTTTATACAGATTATGAGATTGGCAGTGCAATCGTCTCCCCGAGCGGGTCGCCGGCCACCAACGCCTCGATCAGCCCCGGGTCTGCGGAGCGTGCGAGCGCGCGCTCGCCATCCGCCGTCAGGGCTGAGATCACCGCCGCCTCGGGCTCGCCGTCGCGGTTGTAGGGGACGGTGTACGCCTCGATCGTCGCCTCGCCCTCGTATGTCGCGGTGGCGCGGCGTGGCGCGTGGCCGGTCGATCAGCGCGTTGGCGTCGATCTCGGCGAACGGCCGCTCGGGGGGACGGCCCGAGTAGATCCCGACCGCGTGCTTGGTGACGTACCACCCGAGCGCGGTCGTCAGCGCGAACGCATCGGGATCTTCGCGGAGCTTTGCGACGGCGGTCGCGACCGAGTGGCTCGCGTAGTTGTTGCCCGGGACCGCCTGCGAACGTGAGGCCGCCCGTCAGCGTGAGCGGACGGTCGTCGGTGCTGGTGACGCCGAGCTCGGTGGCCGCGATCTGGACGGCCGACGGAAAACAGCTGTACAGGTCGATGTACGCGACCTCGTCGATCGTCAGTCCGGCGTGCTCGAGCGCTGAGGAGCCAGCTGTGGCGATCGCCGGGGAGGAGGCGAGCTCCGCCCGCTCGGTCATGAACCACTCGTCGCTGGCGAACGCGCTCGCGTGGGCGAACACCCAACGGTCGCGGCGCACGCCGTTGGCCGCGGCGGCCTCGGCCGAGCAGAGGATCAGCGCGGTCGCCTGATCGACCTGGATGTTCGCCGTCAGCCGCTTCAGGTACGGGAGTGAGACCGGGCGGTTGTCGGGGGTGGCGGCGAGCAGCTCGTCGGGCTCGAACTCCTGCCGGATCCGTGCGTGGGGATTCGCCGCCGCGACCTTCGAGAAGCGCGACCACAGCGTCGCGATTCCGCGTTCGTGGATCGCGCGGTCCTCCCCCTTGCTCGCCCGGACGGCCGACTCGAGCAGCGCGTAGTTGTAGACGGGTGCGAGCAGCCCGACCGCAGCCTCGGCCTCGTTGCTCGCGAACCGGTCCGTGCCCACCGTCCGCGTCGGCGTCTGCTCGGAGGGTTGCGACGGCCAGTCCGGCCTGGCGCCGGCCTGCTGGTGACCCCGCAGCGCCGCCAGCGCCTCGGCGCCGGTGACGAGCGCGATCTCGAGCTCGCCGGCGGCGATCGCGCGCGCCGTGTCGCCGAGCAGCCGCTGGGGGCCGTCGCCGCCGAGCGGCGTCGTGCGCACCGTCTCGCGCGGCGAGATCCCGAGCTCGGACGCGATCAGCGCCGCCTCGTCCGAGTACGGCCAGCACAGCGTCGCGACGTGGCGGCATGAGTCGGCCTTTCGCAGCAACGCGTCACCCGCGCCGCTGTCGTGCGCGGCGAGCCGCAGCGCCTCGAGCGCGAGTTCGATCGGGCCGTCCTCACCGGCATCGCGCGTGACCTGGGCGGCGCCGACGATCACGGGGGTGCGGGGGTCCATCCCGCGCAGCTTTTCACGTGCGATGATCCGCGCGCCGTGAACGGAGCCCAGGCCCTGATCCGCACGCTCGTCGACGCCGGCGTGACGACCTCGTTCACGAATCCCGGCACCTCGGAGATGCATTTCGTCGCCGCGCTCGACTCGGTGCCCGAGATGCGCGCGGTGCTGGCGCTGTTCGAGGGGGTCGCGACCGGTGCGGCCGATGGCTATGCGCGGATGACCGACAAGCCCGCGGCCACGCTGCTGCACCTCGGCTCCGGTCTCGGCAACGGGCTCGCGAACCTCCACAACGCCCGCCGCGCGAAGGTCCCGCTTGTCAACATCGTCGGGGACCACGCCACCTACCACACGCAGTACGACGCGCAGCTCCAGTCGGACATCGAGACGGTCGCGCGGAACTTCTCCTCGTGGGTACGCACATCCCAGTCGACGGTGGAGCTGAGTCGGGACGCGGCCGAGGCGATCGCGGCTGCGTACGGTCCACCGCGCCAGGTTGCGACGCTGATCCTGCCGGCGGACGTGTCGTGGAGCGACGGAGCGGCGCCGGCGGCGGCCCCACGGCTTGCGGCTCCTGCGGCAGCGGCCGAATCGGTCATAACCGACGTCGCGGCAGCGCTCCGCGGACGCGACTCGGCGGCGATCCTGCTCGGCGGTCGCGCGCTGCGGGAGGACGGCCTGCGCGCGGCGGCCGCGGTGGCCGCAGCGACCGGCGCACGGGTGCTGTGCGAGGTGTTCCCGACGCGGCTGCAGCGCGGCGCTGGGCTCCCGGTGGTCGAGCGGCTCGCGTACCTCCCCGAGCTCGCGTCGGTGCAGCTCGCCGGTCTCAAGCACCTGGTGCTCGTAGACACGAAGGCGCCCGTGTCGTTTTTCGCGTACCCCGGCAAGAAGAGCTACCTGGTCCCGGACGGCTGCCAGGTGCACGAGCTCGCGTCTGCCGTCGGACGACGCGGGCGGCTCGCTGACGGCGCTGGCCGCCGCGGTCGGAGCCGCGCCCGACGCAGACGTGGCCGTGGCGCAGCCCGAACGGCCGCCGCGGCCGGCTGGCGAGCTGACCGCCGAGAAGGTGTGCCAGGCGATCGGCGCCGTGCTGCCCGAGGGCGCGATCATCTCCGATGAGTCCCAGACATCCGGTGTCACGCTCGGCGCGGCCACCGCGGGCGCTCCGCGCCACGATCTGCTCGCGCTGACCGGTGGCGCGATCGGCCAGGGTCTGCCAGTGGCGGTCGGGGCCGCCGTCGCGTGCCCGGACCGGCCGGTGCTCGCGCTCGAGGCCGACGGCTCGGCGATGTACACGTTCCAGTCGCTGTGGACGATGGCGCGCGAGCAGCTCAACGTCACCGCCGTGATCTTCAACAACCGGTCCTACGGGATCCTCAACATCGAGCTCGGCCGGGTCGGCGCACGGGCCTCCGGTCCGAAGGCACGAGCGCAGCTCGACCTCGCCGGCCCCGATCTTGATTTCGTCTCGCTCGCCAAGGGGCTGGGCGTCCCCGCGCTCCGGGTGCGAGACGGGGGAGGATCTCGTCGCGGCGCTCGAACGCGGGATCGCCGAGCCGGGGCCGTCGCTCGTCGAGGTCGTGATCCCGAACGTCTACAGCCCGCGGCAGATACGCGCGCTCCCCTACGCGCTGCGGGCGCTCGAGGTGCTGCCGCGACCGGTGGCGGCGGCGATCAAGCGGCGCGTCTATCCGTGAGCGTCCGCCGGCGCGTTTACCCGTGAGCGTCCGCCAGTGAGGTTCCGGCCCGACCGCCCGATGGGCCTCGCGCCGGCGACGATCCTCGACTATCGCGAGCTCGCACGGCGCCGGCTGCCTCGTCAGCTGTTCGACTACATCGACGGCGGCGCGTACGAGGAGTCGACGATGCGCGCGAATGTCGCCGATCTCGAGCGCGTGCTGCTCCGCCAGCTTGTGATGCGCGACGTTTCGACGCGCGAGCAGCGGGTCGAGGTGCTCGGCGAGTCGCTGGCGATGCCCGTGATCCTCGGGCCGGTCGGGCTCGGTGGCATGTTCGCCCGGCGCGCCGAGACGCAGGCCGCACGCGCGGCGGAGGCGGCCGGGATCCCGTTCGTCGAATCGACGGTCTCGATCTGCGGGATCGAGGAGGTCGCGCAGGCGACTTCGCGGCCGCCGTGGTTCCAGCTGTACGTGATGCGCGATCGCGGCTATACGACTGAGCTGATCGCGCGGGCGCGGGCGGTCGGCGCGCCGGTGCTCGTGCTGACCGTGGACGTCGCGGTCGTCGGCGCGCGCCACCGTGACACGCGAAATGCGCTCGACGGACCGGTCCGGCCACGGGCGCAGGTGCTGCGTGCGCTCGACCTGCTCTCGCACCCGGCGTGGATCCGGGACGTCCCGATCGCGGGCAAGCCGCTGACTTTCGGCAACCTCGAGCGCGCCGTCCCGGGCGCGCGCACGCCTGCCGCGTTCCGCGACTGGGTCGACGTGCAGTTCGACCCACGCGTGACGTGGGACGACATCGCGTGGGTGCGCTCCGAGTGGCCCGGGAAGCTGGTCGTCAAGGGCGTGCTCGATCCGGACGATGCGCGCCGTGCGGTCGAGGTCGGCGTCGACGGGGTGATCGTCTCGAACCACGGCGGCCGCCAGCTCGACTCCGTCCCGTCTACAGCGCGCGCGCTGCCCGCGGTCGCCGATGCGATCGGCGGTTCCGTGGAGGTGCTGGCGGACGGCGGCGTCCGGACCGGCCTCGACGTCGTCAAGCTGCTCGCGCTCGGGGCGCGCGCCGTGCTCGTCGGCCGCGCGTGGGCATGGTCGGTTGCGGCGCGCGGCCAGTCGGGCGTCGAGCATATGCTCAGGGTCGTGCGCGCCGACATCGACGTCGCGCTTGGTCTCACCGGCAACACGTCGGTTGCCGAACTCGACCGGCGCGCTCTGTTGTAGTTACGCGCTGCCGAGCGCGACGCCGGCGGCGACGATCAGCGCACCGCCGAGCGCCACCTGCACAAGGCTGACTCGCAGCGGCACATTTAGGAACCGCTTGCGGATCAGCGAGATCACTGTGAGCTCACACGCGACCACGATCCCCGCGACGACGAGCGCTGTTTTGACGTCCGAGATCACGAATGGCAGTGAATGGAAGACCCCGCCGAAGGTGGTCATCACGCCGGTCACCGCGCCGCGCACGGCGGCGGTCCCGCGTCCGGTCTGCTCCCCGGTGTCGGACAGGCCCTCGGAGAAGGCCATGCTGATACCCGCACCAAGCGCGGTCGCAAGCCCGACGAACAGAGCGGCGTGCGAACCGGAGAGCAACGCGGCGGCGAAGATTGGCGCCAGCGTCGACAGCGTCCCATCGATCAGCCCAACGAGACCGGGCTGGACGTACCGCAGCACGAAGGACTCTTCGTCGAGTCCGCGGAGGTGCGCGATCAGCTCGACCATTGACGCTACTATAGCAAGTGAGTTAGAATAAGGGTCACCTAATGCCTGATGGAACAACGCAAATCGAAGGCAACGATCTGATCGAGTTGCTGCGCGAACGCGGGCAGCGGGTCACCTCGCAGCGGCTCGTGATCCTGCGCGAACTCCGTCGCCGCGCCGTTCACGCGACCGCCGAGGAGATCCTCGATTCGGTTCGTCACGATCTTCCAGGGACGTCTGTCCCGACGGTCTACGCGACGCTCGATCTGTTCGTCGAGCTCGGTCTCGCCCGCAAGATCAACGCCGGGATTGGCGCGGCGCTCTACGACGCGCGAATGGATCCGCATCAGCACATGGTCTGCCGGGAGTGCGGTCGGATCTTCGACCTCGACGGCGAGTACGGGCTCGAAGCGCTTGTTCAAGCGGCAGAGCGCTCCGGGTTTGTGGCCAGCGGGGCCGAGCTCGTGCTCTACGGGCGCTGCGCGGACTGCGCCGCTCGCGTCAACTGATCGTGTTGTCAGTGGCGCTGATCGCGCCGGACGCGAACACCGCGACCCATACGGCGGTCGCGATCACGCTGATCACGATGATCCACATTGCGTGGCGGACAACGGGCGGCTCGCGGTGCCGCACGAGTATGAGCCCGATGAGCAGCCCGACAGGCGGGATCGCAATCGCGGTGATGTAGCCGAGCGCGACGGTTCGCCGGATGTCCGACCCAGCGCTCATCGCTGTCCGTCAAGCTCTGTGGCGATCATCAGCGCAGCACGTTCGTGCGCGAGGTAAACGGTTCGAAGCACCGCCACGGCGTTCTGGTCCGTCGGCGCGGGCAGCGGGTTCTCGCTCAGCAGCGTTCGAACCTCGAGCCCGAGCGGTTCGCCGCCCGCCTCGTCGGCGAGCGCCGTCAGCGCGTCGGCGCGCACGCGGGCGCCGTCGACGAACGCCCCGATCACCGTTTCGCGGGTCAGTGGCGCGGCACCGAACACGCGCGCATGCATCACGGCCGGGTTGACTCCATGCGCCCGGATCAGTGCCCTGCGGTCGCTGTCCGAGAACCCCGCAGCCGTCGCGAGGTGGTCGATCGCCCGCGTGACACCCTGCGCGTCGACCGGGATCGACTCACTTACGGCCGGGGGAAGGCGGGCCATCAGCTGTTGATGCTCGGCCGCGGCCTGGCCGAGGAGCGCTTGCACTGTGCTGCGGTGGCTGCCCACGATTCTGGGAACGGTAGAAGGTGGTGAAATGACCGGCCAGTGGATGCTGATCGGGTAACGCCTGAGACCTGGGTGATCGTCGGCGGGCGGCCCGAGCCCGCGCCCGGCGCGCCACTGAACGTCCCGGTCGTGGCGGCCTCGACTTACCTGCACGGCTCCGAGCGGATCTACAGCCGCAATGAGGCGACGCAGGGATGGGAGGCGTTCGAGGCACTGCTGGGCGGGCTCGAGGGCGGGCACGCGGTCGCGTTCTCGTCCGGGATGGCCGCCTGCGCGGCCGTCCTCGGGCAGCTTCCGACGGGCGCGCACCTCGTGCTCGCTGCCGACTGCTATCAGGGTGTCGCCGCGATCGCGGAGGAGGGAGCGAGCGCTCACGACTGGCGGCTCGAGCGGCTGGAGGCCACGGACCCGTCGTGGCTGGAGCGAGCCTCGGAGGCGGACCTGCTGTGGCTCGAGTCGCCGTCGAACCCGCTGCTCGAGGTCGCCGACCTCGCGGCGATCTGCGCCGCCCCGCGCGCGCCGGGGACCCGCATCGTCGTGGACAACACGTTCGCGACGCCGCTGCTGCAACGGCCGCTCGAGCTCGGCGCCGACATCGTCGTGCACTCCGCGACGAAGCTGATCGGGGGCCATTCGGATCTCCTGCTCGGCGCGGCCGTCACCGCGGCTCCCGGGCAGCTCGAGTTGCTGCGGGCGGCACGCGGTCGCAACGGGGCGACGCCCGGGATGCTCGAGTGCTTCCTCGCGTTGCGCGGAGCCCGCACGCTGGCGCTGCGTCTGCACCATGCGCAGGGCTCCGCACGGCAGCTCGCCTCGCGGTTGGCGACCCACCCCGCCGTCGTCCGCGTGCGTTACCCGGGCTTAGGCACGATCGTCAGCTTCGAGCTCGAGAGCGCGGACGCCGCCGACCTGGCGTGCCGCACGACCGCGATCGTCCGTCACGCGACCAGTCTCGGCGGGGTCGAGACGACGATGGAGCGTCGCAGCGCGCACCCCGGCCAGGAGCACATCCCGGCCGGCCTGATCCGGCTCAGCGTCGGCTGCGAGGACCTCGAGGACGTTTGGGCCGACCTCGACACGGCCCTTACGCGAAGTGTCGTGCCGCCCGCAGCGCCAGCGCCATGATCGTCAGCGATGGGTTGAACCCGCCGGAGGATGTGAACACGGACGCATCGGCCAGGTGCACGTTGTCGAGCTCGTGCAGCCGCCCGAACTTATCCGCCACCGAGGTCGCTGGGTCGTCCCCCATCCGCGCCGTGCCCATGATGTGCGCGGTCGCGTTAGACCCGGCGAGCGGATTGCCGTAGGACCCGGCCAGCGAGTCGACGAGCGCCTGAGCGGACTTGTCGATCCCCGGCGAGGAGGTGCAGATCGCCTGAACCTTCGGGCCGTAGTACGCGGACGACGCGAGCTCGAACTTGTGCGGTGAGTGGGTGATCCGCGGCACCGGCAGCCCGTTGAAGTCCCTGATCCGAGGATCGAGGTCGACGCGGTTGTCCTGCTGCGGCATGTCCTCGCCGATCAGCTGGATGCCGGAGATGTGCTCGCGCAACGCGAGGTTTCTGAGCAGCGATTTGAACGGCGCGCCGTACAGGCTGGGCAGCTCCGTATATAGCTGCGCCTCCTGCAGCAGAAGCACGGCGCCGCCGACCTCGCAAATCCCGCCTTTCAGGTACGGAACGCCGTACGCGCGCGCGGCTCGGCCGGTGATCGGACCGACGAAGTCGTCGGTCGTGAACGTCGTCGCCGGTCCCCGCCACGAGTGCACCGGGTCGGTGAACAGCCCGATCCCGAGCGTGAAGTAGTGGAACATCAGGTTGCGCCCGACCTGGCCCGAACGGTTGCCGAGCCCGTTCGGGTGCTTCGTGTTCGCGGAGAGAAGCAGCAGTCTGGCTGTCTCGATCGCCGACGGCGCAAGCACCACGATGTCCGCGCGTTCGGTGCGGTGGTGGCCGTGCTCGTCGATGTACGACACGCCGCGAGCACGCCGGCCGTCGTTCGTGACATCGACCCGGTAGACCATGCACCGCTCGCGCAGCTCCGCGCCGTCGAGCAGCGCGTCGTGGAGGAACGAGATCGCGGCTCCGGCGCGGGCGTTGATCGGGCACCCGAACCCCGAGCAGTGACCGCACGAGTTGCACGCCGGCAGGCCGTTGAACGGCACCGAATGAACGCCCTGCGGGTACGGGTACAGGTAGTTGCCGGTCGCCTTCGCGCCCTCGGCGAGGAGCCGTCCGGCGTACATCGGCGGGTTCGGCGGCTGCCGGAACTGATGGCGCCGGGGCGCCTGCTCGAGCGTGCGCTTAGGCATCCGGTGGATGTCGCCCTGCACGCCGAGCCGCTCCTCGACCTCGTCGTAATACGGCTCGAGCTCGTCGTAGGTCAACGGCCAGTCGGCGACGTTCGCGCCCGGCACCGGGCCGTACAGCGAGCGTCCCTTGAAGTCATGTCGCCAGAACCGGGGAACCTTCGCGTCCCAGTGAACGGTGCCGCCGCCGACCGTCGTCGGCAGGTCGTTGACGTCGCCCACGAACGAGCGCGCGATCCCGCGCCGCGCCTGCGCCTGGGTGCGGCTTGTCCGCGGCTCGAGGATCGGATCTTGGTCCTCGAAGAAGCGCTGCTCCTTGACCTCGTCGTTGCTGAACAGCGATCCGATTGGGCCGTGCGTCCCGAGCCCGGGGAACAGGTTGCGGCCCTTCTCGAGGATCAGCACCGGGTGGCCCCGCTGGCGCAGCGCCCACGCGGTCACGCTTCCGCCCGCGCCCGAGCCGACGATGATCACCGAGGCCTTGCTCATCGGTTCAGCCGCCGGCGGGCGAGCCACCACTCCTCGCGCGAGGCGGGACGGCCGGAGAGGGCCGGGAGCGCCCGCAGTCCGCCACTCCGGGCCGCGGCCGCGTCGTGGGCTGTTGCTTGGAGCGACGACGGATCGAGCTCCGATACCTCCGCCGGCGTGTATCCGCGAGGCTGGTTGTCGCCGGCCCAGCCGTTCGAGGTCCATCCGACACGGTTGCGATTGCCGCCGTACTCGGGCGGGCCGTACATCGCCTCGAGCGTGTTCGTCATCGCCGCGCCGAGAAACGTCAGCAGCCGGGCCTCGCCGAGGATCTGCTTCTGCACGGTCACCGGCGCGTCGGCGAAGTTGGTGTTGTCGGCCTTTCGAGCGAGCTCGTCGAGCAGCGCGAGCCCCTCGCGGTAGATCTGCTGCAGGCCTTTCACCGGGCCGGCGAACTCGCGCTCCTTGATTCCCTTCGAGCCTTCCAGTCTGATTCGCCATCCGAGCTCGGCCTGGCGATCGAGCGGGACGAAGTGCGCGAAGTCGTCGCGCTTCGCGCCGGCCCGGTTCGAGAACGGCCCACCGGCGATGATCAGCGGCGGGTCGAGGTTGAACGCTCCGAGCAACAGGTCGATCGCGTGAGGCACGCCCGCCTCGACGGCGCCGGGGGTCGGGTCCTCGGGCGGCCCGGGGAGCAGCCGATCCGTCAGTGCGGTCAGTGTGGTCAGCTCATGCGCGGTCAGGAAGTGCCCGCGGTTGCCGGCCTGCGCCGCTCGCAGCAAGGCCTCCACCCGTTCGGCCGGAGCAAGCGCCAGCAGACCCATCGCACCGGCGGCACGGGCGAACGACCGCCGCGTGACGGAGGGCATCCGGCCTTGGGGTGAGTGTTCGTGCGTCGGTGGCGATGGGCGGGAACCCTAACCGGGCGGCTCAGCTCAGGTGGAAGATGAAGTCATATTCCTTGCCGCCGTTGCGCGAGAGCAGCGTCATCTGCCCGCGGCTGTTGCTGTAGGCGCCGGTTCCGCCGGTTATCGACAGGACACTGTTGCGCGTGTCGTAGTACGGACCTTGGACCGTGATCTGACCGCCGGCGACGAACGTCGTCCACAGGCATTCCCAGATGCCCTGCTTGGGCGCGATCCGGTTGCAGAACCCCTCGTCGTGACCCACCTGCTTGCTGTTCGCCACGTTGTAGACCGGGTTGTTGAAGGTCAGGATGTTGCCCTTCACGTCTTTGCCGCCGCCAGACGGGATCTCTGTGTCGGTGATCGCGTGCTCGATCACATGCACCGTGCTGCCGGCCGCGGCGGCGCGAGTCGGCGCCGCCGAACTGCTCGCAACGATCACGGCACCGGCTGCGATCGCCGTCGCCCCGGCGAGCGCGAAGCCGCGCAGGCGTGGATTGCTCTGCCACATGACAACTCTCCTCTGTTGGACTGCGGGGCGCCGGATCGTACGCCTCTACGCCTCGAAGCTGGCACCGATCTCGGGCGCCAGTGTCTCGACGCCCGCGTTGGCTGCGGCGGCATGGAAACGGCCGTCCGCATCCGGGATCGAGCGGTAGTACGGGTCGAGGTCGAAGCCATCGAAGTGGATCGGGACCGTCCGCGTGGCGCCGAGCGCCGCTGCGGCGACAACTGCGTGGTCGGGATCCATCGCCGCCGCCAAGGGGCTCGCCGGCTGGCGCCACGGGAAGTTGACGACGGCGCCGTTGACCGGAAGGAACGCGACGTCGAACGGGCCCGCCTGCTCGGCGGCCGGCCACCACCATCCATGTAACACCGTGTCGCCGCAGTGAATGATCCGCTTGCCGCCGGCCTCGACGGCCCACGAGAGCTGCTCCTCGCCGGTTCCGTCGGCAGCCGGCAGCGCCGTGACCGTGAACGGCCCCAGCTCGATCGTCTCCCAGGGGGAGGTGGGGCGGAGCGCGAGCGCTTGCTTGGCGAACTCGTGGGCCGCCTGCGCGATTCCGGGGCTCTCGTAGTGGCGCTCGGGAATCAGAACCGGGCCTGCGGGTGCGAGCGTCTTCGCGATCGCGGGGGCGTCCGCGTGGTCGCGGTGCAGATGCGTCACGAGCGCGGCCAGTGCGGGGCGGTCGGCCGTCGGTTCGACGACCTCCGGCAGGCGGACGCCGGCCGCGGCGTCCCCGAGCACTCGGTAGAGCGCGGCCGGATCACCGAGCGGGTCGATCACGATCCGCTCGCCGTCCGCCTCCAGTTCGACTCCCGCCCATCCAAGCCATCTGCATCGCATGGCGAACGATCGTACGCTATTTAGCTGCCGATTGTCCAGTAGCCTTGCGGGCGATGAGTCCTAGAAGTAGTGACGCGGTCGCGCGCCAGACGCGCGAGGCAATCGTCGAGCAGGCGCTCCAGGTCGCGTCGGTCGATGGCTTCGACGGCCTCACGATCGGAGGCCTGGCCGGCGATCTCGGACTGAGCAAGGCCGGCGTCGTTGGGCCGTTCGGGTCAAAGCAGGAGCTCCAACTGGCGGCCTTCGAGCGCGGCATCGAGCAGTTCGTCGAGCTCGTGTGGGAACCGGTCGCGACCCTTCCTGCCGGCCTGCCGCGGCTGAAGGGCATCTGCGAGCAGTGGATCCGCTACCACGAGCGCCGCACGCTCCCGGGGGGGTGTCTGGTCACGACGGCGTCGGTCGAGTTCGACGCTCGCGAAGGCGTGCTGCGCGACGCCGTCGCCACCGCGCAGCGCCGGTGGCTCGCGACGCTCGCGGCCGACGCGGAGGTGGCGGTTCGCGCCGGCGAGCTTCCGCCCGACACCGACCCAGAGGAGCTGGCGATGCTGATCAACGGGCTCGCGATGAGCCTCAACCAGGGGTTGCTGCTGTTCGACGACGGCGACGCGCCCGCGCGTGCCCGCCGCGCGCTCGCGCGCCTACTTGGCTAGGCGCAGTTGTGCAAGAGTCTGAATCGACCTGGCGACAGCGACGGAGGAGCTTCTGAATGGCTGAGCGGCAAGCTGCAAAGACCGAGGCCCGGCGGCCGGCCAAGCGCGCGGGCGGCAAGGCGTCCGGCGGGTTCACCGCCGAGGAAAAGGCCGCGATGCGCGAGCGCGCGAAAGAGATGAAGCGGGCCGCCGTCGGACGCCGACGGCGAGCGCGATGTGCTCGCGAAGATCGCCGAGATGGGGAAGGCGGACCGCGCAAAGGCCAAGCGCGTCCACGCGATCGTCAAGGCGACCGCGCCTGAGCTCGTTCCGCGAACCTGGTACGGGATGCCGGCGTACACCAAGGACGGCAAGCCGGTCTGCTTCTTCAAGCCCGCGGGCAAGTTCAAGATGCGGTACGCGACCTTCGAGTTCAGCGACAACGCCAAGCTCGATTCCGGCGCGATGTGGCCGATCGGGTTCGCGATCAATGAGCTGAACGACGACGTAGAGGCGAAGATCGCGCGGCTCGTGAAGAAGGCGGTCGGCTGAACGCCGCGCAACCTTCGCGAAACCACTGGCGGCGGGCCTATTCGCGCTTGAGTGAGACGCCGAGGCCGGGGACGACGAACGAGGCGAGCACGCGCGGCCACAGCATCGCTGGGTAGCAGCGGAAGTTCACGCCATCGCCGTCGGCGACGTCGAACGACTGGCGCGGGCTGGAGTAGCGGCCGGCGCGGATTTGGAGTTCGTGGTGTCCTGGGTCGAGCTCGCGTTTCAAACGTCTCGTGGCGTTTGATCGATCCGACGGTTGTGCCATCGAGAACGATCTCGAGCGGAGCGTGGCGGAGCTCGAGCCCGAAGGATGCTTCGTGGAGCACGGTGAGCGTTGCGGTCACGTCCGCCGTCCTACGATCAGCCGCTCGCGGTCGAACATCGTCGCCACCGCCCGCCATCCGAGCGCGTCGACGAGCAGCAGGAGCGCGGCGAGACCGATGGCGAGGCCGGTCGTCCGAGGGATCACGTTGAACGTCATCAGCGCGACGATCGCGAGCGGGGGGAGGTTGGCTAGCACGCTCAGCTGCTGGGCGGCGCGTGCGTCGGATGAGCGGGCGGAGATCGCGATCCCAACCCAGATCGACCAGCCGGCGAGCAACGGGGTGAACACCAGCTGAACCGGGATGTGCGAGCCTGAGAAGATCGCGGTCTCGATGCCATGATGGGCGAAGAGAGCGGCGATGGTGAGGAAGAGCCCGAAGACCGCGTAAGCGATCACGATCGTTGGGATGAATACCGCCAGCGCTTTGCCGACGAGGAATTCTTCGCGACTGATCGGAGTGATCAGGATCGGTTCGAGGGTTCCCTGTTCGCGCTCGCCGACGACCGAGTACGCGGACAGGGTGGTGGGGACGATTGCGGGGATCAGCAGCATGTACAGGAGCGCGACGCCGATTCGGGCGTTGAGCTGCGAGCTCGATACGACGGCCGGGGCGGTGAGCAGCTGGATCGTCGGCGCGGCGATGAAGAGCAATGGCAGGATCGTCATCGCGAACACGATCACGAAGCGGTTGCGTCGATAGTCCTGCAGCTCCTTGACGAGGATTGCCCGGACCCGGGTCCAGCTGAAGCTCACCGCGCTCGCCTCCACGTCCTCGTTGATCAGCTGGAGGTAGACGTCCTCGAGCGAGTGGCGAGACTCGCCGAGCGAAAGGATGTCGGCGCCGGCGCCAACGAGCGCGCGGGCCACGGCGGGAGCGGCGAGCTGCACGTCCGACACCGCCAGCTCGTAACCGCCGGACGGCGATCGCTCCCACGCTTCGACCCCTGGAAGCGCACCGAACACCGCCGCCGGATCGTCGAGCGGCGTGCGGACCTGGACCTCCAATGCCTTCTTGAACAGCCGCTCGCGGAGCTCGTCCGGTCGGCCGACGAGCCGCAGCGTGGTGTTCAAGATCGCCACCCGATCGCACAGCCGCTCTGCCTCCTCCAGCCTGTGAGTGGTGAGGAAGATCGTCACCCCTCGCTCACGCAGCGAGCCGATCAGCTCGTGCACTTCGTGGGAGGCGACGGGGTCCAGTCCGGAGGTCGGCTCGTCCAGGAACAGCACCGCCGGGTCGTTCAGCAGCGCCCGGGCGAGCGCAACGCGCTGCCGCAGGCCCTTCGACAGCGCGCGACACAAATCCCCTGCGCGATCCAGTAGGCCGACCGCGCGCAGCGCTCGCTCGATCCGTCCGCTCGCGTCGTCGAGCTCATACAGACCGACGAAGCAGCGGAGGTTCTCCGCCACCGTGAGCCGCAGGTACAGGCCGGGGGACTCGGGCATGATCGAGATCCGCGAGCGGATCGCGGGCCCGTTGGCCGCGCCGAGCGGGAGCCCGGCCACGGTCGCCGACCCCGACGTCGGCGCGATCAGCGTGCCGAGTGTTCGCACCGTCGTCGTCTTCCCGGCTCCATTGGGGCCGAGGAAGCCGAACACCTCGCCGTAGCCGACCTCGAACGACACATCGTCGAAGGCGGCCCGGGGGCCGAAGTGCTTGCTCAGATGCTCGACCACGAGCGCCTGCTCGCCCGGACGATCGACGTTCGGCGGCGGTGCCTCGTGAACGCTCGCGGTAGCAGCTTCCGGATCTGCCCCTAATGCCACAGCTTCGATCGTATCACCGATCTGGCCGTCATGATAAATTTTTGGTCATGCAGCCAGGACCGGGCGCAGACGCGTCGCGAGCGCACGTTCATCGAGACCGCGCGGCGGGCGCAGATCGTCGCCGCCGCGATCGACACGATCGCCGAGGTGGGATACGCGCGCGCGTCCTTCGGCCGGATCGCGGAGCGAATCGGGATCAGTCAGGGGACTGATCAGCTACCACTTCGCCGGCAAGGACGATCTGATCAAGGAGATCGTGCGCGAGGTGGTCGAGCAAAGCCGGGCCTACATGATTCCTCGAATCCTTGCTCACTCGACCGGCCCGGGACAGCTACGGGCCTACATCGAGTCGAACCTCGAGTTCATCCGCGAGCACCGCAACCTGCTGATCTCGATCGTCGAGATCGCGCGCCACCGCATCGCCGAAGGGGAGCGTCGCCCCCGCAGCGGCGACGTCGATGGAGCCGTGCGTGCCCTTGCCCAGCTGCTCGCCGGCTTCCAGGAACTTGGTCAGCTCCGTGCCGACTTCGATCCGCGGGCGATCGCGATCGCGATCCGGGCAGCGATCGATGCCGCGCCGGCGCGGCTCGCGGCCGACTCGCAGTTCGACATCGACGGCTACGCGAAGGACATCACCGACGCGTTCGAGTTGGCGACGCGTGTCCCTGAGTGAGATCCACGCTCAGCGGGCCGTCGGCGCCGAGGCGAGATACTCGGCCAGCCGCTCGGTGCTTGTCCGCAGCCGGCGGAAGTAGGCGGCGCGGCTGAGGTGCAGCTCATCGGCCGCCTGCTCGTGGCTGCCTTCTGGCTCGAGATAGCCCCGCACCAGCACCAGCTTGAGCAGCTTCTCGTTTTCGGTGTCGCCGAAGGCACGCTCGGCGGCATCGCGCAGGGCCGCGCGGACCGATTCGGCGCGCTCGTCCACCGAGCGACCCTGCGCCAGTGGACTGCGGGCGAGCTCGGCCGGAATCCGAAAACCGCGGAGCGCTGCGCGCACCGTCTCGAGCTCCGGCGGCGGCCTCCTGGGCGCGGTGTGCGGGGATCGGGGAGGCCGAGCTCCCGGTAAACGACGGCCCGCTCGGCTGCAGTCAGACCGCCGGGGCCGTAATCGATCCGGTGGCACTCGATCCGCGCGCGGGGCAGCTCGAGGTCGAGCTCTGGCAGGTGCTCGGCCGCCATCGCACAGGCGAACCGGACGGCCGCGGGCATCGCCGGGTTGATCGGCATGTACGCAAACCGCGGGTTGGAAGCGCCGGAGCGCAACACACCGGCCACGCCGAGCATCGCCTGGACACGTCCGCGCGGATCGCGCGTGAAGTCGATCGAGTCGCGCCACAGCACGGAGTCGCCAAGATGCGCCGCGGCCTCGGCATGAGCAAGCCACGGCCCAAGCAGGGGGTCCGACCGGGCGAACGGCGGGGCGGTCGCCTGGCTCATCGCGATCGCGTACCCGGAGACCCGATCGTTCTTGTCCCGGGCGATCGCGACGCGTTCCGGTGACTCGGCGAAGAACAGCTTGGATGCCTCCCACCAGGCGGCAAACCCGCGATCGGCGAGCTCGGCGGCGGCGATTTCGGCGTCGCCTGGCCGAACCACGTCGATCCGATGGTCGATGCTTCCCTCCCACCCAAAGCCCCAGCGGATCGTGGGGTTCTCGATCAGATGGGCGAGCTCGATCGCCACCAGCGGGCCCTGACGCTGCGCCTGCGCGTAGAGGTGGTCGGCGATCCGCCGGCGTAGCTCACGCTCTCTGTCTGGATCCCGTTTGCGGAAGTCGGCCTGGAGTGTGCGGCGCACGAGTTCGTGCAGGGCAAGGCCATCCCCCAGCGGCTCGCTGAACGACAGCTCGCGCAGGCGGTCATAGGCGGCGGCTGCGTCGCTCTCCGGCAAGACCTCCGCCAACAGCTCGAGCGTCGTCACCCGCGCGATCGACGCCACGGCGAGCGCCGACAGTCGCTCGCCCCCGAGCTCGCCATCCACGATCCGGCGGGTCAGCGATTGCAGCACCTCTGGGTGTTCGGAGCCCCTCACCGGAGTCCAGCTCTCGTCCCTGCGTGGCGGTTTCGGCGGCGAGCGCCAGCGCCAGCGGGGAGCCCTCGGCCCAGTCGGCGATCGCTTCAGCGCGCGCAGGATCGACCCCGTGCGCGGCGAGCAGGCCCAATGCCTCGGTGGGCCCGAGTCCCGTCAGGTGGATCTCGCGCACCACCTCCTGCCATCCGCCGTCAAACCAGGCAGGGTCCGGGACGCCGCGGCCGGCGACCACGACCACGGCTTCTCCCGGCAGCGCAGGGAGCAGGTCACGGCGCAGGCGGCCGTCGAGTCCTGTCATCCGCTCGTAGGTGTCGATCAGGACGAGCGGCCGCGGGCTGGCGCGGGCTCCGGCCAGCGCGGCCTCGAGTGCGTCTGGTCTGGGCGGAAGCTCGCGCCCCTCGACAAAGAACACATCCCAGGCCGCCACCCGGGCGCGGCGCGCCAGCTCCCGGAGCAGTGAGCTCTTGCCGATCCCAGCCGGGCCGTGCACCAGGACGACGCTCGCCGGCGGCCGGTTGCCCAGACAGTCCTCGAGCAGCGACAGCTCACGCGACGCGCCCGACGAACCGGCCCCGCTCTCGCTGGTCGATCAGCTCGCCGAGGGTCTTGGCGCGCTGGTCATCTGCCCCCGGGACGTGCCCCGCATCGGTCATCGGCAACTGGCGCCAACAATAGCCGTGCGGCGACACCAAATCGAGACTGGATCGACACTGAAAAAGTCCTCGCTGCTGCTCACACTCGCTTCAGCGTGTCCGCTCGGCCGGACCGGACGCAAGGACAGATGAGAGGAGCATGCATGGAGCGGTCAGCCGCCATTGTCGACTTCGACCCGATTGCGGGGGTCTCGATCGAGCTCTATGCAGAGATCTCCAAGGGACTCGCCGCGTACAACTACGACATCGCCAAAGGTCCGGAGGTAGCGGCCGCCAAGGGCGTCTCAGCCGAGAGCTGGGAAGAGGCGATGCAGGGGTGGAACGACAGGATCAAAGCCAACCGCGCCGTGGCGCAGCGGTTCAACGCGCTGTACATGGAGCGTGCGTAGTCGGCTTCGGCCGGAAACCGGGGGCGTGGCATTGGCCGACGCCTGGCAACACTAGGAGGATGAAATGAAGGACACTGACGAGCGAAGAGCTGAGCATGAACGAGCAGGCGGCTTCCGTGGCCACATCGGCCACGGGCGACGCGATCGAGGCCGCCGCGCGCCTTGAGCAGTGCACGCAGGACATGCAGCTCCAGGCTTTCGGGGTCGGCGGCGTCAACCGCGGCTTCGTAAAGGCCTCCAAGGGCCTCAGCAGAGTGCTCATGCCTCGCACGATGGGCGGGATCAAGAACATGGAGACGGGCGGTCTCCCGACGAGCTTCGTGCTCGCTGCCAGCAAGACCAAGGTCTATGCGATCGAGGACAAGCACGACGGCGGCCAGCTTGTCGCCGGCAAGGTGCTCATGACGTGGGATCGGGACGGCTTCTCCGCGCGGCGCGCGGCTCAGCCGGTGATGGCGGCGGTCACGGGCGTCCCCGAGGATCGTCAGCTGCTGACGGTCTACATCCCCCTCGATGGCGGCAAGAGCAAGTACATGCAGGCGGCGGCGCGGATCTCGGATACGGCCGGCAGCCCCGGGCAGCCGCACCAGTTCGCGCTCGCGAAGGACGACGCCAGCAACCGGCTGATCGACGCGGTCACGGCGAATGCCCCGGCGCCTGGCGCAAACATCATGATCGGCGGCCAGAGCATGGCGGACATGATGGCGCAGGCTCAAGGCGCCATGGCGCAGGCTCAGGGCCCCACCCCGAGGTCCGACCCAGCCGATCAGCTGACCAAGCTGGCTGACCTCCACGACCGCGGAGTTTTGAGCGATGAGGAGTTCGCCGCGCAGAAGGAGAAGATCCTCAGCGGCAGCTAGCTCCGCGCGCTCAAGTTGGGGCAGAGAGACGGCCCGGGGTGGCGCAGCCCGGGCCGTTTCGCATTGCGGCCCGTCGTGTCTTTCGGGTACTGTCCTAGTGGGGCCTTGGTACGTGGACGAGCGTCTGTGAGCGCTCGTTGGAATGGGAGGGTGGCGAATTGGGGCGGTATCGCAAGCTCAGCGATCGGGTGTGGCCCGATCCGGTGACTCGGGCTTCACGGGCGCGTTTGTTGGGACGATCGTCTCGCCGCGTGGCATCGATGCTGGTAGCTGGAGTGGCGTTGTGCGTGGTGCCGTCTGCCGAGGGGGCTGGTTCTGCGCACGCCAGGGATGTGGTCCGGCTCTCGCCGTCACTAGGAGCGTTCACGTTCAGTCCCGCAGCCGGCTCGGCTTCGAACTCATGTGGCCTCGTTTGCAACGGTGCCAACGGGACACGTACGCATCCAAACGGGCAGGACGGTGGCCTGCTGATCGGCACCGGCGGGAATGGATGGTCGAGCACGGTCCCGGGTTTGCCTGGCGGCAACGGTGGCAACGGCGGAGGGTTCGGCGGTCGCGGCGGCAACGGTGGCAACGGGTGGAATAGCGATAACCCTGCGCAGCCTGGGACTGCCGGCGGAGACGGCGGGAGCGCCGCGCTCGGATCCCCACCCGGAAATGGTGGTCGCGGTGGTAACGGCGCCGACGGCGTCACCCCCGGACAGCCAGGATCGAGTGGCGGCGCGGGCGGTAACCCGGGCAATCAGACGTTGTCCTGGTCAACCGTGAGCGCTGCCGTCGGTGGGCGCGGAGGCGCAGGCGGGGACGGTGCTAAGGGCGCCAACGGTGCTGACGGCGGCCCCGGAGGTGCAAATGGACAGGCGGGCGGTGACGGCGGCGCTGGTGGCAAGGGCGGCAAAGGCGGAGTTGGCGCTAACGGAGGTGCAGGCGGGAACGCCGGTGCAGGTGGGATTGGTGGCACCGGTGGTGCCGGCAGTGCTACGCAACCGACTGGCGGGAGCGGGGGGGCCGGAGGAAACCCCGGAGCCCCGGGCGCCGGCGGCAGCGCCGGAGCGGGCGGTCATGCGGGGCAAAACGGACACGTCGCCCTCGGTGGCGAGGGCGGCGCCGGCGGGACCGGCCTCAGCGCCAGCGCCGGACAGAATGGCGGCACCGGCGGCGCTGGCGGCACAGGTGGTCTCGGTGCCGGCGGTGGCAACGGGGGCGCGGGCGGAAACGGTGGCGACGGCGCCGACGGAGTCACCGGGGTTGCCGGGGTCAACGATGGCGCCGGGGGCCACGGGGGCACCGGCGGCAACGGCGGCGCCGGCGGTATGGGCGGGAACGGCGGCGCGGCGGCACCCGGCGTCAGCCAGGGTTCTGGCGGCACCGGCGGCGCTGGTGGTAGCGCCGGCTTGGGCGGAAACGGCGGCACCGGTGCGGACGGAGTCGCCGGCATCTCGAACGGCGGCAATGGCGGCAACGGCGGAAATCCCGGCACAGCTGGCGCTGGTGGCCCGGGCGGCACCGGAGAGACCGCCGGGAACCCTGGCGGGGGTGGCCAGTCCCCCACCTCCGGAGGAAACGGCGGGGCGGGCGGTGCCGGCAACCAGGCCACCTCGCCGGGTGCCACCGGCGGGAGCGGCGGCAACGGTGGCAATGGCGGGACGTACGGCAACGGGGGCGCGGGCGGCGCCGGCGGTACTGGCGGAACTGGCGCCCAGGGTGCAGCAGGCGACCAGGGAGGTACCGGTGGTGCCGGCGGCGTCGGCGGTAACGGCGGTAACGGCGGCATCATCTTGGGGAACGGAGGCGCCGGCGGCACGGGCGGCGTCGGAGGCACGGGCGGCAACGGTCCCGCCGGTGGCGGAGCGGGCGGTACGGGGGGCACCGGCGGGAACGCCGGGGACGCGACCCATGGATCGGTCGGAGCCAACGGCAACGGCGGCCGTGGCGGCAATGGCGGCAGCGGCGCTGTCGCGGGACCCGGCGGACCAGGCGGCGAGGCCGGTACCGGCGGGACCGGCGGCTCCATCGGCGCCGAAGGCGACCCCGGGGGTGTTGCCACGTACTAACGACGAACGCTACGCGGGCTGTTGCAACCTCCCGTCGAGGCGTTCGCCGCACGAGTCCTATCGGCATCCCGGCCCGGACCGGCCTGCCGCAATCGAGGGTACGGAGGAGCACCAGCCATGGCCCGTGTGAATGAGCTCGTCGATGGGATCTACAGGATCTCCACCACGGTCCAACTTCCCGATACGGAGTTTCAGTTCAATCAGTTTCTGATCGACGACGAGCGCCCCGCGCTCATCCACACCGGGATGTACGGGCTGTACGAGGGGGTCCGCGAGGGCATCGCGGAGGTGCTTGATCCAAGCAAACTCGAGTACGTGATCCTCCTGCACTTCGAGGCCGACGAGAACGGAGGCATGGACCGCTTTCTGGAAGGGGCGCCAAACTCAACGCTCGCGTGCAGCGCCTTGAGCGCGATCCTCAACCTGAGCGGCTGGAACTACTCAGGCCGCGTCGAAGGACACGCGGAGGGGGAGGTGATCGATCTGGGCAGGCACAAGCTCCGCTTCTTGGAGACGCCGCACGTTCACCACTGGGACTCGATGATGCTGTTCGATGAGACCACGAAGAGCGTGTTCCCGTCGGACCTGTTCATCCAGCCCGGTGACCAGCCGCCGGTCGTGACCGAGAACCTCGGCAGCATGATGTGCGAGTACTACCGCCAGATCGGGATCTTCGCGCACGAGCAGCCTGTCAGGGACGTGGTCGATCGACTCGAGGCCCTCGACCCTGACTGGATCCACGGCATGCACGGCGGCAGCCTCCCGCGCGAGGCGATCGCGTACTTCACACGCGCGCTGCGTGAGGAGCCGTTTGGCTATCAGGGCAAGTTGCTCGGCCGAGAGGTGCTGCCCAGCTAGGGGCGGGTCGAATCTCATCGCCTCGGTTCGTCGGCCGGTGAAGGAGCTCGATGCACTCGAGCGACTTCTGTCTCGTGCCTCGGATGGCAGCGGTTCGGCGGTGCGGGTCGCCGGGTGATTGTGTCTTCGCGCTAGCTGCGGTCGCCGAGTCTGCTGATCAGTTCAAGTATCGAGTCGAGTGCGGCTTCGAGCGCTTTGGTGTTGCGTTCGATTTGAGCGAGGAGCAGACCGCCTTGTAATGCGGCAAGTAGCGCGAGCGCGAGGGTGTCGGGGTCGGTGTCGGGCGTGAGCCGGCCGCGTGCGTGCATCTCTCGAAGGCCGCTCTGGATGGTGGCTTCCCACCGCTTGAATCCCTCGGCGACCTGGACTCTCGCTTCGGGATCGGTCTCGGCCAGCTCACTTCCCAGCGAGCCGATTGGGCAGCCGCCGCTGCAGTTGAGTTCGCGCTGATGCTCGATCACCCAGTCACGCCAAGCGCGCAGGCCATCCAAGCTGGTGAGATCGAACGTCTCCTGTCCGGCGACGATCGCGTCTGCCTGGTGCTGAACCACCGCCCGGACCAGTGCGGGTTTGTCGTCGAAGTAGTGGTAGAGCTGGGAGCTTGAGACGTCCGCTGCCGCGCGCACGTCCTCGATTGTCGTATGCGCGACACCTTGCTGGAAGATCAGGTCGGCGGCTGCGTCAACGATGCGCTGGCGGGTCACATGCCCCTTGCGCGTCAGGGGACGAGGGGAGGGACTAGCCGTGCTCATGTCGAGAACTTTAGCAACAGACTGGAGTGCGCGATCCAGTTTTGCTAGAGTGGAACGCGCGATCCATTCTGTCCGGGTTCGCGACCACCACAACTCGACGGGAGAACACACAGACATGGCACTCCATGGCAAGACCGCCCTTATCACCGGCGGCACATCAGGCATCGGCCGCGCCGTCGCAGAGCGCCTGGCAAGCGAGGGCGCTGAGGTGATCATCACCGGCCGCGATCAGGCCCGTGGCCGCGAGGTCGTCGAGGCGATTGAGGTCGCTGGAGGCACGGCACGCTTCATCGCCGCCGACCTCGGGAGCTTCGCCGATGTCACACGCCTCGCCGAGGCCACGAGCGATGTCGACGTGCTGGTCAACAACGCTGGCGTCTTTCCCGGCGGCCCCACCGACCAGACGACGGAGGAGGCGTTCGACGTCACGTTTGATGTCAACGTCAAAGCGCCGTTCTTCCTGACGGCCGCGATCGCGCCCCGCATGGCGGCGAAGGGCGGCGGCTCCATCATCAACATCTCAACGATGGCCGCGAGCATTGGAATGAACGGCTTGGCTGCCTACGGCGCATCCAAGGCCGCAGTCGAATCACTCACCAAGGCCTGGACCGCCGAGTACGCCGCCCAAGGTGTCCGCGTCAACACCGTCGCACCCGGGCCGACGCGCACCCCAGCGAGCGCCGCGATGGGCGAAATGTTCGATGTCCTGGCTTCGAGCACACCGGCCGGGCACGGCGCAACCCCTGAGGAGATCGCCAACGCCGTCAGCTTCCTCGCGTCAGACCAAGCGAGCTTCATCTACGGCGCGATCCTGCCCGCCGATGGCGGCCGCGTCGCCGTCTGAGCCCGACCCAAATCTACATCTCGACCGCAAGGGGCGCAGCAGGCCTACAAGCTCGGGCTCGTCAACGAGGTCGTCCCCAAGCGCGCCGTCCACGACCGAGCGGTCGAGCTCGCGGAGCAGCTGGCCAGCAAGCCACAGCTGTTCCTGCGCTACACCACGATCGCCCTACGCCAGCGCCTACTCAACCGGCTAAACAACGGCACGCAACTCGGGATGGCGCTCGAGGGGCTCACCGCAGCCGACCTCGCCTACCAGCCGCCGACCGCCCAGGCCTCCTAACCCAACGCCGGCGCGCGCTCCGGCCTCGGCGGGGGGCCAAATCTGCCACGGCGGCAGGCACTTCTTGAGCGGGAGCGACGGGACTTGAACCCGCGACCTCCGGCGTGACAGGCCGGCGCTCTAACCAACTGAGCTACGCCCCCAAGTGGGGACTGCGAGTATGGCAGGAAGAGTTTTATCGCGGCCGCCGCAACTTTCGATCCTCAGAGGCGTTTGATCGCTGGAATCGATCTCCCGGAGGACGCGCCCAACCCGGCCGTGGGCGCGGCCAGGAGGATTCACCGGCGAGGACCCAGGAAGCGGGTCCTCGTCAGGTTTAACCGCCGGGTGGTGATGGCGGGACCCAGCCGCCGAACACTCTCTCGAGCTCGTGCGCCACCGCGATCGAGACGTGATCGCGTCCTGGACCGGCGGCGATCTGAACGCCGAGCGGGAGTCCGGATTCCGACAGGCCGAGCGGAACCTCGGTGACCGGCAGCCCAGCGAGGTTGAACACCGCAGTCGACGTGAGAAGCCACAGGCGACCGAGCGTACGGCCGTGCTTGGGCGCGGGCCGCGGATGCGCCGGGTGGAGCAGGACCCCATCCCCGACTGCGTCCGTTAGCTCGGCAACAAGCTCTCGAGCGGACGCGAGCAGCCGGGCCGATGGCTTCGAGTCCCCGTCACTGCGGAGCAGCTCCGTCGCGAGCGCGATCCGCGTGGGCAGCGTATGCGTGCCGCCCCTTCGCAGCAGATCGCGCATCCGCGGCTTCGGCTCGCCGGCATCAGCGAGCAGTCGCAGGGTCGCGTGCGCGGCGTCGTCGCCCGAGCCGGCCTCCAGCGCCGCGAGAAACGAGGGCATCGCTCGTCGCAACCTGCCCAGCCGAACACGCCGGACAGTCGCGCCAGCGGCACGCAGGGCGCCGACCGCCTGCTCGCGTGCGTCACGCAACGCGTCGTCGATCGAGCGGGCTGATTCGTCGTCGATCGTTGCAACCTCCAGCCCGTTTAAGGGAACGCCGGCGGGGTCGCCGAGCTCGACATCGGTCGCGACTCGATCTTCGCCGTCGGAACCAGCGATCAGGCGCAACAGCGGCATCAGGTCTTCCGACCGTCGCGCCAGCGGGCCTGTTCCGAGCATCCGCCCCGACTCGCCGCTCGTCGGCGGCCACAACCCCGTGTTCGGCACGAGGCCCGCGGACGGCTTGTGACCGAACACGCCACAGAACAGCGCGGGAACGCGGATCGACCCCGCGATGTCGGACGCGAGCCCAAACGGCGACCCGCCGCACCCGACCGCGGCTCCCTCGCCTCCCGAGGAGCCGCCGGCCGTCCGCGAGCGGTCGTACGGGTTGCTGGTCCGCCCGTACAGCCGGTTGTTCGACTCGATCCACAGCGTCAGCTCAGAGGTGTTCGTCACCCCCAGCGCGATCGCGCCGGCGTCGACCAGCCGCTGGACGGCGGTCGCGTTGCGATCGGCGCGGTAGTCGCGCCGCGCGACCAGCCCCGCCGACAGCGGCATCCCCTTGACTGCGATCGACTCCTTGACTGTGAACGGCACTCCGAGCAACGGCGGTAGCGCGTCGTTGGGGGCAGCGGCCGCGATTCGGTCATCCGCCGCTGCGGCTTCTATTCGCGCGGCGTCGAAGCGGTCGGCCGCGATCGCGTTGATCTGCGGCGCGAACCGTTTGTGCACGGCGATGTGCGCCTCGACCGCCTCGACCGCGGTGATCTCACCGGCGCGGATCGCCCGCGAGAGCGAGATCGCAGATCGCTCGGTGACGGACTGCAAGGGAAAGCTCAGGCCTGGTTCGACCAGACGAGCTTCATCACCGAGGTGACGAACTCGGCATAGCGGTCGGGCGAGTAGCGCTCGGGGTCGGTCAGGAGCGTTCGCCCGGCCTCCTCACCGAGGCACCGGATCGCGCGCGCGGTGAGCTCGATGTCGAGGTCACTCGGGATCTCGGGTCGCTGTGTCGCCCAGCGGACGAGGCGCTCGATCCGCTCCTGCGTACGAGCCCGGTTGGTCTCGACATGATCGCGGACGATCTCCGGAGTCCCGTCGAGCGGCAGCAGGATGATCCGCCACGTGGCTGGCCTCGAGGCAACCGCCTCGAGGAACCTCCGCACGCCGCCGACCAGCAGCTCGGCCGGGTCGTGCGACCCAGGCTCGTCGGGGACGACGGCCTCGAGCTGCTCGAGCGCGTACTGCTCCTCTCGCTCCACCAGCGCATGCAGCAGGCGGCCGAGATTCGGGAAGTGGTCGTACACGACCGGGCGCGTGACGCCGGCGGCGCGCGCCACCGCCTCGATCGACACGCCGCTGTATCCCTGCTCCAGGATCACGCTGAGCGCAGCGTCGATCAGCTGCTCCCGGCGCTGGGCCGGGGGCATTCGCGGTGCGTAGCGTCGACGGGGTGTGGCCGCCGCATCGCTGGACGGTGGGGCCGGTCGGCTCGACATCGACCTGGCAAGGCTATCGGCTGTCCCGGCTCTCAGGGCAGCGACAACGGGGTGCGCAGCGCTTCGGGCCCCGGCGAGGTGGGCTGTGAGCTCCGCTCGATCGTGACGACCAGCGAGTGGAAGCGGGATGCGTCGGAGGGCAGCGTCGTGCCCGACGAGAACGTCCCGCTCGCGCCGACGGCCGGTTTGACGAACCCGAGCAGGCGCGCATCGGAAGACGTATTCACGAGCCACACCGCGTACGCGTTGTGGTGAGAGTTGGGCGTGAGGCCGCGAGCTTGGATGAGCAGCAGCAGCGATCCATCCTTCTGGCGCACGACGGCGCCGGCACCAACGGCGTTGTGAGCCGAACCGGCAGCCTGGAGGACGAGCTTCTCGATCGTGCGCGCTGCATGGCTGGTCGCGGTGGTGTGTGTCGCCGGCGTCGTTGGCGGTGCCGACGCCGAGGTCGAACTCGACGATTTCGACCCGCCGCCGCTCGTGGCGAGCACGATCACCAGCGCGATGATTGCGAGCAGCGCGACCGACAGCGCAGCCGCGAGTGGTCCGCGAGGCGGTCCGCGGCGCGGCGGGCTTGGGCGGGATGGCGCGAAGTCGTGCGCGAGCTTGATCGGTTCTGCCGGCTCGGCGCGTGCCGCCGGCCGGATCGGCTTCGCCGGTCTTGCGGGTTCGGCCACCGACGCTGGTCTGGCCGCCGGCGCCGGTTGGGGCGGCGGCGCTGGTTTGGCCGGCGGCGCCGGCTCGGGCGGCGGCGCTGGTTGGGGCGGGGCCGCCGGGATCGACGGCAGCGGCGACCTTGCCAGTGGCGCGAGCCCCTCGGCGAGGCGCGCCGCCCACTTTCGCGCGACATCCGAGGACTGCAGCTCGGATCGCGTTTGCGCTCGTGCCGACACGGTCTGCTCGCCCAGCATGTAGTCGATGATCCGGGCGCGACTGTCGGCGCCTGGACCGTCGTCAGTCGCAACGAGTTGTCCGGCGGCGGCGTGGGCGCGGTCGCGGACGTCACCCTCGCTCAACCGCAACAGCGACGCGATATCGCGGTAGCTGCGGGACTGCAGCAGCACGAGCGAAAGTACCGCGCGGCTCTCGGCGGACAGCTGGTCTAGTGGTCTGGACGCCACGGACGGGAAGTTAACCGTCGGGGCCGATTCGGAGCGCGCCGGTACGAGGCCTCCCCCCGACGGCGACGCTGCCAGGGCATGGGGAACTGTGGCGCGATAGCGTGTCCGGCGCAGTCAAGCGAGCACGCGAGGAGGCGTGATGGCGAGTTTCACTTTGCAGAAAGATGTGGCGGCGCCGGTCGAGCTCGTGTTCGACGTGCTCACCGATCACCGCGGCTACGACAAGATCACCCCGCTGCGCTCCTCGACCCTCGAGCGGGAAGGCGATCCGCCGGATGGCGTGGGCGCCGTCCGCGTGCTGAAGCTCGCCGGCCCGCCGATCCGCGAGGAGGTGACCGAGTTCGAGCGACCCTCGCGGTTTGCGTACAAGATGCTGTCCGGCGCACCGGTGCGCAACCACACCGGGACCGTCGATCTGGCGCCCACGGGCACCGGCACGAACCTCGTGTGGCGGGTCGATTCCACGCCGTCGATCCCGATTCCGGACGCCGTGTGGGGCGGGATCATGCGGCAGGTGGTCGGCCAGCTGTTCCGCGGCGTGGTCAAGGAGTCCGAGCGCCGCGCCCGCGCCGCCGCTTAGGCGCGAGCGCCTCGATCACGCGCGCGAGCACGTCTTCGTCCCAGCGGTGCGTGCGCAGCAGCCGGTAGCGCTCCGACGCGACCGCCAGGTACGCCTCCGTCTCGGTCCGGTTCCCGACCAGGTCCGCCTCGCGCAGCATCTCGACGACGGGGCGGTACTCGGTCTCCAGCCACAGCTGGGCGGTGTCGCGTCGGCCGAGCGGCTCGCCGCGCGACTGGATCGTGCGGAACCCCCAAGCTTCGATCCCCTCGGCGAGCAGCGCATAGTCCCACGGATCTGACAACTGGATCTCGTCGCGCGTGTCCTCCGGTAGCGGGACGCGTTCCCAGAACACGCGCTCGTGGCTCATCAGCGGCAGGTCGGCGAGCGTGACCGCCCGCTCGGCGCCGACCTTTGTGTGCACGTCGGTCACGTACGCGTCGATCTCACCGAGCCCGAGCGCGCGGGCAACGGACACGCGGTGGTGGCCGTCGCGCACAAAGTAGATCTCGCCGATCCGCACGAGGTCGACGGGCGGCAGCGCCTCGCCGCGGCGGACGGCCGTGGCGATCTGCTCCCAGCGACTCCGCACGCGGCCGCTCGTCGGCCGAAAGCGTCGGTCGAAGTCGCGCCCGCGGTCAACGGTTCCGACGATCGCGTCGAGTGGCACGACCGCCAGCCCGGCGCTCCGCTCGGACTCGTACCCGAGCGCGGCGATCACCTCGTCGTAAGGCAGCACGACGCCGACGTCGTCCGGCTCGCGCCGCAGCCGCTCGGCTAGCCGCGAGAGGATCGCGCGCCGCCGCGAGCGCAGGAAGTCATGCTGGGCGTCGAGGCCGGGCAGCCCGGTCGACCGTGGCGACGGCATCTACCCCATCGGCGCGGTGGCCGCGGTCGGCGCCTCGCGGCCGGGGGTCCCCTTGTCCAAGTTGTGACCCGACTCGGCATCGAACAGATGCAGCTGGCGCGCGTCGAACCACAGCTCGGTGTCCTCCCCCTGACGGGCCTTGCTGGCCGCGTCGAGGCGGGCGACGATCTGCGAGGCGTCGCTGCTCGGGAGATCCGCGGCGCCGGCGTCGCGCGCGAGTTCCTCGAGCTCCGCCGACGACACCCGCTCGGCCTCGAGCTCGAAGTAGGCGTAGTACTCCGAGCCCATCGACTCGAGCACGTCGATGTGGGCCTTGAACGAGACACCCGCGGCACGGTCGGAGACAACCGCGGCGTCCTCGAAGTGCTCGGGCCGAAGCCCGGCGATCACTCGCTGCCCCGGCTGCGCCTTACCGCGCAGCTCGTCGCGCAGCGGCAAGGTCCCGATTGGCAGCTTGACGCCGTCGCCCTCGATCTCGCCAGGAAGGAAGTTCATCGACGGCGAGCCGATGAACCCCGCCACGAACAGGTTGGTGGGGTGCCCGTACAGCTCGGCGGGTGGCCCGACCTGCTGCAGCACGCCCGCGCGCATCACCGCGATCCGCTGCCCGAGCGTCATCGCCTCGGTCTGGTCGTGGGTGACGTAGATCGTCGTCGTCTTCAGCCGCTGCTGGATCCGCGCGATCTCGGTGCGCATCTGGACCCGCAGCTTCGCGTCGAGGTTCGACAGCGGCTCGTCCATCAGGAACACGCTCGGATTGCGCACGATCGCGCGACCCATCGCGACCCGCTGGCGCTGCCCACCGGACAGGTTCGCCGGCTTGCGGTCGAGGTGTGCCTCGAGGTCGAGGATCTTCGCGGCGTCGGTGACCTTGCGGTCGATCTCGTCCTTCGGTGTCTTCGCGAGCTTCAGCGCGAATCCCATGTTCTCGCGCACAGTCATGTGCGGGTACAGCGCGTAGTTCTGGAACACCATTGCGATGTCGCGGTCCTTCGGTGCCTTGTCGTTGACGACCTCGCTACCGATCTTGAGCTCGCCTTCGGAGATGTCCTCGAGCCCCGCAACCATTCGCAGTGCGGTCGACTTGCCGCATCCGGACGGGCCGACGAGGATCATCAGCTCGCCGTCCTTGACGTCGAGGTCGAGGTGCTTGACCGCCTCGTACCCGTCACCGTAGCGCTTGGTCACATCCTGAAATTGAATCTCTGACATCGGTTGTCACCCCTTGACTGCGCCGGCAGTCAATCCGGCGACGATTCGGCGTTGGAACAGCAGTACGAGCAACATCACCGGCACCGTCACGACAACAGCCGCCGCGGCGATGTCCCCGATCGGGGTTGTGAACTGTGACGCTCCTGGGAATTGCGCTATCGCGGCGGGAACTGTCTGCGCGGCGTTCGTCGAGGTGAGTGAGATCGCGAACACAAAGTCGTTCCAGCAGATGATGAACACGATGATGAATGTGGTAACGATGCCTGGAATCGCGAGCGGCGCGATCACCTTGGTGAAAGCCTGGAACGCCGTTGCACCGTCGACCTGCGCTGCCTGTTCCAGCTCCCATGGGATCTCTCTGAAGAACGCGGATAACACCCAGATCGACAGCGGCAGCGCGAACGTCATGTACGGGATGATCAGCCCCGGCCAGGTGTCATACAGGCCGATCTGCCGCCACAGGTTATAGAGCGGACCGACGAGGCTGATCTGCGGGAACATCGCCACCGCCAGCGCGATCGCGAGGATCGCGCGCTTGCCGGGAAAGTCGAGGCGCGCAATCGCATATGCCGCGGCGCACGCGAGGATCACGGCGAGCGCGGTCGCGATCAGGCCGATCCCGATCGAGTTGCGCAGCGCGCTCGTGAAGATGCCGGCATTGAAGATGTCCTTGTAGTTGGACAGTGTCCAGTGGTTGGGGATGAAGCTGCCGTCGGTGACGGATGCCGGCGTCTTCAGCGACAGGGACACGATCCACAGGACGGGAACGAGCGACGCCACCAGTACGGCGAAGAACGCCGCGGACCAACCGGTGAGCTGGGTCGCACGCTTGCTCATGTCCGCTCGCTCCCAGGCGCTGCCGCCACGCCGAATCCTTTGATGAACACGAACGCAATCAGCGCCACGAGCAGGAACAGCAGCACCGACACCGCCGATCCGAGCCCGAGGTTGAGGCGGTTGAGCAGGGTCGAGTAGTTCAGCATCGAGATCGACTCCGTTCCTTGCGCGCCCTGGTTGAAGATGAAGATCACGTCGAAGATCCGGAACTCGTCAAGTGTGCGGAACAGCAGCGCGACGAGGATCGCCGGCTTCATCAACGGAATCGTGATCCGCACGAACCGCTGCCACGTGGTCGCGCCGTCGACCTTCGCCGCTTCGTGCAACTCGTCCGGGACCAGCGCCAGTCCGGCCAGCAGCAGCAGCGCCATGAACGGCGTGTTCTTCCAGATTTCGGTCAGGATGATCGCCACGTAGCTGCCGAACTGGTGGCTGAGTGGGTCGCCGGACAGGCCGAGCAGATGCGGGATCCATCCGCCGTTCGACAACGACCACGCGTAGTTCCACGAGTACGCGGCGACGACCGCGACGATCGCGTACGGGACCAGCGCGATCGAACGCAGCAGCCCGCGCGCAACCAGCGTGCGGTGCATCGCGAGCGCCAGCAGCATCCCGAGTACGAACTGGATGCTTACCGCGATCACGGTGATGATCGTCGTGTGCGCGACGTCCTGCCACCAGACCGAGGAGCTCAGCACTGAGCCGTAGTTGTCGAGCCCGACCCACGAGTTCGCACCGGGAAAGCGCAGGTCGGCGCGCTGTAGTGACAGCACGATCGTGTCGATGATCGGATACGCGGTGACCGCGAGCATCACGATCGCGGCGGGGCCGACGAGCAGCGCCGCGAGTCGGCGCTCGGCCTTGGCTCGGTCGGTCAGATGGGCCTTGCGTGGCGCTCCGGCCGCGGGGGCAGGCGCGTCAGCAGTCGTTATCGCGCTCATAAGAGGGCCTGGGAGGTCAGCGACGCCTTGATCTCACTTCGGAGCGAGCTGACCACGGTCGCGGGATTGATGTTCGACGTTGGGGACAGCGCCTTCTGGATCGCCAGCGTGACGTCGGCGTACGACGGCGTCTGCGGGCGGATCCCGTATGTCGACAGTTGCGCCTGGATCAGCGCATGGAACGGATACGCCGCATCAAACGACGGGTTCTGGTAGATCGCGGTACGGACCGGCGCGAGCCCACCCTTGGTTGCATAGATGACCTCGTACTGCTGTTGGGTCAAGCACCGGATCGCGTCGAACGCGAGCGACGGGTGCTGTGAGTGAGCCGAAACCGCGAGGTTGTAGCCGCCGATCGATACGTGTGGCTTGATGCCGGGCGTCACCTGCGGGAAAAGCGCGTATCCCATTTGCTTGGCGACGGACGCGTTGATCTTCTTGGCGGAATCCCAGGTGAACGGATAGTTGATCTCGAACGCCGCACCGCCCCCGTCGAAGGTCGTGTCGGTTGAGCCCTCCATCGCGACGTTCAGTGACGGGTCGGCGGCCGGCGAGGTCGCGAGCTCGTGCATGATCGACGCCGCGACCTCGGCGGAGTGGCCGATCACGACCTTGTTCCCGCCGGTGATGATCTGTCCGCCGGCCGAATCGACGAGCGAGTTGAACCACACCGTGAGCCCTTCGTACTGGGCTCCCTGCTCCTCGATGTAGTGGGGTTTGCCGAGCTTCGCGAGCTGGGTTGCATCACTGATCATCTGCTGCCAAGTCGTCGGCACCGGCTGATGAATGGCGGCCAACAGGTCTTTGCGGTACCAGAGCAACTCGGTGTTCGAGTTGATCGGGACTGCCCACAGCTGGTGGTTGTACGTGGCCGTCTGGATCGGACCGGGGAGGTCCACGGACCTGATTTCGGACTGCAGCGAGGGCGGGACGTGGCGAATCCACTTGGCGTTCGCGAACTCCGCCGTCCAGTCGACGTCCATCGCGAGGATGTCGATCGACGGGTCCCCCGCTGCCAGCCGCCGCACTAGCGAAACTCGCTGCTGGTCAGACGCGTTGGAGAGGAAGTTGATCGCGATCTTGTAGCGGCCGCCAGAAGCACTCGAACATGCCGCAGCCGCCTTGGCAAACGATCCCGAGGGCTCCGGGAACACGTACCAGTTGAGTGTTACGGGTCCCTTCCCCGAGGAGCCGCAACCGGCCAGCGCCAGCGTTGCTCCGACTGTCAGAACGACCCAGCGAATTCCGTGTCCCAAATCTCCCTCCTCTGACACACGACCGTACCCCGGTCGAATAAGCGCTAAACGATTCTTGCCCTGGGTGTTCTGGGCGGAGTAGGCTCGATCCGTAATACCAGCTGGAGGTGTTTCGATGCACGCACGGGTCACCACCTTCCCCGGCCTCGCCCCGGAGCGGATCAAGGCCACGCTCGACAACTTCAAGGAGCACCACCTCCCGTTGTTCGAGCAGGCGTCCGGCTATCGCGGGATGTGGGCCGGAGTCGATTTCACGGGAGGGCGCGCGATCGCTGTGACGTTTTGGGACTCGGTCGAGTCCCTCCACGCGACTGACGAGCTCGCGAACGAGGTCCGTGCCGCCGCGGTCACGGCAGCGGGCGTCGACCGCGAGCGGCCCACGATCACCGATCGGTACGAGGTCGTTCTACACAGCGAGATCGCGTTCACATAGCGCGCAGCGGTTCCAGTCGAACGGGGGTGCGAGTCCGCGCAGGCGTCGGTCGTTCTCGTGCCACTCGCGGTTCAGGTGACGGCCGATCACGACTGCCGCGACCGCGCCGGCTCCGGCTGATTTGAGCGCGGCCGCGGCGGACTGCGCGCTCGCGCCGGTGGTCCAGGTGTCGTCGATCAGCAACACGGCTGGACCGCGCAGCAGCCGAGTCGATTCGAACTTGCCGCCGTCAAACCTTCGCGGCTCGACGTCTTTGCGCGAGCGGAGCAGTACCCGCTCGTAGCGCTCGCGCGTTGGCTTCACGAGCTCACCGACGATCTGACGGAGCGGATGGAGCTCGTCACGTTGCCGATCGCCGGAGGGCACTGTGGTCACGAGTTCGAACCGTTCGACGCCGGCGGCGTTCGCGAGGCATCGCTCGTGTTGAGCGAGGTGACGCCAGAGGACCGCGGCGAGCCCGACCGTAAGCCGGCGGGCCGCTGGCGTCTGGGAGCGCTTGTACTGCGCGAGCGCGTGGTGGAGTTGTTCGTGCGCGACGCTGTACGAGATCGGCTGGACCGCCGCTAGCTGCGCTTCGTTTTGGGTGCAGGCGTAGCAGCGGGCGTATCCGTTCGTGAAGTTGAAGCAGGTGCCGCATACGTCCGGTCCGGCCCGTGGTGTGAGCATGAAGTTCGCGTAGCCCGCGGTCAGCTCGCCGACGCTGGGCATCGCTTACTCGACCAGCGCGCCGTCGGCAGTGAGGCGCTCGGTGATCTCGACGATCTGGTTCGGTGTCTCGAACACGTGCGTGCCGGGGCGAGTCGCGAACTCCTTCGCCCACGGTTCGCGGGCGGCGAGTTCGTGTCGCAGGAATACGAGCCGGCCATGCGCGAGCGCGAGCCGAGCCTGCAATCGCGCGCCGCTCGTGTGCGAGGCCTCGACGATGACCGAGCCCAGCGTCAGTCCCGACATCACAGCGTTTCGCAGCGGGAAGCTGCGGCGGCTCGGTTTCGCGTCTGGCCAGAATTGTGAGATCACCGCGCCGGCCTCGGCGATCTGCGATTGCAGCGCCGCGTTCTCGGGCGGGTACGCACGCTCCAAGCCGGTGCCGATCACGGCGACGGTTCGACCGCCGCGCCGCAGCGCGGCGGTGTGCGCGGCGGTGTCGATCCCGGCCGCGAGCCCGGACACGACCGTGTACCCGGCGTCGAGCAGGTGGTTCGCTATCTCCGTTGCGGCTTCAATCCCGTCAGCCGTCGCGTCGCGCGAGCCGATCACGGCGAGTGAGCTGGCGTCGGCTGGTAGCAACAGGCCCGCGACGAACACGAGCGGCGGGCGGTCATGAACCGCGCGAAGGTTGTCCGGATAGGGGTCGTCGAGCACGGTCAGAACGTCGATGCCGGCCGCCTGCCAGCCATCGAGCTCGGCCTGCGCCTGGGCCATCAGGCGCTCGGCGTCGGGCGCGAACAGCGTCGTCTGGCCACCGGTGCCCGCCACCTCGTCAGCGAGCACGCGGATGGCGCTCCCCGAGTCCTCGACCAGATCCGCGTACCGCTGCCACGGCAGCGCGCCGGCGCGCAGCAGCGCCACCATCGCGGCGGTTTCAGCCTGTGAGCTCACGGTCGCGCGCGAGCCTAGCGCGGCGAACAGACGTTCGCCGACTCTGTCAGGTGGCCGGGTTGGTCTGCTCGGTCGGCGGCTCGGCGACGGGCGCCGGCGCGGTTACGGTCGGGCCGGGTACCTCGGGCGCGGGGACCGTCGCGACAGGCATCGTCGCTGTCGCCGGCTCCGCTGTATCAGTCGGAGTGGGCTGAACCGGAGTCGCCGTGTAGTGGTGGGCGTCGAGCACCTGCGGCATCGCGAACGCCTCGCGCTCGTCGTCGTCGAGGCTGATCGCCTGCCGGAAGTCACGAAGCCCGCGGCCGAGCATCCGCCCGACCTCGGGGAGACGCTTCGGGCCGAGCACGAGCAGGGCGACAACCAAGATCAGCAACAGGTGCGTCGGCTGGAGGATGTCTCCGATCACATTGGCAAGGTTACTCCGATGAGTATCGAGGGTTGGCTGGGTCATCAATTGCCGAATATCCCCTAGCTGAGGAGGAACCCGGATGTCGAAGCTGATCTATTCGATGGGAGGCGTCTCTGCCGACGGCTACATCGTCGGACCGGACGGGAAGTTCGATTGGACGATGCCCGACGAGGAGCTCCACCGGTTCCACGGCGAACGGGTGCGCGGGCTTGGCGGCCATCTCTTGGGCCGTCGGCTGTACGAGACGATGATCTATTGGGAGACGGCCGACGAGGACCCGGCGGCCCCCGAGCTTCGTACGCGAGTTCGCGCCGCTCTGGCGGGAGCTGCCGAAGGTGGTGTTCTCCCGGACGCTGGACTCGGTCGAAGGGACGAACACGAGGCTCGCCCGAGAGGGCCTGGCCGCGGAGCTGGCCTCGCTTCAAGAGGCCGGGCGCGGAGACGTTGAGGTGGGAGGCGCCGGGCTCGCCGCCGAGGCAGCGAAGCTCGGCCTGATCGACGAGTACAACGTGTTCGTGCATCCGGTCGCGGTCGGCGGCGGCATTCCGTTCTTCCCGCGAGACCTCCGCATCGACATGCAGCTCGTCGAGACGCGCACGTTCAGCTCGGGGGTCGCGTATCTGAGATACCACGCCGCTGGGCGGTAGGCGTCCTTTGGCAAGCCCAGCCGGGCTAGCCGGCACGTCCCCCGTAGCCGAGGAAGAACGGGCCCGGCAGCGGGCGGACGTTGATCGACCAACCGAGCTCGCGCAACGCTTGCTCGAGCGGTCCCGGTGCAAGCGCGACCTTCACCGCGCGGAAGCGGCGACCGTCGCGCAGGCGCCGCTCAATCGTCGACGATCCCGGTCCCTCGATCAGCTCCTCGTTGGTGCGGTGACCGTCGTCGACGAACATCACGCGGCCGCCTGGCGCCAGCGCGGACGCCACCGTCGACCAGAACGAAGCGAATCGCTCCGCTGGTACGTGCGACAGCCAGAAGCCCAAGAAGATGAAGTCGTAGCGGCGCTCTGGGGTCCAGGCGAACAGGTTCTCCCGCGAGAAGCGGATGTTCGCTTTCGATCCCGTGCGCGCTTCGGCGATCTCGAGCATCTCGGGAGCTGCGTCGAGCGCGTGGACCGACGCGGCTCGGTCCGCGAGCTCGCCAGTGAATGTCCCAGGACCGCAGGCGAGCTCGAGGACGTCGCCGAGCGGCGAGGCGGCGTCCAGTGCCGCCTTCACAGCGGCGTCGGCCGCGCGCTGGTCCTCGTCGGTCACCCCAGGCACACCAGCGGCCTCTAGGTACTCCGACGCCCGCGCTCGGTAGTACGCCAGCTGCTCGGCCAGGAGGCCGCCGGTATCGGTCATCTCCGCCTGGGGTTTCCGCCGACTAACGCGAACCGGCGGCCGGACGCGGCCGGCGCGTAGGGGTAGTTCCCGATCGGCAAGGTCGCAACCTGGAACCAGTAGCGCTTGACGATCCCCGCATATCCAGCGCCGAACGTGTATGTCGTCGTGAACCGGCCTTCGCCGGTCACGTGTGTCTCAACGCCGTATGTCTGATAGCTCGACCCCTGTCCGATACGCAGCCGCACCAATGCTCCGCCAGCCGGCAGATAGCCACCGAGCAGTCGCGCCGCGATCCGCACGGTCCCGCCCCAGGCCACCCGGCTCGGGGAGACGCTCAGCAGCTTGACCTTCGCCGGAACCACGACCCGCACCGCTCGCGAGAAGGCGCTCTCCGTCGTCGGATCGCCGTCATACACGGCCTCTACGATCCGCGACGGGCCGGCGTGGAGTCTCGCGGTCCAAGCGCCGTTGGCCGCGGTCTTCACCACTGCCGCTTGCGTGAACCGCCCACTGCCGTTGTCCGGTGCCGTCAGCACACGCACCGCACGGCCGGCGAGCGCGACTCCTGTTGTCGTGCCGAGATAGCCATCGACCGTCGTGCCGCGCCCGAACCCGACAACGCGCGAGGCTCTACCAACCACCCTTCGCGGATGGCAACGCAGCACGCGCTCGGTCCTCACATGCGCCCGTGTCTTGACGCGCACGCGCTTGCCATGTCGGCGAACGGTGATCCAATGGCCGGGAACGGTCACGCGCACGCGGGCGCGATGGCAGCGCAGCCCGACAATCTTGTCGAACGCGAGTCCGATGACCGTCGGCTGGCCGATCTTCATCGATCTGCTCGCCGGCGCCGACGTGCCAGGCGTGCCGGCGGCGTCAACGGCATTGTTCTGCGCGTAGCAACTGACGCTATGCGTCCCAATGCCGGTGACTGGCACGCGCGCGCTCGCGCCCGGATAGGACTGCGGCGGGCCGCCGTCGACGCTGCACACGACGTCCGCGATTCCCGACGGACTCCCGCCCGCTGCTGCGGTCACGTACTGCACGCCGGCGGTCGACGGCGCATCGCTCGGGCCTGTCATTGAGACCGTTGGCGTCGTGTTGTCCACATTGACCGTTCTGCTGGGACTGGCGGTGACGCCAGCAGCGTTCGTGGCAGTGAACTGCAACTGCATCGAGCCCTCGCCACGGCCAAGGCTCCCGACCGAAGCGGCAGTGTCGACCAATCCCGGCACGTTCTGTTGCGGGCACTGCTGCCACGTATGACGGTCCGGCGCGGTGTCGGGCGTCGGCGTCACGATCGCGGGCAGGCTGCCGAACACGACCGCCGCACCACACACCCCGGAGGGATCGCTCGCCGTGAACGACACCGGCCACGAGCCGCGTACCCAGCCGTTGCGGTACCAGAGGTTGTTGGTGCCGTCGGCGGTGATTGCCGGCGCTTGGTTCTCCTCCGCGGTCAGGTCGAGTTCGCCGACTTGCATGCCGACGCCGGCGGAGCCGGTGGGGCAACTCGACTGATTACACGCGAGAAACCAGCCGATCGTCTGGCTCTGAAGATTGGTCTGCGAGCAGCAGCCGCCGGCGCTAAATCCCGCATCGGTCAGAGGCCCGCTGCGCCCGGCGGGCCCAGGACCGCCGTTCCAGTAGAACTCGCCCCACCAGCCCGACGCGCCGTACTTGTCGTCACCGACCCCACCCGAGACTAGGCGTTGCCGACGTGGATGCCGTGACACGGTAATTCCAGTTGGGGCCGTGACCTTGAACGCGCCAGTCGCGTTACGTACCGGCGGTCTTGTCGCGGCTGCGCGTAGATGCTGAGTCGCTAGCCCACCGGCAGGACACGTCGGGCCGGCGCTCAGAGGAGCGTTGCTCGACCAGCTCAGGCCGTCTCCGACGATCCCTGGCGCTGGTGCCACAGATCGACCACGGGGAACGTCCCGGCCACCGCGATGGCGGCGTCGCCGAGGCACCGCAGCGATCACCGCGAGCGCTATCACGATCGTTGTCGAGTGTGCGGCTCATCCCTGCCCCAGGTCGCTCACGGGCAGACGATCATCACGTACGCGGGTTGCGGTCTGCCGACCTTGTCGGGCCCGAATCCCTGGAACGTCAGACTGCCGCGCACGAGCATCGAACTGCGTAGCTGACCGACCCGTACCCGCCAGTCGTGACCGGTGCCGATCGGTGTCGCCATCGGCATGCAGTCCGCGGCGAATCGGCGGTTCATCCATGTGATCGACTCACCAACCCCGTAGTGTGCGCACACGGATCCGGCTGCTCGAGGGGCCGGCGGTGACGCTAGCGCTGTCGCCATAGATAATCGCCCAAGCTCGGATCGAGCCGGCGATCGATGTCGGGTCTAGCTTCACCGCGTCGATCGTGTGGTTACGGATCTGGCTGCCGCTGATGCTGAACGCGGCATACGACGATCCACCGAGCGCTACGAACAGGGCCAGCAGAGCGATCGCGTTGTGGCGGATGAACGTTCGAGTCTTGAGCACTGGACGGGTGTCTCCTTACTGGGTGTTTGCGGCGCCGTGGCCTGGGCCGAGGCTGCCGTTCGCCCCGAACGCGGGCTGGCTCGCTTGAGCGCTAGCGGCCTGCGCAGGGGCGTTGCTCACGGTCTGCGAGCTGGTGGACGAAACCGAGGCCGACTCGGTGTAGGGGACTGATGAGTTCGAGTTGGATGAGCTTGCGACCAAGGCGGGCGGCGTTGACGTGCCTGACGCGCTGCCCTGCCCGTGCGACCGGCGCGGATGCCTCGCGCGAGAGCGCGAAGCCGCCGGGACGTGCACCCGGTGAGCGCGAGTCGGTTTTAGCGAGAGGTGGCGCGCGTCAATCTGTAGGACTTTGGGAGTGGAGCTTGAGCCGTCAGCGGAGGCGACGAGCGGACGTGTCGGTCCCGGCCGTTCACCCCCAAGAGCGGAGATCACGACGACAGCGAGGACCAGCGCGGCGGTCGCAGTGGCGATGACCGCGGGTGTGCGCGCTAGGCGCGGGTGGCGCCTGTCGCGGGGGCGAGGCAGGCCGGGCTGGCGCGAGTCCTCACCGGCGCGCGGCTGAACGCCGGGCGCCCCCACGAGCGCAGATTGGAGCTCGGACGATCCCTCACCCCAGAAGTCCTCGGGCGCGGGTGGCGGCGCGACAGCCGGGTCGGGGTCGCCGATCCGCACTAGTTCCTCGCGCGGACCGAGCCATTCACGCGGAAGGCGGACGACGTTGTCCTCCGTCTGACTCCCTCCGGCTGGATCGTGGCTGTCGGTTTTCACACCCGTTTGCAGAGCTTTTTGCCCGACCGTGGGCGACGACGTCATCCGTGAGCGCTATTATAACTACTAAATTGATTCCACTTTGTCTCAATTAGACTCAAATTCGTGGCAAATAACGATCTAGATCAAAGGTTTTTGACGGTCGCCGAGGTCGCGGAGATCCTCAAGCTGAATCAGCAGACCGTCAGGAACTGGATCGACCAGGGGTCGCTGCCGGCGCTTCGGATCGGGCGGCGGGTGCGGATCCGACAGTCCGACTTTGATCGAGTGCTCGCGGAGGGCCTCACTCACGCGGGGGTCGGCGGCGGGACCGACGGTGGTCCCAGTGCGGACGACTTCTGGGGTGGCGAGCCGGTTGGTCACGCGGAGCCCGATCTAGGCCTCGACATCAGTTCCGAGCCTGCAACAGCCGCCGCCCGCGAAATCGAGGGCGAGGGGCTCAACTGACAATGAGCAGCGGGCTGGATCCGGATCAAGCTCGGATCATGCGCGCCGTGCGTGAGGCGAGTGACGGCTGGGCGGCGGCAATGCGTGCGCACAAGCTCGCGCCGCCTGATCCCGGGTTCGCGTCGCGGCTCCGGGCGCTGGCGATGGCGGCCGAGGCCGAGCAGGTCACCTGGGAGCACGCCCACGCCGCCGGCCTGATGTGGCGTCCGGTTCCCGGCGCCGAAAGCGCGCAGCCTCCATACGAGTTAAGGCCGGGAACCGGCCGGCGCGGGCCCGACGAACTGTGGGCTCGATTCGACACCGCTGTCGCAGGGCTCAATCGGGCGATCACCGGCTCCAACGCAGCGGCCGTCGCCGACTCGTTCGGCGAGATCGCCGAGGCCGCGAATGCGCTGGCGGATGCAGTGGCGGCGGAGGACGCTGCCGCACAACGGACCGCGCAAGTCCGCGGCGCCGCCTAGAGACTCTGAGTCACTTTTCGCGCCTGGAGCCCGAAAACCGACTCAGAGCGACGGGCGCTGCCATCTGTGTCAGAGATTCCGGTCGTGGAGAACGGAATCTCTTACATAGTCGTTGAGTAGGTGCGGCGCCAGCTGCCCCGGGAAGGCATCCCGCTGCGCGCGAAGGCATCCCGCGCCGCGCGCTCCGGCGCCCCTCCGCAAGCCAGGGCCCACCGCGCAACGACAGGCGCGGGTACGCTCGCTCCGCCGTGCCGCCCGTTCAGCGACGATCGATCCACCTACCCGCGCCCGGGACCAAACGGGCCGTCGTGATCGGGGCCGGCTCGTTCGGGACGGCGGTCGCGGTGCTGCTCGCGCGCGGGCGGCCTTAGGACGACGCTGCAGACGCGAACCGTGGACCAGGCCACGCTGCTCGCGCGCCGATCGGGAGAACCGGGTCTACCTACCGAATGTCGAGCTTCCCAGAGAGCTCCGGATCGAGCCGGCCGAGGCCGGGCTCGCGCGGGCCGACTACGTGTTCCTGGGGGTCCCATCGACGCTACTTGATGGGGTGATCAATACTCTCGGTCACCGCGACCTACCCACCAGAGCGGCGGTGATCAGCCTCGCGAAAGGACTCGTCCCGCCGGACGGCACCCCGCCGACGAAGCTCATAGCGGCTAGATTCGGCAGCACCCGTACGGCCTGCATCGGCGGCCCGGCGCACGCACGGGAGATGGTGTCCGACGGCGCCGGGCTGGTCGCGGCGTCGACCGAGGAATCGCTCGCCACCGCGATTGCCGGCGTGTTCATCCGCGCCGGCGTCGTCTGCGAGGAGTCAAACGACCCGATCGGGGTCGAGCTCGCCGGCGCCGCCAAGAACGCGGCGGCGCTCGCGTCTGGCGCGACCGAGCGACAAGGGCTGAACGCCGCCGGCGCAGCGGCCGGGCACATCTTTGCCGAGGTCTATCGGTGGGCCGAGCAGCAGGGCGCTCGGCCCGAATCGCTGATCGGACTCGCGGGAACTGGCGACCTCGTGGCCACTGCCCTGGCGCCCCAATCACGCAACCGCCGCGCCGGCGAGCTGCTCGCCGACGGCGTGCCCGCGGCCGAGATCCCGGAGCGGGTCGGCCAGGCAGTCGAGGCGCTCGAGACAGTGCCGCTGCTCGCGAAGGCCCTGCACGCAGCCGGGATCGAGGCGCCCGTGACAACAGCGCTCGCACGGCTGATCAACAACCAGCTCCCGCTCGACGAATGGGTTGCCGTCGTCAGAGCCACGGTGCCGCCGCCGGCGCGCTGGCGACCGCAAGTGAGCCCCGGGTTCTGGCGCAGGTTGCGTGAACGGATCAGAACCTGGTTCGGGAGATCCAGAAGCACCGAAGAGAACCGCCACTAAATGTTTACGAGACCCACATCCGGGCATGCCACTCTGAGGTTGGAATACAACCGAGAGGAGAGTTGGAGCGTGCCTCAGATCATCGTGAAGGTGGATCGGTCGGGGGACCGGGGGGAAGGCGCGGTGATGCTTCGCGAGCGTGTGAACGTGGCGGATTTCGAAAGCGACCACTTCGCGGCGCAGCTCGTGGAGCGCCTCGGATGGGCGGTTAATGACGCTCACGAGGTGGAGCAGGAGCCGGCACCCGAGCCCGAGGCGGCGGCCGAGCCGCAAGCGGCCGCGCTCAGCGCTCAGCCAGCGTCGTAACGACAGCTTCGTAGACGCCGGCGCCGTATCCCTCCGACGCAAGCTGTACGCCCGCGCGTCCCGCGGCCTCGGGTTCAAGCCCGGGGTCGCGGTCAAGCGCGTTGGCCACGAGCCAGAACGCGCCGACGACGGGGGCGACGTCCATGTCCTCGCGTGAATCGCCGACCGCGATCACGTCAGAGGCCGAGTACCCGCGCGCCTGCATGTGGCGTGCGACGCCCCGAGCCTTCGATGCGCCGGCCGGGATCAGATGGTAGGCCCGCACGATCCCCAGACCGGGCATCTGCTCGGCGTGGGCCACGACGACGCCGTTGTCGACCAGCCGCAGCCATCCCAGACCAGCCGTCTCCAAGACGACGGCGGCCTCCTCCAAATTCACCGAGCCCCGAAACAGGTGCGACACCTCGCGACCGAGCGACCACGGCGTGTGGTACTCGAGCTGTCCCGCGAAATGGGACAGCAGCAGCCCAGGCGCACCCGACGCCTCGATCTGATCAAAGATCGTGCCGCGCTCGGATGACGGCACGACGCCATCGGTGAGCCATTCGAGCTCGCCGTCGATCACGAGCCCGCACCCCAGCTCGAACACGAACGCTGAGGCGCCGATCAGCCGCGATGCCTCGAACACGCTGCTCTGCCGGCGCCCCGAGTACAGACACACCTCGGCGCCGGCGCGCGAGCAGGCCTCGAGCGCGCGCGCACCGAGTGATGACCAGCCGCCGTCGGCGCCGGAGAACAGCGATGCGCGCGGACCCAGCAGGGTCCCGTCGAGATCGGCGTAGAGACACCGCATCCGAGGCGACCATACTGAGGCCATGACGGTCACCGACCCCTGGCGCGAGCTGCTCGAGGACGATCGGCTTGAACACGAACATATTTATGGGGCGCGCTCCGCGCGCCTTGTTTGTGTCCCGGCTGGGTTGAACGGGACGCTAGCTGCGGCCTTGGAGGCGGCTGGCGTCGAGCAGCTCTACACGCATCAGGCCGAAGCGCTCGAAGCGGCGTTCCGAACGCCAACGATCGTCACGACGGGTACCGCGTCGGGCAAATCGCTGTGCTTCCAGCTACCGACGCTCCACACGCTGATCCAGGACAGGACCGCGCGGGCGCTGTACCTGTACCCAACGAAGGCGCTTGCTCAGGACCAGGCGCGCGCGATCAACCGGTTCGGTCTCCAAAAACACGTCCGGCCCGCGATCTACGACGGCGACACGCCTCGCCAGGAGCGGGCCGCGATCCGCAAGCGGGCGAACCTCGTGATCACGAACCCGGACATGCTCCATGTCGGGATCCTTCCCCACCACGCCGCGTGGGGGGACGTGTTCGCGAACCTCGCGTTCGTCGTCGTCGACGAGGCGCACGTGTACCGCGGCGTGTTCGGCTCGCATGTCGCGAATGTGCTGAGACGGCTCAGGCGGATCGCGGCGATACACGGGTCCGAGCCGCGCTTCCTGCTCGCGAGCGCGACGATCGCCAACCCTGTCGAGCTTGCCGAAACGCTGACTGGCCTGCAGCCGTTCACGTTGATCGACGACGACGGCGCTCCACGCGCCGAGCGGCAGACCGTGATCTGGAACCCGCCGCTGCTCGACGAGAAGCTCGGCGTCCGCGCGTCGGCGCTGTACGAGGCCGCCGAGCTGCTCTCCGACCTCATAACCAACGGCTCCCGCACGATCTGCTTCATGAAATCGCGCAAGGGGGTCGAACTGATCCTCCGGCACACGCGCGACCGGTTGCGTTCCGAGCTCAAGGACCGCATCGCGCCGTACCGCGCCGGCTACACGCCGGCGCAGCGGCACGAGATCGAGCGGGCGCTGGTCGCCGGCGAGCTGCTCGGCGTCGTCGCGACCGATGCGCTCGAGCTCGGGATCGACATCGGCGAGCTCGACGCTGCGATCTGCGTGACGTTCCCGGGAACGGTGGCGAGCCTGCGCCAGATGTGGGGCCGGGCCGGACGTCGAGGCCGCGGCCTGGCGATGTACGTCGCCGGCGAGGACGCGCTCGACCAGTTCTTCTGCCGCCACCCCGACGAGTTCCTGCAGCGGCCGGTCGAGGCGGCGATCCTCGACCCGCACAACCCGCAGATCTACGCCGAGCACCTGCTCTGCGCGGCGCACGAGGCGCCGCTCAACGAGGACGACGCGCCGATCCTCGGTGACGAGTGGCAGGCGCACGCCGAGGCGCTCGCCGAACACGGCTATCTACGCGAGCGCGCCACCGGATTCGTCCCCAAACGAGCCGACGACTATCCCGCCGCCAGGGTGGCGCTCAGATCCTCTTCGCCGGACAGCTTCATGCTGCTGGACGCCGCCTCGGGCGAGGTGCTCGGCACGATCGAGGCCGGGCGCGCCTACAACACCGTGCACCCGGGCGCGGTCTACCTTCACCTCGGCCGCTCCTACCACGTGCTCGACCTTGACCTGCACGCACGCCGGGCTGTGCTCGAACCATTCGACGGCGACTACTTCACACAGGCCAAGCGCGAGTCGATGACGTACATCGAGAAGCTCGAGGATCGCCGCGACGCGCTCGGCGTCAGTCTCTCGTTCGGCGAGGTCGTGTACGAGGAGACGGTGCTCGGTTACCAGCGCAAACGGCTGCAGGACCAGCAGGTGATCGACTTCCAGTCGCTCGACGAGCTGCCGACGGTCCAGTTCGCGACCCGCGCGTTGTGGTACGAGCTCGATGAGCTGATCGCGTCCGAGCCGTTCCCGCACGACCAGCTGCTCGGCGCGCTGCATGCGCTCGAGCACGGCCAGATCGCGGTGCTGCCGCTGATCGCGATGTGCGACCGCTGGGACATCGGTGGCCTGTCGACGAACGCCCACCCGCAGACCGGCGGGCCGACGATCTTCATCTACGACGGCCATCCGGGCGGCGTCGGGATCACACGGCGGGGCTACGACCAGTTCGAACGGCTGGCGGCGGATGCTCAGCGCCTGATCGGAGAGTGCCGCTGCGAGCACGGGTGCCCGTCGTGCGTGCAGTCGCCCAAGTGCGGCAACCTCAACGAGCCGCTGTCGAAGCGCGGCGCGCTCGAGCTGCTGGAGCGGATGGCTACTCGTGCGCGATAGCAGCAAGCAAGTCGAGTTGCGCCGCACGCGCCGCCGGCGCGATCGCGGCCAGCGCCCCGGCCAGCACGCCAACCACGAGCACCAGCCCGACCTGTGCCCACGGGACCGCGAACACGATCCCCTCGTCGCTCAGCGCGCGCGTCACGATCCACGCGAGTATGAGTCCGAGCGCGATCCCGACGACGGTTCCGACTGCGGCCGTCAACAGGCTCTCGTCGCGGACGAGTCCCGCGTGCCTGCGCACGCGTCATCCCGAGGGCGCGGAGCATGCCGAGCTCGCGCGTGCGCTCGTGGATCGAGAGTGTGAGCGTGTTGATGATTCCGAGCAGCGCCATCAGCACGCTCATCGCGAGCAGCGCGTAGAACAGAACGAGGATGCTGTTGACGCGGCCCGCGACCTGGTCGCGGAGCTGTCGCTGCGAGCGCGCGACGACCCCGGGAAACACGGCGAGCGACTGTCGCAACGCGGTGCCGGCAACCGCGCGGTCGGCACCGGGGCCGAGCTTCACGAACACGGCGGCGAGTTGTGACTGGTGAAAGAGCGAATCGAATTCGGAAAGCGGGAGCGCCACGCCGCGCAGCAGGGCTTGATCCTTGTAGATCCCGACGATCGTCACAGGCGCCCGCGACCCCGTTTCGGTCGTCAGTGTCGTGTGCTCGCCGACGTGCAGGTTCGCGGCGGACGCGGTGTCGCGCTCGACGATCACCTGGCCGTCAGCGAGGTTGGTCAACGTAGAGCGAGAGCCGTCGATCCAGTCAAACCGGTAGACGTCGCCGAACGTGGTCGGGTCGAGTCCGATCGCGGTGAGCGTTTCCGCTGCCCCCCACCTGGGCGACCGCTTCCTTCAAGCTCGAAGCCGCCACGACACCGGGGGTGACCGCCGCAGCACGAGCACTCGCGGCCGGGATCAGGCTGGTCCCGTCCTGGCTCTCGATCGTGAAGTCGCCCAACAGCGTGTGGTCGATGATCTCGTTGGTCGACGCGCGCAGCCCGTGCGCGTACACGGTCACGAACAGGACGAGTGCGAGCCCGATCATCAGCCCCGACGCGCTGACCGCCGTGCGGCCCGGGTTGCGCGCAGCGTTCTCGCGCGCCAGGCGCGGCAGCAGGCGGCCCCGCTCGAACGGCCACGCGAGGATCCGCGCGAGCCGCGCGACGAGCGCCGGCACGAGCGCGACGATCGCGAGCACCACCATCACAGCGCCGACGGCGCTCGCCGTGAGGCGCGAGCTGATCGAGCCACTGCTCGTGAACACAAGTGCCAGTCCTCCCGCGGCGAGAAGTGCCACCGGAAGCGCGGCGGCCGCACGGCGCCAGCCCGTTCGCCGTCGGCGCGGCGCCTCCGACTCGCGCAGCGCCTCGATCGGGGCGGTGCGCGTAGCCCGCCAGGCCGGCAGCACCCCCGCCGCGACCGTCACGAGCACCCCGACCGCGAGCCCCACGAGCACCGTCCGGCCGCTCAGCACGAGGCCCGCGGACGGGAGGTTGAATCCCGCGCCTGAGAACAGCGCGCGGATGATTGCCGCGGCGCCGATGCCCCCCGCCAGACCCGCCACCGACGACAGCAACCCGATCGCGCCAGCCTCGGCGAGGACGGCGACGAGTACCTGTCTGCGGACGGCGCCGAGTGCTCGCAGCAGGGCGAACTCGCCGGTCCGTTGCGCGACAGTGATCGAGAAGGTGTTGAAGATCACGAACGCTCCGACGAACACGGCGATGAAGCCGAACGCGAGCAGGCCGCCGGTGAGGATCGAGAGCTGGCTCGAGACACGCTGTAGATCGGTGTTGACCTCGCCTTGCGCGGTGCGTGCGATCAGCTCGGGGCCGAGTAGCGGCCGAATCTCGCGCGCGACCGTCGCCGCCGCCGTTCCTTTGCTCGCGCCGACGTAGACCTCGTCGACCTTGCCCTGCTTGGAGTAGAGGCCGCGGGCGGTGCCGAGGTCGAATACGGCGAACCGCGAGCCGCCGGGCGACGCGCTTCCGTACCGGACGATCCCGGAGATCTGGAAGCGGCGGACGGGCTGTGCGGTGAGGATCGGGACGAGATCGCCGATCCGGTAGTGCTGGCTGATTGCCGTGCTCTCGTCGATCGCCACCTGGTCCGAGCCGCGCGGCCGTGAGCCGGCGACAAACGTCAGCCCGTTGAATGGTGGTGGCACATACGACAGCGCGAGCGTCGGCGCTCCGAGGCTCGTGAGCGCCTTGCCGTCGCGTCCAACGATCGTCGCCGAATCCTGGACCTGGCCATAGGCCGCCGAGACGCCCGGCAGCTTGCGAATCCGCCCGACGAGCGACGACGGGATCGAGGCGGGTGCCGTGAGCGGTGACGAGATGTCCTGACGGCTCGCGACGATCACGTCCGCGCCGGTCGCAGCGCTCGTGAACAGCTGGCGGAAGGCGGCGTTGATCGTGTCGGTGAATACGAACGTCCCGGAGATCATCGACACGCCGACGAACACGGCCACTGCGGTCAGCGCGGCGCGCCGGCGCCTGGCGACGAGGTTGCGTAGGACGAACCGGGTCAAGTCTTCAGCGCGTCGAGGATCTCGACTGCCGAGAGCCGCGGGGCCTCCCGTACGATCCGGCCGTCGCCGAGGAAGATGATCCGGTCGGCGTGGGAGGCCGCGACCGGGTCATGGGTGACGATCACGATCGTCTGCTCGAACTCGTCGACGGCACGTCTCAGTAGCGACAGCACGTTGTCGCTGGCCTGGGAGTCGAGGTTGCCGGTCGGCTCGTCGGCGAAGATCACCATCGGGCGGGTCATCAGCGCGCGCGCGATCGCCACGCGCTGCTGCTCGCCGCCCGACAGCTCGGAGGGGCGGTGGGCTCGGCGGTCCTGCAGCCCGACCGCCACGAGCAGCCGCTCGAGCCGCTCGCGGTCGATCTCATCGCCTGCGATCCGTGGCGGCAGCAAGATGTTTTCCTCGACCGTCAGGGTTGGCAGCAGGTTGAAGGCCTGGAACACAAACCCGACCCGTGTGCGCCGTAGACGGGTGAGCTCCCCATCGTCGAGATCGTTGATGCGGGTGCCGCCGAGGAACACCTCGCCCTCGGTTGGCAAGTCGAGCCCCGCGAGCAGATGCATCAGTGTCGACTTCCCCGAACCCGACGGTCCCATGATCGCAGTGAAGCTCGTCGGCTCCAGCGCGATCGTTACCCCGCGGAGCGCATCAACGGCGGTCGCGCCGTCGCCGTAGCGTTTGTGCAGATCGCGCCCGGCGACGACGGATCCGTCTGCGGCGGCCGTGCGGAACAGAGACACGGACGGGCAGGCTACTCAGGCTCCGGGCGCGAGGTTGAGGTTCCTTGCGGCGGTGTTCCTACGTTGCTCTTACAGCGAAAGGCGTGAGTCCTTCCGTCGCGACGCGATCTATACGCCAACACGAACAAAGGAGATCCTCAGGATGAGGCTTCAACTCAAGGGCGCTGCGACGGTCGCTTCAGTCGCGTCGCTGGCGCTGGGTGGCGGTGTGGCGTGGGCGTGCACCGGTCCGAACGGTGGCCCTCCCAGTGGCACCGGGACGACGACCAGCACGACCACCACCGCGACCAACCCCACCACGACGACGTCGACCACCGGCTCGACCACGAGCTCGGCGACGACGAACAGCAAGCGCAAGGTCACCAAGACTCATCACAAGTCGACCAAGCGCCACGCGAAGAAGGGCTGACGGTCACACCGAGCGGGAGGGCGGACGGGCCCTCCCGCTCGGGCCTCCGTGCTGTTTCCGACTCGCTAGCATCGCCCCGCCAAGGGCGAGATAGCTCAGTTGGTAGAGCACGCGACTGAAAATCGCGGTGTCCCCGGTTCAAGTCCGGGTCTCGCCATCGACCTAAGGCCTGCAAACGGCCATCGCGGCCGGACCCGAGCAGGATCGCCGACTGCTGGTAGCCGTTACCGGGGAAGCGCGCCAAGTATGTGGTGGCGAGCAGCGGCCCGAACCGAGGCGCACCGCGTCACTACCGCGTCACTGGTGCTAACGGGTCCACGAGCCCTGACCGAGATCGCTCGGAGCTCGATGCCGGTCGCGGTCCCAGAGGGCCTCGTCTGAATGTTCGTTCATGCAATGATGTGAGCATGAGTCATGGTGACGAACCCGATTTGACGTTCCTCTCGGCGCAGACCGCCCGGTCGGTGGCCGAGATGATGCAGGCGCTGGCGACCCCGAGCCGGGTCCGGATCCTCAGCCGGCTCGGCGCCGGCCCGTGTTCGGTCAGCGTGCTGACCCGTGACGTGGGCATGGAGCAGTCCGCGGTCTCGCAGCAGCTACGAGTCCTGCGCCATCTCGGGCTGGTTGTGGGGGAGCGCGACGGGCGGCAGGTTATCTACGCGCTGCACGACGACCACGTCCGCGCGCTCTTGAGCGAGGCGGTGTCGCACACCGAGCATCTCCGCCTGGGGCTGGCAAGCCGGCCCGCGGAGCGGGCGGTGAGTCGGTGAGCAGCACCGGACCGGCGCTGTTGGTCGCGGCGGCGGGAGTGGGCTTCGGCCACGCGGTCCTGCCCGACCACTGGGTGCCGCTCGCGGTGCTGGGGCGCACGCGGCGCTACCCGCTGTCGCGAGTGGCACGGCTCTCAGGGTTGGCCGGAGTCGCGCACGTGCTGATGTCGCTCATCCTCGGCGCCTTGATCATCGCCGTCGGGCTGCAGTTCCGCTCGAGCATCCAGAGTGCGCAGGACACCATCATCGGCTGGATCCTGATCGCCACCGGCATCGGGTTTGCCGTACTCGAGCTAACCGGCGCCCCCACGACCACGACCACGACCACGACCATCACGCGGTGTCGGGACGTGGAGTGCGCGGGTTGGCCGCGGTGATGGTTCCGTTCGGCGCGGCGGCGTCACCCGACCTGACGATCCTCCCGGTGTTCCTGGCCGCCACAACTGCCGGCGTGGCGACCGCGATCGGATCTCTGGTTATCTTCGCCGCCGTGACGATCGGAACGATCGTCGGGTTGACGCTCGCCGCGACCCGCGGAGGCTATGAGATCCGGGGACAGTGGCTGGAGCGATGGGGCAACGTGTTCACGGCGCTTGTGCTCCTGATCATCGGAGCCCTCGTTCTGACCGGCACGATTTGACCTAGGTCTTGGCCCCGCCCGTGACGGATGGCGCTCGGGCTCGGACGCCATCCCCGCTATCACGGAATCTCCCCCGGTCCAACGCCATGCCGGCAAAGCTGCGCGCGCCCGCCGGAACCTCCTGGCACGCCGTGGACGACGAGGGCGACGCGGTGCGCGACATCCCCGCGTGCTGGAAGGAGAACGTCCAGCCCTGAGATCTGCGAGGCGCCGGCGACGGGTCGCGAGTCGGACCCAGCGTTAGGGTCCTGTGCCGTTGTCGTGGACTGTGGCAGGGAGCAGATGTCGGCATGTTTGGTCTGCGATGCGGAACTGGGGGGTGTATCGACCGAAGCCGTCGCTCATGCCAGGCACATTGCCGAGGCTGAGTTGCCCGAGCGGGTTGGGATCGAGCATCGGCACGGCGTGGCTGCGCATGCACACGGCGTAACGGATCAGTCCGAGGTGCACGGCCGGGGTGATTATCTGGGCGGCGGCCTGTTGCTTGAGTTCGACGGTGGCCTGCAGGTAGTGGCCGCATGCGTCGTCTGCGCTGGTGGTCGCCGGTGCCTGCTGCGGCAGCTCGATCGATAGTCCCTCGTGCCCGGGACGATGGAACGGGTCAGGCATGTTGATTCCGTGAGTGCGCATGCAGCGGGCAAACTGGACCATTCCTTGGTCGCTGCGCACCGCGGCCGCGGATTCTGAGGCGGCGCCGGTGGTTGTCGATGTGCCTCCGCAACCGCTGAGCAGGGCGCCAGCTGCTGCGGCGACAGCGAGGAGTTGAACGCGATGTTGTGCCATGGCTCGAGCTTGTACGCCGTTGGTGGTCACACCAGCACAACACCGGGAACTGTTATGGCGCTGTGACCCCCGGGGGTGCACGATGTCGCTGTGCGCGTGCTGGTTGTCGAGGACCACGCTGAACTCGCCAACGACATCGCCGCTGGATTGCGCGATCGCGGGATCGCGGCCGACGTCGCCTACGACGGAGCTCGAGCGCTCGAGAAGGGGCTCGTCTATCGCTATGACGTGATCGTTCTGGATCGCGATGTGCCAAACGTGCACGGGGACGCGGTATGCGCGGCGCTGGCAAACGCCGAGTCCGAGGCGAGGATCCTGATGTTGACTGCCGCGGCCACGATCGGTGACCGCGTCGCGGGTCTGAACTTGGGGGCGGATGACTACCTGCCGAAGCCGTTCGCGTTCGAGGAGCTGGTCGCGCGGGTGCACGCGCTGGCGCGTCGCTCGCCGGCGCAGCCGCCGTTGCTGGTCCGGGGGGAGCTGGTCCTGGACCGCGCCCGCCGGCGGGCGGTTCGTGCGGGGCGAGAGCTCTTGCTGACGCGCAAGGAGCTCGGCGTGCTCGAGGTCCTGCTGAGCGCCGACGGCGCTGTGGTCAGCGCCGAGGAGCTGCTGGAGCGCGCGTGGGATGAGAACGCGGACCCGTTCACGCGGACGGTGACGGTAACGCTCGGCCGGCTGCGCCGAAAGCTCGGCGAACCGGATCCGATCGAAACGGTGACCGGCGCCGGTTACCGGATCTCTTGAGCGCGTCGCGGCTGACGGCGCCGGTGCGGCGGTTGTGGCCGCGGCGGGTGCGCGCCCGGCTCGCGCTCCTACACGCCTGGTTATTCCTGGCGGCGGGCGCGGCGCTGCTCGCGCTCACCTACGCGCTCCTGGCCGGCCGGCTGCCACAACCGCCCCCCGCGGGCAAGCAGACAGTTGCCTCCAACCCGCAGCTGCTGTTGCTCTGCAAGGAGGGGGGCAAGGAGCCAGCGCAGTTGGTCGAGAGCTGCAAGCGGGCATTCGCGGCCGGCGCGCGCGCCGGCTCGATAAGCCAACGGGACCGCACGCTCACGACCATGCTCGATGCGTCGCTGATCGGGCTGGGGATCGCGACGTTCGCTTCGGCGGGGCTCGGGTGGCTCGTGTCGGGGAGGGTTCTCAGACCCGTGCGTTCGATCACCGAGTCGGCACGGCGGGCGTCCGAGCTCGAGCTCGGCGAGCGGCTCGCGCTCGAGGGCCCCGACGACGAGCTCAAAGAGCTTGCAGACATGTTCGATCTGATGCTCGAGCGGCTCGAGGCCGCGTTCACCAGTCAGAAGCGATTCGTTGCCAACTCCGCGCACGAGCTGCGCACACCGCTGACCGCGATGCGCACCGCGATCGAGGTCACGCTCTCCAAACCCAACAGGACCTCGGCCCAGCTCGAGGCGATGGCGATCCGGGTCAAACGCTCGATCGAACGATCCCAGGGCACGATCGACGCGCTACTAACCATGGCAACCAGCGAGCTTGGCCCGCAAGTGGTAGAGCCGGTCGATCTCGCGACCGCCACCGAGGACGCCCTCGACGCCGTGGCGGCGGCGATCGCCGAGCATCGCCTGACTGTCGAGACGGCCCTCGAACCAGCCTACGCCAACGGCGACCCGGTCCTGCTCGAGCGGATGATCGCCAACCTCGTCGACAACGCGGTGAAACACAACCACCGCAGCGGCTGGATCAGCATCCGCACCAGCCAGCGGCCGGATGCTGCGGTGTTCGAAATCATCAACACCGGGCCGCGCATCCCCGAAGGACAGCTGCCCATGCTGTTCGAACCGTTCGGGCGGGCCCAGCAGCGCCTCCCCGGCGACGGCGTCGGACTCGGACTCTCCATCGTCAACGCGATCGCGCACGTCCACCATGCAACGCTCACGGCCCGCGCCCGGTCCGCTGGTGGCCTCGAGCTATCGGTCGTGGTTCTGCGAGATGCGCGGCGCAGCAAGCGCTGCGAGGGCGGTGGTCAGCATCAGCTCGACGTACCGGTCGGGGGGGAGGCCGGCGTCGTTGACGAGGTCGTCCCAGCCATGGAAGGAGGTGAGTTGCAATAGCAGCAGCGCCGCCTCGTCTAGCTGCCAGGATTCGTCGATCAGCCCTTCGGCTTGGAGTGCCCGTGCAAGCATCGTCGCGCCCACCATCCGGCCCTCGTGCCGGTTGCGCCACGCTTGTTCGCTTGCGGGGTCGGCGCGGCGGGCTGCATCGAGCGCGCGAGCGAGCGGTGCGATCCCGGGATTGCGCCACGCTTGCATCTCGAGATAGGTGCGCAGCTTCGCCGTTGCGGTTGGCGCCGCCTGCACCTTCGCCAGCCCTGCTGCGAGCTCCTCACGGTCGTCGGTGTGCTCGACCAAGGCCAGCAGCAACGAGGCCCGGTCTGGAAAGTGCAGGTACAGCGCTTGGCGCGAGATCCCGGCGGCAGCCGCGGTCGCCGACATGTTCAGCGGTTTCCCGTCGCTGCCCTCCACCAGCTCGCGGGCCCGGTCGAGAATCGTTTCGCGCGTGCTTGACACGTGTAAAGCATATCGCTACGCTCCCGCTTGACAGGTGTCAAGTCCGAGGATCGGAGCAGCGTGATGGCGGGCGGCTATCCACACGTAATCGAGAACGGGGGCGGTGAGCGGCTGACGTTCCAAGGTGTCCGTCGCGGCGAGGACGGCCGCGAGTACTTGGAGGTGACGAACGAGGTCAAGCCGGGATCCGGTCCGCCGTTCCATGTCCACTACCTGCAGCAGGAAACGGTGACGGTGGTCGACGGCCGGGTCGGCTACCAGCTGATGGGTGGTCCCGAGCGGTTCGCGGGACCGGGCGAGACGGTGACGTTCGCTCCGGGTCAGATGCACCGCTTCTGGAACGCGTCGGACGGCCTGCTCAGGTGCCGGGGTGCGGCCAGTCCGCCGCTCAACTTCGAGTACTTCCTGACCGAGCTGTTCGCGTCGATGCGGCGCGCCGGTGGCGACAATCCGAACCCGCTCGACATGGCCTTCCTGCTCGGCCGCTACCGCACCGAGTTCGGGATCGGAGGGGTCCCGGCGCCAGTGCAGAAGTTGCTGTTCCCCGTGATGCGCGTGATCGGTCGCATGACAGGCCGCTACCGGCGGTTTGCGGGCGCGCCGGAACCCGTGGCAGCAGCCACCGGTACGCGCTCGCCGCGTAATGCGACGTCGGCTGCGGCGAGTCCCCGGACTCCTGGATAGAACGTCAATCTCACGCGGCCGACGGGGCTGGCGCGGGCCTCGCCGCGGTCGCGGTCCCCGGGGGCGGCGAGGTCACGGCCGCGGCGTTCAGCGGTGAGGGCGCGACGCGGAGGATTCGCGCCGCCCACGCAGGCAGCCACCAGTTGTACGCCCCGAATAGGCTGACGAGCGCGGGGACGAGCAGGCAGCGGATCAGCGTGGCGTCGACGAGGATTCCGGCGCCGAGGCCGGTGGCGAGGATCTTGATATCGGTCTCCGGACCGGTGGACATGGCCAGGAAGGAGAGCACGAGGATGAGCGCGGCGCTGGTGACGAGCCGTCCGGTCCGTCCGATCCCTTCGATCACGGCGGTGCGGGTGTCGCCGCTGCGGTCATAGCTCTCGCGCATACGCGCGAGGATGAACACCTCGTAGTCCATCGAGAGGCCGAACAGGAACGCGAACACCATGACGGGAACCCACATCGTGATCGCGCCGGTCGCGGGGATCCCCCATATCGCGTCGCTTGCGTGCCCGTGCTGCCAGATCCATACCATCACGCCGTAGGCGGCGCCGAGCGAGGCGAGGTTGAGCACGACGGCCTTGAGCGGCAGCAGCAGTGAGCGGAATGCCCGCGCCAGCAGCACGAACGTCGCCAGTGCGATCAGCGCCAGCATCAGCGGGAAGCTGCCGTACACGTCGTGAGCGAAGTCGACCATCGACGGGCCCGAGCCCGCGACGCCCAGCACCGCGGGATCGCGGACGAGCGCGGCGCGGATCGTGCCGACAATGTTCTGCCCGGCGCCCGCGTTGGTCTCCACGCGCGGGAGCACGGTGATCAGCGCGGTACCGCCGCGGCGGAACTGGAGGCTCGTAGGGGCGATCGCGGCGTGGACGCCGGGCAGGTCGGTGAGTTGCCGGACGACCGCGGGGGCGGCTTCCGCGCGGGTGAGGACGTCGACCGGGGTGAGTGTGCCCGCAGGGACGCCGCCCGACTCGAGCGTGGCCAGGGCTGCGTGGGCGGGGCCGCTCTGCGCGAGCGCGGCGGTGCTCGGCTCGCCTAGGTGGATCGAGAACGCTGGGATGATCAGCACCGCGAGCGTGGCGGTGCCGGCGAGCGCGGCCAGGCCGCGGTGGCGGGCGGTGAATCGCGCCCACGCGGTCCAGCCGCGGGAGGCGGTGTTCTCGGTCCGCAGCCGCGGCCAGTCCAGCCGCGGGCCGACGGTAGCGAGCACGACGGGGAGCAGCGTGAGCGCAACTGCGACGGAGATCAGCGGGATCAACACGCCGCCGATGCCGGCGCTGCGCAGGAACGGGACCGGGAGTACAACCAGGGCCAGCAGGCCGATGCCGACCGTCATTCCGGAGAACAGCACCGCGCGTCCGGCGGAGGTCATCGCGGCCTCCACCGCGTCCTCGTTTTCAAGGCCGTGGGCGCGCTCCTCGCGCCAGCGGCTGACCACGAGCAGCGTGTAGTCGATCGCCACGCCGAGCCCGATCAGCGCGATCAGGAACTCGACGATCTGGCTGACGGTGGTCAGATGGGTCAGCCCTCCCAGCGCCAGGAAGGTGGTGAGGATCGAGATGCCGGCGATCACCAGCGGCACGAACGCGAGGAAGCTCGCGAACACGAACGCGAGCACGATAAGCGCTCCGAGCGCCCCCAGCATCGCCTCGGCCACCACGCCCGCGCCCTTGCCGGAGCTGCCACCGGTGGACAGCGCTTGCATCCCGGTGACCCGCACCTGCCAGTCCGCGGGCACGGCCGCGCTGACCGCGCGCTGGATGCCGGTGGTCAGATCGCCGGCCGACATCGGGCCGTTTTGGGGCGTGAACACGAGCGCGTACGTGCTGCGCCCGTCGCCGGTGGCGAACGCCGGATCGCGGGTGGTGGCGTAGTCGACCAGCCGTGCCGTCCGCTCGACGCGGCCGGCGGCGGCGAACGCCCGGCCAAGGCGGGCAGAGACGCCCGGGGTGCGGATCGTGGTGCCGGCCGGCAGCGTGATCACCGGGACGGTCGGATCCTCCGCGCCGTTGTGGTGGTAGAGCGACTGGATCCGGGCGTCTGCGCGAAACGCCGCGCCCGGCATCGCGAAACTGGTACTCAGCCGCTTGGTGGTAGCCGCCGCCGTCATCCCCCCGGCGACAGCCAGGACGAGCCAGAACGCGATGACCAGAAGCTTGTGCCTGAGAACGAAACGGGTGAGTGTCGACATCGTGGATCTCCTCGGGAGCGGGCCGGTTGCGATGACGGCAAGCATGTCCGGGTGAGGCTCGTCTGTCGTCGGCTGCGCGGAGGCAGTTGAGCTACGCCATCGCGAGCACGCGCACGGGCGGTGTACTGCAGCTGGAGTAGGACCGAGCCTGCACAGAGATGACGACAACGGCCCGGTAGCGGTTTACATTCGCGAGGGATGAACGACCCCGCCCGCTCAGACCGTCGCGACCTCGTCAGCGCCCCGCTCTCGGGCACCCATCCCAGGGTCAGCCCCCGGGATCCGCTCGCGCGCATGCGCGTCTCCCGGCGCGCGTTCGATATCGGCTTCGCGGCGGTCATGGCAGTGGTCACGTTGCTGGGCTCGCTCGCCGAGGGTCACCCCAACCAGCAGTTCGACAAGCCGGCGCCCGGCCAGCACATCCCACACGTCTCGGCGGCGGCGGCCGTGCTCGTCCTCGTCAGTGCGCTCGTGCTGATCTGGCGCCGGAGGGCGCCCGTGGCCGTGCTGGCGGTGTCGTTGGCATCGGCGGTCGTCTTCACTTGCCTCGGGTACGTCAACGGCGCAGTGATGCTCAACCCGATTGTCGCGGTGTACGCGGTCGCGGTGGCCTGCTCCGTGCGCCAGGCGGTCGCGCTGTCGCTGCTGACGATTGCCGCGGTGATGGGGGCCAGCGCCGCGTTCGATCCGCTGGGTTCGACGGGCGGGGGCTTCGTCGTGATCCCGCTGGTGGTCGTGGCGGCGCTGTTCCTGGGATCATGGGTCGCCAGCCGCAATGCCTACGCTCGCCGCGAGGGCGAGGAACAGGCCCGCCGCGCGGTAGACATCGAACGGCTGCGGATCGCCCGCGAGCTGCACGACGTCGTTGCGCACACGATGGCCACGATCAACGTGCAGGCCGGCGTGGCCGGGCACGTGATCGACTCGCAGCCCGAGCAGGCCGCTCGCGCGCTCGAGGCGATCAAGCAGGCGAGCAAGGAGGGACTGCGCGAGCTGCGGGGGATCCTCAACGTCCTGCGCCAGGCCGACGAGCACGATCCGACCGCGCCGGCACCGCGGCTGGCCCAGCTCGGCGCGCTGATCGAGGGAACCGAGCGCGCCGGGCTGCCCACCACGCTCACTGTGCGCGGTGACGCGCGGCCGCTGCCGCCGACGGTCGAGACGGCCGCCTACCGGATCGTGCAGGAATCGCTGACCAACGCGCTTCGCCACGCCGGGCAGACGACGGCCGAGGTCACGCTGTCCTACGCCGACAGGGACCTGGAGCTGGAGATCATCGACCACGGCGATGCCGGCTCGCCGGCCGCCCGGCACAGCGCCTCCGCCGGGACCGGTCACGGCATCGCCGGGATGCGCGAGCGCGCCGCGGCCGCGGGCGGCACCCTCGACGCGGGCCCCGATCCGGATGGCGGCTTTCGCGTGTCAGCGCTGCTTCCGCTGGGCGTGCCGTGATCCGAGTCCTGCTTGCCGACGACCAGGCGCTGATCCGCGCGGGCTTCCACGTGCTGCTGGAGGCCGCCGACGGCATCGAGGTCGTCGGCGAGGCTGAGGACGGCGCGCAGGCCGTGGAACTCGCTCGGCGCCAGCGCGCCGACGTCGTGCTGATGGACATCCGCATGCCGGGGGTCGACGGCCTCGAGGCCACGCGTCGGATCGATGCCGACGAGCGTCTCGCCGGCGTCAAGGTCCTGATCCTGACGACCTTCGAGAGCGACGAGTATGTCTACGAGGCGCTCCGCGCCGGCGCCAGCGGCTTCCTGGTCAAGGACACCGAGCCGGCCGAGCTGCTGCGTGCGATCCACGTGGTCGCCGCCGGCGATGCGCTGCTGTCCCCCGGGGTCACCCGCCGGCTGATCGCCGACATCGCTGCCCGCCGCCCCCCACCGACCCGACCGGATCTGGCACTCGGCGAGCTCACCGAGCGCGAGCGGGAGATCATGACGCTCGTCGCCCACGGCCTCTCCAATGCCGAGATCGCGGCCCAGCTGTATCTCAGCCCGCTCACCGTCAAGACCCACGTCAGCCGCGCGATGCTCAAGCTCCACGCTCGCGACCGCGCCCAACTCGTTGTCATCGCGTATCAAAGCGGGCTCGTCAGCCCGGGCTGACCGCCCCCTCAGCTCATCCGTGCAGCTGCTACCCGCGCCGGAGCAGCCGCCCGACCGCCGCCATCATCTCTTCGCGTCCGCTCCTCCTGCCGGGCGGGTTCGGCGCCGATCACGCAGGTGCGAGCGTGTCCGTCGAGCAGGCCGAGCGCGACCTTGTCGAGCGCGGCCTGAGCGGCGCTGATCTGGGTGAGGATGTCGATGCAGTAGCGGTCGTCTTCGACCATGCCCTCGATCCCTCGGATCTGCCCTTCGATTCGCTTCAGCCGAGCTAACAGCTGGTCTTTGGTCGCCGTATATCCGCGCGTTGGCGCCTGTGCGTTCGTCATAACCGAATCGTAGCGGTAGCGGTACCCGTACCCCCTAGGGGTACGCTACGTTCCAATCATGAGTCGGAACATGGCGGTATGGCCGACATGCTGAACGTGATCTGGCACGGGCTGAAGGATTCATTCCTGATGGCGTGGGAGGTGTGGTGGGCGCTCGTGCTCGGCTTCTTCATCTCCGCGATCGTGCAGGCGTGGGTGCCGCGCGAACGTGTCGAGCGCGCGCTTTCTGGCTCGGGGCCACGCCCGGTCGCGCTCGCGACGGGACTGGGCGCGGCGTCCTCGTCCTGCTCGTATGCGGCGATCGCGATCGCCAAGTCGCTGTTCCAGAAGGGCGCGTCGGCGGCAAGTGCGCTCGCCTTCCAGTTCGCCTCGACCAACTTGGTGTGGGAGCTGGGGGTGGTGCTGTGGGTGCTGATCGGCTGGCAATTCACGCTCGCCGAGTACGTCGGCGGGATCGTGATGATCGTCGTGATGACGGCGCTCTTGCGGCTGTTCGTCAGTAGCCGGCTCGAGCAGGAGGCCCGCGAGCACGCTCAGGAAGCCGACACCGGGCATCAGCATCACGCGGCCGGTGAGCGGCTTCCCTGGCGGGAGCGGCTGCTGAGCGCGCGGGCATGGTCGGATGTGGCGCACAACTTCCGCGGCGACTGGCAGATGCTGTGGAAGGAGATCACGATCGGATTCCTGCTCGCCGGATTCATCGCCCAGTTCGGCAATGGGTTCTTCGAGGCGCTGTTCGTCCACCATGCGCCGCAGCCGATCCCCGCGATCGAGAACGTGATCGTCGGGCCGGTGATCGCCGTGCTCAGCTTCGTCTGCTCGGTCGGCAATGTGCCGCTGGCCGCGGTGCTGTGGTCTGGTGGGATCAGCTTCGCCGGGGTGCTGGCGTTCCTGTTCGCCGACCTGATCGTGTTGCCGATCATCGCGATCTACCGCAAGTACTACGGCGCCCGGTACGCGATGCGAATCACCGGGCTGATGTTCGGAACGATGGTGATCGCCGGCCTGCTGGTCGACGGCCTGTTCAGCGTCCTCGGAGTGATCCCATCCGGCGCCCGACCGACGCGCGCGGATATCTTCGGCACGGTTCAGGTCAACTACAAGCTGTTCCTCAACGTGCTCGGAGTCGTCATCTTCGCCGCTCTGCTCTGGCTCACGACGCGACGGGGCGCAACCGATCCGGTGTGCGGGATGAAGGTCGACCGTGGCAAGGCGATCCGCAAGGACGTTGCCGGCGAGACCTACTACTTCTGCTCCGAGCACTGCCTGCACGCGTTCGAGGCTCAGCCTCTTCCGGTGGCGCAATAGGCTCCGGGCGGCTCAACCTCGCCACCGAGATCGACCGGGTCCGCCGCATTCTCGACAGGCGGGCGGCCGGTTATGACTGCCAGATCAGCTCAAGCGTCAGGAGAAGGCCTGGGCGGCGGCGCGGGCGATTTCCTCTGCTGGCACGTCGCGGATGTGCTGCGCGATGTTCCATCGATGGCCGAATGGATCCGTCAGCTGGCCGTGGCGCTCGCCCCAGAATTGGTCAGCAAGCTCATGGATGGCGGTGGCGCCGGCGGCGATCGCTCGGTCCCAGAGCGCGTCCGCGTCGTCCGTGTTGATTTGGAGGACGGTGGCCGTACCACCGATCGAGAGCGGGGAGAGGATCCCGGCTTGCGGGAACTCGCTTCCGACATGAACCGTAGATTCGCCGATCTCGAGCACGACGGTCATCACCTTGCCGCCGGGAAGGGGGACACGTGACTGCTCGCGTGCGCCGTATGCGCGCGTGTACCAAGCGGCCGCGTCGGCGGCGTCGGGGACGACGAAGTGGGGGGTGACGTTCATGTGGCTCCTCCTCGGTTCTTGCCCAGAGCGACAGACAGCGACTGACGAATCGGACGCGTGCCGTTTCGAGCTCTCGGGTAGCGCTGGACCATGCTTGGTGCAATCTTCGGTGTGATCATGATGGTGCTGGGGCTCGTGCTCGACATCATCACGCTTCCATTCCGCGTGCTGTTCGCGCTGCTAGGCGGAGCCGAGTTCGAGTTTCGCCGGTTCAGCCGACGTAGGTAAGTAACCGCGCTGGATGGGCTCGTGGTCGGCGTCGCGAGCTTGGGCTGCCGTGCGCGCGGCCCAGACATGCGAGTCCTATCTATGCTCGCTTGAAGGCTCCGCCCAGCGCCAGCGCGAACCACAGGGCAACGCCGAGCCAGATCCAGACGCGCGCGAACGACGCGGCCGCCCCGAACCCTGCTACGCGCGCGACCTCGAGCCCGGACGCGGCGTACATCCCGATGGGAAAGAGGGTCGACCAGCGGCGGAGGTGGTACTGGAGCCGCCGCCATCGAAGCTCGGCGGCGGCCAGCACGACCAGCCAGACGCAGGCGGCAATCCACACTGCCAAGGCGATGTTGCCGACCGTGCCCGAGATCGATCGAAGCGACGCTTCGGCTGAGCAAGCGGCGCTGAGCTGGGCGAGCGACAGGGCGGTGATTGCGAGCGCGCCGCCGGCGATCCAATGGTCGCCGAGCCCGTCGCGGATCTGGGCGAGGTCGAATCTGCGCAGGGCGAGCGCGTAAAGCGCGACGCCAACAGCGGAGAGGGCGAGCGCGGCGTAAACGAGCCAGGTCGCATGGAGCTCGCGGGCGAGGATTGCCGCCACTCCAGCCAGCGACTCCGGAGCAACCGTGACCATGAAGCTGGTGCCCGTGGACGGCAGCGGCCGGACGAGCAGCAGCGCCGAGATCATCACCCAGATCGCCGTGGCGAGCCCGAGCAGCACCGCGGGCAGCGTCGTGAAGCCCGCGGTGCGCAGACCGGCTGCCAGAACGCTCGTCGCCGCTACCACGGTGAGGCTCGCCGGCGAGCGCGCCCGGACCGTTCCCGCGCGAGCCACCACGAGTGCGACTGCCCGCACCGCGAGCATGACCCAGGCCGCTGACGTCGCGACCAGCCAGATCCGCGACAGCACGCGGTATCCGTCGAGCGACAGCCCGAGGGAGACGATTCCGGTGGCCATGACCACCGCCCCGGCGCCCGGATCGCCGAGCGCCGCGCGCCGGGCGGCACGACGGAGACTCGGGCGAGCGGGGCCGGTGCCGCTACGGGCGGTCGCCGGTCGCAGCTCCGCTTGGCGGCGCATGGTCGGGACCCGATCGTTCGAACTCCTCCCACAGGGTTCGGATCGTGGGCGCCAGGTGCGCGAGCTCCCGCACGTGGGCCGCCGCAAGCGCGTCCAGCTTTGCGCTTCCGGCGTTGGTCGCGGTGACGCGGACAACGCTGCCGTTGCGCGCGTCAGGCCGACGGCGGACGAGACCGGCTGCGGCCGCCCGGTCGATCAGCTCGCTTGCGCTGTGGTGGCGCAGAACAAGATGGTCAGCGATGTCGCCGATCGTCGGCCCTGCCGGGTTTTGGTGCCCTGCGATCGCCAGCAGCAGCTGGTGCTGTGCGGGGGTCAGCCCCGCGTCAACGGCCTGCTGCTCGCTCCACCGAAGGAAGCGCCGCAGACCGGTGCGCAGCTGGAGGAGATGCTCGAAGTCGGATTTGCTCAATTCCACGGTGAGTAAACATATCGTGTCACGACATGCGGCGAGGGCGCAAATCTCGAGCCGGCGCGCGTCTGGCCGGTCACGACGACGAGTAGCGGTCCTCGGGGTGCGGTGTCGCGGGGCCGTTCGGGCCCTCGCGCATCGCCATCTGGACCACCTGCGCAAGATGCAGCGCCCCGCGATCCGAGCCGTGCTGGATCTGGGAGCGGCAGCTGAACCCGTCGGTCATCACGAGCGCGTGCGGAGACGCCGCGCGGACAGCGGGGAGCAGCTTCTGCTCGGCGGCCTTGATCGACACCTCGTAGCGTTCGCCCCGCTCGTACCCGAACGAGCCTGCGAGCCCGCAGCAGCCGGTGTCGAGTACCTCGTAGTCGAGGCCCATCCGGTCGAGTACCGCCTGGTCGCAATCGGTGTCGCTGGTCGCGCGCTGGTGGCAGTGGAAGTGGACGACCGCCTTGCGCGTCCAGCTGTGGGACCTCCCACCCCTGGGCGCGCTGTGCGACGAACTCGCCCAGCGAATACGTCTGGCGGGCGAGCCGTTTCGCGTCCTCGTCGTGGGGAAGCATGTTCGTCAGCTCGTTGCGGAACACGGCGCCACAACTGGGTTCGAGCGCGACCACCGGCACCCCCGCCCGGATCTCGTCGCGCAGCCCGTCGAGCACCCCCCGCAGCATCCGGCGGGCGAGCTTCAGCATCCCGTAGTCGTACAGCGGCCGGCCGCAGCAGAGCGACCTCTGCGGCACCACGACCTCGAACCCGGCGGCCTCGAGCGTCTCCACGGCGGCGATCGCGACCTGCGGGTGGAAGAAATCGTTGAACGTGTCCGGCCACAGCACCACGCGTTCGCCAGAACCGCGGGCCGCGCCGCCGCGGTCGTTGAACCACCGCTTGAACGTCCGCGGTGCGAACGCCGGCAGGCTCCGCTCGGGGGCGACGCCGGCGAGCCGCTTGCCGAGCGCCGCGAACGGCTGGCGCTGGCTGAGCAGGTTGGCCAGTCGTGGGGCGCGGGAGGCGAGCTGCGCCTCCCAGCGGATCAGTCCCAGCGCGTATGCCTGTCGCGGCCGCACGCGTCCTTCGTAGTAGTGCGAGAGGAACTCGGCCTTGTACGTCGCCATGTCGACCCGGACCGGACATTCGTGCAGGCAGCCCTTGCAGGCCAGGCACAGATCGAGTGCCTCCTTGACCTCCTCGTTGCGCCACGAGTTCTCGAGCTCGGAGTCCGATCGCATCATCTCGAACAGCATCCGCGCGCGTCCGCGAGTCGAGTGCTTCTCCTCGAGCGTCACCTGATAGCTCGGGCACATGACCGCGTTCTGGTCGCGGCAGGCGCCGACCCCGAAGCAGCGCTCGGCCGCGGCGGCGAAGCTGCCGCCGTCGCCGGGAAACGCGAACTCGGTGGTTACTGGGCGGGTCACAAAACTCGGGTCCATCCGAAGATGGGTGTCGAGCGGGTACGGGTCGACCACCTTGCCCGGGTTCATCCTCCCGTCCGGGTCCCAGATCGCCTTGAACTCTCTGAATGCATCGACCAGCTCCGGCCCGAACATCTTCGGCAGCAGCTCCGCGCGGGCGTGTCCGTCGCCGTGCTCACCGGAGAGCGACCCGCCGTAGCTTGCGATCAGGTCGCCGGCGTCCTCCATGAACGCGCGGTAGTTACGGACCCCCTCCGGGGTGAGGAAGTCCCAGTCGATCCGCGAGTGCACGCAACCGTGCCCGACGTGACCGAACAGGCACGAGATCCGCCGCCCGTGCTTGTCGCACAGCCGCTCGAGGTCGCGAAGGTAGTCGCCGATCCGGTCGGGCGCGACCGCCGCGTCCTCCCACGAAGGCCAGCCGGGATGTTCGCCCGGGATCTTGCTGTGTCCGACGCCCCCCTCGCGGATCTCCCACACCTCGGAGATCTCGCCGGTGTCCTCGTACAGCTTGATCCCGTGATGGTCGCCGCGCTTACCGGCTGCGTCGCAGAAGCGCTCAGCTTGCTCGTCGGCCTCGTCTTTGGAGTCAGCGCCAAACTCGACCAGCAGCCAAGCATCGCCGCCGGGCAGCAGGTCTGTGCGCCGCTTGCGTCCGAGCGCGAGCTCGTTGCGCACGAGACGGCCGTCGAACGTCTCGAGTGCGATCGGGTCGAACTCCATCACCCACGGGACCTGGTCGGCCGCGGCCGGGCAGTCCTCGTAGCCGACGAGCACGAGCGAGCGGAACTGGGGGCTGTCGATCAGCTTGCAACGCGCCTCGAGTACGAGCGCGCACGTCGCCTCGGTACCGACGATCGCTGCCGCGAGGTTGAACCGATGCTCGGGCAGCAGCCGGTCGAGGTTGTAGCCGGAGATCCGGCGCGGGATCTGCGGGTAGCGCTCACGGATCAGCTCCGCATAGCGGTCGCGCAGGTCTCGCAGCCGGCCGTAGATCTCACCGCTCCGTCCGCCGCCGTCGATCGTCCGCTGGAGCTCGTCGTCGCCCACCGCGCTCGGCAGCGTCATCCGCGTCCCGTCGTACAGCAGCACGTCGAGCGACTCGATGTTGTCGGCCGTGACCCCGGCCAAGATCGAGTGCGTGCCGCACGAGTTGTTGCCGATCATCCCGCCGAGCGTGCAGCGGCTATGGGTCGCCGGATCGGGACCGAAGGTCAGATGGTGCTCCTCCGCCTTGTCGCGCAACCAATCGAGCACCACCCCCGGTTGCACACGCGCCAAGCGCTGCTCGGGGTCGAGCTCGACGATCTTGTTCATGTACTTGGAGAAATCGAGCATCACCACCTCGTTCACCGTCTGGCCGGCGAGCCCCGTGCCGCAGCCACGTGCCCCGATCGGAGCGCCATGGCGACGGCAGATCTCGGCCGTGGTGATGACGTCGTTCAGATCGCGCGGGATCACAACTCCGATCGGCAGCTGTCTGTAGACCGAGGCATCGTTGGCATAAAGCGCGCGGCTTCCCGGCGAGAAGCGAACCTCCCCGCGGAGCTGGCGCGAGAGTTCCCGCGCCAGCGTCCGGGCGTCGAGCTCGACGCCCTGGGGAGGCCGCGACGTTGTGGCTTGCGTCGCGACCGCCATTTCAGGGACCTACGTCCTGCTGCACCGAGCGGGTCTCGAAGACAGGCAGTACGTCGCGGCGGAACGTCCGCTTGAACACGATCGCCGCCGACACGTACCACGCGCACGCGGCCGTCGCGATCCCGAAGGCGCCGCCGATGTGCAGCAGCGTCGCTGAGGGCAGTGCCTTCCCGAGCCCGAGCAGCACGTACGTCGGGACGAGGGTGATGAACACCGCCTGCACGCCGATGCTCACCCGGGTCGAGGCGATCCACATGTAGAACGTGAACACCCCCCACGCGAACAGGTACAGCGCGAGCGCGCCACCCTGGTCCGCGCCCGGGATCTGCTTCAGGAACGTCGACTGGAGCAGGTAGAACGAGATCCAGAAGCCGCCGTAGGAGCTGAGCGCCACCGCCGCGAACGTGTCGTTCTTGATGAACGCCCACATGCCCGCGAGCAGCTGCACGATCCCGCCGTAGGCGAGCGCGAGCGCTCCCACCATCGGCAGCATCTTTGTCGACAGGATGCCGGCGTTGATGAAGCTCAACGCCATCGTGGTCAGGCCGAATGCCGCCAGACCCAACGCCGCCGGCTCGGACACGAACCTCGCCGGTCCCACCTCGGCAACTTTGAACCCGCGCCGGGCGGACACGTCCCCTCTTGGCACGTTGGGCGCTTCGGTATAGGTAGCCATTGCTTACCTCCTTTGTTGTTACTCACCTTCCGCGGAGGAGCCGCCGTTCCCGCCACCGAGCGTGTCGGCGACGCGCTCCTTCGCGCGCGCGAGCACCCCGGCCGGGCTCGTCGCGTATTCCATCTCGCGCGCCAGGACGCGCGACATCGTCAGGGCGATCTGCTCGCGGTTCGGCTCGCCACGGGCCAGCCCCCAGGCAAACCCCTTTGCGTGCTCGCGGTTGATCGTCGGCGTCATCGGCATGTCGTGCGGATCGACGACCGCCTCGATCACGGCCGGCCCTGGGGCCTTGAGCGCCTCGGTCAGCTGGTCGCCGACCCTCGCCGGATCCTCGATCCGCACCCCCCGCAGGCCGCAAGCCTCGGCGACCTTCACGAAATCGATCGGCGCGAGCTCGACCCCGTACTGCGGGTTACCGAGGAACGCCATCTGCTCCCACTTGATCAGCCCGAGCACGTCGTTCCGCATCACGACGACCTTGACCGGCAAGTCGTGCTGGGCGAGCGTGACGAGGTCGCCCATCATCATGCTCAGCGACCCGTCACCGGTGAGGGCAACGACCTGCCGGTCCGGGTACGCGGCCTGGGCGCCGATCGCGTACGGCAGCGCGGCCATCATCGAGCACATCGTGCCGCTGAACGAGAACAGCTGGCCGCGGCGCAGCTCGGTGCGCGCGGCCCACGTGGTGACGGTGCCGGAGTCACCGCACAGGATCGCGCGGTCGGCCATCGCTCGGCTCAGGTGATACGGGATCGCGTCAGGCTTGATCGGAGCCTCGTGGGGTTCTGCGCGCTCTGCCTGGAGCGAGCGCCAGTCATCCATCTGCGCCTGCGCCTGCTCGAGGAACGAGCGGTTTTGGCGGCGATCGAGCACCGGCTCGAGCTGCGACAGCGTCAGCTTTGCGTCGCCGCACAGCCCGACTTCCACGGGGTACCGCAGTCCAATCCGCTCGGCACGGTCGTCGATCTGCACGCCGACCGCCGACCCGGGATCGGGCAAGAACTCGATATACGGGCTCGAGCTGCCCACAATCAGGATCGCGTCGCAGCTCTTCAGCGCATCCTGCGCCGGTCGGGTGCCGACGAGCGCGTAGCCACCGATGCAGTACGGGCTGTCGTCGGGGACTGCGTCCTTTCCGAGCATCGCCTTGACGATCGGCGCCCCAAGCTTCTCGGCGACGCGCTCGACCTCGTCGCCGGCGCCGCGCGCGCCCGCCCCGATGAAGATCAGCGGCCGCTCCGCGCTCGACAGCGCGCGAGCCGCCTCCTCGATCCGTTCGCCGGGCGGGACCCGCCGGCCGTCGAGCGCGGCAACCGCCGAGTGGCCGGCGATGTTCTTGATCGAGCGATCACCGGTGACGGCGTCGCCGGATTGGATGTCGATCGGAAATGCGAGGTGCGCCGGGCCGCGCTGACCGATCGCCGAGCGAACCGCCATGTCGACGATCGGGGTCACGTGCGCCTCACCCATGATCCGCTGGCTGTAGACGCAGGGGTCGTTGAGCGCGAAGTCGTGGTTGATGTCCTGCAGGTAGTGCGTCCCGATAACGTCGTGGTACGTCATCCCGGTGATAGCGACCACCGGCGCCTGATCGATCCGGGCGTCGTACAGGCCGTTCATCAGATGGACGGCGCCGGGCGCAGCCGTCGCCAGGCAGGCCGCCGGCCGGCCCGTGAACTTCCCGTAGGCGCACGCGGCCAGTGCCGCGGTCTCCTCATGGCGGACGTGGATGAACCTGATGTCGTCCTGATGCGTCCGCAGTGACTCCATCACCCCGTTGATCCCGTCGCCCGGCAGCCCGAATACGGTGTCGATGCCCCATTCGATCAAACGCTCCACCAACTGATCGGCTGCGGTCTTGTTCGCCATTGGCTACTCCCTTGGGACGATATCGTGTCACGATATCGTTACCCGATAGCCTGAGCGCTGAAACAAACCCCGGTCTTGCGGTTTCGCGGGCGCGGTGGCCGTAGAATCACGCGACTTGACTGACCGACTCGGGGTAGTAGCCGACGCGCGCGCGCGGGAGCACGAGACGCTCGCGCTCGCGACCCGTCACCTCGACCCGTCGCTGGTCGATGTGCTCGGGATCCTCGGCTTCGACAAGGAGTACGTCTCGGCGAAGGGCTCGTGCCTGTATGGCGCGGACGGACGCGAGTACCTCGACCTTCACAGCGGTGAAGGGTTCGCGAGCCTCGGCCACAACCATCCCGATGTCCGTGACGTGCTCGAGGCGACGCTGCGGTCGGACCTCGTCGACGGCGTCCAGCTCCACTACTCGGTGCTCGCCGGGATGCTCGCCGAAGCCTTGTCGCAGCGGCTTCCGCGCGGGCTCGACTCGGTGTTCTTCTGCAGCACCGGCGCGGAGGCGGTCGACTCGGCGATGAAGTTCGCGCGCGCGGCGACCGGGCGCCCGCGGCTGATCTCCTGCGACTCGAGCTTCCATGGCGTCACGCTCGGCCCGCTGTCGCTGGTCGGCGACGAGTTCTTCAAGGAGGGGTTCGGACCGCTGCTACCGGGATGTCAGCGAGTCCCGTTCGGCGACCTCGACCGGCTCGAGGCCGAGCTGCGCAAACGTGATGTCGCCGCGTTCATCTTCGAGCCGATCCAGGGGCGGGCGGTGACCGTGCCTCCCGATGGCTACCTGAAAGGAGCACAAGAGCTGTGTGGCGCCTACGGCACGTTGTTCGTCGCGGACGAGATCCAGACCGGGCTCGGGCGGACCGGCAAGTGGTTCGCGCTCGAGCACGACCGGCTCGAGCCCGACTTCGTGCTCGTCGGCAAGGCGCTCAGCGGCGGATATATGCCGGTCGCGGCGATGGTCACCACGCGCGAGATCTATCAGCGCGCCGTCGGGACGCTCGAGCGCTGCTACGTCCACCAATCGACGTACGGACGCAACCGGCTGTCGATGGCCGCGGGGCTCGCGACGTTGCGGATCATCGAGCGCGACCGCCTCGTCGAGCACGCCGCCGGCACCGGCACCCTACTGATCGAGGGGCTCACACAGCTGCAGGCAAAGCACGAGCTGATCAAGGAGGTCCGCGGCCGCGGGCTGATGATCGGGATCGAGCTGGGCTCGCCGAGCGCGCGCGTGGCGCGGCTCAACTGGCGGCTGATCCATCTCGCGAGCGGCGGGCTGTTCCCGCAGCTGGTCGTGATCCCGCTGCACCGCGACCACGGCGTGATCACGATGGCCGCCGGCAAGAACGACGTGATCAAACTGCTGCCGCCGTTGACGCTCTCCGAGGCCGAGGCCTCTCGTTTCCTAGACGCGCTCGACGCCGTGCTCGCGGACTGCCAGGGGGGTAAGAACTGGTCGGTTGTACGCGAGATCGCGACCTCGACGATCACCCGCCGCGCCACGCGGAAGCTGCGCGTCGTCACCGACGCGCCATTCCGAGGCGCGCCCGTCGACCGCTCGCGCGATGACCTCTGCCTGGTGACCGGCGCGAGCGGTTTCATCGGCGGTCACCTCGCGCAGCGGCTGCTGGACGAGGGGATGCAGGTGCGCTGCCTGGTGCGTCACTCGAGCGACACCTCGCTGCTCGAGCAGCTCGACGTCGAGATCGCGGTCGGCGACCTGACGAGCGCCCGGTCACTCCAGCGCGCGACCGACGGCTGCCGCTACGTCTTCCACTGCGGCGCGCTCGTGTCGGATTGGGCGACAACCCAGGAGATCACGCGGACGAACGTCGAGGGCACCCGCAGCCTGCTCGACGCGGCCACCGCCGCATCGGTAGCTCGGTTCGTCCACTTCAGTTCGACCGATGTCTACGGCTATCCGGGCGGCGCCGGGATCGACGAGACGTACACGCCGAACGGGTTCGCCAACTGGTATTCGCAGAGCAAGCGGATCGCGGAGGCGCACGTTCGTCGCGCGCAGCAACAGCGCAGCCTCGACACCGTCGTGCTCCGTCCGGCGACCGTGTACGGCCCGCGCTCCGTCGATGTCGTCGGCGAGATCGCAAAGGGCATCTACACCGGGAAGATGCTGCTCGTCGATCGCGGGCGCGCAGTCGCCGGGCTCCTCTACATCGACAATCTGATCGACGCGGCGCTGCTCGCGCTCCGTGACGACAACGCGATCGGCCACGCGTTCAACGTCAGCGACGGGCTCGACATCACCTGGCGCGAGTTCACCGACGGCCTCGCACGCGGACTCGGCCGCCCGGAGGTGCGCTGGAGCATGCCTTACCGCGTCGCGAGCGGGATCGGCTTCGGGCTCGAACACGGCTACCGGCTGATCCGCCGCGCCACGGGCCTTACGTCACCGCCGCTGCTCTCGCGCCAAGCGGTCCACGTGATGGGCCGCCCGCAGGACTTCAGCAACCGCAAGGCGCGCGAGCTGCTCGGCTGGGAGCCACGGGTCGGCTATGAGGATGGGCTCGCGCAGACGCTCACCTGGTTGCAGGACGAGCACCTCATCGTTCAGTAGTGCGGAGTGGGCGGGATCGGCGAGCCGCTGCGAACGGCCTCGACCACCGCCTGCGCGTCGGCCTCGCGGTACTCCTCGCCATACACCGCTCCGTCCCGGCGCGGCGCCTCCATCACCGCGCAGGCGGCGGTGCCGCCAACGTCGACCGGGACATAGCCCATCGACTCGATCAGCTCAGCCGCGACTTGCTTTGCCTCCGCGTCGTCGCCGGCGATCCATTGAACGGCCCGGTCGGCGCCGGAGCGAGACGCGGCCTCGGCCTGGAACGCGGCGGTCAACGTGTTGAACGACTTCGTGTAGCGCGCGCCCGGCATCCGGGCGGCGTTGAACGCGGCGGCGGTCTGGCCTTCCTCCGGCATCGGCCCCGAGCCGAACTGGTTCGTCGTGTCGATCACGATCTTCCCGTCCAGTGCTCCGCCGGCCTCCGCGATCGCTTCATCGATCAGCGACCACGGCACCGCGAGGATCACGACCTCGCCGAACGCCGCGGCCTCGGCGGGCGTGCCGTCCGATGCGGCCGGCCCGAGCTCGCCGGCGAGCTCGTCGAGCCTCGCTCGGTCGCGCGAGAACGACAGCATCACTTCGTTGCCGGCGGTGACCGCCTGACGCGCGCAGTTTCCACCGATGCGACCGGCACCGATCACTCCGATCTTCATCGCTCCTCCTGTCCGTACGATCATTACCAGCCATGAATGATGATCAACACCTAACCGGGGGCTGCCTGTGCGGCGGCGTCCGCTTCGAACTTTCAGAGCGCCCGATGGGCGCGGGGTACTGCCACTGCACGCGCTGCCAGCGCCGATCCGGCACGGCGGTATCCGCGAGCGCGCGGATCGACGGCAGGACCTTCCAGTTCATCCAGGGCGAGGAGCTCGTGAAGGCCTGGCGCGCCCCAGACGGAGGTTGGGAGAAGGCCTTCTGCTCCGAATGCGGCGCGCATCTGTTCAGCCGTAACCCCGACGACCCAGCCGAGATGGGGATCCGGATGGCGGCGTTCGACTCGGATCCAGGAGTGCGCCCGTCGAGCAGGCAGTACGTCGCGTACGCCGCCGTCTGGGAGCCGATCCCCGATGACGGGCTGCCCCGTTTTGACGAGGGGCGCCCGCAGTGGGGGATGGACGCTGGGACGGATCAGTAGGACCGCGGCAGCCCGAGCGAGTGCTGCGCCACGTAGTTGAGGATCATCTCGGCGCTGACCGGGGCGATCCGCGCCAGGCGCACCCCCCACCACATGTCGGAGATCCCGTACTCGAGCGTGACGCCGTTGCCGCCGTGCGTCTGGATCGCCTGATCGACGCAGTGGATCGCCGCCTCGGCGGCTGAGTACTTGGCCATGTTCGAGGCCTCGCCCGCGCCCGGCGCGCCCGCGTCGAACAGTGCCGCGGCCTTCTGCATCATCAGCCGCGCGAGCTCGAGCTCGATCTTCGCCTTCGCGAGCGGGTGGGCGAGCGCCTGGTGGGTCCCGATCGGCACGCCCCAGACCTCGCGGTCGCGCGCGTAGGCGCATGCCTTCTCAAGCGCGCGGCGGCCGGCGCCGACGGAGATCGCGGCGGCGATGATCCGCTCCGGGTTGAGCCCGTCGAACACGGCGCCGAGGCCGCCGGTCTCGCCGCCGATCAACCGGTCGGGCGTCAGCTCGACGTCCTCGAAGAACAGCGTCCATTGCTTGTCGGCGCCGATGTACGGCATCGGGATGACCTCGCGGGAGAAGCCCGGCGCATCCACATCGATCACCGCGAGCACCGGCATCCCGAGCGTGCCGTCCTCGCCCCGGATGCGCGCGATCACGAGCACGTAGTCGGCGTCCTCGACCGCCGAGATGAACACCTTCTGCCCGTTCAGCAGATAGCGGTCGCCGTGGCGCTTGACCTCGGTCCGGAGGTTGTGCGTGTTCGTGCCGGCGTCGGGCTCGGTGATCGCGAACGCGAACTTCGTCGTCCCCGCCGCGATCCCGCGCAGCCACTTCTCGTTCTGCTCCTCGGTGCCGTGACGGGCGAGAATCGAGCCGCCGATCGCGGACGAGACGACGAGCATCAGTGTCGGTACCCCCGCCGCCGCGACTTCCTCGCCGACGACCGCGAGGCCGGTCATGCCCATTCCGCCGCCGCCCCATTCACGCGGAATATTGATGCCGACGAATCCCTTTTCGGCGAGCCTCCGCCATGCCTCGGTCGGCGGCTCGCCCGCCTCGTAGGTCTCGCGCGCGTACCGCTTGCCGAGGCTCTCGCAGATCCCGCGCACCGACGCGCGGATGGCCAGCTCCTCGTCACTAGGGATCAGCGGTAGTGCTGCGACGGCATCAGCGGTGGTCATGAGGCTCCTTCGATTGCGGCCAACAGGGTCCCGGCGTCGACCTGGTCGCCGACGCTGACCGGCAGCGAGGTCAGCACGCCGGCCGCCGGCGCGACGATCTCGTGCTCCATTTTCATCGCCTCGAGCACGAGCAGCGGCTGTCCCGCGGCGACCTCATCTCCGGGGGAGGCGTCGACCCGTATCACCTTGCCCGGCATTGGTGCGAGCAGCGAGCCGGCGCCCGCGGCGCCGGCCGCGTCCGGGAAGCGATCGAGCTCGCGCAGCGAGCACTGCCCGGCGGGATCGTTGACCTCGACCCGGTCGCCGTCACGGCGGACTCGGTAGCGACGGCGGACGCCGCCGATCGAGAGATCGACGCTGTCTGCGGCCACCGCGTGCGCGACGACTTCGGGCGGGGGTTTGCCGTCGATCGAGAGTGAGCCGAGCGTGCCGCGGTTGAAGCGGTAGCCGACCGTTAGCGGCTGCTCGCCGCCGGCGTCGTACTGCACGGTCTGATCCTGCGAGGGGTTGTTGCGCCACCCACTGGGGATCGTCGCCTGCACGCTTGCCGCCGTCCGCCGACGCGCCTGGCCGGCCAGCGCCGCGGCCGCGGCGCAGGCCCGCAGGTCCTCGTCGCCGAGCAGCGGCTCGGTCAGGTCGTGGTGCTCGAGGAAGCTCGTGTCGAACTCGCCGGTGAGGAATTCTGGCTCCTCGAGCAGCCGCACGAGGAACTCGCGGTTTGTCCTCAGCCCATCGATCTCCGCGCCGCGCAGCGCCGCCGCGAGCGCAGCGGCCGCTTCGAGCCGCGTCGGCGCGTACCCGATCACCTTGGCGATCATCGGGTCGTAGTGGATCGAGATCTCAGAGCCGCTCTGCACGCCGGCATCGACGCGCACGCCGTCCGGGATCCGCAGGTGCGACAGCACTCCGGTCTGGGGGAGGAAATCGGCCGCCGGGTCTTCGGCGTACAGGCGCACCTCGATCGCGTGGCCGCGCGGCGCCGGCACCGTCGGGACGTGGCCGCCGGCCGCGATCTCGAGCTGCGCGCGCACGAGGTCGATCCCGAGTACTTCCTCGGTGACCGGATGCTCGACCTGGAGCCGGGTGTTGACCTCGAGGAAGTAGAACTGGTGGTCGGCGCCGAGCAGGAACTCGACCGTGCCCGCGCTGACGTAGCCGATCGCGCGGCCCGCCGCGACAGCGGCATCGCCCATCCGCGCCCGCAGCGCCTCGTCGACCGCGACCGACGGCGACTCCTCGAGGATCTTCTGGTGGCGGCGCTGGATCGAGCATTCGCGCTCGCCGAGGTGAATCACCTCGCCGTGCGTATCGCCGAGGATCTGGATCTCGACGTGGCGGCCGGACTCGACATAGCGCTCGAGTAGCAGCGTGTCGTCGCCGAACGCGCCCGCCGCCTCTCGCTTCGACGCGGCCACCGCGGCATCGAGCTCGGACGCGCCGCGCACGATGCGCATGCCCTTGCCACCGCCGCCCGCCGACGGCTTGACCAGCAGCGGGAACCCGACCTCCTCCTCAGCCCGCGACGGGTCTTCGACGTCCGGCAGCACCGGCACGCCGGCATCCGCGAGCATCCGCTTGGCGGCGAGCTTCGAGCCCATCGCGTCGATCGCCTCGGGTGTCGGGCCGACGAACGTCACGCCAGCGTCGGCGCACGCGCGCGCGAACGCCGCGTTCTCGGCGAGAAAGCCATACCCCGGGTGGATCGCATCTGCCCCGGTGCGCGCGGCCGCGCCGATGATCGCGTCGATTCGCAGATATGACTCGGACGGCGCGGCGCCGCCGATACACACCGCCTCGTCCGCGTCGGACACGAACGGCGCGTCGGCGTCAGCCTCGGAGTACACGGCGACGGTCTGAATGCCCATCGCGCGCGCGGTGCGGAACACGCGCCGCGCGATCTCACCCCGATTGGCGACCAGGAGCTTGCGCACCGCTACATCCGGAATACGCCGTAACCCTCGGTCCCGGCGATCACGTTGGAGTGGCAGGCAGACAACGCGATCCCGAGCACGGCGCGCGTGTCGCGCGGATCGATGATCCCGTCGTCGAACACGCGCCCGGACATCGGCAGCGCGAGCGACTCGGACTCGATCTGGTTCTCGACCGCCTCGCGCATCTTCGCGTCGGCGTCCTCGTCGTAGTCCTGACCCCGTGACGCGGCCGCCGCCCGCGCGACGATCGACAGCACTCCCGCGAGCTGCTGAGGTCCCATCACGGCGATCTTCGCGTTCGGCCAGGTGAAGACGAACCGGGGCTCGTACGCGAGCCCGCTCATCCCGTAGTTGCCGGCGCCGTACGAGCCGCCGGCGATCAGCGCGATGTGAGGCACAGTCGAGTTCGAGACCGCGTTGATCATCTGCGCGCCGTGCTTGATGATCCCGCGCTGCTCGTACTCGCGCCCGACCATGTAGCCGGTGACGTTGTGGATGAACAGCAGCGGCACGTCGATCTGGTTGCACAGCTGGATGAACTGGGTCGCCTTCTGCGACTCCTCGGAGAACAGCACGCCCTGGACGTTGGCGATGATCCCGATCGGGAAGCCGTGGATCGCCGCCCACCCGGTCGTCAGCGAGGTGCCGTACAGAGGCTTGAACTCGTCGTACTCGGACCCGTCGACAATCCGCGCGATCACCTCGCGCATGTCGAACGGCTCGCGCAGGTCGATCGACGCGATCCCTGCGAGCTCGTCGGCGTCGTACAGCGGCTCACGCACGGGCAGGACGGATGGGCCCGGCCCGAGCTTCCGCCAGTTCAACCGCCGGACGACCTGCCGGCAGAGCCGCAGCGCGTCGTGCTCATCCTCGGCGAAGTAGTCGGCGAGCCCGGATACACGCGCGTGCATCTCGGCGCCGCCGAGCGACTCGTCGTCGGATTCCTCGCCGGTCGCCATCTTGACGAGTGGCGGACCGCCGAGGAACACCTTCGAGCGCTCGCGGATGAAGATGTTGTAGTCGGACATCCCGGGCGTATACGCGCCGCCCGCGGTCGCGTTGCCGAACACGACGCTGAGCACCGGGATGCGCGCGCGGGAGAGTTGGGTCTCGCGGCGGAACCCGGCTCCGCCGGGGACGAAGATCTCGCCTTGCGTCGGTAGGTCGGCGCCGCCTGACTCCACGAGCTGGACCAGCGGCAGCCGGTTCTGCCTGGCGATCTCCATCGCTCGGCCGGTCTTCGCCGCCGTCTTCGGATTGGCGGTGCCACCGCGGACCGTCGCATCACTCGCGGTGATCATGCACTCGACACCCTCGATCACGCCGATCCCGGTGACGATCGACGCGCCGACCTGGAACTGCGTGCCGTACGCCGCGAACGGCGACAGCTCGAGAAACGCGCAGTCGCGATCGATCAGGAGCTCGATCCGCTCCCGCGGAAGCAGCTTGCCGCGGTCGCGGTGACGCTGGATGTACCGCTCGCCGCCGCCGGCCCGGACCTGCTCGAGCAGCTCGTCCAGCTGCGCCACGAGATCGAGCATCCCCGCGCGCTTGCGCGAGAAGTCGGAAGCCGATCGATCGAGCGCACTAACTAGTTGCATGAACGTTCATATAATAGCCCAATATGGCTGTCAAGGGCGCCGAGCTGACCGCTGAGAAGCTGCTCCAGGCCACCCACGAGCTGATGCTCGAGCACGGCGGCGTTGAGCCGTCCGTGAGCCAGCTGTGCGAGCGTGCCGGCGTGCAGGTCGCGATGGTCAGCTACTGCTTCGGCGGCAAGACTCAGCTGCTGCAAGCCCTGCTGGAGCGGGCCGTCGAGGACGTCGTCGCCCAGCTCGAGCGGCTGGCGGCCGCCGAGATGCCCCCCGACGAGAAGCTGCGCCGCCACGTCGCGGGCGTGATCCGCAACTTCGTCCGCTACCCCTACGCGCAGCGTCTGAGCCAGACGCTCGCGGCCGGCGGCCCCACTGTTGCCGGGATGGGCGAGCGGTTCGCCGGCCCGCTGCTCCGGTTCCATGCCGACCTGCTCGCGGCCGGGGCGGCGGCTGGGGTGTTCCGCCCCGTCGACCCGACCTTGTTCTTCTTCTCGCTCGTCGGCGCGTGCGAGTTCCTGTTCGCTGGGCGGAGCTGGCTCGAGGACGCGGCTGGCGAGCGGATCGACGAGCGGCTGATCGAGCGGTTCACCGAGCACACGACCGAGCTCGTGCTTCGAGGGATCGCCGGTGCCACAGATGCGTGACGGTCGCCCGTCGCTGACAGCGCAGCGGGTGGCTGCGCGTCGCCTGACGTTCGAGCGGCTCGAGACACCGTTCGGTGACCCAGAGGCGGAGGTGCGGCTCGCGGAGGATGTCGCCGGCGGGGTCGAGCTGGACGGCGACCCCGACGACCCGATGGTGCGCTACCTGCGTGGACGCACCACGTTCTTCGATCGGGTGGTCGTCAATGGACTCGGCCGCGGTGTGAGGCAGGTGCTGGCCGTCGGTGCCGGCTACGACGGGCGCTCGCTGCGGTACGCCAAGCCCGACGTTACCTGGTTCGAGGTCGACCATCCCGACACGCAGCACGACAAACGCAGGCGGCTCGAGCGGCTTGGGATCGCCACGCCCGGTGTCGTGTTCGTCTCCGCCGACCTGCAGCGCGAGGGGCTTGCGGCGAAGCTGTTCGACCACGGATACGAGCCGGAGCTGCCGTCATTGATCCTGTGCGAGGGAGTGCTCGTGTACCTCGATCCGGAGGCGGTCGCGTCCCTGTTCGCAGAGCTGCGCGCGACCGTGACCCCTGACACCCGGTTCGCCTTCACCACCTCGACCCAGCCGCAATCCGAGCGAGGCCGAGAGACGCGAGCACGTCTCCGGGAGGCCGTCGCGCAAGCGGGCGAGCCGATGCGCAACACGCTCGATGCCGCCCGGCTGGCAGAGTTGCTCGCGGCCACCCGCTGGAGACGGGTGGAGCTCCCCGAGCGCGCCGACCGCGCCGGTTTCTGCGTCGCGGCGCCGGACTAGGCGCCGGCGCAATTGCTGAGCGGGCCCGAGAGATCGCTACGGCTGCTGGGGCTCGGTGATCGCTGTCCGGCGCTCCTCGGAGAGCCGGCCCAGCAGATCGCGTCCTTCCTCCTCGAGCTCCGGGTCGCGCTGAGCGACCTCGACCAGGCGCTCCAGCCGCTCGTCGCCGAGCAGCCCCGCAAGGTCGTCGAGCCCATCCTTGTCCTCGAGCACGAACGCGGTCCGCACTACGTCCTCGTCGGACAGCCGCCCGAGCGCGGCACTCAGCGCGTTGGGCGTCACGTGGCCGACGAACCGTCCGAGCGTGACGTACTCGCCGCGCGCCCCCAGCTCGCCGGCGACCTCGGCGACGCGCGCCGCCGGGATCTGCCCGATCACCTCGTGCGCGCGGCGCGGATCGAGTTCGATCGCGACGTCTGCGAGGAACGGCGTCGGCAGCCTCCCGGCGACGTCGGCCGCGCGCGACGGCTCGAGCAGACCGGCGACACGAGCGCACAGCAGCGGGCCGAACGCGCGCTGGCCGATCGTCGCGACGAGCCCGGTCGGCAACAGCTTGCTAGCGGCGGCAAGTCGCGACAGCGCCTGGCCGTTGGCGGAGAACAGCCGCTCGGTGACGAGCTCGCGCAGCTCCCGCAGGTCGGACTCCGGCACGCCCTCGAGGTACGCGAGCGAGTCCGGGTCGCGCTGTAGCAGCCGCGCGAGCTTGAGGATCTCTGCGCGCGAGCTCACGAGAACATCCGGCGGATCGGGCCGCGGAGCAGCCTCGGGATCTGATTGAACGCCTGCTCTCCGGCCTCGGCGAGCGCCGCGGCCTGACGTCGGCGCGCGTCCGTGATTGCGTCGGCGAGGTCGTCCCGCTGCTCGTCGGTCAACTCGCGGAGCCCGTCCGGCACTCCCCCGCGAAGTTCTTCCTGAAGCGACATTTGCGGCGGACACCCTACCCACTTCTTAGCGGAGCAATCCGCCTAAGCCCCGCGGTCAAATGCGGGCGTCGGAGGTAAGGGGTCGGCTCTTCAGAAGTAAGGGGTAAGGGGTCGAATCCGGCTGCAAATGCCCGATGTAAGGGGTGGGGTCTCAGTTCATCCTGGTTGATGCGTGAAACGACCAACGGGAGACCAAGATGAACCCCAAACTCATTCAAGCAGTAGGAACCCAGCATGACGTCGAGCTCCGGCGCGTGGCACTCGAGTCAAGAGCAGCCCGTCGCGGGCGCCGCTCGGTCCTGGCCGCGTTCAGAGGATACTTTGGACATGCGCGGCAGGCTGACAAGCAGTCACTTCGTAGGCCGCGCCGGGGAGGTGGCGGAACTCGAGCTCGCGTCGCGTGAAGCCGACGCCGGCAGGCCCGTCGTGGTCCTGCTCGGCGGTGAGTCCGGCGTCGGCAAGACGCGCTTGGTCGGTGAGCTCGAGCAGCGGCTCACCAGCATGCTCGTGCTCCGCGGCGAGAGTGTCGAGCAGTCAGACCACGGCGACGGCGAGCTGCCGTACGCCCCGCTGCTGAGCGCGCTGCGCCCACTGATCCGCGAGCGGAACGAGGTCTTCGATCAGCTGAGCGGCGCGAGCCGTGCGCAGCTCGCCACGCTGATCCCCGGCCTTGGCGACGGCGTCGCGCCGGCATCCGTAGGCAGGGGGGACGCTCCGGGGCAGTTGCGGATGTTCGAGGCGCTGCTCGATCTGCTGGATCTTCTCTCGACTTCAGAGCCGGTCGTGCTCGTGCTGGAGGACGTGCACTGGGCGGACCGCTCGACACGGATGTTCACGACCTTCCTGGCCCGCAGCCTGCGCTCCGAGCGGCTGATGCTGCTGTTGACCTATCGCACCGACGAGCTCCACCGCCGCCATCCACTGCGGCCGTTGCTGTCAGAGCTCGAACGGCTTGAACGCGTCCAGCGGATCGAGCTATCGCCGTTCGATCGCAACGAGCTGGTCGAAGCGCTGACCGACATCCTCGGCGAGCCGCCGGCGCTCGATCTCGTCCGGCGCCTGTACGACCGCAGCGAGGGCAACGCGCTCTACACCGAGGAGCTGCTTGCCGCCGGGCTCGACGGCCGCGGAGCGGCGCCGCAGAGCCTGCGCGACGCATTCCTGCTGCGAATCGAGCGGCTGCCCGAGGACGCGCAACGGATCGCGCGCGTGGTCGCCGTGGGCCGGCGGCTCGACTACTCCACGATCGCGGGAATCGTGGAGTGCGACGGCGAGCAGCTGAACGCGGCGCTGCGCGAAGCGGTCGCCGAGCAGGTGCTCGTGACCGGCGACGACGACCGTTTCCTGTTCCGCCACGCCCTGTTGCGCGAGGCGCTGTACGACGATCTGCTCCCGGGCGAGCGCACCGAGCTGCACCTTGCGCTCGCGCGCGCGATGGAACGTCAGTGCGCACCCGACGACGAGCGTGAGGCGACGCTCGCGACCACGATCGCCAACCACTACGCCTCGGCCGGCGACCAGCCGGCGGCGCTGAAAGCCACGGTCCGCGCCGTCCAGGCCGCCGAGTGTGTCCAGGCCTTCGGCGAGGCGGCGCATCTCGCAGAACGCGCACTGGAGCTGTGGCCTCGCGTTGGCGGCGCCGAGGAGCTGGCCGGGATGGACCACGTCGAGCTGCTGAGGATGACAGCGCGTGCGCATGCGATCGGAGGGGACTGGTCGCGTGGCGAGGTGCTGCTCAAGAAGGCGCTCGAGCAGCTCGACCCCGAGCGCGACCGAGTCCGCTACTCGGCGTTGCTCGCCCGCCTCGGGCGCGCGCAGTGGCGGCTCAACCGGGGCCGCGAGGGGCTCGACACCTCCGAGCGCGCGCTCGCGATGCTGCGCCCGGGCGAGGAGGTCTCCGAGCGCGCCGTGCAGCTGTCCTGGCTCGCTCGGACCCGTGTGCTCCGGGGCCGCTTCCGCGACGCGATTAGTGCGGCTGAGGAAGCGCTCGAGGCCGCGGTGCAGGCGGGCGACACGGACTCCGAAGGCGAGGTGCTGAACACGCTGGGAATGGCGAAGATCGCGCTCGGCGAGGTCGAGCCCGGGATCGGCGATCTGCGCCGCGCGATCGAATTGGGTCGCCAGGGCGAGGACCTCGACGCGACCGCGACCGCTTACGCCAACCTGGCGGATCTACTCAGCCTGGCAGGTCGTACGACCGAGGCGCTGGACGTCGCCAAGGAAGGCCTCGAGCTGATGCCGCGCCGGCTGATGGGCCGCCGCGATTGGATGGAACTGACCGTCGCTGAGACCGCGTTCGAAGCCGGGGACTGGGAACTGGCGCGCGCAAATCTCGGGCACGTGCCCGAGCACTCCGTTGGGCTGATGCTGATGTTCCGGCTGGTGATGGAGGCGCAACTGGCGCTCGGCGAGGGAGACCACGACCGGGCCGCCGCGCTGCTCGACGAGGTCGGACCGCTCGTCGTGGTGTCCGCCGAGCCTCAGTGGCACGCCGCGTTCGGCTCGTTGCTCGCGGAGCTGCGCCGGCGCCAGGGCGATCTCGACGGTGCCCGCGATGCCGTGGCACGCGCGCTTGACGAGCTCGAGGTGTGCACCGACGACGTGATGCGGATCGCCCGCGTCACGGTCGTCGGGCTCGCTGTCGAGGCAGACCGTGCGATTCGCGCCCGCGACCTGCGCGAGACCGCCGATGCCAAGGACGCGCTCACCCGTGCGAAGATCCACATCGACCGGCTGCGGGCGGCAGCGCAGGAGGGCGGCCCCGTCGAACGGGCGTGCCGCGCGCAGGGGGAGGCGGAGCTCACCCGCGGCACGCGGTCGCAACGACGCAAAGCTGTGGCACAAGGCGGCGGCGGCGTGGGATGAGCTTGGACTGCCCTATCGAGCGGCTGTTGCCGCGCTGGCGCGAAGCCGAGGCGCTGGTCGAGGCCGGCGATCGCGCCGCGGCGGGGACCGAAGCGGGTTCCGCGTTGCAGCTCGCCCATCGGCTCGGAGCGGGTTGGCTCGAGGGGGAGCTGGGCGCGCTGGTCGGCCGAGCACGGCTGCGGCCGGCGGCGGACGACGATACGCAGCCGGCCCCGGAGGAACCGGAAGATCCGTTCGGACTCACCCCGCGGGAGCGGCAGGTTCTTGCACTGCTGGCCGAGGGGGCGACCAACCGCCAGATCGGCGCGGCGCTGTTCATGGCCGAGAAGACGGCGAGCGTGCACGTGTCCCGGATCCTGGCGAAGCTGGGCGTGCAGAGCCGCACGCAGGCGGCGGCGCTGGCGCACCGCCAGCACCTCGCGTAGACGCTACGACGCTCGCTCGCCGGCAGCAGCAACGAGCGGGCCGGTGCGCGGCGGCACCTGGCGCGAGAGCACGATGTAGCTCGTACAGCGGCGGATCGCGGGCGTCCGCAGCAGCGCGTTGACGACCTGCTGGAGGTGCTCGGTGTCGCGCGCCACGACGCGGCAGATCAGGTCCTGGGGGCCGGAGACGCCGTCGGCCTCGAGCACCTCGGGGATCGCCTCCATGGTCTTTACCGCCTCGGGCAGCCGGCCCTGCGCGAGCTCGATCAGCACGAAAGCGCTGATCGGGTAGCCGAGCTTGTCCGTGTCGACCTCGGGGCCGTGGCCGGTGATCACGCCGTCGCGCTCGAGCTCGTGCCAACCGGGCCTGAACGGTTCCCCGGGCGACCTTCAGCTGGCGCGCGACCTCGAGCAGCCCGACGCGAGGGTTGGCTCGCAGGGTGGCGATCAGGCGGGCGTCGAGCTGGTCAAAACTGGTCAATCTGACCAGCATTCTACTTGTCGACCCCGTCAGAACGGGGCAGATTGCCTCGTTCTACTGTGCAGACTTGCATCTTGCCGGGCCAAGTGGCATACATGTTGTCCGAGAGATGTACGAGGAAGCACAGCTTTACTCCCCGGTGACGACGGACGACTCGGGCGAAGTAACGGTCCACCTCGCCCACGATCATCCGGGCGCGAACGACCCGGACTACCGTCGCCGGCGCAACGAGATCGCAGCCGCTGCGCTCGCGTGGAAGCCCGGCGAACCGGCCCCGACGATCGCCTACACCGACGCCGAACAGAACGTGTGGCGCACGGTGTGCCGCGAGCTTGCCGCCAAGCACGAGCGCTACGCGGTGCAGGAGTTCCTCGAGGCGAAGGAGCGGTCGCGCTCCCGACCGACCACGTGCCCGGCCTCGATGAGGTCTCGGCGCGCGTCGAGCCGATCTCCGGCTGGAGCTATGTCCCGGCGGCCGGCCTCGTCCCGCTCGAGGAGTTCTACGGGTCGCTCGCGGACCAGCGCTTTCACTCGACCCAGTACGTGCGCCACCCCGGCGTACCGCTGTACACGCCCGGAGCCGGACATCATCCACGAGGTCATCGGCCACGGCCACCTACTGGCGACGCCGACGTTCGGCGAGCTCCACCGCCTCGCCGGCCTCGCGGCGCGCCGGCTGACCGACCGGGACAACCTGCTGTTCCTCTCCAAGGTCTTCTGGTTCTCGCTCGAGTTCGGAGTCGTCGTCGAGGAACAAGGCGAGCTCCGCGCATACGGCGCCGGGATCCTCTCGAGCTATGGCGAGATCGAGGAGTTCCGCGGGATGTCGCTGCGCCCGATCGACATCGTCGAGATGGGGATCGCCGACTACGACATCACTGCGTACCAGCCGGTGCTGTACCGGGCCGAGTCGATCGAGGAGATCGTCGGCGTGATCGGATGGTTCTTCGCCACGTGCGACGACGAGTCGATCGCAGAACTTCGCTCCATGAGTCCAGTAGGAGGCGCGATGAGCGCCACCGCAGAACATCAGGTCTTACTGTCCGACTACGAGGACGTCCGCGTCCGCCGCGGCCGCCGCTCGGGACTGACGATGGCCGTCGCGGTGCACCGCACGGTCGACGGGCGCTCGCTCGGGGGTTGCCGGATGACGCGCCTACGCCACGACCGACGAGGCGGTCCGCGATGCCGAGCGGCTCGCGCAGGCGATGACCTTCAAGGCCGCGGTCGCGGGCCTGCCGCTGGGCGGCGCGAAGGGTGTGATCGCGGTCGAGGCGGGCGCGCGGCTCGTCAACAGCCGCCGCTCGGACGCGCTGCGCGACTTCGCCGAGCTGGTGGAGTCGTTCGGCGGCCGCTACATCACCGCGCAGGACGTCGGCATGTGCGAGGACGACATCGCGTACATGGCGCGGTTCACCGAGCACGTCGCCGGGCGTCCGGTGACCGAGGGCGGGTGCGGGGACCCGAGCAGGTACACCGCGCATGGCGTCGAGGTCGCGATCCGCACGTCGCTCGGCGGTGATTCGATCGCCGGTCGCCACATCGTGGTGGTCGGACTCGGCCACGTCGGCGCCGATCTCGCGCGCCGGCTCCACCATGATGGGGCCGAGCTGACGGTCGCCGACATCGACTCCGCCAAGCGCCGGCTCGCCAAGCAGCTGGGGGCGCAGTGGGTCTCGCCGGAGGAGGCGCTCGAGGTCGAGGCCGACCTGCTCGCGCCATGCGCGCTCGGCGGCGTGCTCGACCGGCGGGTCGTCGAGCGGCTGCGCGTGCCGATCGTCGCCGGCGCCGCCAACAACCAGCTCGCGCATGAAGCGGTCGCCGATCAGCTCGCCGAGCGGGGGATCGTGTGGGCGCCTGATTTCGTGGTCAACTCCGGCGGGCTGATCGCCGTCGCGGAAGAGCTGCACGGGTTCGACCGGCTGGCCGTCGAGCGCGCGATCGCCGGGATCGGGGACACGCTGAGAGAGATCTACGCCCGCGCCGAGGGCGGCACGAACACACTGATCGCCGCGCAGGAGCTGGCGGCCGAGCGAACCGACACCGGAGGTAGTGATGGCGACGACATCTGAGGCGCGGGGCGCCCGTGAACAGGTTGACTTCATGCCGCTGCACGGCATTGACCACGTCGAGCTGTGGGTCGGAAACGCGGCACAGGCGAGCTTCTTCTTCTGCAACGCGTACGGCTTCTCCGAGGTCGCGTATGCGGGACTGGAGACCGGCACTGCGCGACCACGTATCGCACGTGCTCGAGCAGGGCGGCATCCGGCTCGTCCTGACCGGCACGCTCCGGGCCGGAACGGAGATCGGCGTACATCACGCTCGGCACGGCGACGGAGTGAAGGTGATCGCACTGGCGGTCCCGAACGTGGACAGCGCTTACCGCGAGGCGACAGCACGCGGCGCGACCGGTCTCACCGAGCCGCACGACTCTCGAGGACGAGCACGGCAAGGTCCGGATCGCCGATGTAGCCACCTACGGCGAGACCGTGCACCGGTTCGTCGACCGATCGGGTTATGAAGGGCCGTTTCTCCCGGGGTACGTGGCGAGGGACAGTAGCCCCGACCGAGGCGGGATCAGCTTTACCGGGATCGACCACATCGTCGGCAACGTCGAGCTCGGCGCGATGAACGAATGGGTCAAGTACTACGAGGACGTGTTCGGGATGACGGAGATGCTCCACTTCTCCGACGAGGCGATCTCGACCGAGTACTCGGCGCTGATGTCGAAGGTCGTCACCAACGGCGACGGGCGCGTCAAGTTCCCGATCAACGAGCCCGCCGAGGGGCGCAAGAAGTCCCAGATCGACGAGTACCTCGAGTTCTACGAGGGCCCAGGCGCGCAGCACATCGCGCTGACGACGGACGACATCGTCAAGACGATCGAGGAGCTCCAGAAGCGCGGCGTCAGGACGCTGCGCACGCCGGCGAGTTACTACGAAGAGGTGCCCGAGCGGATCGGCGAGATCGACGAGCAACTCTCGGACCTCGAGCGCCTCGGGATCCTGGTCGATCGCGACGACGAGGGCTACCTGCTGCAGGTGTTCACCGCGCCGATCGGCGACCGCCCCACGATTTTCTTCGAGATCATCGAGCGGCACGGCGCGCGCGGCTTCGGCGAGGGCAACTTCAAGGCCCTGTTCGAGGCGATCGAGCGCGAGCAGGAGCTCCGCGGAAACTTGTAGGGTCGGCTCATGCGGTACATGGCCCTCGGCTCCGTCCCCGCCAAGCGGCACGTCCAGGTGCGCGACAACGGTCGCCTGCTGGTCGAAGAGGTGATGGGGTACGAGGGCTTCTCCGGCAACGAGTCGATCCTCTACCACCTGGGGTCGCCATGCCGGATCTCGGCCGCTGGCTCGTTCGAGCCGTTCGCGCGCGAGGAATGGGTGCCCGACGCGCACGTCCACCGGCTCGCGGATGTCGCCGCGGTCGAGCCCGGCGGCGACCCCATCTCCGGCCGCCAGCTGCTGATGTTCAACGGCGACCTCGAGGTGTCCGTGTGCAAGCCCGTCTCGGAGCTCGACGGCTTCTACCGCAACGGTGAGGGCGACGAGGTGATCTACGTCCACCGCGGTGGCGGCGTGCTGCGCACGGTGTTCGGATCGGTGCCGTTCCGCGAGAAGGACTACCTCGTGATCCCGCGTGGCACCACCGTCACGTGGGAGCTCGAGGGCGAGCAGTTCTGGCTGTGCTTCCACACGCCCGGCGAGCTCGAGACGCCGCAGCGGTACCGCAACCGCTACGGGCAGCTGCTCGAGCACGCGCCGTACTACGCGCGCGACTTCCACGGCCCCGTCTCGCTCGAGACGTACGACGAGTCCGGCTCTTGGCGGCTCACCGTCCGCGTCCGCGACGGGCTCCAGGAGTACGAGCTCGACCGTCATCCGTTCGACCTCGTCGGCTGGGACGGCTACGTGTGGCCGTACACGTTCAACGCCGCCGACTTCGAGCCGCGCGCCGGCCGCCTGCATCTGCCGCCGCCCTCGCACCAGACCTTCCAGGGACAAGGGTTCGTGCTCTGCACGTTCGCGCCGCGCCTGCTCGACTGGGACCCGGAGGCGGTGCCGCTGCCGTACCACCACTCGAACATCCAGTCCGAAGAGGTGATGTTCTACGCCGACGGCGACTACGCCGCGCGCAAGGGCGTGTCGGTGGGGTGCATCACGCTCCACCCCTCGGGGCTGCCGCACGGGCCGCAGCCGGGCGCCGTCGAGGCGTCGCTGGGCAAGACCCGGACCGACGAGCTGGCGGTGATGTGGGATACGTTCCGGCCGCTGCGGCTGACGCCGCTGTGGCGCGCCTGCGACAAGCCCGAGTACGCGTACTCGTGGAATCCTGAGCGGGCCGCGAGGCCGGAGGCCTCGTCGGTGCGGCCCGCTGAATCAAATCCAGAGGGTGTGACGGCGTAGGCTCCGCGGCGTGACGAGCGTCCGCCTGCCCGCCGAGTGGGAGCGCCACGAGCGCACCCTGATGGGATGGCCGTGCCGGCGCGAGTTGTGGGGCGAGACGATCGCGCAGGCAAAGGCGGAGTATGCGGGGGTCGCGAACGCAATCGCGGCGTCGGAACCGGTCACGATGATCGCCAACCCGGGGCAGGACGCCGAGGAAGCGCGTGCTGCCTGTACCGCCGCGGTTGAGATCGTGGAGCTGCCGATCGACGACTCGTGGCTGCGCGACAGCGGGCCGATCTACGTTCTCGACGGTGACGGCCGCCGCGTCGCAGTCCACTTCGGCTTCAACGCGTGGGGCGGCAAGTTCCCGCCGTGGGATCGCGACGCAGCGGTTGGTCGGCTGATCGCGGAGCGACTCGGGGATCGTGTGGAGGACGGCAAGATCGTGCTCGAGGGGGGCTCGATCCTGAGCGACGGCGCCGGGGTGCTGCTGACGACCGAGCAGTGCCTGCTCAACCCGAACCGCAACCCGGGGATGTCGCGCACCGAGATCGAGGACGTGCTGCGCGAGCGGCTGGGGGTGGAGCGGATCGTGTGGCTCGGGTACGGGCTGATCGAGGATCGCGATACGGACGGTCACGTCGATCTGATCGCGGCGTTCATCGGGCCGGGGCGGGTGTTGTTGCAGACCGTCGCGCAGGACAACCCCAACTACGAGCACTGCGAGGAGAACCGCGCACGGCTCGAGGCGGCAGGCATCGAGGTGGTGGCGCTGCCACAGCTCCCGTATCTGGTTCTCGCCGGCGAGCGGATCGCCGCCAGCTATCTGAACCTGTACATCTGCAACGGGACCGTGATCGTGCCCATCACCGGCGCGGCGAGTGATCCCGAGGCGCTGTCGATCATCGCCGCGGCCTTCGGGGATCGCGACCTGGTCCCGGTCCCAGGCGCCGCGCTGGCGTATGGTGGCGGCGGCCCGCACTGCATAACCCAGCAGGTGCCTTCGGATGAGTGAGCTGTTGACCGCATATTCCGTTCCAGAGTCGCTCGCGCGGACGCGGCCGCCGACCCGTGAGCCACTGCGCCTTGGGCTGGTCCAGGAGCGATGGCATCCCGATCCCGAGGAGCACCAGGCGGCGCTCGCCGACGGGATCCGGCTTGCCGCTGGCGAGGGCGCGCGGATCGTCTGCCTCCAGGAGCTGACGCTGTCGCGCTACTTCGCGATCACCCCCGAGGGCCCGAACGCGGCGGGCGCGGAGCCCGAGGAGCTCGAGCACGGCCCGACACTGGACTTTGCGCGCCGGCTGGCGCGCGAGTGCAAGGTGTACGTGCACGCGTCGCTGTACGAACGCGCGGACGCGGCCGACGGTCTCGGCTACAACACCGCGATCATCGTCGCGCCAGACGGAACGCTCGCGGCGCGGACGCGCAAGCTGCACATTCCGGTCACGGCGGGCTACTACGAGGACAAGTACTTCCGCCCGGGCCCTGCCGATGGCGATCCGTTTCCGGTCGTCGCTCTCGGAGATGCACGGCTCGGGGCGCCGACGTGCTGGGATCAGTGGTTTCCGGAGCTGGCGCGCGCGTACTCGCTCGCCGGCGCCGAGGTGCTGATCTATCCGACCGCGATCGGTTCGGAGCCGGACCATCCCGAGTTCGACACCGAGCCGCTCTGGCAGCAGGTGATCGTCGGCAACGGGATCGCGAACGGGACGTTCATGGTCGCGATCAACCGAATCGGCGTCGAGGGGCCGATCACGTTCTACGGCTCGAGCTTCATCTCGGACCCGTACGGGCGCGTGCTCGTGCAGGCGCCGCGCGACCGCCCGGCCGTGCTCGTCGCAGACCTCGACCTCGACCAGCGCGATGACTGGCTCGAGTTGTTCCCGTTGCTGCGCACGCGCCGGCCGGACGCGTATGGGTCGCTCGCTACTTGACCTCGCCGCCGGCCGCGTTCAGCGCTGGCCAGTAGCCCTTGAACTGGAGCAGGTTTACGTACGTAGTCTGAGCCGGGTGCGTGTCGCCGATGTAGGTGTACAGCGGATGCTTCGCGTACGTGACTTGGGTCTTGTGGCCGAGCTTGATCGTGCCGAGCAGCGACTGCTTGACCCCGGGTCCGGCGATTGGCTTACCGGAGGTGGTGACCGGCGGCCAAGCGATCAGGCAGTGGGGATTGATCGAGGCGCAGTTGTCCTTGTTCGGCTTGTCCGCGGTGAATGCGTAGACCGTGAAGCCGCGGCTGTTGACGAGGATCTTCCCGAGCTTCGTCTGATGCAGGAACAGCTTTGCCGGGCCGGTGTGGGCGAGCGCGAGCGTGGCCGAGAGGGAGGCGATGGCGGCGAGTGCGAGGGTGGTGGCGGCGATCCGTTTCATCCACTTACGGATTCAAGCAGGAGACGTGATTGAATGCGTAGGGCGCGGGGTTGGCTGTCGGAGGAGGAAATTTGAGACGGAAGAGTCATCTTGGGGGTTCTGGCGGCGGTTGCCGCGCTGTGCGCGCTGCCGTCGATCGCGGGCGCCTCGATGGCCCAGCTCGCGTCGGTCTCGCCCAACGGGATCGAGACGTTCCACTTCGCGGCGGGTCCGTACACGGTCACGCCGGGCGCGAACCTGATCCTGACTCAGGCGAACAAGGTCCCGAAGCCAGATCAGAACGGCTTCATGATCAGGTTCGCTCCGAACCTTCACTACATGCTGCCGAATGGCAAGTGCTGCGGCAAGATCCCGCTGACGAACGTCGTCCACCTCCACCACGGGGTATGGCTGAGCGATGGCGCGGCGGGGCGCGGAGAGGGCAACGGGTACGGGCCGTTCTACCCGTTCATGGCCTCGGGCGAGGAGAAGACGGTCTACTCGTTCCCAGCCGGGTACGGCTATCCGGTCGCGGCCAGCGACGCGTGGGTTTTCAACTACATGCTTCACAACCTGACGAACGTCACGAAGCACGTCTACGTCACCTACGACATTCAGTTCGTGCCCGAGAGCTCACCGCTCGCCCAGCACATCACGGCCGTGCATCCGATCTGGATGGACGTCCAGGACCACCACATCTACCCGGTCTTCAACGTCATCCAGCACTCCGGCGTCAACGGCAAGTTCACCTACCCGGACATGGCCAAGAACCCGTACGGCTCGGCTACGCCGCTGAACGAGTTCACGATCGACCATCCCGGCGTGCTGATCGGGACCGCCGGCCATCTGCATCCGGGCGGACTGTACGACGACCTCGACCTGATCCGGCCTGGAGCGACGCCGGACAAGCAGGCGATCAAGGGGTCGGTCCCGAACTCGGTCCGGCTGTTCCGCTCCTCCGCCCACTACTTCGCCCACCGCGCGCCGAACTCGTGGAACTTCGCGATGACCGCCACCGCGGCCGACTGGCGCCCGCAGGTCAGAGCCGGCGACGTGCTCAGGATCAGCGCCACGTACAACACGACGCTCGGCTCCTGGTACGAGGTGATGGGGATCATGGTTGTGTGGGAGGCGTACGACGTCACGGGCGGGGTGAACCCATTCGGTGGCCGGCTCGACGAGGTTGGACACATCACCCACGGCCACGACCCAGCGAACAACTACTTCGGCGGGACCGCCTATGTCGGCACGAATCCGTACTCGCTGCCGGCCTGTCATCCGAAGGAGATCGACATCGTGGCGTTCCACTATCTGCCCGGTGACATCTCCTCGAAGTCGGACAAGAGCGAGTGCGTGCCGACGATCCGCAAGGGCCAGTCGCTGAAGTTCGTCAACCAGGACGCGTACGCGCAGGGCACGCTCGGCGACGGCATCCTCGGAGCGCTGTCGCCGAACCCGTTCTATCTCAAATCGATCTTCCACACGGTCACGTCGTGCAAGAGTCCGTGTACGTTCAACTACGGGCTTGCTTACCCGCTCGCGAACGGGCCGCACGTGTTCGATTCGGGTGAGCTCGGAGCCGGCACGCCCGGCGTCGGGCGGCTCACATGGAACACACCGAAGAACCTGCCGCCCGGGACGTACACGTTCTACTGCCGCATCCATCCGTGGATGCGCGGCGTGTTCCGAGTGATCGGGTAGGCGGCTCTGTGGGCGGGATCGCACCCCGCCCACCGCGAACCGTTACGGCAGATGTGGCTCGATCAGCGAGGCGAACTCGGCCTGCCCCTGGACGTTCGGGTGGAACGACTCGCTGATCGGGTTCGAGAGCCCGTTCAGCCACTCCGAGGAGGAGCAGATCTCATGGCTGTTGAACGCGCTCCGCGGGTCGACATACGTGAACCCGTGCGACGACGCCGCTGATGAGATCACGCCGTCGAGTAGGTCGGCTGTCTGGTTGAGCTCGATCTCGTGGCTCGAGGTCAGCGCGTCGAAGTTGCACGTCGCCCCATTCGAGGTGAACAGATGCGGATAGCCAAGCACCACGACATGGGCGTTCGCCGCGTGCGAGCGGATGTCGCCGTAGGTCGTGTTCAGCAGCCCCGGCAGGGTGTTCTGGATGTAGGAGTTGGCGTTGTTGATCGCGCTCTGGCACGGGAAGTACCACAGGGCGCAGTCCTCGATCACCGTCGAGAAGCCGGCGTCATTGCCACCGATCGTGATCGTCACGAGGCGCGTCGAGCTGCTCAACGTTCCGAGCTGGTTGTTGATCACATCGGTTGTCTTAGCCCCGCTGCACGCCTGGAACGAAAGCGTGTAGCCGTCCTTCGCGGCGATCAGCGGACCGTATGCGTCCGGACTGCGGCTGCAGTTGGAGCCGTCGTTGTAGTAGACCCGCGTGCCGACACCCGACGAATACGAGTCGCCGAGCGCGGCGTACTGCCCCGCCGCGGACGCGGCCGCCGGCAAAGCCAGCGCCGCGAACGCACATCCGACCACCAGCGTCGACGCCAGCGTGTAGCGCCAAGCTCTCATCCTCGACCTCCTGAGTAGACCTCTCCCGCCGCGCCGGCGTTCCCTGGCCCGCGGACGCTGTCGAGGGATTCCTACACGTCAGCGAGGCGGCGCGTCAAGTCATCCTGGCTCGGCAAGCCCCGCTTGCAGAGAGCGCAGCAGGTGGGCGTACGCAGCGTCGAGGTCGACCGACTCAGGTGCCAGCAGCCACTCGAGCGCGATCCCGCGCAGGGCGCCGATCGCGAACGTCGCGACCGTGTTGTGGTCGAGGGCGGGATCAATCTGGCGGTCTGCGCGCGCCCGCTCCCACCATCCGCGAGTGCGCTCGAGCCACCGTTGGTGCAGCTCGGCAAACGCGCGCACGCCGAGCGCTGGATTGAGCGCCTCGGCCTGCAACCGAAAGAGAAGCCGCGCCCGCTCGGGCTGCTGCATCAGGTAGCGCTCGTGCGCCTGCACGAGCACCGCGAGCGCCGCCAGCGGGTCGTCGGGCGAATCGGACGGGAACATCTCGCGCTCCAGTTCTTCGACAAGCCGTTCGATCGCCGCGCGGAGCAGGTTCTCCTTTGTCGCGAAGTGGAAGTTCACGAGTCCGCGGCTGACGCCGGCCTCCTCACCGATCGCCGCGACGGAGCTGGCCGCGTAGCCGTTCCGGGAGAACAGCCGCATCCCCGCCTCGAGGAGACGGTCGCGTGTCGCCGCCGCCTGCTCGGATCGTTTTGTAGCCGCGGGCATCGCGGCATCATATCACTGGCTTGCTGAACGCTTGACAAGTGCGTTAGCGTTTGCGCCACCCAGAGTCCGACCTGAGGAGAGGCCTGATGAGCGCGTTCAAGCGAGCCGCAATCGGAGTTGCAACCCCCGTTGCCGTCGCCGTCGCCGTTGCCGTCGCCGTCGCTGTCGCGCCCACCGCGGCTGCCGCCGCGGGGGGTAACAACGATCCAAGCTGCCGGCCGACCGCGCAGCATCCCGAGCCCGTCGTGATCCTCCACGGCCTCGGCGCCACCTACTACGAGGACCTCAACTTCCTACAAGCGGACCTCGCCGCCCAGGGCTATTGCACGTTCTCGATCACCTACGGCGCCTACCCAGGCTTCCCGTACGTCGGCGGGCTGCAGCACGTCGCCATCTCCGCACCCGAGATCAAGAGCCTCATCGAGCAGGTCCGCGCCGAGACCGGCGCCGCCAAGGTCGACATCGTCGGCCACTCCGAGGGAGGCTTCCAGTCGCTCTACGTGACCAAGACGCAGGGCATCGTCGGCCAGATCGACAGGGTCGTCGCGATCGCGCCTCCGACGCACGGGACCACCTTCGGCGGCCTGTACAGCCTCGCGACCGCGTTCGGCCAGGGCTCGCTCGTCAATCAGGCCCTGTCGGCGTTCGGCTGCCAGGCCTGCGGCGATCTCGTCACCGGCGGCAGCGCGGTGAAGACGCTCGACGCGGGTCAGATCGCCCAGCCGGGCGTGTCGTACACGGTCATCGCGTCGCGCTACGACGAGCTGGTGACGCCGACCGACACGGCGTTCGTGCAGGAGCCGGGCGTCGTCAACGAGTACGTGCAGAGCCTCTGCCCGTACGACCCGGTCGGCCACATCGGCGAGGCGTACGACACAAACGTCTGGCACATGGTCGAGAACGCGCTCACACCGGCGGACGCGAAGTCGTTCGTGTGCAGCTTCGGGTCACCCGGCTAGTTGTTGAGCAGCGCCATCATCTGCTCGGGATAACGATCACCGCGGACCGCGTCGGGGGAGATCGCGTTGTCGAGCTCCTCGACCTCGGCCGGCGACAGTCGAACGTCGGCCGCGGCGGCGTTCTCCTCGAGCCGCCGGGGGCTCTTGGTGCCGGGGATCGGGACGATCTCGTCGCCCTTCGCCATCACCCAGGCCAGCGCCAGCTGCGCCGGCGTCACGCCACGGTTATCGGCAAGCTCGAGGACCCGGTCAGCGAGCGCGAGGTTCTCGTCCAGCGCCTCCTGCGTGAACCGCGGATTCGTGCGGCGCCAGTCGTCTTCGGCGAGATCGTCGAGCGAGCGGATCTGGCCTGTGAGGAAGCCACGGCCGAGCGGCGAGTACGCGACCAGGCCGATCCCGAGCTCGCGCAGCGTCGGCAGGACCTCGTCCTCGAGGTCGCGCGTCCACAGCGAGTACTCGCTCTGCACTGCGGTCAGCGGATGCGTCGCGTGGGCGCGGCGGATTGTCTGCGCCGACGCCTCCGAGAGCCCGATGTAGCGAACCTTCCCGGCCGCGACCAACTCGGACATCGCGCCGACCGTCTCCTCGATCGGTACGGCCGGGTCGACGCGGTGCTGGTAGTAGAGGTCGACATGGTCGGTACCGAGGCGCTTCAGCGAGCCCTCGATCGCGCGCTTGACGTTCTCGGGCCGACCGTCGACGGCGCGGTCGCTGGGCCGGTCGGGATTGATCGCGAACCCGAACTTCGTCGCGATCTCGAACTCGTCGCGCCGCCCGGCGATCGCGCGGCCGACGAGCTCCTCGTTCGTATGCGGTCCGTACACCTCGGCGGTGTCGAGGAACGTGATCCCGAACTCCAGCGCGCGGTGGATGGTCTCGATTCCGGACGGCTCGTCGCCCCGCCCGTACGCATGCGTCATTCCCATGCAGCCGAGTCCTTCGGCCGATACCTCGAACCCCTGTCCTCCGAGCTTTCTCCTGTCGATCGACATGTTCCGGCTCCTTGTATTCGTTGGCCCTCCCAGCTTAGGACGTGGAGCGCGCTCTAAGTCAAGGGGCCTAGCCGGCGCTGATCGGGAGCGCGTAGAACGCGGCGAGTGCTCCGCAGATCGCGAGCGTGACGTAGGCCGAGACGAACGCCAGCCCCGTGGCGATCGCGTAAGGGAGCAGCCCGGAGATGCTGCGCAAGAGGATCTGGCGGCGCTGCTCGAGGGGGATCTGGTCGCCGTGGAGGCTCGGCTTGCGCAGCAGGATGTGACGGTTCATGACCGAGAACGCGATCGACATCAACAGGAAGGCTCCGCTGTAAACCGCGGCGGCGAGATTGGCTGCGTCGCCACCACGGTTTACGTACTCGGCCATCACCGCGGTGGCGAACGGCAGCACCCCGATCGTCAGCAGCAGCACGAGGTTGAGCCCGAGGATCGTCCGGTCCGCTTCGCGCAAACGGCCGACCATCACGTGGTGGTTGATCCAGATGATCCCGATCGTGATGAACGAGACGACGTATGCCGCGTAGTGAGGCCACTGGTGAAGGAGGTTGTGCGCGAGCCCGCCCCGGGCGCCCGGGACGCTGATATCGAGCACCAGCAGCGTGATCGCGACCGCGATGACTCCGTCGGAGAATGCTTCGAGGCGGCTCGTGCTCATGGCTCGATCAAGCGGGCCAGGAGGTCGTGTAGCTGCTTGCGCTCGAGCGGGGAGAGCGCGGAGAGGAATCGTCGCTCGCAGCTCAGGAGCAAGCGGAACGCCTGCTTGCGCATCGCCTCGCCGGCGGCGGTGAGTGCCATCGCGTACGCGCGGCGATCGCTCGGATCTTTGTCGCGGGCGATCAGCTCGAGCCGCTCGAGCGAGGCCCCGAGCTTCAGAATCGTCGTGCGGTCGAGCCCGAGGATCTCGGCCACTCGAGTTTGCGACAGCGAGGGATGCTCCGCAAGCACCGCAAGCACCGTGTACTCGCGCGGGGTGATCCCCAGCGGCGCTACATCGTGCTCGCCCAGCGCCTTGACCTCGTCGGCGGCCCGGCCGAGTAGGTACGCCGTTCTGTCCGAAAGCGTGATCGGGAGCGCCATGGGTTCACGACCATTCGACAGCAGTACTGTACATTCCTGCTGTGGATATGGCCGAGCCGAAGGTAGTCATCGCGCATCGCGAGGATCTCTGGTGGATCCTGAGCGAGGCCTGCCAGCTCGAGCACATGATCATGTGCCAGTACCTGTTCGCCGAGTGGTCGCTCAAGGACGAGGGCGATGGGCTGAGCGCCGAACAGGCGCAGGCAGTCGACGGCTGGCGCAAGCTGCTGCACGGGATCGCGGTCGAGGAGATGCTCCACCTGGCGCTGGTCGCGAACCTGATGTCGTCGATCGGTGCGGCGCCGGTCTTCGGCCGGCCGAACTTCCCGCAGCGCTCCGGATACTTCCCCGCGAGCATCCAGCTCGACCTGATGCCGTTCGGCGAGCGCGCGCTGAAGCACTTTCTCTACCTCGAGCGGCCTGAGGGGATGGAGCGCCAGGACGCGGAAGGGTTCGTCCCGAGCGCGCCGGAGCGGGCGCCGCTCGACCCGACCGAGGCGATGCCGCGCGGGCAGGAGTTCATGACCGTCGGGCACCTGTACCGGGGTATCGAGGACGGACTCCAGGCGCTGGCATCGACGCTCGGCGAGCGGCGGCTATTCGTCGGCTCGCCGCGTGCGCAAGCGACGCCGGAGCTGCTCCACTGGCCGCAGGTCGTGGCGGTCACCGACCTCGACTCGGCGATGCGCGCGGTCTCCGAGATCATCGAACAGGGGGAGGGCGCGCGCGGCCATTGGGAGGACGCCCACTACGGGCGATTCCTTCGGATCTGGGACGAGTACCACGCGATGCGCGAGGCCGATCCCGGCTTCGACCCGACCCGCCCGGTGTTGCCGGCGTTCACGCGGCAGCCGTTCGACAAAACCGATCCGGTGACGGTGATCACGGATCCCGAGACGCACGCGATCGCCGAGCTCGCGGTGATCGGCTATGAGCTCGTGCTGCACGCGCTGACACGCTTCTTCACCCACACCGACGAGACCGACGAGCAGCTGGGGCTGCTGATCGGAACCGCGATCGATCTGATGGCCGGCGTCGTCCATCCGCTCGGACAGGAGCTCACCCAGCGACCGATCGGGCCGCCCGACGAGGGCCACAACGCCGGGTTCGCGTTCGAGATGCACTACCTGATGGGCAACTTCGTGCCGTGGCGTGAGCCGGCTTGGGCGCTGCTACACGAGCGGACCTCGTTCCTCGTCGGCCGCTGCACCGGCGCGGACCCGCTCGTCCGCGCAGCGGGGGAGCGGGCGGGCGAGATTGCCGAGAAACTCGCCGCCCACGTCCCCGCTGAACTGCGCTAGTACTTACGCGCCTGACGCCACGGGAGCAGATACGCCCGATAGGTGTTGACCCCCGTCGGAAACTCGGCGTTGAACACCAAGTTGCCGCTCGGGCCGAACTCGGAGATGTACGGCAGCGCGCCCCAGCCGACGAACAGGTCGTCGTCGGCGGTCGTCTGCGCGTTCCCCTGCGAAGCTGCCGACGAGCCCCTCCGGCTGGCTGTCGGACGCGACGAGCGTCGCGACGCGCGTGCGCTGGTCGAGCTTGACGGTCACCGCTACGGCTCGCGGCCAGCAACGGCGTCCCCGACGACTCGTTGTCAAACCACGTGTACGTGTCGTTTCCAAGCGCCTCCGGGTCGTGCTGCCAAGCGAAGATCTCGCCTGCGTTGTCCAGCACCTGACCGGGCGCAGCCTTCAGCTGGAAGCTGGAATCCTTCCCACCGAGCTTCCAGATGATGTCGCCCGTGATCCGGTTGACCTTGTACGTCGTCCACGTGTCGCGGCCGTCGATCAGGAGGCTGCCGTCGGTGTCGAGGTGCACCGCGTTGATGTGGAACCAGTCCCACGGCGTGCTCGCCGACGCCGGCAGCGGCTGCTCGCTCTCTGAGTACGGCACGTGATCAGCGCTGTTCCACTGGAACAGCACCTTGCCGGTGGCGATATCGATCTCCTGCACGACGCCGTCGATCACGGTCTGGTCGGCGGGGCCGCCGATCGAGGTGAGGTTCGCCGTCGCGGTCGTGTACGAGAGGATCAGCGCGGTGTTCTGCGGGGTGATCAGGAACTCGTGGCCGTCGGCGCTCAAGCCATTGCCGGCGCTGACCGTCGCGATCTGCTGGTAGCGGTCGTTGTAGATGTAGTCGGTGCCGGACGAGAGGCCTCCGAGCCCGGTTCCCTGCCACCAGGTCAGCACCCGGTGACCGTCGTAGCGCTGGACTCGGAAATCCGCGGCGGTCTCGCCCTGCGGGATCGCATCGAACCACACGACCTTGCCGTCGCGGTCGACGATCTCCGGTCCGTTGGCGTACGTACTCGTATCGCCGGTGGGCGTGATGAAGATGTCGCCGCGTCCCAAGTGGTGGTTCGAGCTGAGGATCGTCAGCGGGGGCGGTGTCGTCGGAGTGGTGGCCACCGCCGGCTCTGGCGTCGCAATGCCGGCGCCGGCGATTGCCACCGCAAATGCGGCGGCCGCGGTGGCGCGCGGCGAACGGCGCCACGACGGCGTGGCTTTGGGGACGGTACGTCGATACAACGACATGCGTGTTCCTTTCGTTTGAGTACGGCGCCGGCACGGCTCGAGCGCGGCGCTCGCGAGGGCCCCCCGCGCGGGCGGGGAGTGGTACTGAGAGCAGGGCGTAGTCGATCGGTCCCGCTATGCGCGGAAATCGACGGACGTCGGAGGTCAGCTACATCGCTGGCTGATGCTCAGCATCTCTATCGACTTTATCAACTTTACTTCGGGCGGTACGGTGACGACGCGATGGCGTTCGAGGCAGACCCGCGAGTCGACGAGTACATCGAAGCGCTACCGGAGTGGCAGCAGCGGGTTTGTCAGGAAGTGCGCAGGCTGGTGCACGCGGCCGACCCCGATGTCGTCGAGACGATCAAGCGGACGCGCCAGCCGTACTTCGTGTTACAGGGCAACGTCTGCGCGCTGCTCGCCGCGAAGGATCACGTGAACGTGTTCATGTACGACGGCGGGATCGTCCCGGACCCCGACGGGATCATCACCGCCGGCCACGACAACAAGACCGCGCGGACCGTCGCGTTCAAGCAGGGCGAGCCGATCAACGCGCCGGCGCTGACGTCGATGTTCCAGGCGATCATCGCCAACAACCGCGCCGGCGGTTGGCGCAAGCTCAAGCGGGAAGGGTGAGCGCCTCGCAACCGTGTGCGAGTAGCGCCTCCAGAACCGCATGCTGGTGCTCGTCGTCGACGCAGACGGCGACGATCGCGCCGCCTGAGCCGGTGTAGTTGGCGGCAGCGCCGGCGCCGCGGGCACAATCGATCATCGCGACGTGGCAGGGATCGAGCGGCATGATTCGCGCCCGCAGGTCGAACGTGCGGTCGACGGCGCGAGCGAACGCTTCGCGGTCGCCGGCGGCGAGCGCATCGCGCGCCCCGAACGCGAGCTCCGTCAGTTCCCCGATGCACTGCAGGACGACTGGATCCCCATGCTCGAAACGCGCCCGGAGGTCAGCGTGGGCGATCCCGGAGCTCTCGGCGCACTCGGCACGCCACGCGACGACGAGTGGCGGCAGCAGCGCTGGATCGAGTCGCTCGTGGCGCTCGCGCGTGAAGTCCATCATCGTCAGCCCGCCGTACGCCTCTGCGATCTGATCCTGGCGGCCGCCGGCGATCCCAAGGTCCTCGCGCTCCACCGCGAGCGCAAGCGCGGCGATCTCTTCGGGGTCCAGCTCGTGCCCGTGGAGTGCGCACAGCGCGCGGGTCACCGCGATCGCGATCGCGCTCGAGCCGCCGAGGCCGACTCCCTCCGGAACGGTGGTGCTCCACTCGACCGCAACGGCGCCCACGCCCGAAGCGGATCACGGTCGCCTCGACGAGCGCGCTCGGTGGCCGCACGCCGCAGCTCCGAGGCCGCCGCCGCCGTGGCCCGCGCGCCGAGCTCGGGGAGCGCCACCGACAGGACCGCGCCGCCGTAGCCGTCCGACGGGTTGCCGGCGAGTGCGGTGCGCGCCGGCGCGAAGCCCTCAGCTGAGGCGGGCACGCAGACCCGGGCCGAGGCGAGGCTCGGCGAGCGCGAACTCGAGGAACGCCGCGCAGTAGCTCTCGACGGTGCCGATGTCGTGGCGGCGCTCGCCGGTCGCGAGCGGGAGGGCGATCACGCGGCCGCCGGCGGCAATCACGCGGTTGAGCGCGTCGGCGAGCTGGACCTCGCCGCCGGCGTCCGGCGGCGTGTCGCGGAGCGCCGCGAACACCTCCGGGCCGAGCACGTAGCGCGCCGCCACCGCGAGGCGGCTGCTCGACCGCGTCGGGCGACGGCTTCTCCAGCACCTCGTCGACCGCGATCACCCCGCCGCGCTCCTCGCCGAGGACGATCCCGTAGCGGTTGACGGCTTCGTCGGAGACCGTCTCGACGGCGATCGCGGCGACGACGTCGCCGGTGTACGCCTCGATCAGCCGGTTCGTGATCGTCGGGTTGCGGATGATCGAGTCCCCGAGCGCCACCACGACTGGGCTGCCGTTGGCGAATGTGGCCCCGTAGCGGAGCGCGTCGCCAAGCCCCGCCGGCCGGGGCTGCCGTGTGTAGTAGAGCTCGAGCGAGTCGATCAGCGGGCCGGTGTCGAGCTCGGGATCGGCGTCGAAGTGGTCTTCGATCGCCCGCTTGCGCCGGCCCGTCACGAACAGCACCCGCTGGATCCCGGCGGCGACGAGCTCCTCGACGACGTACTGGACGACCGGCTTGTCGAGCACCGGCAGCATCTCCTTCGGCTGCGACCGGGTGGCGGGGAGCAGCCGCGTGCCAAGGCCGGCGACGGGAATGACGGCGTCGGTTATCGGCACGGCGGCGATGCTATCGGCGGCGGTGCAACAAACAATGCGTCGCGCAGTTCCTCCCGTGCAGTGGGACAAACTGTGCGTTGCGCAGTTTGTTGCAGGGCGGCGCGGGCGGGCCGGAGCGGGGGCGGCGCGGCGGTGGGGGGCGGGGCGAGGCGGGCGCCGCGTCAGGCGGCGACGCTGGCCTCGCCGGCGGCGCTCGCGGCCAGCGCGCGGCGGTAGCCGTCGGCGAGCCGCTGCAAGGCGGCGTCCCACGTCCGCGCGCGCGCCGCGGCCAACCCGCCGACGCGCAGCCGCTCGGCGAGCAGCGGCCCCTCGACGATCGACAGGACCGCCTCGGCCAGGGCCTCGGCGTCGGGGTCCGCCAGCAGGCCGGTCTCACCGTCGGTGATCAGCGACGCCGGGCCGCCCTCGCCGATCGCGACCACCGGGAGGCCGCTCGCCTGCGCCTCGAGGATCACCTGGCCGAACGTGTCGGTCCTTGACGTGAACAGGAACGCATCGGCCGACGCATAGGCCCGGGCGAGATCGTCACCGTCGAGCCAGCCGAGGAACACGGCGGCGTCGCCGAGGCGGGCACGGAGCGTCTCCTCCTCTGGGCCTCCGCCTGCGAGCGCGAGCTTCAGCCGCGGATCGCGCCGGCGCGCGGCTCCGAACGCGTCCGCGAGCAGGTCGATGCCCTTCTCCTTCGTCTGGCGCCCGGCGTACAGGACGTAGACGCCGTCGATGTCGCCGAACAGTCCGGGCGTCCGCAGCGACGGGTCGAAGCGGACGATGTCGACGCCGCGGTCCCAGCGCCCGATGCGGTCGGCCTCGACCCCGAGCGCGCGGAGCCGCTCGTCCGACGCGGGCGACGGCGACAGGACGACGTCGCATCCGCCGTAAAACGTCGACAGCGCCACGTTCATCATCAGCTCGAGCTGCGCCTGGCCGCTGCGCATCCCCGCGTAGGCGGCGAGCTCGGTGTGATAGCTGCCGAGCACCGGGAGCTCGAGCACGCGCGCCAGCAGCGACGCGCCGATCCCGCACGGACCGGGCGAGACCAGGTGGACGAGGTCGTAACGACCCTCGGCGAGCGCGTCGGTGATCGCGGGCAGCGAGGGGACGCCGACCTGGAGGCCGGGGTAGTAGGGGATGTCGATCTCGGCGACTGCGCCCAGCCGCCGGTCGACGTCCGCGTCGGTCCCGACCACCTCGACCTCGAACCCCGGGACGCCGCGGTCGCGGATCTCGTCGAGCGTATGCGTGACCCCATGCATGCCGCCGATGCCGTCGGCGACGAGCGCGACCCGTGGCCGGTCGCCGTCCGAGCGTGTCAGCTTCAGCTTCTCGCGCCCGAGGAACGCGGCGGCCGCGGCGTATGGAATCGCGGGGATGCAGGCGTCGAACAGGGCGCGGCCGGCGCCGGCGACGTCGGTGGGGTCGGCGACGACGCGGGAGACGGCCGCTGCGAGCCGGCGCTCGTGGATCCGGCGGGCGCGCCTGTACAGGTCGGGATGGCTGAGGTCGCCCTCCTGGAGGGCGGTCAGCAGGTGGCTCTCGTCGAGGTCGAGGCCCATCGCGACGAGCCACGCGCGGAGCAGCGCGAGCGCGTCCTCGGGGCCGAGGTCCGCCCGCGACGGAGCCATGGCGAACGTCGCCTTCGCGCATCACCCGCTCGACGATCTTCAGCACCGCGGCCGGGTCGGGCGCCGCGACGCCCTCATTGCCGTGTCCGAGCGAGCGGATCGCAAGCGACATCGCCGCGTGGGTCCACTTCGGGGCGCTGCCCTGGGCTCCGTGGGCATCGGCGCGGCCGGCGCTGATGTGAGCCAGAAACTCTTCGGGCGACGCCGCCGGAGGTGTCTCCGTGAACGTGCGCCCGATGTCGATTCCAGCGTGGTCGTCCGAGCCTCCAATCGCGTGTGCCCCCGTGTGTCTCTATGTACACGAACGCCGGCAGGTTGAGCTCTTTCGCGCGGGAGCCATTCCGGGTTTCCCAGATTGGGAACAGCTGCGCGAGACGACGCCGGTGGCGCGCGGTCAGCGGCGCCTCGACGGCATAGAACGGGTGAGCGAGGGCAGCGGTGATGCCGCCCGCGTGCAGATATTCGGCGCAAGCCTCGAGATCGTCGTTGTGGGCCTGGAGCCACTCGTGGTCGTCAGGAGTGATCCCGTAACAGAGCACGTGGACCGCCTGTGATTCGCCCTTGAACCACGCGGTCAGCTCCTCGGAGATGAAGGCGTCCGGCAGGTGGTCGAGCTCGAGCGCGCCCGCGATCGTGTCGTGGTCGGTGATCGTGACGAAGTCCATCCCGCGCCGCTTGGCGAGCCGGTAGACCTCGTCGGGTGGTGTGGCGCACTCCGGCAGGTGGAGCGAGCGCTGAATCCCCAGTTTCGACAGCTCGGATGCTGTCGAGTGCACGTGCATGTCTGCGCGACGTATCTCTGTCATGGGTAACAGGATTGCCCTGCAAATCGCGTGAACCGGTGAAGAACGCGCACACGTCCTGTGACCATCTCGTGAACAAGGGCATGTTCTGAGCAGCCCGTCGAGAACCATTCCCTGAATGTCGGCCGCCGGTGCAGAGCAGCTGGTCCTCGAGCGGGGACCGCTTCGGGTCGAGGTCGAGCTGCGCCCTTTCGCGTTCACGATCCGACGGGACGGTCGTCGCCTGATCCGCAATGCGTCCGTTTGGGTTGCCGAGGGCGAGACGAGCGATCACTTCGTGCAGATGACCGAGGGCGTAATTCCGCACGAGGATCTCGCGCCAGCGGAGCGTGCGCAGCGGGCGGCGGTCGAGCGCCGTAGCGAGGACGGGGTGGTGCTCGGACTGCGCCTGGAAGGCGGCCGACGAGCGGAGCTGAGCTTGGTGATCGGGACGGAGACGGTCGGGTTGAGGCTGGTTGCGTCCGGTGATCCGGCGCGGCTAGCGGTCGAGTGGGACCGGCGCTCGGGCGAGCGGTACACGGGGCTCGGTGCACGACACACGCCTCAGTTCGACCAGGCCGGGCGGATCGTCCAGCTCGGCGCCGACCGCCGCTACACGGGACCCGATTGCCCGCCTGAGATGCTCGCCGCCGGCGGGATCCCGCAGGGCGACTGCGCGCCGACGCCGTGGCTGCTCTCGAGCCGGGGGTATGGCGCGTGGCTGCACTCGTACGCGAACGGCACGCGCTTCGATCTCAGCGGTGAGCGGATCAGCGTCCAGACCCGAGCGGCGGCCGGGCCTCTCGCGCTCCACCTGCTGACCGCGCGGACGCCGGCGGCGCGGCTGCGCCGGTACTGCCGGCTGACCGGGTTCCCGGCCCTCCTACCCGAATGGGGCTACGGGTTCTGGAAGAGCCGCGATGTGCACGAGCACCAGGACGACGTGCTCGACGACTTCGACGGCTTCCGCCGCCACCAGATCCCGCTCGATGCGATCGTGATCGACTCGCCGTGGGCGACGCAGTACAACACGTGGGAGTTCAACCCGTACCAGTTCCCCGACGCCCCGTGGATGATCAGGCACATGCGCTCAGCGGGCGTCCGGACCGTCGTATGGGTGACGCCGTGGACGAACCTCGACAGCAGTGACGGCCAGGTGCCGCCACAACCAGAGTCAGAGAGGCTCCACTCCGAGCCGGCGCCTAACTACGAACCGGCGGCTCGGGCCGGGCACTTCGTCAATACAGGAACAGGTGAGCCGCTCGTCAAGCAGTGGTGGATGGGTACCGGCTCGCCGATCGACTTCACGAGCCGGGCGGCGGAGGAGTGGTGGCGCGAGCAGGCCAAACGGGTGCTCGAGCTCGGGGTCGAGGGGATCAAGATGGACGACGGCGACGGGTACTACATCCCGGACGACGCGCGGCTCGCGGACGGGCGCACCGGGGCGCAGGCGGCGTGGCACCTGGGCGGACTGCACAGACTCAGCTTGCAGCGGGCGCTCGACGAAGTGCACCCTGGCGCGGGCGTGCTGTTCGGCCGTAGTGGCTGGAGCGGGCAGCACGCGACCGGCCACACGTGGGGCGGTGATCAGGCGTCGGACTTCTGGTCGCTGCGCGTGCTCGTGGTCGCAACACTGACCGCCGCGGCGAGCGGCTACTCGAACTGGTCGCACGACATCGGTGGCTACCTCGGCCACCGGCTGGTCGAGCGGTGCCCGCCCGAGCTGCTCGTCCGCTGGCTCCAGTTCGGGTGCTTCTCGCCGCTCGCCCAGGCGCATGCGCGGATGCCACAGGAGCCGTGGAACTACGGCGAGCGGATCCTCGATCTGTACCGCGGCTACGCGCTGCTACACGAGCAGCTCGTGCCGTACATCCGCGCCGCCGCCGCGACCGCGGCGCGCACGGGGCTGCCGATCATCCGGCCCCTGTGCCTGACCGATCCCGAGGATCCACGCGGGTGGGCGATCACCGACGCGTACGGGTTCGGGCCGGCGCTGTGGGTCGCGCCGATGCTCGACGAGGGCGCGCGCGAGCGCGAGGTGGCGCTGCCGCGGGGGCGGTGGATCGAGACGTGGTCCGGGGCAGAGGTCACAGGCGGCGGCGAGGTCGTGGTGCAGACGCCGCTGCACCGGATCCCCGTGTGGGTCCGCCATGGCTCGATCGTCGTCACCTACCCGGCCGAGCACGTCGCCGGCGGCCTCGGCGACACGCCGGAGCTAGAGCGGCCGCTGGCACGCGACGCTGTGGGGCGAACCCCCGCTCGGCCACGCCGCCGCGCGGCTCGCGGACGGGACGCGGATCGCGTGGCGGCGCGGCCGGTGGTCAGTGTCGGCCAAGCGAGATGTGCGGTTCGCGGAGGTCGGCTAGGCGCGGTTGGCGTGGGGTGCTGCAGATTTTCCCGTCTGAGGGGGGTGATCCGCAGCACCTACCCGCGGCGCGGGAGCGGGCGCGGCGGGGCGCCGGCGGCGATCCTCGCTGAGCCCGATCCGGTCGTGCAGGCGCCGGAGCGGCGCCGGCGCCCACCAGTTCCACTTACCGAGCAGCTCCATCAGCGACGGCACGAGCAGCGCGCGGACGAGCGAGGCGTCGATCAGCACCGCGAGCGCGGTCCCGAGCCCCAGCTCCTTGATGAAGATCAGCTTCGACGTGGTGAACGCGCCGATCGCGACCGCGAACAGGAGCGCCGCGGCGGTCACGATCCGGCCGGTCCGCTCGAGCCCGACGGCCACGGCGTGGCTGTTGTCGATGCCCGGCATCGTGGGCCTCCTTGATCCGGCTGAGCAGGAACACGCCGTAGTCGGTCGCGAGCCCGAAGCCGATCACGAACAGCAGGATCGGTTGGGTCGCGTCGAGCGCGCCGTCTGACTGATAAGACAGCAGACCCTGGAGGTTCCCGTGCTGGAAGATCAACACGAGGATCCCGAACACGGCGCTCAGGCTCAAAGCGTTCATCACGCACCGCCTTGACCGGCAGCACGACCGAGCCGGTCATCAGGAACAGCACGACCAGCGTCGAGAGCACGACCGCCAGCAGCACCAACGGCAGGTGCGTGCCGAGGCTGTGCTCGAGGTCGATGAACCCGGCGGTCTGGCCCGAGACCCCGACGTAGAACGGGGCGTCCAGGCCGCGGATCACGTGCACCAGGTGCTGCGTCGTCGAGCTGTAGGTCGGACGCGACCGGCGCGACGTCGACGAGCGACAACCGCCCGCCGGCCGGGATCGCCGGCGCGACCGCCGACACGTCCGGCAGCGACTTCAGACGCGCCGCGAACGCGGCGGCATGCAGGCGAGCCGGCGGGCGCTCCGAGGACCACCTCGATCGGTGACGTCCGTCCCGGCGGGAACGAAGTCCGCAGCGCGGTGTCGACCTGGCGCGCGCTGGCGCTCGTCGGCAGCACGCTAGCGCTGACCGGCAGGAACTTGATCGACGCGAACGGGATCCCGAGCGCGATCAGCGTTGCGGCCGCGACCACGGCGATCCGCGCGGGGCGGCGCATCACGAACTGCGACAGCCGGTACCAGAAGCCGGACTCGGCCGGCCGCGCGTCGCGATCCGCCCGGCGCTCGAGCCAGCTGGGTGAGAGCGCATTGACCCGCGGCCCGAGCACGCTCAGCAGCGCCGGCAGGACCACCAGAGCGAGCGCCGCGGCGATCAGCGTCACGAACGCGCCGGCGATCCCCATCGAGTAGAGGAACCGCTGCGGGAAGATCGTCAGCGACGCGACCGCTGCGGCGACCGTCAGCGAGCTGTACAGGATCGTGCGACCGGAGGTCTCGAGCGCGCGGCGCAGCGCGACCGGGCCGAACCCGTGCTCCACCGCCTCCTCGCGGTAGCGGGAGACCATGAACAGGCTGTAGTCGATCGCGAGCCCAAGCCCGAGCCCGGTCGTCAGGTTCAGCGCGAACACCGACAGGTCGGCGAAGCTCGCCACGATCCGCAGCGCGAGGAACGTCATCAGGATCGCGAGCCCGCCCAGCAAGGGCGGCAGCAGCGAGGCCACCAAGGACCGGAAGAACAGCAATGACAGCAGGAAGATGAACGGGAACGCGAACAGCTCCGCGCGTGCGAGGTCGTTGCCGACCTGCGTGTTTGCCTGCGCGTTCGCGACCGCGTCGCCGCCCAGCTTGACGTCGTGCTGGGATGCGAACCGGTTCATGATCGTCTGCGCGTCGTCCTTCACGCGCGTGTCCGACAGCGGCTTGAAGTAGGCGACGACGTACTGCGAGCGGCCGTCTCGTGAGACCATCCCGGGCGTTGACGGCGACGACGTCGGGCCCGGACCGCAGCATCGACTCGACCTGGGCGAGCCGCGCGCGCGTGGCGGGCGAGACGAGCGCGACGATGCCGGGGTCGATCTGGCGACCGGCGGCCGCCTGGTAGCGATTCATCGCCTGGACGGACTGCGTCGCGGGGTCGTTGGCCCCGTACGGGCTCATGTGCTTCGAGACCGAGATCCCGAACACGCCCGCGACGGCGGCGCCGAGCACCGCTGCGAACAGGATCCGGCGCCGGTTGGCGTGGGCGAAGGTGGCTAGCTTGGTGAACATCGGTCAGGACTCCTCTGCGAGGCGGCGCTCGGCCTCCTCGCACCAGTTGATGATGAACTCGGTCACTCCGATCCCCAGCTGCAAAGTCATGTACGGCCCCGTGCGTCCCTGCCGCGCGGCCCCCTCGATCGCGCGCAGCGCGGCGAGCTTGCGCTCGTGGACCGCGCGCATCGCGCGGATGTTCTCGATCCGCTGCTCCGGCAGCACATCCGAGAAGAACAGCTTCAGCATCCCCTCGTCGCGGCTCTCGTCGATCAGCACGTCGTCGGCGCTGAGCCACTGCTCGAGCGCGGCCCGGCCCGCGGGCGTCAGGTCGTAAACCGTCCGCGCGCGCTCCCCGGTCGGCTCCTTGCGCCCGGCGACGAAGCCCTGGTCCTCGAGCCGCTTCAGCTCGGGGTAGATCTGCCCGTAGCTCGCGGACCAGAAGTTGCTCGTCGTCTTGTCGACGAACTGCTTGATGTCGTACCCGGTCTGCCTCCCGAACGCGATCATCCCGCAGATCACCTTGCCTGTCGGACTGAGCTCCATATGCCGGTAAGATATATCCCACCGAGATATCTGTCAACCCGGCTATTGCTGCGCGCCGTGCACTTCGGCGAGCTCACCGCACCTGAGCAGCGGGTGCTCGGCTGCCTGCTCGAGAAGCGCTGGACGACGCCCGACCAGTACCCGCTGTCGCTGAATGCGCTGCGGCTCGCGTGCAACCAGTCGACGAACCGCGATCCGGTCACGCACTACGACGAGGAGACCGTCCGCGAGGCTGCGCAGCGGCTGACGAAGTACGGGCTTGCGCGGCTCGCGAGCTACCACGGCAGCCGCGCGATCAAGTACCGCCACCTCGCCGAGGAGGCGCTGAACCTCGACACGCCCCAGCTCGCGGTGCTTGCCGTGCTGCTGTTACGCGGGCCGCAGACGCCCGGGGAGCTGAAGGGGCGGACCGAACGGATGCACGCGTTCGCGTCGCTCGAGCAGATCGAGGCGGTGCTGAGCGGGCTGGTCGAGCGTGGCTACGCCAAGCGGATCGGACGCCGGCCGGGGCAGAAGGAGGACCGGTTCATGCAGCTGCTCGGTGGCGAGGCGGGCGGCGGAGCGTCGCCGGTCGCGACGGAGCCGAGCTCAGACGGGGCAGCCGCAGCCGGGCCGCCAACCGTTCTCGCGGACAAATCTTCTATAGAAGCTCGAGTGACCGCGCTGGAGGCGCAGGTGCGGGAGCTGCGCGAGCAGCTCGCTCGGGCCTCGGGTAGCGCGGATTGAAGCGCCGGTGCCACAGTCCGACGAGGCCCACGCGCCAGAACGCGTAGGCGGTCCAGCCGGGCATGATCGAGAAGTCCATCCGGCGCACGTGGCCGAGCGCGCGCTTGCTGAGGTGCGCTGTGCGGAGCACGAGCGCGAGCCGCGGGTAGAGCGGCGGCTGCTCGCCGCTGGGGCGAACCCGGCGCAGCAGCAGCTTCCACAGCCACCGCGGCGGACGCCACACGTTCAGCAGGTACAGCATCAGGTTCGCCCATCGCGGCGGGATCACGATGTAGCTGGAGTTGATCTGCTCGAGGTCGATCCCGCGCTCGCGCATCGCTGCCTCCAGCGCCGTGTTCGGGATCACCTTCAGCGAGAAGATCAGCAGATTGAACGGCCGCGGCATCTCGTACAGCAGCTCGAGCGTGTCGATCACGTCCTGCCGGGTCTCGACCGGGTTGTCGACGATGATGTCGTACAGCGGCGGCAGGTGGTACTTCCCCGCGAACGAGCCGATCACCTCGCCGGCGGCCTTGATCTTCCGCGGCGGCGACGGCCGCTTGTAGAACTCGAGGATGTGCTCCGAGCCGGACTGGATCCCCATCCGGATCCGGTTCATTCCGGCCCACGTCAGCAGCTCGAACTTGTCCTGCTTGACGTAGTTGGGGATCACCCCGTAGACCGCGAACGGGAGGTCGAGTTCGGCCTTCCACATCTCCGCGAACTCTTCGAGCTGCGGATAGGGGATCGCCATGAAGCTGTCGTCCTGGAAGTTGACGTGCTCGATCTGCGGGCTCCGCTCGCGGACATCCTTGATCTGATCGACCATGTAGCGGGCGCTCGGGTGGCGGATCCGCTTGTACTTGATGTCGTTGGCGATGAATTTCGTGTTGCCGCAGTACGTGCAGTGGAACGGGCACCCGATCGACCAGATCGCCGTGTAGCTGAGCCCGTCGTTGATCACGTAGTCGCCGAGCCGCAGCTCCCCGAAGCCCTCGCCCGTGCGGTAGATCCGCTCGCGCGGCTCGCGGTAGACCGGGAACGGGAGCGTGTCCATCTCCTCGGAGCTCATCAGCGGCAGGAACGGGTTCCTGACGATCTCACCGTCGGCCCGGCGGAACCAGAAGTTGCCCGTCCCGGTGTGGTCGCGCCCGTCCTTGAACGCGTCATAGAAGGTCTCGAACGCGAACTCGCCCTCGCCCGTGCAGATCGCGTCGGCGGCGCCGGCGATCGCGTCCTCGGGGTGGATGATCGGGTGGATCCCGCCCCAGACCATGTAGACGCTGGGGTCGAGCGCCCTGACGCGGCGCATGATTCTGTGCGTCAGATCGGCGTAGCCGGTCATCGAGCTGAACCCGAGCAGGTCGGCGCCGAGCAGCCCGTGCGCGACCTCGTCCACCTCGTCATCGTTCAGATCGCCGCCCGCCCCGCGCGAACCGTTGATCGCGTTGCGGACGCTCTTGTACTGGTGTGCAGTGGTGACGTAGTAGACGTCGGTGTCCGGGTTCAACCGCGCGACATACGCGGCCATCTTGCGAAAGCCGCAGGACGTGATCCCGTCCTCCAGACACACCATCTTCACCCGCACTGTTCAGCTCCCCTACGAGGCCGACATTGTCGGCCGGGAGTACTCTCTGGGCATGTGCGCAGGCTGTGTGATGGCGGCGATGGCGGGCGCCAGCGGCACCCGCTCGTGGCTTCAGTCGGTGCCGTGGCTGACGCCCGCGCGGCTGAAGGCATTGACGATCGCGCTGTTCGTGGTTGCGTTCATGGTCAGCTCGGTCGTACTCAGCGGCTCGGGTGCCGCTGCGCACGCCGCCCACGCGCGCTAGAGCACGCCGATCTCGGAGTTGTCGCCGACCATGAACCGGTAGGCGCGCGGCTGGCGCTGGTCGCGTGAGATCTTGACGTTGCGCCCGAGCAGCGAGGACTCGACGCGGCCCGCCAGGTCGCAGATCGACGCGCCGGAGAGCAGGATCGAGTGCTCGACCTCGGCGTTCGCGATCCGGCAGCCCTCGCCGATCGCGGTGTACGGGCCGACGTAGCAGTCGGTCAGCTGGGCGCCGGCGCCGATGATCGTGGGCCCACGGACCGAAGTGCGCTCGAGCCGCGCGCCCTCCTCGATGATCACCCGGCCGTCGACCTGGGAATCGATCAGCTCGCCGGCTACGGCAGAGGAGATCGTGTCGAGCACCAGCCGGTTCGCCGCGAGCATGTCCTCGAGCTGGCCCGTGTCCTTCCACCAGCCCTTGACGATGTGGGGGTCCACCCGCCGGCCCTCGTCGACGAGGTGCTGGATCGCGTCGGTGATCTCCAGCTCGCCGCGACCGCTCGGGCTGATCGCGCGGGCGGCGTCGTGGACGATCGGGGTGAACATGTACACGCCGACGAGCGCGAGGTCGGTCTGCCGGTCGCTGTGGCTTCTCGACGAGCCGCACGACGGAGCCGTTGCTCAATTCGGCCACGCCGTAGTTCTCGGGGTCGCGCACGGGGGTGAGCAGGATCAGCGCGTCGGGGTTGCCGGTGCGGAAGGCGTGCGACGAGATCGGCGATCCCACCCTGGAGCAGGTTGTCGCCGAGGTACATCACGAACGGCGAGTCGCCGAGAAACCGCTCGGCGGTGAGGACCGCGTGGGCAAGGCCGAGCGGCTCGTCCTGGAGGATGTATGTGAGCTCGATCCCGAAGCGAGCCCCGTCGCCGGCGGCCGCTTTGATCTCGTCGCCCGTCTCGGGCGCGATGATGATCCCGACCTGCTCGATCCCCGCGGCCGCCATCGCCTCGATCCCGTAGAACAGCACCGGCTTGTTCGCCACCGGGACGAGCTGCTTGGCGCTCGTGTGCGTGATCGGCCGCAGCCGTGTGCCCTTTCCTCCGGAGAGGATCAGGCCCTTCAGGTCTTCCATGGCGCGGCGGAGGCTAGCGCCTAGGGGAACATAGTACACGCCACCGAGCTTGCGGTGGTCCCACGAGGCGATGCGCCGCGGCACGAACTGAAGCGCCACTCGCTTGGCGGCCTGGGCGCGGACAACCTCGACGAACTCGGGCCCGGTCGAGGCGGCCCCGTAACGCTCGAACAGCTTCAACCCGAACTCGAGCACGTCTTCGGTGATCGCGTGGACGACGGTGTCGGCCTCGATCATCACGCCACGCAGCTCCGCGTACTGCTCGCCGGCCTCGACCTGCAAGGTCGCCCGCGGGTCGCGCTCGAGGTTGCGGACCTTCTGCGACTTGGCATAGGTCCAGGCCCAGATCTCGCCGTCGCGGAGCAGGTACCACAGCGGCATCAGGTGCGGCCAGCCCTGGGCGCCGTTGGTCGCGCAGATCACGGTCCGCTGCTCGTCGAGGAACGACGCGATCTCCTCGTCGCTCATCTTGATCTGGTCGCGGCGGCTCATCGGCGCGCCGGCGGCCGCACCGAGCTCGGTGGCGGCCTCGAGCACCGCTGCCCGCGCGTCGGAGGGCTCGAGCACGGCGGCATCGCCGGCCTCCTTGAGCACCTCGCGCACGAGCCAGTCGACCCCAGCGAAGCCGAGCTCGACGATCAGCGCGCCGTCGTCGAGCTCGCCGACGACGGTCCGCTCCTCGCGCGCCCAACGCGCGCGCTCGGGCGAGATCCACACCCGCGCGCGGCGGGATGCGGGGACCTCGCCCGTGCGCGGCCAGCCGTCGACGTCGGCCGCCGGGTCGACGTCGGGTCGGGGCGTGAAGCGCTCGTCCGAAACGGTCGCCGACTTGATCCGGTCAAGCCGGAAGTGGCGGACGCTGTCGCGTGTGGGGTCGAAGCTCGCGACGTACCAGCCCTCGCGGCCGTTGATCAACGCGTACGGCTCGACGACGCGCTCGGAGAACTCGTCCTCGTTCTCCTTGTAGTACTCGAACGCGAGCAGTCGCCGCCCGGCGATCGCCCGCGACACGACCGCCGCGATCTCGGCGTCGTCGCCGCCTGCGGAGGCCATCTGCAGCCCGTCGTGGACAGGGTCCTCCCCGAGCGCCGCGACGACCTTCCGGCGGACCGAGGCCAAAGAGCCCTCGGGGATGTGCTCGCCGATCAGGTCGATCGCCGCGATCAACGCCTTCGCCTCGACCGGGAGCAGCCGCGCGGGTCGCGCGAACGAGTCGCCGTACGGCTCGGGGTCGACCTCGATCGTCCCGTCGTCGCCGATCTCGGCGTACAGCACGTACGTGCCGGCGCCGAAGTTGACGACGTTGAGCACGGAGATGTCCTCGCGCAGCTCGGCTTCGGAGATCTTCAGCTCCCGGCACAGGGTCTGCCCGGTGAGCCGGCGGCCGGCGCGCCCGGCGTCGATCAGGATGCTCGCGAGCGTCACGAGCCGAGCGAACCGCTCGGGCCGGATCGCCGCTTCGGCGTGGCCGTTCTCGCCGTCGACGACGAGCTCATCGTCCGGCGCGGCGGCGATCGGCACCGCCGGTGCGTTTGCCGCTGCCGCCGGCGGCTCGCCGGCGTGGCGCTCGACCAGCAGTGCCACCCGCTCGTGCAACTCGTCGACGAGCTCCGGCGGACCAACCACGCGGGCGTTCTCGCCGAGCCCCAGCACCCAGGCGATCAGCTGGCGCGCGTTCGCGTATGGGGTCTTGAACACGCGGCCGCCGTCATCGCCGTCTGACATCTCGCCGTAGCGGCCGAAGTGGCGCTCGATCTGCCAGGCGATCCGATCGGCGATCCACACCTCGGCGCTGCCCGTCGGCTCGCCGAACTGCCAGTCGATCCGATTCGCGTACGCGCGCGGGTCGAACTCCACCGGCCGCTGGAAGTCGTGCTCGGCCTTGGTCGCATACCCGACCTTGCCGCGGATCCGCGACAGCCGGAAGACGCGGATCGCGCCGCGCTCGTGGGAGCGCCCGACGACGTAGAACTGGCCGCTCTGGTAGAGCAGCTGGTAGGGATCGACCTTGCGGCTGCCGGTCGCGTCTCGCTCCATCGTGTAGTAGTCGAACACGATCGTCTTGCGGCGGAAGATCGCCGTCTCGATCTTGGCGAGCCGCTGCGAGACCTCGTGGCCGCCGGCCGAGCCGGTGATCCCGAGCGCGACCGTGTTCTGCTCAGGCGAGCTCAGCGGGGAAGGCCGTCCCCAGCTGATCTGCTGGAGCGCGAGCCGGAGCGGCTCGGCGTACGCGAACTCGCCATCGAGCAGCTGCAGCGCCGTGTGCAGCGCTGCCAGCTCCTTGTCGGTGAACTCGATCGCCGGCAGGTGGAAGTTCTCGGGCGGGAGCGAGTAGTTCTCCTGCTCGACGAGCCCGTCGACCGGCTTCTCGACCGCGAGCACGATCCCGAGCGCCTCGAGCTCGGAGCGGTCGGCATAGAAGCGCCGCGCGAACGCGTCCTCGTTCATCACGCTGTAACCCTCTACGTCGCGCCGGATCTCGGGCGCCGTGACCGGGCGCCGCTCGGCCATCAGGTACGAGATCAGCGACAGCTGCCTGATCAGCTTCTCGGTGTCTTTTGCCATGCCCCCACCTACTGTAATTCGCGCCGAGCATGGGACGCACGGACGGCCCCGCTATTTGCGGATTTAGTGGGAGGCCCGTTACGCCGCTTTGCGGTCCTGTTGCAAAGCCGTGCCGAAGAATGCGCCGGCGCCGATGCCCTTATCCCACTGCGACCACTGCTCGCCGTCGGCGAGCTGGTGCTGCACTCGGTCGAAACTGCCGAGGCGGCCGCCGAGGTTGTCGATCATGTGCACGAGCGTCGCCTCGCGCGTGCAGGGCACGACGGGGCTGCCGTGCTGGAGCGAGCCGTGGTGGCTGAGGATGATGTGCGAGAGCGCGTGCTCGAGCTCCGGCGGGAAGTTGTCGAGCCGCTCGATCAGCCGGCGGACGCGGTAGTAGCCGAGCGCGATCTCGCCATACAGGCGGCCGAGATCGGACATCGAAACCTCATCGGTCTGATCGTCGAACTCGTAGGCATCGAGCTTGCCGATGTCGTGCAGCAGCGCGCCGGTGACCGCCAGATCGCGGTCGATGCCGGGGAAGATCGCCGAGGTCGCGCTGACCGCCTGGGCAACGGTGAGGCAGTGCTCGAGCAGCCCGTGGCGGTAAGCCTGGTGGTAGTACTTGGCGGCCGGGACCTCGCGGAATTCGGCCCAGGTGGGCGATCTCTCGCCGAACACGAGCACCAGCAGTCGGTACAGGTGCGGGTTGCGGACCGTCGCGAGCAGCGCGCGGAGGTCTGCCTCCATCTGCTCCGGAGCGCGTGGCGGGCCCTGGGTCTCCTGCTCGATCATCGTCGCGACGAAGATAGAGTGGGCCGCGGACAGCAGTTATGCCAAATACCGCGATTGTCACGGGTGGAACGGGCGGCCTCGGGTCCGCCGTTGTCGCGCGGCTACTCGACGATGGCTGGCGCGTCGTCGCGCCGTGGATCGTCGAATCAGAGCGCGAGCGGATGGAGACGAGGGACGGGTTGTGCTTCGTCAAGGCCGACCTGTTCGCGCCTGAGCAGGTCGCCGAGGTCGTCCTCGAGGCGGTCAAGGAGCCGGGCGCGCCGCTGCGCGGGCTCGTCAACCTGGTCGGCGGGTTCGCCGCCGGCGAGCGGGTCGCCGACACCCCGATCGAGGCGTTCGAGCAGCAGTTCACAGCTGAACCTGCGTCCGACGTACCTGATGACCCAGGCGGCGCTGCCGCACCTGGTGCAGGCCGGTGGCGGCTCGATCGTGTGCGTTGGCACGCGCGCCGTATACCAGCCGTTCAAGGGCGCCGCCGGCTACATCTCCTCGAAGGCCGCTGTGATCGCGTTTGCCGCGGCGGTCGCGGCCGAGTACAAGGACGACTACGTCCGCTGCAACGCGATCGTCCCGAGTGTGATCGACACCCCGGGGAACCGCGCCGCGATGCCGGGCGCCCAGCACGACAAGTGGGTCAAGCCCGAGGAGATCGCCGGCGTCGTCTCACACCTGCTCTCAGACGACTCGAAGCCGACGAGCGGCGCGGCGATCCCGGTTTACGGCCGCGCCTGAGCGGCTAGCGGCTAGCCGTTTCCTCAAACCAATAGGATCAAGTTGCTTATGGAGCGTAAGTGGTGGACGCTGATCGTCGTCTGCGTCGCGACGTTCATGTTGCTGCTCGACATCACGATCGTGAACGTCGCGCTGCCGAAGATCGCCTCGTCGCTTCACGCCAGCTTCTCGGACATCCAGTGGGTGATCGACGCCTACGCGCTGACGCTCGCCTCGGTGCTGCTGACGATGGGCGCGCTCGCGGATCTGCTCGGCCGCAAGCTGGTCTTCACGGTCGGACTCGGGTTGTTCTCGCTGTCCTCGCTGCTGTGTGGGCTGTCGCCGAGCGCGCTGTTCCTGATCATCGCCCGCGGCGCGCAGGGGATCGGCGGCTCGATCATGTTCGCGACCTCGCTGTCGCTGCTCGCGCAGGAGTTCCGCGGCCGTGACCGTGGGACGGCGTTCGGCGCGTGGGGGGCGACGATCGCGGCGTCCGCAGCGGTCGGCCCGCTGCTCGGCGGCTTCCTCACCGAAGATCTCGGCTGGGCGTCGATCTTCTACATCAACGTCCCGATCGGGATCGGGTGCGTGGCGCTGGCGATCGCGAAGGTCGGCGAGTCCCGCAACCCCGGCAACGCCCGGATCGACTGGATCGGGACGGTCACGTTCACGGCCGCGCTGTTCCTGATCGTGTTCGCGATCATCCGCGGCAACGCGCTCGGCTGGACCAGCGCCACGATCCTTGGGCTGTTCGCGGGTGGCGGGGTGCTGCTGGTCGCGTTCGTCGTCTCTCAGTTCGTTCTGAAGAACGCGATGTTCGACGTGACCCTGTTCCGCAAGCCCGCGTTCGCCGGCGCGTCGATCGTCGCGTTCACGATCTCGGCGGCGATGTTCGCGATGTTCCTGTACCTCGTGCTGTACATCCAGACGATCCTCGGGTTCTCGCCGCTGCAGACAGGGCTGCGGTTCCTGCCGTTCACAGTGATCTCCTTTTTCGTCGCGGCGGTGTCGGGTCGGCTGACCGAGCGCGTCCCTGTGCGGTTGCTGCTCGGCACGGGGATGCTGATGACCAGCGTCGGCTTGCTGCTGATGCGCGGCCTGACGCCGAACTCCCACTGGACCGCGCTGCTGGCGGGCTTCCTCGTTGCCGGGGCCGGCGTCGGGCTCGTCAACCCGGCGCTCGCGGCAACCGCGATCGGCGTCGTGCCGCCGCAGCGCAGCGGGATGGCGAGCGGGATAAACAACACTTTCCGCCAGGTCGGGATCGCGACCGGGATCGCCGCGCTCGGCGCGATCTTCGAGAGCACGCTGAAGAACAAGCTCGGGCCGGCGCTCGCGCACACGCCGGTGGCGGGCCATGCGGCGGCGCTCTCGAAGGCTGTCGCGGCGGGCGGCGCGCAGCAGGTCGTCGCGTCGACGCCGGCCAAGTTCCGTCCCGAGGCGACCGCCGCGATCCACAGCGCGTTCGCGTCGGCTATGAACGACGTGCTGCTCGTCGGCTTCATCGTCGCGCTGGTCGGTGCGGTGCTCGCGTACGCGCTCGTGCGCCGCAGCGACTTCGTCACGGCCGGCGCCGGCGAGCAGGCGCAACAGGCGCCCGCCGTCGCATGATCCAGCCGCTGTTCGAGCACCGGCAGACGCTTGCCGGGTATCGGACGCGTGTGCTCGAGCTCGAGGGGGGCGGCCTTCCGATCGTCCTGTTCCACGGCTACGCCGACAGCGCCGACACGTGGCGGCAGATGCTCGCGACGCTCGCGCGGTGGGGGCGGCGCGCGATCGCGGTCGACCTCCCGGGATTTGGCGGCTGCCGACCGGCTATCACCCGGCCCGGTGCTGCCGCAGCTAGACGAGTTCGCCGTCGCGGCGGCTCGATACGCGACCGGCGGGCGCCGTGCTCCGGTGATCGCGGTCGGCAACTCGCTCGGCGGGTGCGTCTCGCTGCGGCTCGCTGAGCGCCACCCGGAGCGGATCGCGGGGGTGGTCGGGATCGCGCCGGCCGGGCTCGAGATGACTCGCTTGCTCCATCTCGTGCAGCGCGACCCCGTGCTCCATTCGCTGGTAGCCCTACCCACGCCGGTGCCGGGTGTCGTGCTGCGGGCCGCCGTCGCGCGGCTGTACCGCCGGCTCGCGTTCGCCGACCCGGCCGCGATCGATCCGCAGGTCGTCGATGCGTTCACGTGGCACCACCGCTCGCGGTCTCGCGTCGCGCACTATCTCGACATTGCCCACAGGCTGATACCCGAGATCCGCTCGCCGTTCGAGCTGGCGCGGATCGCCGCGCCGGTGCTGCTCGTGTGGGGAGACCGGGACCGGCTCGTGTTCCATCGCGGTGCGCAAAAGGTGCTCGCCGCGGTCGCTGGATCCCGGCTCGAGCTACTCGATGGGGTCGGCCACTGCCCGCAGGTGGAGGCGCCGGCGCGCGTGTGCGAGCTGTTGGCGGAGTTCGCGGGAGGGCTAGAGGCCGACGGGGTGACGGGCGACGAAGCCGCCACCCTCGGTGGCTGAGCGGTTCGACCACCGCGAGCCGTTCTGCGCGAGTGCGACGGTGTCGAATCGGAGGCCCGCGACGTACATGAACGTGTGCCCCTGGGTGGCGTAAATCGTGACCCATTTGCCTGGGCCCGGCGCTCCGTAGGACATCAGCTGCCCCGAGGTCTCAGTCCCCTTCAGGAGCCCGGCGGCAGCGAGCACGAAGCTGATCGAGCCCGAGCAGTCGTAGCCGTTATCGACGTAACGCGCGTGGCCTCCGCCCCAGATGTAGGGCAGGTGGGCGATCTCGTTGCCGGCGTTGATGATCTCCTGGACCTGTGCCGGCGCGCCAATCGGGGCGATCGCGAGCAGGTCGGGGGTGAGCGTCGACTGGTTCGTGTTCGCCGCCATCCCGCTCTGGCGCAGTTCCTGCTCGACCTCGCTGAGGCCGATCGGCTGTGCCAGCGACGCGCCGCCGTTCGCAGACACGCCGACACCCTGGCCGCCGGCGGCGGCTGGCGCGGCCGCGGCGCCGGCGACAGGCTCGACCGCCTGCGGGTGCGCCTGGCCCGCGGGGGCCTTGGACGGCTGAGCGACCGCGGAGGACGATTGGTCGCGAGTCGCGGTCGCCGACGAGCCGCACGCCGCGCAGGCGAGCGCGAGGATCAGGGCGCCGGCGGTCAGGACGGTCCGTCGCACGCCCTCAGTATGCCTCGCTCAGTCGTCGAAGCGCCCCGCATACAGGGCGAAGTAGCCGCCCTGCGGATCCTGAGCGACGGCCACCCGGTTGCCCTCGCCGATGTCCATCGGCGGCTGCACTACGGTCCCGCCGAGCTCTGAGATCTTCGCCACGGAGCGCTCGAGATCGTCGGTCCCGAAATACACGAGCCAGTGCGGCGGCGCGCCCGGCGGCATCATGTCGGTGAGCCCGCCGTTGCCGTGGTCACCGACCCCGATGACACGGTAGGTCATGCCACCCAGGTCCATCTCGGACGTCGTCCACCCGAACAGGTCCGTGTAGAAGCTGGTCGCGCCTTCGAGGTCGGGCGTGTGCAGCTCGTTCCAACAGAACAGACCGTTGCCGTTGACGAGCTGCGCCCCGATGTGCTGTTTCGGCTGCCAGATCGCGAAGAACGCGCCCTGGGGGTCGGCGATCACGGCCATCCGTCCGACGTCCATCACGTCGAACGGCGCCGCATGCACGTTGGCGCCGAGTTCGCCCGCGCGGGCCGCGGCCTGGTCGGCGTCCGTGACGGTGATGTACGAGTTCCACACGGGCGGCAGGCCCATGTCGCGCTGCTGCTGGGGCTGCAGCGAGATCGCGGCGACCGGCTTGCCGTCGACCATCATCATCGAGTAGACCATCCCCTCGCCGACGGGATTGTCTTGGGCTTCCCAGCCGAATAGCGCTGAGTAGAAGGCCTTCGCTCCGTCCTGATCGGTCGTCGTCAGGTCCGTCCAGCTGAAGGTTCCTGGGGGGTATGAGGTTCGTTCTGCCATGGCACAACCCTATTAGGCTCCAGGGTATGCCCGACTACAAACATGTGAACTTGAAGGACGTCGACAACGCGGCCGCCGATCGCGGTGCCGACCTTGAGGCGCGGTTCGGCCGCAAGCACATCGACTCCGACCATCTTGGAATCAGCTACTTCCGCTACGCCCCGGGCTTTCGTGCCCCGTACGGCCACCGCCACAAGCTGCAGGAGGAGGCGTACGTGGTCGTCAACGGGTCCGGCAGGATGCGGCTCGACGACGAGATCATCGAACTCGCGCAGTGGGACCTGATCCGCGTCGCGCCGAACGTCGTCCGCGGGTTCGAGGCCGGCCCGGACGGACTCGAGCTGATCATCGCCGGCAGCGATCGCCCCGAGGAGGGAGACGGCGAGTTGGTCCAGGATTTCTGGACCGACTGATAGGTTCCCGGCGCGGCCGGCGCGAAATCGACAGGCAGGAGGTAGGAATGAGCTGGCACCTCAAGGCCGCCGTCAGTGTCGTCGCAGCGGTTGCGCTCGGCGCCTGCACGATCGCGTTCGCGGCGGTGACCCATCCGACGCTGATCTCGCCAGCGGGCAAGGTCGGCCAGGGTCACATCAAGCTGGTCGTCAAGGACCCGGCGGCGACGCGGACCACGGCAGTATTCGTCCAGATCGAGCCGAACAAGCACCTGGACAAGCACGGGAAGCTCAAGCCGTGCACCAACTTGAACCGCGGGTGTGACTTCCTCGAGCTCAAGCAGATCAAGAGCAAGCCGGGCTATTGGTCCTACGTGACGTCGGCGTACACGTTCCCAGGCTGGTGGACGACGACGCCGGGCAGGTATTACTGGCAGGCGGAGCACGCCGACTGCACGGACTTTTCCTTCTGCGAGGACCTGAGCAAGATCGGGACGATCACCGTCAGGTGACGGTGTCGGCCTAAGACCGCGCGATCGACGCCGGGTCGCCGCGCTCGAGGCGGGTCATCGTCACGCTCGCCTCGAGCTCGGCCTCGGCCTTGCCGCGGTAAACGCCCTTGATCGGCGGTACGTCAGCGTAGTGGCGGCCGTGCCCGATCTTGACGTGCGTCTCACCCGCTAGCCCGCGGTTGGTGGGATCGGCCGCGACCCACACGGGCTCAGCGCCGTCGAGCACGGGCAGCAGCGCCTCGAGCCACGCGTGCGTATCGACCTCGACCGACTCCTCTGGGTGGGCGGGGTCTGTTTCATTCGTCGCGAACAGATAGCCGGACACGTACCGGGCGGCGATCCCGTGATGGCGTAGCACGCACAGTCCGAGGTGGACGAAGTCCTGGCACACGCCGGCGCCCACGTTGAGCAGGTCCTCGACCGTCGAGTCGACGTACGTCGCGCCCTGGCGGTACTCGAACCGGTCGGGGATCAGTTCGCAGATCAGGAGCAGCGCGTCGAGCGGGGTCGATGCCGCGCGAGTCGCCGCGAGCAGCTCTTTGAGCACGGAGTGCGCGGGGGCGTCGTCGCTCTGCAGCAGGAACTCGCCGCCGGCCTCGATGTAGGCGGGCTCGCGCAGCGTCTCCCATGGCGCCCGCGGCGGCTCTGCCGGAGCCTTAGTGGAGACGCGGGCGCGCACGTCGATCGTCAACTTGCGGTGAGGCCGGGAGATCTCAAACTCCACGACCTCGGTCCCGAAATAGTCGTTGTGACGGTGTAACCGGACCTCGGGATCGAGCCGCACGCCGAACTCGTCGCACCGCTGTACGCCGTTGGCGGCCGGCTTGACCCGGAGCGCGTTGAGGTTGTCGACGACGTCGGCGTCGTACTCGTACGTCGTCAGATAACGGATTGCAAAGTTCATTTCGTGTCCCGAGATGATGACGCGCCTCACAGATGCACCGCCGCCAGCGCGGCGATCGCGAAGTACCGGTCGCCGATGTCCTTGTCGACCAGCTCGAGTTCATCCTGTACCCGTTCGAGCGTCTCGTGAAGCGGCGCGGTCGCCGCCGTCCGTCGCTGGAGCTCGAGGTCGGCGATCAGCCGCCCCAGGCGGAGCACGGGCGGCGAGGACCGTGGCTGCGCGTCGGCGGTCGCGAGTGCCTGCGACAGCGCCTCGGCGGCCGACGCGACCGAGCCCGGGTACGACCCGTCGTACAGCAGGAAGTGCGCCACCTGGGCGAGCGTCGGCGCGTGACGGACCGCGCGCCGATACGCCTGCAAGCCACCGATCGCCTGGAGGACGGCGAGCGCCTCGCCCTCGTGGTCGTGGTCACGTTCGTGGTCGTGGTCGGGGTCGCCGTCGGGGTCGCGGCCGCGAGCAGACCCAGAGGCGGGGGACACCGCCGGCACGGTCACTCGCAGCATCCGCAGCATCATGTCGGCATCCTCGATCCGGCCGCCGGCCTCGAGGAACGAGCGGCCCTCGTCACGCAGCATCGTCCGCTCGACGATTCCCCAGAACAGCGCGCACCGCTCCTTGACCTCCTGGTAGAGCGAGTACGGGCCGGTCACGAGCGCCGCCTGCAGGTCGTAGCGCCCGAGCGACAGGTAGAACGAGTTGAGCGCCTCCCACATCTCGGTGGAGATCACGTCCCGCAACGTCCACGCGCGCTCGCGCGCGCGTGAGACACAAGACACGATCGAGGCGGGGCTGTCGGTGTCGAGCGTCAATAGCCGCGCGACCTCGCCGCGGTCGAACGCGACCGGCGGCTCGCCGGCGGGCTGCTCGCCAGGGGCGGGCGGCTTTGCGCCGATGATCGCCATCACGCCTCCCCAGCTGAGCGCGATCCCGCGCTGACCGGGGGCGTCGGCGACGTCCGCGTGGAACGCGCCATCGAGCATCCTCGCGGTGTGCTCGGCGCGTGCGAGGTCACGTCCGAGCCAGAACAGCTCTTGCGCTATTCGAGCGAGCACCGGGCCTGTTGCTGCTGTTGTTCCTGGCCGTGCCAGCCGCCATAACGGACGTCGGGCAACCGCGGCGGGCGCTGGGCCGGGAGCGTCGCCGTGTCGGCGTGGGCGCCGTCCGGATCGTCGTCGAGCACCCACGTGTCCTTGGAGCCGCCGCCGGCGGACGAGTTCACGATCATCGAGCCCGGCTCGAGCGCGACCCGGGTGAGCCCGCCCGGCACGATCCGGATCTCCTCGCCGAACACCGCGAATGGGCGCAGATCGACGTGGCGCGGCGCGAGCGTCCCGTCGGCGGTCTCGGTCGGGACCGTCGAGAGGTGGACGAGCTCCTGCGCGATGAAGCGCTCGGGCTCGTGCTCGATCAGCCGCTTCTGGTGCTCGAGCTGCTCGCTCGACGCATGGGGGCCGATGAATACGCCCTTGCCACCCGATTCGGATGTCGGCTTGATGACCAGCTCGGCGAGCCGCTCGAGCACGTGGGCGCGCGTCCCCGGGTCGCTCAGCAGGTAGGTAGGGACGTTGTCGAGGATCGGTTCCTCCGAGAGGTAGAAGCGGATCATCTCGGGCACGTAGTGGTAGACCGCCTTGTCGTCCGCGACTCCCGTGCCGATCGCGTTGGCGATCGCGACCGTCCCCTCGCGGTATGCACGGACGAGTCCGGGAACGCCGAGCACGCTGTCGGGCCGGAACTCGAGCGGGTCGATGAAGTCGTCGTCGAGTCGTCGATAGATCGTGTGGACCCGCTGCAGACCCGCGGTCGTGCGCATGTAACAGACGGCGTCGCGGACGACGAGGTCGGACTCCTGCACGAGCTCGACGCCCATCTGCCGCGCGAGAAACGCGTGCTCGAAGTAAGCCGGGTTCAGCGGACCCGGAGTCCAAACGACGACCGTGGGGGCGCCTTCCGCAGACGGAGCGACCGCGCGAAGCGCCTCAAGCAGCAGGCTCGGGTAGTGCTCAACGGCGCGCACGCGGTGGCCCGCGAAAAGCTCCGGCACCAGCCGCGTCATCGCGACGCGGTTCTCGAGCACGTATGAGATCCCCGACGGGGTGCGGACGTTGTCCTCGAGCACGCGCCAGCGGCCGTCTCCGCCGCGGACGAGATCGCATCCGCTCACATGGCAGTAGACGCCGCCCGGCGGGCGGACACCGTGCACCGGGCGGGCGAAGTTCGGCCGGCTGACGATCAGCGACCAGGGCACGATTCCAGCGCGGACGATCTCGTGCGCGTGGTAGACGTCGTCGACGAACGCGTTCAGCGCCCGGATCCGCTGCGCCAGACCGCGCTTGATCGTCGTCCACTCGAGGGCGGGGAGCACGCGCGGTACGAGGTCGAGCGGCCACGCGCGGTCGCGCCGCAGGCCGTCGGAGGTGGGGACCTCGAACGTGATCCCCTGCTGCATGAAGATCGCATCGCGGCGCCGGCCGGCAGCAGCGAGCGCATCGGGTCCTAGTCGCTGCAACGTCGCGATCAGCTCAGCTGCGTGAGCGCGCGGAGCGCCATCCTCGTCCAGCAGCTCGTCGCGGCATCCTGCCGGTACCTGATAGCCGTCCATCCGTTCGTTCTATGTCTATCCCTTGGCGGCCTGGGATGCCATGGCCATATGGAGTGTCCTACTCTTGCGCACAATGCGGATCCTGATCACGGGTGCAGCAGGGATGCTCGGTTCCGACGTCGTGGATGCGGCGACGGCCCACGATGCCGTAGCGCTGTCGCGGACCGAGCTCGACATCACCGACGAGCGTGCCGTCCACGAGGCGGTCGCGCGCGCCCGTCCGGATGTGGTCGTCAACTGCGCGGCGTGGACCGACGTGGACGGCGCCGAGAGCTCGCCCGACGAGGCACTTGCCGTCAACGGCGTCGGCGCCGGCGTCGTTGCGGCGATGGCGGCGGCGTACGGGGCGTGGACGATCCACGTGTCGAGCGATTACGTATTCGACGGGTACAAGCGGTCGCCGTACGTCGAGTCCGACGCCGTCGGTCCGCTGTCGGCGTACGGCAGCTCGAAGCTGGCCGGCGAGAAGGCCGTGGCGGGGGCCGCCCGCGACTCGCACACGGTCGTGCGCTCGTCGTGGCTGTTCGGCGCCGCGGGCGCGTGCTTCCCGAAGACGATCCTGAAGCTGGCGTCCGAGCGTCCGGTGCTGCGGGTCGTCAACGACCAAGTCGGCTGCCCGACGTACACCGGGCATCTGGCGGGCGCCCTGGTGGAGTTGGCGGCGCAGCCCGTCCCCGGCGTGGTGCACGTGGCGGGCGGCGGCTCGTGTTCGTGGTTCGAGTTCGCATCGGCGATCGTCGCGGCGGCCGGATCGTCGTGCACCGTCGAGCCGTGCTCGACCGACGAGTTCCCGCGTCCGGCGCGGCGGCCGGCCAACAGCGTGCTGCGGTCAGAGCTCGGGGATCGAGTTCCCGCGCTGCCGCCGTGGCAGGAGGGGCTGTCCGCGTTTCTGGCGAGCGGCGTGGTGAGCGCGTGAAGCTGCTCGTCTGCGGCGGCGCCGGCTTCATCGGCTCGACGTTCGTGCGGCTGCGGCTGGCCGAGGGCGACGACGTCGTCGTGCTCGACAAGCTCACATACGCGGGGCGGCGGGAGAACCTGTCGGACGTTCTGGATGACATTGCCTTCGTGCACGGTGCGATCGAGGATCCGGCGGCGGTCGCCGGCGCGGTGGCCGGCTGCGACGCGATCGTCAACTTCGCCGCGGAGACCCACGTCGACCGCTCGATCACGGGACCCGAGGAGTTCACGCTGACGAACATGCTGGGCACCCACGTGCTGCTCGAGGCGGCCCGGGCCCGCGAACTGCGCTACGTCCAGGTCTCGACCGACGAGGTGTACGGCTCGATCGAGTCGGGCTCGTTCACCGAGGAGTCGCCGCTGCAGCCGTCCTCGCCGTACAGCGCGACCAAGACCGGCGCCGATCTGCTTGTCGCCTCCTACTTCCACACGTACGGGCTGTCGGCGTCGATCTGCCGCGGCTCGAACAACTACGGGCCGCGCCAGTACCCAGAGAAGCTGATCCCGCTGATGATCCTGAACGCGTTCGCGGGCGACTCGCTGCCGGTCTACGGCGATGGTCTCAACGTGCGCAACTGGCTGTACGTGGAGGATTTCGGGCGCGGGATCGGCACGGGTGCTGGCCGACGGCGCGCCTGGGGAGGCGTACAACTGCGGTGGGCCCGATGAGCTGCCGAATATCGAGGTTGTGCGACGGATCCTGGAGTTGTGTGGGGCCTCCGACGAGCTGATCGAGTACGTGAACGACCGTCCCGGCCACGACCGCCGCTACTCGCTTTCCTCCGACAAGCTGTCGGCGCTGGGTTGGTCGGCGCGAATGCGGTTCGAGGAGGGGATCGCGGCGACCGTCGACTGGTATCGCGCGAATGCGTGGTGGTGGGAGCCGATCCGATCGGGCGCTTATCGCGAGTACTACGAGCGCCACTACGGCCGCGCGCTGAAGGCGTAGTCTTTTTTTCGGTTGGTTGATAACGCTCCACCCGCGCGTGGGCGTCATGCCCCGCCGCCAGAGGTCCGTGTACCGCTGCAACGCCAGCGTCTGCTGCGTGCCGCGGCGGACGAATTCGCGGAGCACGGCTACGCCGGCGCCTCGTCTGAGTCGATCAGCCGTCGCGCCGGGATGTCGAAGGCGACCTTCTACGAGCACTTCTCCAACAAGGAGGAGTGCATCATCGCGCTGTTCGACCGCGCGGCACGAGGTCGTCGCCGGCGGGATGGCGGAGGCCGCCCGCCGCGCAGGCCCAGGTGACGCCGCCGCGCAGATGCACGCCGCCACCCGGGCGTACCTGAGCGCGGTCGCCGAGTACCCCGAGTTCGCGCAGACGCTGCTGGTGGAGATCATCGGTGCCGGTCCGCAGGTAGCGGCCCGCCGCGATGAGATGTTGCGTGTATTCGCCGAGGTGTTCGACGCCGAAAACGCCGCCGCCGCCCGCAGGGGGCTGATCCCGCGGTTCGCCTCGCCGCACGATGCGTACGCGATCGTCGGCGCGGTGTTCGAGCTCGTCTCGCGCCACGTGCGGCTCGGGATCCCGCGCGATGTGATGGAGCTGGCGCCCGTGATCGACCGGCTGGTCGACGGTCTGCTCGCGCAGTCGTGAGCGACCTCGACGCGCTTGAGCGCTCGCGGCGCTCGAGGCGCGGATCGTCGAATGCCGCCGCTGCCCGCGGCTGGTCGCCTGGCGCGAGGAGGTCGCACGGGTCAAGCGGGCCTCGTTCAAGGACTGGGATTACTGGGGCCGGCCGCTGCCGGGGTTTGGCGATCCTGTGGCTCGAGTCGTCGTCCTCGGCCTTGCGCCGGCGGCCCACGGCGGTAACCGCACGGGGAGGATCTTCACCGGAGACCGATCCGGGGATTGGCTGTTCGCGGCGCTTTGGCGCGCCGGGTTCGCGTCGCAGCCGGAGTCGGTCTCCCGCGATGACGGGCTGAAGCTGCGCGACTGCTGGGTGACGGCGTCCGTCCGGTGCGCGCCGCCGGCGAACCGGCCGACGCCCGCCGAACGGGACAACTGCCTGCCGTGGCTGTCGGCCGAGCTGGAGTTGCTCGCGCGGGCGCGGGTGATCGTCTGCCTCGGCGGGTTCGCTTGGGATGTTGCGATGCGGGTGCTCGACGCGCCGCGGCCACGGCCCCGATTCGCGCACGGCGCGTGTCTGCCGGTTGGTGACGTGACGCTCCTCGGCTGCTACCACGTCTCGCAGCAGAACACGTTCACCGGCCGGCTGACCGAGGAGATGCTCGACTCGGTGTTCACGCGCGCGCGGGAGTTGGCTGCTTGAAGCCGGCGCTGCGGTCGCTCGCGCTGGTCGATCCGCCAGCGCAGTGGGAGGCGCTCGGGTTCGCGGTGACCGACGGCGTGGTCGCGTTCGACGGCGTCTGCCTGCGGCTCGGCGCGGCAGCCCCCGCGCTGGAGATCTCCGAGGTGGCGGCGGGCGATCTCGATGGCGTGCCGCTGGTCGCGGCGGACGCGCCCCCGGATGCGGCCGTTCATTCTCATTCGAACGGTGTGATCGGAATCGACCACTTCGTGCTCGTCACGCCCGACTTCGACCGGACCGCGGCGGCGCTCGACGCCGCCGGCATGCCGTTCCGTCGCATCCGCGATGCCGGCGGCTTCCGGCAGGGATTCCGCCGGCTCGGCCCAGCGATCCTCGAGGTCGTCGAGGCGCTCCAGATGCCGCCCGGGACGGCGCGGTTCTGGGGCCTCACGTTGATCGCATCGGACCTCGACCAGCTCGCGGGGCTGCTTGGCGACCGTCTCCGCGCCCCGAAGGACGCGGTCCAGCCGGGCCGCCGGATCGCGACGCTCGACCGGCTCCGCTGGCCTGCACACGCACGTCGCGTTCATGACCCCGATAGCGGTCAGTCCCGGTCCTGATTGACCGCTACGCTCGAATGACCGATGTCGATGGACGCATTCACACCCCGTGTCCGGGAATGGTTCGCCGCCGCGTTCGAGGCCCCGACGGCGGCGCAGGAGCAGGCTTGGCCGGCGATCGCCTCGGGCGAGCACGTCCTGATCTCCGCCCCGACCGGTTCCGGTAAGACGCTGGCCGCATTCCTGTGGGCGATCGACGAGCTCGAGTCGGCGACCGAGCGCGAAGGGATCGGCCTCGTGTACGTCTCGCCACTGAAGGCGCTGTCGTATGACATCGAGCGCAACCTCCGCGCCCCGCTGCGGGGAATCAAGAGCGAGCTGACCGTGGCCGTCCGCACCGGCGACACCCCGCAGAAAGAGCGGCAGCAGATGCTCCGCCACCCGCCCGACATCCTGATCACCACGCCCGAGTCGCTCTATCTGATGCTGACCGGCCGCGCGCAGGAGCTGTTCGCCCGGACGCGGTGGTGCATCGTCGACGAGATCCACGCGGTCGCCTCGACCAAGCGCGGCGCCCACCTGGCGCTGACGCTCGAACGCCTCGCGCAGACCGCCGGCCACGACGTCCAGCGGATCGGCCTGTCAGCGACCCAGAACCCGCTCGAGGAGGTCGGCCGGTTCATGGTCGGGCCGCGCCGTACGTGCCGGATCGTCGACACGGGCGTGCGCAAGGAGCTCGACATCGAGATCCGCGTGCCGGTCGAGTCGATGGTCGAACCCGACGCGACGCCCGCCCCGAACCTCGACCCGCTCGAGGGCGGCACCGAGGCGACCCGCAAGTCGATCTGGCCGGCGATCTACCCCGAGCTGCTCGAGCTGATCGAGGCGCACCGCTCGACGATCCTGTTCGTCAACGCCCGCCGCGCGGCCGAGCGGATCGCGCTGCGGCTCAACGAGATGGCGGGACGCGAGATCGCGCGCTCGCACCACGGCTCGCTCGCCCGCGAGGAGCGGACCGTCGTCGAGGAGATGCTGAAGGCCGGCGAGCTGCCGTGCCTGGTCGCGACCTCGTCGCTGGAGCTCGGCATCGACATGGGCGCGGTCGACCTCGTGATCCAGGTCGAGTCGCCGAAGTCCGTCGCGCGCGGTCTGCAGCGGATCGGCCGCGCCGGCCACAACGTCGGCGACGTCAGCCGCGGCCGGATCTTCCCGAAGTTCCGCGCCGACCTGCTCGAGTGCGCGGTCGTCGCTTCGCGGATGCGAGCCGGATTGATCGAGACGACCGTCGTCCCGCGCAACGCGCTTGACGTGCTCGCCCAGCAGATCGTGGCGATCGCGGCCGCGGTCCCCGACGACGGGAGCGTCCACGTCGACGATCTGTACGCGCTCGTGACGAGCACGTACAGCTACGCCGAGCTGAGCCGCGCCCAGCTCGAGAACGTGCTCGACATGCTCGACGGCCGCTACCCGTCGTCCGAGTTCTCGGAGCTCCGCCCGCGGATCATCTGGGACCGGGTCAGCGGCACGATCCGGGCGCGACCCGGGGCCCGGCAGCTCGCGGTGACGAACGCCGGAACGATCCCCGATCGCGGCCTGTACGCGGTCACGCTCCCGGACGGCCGCCGCGTCGGCGAGCTCGACGAGGAGATGGTGTACGAGGCGCGGCCCGGCCAGACGTTCCTGCTCGGCGCGACCACGTGGCGGATCGAGGAGATCGGCCGCGACCGCGTGATCGTCACTCCGGCTCCCGGGCCTGCCCGGCGCCGTGCCGTTCTGGAAGGGCGACGGGATCGGCCGCCCCCGGGAGCTCGGGGAGGCGATCGGCGCGTTTGCCCGGACCGCCGTCGACGAGACGCCCGAGCAACTGCAACGCGACTACGACCTCGACGCGAACGCCGCCACCAACCTGATCGACTTTCTCCGCGAGCAGCAGCAGGCGACCCGCGTGGTGCCGTCGGACCGGGCGATCGTGGTCGAGCGCTTCCGCGACGAGATCGGCGACTGGCGGCTGTGCGTGCTGTCGCCGTTCGGCGGCCGCGTCCACGCGGCATGGAGCGCTCGCGCTGTGGCGCGCGGATCCGCGACGAGCTCGGCCTGGAAGCCGACGCGATCTACTCCGACGACGGGATCATCGTCCACCTGCCCGACGCCGAGGAGCCTCCCGGCGCCGAGCTTGCGCTGATCGAGCCCGACGAGGTCGAGGACATGGTCGTCGGCGAGCTCGGCGGCTCCGCGCTGTTCGGCGCGCGCTTCCGCGAGAACGCCGCGCGTGCGCTGCTGATTCCACGTGCTCGCCCGGGGCGCAGGACGCCGCTCTGGCAGCAGCGGCTGAAGTCCCAGTCGCTGCTCGAGGTCGCCCGCAAGTACGGCGAGTTCCCGGTGGTTCTGGAGACGTATCGCGAGTGCCTGCGCGACGTGCTCGACGTGCCCGGGCTGGTCGAGCTGCTGCGCTCCCTGCACCGGCGCGAGATCTCGCTCGTCGAGGTCGAGACGGCGACGGCCTCGCCGTTCGCCTCGTCGCTGCTGTTCGACTACGTCGCGACGTACATGTACGAGGGCGACACGCCGAACGCCGAGCGGCGCGCGGCGGCGCTGTCGCTCGACCGCGACCTGCTGCGCGAGCTGCTCGGCCAGGAGGAGCTCCGCGACCTGATCGATCCGGACGCGCTCGCGCGCGTCGAGGACGAGCTCCAGTGCCTGTCCGACATGACCCGCGCGGCGAACCGCGACGGCACTCCACGACGTGCTGCGACGGGTCGGCGACCTGACGCTCGCCGAGGCTTCGTGCGCGGGCGATCGGCGACGCGGCCGCGATGCTCGCGACGCTGGAGGACGAGCGCCGCGCGACGCGGGTGCGGATCGCGGGCGAGGAGCGATTTATTGATGCTGCTGATTCTGGCCTGTTCCGCGACGCGCTCGGGACCGTGCCGGCGGGCGGGCTGCCGGCCGCTTTCCTGGCCGACGTCGAAGACGCGCTGCTGCGGCTCGCCCGTCGCTACGCGCGCGACCCACGGCCCGTTCACGACCGACGATTTCCACGCGCGCTACGGGGTCGACGCGGGCGCGGTGCTGCGCGAGCTCGAGCGGGACGGCGCGCTGGTTCAAGGAGAGCTCCGCCCGGGCGGCTCCGCGCGCGAGTGGTGCGACGTCGAGGTGCTGCGGCGGCTCCGCCGCGCATCGCTTTCCGTGCTGCGCGCCGAGATCGAACCGGCGGAACCGACCGCGCTCGCAAGGTTCCTGCCGGCCTGGCAGGGAGTCGACCGCCATCCCGCCACCGGCGCCGGCATCGACCGCCTGCGCGAGGCGCTCGTGCCGCTTCAGGGCCTGCCCCTTCCCGCCGAGGTGTGGGAGCGCGACGTGCTGCCGCGGCGGGTCGGCGCCTACTCGGCCGCCTGGATCGACCAGCTGTGCGCGAGCGGCGAGATCGTGTGGGTCGGTGCAGGCGCGCTCGGGCGCAACTCCGGCCGCGTGGCTCTGTATTTCCGCGAGGATGCGGCGCTGCTCGGGCCGCCGCCGGCGCCGCGCAACGCGATCGTCTATTCGGATGCTCACGCGACCGTACGCGAGCGGCTCGCCACCGGCGCGTGCTTCTTCACGGACCTGCTCGTCGATTTGCCGCTCGCGCCCGACGAGCTCCAGGACGCGCTGTGGGATCTGGTGTGGGCCGGCGAGGTGACGAACGACGCGTTCGCGCCTTTGCGGGCGCCCCGCCTGACGCTCGCGCGCGCCCAGCGGGACGCGGCTCGGGCCGCGCGGCCGGGGCGGTTCGCCGCGCGCCGCCGGGGCGCCGGCGGCGCCGCGCAGGTCCAGGGCCGGTGGTCGCTGACGGTGTCGCTGTTCGCCGTCTCCGTAGACCCCTCGGCACGGCGGCGCGCGCGCGCCGAGCTGATGCTCGAGCGCTACGGGATCCTGACGCGCGAGCAGGTGCTCGCCGAGGGCGTCCCCGGAGGCTTCAGCGCCGTCTACCCGGAGCTGTCGCAGCTCGAGACGCTCGGCGTCGCGCGGCGCGGGTACTTCGTCGAGGGTCTCGGCGGCGCACAGTTCGCGCTGCCCGGCGCGGTCGAGCGGCTGCGCGCGCTCCGCGACGACGACTCCGCGCCGGTCGTGCTCGCCGCGGTCGACCCGGCGCAGCCCTACGGCGCAGCGCTGCCGTGGCCGCCGGACAAGGGGCTGCGGCGCGTCGCGGGCGCGTACGTCGTGCTCAGTGGCGGCGATCCGATCCTGTATCTGGAGCGGAGCGGCCGCGGGCTGATCACGCTCGTGGCATCCGACGACCCGCGGCTGGAGGCGGCGCTCGACGGCGCTGGTCGAAGAGGTCCGCCGGGGCCGGATCAAGCGGCTTGCGCTCGAGAAGGTCGACGGTGAGTCCGCGCTGATCTCGCCGCTCGGACCAACGCTGCTCGAGCTCGGATTCCAAGAGGGACCGCGGCGCCTGACGCCTGAGTGCCTGAGGGAGACACGATCCTGTGGGCGGCCAACCGGATCCGTCCGGTGCTCGAGGGGCGCATCCCGCACTCGATTGCGACGCACCCACGGTTCTCCCGTGATCGCTGGCAGGAGCGGCTCTCCGGGAGGGCGGTCGAGCGTGTCGACACCCACGGCAAGCATCTCTTCGTCCGGTTCGAGGGATCGCTCGTGCTCCACTCGCACCTCGGGATGACGGGCTCGTGGCGGGTCGCCGCTGACCGGCGGCCGTGGCGCAGTGCGTGGATCGTGCTCGGCGCGGGCGAACGGTGGGTCGCGGAGCTGAACGGGCCGCTGCTCGAGCTGATCACCGACGGCCGGAGCCGGTTTGATCAGCGCCTGGCTGCGCTGGGGCCCGACGTGCTCGCTTCGAAGTTCGACGCTGAGCGCTTCCTGCGCCGGCTGCGGGCCGACGACCCGACCCGTGGCTTCGGCGACGCGCTGCTCGACCAGACGATCGTCGCGGGGATCGGGAACATCTGGAAGGCCGAGGGCTGCTGGGAAGCCGCGATCGATCCGTGGCGTCGCTCTGTCAGACGTGTCAGATGCAGAAGCACTGTCCGTGATCGATGCGATCCGCCCGCGGATGCTCAGCTCTGGTCTCGAGGGCCCGCGGGCGATCAAGCCGCGCGTCTACAAGCACACGGGCGAGCCGTGCCCGCGGTGTGGCGGCTTCATCCGCGCCGCTGGGCAGGGTGACGCGAACCGCACGACATACTGGTGCCCGTCGTGTCAACTGTGATCAGAGTCGGTCACAAGGGCGCCGATCTGATCGCCCCGGGAAACACGTTCGCGTCGTTCGACGCGGCGCTGGCGGCCGGCGTCGACATGATCGAGTTCGACGTGCTGCCCGAGCAGCTCGACGGCTCGGGCGAGCTGTTTCTGGCACATGACTACGTCGACCTGCGGGCCCGCCGTGCCGCGACGCTCGAGGAGGGCCTGCGCTACCTCGCCTCGGAGCGGTTCGCCGGCGTCGACTTCCTCGTCGATCTGAAGCTGCCGGGCTACGAGCTGCGGGTCGTCGAGGCGCTCGAGTCGGTCGGGCTGACCGGCCGCTCGCTGATCTCGACCCAGTACGTCGAGAGCCTTGCTGTGATCCGCGCCTCGGGCTCGCCGGCACGGCTCAGCTGGACGGTGCCGAAGCTCCGCCGCGATCCGTTCCGCTCGCCGTTCACGGTCCCGTTCGCGTACACCGCGCTGATCGCCGCGCGGGCAGTGCTTCCTCCGCGCGCCGCCGCGGCGATCCGCGACCGGCGCTGCGACGTGCTCACCGCGCACTGGCGACTGGTCACGCCACGACTCGTCCGCGCTGTCGCGGGCGCGGGCGGCGAGCTGTTCGTCTGGACCGTCGACGAGCTGCCGCGGCTGCGCGCGTTGGCGGCGCTCGGCGTCAACGGCCTGATCACGAACGATCCCCGGCTGTTCGCCGTTCCGGCTGGATAGCGCGTCGGCGCCCAACTATGTAAGAGATTCTGGTCTATACGACCGGTTTCTCTTACAGAGTCAGCTGATCCGGCAGGTGGCGGTGCTGTAGCCGGGCGGGTCGCCGCCGGCGACGTGCTTGTCGCCGTGGCCCGTGAGACGGGTGGCGCGGCCGATCACCCTGCCGGAGCAGCTTCCACTCGAACGCGATCGTGCCGCTCAGGATCACCGGCGGGTGGAACGTGAAGTTCGCGCCGCCCTGGATCACCCGGTTGATCGGGTCGCCGAGGTCGCAGGAGCTTGATCGCGTGCAGATCGGGCACGAACTTGCTCCCATTCCAGTAGTCGACCTGGATCCGCATCGACATCGTGGTCGCGAACGGGAGGCTCGGCACCTGCCCGCGGATCCCGATCGTGTCCGGGTGCCGCTTGGTGTTGCAGATGTTGACCGTCGCCCACAGCAGCTTCGAGCTCTCGGCGCTGCGGACTGCGGCGCGGATTTGCTTGGCGCTCGGCGCATGTCCACCGGAGCGGGCGAGCGCCGCAGGCGCTGGAATGGCGGCGACCAGCGCCACGAGCGCGGCGATCGCACTTGCGCGTGGCTTCACGTTCATCAACATATCGCCTGCTGTGACGGATCCCCTCGAGCGCCGTAGTGCCAGTGTGGTCGAGACCTTGCCGAGGGCGGAGGAGCGGAGTCCCGAAGCGTCCTGGGCGCGGTTCGAGGCTCTGTATCGCGCGAGCCGCGCGGACGTGTACGCATACGTCGCGACACTGCTGCGCGATCACGCCGCGGCCGAGGACGTGACCGCGCTCGCGTTCGAGCGCGCGTACCGCCGCCGCCGGACCTTCGATCGCCGGCGCGGCGAGGAGCGGGCGTGGCTGTTCGGGATCGCGCGCAACGCGGCGCTCGACGAGCTGCGCCGCCGGCGGCGCCTGGCGACGTTGGCGGTCGATCCGGTCGACGCGGCCGGCGGCGAGGAGGTTGCGGCCGAGGATCACGCCGATGTCGCGCTCCGTCGCACTGCGGTCCGGAGCGCGCTGGCGGCGCTACCCGCGCGCGACCGGGAGATCATCGCCCTGAAGTTCCACGGCGGGCTGGACAACGAGGAGCTCGCGCGCGTGCTCGGAGTCAGCCAGTCGAACGCCGGGACGTTGCTGCACCGCGCGATGGAGAAACTCAGGAAGGCTTGCAATGAAACGGCTTGACGACACCCCGATCGATCCCGAGATCGCCGCCTCGCTCGACGCGATCGACGCGACCCTCGCCGGCGATCCGGTCGATCCGCGGTACGCGGAGCTTGCCGAGCTGGCGCTGCTGCTCGGGTCCGAGCGGCCGCGGTGCAGCGAGCGGTTCGCGCGCGAGCTGGACGCGCGCGTCGAGCGGCGGTTCGCGCGGCCGGCGGTCTCCGGCGCGGGCGGCGGCGCGCCGGCGCGGCCGCGCCGCCGGCGGCTGTGGACGCTGGCCCCGGTGTGGGGTGGCGGCGCCGTGGCGGCGGCGGTCGCGGTGGTGATCGCGATCGTGGTGTCGTCGGGAGGTTCAGGGAGCTCGATCGTCAACGCCTTGTCCGGCGAAGTCGGCGCCCGGCGCCACCATCTCGACCGCGTCCACGCCCGCCCCGCTCGCGGCGCACGGCGCGGCGGCGTCGTCGGCGGGTTCGGCCTCGAGCACCCCGGCGCGGCAGCTCAGCAACGCGCCGACTCCTAACGGACCCGACGCCACCGAGCAGCGGCCGCAAGATCATCCAGTCCTCGCAGCTCTCGCTGCTGACCCCGTCGGGACGGATCGACACGGTCGCGCAGGAGCTGTTCAACGTCGTCGGGACCGAGGGTGGGTTCGTCAACCGCTCGAGCGTGACCGCGGGCAACACCCCAACGGCGTACGCCGAATTCCAGCTCAGCATCCCCTCCGGGAACCTGCCGCAGACGATGGGCCAGCTGTCGCGGCTGCGGTACGCCTCGGTCGCCTCGCGCACCGACAACACCCAGGACGTCAACAACCAGTACGTCGGCGATCAGCGCGCGCTTGCCCAGGCGCAGGCACTGCGGACGGCGCTGCTCAAGCAGCTCGCGAACGCCGCCACACAGCAGCAGATCGACTCGCTGCAGGCGCAGCTGCGCGACGCCAACCGCCAGATCGCAAGCGACGAGGCAGCCGTGCGGACGCTCAACCACGCGATCGACTACAGCCAGGTCAGCGTCACGATCGACCCGGCGACGCCCGCGCCGGTCACCCACAAGGGGTTCACGATCGGCAAGGCGGCGCACGACGCCGGCCGCGTGCTGACGGTTGCCGCCGGCGTCGCGCTGATCGCGCTCGCGGTGATCGTGCCGCTGTCGCTGCTCGCGGCGCTTGCCTGGTGGGTGATCTCGGCCGTGCAGCGCCGCCGGCGCGAGCAGGCGCTCGACGCCGCATAGCGCTCCGCGCGCTCGCCCCACCAGTGGCAGGGCCAATACCATCTCGCCATGGCGACGAGCGCGGCGGAGACGATCGAGCTGCTCCACCGGGTGCCGGTCTTCTCGGCGCTCGGTGAGGAGGACCTCGCGCGCGTTGCCGAGGTGACGGTGCCGCGCCGGTTCGAGGCCGGCGAGGTCGTGTTCCGCGAGGGCGATCAGAGCGACACCTGCTACATCGTGCGATCCGGGCACGCGCGAGCGACGCGCGAGCACCCCGACGGTCGCTCGATCACGCTCGCGCGGTTCGGCCCCGGCGACATCTTCGGCGAGCTTGCGATGTTCGACGACGAGCGCCGTTCGGCGACCGTCGACGCGATCGAGCGGACCGAGGCGATCGCGATTCTGGGCGGCGACATGCGGCGGCTGCTGCGGGAGCATCCCGACATCGCGGTCAAGCTGCTCCAGGCGCTCGGACGCCGGCTGCGGGAGACGAACGAGCGGCTGGCGCGGCAGTCGTTCCAGACCGTGCAGAGCCGGGTGGCATCGGTGCTCGCGCAGCTCGTTGCCGCCGAGCGCGCCGAGGGAGCGCAGGACGGCGATGTGCTGATCACATCCACGCAGGCCGATCTCGCGCAGCTGGCCGGCTCGTCACGGGAATCGGCGAGCCGTTTTCTCGCGGTGCTCGAGCGTGCGGGGATCATCAGCCAGGGCCGCGGAAAGCTGGTCGTTCACGACCCGGTCGGCGCTCGAGCGCTACGTCTACTGATCGGTGACCGAAGAGTTCTCAGCCGGCGGCGTCGTCGTCCGCGGCGCCGACGTGGCCGTGATCGTCCCGGTCAAGCGGGATGCCGACGGGCGCCGCGTACTCGGGCTGCCGAAGGGCCATCCCGACGGCGACGAGACCCCCGAGCAGGCGGCGACGCGCGAGGTCCGCGAGGAGACCGGCGTCGTCGCGGAGCTGCTCGAGCCGCTCGGCGAGGTCGAGCTACAGCTACGAGCGCAGGCGCCGCAGAGTTCCGAAGCGGGTCGCATTCTTCCTGTTCAGATACGTGTCCGGGAGCCTCGACGATCACGACCACGAGATCGAGGAGGCGAGGTGGATGCCACTTGATCAGGCGGCGCGAGAGCTGACCTACAGTGGCGAGCGCGAGATGGTCGAGCGCGCTCTATCGCGGAATCTCGCGGATCGATAGGCTGGCGGCCGTGCGCGTACTGAACTTCTACTCGTCGGTGTTTGCCGATCAGCTCCGCCGTGGCCGCAAGACCGCGACGATCCGGCTCGGCGACAAATCGCACAAGTACCGCAAGAACGACTGCGTGCTCGTCACGATCGGGTACCAGCACTCGCCCCGCGAGAAGATCTTTTACGCCGTGATCGACCAGGTCGAGGTCAAGCGCGTCAAGGACCTCTCGCCGCGGGAGATCGAGCACGACAACCCGGAGTTCAGGCGGGTCGACGAGATGGTCCACTTCCTCGAGCAGATCTACGGGCGCAAGGTGTCGATGGACGACACCGTGACCGTCGTCCGGTTCTCGCAGATCATCGAGAACCAGCCGGAGGGGATCCGCGACCGCATCCACGGGCTCGGCGGGGCGCGAAACTAGCGGCCAGGCGCCTGGCACTCTTCACACGAGAGTGCCAAACTCGGCCTTGATTAGCGCTTTCGAGGCAAGCTATAGTAGGCAGCCAGTTGGCACTCTGCCCTGTGCGAGTGCCAAGTCCACGTAACGAACCCCTGTAGTCCAACCGGAGGTTGCATCGATGAAGCTCAAGCCACTCGGCGATCGGCTGATCGTCCGGGCGATCGAGGAGGAGGAGACCACCGCCAGTGGGATCGTCCTGCCCGACACCGCCAAGGAAAAGCCGCAGAAGGGCAAGGTCCTGGCCGTCGGCGACGGCAAGGTCAACGAGGACACCGGCAAGCGCACGCCGCTTGACGTCGCCGAGGGCGACGAGGTCCTCTACAGCAAGTACGGCGGCACCGAGATCAAGGTGGACGGCGAGGAGCTCCTCGTCCTCCGCGAGTCCGACGTGCTGGCGAAGATCCAGTAGACGCTTTCAGGAGAACCGAAACACATGGCACATAAGGAACTGAAGTACAACTCGGAGGCACGCAAGGCGCTCGAGCTGGGCGTCGACGCGGTAGCCAACGCCGTCAAGGTCACGCTCGGCCCCAAGGGCCGCTACGTGGTCCTTGACAAGAAGTTCGGCGCGCCGACGATCACCAACGACGGTGTCACGATCGCGCGTGAGATCGAGGTCGAGGACGTGTTCCAGAACCAGGGCGCGCAGCTCGTCCGCGAGGTCGCGACGTCCACCAACGACGTGGCCGGCGACGGCACCACGACGGCTACCGTGCTCGCCCAGGCGATCGTTCGTCAGGGCCTCAAGAACGTGGCCGCCGGCGCGAACCCGCTGGCGCTCAAGCGCGGCATCGAGATCGCGGTCGAGCAGGTAGTCAAGAACATCGAGACGCAGTCGGTCGCGATCTCCGGCAAGGAGCAGATCGCCCGCGTGGCGACGATCTCCGCCGGTGATGAGGAGATCGGCGACGTGATCGCCGACGCGATCGACAAGGTCGGCAAGGACGGCGTCGTCAACGTCGAGGAGGGCCAGACGTTCGGCATGGACCTCGAGTTCACCGAGGGCATGCAGTTCGACAAGGGCTACATCTCGCCGTACATGGTCACCGACCAGGACCGGATGGAGGCGACCCTCGAGGATCCCTACATCCTGATCGCCAACTCAGAAGATCGGCTCCGTCCGGGACGTCCTGCCGGTGCTCGAGCAGGTGATCCAGTCGGGCAAGCCGCTGCTGATCATCGCCGAGGACGTCGAGGGTGAGTCGCTCGCGACGCTCGTCGTCAACAAGCTCCGCGGCACCTTCACGGGCGTCGCGGTCAAGGCACCGGGCTTCGGCGACCGCCGCAAGCGGATGCTCGAGGACATCGCGATCCTCACCGGCGGCGAGGTGATCACCGAGGAGATGGGCCTCAAGCTCGAGAACACGCAGCTCTCGCAGCTCGGCCGTGCTCGTCGCGTGGTGATCGCCAAGGACACGACCACGATCGTGGATGGCGCCGGCGAAAGCGATGCGATCAAGGGCCGGATCAACCAGATCAAGACCGAGATCGAGAACACCGACTCGGACTTCGATCGCGAGAAGCTCCAGGAGCGCCTCGCGAAGCTCTCGGGAGGTGTCGCCGTCGTCAAGGTCGGCGCGGCCACCGAGACCGAGATGAAGGAGAAGAAGCATCGCGTCGAGGACGCGCTGCAGGCCACCCGCGCCGCCCTCGAGGAGGGCATCGTGCCGGGCGGCGGCGTCGCGCTTCTGACCGCTCAGGCAGCGATCAAGCTCGACAAGATCGAGGAGCCCGACGAGCAGACGGGGGCGAAGATCGTCATCCGCGCGCTCGAGGAGCCGCTCCGTCAGATCGCTGAGAACGCCGGCCTCGAGGGCTCGGTCGTCGTCAACGACGTCCGCAAGGCGAAGAAGGGCCACGGCCTCAACGCCGCGACGAACGAGATCGTCGATCTCGTCGCTGCCGGCGTGATCGACCCGGCGATGGTGACGCGCTCAGCGCTCCAGAACGCTGCGTCGATCGCCAAGAACATCCTCACCACCGAGGCGATCGTCGCCGAGGTGCCGGAGAAGGACGCCGGCGGCATGGGCGGTGGCGGTGGCATGCCCGACATGTCGGGGATGATGTAATCGCCCTAACAGGCGAGTGTTTTTCGAGGGCCCGGTGCTCCACGCGCCGGGCCCTCGTGCGTTAAACCTGTGCGAACGCTGTGAGCCACGAAGTCGACGCATACCTACAAGCTCTTGACGAGCCGCAGCGCAGCACGCTTCAAACACTGCGCCAGACGATCCTCGAGATCGTCCCGGAAGCGGACGAGGTGATCTCCTACAACGTGCCGGCGTTCCGCGTCGGCGGTGGGATCGTCGCCGGCTTCGCCGCGTTCAAGAAGCACGTCAGCTACTTGCCGTTCAGTGGCTCGGTCCTCGAACAGCTCCCCGATCAGCTTCAGGGCTTCACGATGACCAAGGGCTCGTTGCATTTTCCTTCCGATCGCCCACTCCCGAAGCCGCTCGTCAAGCAGCTGATCGCGGTTCGTTTGGCAGAGATCGAGCGGCGCGGCGGCAACTAGGGACAGGCCCTTGACTCTGACACCGTGTCAGGGGTTATCAATCAGCCGTCATGTTGAACATCGGAGCGTTCGCCAGGCTCGGGCAGGTGTCTCCCCGGATGCTGCGTCACTACGACCGGCTCGGGCTATTGGTGCCGGACGAGGTCGATCCCGACAGCGGGTATCGCTCGTACGGGATCGAGCAGCTCACGAGGCTGCACCGGCTGCTCGCGCTGCGAGACCTCGGCTTCACCCTCGAGCAGATCGGTGCGATCCTGAAATCGGAGCTGCCGGTCGAGGAGCTGCGAGGGATGCTGCGGCTGCGGCAGGCCGAACTCGAGCAGACAGTGACCGAGGATCGGCACCGCCTGCAACGGGTCGAGGCGCACCTCCGTGCGATTGAAAGGAAGGAACTCATGAGTGCGCAGGACGTGGTGATCAAGACGACGGAGCCGCTGCGGCTCGCGGAGATGCGCGGCGTGGCGGAGGCATTGGATTCCGAGCACATCGCGCCGGTGTTCATGGAACTGGCGCCGGCCGCGGCGGCGGCGATCGGTCGCCAAGGTGGCCAGCCCGGGTTGTTCGTCGGGTACTACGACGATCCCAAGGAGGACGGCAGCGTCGGCGTCCACGTTGGGTTCTCGATAGAAGATCAGGACGTGGCGTCCGAAGATGGGCTGGAGGTCATCGACCTGCCCGTGATCGAGGTCGCATCGGTGATCCACGAGGGGTCGATGGAAAATGTAGGCCCGGTGTATGAGTCGCTGGTCCGCTGGATCGAGGACAGCGGCTACGAGCTCGCTGGCCACAGCCGCGAGCTGTACCACGAAATGGGCGAGCACGGTCCGAGCGTGACCGAGCTGCAGATGCCGATCACCCGCTGAGGTGGGTCAGGAGCGCGTGCGGGCGCGGCGGCGAGTGCGCCGCGTCCGCCCGGCGCGCGTCAGCTCCGCGTACACGTCGGTCGTCCGCCGCGCAACCTCAGCCCAGTCGAACCCGAGCACGTGCTCGCGGGCCGCGGCTACGGCACGGGCGCGGGCCTTGTCGTCGCCTAGTACCTGCTCGACGACCTCGCGGAGTGCCACCACATCGCGCGAGCGGAAGCGGTGACCGACGGAGCCGTCGCCTGGGACGACCTCGCGCAGGCCGCCGGTGTCGGCGACGACACACAGGCAGCCTGCGGCCATCGCCTCGAGCGCGACGAGCCCGAACGGCTCGTAGATCGACGGGACGATGCACAGGTCGGCGACGTGGTAGAGCGAGTGGAGCATGTCGTCGCCGACCCAGCCAAGGAACGTTCCGCTCCGTACCAGGCGCAACTGCCGCACCTGCGATTTGAGCTCCGCCTCAGCGGTGCCACTGCCGGCGATCACGTACTTGATGTCGCGACGGCGCTTGATCACCGGCGCGAGCGCGTCGAGCGCGATATGGAAGCCCTTCTCGTAGACGAGCCGGCCGACCATCAGCACGAGCCGCTCGGGAGGCGCAGCGAACCGAGCGCGCAACGCGCCCAGGTCGTCAACCGCGGGCCGCACGTCGTGCGGGTCGATGCCGTTCGGAATCACCGTGATTCGGTCCTCGGGGACCCCGAACACGCTCGAGACGTGGCCCTGCATGAAGTGCGAGCACGTGATCACGTGGTCCGCGCTGCGGACCATCGAGCGTTCGACCGCATGGATATGGGACTGTGGATGGTTCTGGACCCAGCCCTGGTGGCGGCCGAACTCGGTCGCGTGCACGGTCGTGAGCCACGGCAGGCCGAACTTGTCCGCGGTCTGCTCAGCGCCGCGCGCGACGAGCCAGTCGTGCGAGTGCACGATGTCGTAGTTGAACGTCTCGCACAGCTCCGTGGCCCGGGCGCGCATGTCGTCGTTCATCGCGCGGACCCAGCGGACGAACGCGCTCGGGTCCTTGGGAAACGGAGGCTCGCGCAGCCGGTGGACGGTGACTCCGTGACGCTGTTCCTGGAACGTCGCGCTCTCGCCCGCCCGGGTCAGCACGTGGACCTCCGTACCGGCGGCGACCAGGTTCTCCGAGAGCTTGCGGACGTGGCGAGCCAGCCCCCCCTCGATCACGGGGGGGTACTCCCACGAGATGAGCAGCACGCGCATCGGCGGGCAGGACCCTATCGAGCAGCCCGTTCAAGCACGGTGACGCCGTGCGCCGCGTCGCGCACGACGACGTCCCACTCTCCGCCCGGGGGCTTCACCGGCGCGGCCCCGGCCCGGACCTCGACGGCTACGAACACCGCCCCGCCGCGGACGAATGCGACGGCGCCCTCGTCGGTGCCGACCGGCTCGTAGCCACCGGTGAATGCCTCTGGGCGACGCCGGCGCAGAGCGAGCAGTTCGCTGGTGAGCCATAGCTTCGGCTCGGCGGTGAAGTCCCGCGCGCGCAGCAGTTGCACTCGACGCTCGAAGTCGACCGGCCGACGGTTGTCTGGGTCGACGAGCGCCCGGTAGGAGAGCTCATCGCCCTGGTAGATGTCGGGGATGCCGGGGACCGTGAGCTTCAGCGCGAGCTGGCCGAGCGATGCGCGCCGGCCGAGCTGGGTCAGCCGCGCGACGATCGGCGAGAACTCAGACAGGAAGCCGGCGTCGGCCTGAATCGTGCGGCAGAAGTGGAGCGCCGCCTGCTCCCACTGCTCGTTCGGAGAGATCCAGTTCGTGGTCCGCTTGGCCTCACGCAATGCCTTGCGCATGTACTCGGTGATCCGCTCGGACTCGATCGGCCACGCACCCGCGAGCGTCTGGAAGATGAAGTAGCGCTCGGCGTCGTCAGGGGCGCCGTCGGCGCGAAACGGGTCGGTCAGCTCCATCCAGCGCGCGACCGCCTCCGCCCACTCCGAAGCGATCGACGAGATCGCGCCGATCCGCGCGCGGACGTCGGACGAGCGCTTTGTGTCGTGGGTCATCGTCGTCACCAGCGCGAACGGGAACCGCTCCAGCCGTTCGGCATTGGCTGCGTGGAACGCCTCGACGTCGATGCTGAACCGCGACGGGTCGCCGCCGACGTCGTTGAGCGCGAGCAGCCGCGCGTACCGGTAGAAGGCCGTGTCCTCGACGCCCTTGGCCATGATCGCCGGCGTCGTCTGCTGAAAGCGGGTGACGAACTCCGGCGGCGAGGTCTGCTCGAGCAGGAGCCGCTCGCGCACCGATCCGGGCAGCGAAGCGACCGCCGCTCGGTCCTGCTCGTCGAGCTTGCCGGTGCCGGGTTCGACGTAGGTGCGGTACACCGGGAGTGACGCCAGGGCAGCCTCGAGCTCCGGTAGCGCGACGTCCGGAACGAGTCGATGCAGGCGATCGCGCTCGGGTGTGAATGGTCCTCGGATCTGCTCGAGCTTCGCAGCGTGCGCGACCTCGCCGAACTCGCGCCGGTCACCCGAGACCTGCTCCCACAGCGCCGTCAGCGTCGCCTCGCCCGCGGGGTCGACGAACAGCGCGCACGCGTCGTTGAGGAACTCGTAACCAACGGTGCCGGACACCGGCCAGTCGCGCAACCGTTCGCCCGGATCGAGGATCTTCTCCACCCAGACGTGCTCGGCTCCGCGTTCGCGCAGGCGACCGAGATATCCGGCGCGGGTCGGCGAGCCCATCCGGGATGATCGATCCGCAGCCCATCGATCACGCCCTCCTGCAACAGCGACAGGACGAGCGCGTGGGTGGCCTCGAACACCGACGGATCCTCCTGGCGCAGGCCGGCCATCTCGTCGATGTCGAAGAAGCGCCGGTGGCGGCCGGTCTCCGGGTCGAGGTCGAAGAACCGCTCGCGCAACGCCGGATCGGACCAGAACGGGTTGTCGTCCACCGCCGCCATGTGGTTCGGGACGATGTCGAGCACGACGCCCATACCGGCCTCGCGGGCCGCCGCCGACAGGGCACGGAACTCCTGCTCGCCGCCGAGCTCGGCAGAGATCCGCCTGGGATCGGTCACGTCGTAGCCGTGCGTCGACTCGTGCCGGGCCTGCAGCGATGGCGACAGGTAGAGATGCGAGATCCCAAGCGACCGCAGGTACGGCACGGTCGCGCGGGCCGCGGCGAAGCCGAACGAAGAGGTGACCTGGAGCCGGTAGGTCGCCCGGAGCTCGGCGTTCACGCTGCCCGTCGAAGTACGACGATCGAGCGGGACATCACTGGTACCTGCCCGCGCGCGGTGAAATCCATGCCGTCCACCTCCGCGCTCGGGTCAGCCGTCATCAGCTCGAGGCACCAGCGCCTCCCGAAGCGCGTCGGTGGGAGCGTGAACTCTCGGTCTTCGCTGTGGGAGTTGAACAGCAGGATGAACGAGTCATCGGCGATGTCCTCGCCGTGCGGTCCCGGCGATGGGATCTCACGCCCGTTGAGGAACATCCCGAGCACGTGCTCGCCTCCCTGCCAGTCGCGGTTGGTCATCTTGCGCCCGTCGGCGCGGAACCACCACACGTCGGGGGATCCGGTGCCCTTGATCTGCTGGCCGCGCAGGAAGTCCTTGCGCCGGAACACCGGGTGGGCGCGCCGCAGCGCGATCAGCCGGCGGGTGAAGTCCCGCAGCTCGTCCTTTTCCGGCCTCTCTGACCAGTCATACCAGGAGATCTCGTTGTCCTGGCACCAGGCGTTGTTATTGCCGCCCTGGGAGCGGCCAACCTCATCGCCGCCCAGCAGCATCGGCGTCCCCTGCGAGAGCAGCAACGTGGTCAGGAAGTTGCGATGCTGGCGACGGCGCAACTCGAGCACCTCTGGGTCGTCGGTCGGGCCCTCGGCGCCGCAGTTCCAGGAGCGGTTGTCATCGGTGCCATCCCGGTTGTCCTCGAGGTTCGCTTCGTTGTGCTTGTCGTTGTAGGAGACGAGGTCGGCGAGCGTGAACCCGTCGTGCGCGGTGATGAAGTTGATCGACGCCAACGGATCGCGGCCGTCGGCCTGGTACAGGTCGGCGGAGCCCGACAGCCGGCCCGCGAATGCTCCGTCGGTCGCGTACCCGCGCCAGTAGTCGCGCATCGTGTCGCGGTACTGACCGTTCCACTCCGACCACAGCACGGGGAAGTTGCCGACCTGGTAACCGCCAGGGCCGACATCCCACGGCTCGGCGATCAGCTTCACCTGAGAGAGCACCGGGTCCTGGTGGATCACGTCGAAGAACGCCGACAGCCGGTCGACGTCGAAGAACTCGCGCGCCAGCGCTGAGGCGAGGTCGAAGCGGAAGCCATCGACGTGGCACTCGGTCACCCAGTAGCGGAGCGAGTCCATGATCAACCGCAGCACGCTCGGATCGACCGGGTTCAGCGAGTTTCCGGTGCCGGTGAAGTCGACGTAGTAGCGCGGGTTCTCGGGGTCGAGGCGGTAGTACGCCTCGTTGTCGACCCCCTTGAACGACAGCATCGGTCCGAGGTGGTTGCCCTCGGCCGTGTGGTTGTAGACGACGTCGAGGATCACCTCGATCCCGGCCCGGTGCAGCGCCTTCACCATCCCCTTGAACTCGCGCACCTGCTCACCGCGACAGCCCGTCGCGGCGTATTCGCAATGCGGCGCGAGGTACCCGATCGTGCTGTAGCCCCAGTAGTTGCGCAGCCCGCGTTCGAACAGGAACGACTCGTCGCAGATGTGATGGACGGGGAGCAGCTCGACCGCGGTCACCCCGAGCGTTTTCAGATATTCGACGGCCGCGTCCGACGCGAGGCCGGCGTACGTGCCGCGGAGATCCTCGCGCACATCGGGGTGAAGCTTGGTGAAGCCCTTCACGTGCGTCTCGTAGATCACCGTGTCTGCGAACGGGATCCGCGGCGGGCGGTCGCCCTCCCAGAAGAAGGCGTCGTCGATCACGACCGCCTTTGGGATCGCGTCGGCGTCGTCCTCATCGTCGATCTCGAGGTCCGCGTCGTCCTCGCCGGTCGGTACGTACGGCAGCACGTTCGCGCCGTGCGACCAGTTGACGACACCGTCGATCGCCTTCGCATAGGGATCGATCAGCAGCTTGGCCGGGTTGAACCGCTTACCTTCAAGCGGCGCATACGGGCCGTGGAAGCGATAGCCGTAACGCTGACCGGGACCGACGTCGGGGACGTAGCAGTGCCAGTTGTGAGCGGTCCGCTGGCGCAGCTCGGCGCGGACCTCGATGTTCTCATCGTCGAACAGACACAGCTCGACGCGTTCGGCGTGTTGTGAGAACACCGAGAAGTTCGTGCCGCCCCCATCCCAGGTGGCGCCAAGCGGAAACGGTTCGCCGGGCCACACCACGACCGGCAGCTGGTCGGTGACGCTCACCGGATCAGGGCCCCGGCGAGCGGTGGCAGTTCGACCGATCCATCGGTCACAGCGATCCCCGCGTGGGTCGCCAGCTCGACCTCGGAAGCTTCGACCGGCACCAGGACTGGGCGAGTCGAGAAGTTGCATACGACCTCGTATTCGCCGCGCTTCGCGCTCAGCCAGCCGTCCTCGTCGCTTCCTCGTACCGACGGGCTCTCGGCGGGCAGCCGCCGCCGCACGTCCAGCAGCCGCGCGTACAGTTGCGCCAGCCCACGGTCGCGCTCGCGCGTCAGCTTGGAGCGCTCGAACGTTGCCAGCGCCTGCGGATCGGGGATCTCCTCCGCGGCGAACCCGGTGAACGCCGCGAATTCCTCGCGCCTGCCATCCCGCGTCGCCTCAGCGATCTCCGGGTCGATGTGGTCGGAGAAGAACTGAAACGGGGCGTCCTCCCCGTACTCCTCGCCCATGAACAACAGCGGTACGAACGGGGACAGAAGCATCGTGAACGCTGCCAGCGGACGCAGCTCGGGCGCCAGCCGGTCACCGAACGCCCGATTGCCGACCTGATCGTGGTTCTGGTCGAACACGACGACGGTTTCCACTGGTCCGAGGGACAGCGCCTCGGCCAGGTCAGAGGTACGGCCGTACGGTTCGTAGTAGCCCTCGCGCTCGCCGGTCAGCAGCACGTGCAGCGCGTGGTGGAACTGATCGCGCCACAGTGCGTCGCAGGCGGGGGCGCCGTACGAGTCCGGATCCTCGAGCCCCAGCTCACCGATCACGAACGTCCGGTCTCGGACCCCGCGCACCCGGCGGGCCACCGCGGTGACGATGTGCTCGGGGCTCGAATCGTAGATCGAGTGGATCGCGTCGAGCCGCAGCCCGTCGATGCCGAAGTCCCGGATCCAGCCCTCGGCGCTCTGGAGCACCCACTCGCGGACACCGTCGGAGCCATCATCGTCGTAGTTGATCGCCCGCCCCCATGGCGTCTCGTGCTTGTCGGTGAAGTAGGGACCGAAGGCCTCCAGCGGCGTGACCCCTGACGCGCCGACGTGGTTGTAGACGACGTCGAGGATCACCGCGAGTCCGGCCTCGTGCGCACCGGCGACCAGCCGCCGGAGGCCCTCGGGCCCGCCGTACGACGATTGCGCCGCCGAGATGTATACGCCGTCGTAGCCCCAGCCGCGCTCGCCCGGAAACTCCGCCACCGGCATGATCTCGATCGCGTTGATGCCCAGCTCGGCGAGCTCGCGCAGGTACGGGAGGACCCCGTCGAACGTCCCCTCCTCGCTGAACGTGCCGACGTGCAGCTCGTAGATCACCAGATCGTGCACCGGCGGCGGGCGAAATGGCGCGCTGTGCGCCAGCTCGAGGACCCGCGAGGGGCCGCGCAGCCCGTCCGGCTGCCAACGCGATGCCGGGTCCGGAAATGACTGGCCGTCGACGACGAACATGTAGTCATCGCCTGCGGCGGCCGGGGCGACGGCGGCGTGGATGCCGGCGCCGGCCGGATGAAGCGGCATCTGTGAGTCACCGAGCGCAACCGCCACCGACTCGGCGTCCGGCGCCCAAACGCGGAACTCGACCTCGTGCTCGCCGACGACGCGCGCGCCCAGCGCCCCGGTATCAGGCGCCATCGGGCGCGAGCCAGAGCACCGAGAGCGGCGGGAGCGTGACCTCGGCCGACACGGGTTGGCCGTGCCAGGGGATCGGCTCCGCGGTCACCGCACCGAGGTTGCCGATGTTGCCGCCCCCGTAAACCTCGGCGTCGGTGTTGAGCACCTCGCGCCAGGCGCCAGAGCGCGGAAGGCCGAGCCGGTACCCGTGTCGCGGCACCGGCGAGAGATTGGCGACGAACACGAGCACGCGCTCGGCGCCGGCCGACGCGCGAGCGAATGCGACCACATTGGCGTCGGCGTCGTTGGGCTCGAGCCACCAGAAGCCCGCCTGGTCGGAATCGAGCTCCCACAGAGCGGGCTCGTCGCGGTAGTGGAGGTTGAGGTCGCGCACCAAGGTCTGGATGCCGGCGTGCTCGGAGGTCTCGAGCAGGTGCCAGTCGAGTGAGGCTCGGTAGTTCCACTCGCGCTCCTGGCCAAACTCCGAGCCCATGAATAACAGCTTCTTTCCCGGATGCGCCCACATGAATCCGAACAGCGCTCGCAGGTTGGCGAACTTCTGCCAGCGGTCGCCGGGCATCTTCTGGAGCAGCGAGCCCTTTCCGTGCACGACCTCGTCGTGCGACAGCGGCAGGATGAAGTTCTCGCTGAAGGCGTACAGCAGGCTGAATGTCAGCTCGTGGTGGTGGTAGCGGCGGTAGATCGGATCCTGCTGGAAGTAGGCCAGCGTGTCGTGCATCCAGCCCATGTTCCATTTGAACCCGAAGCCGAGGCCGCCCAGGTACGTGGGACGCGAGACGCCGGGCCAGGAGGTTGACTCCTCGGCGGCCGAGATCGTGCCGGGCTCGTACGCGTAGACCACCTCGTTGAGCTCCTTCAGGAATCCGATCGCATCGAGGTCCTCCCGGCCCCCGTACTGGTTCGGCACCCACTGCCCCTCGGTGCGGGAGTAGTCGAGGTACAGCATCGACGCCACCGCATCGACCCGCACGCCGTCGGCGTGATACTCGCGCAGCCAGAACAGGGCGTTCGCGATCAGGAAGTTGCGGACCTCGTGGCGGCCGTAGTTGAACACGAGCGTGCCCCAGTCCGGGTGGGCGCCACGGCGGGGATCGGCGTGCTCGTACAGCGCCGTCCCGTCGAACCGAGCGAGCGCGAACTCGTCCCGGGGGAAGTGCGCCGGCACCCAGTCGAGTAGGACCCCGAGCCCGTTGCTGTGCATGCGGTCGACGAACTCGCGGAACTCGTCCGGCGAGCCGTAGAACGGGGTTGGCGCGTAGTACCCGGTGACCTGATAGCCCCACGACCCCTCAAACGGATGCGCCATCACGGGCATCAGCTCGACGTGGGTGAAGCCCATCTGCTTGGCGTATGCCGACAGCTCGTCCGCGAGTTCTACGTAGGTCAGCTTGCGATTTTCCTCGAGCGAATTGAGCCGCCACGAGCCGAGGTGGACCTCATAGATCGACATCGGCTGGCCGAGCGGCTGCCCCTGCCGGTGTTCGGCCATGTACTCCGCGTCGCTCCACTCGTACTCCGAGTTGAACACGACGGAGGCGTTCTTCGGCGGGACCTCGGTCGCGAGCGCGTACGGATCGGCCTTCAGCAGCAGCTCGCCGCTCTCGGAGAGGATCTCGAACTTGTAGCGCGCGCCGGGCAGGCAGTCCGGCAGGAACAACTCCCAGATGCCGCTGTCGCCGAGCGAGCGCATCGCGTGCAACCGTCCGTCCCAGGAGTTGAAGTCACCGACCACGCTGACGGCGCGGGCGGCCGGCGCCCAGACCGCGAAGGCGGTTCCGGTGACGCCCTCGTGCTCGCGGACGTCGGCCGCCAAGGCGGTCGTAGAGCTGCTCGTGACGCCCCTCGCCGATCAGGTGCAGGTCGAGCTCTCCGAGCGTCGGCGTGAACGCGTAGGGATCGCGCAGCGTGAACACGCGTCCGCCGCCGTAGTCGACCTCGAGCCGGTATCGCAGCGGCAGCGATGCGTTCTGCACAGTGCCCTCGAACAGCCCACCGGGATGGACCTGGGCCAGCGCCACCCGCTCCCCATCTGGGTCGAGCAGAACTGCGATCGCCTCGGCGGCCGGCCGTAGCGCTCGGACCACGACGCCGTCGGGCGCCGGGTGCGCGCCGAGGACAGAATGCGGGTCGCCGTGCTCGCGGCGGACGACGGACTCGAACTGCTGCGGTGGCCTGCGGTGTCATTCGTCGTCCTCCAGCAGCCGTCTGATCCCGGCGACCGGGATCGCCACCCAATCGGGGCGGTTGTCGAGCTCGTAGCGCAGCTCGTAGATCGCCTTCTCGAGCTCGTAGATCGAGAGCAGGTTCGCGATCGCGGCCTCGCCGGGGGGCAGCAGCGCGCGCTCGACGTTGGCCAGGTACTCGCCGAGGAACGAGTCCCGAGCACGTCGCTCGAAGCCCTCGGGCGCCGGCCGGCCGCGGAGGATGTCGACCGCCGAAGTGACGTACGCAAAGGAGCGGAGCATGCTTGCGACGTCGCGCAGGGGAGAGCGCTTCTGGCGGCGCTCGGGCAGCGGCCGCGCCGGCTCGCCCTCGAAGTCGATGATCGCCCAACCACTCGGGCGGTACAGCGTCTGGCCGAGGTGGTAGTCGCCGTGCAGGCGGATCGCGCGGCCGCCCTCGCCGATCTGGGCGCGGGTGGCCAGCCGCTCGCGGACGTCCTGGCCGCGTCCGGCGATCGGCGCCAGCCGGTCGTCTTCGGGGAGGTTGACGAAGATCTTCTCGATGTCCTCATCGACGGTCGCCGTCAGCAGCGCCAGCGCCTCCTGGCTTGGCTGCTCGGGCGAGAACGCCGGATCGGTGCGCATCGGTGGCGAGTACGTTGTGCAGCTCCGCGGTGACCTTGCCGAGCGAGCCGAGGCGCGCCAGCAGCTCGTCGGGGTCGGATTCGAGCAGGTCGAGCGCCATGTCCCAACCATCGCGCGCGCCGGTGAGGAACGCCTGGCTGACGCCGAGCGTCGAGGTGAACGCCTCGCCTTCGTATTCGTACCACCCCTCCAGCGGAGCGATGTTCGGAAACCCCTGTTTGGTGAGAAAGCGCAACATCTCGAGTTCTGGGTTGATGCCCGGTTCGAGCTTGCGGAACACCTTCAGCACGAAACGGTCGTCGAAAACGATCGAGGAGTTCGACTGCTCGGCGCCGACGCCGCGGGCGCGTGGCGCCATCGCCGAGGTTGGCCGGCTCGCTCGCGACGTGGAAGCTGAACCGGCCGGTTTCGGTCTCGATCTGGAGGCCCTCATCGATGCGGCGCATCAGCTCGAGCAGCTCGGTCGGTTCGGCCAGCGCGTCATACACCGTCCAGTCCTCACTCGCGGCGATGCACTCGGGTCCGCATTCGACACCGCTGCGAACCATCCCCAGCGGCAACTGGTACAGCTCATGCGTGCCGGCCGCGAAGCGCGTCTGCACCAGAGCCAGGTACAGAACCGGGTCATCGTGCAGCGAGACGCCCTCGACCACCTCGATCCCGGTGATCGAGCGGCGCTTGGACCCGAACCAGCGCTGCTGCGCGATCCACGCCCGCAGCGCCTCCTCGTCGAGCAGCTGGCGGATCTCGGCGGTCGCCGGCTCAGTCACCCGAGCCCTCCTCGTCCTCTGGTTCGGCCAGCTCGAACCAGTAGAAGCCGCGCGGGGCGAGCGTCAGCAGGTAGGGAAGCTGGCCGATTCGGGGGAAGCGGGAGCGTCCGAACAGCTCGACCGGATGGCGGCCCTCCTGCGCGCTGAGGTCGAGCTCCACGGCCTGCGCGGAGCGGGCAAGGTTGTGAACGCACAGGACCAGATCATCCTCGAAACGGCGTATGTGGGCGAAGATGCGGGGGTTCGAGGGCTTGAGCGGCTCGTAGGTTCCGAACCCGAACACCGGGTGCTCCTTGCGCAGCGAGATGAAGCGATGGACCCAGCGCAGCAGCGATGTCGCGGTACGCAGCTGGGCCTCGACGTTGACCGCCTGGAATCCGTATACGGGGTCCATCAGCGGGGGCAGGTACAGCTGCGCGAAATCGGCGCGTGAGAACCCTCCGTTGCGGTCGCCGGTCCACTGCATCGGCGTCCGCACCCCGTCACGATCACCGAGAAATACGTTGTCCCCCATCGCGATCTCGTCCCCGTAGTACAGAACCGGCGACCCCGGGAGCGAGAACATGATCGCGGTCATCAGCTCGATGTCGTCGCGGCCGTTGTCGAGCAGCGGCGCGAGTCGCCGGCGGATTCCGAGGTTGAGCTTCATCCTCGGATCCTTGGCGTACTCGGAGTACATGTAGTCGCGCTCCTCGTCGGTGACCATCTCGAGCGTCAGCTCGTCGTGGTTGCGCAGGAACAGGCCCCACTGGCAACTGTCGGGATCTGCGGCGTCTGCGCGAGGATCTCGTAGATCGGCACCGCCTCCTCGCGCCGCACGGCCATGAACATGCGCGGCATCACCGGGAAGTGGAACGCCATCTGGCATTCGTCCTCCGCGCCGAAGTACTCGACGACGTCGGCCGGCCACTGGTTCGCCTCGGCGAGCAGCACGCGGTCCGGGTAGTGCTCGTCGACGTACGCGCGCACCCGCTTGAGGTACGCGTGCGTCTCGGGGAGGTTCTCGCAGATCGTGCCCTCGCGCTCGAACAGGTACGGGACCGCGTCGAGGCGGAAGCCGTCGAGCCCGAGGTCGAGCCAGAACTTGAGCACCTCCAGCATCGCCTCCTGGACCTCCGGGTTGTCGTAGTTGAGGTCCGGCTGGTGGGAGAAGAAGCGGTGCCAGAAGTACGCCCCGGCGACCGGATCCCAGGTCCAGTTCGACGTCTCGGTGTCGATGAAGATGATCCGCGCGTCCTGGTAGCGGTCGTCGGTCGTCCGACCACACGTACCAGTCGCGCTTGGGGTTGTCCGGGCTCGAGCGGGACTCCTGGAACCATGGGTGGTCGCTCGAGGTGTGGTTCATCACGAGGTCCGCGATCACCCGGATCCGGCGCGCGTGCGCCGCGTCGATCAGCATCTTGACGTCGTCGACGGTGCCGTAGTCGGGATGGACGCTCGTGAAGTCGGAGATGTCGTAGCCGCCGTCGCGCAGCGGCGATCGATAGAACGGCAGCAGCCAGATGCAGTCGACCCCGAGCCACTGGAGGTAGTCGAGCTTCTCGGTCAGCCCGCGGAAGTCGCCGGAGCCGTCGCCATCGCCGTCGTAGAACGAGCGGATCGCGACCTCGTAGAAGACGGCGTGCTTGAACCACAGCGGCTCGGCTTCGAACCAGTTCTGCGTCTGCGCCGGCGACGGTTCGGCGGCCTGCGCGGGACGGCCGGCGTCGAGCCGAGCTCGCGCGCGATCAGATGGGTCATCGTCGGCGGGCCGGTCACAGCGACCTTACCCGAGCACGTGCGCCTGTCGCTCGCCGGGGTTCAGCCGGACATAGTTGGGCCCGATCCGCCAGTCGAACGTCTCATCGGTCAGCTGGTCGCGGACCGTGAACGCGGGCGGCAGCCCGAGCTGCGCCGGCACGACCGCGAGCCCCTCCTGGGCGTTGACGGGATCGATGCTCACGACGGTGAACACGGTATTGCCGTCGGACTGCTTCGCATAGCCGACCAGCGCCTCGTTGGCCGTGTCGATGAACGTGACGTTGTCGAAACGCTGCAGCGCGGGGTTCTCGCGGCGCGTGCGGTTCAGGCGCGAGATCATCGGCAGCAGCTCGCCGTCGAGCGAGCGCTGCTTGATTTCGAACTTCTCCGAGTGGAGGTACTCCTCGGAGCCCTCGCGGACGGCGACGTGCTCGAGGTTCTCGAATCCCGAATAGACCCCGTAGGTCGGGCTGAGCGTCGCGGCGAGCACCAGCCGCGCCTCGAATCCGGGGCGCCCGCCGTGCTGGAGGTACGCGTGCAGGATGTCGGGGGTGTTGACGAAGAAGTTGGGGCGGAAGTACTCGCGCTCGTCGGTGTACGCGAGCTGCGAGACGTACTCGATCAGCTCGTGGCGCGAGTTCTTCCACGTGAAGTACGTGTACGACTGAGAGAAGCCGATCTTCGCCAGGTGTCGCATCACCGCGCGGCGCGTGAACGCCTCGGCGAGGAACACCACGTCACGGTCGACGAGGTGGACTTGCTCGATCAGCCACGACCAGAACGGGAACGGCTTCGTGTGCGGATTGTCGACGCGGAACACCTTGATCCCGCAGTCGACCCAATGCAGCACGATTCCGAGCAGCGCGTCCCACAGCCCGCGCCAGTCCTCGGACTCCCAGTTGACGTTGTAGATGTCCTGGTAGCGCTTCGGCGGGTTCTCGGCGTACTTCAAGGTGCCGTCGGGGCGGCGGTTGAACCATTCGGGGTGGTCGGTCAGCCACGGGTGGTCGGCCGATGCCTGGATCGCGAAGTCGAGCGCGATGTCGATGTCGTGCCGTCTCGCGGCGTCGACGAGCCTGCGCAGGTCGTCTTCGGTCCCGAGCTCGGCGTGGACCGCGTCGTGCCCGCCGGTCTCATCGCCGATCGCCCACGGCGACCCCGGATCGCCCGGTCGCTGCGACGAGCGCGTTGTCGCGACCCTTGCGGTTCGTCTGGCCGATCGGATGGATCGGCGGCAGGTAGATCACGTCGAACCCCAGCTCGGCGAGCCGCGGCAGCTGGCGCTCGACACCTTTCAGCCCGCCCCACGAGCGGGGGAACAGCTCGTACCACGAGCCGAAGCGGGCGCGGACGCGGTCGACCTCGATCGGCACCGGACGCTCGAGGCACGTACTGCCGTGCCGCTCCTGGCACCGCTCCACCACCTCGAACAGCTGCTCGTTCGAGCGCCGCGACTGGATCTGTCTGGACCGCGGCGAGCGCGCTCTGAAGGATCGCGCGATCTTCGCCGCTGCGCGCCCGCTCGGCGGCAGCCTCGATCAGCACGACGCCTTCGGAGATCTCGCCCGCGAGATCGGGTTGACCGGCGGCGAGCTTCCGGCGGAGCTCGTCGCGCCAGGTGCCGAAAGAGTCGGACCACGCCTCGACGGTGTACTCCCAGCGGCCGACCGAGTCGACCACGAACTCCCCGCCCCAGCGTACGCCGTCGAGCTGCGCGTCGATCCGGTGCAGCTCGGCCTCGCGCCAGCGGCGGGTGCCGACGGAGCGGTACTTGACGACCGCGCGCAGCAGCTCGTGGCCGTCGCGGAAGATGTCGGCCTCGACGGCGATCTGGTCGCCGATCACGCGCTTGACGGGGTAGCGGCCGCCGTCGACTGCGGGCGTCGGGTACTGGATCACGATCGGCTGGGGGAGGCATGGGACACGGGCCGGACAGTATCCATGCCCGTTGGTCGGGTAAACACCGCCATGTGAAGAGCATTCCCCGATCCGCCGGCATCCAAATGCACATCACTTCGCTGCCGGACGGGAGGCTCGGGCCGGACGCGTTCAGATTCGTGGACTGGCTCGCCGACGGCCGGCCAATCGTGGTGGCAGATGCTGCCGCTCGGCCCGCCCGATCGATACCGCTCGCCGTACAAGTCCTCGCTCAGCGTTCGCCGCGTGGCCCGGGCTGCTGTCCGATGCGGCTCGCCGAGCGCCCGTGTCGAGCGACCGAGCTGCTCGATTTCCGCGAGCGCAACGCATTCTGGATCGACGACTGGGCGCGGTTCGGCGGCCGGGACGCGGTCGCAGACCAGGTCAGATTCGACCGGGAGTGGGCGGCGTTGCGCAGCTACGCATCCTCGGCGGGCGTGCGGCTGCTCGGCGACGTCGCGATTTACGTCGCGCCCGGGAGCGCGGACCACCGTGCGCACCCGGAGCTTTTCCGAGCCGGCGTCGTCGCCGGCACGCCGCCCGATACGTTCTCGACCACGGGTCAGCTGTGGGGCAACCCGCTGTACGACTGGCCCGCGCTGCGCCGGCGGCGGTATCGCTGGTGGGTTGAGCGGCTGCGGCGCACGCTCGCGCTGTACGACTACGCCCGGCTTGACCACTTCCGCGGGTTCGTCGCCTACTGGGCGGTGCCGGCTCACGATCGAACCGCGCTTGGTGGCCGCTGGGTGCGCGGGCCCGGACGTGCGCTGTTCGACGCGTTCGACTCGGCGCTTGGGGGATTGCCGCTGGTCGCGGAGGACCTGGGCGTGATCACGCCACCCGTCGAGCGGCTCCGCGACGAGCTCGGGCTGCCGGGGATGCTCGTGCTCCAGCTCGGCTTCGAACCCGGCGAGCCTCGCAGCCCGCACCAGCCCGCCAACCACGTCGAGCGACGGTTCGTCTACACGGGCACGCACGACAACGACACGGCGCGCGGCTGGTACGAATCGCTGGACGTTGAGCGCCGCGGACTCGTGGATTCGGCGCTCGCTCCGCATCGCGAGCGCGAGCCGTGGTGGGGCCTGATCCGGCTCGCGTTCGCGTCGCCGGCGCGGGTCGCGATCGCCCAGGTCCAGGACGTGCTCGGGCTCGGGTCGGACGCGCGGATGAACGATCCGTCGCGCGCCGGCGGCAGCTGGCGCTGGCAGATGCGGCCCGGTGCGCTGACGGAGCGGCTCGCGCGCCGGCTCAGAGATGCATCCGAGCAGAGCGGACGCCTTCCCTGATCGTCACCTTCGCGCGCCGGTAGACGTACGTCAGATCCCCGCGCAGCTGTCCGAACCAGGTCTTCTCGTACACGATCATCCAGCTTGGGAGCGCCGTCGGAGGAAGGCCGTCGGCCGCGAGCGTCTCGAGCGCGCGCTGGGCGATCGCGATCTGACCGAACGCGGTCGGGTGGACCAGGTCGGCCATCAGGTGGTTGCGAGCGCGAAAGTCGCTGAGGTCGGTGACAAGCGTATTTGTGGCCGCCGCGGAACGCCGGATCGCTGCATTTAGATCGGCCACTTTCTCGCGGGCACGCGGCCAGCCGAGGTCGAGTGGTGCGGTCAATGTCAGCGTTCGATCGCAGCGAGCCGCGAGGAATTCGAGTGCCTGTCGGTGGCGCGGCTCGAATGCGACGGCGTCCCAGTCGAGGCCGCGGACGTCGTTGACCCCGATGTACAGGCAGCCGAGGTCGTAGCGCGCGTCGGGGTGCGCGGTGTAGCGCGTAAACCGCGGGATCTGCTTGTCGAGCACGTCGTCGGCGAGCGCGCCGTCGACCGCGTAGCCCGTGTATGCGAGTCCGAGCGCGCGCGCGACCCACAGCGCCCACGACTGGAGCGCCACGCCCCACTGGAGCTCGCCGCCCGCGTTCGTGACCGAGTCACCGAACGCCAGGACGCCAAGCCGGTGCAATTCTTGGCCGTCACGCAAAGCTCGCTCCAGTCAAGCAATATTCACAGTCGATGCCCCTTGTCGATCAGGGACGCGAGGACGTTCTCCGCGCCGCCGAGGAACTCGCCGAGCGACTGCCGAATTCGCTGGAGCCGCTGGCACGGCTCGCGTTCAACTACCGCTGGTCGTGGCTCGACGGCGCCCCCGAGCTGTTCGCGGCGATCGACCCCGACCGCTTCGACGCGTGCGCCGGCAACCCCGTTCGGCTGTTGCAGGAGACCTCGTTGCGTTCCTTGGCGCGGGCAGCTGGCGATGATCGGCTGGTGGAGCGCGCCCGGGCTTTGTATGCCGAGCTCGCCGCGGATCTGGAGCGGCCGGCTGACACGACCGTCGTCAGCGAGGCACGGCCGGTCGCTTTCTTCTGCGCCGAGTACGGCGTCCACGCGTCGCTGCCGGTCTATTCCGGCGGCCTTGGCGCGCTCGCCGGCGATCTGCTGAAGGAGGCATCGGACCAGGCGCTCCCGATGGTGGCGGTCGGATTGATGTACGGCAAGGGCTACTTCCGCCAGCGCGTCGACGCGGGCGGCTGGCAGCACGAGTACTGGGTCAGCACCGACCCGGAGCGGCTGCCGGCGGCGCTCGTAACCGATGGATCCGGGGAGCCGGCGACGATCGACGTGCCACTCGCCGAAGGGGTCACCGCGACCGCGCGGATCTGGCGGGTCGATGTCGGCCGGGTGCCGCTGTTCCTGCTCGACACGGACTTCGCCGCCAACGCTCCGCTCGAGCGGTGGATCACGGCGCGGCTGTACGACGGCGACGCGGACACGCGGCTCGCGCAGTACGTGCTGCTCGGGATCGGCGGCGCACGCGCGCTGCGTGCCCTCGGGATCGATCCCGGTGTCGTGCATCTGAACGAGGGTCACGCTGCGCTCGCGCCGCTCCAGCTGGGCGCAGATGACGGCGGTCTTGCGTCGGCGCGCGAGCAGGGTCGTGTTCACGACCCACACGCCGGTGCCGGCGGGCAACGACGCCTATCCGAGCGAGCGAGTGCGGACAGTGCTCGCGGGCGTGGTGGCCGACCTCGGCCTCGACCAGGAGGAGCTGATCGCGCTCGGCCGGACGCACCCTGAGAACAGCGACGAGGAGTTCGGGATGACGCAGGCGGCGCTGCGGCTGAGCCGCTCGGCGAACGGCGTCAGTGCCCGCCACGGCGGAGTCGCGCGGACGATGTGGACCGAGCTGTGGCCGGGCCGCGCCGCCGAGGCGATTCCGATCGGGCACGTCACGAACGGGGTCCACGTCCGGACGTGGATGGGCCCCGAGATGCGCGGCCTGCTGAGCGCCGCCGCTCGGCGACGGCTGGCTGTCGGAGACCGATGCGTGGGGCGCGCGTCGATCAGATCGACGACGGTGAGCTGTGGGCGGCACGCGGGCGTCAGCGCCGTCGGCTGATCGAGTTCATCCGCAGCACGCTCGACGCTTGACCGGCTGGCCCGCAGTGACGTGCGCGAGTACGTTCAAGCGGCGGCGCAAATGTTCGACCCCGACGTGCTGACGATCGGCTTTGCCCGCCGGGTGGCGACATACAAGCGGCTCGACCTGCTGACCCGCGACCCCGAATGGACCGAGGCGCTGCTCGGTGGCGACCGCCCCGTCCAGGTCGTGCTCGCCGGCAAGGCCCACCCTCGCGACGACGACGCCAAGCACGTACTCCAGCGGCTGTTCGGACTCAAGCGCGCGCGCGTCGTCGGCCAGCGCGTCGTGTTCCTCGACGATTACGACCTCGCGGTCGCGTCGCGGCTCGTCCGTGGATGCGACCTGTGGCTGAACCTGCCGCGGCCGCCGCTCGAAGCGAGCGGGACGAGCGGGATGAAGTCCGCCCTGAACGGAGGGCTCCAGCTCAGCGTGCTCGACGGCTGGTGGGCCGAGGCGTACGACGGTACGAACGGCTGGGCGCTGCCCGGCGATGTCGACCCCGATCCGCAGGCGCAGGACGACCGCGACGCCGCGACGTTCCACAGGCTGATGGCCGAGGAGGTCGTGCCGGCGTTCTACGACCGCGACTCGCGCGGACTGCCGGACCGCTGGCTCGCGATGATGAAGTCGTCGCTGCGGACGCTCGGGCCGCGTACTCCGCGACGCGGATGCTGCGCGACTACGTGCGCGGGCCGTACACGGCTACGTTGGCCGTGTCGCGGTAATCCGCACCGAGCCGATCTCGAGCGTGCGGGCGCAGCGACGTCGCGCTCGATCCTGATCTCGATCGGTCCGCGGTCCGCGCCGTGCTCGAACGTCGCTCGCGGCGAGGTCGCCGATGATCGCGCTTCCAGCGGGCCGCGACTGCGTCCGGATCTTCGGCGTGCTCGATCGTCACGGCAGCGACCCGGCCGGGACGCTTCGCTGCTCCCAGTCGGGACCGCCCCACCGCCACGACTCGGGCGGGACGGGAGCGCTGAGCGCGACGATCGCGCCGGACATGTCGCGCGGGTGCAGGTGGACCTCCTGACATGTCGTCGAGCTCGACCTCGAAAACCTCGCGGACTGACTCGTTGCTCGCGTTGGTTCTGGCGGCGGTCAAGGTCCCCCACCTGGAACATCACCATGTAGCCGCAATCGCACGGCCACTCCGGCCCGATCAGCGCCAGCACGAGATCAGAGCCGGACAGGTGCGCTTCGCGGCTGGTCCGATCCTCCGTGGTCTTCGTGAGCCCCGATTGAACCTTGGCGCCGCCGTCTAGGGCCGATTCAACCTTGGCCGCGATCGCCTTCGCCTCAGCCTCGGTGTCGGCGGCAGCATCGATGTATATGCGCAGGCGACCGGGCTCGCGCGGCGGCTTGATCGTGGCTTTCGCATCAGCGAGCGCGCGCTCGGCCTCGGCGATCTCACCGTCGACGGCCGCGCACAGCGCTTCGCCGTTCGAGGCCTGACTCTCTGCCTTGGCTTGATCGGAGCGAGCCGCGCCGAGAGCATCGGCGAGCTTACCGGCCGCCTTCTCGGCGTTTGTCACCTCGTCGCCGGCGCCGTCGGCTGCGCGCTTGATCTCCGCCATCCACACGGCCAGGTTGGCGATCATTACCCGGCGCAGTTGCGGATTGAAAGTTTCGAGCACCGGCGCGGCAGACAGCCAGCGCAGGCTCTCGGGCAGCTCGTCGCGCACGGGCATCGTCGCGCCTTCGAGCAGGACCGGGATCAGCGGGACGCTGTGCTCGCGTGCGAGCTCGATCTCGCGCCGCACGAAGTTGTCCCGATCGTCCAGCCGCGCCCCCTCGTTCCAGCCCGGGCTGATGACGAGCAGCATTACCCATGAGCTCGTCAGGTGGTCCGAGATGTAGCCCTCCCACTCGGCTCCGGGCGGGATCGTGAGCTGATCGATGAAGAACGACCACTTCTTTGCCTGCGGGGTTTCCTTCAAATCGCGCACGAGGCCGAGCGCGAGACCCTCGGCCTGGCGGCGATAGCTGACGAACACGGACGCCTGCTCCTTGGCGACGCTTGGCTCGCCAAACAGGCCGATCCTCTCGCGGAGCTCCTCTTGCGTCGCGCTGGCGCGCTCGCGCACGCGCGACAGTAGACCGCGAATGCGTGTCTCCGTCTGCTCGATGCTCCGTGCCACCTAGCTCAGCCCTCCGAGGCCAGGTAATTCTGCCATGCCGGATTGAATGGTGCCGGCGCGGTGTTGCGTCTTCACGCCCGCTCGAGGCGGACGCCCGCCACATCGGTTGGAATCCGGCAGTCCTCGGAGGCTCTGAGCGAGATCGCAACTGGACCGCGCCCGTCCGCGTCGGCCACGAAACGCACCGTTCCGATCGGTCCGATGACCGCTTGCCAGAGCGATGCGGTCACGTTTGGGTCGGGCACTCCGACGGTGACCGTATGTAGCTCACCGGGCACCGAGCGGCTCGGCCAATCAGGGCCGCCCCAGCGCCACGATCCGGGCGGTTGGGGGGCGCTCAGGGCGACGATCGCGCCCTGCATATCGGCCGGGTGCAGGTGGACTTCGGCGATGTCGCCGAGCTCGACCTCCCAGACCTCGCGGATCCCATGTTCGGCCACCCGCTGGCGCGCCGCGCGCAGGTCGTCGACTTCGAACATCAGCATGTAGCCGCAGTCGCCGCCACGGCGCTCGATCAGGCGGCCTGCCGAGGTGTCATGGCTGAATCGGCGAGACGACCTCGAGGAAGGTGTCGCCGATCGCGAACACAGCGTTTCGCAAGCCGAACAACGCAACGCCGGGATCGTGGAACGGCTCGGCCAGCAGCAGCGACTCGCGCAGCGTGGCGACCACTGAGTCGAAATCCCGTGCTGCGAGGACCGCCTGGCGGAGTCGGGAGGCACGCCGTGCAGTATCACGGGTTCGGGAAGGAGACAGGGGGCATAGGCGTCGGTACCCTTAAGGCGATTTCTATGCCACGAGATGCTGACAGCACGGAACCCCGGCCGGCCGACCTGGCGGACCTTTCGGCGCTTGCCGACGGGACGCTCGACGCCGCTCGCCGCGACCAGGTCCGCGCGCGGATCACGGCCTCCGCGCGGCTGACCGAGCTGTACGAGCGCGAGCGACGCGTCGTCGAAGCGCTGCATCAGATGCGGGCGACCGACCGAGCACCGGCGCGGCTGCGGCGCGAGGTGCAAGCCGCCGCGCCGAAACGGAAGGATCGCGCATGGCTGCGCACGCGCTGGCACGTGAATATGCCAGGGATGGTCGCGGGCATGGCCGCCGCGGCCGTGATCGTTCTCGCGGTCGTGCTGCTCGCGCCCGAGCGGAACCCCGGGCGCGCCATCGATCAGCCAGGCCGCCTCGCTCGCCACCCGCGGCTCGACCGCGCCGCCGCCGCCCGCCACCTCCGGCGAGCGGCTGAACATGGACGTGCAGGAGGTCTACTTCCCCGACTGGTCAAGCCGCGGCTGGCACGCCATCGGACAGCGCATCGACCGGATCGACGGCCGGGTCGCGCAGACCGTCTACTACGAGTGGCATGGCACTCGGGCCGCGTACACGATCGTCAGCGCGCCCGCGTTGAAGCAGCCGGGCGGCGGTGGGAGCTCTACGGTCAACGGAACGGCGCTGCGCACGCTGCGACCTCGACGGTCGCTATGTCGTCACGTGGCGCCGCGCGAACCACACGTGCGTGCTCTCGGTCGCCGGCGCACCGGCGCCGCAACTGGCGTTCTTCCTCCGCCAGCTCGCGGCTTCCTAGTCTTTCTTCGAGCGGATTTGGGCGGCTTCGGCCGTCGTTCAGCGCCTTCGCGACTCGCTGCCTCGCGCGGTGCAGCCGTGTGGTGATCGTCGCCTCCCGGACCCGAAGCGTTCGTCGACGCCTCCCGGTAGGACAGCCCGACGACGTCGATCGCCACGAGCGCGTCGCGGAAGTCGTCCGGAAGCGACGAGATCGCCGCGTAGAGATCCTCGTGTTCGAGGCGCGCATCGGGCCGCGTCGATTCGCGGTCCTCGACCAGGTCCAGATCGTCGGGCAGCGCGGTCGTCTGCGGGCGGCGCGCCTGCGTGCGGCGGGTCGAGACATAGGTGTTGCGAAGCACGCGCAGGAGGTAGCCGATGTCGTCCTCGGAGCGGAGCATGCGCGGCTTGCGCAGCACCCGCGCGAACGTCTCCTGCACGAGGTCCTCGGCCTCCTCCCGAGAACGGGTCATGCTCCGCGCAGCGCGGTACAGCCGGTCGATGTGATCGCCGAGCGCCTCCGGATCGAGCTGACGATCGGGGCTCACGGCGAGCTAGCTTGTCAAATCCGAAAGCGGCCGCGGGGGTGGCCCGACGTATTTGGCGGTCGGGCGGATCAGCCGGCCCTCGCGCTTCTGCTCGAGGATGTGCGCCGACCACCCCGCCGTCCGTGCACACGTGAACATCGGCGTGAACAGCTCCGGCGGAACGTCCGCGAAGTCGAGCACGACAGCCGACCAGAACTCCACGTTGGTTGCGAGCACGCGATCGGGCCAGCGCACGTGAAGCTCGGCGAGCGCCGCCTCCTCGAGCGCCTCAGCGACCTCGACTCGGGGCGCGTTGATCTGCTTCGCCGTGCGACGCAGGACGGCAGCGCGGGGATCCTCGGCGCGGTACACGCGGTGGCCGAAACCCATCAGGCGCTCGCCGCGGTCGAGCAGGTCCTTGACGTACTGATCGGCGTCGCCCATTTCGGCGACCTCGTCGAGCATCTTCAGCACGCGGCTAGGGGCGCCGCCGTGAAGTGGCCCGCTCAGCGCGCCGACTGCCGCGGAGAGCGCGGCGGCGACGTCGGCGCCGGTCGACGCGACCACGCGAGCCGTGAACGTCGACGCGTTCATCCCGTGCTCGGCCGGCGCTGATCCAGTAGGCGTCGATCGCCTTCACGTGGTCGGGGTTCGACTCGCCGCGCCAGCGGATCAGGAACCGCTCGGGGATCGAGGTCGCCTTGTCGATCTCGCGCTGGGGTACCGGCGGGCGGCCGATCCCGCGCGCCGACTGCGCGACGAACGACAGCGCCATCACCGACGCACGGGCAAGGTTGTCGCGCGCCTCCTCGTCGGAGATGTCGATCAGTTCTTGGAAACCCCACTGCGGCGCGAGCATCGCGAGCGCGGACTGCACGTCGACGCGCGGGTCGCCCGAGTGGACGCTCAGCGGGTGCGGCTCGGCGGGCGGCAGCCCGGGCTCCAGCGTGCCGTCGACGAGCAGCCCCCAAACCTGCTCGAACGGCACCTGCCCGACGAGATCCTCGATGTTGACGCCGCGATATCGGAGGGCGCCACCGGCGCGGTCGGGCTCCGCGATCTCGGTGGCGAACGCTACAACGCCCTCGAGGCCCGATTGAACTTCGCTGTTCGCGCTCATGCGGTTTTGGCTCCTGGAAGGTTCGAAGAGAGAAGCGGAAAGGCTACGCTGTCGGCCCGTGAACGAGCTTCTGCGCAGCCCGGTCGGGGAGCTCGCCGCGATGGTGCGCGCGGGGGAGCTGAGTGCTGTCGAACTGGTCTCGGCTTCGCTTCAGCGGATCGACGAGCTCGAGCCGACGATCAACGCTTTCACGCACGTGGCGCACGAATCGGCGCTCGCGCAGGCGCGGGGCATCGGGGCGGGTGACCCCCGGCCGTACGCCGGCGTTCCGATCGCGATCAAGGACAACAGGCCGGTGGCGGGGATGCCGATCACACTCTGCAGCTCGCTTTTTGAGGATGTGGTCCCGCGGCACGATGCCTTCTTCGTCCGCCGCCTGCGCGAGGCGGGATTCGTGATCGTCGGCAAGACGACGCTGCCTGAGATGGGGATCCTGCCGACGTGCGAGTCGCGACGATTTGGGCCTACATTGAATCCGTGGGATCTTGGGCGGACGCCGGGCGGCTCGAGTGGCGGCTCCGCCGCCGCGGTCGCCGCCGGGATGGTCCCGATCGCTCACGGCAACGACGGCGGCGGATCGACCCGGATCCCGGCCGCATGCTGCGGCCTCGTCGGGCTGAAGGGGTCTCGCGGGCGCGTGTCCGTTGGCCCCGATGCCGGCCAGAGCTTCCTCGTCAACGACGGCGTACTCACGCGTACCGTCGGGGAGACCGCGTCGCTGCTCGACGTGATGAGCGGGTACGAGCCCGGCGACGCCACCTGGGCGCCCGCTCCTGAGCGGCCGTTCGCTTCATCCGCGTCTGACGAGCCGGGGTCGCTTCGAATTGGACTGGCGTTCAACTCGCCTTTGGAGGGGGCGGTGCTCGATCCCGTCTGCGAGGCGGCGGCGCGCGACGCAGCCGCATTACTCGAATCGCTCGGGCATACGCTCGAGGAGATCACCCCGCCCTGGTCGGAGCAGCGATCTGCTGCCCGACTTCAGTCGCGCGTTCGGTCCCGGGATCGCGTTCTCGGTGTTCATCGGCGGGCGGTTGCGGGGGCGCGAGCCCGTCGCCGACGACGTCGAGCCCCTGACGTGGGAGATGTACGAGCGCGCCCGGTCGCAGGACACGATCACCTACATGGCCGCCCTTGGTCGCCTCGAGAACTACGCGCGCTCGATCGTCGCCTTCCTGGCGCCGTACGACGCGATCCTTACGCCGGCGCTCGCATCGCGGCCACTTCCGACGGGCGAGGTCCACGGGCGCGGTCCGGATCACTGGGACCACTTCCGCCGCTCCGGGCTGTTCACCCCCTACACCGCGATCGTCAATACGTGCGGGCTCCCGGCCGTGTCGTTGCCTCTCTATCAGGGCGCCGACGGGCTGCCGACCGGGGTCCAGCTGATCGGCCGGGCCGCCGGCGAGGGACCGCTCCTGGCGTTGGCGGCGCAGCTCGAGCGGGCGCTCCCGTGGGCCGATCGCAGCCCGGCGCTCTAGCCGACCCCGAGTACCGCCTTCATCGTTCGCGGCACCACTCCGAGTCGCTCCGCGTCGGCGCTGCCGTGGCGCGAGGTCATCGTCACCTGGAGCAGCTCCGCCTCGTCCCACGTTGCCGGCGCCGCCGGCCCCATCAGCAGCTCGGTCAGCTTGAGCGTGCGCCGGACAACTTTTTCAGGCACGTGGACGACAGGCCGCCGGCGGTGCTGGGAGAGCAGCGCCGTCTCGACGATGTCCTGGTGGGTCAGCGTCTCCGGACCGGCGAGCTCATAGCGCTCGTCGGGTTGCGGCGCGGCGAGTGCCGCCATCACGCACTCGGCGACGTCCTCCGCCCAGATCGGCTGGAATGCCGCCTTCCCGTCGCCGGGGATCGGCATCACCGGCAGCAGCGACATTCGCTGCAGCAGCGTCAGATACGGATCGCTCGGGGAGTAGACGATCGACGGCGCGAACACGGTGTGCTCGAGGCGAGACTCGATCAGCGCCTTCTCGGCGATCGCCTTTGCTCTGAGCAGCCTCGCGCGGCTGCGGGTCGACGCTCCGAGGGCACTGAAAAAGATGAATCGGTTGACGCCCGCCTTCTCGGCGGCGCGGACGAGCCGCCAGGTGGCGACGCCGGCGAGCTCCTCGATCGAGCCCTGGGGCTGGTCGCGGATCGTGGATGCGAGATGGACGACGGTGTCGACGTTTCTCAGCGCGTGCTTGAACGAGAGGTGGTCCGAGAGATCCCCGAGCGCGATCTGCACCCGGACCCGCTCGGCGCCAAGCCGCCGCGGGTCCCTGACCAGGCAGCGCGTCGGTACGCCGCTCGCGGTCAGCCTTCTGAGCAGCGGCAGCCCGACGGTTCCCGTGGCACCGGTGAGGAGGAGCACCGCTTCGGGAGGCTACCTGTACGATCCGCCGCCCTATGGCCTACGTAATCGCTGAACCATGCATCGACACCAAGGACAACTCGTGCGTCGAGGTCTGCCCCGTCGATTGCATCCACCCGACACCCGACGAGCCCAACTACGACGCAGTCCCGCAGCTCTACATCGACCCCGATGAGTGCATCGACTGCGACGCGTGCGTCGAGGCGTGCCCCGTCGACGCCTGCTTCGCCGAGGACCAGCTCCCTGAGGAATGGGTCAAGTACGCGGAGATAAACACCGCGTACTACAAGAAGTAGTCACGACTCTGTGCCAATCCGGTCCTGCGCGGCTGCGCGGGCTGGATTGATCACGAAGATGACGGGGGTGTCCGTCGATCGACCCCTCCATACCAGGAAAATCGACGGCCGCATTGAGCTGGAGCTGGCGGCGGCGGCGAGTCCGTGGGGAAACGTGACCCGAGCGGCGCTGCTGGAGCTCGGGCTTTCGAAGAGCGCGATCGATTGGAGGGTTGCGGCTGGTCGTCTGTTTCCTTCCTGGCCCGGTGTTTACGGTGTCGGCAGACCCGCCCGGTCCCAAATTGCGCGAAGCGGACGCGGCGGTGCTGGCGTGCGGCCCCGGCGCGGCGTTGTTTGGGGCGTCGTCGATGACTCTGTGGGAGTTCTGGCGACGCTGGCATGAGCCGTTCGAGGTGGTCACGCCCGGGAAGCGGCGTCCGCCGGGGTTGATCGTGCATCAGCTCGAGGCACCTCGGTCCGGCGGAGGTAACGACCCACCGCGGGATCCGGGTGACCAGGCCGGCGCGGACGATGTTCGACCTGGAGCGCCGCTGGGACGACAAGCAGCTGCACCGCTACGTCGACCGGGCGCTGCATTCGCACCTATTTGAAGCGCGGGCATCTGGAGGCGCAGATCCTGCGCCACCCCCGCCACCGGGCGGCGAAGCGCCTGCAGTGGTTCGTGGTGATCGAGGGCGGACCCGACGCAGTCCGACTGGCAACGTGCTTTGCCGGAGTGGTGCGCGCAGTACGGCCTGCCGATCCCGGTCTTCGAGGTCGTGATCGCCGGCCACAGGGCGGATGCGCTGTTCGTGCGCGAGCGGGTGGTGCTGGAGCTCGACAGCTGGGAGTACCACAACCAGCGGGTCAGATTTCGAGCACGACCGCGACCTGGACGTCGACCGGCTGGTCGAGCGACCACGTCACTGTTCGGCTGACGTGGGAGCGCATGTTCGGACGGCCCGCCCGCGAGGCGGACCGCCTGCACAAGATCCTGGAGCGCCGGCGCGCCCTAGGCCATCGGCAGCGACATGCCCGCCGGCTTCGGCGCCGCCGCCATGGCCGGCGGCCTGCATCACCGGCAGCTCGACCGGCGAGAGCGCCACCACGCCCCGCGCCGCCGCACGCAGCGCCTGCGCCGCGGGGTCGTCGGGGTCTGAGAACACGATCGGCAGGCCGGCGTCGGACTGCTCGCGCAGGCCCATCGTCAGCGGGACCTTCGCGAGCAGCGGCACCTCGAGCTCCTCGGCGAGCAGCTGGCCGCCGCCCTCGCCGAACAGCGCGAATCGCTCGCCGGCGGGGGTGACGAAGCCGGACATGTTCTCGATCACCCCGGCAATCTCGAGCTTCAGCTTCGAGGCCATCTCTGCGGACCGCCGCGCGACCTTCTGCGCGACCGGCTGCGGCGTCGTGACGATCACGAACTTCGCCTGCGGCAGCAGCTGGGCGAGCGTCATCGAGACGTCGCCGGTGCCCGGTGGCAGGTCGATCAGCAGAAAGTCGAGTTCGCCCCAGTCGACGTCCTCGAGGAACTGCTGCAGGGCCTTGTGGAGCATCGGGCCGCGCCACACGACGGCGGCGTCCTGCTCGACGAAGAATCCGATCGACATCACCTTGATCCCGTCGGCCGCCCGCAGCGGCACCAGCTTGCGCGAGGCGTTCACCGTCGGTCGCTCGGCGCCGAGGCCGAGCATCCGCGGCTGTGAGTAGCCCCAAACATCGGCGTCCAGCACGCCCACGCGCTTGCCCTCGGCGGCGAGCGCCGCGGCGAGGTTCGCAGTCACGCTCGACTTGCCGACGCCGCCCTTGCCGGAGCCGATGCAGATCACGTTCGAGACCTGCGCGAGCGCGCCCTCGGGCAGCGTGCCGCGGCCGAGCTTGCGGCCGAGCGCCTGCTTCTCGGAGTCGGAGAGGACGTCGAAGGAGATGTTCACGCCGGCGACGCCGTCGAGCTCGCGGATCGCTGTGTTGACGGCGTTCTGGAAGTGGTCGCGGATCGGGCAGCCGGGGGTCGTGAGCGAGACCATCACGTCGACGACGCCGTTCTCGTGGATGTCGATCGAGCGGACCATCTCGAGCTCGACGATGTCGCGCCGCAGCTCGGGATCGATCACGGACCGGAGCGCGTCGCGGACTTGATCAGTAGTTGGGGCCATACGAGCCATTCTAGAACGGCTGCCCGTTAAGGACCGACGGGGCGCCACTTGCGTGACGCCCCGGCGGTTGAGGGAGGAGAGGGTGCTGCATTCGCCGGCGAGGATATGAGGCCGGCGAACCTTTCCCGCTTCGGACTTCTCCTGGAGTCCGGGCGGGGGAAACTGATCGTCAGGACGCTGTGTTGAGCAGCTTCTCGACGCGCTGCGGACAGCGACGCGAGACTGCTTGTCGAGATCCCGACGGACCGCGCGCACCTCGCGCTCGAGGCGGCGGCGGTTCTGCTTGACCGTGCGCTCGACCCGAGCTGCGGCGCTGACGCAGCTCGCGCTCGAAGCGCGTCCGGGTCTTGCGGACCTGACGCTCGAAGCGGTTGCGGGCGGTGGCGCCGCGACGCTCGTAGCGCTTGAGCTCGCGCTCGAGCCCCGCACGGGTGCGGTACTTGGTCGCGAAACCCTTGACGGTCGAGACGACGTTGTCACGGGCGAGCAGGCTTGCGCCAACCGGCACCAGGACAACCCGCTCGGCAAGCACCTGGGCCTGCCCGACCGCCGTCTTCGGCTGGGTCGAGGTGGTGGTCGCCGATGACGTGGACTTGCGGGACGTCGTGCTCTTTCGTGTGGTGGCGGGCTTACGCGCGCCGGCCCTGCTGCTGCTGCTGGTAGCCATTCGTGTGCTCACTCCCGATGGGGTCTAAAGAAGAATACCGAACATGTGTTTGTAACCCGGCGGGGCGTGTTCGTTACAGTCGAACAGAGCGTGAGCGCACCCCGGACCCTGTATGCCCACAGCGGCGATGCGAGCATCGCCTACCAGGTCATCGGGGACGGCCCGATCAATCTCGACGGTGGCCAACGGCCCGAGCTCGCACCTCGAGATCATCTGGGAAGAGCCTTCGACGGCGCGGGCATTCAGACGGCTGGCCTCGTTCTCGCGCCTGGTGTTGTTCGACCGGCGCGGGACGGGGCTGTCTGACCCTGTGTCGCGGCCGCCGACGCTCGAGCAGCAGATGGACGACCTGCGCGCCGTGCTCGACGCGATCGGCATCGAGCAGACCGCCCTGTTCGGCGCCAACGACCTCGGACTGTGCGCGCTATACGCCGCGACCTATCCCGACCACGTGACCGCGCTCGTCCTCTCCGGCGTGGCGGCCGTCGGGACGCGCACGATGACCCCCGAGGTGGAAGCGGTGATGTTCGATGCGCTCGAGAACAGCTGGGGCGACGGCACGCTGATGCAGCTGTGGGCCCCGAGCCAGATCGGCAACCGCGCGTTCGAAGAGTGGTGGGGCCGGATGCAGCGCTCGGCCGTGAGCCCCGGGATGGCCCGTCAGCTGCTGCAGATGATCGCGGAGACCGATCTGCGCGCGGTGCTGCCCGACGATCCGCGTTCCGACGCTCGTCACCCACCAGCGTGACAACACCTACATCCCGATCGAGCTTGGGCGCGAGGTCGCCTCGCTGATCCCCGGTGCGCAGTTCATCGAGTGCGACGGCGTCGACACGTACGGCTGGCTCGAGCCGAGCTACCTCGACCACGTTGAGGAGTTCCTGACCGGCCGGCGCACCGCCGAGGAGTCCGACCGCGTGCTCGCGACGGTGCTGTTCACCGACATAGTCGGCTCGACGGAGACGGCGTCGCGGCTCGGCGACGGGCGCTGGGGCCGGCTGCTGTCCGAGCACAACGCCGTCGTTCGCGCAGCGCTCGCCCGCTGGCGCGGGACGGAGGTCAAGACGATCGGCGACGGCTTCCTCGCCACGTTCGACGGCCCCGCGCGTGCGGTCCGCTGCGCGAAGGAGATCGTCGCCGGGGTCGAGCCGCTCGGGCTCGACGTTCGCACCGGGCTGCACACCGGCGAGTGCGAGCTCGTGGGCGATGACGTCGCGGGGATGGCCGTGCACATCGGCGCGCGCGTGATGGCGGAGGCGAGGGCTGGCGAGGTGCTGGCATCGAGCACGGTCAAGGATCTCGTTGTCGGATCGGAGCTGCGGTTCGAGGACCGTGGCGCACACGCGCTCAGAGGCGTGCCCGACGAGTGGCGCCTCTACGCGCTCGCGCCTTCCTGAATCTGCTGCGTGCGCTCGAGCCAATCGCGCGGGTGCTCGATCTCTTCGAGCGTCGGCAGCTCCTCGGGCCGCTCGAACACGCGGTGCAGCGCGTCGACACCGCCGTATTTGACGACCTCGTCGCAGAACCGCTTGCCCTGCTCGTACTGGCGGAGCTTCAGTTCGAGTCCGAGCAGCTTCGCCACCAACCGGTTCAAACCGGACTGAGATTTGCGGCGGCGGTCGATCGCGGCGCGCAGCTTCGGCAGCGACGGCAGCAGGTCCGGCGCGACCGCGTCCATCACATGCTCGGCATGGCCCTCGATCACCGCCATCACCGCCTGCACGCGGTCCATCGTCGCGCGCTCGCCGGGACTCGTGACGATCGAGATCAGGTCGCCGCGCCGCAGCGCCCCAAACACGCGCGCGACCTCCTCCCGGGTGGGTAGCCGCAGCTTGCGCTCGCGGTCGAGCCGCAGCTCGGCGCTCTTGAGCAGCTCCTTCATCAGCCCGGCGACATATCCGTGGAGCCACCCAACGCCGGCGAACTGGACCGCGTGCGTGACCTCGTGGAGCGCGACCCAGGTCATGAACTCGCGCTCGTCGGCATCGAACGCGTTCACAGCGGCGCCGAGGTTTGGGAGCACGAACAGCAGCCGCGGCGGGTTGTCGTCGCTGGCCTCATCGAGCAGCACGAGCTCGTATTGGCCGAGGACGTGCTGGGCGAGATAGCCGACGACCAGCCCGATCTCGGCGCTCAGCGCGAACCCCATGCCGATCTGCATCGCGGGCTTCAGCGGCCCCATGCCGGCCCCGGCTCGCTCGAGCACCGGGTCGAGCAGCGCGCGCATCGAGGAGATGTTCGCGGTGATCCAGTCGCGCCGCTCGATTCCCTCGGGCGGCGGAAGCGGCCTCGCCGGGCGCAGGCCGCGTGTAACCGACGACGCGGCGCTCGGACTCCTCGGCAAGCGGCGCCAGATCGATCGTCGGGTGCTTGGCATTGCCGCTGCCGGCGACGTATCGCGCGATCCGCTCGGCGATGATCCAGTCGACGATCACGCCGGGATCCGTTCGAGCTCGGCCAGTGTCTCGGCGGTGCGGGCGGCGATCACCGGGGCGTGCGGGGTCGTGTCGAGCGGCGCGCCGAGCGGATCCTCGAAGCCTCGGAAACAGACGTGGGCGCCCGCCTCGCGCGCGATCAGCTGGCCCGCGGCAGCGTCGACGCCGCGGCAGTTGCGCAGTGAGACCATCCCGTCGAACCGCGCGCCCGCGACCTGGCACAGCGACGAGGCGATCGTGCCGAGCGCCCGCAGCCGGTATGCGGCGTTCTCGAGCGCGTCGATCGAGGCCTTGACCCAGCGTGGGTCGGCGGACTCGATTCCAAGTACCTCGAGCCGTCCGTCGCGCGCGCGCCGCTCAGAGGCCGCGGCGTCGAGCCGAGCCCCGTTCAGCCAAGCGCCCTCGCCACGGCGGGCCCACCATTCCTCGCGCGGGCCGAAGTCGTGGACGAAGGCGAATACGACGTCGGCCATCGTCTCGCCGTCGGCGACCGCGATCGAGAGCGCGTGGTGGGGGAGACCTCGCTTGGCGTTGACCGAGCCGTCGATCGGGTCGATCACGACGATCACGTTGCTGTCGCCGAAGTCGATCTCGCCGCGCTCCTCGGAGAGCGCTCGGAACCGGAAACCGTCGCTGTGGAGCGTCTCGAGCTCAGATAGGACGACGCTTTCGGCGGAGCTGTCGATCACGAGTGTCCGATCACCACCGCTCCCGCGTGTGCCGGTCTCGACGGCGCGCTCGGCGGTCGTGGGCGCGTCGGCGAGGATCCGCTCGAGCCCCGCCACCGCCCGGCGGCACGTGGCGAGCCAATCCGCGTCGAGTGCCGAGTGAGTGGAGGTCATCGTCGACCTATCCTGTCAGACGTGGTTTCAGTGCTTGAGGGGGTCATCGGTCCGCAACGGGAAGCAGTGACCCACGCCGGCGGCCCGCTCGTTGTTCTCGGCGGCCCGGGGGCGGGCAAGACGCGCGTGATCGAGTCGCGCTTTCTGTGGCTCGTCTCCGAAGGCGTGGAGCCGGGGCGGATCGCGGTCGTGTGTCCGTCGGCGGCCGGCGCCGACCTGCTGCGCGGCCGGCTCGAGTCGGAGCTGATGCAGGGCTACGACGAGCTCGTCGCCGAGACCCCGCTTTCACTGGCAGCGCGATTGCTGGGCGGCGCCGACGCGCTAGGGGCCGGCGACCGGCTCGCGATGCTGATCGAGCGGATCGACGAGCTGTCGATCCGTCATCACGACTTCGGCGGCAGCGCGAACACGCTGATCGGCAGTTTCGTCCGCAGAATCGATCGGCTCAAGGCGGAGCTGATCGGAGCCGACGAGTACGCCGCGTGGGCGGCCGGGGCGGACCCCGTGGAACAGGAGTTCGCCGAGGTCTACAGAACGCACGAGCGGATGCTCGCGGAGGCGAGCGCGCGCGACCACGGTGACCTTCTGCGGGACGCGCTGCGGCTGATCGAGAGCCGGCCTAGGGTCGCGGAGCGGTTCGAGCACGTGCTGGTCGACGATGGCCAGGAGTTCGATCTCGCCGCGACGCGTTTGGTGCGCGCGAGCGCTGCGGACGGGTTGGCGGTTGCCGGCGACCCAGACCACGCCGTGCGACAGTTCCGCGGCGCCGGCGCGGCGCGGATGGCGAGCTGGGCGGAGAACGGCGCGCGCGTGGTCGCGTTGCGCGACGGGTATCGCTGCCCGCCGGCGGTTACGCTCGCGGCGCGGGTCGTGCACGGCGACGCGGCGGTCGAACCGCTCGGCGAGATCGGCGGGAAGGTCGAGTTCTGGCGATGCGCGAGCGAGCGCGCACAGGCACAGTCGGTCGCGGCAGATGTCGAGCGGTTGATCTCACGTGATGGGCGTGCCCGCGGGCGATGTTCTCGTGCTGGTGCCGTCTACCGCGCGCGAGGGCCAGGCGGTCGCGGTCGCGCTCGAGGAGCGAGCGGTCCCGCACCGGCTCGTCGGCGAGGCGGCGTTCTTCCAGCGCGCCGAGATCCGTGACGTGCTCGCATGGCTGCGGCTGCTCGCCGACCCGTCTGACGCCGGCGCGGTCGTGCGGGCGCTGGCGCGCGCCCCGATCGAGCTGCGCGCGGTCGACATCGCTCGCTGCACCCAGATCGCGCGGCGGCGCAAGCTCGACATGGTCGCTGCGCTCGCCGCTGCGACCGAATCGCCCCAGGTCCCGCCGGAGGCGCGCGAGCGGATCCGGGTATTCCTGAAGCTGTACCGCTCGTCGTTGGCGGCGATCGACACGGCCCGCCCAGACCTGTATGTGCATCGGCTGATCGACCGGCTCGGCCTACGCAGCAAGCAGCTGTTCGCGGCGCAGGCCGACGTCGTCGACAGGTTGCGGGCACTCGCACGGTTCGGTGAGCTGGCGGCGGCGTACGTGCGGCGCTCGCCGCAGGCGACGCCGCGCGAGTTCGCACGCTCGATCGCAGCCGTCGCCGACTCCGGCGTCCGCGATGAGGAGGAGCCGGCGATCGCGGGCGCGCCGGTGGTCCAGGTGCTGACGCTGACCGCCGCCGGCGGACTCGAGGCCGAGCACGTGTACGTGCTGGGGCTGCATGCCGGGGTTGCCTTACCGGCGCCTGAGCACGTGCCGGATGCGTTACTGCACGAACCGCTGCCAGAAGACGACGAGGAGACGCGGCGCGGTGCACTGCGCCAAGCGCTCGCGATCGCGGTCAGCAGATCGCGCTCGCGCGTAGTGCTTTCGTATCCGGCCGCGAGGCGATCGCGGCGGTGCGCTCGCTCCGGTGCGGATGGCCGAGGATGCGCGGATCGCGCTGGCGGCTGAGTGGCAGGAGAAGGAGGAGGAGCTGTTCGGCCCCGCCGAGACGCTGCACGCGACGTACCGCCTGTTGCGCGACGAGCTGCTCGAGGGGACGATGCGCGCGGGCAGCCGGCTCGGCGAGCTGCGACTCGACACCGACCTCGACGTCACCCACGCGGTCGTCAGATACCTGGAGCTGCTGAAGCTCGCGGCGCTGATCGCCAGGCCGGAAGGACAATCGGTGGCGGACGCTCTGCGTGACGTGAACGTCCGGATCCTCCAGGCGGTCACGGCCGAGCAGCGTGAGGTATTCACCTCGTCGTCGCTCGATGACTACCTGCTCGACGCCGAGCGTGACGTGCGGCGCCGTGCGCAGGCGGTCGCCGCGCGCGACGAGCCTTCGCTCGAGGGCTTCCTCCCGCGGCGCGGTGACGGCGTCGTACTGTCGGCGTCGGATATCGACACGTACCGCACGTGTCCGCTGAAGTACAAGTTCGCGCGCGTGTTCCGGATCCCGCAGGAGATGACGGTGCACCAGCGGTTCGGGATCGTTGTCCATCAGGTGCTGGAGCGCTTCCATGCGCTCGATCCGCGGTCGCGAACGTTGCCGGAGCTGCTCGGGCTGCTCGACGCAGGGTGGCGACGCTCGGGCTTCTCGGACACCGAGGAGGAGCGCCAGCTGCGGGGCAAGGCAGTCTCGGCGCTCGAGCGCTACTACGACCGGTTCGAATCCTCCGAGTCCGAGCCGCTGTGGTTCGAGCGGCCGTTTGCGTTCCGAATCGGGCCGCACCTGCTGCGCGGCCGTGTCGACCGGGTCGACCGGCTTCCCGGTGGCGAGTACGAGCTGATCGATTACAAGACCGGTCGTCCGAAGAGCGAGGCGCAGCTCGCCGACGACGTGCAGCTGTCGCTCTACGCGGTCGGCGCGCGCGAGGCGTGGCGGCTCGATGCTTCGCGGCAGGCGTACTACTACGTGCTCGACGACCAGAAGGTCGACGTCCCGATGGATTCAGGCGACCGTTCGGAGTGGATCCGTGAGGTGACGATGGAGGTCGCCGACGGAATCCTGTCGCAGGGGTTCGAGCCGACGCCCTCGTTCGCGGCGTGCTCGATCTGTGACTACCGGCTCGTGTGTCCCGCCGCCGAGCGGTAGCTATTGCCGTCCGGCGACATCCTCGCCGTCGTCGCCGCGCTGGCGCAGGAACCGCTGCAGGTCCCGCGCGATCGACTCGCCTGACGGAAGCGAGGTCGGCTCGTCGCTGCCCTCCGATTCGGCGGCCTGCTCCAGTCGCTCGACGAAGGCCTGCACGTCGGGGTCGCTCTGGACCGCGACGTTGACCTGTCGCTCGTAGTCACCGGCTGCCGTCTCGAGCTCGGACGCGTCCACCGCTACGCCGACGAGACCCTCGAGCTTGCGCACGAGCGCCAGCGCCGCCTTTGGGTTCGGCGCGGCGGCGATGTAGTGGGGGACGGCGGCCCACAGGCTCGCGGACGGAAGCCCTGCCTTCTGGAACGCGGCGTGGAGCACGCCAACGATCCCGGTCGGGCCCTCGTATGAGGACTGCTGAAGCCCGAGCCGCGCGACCAGCGCCGCGTCGGAGGCGAGCCCGGTGACGCTCACGGGGCGGGTGTGGGGCACGTCCGCGAGCAGCGCGCCGAGCGTGACCATCAGCTGCGCGCCGATCGCCTCGGCGAGCTCGACGACGATCTGTCCGAACGTGCGCCAGCGGAACGATGGCTCGGTGCCAACGAGCAGGATCAGGTCACGTGGCGCGCGCGGAATCCGCGCCTCGTACAGCTCCACCTCGGGCCACACGATCTCACGGGCGTGGCCGTCGACGAGCTTGATCCGCGGGCGGGTCGCCTGGAAGTCGTAGAACTCCTCGGGATCGATCGTCGCGAACCGGCGCGCGCTCAGCGCCTGGCCGACAAAAGTGAGCGCGGAGGACGCCGCGTCCGCCGCGTCGTTCCAGCCTTTGAACGCGCAGATCAGCGCCGGAGCCCGGAGGCCGTCTGGTCGGTATTCCCACTGCAAAGGCTGCATCCGGTTCACCGTACATCATGGGGGTGTGGCCCCTGCCATCACGATCAGTGCGCTCCGGCCGGGACTCGACGTCGACGCTGTGTTCGCGTGTACCCGCAAGGACCGGCTGCTCACTCGCACCGGATCGCCGTATCTCGCGCTCGAGCTCCGCGACCGCACCGGCACGATTCCCGCGCGCGTATTTCGCGACGCCGACTCGGTGGCTTCACGATTCGAGCGCGGTGAGTTGGTGCGTGTCGTCGGCCAGGTCGAGCGGTTTCGCGACGAGCTCGTGCTCGAGGCCGCCTCCGTCGTCCGCGCGGGCGCTGATGAGTCCGAGCCGGCTGAGTTCCTCCCCGCCGCCTACCGCGACCTCAATGAGCTCGACGGGTTTCTCGAGCATCTCGCGCGCGAGGTTCATGATCGGGCTTACGCAGGGCTCGTGTCGTCGATGCTCGATGACCGGTCGCTGCGCGCGGCGTGGCGGCGCGCGCCGTGCACCCGCGCCGGCCATCACGCGTACCTCGGCGGCCTACTCGAGCACACCGTCGCGGTAGCGACGCTCGCCGTGGAGGCGTGCCAACTGCACCCGCGGCTCAACTCCGACCTGCTGCTGACGGCCGCGATCGTCCACGACATCGGGCTGACGGAGACGTTCACCTACGGCGCCGACTTCGGACTGACCGACGAGGGCCGGCTGCTCGGCCACGTCGCGATCGGTCAGCGGATTCTGCTCGCGCGCAGCGGCGCGTTGGACGAGACTCGGCGGGTCGCGTTGCTCCACTGCGTGCTCTGTCATCACGGCCCGTCGGCGGCGCCCGGCGGCCGCTTCGGCTCACCGGAGGCGCTGGCCCTCTTCCGGCTGAACGCGCTCGACGCGAGTGTCAAGGACGCGCTCGAGCACGGGCTTCATCGCGGCGGCTGAAATTCGCGTCGGGCCGTGGCGACCGCCTTGGCGGCGTCGCACCCTTCGAGGTGGTCGTTGACGAGGCCCATCGCCTGCATGAACGCGTAGACGGTGGTCGGGCCGACGAACCGCCAGCCTCGGCGCTTCAGGTCCTTCGCGAGCGCCTGCGACTCCGCTGCGGTCGCGGGCAACGTGGCGCGCGTGTGAGCTTCGGTTCGCGGCTCGGGCTCGAACCGCCACACGTACGCGGCAAGCGAACCCTCTGAGTCCTTCAGCTCGAGCATCCGCTGGGCGTTGTTGATCACCGCCTCGATCTTCCCGCGGTGGCGGATGATCGAGGAGTCCTGAAGCAACCGCTCGATGTCCTTCTCCTTGAAGCGGGCGACCTTCGCTGGGTCGAAGCCCTTGAACGCCCTGCGGAATCCCTCGCGCTTGCGCAAGATCGTCAGCCACGACAGCCCCGCCTGGAATCCCTCGAGGCTTAGCTTCTCGAACAACCGGATGTCGTCATCGACCGGGAACCCCCACTCGGTGTCGTGGTACACGCGGTACTCGGGCGTCGAGTCGCCCCACCAGCACCGGCTGACGCCGTCCTCACCATGGAGCACTCCCTCGATTGTCACGGCCCTAGGATCTCACGCGGCGCGGCACGGGCCTGGTGGCCCATCCGGTCTTCAAAACCGGCAGGGCGGGGCAGCCCCCCGCTTGGAAGGTTCGATTCCTTCGCCGCGTCGTGGCTGCAAATCTTGTTTTGAACGTCGGGGCATTGCGCGCTACCGGGCCGATTTCGAAAATCTGAGCCGGGTGCGACTATGCGGGCTCTCGGCCGAGGAAGTCCTGGACGAGAACCGGCGATTCGTGGATTGCCACCACCAGCAACGGTGCGTCTCCGGTGTTCCGGAATCCGTGGGGAGTCTCGGCGGGCACGGAAATCACCCGCTCGGCCTGGACGTCGAGGACCGTATCGCCCGCCGTCCACCTTCCCGCGCCCTCCAGGAGGACGAACGTCTCGCGGTATGGGTGGACGTGGAGCTCAACGAAGCCGGCAGGAGGGGTTCGCACGATGAACATCGTGACACCAGCACCGGCCCGCGGACCGCCCTCGAACAAGGCAGCGGTTGGGCCGATCCGGAGTTCCTCGAGGTCGATCGAGGCTACGGTCTGGTCCGCGACGCGATCGGTGTTTGCCTGCGACGACATTGCTTGATCCTTTCGGTGGGGCTGGGCATGGATGAGACCAGGGCCGTCCCATGTTCTCATCGCACAGCCGGCGTAATCCGATCCGGTTGGTTGTTGCGCCGAGGGCGTGCGCCCCGGTGTGCGGGCTGGCACATGCGACGATCTGCTGGGTGCGCAGCGAGCAGTTGATTTCCGCGATCCGTCCGTTCGTCGAATCGGGGCTCGTCCCTGGAGCGGTCGTTGGCGTGCGTCATCGTGGTGAGACGACTGTCGCCTCGTTGGGCGTGACCGAGCCAGCGGGCGCCGATCCGATGCCCGTCGACGCCGTTGTCCGGATCAGTTCGAACACCAAGCCGATGATCGCGGTGCTGACCTTGCTGCTGGCGCAGGACGGTGTCTTTTCGCTTGATGACCCTGTCGAGCGCTTCCTCCCTGAGCTGGCTGACCGTCGCGTGCTGCGGCGCCTCGACGCTCGGCTCGACGACACGGAGCCAGCACAGCGCTCGATCACGATCGAGGACCTCTTGACGATGCGGATGGGCTTTGGCTGGGTGTTCGAGAGTGAATGTCCGGCAGTCGGCAGGGCGATCGAACTTGAGCTCGGCTTCGGTCCGCCGGACCCGCAGGGGCCTCCCTTGCCAGCGGAATGGATCGCACGGTTCGCGACGCTGCCGCTTCTCGAACAACCGGGCAGTGTGTGGCGCTACGAGCTGGCATTCGCTGTCCTCGGGGTGCTGGTGGCCAGGGCGGTTGGTCGCCCGCTCGATGTTGCGCTCCGTGATCGGCTGTTCGCCCCGCTCGGCATGACCGACACCGACTTCGTCGCTGACCGGGAGCGCCTGGTCCCAGCTTTTGAACGTCGAGAGGAACGCCTCGTGCGGTTTGACGGCGTTGAGGACAGCCGGTGGGCGGTACCTCCTCAGTTCCCGGACGGGCGCGGCGGTCTCGCGTCGAGCGTCGGCGATCTGGTGCGGTTCGCGGCGATGCTGCTCGACGACGGCGGTGGGCTCCTGATCCCGGAGTTGGTGAGCGCGATGACCACCGACCAGCTCACGGCTCTGCAACGGGCGGGGCCGTCGGCGGCGACGTTCCTGAACGCTGGTGGGTGGGGCTACGGACTCGGGGTCACCGAGACCGCCGCAGGCCGCCGGTACGGCTGGGCCGGCGGACTCGGGACCTTGTGGTATTCCTGGCCCGACCACGACCTCGCGGCGATCCTCGCTACGCAGGTCCTGCCACCCTCGGCTGAGCTGTTCGACGCATTCACCAATGCCGTCGAAGGCGGTCTGCACGGGTGACCCGACACACGATCGGATTTGAGCTTCTTACCTACCGACCGTGGTGCACCGCTTCGATGTTGTGTCCATCCGGATCGAGCACGAACGCCCCGTAATAGCCCGGTGAATATTCCGGGCGCAGCCCCGGAGGGCCGTTGTCGCGTCCTCCTGCCTTGAGCGCGGCGGAATAGAACGCGTCGACCTGGTCGCGTCGGTCCGCTGCGAACGCGACATGAACTGGTGCGCCACTCATGTAGGCGGTCGATATGGCGAAGTCGTTGGCCTCCTCCAGCCCGAACGTGACTTCCTCCGCGCCTTCTCGCCACGCACCCAGTTCGGCGAATCCCAGCGGCGTGAGCGCATGACGATAAAAGTCGCGGCTCCGGCCCAGATCGCTGACACCAATGCTCACATGGTCGACCACAACCCGCCGTCTCGGCATGACAAGCACTCTATACGCGCACCATCGCGCCGCCTGCTCAACGTCGTCCCTGGTCCGGCCCGGGTGCCCATTCTGTTGACAAGACAGGCGTCCCACCGAGCCACGAATGCTGGCTCCACGAGTTGGGATCCGGGCGCGGAGAGGGCTCAGCGCTCCGGCAGGATCACGCTGCCGTCGTCAGCCAGCCCGAACCCTGGGTTGTGGGCGACCTCCCACACATGACCGTCTGGGTCGCGGAAGCCGCCGGCATATCCGCCGTAGAAGGTCGGCGCCGGCTCGCGGATGATCTCGGCTCCGTTGGCTCGCGCTTCCTCGATCACACCGTCAACGTCGTCATCGGACGCGACGTTGTGCGCAAGCGCGACGCCTCCCCAGCGCGCCCCATCGTCAGCAACGCCCATATCGGCTGCGAGCTTGTCGCGGCTCCACAGGACTAGAACAACGCCGTTCCCTTGGTAGAACGCGGTCTCCTCGATATCCATCGCCGGCGACCAACCGATCGCCTCATAGAACGCTTTGGCCCGCTCATAGTCCGACACGCCGAGGGTGACAAGCGAGATGCTCTGCTCCATAGGCGGGAGAGGATACGTCCTGTGCGGCGAGCGTAGGCGCGCGGAAGCGAGTCGGATCACGGTGGCGGCGGTCGGCGCCCGGCGACGGCACAACAGCGCGCCGTAGAGATGACGAAGCCCCATCGCGAGCGCGCGCCGCACTGCCGAACACCGAACACCGCGGTCCGGCTGGCCGGGAGCGCGACGTCTGAGACGGCGACCGCGCCCGCGCACGCCTCCGAACTTCTAGTGCACCGCGACGTCCATCGCTCCAACGGCGAAGAAGTGACCTCCGGCCGGTAAACTCCGCCGAAGCGTCTGGTGCTCGGCGACGACTCCACGCCATCCCCATGATCGCAATCCGATCGGGACATCCTCAGCTCGCCCGGGCGCTCGTACGCGACCTGCAGTCCCCGCTATTCGCGCTGGCGGACGGCTGGCACGGCGGTCAGGCCGAGGCAGAGGAGTCGGCCGCAGGAGTTGGGGCGAGGCAGCTCGCGTCGTCGATCTGGCCGCGGGAGCGATCGGGACTACGTCCGTCCGATTGCTTCGCCCAGCGTGAAGTGATGGCCGTCGGGCGATCGCAGCGCGAGCTCACGCATCCCCCAAGGCTCGTCCCGGGGACCGTGCATCACGTCCGCGCCGGCAACTGTCGCTCGACGATGAAAACCATCGACGTCGTCGACATGAAGGTACGCGACGTAGCTGTGATCGCCGATCTCCGAGGCGGCCGGAACGTTTGGGCAGCGCCCGAGCATGAAGGTGATGTCGCCGGCCCGGCAGAACCGCCAGTTCCCGGGCTCGACGTCATCGAGTACGCAGCCGAGAACATCGCGATACCACGCGCCGGACACTTCCAGATCGTGGACCGCAAGCACCGGATTTGAGCGGATGATTCGCATGGCACCCTTCTGCGGTTCCCGGAGCGCAACTCGCGAGACAAAGGCGAGCCCAGCGGCGCCCGCCCGGGCGCTCGCTTGCTTGGCGATGGCTGACTCGGGCGGATCACGACGGTCGGCGCGCCGGACGGTCTAGATGGCTTCCATCGCCTTGCCGACGCCGGCCCGCATCTCATCGGCGTTCATCACAGGCGCGAACGTGATCTTCGCGTCGAGCCCCATAAAGAACGGCTCCGCCGCGGGCGGTATCTCACTTGAGTCTGCCATGTCAAAAAAGATCAGACCGGTCCGCATTCCTTCCTCCGAGGTGAAGTAGGCGGCTTCCGCGTTCAGTGCGTCAAGGGCCTTCCCCATGATCTGCGGCAGGCTGCCGTCCTTGATCGCAGCGTTTCCAGCTTTGGTCGGGATCTGGACCTTCATGAGCACCCGCATGTCTAGCCTCCTTCATCGGTTACACGGTTCCGTGCCGAGCCGACGCAACCAGCATCCGAGAGACCGTGGGCGACACAGCAAGCTCACGTTGACCGCCTAAGCCAGCCGCGCCCGCTCGCAGGACGATCCTATGCCGACGGCTGCCCCCCCGTCAATGGCCTCACCCACGATCGCGAAACGGGGGCTCTGAACCGGCTAGCTGCTCGTGCAGAGCCGCGGAGAGGCGCAGCGCGTCGCGGCCGAGCGCGGGTGGACTGCACGCCGGGGCGATGAGTTCGGCAACGCGCGACGGTCGTAACGTATTGCTCCCCGACCATACGAACGCCAGAGGAGGTAGCGATGGCCGATCACAAGATTGGAACCCGTGAGGAATGGCAGGCGGCTCGCGACGAGCTTGCCAAGCTCGAGGCTGAGCATGCGGAGCTGACCGAGAAGGTGACCGAGCAGCGGCGCCGTCTTCCGTGGGTTCTGGTGGAGAAGGAGTACGAGTTCGACACCGAGGATGGGAAGAAGACGCTCTCAGAGTTGTTCGAGGGGCGCTCGCAGCTGCTCGCCTACAACATCATGTACGGGCCGGATTACAAGCTCGGCGCCTGCCCCGGATGCACCAGCCTCGGGGACGAGTTCGACGGCCCGCGCGTGCATCTGGGCCATCGCGACGTCACCCTCATCTGTTTCTCGCGTGCGCCGATCGATCAGCTGATCGCCTACAAGCAGCGGATGGGTTGGCAGTTCCCGTACGTGTCGACGTACGGCACCGAGTTTCCATACGACTACGGGCTCGCGGTTACGCCCGAGCAGGCACAGCAGATCCCTCCGCTCAAGCAGATGATCGACAACCCGCCCGCGTTTCTCGAGGACTGGTCGCGGCAGATCGGAGCGAAGCTCGCGGATGGTCTCCGCGAGTCCCCGAGCTTCATCGCGTTCGCGCGCGAGAACGGGAGCGTCTACCACACGTATACGGTGACGGCGCCCGATCCGTTCGTCGCGCCCTATCACTCATTCCTGCTCCGGCGAACGCCGAAGCCGCCGCCCGACGCGATGCGCACCTACCGCAAGGACGAATACCCGAACTGATCGCACACCTGTGGGTCAGCGAGTGACGGAGCGGCGCCTGGCCCGATGGCGGCGCATGATGCGGACACGCCACCGCTTATCGCGGGTGATCGCGTAGCCGAGATGCCCGACGATGGCTACGACAACGCCGATGCAGAACAGGATGCAAACAATGATGAGTACGGTGGTCACTGGCCCTCCTCTCGAGACCGACGAATTCCGCTGAGCGACTGCTTCCCGATCGCGCTACCGGCCAATCATCCGCACGGCAAGTCCTCGAACTGAGTACCCCGGCGCGGGGCGTCGCATCGACTGGCTGTCCGACAGTCGCCTCGCCAGCTGCCGCCGGGAGCGCACGCCGAGCTTCGCGTAGGCGCGCGCGAGATGAACTTCGACCGTGTTCACGGTCACGTATAGCGCCGCCGCGATCTCCTTGTTCGACTGCCCCTCGCGCCGCCAGCTCGACCACCCGGCGCTCGCTCGGCGTCAGCTCGCCATCGGCGCGTCGGCGGCCGCCGACGCGCTCGAGCTCGGAGCGCGCCCGCTCCGTCCAGCCATCGGCGCCGAGCTCGTCGAACGCGGCGACCGCCTGCTCGAGCGTCTCGCGCGCGCCGCGCCACTGCTTGAAGCGTCGCTGCGCGCGGCCCAGCGCGAGCAGACAGCGGGCGCGGTCGAAGCGCAGGCCCAGCCGCTCCGTACTCCTCGGCCGCCTGCCCGAGCAGCGCGGGCGCGCGTCCTCGTCGTAGCCCGACGCCAGCTGCTGAGATCGCCGTGCAGCGCGCTGCGGTGACCGAGGCCCCAAGGATGGTCCTGCTGCTCGGCCAGCTCGCGCAGTCGCGTGATGACGGCTTGCGCGCTCTCCGGATTCGCCGATCTCCCTCAGCGCCTCGACGAGCTCCGGCGCCACCGGGAACGCGCCGGGGTCGTCCACTCCCTCGCGGAGCGTGTGCTCCCAGACCGTGCTCAGGCTCTCGACGGCCCGCGCGGGGTCGTGCGCCAGCAGAGCAGCGATCCCGCGCGCCCGGAGCGCTTCGAGCCACTCCCACTGCATCCCCACTGCCTCCGCCCTCGTGATCGTCTCCTGCGCCCACTTCTCCGCTTCCTCCGGCAAGCCGCGACCCGCCGCCAACAGGGCATGACAGCGCTCGAGGGCGGGGATCACGAGCAGCTCTCCCTCCGACGTCTGGGCCCACTCGTCCAGCAGGCGCGCCGCCGCCGCCCAGTTGCCGATCCGCAGCTCCAGCTCGCAGAGGTGCAGCTGAGCCCAGGCGTATGACAGCAACTCGCCGCGCTCCTCGGCCAGGGCCTGCAGGCGCTCGAACGACGCCGCGGGCCTGCTCGAGCTCACCGCGCCACACGAGCCGTTGCCCCGCCACCCGCTCGGGCGACTCCGCCAAGATAGCCGGCGCGGTCCGAAGCCGCGTCGAACCGCTCGCACAGATCATCGACGGAGCCTCCCCCCAGACCCCGGGCCCAGGCGAGCGCGTAGAGCACGGGCCGCTCGACCTCCGGCCCGGCCTCCCGCGCACTCGGCAAGGACCTCGAGCGCGCTCGCCTCCGCCTCGCCGATCCGTTCCCACTGCGATCACAGCGCTCGACATCTTCGCCACCACCCGCGCGCGCAACGCCGGATCGTCCTGCGGCCTCCTCGAGCGCCCGCTCGAGGTGCGTCCGGTACTGATCGACACGCTCGATATGCGCACCTTCGGCCAGCAGCAGCCAAGCACGAGCCCGGTAGGAGCCCGGCGGGATCGCCGGCAGCTCAGCGCTCGAGAACCTCCGTCACCCGCTGGTGCTCCCCCGCCGCCACCAGATACGAGGCCAAGGCGAGCACCCGCTCCACCCGCTCGTCCGAGTCGGCCGGCGTCAAGCGCAGCGCGTGCTCAGCCGAGCTCGACCGCCACGCGACGCGCACCGCGGGCAGCAGCACCCACGGCAGCCGCCGCCACCTGCTCGGCGACAACCGGGTCCGGCACGCTCGTCGCCAGCGCTAAGTGACGCGCGCGCAGTTGCTCATCGGCCGCGATTTCGACCAGCTCGAGGTGGAGCTCCCGCCGCTGGCGCGGTCTGGCCCGCTTCCTCGCCGCCGCCGCGAGCAACGGATGCGACGCACGCACGCGATCGCCTTCGATGACGAGCACCCCTGCCTCGACCGCGTCCCCCACGGCGTCGAGCCGCGATCGATTCGGGCAGCCGAGAGGCCCGCAGGTCGCCGGTCAAGGCAACGGCAAGCAGCAATCGGCGCACGGACGGGGAGAGCTGCGCCACTCGGACTTCCAGCAGCTCCTCCACCCTGTCCGGCACCGAGAGCTTCTCATCGACCCCGGGCAGCCCGTCCTCGACAAGCGATCGTCCGAACTCGAGCGCGAACAGCGGATTGCCCAAGGTCGAGTGGACCAGCTGGCGCAGAGCGTGCCGAGGCAGGCTCAAGCCGAGACGCTCGGACAGGAGCAGTCCGAATCGCGCCGAGGCTGAGCGGCCCGACGTCGAGCCACTCGCCGGCTGGCGGTAGACGCTCGCTCGAGGTCGGTCGCGCCCCTGGCCTCCTGGCGAGTGAGGAATACGACCGACTCCGACTCGAGCCGGCGCATCGCGAACGCGAGCACCTCTCGAGACGGCGAGTCCAGCCACTGGAGGTCGTCGACCGCGATCGAGAATCGACCCGCCGCCAGCCAGCGACCGAACGACGTTCAGGAACCCCAGCGCGATCGCCCGTGAGGAAGGGCGGCTCGCCGCCCGGCTCGGCGCGGAGGAGCGCCACCTCGAGCGCTCGCCGCTGCGGACGTCGGCAAGCTCTCGAGCGCCCCGAGATCCACCCCGTCCAGCAGGTCGGTCAACGCTGCGAAGGACAGTTCGGCCTCGGCATAGCTCGCTCGCGCTGTGAGGGGTCGAAAGCCCGCGCTCCCGCGCTGCCGCGATCCCGGCCTTCCACAGGGTCGTTCTTGCCGATTCCAGGACCGCCGGTGAGAACGACCATGGATGGCCCGCGAGCCCGCTCCAACAGCTCACGCAGCGCGGCAAGCTCTCGCTCACGCCCGACGAACCGCGGTTCGGCTTCGACGTTCGTGATCGCGCCCGCACCCACGTGCGCGGAGCTTACGCGCCGCCGGCTCGAGCGCCGAGTCGGCTATTTGACGATCGTGAACGTTGAGCGCATTCGAGCTAGCGCGCTGTCCGGCCGCGTTCGTCCACGATCGTCATCGTGTATCGGCCCAGCTTCAGCGTCGCCTTGGCGGATAGCCGGCCATAGAAGCGCAGCCTTGTTGAGCCCCGCGCGAGCGGTCAACTTCACCGTGCCGGCAACCCGACGCCGCGTGCACGACCGCTTGCGCCGGTTGCGCGATGTCTGAGCAACGCAACGCGCATGAAGTTCGCGGCCTGGAAGCAGCGCGGTGAACCGCAGGGTGACGGTCGCCGGCTCGTTGAGCGTGAACGTGAACGTCGTACCCACCGGCGGCTTGTGCGTGCGGCTGATCGTCGCGCGCCGGCTACTTCGACGCCAGCGCGACGCGGATTGGCTGACGCCGGTGATCGCCGGGACCGTCCCCTGGGACGAGCATGAGACCAGCAGCGTCGTGTGACCACTGCACTGCTGCAACTCCAACGCGCCGATATCGCACGGAATCGATCGCGGATCGCCGCGTTCATCTGTCTGCAGGGGCGGGTCTCCGGAAACGGCGTAGTTCAAGCACGTTCCGCCGGCGCCGACCGCGGGACTCGTCAGCGGCAGCGCGATCGTCGGCGCAGGTCCGCCGTTCGCCGCCGGCGGTGGCAGCTGGATCGCCGCTCCGGTGAGGTCGTGCCGGGTGCCTGACAGCCCACACTGCGATGGGCTCGTCGTCTCGAGGTTGTGGCCGTCATCGCTCTCCGACGCCGCCACCGCGCAGTTCGTTCCGTTGGACGCAACGCCACCGGCAAACAGGGTTTGCGCGATCGCGATCGGCGAGAACTGGTCATAGAGGTTGCCACCGTAAGCGGGGCCCGGGCCCTGCGCGATGTTCGCGTCGAACGTGGAGCTGACGAGCGTGAGGCCGAAGTCGGTGTCCTCGCCGAGGCCGCCGCCGCCTGCGACTCCGGCCGCTCCCGCCGGGGTCCCTGTCCCCCCAGCGCCGCCAGCTACCCGATTGGCGAAGAACGTGCTGTTGACGATCGAATTCGCGGCGAGGCGGGCGCCGCCGGCGACTGCGCCACCGAACGCGTTGGCGCCGGCGCCGCCCGCGTTGCCAGCAATCCCCGCGCCGCCGCCGCCACTGCTGGCGACATTGCCCTCGAATGTGCTCCCGGAGATATTGAGAACACCATCGGGGATGAAGATCGCACCGCCATCGCTGTTGCCTCCTGCCCCGCCCGGATGGCCCGCGCCACCGGTACCGGCTTGGGCTCGGTTGTCACTGAATGTCGAGCCACTCACCGTCAGGGGCGCGCCGTCGATGACGAACACCCCGCCGTATGCGTCGCCTCCCCGGCCGCCGGCCCCGAGCGCAGCTGCCGTGCCGCCGGTCCCGCCGGTAGCGGTGTTGTCGCTGACCACCGAGTCGGTGATCGCCACCGGCTGGAACTGGGTCGCATAGATCCCGCCGGTCGCTCCTCCTCCAGCGATGCCCGTCCCGGCGGCGCCCGCGCTGCCCGTGGCGCTGTTGCCGATCACCTCGCTGTCGATCAGCGTCAGCGACGAGAGGCTGGCGATCCCGCCTACCGCCTCGCAGCAGGCGCTCGGGTTCAGCACGCTCGAGGCCGTCTCCTGGTTGTTGCTGACTGTCACGCCGCGGAGCGTCAGAGGCGCCAGCGTGTATATCCCCGCGCCCGGCAGCGGGGCGCCCGTCCCGAGCCTTCCACCCGTAATCGTCAGCCCCGTCAGCGTCACGGCCGCCGACGGGCTATCGATCCCAAGTACTCGGTCGACGCCGTCGGTTTGCGCGATCGATGTCGTCGCAGCACCAGCGCCGACGATCGTCCTCGGGGCCGAAATCAACAGCTGCCCGCCGGCCGCCTGCCCGAGCACGAACCGACCCGGTCCGAGCTTGACGGTAGAGCTGGAATTGAGGTCTGCGGCAGTGACCTCGGCGCGCAGCGTCGTACATGTCGCCCCGGCGCATGAGCCAGCACCGTCAGTGGTTCCCGAGACGGTTTAGGTCGCCGCCGAAGCGGCGCGCCGAGAGTGGCAAACACGACGAACGCGCAAAACGCCCCTACCCGCCTCATCCCGCGGATCATTCCAGACCGGCCGGGCGTCGTGCCCGGCGTCAGCGATTCTGCACGAGGTCGTCCTCCGTACCGCTCGCTGCGCCTCTATCCGCGAGTCAGATGAAACTCGATCGAGAGTGGCGGGCTGCCCATCGATTTACCGCCGTAGATCACTTGCCCCTTGGCGTTCTGGTAAGTCAGCCAGGGGACTGTCGGCTGCTGATCGACCCCGGGCTTTGAGTAGTCGCACACGCCCGCGGAGAACGTGTGGTCGAGCTCGCTCCACTGAGCCTGAGTGAACGTGATGCCGCGATAGTCGCTGCGGCGCAGTGGCTTCAGCCGGCACTTGTTCGCGTCGGTCGTGATCGGATCGCCCGCTACGGTTCGAGGCGTACCCTCAACATTCACTTCGCCGGCCGGGCAGAGCGTGTTCGACAGCTTGGTTCCCGTTCCGTTCCAGCACTCGTCGGTGAGGCCGGAGGGCTTGTCGCGAATGATCTTCCGGGCCGTTGACGCCGAGCTGTGATCCCGCTCGACTGCGCGTCAGCCAGCGGTCCATTGCGATGAAGCTGTTCAGCTCGCAGTCCTTGTCCGCGGTCAGATTGTCGGGGCCCTCCCAGATCAGCTGGTTGGCGTGTGTCCCGTGTTCGCGGTCGAGCCGAGCGCGGACGGCGAATGCGCGATAGGCGTCGTGGAACAATCCGGGGTTGGGGCCACGGCAGTCGATGATCGCCGTCTGGTTGAGGTTGTTGGCCTCGTTGATCATCCCGCTGCGATAGGCCCTCGCGAGCGAAGGTGATGGCGCCGTTGTCCCGGGTCGCGACCGGGTTCGTGTCGATGTCGAGGCCACCGATCTTCGCGTTGAGGTCGACGAAGTCGGCCTGGGATATCTGGCCTCTCTCCAGAGCGCCGAGCCCGTACTGAACGCCGACGTTGTCGATCGGCGGCCTGACGAAGCCGTGGCCGACCTTCTTCTCGTTGGCGGACCAGAACGCCTTTGGCTCAGGGCCGAAGACGTTGACCGCCGCGTCCTGGATCGTGCAGCGCACTCCCGCCGGGTTCGTCATCGGGTTGTAGCGGTCCGCGGCGGTCGTACCCCGACAGGGGTCGGTCGGCACAGAAACGTGGAACTGCGCGTTCTCGGACACGTGGGCGTTCTGCACGCCGTCGGGCCCTCCGAGCACATCGCCCATCTGGGCCTGGCTCCACGCGACGCCAGATCCCCACTTCGAAGTGGTGTCGAAGTATGCGAGCAGCAGGTGGTAGTCGAGGAACTGTGACGCGGTGCTCCATGCATCGGGGAACGAGCAGGTCGGCAGGATCCCCTGGTAGACGCCCGGGTAGGCGTTCGCGATCCACTGTTGCGCCAGGGAGCCGCCCGAACATCCGGTGCCGATCGTGTAGCGAATCGTGCCGTAGGAGGTGGCGATGTGCTCCTTGGCCATGACGAGTGACTCAGCTTCGACAGGGAGGGTGCAGTCGTGACCGGCGTTGTCGAGCGCGGTCGACATCGTCATGAACCCCTTACCGAGCGCGTAGTCGCCCGCGGCGTCACCCGTTGTCGCCGGAGCGGTGCCGGTCTGATGGTCGGCCCCGCATCCGGCCCCGTGGAGAATCAGCAGCTTGTGATCGAACTGGCGCTGGGGCGCGACCGCGCGTCCACGGTTTCCCGGGCTGGTAGAGGACCGAGATCTGGTATTGATCGCGGTCCATGTAGCCGGTCTCGGTCCGAACGATGAAAGGCACCGCGACTCCCTGGTCGGTCGTCGTCTGCGCAACGTCGGACGGCGGGCTAGAGATGTCGTAGGGCTGGAATCCACGGACTGCCGGATTGGTCGACATGTAGGCATATGTGAACTTCGGCGGCTGATCGCATCTGTTGTCGGTGGCTCCCGCTTCGCAGATCCACGGCTTGAGCTGAGGTCCGGAGAACAGTGGCCCGCCGGTGGGATGGTTGACCAAGATGATCCGCGTTGCCCAGCCGCTGGGCAGCGCCGCTTCCAGCACGTTTTGCCCGAGCGCAAGCCCGGTCAGCAGGCCCTCGAGCTGGCCCGCTTTAGCCACCGCGAATTGCTTTGTCACATTCCTGCGACCGAGCGTGACCTTGACCCGCGCCGTGTCGGACCGCGGGAGGTCGATCGCGACGAGCGCGGAGCCGCCACTGACGAGATCGGCACGCCCCGACAGGACCGAGATCGATAACGAGGGCCTTCCGCTCTTCGCCGCAAGCGCGGGAACAGCGATCGCACACAGGAGCAACGCCCCCGCCAGACCAACCCAGAGCCGGGCCTTCCTCGAACTACTGCTTCCGCGTCGCATTTCTCTCCGCCCAATCCAGGGTTGATAGTTCGTCCGGCCGCGGCGAAGCTTCTCAGATCTTCCAGGTGGCCACCCGCTTGACCCGTGGCTAGGTCTTCATCCTCGCCTTGTACACACCGACAACCAGCAACCAGGCCGCCGAGATCATGAATGCCACGTTCAGCAGCATCGCAGCGGCGGCGATATAGAGCCCGGCTATCGAGCCGAGTATCAGCACCAGCGCTCCAGCCAGCTCAGCGACGTAAAGGCAACTTCCAGTCACCAGCCGGTCTTTGCCGGGGTGCGCCTCAAGTTTGAAAGCTTGGCGGAAGCCGTACCAGAAGCTGATTGCTCCGCCCGTTGCGATCACGAACAGCTCTATGCCGACTGCTCGGTGACTTTGGCCTCCCATCAGTACCAGTCCGCATCTGACAAATACTGCGGCCAGTCCTGCCAGGGTGTTGATGGACCGGTATTTGTGAGTTGCATCGTCGGTCATTTCCGCAACGTTCAGTGACAGGGCAACAAAAACAAGCCCGGTCAAAGCCGCAACGCCACCGCCGACCATCGTGAAGAAGCTGTTCCACAACTCGGGCTTGTAGATATCAGCGAGCGCGGCAACGACCACGCGTACTCCTCTCGTTAGGTTTTCGGACCGAAATCGCCATTCTGATCGTTTGGATAGTCGCCGGCGTGTTGCTGCTAGTCACCGGATCCAGTGGCGTCGGGAAGTCCCCGGTGCACGCGGTCGTTGCCCGGAGCTGGCGCCGAGCGTCGAGTGCGTCGAGCTGTTGGATTTGACGCCAATGCCGGCGGCGATGACGCGCGTCTGGCGCCAGCAGAGTGCGGAGGTTGCGGTGCGACGTGCCGTCGAGCTGCAGGCCGCGGGTCGACACCTGCTGCTGGCAGGAGATCCGGTTCCCGCCGCGGAGGTCGTTGCTGCGCCGTCGTCGCCAGAGCTCGACGCGATCGCCGTGTGTCTTCTGGATGCCAGTCCTGAAGCGCAGGCCGAGCGCCTCGCTGCACGCCGGGATCCCCCCGCACTGCTGCCGCATCACCAGGCGTTTGCCGCGTGGATGCGCAAGCAGGCCGCCGATCCGCTGTACATGACGCACGTCGTTACCGACGAGGGCTGGGAGGCAATGCGTTGGGACCGTCTCCCGAAGCTGGCTCCTAACTGGCGCACGCACACCGTTGACACCACGCACCTGACCCGTAGAGAGGCGGCGATGCGGTCCTTGACTGGTGCCGGCGCGCGCTCGCTGGGGATGCTCCGGTCCTTCGAGTCGCCGGCGACTGACGCGACGATCAGAAACCGCGGACTGCTTCGATGCGGATCCGGACTGGAACGCTGAAGCGCTCCGCGAACGACTCGGCCGTCATCCCCGCGCGCTCCCAGTTGGTGGCGTACTTCGCCACCCATGCCGGGTTCTCAGCGGCGCTCGGACGGGACTTGTCCACCTCAGCCCTGCCCGAGATGATCACGATGTCACCGCCGTTGGCGTCGCCGCGGAAGTTCAACGTGACCTTCGGGTTGCGGGCGATGTTGTGGACCCGCGCGCCGGGCTGGCTGTACACGCTGACGTTCTCGCCGCCGTCCCACAGAAACCCCACCGGCCGTGGGAGCGGTGCACCGGACGGCGTCACCGTGGTCAGCCACACGACCGCCTCCTCGCGCGGTGTCGCGCGACGCGGGCACCAAACTCGGTGCTTTCGTCGATCATCGGACGATCGTAGAAGCCGCGCGTGTCCGGCGCTGGCGCTAGTGTCCAGCCAGCCGTCCGTGCATTGCCGGGCGGACTGCACGATGTCCTACACCGTCGATTTCAACATCGTTTCGACCGTCGGTCTGGAGTCGTCGCCGGTTGCGGCCGCGCTCGCCGGGATGCGGGCGCACGAGGCGCGCTACTTCAAGAACAAGTGGGACCACGCCTTTACCGTTGAGCCTGCGAGCGAGGCCCGGACGACGATCGAATGGGTGCACCGAATCCTGAAGGAGGAACGTGACATCGTGATCTCGTCGCGTCCTCTCGAGGCGAGTGGCTTCCAGGTGGAGAACATCCGAATCGCGTACGTGTTCTACGAGAGCGGTCTGTCGATCAACGTGATGTACACCGTCGACGACCCCGACAAACGGGCGGTCGGCTTCAAGCTCTCGGAAGGGATGGACGTCCCTGCGGAACTAGGGCAATTCAAGTTCGCGCGTCAGAAGTCGAAGCTGGCCGGAACGATTCGCGGCTCGTACTTCGCGTTCAAGAACGATTACTGCCCGCTTTCGTGAGCTGTGGGCGGCCGGTCAGCCCGAGCAGCCAGACGTATGCGAGTGCCTCCCGGGAGTCCGCCGTCGTATCCCCGGGGGTTCTGATCGCTTGGGACGTGAGCTCCCACGACGCGGCGACGATCGCGCGGCCGACGAGCGGGGGCGGGGTGGGCAAGGTGGGGTCGACGGTCTGCACCCACGCGGCGACCCGGTCGAAGCGCTCCACCGCGAGGTTCATCATCCGGTCACGGTGCGCGAGCCCTTCCTGGCCGACCGCGTGGATCTCCAGCAGGAACGCCCGGCAGGCGAGGGGTCGCTTCCTGCTCCAATCGACAAGGCGCTCGCCTGCCGCGGTCAGGGTCTCACCCGGCGTGGTCGCGGGGGTGCTGGCCATGTCGGCAAGGAACGACTTGCCGAACTCGTCGTAGGCGGTCAGGAACGCGTCGAGCTTGTTGCGGAACTGTTCGTAGAAGGTCGTCCGTGAGACGCCTGCGGCGGCCGTGATGTCGGCCACGGTTGTCGCCGCATAGCCGAGCTCGCCCACGACATCGAGGACGGCTTCGAGGATCCGCTGGCGCTGCGAGGCCTGCACCTGCTCCCGAGTGAGGCCGTGCGGGCCGCGCGGCAGGCGCTCGATGGTCTCGGCTTGCAAAGTCATGTACGGCGATGGTACAGTACGTGATGTACAGCAGCGATACACCACTCTCGCGGGAGGAGAGACATGTACGCGAACACCCTGCGAAGTCTTGCGATCAGACCTCAACCGCGGCGCTTGCTCGCCTGCGCGTTCGGGGGCATCGTCGCGCTGGCTCTGTTCATGGCGTCGGCGCCGTCTGCGCAGGCGCAGGAGCCGCAGTTCCAGAACGGCAATGGCATCACCGTGGTGAGTCAAAGTCAGACGGGACGCGAGATCGATCTGACGGTCAACACCACGGACGTGCAGGGTCAGCACAAGATCGTCGTGCTGCTGCCCGAGGGGTACGACGCTCACCCGACGACGCACTACCCAGTGCTCTATCTGCTCAACGGGGCGCTTGCGGACCCGACGCAGTGGGTCAGCAGCGGCGGCGAGGCGGGACAGATCACCGACCCGTACCCCGCGATCATCGTGATGGAGGACGGTGGCGTCAAGGGCTGGTACTACAACTGGAAGAGCTGCGCCAGCATCTGTCCGGAGAACTGGGAGTCATTCCACAACACACAGGTGGTGCCGTGGATCGACTCGAACCTACGCACGATCGCCAATCGCTCCGGTCGTGGTATCGGGGGTCTCTCGATGGGCGGTTGGGGCGCGATCCACTACGCGGAGGACTACTCGTCGCTGTACTCGTACGCAGGGTCATTCTCGGGTGCGGTCGATACGGGCAACTTCACCACCGACGTGGCCGTCGGCGCAGAGGAGGCCGGCGTTGTTCCGGGATCGGGAACGCCAGTGCCGGTCGGATCGATCTTCGGCTGGGAGTTCTGGCCCGTCAACCAGAACGTCGTCAACATCTCCGGTGTCAACCCGACGAACGTCGCAAAGCTGAAAAACACGACTGTCGACCTGTACGTGGGGACCGGCACCAGCAACTCGGGTGACGGGATCATCGAGGAAGCGGTCTACCCACAGAACCAGCTGATGGCTTACAACCTGTCGCAGGCCGGGGTCAACTACTGGTACAGCCAGGACCACGTCAACTCAGCGAACCTCGGCTACGGCTGCGACAACAACCACGACATCATGTGCTGGAACGCGTACCTCAACGACGCGATGCCGAGGTTCATGGCTGCGATGAACGGGAGCCTGCCTCCTAATGACGCGTCGTCACCGCTGCCGGCGCCACCCGGCAACGTGGTGGCCGATGGTGACTTCATGGGTTCCGGCAACGGCCCATGGAACTGCATCGGCTACTGCGGCGTCGATCAGAACATCGGGAACGGCTATGCCAGCCCGAACAACGGCTGGGTCCGCAATACCAGCGGATGGAACGACATCGACCAGACGGTCTCAGTCAAGCCGAACACGGAGTACACCCTCACTGGCTGGCTGAGAACATCATCGAACAACGACGCGGGCTACTTCGGTGTCCGCGATACGAGCGGGAACGTCATCGGTGAGGACGAGTACAACAGCCTGCCGGGGTACACGGAGCTGACCGTCAACATCAATACGGGCAGTAACACCAGTGTGGTCGTGTACGGGGGCCTGTGGCCGCCGAACTTCCAGGACACCTGGATGCAGATCGACGACGTATCGCTGATACCCACGAACGGGTAATCGGAAGGGGCGCAGGCGAGGTGCGGCGATCGGCGTATCCGCCGGTCGCCGCGCTCCGCGTCTCGCTCGGCGATGCGCTCGTCAGAACGGCCGTGGGGCTACGGATCTTCGCTGCCGAGGCGGTAGCGGTGCTCCGGGCGGCCTGGCGCCCCGTAGTTGGACCGCACTTCGACGCGGCCGTGACGCGCCATCTCCGCGAGATAGCGTTGCGCGGTGGAGCGACTGATCCCGATTTGAGCCGCGATCTCGGTCGCGGACAGGTCGCAGGACGATGCTTCCAGGACCGCTTTGATCATCGTCAGCGTCTGAGCCGACTGTCCTTTGGGCGGTGCTGTGGACCCGCGCAGGAGGTTGTAGAGCGCGTCGACTTCATGCTGCTCGGCCTCACGCTCGTCGGCGGTGCCGATGCGTTGTAGCCGCCGATACATGGACCGGTATGCGATCAGGCGCTCCTCGATCTGTGCGAAGTCGAACGGCTTCACCAGGTAGTGAACCGCGCCCAACCGGATCGCCGCGCGGACGCTCTTCATGTCACGTGCCGCCGTTATGACGACGTAGTCGGGACGCGACTCCTCAGACGTCAGGGGTTCACGCAACAACTGGAGACCGTGGCCGTCCGGTAGGTACAGGTCGAGCAGGACCAGGTCCGGTGCGACGCGTTGAATCTCGCGGCGCGCGCTGGCCAAGGTGGAGGCCTGGCCCACCACCGCGAACTCGTCGACCTTGCGCACGTATGCGGCGTGGATCGTCGCTACGTGGTAGTCGTCCTCGACGATCAGGACTTTGATCATGTGCCGAGCGGGGGCGATGCGCCGGCGTGCAGCGGGAGCACCACGGTGAAAGTCGTCCCGTTGTCGGAGTGCACATCGATGCGTCCTCCGGACTGGTGGACCAGGCGTTGGACGAGTGCCAGACCGATCCCGCGCTGACGGTCGGCGGCCGCCGGCTTGGTCGTGAAGCCGTCGGTGAACAGCATCGGAATTAGTTCAGCGGGGACGCCGTCGCCGGAATCTGAGACCTCGAGCGTGACCGCGTCACCGCCGAGGAGCCGCACGGTCACCTCGGCCGGGGCCGGTCCGCTCGCGGCCGCGTCAATCCCGTTGTCGATCAGGTTTCCCGCAATCGTCAGCACTGCGCCGACGTCGAGATCGTCGTCGGGCAGGCGGGAGTCCGGCGAAAGCGTCAACGTGACGTTTCGCTCGGCGGCGATCGTCATCTTGGCGAGCAGCATCGCCGCGATCTCGGGACGCTCGACTTGGGCTCGGACCGCTTCCGCGAGCCCGCCGCTGGCGCGAGAGACGTCGAGCGCATAGCCGGCCGCGGCCTGATGGTCGCCGAGCTCGATCAGTCCCGCGACAGTGTGCATCCGGTTGGAGAATTCGTGCTGCTGCGCACGGAGCGCGTCGGTGAGAGCGGCGACGCCGTCCAACTCACGAACGAGGGCCTCCAGCTCTGTGCGATCGCGAAGCGTGATCACCGCGCCAAGGCGCCGTCCGTCTCGGGAAGCGGGCATCCGGTTGACAACGAGAACGTGTTCGTCGGTCAGCACCATTTGATCCTCACCCGAGATCGCCCCCGTCAGCAGGTCGCGCAGCCGACCCGGGGCGACGAGCTCGTCGATCGGCTGTCCGACCACCGTGTCGCCGACGGACAGCAGGCGTCGCGCTTCGTCGTTGATCAGGGTGACCTGGCCCCCCTCGTCAGTCGTGATCACTCCCTCGCGGATGTTGTGCAGCATCGCCTCACGCTCCTGGACGAGTGCGGCGATCTCCTCGAGCTCCAGACCGAAGGTGCTGCGCTTGAGCCTCCGGGTCAGCAGCAGCGAGGCGATCAAGCCGATTGCGAGTGAGCAGACGAAGTAGAGGAGCAGGCGGGGAAGGTCCTGGAGCAGCTGGTCAGAGACGCGAGCCTCCGGGATGCCGGCAGAGACCTCGCCGATGATCTCACCGTTGGGCGCTCGGAGCGGCGCCTTCGCGTTCGCCGACACCCCGAGATTGCCGTGGTCGACGCCGAGGTGGGTGCGCCCGTCGAGCGCGGCGACGGGCTCCGTGACGCGCCTGCCGATCAGGCTGGGATCAGGGTGCGAGTAGCGAATCCCGTGGCGGTCGATGACGACGACGTAGCTGGCGCCGGTCTCGCGCCGTACCTGCTGGGCGAGCGATTGGATCAGCCGACGGTCGGCGGCGTCGTGGCGATATAGCCCCTCCCGAATCGACGGCGTCGCGGCAAATGTCTGCGCGATCGCGAGTGCCCGATTCTGATACTCGCGCTCGAGCTCGTGGCGCCGGCTGATCGCGTTCAGCCCGAATCCGATCAGCGTTGTGGCAACCAGAATCGCCCCGACGCTGGCCAGGATGCGGCTGGACAGCTTTCCACGACGCCACACTTTCCTCTCCTACCACGCGAGTGTATGGCTGGCCGTCGGCTACGCAAACCTCGGTGCACAAAACGCGCAAAAGCCCCGGAAATGGGGAGTTGTCGAGGAACGCGCACAAGCCTTGTCGGGGCGCTGTGGTCGCACCTAAGGTGATCGTCGGCCGCGCAAACGTGCGGCGGACCGGCGTGTGTAGTCGACCGAGGAGGAGAGATTCAGATGGCGGCCATTGCGGCCCTCAGCGCAAGCGAGGGCCCATCGGCGCCCCGTGGAGGGGGCGCATCCCCAGCCCAGGCGGCAGGGATCGAGTTGCGGGGCATCACGAAGCGCTTCGTCAGCCCGGCCGGGGTGGCCCTGACCGCGCTCGAGGACTTCACGCTCACGGTCGAACCCGGGCAATTTTGCGCGATCGTCGGGCCGACTGGATGCGGGAAGTCGACGACCCTGGGGCTGGTCTCCGGCCTGGATCGGCCGAGTGCCGGGATCGTCTCCGTCGGTGGCCGGCAAGTTGACGGGGTGACACCTGGCACCGGGTTCATGTTCCAGAGCGACGCGCTGATGCCTTGGAAGACGGTCGTCAACAACGTGATCATGGGGCCGCTGTTCCACGGCACCCGCAAGCGCAAGGCGCAGACCGAGGCGCGCGATTGGCTACGCCGCGTCGGGCTATCCGGCTTCGAGGGCCACTACCCGCACCAGCTGTCCGGTGGCATGCGCAAGCGCGTCAGCCTCGCTTCGGCTCTGATCACCCAGCCATCGGTGCTGCTGATGGACGAGCCGTTCGGCGCGCTCGACGTGCAGACGAAGGCGATCATGTCGAACGAGCTGCTGACGCTGTGGGAGCAGGCGCGCCCGACCGTGATGTTCGTGACGCACGATCTCGAAGAGGCGATCGCGCTCGCGGACAAGGTGGTCGTCGTCACCGCAGGCCCCGGAACCGTGAAGGCCACCTTCACCGTCGACCTGCCGCGGCCGCGCGGGGCGGTCCAGGAGATCCGCTTCGGGGATCACTTCCGCGCGCTGCATCACCAGATCTGGGACGCCCTGCGTGAGGAGGTCGAGCGTGCATATGCCCGGACGGCGTCCGTGACTGAGACCGACGGAGGGCACTCATGAGCTGGGATTCGCTGACACGCAGCACCTCGGCGGCCACCGATGCGGCCGTCGGGATGACGCAGCCCGAGCCGGCGGAGCCCGATCAGGCGGGTTCGGAGCAAGAGATCGCCGCAGCTGACCGCCGGCACCGGCGCAAGCGGCGGGCGCTCGTATGGGGGGCCCGGCTGGTCACATTCGTTGTGATCTTTGGAGGCTGGCAGTTGCTTGCCAACGCGAAGGTGATCGACCCGTTCTTCTGGGGAAAGCCGAGCGGGATCGTCCACCAACTCAAGAACTGGGTCAACAACGGCACCGAGTTCGGCTCGCTGTGGCTGCAGATCTGGACCACGATGAAGGAGGCGCTGCTCGGCTTCGTCTATGGCGTGATCGCCGGAGTGGTTGTCGGCGTATTGCTCGGCCAGAGCCGCTTTCTCTCCGATGTGTTCAGCCCGTACATCAAGGTGCTCAACGCGATCCCGCGGATCGTGCTCGGCGCGCTGTTCACCGTGGCGATCGGCATCGGCACCACCTCGAAGGTCACGCTGGCGGCCGTGCTCGTGTTCTTCGGGGTGTTCTTCAACGCCTTCCAGGGAGTTCGCGAGGTTGACAGCAACCTGCTGGCGAACGCGCGGGTCCTGGGAGCCAGCCGATGGCAGGTCACGCGGCACGTGGTGCTCCCCTCGGCGATGACGTGGATCATCGCAAGCCTCCATATCGCCTTCGGCTTCGCGATCATCGGCGCGGTCGTCGGCGAGTTGCTGGGCGCACAGCATGGCCTGGGCCTGGTGATCGTGACCTCGATGAACACGTTCCAGCCCGACGGGGTGTTCGCCGGGATGTTCATCATCGCGGCGGTCGCGCTCGTGGCGGAAGCGTTCATCGGGGCACTGGAGAAGCGCGTGCTCGGATGGCGACCGGCGGCACAGACGGCCGGTCGGTGGCCGACGTAGTCACGCAACCCCTTTGCAGTTTCTCGTAACCCTCAGTACCACCCCCATAAGGGAGGAGTGACAGTGAAGCTAAGACGGACTATCAGCGTGATCGCGTCGGCCGGAGCGCTCGCGATCTTGGTGGCTGCGTGCGGCAGTTCTGGCAGCAGCAGCTCAGCCACCGGCAGCGCCGCTGGCGGCTCGAGCAGCAGTGGCGCGTCGAAGAACCTGCCGACCGTGACGATGATGGTCGGCGGCATCGACAAGCAGATCTACATGGAGTACCAGCTCGCGCAGGACCTCGGCTACTTCACCAAGTATGGAGTGCACATGGTTCTCTCCACCGAGCAGCAGGGTGGCGTCGGAGCCGAGACCGCAATGGTCAATGGCTCGGTCGACCTCGCGGGAGCGTGGTACATCCACACCGCGGAGTTCCAGGTCAATGGCAAGTCAGTGATCGACCTGATCAACCTCGGCGGGGCCCCGGGCGAGCGGGAGATGTGCTCGATGAGCAGCGGCATTCACTCGCCCTCTCAGTGGAAAGGCAAGACGCTCGGTGTGACGGACCTCGGATCGGGCACCGACGGTCTGACGAAGTTCATGGCGGCACGTGCCGGCCTGAACCCGAAGACCGACATCAACCGACTGGCGGTCGGCGCCGGACCCACCGCTGTGGCGGCGTTGCAGCGCGGCACGGCGCAGTGCGTGATGACCACGCAGCCGACGGTGGCGCAGCTGGAGCAGCGGCACATCGCGTATTCGATGGCCAACCTCGCGAGTGCCGCCGGCGCGAAGCAGCTGCTCGGCGGCGTCTATCCCGCCGCCGGTGTGCTGGCGCAGACCAGCTGGGTCAACTCGCACCCGACCGAGGCGCAGGACGTCGTCGACGCGCTCGTCGCCACGCTCCACTACATGGCCACTCACTCGGCTGCGGAGATCGCGGCGCACATGCCGCCGCAGTTCGTGACCGAAGGGGTCACGAGGGCGACGTACATCTCGTCGCTCGCGGCCGACAAGAGCCAGTTCATGCCCACCGGCATCATGCCTACCGGCGCGCCCGCGCTTGCGGTCGCGATTGACCGCACCGCCGGCGTGATCACGCCGTCGCAGCACGTGAACCTGGCGACCACGTACACCGACAAGTACGTCGACGTGGCCGACAAGCTGGAGGGCATCACCCCGTAGGACGCCCCGCCCCCGGGTCGGAGCGGGATGCAGGATTGGTCCCGCTCCGACCGGTCTCTATCCGCGACGATAGTCGGCGACTCTGCTCGCGTGGAACCGCGTCCAGATGTCGCCCAGCGCGATCTGGTCGGTCGCCGTCAGGTGCGCGAGGAAGTAACGCCGGACGCCATCGAGATGCGTTGCGCGCGCGGGGACCAGCTCTTGCATGCCGGTGTCCGTGAGCTCTGCGTAGAGGCCGCGCCCGTCGCTCCTATCGGCGTGGCGCGTGACGTACGCGAGCTGGGCGAGCCGGTCCACGAGCCGGGTGCAGCCGCTGCGGCTAAGGAGAACTCGGTCGGCGATCTCCGACATCCGCATCTTGCGATCGGGCGCATCGGCCAGGAACATCAGCACCTCGTAGGCCGAGACCGACAGCCCGTGTTCGGAGCGCATCTCGGCGTCGAGCTGCTGCATCACGCGTGCATGTGCCTCGAGCATGCCGCGCCACGCCGCGAGTTCGGATGCTGTGAGCGATAAGCCGAATTCGGTCATTGCTTGCAGAAGCAAGTATATCGGGCCGCAGACCTCGGATGCCAGGGTGATATGATTGCAATCACAATTACTTCTGTCCCCGAGGAGTTCCGATGAAGCTCGATGGCATGCACCACATCACGATGATCACCGGCGACGCACAGCGGAACGTCGACTTCTACGTCGACGTGCTCGGGCTGCGGCTTGTCAAGAAGACGGTCAACTTCGATGCGCCTGAGGCCTACCACCTGTACTTCGGCGACGAGCAGGGCTCGCCCGGGTCGATCCTGACCTGGTTTGAGTTCGCCGGCGCCTCCCGCGGCCGCGCCGGCGCGGGGATGATCCACACGGTTCAGCTCGGCGTCGCGTCTGAGCAGGCGCTCGACTTCTGGGCTGGCCGGCTGGGCGCGAAGGGCTACGCGAGCGAGGGTGCGACCGGCCAGTCGCTCTCGTTTGAGGACTACGACGGCCTGCGCTTCGAGCTGGTGGTCGCCGACGACGGCAATCCGCCGCTGAAGGCAGTACACCCCGACGTGCCCGGCGAGCACGCGATCGTCGGCGTCGAGGGCGCCCGCGCGTACGCCGCGCGCGGGATCGATGCTGACCGCGATCTGCTGACCGAGACGCTCGGCTTCACCGAGCTAGCCGCCGGCGAGTACCGCCTCGACGGCGACGAGCGCCACTTCCACTGGGGCTACGACGCGACCGGCGACGCGGGGGCCCAGGGAGCCGGCACCGTCCATCACATCGCCTGGCACTCGCAGGACGAGGACCAGGTCGAGTGGCAGCAGCGCGTCGCCGACGCCGGCATGCATGTCACTCCGGTGATCGACCGCGACTACTTCAAGTCGGTGTACTTCCGCCAGCCGCAGGGCGTCCTGTTCGAAATCGCCACCACATCTCCCGGATTCGCCGTCGACGAGGAGCCCGAGCATCTGGGCGAGGAGCTTCGCCTTCCGACCCAGCACGAGCGCCTCCGTTCGCAGCTCGAGCGCACGCTGGCCCCGCTGACGAACCCACGCACGGCGGTGTCGCGATGAGCCTCATATACGGCGAACGACCGGCGGCCGGTGACTCTTCGGGGTTGCTCGTCCTTCACCACGGTCGGGGCGCCGACGAGCACGATCTGCTCGGCCTCGCAGGCGTACTCGATCCGGAGCGGCGACTGCACGTCGTCACGCCGCGGGCGCCGTTGAAGATCCCGGGCTGGCCGGGCTACCACTGGTACCAGGTGCCGCGCGTCGGGCATCCAGACCCGAGCACGTTCAACGCCTCCTACGGCGCGCTCGCAGAGTTCCACGACGAGCTGTGGAAGCGCACCGGGATCGCGCCGGCCGACACCGTGTTCGGCGGCTTCTCAATGGGCTCGGTGATGAGCTACTCGCTGGGACTCGCTCCTGACCGCCCGGTACCGGCCGGATTGCTCATCTTCTCCGGATTCATCCCGACCGTCGACAGCTGGCAGCCGGAGCTCGCCACGCGCCAGACGCTGCCCGTCTTCATCGCCCATGGCCGCAACGATCCGGTGATGGAGGTCGGCTTCGCGCGCCACGCGCGCGAGCTGCTGGAGACTGCCGGGTTACCGGTCAGCTACCACGAGTCCGACGCGGCGCACCACATCGACCCGGCCCACATCCGCCCCGCGAGGGACTGGGTCGCGGCCGCGGTTGGCGAGCGGATCGGGGGTAGCACCGGAGCATGACGAGCAGAGAGGCATGGCTGTTCGCGGTTCGCTACGGAATCGGGGGCGCCATGGTGCTTGCAGGCATCGTGCTGCTGGTGATCAACCCGAGCGGAATCGGGGTCGACGGGTTCGCGATGGGGGCCGGAGGCGGCCTGTCGGTGATCATGATCAATGTTCTATTCCGGCTAGGGGTCAGCGGCGACCGCGAGCGTGAAGCCGAGGAGCAGGCCCGCCGGTACTTCGACGAGCACGGCCGCTGGCCGGACGAGGACTAGCCGCGCGCTCAGCCACGCGGCGGAATCTCCTGAACCGACCATTTGTTGCCGTCCGGGTCCTCAAAGAACACGAACCGGCCCCAGGGAAACTCCTGCACGTCGGTGACCTCGACGCCGCGGCCGGACAGCTCCGCCCGCGCGTCGTCGGCGCTGCTCACGACCACCTGGAGGCCCTTGACCGAGCCGGGCTCGGCGTCGACCAGTCCTTGGCCGATCGCAATCGAGCATGCCGAGCCGGGCGGGGTGAGTTGCACGAACCGCAACTCGTCACTGACCTGAAAGTCATGGTCAGCGTTGAAGCCGACCTTGTCGACGTAAAACGCCTTCGCGCGGTCGACGTCCGAGACGGGAACTGCCACCAACTCGAGCTTCATATCCATGAACAGGCTCCTCGATAACGGGGGGAACTGGGACAAACCGAAGGCTAAGAGCGATTGAGGACCAACTCTGTCCGCAATCCGTACGATCCTGTGCAGCACAAGAGATGCTCGAGACATCGACCCGTCTGCTGCAGCTGCTCGAACTGCTCCAGTCACGACCCTACTGGTCGGGCCACGAGCTCTCGGACCGGCTCGAGGTCGGCGCGCGCACGGTGCGCCGAGATGTCGACCGACTCCGTCGCCTCGGATATCCGGTCGACGCAAGCCCCGGGGTTGCCGGCGGCTACCGGCTGCGCGCCGGCGCGCAGCTGCCGCCGCTGCTGCTCGACGACGAGGAGGCGGTCGCGATCGCCGTCGGCCTGCGGACGGCGGTCCACGACGGGATCGCCGGGATCGAGGAGACATCGATCAGAGCGCTGTCGAAGCTCGAGCAGCTGCTTCCCACCCGCGTGCGCCGCCGCGTCCAGGCGATTGGCGCAGCGACCGTCCCGTACCGGTCGACCGGTCCGGTTGTCGACGCGGAGGTGCTGCTGACAATCGCGACCGCGTGCCGCGACCACGAGCGGATCCGGTTCGGCTACCAGGCGCACGACGACACCCGCAGCAATCGTGAGATCGAGCCTCAGGCGCTCGTCCACACCGGCCGTCGCTGGTACCTGGTGGCCTGGGATCTTGACCGCGGCGACTGGCGCACGTTCCGCGTCGACCGGGTGCAGGAGCCGAAGTCGACCGGGCGCCGGTTCGCGCCGCGCACGCCCCCGGCGCCGGATCTCGCCGAGTTCGTCGCACGCGGCGTCTCCGCGGTCCGCGACCACCAAGTCCGGGTTGTGCTGCACGCGCCGCTCGACGATCTGCTGCCGATGACGAAGTACCGGTTCGGGAAGCTCGAGCCGCGCGACGAGCGCAGCTGCATGTTGGTCGCGCGCACCGACTGGTTAGACGGCGTCGCCTTGTACGTCGCCGGGCTGGGTGTCGATTTCGAGATCGAGGAGCCCGCCGAGCTGATCGTGCGGATCGAGCGTTTGGCGGCGCGATTTGCCGCGGCGGCGCTCGGAAAGAGCGCCTAGGACACTCTTAGGCAGATCTGACGCCCCCCTCATAGTGTTAACAAAGCACTATGAGGGGGAGGTTCGCACCGAGGACGCACTTGGGCGTGATCGCGGCATTCGTGATCATCGGGGCCGCGATCGCGTTCGTCGGATTGACGAACACACGGCCGAGCTACGACGCGTTTGGCTGGCTCGTATGGGGGCGTCAGGCGCTCCACTGGAACCTCGACACGAACGGCGCCCCGTCGTGGAAGCCGCTGCCGTTCCTGTTCACGTTCCCGTACGCGCTCGCGGGACACGCCCAGATGTGGCTGTGGATGGTGACCGACACTGCCGGCGCGATCGCCGGCGGGTGGTTCGCGGCCAGGATCGCTTACCGGCTCACCGGCGAGACGCCCGGCCGCCGGTACGCGCAAATCGCGGCGGCCGTGTTTGCCGCGGTCGGCGTATTCGCGCTGGAGGATTTCTGGCAGCTGATCCTGATCGGCAACATCGACCCGCTGATCATGACGCTGACCCTGGCGGCGGTCGACGCGCATCTGTCCGGGCGACACAAACTGGCGTTCTGCGCGCTCATCCTCGCTGCGCTCGGCCGGCCCGAGGCGTGGCCGTTTGCCGGGGCGTACGGGATCTGGCTGTGGCGGCAGACTGACAGCCGGTGGACGCGCGCGTATGCAGTCGCAGGCGTTGCACTGATCGCGCTGCTGTGGTTCGGGGTTCCGGCGCTGACCGCGCACAGCTGGTTCATCTCCGGCGACCTGGCCCTGAACTCGAAGAATGTGTTGCACGGCAACAAGTTCAGCGGCGTAGTCGACCGCTTCTTCGGCCTCTCGGAGTGGCCGATGAACATCGCGATCGGGCTGGCGCTCGTGCTCGCGGCGATCCGTCGTGATCGCACCTCGCTGGCGCTCACCGGCGTGGCGGTGCTGTGGGTGGGGATCGAAATCGGGTTTGCCTACCACGGGTGGTCGGCGGTGCCGCGATACATGCTCGAGCCCGCCGCCGTGCTCGTCGCGATCGCCGGGGCCGGCGTCGGCCGCGAGCTGGCGGCGTGGGTCAGCCCGCGGCTGATGCTCCGTCTCGCGGGACCCGCGACCGCGGTTGCGCTCGTCGCCGGGCTCGTGCCGGCGACGAGCGCCGGCGTCAAGGTGGCCCACGCTGCGATCAAAGACGCTCATGTACGCGCCAAGCAGCTCGACCGGCTCGAGGATGTCATCCGCCGGTTCGGCGGCGCCAAAAGGGTGCGCTCCTGCGGCCAGCCGGTCACGTTCGTCGGACTCCAGAGCACGCTCGCGTGGGAGCTGCGGATGAACGTCGGCTACGTCGGCTTCAAGCCTGGCAAGGAAATCACCGGCGGGAAGCCGATCGTGCTGTTCCGGCCGCACAGGCTGGGGTGGGAGGTGCGCCCGATCCACATCAGCGCCAAGAAGCGAGGGGACTGCGCGCGGCTGTGGACCAACACCGGCTTTACCTAAGCCCAAGGTGCAGTTAGCTACATTCCTCGCGCAATGCGGGGTAAGGGCCCACGCCCTCATCGCTCGCGCCTGCTGCTCCTCGGCGCGGCGGTCGCCACCGCGGCCGTCGTGATCGTCGCCGCGGTGCTCTTCGTCCACGGCACGAACATGCGGCCGGCGTACGACGCGTTCGGCTGGCTCGTGTGGGGCAAGCAGGCGCTGCACTGGAACCTGAACACGAACGGAGCGCCCTCGTGGAAGCCGCTCACGTTCCTGTTCACGTACCCGTACGCGCTCGCGGGGAGCGGGCAGATGCGGCTGTGGATGGTCACCTCGGTGGCGGCGGCGTTCGCGGGGTGCGTGTTCGCGGCGCGGATCGCGTTCAAGCTGACGGCCGCCGAGACGAACCGCAGCTACGCGCCGTACGTCGCGGCGGTGCTCGCGGGGGCGGCGGTGCTCGGGCTCGATGGTTACTGGCCGCTGATCCTGATCAGCAACTCCGACCCGATGGTGGTGACGCTGTGCCTCGCGGCGATCGACGCCCACCTGTCAGAGCGCCCGGCGCTGGCGTTCGCGGCGCTGTTGCTCGCGGCGCTCGGGCGGCCGGAGCTGTGGCCGTTCGTCTTGATCTACGCGGTCTGGGCGTTCCGGGCGCACCGCCACCCGGGGATGCGGATCTACCTGCTGGTCGGGCTCGCGCTGATCCCGCTGCTGTGGTTCGGGATCCCGGCGCTGACGGCGAAGAGCTGGTTCGCGGCGGGAAACGTCGCGCTCAATCCCAAGCTCGTGCTGCACGGAAACCAGTGGACCGGGACATGGAAGCTGTTCTTCGGCCTGTACCCGACCGCGGTGTGGATCGCGGCGCTGTTCGCGCTCGGGTTGGCGATCTTCAGGCGGGACAGGACGACCCTGCTGCTGCTGGCCGGCGCCTTGCTGTGGGTGCTGATCGAGTTCGGCTTCATCCTGCACAAGTGGCCGGCGGAGAACCGCTACCTGACTGAGCCCGCCGCGGTCGTCGCGGTCGTCGCCGCGGCGGCGCTCGGCCGGCTGCTCGTGATTGGCGCGAGCACCAACTGGGCGCTCCGGATCGCGAGCCTCGCGGTCGTCGCCGGGGTGATCGCGGCTGTGATCCCGACCGCGTCGAACCGAGTCGACACCGCGCAGGCGGCGGTGACGCAGCGGCGCCAGTATGCGACCCGGCTCGACCGGCTGCACGCGCTGATCCAGCTGCTCGGTGGCGCCCACCGGATCCGGTCGTGCGGGCAGCCCACCGCGATCGTCGGCCTGCAGAGCGCGCTCGCGTACCAGCTCGACATGAACGTCGGGTTCGTGGGCGACCACCCCGCGCGGTTGATTCACCACCACAAGCCGATCGTGCTGTTCAAGCCGGATGGCCTCGGATGGGTTGTGATCCCGATCAACATCCGGCACGTCAACGTCCTAGGCTGCAAGACGCTCCGGTCCGAAACGAACTTCGGGCCGGGAGCTACGGACGCGCGGCTGTTGCCGCCGACGCTGGTGCGGGTAGCGCCGATCAACCCGCTCCACCGCCACCGCCACCATCGGCGCCACGTTCACCGCAGGCACCAGCCACACCACCGGCGCCACAGAGCCCACCGGATGCACCGCCGCCACCGGCGCCGCGCGCACCGCGGCTAGCGGTAGGTACCCTCGATCCGATGAGTACGAGCGAAGGCAGCATCACACCCGAGGGGCTGGTCGCGCTGAAGGCCGAGATCGCGGAGCTGGAGACGACCGGCCGGCGCGAGATGGCGGCGCGGATCCTCGCCGCGCGCGAGCTCGGGGACCTCAAGGAGAACGCCGAGTACCACATCGCCAAGGACGACCAGTCCCACCTCGAGACGCGGATCAAGCGGCTGCGCCAGCGGCTGCGCGAGGCGGTCGTCGTCGAGCCGGGCGGGGGTCAGAACGGCACCTTCGCGTTCGGGCGCACGGCGGAGATCCTCGACGAGAACACAGGTCAGGTCCAGCAGTGGACGATCGTCGGCCCGACCGAGGCCGACCGCGCCCAGGGCAAGCTCTCAGCCGAATCGCCGATCGCGAAGGCGCTCGTCGACCAGCCGGTCGGGGCGTCCGTCGAGGTGGAGACGCCCGGCGGCACGCGACGGTTCAAGATTCAGAGCGTCGTGTAGCGAGCGACGATCGCGGCGATCGCCTCGCCGTGCCGGTGGGGAAGCAGGTGACCGGCCCCGTCGATCAGCTCTAGCTCCGCGCCCGGGATCTGCTCGGCTAGCAACTGCGCGGCGCGGGGCGGGACGACCTTGTCGCCGGCGCCGCTGACGACGGTCGCCGGGGCGGAGATCTCGCCGAGCCGCGCCTCGAGCGCCGGTAGGTCACGGAACAAGGCACGCTGCTCGAGCGCGAACGACCGCCACGCGCTGGGCCGCAGCAACATCCGGCTGCCGGCTTGCAGAAACGGCTGGCCGAGTCCGAGCCGGCGGTCGACCTCGTGCCGGACGCCCGGCGACGCAAGGGCCCCACCCACGCCCGCGAGCAACACAGCACTCAATGCCGGGCCCACGAGCTTCGAGGCGAGCACTCGGTCGAACCAGCCGAGCGCGAGCGTGTTCGCTCCCGGAGATGCGAGCACGAGCGCGCGCACCCGCTCCGGGTGAAGCACGGCGATCCAGGCGGCGATCCCGGCGCCCAGGCTGTGTCCGACGATCACCGCACGTTCGACGCCGTGGCGGTCGAGCTTTGCCACCGCCGCCGCTGCGTTCCCGCGCAGATCGAGCGGCGGGTTGACGCCGTCCCATCCGGGCCGGTATTCCGCGATCGCGTGGACATCTGCTCCCAGCGCCGCGACGACGCGATCCCAGTCGCGTATCCCCCCCGGCTGGCCATGGAGCAGTAGGACCGCCGTCAAGGAGCGCCGGGGGGACCGTCCCCCGACCCTCCGACCGCCTGGCCGTCGCGGCCGACGTAGCCGTCCTTGCCGCCGGCGACGACGACGATTGCGTCGACCTCGCCGGTATTGCGAAAGCCGCGACGCGTCTCCGGGCTGACGCGGACCACTCCGCCGGGCCCGAGCTCGTGAATGGTCCCGTCGCCGAAGCGGAACTCGACCTGTCCCTGATGGACGAAGTAGGTCTCCTCCTGCTCGTCGTGGTAGTGGACCCCCGACGCGGAGCCGGGCGGGATCACGATCGCGTTGATCCCAAACGCCGTCACGCCGACGGCGTGGCGGATCTTGCGAAAGCCGTAGCCGTCGCCCATCTCGTCGAGGCTCGAGATCGCGTATCCGGAGTCTTCGGGCATCAGCGGTGGGGATCTTAAACTCTTTGTGTGACCTCAGCCCTCCTCACCGAGGCGCTTGCCCCGCTGCGCGCCGATCCCGCTCGCGCCGCGGTCCTGCTCGACATCGACGGGACGCTCGCGCCGATCGTCGAGCATGCGGCCGAAGCTCACGTCCCCGAGCCGACCCGGCACCTGCTGATCGAGATTGCGAAACGGTACGGCGTGGTCGCCTGCGTGTCGGGACGTCAGGCATCGGAGGCGCGCGCGATGGTCTCGATCGGCTCGATCTCGTACCTCGGCTCACACGGCGCCGAACTGCTGCGCGCCGGTTCCACCGTGTCGGCGCTCGACCCGAGCCTCGAGCAGTGGGCGCGCCGGATCGAGCAGTTCGCCCGCGAGGCAGACACCGCCGATCTGCGCCGCAGCCGCGTGCGGATCGAGGAGAAGAATGTGATCGTCGCGTTCCACTGGCGCGGAGCGCGCGACGAGGAGGCCGCCAGGTCGGCCGTCGACGCCGTCGCGACGCGCGCGCAAGCGGCCGGCTTCACGACCCACTGGGGCCGCAAGGTGCTCGAGGTGAGACCCCCGGTCAAGTTCGACAAGGGCGTCGGGATCGCGTCGTTCCTCGAGGGCGTCGACGTCGACGCCGCGCTGTACGTCGGGGATGATGTGACCGATATCGACGCGTTCCACGGCCTCGATCGGCTGCTCGCGAGCGGACGGCTGGCACACGCGATCAAGGTCGGCGTTGGCTCCGATGAAGCGCCGGAGCCGATCACCGCGGAGGCCGATGTCGTGGTCGACGGGACGGCCGGGGTGGCCGAGTTGCTGGCCGCATTGGTGGCGGACCGTTGAGGTTCGCCGACTTCCTGCGCACGACGGTGCTGACCTCTGCGGCGGCGGCCAGCGCGCTGGGAGCGGTGACGCTCGCCGCGGCGGCGAACACGGGCGACAACCTGGTCGTGCCGGTGTCGGCCGGCTGGTGGGTGCTCGCGGCCGTGACCGGGATCTACCTCGGGCGTCGCCCGGAGACCTCGCAGCCGATCGCCTCGCTGCTCGCGAGCGCGCGTACCCAGGCCTCGCTGCCGGAGGTCGAGCCCGCGCGCACGCTGCTCAACCGGCTGTGGCCGCTCGTGCTCTGCACGATCGGCGCGGGTGCGCTCGCGTTCACGTCGCCGCAGGTGCCCGCGATCGCGACCGGGTTCGCGATCATCTGGGCGCTCGCTTGGCGCCGCCAGGCTTCCGCGGTCCGCGCGATCGAGCAGCGCGACGGCGCGCGCTTCTACATCGAGCGGACCTCCCCGTGGCACCCGATCCGGCTCGTCCGCACGCCCGGGTTCAGGTCGAACCTGTTCGAGCTGAACGGCAATGGCGACGGCTCGGCGCGGGCGCGGCGGGGCGCGTGACGGACGTACTGCTGGTCTCGGTCGGTATGACGAGCGGGTGGCGCAGGTCAGTGCGCGAGCTCGCGGACGGATTGCAGCGGGCGGGCGCGTCCGTCCGGCTGGCACAGGCATCTCGGGCGCCTCAGGTGCGGACGTTTGCGCTGACGGACTTCGTCCAGGCGCGGGCGGCGCGACGAGCGGCTGCGCGCGCGATCGCAGAGCGACGGCCGGACGCGATCATCTACGCCTCCGTGACGGCAGCGCTGCTGTGGCCGGCGCCGGGGACGATCTGGCTCGACGGCGTCGCGGCGCTGAACCGACCGGGACGACATGGGCTGTGGCAACGGCCGGTCGAGCGGCGGCGGATCGCGGCGGCGCCGCTGGTGATCGAGATGGCGCCCGGAGCGCTCTCTCCGCTGCGGGCGCCAGGCGCATCGCTCGTCCTGCCGACGCCGGTGGAGCCGTCGGCGCCCGGAGCCGGCGAGCGGCCCCTGCGCGACATCGCCGCCGTCACGTACGCAGGCGATCCTGGCAAGCGGCGGCTCGACCTCGTGCTGGCGGCATGGGAGGCGGTGCGACGCGAGGGCGAGGAGCTGGTGGTGGCGGGCGTCGATGGTCCGCGCACGCCGGGCGTGCGGTTCGCAGGGTTCCTCGCTACGGACGAGTTCCGCGCGCTGCTCCGTCGCGCGCGGGTGTACGTGACCGCGCCGGTGCGCGAGGAGTTCGGGATCGCGGCGCTCGAGGCGCTCGCCGACGGCTGCATGCTCGTGACGACGCCGGCGATTGGCGCCTACCCGGCGTTCGCGATCGCCGGTGAGCTGGACCCACGGCTCGCCGACGGAGATATTGCGAGCGGATTACGGATCGCTTTGGACTCGCCGGCCGAGCGGTACGCTGGACGCGCGGCCGATTTGCTCGTCCCCTACGGCCGCGACGCGTTCGATCGCACGGTCGCGCGCGAGCTTCTGCCTCGGTTGGTCACGTGAGCTTCGCCTTCATCCCCAGCCCGTCGTCGAACGGCTTCCACATCGGGCCGCTGTTCCTGCACGCGTATGGGATCGCGTACGTTTTCGCGGTCGCCGCGGCGATCCTGATCGCGCGCCGCCGCTGGGAGAAGCTCGGCGGCTCGCGCGAGATGGTGTACGAGTGCGCGATGTGGGGGTTCCCAGCGGGCGTGATCGGCGGCCGGATCTACTTCGACATCACGACGCCTTCGCAGATCCAGCACCACTGGTGGGGGGTGTTCGCGGTGTGGGACGGCGGGCTTGGGATCTGGGGCGGGATCGCCGCGGGCGTCGCCGCCGGCCTGTGGCGGCTGAAACGACGCGGCGTCGACATCCCTAAGTTCATGGACGCGGCCGCGCCGGGCCTGATCGTGGCGCAGGCGATCGGTCGGGTCGGCAACTACTTCAACCAGGAGCTGTTCGGCAAGCCCTCGACGCTGCCGTGGGCGCTGAAGATCTCGCCCGCGCACCGGCCGCCGGGCTACGCCCAGTACGCGACGTTCCAGCCGACATTCCTGTACGAGATCATCTGGAACCTGGGGGTCGCCGGGTTCCTCGTGTGGCTCGGTCATCACCGCAAGATCAAGGCGCCGGGCCTGTTCGCGCTGTACGTCGCGGGCTATAGCGGCTTCCGGATCTTCGAGGAGACGATCCGGATCGACTACTCGAACCACATCCTCGGGATGCGGCTCAACTTCTGGATCGCTCTGCTGATCTGCCTCGCAGCGCTGCTGTGGTTCGTGAGGATCCAGTGGGGGTGGCGGCTGCGCCGGCGTTCGGTCAGCCCCGCCGGTTCCGTGGGCGAAGCTTCTTGACCTCCGACCACGGCCGCGTGTTGGCCACGTCCGCCGCAGTCAGCCACGCGCGCCGCGCCGTCGCGACGCCGTAACGCGCGACCTCGAAGCCGCCGACGCGGTGCGCGTCGCAGTTGATCAGGATCGGGATCCCCTGCTGCGCGGCGGCACGGGCGGTGATGTCGTTTACGTCGCGGCGGTCGGGGCTGGCATTGATCTCGAGCATCGTGCCGGTGCCGGCGCACGCGGCGAGCACGGCCTGGACGTCGAACTCGTACGGCGCGCGCCGTTCGATCTTGCGGCCCGACAGATGCCCGATGCAATCCACCAACGGGTGCTCGACCGCGGCGATTATCCGCTTCGTCATCTCGGCGGACCTCATCCGGAATGAGGTGTGGACCGACGCGACGACCCAGTCGAGCTGCTCGAGGATCGAGTCGTCGTAGTCGAGCGAGCCGTCGGGGAGGATGTTGACCTCGGAGCCCACGAGCAGCTTGATCCCCGGGACCTTCGTGCTGTGGATCACGTCGATCTGGCGCTCGAGCGCGTCGGGGGCGACGTCGGCGCCGAACCCCATGCTCGCTGAGTGGTCGGTGATCGCCAGGTACTTGTAGCCGGCATGCTTGGCTGCCTGGGCCATCTCCTCGATCGTCGCGGTGCCGTCAGATGCGACCGTGTGGCAGTGCAGGTCGCCCTTGAGGTCTGTCAGCTCGATCAGCGCAGGCAGCCCTTCGCGCGCCGCCGCCTCGAGCTCGCCGCGGTTCTCGCGGAGCTCCGGCTCGATGTACTGGAGCCCGAGCAGCTCGTACACCTCGTGTTCAGTCGCGCAGCGGTGGGTGGCGCCGTCGGCGTCATCGAGCACGCCGTACTCGGAGACGTGCAGGCCCTTGCGGACGGCCGCCTCGCGAAGCGCCATGTTGTGCTCCTTGGAACCGCTGAAGTGCTGGAGCAGGTTGCCGAACTGGTCGGGCTCGACGATCCGCACGTCGACCTGAAGTCCGGTGTGGGTCGTCAGCCTGACGCCCGCGGTGCCGGGCGTGTTCGCCTTTTCGACGAGCTCGAGCGCCGCCGCGGCCTGCGCGAGCGCGAGCGGGTCGGACGCCGTCGCGATGATGTCGAGATCCTTGACGCTATCGGTCCACCGTCGCGCCGAGCCGGCGATCTCGACCTTTTCGGAGGCGGGGTGGGCGCGGAGCTCCTCCACAAGCTGCTCGCCGACTACGAGCGCTCGGTTGAGCACGACCCGTCGCCGGCGTTCGCCGGCGCCGTCCTGCTGGGCCGCGGCGAGCAGGCTCTCCTCCGCCTTCGGGCCGAACCCCTTCAGGTCACGGATCTTGTGCGCTTCGGCCGCGACGACGAGCGCCTCGAGCGAGTCGACCCCGAGCTCGTCGTACAGCCGCCGCGCCCGCTTCGGCCCCAGCCCCGGAAGGTGTGTGATCTGCACGAGCCCGGGCGGGAACTTCGCGCGCAGCTTCGCTGCCGCCGGGATCGTCCCTGTGGCGGCGAGCGCGAGCACCTTCTCCTGGATCGTCGCCCCGATCCCCGGGAGTTCGGTCGCGCGACCCTCGCGGGCGAGTGCGGTGACCGACTGCGAGGCGTCGCGGACGGCCTTGGCGGCATTGCGGTAGGCGACGACCCGGTGGATGATCGCGCCATCGAGCTCGTAAAGGTCGCCGAGCTCGTCGAGCGCAGCCGCAATTTCGGTGTTAGTCGGATCCGCCACGACGGTATGTAGGCTACGACGCGCGCCTTGAATAGGACGCTATACTTTTTGAAGTAATCCGACAAGGAGCCCCAATGGCAGGCACAGTCTCAGAAGTAACAGACACCAATTTCCAGGCCGAGGTCATCGAGTCCGACGTCCCGGTGCTGGTCGACTTCTGGGCGCCATGGTGCGGGCCTTGCCGGATGGTCGCGCCGGTCGTCGAGGAGATCGCGAAGGAGCGCGGCGAGGCGATCAAGGTCGTCAAGCTGAACATCGACGATAACAACGAGACGGCGATCAAGTACAACGTGATGTCGATCCCGACGTTGATGGTGTTCTCGGGCGGCGAGGTCGCGAAGACCGTGATCGGGGCCTACCCGAAGGCGAAGCTCGAGGCCGAGCTCGAGCCGGCGCTCGCGTAGCGCTCAGCCCGCGCGCTCGGCCGAGGCGAGGCCGCGGCGGGAGAAGACCGCCATCACTGCTACTCCGGCGGCGAGCGCGGCGAACGCGATCCCAACCTTGATCGGCGAGCCCGCGAGCAATCCGCGGCCAGCTTCGAGCACCGCCGTCAGCGGGTTCACGTTCGCGACTGAGTGGATCCAGCCGGTCAGGAGCGGCAGCGGCACGTACACCGGCGCGAGGAACAGGAGCACGAACACCGGCATCTGGATCAGCGCGCCGGCCTGCTCAGTGCGCAGGAACATCGCGACGCCGCACGCCCACAGCGCGGAGACGAAGTTCAGGATCACGCCGAGCCCGATCAGCCCGACGAGTTCGCCGCCGCTTGCCGTACACGTTCATCCCTGCGATCAGTGCGGCAACCGTCACGACCGTCCCGGTCAACGTCCACCGGAGTAGCGCGCCGACGGCGTAGCCGGCGATGATTCCGCTGCGGCGCGGGGCGCTCAGGAGCAGTCGCCGGGCGAAGCCCGAGTCGAAATCACGCGCGATCCCAAAGCCGGTGAACACGCCGCCGAACGCCGCTGACTGGAGGAACACGAACACGAACTGGAACGCCGTGTACCCGGGCGGGTAGTGGAAGTTCGGCACGTGGCTGATCCGCGACAGTCCGCCGGCGAACGCGATCAGGAAGAACAGCGGGAAGATGATCGATGGGACGAGGATCGCCGGGTTGACGACCGTGTTGTGGATCGAGCGCCAGGCGACACCGCGGGTGACGTTCAGGAAGCGTCTCATGTGCGCGCCAGCCTGGTCTTCATCGCGCGCTGTGAGAGCGAGAGGGCGATCACCAGGATCGCGATCGTGAACCCGAACGCGAGCTCCAGCGCCTGCGCGTTCCACCCCGTGATCACGAGGCTGCGCAGACCCTCGAGCAGATACGAAATGGGGTTGTATGTGGCTATGTCACGAAACCAGGTCACCTGTATCAGGTTGCGAGGCAGGCTCGAGGAGCTGAGGAACAGCGTCACGAACAGCAGCGGGAAGATCCCCTGCACCGCTTCGCCGGTGCCAAATCGCAGCGCCAGCAGGCCCCCGAGGCTCGCGAACGCGAACGCGATCAAGATCGAGAGGACAAGCAGCACGAGCGCACCGCCCACGCCGCTCGCGAACGTGACCCCGGTGGCCAGCCCCACGAGCAGGTAGACGATCGCCTGCACGACCCCGAGCACCAGCGCGCCACCGAGCTGTCCGATGAGCAGCGACTCACCGCGCAGCGGCGTCAGCGCGAGCCGGTTGAGGAAGCCCGTCTCGATGTCCTTTGCGAGGTCGACGCCGGCGCTGATCGAGACGAACATCGCGCCCTGGACGAATGGCATCGCGATCAGGAAGTCGCGATAGTTATGAGTCGGGAACCCCGGAATGTGGGTGGCCGCGCTGAGCCCCGAGCCGTTGATCGCGAACAGGATCAGCGGGAAGATCATCGGGAAGATCATCAGTGCCTTGTTGCGCGTCGTCCGCACGACGGCCCGGCGCGCGACCGCTAGCGTCTGCTCTGCCGCCGCCTCGATGTCGTGCAGCCGCCCGGCGCGGGGGGCGGGGAGTGCTACTTCAACCGCCACGGCGCCTCCGTCCGCGTCGCGGGGCCGTGGCCGCCGCCGCCGCCGCGAGGGCGCCCTCGTCCGCCGAGCCCTCGAGCTTGCGGCCCGTCTTTGCGAGGAACACGTCGTCGAGCGAGGGTTGGTGGAGCTGGAGGGTCTCGAGCTTCAGGTCCGCCTGGTCGAGCACGCGCACGATCTCGGCGAGCTGCGACTCACCTCCGGGAAGCTGCACCGTGACGCTGCCACCGCCGTTCGCGCGTGTCTCGCCGAAACGCAGCAGCAGCTCCGCGAGCCGTTCGCGGGCGTCCGGGTCGCAGGGGGTCAGTTCGACCGTCGGGCTGCCGATCTGCGCTTTCAGCGCCGCCGGCGTGCCCTCGGCGACGATGTGGCCGTGGTCGATGATCCCGATCCGGTCGGCGAGCACGTCTGCCTCCTCCAGGTACTGCGTGGTGAGGAAAACGGTCATCCCCTCGTCGCGCGCGAGCCGCTGCACCTCCTCCCACAGCGCCGCGCGGCTCTGGGGGTCGAGCCCCGTCGTCGGCTCGTCGAGGAACAGGATCTTTGGCGAGTGGACGAGCGCGAGCGCCAGGTCGAGCCGGCGCTTCATTCCGCCCGAGTAGCCACCGACGCGGCGGTCGGCGGCCTCCGTCAGCCCGACGCGCTCGAGCAGCGCTTGGGTTTGCGAGCGGCGCTCCGCTGCCGGGAGCCCCTGCAGCGTCGCCTGGAGCATCAGGTGTTCGCGCCCGGTGAGGATCGCGTCGAGCGCCGCCTCCTGGAGCGCCGCGCCGATCGTCTGCCGGACCTGGGAGCCCTGGTGGACGATGTCGTAGCCGCCCACCCGCGCGGTCCCGCTCGTCGGCGGCAGCAGCGTCGTGAGCACCAGCACGGTCGTTGACTTGCCGGCGCCGTTTGGGCCGAGGAAGCCGTAGATCTCGCCGGTGGAGACCGCCAGGTTGATCCCGTCGACCGCGCGCGGACCCTTCCGGAACTCGCGGACCAGAGCCTCTACCTCGATTGCCTTCTCCTCAGCCATGGCGTGCGACCATAGCAGAAGGTTCGTGCGTCAAATCATTGTGATGGCAAATAGATCCAGCAGGTGCGTGCGTGCGGCCTACGGCGTGTAGTCGTATGAATGGCACGGACTGCCGCCGCAGACGTCGACGACCTGGCCGTTCGGCTCGAGGAAGTCGGACTTCTGCTGGCGGGCGAGCGGCGTGTCGCGCGGGTCCTCGTGGGGGTCGATGTTGTTCGGCCCCTTCACGGGCGGGGTGTCGGCGAACGGCGGCGGTTGCACGCGGCCCGGGCCGCTGTCCCAGATCTCGACCGCCGAGCCGCTGAACGGGTAGTGGCCGATCGTCGGGATCCCCCAGAACAGGTTCTTGTCCCGGGCACGATCGGCGTCGAGCGCGGGGGTCACGAGCGATGCGCCGATCGTCCGCGCCTCGGCTGCCCCGGCGTACATGCTGACCTGGAAGTCGCCGTAGGAGATCTGCATCAGCACGACGTGCTTGGGGGTGTCGGGCAGCGGGTTGGATGTCATGTGGGCGGCGTAGCCGTCGGGGTCGCCGCGGTCCCACAGCTGGTCCATCAGGTCGAGCAGCACGCGATCCATCGACGGATCGGTGTAACTGGTGAACTCGATCGACCCGAAGGGGGTGAAGTCGACCGAGCGATCGACGAGCAGGTTGCCGTAGTCCATCCCTGTGACGCCGAGCACGGCGTGGGTGAAGTCGGGCGCGACCGCGGTCGTCAGGCCGCCCTCGATCCCGCCCTGGCTGTTGCCGTCGTAGTACAGGTTCGAGGTGTCGACCAGGGGGTGTCCGGCTGATTGGAACGCCGTGTTGGTCGCGAGTCCGCTCGGGTTGCGCAGCAGCCGGCCGAGGAACAAGGCATTGAGCACACCCTGCTGGAGCCGGTCGACCGCCACCGGGAACTTGTTCAGGTCGGCGAGTGCGCCCGCGTCATACAACGTGTCGCCCGATGCGAGGCCCCACCAGTCCGTCGCGCAGAACACGATGTTGTGTTCGGTCGCCATCGCTTCGACGTTGCCGGCAGTCACCTCGGTGCGCGAGCCCAGCAGCCCGTGACCGTACAGCGAGATCCGCGCCGGGGTCGACGGCGAGGCGCTGCTCGGGATCACGCACTCGAACAGCGCCGTGGCGACGTTCCCGGTGATCTGGGTCGGCGGCGCGTCGGGTTTGGTGCTCGAGTAGTGGAAGCCGGTCGTCGCCGTCGGGCCGCAGGTGACGAGGTAGCAGGGGACCTGGTAGGAGCCGTCGACGATCGTGATCTTGGAGTTGGACGGGTCGGGCTTTGAGCCGGTGACCGTGAACGCCGGTGCGTGGCCCTGCGGGACCCCGTCGGCGAGGTTCGTGTCGCCGAGCTGCGCGAACGCGTTGTTGCGCATCGCCAGCAGGCGCCCGGTGAGGTTCCGGGTCGAGGCGACGGTGAAGTCCCAAGCCTCGTACAAGGTCTTGTTCAGCTTGATCTTGGCGTGGTGCAGCAGCTTGAAAATTGCTTGATAGCGCTTGCGCTGCGACCGCTCGGCGCGCAGCAGCGTGCGGCCGTCGCGGAGCTTCTCGAACCAGCTCGGCGCCGTGATCAGGTGGCCCGAGCCGGTCTTCAGGTTGCGCAGCACGACCACATAGGTATCGCTGTTCGTGAGCGCCGCCGCTGGATGGATCAGCAGATTGATGTTCTGCGCGCCGGTGACGTTCGCGTCGAGCTCGGACCAGATCGGGACGCGCTTGCCGGTGCGCGCGTCGATCAGCACGATCGGCTGATTCGTCGCGAGAGAGGCGCCGATGTTCGAGAGCGGGGCGGGGTTGGTCTTGGCGAACGCGCCGGCGTTGTCGAGCCCATTGATGTGGATGATGATCGCGCTGCCCGGGCTGAAGCCGTCATTGCCGTCGTACGGCGCGACGCTGATCCGCGCGCCCTTCTTGTTGACCGGCATGGCGTTCTGGGGCAGGTGCACGCGGACGCCGGTCGCAGAGGTCTTGTCGGGGACCGTGAACAGGTTGTTCGGGAACGGGAGCAGGCAGGGAGTGCTCGTGAACGGCTGGCAGTCGGCGGCGGCATGGGCGCTCGCCTGGCCAGCGGCTACGCCCGCGGTGAGCAGGCTGATGGCGGCGGCCAACAATGCGGCCGTGCGACGGTTGCCCATCAGCCGACGATATCGGTCCCGAGGATGAGAGGCGCACGCAGCTCGTCCATAGGACTGATGTGCCACGCGCCGTTCCGGACAACAATTGGGGGCGTGCGGACGATCACCCGGCATCGAACGTGGCTCGCGTTCCTGATCCCGATCACGGCGGGGGTCGTGGTCCTCGTGTTCGTCGCCCACGCGGGCCCGAAGTCGGTCGCCGCGCGAGTCGCGGTGGTCGCGCTAGCGGTCTTCCAGCTCTCCACGCTGGCGACGATGCGGCGGTACCCGGAGCGGTCTATGGTCGCGTCGCTCGCGGCCGGGGTTGGATTGCAGGCGCTGTGGCCGGACCTCGGCACGCTCGGGCTTGCAAACCTGTCCATGTGCGCGCTCGCGGCGCTGCGGCCGCCGCGAGTGTCGCTGTGGGCGCTCGGGTTCATGCTCGCGCTCGCGCCGTGGCCGGCGGCGAGCCGCGGGGCGGTCGCCGGCCTGATCGCGGCCGGGGGTCCCGTGATCTCGTGGTCGTGGGGCGAGCTCCTGCGGACCCGCCAGGACCGCCGGCGCGGGGAGGCGCGGCGCGCTGTCGCCGAGGAGCGCGCGCGGATCGCGCGCGAGCTGCACGACGTCGTCGCCCACAATGTCTCGCTGATCGTGGTGCAGGCAGTCGCGGCAGAGGACGTGTTCGACACCCAGCCGGAGCTGTCGCGCGAGGCGCTGAAGGCGATCGAGACCTCCGGCCGCGCGGCGCTCGGAGAGCTGCGGCGGATGCTCGGGACCGTCCGCCCCGACTCGGGGGAGACCGGCAACGATCCTCAGCCTGGACTCGGCGCAGCTCGAGCGCGCTCGCTGGCACGATGCGCGCTGCCGGGCTGGACGTGTCGGTCCGGGTCGACGGCGAGCCCGTTGCGCTGCCGGCCGGCGTCGACCTGTCGGCCTACCGGATCGTGCAGGAGGCGCTTACGAACACGCTGCGACACGCCCGTGCAGGCCACGCGTCCGTGTCGGTGCGCTGGTCGCCCGCGGCCGTCGAGCTCGAGGTCGTCGACGATGGCCGCGGCGCCCGCCGGCGGCGATCGATGGTGGCGGCCACGGAATCGTCGGGATGCGCGAGCGGGTCGCGCTGCTCGGCGGGACGCTGTCCTTGGGAGCGGGGCCGCAGGGTGGCTTCCGCGTCCACGCGGTGCTGCCGATCGAGGCTGGAAGATGACGATCCGCGTGCTGCTCGCGGACGATCAGGAGCTCGTGCGGACGGGGTTCCGGATGATCATCGACGCGCGCGAGGACCTGGCAGTCGTCGGGGAGGCATCCGACGGCCGCGAGGCGGTGGCGCTGGCTCGCTCCGCTGCCCCGGACGTGATCCTGATGGACGTGCGGATGCCGGTGATGGACGGGATCGCGGCGACCCGCACGCTGGTCGACTCCGGGCACCCGGCGCGAATCGTGATGCTGACGACGTTCGACCTCGACGAGCACGTGTACGCCGCCCTGCGAGCCGGCGCGAGCGGCTTCATGCTCAAGGACATCCGCGCGGCCGAGCTCGTCGATGCGGTCCGGCTGATCGCGCGCGGCGAGGCGCTGCTCGCGCCTTCGGTCACACGGCAGGCTGCTCGACCGGTTCGTCGATGCGCTGCCGGGCGGTGACGCCTCGCCGCCGCCGGTGCTCGAGGAGTTGACGCCGCGCGAGCTCGAGGTGCTCCGGCTCGTGGCGGAAGCGAAGTCGAACGCTGAGATCGCCGCGCGGCTCGTGCTGACCGAGGCGACCGTCAAGTCGCACATCTCCGCGATCCTGCGCAAGCTCGACCTGCGCGACCGCGTACAGGCGGTCGTCGTCGCGTACGACGCGGGGCTGGTCCGGCCGCGCCAGAGTCCGTCCTAGGTCGCAGCCGAAGATCGATCCTCCGCCCGATGTGCGCGCGGCGGTGCGCGCGTAGCTTCAAGCCCATGCTCAATCATTCGACATTTGACCGCCCGCGGCAGCTGTCGTCGCCGACGGGCTGACCAAGCGATACGGGAACAGGACCGTGGTTTCCGACCTGTCGTTCTCCGTACTTCCGGGCCGGGTCACCGGCTTTCTCGGCCCGAACGGGGCCGGGAAGACACAGACGCTGAAGATGATCGCTCGGGCTCGTTCGCCCGACGAGCGGCCGAGCGACGATCGACGGCCGTCCGCTGCTCGCGCACCGCCAGCCGGCGCGCGTCGTCGGTGCGGTGCTCGACGGCGGCGCGTTCAACTACGGGCGCACCGCACGCGGCTCGCTGCGGATCAGCGCGATGATCGCGGGCGTCGGCGAGGCGCGGGTAGAGCACCTGCTCGCCCGCGTCGGACTCGAGGACGACGGCGACCGCCGCGTCGGCGAGTACTCGCTCGGGATGCGCCAGCGGCTCGCGCTGGCGCAGGCGCTGCTCGCCGATCCCGCCGTGCTGATCGCCGACGAGCCCGCGAACGGGCTCGACCCCCGCGGAATCGTTTGGCTGCGCGGGCTGCTTCGCGAGCTCGCCGACCGCGGGAAGACGGTCGTCGTCTCGAGCCATCTGCTCTCCGAGGCCGAGCGGCTGGTCGACGACGTGGTGATCGTCGATCACGGAAGGCTCGTGGTGGCCGGGTCGTTGAGCGATGTCGCCGGCTGTGAAGGTGGGCTCGAGCGGAGGTTCCTCGAGCTGACAGGGGCGGGGGTGGTCTCGATGAGAACGCTCGATCGCGGGCCGAGTTGGACAAGTTGGTAACGCTCCGCAGCACCTGGGTCGTGCTGGCGCTGAGCGTCGTGCTCAGCCCCGGGATCGCGGCCGTCGTGCTCGCGACCTCGTCTTCTGGATTGCGTGGTGCGGCTGTCGCAGATCGGCGCCGATGCGTTCGGGCTCTCCGGCGTCGCGGCCGGGATGCTGTGCGCGGTCGCGTTCGCGTCTGAGTACCAGGACCGGACGATCGCGACGACGTTCGCGCTCGTGCCGGCGCGCGGGCGCGTGGTCGTCGCGAAGGCGGCCGCGGCCGCGATCGTCGGCGCGCTGGTCGCCGTGATCGTGACGGTGCTGAGCTATGCGCTCGCTGCGATCTGGCTCGCCGGCGCGGGGGTCGCGTTCCCGATGGGCGGCCGGCTCGCTGTTGCAGGCGGCTGCCGGGATGCTCGCAGTCGGGGTCGCGACGGCGGCCGGCGGAGTCGGGATCGGCGGGCTCGCGCAGAACCCGGCCGTCGCCGGCACGGTGATGGGCCTGGTCTGGTTCGGGATCAGCAACCTCTCTGGCATCGTTCGTGACGTTCTTTCGCCACTACGGGATCCCGGCCGCCGCGACCGCGCTGACCCAGCCCACCGGGCACCACCACTACGGCTTTGCCGGCGCGCTTGCGGTGATGGCCGCGCTCGCCGCCGGGCTACTGCTCGCCGGGCTCCGGCGGGTCGAAATCGCAGACATCCGATAGGAGGAACTCTCTATGAACCCGTTCGAAAACACCCGCTGGGAGCTCGACACCGCGGAGTCGACTGCCGAGTTCGATGCCCGCACGTACTGGGGTCTCGTCCGTGTGCACGGTCACTTCGGCCGGCTCGACGGTGCCGTCGAGCCCGACGGCAGGCTGGAGCTCGTGATCGACGCCGCGAGCCTCGACACCGGCAACCGCATGCGCGACCGACACCTGCGCTCGGGCGACTTCTTCGACGTCGAGCACCACCCGCAGGTCCGGTTCTCATCGGCAGGGGTCGAGGAGACCGCCGACGGGGGCGCGCGTGTCAGCGGGAGGCTCGAGGTGGCGGGCGAGGAGGTCCAGCTCGAGCTGGCGCCGTCGGTCCGGCCGGTCGGCGATGACGTGCTCGAGCTCGATGCCGAGACGACGATCGATCAGCGCCACCTCGGGATGACGTATCGCGCGGTTCGGGATCCGGGTGCCGGCGACCGTCTCCGTGCACGCGGTGCTCCGACGGGCGTGAGCGCGGCTAGGGGAGCGCGACCGCGATCCGCAGCTCACGTCCGTCGATCGTGACGGGCGCAGGCTCCGTTAAGCGATTCGTACGCGATGCTGACCGCGAGCGTCTCGCCGCGCAGGTAATCCTCGTACGCGCGGGCGGTCTCGAGGAGCTCGCTGTCGCCATCCAGCGTCAGCGCGATCCGGTCCGACACGTCGAGGCCGGCGTCCTTGCGCGCGCCCTGGACCGCGTGGACGATCTCGCGAGCCCATCCCTCAATTCGGAGCTCGTCGTCGATCAGCAGCTCCAGCGCCACCGCATGCGAGCCCTCGCGCTCGAGCTGGTAACCCTCAAGGGGCTTCATGGTGATCAGCAAGTCCTCGGCTGTGAGCGCGTGGTCGCGCCCGTCGATGGAGATCGCGACCGTCTCGCCGTTGCGGAGCCTTTCGGCAGTGTGGACCGGATCGAGGCCGGAGATCGCTGCTGCGACGGTTGGCATGTGCTTGCCGAACCGGGGGCCGAGCGTGGGGTAGTTCGGCCTCAGCTCGATCTCGCCGAGCTCGTCGGCCCGCTCGACGAAGCTGAGCTGCTTGACGTTCAGTTCGTCCTGGATGATCCGTGCCAGTCGCTCGATCGCTTGTCGCTCCGTGCCGGTCGCGACGACGACGGCGGCGTGCAACGGCTGGCGGAGCTTGACCTTCGCCTGCGCGCGGGCCGCGAGGCCGAGCCGGACGGTCTCGCGCGCCGTCCCCATCGCCTGCTCGAGTTCGGGGTCGCGGAGCGCCGGGTCAGGCTCGGGAAAATCGGTGAGGTGGACGCTCGGCTCGGCGCCATCGAGGTTGTCGTAGATCTCGTCCGCGATGAACGGCGTGAACGGCGCGAGTAGCTGTGCCGTCGTGATGAGCACGGTTCGAAGCGTCTCAAGTGCGGCGCTCGAGCCCTCCCAGAACGCGGGGCGCGACCGGCGCACGTACCAGTTGGAGACATCGTCGATGAACGCAGCGATCTCGCGGCCGGCGCTGGTCGCGTCGAAGTCGTCCATTCGCTCGCGGACGGTTTCGACCGTGGCCTGCAGGCGGGAGAGGATCCAGCGATCGAGCTCGGATTGCTCAGACGGCTTCGGCTCTGCTGTCGCGTTGTCGTACAGGACGTGGAACGCGTACGTGTTCCACAGCTGGAGCATGAACAGGCGGACCGACTCGCCGACCGCGTCGAGGCTGAACAGATAGCCGTCCCACGGTTGCTTTGAGGTGAAGAAGTACCAGCGGAGCGCGTCGGCGCCGTAACGATCGATCACCTCGTACGGCTCGATCGAGTTGCCGAGCGACTTCGACATCTTGCGACCTTGCGCGTCGAGAATCAGCCCGAGGCAGACGACGTTGCGGTAGCTGGATTGGTCGAACAGCAGCGTCGAGACCGCGATCAGTGAGTAGAACCAGCCCGCGCGTCTGGTCGACGGCCTCGCACACGAAGTCTGCGGGGAACCGCTCTTCGAAATGCTGTTGGTTCTCGAGCGGAGCGTGGTATTGCGCGAACGGCATCGAGCCCGAGTCGAACCACACGTCGATCACCTCCGGCGTGCGCGTCATCGGCTCCTGGCAGGTGGGGCAGTCGAACGTGGCCTCGTCGACGTAGGGCCGGTGTGGGTCGGTGATGTTGGTTTTCGCGCGTTCGTTCAGCTCTGCGAGCGAGCCGATCGCCTGGAAGTGCTTGTTCTTGCATCGCCAGATCGGAAGCGGCGTGCCCCAATATCGCTCGCGGCTGAGCGCCCAGTCGACGTTGCCCTCGAGCCAGTTGCCGAAGCGGCCGTGCTTGACGTGCTCGGGGTACCAGTTGACGGTCTCGTTGGAGGCGAGCAAGCGGTCCTTGATCTGGCTCGTGGCGATGTACCAGGAAGGCTTGGCGTAGTACAGGAGGGGGGTGCCGCACCGCCAGCAGTGCGGGTAGGAGTGCTCGTAGGTCTCGGCCCGGAGCAGCTTGCCGCTGCTTCGGAGATCGTCGATCAGATCCTGGTCCGCGTCCTTGACCCAGCGGTTCTCGTACGGGCCGATGCGGTGGTCGTACGTGCCGTCCGGCTTGACCGGGTTGATCGGCTTGAGCCCCTGCTGCTCGCCGAGCCGGAAGTCGTCCTCGCCGAACGCGATCGCGGTGTGCACTAGGCCGGTGCCGTCCTCAGCGGTGACGAAGTCGGCCGGAAGAACGGTGTGGCCCTTGGGGCCGTACTCGCTGCCCTTGATGAACTCGAAGGGGGGCTCGTACGGGGTGCCGACCAGCTCTGCGCCCTTGAAGCGCTCTTCGATCCGCGCTCCGGGCGTCACCCGGTCGACCAGCGCCTCGGCGAGGATCATCGTGTGGCCCTCATCGCTGGCTCTAACGTACGTCAGGTCGGGATCGACGGCGACCGCGGCGTTGGACACGAGCGTCCACGGCGTCGTCGTCCAGATCAGCAGCTCGTCCGCTTGGTGGGCCGGCCCGTGGTCCTCCGTCACCGGGAAGCGGACGTACACCGACGGGTCCTCGACGTCCTGGTACACGTCGGGCTGTCCGAGCTCGTGGCTTGAGAGCGCGGTGCCGCACCGGGGGCAGTAGGGAACGACCTTCAGCTTCTCGTACAGCAGCCCCTTGTCGTAGATCGTCTTGAGCGCCCACCACACCGACTCGACGTAGTCGGGGTCGAGCGTCCGGTAGGCGTTCTTCAGATCGATCCAGTGGCCGATCCGCTCGGTCAGCCGGTTCCAGTCCTCGACGTGGCTCAGCACCGACGCACGGCAGCGCTCGTTGAACTCGGCGATCCCGTATCGCTCGATGTCCTCCTTCGACGTCATTCCGAGCTCGCGCTCGATCGCGAGCTCGACGGGCAGCCCGTGGCAATCCCAGCCGCCCTTGCGCTCTACGTAATAGCCGCGCATCGTCTTGTAGCGAGGGAAGATGTCCTTGAAGATCCGCGACAGGACGTGGTGCGTGCCCGGTGGTCCGTTCGCGGTCGGCGGCCCTTCGTAGAAGCCCCACGGGGGCGCGCCGGCGCGGCGGCGGACCGACTCGTGGAACACGTCGCGGTCGCGCCATCGCTCGAGCACGCCCAGCTCGAGGTCAGGGAACGACGGGGCTCTGTCAACGGCGCGCGGCATGCGCGCCCGATTCTAGGTAGCCGCCGCGGCTTTTAGCCGTGCGCGACCGCGACGGCGACCGGTGTCGCTTTGGCGGTCTGTGAGTTGAGCCCATCAAGCCGCGCCAGCAACAGGTCGCGAGCTTCGACCGGGCTTCGCCCGAGGCGGGTGACGGTGCTGGCACCGGTGTCAGGAACTGCGCCCCGATAGTCGAACACGACGACTGTCTGGACGACGCTGCGCACCGCGTACACGAGGCGACCAATCGCGTCGAGCGCCGCGCCGCGGCCGGTCAGCACGACAGCGTTGGGCCCCAGCGCGCGGAGCGCGCGCCCGAGCCGGCTCGGCTCGATCGCCGGGGTCAGCGTCAGCGTGCGGACGCCCGAGCGACGGAGCACGAGCTCGAGCGCCTGCGCGTGCAGTGCGTCGAGGCTGCCTGGAGCGGAGGCGTCGAAGATCAGGACCGCGTCGGCGCGCGACGCCGGCGGGGAGATCCGCTTCAGCGCCGACATCCAGCCGGTCGCATGGCGCCATCCGAACTCGTACTCGGCGCTCGTCTGCTCGACGTCCGCATGCTCAGCGACCGCCTCGAGCAGCAGCTCCTCAATCGTTCGCTCAACCGAGCGCAGCGTCAGGCTCTCCTCGAGCAGCCGGTTCGCCCGTTCCTCGTCGAACGCTGCGAACGCACCGACGAGCCGCGTCGACGACGACGGGCCCTCGCCGCGCTCACGCGCGAGCGAGATCGCGCTGGAGACGTTGTGGGTCTCGGCGAGCGTCAGCTTCAGTGCCTCGATCTGAGCAAGCGCGTACTGCCGGTGACCGCCCGGCGAGCGCTGCGGCTGGGGGAAGCCGTACCGGCGCTCCCAGCTGCGCAAAGTGTTGGGGCTGACGCCGAGCATGACCGCTGCAGCATTGGTCCGGATACCGTTCATATGGGAGAGTTAACGAGGTATGCCCCTGGTTGCGCAAGGGTCGCAAGCGGACCTGCACGATGGGTGGTTTCGTGCATGGGAAGGACTGTTCGCGCCGGCGGCGGGCAAGCGGTTGTAGTTCTTCCCGGAGTACGGGAAGAAGTGCAGGTTCTAACGCGATTTTCCGTCGAACACGAGCAGCGCAGCCCGGGGCGGGTTGCAACTGCCGATCCGCGCGGTCAAGCGGACCCCGAACGTGTTCGCGGGCCGGACCGTCACCGTGCGCGGTGTCTCGTCGCCGCTCGCGGCCCACGTGACCGCCGCGGCGAGGCTTGCAGGCCCCTGCGCTTCCGCGTCAGCCGGCACCAGCAGCTCGGTGATGTGACGGTTGACTGCCTCGGTCTCGCGGGTTGCGAGTAGCCGCTCCGCCGCGGCAGAGACCGCGCAGACCGAGAGCGAGTGATCGAGCACCATGAACGCTCCCCCACTGGGCGGCGCGACATCGCTCGAGGTCTCCAGCAGGACGCCGAGGCTGCAATCCGCGCACACGCGCGAGTTTTGGTCGGCGTCATAACTGGACGGTTGGGTCCCGCAATGGCTACAAAACCAGACGCTCGGCTCCATCCGACGAGCCGGCTGTGGTACTACCGCCAGCGAGAGGCGCCCTTGGTGACTTCTCGTGTTGCTCACAACAATCCGTTCCGCAGTAAGGGTTATAGGGCTAGCGCCCGGAGCCGCCTGCCGCGGCCCTTCTGGGTTCCACCTCGCGGCGCACCGGCGCTGCCCAGTTGTTCGGACTCGACCTGCTCGAGCAGCCGGCGAACTGCCTCGGCTGCGCGCGAAGGAAGCATGCTGGTTCCTGTGGTGCGCATCCGGACCCGCTGGTCTCCGCGCCGGTAAACGGCGACCGGCATCGCTCCCGCAGCGAGCCTGACCGAGTACGCCCAGCGGGCGACGGTGTCGTCCGACAGGTAGCCACCGGCGAGTACGACGAGGTTCGGCCGGTGCACGGCGACCGCGTCGCCGATTCCGGCCACGCCGCGCGCGGAAAGGCTCAGCACCTTGATCCCGGCACGGACGCAGAACAGCTCGAACGCGCGGATATGCGGCGCGTCCGGATCAAGCTCATCTCTCGATGCGTCGCCGAGCACGATCGACACCGGGCGGATCGGCGGCGGCGCCAGCCTCGTGGCGCGGCGCAGCCAGTCCGCACCCCAGTGTGCTGCGAACGCCCACGGAGCCGACTCGAGCCCGCTCCGGCGCTGGATCTCTTCAAGTGTCGGAAGCAGCACCTCCTCGACCGACCGTTCCACGGACCGCAAAGCGAGCGCCGCCTCGATCGCCGTGTCAGCTCGCTCCTTCTCGAATGACACGAGCGCGCCGACCAACGAGTTGGAATCGGCCGCCAATCCCTCGCGCGCGCGTGAAACAGCTGACGAAATCGACAGCCCTTCCTGAAGCGCATCGCGCAAAGCGGCGACTTCTCCATGTGTGAACAGTCGGTGCTTTCCAGGCGAGCGCTGCGGCTTCGGGAAGCCGAATCGGCGCTCCCACGCCCGCAGCGTGTTCGGGCTCACGTTCAGCAACGCGGCCGCCTCGCTCGTCTTCAGATAACGCATGCATAGGAAAGGTCGAGCTAAACGTTGCTAATTGGAGCTACACCCCCTAAAATTGCACAAGTTTTCGACCCAAAGTTGTGCAAAAGGCCCTCAAAGCACGGCGTTGGGAATCGATCGACAAGGAGAAAGCTCATGTGTTGGCGCGGCGGTTGATCTCTCGCAGTAGCTGAAAGCCGCTGCACTTAGCGCTAACGTGCGTCGATATGGAGTGGGCGTCTGCGAGACCGGGCCGGCGCGTTGCTCGTACCTGGCAAGGATCGGCTGCTGCTCGCAGGCCTCGTTTCCGTGTTTGCAGTCGCGGTTCTGCAGGCGTCCCGCTCGCGCGATGGAACTGGAGGCTTGGCGGTCGTGCTGTATTGCGGCGCGGTCGCGGCTGGCCTCGCTGTTGCGCCTTCCGTCGGGCGCTCGTCCGTGTCGGCTTCCTTCCTTGTCATCGCGCTCGCTGCGACGTTCCTTGGTCCGACACCCGCGGCCGGGTGCGCATTGCTCGCCGAGGCGGCAGCCGCGCTCAAACTCAAGACATCGCCGTTCGCGGTCGCGTTCAACCTCCTCGGCGCGATGGCGCCAGCGCTTGTCGCGGCGAACAGTGTGCTCTGCGTTGATTTCACGCCCACGGGATTCCGCCGCTTTCTATCTGGTCGTTGCGCTCGCCGGCGTCGTCGTCTTGACGCTCAATTTCGCCATCGTCGCCGCATATCAGGGCTTCTACCGCGGCGAGCCCAAGCTCTCGCTTCGCCTCTTCTGGGACTACGCCCCGACCCAGGCAATCAACATTGGCTTGGCCGTTGCGGGCGCCGCGATCTATGTGGAGCTTGGTCTCGGGGGGATCGCGTTCGCGTTGCTCTGCAGTGTTCGCATTCTCTTACAAGCCCGTCTGGTGGCGAAGGCGCGGGAGCGCGCCGAGCAGTACGTGTCGCTCTCGTGGGGCGTGCTCGCCGGCCTGATGCGATCGCTCGACATCCGTGACGGGCGGGCGGCGCGCCACGCGGCGGCGGTGGCGCGGTTTGCGCGCGACATGGCGGAGTCGCTTGGCATGGACGCGCAACAACAGGAGCTTGCGCACACGGCTGGGCTGCTGCACGACATCGGCCACTTCGCGCTATCCGACCGAGTCGCGGAGCGTGGGCGCACGTTGACCGACGAGGACTGGGTCGCGATCCAGCAGCACCCGGAGCTCGGCGCGGACATGCTCAAGGACCTCGGAATGTACGGACCGGTGGCGGAGATCGTCCGCGCGCACCACGAGCGGATCGACGGTCGCGGCTATCCGAACAGCCTGGACGAGGCGGAGATCCCGGAGATCGCGAAGATCATCTCGGTCGCAGAGGTGTACGACACGCTGACGGCGAGCGACACGTACCGGACCCGGATGAGCTCGTTCGAGGCGTTGCGGGAGCTACGACGGGTCGCCGGCTCTCAGCTCGATGCGCGCTACGTCGAGGTGCTCGCGGAGCTGCTGACGGGGGAGGGCGTCGAGTACCGGCACGCCGACGCGGCCGATTTCGACACCGAGCTGGATATGGAGCGGCGGATCAAAGAGGCAAGCGCCGGCGCGTAGCCCAGCTCCCGGCGCAGGGCCAGTCAGGCCGACGAGTAGACACGAGCAGTAGCGAGTGCGACGATAACAGCAAGCGTGAGAGAGGCAGAACAGCTGAGAAACGAGGGGACGAGGACGCGAGCGAGAGGCGACAAGCGAGCGGCAGGAGCTGCCGCGGACGGAGAGACCGAGAGCGCTGACGAGGAAAGCAACCACGAAACAAACCGAGGCGAACGCACACCGCGCCGACCGCACGCCACGAAACCCGACCACCGAACGCTCTCCCTCACACACGCGCGCACCGCGCACGCTGCCCCACACACGCACAGACCACAGCCATGACCTCGACCAGCGCCGCAACCGCCGCTCAACCACCCCCTCTATCACCGTCGCGCACGCACACCCGCCCACACGCCGCAGACGTCGCACCGCTCGCCACGCGCGCTGCCGCACGTCCATACACTGCCGCACTCACGCACCACACCCATATAACCATCTATCTCTACGCGATCCTCACCCACTGCAGCGTACTCGCTGCAAAAATCCACATCTAGCTCCACAATCTCGCATTCGTCAAACCACCATACGCTATCTAGATCTACGCTATCTTGTACCTCAACCCCACTGCTATGTTCAACATATTCGCCATAACCGAATCAACCGATCTATCTTGCGACAACCACACCCTTTCATACATAGCGAACAACCTAGCGAACAGCGCACCAACCATACTAGCAGCCACACTCGTGTAATAGCTGACGCGCCATCTCTAGCTGCGCGATGCGAGCTACTACGTCGCGCTAGCAGCCGTAGCGGTCGCGCTTCTAGTCACGAACTTCTATCTCATCAGCTCGGCGATGAACCTCATCTACGGCTCCGGTGAGTGGCGCGCGGCAGCGCCGTGGCGCTTTGCCCTACCCCTGCTGACGCTCGGCTCCGTTCTGAGCTGGCCGTCCGCGCGTATGCGGCATCCAAGCCGCTAGGGATCGCAGCTTTGGTCTCGGGCTCCGCTTCGCGGCATCCGCCCAGCTAGGCGCGACGCTCGCCGAGGCCCGCGTCAGCCGAGCCGCGCCCGCGCGGCTCTGCGAGCGCTCGCGCCGAGATCGCGAGCGCGCTACCTCGCGACTCCGCACTCGACGCGAACAGACGATGTCGCCGCGCGCATCGTCGAGACGCGTTGCACGCAGACCGCTTCCGCACGCTGCCCAGCTATGTGAGTCGCTCAGCCGCTCCGTGAGCGATCGCAGAGATCCATCCCGCGTGCTCGAGCAGATTGGCTCGAGCGCGCTGCAGTCGTGCTCGAGAGCATGCACGCGCTTCGCGTGTCCCTCGTTGTCGCAGCACGCCAAGAGTCGCCGATCGTCTGTGTTTTCGATGCACAGTTGATCGCAACGCGCCAAGCACGCGTATGCGACGAACGTACGTCGTCGTTGGAGATCCGCGAGTGACTCTCGTTCCGCTGTCTTCTATCGCGAGAGTCGCCCCCACGTCGCCTGGCATCTCGGATGAGTCAGTGTCGAGCGCGCAGCGCTGCGAGATCATCATCTCGCGATCGGTGACCGAGATGATCGTTATCGCTCCGCACCACTGCCGCGTGAGCAAACTCTCCGCACCCTCGTTCAGCGCGACCCCTCTCGCTCAGCACTACAGCACACCAGCAACCGATAAACACGCATCAGCACTAACAAAACCCTTCCTGCTTCCGTAGTCGCTACGCTAGAATCGCCGCGTGAAACACACGCCAACGCACGCACAACCCTCTCACGCACAGCCAGCGCAGCGCATCTCCCAGTCTAACACTACCAGAGCCTGAATCAGCACGTAGACATAGCTGCTACAGCTCGCATCGTGCCTGCGCTAGAGGCCCCGCGTCGCCGGCGCACTCGCGCAACGTACCGCTCTCGTGTGATCTGAGCACATCTCTCACTCATCAGGCCACCAGGCCAGGTACCAGCCGTGTGACACCGTGGCTTGCACCGGAACCCCGTCCGTGCGTGCGATCGTGACGGACGTGACGCCTGCCCCGACCGCCCGTCTATGACAGTCAACGCATCGCCCGACGAGTCGTTCGAGCTCAAGACGAACGTTTGAACGCGGCCTGGCGCGACGTTCCCCTCGCCGGTGCCGCTGTCGCTGCCGCCCGCCGCCACGGATCTGCCCTCCAAACATGTGACGGCACCGTCAGCCAACGGGAAAACAAGAGCCGTGTACGGTCCTCTCGTGTCGGTCAAGACAGGAGCCTCGGTCGCGCCGCTGCCGGCGGCCGAGCCTGCAGAGCACCGCTGAAGCGCGAGCTCAGTCTGTCCTGCGGCGGGAACGGTCGGCGCAGAGTCCATCCCGCTAAGGCCGGAGATGCTCCCTGTCCTAGTGCAAAGACCGCGACGAGAGCGCTCGCGATACCTATTGCGGCGATCCCCGAAACCCACCGCACACGCTGGCGCCCGGGAGAGTAGTCGACTGCGAGCACACGAGTGACGGCTGCTCGGTCGAGGCTTTCGGCGCTATCTCGCAGACTTACGCGAAGGAGGCTTTCAAATTGCTCATTCATGATTCGGCGCTGCAGAGCTCAGGGTTGTGTCTGGTTGTGCGCACAATTCGCGTAGGCGGTCAGTCCACGCGCAGTTCTGCTCTGATGGTTCCTGCAGAGCAGCCGAGAAGCTCCGCCGTCTGCTGCTCGGTCAGATCGTTGAAGTACCGAAGGACCAGCACAGCCCGTTGTCGTCCAGGGAGCCTCGCGAGCGCATCGAGCAGTGCGATGCGCTCTTCGCGAGCTCCTATCGGATCAGCGACCGTTGCGACGCGGGGCGTCGGCTGTTGAAGCTCGGCGCGCCGACGCGATCGGCGGCGGGAATCGTCAATCGCGAGGTTAATGAGTATCCGTCGCGCGTAGGCAAGAGGCATCTCCATGTTGCGCACCTTTCGCCATCGTCGCGCGACCTTGAGCAGGCATTCCTGAACCAGATCCTCGGCCTCCCCGGCATCCCACACGACCAGGTATGCGGTGCGTAGCAGCCCTTGGGCATGCTCGCGCGCGAACCGGTCGAAGTCGTCCATCGCCCTCGTTAACCGCTCTCACAGGGCAAAAGGTTCCAGCAACCAAAGGGTTTGTCCGCTGTCGCCTTCGCGCCGAGCTCCGGAACAGTGTCGCGGAAGTGGCGGCCATCGCTGCCGCGCGCTAAGACGCCGACACTCGCGGGCGAGCCGACGGTACGTACCGCCGGCTCGCCCGTCAAGACGGCAATCAGTGCCTGCGCGTGCAGACTTACGTCTCAACTACTTTGAAGCCCAACTTGAGCTGAAGCGGCGCCAGGCGAACCAACACCTGGATTCACGAGCGCAACACTGTTTGCCGACACGGAGTCACCATGAGTAACGGTGCCGTTCCAATCGCTGCCAAACGAGGCGTTGTTTGTCCCGTTCGGGAAGTTGGGATTCAAGGTGCCGGGATATTGTGTTTCCTGCACGGACGCGCTGAAGGGCCCCCACGAGGCGGTAAGCGTGTACGTGGTCGGATTGCCTACGTTTCTGCTGGAGCTAGGAGACCATCCGACACGCTGATACGCATATCCGTTGCAATAGCAATATGACGCTCGCAGCTGATAGATCTTCTCGTTGCTCTCAGCGTGCCGGTGCTCGTGACCGTATTTGATGAGTACCAGCATCCGCAGCTGCCACTGCCGGTTTGAACCCATTTTTGCACGACGCACGCCTGAGCGCTGATCAATCCCCCATACTTGTACATATTCACGCAGTTGTGATGGAAGATGCTGCCACTGCTAGCTGCCGGAGAAGCTGTAGACAAACTCGGCGAGCCAGGTGTGCTTACGCCTGCCGCCGTAGCTGCTGCAGCCCCCTGAGCTGAGGTGTCTCCGACGGCTTCAGCGTCGTAGTACACGGATCCGCCCGATGCCGCGTCTGATGTTCCGAATATGAGCGCAGAAGGAGGTGGGCTCACCGTCCCTTCAAACGAGTTTGGACCGGTTTGCACCACGTCGACGGTCGAACCGGGATCTCCTGCCGCGTGGACGACCAGGCCATCCCCGGTCCACGTCGTGGCGACGTGGCCCCCGGGGACGTATGCGCTTTGGGTGAGAGTGAGCGGCACACTGCCCGGCGCCAAAGTCATCGATGGCGTCGGTTTTACGACGACCGGGGGTGTGTCTGCCGCTGCGAGGGGGCCAGCATCAGGCCGGACACAACGAGAACGGTCGTGAACGCGACTCGCGTGAGGCCGCGACGCGTGCGAGGCATGAATCCTCCGTTAACCCGTTTGCATGGAAGCACTCCGATCCGGGATTGGTCGGAACGTATGCGCAACCTAGTCACGGCCGCGCGAGCGGCGACATCGGCCGATGAGCCGATCTGCGGGCGTCGGTCACTCGGCCATTCGGCCGATAACAGTCGATCAGGCGGCCTATGCGAGGAGGCCGCGGCGCATCGCCTCTGCCACAGCAGAGGTGCCGCTCGACACCCCCAGCTTCCCGTACAAGTGCTCCTGATGAGTCTTGACAGTCGAGATGCTCACGCTGAGTTGCCTGGCGATCTCGTTGACCGTGAGGCCGTCGGCGAGCAGCGCGAGCACCTGGTGCTCGCGGCTGGAGAGAGCCGTGGTTCGCGCGCTCGATCGCAGCCGGATCTGGTTCGCGATGCCGCCGCTGAGCTCGGGCGAGAGATACGACTCACCTCGTGCCACGATCGCTATCGCGTCGCAGATTCGGCGCGAGTCGCCGTCTTCGTTACGTACCCGTCGGCGCCGCGCTCGATTACGTCGTAGACGACTGCGCTAGCCGTCACGTAGGAGAGGATCAGGACCTTAACCACAGGCGTGCTGCGCTTCACCTCCTCAAGGATCTCGGCGCCGTCGAGCCGAGGGAGGCGCAGGTCGATCACCGCCACGTCGGGCTCGGCTTCGCGCACCAGAGCGAGCGCGTCGACGCCGTCGGTTGCCTGCCCGACTAGCTCGAACTCGGCCGACGGCGATCGCGTCGGTCAGGCCCTCGAGGTAGATCGGGTGATCGTCAGCAACGACGAGGCGGATCCGCGGTGGGGACATCGGGTCAGACCCCGCCGGTTGGCAGACAGGGGCCACGGTGGACACCAATATCCCAAGCACGGCCTTTGGCCGCGACGGACTAAGTAACGGGGCCGGCGCGCCGGCCCCATTCGGACGGTGTCCCCTGCCGTCAGCTGGCGAGTCGATCTTCGGCCGACGGGCTCGGCTGCAGTGACTGCAGGAACTGCTGGATCTGCTCGTGGCTGAACCGGCGCTGACCACCCGGCGTCCGGTACGACTCGAGGTAGCCCATGTCGGACCAGCGACGAATCGTGCCGAGCGACACGCCGAGGGCGTGGGCGGCTTGTGAGGTCGAGAGGCCCAGGGGGCTTGTGTTGGTGGCTTCCATAGGTTCCATTTCAGGGTGTTTCGGGAGGGTTGGAGAGCCTCGTTCAGGATTTGCACAACCTCTCGGACGGAAAGATCACTCCGATATGGCCGAATGGGAGGATGCGTGGGCGTGCGACTGCGTCTCTATCACCATCTCGACGGGGCGCGGATCGCGTATCGGGAGGTCGGGACGGGGCCAGCGATTGTGCTGTTGCACTCGCTCGGCCTCTCGCACCGTGAGTGGGAGCCGGTCGTCGAGCCGCTGTCCGAGCGGTTCCGGGTCGTGCTTCCGGATCTGCCTCTCCACGGCGACTCCGAGGACCGGCCGCGCCACCCGTACACGCCGGATTGGCTCGCCGACGTGGTCGCCGGGTTCTGCCGCGAGGTCGCCGGCCCGAGTCCGCTGCTCGCCGGCCACGACGTCGGCGCCGAGATCGCGCTGCTGATGGTGACCACAAACCGGATCGAGCCGGCGCGGCTCGTGCTGATGCCGAGCCGCCTGCACCGCCGCGGCGAGCAGGGGCCGAAGCGGGCGATGTGGCGCGCTGCGACCCGCGCGGCGAGCCTCCCCGGCCTCGACCGGCTGCTTGCGCATGGCGCGACGCTCGTGTTCCGTCCATCGATCGGGGAGAAGCTGACCGTCCAGACGAACCCCGCGGCGCGCGATCTGATCCGCCACGCGTTCTCCGACGTCGGAGGAAACGGGAATCGGGCACGGTCTTGGGCCAGGTTCGTGCGCCGCTGGCCGATCGAGCCGCAGCATCAGCTGCTGGACGCCTACCCGGCGATCGGCTGCCCCGTGCTGCTCCTATGGGCGGACGAGGATCACATGCACCCGATCGACGCCGCACAGGAGGCGCTCGACCTGCTTCCCAACGGCCAGCTGCGGCTGCTCGTCCGGACCGGCTTTCTGATCGCATATGACGATCCCGTCGGTGTGGCGCGGGAGCTGATCGCGTTCTGCGGGTGAGCGCTAGCGTTCGTGGCAGCACCCGAGAAAGGACAGGCAATGAGCGTTCAAGAGCAGGAACAACTTTGGGGTGGTGAGACCACGAAGGCGGTAGCCAACTTCCCCGTGTCGGGCGAGCGCGTCCCCGCTGGGGTCGTCCGCTGGCTGGGTCGGATCAAGGCGGCGGCAGCACGCGTCAACTCCGAGCTCGGACTGCTCGATCAAGACCTCGCCGAGCGGATCGCAGCGGCGGGCGACCAGATCGCGAACGGGGAGCACGCCGACCAGTTCCCGATCGATGTGTTCCAGACCGGCTCTGGCACGTCCACGAACATGAACGCGAATGAGGTGATCGCGAACCTCGCCGGCGACGGAGTCCACCCGAACGATCACGTCAACATGGGCCAGTCCTCGAACGACGTGTTCCCGTCGGCCGTGCACCTGGCGGCGCTTGACGCGGCGAGGAACCAGCTGCTGCCGGCGCTCGAGCAGCTTGAGGCGGCGTTCTCGGCGAAGGCGACCGAGTTCCACGACATCGTCAAATCTGGTCGCACGCACCTGATGGACGCGGTGCCGGTGACCCTCGGCCAGGAGTTCGGGGGCTACGCGGCGCAGATCCGGCTCGGCGCGCGCCGCGTCAGCAACGCGCTGCCGCAGGTTGCCCAGATCCCACTCGGAGGGACCGCGACCGGCACGGGATTGAACACGCATCGCGAGTTCGCCGCACGCGTCCGCGCACGGCTCACCGAGGCGACCGGGCTGCCGGTAAACGCTCCCGAGGATCCGTTCGAGGCGCAAGGCAATCGTGACGCGCTCGTCGAGCTGTCCGGGGCGCTCAAGGTCGTCGCCGTGTCGCTGACGAAGATCGCCAATGACCTCGCGCTGATGGGCTCGGGTCCGCGTGCGGGAATCGGCGAGCTGTTCCTGCCGGAGCTGCAGAAGGGTTCCTCGATCATGCCGGGCAAGGTCAACCCCGTGATCCCGGAGGTCGTGCTTCAGGTCTCCGCCCAGGTGATCGGCAACGACACCGCGATCACGATCGGCGGGCTCGAGGGGAACTTCGAGTTGAACGTCCGTGTGCCACTGATCGCGCGGAACCTGCTGCAGTCGATCGAGCTGCTGGCGAACACCGCGACGATCTTCGCGGAGAAGTGCGTGGGCGGCATCAAGGCCAACCTCGAGGGCGCCAAGCGCTCGGCGGAGTCGACGCTGGCGGCGGCTACGGCGCTGAACCCGGTGATCGGCTACGACAAGGGCGCCGAGATCGTCAAGGAGGCGGCGAGCAGCGGCCGGATGCTCAAGGAGGTCGCGCTCGAGAAGGGCGTCGACGAAGAGACCTACGAGAAGGCGATGGACCTGCGCGCGATGGCGCGCGGCAACACCGAATAGCTCAGGCGTGGCGGATCGTGAGGCCGGACACGATCCGCGGCACCGCCTTTGCGCGGTACGTCCGCGAGTCGTCGAACTGCACCTTGTAGCTCCCGAATCGCGGGTGCAAGACTGGGAACAGTCGTGCACGCACGTTCAACAGCCCGCAGCTCCCCTGGCTGGTGCCGAAGTGTACGGTCGCGGCGACCTTGCCGCCGAGCAGATAGTGGCCGTAAATCGGGGCGTCTGGCTTGAAGCCTGAGAAGCTGAAGCGGACATGCGTGGCCGGCGTCGCGCTCGCCGGATCGGTGCGGAACGCGAGGTTCGCGACCGAGAACGTGACGGCTGCGGTCGCCGTCCCATTCGTCATATCCCGCGCCGTGAGCGTGAACTGAGCCGAGCCAGGTCCGGCATGCGAAAGCGTCGGGGCGGTGATCGTGACCGAGAACGTGCCGCCCGCGGCGACGGGCGCCTCGGCCGACGAGTCCGTGGTGGCGACCATCACCGTGTCGCCTGGCGTGAAGCCCGAGCCGCTGACGCCGATCGGCGCGCCGAGCTTCGGGCGGGCGTTCACAAAGCACGCTCCGTTGAGCATGATCGAGGGGGCCGCCGAAGCGTGCGCGACTGGTGTCGCTGGCAACAGCACCGTCGTCGGTATGTATCAGGCTGGGCCGATCGTCCGCTTTCTGGCCGTGATTTGAAGTCGCATCTCGCGGCTGCCGACAGCGACACGCATGCAACTCGTTCGGCGTCGCGTTGCGCTGGCCCTTGCAGGCGTGCTGGCGTGCGCTCTGATCGGCCCGGCCGGCGCCGGCGCCGCGGCGACGTTCTTCATCCGCGGGGGTGGTAACGGGCACGGAATCGGGATGAGCCAGTACGGCGCGGACGGGTACGCCGAGCACGGCAAGAGCTACCAGTTCATCCTCGCGCACTACTACCGGGGCACGTCGCTCGGCAGTACCGACCCGAACCAGATCGTCCGAGTGCTGCTCGCGACGGGCTCGGCCGGCTTCGCCGGGGCGACCGCAATCGCAGGCGCGAAGCTCGACCCTTCGGTCACGTACACGGTCGCGCCGCTCGCGAACGGCGAGCTCGGCGTTTCGAACCCGAGCGGCAAGCGGCTCGCGAAGGGCCCGCCGCCGCTCGTTGCGACCGGCCCAGGGCCGCTGTCTGTCGCCGGACTCGGCCAGTACCGCGGTTCGCTCGAGTTCCGTCCGGACGGCTCGGGAGGCGTCGAGACGGTCGAAGCGGTCGGGCTCGACGACTACGTGCGCGGCGTGATCTCCAAGGAGGTTCCCGCGAGCTGGCCGGCGCAGGCGCTCGAGGCGCAGGCGGTCGCCGCGCGCACGTACGCGATCACGACCGACGTTGCCGGTGGCGATTACAACCTGTATCGGGACACTCGCTCGCAGATGTACGGGGGAGTCGGCGCGGAGACGCCCGCGACCGACGCCGCGGTCGCCGCGACGCGGGGTCAGGTGGTCACGTACGACGGCACCCCCGCCGTCACTTACTTCTTCAGCAGCTCCGGCGGGCACACGGAGAGCATCCAGAACGTATGGCCGGGAGCTACGCCCGAGCCGTGGCTGCGCGGGGTGCCGGACCCGTACGACAAGTCGAGCGGTGATCCGTACTTCAGCTGGGGTTCGCAGATGACGCTCCCCGCCGCGCAGGCGAAGCTCGGCGGAGACGTCTCCGGATCGTTGATCGGTGTCCGGGTCACCAAGACCGGGGTGTCGCCGCGGATCCTGACGGCGCAGGTCGTGGGAACTCGCGGTACGACCACCGTCACCGGAACTCAGCTCCAGCAGGCGTTCGGGCTACTGACAACGCTCGCCAGCTTCACCTCGATCACGAGCTCGGCGAGCCTGCCCACCGCGCGCGACGCTCGCGAGGCGCGCGCGTTCTCGCCGCTCGTGGTCGGCCCCGCGCTCGAAGGGCAGGTGTTTCCGGGCGCGGCCGGCGCGCGGTTGGCGGTCGAGATTCAGGGCAACCGCGGCTGGCAGGTGTTCGCGCATTCGACGCTCGGATCCGACGGGCGCTTCAAGGTCGCGCTTCCAGCCGGCGGCACGTACCGCGCGGTCTACGGCAGCCTCGCCGGACCGGGCGTCGCGATCCCGTAGCTTTCCCCGGATGCCAGCTCCACTGGTCGTCGTCGACGGACCGTTTCTCCTGTACCGCTCGTTCTTCGCGCTGCCCGACTCGATCAAGGGGATCGACGGGCACTCGGTCAACGCGCTGCTCGGCGGCGCCAACGTGCTGCTGCGGCTCGCGGCCGACCGCTCGCCCCGCGCGATCGTGATCTGCTTCGGCGCCGAGGCGGCGGCGTACCGCGTCGAGCTGTACGAGCCCTACCACGCCGCCCGGCCGCCGGTGCCGGATGCGCTTCAGTGGCAGTTCGACCATGCCGTCGAGTTCTTCGGGGCGTTCGGCTGGTCGAGCGCCGCCGAGAGGCAGCTCGAGGCCGACGACCTGCTCGGGTCATACGCGGCGGTCGAGGCGGCCGCCGGTGGCCACACGCTGATCATGACCGGCGACCGCGACATGTATCAGTGCGCGAGCGCCGACACCACGGTTGTGTTCCTGAAGATGGGGGCGGCTGGGTTCGACGACGTCGATCCCGCCGAGGTGCAAAAGCGGTACGGCGTGCCACCCGAGCTCGTGCCCGATTTCATCGCGCTCCGGGGCGACCCCTCCGACGGGCTACCGGGGGCTCCCGGGATCGGTCCGAAGACCGCGGCGGAACTACTGTCCGAATATGGGTCGCTCGAGGCCGCGATCGAGGTCGCGCCGAAGGGGCGGCTGCGGCCGCGAGTCGCCGGCGCGCTGATCGATCACGCCGACAACCTTCGCGCGTTCAAGGACATCGCAACGCTGCGCATTGTCGACGTGGAGCGGCCGGCCGATCGCGAGACCGACCTGTCGGCCGGGGCGGATGCCGCGGAGCGGTACGGGATGCGCCGGCTGGCGGAGCGACTCCGCGCCGCCGAGACGGTCAACGATCTCTGAGTCAGTTTCGGGCGCGGGGGCCGACAAGCGACTCAGAATTACGGCTAGCGGCCCTTCCAGACGGGGTCGCGTTTCTCCGCGAATGCGGTCGCGCCCTCGCGCGCGTCCTCTGAGCCCATCACCGGTGCCGTGATCTCGCCCTGACGGGCGAAGAACTCGGAGTCCGGCCAGTCGACCGCTTCGGTCAGGATCCGCTTCGACGCGGCGAGCGCGAGCGGTCCGTTCGGGGTGATCTGACCCGCGAGCGTCAACGCGTCACCCACCGCCTCGCCCGGCTCGGCAAGCCGGTTGACGAGCCCGAGCTCATACCCGCGCTCGGCGGTGATCGGATCGCCGGTCAAAGCCAGCTCCATCGCCAGGTTGCGCGGCAGCACTCGGGTGAGGCGGAGCAGGGCGCCACCCGCGGCCACCAACGATCGCTTGACCTCGGGGATCCCGAGCTTTGCGCCGCGGGCGGCGACGATCAAATCGCACGACAGCGCCACCTCGAGTCCGCCGGCGACCGCGAACCCCTCGACTGCGGCAATCAGCGGCTTCACCGACGCCCGCTGCGTGATCCCGGCAAAGCCGCGGTCGTCGGCGTACGGCACCTCGCCGGCGACGAATGCCTTCAGGTCCATGCCGGCGCAGAAGCCCTTGCCGGCGCCCGTGAGAATCCCGAGCGTCAGCTCCGCGTCGGCGTCGAGTTCGTCGAGCGCGTCCGCGATCCCGCGCGCGACAGCGGCGTTGACCGCGTTGCGCTGGTCGGGACGGTTGATCGTGATCAGGAGGAGGCGCTCGCGGCGCTCTGTAAGGACGGCTGGCTCATCGTTCATGCGGCGAACAATTTCAGTTCCGGCGCGCGCTCGCCTCGCAGCACCGCGAGATCGACCTCGACGCAGTCGATGCCGCGGGCGCCTGCGAGCACGCGCGCCTGCGGCTTGATCGTCTGCGCCGCGAGGACGCCGCGGCACGATGCGACCGCCGGGTCGAGCCGGATCCGCTCGAGGTAGCGCGTCAGCTGCTCGACCGCCTCGATCCCCGCGACGCGCTTGATCTCGACCGCGACCCATCCGTCCGCGGCATCGCGGCACATCAGGTCGACTGGGCCGATGTCGGTCGCCCATTCACGCTTGACGAGCCTGAAGCCCTCGCCGCACCAGTGCGGTTGCTCGGCGAGCAGCGCCTGGAGGTGCGCCTCGACCCCGTCTTTCGTGAGCGCCGCGTCCTCGTCGGGGGAGCCCATCTCATGGACGACGTCCGAGAGCTTCTGCGCGATCGTGATCTGGAGCCGGTCCTCGCTCGCGCCGGCTCGCTTGCGGACGACGATCTCACCCGGCGACTCCTCGATCACCGTGGGCGGCGTCATCCAGTTCAGCGGCTTGTACCCGCCGGCGTCGGCATGGACGAGGACGCTGCCGTCGGCCTTGATCATGATCAGTCGAAGCGCCTCCGGGAGCAGCGCGTCAAGGCGGCCGGAGTAGCGGACCTCGCAGCGGGCGACTAACAAGCGCATCGACGGGGAAAACTAGGAGCCGATCCGGACGGCGGACGCCGGCGGAGGCGCCGTTTGCCGCAAGTTCCGAGTGATTTGAGCGTTTTGAGGGGAATGAGGATTCGGGTTGCAGGGATCGCGCTTCTCGCGGTAGCCACGGCCGTGGCTTTCAGCACGAGCGCCGCCGCCCACCCGATCCTGATGCCGACCTTGCTGAAAGACGCGAGGAATCAGCACGCGCTCGAAGCCACCCAGCACGCTGACTCGCAGTCGATCACCCTGCCGGCTCCGCCATGCCCCGAGAACGGGCTCCTCTATCCGCCGCCGATCCAGCTGCCGGGCATTCCCTGGCCATTCGGCAACTGCGGGCTCGCGGAGCTACCGACGACCACGCTCCCGTGGCTCGGGAACATGTCGTACTTCGGGGGTCACGTGCAGGTGCACCCGAAGGAGTACCTCGTCTACTGGGGTTGGGGCGAGCCAGGGGCGTTCCCGAAGGCGACCTGCGCGAGCGAGCGGATCATCGAGGGTTCGATCAAGGCGAAACTCGCGTGCGACCCGGACGGCGCCGGCAAGTACATGGCGAACTTCGTCGCGCAGATGGGCGGCACCAAGTGGGCCAACGTGAGCACGCAGTACTACGAGTCCGGTGCGAACGGCCAGCGGCAGTACGTCAGCAACGACAACAACGTGCTCGCGGGGATCTGGGTCGACGACAGGAACGACATCCGCCCGCTCGCGAAGACGAACTCGAGCAATCCGGCAGGCTCCACGAACACGTACTCGCAGCTCGCCGAGGAGGCGATCCGCGCAGCGGCCCACTTCGGGGTCAGCGGGTCGGCGCTGGCCGACGCCAACTTCATCATCGCCCAGCCACCCGCGTACAGCGATCCGAACGCGCTCAACTCGGGCTACTGCGCGTTCCACGACTACACGCTGCCGGGCGTGCCCGGCAACTACTACTACGCCGGGCTGAAGAACCCGAACGGCACCCCGGCAACGCCGCTTTCGTACACGAACATGCCGTACGCGCTGGCGATCAACTCCGGCTCGCTGAACGATTGCGGCGAGAACGCAGTCAACGCCGGCGCGAGCGGCAAGCTCGACGGGTACTCGATCGTGCTCGGTCACGAGATCGAGGAAGCGATCACGGATCCCGGCGCCGAGGGGACCGTTGGCTCGGGTCTGAACGTCTCGTACTACGGCGGTTGGTACGACCCGCTCGACGGCGACGAGAACGGAGACAAGTGCGCTTGGGTCGGTGAGCCGCTAACGGCGATCCTCGGGCTCCCCGCCCCGGCCGGCCTCCCGCGGGTGCTGCCGATCCCGGGCGCGCTCGGGGACATCACCGGCAACGCAGGCGAGCGATTTGCCGTGCAGGCGCTATGGAGCAACGCCGATAACCTCGGCACCGGATACTGCGCCGGCGCCGGGACCGACTCGCCGCTCAAGGCCGTGCCATACGGCCGAGGAACTTAGGCGGGGGCGCGTTCACCGACGAATGGCGCGCGGCGTCGGCGGTCGGGAGCCGCCGGCGCCCTCAGCCATCGGCTCTCCGTCCGCAGCATGCGGCCGGGCGGACCAATACAGCGGGGACGCTCCTATAGTGCGGGGCAGATGCGCCATCAGCTTCGCCCGATGTTCGACCGCGTGGTGATCAAAGAGCTCGACCCCGATCGGGTCCGTCGCTCCGGGCTGCTCGTGCCTCCCGGCACGGATGAGCCGCCCCCACAGCAGGGGATCGTGCTCGCGGTTGGGCCGGGGCTCGACTGGTGGGACCACGTCGGCGTCCAGATGCCGGTCAAGCCGGGCGACCACGTCGTGTTCCCCGCGTCGGCCGGAGCGTGGGTCGAGATCGACGAGGAGCGGCTGCTCGTGTGCCGGGTCGGCGAGCTGCTCGGGGTCCTCGAGCTGGTCAGCGAAGAGCTCGGCGCTCGCGACGAAGTGATCGACGGCTCCGACGGCGTCTGAGCGCGCGCGACGAAGTGATCGACGGTTCCGACGGCGTCTGAGCGCGCGCGCTACGCCGCGCTGCGCTCGGACAGCTCCCGCGGCTGCTGATCCCGGAGCCATGCCAGCAGCTCCGCGACCTCGGACTCGCTGCCGAGCTCGAGTGCCCGGCGGCACGCCTCGATTCCCTCGGCGATCCGGTCGGTCCGCGCGAGCGCGTGCGCGTACCGGGACCATGCGGCGATCGACTCCGGATCGACCCTTGTCGCGGCTTCGGCGGCCGAAACCTCGGCGCCCACATCGCCGGCCAGGTGGTAGGCGAGCGCGAGGTCGAGCAGGCCATCGACCGACGGTCCCATCAGTCGTGCCCGCTCGAGTGACTCGATCGCCCCTCGGCGGTCGTTCAGCCGCAGGCGCAGCCTGCCGAGCCGCTCCCACGCAGACGCGTCGCCCGGCGCGCGCTCGGCCGCTCGGAGCGCCGCATCCGCGGCGAGGTCGACCGCGCCCATGTCCTCGTAGATCCGGCTCGCGAACCGCTCGGGGGTCGGCCGGTCCGTTTCGGCCCGCGCCCAATCGCGGACGGCTCGCGCCGCGGCTGGGAGGTTGCCGGACTGCCAGAAGGCGGCCGTGAGCAGACGGAGCACGTTCGGGTTGCTCGGGTCGGCGTCGCGCGCGTACACGAGCCGCTGGGCCGCCAGCTTCGGATTCCCCTCGGCGAGGGCGTGCTGGGCCGCGGTCATGAACCGCTCGACTCGGTCGGCCGCGTCGTCGGGCTTCGAGAAGTCGACGAATTGCAGCGACCCCGCCGGCACCGTGCGCACGCCGACCGCGAACGAGGTGCGCGCCCATTGCTGGACGTCGTCCCCCTCGCCCGAGAAGTAGATGCCCGTGACCGTGCCGACGCCCCACTCGGGATAGGAGACGCAGCGCGCGTAGCGGTGGACGACCGAGTGGTCGGGAACGCGCGAGCCGAACGGATCGTGCTTGGCGCGGTCGGCGGCGTGGGCGCGGGCGCGCTGCTCCTCTTCGTACGCGCGGCGCCCGGCCTCTTCCCGCGCCTTACGCGTCGCCGCCGCTGAAACCTTGACGGCGTTGGCGCTGACGCGGCCGCCGCGCGAGCCCTCGGCCAGCTGCTGGAGCTGGTCGGCGGCCTCGTTGATCGCCTGGAGATGGCGCTGATGCTCGTGCTGGCGGCCGGGCGGCGCGATATCGGGATGCCACCGCTTCGCCATCCTTCGCCGAGCGAGCTGGACCTGGCGCGGATCGAACGGAGCCTCGAGCTCCAGCAGCAACATCGCCTGTTCGACGTCGAGGATGCGTGGCATGACCGCCTAACGTTAGCGGCGTTGGACGCGAGTTCGCGTTGCGCGCTCGTGTCTGTGCCAACTCTGTGAAATCTCGGGACGGTGGCGCGATCGCCCCCTAAGTTGGCGGCGATGAGGACACAGCGCACACGCCGCAGCAGCGCGATCGTCCTCGTGGCGCTTGGCGCGGGCGTCGTCTTCGCCGTGCTCGGCGCGGCGCTGCTGTCGCTGCTGGTCGCGGTACCGCCGTCGGGCAGCTGCGGCTCGGCATCCGGCGGGCCTGCCGCCTCGATCGTTCTCGGCCCGCCCGGCACCGGTGCGCGCGTCGGGGCGACCGAGTACGGCGGTCCGGGCGACCGGAGCAGCGGCGACGTCGGCGCATCGGGTGCCAACCTGCTCTTGCACCCGGACTCGTACGCGGAGCTCGGCGGGTACACGTTCCAGACCGCCACTGCGATGGGCGGACTGCCGTACATGACGCCGCTGCGGGTGACGTGGGCCGACCACTCGGCGATCGCGTACAAGCGCGACTTCGGCTTCGGCGGGCCGCCGGTTGCCGGCCTCCCGCGGGTGATCGACCTGTGGTGGGAGTTCGCGTCGCGGCTCGGGATTCCGTACGAGAGCGGGCTGTGGTCGGGGCCGGTGCGGATCGAGCTCCCTCCGGGGACGGGCGCCGGGAGCGTGCTCGGCCAGGCGGCGGGCGCCGGATCGGCCTCCGTTTCGGCGTGTGCCTCAGGGGTCGGCGCCGGGGTGCCACTTGCGTCCGGGCCGCGCGCGGCGCTGCTGCCGAGCGGGCTCGCGGCGGCGCCATCGAGTGCGCCCGCGGCTGTCAAGGGGATGATCGCCGCCGGAAACGAGATCGCCGGCAAGCCGTACGTGTACGGAGGCGGCCACGGCCTGCCGCTATCTGAGGTCGCGCCGTCATATGACTGCTCGAGCAGCGCTGATCACCTGCTGTGGGGCGGCGGCCTGTTGCCGGCCGGCGCAGACGACACGTCCGGGACGCTCGAGTCGTTCGGCCAGCCGGGACCCGGGCGGTGGGTGACGATCTACGCGAGCTACAGCCACGTGTTCATGTACGTCGCCGGCCTTCGCTGGGACACCTGGAACGCCGCGGGGGCCGGCGACGGGACCACGGGCATCGGCTGGCACCCGCTGATTCGCAGCTCCGCTGGGTTCGTCGCGCGTCACCCGCTCGGCCTATGAGGGCGATCTCGGCCATCGCGTGCGCCGCGCTCTTGACCGGGTGCTCCGCGCTCGGCACACCGACCACGGCGTCGAAGCTGGCGCGGGCGCAGTCGACGCACGAGTACCCAGCGCCACCGCCGCCGGCGGAGACGATCACCGGCGGCGGATCGCCCGGCGCAGTCGCCGCGATCAGGACGTTCGCGACCGTCTACATCAACTGGACCGCATCGACGGTCGCGCGGCGGATGCTCGCGCTCGCAGCGGCGAGCGTCGGACAGGCGCGTTCCGTGGTGGCGCTGGCGGCGTCGGAGACGGCCGGCGATTACGAGCTCAAGCGCGGCGGGATCGCGAACAGCGGCACCGTCGAGGCGGTGGCACCCCTCGCCGGCCACTCGAATCAATATGTGGTGGTCACTCGCGAGCGCACGACGGCGACGAACTCGAGCGCGTACGAGGGGCTCGCGCCGTCCTGGCACGTGATGCTCGCGACGGCGCGCCAGGTTGCCCCGGGAGTGTGGGCGGTGAGCGGCTGGCAGCCCGAAAGCTAGCCGTGCGGCTGGCAGCCCGAAAACTAGCTGTGCGCCGCCACGTTCAGCCCGACCGCGGCGCCGAACGCGAGCAGCGCCGCCAAGCGGATGTAGAAACCGGCGCGGGCGCTGGGGCGGCCGGTGACGAGGCCGATGATCGCCAACGTCATCAGCAGTGTCGCGAGCAAGGCGGAGAGGGCAGCAAGGGCGGTGAGCACAGTGCGTGTTCTACTCTGGGTTCGCCGATGTCTGCGCAGTACATCTTCACCACATACAAGCTCTCGCGACGGTATCCGCCTGACCGCGAGGTCCTGACTGACGTCTCGCTGTCGTTCTATCCCGGGGCGAAGATCGGCGTGCTCGGTTACAACGGCGCCGGCAAGTCGACGCTGCTGCAGATCATGGCCCAGCTCGACACCGAATTCGACGGGCAGGCCCAGCTGGCACCGAACGCGACCGTCGGGCTACTCGAGCAGGAGCCGCAGCTCGACGAATCAAAGGACGTCAAGGGGAACGTCGAGGAGGGCGTTGCCGAGACGCGCGCGCTGCTCGACCGCTTCAACGAGCTGTCGATGAACTACTCGGACGAGACGGCGGACGAGTTCGCCCGTGTCCAGGAGGAGATCGACGCGGTCGACGGCTGGAACCTCGACACGACGCTCGAGTTCGCGATGGACGCGCTGCGCTGCCCGCCAGCCGGACGCGGATGTGAGCGTCCTGTCCGGAGGCGAGCGCCGGCGCGTAGCGCTGTGCCGGCTGCTGCTGCGCCAGCCCGACCTGCTGCTACTCGACGAGCCGACCAACCACCTCGACGCGGAATCGGTCGCGTGGCTCGAGCAGCATCTGCAGGATTACCGGGGCACCGTCGTCGCCGTCACACACGACCGGTACTTCCTCGACAACGTCGCCGGCTGGATCCTCGAGCTCGACCGTGGCCGCGGAATCCCGTACCAGGGCAACTACAGCGGCTGGCTCGAGCAGAAGCGTACGCGGCTCGCGCAGGAGGAGAAGGTCGAGAGCGCGCGCCGCCGGACGATCGATCAGGAGCTCGAGTGGGTGAGGATGAACGCCAGCGCGCGCCGAAACAAGCCGAAGGCGCGGTTGAACGCGTACGAGGCACTGCTCGCCGAGGACCGCAACGTCAAGCTCGACCAGGTCCAGATCCACATCCCGGCGGGGCCGCGGCTCGGCGACCTCGTCGTGCAGGCGGACGGGATCCGCAAGGCGTACGGAGAGCGGCTGCTGATCGACGATCTGAGCTTCGACCTTCCGCGCGGCGGGATCGTCGGCGTGATCGGGCCGAACGGCGCGGGCAAGACGACGCTGATCCGGATGATCACCGGCCAGGAGCAGCCCGACTCCGGCTCGCTACGCCTCGGCGACACGGTCGAGCTCGCGTACGTCGATCAGTCGCGCGCCGCCCTGGACCCGGAGAAGACCGTGTGGCAGGAGATCTCGGGCGGCCAGGACCAGATCACGCTCGGGGACCGGAGCGTCAATAGCCGCGCGTACGTCGCCGGCTTCAACTTCAAGGGGAGCGACCAGCAGACGAAGGTCGGCAAGCTCTCGGGCGGCGAGCGCAACCGCCTGCACCTCGCGAAGCTGCTGCGCACCGGCGGCAACCTGCTGCTGCTCGACGAGCCGACGAACGATCTCGACACCGACACGCTCCGCGCGCTCGAGGAGGCGCTGCTGTCGTTCGCCGGGTGCGCGGTCGTCGTCTCCCACGATCGGTGGTTCCTCGACCGGATCGCGACGCACGTGCTCGCGTTCGAAGGCGACTCGTACGTACGCTGGTTCGAGGGCAACTTCGAGGCGTATGAGAGCTTCCGCCGTGATCAGCTTGGCGCGGACGCTGACCGGCCGCACCGGATCACATACAAGAAGCTCGTCCGCGGCTAGCGGCCCGCATCGTGGGTCTTCAGATAGGCTCGGCCTCGGTGCCGTCAAAGGTCGTCCTGATCACCGGATGCTCGAGCGGGATCGGTCACGCGACCGCGGAGCGGCTCGCGGCCGACGGTTGGAAGGTGTACGCGACCGCGCGGCGGCCGGAGACAATCTCCGACCTCGCCGAGCGCGGATGCGAGACGCTCGCCCTCGACGTCACCGACGAGGCCTCGATGGAGGCGGCAGTCAACGCGGTCACGGCCGCCGAGGGCGCGGTCGGCGTGCTGATCAACAACGCGGGGTACTCGCAGTCGGGCGCGATCGAAACCGTGCCGCTCGACCAGGTGCGCCGCCAGTTCGAGACGAATGTGTTCGGGTTGATCCGGATGTGTCAGCTGGTGCTTCCGGGGATGCGAGAGCAGCACCACGGCAAGATCGTCAACATCGGCTCGATGGGCGGCCGCCTGACGTTTCCCGGCGGCGGCAACTACCACGCGACCAAGTACGCGGTCGAAGCAATCTCCGACGCGCTGAGGTTCGAGGTGCGGGGCTTCGGCGTTGACGTGATCCTCGTCGAGCCTGGCTTGATCACGACCAACTTCGCCGAGGCGGCCAACGCGACCGTCGAGACTCCCGCCGATGGCCCCTACGCGCACTTCAACAGGCACGTGACGAAGCTGACGGCGTCGGTATACAAAGGTCCGATGGCAAAGCTGGGCGCAGGGCCCGAGGCGGTCGCCGACACAATCGCCGGCGCGCTCAAGTCAAACCGGCCGAAAGCGCGCTACCCGGTGACGCTGAGCGCGCACCTCACGATCAACCAGCGCCGGTTCACGCCCGATCGCGTCTGGGACCTGATGATGCGCACGCAGTACCCGACGCCGAAGCCTTAGCTACCAGCCGAGCGCGGCGATCGCTCCCGCGATCTCGGTCGCGCTGCCCACAACCGCGTCCGCATCGGTCAGCTCGTCGGCCTTGAACGGGCCTGTCGCGACCGCGATGCAGCGCAGGTCGTCGGCGTGGGCGCACGCGATATCACGCGGCGTATCGCCGATCACGATCGATCGCTCGCGCGGGAACGGGTGTCCCGCGGTGCCGGCGCGGCGACGTGCGATCGGCGGGAGTGCGACTCGGTCCTCGGCGTCGGAACCAAAGGCTCCCTGCCCGGGCGCGAACCATCGCCCGACTCCGGCGCGCGCCAGCTTCAGCCGCGCGACCGGCTCGTAGTTGCCGGTCACGAGCGCGAGCCGGGCGTCGGTCTCCGAAAGCGATTGCAATAGCTCGGGGATGCCCGGGAGTACGGACTCCGAGAGGTCGGGCGGGCACAGCTCCGCGTAGTGGCGGCAGCACGCCTCACGAACGTCGTCGTAGCGGTCGTCGATCCGCTGTGCAGAGATCCCGGCGCCAAGCAGGATCGCGCGCGCGATCTCGCCGTCGGTGCGACCCGCGGGCGCCAGCGTCCAGCGCACGCGGGCGGCGTCGATCCCGTGCACGTCGTGCAGCGCCGCGTGCAGTGCGTCGCGGTGGGCGTCGGTGGCGCCGTGTAGCAGCGTCCCGTCGACGTCGAACAGCACAAGCAGCGGCCCGTCGCTCACCGCTCGAACGACATCCCAGGCTCGAGCCGAGCGGCGAACGCCGCGAGCAGCCGCGCGGTCGCTTCGATGTCGGCGAGGTCGACCATCTCGACCGGGGAATGCATGTAGCGCATCGGCACGCACACGAGCCCGGTGGGGATGCCGCCGCGCGCCATGATGACCGCGTCGGCGTCGGTACCGGTGTTGCGGCCGGAGGTGGAGACGGTGAACGGAATGCGCTCAGCCTCGGCGGTGTCGTAGAGGAGCTCGAACACCTTCGGGTGGAGCGACGCGCCGCGCTCGATCGCCGGGCCTGACCCGAGCGGGTGCTTGGTGATCTCCCCGAGTTCGATCCCGGGCTGGTCGGTCGCGAACGTCCCGTCGACGACGATCGCGACGTCCGGGTTCAGCGAGAACGCGGTCGTGCGCGCGCCCGCGAAGTTCGTCTCCTCTTGCGTGACCGCCAGCGCGACGACGTCGCCGGGCGCGCCGCCGGCGACCGTGACCAACCGTGCCGCCTCGGCGGCGACGTAGCAGCCGACCCGGTTATCGAGCGCGCGGGCGACGAGCCGGTTGTTCGGGTACTCAACCGGATCGGCGTCGATCACCGCCACGTCGCCGAGGCGCACGCGCGAGCGCGCGTCGTCCCCATCCTTGGCGCCGATGTCGATGTGCAGGGTCCTGCTCTCCGGGGCCTGCTTGCGGTCGTCGTCGCGCAGCAGGTGGACTGGCTTGCGGCCGACCACGCCGAGCACGGGTCCATCGCGCGTGATCAACCGCACCCGCTGCCCGACGAGGATCACAGGATCCCAGCCACCAACCTGCTGGAACCGGAGAAAGCCCTCGTCGTCGATGTGCGAGACCATCAGCCCGATCTCGTCGATGTGGCCGACGATCGCGAGCGTCGGGCCGCCGGCGATCCCGGGAGCCAGCGCGCGGGATGAGCCGACAACGTCGGTCGACACCTCTGCCGCCCACTCCGAGCACCCGTCCCGCCACACGCGCGCCGCCTCGGCCTCGTGGCCGGACGGCCCGTTCGCGGTCAGGATCGCTCGCAGCAGCTCGGGAGTCGGCATCGGTTTGAACCCTATATGGGCTCAGGCGGCGAGCAGCTGCCGGAGCACGAACTGGAGGATCCCGCCGTGGCGGTAGTACTGCTGCTCCTTCGGAGTGTCGATCCGGACCGTTGCCTTGAACTCCTTGTCGTCGGCCTTGACGGTCACTTCGCGCGGGATCTCCTCGACGTCGGCGAGCCCCTCGATCGTGAACTTTTCGTGCCCGTCCAACCCGAGCGACTCGACCGACTCGCCGTCGGCGAACTGCAGCGGCAGCACCCCCATCCCGACGAGATTGGAGCGGTGAATCCGCTCGAAGCTCTCAGCGATCACGGCGCGCACGCCGAGCAGGCGCGTCCCCTTCGCCGCCCAGTCACGCGACGACCCCGAGCCGTACTCCTTCCCCGCGAGCACGACCAGCGGGGTCGAGTCCTCGGCGTACTTCATCGCCGCGTCGTAGATCGACATCTCCTCGTCTGAATCGTTGAGGTAGAGCGTTACACCGCCCTCCGTGCCGGGCGCGAGCAGGTTGCGCAGCCGAATATTCGCGAACGTGCCGCGCATCATCACCTCGTGGTTGCCGCGCCGCGACCCATACGAGTTGAAGTCCTTCGGCTCGACACCGTGCTCGACGAGGTATTGGCCCGCGGGGCCGTCCTTCTTGATCGAGCCGGCGGGGGAGATGTGGTCGGTGGTGACGCTGTCCCCGAGCAGCGCGAGCACGCGCGCGTCCTCGATGTTCTCGACCGCCGGCGGCTCCTCAGGCAGGTCGGTGAAGAACGGTGGCTGGCGGACGTAGGTCGATTCGGGATCCCACTCGAACGCGTCGCCTGTCGGCACCTCGAGCGAGTTCCACCGCTCGTCGCCGTCGAACACCTCCGCGTAGGACTTGCGGAACATGTCCGACTGCACCGCCTCTTCGATCGTCTGCGCGACCTCGGGGCTCTCGGGCCAGACGTCCTTCAGGAACACCGGCTGGCCGTGGTCGTCCTCGCCGAGCGGCTCGTCGTACAGATCGATGTCCATCGTCCCCGCGAGCGCGTACGCCACCACCAACGGCGGCGATGCGAGGTAGTTCATCTTCACGTCGGGGTTGATCCGGCCCTCGAAGTTGCGGTTGCCGGACAGCACCGAGACGACCGCGAGATCCTCGGCGTTGACGACCTCGGAGATCTCGTCGGGCAGCGGTCCTGAGTTGCCGATGCACGTCGTGCAGCCGTAGCCGACGAGATTGAAGCCGAGCGCCTCGAGGTACTCGGTCAGGCCGGCGCGGTCGAGGTACTCGGTGACGACCTTCGAGCCCGGCGCGAGCGAGGTCTTGACCCACGGCTTGACCTTCAGGCCACGCTGCACCGCGTTGCGCGCGAGGATCCCCGCGCCGAGCATCACCGACGGATTCGAGGTGTTCGTGCAGCTCGTGATCGCGGCGATCACGACGTGGCCGTGATCGAGCGTCGTGTCCGTTCCGTCCTCGAGCGTCACCGGAACCTCGACCGACACGCGGTCGGCGACCTGCGTTCCGCCGGTGCCGCCGCGAGGCTCATGGCCGGCGCCGTTCGGCACATGCGTCGACACCGGGTCCGACGCCGGGAAACTGCCCTCGAGCGCGTGATCCTCGCCGTCTTCGTCGCCATCGGATTCGACGTAATTCTCGAGCGCGATCCGGAAGGCGCCCTTCGACTCGGTCAGGCTGACGCGATCCTGGGGGCGCTTCGGTCCGGCGATCGACGGGACCACGTCGCCGAGGTCGAGCTCCAGCGCGTCGCTGTAGGTCGGCTCCTCGGACTCCTCGTCGTGCCACAGTTCCTGCGCCTTCGCGTACGCCTCGACGAGCTCGATCTGCTCTGTCGGCCGGCCGCTGAACTCGAGGTAGCGGAGCGTCTCGGCATCGATCGGGAAGATCGCGCAGGTCGAGCCGAACTCCGGCGACATGTTTCCGATCGTCGCGCGGTCGGCGAGCGGAAGCTGCGCGAGGCCGGCTCCGTAGAACTCGACGAACTTGCCGACGACGCCGTGCTGGCGCAGCATCTCGGTCACCGTCAGCACGAGGTCGGTTGCGGTCGCCCCCTCCTGCAGCGCGCCCGTCAGCTTGAACCCGATCACCTGCGGGATCAGCATCGACATCGGCTGCCCCAGCATTGCCGCCTCTGCCTCGATCCCGCCGACGCCCCAGCCGAGCACGCCGAGCCCGTTGATCATCGTCGTGTGCGAGTCGGTTCCGACGAGCGTGTCCGGGTACGCGAGGCCGCGCTCCGTCGTCGACGAACACCACCCGCGCGAGGTACTCGAGGTTGACCTGGTGGACGATCCCGGTGTCGGGCGGGACGACCTTGAAGTTGTGGAACGCGCCCTGGCCCCAGCGCAGGAACGCGTAGCGCTCCTGGTTGCGCTCGAACTCGAACTCCGCGTTGCGCTGGAACGCGTCGGCCGTTCCGAACACGTCGACCTGGACGGAGTGATCGATCACGAGCTCGGCGGGTACGAGCGGGTTGATCTTGTTCGCGTCGCCTTTCATCTCGACGATCGCGTCGCGCATCGCGGCGAGGTCGACGATCGCCGGCACGCCGGTGAAGTCCTGCATCACGACCCGCGCGGGCGTGAACGCGATCTCCTTGGACGGATCGGCCTTCGCATCCCAGGTGGCGAGCGCCTCGATGTCCTGTTCGCGGATCGTCTCGCCGTCCTCGTTGCGCAGCAGGTTCTCGAGCAGGATCTTGAGGCTGAACGGAAGCCGCGCGACGTCGAACTTGGACTGCAGCGCGTCGAGCCGGTAGATCTCGTAGGAGCGGTCGCCCACGTCGAGTGTGCTCTTGGCGTCGAAGCTGTTGGCTTGCATGTCAGATCTCCTGGTCTAAGTAAGAAATACCTACTCTAAGACCCTGCGTGCCCCGGCGGTCTCGCACGCAAACCAGGGCTGCGCGCCGGGGTCCTACGTCCGTCTTAGGAAGGTCTTCATCCCGGCTTCGCCGGGTGCCCGAAGCTGCTCGGCATGAAGCTCCTCACCCGCACTCTCGCCGGCGTCGCATGCGGGTCGCTCGCACTGCTCGCGGCCGCCGGCGCATACACAGAAAGCCACCGCGTCCCCGATCAGCCATGACTACCGAAGCCCCCACACCTCCTCTCTCGATTCGCGTCCGCGACCTACGTCCGCGATTCACCCACGACGTCGAAGTAGTGATCCCCGTCTACAACGAGCGCGCCGGGCTCGAGGGATCGGTCCGCCGTCTGCACGCGTTTCTCGCACACGGCTCGTTCCCGTTCAGCTGGCGGATCACGATCGCGGACAACGCGAGCACCGACGGCACGCTCGCCGTCGCGCGCCGGCTCTCGTACGAGCTCGACCGCGTCGAGGTGATCCACTTGCGAGCCAAGGGTCGCGGCCGCGCGCTGCGCGCCGCGTGGCTGATGTCCGACGCGAGCGTGGTCGCGTATATGGACGTCGACCTTTCGACCGAGCTGAACGCGCTGCTGCCACTGGTGGCGCCGCTGCTCTCGGGGCACAGCGATGTCGCGATCGGGAGTCGGCTGGCGCGCGGCGCGCGTGTGCAGCGAAGCCGCCGGCGCGAAGTGATCTCGCGCACCTACAACAGGATCTTGCGGGTTGCGCTTCGCGCGCGATTCTCCGACGCGCAATGCGGGTTCAAGGCGGTCCGGACCGATGTTGCGCGGACACTGGTGCCGCTCGTCCGCGACGAGGAGTGGTTCTTCGACACCGAGCTGCTGATGCTGGCGCAGCGTCGTTGCCTGCGGATCCACGAGGTGCCGGTCGACTGGGTCGAGGACCTCGACTCGCGGGTCGCGATCGTTCCGACAGCACTCGCGGACCTGCGTGGAGTCGCGCGCCTGATGCTCCACCGCGAGCGCCGAGAGCTTACGTTGCTCTCACCAGCGCCCCGGATGCTGGCCGACCGATGAGCGTCGACTCGTATCCCGCCCCCTTCCCCGCGCGGCTGCGCGGCTGGATGCCGCGCACCGTGGCCGCGCCGCTGCGACGGCTGCTGGCGCTGCCCGAGCTGATCGGCCTGCTCGGCCTCGCCGGCGTGCTCAACCTTTGGAACTTGTCGATCAACGGCTGGGCGAACACGTACTACGCCGCCGCCGTGAAGTCGATGAGCTCGAGCTGGCACGACTTCCTGTTCGCGTCGCTCGACAAGAGCGGTCTGATGACCGTCGACAAGCCGCCGCTCGCGCTGTGGGTACAGGCGCTGTCCGCCCGCGTGTTCGGATTGGGCTCGCTCAGCATCCTGCTGCCGCAGGCGCTGATGGGGATCGTCGCGGTCGGGCTCGTCTACGACATCGTGCGGCGCCGGTTCGGCCGACTCGCAGGATTTGCCGGTGGGCTTGCGATGGCGACGACGCCGATCGCGGTCGCCGTCGCGCGCCACAACAACCCCGACGAGTTGCTTGTCCTGCTGACCGTCGCCGCGATCTGGTTCGCGCTGCGGGCACTCGAGACGGGCGCCACCAAGCACCTCGTGTGGTGCGGCGTGTTCGTGGGGCTCGGCTTTGAGACGAAGATGGGCGTCGCGCTGATGGTTGTTCCGGCGATCGCGCTGGCGTACTTCTGGGTGGCGCCTCGCGGCAGATGGCGCTCGGTCCGTCAGCTGCTCGCCGGCGGGGTGTCGCTGGCAGTGGTCGGGCTCGCGTGGCCGATCTTGGTGACTTTGACGCCGGCCGCCGATCGGCCTTGGATCTCGGGCACGTCGGACAACAGCATCTGGTCGCTGATCTTCGGCTACAACGGGCTTGGCCGCGTATCCGGCCAAGCGGGCGGTCCGCAGGCGCTCGGCGGCGGCGGAGGTGGTGGCGGCTCGCTGTTCGGCGGGGCCACCGGTCCGTTCCGGCTGCTTCAGTCCGGCCTCGGTGACCAGGCCGGGTGGCTGCTCGGGCTCGCGCTGGTCACGTCCGTCGGGCTGATCGTGGTCTCGCGATTGCGCCGGCGCGACCCGAACACCGGCTTCGTGATCGTCCTCGCCGGCTCGCTGCTGACCGCGGGCGTCGTGTTCAGCTTTGCGTCCGGGATCTTCCACCCGTACTACGTCTCGTACCTGGCGCCGTTGATCGCCGCGCTCGTGGGTGCAGGCGCCGGGATGATGCTGTCCGGCGGACGCGCGAGCCGGATCTTTGCGCCGGTCGCGATCGCGCGGCGGTGCGATCACCGAGCTCGTCGTACTCAACGGGATCAGTGGCTACCTGAAGTGGGCCGTGCCGCTGGTTGTCGCGGTCAGCGTTGCGTGCGCTGTCGCGCTCGCGCTGAACCTGCCGCGGCGGGCGCGGGTCGCTGTGGTCGCGCTCGCGCTGGCGGCGCTGATGGCAGCGCCGGCGACATGGGCGGCGTACACGCTCGGCCACGCAACCAGCAGCACGTTTCCGGCCGGCGGTCCCGCGAGCTCCTCGTTCGGCGGCGGCGGCCCCGGCCGCGCCGGCGGTCCGAATGGCGCCGGCGGTCCGGGCGGCGCCAGCGGTTCGAGCGGCGCCGGCGGTCCGAGCGGCGCAGGCGGGTCGCACCGCTTCGGCGGCTTCCCCGGCACCGGCTTCCCGGGCGCCGGCGGGGCCCGCCCGGGTGCGTCCGGGGGCGGTGGCGCCGCCACGGGCGGGGTCGGCGGCGGCGGCTTCGGCGGCGATAGCGGCACGCTCAACGCCGTGATCCGGTACACACAGTCCCACGGTGGTGGAACGATCGGGGTCGAGAGCCAGAGCAGCGCGGCCACCGAGATCCTGTCCTCGAACGCGAGCGTTGCCGGCCTCGGCGGCTTCTCCGGGCGGGAGAGCTCGGTCACCGCGAGCTGGCTCGCGCAGGAGGTCAAGTCAGGTCACCTGCGGTGGGTCGTTGCCTCCAGCTTCGGCGGCGGCGGGGCGCCGGGCGACACGCGGACAGGCAGCGCCACGGCGCTCGGGATCGTCGAGAAGGTGGGCACCCCGGTGACCGTCGACGCGAACGGAACCAAGGTCACGATCTATGACCTCAAGGGCAAGGCTGCCGCGATCCTCGCGGCGGCTCACGCTTCGACAACAAACGGCCGATAATTGAACCAGGTGCGTGCTCGGCTCATCTGTGCCCTGACGTTCGCGACGGTGCTCGGCGGCGCGACCCCGGCGTTCGCCGACTCGAGTACGAGCTCGAACTGGTCTGGCTATGCCGCCCACGGCGCGCATGTCAAGTTCCGCGAGGTGTACGCCACGTGGAAGCAGCCTTCGGTGAGCTGCACGCCGGGCACCCCGTCGTACTCCGCGTTCTGGGTCGGGCTCGGTGGGTACGCCGTCAACTCGCAGGCGCTCGAGCAGACCGGCACCGAGGCCGACTGCACGGGCTCGGGTCGCGTCCGGATGAGTGCCTGGTATGAGCTGGTGCCGTCGCCGTCACGGCCGCTGAGCCTGGCGGTGCACGCCGGCGACAGGCTCGCGGCGCGGGTCACGGTCACCGGCCACAAGGTCGTGCTCGTGCTGCGAAACCTCACCACGCACAAGTCCAAGGTCAAGACAGTTCACGCGGGACAGACCGACGTCAGCTCGGCCGAGTGGATCGGGGAGGCGCCGTCGCAGTGCGTCACCGTCAGCTCGTGCCAGACGCTGCCGCTAGCCGACTTCGGCTCCGCGGGCTTCAGCTCCGCCGGCGCCCAGGCGACCGGCGCCGCCAAGAGCGGACTTAAGAACCGTCGCTGGAGGCTGACCCGGATCACGCTCGAGCCGAATGCCCCGCGCTTCATCGGCGTGCAGGGGTCAGGCACGGCTGCCGGCACGGCGACGCCCTCCGCAGTGACCGGCAATGGCACCGCGTTCACGATCACCTACGCGCCGGCGCCAGCCGGGCCCGACGCGGCCGCTGACGTCGCGTCGGTATCCGCGCGTCAGCTGTTCCACTAGCCCGCCGACCGGGCGCCTCCTACGTCACTCTTAGCTCGGCCCTACGCGGCTCTGTCGCCGGTCGCTGATGCTGGTCGATATGACCGACCCGACCCCATACCTGTTCTGGATTACGAGTCGCGCCGCCGGGTTCGCGGCGTTGATCCTTGCAAGCCTGTCCGTCTCGCTCGGCCTGCTGATGAGCACCAAGCTGCTGCGCGGGCGCGGCGCCGACCTCAAGTCGACCCATCAAGTGCTCGCTCTGTCGACGATCGCGGCGATCGTCGTGCACGGCGTCAGCCTGCTCGGCGACAGCTACCTGCACCCGTCGCTGGCCGACATCTCGATCCCGTTCGTCAGCGGCTACAAGAGCGTCTGGACCTCGATCGGAATCGTCGCCGGCTGGGGCCTGATCCTGCTCGGCCTGTCCTACTACGCCCGCCGCCGGATCGGCGCCGGCAGGTGGCGCAAGCTCCACCGCTTCACCGCGCTGGCGTGGCTGCTCGGCCTCGGCCACGCGCTCGGCGAGGGCACCGACGCCGGCCAGGTGTGGTTCCTGGCGATGGTCGCGATCGTGGTGGCGCCGGCGCTGGTCCTGCTCGTGACGCGGTTCACGCGGGCCCCGCGCATGCAGCCGGTGCCCGGCCGGTCACGGCGTTCGCTGCCCGAACCGGCGGCGACTTGAGACAGCCACCTGCACTTTTTGCGACCTCTCCGGAAGAAGTGCAGGTTCCTGAGAGCTAGAGGCCCGGCGGGTGGCGCTCGACGAAGCCGGCGAACTCGCCGCCGCCTTGCGCCCAGCGGGTGCCGGTCTCCGCCAGCGCGACGGTGTCGAACCGCCAGCCGGCGACCTCCATCCAGGCATGGCCGGCGTTCGCGTAGACCGTGATCCACCTGCCCGGGCCGGGGAGCCCCCAGCTCTCGAAGCCGGTCGAGTCGAGCGGGGAGGAGAGCAGGCCCGCGGCGGCGAGCGCATAGCTGACCGACCCCGAGCAGTCGTAGCCGCTCGCCTGGAACGACGCGTGGCCGCCACCCCAGATGTACGGCAGCGTCGCGATCGCGTTGCCGGCGGCCATCACCTCAGCGACCGCCGCGGGCGCGCCGGGGGGCGGCTGGACCATGCCGCCCGTGTTGACCGCGATCCCGCCGACGCCGGCGTTGCCGGTCGCGGCGGCGGCCTGGGCCTGTTGGGCTGCCTTCGTCTCGAGTGCGGAAAGCTGTGAAGCGAGCGAGTGCAGCGCCGAGGCCTTGCCGTCGCGGACGCTGACCTCGCGGATCCGCTCGTTCAGCAGCGCGGCCTGGATCGCCGCAACCTGGTTGCGCTGGGCCAGCACCTGGTCGGCCAGCCGGCGGTCGCGGACCTCGAGCACGCCGAGCGCCTTGGCCTCGCGCGCAACGGCGGCGCGAGCCACGCGCGTGCTGCCGACGATCGTGCGCGTCCTGGTGCCCGAGCCGGTCGAGGAAGCTGATCTTGTTGAGCAGGTCGGTGAACCCGTGCGACTGGAGGATCACGGTCATGATGTTCGGCGCAGCCCCCTCGTAACGCGCGACGAGGTTCGCCGCGAGCGCCTGCGAGGACAGCCGCAACCGGTTCTCGAGCCCCAGCAGCCGCAGCCTCGCGGCGAGGAGTTGCGTCTGCACGGCTCGCAACTGCGCTTCGCGCGCTGAAAGCTGCCCCTGGATCGAGGCCAGTCGCGTCTCCGCGGCGCTCAGGCCGTTGGTCGTGCTGCGGATCTGCGAGCTCTCGTTGGCGATCGCCTGCTTCAGCGAGCTGACCGCTGATTGCTTGGATGCGATCTGAGAAGCCAGGTCCCCGAGCTGGCGCCGGCAAGCGCCCCCAGCGCCACCAGCGCCGCCGCAATCAGAGCGCAGAGGATCCACAGGTGTCGGCGGCGAACAGTCATGAACAAGGCCGCTGAGAAGGCGGCGCGGGAGTAGGGCGCAGGCACCCTAACACGACCCGTCGCGACACCAGCCGCCGATCCTGGTTCTGCAAGAAATCCTGCAAAAGCGCCATTTGCGGGCTGCCCGCCAGGGATAAATCGTGGCTAAATCGGCACCGGTCACATCGACGCGAAGTCGCCCGCGCCGATCACGAGATCGGCGTCGTCGAAGCGCTCGACGAGCCGGCGGGCGGCGCCGCGGTCGCGGTGCAGGTCGGCGAAGGCGAGCAGGCGCATCCCGAGCTTGCAATACTCGCAAGGTGAGGTTGAGGCGCACATTGCTGCTGGCGCTGGTCGCCGCGGTGATCGCGGGCCCAGCGGCCGCGATCGCGGTCGCGGGCAACGGCCCGTCCGCCGGCGACAACCAGTACACCGATCCGCTCAGCACCTCGACGACGTCGCACACGGCTGCGCCGCCGCCCGCGAGCACGACTCCGCCGGTCGCGCCCCACCGCCGGCGACGGCGACGACGCCGACGCCGACCGCCACGATCGCCTCGGCGACCACGTCGACGACCTCGGGGTCGAGCTCGAAGACGCTGCCGATGACCGGGTACGACGGCTGGGCCGCAGCGCTGCTCGGCGCCGGGCTGCTTGGCGCGGGGTTTGCCGTGCGCCGCCGCGTCGGCGCCCGTTGACGCAGCCGCTGCAGGCCAGTCGCGATCAACGCGCGCGCCGCGGTCCGCGCCGAGATCGGCGGCGTCGAGCGGTACGCGCGCGAGATGGCCCGCCGGCTGCCGGAGCTCGACCCGACCCGCTACAGCGTGATCCGGCCGCCCGCGACGCTCGCCCACAAGGCCGGTCACGTGTGGGAGCAGCTGACGCTGCCGCTGCTGAGCGACGCGCGGCTGATCTACTCGCCGGCGAACGTCGCGCCGCTGATCTGCGACCGCAACGTGGTCGTGATCCACGACGCCGCCGCGCTCACCCACCCCGAGGCCTATTCCGCCACGTTCGTCGCCTACCAGCGCGTGATCCTGCCGCGGCTCGCCAAGCGGGCGCGGCTCGTGATCACCGTCTCCGAGTTCTCCCGCGGCGAGCTGATCGAGGTGCTGAGAGTGCCGGCAGAGCGCATCGCCGTCGTTCCCGGAGGCGTCGACGGACGGTTCCGTCCATCGATCGACGCGTCCCGCGCGCGGGCCGAGTATCGCCTGGACCGCCCGTATGTGCTCGTCGTCGGAACCGTCTCGGCGCGGAAGAACCTCGAGGCGCTCACGCCGCACCGCAGGCGCTCTGGCCGAGCGAGGGATCGAGCTCGTGCTGGCGGGCTCTGACCGGGGGTACCTGCGCGGCGCCACGCCTCCCGCCGCTGAAGCGGCTCGGGTACGTCGACGAAGAGCTGCTGCCGGGGCTGTACGCCGGCGCGAGCGCGCTCGTGATGCCGTCGCTGCACGAGGGGTTCGGGCTTCCGTGCCTGGAGGCGATGGCGTGCGGCGTGCCGGTGGTCGCCGCGGCCGCGGGCGCGCTCCCGGAGACAACCGCCGGAGCCGCGTTGCTTGTCGACCCCGGCGCTGACTTCGCGGACGCGACGCTCGCGGCGGCGACCGACGAGCGGCTGCGCGGCGAGCTGATCGCGAAGGGGCTGCGGGTCGCGGCGGAGCGGCCGTGGACGCGCACCGCCGAGCTGACAGACGCGGCAATCGGCGAGCTGCTGACCTCTCGGGACCCTGAGTCTGGGTACACTCGCGCAGCGATGGCCTCCCGTTGGATGACGCTGGCCGTCGGGATTCTGTGCGCCTGCGCGCTAGCAGCTCCCGGCGCCGCGAGCGCTCAATCGTCCCCCGCGGTCCCGCCGGGTTCGTCGGCGTCAACGTCGACGGCCCGCTGTTTCCGGTGACCGCTCCGGGCGTCGATCTCGACTCGCAGATGGACACGATGGTCGCCGCCGGCGTCGAGACGCTGCGGGTCGTGTTCGACTGGTCCTACGCGCAGCCGTACAAGACCTGGGAGGACGTCCCGGCGGACGAGATGTCGCAGTTCGTCGACGCGGGCGGGATCCCGACGCGCTGGGGCGAGCTGGACCAGCTCATGTCGGCCGCCGCCGCACATGGTCTGAAGGTGATGCCGACCGTGCTCTACACCCCGAGCTGGGACGCCGCGGCTCACCCGGT
>CAVWPV010000014.1:0-64581 GCA_963756985.1 uncultured Solirubrobacteraceae bacterium | reverse complement strand
TGAAGTCCCAGGTCTTCAGCGTCCGCTCTTGCCCTTCGATGATCAGGGTGCACGAACCCGCGAGAACGAGGAAGTCCTCCTGCCCGGCTTCGTGGTGGTAGAGCGACATCGGCCGCCCGGGCTGCAGGCGGTACAGGCTGACCCCGAGCTCGTCGAAATGTGCCTCACCCTCGCCGCCGAACCGGCACACCGACCGCATCTCGTTGTGGAGCCAGCGCGCGTCGCGCGCGTTGACCACGAACCAGCCCTCCGTAACGGGCACGCCGTGTTCCAAGACCGCCTCGCGCACTCCCCCCAGCGTAACGATCCGGCTAAGAGCCGGTCGTGAGCGGAGCGTCGGGCTGCGCGATCGGGGGCTGCTTCGACCAGAGCCGCCGCAGCCGGTCGTCGATCGCCAGCGCGGGGATCGTGAAGTGCGTGATCGGGCCGATCGCGAGCGCGTAGAAGACGGTGCCGATACCTACGGTCCCGCCGAGCAGGAAGCCGGTCAGCAGGACGGTCGCCTCGATCGACGTGCGGACGATGCGAATCGAGTGGCCGCGGCTCGCGACGCCGGTCGTCAGCCCGTCGCGAGCACCCGGACCGAGTCCCGCGCCGATGTAGAGACCGGTCGCGATGCCGTTGCCGACCACGCCGCCGACCATTAGCAGGATCCGCGCCCATAGCGCGTGCGGCTGGTGAAATTCGGCCACGAGCAGATCGATCACCAGCCCCACACCGACTGCGTTGATGAGCGTGCCGACGCCCGGCCGCTGGCGGAGCAGCGTCCAGCCCGAGAGCACGACCATGCTGACGATGATCGCCCACGTCCCGATCCCCAGCCCGATCGTCCGCGACAGGCCCTGGTGGAGCACGTCCCACGGATCGAGGCCGAGGCCGGCCAGCACGAGCATCCCGGCAGTCGCGCCGTACATCGCGACGCCGATCACGAGCTGGGTCGCACGCCGGACGCTGCGGTCTCGCGGAATCGGCTCGAACAGACGGCTCATCGGTCCAATGTTCGCATCGCGGCGACCGAACAAAATGTTCGGATGACAGCCGACGGCCGGTTCGCCCCGTCGCCGACGGGACCGCTCCATCTCGGCAGCTTGCGCACGGCGCTTGTGGCGTGGCTGTTCGCGCGGTCGCAGTCGGCGAGCTTCCTGGTCCGGGTCGAGGACCTGGATGCACAGCGATCGAGACGTGAATACGAAGCGGAGCAGCTCGCCGACCTCCGAGCGCTCGGGCTCGATTGGGACGGCCCGGTCGTCCGGCAGTCCGAGCGGATGCCGTTGTATGACCAGGCGATCGCGGAGCTGCAAGGCCAGGGCCACCTGTACCCGTGCTTCTGCACGCGTGCCGAGATCCGCGAGGCCGCGTCGGCGCCGCACGGCGACTCTCCCGAAGGCGCCTACCCGGGCACGTGCAGCGATCTCACCGCCGAGGAACAGTCGCGCCGGATCGCCGAGGGACGTCGCTACGCGCTCCGCGTCCGGGCGAGCTCAGAGCGGATCGAGTTCGACGACCGCCTGCTCGGACGAGTCGGCGCGATCGTCGATGACTTCGTCGTGCGGCGCGCCGACGGCGTCCCGGCCTACCAGCTCGCCGTGATCGTCGACGACGCCGACCAGGGGATCGGCGAGGTCGTCCGAGGTGCGGATCTCGCCGACTCGACACCGCGGCAGATCCTGCTCGCGCGGCTGCTCGGACTACCGGTGCCGAGCTACGCCCACGTCCCGCTGGTGCTCGCTCCCGACGGCTCGCGCCTGGCGAAGCGCGATCAGGCTGCGACGCTTGCCGATCGTGACGAGCCGGCGGCCGCGACGCTGATCGCTGCTCGCGAGCACGCTCGGTTTCAACAAGCCGGTGACGACCGCAAGCGAGCTGCTCGACGACTTCGACCCCGCGCGGATTCCGCTCGAGCCCGTCGTCATCGAGGCTGGTCAGCCTGCCGGGGTCCGCACCCGGCCAGGCAGCTCTACCTGACGGCGCCCGTACGATGGTTACCGTTCGATCGATGCGAGACCAGCTTCGCAACGATCTGCCCAGGGCACTCAAGGCGCGCGACCGCACGGCCGTCTCGGCATTGCGGTCGGCGATCGCCGCGATCGACAACGCCGAAGCGGTCGAAGCACGCGATCACGCAACACAGCGCGCCGCCAACAGCAGCCACGTCGCCGGCGCGTCGCTTGGAGCGGGATCGTCCGACGTTCCTCGGCGGACGCTTAGCGACGCAGAGATCCACGCGATCGTCATCCAACAGGTCGAGGAGCGCCGGCAGGCGGCTCGTGAGTACGTCGAGCTCGGCCGTGCCGATGCGGGCCAGCAGCTCGACGCCGAGGCGGACTCCTCAGCGGCTATCTATAGCCACGGGCGTGGCGGCGACCACGGCCCCGCGTGCGAGATCACGCCAACCTGTGCGAGCCACCTAGCGGCGCAGCCGTTGCTCGACCGTGATCGCGACCCGGGCGTCGAGCGTCTCGGGCTCCGTCGACTGGATCAAGTGCCACAGCTCGGTCCCGCCCGACGGGTGCCTTTACCGCGAACCCGGTCACGCCAGGCTGAATCGTTGCTCCGCGGAGATGCTGATGGCTTGCGCCCTCGACGTAGGCGGTCTCCGTAGCCAACACCCCACGCGGTTCCAACACGGCGTCGATGCCGTCCGCCCCCGAGCAGCCGTAGTGGATCGTTCCAAGCCGGCGCAACACGATCGTGCCAGGACCAACTGAGCGCCCGGACTGTGTCGTCTGGCTCGCGTAGTGGTTCGATGGCTTCGTCGGAACGTGGGACTTACGGGGCGCGTCGTGGAGCGAGGGCTCACGAGGTGCGTTGTGGAGCGACTGGTCGTGCTGCCGCACCCCGCAACTGCGAGCGTCGTCCCGCACACAGCGACGGCGAGCAGTTTTCTCGATGCGTTCATCGGCTAGCCGGGAGTCTGGCACTGCCGGTTACGATCCTCAGGTGACCGACGGCGCCGTGCTTATCCTGCAGATCCCGCGCGACACGGCGCTCGCGGAGGCGCTCGCCGCGACACCGCCCGCCGCGGTCGCTGCCGGAGAGGCGATCGTCGAGCATGGTCCGGTCGACGAACAAGGCGTGCTCGAGCCGCCGGCGGCCGGGCGAGTGGTGCTCACGGTGCCCTCGCCGGAATCGCTCGCAGATCAGCCCGACGAGATCCACCGCGTACTGTCGCACCACGAGCCCGGCGAGGAGCCGCTCGTTGTCGTGATCGAGTATGCCGAGGAGCTCCGCGACGAGGAGCTCGCCGGCGTCGTGGAGGCGGCGAGGCGAACCACGCTGCCCGTCATCCTCCGCGTGATCCGCGGCGCCTGACGCGCCAACAGCAGACGCTACGGCTGGTATTCCTCGACGACCTCGTACACGCCCGACACGTGTTCGTTCTCGACGAACGCTGACATGTGGTCGACCCGCTGGTTCTCCTGTGCGTCGGCCTCCTCGCGCCACCGGCGGTAGTCCTCGATCGTCATGTCGAACAGCCCGAACGAGATGATCTCGTCCTCGTCGCGGATGTTGCGCGCGTGGAATGCGCGCTGGAAGCCGGGCGGTGGTTCGTCACCCGGATCCCAGGCGCGGCGAAACTCCTCCCATGCCCCGGGCTTGAGACGGCGCGCAGTGAACATGACGATCATCTCGACCTCCTGATTGGTGTCGGCCAAGCCTAATCAGTCGCCCAGGACTAGTGTTCCCGCCATGACCACAACAAACAACCCAATCGACACCCTCCGCAACGGCATCGGTGTCCAGCGCGGCCCGTCTGACTGGCGCTCGATCACGCAGGAAGACATCGACGCGTTCGCCCAGATCACGGGCGACCATCAGTGGATTCACGTCGACCGCGAGCGGGCCGAAAAGGAGTCGCCGTTCGGCACCACGATCGCGCACGGGAACCTCACGCTTTGCGTCATCGACGGCCTCCGCGAGCAGCTCGGCGGCGGCGTCGAAGGCGACCAGGTGAAGCTCGGCGTGAACATGGGCTGGAACAAGGTCCGCTATCCCTCCCCGGTTCCGTCGGGCAGTCGCGTCCGCGCGACCGCGGAACTCGTTTCAGTCACCGAGAAGGGCGGCGGCTGGTGGGAGCTCGTCGACCGGTTCACGGTCGAGGTCGAGGGCAGCGAGAAGCCCGCGGTCGTCGCCGAGAGCGTCGTCCGGCTGCTACTTGCGGACTGACGGCTAGCCGCACGCGGCCCGGTATGCCGGCGTCCCGGGCTGCCGCGCCTGGCCTGAGTTGGGACTGACCATCAGACACGACTCGTCGACCGCCTCAAATGCGCTCGCCGGGTATCTGCTTCAGCTGATCGACCATCGTGTACGTCCAGCGCCGGTCCTCGGTGCCCTGGAAGTACCAGTTGCTGCCGTTGTCGGCGAGGATCAGCCCGTACGTCTTCATCGCGCGGATCACGACCTGGCACGCGCGGGCGCATCTCGACGCCGGCAGGTTGAAGCTCGCCGACAGGCGGAAGCGCGCCCCCATCGGCGGGTATGAGACGTCCGACACGGAGCCCGCTTCGTGGCGAGCGGGCCATATGAAGCGGGTGTCGGTTGTGTCCGCGGTGAAGCGAATCGCGTGGTCGATGTGGCCGGCCTTGACCTCCTCGTAGTTGACGAGTCCCGGCAGGATCGGCAGGCCCGGCGGCGTCCGCAGAGGTCCACGTCGCGGGACGGAGCCGGTTCGAGGTCAGGCTCCAGATCGCCCCCGAACCGGCGGTCGACCCGCCATTCGGGTGGTAGTAGGCGGCGTACAGCTCGTACAACTTGCAGGTCGCGGGATCGACCATCAGCGCGTGCCGGTCTCCCGATGCGCTGGCGCCGCCCTCGATCGGCGTGCTCGCCGAGAACGGGTACGGCCCGCGGTCGCTCTCTGACGCGTACTGGAACCTGACCCGCACGAACTTCGGGTGGCGACTGGTGATCTGCCACGGAATCCCGTACGGACCGCCCGGACCGTAGTCCGGATGCAGGAAGGTCGAGCCGGCCGCCATGTGACTCAGCCACGCGGACGAGTGGGGGTCGACCGGGAGCCCCGTGATCGGCGTGTTCCACACGTTGTCGGCGGGGAACGCCGGGCAATGCGTGCCGGGGAGGACCGGGCCGCGACCCCCACCCCCGGCCGCGGCCGCGGGGACCGCGAGCGCGAGCATCACCATGCAAAACGCACCGGCTGACAACGCGCATATCGCCGGAGAATACGATCGGCCGATGCTGCTTCGCCACTCCGAGGACGAACGTACGGTGACGGCGATCGGCCAGGCCTCGCATGCGTGGATCTCGGGACAGCTCGCTCGCGCGTGGTCGCCGCGTCCCGAGCCGTTCGAACAGGTCGCACTGGCGGCCGAGCAGCACGACGTCGGGATGGCCGAATGGGATCTGCGCCCGACGCTCAACCCCGACACGGGGCTGCCCCACTCATTCCTCGAGCTGCCGGTCCAGACGCACATCGACCTATGGGCACGAGCGCCGTACAAGCTGCTGACGCAGAGCCGCTATGCAGCGCTGCTCGTGTCGATGCACGGCGCCGCGCTCCAGCGTCTCCGTGACCTCGACAAGCTCAGCCCGGCCGACCGCGCACTCGTCGTGGCATACATGGAGGACCAGCTTCGGCTCCAAGAGCGCCTGACCGAGCTGCTCGCCGCCGACCGCGAGCAGCTCGCACGCAACCAGCGGCTCGTGTGGGCCTGGGATTCGTTCTCGCTCGCCGTGTGCCTGGACTGGGAGACGACGACCGTCGACGGCATCGAGCTCACCCGCGTCGGCACGCATCGGTTCACGTTCAGTCCCTGGCCGCTAGCGACATCCGAGCTGCACGTCTACGGCGAAGGCCGGCGCCTACACGGCCGGTTCGAAACCGAGCTCGAGCTCCACGAGGCGCTCGCGAACGCGCCGGCGGCCGAGCTGCGTTTTACGCTGACCCAGGCGTGAGCGAGTACGAGAAATGCGTCAGCGTCTCGCATCCGTCGTCGGTCACGAGCAGCAGGTCTTCGAAGCGGACCCCGCCGACCCTCGCGTCCCACAGTCCGGGCTCGACCGCTACGACATCGCCGGCGACGAGCAACTCATGTCCGCCGAGGCCGAGCACGGGGGGCTCGTGGACCTCGAGCCCGACGCCGTGCCCGAGAGCAAACTGGAACCCTTCCACCTCCCCCTCCGTGTCGGCCGTGCGCTGCGTCTTGTAGCCCGCCGACTCGAATAGATCGCAGGTCCGCTCGTAGATCTCCCGTCCGCTGCTGCCGGGGCGGATCGCCGCGCGGGCATCATCGAGGGCCGCCGCCACAAGCCGCTCCTGCTCATCGATCATGCTTCCGTGCTCAGGGGTCGGCCTACCGACCACGAACGTGCGGGTCATGTCGGCGAAGCACGCGCTCTCCTCGTGGCGGGGCCACAGGTCGATCTGGATCGGAAGCCCGGCGGGAAGCGGCCCGTCGCCCCGCTCGTGGCCTACGCCACTCCACACCGAGGCGACGATCGCTTCCGGCGGGCACCGCGCGCCGTGCTCGAGGCAGACGGTCTGCAGCGTCTCTCTGACGTGCTCGGCGAGCAGCAACTCCCCGTCGATCGCGAGCCGGCCGTCCTCGGTGACGGTCGCACGCCCGAGCAGCTCCGCGGCTGCCGCGAACGCGCTCGCGGCGGCGTTCGAATGCCGCCCGGATGCCCTCGAGCTCGGCGCCTCGCTTCGCCCGCCGCCGTTGCTCCACGGTCCCGTCGTCGACGGTGAGAGCCACGCCCTCCTCGCGCAGCCGCTCGCCGAGCGCCAGCGGGAAGGTGCCCGGGCACGATCGCCTCCCGGATCCCGATCTCCTTGCACCGCCCGCACCGCCACTTCGCGCTCGGCTTCGACGTAAGAACGCCCGCCACTCACGAGCTCCTTGTAGCCGAACGCGAAGTAGTCGAGGATCTCGGCATCCGGCAGCACGCGGAGGATCCGGTCTCGCTCGAGCCAGCTCGTCAGCACGTACTTCCGGCCGTCGATCTCGGCGAACAGCAGCGGATCCATGATCCCCACCGGGATCTCGTGACGGATCGTGGCGGAACGCTCGGTGTCTCCGAAGAGCAACAACGCGGTCATGCGGCTACACCCTCTCGAACACGAGCCGGAAGTGCTCCATCAACTCGCGCTCGAAGCACACGAGGTTCGACGATGCTCCCGAGGTGAACGCAAAGCGGAAGTCCGGACTCGTCAGCCATTTCGGGATCAGCCGCAGCTTGAGCATCGCCAGCCTCGGAGTCCATGCCTCGGTGCGCTTGTCCCACTCCTTGATCGTCTGGATGTAGTCGAGACGGCCACTGACCGCCGACACCAGTTTGAAGTGGGGCTCGGCGCAGCGGACCACCTGCTCGGAGCCGAACGGCAGGAACGATCCGGGAAACGCCGCCTGCATCATCGCCAGGTACCAGGCAGTCGGATTCGCGGAGGCGCGTTCCGGTCGACCTGCTCGATCGGGATCATGTTCGGGCCGAACACCATCGTCTGCAGATAGAAACGCCCGCCCGGCGGCAGCAGCGTCGCGACGTTTGCGAAGAACCGCTCGTAGACGGCGTCCTGGCGGCCCGCCTCGTAGTCCTCGGGCGAGGCGAAGTGCTCGAACGCGCCGAGGCTGACGGCTGCGTCGAACGGGCCGAACGTGTCGCGAGTCACGTCGCGCGCATCCTGCAGGTGCGCCTCGAGCCCGTGCTTGCGGCACGCTTCGAGCTGCGCCGAGGACAGCGTCACGCCGACCCCAGGTCGCTCCGCGCTCGCGGAAGAAGTTGAGCAGCGGCCCCCAGCCGCAGCCGAGATCGATGATCCGCTTGCCGGGCTCGAGCCCGATCTGCTCGGCTACGTACTCGTGCTTGCGCCGCTGCGCCTGCTCGAGCGTGAGCGTGAAGTCACCGTCGTATTTCGCGCCGCTGAAGTCGGTGAGCTCGCCGAGCGCGAGCCGAATCACCCTGTCGGTGAGCGTATAACTGAAATCGATGTCCTTGCGGTCTGCCATTCGGCCCGGAAGTATCTCGACAATGCCCGACGCCCCGATTGCCGCCGCGGATCTGGACGTCGAGCGACTCGGCTCAGGTCCTCAGCTGTTGCTCGTCCACGGCAGCATCGTCGACGCTACCCAAACTTGGCGCGCGCAACGCGACCTCGCCGACCGATGGTCGCTTGTGCTGCCGAACAGACCGGGCTTTGGCACCAGCCCGCCGCTGCCGCGCGGCGACTTCGAGCAGGAGGCGCCGATGTTCGCGGAGTTGCTCGGCGACGGCGCACATCTGGTCGGGCATTCCTACGGCGCGGTGATCGCGCTGCTCGCGGCGGCGCTGCGACCCGACGCTGTGTGGTCCCTGACCGTGTCCGAGCCAGGACTGCTGCGGCTCGCAGCCGGCGAGCCGGACGCCGACGCGATGCTCGAACAGGGCAAGCGTATGTACCGCGAGGGTCCGGCGATGGGGCCCGCCGCGTTCCTGCGGGCGTTCCGCGCCGGAGTCCATTCGGCGCACGAGACGCCCGAGGTCCTCCCTGACTGGCTCGAGCATGGCGCGACGCTCGCCGCGCATGAACGGCCGCCTTGGGAGGCCGCACCGCCGCTCGAGGAGCTCGCCCGGGCGCCGTTCCGCAAGCTCGTGATCTCCGGCGGCCACTCAGCGGTGTTCGAGGCGGTGTGCGATCGGCTCGCCGCACGGCTCGGTGCCGAACGGCGGATCCTGACCGGTCGCCAGCATACGATCCCGACGCTCGGCGGTCCGTACAACGACTGCCTGGCGGAATTCATCACTCGGACCGGGAGGCCTCCACAATGAAACGGCGGGTTGCGAGCGCGGCACAAAGCGGGAACACTGGAAGCGACCCCGACACGAGGAGACCCGATGGAGAGCTGGGACATCCGCTCGATGGAGATCGAACCCCACCACCCCCGGGTGCTTCGCTCCGATGAAGAGACCCGGGCGATCGCCATCAGCCTTCCCGCCGGCGAGCAACTGAGCGAGCATCAGGTTCACGAGCGGGCGTATCTGCTCGTTGCCGACGGCCGCGTTGAGATCTCGCAGGATGGCTCGACGGTGACGGGCGAGGCGGGTTCCTCTCGCATTTCGAGCCAAACGAGCGGCGAACGGTGCGGGCGCGTCAGCGACGCGCGGCTCGTTCTGGTGCTCGCGCCCTGGCCCGGGGTCGGCCACCCGTCGCGCGCTGCATGAGCGTCGCCACCGACCACAACCTTGCGCGGCTCGCCGAGGACTCCTTCGAGCGACGCGGCGACTACGAGTCGGTGCTGTTCGAGGGTCGCTGGCACCGCTCCGGCGAGCTTTTCGACCGTGCCCAGCGGATCGCGGGCGGGCTCGGTGAGCTCGGGATCGTGCCGGGCGATCGCGTGGTCGTGTCGATGGCGAACTGCCCGGAGGTAGGCATCGTCTACAACGCGATCTGGCGCGCGGGCGCAGTTGTCACGCCCGCGACGTTCCTGCTTCCGGCGGCCGAGCTCCGACACGTCGTGGCGAACGCCGCGGCGTCGGCTGTGGTCACGACGCCCGAGTTCATCGACAAGGTGTCCGCCGCCGTCGACGGGATCGACAGCGTTCACCACGTGATCTCCACCGAGGGTGCCGAGGGCGACGTCGTCTCGCTCCACACGCTCGAGCGCGCGGACCCGGCGCCGATCGTCCCGCGCGCAGATGATGACCTCGCTGCGCTGCTGTACACCGGCGGGACCACCGGACGGGCGAAGGGCGTGATGCTGTCGCACGCGAACCTGTACTTCTCCGGCCGTTCCGCCCATGACGCCGGCCATATCGACGGCGTCAACCGGGCGCTCGCGACGTTGCCGCTGTCGCACTCGTACGGGATCCTCGTGACGCTTGCCGGGATGCACAGCGAGGAGCGGGCGATCGCGGTCCTGCTGCGCTGGTTCGACCCCGCCGCGTGGCCGGCGCTGATCGCCGAGCACCAGCTCCAGATCTCGGCGGTGGTGCCGTCGATGCTCCAACTGCTCTTGGGGCAGCCGCTCGAGGATCACGATCTCAGCTCGCTGCGGTACCTCAGCTGCGGCGGCGCGCCACTGGCGCCCGAGGTCGAGGCCGAGTTCCGGCGGCGCGTGCCAAACGTCTCGATCCGCCAGGGTTACGGTCTGACCGAGACCGCCGCGCTGATCGCGACCAACCCGGCCGGCCGCGAGAAACCGGGATCGGTCGGCCTCCCCGTTCCCGAGTGCGACGTCGAGATTCGCGATGAGCACGGACGGTCGCTCGGTCCCGGCGAGCCGGGCGAGATCTGCGCCCGTTCCCCCGGCGTGATGCAGGGCTACTGGAGATCGCCCGACGTCACCGCCGAGACGATCCACGACGGGTGGCTTTACACGGGCGACATCGGCTACCTCGATGACGAGGGCTACCTGTTCATCGTCGATCGCAAGAAGGACCTGATCATCCGCGGCGGTTTCAACGTCTACCCGCGCGACGTCGAGGACGCGCTCGTCGAGCATCCCGCCGTGCAGCTCGCGGGCGTGGTCGGACGGCCGGACGAGGTTCACGGCGAAGAGGTGGTCGCCTTCGTGTCGCTGAGCTCGGACGTCGCGCCCGAGGAACTGATCGTGTGGGCACGCGAGCACATCGGCGGCTATAAGTACCCGCGCGAGATCCGGGTGATCGACGCGGTGCCGCTCACCCCGGTCGGCAAGATCGACCGTAAAGCGCTGCGGGCGTTGCTCAGCGGCTAGTCAGGCCGAGGATCAGGTCGGCGGTCTCGGCCGGAACGTCGATCTGCGGCATGTGGCCGATCCCGTCGAGCTCGATCCAATCGGCGTGTGGCACGAGATGGCGAAACGCGGCGGCGGCGCTCGGCCACCGCAGCAGCTGGTCCGCAGTGCCCCAGACGATCCGCGCCGGACAGCTCACGGGCTCGCCCTCGAAGCTCCACCCGTGCTCCAACGCGTATTCGATCAGCGGCGCCGCCGAGTCGCAGCTCGCCGCGCCGCGGATCTGGTGCGCGAGCAGCTCCGCCGGTATGTGCTCGTAGTTGGTGGTCGTGAACGCGGTCGCGCGGCGCCGGCCCTCAGCGCGTCGAGACGATCTCGTCAGCGTACGGCGCGGCGTTCCGAACGAGCTCCTGCGCCGTCGTGAAGTACGCCAGCGTGTCCTTGTAGGACTCGTCGCCGTCCGCCCACCCGCCGGCCGGCGCGAGCGCGACCACCGACTCGGCGCGCCCCCGCTGCGCGAGGCGCAAGGCGGCATATCCGCCGAGCGAGTTGCCGACCAGGTGCGCCCGCTCGAACCCGGCCTCGTCCATCGCCCGCTCGAGCTCATCTATGACCGCATCGCTGCCTGCGCCGAGATCGAGCGGCGGCCCGCCGGCGTGGCCGGCAAGCGTTGGCGCGAGCACGTCGTGGTGGCGCTCGAGCGCCGGAAGCACCAGCTCCCACGTCCGCCAGGTGTCGGTGAAGCCGTGGATGCACACCATCGGGCTGCCTTCGCCACCGCGGTGCAGCGCGGTGAACCCGTTATGAGCCATCGACCCAGGCGCTGGTCCGTTCCCACAGCTCGGCCGCGAGCTCCGGCGTCGCCCCGGGTCCCGGCTGCGCCGGCTTTGAGTCGTCGTAGTAGCGGCCGCTCTCGTGTCCCACGTCCGGCGAAGTGGCGCAGTACAGCGTCGTCTGCGCGCCCTGCACCGGAGACTTCATCCGCAGCTTCATCAAGGGCCGGATCGGCCACGGCACCTGACGCCAGATGTCCGATGCGATCACGCCCGGGTGAAGCGCATAGGTCGTGACGCCGTCGCCGTCGAGCCGGCGCGCTAGTTCCTGCGCGTGGAGCAGGTTGGCGAGCTTCGAGACCGCGTACTCACGGAAGCCCGCACGGGTTTGCGTCGGCCTGCGTACGGCGTCCCAGTCGAACGCTGTCACCGACTGGTGCGCGTCGCTCGAGACGCTCACGATCCGCGCCGGCGCGCTCTCGCGCAGACGGTCGAGCAGCAGGCTGGTGAGCAGGAAATGGCCGACGTGGTTGGTGCCGAAAGCGAGCTCGAAGCCGCTGTCGCTCAGCCCGCGCCGGCCGGCGAGGCCCGCGTTGTTGATCAGCCCGTGGAGCGGCTGCCCGCCTGCGAGGAATTCGCTGGCGGCCGCTCGCACCGAACCGAGATCGCCGAGGTCGAGCGCGATGAAGTGCAGCTTCTCGCCGGCGCCCGTCTCGGCCGCGATCGTGTCGATAACCGGTTCGGTCTTCTCAGCCGAACGGCACGCGAACACCACGCTCGCGCCGCGAGCAGCCAGCGCTCGGGCCGTCTCCCGACCGATGCCGGTATTGGCGCCGGTGACGAGGTAGGTCTTGTCCTCCAGGTCGCCCATCGTCACGGTCGCCAGAAGATCCGCGGCATCGTCAGCGGGCGCTCCCTCAGCGCCCGGCCGACCTCCCGCGCAAGCTCGCCGACCAGACCACGGCGCGGCACGGCGGCATACAGCTCGCGCAACCATGCCCGGTCGAGGCCGAACCGGAGCACGCCACCGCTCAGCTCGACGAGGTCCGCTAGCCGCAGCCCCTCGACCTCGCCGCCGAGCGCGCGCTGGCTGCGGAGCTCGTGGTGACGGTCGATCGCATTCGCGCACAGCTCGATCCGCTCAGGCCTCCAGTCGTGCGCGGCCAGCAGTTCGCGAGCCGCCTGCGCCCCGTCGGAGGTGTACACGCCGCCGCGCGAGATCCCCGGATACAGGCCGGCGTCGTGCAGGATCGCGGCGATCGTCAGCACCTCGCCGTCGATCGTCCACTGCCGCTGCCCGGCGAGCTTGGCCGCGATGTGTCGCGTCCGCAGCGAGTGGCGTTCCATCGGGCCGTTCCTGACGCCGGTCGCGTCCCGCAGCCGCGCGAGCGCCTCCTGTTCGGCTGGCGTCACCGCCAGCTGGTCGAAGTCCTCCATCGCCTGTGGAATCCTCGCAGAGCGCGCTGCGGCGCAACCCCGCCACAGCGCGCCGTATCGCTTCTAAGCGGGGATCGCGCGCTCGGACAGGTGCTGGCCGACCTTGCGCTTGACCCGTTGCAGCGCGTTGTCGACGGTCTTGCAGTCGCAGCCGAGCCGGCGGCCGACCTCCTCGTAGGAGTGGCCGTCGAGGTACAGCGCGAGCACGCGCGACTCGAGCTCGGACAGCGCCGTCGAGATGCACGCGACGAGCGCGCGCAGCTCCTCAGAGGAGATCACCTGGTTGACCGGGTCGTGCACCGGCGAGCCCGGGATCACCTCGTCGAGCGTCGATTCTGAATCGCCGGTCACGCCAGACGGCGTGCTCGAGAACGAGACGTACTGGTTGAGCGGTGTGTGCTTGTTGCGCGTCGCGGTCTTGACCGCGGTGATGATCTGGCGCGTGATGCACAGCTCCGCAAAGTTGCGGAAGCTCGACTCGCGGTCCGTCCGATAGTCGCGGACCGCCTTGTACAGGCCTACGAGCCCTTCCTGGATCAGATCGTCGGCGTCGCCGCCGGCGAGGAAGTACGACGAGGCCTTCAGCCGCACGAAGCCGTAATAGCGGCGGACGATGCGATCGTATGCGTCAGCGTGTCCCTGCTTCGCGAGTGCGATCAGGAAGCCATCCTCAACCTGAGGTTGAGCCTGGGGGTAAGCGGAGAGTCTTGCCACGACCTCTTCCCTCCTGGACCACGCAGGCAGCGTGATCCTGTGGAATTCGTGACGCGTCACCTCCCATGGCGCCGCACCTATGATCTCTAACCCAACCCTGAGCCTAAAGCTCTAGTTGATCGTTATCTCCCGGCGCGAGCTTTACATAGCACTGCGCGCTTGTCAAGTACCGGATTTCGGTGTGCATTCCGGCTCATCGAGCCGCTGCTGCGCGGTACAGCAGCACGGCTGCCGCCGCGCTGACGCTGAGCGACTCGATCCGGCCTCGGAGAGGCAGCGACACGAGCGCGTCACACGCCGCCGCGACGCGCGGGCGCAGTCCGCGTCCCTCGGACCCGAGCACGAGCACCACCCCGCCCGCCCAGTCAACCGCGTCGTACGAAGCCTGCCCGTCGGCGGCGGCGCCGTAGCACCACAAGTCGGCCGCCTTCGCGTCGGCGAGCCAGTCGGCGAGGTTCCGGACTACCGCCACGGGCAGATGCTCGACCGCGCCGGCCGACGCCTTGCAGACCGCCGCGGTGACGTGGGCGGAGCGGCGCTCAGGCAGCACGACGCCCGCGGCGCCCGCGCACTCCGCCGTGCGGCAGATCGCCCCGAGGTTCTGGGGGTCGGTGACCTGGTCGAGCGCGACGAGCAGGGGCGCGGGCGAGCCTCGCAGCAGCGCTTCGCCGTCGGCGTAAACGAATTCGCTGACCTCCGCGCAGATGCCCTGATGGCCGTCCGAGCCGGACAGCCGCTCGAGCTCATCCGCGCCGACGACCGTTACGGTCGGCGCGGCGCCGAGCCACGGCTCCCGTGCTGCATTCTTCGTCGCCCAAACGCGCGACACCGTGCGCGGCCCGCGCAGCGCCTCGCGCACCGAGTTGCGCCCGTAGACGATCACCGCTCGCGCGGGATCAGCTCGGGCCCGTCCGGACCGTCACGGACCTCCCACCCGAGCTCCCGCAACTCGTCCCTAAACCGGTCCGCCGTCGCATACTCGCGCTCGGCGCGGGCGGCCTCGCGCGCCTGCATCAGCTCGACCGCCTGCTCCGGGGGTGGCGCGTCCGCGTCGAGCACGGTGTCGAGCGCGAAAACCCCCAGCATCTCCCGGAGATCCGCGTCGCCAACCGACCCCGCCGGCTGCTTGAACGCCTCGGTGACCCACGCGGCGACTTCGGCCAGCGCCTTCGGCGTGTTGAAGTCATTCGCAAGCGCGACAAAGAACCGGTCCTTGATCGGCGCGGACCACCCGGGGCTCTCGCCGGGGGCGAGCCGCCTCCCGGCGTCGCGGATCCGCGCGAGCCGCGCAGTGGCCTCCTCCAGACGCTCCTCGTCGAACTCGATCGGCTGCCGGTAGTGGCCCCCGAGGAAGTACATGAGCAGCGCGTCGCGCCCGTACGCGTCGAGCGCGTTCCCCAGCAGGAAGATGTTGCCCTGAGACTTCGACATCTTCTCCTGGTCGAGCCTGATCATCCCGTTGTGGACCCAAAGCCGCGCGAGCTGCCCGCCACGGGCGGCGCCCGTCTGGGCGGCTTCGTTTTCGTGGTGGGGAAAGATCAGGTCCGTGCCGCCGCCGTGGATCTCAAAATCAACCCCTAGCAGCGATTCCGCCATCGCCGAACACTCGATGTGCCAGCCTGGCCGGCCCCGTCCCCACGGCGAGTCCCACGCCGTGTCCTCCCCCTCCTTGGCCGCCTTCCACAACGCGAAATCGAGCGGATCCCGCTTCAGTGCGGCGCCCTCGACACCCTCACCCTGATCCATATCGTCAATGTTTCGGTGTGATAGCTCGCCGTACGCGGGGTAGCTGCGCACCGAGAAGTACACATCTCCGCCGGCCGCATAGGCATGTTCCCCCGCCACCAACTCCCCGATCAACGCGACGATCTGCTCGATCGTCTCGCTCGCGAGGGGCTCGTGGTCCGGGCGGCCGAGGCCGAGCCGATCGGTATCGGCCACATATCGGCCGGACATCTCGCGCGCCAGCGCTGCGCTGCCGATACCCGCGGCATGCGCCGCGTCGTAGATCTTGTCGTTGACGTCCGTGATGTTCGCCACGAAGTCGACCTCGTACCCCTCGTGGACGAGGAACCGCTTCAGCAGCGAGAACACGACGAACGGGCGGGCGTTGCCGACGTGGATCCGGCCGTACACCGTCGGGCCGCACGCGTAAATGCCCACGCGCCCGGGCACACGCGGCTCGAGCTGGCGATTCTCGCCGGTCCTGGTGTCATGGAGGACGATCTCGCGCAAGCTCGCGCGACTGTAGTTGATCGCCCGCAATTTGCGGGGGCGTCGCGCGCACTGGTGACACCCCGCCGCGGAGGTATGTAGGGTGCCCGCCGTGCGTTCAGGGCTGGAGCACTCCGAGCGGCTAGCGCGGGTGGACGATGCTTTCCGCTCGCTCGCAGAACGGTATCTCGGAGCCGATCCTGGCTTTGATGCGACGTACCACATCCAGCTGTGCGATCTCGGCCACACGTGGGAGGTCCGCTGCACGGCCCACGGCGCCCGCGTCCGCAGGGGCGCGACCCGCCGCAGGCCGGATGTGACGCTCTCGACCGACGCCGAGACCTGGACCCGCCTGCGCGAAGGTGAGCTGTCCGGGGTCGAGGCGTTCCAGCGCCGCCAGCTCAGCGTGCGCGGCAATCTCGACTACGCGGTCGGCTTCGAGGGGATGTTCCGCCGTCCGGGCGGCAGGCCGCCGCTGCTTCGCATCCGCGACATCCCGGTCGGCCGCCACAAAGTTTCGACGCTGACGATGGGGACCGGGCCCGACGTGCTCCTGCTCCACGGCCTCGGCGGTACGCGCGCTTCGCTGTTCGAGACCGCCGCGGCGCTGTCGAGCCGCTATCGCGTCCACGTGCCCGATCTCCCGGGCTTCGGGTCTTCGTCAAAGCCGGCAACTGGTGGCTACAACGCGCGATGGTTCGCGGATGTGATGCTCGGCTTGATGGACGAGCTCGAGGTCGGACGTGCCCACTTCGCCGGCAACTCGATGGGCGGGCGGATCTCGATCGAGACCGCGCTCATCGCTCCGGAGCGGGTCGGCGCACTCGGGCTGCTCTGCCCGGCCGTCGCATGGGTGAGGCGCGGCTTCCATCCGATCGTCCGGATGCTTCGGCCCGAGTTCGGGCTGCTGCCCCATGCTTTCAGCCGCAAAACCGTGGCGAATCAGTTTTGGGCGATGTTCTGCGACCGGGACCTGATCGACCCCGCGATCGGGGACCTGATGGTCGACGAGTTCCGCCGCATCTACCACTCCCCCGGCGCGCGCTACGCGTTTCTCTCGTGCGCTCGCAACATCTACCTGGAGAAGCCGTTCGGCCGCGGCGGCTTCTATCCGCGGCTCGCCGAGCTCGAACGGCCGGCGCTGTTCGTGTGGTGCAGCGACGACCCGCTCGTCCCTGCCGGGTTCTCGCGCCACGTGAGCCGCTGGCTGCCGACGGCCGAGCAGGTGACGATCGACCACTGCGGTCATGTCCCCCAGGTCGAACGGCCGGAGGAGACAAACGAGCTGCTGATGGGATTCTTCGCCGAGTGTGAGCAGACCGAGCGCCGCCAGCGGCAGGAGTTGAGCACCGGCCAGGCGAAAGCAGCGTGAGCGCCTAACATCCGCCGCATGTCGACGACCGCGCGCGCACCGAGCACCAACGGACATCAGTCCCCCGCCCAATCGGCCGGCGCCGCGGATGCTGGCGGCAGCCGCAGATCGTTGCTGTCCCGGACGCTGCGCGGCATCACCGAGCAGATCGAGAAGCGGATCCCCCGCGCCGACCTCGACGAACGCGACCCGGATTACATCCGCGAGCGGCTTCCGCTGATGTGGCTCGCGGCCAGCATCTGGTACCGCGGCGAGGTCCGGGGGCTCGGCAACATCCCCGATGACGGGCCGGTGCTGCTCGTCGGTAACCACTCCGGCGGCAACATGACGCCGGACACGCTCGTGTTCACGCTGGCGTTCGCCACCTACTTCGGCGTCGAGCGTGCCTTCTACCAGCTTGCCCACAACCTCGTGCTGTCGATGCCCGGGCTCGCGTCGCTGCGCAAGTTCGGAACCGTCGCCGCCTCGCCTTCGAACGCCGCTCAAGCGCTCGACGCCGGCGCCGCACTGCTCGTCTACCCGGGCGGCGACTACGAGGTCCACCGGCCGATCTGGGAACGCAACCGCGTCGATTTCGACGGCCGCAAGGGGTTCATCCGCCTGGCACTCGAGCGCGACGTCCCGATCGTCCCGGTCGTGTCGATCGGCGGCCAGGAGACCTCGCTGTTCCTCAGTCGCGGCGAACGGCTCGCCGGGCTGCTGGCGCTAGATCGACTGTTCCGCCTGAAGGTGCTCCCGATCTCGATCGCGCTGCCGTGGGGCCTGAACATCGGCGACATGCTCGGCCACATTCCGCTGCCCGCGAAGATCACGATCGAGACACTCCCCGCGATCAACCTGCGTGAGGAGTTCGGCCAGGATCCCGACCTCGACGAGGCCTACGACCAGATCGTCCGCTCGATGCAGGAGACGCTCGATGCGCTCGCGGCCGAGCGGCGACTGCCGATACTCGGATGAGAGTCGCCGCCGCCGCTCAGATCGCCGCCCCGATCGACCGCGTCTGGTCAGCGGTCTCCGATCCGGAGCGGATGCTGAGCTTCATGTCCGGGATCACACGCTGGGAGATCGCCGGCGCGGAGCCGACTGGCCTAGGCGCGCGGTACCGAATGTTGATGCGCATCGGTTCGGCTGAGATCGGCGGCCTGATCGAGGTAGTCGAGTGGGATCCGCCGTGCGAGCTCGCGTGGACCTCGGTCACAGGGATCGACCAGCGCGGCCGCTTCCGGCTGCGCGAGCAACGTGGCGAGCGGACCCGGGCAGAGCTCCGCCTCGCCTACGGCGTCGCCGGCGCGGGTCCGGGCGGGTGGATCGCCGAGCACATCGCGGCCCCAGCCGTCACGGGGCACCTGCGCCGCAGCCTCGCTCAGCTCAAGCGGATCGTCGAGCAGGAGCAGCTCCGCGAGCGGGCTGCGGAGCGCCGCGCCGCCCGCGCGGGCTGATACTGCTGACGCCGTCGAGCACGAGGTCCACCACCCCGTCACGTGCTCGGTCCGGCGGCCATCCGTGACCGCTGCGCAGGTGGGCGTACGTGTGGCTGACGGCGTTGAACAGGAGCGTCGCGGTCTCCTCGGTGTCGACAGCCCGCAGCGACGCGTCGGCGGCGCCGTCGAGCAGCAGGCGCTCGAGCGGCTCGACGAACTCGGCCCGAGTCATCCCGCGCTCATCGTGATAGATCGCGTTACGCACGTGTATCGAGAGAGCCTCGTGCAGCGACAGATTGCGTTCGGTCACGTCGCACAGCTGTTCCAGCGCGAGCCGGAGCCGCTCTCGACCACTCCCCTTCGACACGAGCGCCGGCCAGAACGACTCCCGGTAGTCGTCGTCCAGCCGAACCGCAAGCGCGTGCAGGATGTCCTCCTTGGACACGCCGCGACGATGTAGCGTCATCCGCGAGACGCCGGCCGCGGCGGAGATCCGCTCGAGCGTCGCCGCCGCGAGCCCGTCCTGCGCGAGCACGTGGCGCGCCGCGTCAACGATGTGCGGCGGGACGCGCTCGGGCTCGCTCGTCATTCCGGCTTGCTCGCGCGGAATCGCATCGAGCGCCCGTCGCGGTCGACCGTCACGCTCCCGAGTCCCGCAGCCTCGAGCCTCGCCGGAAGCGTCGCCGGGTCGAGCAGGTTCAGCGTGTCGCCGATGTGGATCAGCCTGAACAGCCGGCCATTGCCGACGCTGTCGGTGCCGGCGAACGTGCCGCCGGCCCGCAGCACCCGCGCGATCTCGGCAAACGCCCGATCCTGGTCGGCCGCCGGCGTGATGTGGTGGAGCATCGTGAAGCAGACGACGCCCGAGAAGCGGCCGTCCTCGAACGGCAGCTTCGTCGCATCGCCTTCGGTCACCTCGACCCGTTCTGGAAGCGCGGCGCGCAACCGTCGGCAGTACCCGGGGTCGAGCTCGATTGCCGTCAGGTTCGGCAGGCGACGGGCGAGCAGCCGTGTGGTGGCGCCGAAGCCGGGGCCGATCTCGAGCACATCATCACCGAGGTCGGCGTGCTCCAAGCCCCACGGCAGCAGCTCGGTCTCGACCCGCTTCGCCCACCAACCCGACGAGCACAGCACGTTGTGGATCGCATTCACGGTACGGCACTATAACGACGCTGTTACGTACGTGTATCAGCTGGTGACGGTGGCGATCGCGAGCGCCGCCGCGCCTTCGGCCCGGCCAACGAACCCCATCCCCTCGCCTCGCGTCGCCTTGACGCTCACGCACGCGACCTCGATCCCCATCGCCTCCGCCAGCGAGCTCCGCATTGCCTCCCGGTGCGGCGCCAGTTTCGGCGCTTCGATCACGATGGTCGCGTCGACGTTGGCGATCTCGAGCCCCCGCTCTTCGAGCAGCTGGACCGCCGCTCGCAGCAACCCGATCGAGTCCGCATCCCGGTAGCGCTCGTCGGTGTCCGGGAAGTGCTCGCCGATGTCGCCGAGCGCGGCGGCGCCGAGCAGCGCGTCGATGATCGCATGCGTGAGCACATCCGCGTCGGAGTGACCCTCGAGCCCGGCATCGTGCTCGATCTGGACCCCTCCGAGGATCAGCCGACGGCCCGGAACGAATGGGTGGCAGTCATAGCCGAGGCCGGTGCGGATGGGGTTCACTGGCTTCGCTCCGACAGCAGCAGCTCGGCGAGGCGGAGATCGATCGGCGTCGTGATCTTCAAGTTGCCGGCACCGGCGTCGACCACGCGCACCTCGCCCCCTGCCCGCTCGATCAGCCACGCGTCGTCCGTAGCAGCCGCAAGCAGCTCACCGCCGGCGCCTTGCAGCGCCGCCTCCAGCGGCGCGCGTCGGAACACCTGCGGCGTCTGTACGGCCCACAGGGTGCAGCGGTCGAGCGTGCGAACGACGGTCGCGCCGTCGGTGCCGACCTCCTTGATCGTGTCCGACACAGGCGCCGCCGCGATCACGGCGTCGGCGCCGGAACCCCACAGCTCATTGAGCGCGCGCTCGAACAGCTCCGTACTTGCCAGCGGCCGCGCTGCGTCGTGGACGATCACCGGATCGCCCTCGCCGGCGGCGGCGAGCGCGAGCCGGACGGACTCCGATCGAACGGACCCGCCGGCCACCGCCACCGTCCCCACCGGAGCGGCACCCAGCGCCTCGGCAGGGAGCGCGACGACGACCCGCTCCACCACCGGTACGGCGGTCAACGCGTCGACGCTCCACTGCACGAGCGGTTTGCCCGCAACAGTGACGAGCGCCTTGGGCCGGTCCGATCCAAGGCGCTCGCCACGCCCTGCGGCCACGATCAGCGCGACCGCCATGTCCGTATGAGGCGGCTGCCCTACTTGGCGGCCACCGCCACCTTCCCGTTGCCGTTTCCGTTTCCGTTGACATGCGCATCCGCCATCAGCGAATGCAGATGCTCCTCGACCTGGTCCTCGTCCATGTCGAGCGCATACATGAGCTCGGATCCGAGAATCCGCTTGGCGCGGGTGTACATCTGCTTCTCGCCGGTCGAGAGACCTTTCTCGGCCTCCCGGATGGCAAGGTTGCGTACGACTTCTGCGAGCTCGTAGATGTCGCCTGTCTTGATCTTGTCGCGGTTGTGCTTGAACCGCCTGTTCCAGTTCTTGGGCATCTCCGAACACTCGTCCGCAAGTAGGGCGAGCACCTTCTTGACCGTCTCCTCGTCGATCACCCGGCGCAGTCCAGCGAGCGCCGCGTTCTCGGTCGGGACCATCACGGTCATGTCGTTGTGGAGGATCTTGATCGTGAGGTACTCGCGGGACTCGCCCAGCACCTCCTTCTCTTCCTTGCGCAGGACCTTGCCGGCACCATGGTGGGGATAGACAACGCTGTCCCCAACCTCGAACTCGATAAATGGCACCGGTTCGGCGCTCTCGAGATCCTCGTCCAGGTGCTCTTCCGTTAGCTCTGTGATGACTTCCTCCTCTGTCCGGGCCGGCGCGGCAGTCGCCGGGCTAGGTCTGCAGATATCGATCCACGAGGTTGATCTCTTGTTGGCGGCGAAGGCCCTCGCGAATGTCCTTCGCCCGGATCTCGCCGACGCCGTCGACGGTCTCCAGCTCGCCATCCGTTGCGGCGAGCAATTCCTCTAGTCCCCCGAATTCACCGACGATCCGTTGCACAACGAGCTTGGGCAGCCGTGGAATGCGCCCGAGAATTCGGATACCGCGTGGTGAGACGGGATAGTCGAGGGTGTTGAGCTTGCGGTCGTAGCCGAGCAGCTCGGCTAGCCGGCCAAAGTCAAGAAGGTCTTGATGTGGGAGACGCACGAGCTGATCGAACGCCTCCTGGAAGCTTTCGTCGGTGTCCTCGATCAGGTAATCGTGGACGAGCGCGGACTTGTCGGCCGCGACGCCGACCATCGTCTCGTCGAGCTGCATCTCGATCAGCCGGCCCTCAGACCCGAGCTCGACGATGTATCGCTCGATCTCGACGGCCATCCGGGTCACGAGCTCGACCCGCTGGAGCACGGTCAGGACGTCGTGGAGCGTCGTCCCGCCCTCGAATTCGAGCGCCGTCAGCCGGGTTGAGACCTGGTCGAGCCGGCTGCGGTACTTGTCGAGCGTGGCGAGCGCCTGGTTCGCCTTCGCGAGCACGACCGGGATGTCCTCGAGGATGTACTTGACGCCGTCGACGTACAGGGAGACGACCTCGCGCCGTTCCGAGATCGCGACGACGAGCGCGTCCGTCTGCTTCGAGACTCGCTCTGCGGTGCGGTGGCGAGTCCCTGTCTCGAGCGTCAGGATCGTCGGATCCGGGGTCAACTGCACGTTGACGTGCACGATCTTGGTCGCGTTGCCGTTGAGCACGATCGCGCCGTCCATCTTCGCCAGCTCGTACAGCAGCGCCGGCGAGTAGTCGTGCTCGAGCTTGATCCCGCCCGAGAACAGGAACGCCAGCTCGTCTACTTCGCCGATCACGATCAGCCCGCCCAGGTGCGGGCGTGGAGGATGTTGTCGATCCCCTCCCGTAGCGACGTTCCCGGCGCCACCATCTCGAGGGCTCGCACTAGCCGGGATTCTTGGCGAGTCTCGAGCTCCTCTTTGAGCTCTTCCCCGGAACGAGGCGGCATCAAAGCAATTTTACAGCGCTGTCGCCGCGGACGCCCCGCAGCCGCTCGGAGCTCACGCCGCCTGCGCGACGGGCTTTTTCGCTGCTAACGCAGAGTGCAGCGCCGCGCGCAGGGTGCTGTGTCCGGTCGGGTCGAGCGACCGGGGCAAGCCCGAATTTGGCCGCCTCGGCGACCCGGCGGTCGGTGTGTGCGACCGTTCGTAGCTCCCCGGTCAGTCCCAGCTCGCCGAAGCACGCGAGCGGCGCGCCCGTTGCCGAGCAGAGCGCCACCCGCTTGGCGGCGCTCGCGACCGCGAGCGCGACCGCGAGATCCGCTCCCGGCTCGTCGACGCGCACCCCACCGACGACGTTGACGAACACATCGGCCGATCCGAGACCGATGCCGCCGTGGCGGCCGAGCACCGCGAGCACGAGCGCCACGCGGTTGCGATCTAGGCCGGCGACGACCCGCCGCGGTGGAACCAGCTCGGAGCTCGAGACCAGCGCCTGTACCTCGACCAGCAGCGGCCGCGAGCCCTCCATCGCGCACAGCACCACGCTGCCGGGCGCCCGGGTCGCCTCGGCGACGAACCGCGCCGACGCGTCGAGCACCTCGACTAGCCCGTCCTCACGCATCTCGAACACGCCCGCCTCGTTCGTCGAGCCGAAGCGGTTCTTGATCGCGCGCACTGTGCGGTAGGTCCGCTCCCGCTCGCCCTCGAACTGGAGCACGCAGTCGACCAAGTGCTCCAGTACTCGCGGCCCGGCGAGCGCCCCGTCCTTGGTCACGTGGCCGACCAGTAACACGGCGATCCCGAGCTCCTTCGCGACCCGCATCACCGCACCCGCGACCTCGCGAACCTGTGCGACCGAGCCCGCCGCGCTCGAGAGCTCGCCCGAGACGAGCGTCTGCACCGAGTCGATCACGCACACCTCTGGCCGCTCTCGCTCGAGCGTCGCGAGCACGACGTCGAGGTCGGTTTCGCCGATCACCGGGATCCGCAGCGCGTCGGCGGCTTCGGACAGGCGCTGCGCCCGCAGCCGGATCTGCGCCGCCGATTCCTCCGCCGACACGTAAAGCGTGCGGCGACCGGCGGCGGCGAGGTGCGCAAGCGCCATCGTCGTCAGCGTCGACTTGCCGATCCCCGGCGAGCCGCCGATCAGGATCAGCGAGCCCGGAACGATCCCGCCACCCAGCACGTTGTCGAGCTCACCGATGCCGGTGCTGAGCCGGTCGTGCTCGACGGCGGCCACATCGCCCAGCGCGATCGGCGTCACCGCGGCCGCCCCCCGGCCGCCAGAACCGCCGGGACCGCCACGGCTACTGGAGCGCCGTCCGGCCACCCCCGGCCGCGCCTCCTCGACGAGCGTGTTCCACTCGCCGCACCCTGGACACTGCCCGGCCCAACGCGGCGACTCGTGCCCACAGGCCGAGCAGACGTGAACGGAGCTGGAGCGCGCCATCGTCTCCAGGCTACGGCCCGGCCCCGACGGCACCGCGGAGTTGGCACGAAGTCGGCACACCTCGACCCACGTCGCCGTCGATCGGCACCGCTATAGCAGGCCGATCGACGGACGCTGCTGGCTAGGCTGCCGTGGGTGCACGTCGGAGTCGTGATCGGGCTGGTGCTGGCGGCGGTCTCGACGACGCTGACGAACCTCGCCTACAGCCGCGAGCACGATGCCGCCGCCGCACTGCCGGCACTGTCTCTGCGCCGGGCGCTCCATTCGCTACGGGTCCTGCTCGCCGACCGCAGCTGGATGCTCGGCTTCGCGATGGAGTCGACCGGGTTCGCGTCATACGCCGCCGCACTCGCGCTCGCGCCGCTGGCCGTGGTGCAGAGCATCGGCGCCGGCGGGATCGGCGTGCTCGCGTACGCGACCGCCAAGGTGTCGGGTCTGCGGCTGAGCCGCCGCCAGGCGGTCGGCGTCGCACTGTCCGTGGTCGGTCTTGTGTTGCTGGCGGTTTCGCTCGCCAACCACGCCGGCGGAGGCGGCCGCGGTTCGACCTCCGGCATCCTCGCGTGGCTCGGCGGGACCGCGGCACTGGCCCTGGCGGTGCTGGTGTTCGGCCGCCGCCGAGGAGAGCTCGCTGTCGCCAACGGTCTCGCCGGCGGCCTGTTCTTCTCGATCGGCGACCTCTCGACGAAGCTCACGACGCAGGGTGGCGCCCACTTCGCCTTTGCCCTCACCGTGATCATCGGCTACCTGCTGGGCACCTCGCTGCTCCAACTCGGGTACCAGCGCGGCGGCGCGCTGACCGTTGCCGGCCTCGCGACGCTGTGCACCAATGCGCTCCCGATCCTCGCAGGCACGATCGTCCTGCACGAGCCCGTCCCGTCGGGCGCGCTCGGCGCAATCAGGATCCTCGCGTTTGTCGCTGTGACCACCGGCGCCGTGCTCCTCGCCTCGCCCGACGCTGCGGCGAGTGATGCCTCAGCGAGCGACGCCACGGCTTAGTGGGCCGGAAGCGAGCGCTGGAGGCGGAGCGCTTCGAGCCCGTAGCTCAGCCCGTAGACCAGCTCGCCGTGGTTGCACCAGCAGCCGGTGCCCCACCGTTGGTCCTGGATCTGCGAGCGCAGCAGCCCGAGTGGCGGGCGCGTCGAGGCGTAGCCGCCGATCGCCGCGGCGAGCATCCGCCGGGCCAGCACAGTCCACTCCGCCGTGGCGGCGCCGCCGCAGCCGGCACCCCCGAAGTGATCACAGGCGGCAACGAGATGAAGCAGGCCGGCGGCGGTGATCACGCCGGCGGAGACGTCGACGGGAGCCCCGGCAGGAGCGTCGTAGTCCCACCGTGGAACGCCGCCGGCCGGCAAGTGGGAGACGACGTAGCCGGCGACCCGCTGGGCGACGCGTAATAGCGCCCGGTCGCGCAACTGAAGCGCCGCCACGGAGAACCCGTACAGCGCCCAGCCCTCGCCGCGCGCCCATGTCGAGTGGTTTGACAGTCCCTGGTGCGTCGTGACCGACAGCAAGCGGCCCGAGGCCCGGTCGAAGTTCGCGGATTGGGCGGACGAGCCGTCGCGACGGACGAGCACCGACCCGATTACCCGAGCTTGGTGCAAGGCGAGGCGCCGGTAGACCTCGTTCCCGGTCTTCGCCGTTGCCCAGGGCAGAATCGCGATGTTCATCATGCTGTCGACGATCGTCTCGGCTTCGGGGCTGGTCGGGTCAGTGGGGATCGTGCCGCTGCCTGGATTCGTGCCGGCCAGCGACACGAGCTCGTCCGCGGCGGCCACGACGCTTGCGCGGAGCCGCGGGCAGAGCGCCCCGCCACCGGCCCGGCCGACGCACAGCGCGTCGTAGGCATTCAGCGACGACTGCCCGTACATGAACCCGACATCGTGAGTCGGCGAACGCTCGGACCCGAAGTGGTCGACCGTCGCGGCCAGCGCCCACCGCGCGAACATCCCGCCGGCGGGCTCGAGCGCCGCCGCCTGCCACAGCGCGCCGGCGTAGAAACCGCTCGTCCACCCGGGGTCGAAATACAGACGGTCCTCGACCGTGGCGCCACTCGGGAACCGGCCCGTCGGCACGCGCGCATGCAGCTCTGCGAGCCGATGGAACAGCAGCGCAGCGGAGGCCCCGGCGCGGGACACGATCAGAGCCCGGACCTGCGCCCTGCCGAACGTCAGGGTGTTCGCGTCGGGCGACACATCAGCGAGCCGGCGTCCGTCGGCCGCACACCTCGCCGGCTGCGATCTCCACGTGCCGCCAGGTCGCACCGCCAACCCAGCCCGAGGGGGCGGAAGCCACCGACACGGTCCGGCCGCCGACGGCGAACGTCCCGCCGTGGATGTCGAACGACACGACCGCCCCGCCCGCCGGCAGCGGCACCGACGACGGACCCGACAGCGCGGGGCACCACCCTGATCGCCGGCGAGCGACAGCGGATCCGCGCCATCCCTGGCCCCCGCGGACGATCGCGCAGGCGCCGCCGCCGACGAGCCGCCGCACGCGCAGAGCGCAGCGGCGGCCGCGACAGCGGCCCCGGCTAACGAAGCCCGCAAGCCGGGGTGACTACTCGGAATCGGCGGGCGGGTCGCCGTCGGACGGCTCGGGATCGGCAGCGCTCTCGCCGCCTTCGTCCTCGCCGCCACCCTCCGCGCCGACGCCGACCGGCGTGGGCTTCGGGGCGGGCTCGAGCACCGTCAGGACAACCTCGCGCTCGTCGGAATCCTCCGACGGCGCCGGCTCGACCAGCACGGTTGACCCCGGTGGCACCTGCGAGCGGAGCACGAAGTCCGCCAACGGGTCCTCGATGTAGCGCTGGATCGCGCGCCGAAGCGGGCGGGCACCCATCGCCGGGTCCCAGCCCTTCTCCACGAGCAGATCCTTCGCCTCCTCGGACAGCTCGAGCTGCAACTCGCGGTCGGCCATCGACTGGCGAATGCGCAGCAGCAGCAGCTCCACGATCTCCTTGATCTCCTCCTTGGAGAGCTTGTGGAACACGATCACGTCGTCGATCCGGTTCAGGAACTCGGGACGGAAGACCTTCTTCAGCTCGCCCATGATCCGGTTCTTCATGTCGTCGTACGTGATCCCGGTCTCGTCGTCTGAGACAGCGAATCCGAGCGGCGTGTTGCGCGCGATCTCGGCGGCCCCGATGTTCGAGGTCATGATCACGATGCAGTGGCGGAAGTCGACCGTCCGACCCTGTGCGTCGGTCAGCCGCCCGTCCTCCAGGATCTGCAGCAGGATGTTGAAGACGTCCGGGTGGGCCTTCTCGATCTCGTCGAGCAGCAGGACGCTGTACGGCTTGCGCCGCACGGCCTCTGTCAGCTGGCCACCCTCGTCGTAGCCGATGTAGCCGGGGGGTGAACCGACGAGCCGCGAGACCGCGTGCTTCTCCATGTACTCGGACATGTCGATCCGCACCATCGTGTCCTCGTCGCCGAACAGGAACTCGGCCAACGTACGAGCCAACTCCGTCTTCCCGACGCCCGAGGGACCGAGGAAGATGAACGAACCGGTCGGCCGCTTCGGGTCCTTGAGGCCCGCCCGCGAACGGCGGATCGCCTTCGAGACGACCTCGATCGCCGGGTGCTGGCCGATCACGCGCTTGTGCAGCTCCTCCTCCATCCGCATCAGCTTCGCCGTCTCGGCCTCGGTCAGCTTGAAGACCGGGATGCCGGTCCACATCGAGACGATGTCGGCGATCTCTTCCTCGCCGATCGACGGACGCTCGGTCGACTCGCCCGCTTCCCACTGCTCGGCGAGCTCGCGCTTGCGCTGGGTCAGCCGGCGCTCGTCGTCGCGCAGCTTCGCCGCCTTCTCGAACTCCTGTGCCTCGATCGCCTCTTCCTTCGCGCGCCGCGTCTCGGTGATCTCGTCCTCGAGCTCGCGGTACACGGGCGGTGAGGTCATCGACTTGATCCGCATCCGCGAGGCGGCCTCGTCGATCAGGTCGATCGCCTTGTCGGGCAGGAACCGGTCGGAGATGTAACGGTCGGCGAGGTCGGCTGCGGCCTCGAGCGCCTCATCGGTGATGTTGACCTTGTGGTGCTGCTCGTAGCGGTCGCGCAGACCCTTCAGGATCTGGACCGTCTCCTCGGTCGACGGCTGATCGACCGTGATCTTCTGGAAGCGCCGCTCCAGCGCGGAGTCCCGCTCGAGGTATTTGCGGTACTCCTCCAGGGTCGTAGCGCCAACCGTCTGCAGCTCACCGCGTGCCAGCGCCGGCTTCAGGATCGAAGCGGCGTCGATCGCGCCTTCCGCCGCGCCTGCGCCCACCAAATTGTGGAGCTCGTCGATGAACAGGATGATGTCGCCGCGCTGGGTGATCTCCTTCATCACCTTCTTTAGGCGCTCCTCGAACTCGCCGCGGTATTTCGAGCCGGCGACCAGGGCCGCCAGGTCAAGCGTGTAGATCTGCTTGCCCTTCAGCAGCTCGGGGACGTCGGCGTTCGTGATCCGCTGCGCGAGTCCCTCGACGACGGCGGTCTTGCCGACGCCCGGCTCGCCAACCAGCACAGGGTTGTTCTTCGTCCGGCGCGAGAGGATCTGCATGATCCGCTCGATCTCGGTCTCGCGGCCAACGACCGGGTCGAGCTTGCCCTCGGCGGCGAGCTTTGTCAGATTGCGACCGAACTGGTCGAGCAGCTTCGAGGACTTCTTGCCTTCGCCGGGTTGACCGGCGGCGCTGGCACCGGAGCCCGCGCCCGAGCCGCGCTGGCGGCTGCCGGGGCCGGACAGCATCCGGATCACCTCGTTGCGGATCTTCTCTGAGTCGGCGTCGAAGTCGAGCAGGATCCGCGCCGCGACGCCCTCGTTCTCGCGGACGAGGCCGAGCAGGATGTGCTCGGTGCCGATGTAGTTGTGGCCGAGCGACAGCGCCTCGCGCAGTGCCAGCTCCAGCACCTTCTTCGCCCGCGGCGTGAAGGGGATCTGACCACTCGTCACCTCCTCGCCGGAACCGACGATCCGGACGACCTGTGCGCGCACGCGCTCCACCGTGATATCGAGTGACTCGAGCACGCGCGCCGCAAGCCCCTCCTCTTCGCGAAGCAGGCCGAGCAACACGTGCTCTGTGCCGATGTAGTTGTGCTTGAGCGTCCTCGCCTCTTCCTGGGCCAGGACAACCACCTGGCGGGCTCGCTCTGTGAATCGCTCGAACATGACTTCTCTCTAGCTTTCGGCGGGTACTCGGGCGGTGGTCGGTCGGGGCGGTTTTCCTAGTAGTCCTCTCCTACACCAGTCAAGTGTATGAAGGCCGGCTTAGGGGACGCCGATGATCCGGGGCCACTCACCTATTCGGCTTCTGCGCCGCATCGGATGAGTGCTTCCGGCTCTTGTCGGGCCATGTGCAAGTCTACCAGCAGGCCTGTGGCGGTCCGGCGGACCCGAGCCCGCTCTGTGCGTGAGTTCACACGCGGTTCACTCGGTACCGGCCGCCGGCGGCGCCGACAGCCCAAGCCGCTCCCTGATCCGACCCAGCAGATCGGCCTCGCGCGCGGTCACCAGTCTGCGTTCCTCGTCTCGCTCGCGCGCCGCGTCCTCCATCCGTCCCTCGTCGAGCGCGGCGTCCTTCCGCTCCTGCGCGCGCGCGATCTGGTCGTCGATATCGTCCGGACCGGCCTCGCGAGCTCGCGCGAGCGCCGCGTCGAGCGCGACGGCATCGATGCCGAGCTCGCTCAGCGTTCGCGCGACAACGCCCTCCGGCAGGGCGGAGAGGATGACGAGCAAATCGCCGTTGTCGGGTTCGCGGCCCAGGAACACCTGGATCTGCCGCTCGATCCGGCTGAGCATCTCGCCGGCGTCGCGGGATGGCAGCTGGTACTCGGCCAGATGCGTCAGGGACGGTTGCCCGCTCTGAGCCCGCCCGGCCGCGGCCCCACCGGACATTGCCCGGATCACGCCGTCGCGGATCTGCTCCCCGGTGACATTCAGATCGAGCAGGATCCGCATCGCGACGCCCTCGTTCTCGCGCACCAGTCCGAGCAGGATGTGCTCGGTGCCGATGTAGTTGTGGCGGAGCGACAACGCCTCGCGCAGCGCCAGCTCCAGGACCTTCTTCGCCCGCGGCGTGAACGGGATCTGGCCATGAACCACGTCGTCGCCGGGGCCGACGATTCGCTTGATGCCGTCGCGGACCGCCTCGACCGTCACGCCGAGCGAGTCGAGCACCGCGGCCGCGAGGCCCTGCTCCTCGCGCAGCAGGCCCAGCAGCTCGTGCTCGGTGCCGATGTAGCTGTGCCGCAGCTCGCGCGCCTCCTCCTGCGCCAGCACAACCACTTGACGAGCACGTTCGGTGAAGCGCTCGAACACTCCACCAAGATACGCCTACGTGCTAGTCGCGCATCGCGGGGAACAGCACGACCTCGCGGATCGATCGCTGCCCTGTGAGCAGCATCACGAGCCGGTCGATCCCGATCCCCATCCCACCCGTCGGGGGCATCCCATATTCGAGCGCCTGTACGAACGCCTCGTCGTGCGGCTGGGCCTCCTCATCGCCCTGCGCCGCGAGCTGCTTCTGCTCCTCGAAGCGACGCCGCTGATCGTCGGGGTCGTTGAGCTCGGTGAACGCGTTTCCGAGCTCCATCCCGCCCGCATACGCCTCGAACCGCTCGACCAGCCCGTCGTCCGAGCGGTGACGCTTCGCGAGCGGCGACAGCTCGACCGGGTAGTCGAGCAGGAATGTCGGCTGCACGAGCGTTGGCTCGACGTGCTTGGTGAGTAGCTCGTCGACCAGCTGGGGCCACGTGTCGCCCGGCGGCGCCTCGTACCCGGCACCGCGCATCGCGTTGGCCAGCGAATCTCGCTCGCGCAGCGCCAGTACGTCGATCCCGGTCCGCTCGAGAATCGCGCCGGCCAGCGTCTCCCGCTTCCACGGCGCAGAGAAATCGAGCTCCCCCGAGTACCCAACCGCAGATGCGACGGACGACACCAGCCGCTCGCACCGTGCGGCGATGTCGAGGTAGTCGGCGTACGCCTCGTAGAACTCGAGCATCGTGAACTCCGGGTTGTGCGTCGTGTCAACGCCCTCGTTGCGGAAGTCCTTGCCGATCTCGTACACGCGCTCGAGCCCGCCGACGATCAGCCGCTTCAGATACAGCTCGGTCGCGATCCGCAGGTAGAACTCGCGATCGAGCGCGTTGTGGTGCGTGACGAACGGCCGTGCCGCGGCGCCGCCGTACAGCGGCTGCAGGACGGGCGTCTCGACCTCGACGAAGCCCTCGCTGTCGAGGAATCGCCGCACCGCGGTAACCGCACGCGCGCGCAGAATGAACAGCTCGCGCACCTCCGGGTTCGCGATCAGGTCGACCTCGCGGTGGCGGTATCGCGTCTCGACGTCGCTCAATCCGTGGTGCTTCTCCGGCGGCGGCCGCAACGACTTGGCGAGCAGCGTGAAACCGGATACCCGGAGCGTCAGCTCACCGCGGCGAGAGATGAATGCCACGCCGTCGACGCCGAGCAGATCGCCGAGGTCGAACGACAGGAGCCGCTCCATCCCCGCTTCGCCCAGCTCGTCCACTCGTGCCTGCAGCTGGATCCGGCCAGACCGGTCGACGAGGTCGAGAAACGCCATCTTCCCCTGGCCGCGGCGCGCCGACAGCCGCCCCGCGATGCGATGCGTCGTGTCGGTCTCGTCGCCCGGGGCCAACCCCGCATGAGCCTCGCGCACCGCGGCGATCGGTTCCACTGCGTCGAATTCGTGAGGGAACGGGTCGACGCCCGCTTCTCTGAGCGCCTCGAGCTTCCGCCGGCGATCGGCAAATACGTCAGAAGCAGAGGAGGGCTCGTCGGCCAATCGCTACTTGACCACGTCGATCTTCGTGATCTTGAGCTTGCGCTCGCCCTTCGGGGTCGAGAACACGACCTCCTCGCCGCGCTTGTGACCGAGTAGCGCTCGGCCGACCGGAGACTCGTTGGACAGCTTCATCTCAGCCGGGCTCGCCTCCGCTGAGCCGACGATCGTGTACTTAGTCGACTTGCCGCCCTCGTCCTTGACGTGGACGATCGAGCCGACGCGCACTTGGTCGGTGCCGAGATCCGACTGGTCGATCACGGTCGCGGAGCGAAGCTTGTCCTCGAGCGACGCGATTCGCGCCTCGAGCATCGCCTGCTCATTTTTTGCGTCGTCGTACTCGGCGTTCTCGGAGATATCGCCGAACTCCCGCGCATCTTTGATCCGCGCGGCCACCTCGCGGCGGCGCGTGGTCGAGAGCTGCTCGAGCTCGCTCTTCAGGTTGGCCAGCCCTTCTGGGGTGAGAATGACGTCCTTGGGCATCGCTGTATGTGACCTGTTTTTGTGGACGGAATGAAAGAAAAACCCCCGCATCTCGCGGGAGTTCGGTCACGCCTCCGGTTGGCGTGGGCGCGGAAGTATAGAACTACCGCAAGCGCAGATTGGGAAACACGTTCAGCCACACACGCTCGCCGCGGGAATCGAAGTATCCGCGCGTGTCACGGTCCGGCTCGCGCTGCGGCAAACCGCTGAGCGACATCCACACCAGGGGCACAACCCGCCGACCGGACGCCAGCTCCACGGCAACCGCGCGACCGGCATATCGGAACGTTTGATCGACATTGCACTTGATCTCCGGTCCGCCGAGCGGATCGCGTGAGAGCCCGCCGTCCGGCAGCACGTAGCGGCCCTCGACCACCCGCTCGGCCGCCCCGCCGTGCGCGTCCAGCACGCGGACCAGCGCGGCGCCGACGATGTTGCCGGTCTGTGCACCGGTCGACTCCGAGTCGTCGGAATGGCCACACCCGAACCTGTCGGTCGAGGCCGGGTTCAGGTTCGAGAGCGTCGGGATCCCGACCGCGTTGCCCGCCGGAAAGATGTAGCCGAGCATGTCTTCCGCCAGCCCGTCGAAGAACCGAAACCGGGCGTGCATGCTCGGCAGCGGCCACGCAGGCAACGACTGGCTCGGGTCGGGCATGTCCTGCGGCCCGAGGAATCCGCGGAAGAACGTGAACGGGAACGCCTCGCCCGGCACCGCGATGAACTCGCCGTCACCGATCCCGAACGCCCCGACCTGAGATTGCAGCGACGTTCCGGTCGTCGTGCCGTTCGCCAGGACTGGATTGCGCACCGAGCAGTTCGCGTTGTATCCGGGGCGCTGCGCGAACACTCCGAGCTTCGCCCCGAGCGCAAACAGCGCGTTCGTCAGCGGCACGCAGATGTTGGTGGTCGCGCCCCAGATCCGGTTCGACCCTGACCAGTACCAGGCCCCGCGACGCAAAGCCGCGACGATCGGCTTCGCCATGTCAACACCGAACGCCTTGGTCTCGCCGTTGTAGCCGATCGGAACGTGCAGCTTCCCGGCCACGTCGGTCACCCGACCGACCTTGAACAGCGTCCGGCAACCGGCCGGATGCGAGGCGTCGACGAACTCATCTGGCACCCGCGAGATCGAGCCCGAATACACCTCCGGGCTCTCCACCGAACCGACCGACCCGGCCATCTCGATCGCGATGCCTCCCAACGCCCGCTGCAGCGCGTCGCGGAAGAACCCGACCCAGTCCGAGGAGACCCAATCGGACTGCGGACCGCCGTTGAAGCCGAGCGTCTCGGCATGCTGGGACACCGAGGCCAGCGTCGCGACCACGCGCGGCCGGCGGCCGGCCGTCACCGCTTGGAGCAGCGGCACGTGCTGGTCATCAACGAACGGGTACGACGACCAGCATTGGCGTAGATCCGAGGGCTCGAGCACCTCGCTGTAGCGGATTCGCGCCGGACGCATCGCCCGGTACGCCCGCTCGATCGCCGACGCGCTCTGGCGGACCATGTAGCCGACCCAGAAGTTGTCGACCCCCGACGTGGTCTGCGAGATGCCGCCGAGCCCGAGGCTGTCGGGCGCGGACTCGTCGTGGGTTGCGGAGATGTAGATCCCCCTCAAGTGCACGCCCGCCTTCGCCACCATCGCGCGGATCCGGTCCGCGTACACGTTGAACAGACCTTCCTGGTCGACCACCTCGACCGCGATCGCGGTCCTCCCGTTGCCGACGACCAGCGCCCGCGCGCCGACCGAGTCGGCGACGCGCGTGTAGAACCGTGGATTGTTGCCCCCGCCTCCGAGCAGATTCCCCTGCCAGCGTCCAGCGCCGCCGCAGTCGTCGAATGGGTCGCCCTGAACGTAATGGCCGGCGTGTGTCGCATCCTTGTACGGGTCCTCGTACGCGAACGCCCGAGGCCCCTTGAACGCGGCTGAGCCGGCGCAGTTCGCGGGATCGCCCCCGGGAGCTCGACCCGCCGGCGGCGGAGAGAAGCTCGTCACCGCTGCGCCGGCGAAAAAGCGCGCGGCCGGGCCGTGCGGCACCGCGCCGTGCCACCCTCCGGACGGGGTGAGCGCCAGCCCGAGCGCCAGGAGAGCTTTCGCGCCGATCATCCAGCGAACAATATGCGCGCTGACTCGAGCGTTGGCGCAATTTGCAGCTGCGCGAGCAATGATTTCTGTTCGGCTCGCTCGAGCCCCAGCCGCTCCACGTACCACGGATAGAACTTGCGCAGGTAGCGCGCGGCCCGCTCCTCGCCGAGGTGCTCACGCGCGGACGCGACCACCCAGTCGAGCTCGGCGAGGACCTCGTCACGCGTCGGCTCTCGATCAAAGCCGTCGAGCAGCTCGGAGAACAGCCACGGATTTCCGAGCGAGCCGCGCGCCAACAGCACCCCGGCGGCGCCGGTGCGCGAGAACGCCTCGCGGACAGCCGGCGCCGTATGCAGCCCGCCGGAGACGAGCACCGGCACCGGCAGCTCCTCGACGAGCGCCCGAACGAGCTCGTAGTCAGGCTTGCCGGCGTGGCGCTGGGACGCATGGCGCGGGTGCACGGACACCCCGGCCACGCCGCCGTCGAACACGAGCCGCCGAGCCGTCTCGACGCCGCTCAAATCACCCGGCCGGATGCCGGTCCGCAACTTGACCGTGACGGGCAACCCACTCCCGCGCGCCGCTGCCCGCGCGAGCGAGACAGCGAGGTCGGGGTCCTCGAGCAACGCGGCGCCCGCCCCCGTCTTGCAGACCTTCGGCACCGGGCATCCCATGTTGATGTCGATCAGATCGGCGCCGGCGGCAGCCACCTGCTCGGCGGCCGACGCCATCACGTCAGGATGGTGGCCGAACAGCTGCATCGACACCGGGTGTTCGTCGGGATGGATCCGCAGCAGCTCGCGGCACGTCTTCTCGTTGCGGTAGTGCACGGCGAACGACGACACCATCTCCGAGACGACCAGCCCCGCGCCGAAGCGCTTGGCCTGCAACCGCACGAACCAGTTGCCGATCCCCGCCAGCGGGGCCAGCACAACCCGGTTCGAGATCTCGACGCCGCCAAGCGTCCAGCTGTCGTTCAGCGTCCTCACAATTGATTCATGCTACGAATTCGTGCATGGATCTCGCCGTCGTTCTAGAACCGTGGGCCGAGATCGTGCGCGAGCAGGTCCCGGGACTCGAGCTGTTCGACGCGCACACCCACCTCGGGCAGAACGACCCGGACGGGATGAAGCAGAAGCCCGAAGAGCTGCTCGCGGTGCTGAACCTCGCGGATGCGCGCGGGGCGTTCGTATTCCCGATGCACGAGCCCGACGGCTACCCGCCGGCCAACGACTTCGTGATCAACGCGGCGAAGGAGTCGGACGGGCTGCTCGTCCCCTTCTGCCGGATCGACCCCCACACCGACGACGCGGTCGCCGAGGCCGAGCGGTCGCTCGGGAACGGTGCGCGCGGGATCAAGTTCCACCCGCGCGCGGAGCAGTTCACGCTCGACCATCCACGCGTACGCGATCTGATCGCGCTCGCAAACGAGCGCCGGCTGCCGGTCCTGATCCATGCCGGTCGCGGGATCCCGGCGCTCGGCCTGCACGCGGTCGAGCTCGCCGGTGACTTTCCCGACGCGCGGCTGATCCTCGCGCACGCGGGAATCTGTGACCTCTCCTGGATCTGGCGCGCGGCACCGGACTTGCCGAACCTGCTGTTCGACACAGCGTGGTGGATGCCGGCTGATCTGACCACCCTGTTCACGCACGTCCCGCCGGGCCAGATCCTGTTCGCCTCCGACTCGCCATACGGGAACACCGCGGGCTCGTCGATGGTTCAGCTCCGGCTCGCGTTGCAGGCGGGGCTGTCGCCCGAGCATGTCCGCTCGATCGCATCCGAGCAGTCGCTGCGGATCGCCGCCGGCGAGCCGCTCGAACCGTGCGGGCCGGCGATCGGAGAGCGCGAGCGAGCGCCGCACGTGCTGCTCGACCGCGTCGCGGAGTTCCTGCTGCTGGGCACGATCATGACGATGCGCCGGGCCGACGGTGGGCCGGAGATGCTCGCGCTCGCCCGGCTGGCGTGCGACGTTCCCGACGAGATCGACGACGCACCGGTGTTCGCCGCGATCCGGGCCTTGCTCGACGCACACGACGAGCTCGAAGCGGCCGACGCCACGGACCGGCGCCGGATGGGGCCCCTGATTCTCGCGACCGCTGCGGCGAAGACCCCGGACATCCCGGTGCCTGCCGTCACAGCCCCGGCTTACGACTGATTTCGCTCCCAGATCAAGCGCAATCCGGTCAGCGTCAGCATCTCGTCGACCTCATCGATCGTCTCGCGGATGAACGGGACGAGCACCTCCGCCAGACCACCGGTCGCGATCACGTGCGTCGGCGGGCCTAGCTCGTCGCGCAGGCGCTTGACGATCGTCTCGACCTGACCGGCGAAGCCGAACACGATTCCCGCGCGGATCGCATCGACCGTCGACTTGCCGATCAGAGAGCGGGGCTCCGCGAGCTCGACCTTCGGCAGCTTCGCCGCGCGGTCGTACAGCGCGTCGATCGAGATCTCGGCGCCCGGAGTGATGATCCCGCCGAGGTACTCGCCGGCGGACGAGACCGCGTCGTAGGTGATCGCGGTGCCGAAGTCGACAACCACGCATGTGTCGCCGACGCGCGCGTACGCGGAGACCGCGTTCACGAGCCGATCGGCGCCGACCTCGTGCGGGTTGTCCATCCGGATCGGCATTCCGGTCCTGATCGTCGGGCCGACGACCAGCATCTCCTGGCCCAGGTAGCGCTCGGCCATCAACGTCCACTGCTGCGAGAGTTGCGGGACCGTCGAGGAGACGATTGAGGCGTCCACGTCGGCGAGCGACAGTCCCCGGAGCGCGAGTAGGTTCGAGAGCTCGGCCCCGAGCTCGTCGCCGGTTGACTCACGCACGGTCGCGAACCGCCAATGCTCGGCGATCTCCGTGGAATCCTCCGGGATCACCCCGAAATGGGTCTGCGTGTTTCCGACGTCGACCACGAGCAGCATCGCGGCCCGGAGTCTATGCTCGCGCCCCGATGAAGCTGCGGCTCTGCCTCATCAACGAGCTCGCACCCGTGTGGTAACGGTTCCTTCGAGGATCGTGCGGGCGACGAGTTCGGGGTCGTCTGACATTGGGGTGTGGCCGCAGCCGGGGAGGTCGAGCCAGCGGGTGTGTGCCGGCAGCTGGGCGCGGACGTTCGGTCCCGGGGGGTGGACCATGCGGTCGTGGGCTCCGTAGGCAATCGTGACTGGGACCTGGATGTCACGTCCGTCCTGAAAGCTCATCGTGCGGGCGTCGCGCAGGAGTGGTGCCAGCACGGGCCGGCTGTGGTTGAACGCCCTGACGATCGAGATGGCGGTGTCGTATGAGATGCGGTCGACTTTGGCGAACCCCGGGTAGAGCGCTGCGCGCCGGAGGTGGGGGATGCGCAGGACGGCCGCGGCGGGGCCGCGGAGTGCTTGGCAGCCGAGCAGCATGACCCGGAATTGGTGCTGCAGCAGTGGGGGCATGCCGTGCTCCCACAGGCCGGCGGGCCCGAGTGCGACGACCGAGCGCGCGAGGCCGCGCTTGGCGGCCTCCAGCGCGATCCATCCGCCCATTGAGTTGCCCGCGATGTCAACTGGCGTCGTCACGCCGGCGCGGTCGAGTTGCTGCTCGAGTCCGTCAAGCACCCACTCGAAGGTGTAGTCGGCGTCTGGTGGTGCTGGGGTGCGGCCGAATCCAGGGACGTCGTACGCGATCACCCGCCGCTGCGCGGCGAGTAGGTCGAGCACGGGCAGCCAACTGTCGCTCGACCAGCCGCCTGGGTGCAGCAGCACCAGCGGGCGCCCGGTGCCGGTGTCGATCTTGTGCCAGCCACTTGCGTCGTTCTGGCTCATCGCGCACCGGCATTCGCGATCGGGCTCGCTGCTGTCCGGGCGAGCAGCGCGCGGGTCCCCTCGCGGGCCTTCAGGTACTCGGCGGCGGTGCGCTTGATCAGGGTTCCGGCGTCGACGACGTCGTCGACGCCCGTGACGCTGTGACCCGCGCTGCAGACGTCCTGAGGCTCGCTCGCGTCCGGCCGGCCGAGCAGTCGGCCGTGATCAAAGCTCCGCGCCCCGTTGCCGCCGGCCGCGTCATCTGTGGTTGCGGTGTGCCCGGCGATCACGCTGACGGGCAGTCCGGTGAGCTTGGTCGTCAACTCGATGTCGTCGATGCCGGCGTCCACGACGGCGTGCTTGTAGGCCTCAGGCGCGGCGCTCTGAGTGGTGGCGATGAACTTCGTGCCCATGTAGGCGAGGTCGGCGCCGGCGACCTGTGCGGCCCACAGGCAGGCGCCGTCGGCGATCCCGCCGGCGAGCACCACCGAGCCGTCGTATATGGCGCGAACGGCGCTTAGGAACGCGAGCGGGTTCAGCCAGCCGGTCTGGCCGCCCGCGCCGGCGCTGAGCAGCACGAGGCCGTCCACGCCGGCCTCGAGCGCGCGGTCGACGTGGCGGATCGTCGCGACGTCGGCGAACACCAAACAGCCCGCGGCATGCAGCGGCGCGACGATCGCCGCGGGGCTGCCGACGCTGGCGATCACGAGCTCGACCTGATGTGCGATGACCTGCTCGAGGTCCTGCTGCAGTCGCCGGTTGCTGCGGTGAACGACGATGTTGACGGCCAGCGGCGCCGCGCTCACCCCGGTCTGGCGGCCGCGCTGTTCAAGCTCGCCGGCGATCAGCGCCAGACACCGCGACAGCTCGCCGGTCGTGGTCGCGTTGTGGCTGGGGAAGCTGCCGATCACGCCGTTGACGCATGCGGCGATCGCCAGCTCGGGGCTTGAGACGAGCGTCATCGGCGCGGCGATCAGCGGCAGCGCCAGCCGTTCGCGCCAGTGGGCGGGGAGCGCCACCGAGCTACCGCCGCTCGTCGCGGCCGACGGTCAGACCGAGCGCCTCGAAATCCCACACCGCGTCAGTCATCGGCCGCTTGCGCAGCTCGTGCTTGAGCACGCGCGCGACCGCGTTCTTCGGGAGCTCGGGGACGACCTCGACGTAGCGGGGGATCGCGAAGAACGGCAGCCTTTCCTTGAAGAACGAGAACAGCTCCGCGGGCGTGACCTCGGATCCGGCGGCGAGGACGAGGCAGACTTTGATGTCGTCGTCGGTGGCCGCTGAGGGGACGGCGTGCGCGGCGACCTCCGCGATCGCGGGGTGCAGGCCGATCGCCGCTTCGAGCTCCTGGGTTGAGACGTTCTCGCCGCGCCGGCGGACCGCGTCCTTCTTACGGTCAACGAACACGATGAACCCGTCCTCCACGGCGCGGCCGTAGTCACCGGTGTGATGCCACAGTGTGCGTGACGCCTCGACGGTCGCCTCTGGCTTGCCCCAGTACCCGGAGAACATCGACAGCGGCTCCCGCGGCCGCGCGCAGATCTCACCGACCTGACCGGGCGCCACCTGCCGGTCGTCGTCGTCGAGCAGTGCGACGTCGAGATCTGGTGCGGGACGGCCGCAGCTGGCCCGGTTCCGTGGCCCGGAGACCGGGCTATAGGTGATCGGCACGCACTCGGTCTGCCCGAACAGCTCCGCGCGCACGTCCACCCCGAAACGCTCAGCCAAGGCGTGCTGGCGCTCGGCGGGGAACGGGATCAGCGCGATCGCGCGCAGTTGATGCGCGCGATCCTCACTGGAGCCCTCGGTGCCGAGCAGTGCGCTGCCCATCGCTCCCACGCCGGAGAAGATCGTCGCGCCGACCTGTCTCGCGCGCGCCAGGAACCCACTCGCCGAGAACTGCGGGTCGATCACCACCGGCAGGCCGCGAAGCAGGCCGGCCGTCAGGATCATCATCCGCGCGGCGCCATGAAACATCGGCAACGCCGTCCACATCACATCGTCGACGGCCAGCTCGCTCGCGTCGCCGCTGACGCGGCCCACGCGCGCGTAGTACCCGTGGCTGAGCATGCAGCCCTTCGGCTGACCGGTCGTGCCGGACGTGTACACGATCGACATCAGGTCCGCCGGCGCCACCTGCACCGCAGGCGCCGGCCCCGACGCTGCCGCCGTCACCTCGGCGTACGAGCACGCCCGGACCACGGGCGGCACGCGCACCGGCGGGTGCTCGTCGAGGGTGACCAGCAGCCGCAGATCCTTGAGCGTCGAGAGCATCGGTGCGACGGCCTCCAGCGCGGCCGCGTCGACCACCAGCGCCGACGCCTTGCAGTCCGCGAGCTGGTAGCGCAGGAACTCCCCCTTCAAAAACGCGTTCAGTGGGACCTGGATCGCGCCGAGCTTGGCCACCCCGAAGAACAGCTCGAGCATCTCCACGCGGTTCAGGCAGACGATCGCGACACGATCACCCTGGCCCACGCCAGCCGCCCACAGGCCCGCCGCCACCTCGTCGCTGCGCCGATCAAGCGCACCGAATCCCAGCTCGTGCTCCCCGCAGGTCAGAAACCGCGCCTCGGGCGTCACCCGGGCCTGCGCGCGCAGCAGCTCACCCACGACCCGCTCAGGCCGCACCATCGCCCGCTGTCCGCCTGGTGTCTGTGTCGCCGTCATCGATCCGTCCCTCCGTTGGTGAACAGGGCGACCAGCTGAGCGCGCGCGAACGCCCACTGCCGCGCGCGCGCCGCCGCGTCTGGGTGAAAACCGTCCAACAGCGCGATCCCGCGCATCGCGCCGAGCGCGAACTGCACCCGCTCCTCAAACCCCGCGCGCGCCGCGATCTCATCACCGAGCAGCCGGCCCACCAGCTCGCGCACCTGACAGCCAAGCCGCCGCTCGACCGCATCAACCCGCGCGCGCAACACCGAATCAGTGCGCGACGCCGTCCACAACTCAAGCGTCGCCCCGTACAAGTCGCCCGACGTGGTCTCCCACATCAAGTCCAAAGCCGCCCCGACCCGTCCGCGACCGGCCGGCAACCCTGCCACGCGCCGCGCCAGCTCCTGCCCGCGGCGCAACGCTAGATGCTCGACCGCCGCCGCGACCAGCTCCTCACGCGTCGGAAACTGATGCATCAACGCCCCCCGCGAAACCCCCGCAACCTCAGCGACCCGCGCCGTCGTCGTCGCCGCGTACCCATCGCGCACCACACACGTGATCGCCGCGTCCAACACCCGCCGCCGCGTCTGCAGCCCATTGCGTACACGACCATCCCGGACCGCCTCGACCGCTGCCTCCATCGAGCCAGCATAACAAACAAGCACGCTCGCTTGTTTAGTTGGCACAGTGGTTATCTGACAACAACCAACGGCGGGCCTTCCTGCTGGATCTCCTGGCCCGCAGGACCGAGCGCCGCCAGTGCGTCCGCGACCCGCGCTCCACCCGGCAGCGTCAGCGACGGATCGAGCTCGAGCAGCGGCACCAGCACGAACCGCCGGCTCGTGACCTCGGCGTGCGGCAGCGTCAGCCGCTCGGACGAGTACGTCACGCCGTCGAGTAACAGCGCGTCGACGTCGATCTCGCGCGGGCCGTGCCGGACGCCGCCGGCCTGTCGGCCGACCGATCGCTCGACCGCCTTGCACGCATCGAGCAGATCCTCCGGTCCGAGCGAGGTCTCGATCCGAACGCACGCGTTGAAGAACGAACGCTGGTCGAGCACCAGGCCGACCGGCTCGGTCTCGTAGACCGACGACGACGCGATCACCTCCGCCCCATGCGACGGCAGCGCATCGACCGCGGCCTGTAGGTGGGCGCGCCGGTCGCCGACGTTGGAGCCGAGCCCGAGGTACCCGCCGGTCATCCGGTCGCTTCGCGCCACACCTCGACCGACACCTCGGTCACGGGCAGCGCGAACGGCGGTTCCGGCTTCGCGGCCTTGACCCATACGGCGTGTGGCCGGTACTGCTCGAGCAACCGCTCGGCGATCGCCGAGCACAGTCGCTCGAGCGTCTTGTACGTCCGCTGCTGGGCGACGAGGTTGGCGACGTCGCATACCTGGGCGTAGTCGACCGTGTCCTCGATCCGGTCGGTGATCGTCGCGTCGTTCTCGCCCACGTCGAGCCGGATGTCGAGCAGCAGGCGCTGGCCGACCTCTCGTTCCGCGGCGGTGACGCCGACGTGCGTGAATAGCGACAGCCCGCTGATCTCGATCGTGACCTCGGGCTCGCTCGCCTCCTCCGAGTCGTCGCCTACGTCTTCGTACTCGTCGTCGGCGTCGTCGGCTTCCATCGGGCGCGGACCGTAGCAGCCGCCACGAGCAGCGCGTCGTGCACGGGCGAGACGTCGTGCACGCGGAACACGCGAGCGCCGCGCTCATACGCGATCACGTTCGTCGCGATCGTCCCCGGGAGTCGCTGCGCCGGGTCGTCGCGGCCTGTGATCCGGCCGAGGAAGGATTTCCGCGAGGTGCCGATGACAATCGGCCGGCCGATCGCGACCAGCTCGTCGAGCCGGCGCAGCAACTCGAGGTTGTGGGCGGCCGTCTTGCCGAAGCCGATTCCCGGGTCGAGCATCACCCGATCCTCGGCGACCCCGGCTGCGACGGCGAACGCCAGCCGCTCCTCGAGAAATGCCTTGACCTCGCCGACGACGTCGTCGTAGTGGGGATCGTCCTGCATCGTGCGCGGCTCGCCGAGCATGTGCATCAGGCAGCACTCGACGCCGGCGCCCGCGACGGCGCTCGCCATCGACGGATCGCCGCGAAAGGCGGTGACGTCGTTGACGAGGGTCGCGCCGGCGGCGATCGCGGCGCTCGCGACCTCCGCCTTCGACGTGTCGATCGAAACCTGCGCGCCCGTGCCGGCGCCGGCGAGACCCTCGATTACCGGCAGCACGCGGCGCAGCTCCTCCTCCGCGGACACTGGTTCGGCTCGCGGCCTTGTCGACTCGCCGCCGATGTCGAGGATCGCCGCGCCTTCAGCCGCGAGCTCGAGCCCGTGCTGCACCGCCGCGCCGGCGTCAAGGAACAACCCTCCGTCACTGAACGAGTCGGGTGTCACGTTCACCACCCCCATCACCGCGAAATCACTCATCCGGCCACCGCCCGTGCAGCTCGAAGTAATCGCGTGCCGCTTCCTCGCGGTCGCGCTCGCGGTTGCTCTGCACGCTCATCCGGAACAGCCAGTTGATCATCCACACCATCACCGCGATCAGCACCAGCGCCAGGCCAAACGCCGCGAGCGTGCTGTTGAGGATCCCACCTCCTGCAAGCGTGTCCTCGATCAGGCCCTCGCGCGCGTGTACCTGCGCGCCGCCCGCAACGATCAACACGACTCCCGCCACCGCCATCAGCAGGGGCAGCCATACGCGCACCACCGAGAGCAGCACTCGGCCTTGGTCTCTGCGATCGTTCTCGACCATGCTCGGCACAGCACGTTACCTGGCGGACTTCGCCCGCTTCATGGCAACCAAACGCCCCCAGGAGCGGGATGATCTGCAGGCGCTGCGGGAGCTCGAGACGGTGCCACTCGGGCTGCCGGCGGGCCTCGAGCTCGTATGGCTGGGCGTCTCCGGCTACCGGATCACGTTCGAGGGTCACACGTTGATCATCGACCCGTACTTCACGCGCGTGCCGCTCAGCGCAGTCCTCCGGCGCACGCCGGTGATCCCAGACCCGGCGCTGACGGAGAAGTATGTCGGCGACGCACCGAACGTGATCGGGGTGCTCGTCGGGCACACGCATTTCGACCATGCCGTCGACGCGCCGGCGATCGTCCGCCGCTTCGGCTGCCAGGCATTCGGCTCGAGCTCGCTGGTCAACCTGATGGCGCTCCACGGCCTCGCGGAGCAGACCATCGAGGTTCAGCCGTACGCGCGGTACGAGCTCGGGCCGTTCACGGTCAGCTTCACGCCAAGCCTCCACTCGAAGCTGCTGCTCGGCCTCGCGGTGCCGGCCGCCGGCGAGTTCACGTGTGAGCACCTCGACGGGTTGAATCCCAGCGCCTACCGCTGCGGCCAGGTGTGGGGGATCCGGATCGAGGTGGCCGGCGTCAGCTTCTACCACCAGGGCAGCGCGAACCTGATCGACGACGCGATCCGCGACCGGGGCGTCGACTACTTCCTCGCGGGGGTCGCCGGCCGTGGCTTCACCGCCGACTACTGGCAGCGGATCCTCAAGGCGCTCGAGCCGCGCACGATCGTCCCCACCCACTACGACGACTTCTTCCGGCCGCTCGACGCCGATCCGGGCTTCACGCTCAATGTCAACCTCTCGCACGTACCCGATGAGGTTCACGCCGTCAGCCGCGACTTCACCGTCGCCGCGCTACCGCTGCTCCGCGGCTGAGCCGCAACTCGCGCCCGCGGCGAGGGTTATTCTCGGTACCGGGGTGACTGGATGAGTCGGACGCTCGGCAGTGTGATCTGTACCGCAGCCCTTGTTGCGGCGCTGGCGCCCACCGCGAATGGCGCGACCGCGCAGCAGACGATCGCGACGCTGAACGCACAGCGGGCCGCGAACGGGATTCCGGCCGGGCTCACCGAGAACCCCACCTGGTCGCAGGACTGCATGGAGCATGACCGGTACATGCAAGCGAACGGCGGCGAGCTGACGCACGCCGAGGTGCCCGGGAACCCTGGGTACTCCGCGGGCGGGCAGTTCGCTGCCGGCAACGCGGTGCTCGCCGAGGACACGAGCTGGGACACGGGCAACCCGTATGAGTACGCCCCACTGCACCTCGACCAGTTGCTCGCGCCAGCGCTCCAGACGCTCGGAACGGCCGACTTCGACGGCTTCAGCTGCACGACCACATTCCCCGGCTGGACGCGGCCCGCGCCACCGGGCCAGACGATCTACACATACCCCGGGCCGGGCTCGGCGATCTACCCGAGCGAGGTCGCCAACGAGCTTCCGTTCACGCCCGGCACGCTCGTCGGTCTGCGGCCCGGAGCGAAGACGGGCCCGGACCTGCTGGTGTTCGTCGCAGCCCCGAACCAGCCGCCGACGGGCAACCCCGCGACGCTCAGCCAAGTGACCCTGACCGGCCCATCGGGAACGGTGTCGGTCGCCACGGTCGATGGCAACACTCGCATCCCGGGCGGAGCGAGCAGCGCCTGCCCTTCGGGCACCGTCGCGTGTTACATCGCGTCGGGCGGATTCATCATCCCGGTCAAGCCGCTTCGGGGCGGGGCGACTTATCACGCGCACGTGGTCGTCGGCTTCGCCGGGACGCAGACCGCTCATGACTGGACGTTCACGACCCGCGGGGCGTCCGCCGACAGTGCGCTGACGGTGACCGGGCACACGCTCCACTTCCGCTCGTTGTCGCCGGCCCCGATCCGCGTGGCCTTCACCCGCGCCAACGGCGCGCACGCATCGACCGTCAAGATCTATCCCGGCCGGCGCTACCGGCTGCGGCTGGCGCCCGGCAGCTGGCAGGCGTGCGGCCACCAGCGCGCGAGCGGACAGTTCATGTCGTTCTCACAGTGCGTGTCGATCCTCATCGCCGGCAAGCCAACGCTCGCGTTTGGTACGCCGAGGCTGACGCCGACGGGCGTGATCTTCCCGCTCCGGTACAGCGCCGTCCTGCGCGGCCGCACGGCGACGCTCACGGAGATCCCGCTGGCCATCGACTGCGTCGCCCACCAAGGGTGCAAGACCACAGCGGGCACGCCGGCGACAAGCTCACTGGTGCTTCGCTCCGGCAACGTCACGGTGCCGGAGCCCGCGAGGGGTCAAGGCGTGCGGCTGATGATCGCGGCCACGGCGTTCCAGCAGGGCGACGCGCCATGGCTCGCGGCCCACGCCACCAGCCGGGCGTTCGTCACACCGTAGTCGGTCAGTCGGCGGTGCCGCCGGCGAGCCCGGGCCGAGGCAGCGGGCGCGGTGCTTCTTGCGGGCGGCCTGCGCGCTCGGGCGCGGGCGGCGCGGCGGGCAGCTCCGGCGGGACGGGCGCGGCGGACCCGAACACGTCCTCCTCGGTCGCGCCGCCCAACAGGGCCTCGAACTGCTCCTTCTCGATCGTCTCGCGCTTGATCAGGATCTCTGAGAGCTTCTCGAGCGACTCCTTGCGATCGGTCAGGATCGTGCGAGCCTGCACATGCGCGGACTCGACGATCCGCCGGATCTCGTCATCGATCTCGCGGGCGATCTCGTCCGAGTAGTCGGGCTCGGCGCTGAACTCGCGGCCCAGGAACGGCATCCCGTGGTCGTGACCGAATACGCGCGGGCCGAGCTTCTCGGACATCCCGAACCGCATCACCATCTGCTTCGCGGTCGCCGTCACCTTCTCGAGGTCGTTCGATGCGCCGGTCGTGATCTCTTGGAAGACGATCTCCTCGGCGGCGCGGCCACCGAGCGTCATCGCCATCGTGTCGAGCAATTCCGCGCGCGTGGTCAGGAACTTGTCCTCACCGGGAAGGCTGATCGTGTACCCGAGCGCCTGTCCGCGGGAGATGACGGAGATCTTGTGGATCGGATCGGAGTTCGGCAGGTAGTGGCCGACGATCGCGTGGCCCATCTCGTGATACGCGGTGATCTTCCGCTCCTTGCCGCTCATCACCCGGGTCTTCTTCTCCGGGCCGGCGATCACGCGCATGATCCCTTCCTCGAGCTCGATCTGGGTGATCTCGCGCTTGCCATTGCGGGCCGCGAGCAGCGCCGCCTCGTTGACGAGGTTGCTCAGATCCGCGCCGGTGAAGCCCGGCGTCTGGCCGGCGAGGGCGTCGACGTCGATCTCACGCGCGAGCGGCTTGCCGCGCGTGTGGACCTCGAGGATCTTCTTGCGGCCCATGCGGTCGGGTCGGTCGACCACGATCTGCCGGTCGAAACGCCCAGGACGGAGCAACGCCGGGTCGAGGATGTCGGGGCGGTTGGTCGCCGCGATCAAGATGATGTTGTCCTTCATCTCGAACCCGTCCATCTCGACGAGCAGCTGGTTGAGCGTCTGCTCGCGCTCGTCGTGGCCGCCGCCGAGGCCGGCGCCGCGGTGACGACCGACGGCGTCGATCTCGTCCATGAAGATGATGCAGGGGCTGTTCTGCTTTGCCTGCTCGAAGAGGTCGCGGACGCGCGAGGCACCGACGCCGACGAACATCTCGACGAAGTCGGAGCCGCTGATGCTGAAGAACGGCACGCCGGCCTCGCCCGCCACCGCGCGCGCGAGCAGCGTCTTACCGGTGCCCGGTGGGCCGTACAGCAGCACGCCCTTCGGGATCCGCGCGCCTAACGCCTGGAATTTCTTCGGGTTCTCGAGGAACTCCTTGATCTCGTGGAGCTCCTCGACGGCTTCGTCGACCCCCGCGACGTCACGGAACGTGATCTTCGGCGAGTCGACCGACATGCGCTTGGCGCGCGACTTGCCGAACGACATCACCTTCGAGCCGCCGCCCTGGACCTGATTCATCAGGAATATCCAGAAGCCGATGAAGATGATGAACGGGAGGATGTAGGTCAGCAGCGACAGCCAGCCGTTGCTCGACTTGCTTTGGACGTCGAATCCGGCCTTCGGGACGCTCGCATAGCCCTCGTTGATCAGCGTCGTGACGTAGTTGTCCGGATAGCCGACCGTGTACTTGGTGTTCGGGCTCTGGTTGAGCGTGAACGTCGCGCTGTTGTCCTTCTGGTCCAGCTGCAGCGTTCTGACCTGGTTGGTCTTCAGGTCGTAGAGCATCTGCGCGAACGTCGGCGTCGGCGTCTTGCTCGTCGACCCGATCAGCTTCTGGGCGAAGAACGCCAGCACGATCACGATCAGAATCGGGAATGCGGCGCTCTTGAAAAACCTGCTCATCGGGCTATTTCACGCTTCGGAAGCGGTGGTAAAAACCGGTCAATGGGCAAGCGTAGCACCTGTGTTTGGGCCTGATATCCGCCTTGCATTGGCCAGCTCACTCGTTCAGCGCCGCTACGTACGGCAAGTTGCGGTAGCGCTCGGCGTGGTCAAGTCCGTACCCGATCGCGAATCGGTTCGGAATCTCGAACCCGACGTACCGAGTCTCTAGATCGACTTTTCTCCGTTCTGGCTTGATTAGAAACGCGCACACCTCGAGCGAGCGGGGGTTGCGGCCGGCGAGATTCCGGAGCATGTACTGGAGTGTCAGGCCGGAATCGACGATGTCCTCGACGATCAGAACGTCGCGATCCTCGATCACCGCGTCGAGGTCCTTGAGGATCCGAACAACGCCGCTTGATTTCGTCGCCGAGCCATACGACGCGACCGCCATGAAGTCGACCTCGGCGGGGATCGTGAGCGCTCGCATCAGGTCGGAGAGGAAGAACACAGCGCCCTTGAGCACCCCGATCAACAGCAGGTCCTTGCCCGTGTAGTCCCGAGAGATCTCGGCCGCCAGCTCCTTGACGCGGCGCTCCAGATCCGCGGCGGGCACGAGGGTCTCCCCGATCGCGTCGTCGGCGTCAGTCATCGCTCCAGTTTCTCGAACCGCACGATCCGGTGCGCGACGACCGCCCGCAGGCCCGACCCGATGTCGAGCGCGTTGCCGTTGTTCAAAGCCGCGATCTCATCGGCGCGGCGGGCCGCGCCCGGCGCGAGGCCGCCCGCAGCGGTGTCCGCGAGCCGCTGGACGACGAGTCGCCGGAGCGCGGGCGGAAGCTCGCGCAGGCGCGCGAGCTTGATCTCCTCACACCCCTCGAGCACCTGGGCGACCAGCTCGTCGAGGACCGCGGCCTCGTCGCGGAGGACGTTCGCGACCGCGAGCACGTTCTGAGCCGCCGCGGGGTGTGCTCTCTCCAATGCCGGCACGAGCACGTTGCGGACCCGCCCGCGCGCGTACGCGTGCGAATCGTTGGTGGCGTCCTCGCGCCACTCGAGCCCCCGCTCCCGGCAGTACTGGGCGGTCTCCGCGCGCGTGAACGAGAGCAGCGGCCGGACCACGGCGCCGTCACGCGGATTCATCCCCAGCAGCGCGCGCCGGCTGGGCGACGACGCGAGCCGGTAAAGAATCGTCTCCACCTGGTCCGTCGCCGTATGCCCGGTCGCCACGTCGGCCTGCGGGCCGGCGAGCGCGGCGGCGGCGCGGTAACGGGCCTCCCGCGCCCACGCCTGAAGATTGCCGGACCCTGGACGACCTGGCCGCTCGACCGTCAGCTCGACTCCGAGGCGTTCGCATGCGTGCCGGCAGTGGCGCTCATCGGCATCGGCCTCGTCCCGGAGCCCGTAGTTGACGTGCAGCGCGCGGACCGCCGCCGCGCCGGTGACCCGCAGGGCGAGATCGAGCAAGCAGGTCGAGTCACGCCCGCCCGAATACATCACCAGGACCATGCGGCCCTCGGAAAGCAGCCCCTCGTTCCGGACCTGCTCGAGCATCACTCAACGTTCTCCGGCAGCCTCGCGATGAAGATCTCGGTCGCCTCGGAGAACCCCTTCAGCTTCACCTGGCCGATCAGCTCGAACTCCAGGTGCGTGCCGGCGTGCTCGACGACCGACCGCGTGACCAGCACCTCCCCGCCGGCGGAACGCGCGGCGACCCGCGAAGCGATGTTGACGTCGCGGCCGTAGTAGTCACCATCGCGGTACAGCGCCGCGCCGTAGTGGATCCCGATCCGCGGCAGCGGACGTTCGTCGTGCAAGCGCTGAAAGCCAACCGCCCAGTCCGTCAGCGTCGCCGGATCGACCCCGACGATCATCACGCCGTCGCCGATCGTCTTGATCACACGCGCCTCGTCGGGCAGCGTCACCTCGACGTCTTCGACGAATCGTTCGACCGCGTCAACCGCCTGCAACTCCCCTTCCTCCTCGGTCAGCCGTGTGTAGCCGGCGAGGTCGGCGAACGCGACCGCGACCCGCACTCGCCCGAGCTCCGAGGCGGCACCGTCGAGATCGACCTCCATGTGGCCGACCACGTCCTGCTCGACGAAGTGCTGGAGATACCGCTGGTGAACCTGATCCATCACGGGCGATGCGAGCGGCAACAGCTCGCGCGCGAGCTCTCCCATCTCCTCCGCCATCTGCAGCCCAGTGGCGCCCGAGCGCATCAACGGCTCGTGCACGTACAGGTGAAAGAGGCGCACCTCGGCGTCCGCGACCGTCGCCATCGCCTGCCCGTACACCCGCACGAGCTGGAGCATGGCGACGAGCGGCAGCCCTGCGTCGAGCACCGTCGCGATGTAGCGCAGCAGCTGGAGGTCCTCGTCGCTCAGCGCGTCGGTCTGCGCGACGCTTACCCCGAGCGCAAGCATGATCCGCACGATCAGCGCCGACTCGAGCCCGGTGTCGCCCGCCGCCTCCTTCAACGTGTAGACGCGGCCGTCGGTCGGGAACAGCTCCTCGACATAGCCGAACGCGAGCCGCCCCTCCTCCGTCGCGCGCGCGATCTCCTCGACGGAGTGCCCGCGCTCGCGCATCCGCTGCACTATCCGCGCGTGCCCGATCGCGGCAGCACTCCAGTCGCCGTCGTACTGCGGGATCAGGCCCTCCCGCGCCCAGCGCCGAAGCGTCGCCGGCGCCACCCCGACCCGTGCCGCCGCCTGCGTCAGATTCATCAGCTCTGAAAGTTGCAGCGGCGGGACCCGGGTGGGGCCCCGCCGCCCGCGGGCGTTACGGCCCGCTGCGTCGGCCGTCGGCGCTCGTCACGTTTCCGGCGGCGCCTCGCGCTCGCGTGCCGGGAGTTTTCCGGCACGTCGCACACGATCCGGCCTGTTGCCTTGTACGAGGGTGTAGGTCTACTCGCCCCGCGCTCCGCTGTCAATGCGCGCGGTGCAAACCGTCGCATTTAGACCTCTAAATGCGGGTAGTCCGCTTCGATCATCGCGCGGTAGTGCGCGAACACGGGCTTCGTGATCGGCAGGATCGCCAGCGCCGCCTTGACGTCGCCGCCGGCCTTGATCCGGCGTCGCGCGATCGCGATCGCGACGTTCTCCTTGCCCTGGAAGTACCGGTTGGCAGTCTCGGAGCTCATCGTCATCCGGACCTTCGGCTCCCACGAAACCTCATCGGACCACTCCCACGCAAGGTTCGGCTCCTCCGCACTGCCGGCGCGGATGTTGACGACCAGATCGACGTCGGGGAACTCGAACCGCTGTGGCGCGTCGGCGTCACGCAGGCGCGGCCCCATGTCCGGGTCGTCGCTCATCAACGTGAACGTCTTGTCCATCACCTCGCGAAACTCGGCGACGGATTTGAACGCGCCGGGCGAATCGCGGTCGCTCGAGGCGGCGTGCATTGCGGGCGCAGTCTAGCCGCGGGCTGATAACAAGCCCGTATCGCGACAATCCACATCCAGCCAACCGCGGATCTCGCCGAGCGCGTGCTGCTGCCGGGCGATCCTGGACGCGCGCTCTCGCTCGCCCAGATGCTGCTGGAAGAGCCGAGGATGTTCAACCACAACCGGGGCTTGTGGGGCTACACGGGGTCCGCCGCGGACGGCGCCCTGTTGACGATCCAGAGCACCGGGATGGGCGGCCCGAGCGCTGCGATCGTGATCGCTGAGCTGTGCGAGCTCGGCGCCCGAAGGTTCATCCGGGTTGGAACCTGCGGGGCGGTCGCGCCATCGCTCGCGTTCGGCGATCTCGTGGTTGCCACGGAGGCGCTCGCTGAGGATGGAACGAGCCGCGCGCTCGGCGCGGGCGGGTCGATCGCAGGATCGGCCGAGCTCGTGCAGGCCCTGGTGCAAGCCGCTGGCGAGCGTGCGGTCGCGGGACCCGTGGTCTCATCCGACCTGTTCTACGACGGCCCAGAGGATCGGGAGTTGCGCTGGCGTGAGCGTGGTGCGCTCGCGGTAGAGATGGAAACTGCGACGCTGTTCGCGCTGGCGGCGCGCCGCGGGGTCGCCGCCGCGTCGCTGCTCGCGGTCTCCGACATGCTGCTGCCGGAGCCGGCACGGATCGGCCCGGACGCGTTGGCCGAAGCCGAGAGGCGGATGGGCGAGACGGCTGCGACGGCCTTGCGCTGATCAGGACATCTTGGTCAGCGACGCCTCGAGCCGCTCGATCGCGGCCTCGATCGCTGCGAGCCGCTCCTCGATTGTCTTCGAGTTACCGATCGTCTCGATCCGCTGCTCGACCCGGTCGAGGCCGTCCTCGATTCCCTCGAGACGCTGCGATACGCCGCGCAGGCGCCGAGTCAGTCGCTCGAGGTCGCTCGCCGACGGGAGGTTGAGCGCTCCCATCGCGGCCTCCTGGGCCCGCATCGCGCGCTCGCGCGTCTCGAACGCGGCCGAGAGCGCGCCGCTCACCACCGGGTGGTCGAGCAGATCCTGCGCGAGCTTTCCGATCGTCTCCTCGCCCTGCTTGGCCACGCGTTCCCGCAATCCCTTTTCGTCGCTCATCAATCACACCATACCCTGCGGCCGGCGAGGGGCATACTCTCAGGCTAAAGCTGAGGGTTAGTGATGCTCAATTCGCCTCCTGGCTGCGAGCAGGTGCGCTGCGATTGCCCTTGTATACGTCCCGGCATCCCCCTGCGCGGCTACAGTTAGGCGCGCAGCGGGCCGATGTCGTGGTGTACGCATCCGGAAGCGCAGCTGAACCGGCTTCGCATCAGGAGAGACCCGATCACCCTGCACAGAAACAGTTCGGCGTTGCAAACACTATGTCCAGCCAGTAGCGTCCGCGCGACGCCGCTAAGTGGTCGCGGCCGGCAGCTATGAGCACGCGATTTGGCGGGAGGAGATAGACCACAGTGCTGAGGAGTCGGAAGCATCTGGTCGGGCTGGTGAGCGCTGGCCTGACCGTGGCCGGGCTCGGGCTCTGGTCGCCCGCCGTCGGCGCTTCTGATTCAGGCTGTGTGCTGCGCGTGACGGTCGTCGGCGGGCTCGTGTTCAACGTACCGGTCGGGACGCCGATTTCATCGTTGGTGCCGGCTGGGCTGAAGGTGCTGGGGGTCCAGGAGGTCTGCCAGCTGGCCACGACCACCACGACGAGCACATCGACGACGACCACCACCACCAGCAGCAGCAGCACGTCGAGGTCGAGCTCGACCAGCTCGACCTCGAGCACAACGGCTCCGACGCCGTCAGGCCCGGGCTCCCAGCAGCACCCGTCATCGACTCACGGCAAGACCAAGCATCAGAGCGGGAGCGGGCACAAGCACCACGGCAAGGGCTCGACGCACAGCTCGACCAAGCATCATCAGTCCAAGTCGCGCTCGACGAAGTTGCATTCGTCGGGTGGTGTGCCGTCTTCGTCGAATCCGTCGTTTTCGTTGGCGTTGCCGGGTGCGGCGCCGTTGGGTGTTCCGAACTTTTTTATTGATTCGTTTCGGATTCCGCCGTTTTTGTTGCCGATTTATCAGGCGGCTGGGATTGAGTACGACGTGCCGTGGCAGGTGTTGGCGGCGATTAATGAGATTGAGTCTGATTATGGGCGGAATTTGTCGGTGTCTTCGGCGGGGGCGGTTGGGTGGATGCAGTTTTTGCCGTCGACGTGGCGTTCGTGGGGGGTTGATGCGAATGGGGATGGGATCGCGGATCCGTATAACCCGGTGGACGCGATTTTCACGGCGGCGCGGTATTTGCAGGCGGCCGGCGCGGCCAAGAATCTGCCCAGAGCGATTTTTGCGTATAACCATGCGGGCTGGTATGTGCAGTCGGTGTTGTTGCGCGCGAAGTTGATCGGCGGGATGCCGAACAGTCTGATTGGCGCGTTGTCGGGGTTGGTGGAGGGCCGGTTCCCGGTCGCGGCGAGGGCGACGTATGCGGATGACAGCGTGGAGCGGTTGGCGGGCCGGCGGGTGAAAGGTCAGAACGCGGCGATCCCGATCGATTCCGGTTCGGCGACCGCCACCAGCATTTTCGCGCGGCAGGGGTCGCCGGTGATTGCGGTGAATGATGGGAAGCTCGTCGCGTTGGGGCATTCCCGGAAGTTGGGGAACTATTTGCGGTTGCAGGACGCGACGGGGAACGTGTACACGTACGCGAACCTCGGGTCGATCCCGAGGCTGTATCCGGTGCCGAAGCCGGTCAGGGTGACCGCGGCGCAGATCGCCCGGCAGCTCGCGAGCAGTCCGGTGAAGCCCGCGCGGCCCTCCGGCGCGGCCTCGGCGGGGGTGCAGCAGGCGCCCGTGTTGCAGTCAACGACGATCAAACCGGCCGGGACCGGCAAGCCCGTGAAGCGGGTGCGGGTGTCGTTGCCGCAAACCAGTCAGCAGACGGCGCCGGGTGGGGTCGCGAAGGAACGGTTGTTCGCGGACCCGTCCAGGCCGGCGTCGTTCGCGGCCGGCGGGAACCTGCAGATCAAATCCGAGGCGGCGGCGATCTCGAGTTTTCAGAACTACTTCTCCGATGTGCTGCATCTCGCCCGCAACCAGTACACGCTCAAGCCACTCAAAGCGGGCGCGATCGTGGTCGCCGGCACGATCCTCGGACGCGTCGCCGCGCCCTCACCGACCACCGCGAGCCATCTCGTGTTCATGGTCCAGCCGGCCGGTAAAGACGCCCCGCAGATCGACCCGAAACCGATATTGGACGGCTGGAAACTCTTGGAAGCGACCGCCGTGTACCGCGCCGCCGGAGTAGACCCGTTCTACGGCCCCGGCGCGAAAAACCCGTCAACCGGCCAAGTCCTACTAATGAGCAAGCAGCAGTTGACCAACCGGATCCTCTCCGACCCGCGCGTGCAGATCTACCAATGCGGGCAACGCGACATCCAAGCCGGACTGATCGACCGCCGAATCCTCGCCGCGATCGAATTCCTGTCCGCCTCAGGCCTTGACCCCACGATCTCAGGCCTCCAGTGCGGGCACAGCACCAACGGCCAAAACGGTGTCGACGCCGCCGGCGCGACCGGCTCCAGCATGGACATCTCAAAAATCAACGGGATCCCGATCATCGGCCACCAAGGCGCCGGCTCGATCACCGACATCACGATCCGCCGACTCCTCACCCTCCAAGGCGCGATGGCCCCCAACCAAATCATCAGCCTGATGAGCTACAAAGGCCAAACCAGCACACTCGCCCTACCCGACCACGCCAACCGCATCCAAATCACCTACACCCCAATCTTCGGACAAAACAAAAAACTCTCGCAACAAATCACCAGCATCCTCAAACCCAAACAATGGATCCAACTGATCAACCGAATCAGCCAAATCCCCGAACCCACCATCCCCACCACCCCCAGCAAATACGCCACCCGCCCCACCGGCGGCTAGTGGCAACGCTGGGTGGACGTCTCTCGACGGTTCTTCCGCTTCACGCAGGTTGAGCTCCCATGGGCCCTCGGCCCACCGGACGGCCGGTACCTGCTCCGCGCGGAGGGCGCTCCCCCCGAAGCGCCCCCGATCCACGTGCTCGTAGTCGCGACGCTCGGCGCGCCGGAGCGCCGGCGGTTCGCCAAGCGCAAGCGTCAAGTTGAACCTGAGCCTGAGCCCACTCCGGTCACCACCGGCCGCGCCACTGTGATCGAAGTCGGCGATGCGTTCGCAGACGAAGCCCAGGCGCGCGCCTGGCTCGCGAGGGCCGGGGAACCCGAGTTCGCCGCCGGTCTGCAAGTCCTGAACCGTGCCCTGCACGCGTTCCGGCTCGTCACCGCGGACCCGTTCATGACCAGCATCGGGCGCCACCAGGCGCTCGTGGCGCGGGTGGGGTTCGGCGGCGGCGAGCAGGTTGCCGATGGGCTGTGGACCGACGCGGTCGAGCTGACCGAGAAGCACGGCCGGCAACGCCGCGCGACCGTGCTCCACCCGCAGGCCCGCCTCGCGGCGGTGCTCAGCGGCCGCGAGTCCGCGCTCGCCAGCGAGGAGCTGGCACTCCGCGCCCGGCTCGACCTTGATCACGGTCGATACCGCGAGGCGGCGCTTCAGGTCCTGGTCGCGCTCGACGCCGCGATCGCGGAGCTGGCGCTCGATCCCACCGCTGACGCGCTCACCCAGCGCCTCGACGAGCTCCGAGATCGCCGCGAGCAGACCGGCGCGGCCGCGCAGGAGGCGCTCGCCGGCCGGCTCGGCGAGGACACCGTCGAGCAGGTGACGTTCACGCTCAAGCGGATCGAGGCGATCTTTCGTGCCCGCGCCGTCGCGAACGCGTAATGATTGATTGGGCCATGGCCTTTGATCTGGAGATCGACGTCGAGAACACCCCCGGAGCGCTGGCGCAGGTCGCCGCGGCGATCAGCGACGCCGGCGTCAACGTCGCAGCGGTCACTTGTCTGGGAGCTGGCGCCCGCGCAGAGCTGCACATCCTCGTCAAGCACGCCGAGGCCGCCAGGCATTCCCTCGCAATCTCGAACCTGGGGGTCACGAGCGAGCGGGAGGTCGTCGTCGTCGACGTCGAGGATCGCCCCGGAGTCCTTGCGGATCTCACGCGGAAGATCGCCAAGGCGGGCGTCAATCTCGACCTCGTCTACATCGCCACCCGCAACCGCGTCGTGTTCGGCTCTCCCGACCTCGACGCACTCCGCGCCGCGCTCGGCGGCCTGAACACTCGCTAGCTGTCCAGATCGAGCGCGGCGAGCACTGCGCTCAGCTCGTCGACGACGTCGCCGTCGAGCCGCACGGCCGCCCGCGAGTCGAACTGCGTCGGGCCCTGCGTGATGATCGCGATCCGCCCGCCGGCGGCAAGCGTCACCGACGGCAGCTGCGCGACCGGATAGACCTCGAGCGACGAACCGATGCACAGCAGCAGCTCGGCACCGGCGGCGAGCCGCTCGGCGCGCGCCATCGCATCGACCGGCAGGTACTCGCCGAACAGCACCACGTCGGGTTTCAATGGCCGCTCGCAGTCGCAGCGTGGGACGCCGTCGGGGGCCACGTCAAGACGCGCCCGAACCTCATCCGCCGGATACACCGCGCCGCAGCGCAGGCAGGAGGCGTGCCCGATCGTGCCGTGGACCTCAACCAGCGAGCGTGTCCCGGCGCGGGCGTGTAGCTGATCGATGTTCTGGGTGATCACCGCCTCGAGCATCCCCGCCCCCTCCAGCGTCACCAACGCACGATGCGCGTCGTTCGGCTGCTTGGACCCGAGCGTCTGAAACCGCTGCCCGTAGAACTGCCAGAACTGCTCGGGATCGCGGCGGAAGACGTCGATGTGCGCGACCTCCATCGGGTCTACGTTCTCCCACAGCCCGGTCCCCGGCGAGCGGAAGTCCGGGATCCCGGACGGCACCGAGATCCCCGCGCCGGTCAAAGCGACGACGGAGCGCGCACCGCGGATCAGATCCGCCAGCGCGGCGGCGGTCGACGTCGCGCTCACTTGCCGCTGAACTGCGCCTTGCGCTTCTCGACGAACGCCCCGATCCCCTCGCGCGCGTCCTCGGACGCGAACACGGCCGCGAACGCCTGCTTCTCGGCCTCGATCCCGGTATCGAGGTCGCCGGCGGCCGACACCCGCTTGATCTGCTCGATCGCGAGCGGCGCCTGGCCCGCGAGCTTCCGGGCCCACAGCAGAGCCGTGTCGAGCAGCTCGTGGTCGGGCACGATCCGGTGCGCGAGTCCGTACTCGTACGCCTCCCCGGCGGATATCGGGTCGCCGATCAGGTTCATCTCGAGCGCTCTCGCCTCGCCGATCAGCCGCGGCAACCGCTGAGTACCCCCGAAGCCGGGGATGATCCCGAGGTTGATCTCGGGCTGGCCAAAGGTCGCCGACTCCGCCGCGAGCCGGAAATCACACGCCATCGCGAGCTCGCAGCCGCCGCCGAACGCCCCCGCGTTGACTGCCGCGATCGTCGTCACCGAGGACTGCTCCATTCCTCGCAGCAGACCATGCATCTGCTCGAGCAGCTCGCGACCACCCGCAGCGTCCATCGTTGTGAACGCTTTGATGTCCGCGCCGGCGCAGAACAGCATCGGGTTCGCGGACGCGAACACCAGCGACCGCACGCCCGCAGCGCCAACCGCATCCCACACCTTCGACAGCGCCTGCACAACCTCGGGCGAGATCGAGTTCGCCGGCGGCCGGTCGATCCACGCGATCGCCACCTCGCCGCGGGTCTCGAGCTTCACCGGGCTCTCGTCCCAGCCTGCGTCGGGCCGCGCGTAGGGGAAGAATCCCTGGCCGGTCTTGACCCCGAGCCGGCCCTGCGCCACCAACCTCCGAAGCACCGTCGGCGGAGCGAAGTTCTCCCCCCACTCGCGCGCGGCCACCTCGAGCTTCGCCAGCACCTCGTCGAGCCCGATCTGATCGGCCCGGGCGAACGGCGGCGGGATGATCCCAGCTCCGGCCATCATCCCGAGGTCGATGTCCTTCATCGACGCGATCCCCTCTTCCAGCACCAGGCAGCTCTCGACCAGCGCCTTGAGCGTGAACCGGTCGACGAGCGCCTCCGTGCCGATTTCAGTTCCCGTGCTCATAGAAGCCCTTTCCGGTCTTCGCGCCGAGGTCACCCGCCGCGACCAGCTCCTGCATCTGCTTGTGGACGAAGAACCGGTCGCCATATGACTCGTGTAGGTGCTCGGCGACGTGCAGCACGGTGTCGAGGCCGAGCAGATCGGTGAGGAAGAACGGTCCCATCGGCGCCGCCTTTGACTCGGAGACGATCCGATCGAGCTCCTTGACGTCGATGCCGGTCTCCTGCTGCACGCGCCACAGCTCCGACACGCTCGAGTTGAGAATCCGGTTGACGACGAACCCGGGCGCCTCGCCGCAGCGAATCGGCATCTTGCGGATCGTCTGCGCGAACGCCATCGCTGCCTGGACGGTCCCGATCGACGTGTCGTCGCTCTCGATCACCTCGATCAGCCGCATCATCGACGCCGGATAGAAGAAGTGAAAACCGACGACCTTGTCGGGCCGGCTCGTGCACTCGCCCATCTCGGTGATCGACAGCGACGACGTGTTCGAGCTCAGGATCGCGTGGCCCGGCGTGACCTCGTCGAGCTCGGAGAACACGATCTGTTTGATCTCCATCCGCTCGGGGACCGCCTCGATCGCGAAGTCGACGTCGCCGAACCCGTCGTAGTTGGTCGCTCCAGTGATCAGCCCCATCCGCCGCTCGAGCTCGGCGGCCTCCATCTTGCCTGCGTCGACCCGGCCCTCCCACAGCGACCGGGCCTTCTCGAGGCCGGCATCGACGAACTTCTGATCGACGTCCTTGAGCACCACCGGGATGTCGGCGTTGGCGATCGTCTGCGCGATCTCGCCGCCCATCGTGCCGGCGCCGACGACGGCGGCTTTGAACACGAACATGCGGCGCAGTCTAGTGCCGCGCCATCGGCGGGCCCGGCTTACCCCGTGGCGTCAATCGCGCCGTTCGAGACGGCCGAGAAACATCATCCCGCCGATCATTGCGCCGCACACGATCGCGGGAATCAGCAGCCCGAGCCGCGTACCTCCGGCCGCGATCAGCCCACCGGCGATCAGCACGGTCGGCAGGCAGTAAACGACGATCAACGCGATCGGGAATGGCCGCGTCTCCGCGGGTCGCCCGCGCCCCAGCTCTTCGAGTCCGTTCACCGGTCCTCCGTGAATCCGTATGGCCGTTGCCGCCCAGCCCTGCCATCCGGAACGGTCGAGTCAGTGTACGCCGCTGATTGGCACCCTCGCAAGGGGGCGTTTTCACGTCCCTCCCCTGACCACGGTCTCGAGCTCGAGCCCGAACCGCGCCAGCGTCGCGCGCAGTGACGCGCGCACCGCGTTGCGGATGAACAGCAGATCGACGATCGGCGTGATGATCGAGCGCTTGGTGACGCGGTACTCGAGCCGCAGCGTGATCTCGACGGCATGCTCGTCGGGCGTGAAGCTGACCGACTGTCGTCCGGTGAGCGCATCGTCCTGCACGTCGACGGTCTGGCCATCGAGCGGCTCGTACTCGACGACACGCTCGGTGACCCGCCCGCGGCCGGCCGGGCCGGACTGCCACACCACCGTGGCGCCAACGTGCGGCCAATCGCCATCGACCGACACGACCGCGTCAAGGCCGTCTACCCACGCGACCCAGCGACCCGTGTCGTACCACAGTGACTCGGCGTCGTGCACCGAGCCGGGAAATCCGAGCGTCACCGCGACCGCGCCCATGGCCGGGCGATTATCGCTCGCAATGCGGACTCCGTCCCAATACCCTGTCGCCAGGCGTGGCCGACAACCTCCCAGAAGAGCTCAAGCCGTACCCGAACATCTCGCCGAAGGCGTACGAGCACCCCGCCGACCGCGCCGCCACCGCTGCGTTGAAGGCGATCCCGATGCTCGACACGGTCGTGCGCAAGCTGATCGAGTGGCAGTACGAGCGCGCGATGCGCCAGCGGTTCTTCAGCAATTCGGTGCGCGTCGGCGACAGCCAGCTCCCCGACTTGTGGAACAACCACCTCGGCGTCTGCAGGATCCTCGACATGCCGGGCAGCTACGACCTGTATGTGTCCGACACGATCGGCCCGAACGCCCTCGCGATCGGGTCGACCAACCCGATCGTCGTATTCGGCACGCCGCTGCTCGAGCGGACTCGGCGCCGGTGAGCAGCGCGTCGTGCTCGCGCACGAGGTGGCGCACATCCTCTCCGACCACATGGTCTACACGACCGCGATGCAGATCATCCTCAACGCAAGCGCCGGCTTCCCGTTCCCGATCGGCCTCCCGATCCGGGCCGTGCTCGCGGTCCTGCTCGAGTGGTATCGCGCCGCCGAACTCAGCTGCGACCGCGCCGCCGCGCTGGTCGTCCGCGATCCCCGGATCGTCTGCAGCACGCTGATGGTGATGGCGGGTGGGATGCACGCCGACAAGTTCAATCTCGATGCGTTCCTCGCTCAGGCGCAGGAGTACGAGGACTGGGATGACCCCAGCGACCGAGTGCGCCGGTTCTTCTACGAGATCAGCGCGACGCATCCGAACGCGGTCCGCCGCGTGTCCGAGGTGATGAACTGGGTCAAGAGCGGCGATTACGATCGGATCGTCGGCGGCGACTACCTCAAGCGCGGCGAAGAGCCCCCGGTCACGGAAGAGGCGAGCCGCGCGATGGACTTCTACGCCGAACGGTTCCGCCGCCTGTTCCAGGACATCGGCGACAACGTCACGAAGCTGGGCAACCAGGTCGGCGGCGTCGCCGAGCAGGTTGCCGACTGGCTCCGCTCCCGCGGCGGCGGGTCGGGCGGCTCCGAAGACTGACGCGCTCCCCGGCGCGACCGACTGCACCGGCGCGCAACAAACCGCGCAACGCGCAGTTCCTCCCACTGTACGGGAGGAACTCTGCGCGGCGACGTCCGGAGACTTGACAAGCGATATATCGTTAATACATCGTGATAGAACGAAACGAAAGGAACTCACGATGCGAGAAGGAATGATGGATATGCCCTATTGGCGGTTCGCAACCGCCGGCGGGCCAGGCCGTGGTGGCCCAGGTGGCCGCGGCCGCGGGCGGCGTGGCCGCCCCAGTCCCGAGGAGATCGAGCGCATCATGGAGCTGCGCCAGATGCGGTTTGGCGGCGGCGGCTCCGGTCCGTTCGGAGGCGGTCGCGGCCGCCGGCGGCGCGGCGACGTCCGCACCGCGGTGCTGCTGCTGCTCGCCGAGGAACCCCGCAATGGCTACCAGCTCATGCGGGAGATCGAGGAGCGCAGCGGCGGTCACTGGCGCGTGAGCCCAGGGTCGGTGTACCCGACGCTGTCACAGCTCGAGGACGAGGGTCTGATCCGCGCGACTGAGATCGACGGCGCGAAGGCGTTCGAGCTCACTGACGCCGGCCGGACCACGGTGGAGGAGCGCGGCGACGTCGCCGCGCCGTGGGAGCACGACGAAGATGGACTGAGCCCGCGGGAGCTGCGCCAGCACATCAAGGGGATCGCCTCGGCCGCAATGCAGGTCGCGTACGCCGGCGACGAGCAGCAGGTCAGCAAGGCGCGCGAGGTGCTCGACGAGGCCCGCAAGCGCCTTTACCGAATCCTCGCCGGGGAAGATGAGTGATCTCGTACCCTGAGAGGACGGTGGCTCCCGCGATCACGGTCAACGCGCTCGACAAGCGGTTCGGCGATGTCCACGCCGTCCGCGGCGTCGACTTCGAGGTCGAGATGGGCGAGGTATTCGGCTTTCTCGGCCCGAACGGCGCCGGCAAGACGACCACGATCAACATGCTGTGCACGCTCGCCAAGCCCACATCGGGCAAGGCGAGCGTCGCCGGCCACGACGTGGTCGGCGCCCGAGACGACGTCCGCCGCAACATCGGGCTCGTGTTCCAAGACCCGACGCTCGATGGCTATCTGACGGCGTCGCAGAACCTCCGGCTCCACGCCGAGCTGTACGGCGTCGAGTCACAGCTCGTGGGGCCGCGAATGGAGCAGGTGCTGAAGATGGTCGCGCTGTGGGACCGCAGGGACTCGACGGTCGCGACGTTCTCAGGCGGGATGCGCCGCCGGCTCGAGATCGCGCGCGGGCTGATGCACTCGCCCCGCGTGCTGTTCCTCGACGAGCCGACGATCGGGCTCGACCCGCAGACGCGCCGCTCGATCTGGACCTACATCCGCGAGCTCAAAGAGCGCGAGGAGATCACGATCTTCATGACCACGCACTACATGGACGAAGCCGAATGGTGCGACCGGATCGCGATCATGGACCATGGCCAGATCGTCGCGCTCGACTCACCGGAGGCGCTGAAGGCCCAGGTCGGCAAGGACCGCGTCGCGATCCAAACGGAAGATGACGAGGCGGCGATCGAGGCGCTGCAGGAACGCTTCGGGATTGAGGCGAAGATGTCAGAGGGGGTCGTGACCTTCGGCGTGCCGGCGGGCGAGGAGTTCGTGCCGCGCCTGTTCGCGGAGCTTGGCATCGCGATCAAATCCGTCAACGTCTCACGCCCGACCCTCGACGATGTGTTCATGTCCTATACCGGCACCACGATCCGCGACGCCGAGGAAGACTCCTCGAAGCACCGCAACCGCGTGATGGCGCAGATGATGGGCGGCCGCCGATGAGCACCACGACGGACCGCCCCGCGCTCACCACCCCGCCCGGCACTGGCACGCCGATCGTCCGCGTCAGCGTGCCCAAGCGCAGCCTGCGCTCGGAACTGCGCGCGATCAAGATCGTGTGGCGGCGAGAGCTGATCCGCTACCGGTCAGACCGGCTGCGGATGGCGACCACGCTCGTGCAGCCGTTCCTGTTCCTGTTCGTCCTCGGCTCGGGCCTCCAGCGGCTTGCGAGCGCGGGCACCCACGGCGTCAGCCTGAGGACGTTCATCTACCCGGGGATCCTCTGCATCGCGGTGATGTTCACGGCGATGTTCAGCGCGGCCTCGATCGTCTGGGACCGCGAGTTCGGCTTCCTGCGCGAGATGATGGTCGCGCCGGTCCGCCGCTCTTCGATCGTGATCGGCAAGACGCTCGGCGGCGCCAGCGTCGCCTGCATCCAGGGAATCATCGTGATCGCCGTCGCGGGGCTAGTCCACGTCCCGTACGCGCCGACGCTGATCCTCGGGATCTTCGGCCTGCAGCTGTTGCTCGCGTTCACGATCACCGCGTTCGGGATCATGGTCGCGATCCGGATCAAGCAGATGCAGTCGTTCATGGGTGTGATGCAGATGATCGTCACGCCGATGTTCTTCATCTCCGGCGCCCTGTTCCCGGCCTCCGGTCTGCCCGGCTGGCTGACGGTGCTGAACCGGATCGATCCGCTGACCTACGGCGTCGACCCGATGCGGCGACTCGTGTTCAGCCACCTGCACGTCTCGCCGGCCGCCAAGGCCGCACTCGACCACGGCGTCACGTGGTGGGGGTGGCGCGTGCCCGGGCTCGTCGAAGCGGCGGTGATCCTGCTGCTCGGACTGCTGATGCTCGGGATCGCGATCTGGGAGTTCAGCGCGACCGAGTAACTATCGGATTCTCGCGAGCTCGCGCAGGAAATCCTTGCCGACGAGGCCCATCGAGAGCAGTGAGCCGAACAGGATGACCGCGTCGATGCTCTCGCGGCCCTGCTTGGCCCAGTAGACATCCTCGAGGTTCAGCCACAGCGCGAACTCGTCCAGCGTCAGCGCGGCGCCCGCGCCGTACGTCGCCGAGGTCAGGCGTGAGCTGCGCCGCTTGTCGGTCGCGGTGCCGACCTCGAGCAGCCAAAGGTATCCGACCAGCAGCAACCCGATGATCCCGAACGTCATGTGATGAATGTGCCGACCGCCGGCAGTGACGTTGCGAAACGGCCCGATCCCAGCCCGGATCGAGTGGGTGATCCCGCGCACGACCGCGAACGTCGTGAAGAACGACGCCGCGCTCACGAACTGCCGCTCCTTGCGGCAATCCGCGAAGTGCTTGCGGTACAGCGACGGAACAGCGCGCAGGCGGGCGGCGGTCCGTCTCATCCGAGATCCCGTGTGAGCCTCTCCGCAACCACCGCACCAGCGTACCTGGAGCCGCCGTTCCCGCGGATAGCCTCTGGGCCGTGAACGATGTGCCGGGCAAGCCCGCACTTTGTCTGCGCCGCGCCGAGCTCGGGGAGGTTCCCGGGCTGCTCGAGCGCCGGAACTTCTTCTGGCT
>CAVWPV010000013.1:0-42859 GCA_963756985.1 uncultured Solirubrobacteraceae bacterium | reverse complement strand
CGTGCTCCGCTTCATAGCTGGGGTGTCCGGCGGCGGTGACGGCGAGGTCGATCGGGCATTCTCCGGTTTCGTCGCAGGTGGCGTGATCGCAGAGGCGGCAGAGGTGCCGGGCGGTTGGCCGGTCCTCAGGGAGGGCGGGGAGGACTTTTTCGAGCAGACGGGTCAGTTGCTGACGTTCGTCGTCTGAGAGCGGCGCGAGGATCTCGGCCACGGCCTGACGGCGCGCGCGGATGATCCGCCCGAGCCGCGCGGCGTCCACGGGAGGTGAGGGCGAGAGCCAGCGTGCGGCCGTCCGGTCCCGCGTGACGCTCCACGAGTCCGGCGGCGGTGAGCCGTTCGAAGAGGCGAACCGTTCCCGAGCCGGTGATTCCGAGGATGGGCGCGAAGAACGTCACAGACTCGTCGGGATATTTCGCCAGGGCAATCAGAGCGCCAGGGGCGGCGGCGACGTGATCCAGACCCTGTTCGCCGGCTGCACGCTGGGCGTCGGCCACGGCCAGCGCGAACGCTCCCACCAAGTTCAAATTACGATCTAAGACTGAGTCAGTCATCAATGGGTATAGGGTAGTGACTCGTCGGATGAGAACAGGAGAACCAATCGTGGATGCAGAGGCGTTTGGCAGCTTCGACGGGCGGATCTGGCTCAATGCCGCCCATCAGGGCCCGCTACCTGTGGCGGCGGCGGCCGTGGCCCATCAGGCGGTCGCCGACAAGGTCTCGCCAAGCCGGATCGCTGACGATGCGTTCTTCGCACTTCCCCGCGAGCTGAAGCGCGACCTCGGCGATCTGCTGGGCGTCCCGGGCTCCGAGGTGGTGCTGGGCAACAGCACCACCTACGGCTTGCACCTGCTGACCCACGGCCTGTCGTGGCAAGCCGGCGACGAGGTCCTGCTTGTCGACGGGGACTTTCCCGCGACCGTGATCCCCTGGCTGGCCCTTCGGCGCCAGGGCGTGCGCGTCCGGATGCTCAAGCCGAGCCGCCGCCCGCTGAGCGCGGCAGAACTCGAGCGCGAGCTTGGCCCGGCGACGCGCGTGTTCTGCTCGAGCTGGGTGTTCTCGTTCACCGGCGAGGCGATCGATCTTCAGGCCATCGGCGCGCTCTGCCGCGAACGGGGGGTGCGCTTCGTGCTCAATGCCTCCCAGGCGATCGGAGCACGGCCCATCGACCTGAGCACAGCGCCGGTCGATGCGCTGGTGAGCTGCGGCTTCAAATGGCTGTGTGGACCGTATGGCACCGGCTTCTGCTGGATCGAACCCGGCCTGCTCGAACGCCTCGAGTATGAGCAGCCGTACTGGCTGGCGCAGATGCACGACAGCGATCTCAGCCGCGAAGGGGTATATGAGCTGCGCGCAGATCTTGGCGCCGCGCGCTACGACGTCTTCTGCACGGCGAACTTCCTGAACTTCGCGCCGTGGCGGGCGTCGATCAGGCTGCTGCTCGACATCGGTGTCGAAGCCATTGCCGCCCACGACCAAGCACTCGTCCAGCGCCTGATCGATGGGCTCGCGGACACCGACTGGGAGCTCGTCAGCCCCGCCGAGGAGCCGGAGCGCTCGACCCTGGTGCTGATCCGTCACCCCAACCCGGAGCGGACCGCCGCCGCAGCTGCCGCGCTCGCCGCGGCCGGGATCGACATCGCTGAGCGCGCCGGCAGTCTGCGCTTCTCACCGCACCTCTACAACACGACCAGCGACATCGACCGCGTTCTCGCCATCGTCGCACGCTCACGCGGGCGGATGAGAAGCCCCAGCACCTTGTCGGCGCCGGAGCACAGCCGGCTGATCGAGGGTGTCAAGGCCGGTCTCCCGTTTGGGCTGCCGACGCTGGCGCTCGGCGTGTCCTTCGGGGTGCTCGCCCGCCCGGTCATGGGAGCGATCGCTCCCGTCGTGATGTCGGTGTTGATCTTCTCTGGCGGGGCACAGATCGCAGCGCTGAGCGTGCTCGTCGCCGGAGGCGGGGTGCTCGCCGCGGCTGGCGCCGGGCTGCTCGTCAACGCCCGCTGGATGACGATGGGGTTCGCCGTCGCCCCCTACCTATCGCAGCGGCGGGCGATCCGGTTCCTCCAGGCGCAGGCGATCGTTGATGCCTCGTTCGTGATCGCCGGTCGCCAGGACGGAACCTTTGACCGGGGGCTGCTGATCGGCGCCACCATCCCCCAGGCATCCGCCTGGATCCTCGGCACCGTCATCGGCGTGATCGCCGGACCCGGTCTTCGGCGACCCGAAGGCGCTCGGGCTCGACGCCGTGTTCGTCGGCTTCTACCTTGCCCTGCTCTGGGGCGAAGCCGACCGCCCGAACGCGCTCATCGCGGCGGCCATCGGCGCTCTCATCACGCTCGTCCTGCTCCCCTTCGCGCCCGTCGGCGTGCCGGTCATCGCGGCCGCAGCGGGCTCCCTGATCGGGCTCAAACGCCAGTGAGCACGGTCTGGCTTGTCATCGCGATCCTGTGCGCCGGCACGGCGTCGCTCAAAGGCATCGGGCCCCTCTCCTCCAGCCGCCGAGAGCCCTCGCCACAGCGCGCTTCGGTCACCAGCCTGCTCGCTCCTGCCCTGCTGGCCGGACTGGTGGTCTACGAAACGCTCGGCTCGCCCCGCGGCCCCGGCCTGGTCGCCGACGCCCGGATCGCCGGCCTCGGGGTCGCCGCCGGCGCGCTGGCGCTCCGGCTCCCGCTGCTCGCCGTCGTGCTCGCCGCCGCACTCGCGACCGCGATCCTCCGAACCGTGATCTGACATCCCGCGACAGGCCCGCCCGCCGTGGGGCGAGTCCGTTCGCGACCGGCAACCCGCTGGCTCTGCACCACCGCGACGCGCCCAAGGACAAGCGCCCTCCGCGCGCGTAGCCGGTCCCGGCGAATCAGCTTGCCTGGTCGAGATGCGTTCGTCCGACCGAGGTAAAGACCGCCGCTGACGATCAGCAGCCGCCGGTGTCGTCCGTTGGCCTCTCGGACTGCTGCTTCGCGACACATGCGGCAGCACGTCCAGTTCGCGACCAACAGCCCGTAGCCCCTGGTTCGGCCGTAGATGTGTTCGTTGAAGGATCCCTGGGTTCGCGCGGTGATCGCAACAGGGCGTTCTTGGTAGCCGGCTAACCGGTCTCTTGGATTGAGGACAGCCCGGACGCGGTCGTCGTCGAGCCGGAGCTCGTAGAGCGACGGCGAGGACGGCGATCGCGTCCGTGTCGCCTCCGAGGATGCCCCTTCTTCACTCGAGGATCGGAGCGTCGATGGTCATGTTCAACACGCGGATGCGCCCGGAGATCATCCAGCCGTTCTGGGCGGCGTTGCAGGCCGGCGGGTTCATTAGCGATGCGGCGGAGAGCGTCGGGACCTATCGGGTCAAGGGCCGGCGTTGGATCCTGGCCGAGAGCGGGATCCGCCCGCGTCGTGGCCGGCATCTCAAAGGCCGGTGTCTGACCTTCACAGAGCGCGAGGAGATCGCTTTGGGTCGCGCTCGCGGGGAATCGGTGCGATGCATCGCGCGAGGTCTGGGGCGCGCGCCGTCGACCGTCTCGCGCGAGCTGTCACGCAACAGCGACCGGTGCGGCGAGTACCGGGCGACCAGCGCGCACGCGCTGGCGTGGCAGCGAGCCAGCCGTCCCAAACCGGCGAAGCTGTGGGTCAACCAGCGGCTGCGAGCGATCGTCGAGCAGCTGCTCGAGCGCCGATACTCTCCCGAGCAGATCGCGGGTCGCCTGCGCGTCAAATTCCCTGCTGACCCGGAGATGTGGGTGTCGACCGAGACGATCTATCAGTCACTGTATGTGACCTCCCGAGGCGCGTTGCGTCGCGAGCTGACCAAGTGCCTGCGGACCGGGCGGAAGCTTCGTCACCCCGGCCGCAAGCCCGGCGCTCACAACGGCCCGCGCGAGATGATCAACATCGCCGAGCGCCCCCAGGAGGCCGACGACCGCGCCGTCCCCGGCCACTGGGAAGGCGACCTGATGATCGGCAAGGCGAACAAGACCGCGATCGGGACACTCGTGGAACGCTCGACCGGCTACGCGCTGCTGGTCCACCTCCCCGACGGGTACAAGCCCGAACAGGTCGCGCCCGCGCTCGCGGCGAAGATCCAAACGCTTCCCGAAACGTTGCGCGCTCGCTGACCTGGGACCAAGGCCCCGAGATGCGCGACTGGAAACAAGTCCGCATCGACACCGGAATCGAAATCTACTTCTGTGACCCTCACTCACCCTGGCAACGCGGCACCAACGAGAACACCAACGGACTCTTGCGCCAGTACTTCCCCAAAGGCACCGACCTCGCCAACCTCACCGCACACCAGCTCGACCAAGTCGCTGACGAACTCAACGACCGACCCCGCAAACGCCTCGACTTCTACAAGCCCACCGAACGCCTCGCCGAGCTACTGTTGCACTGACCGCAAGGATCCACCGATCCGCATCTGCGACGAAGACGTGGTTTCCGCGCATCGGAGGGACGCTTCCAGCGCGGCGGAGATCCTCGTTGCCGGGCCAAAGGAGGGGCGCGCGGATCGCTATCCGCGCTGCAGGCCCCGACCGCATGCGCGGCCGATGGACCTCCCCGGGTCTTGTCGGCAAATGTGATCCTCGGCGGGGCGGGGCCGCCGGATGGGTGGTCAGCGAGGTTTGAGCTTGTATGGGCTCGGGGTGGCTGCGGTGAAGAGGAACGCGAAGGTGTGCTTGAGCTTGACGCAGAAGCCGATGTGTAGGTTGTCGCCGATCTCGCTGGCGGGGTGGGTCTGGTCGAAGGTTGCGGCGCAGAGGTAGCCCTGCGGGCTGTTGACGAGATAGCCGTCGCCGGGCGGGATGAAGATCCCGTGGAAGTTGCGGCCGGTAACGGACCGATCGGGCGTCTCGCTGGTCAGGCGGTGCATCAGCCGGTGGGCCAAGCGGCAGTTTGCGACGCCTCCCGCTGACACGGTGTAGCGATCGCCGCTGGCCGGCAGTCTTGCTCCGGTCATGGCTCCGTGACTGTATTCAAAGAAGAAGTGCTTGACATGCCATCTGGCCCCGGCGGCCTTGCTGCACGAAAAGGGGTGCGGTCTGGTGCTTCTCGCCGCGGTCGCGGTCGACGCTCCGGCGACGCTCAAAACGAGAAGCGTTGGCACGATCAGCCAGGACGCGAGGCGCGTTCGCCCCCGACTGCCCGGCGGTTTGCGCGAGCGGCCGGCGGCGTTCGCCGGGGAGCCTCGGGTTGGGTACGCCCTGGAGGCGAAGGGGGTGCTGAGGTTCATGGGTTCACTCCTTGGTTGGCTGCTGAAGGGTGCGGATCGTTGATGTGGACGTCGGTGGCGTCGGCATCAGTGAGAGATGAGCGCGGTCGTGTGCTTGTCAAACCGCCGTCGGTAGCGGGGCTGGGTAGGCGTGCTCCTCGACCGTTTCGACGATCCGCAGCTGCGGAGCCCCGATCAGCGCCGGAGCGGCTTGCGGCGAGCCCCACAGCTCGCGAAGCGCGACGGCGCAGGCCTGGGCCTGCGCTGGGGTATCGAACTCAAGCTCTCCGAGCACGTAGTTAGGGTCATCGAGCGGGCGTGCCACGCGGTGATGGCGCACGCCGAGGCCGCGCCGGTCGATCGGGTCGCGGTCAAACGCCGCCTTCCACATCGCGAAGTCCTTGATTGCATGCTCGAACCGAACGGTTATCATCAGTCTCCTTATTCGCTACACGATCGATAGAATCACTACGCAGCTACTGTAACGAAATGTCAGAGCCTGTCAAGCGACCACGCCGATACACCTCCGAACTGCGCAGCGAGCAGGCCGCGAACACCCGCCAAAAGATCCTCAAAGCCGCGCAGGAGCTCTTCGAACGCGACGGCTACGCGACCACCTCGATGGCCGCAGTCGCAGCAACCGCCGGCGTGTCGCTAAAAACCGTCTACCTGGCCTTCGAAACCAAGAGCGGGCTGCTCCGCGCGCTCTGGCACCAGCTCCTGCGCGGCCAGCGCGACAGCGCCCCCGTCGCCGAGCAATCCTGGTACCAGGCCGTGCTCGACGAACCCGACCCCGAACGCCAGCTACGGCTCAACATGCGCAACTCACTGACCGTCAAAACGCGCGCCGGGACGATGCTCGAAGTGATCCGCAGCGCCGCATCCGCCGACCCCGAGATCGGCTCACTCTGGGCCCGAATCCAAACCGAGTTCCACGACAACCAGCGCGCCGTCGTGCAATCCATCGCCGACAAACAAGCACTCGCCGCCAACCTCGACGTCCGCAGCGCAACCGACATCCTCTGGGCGCTCAACCACCCCAACCTATACACGCTGCTGGCCCGCGAGCGCGGCTGGACACCCCAACGCTACGAACGATGGGCCGGCGACCTCATCTGCTCCCAAATCCTCCGCCACGACAACCCCGAAAACCGTTGAGCCCGCCGCCACGGCGTTCATGGTCGGCGGCGGCACCATCGGCGCGTACACGACGCCGGTCCGAGCGGGCGGGTGCTGCTATCCGCCGCTCATGTCGACGGCGTAGATGTTCGCCGGCTCGATCGTGACCACGACGCGGCCTTCTCCGGGGCGGTCGTGCTCGCTGAGGTCCGCGCGGTACTTCGCGCCTACCTGGCGAGCGAACTCGTAATCCGGGTCGGGCTCGAGGCGTGCGGTGCCGCGCACCTCGAGGTAGCGGTACGGGTTTTCGTGGTCGAGCAGCAGGAGGCTGCATTGCGGCCGCCGGCGGAGGTTGCGTGTCTTCAGCCGGGCGGCGTTGAGCGAGAGCTTCAACTGGCCGTGGGTGTGCAGAAACCACACCTCGGTCATGTGCGGATAGCCGTCGGAGCGGATCGTCGCCAGCGTGGCGACCTGCCCGTCTAGCAGATCTCGATGGGAGTCAGGGAAGGCGGTCATCGGTGGATTGTCGCTCCGTTCAACGTGGCGGGCGGTGTCGGTGGTAGTAGCGGCTGGCCCGCACCCGGTCGCCGCATCTCGTCGAGCACCAGGCGCGGCGCGGATGGTCGCGCAGCAGCAGCCTGACACAGCCCGGGGCGGCGCACGCGCGAAGCTCGGCGTGGTGCTCGCCAACGACGAGGTCGATCGCGTCGGCGGCGATCAGCGCGCGGGCGAGCGCGGGGCCCGTTGCTCCCGCACGGTTGACCGCCCGGGAGGGACCGCTCGCGCTCCACTTCAGCCCCGCGGCGCTCGGAGCTGCGGCGGCAGCCTCGTTGATCACTGCGATCGCCGAGCGATCTGGCACCCGTCCGTCGATCCGGGCGAGCAGCAGCACTCGGATCGCGTCCCGCAGCGTGCGAAAGGCCGGGAGGTCATCGGCCCGGCACCCGCGCACCCCTGCGAGCTCGTGCGCGCGGAGCCAGACGCCAAGCGACGCGGTCGACGCCAGCTCATCGATCGGTCCTGCCGCCGAATTGTGCTGGGAGTTGACGAGCGCCAGCGCGGGATGCCGTGCCTCGCCCGGAGCGGCCTGGTTCTCACGGTAATGGTCCATCACAAGCATGATAATCTATCACGGATAAACGCACATCCAACCGTGAGAGAGGATTGAACCATGGTGAAGCTCACGCTTGTCGGTGGCCCCACGGCGGTGCTCGAGTACGCCGGGCTCCGTTGGCTGACCGATCCGTCGCTGTCCCCGCCGGGCGAGTACGCGGGCGGGTTGGTGAAGACCGCCGGACCGGCGATCGACCCTGGCACGCTCTCACCGATCGACGTCGTGCTGCTCTCGCACGAGCACCACGCCGACAACCTCGATCCCGCGGGCCGGGAGTTCCTGCCGAGCGCGGGGCGAGTGCTGACCACATCACAGGGCGCCCAGCGGCTGGGCGACCACACGGTCGGCCTCGAGCCGTGGTCGTCGACTGAGCTGCAGCGCCCAGGCGGCGGTGCCGTGACGGTCACGGCCGTGCCAGCCCAGCACGGGCCCGACGGGACCGACCACCTCACCGGGCCGGTCATCGGTTTCGCATTGGAGGCGGCCGGCGAAGACAAGGTCTATGTCTCGGGGGACAACGCCTCTATGGACGTGGTCCGCGAGATCGCCGATCGCGTCGGCCCGTTTGACGTCGCGGTCTTATTTGCTGGCGCCGTTCAGCGCTCGTATCGCTTTGACGGCGCCTATCTGACGCTGTCGAGCGACCGGGCGGCGGAGGCCACCAAGCTGCTCGGGGTCCGAGCCGCGATCCCCGTCCACTTCGAGGGCTGGACGCATTTCACCCAGGGCGCTAGCGAACTGCGGGCTGCGTTCGCCGGCAACGGCGTAACCGACCGCCTGGCGCTGGCCGAGCGTGGGGAAACGGTCACCGCGTGAACGTTGCCTCGCGGATCACCCGATCGCTCGGCGAGCGCCTGCCAGAAGCAGTTCGTTAGCGGTGAAGCAAGGCTCGTTCGGCTGCAGAGCCCTCGCAGCCCTCGCCGCCGCGAGGCCCGCGCTCACGAGCGGTGTCGAAGGCGGATGTACGTCCTCGGAGCGCTCGCTGTCATCGCGCAGCCGCTGAGGTGCTTCACGGAGCTGGCGCCCGCTCCCAGATGATGCGCACCACCCCCCAGGCGGTCTCGGCGTCTAGGACAAGCAGCCCGTCTTGGAAACGGAAACGGCGCACCTGCTCGGTCTCGGCCACGTTGGGAAACCAACCGGCCTCCACGTGATGGATCACCGCCCCGGCGTCGATATCGACGCTGAAGATGCCGAAGTAGCCCAAGTCGCCACGCCAGGCGGCCGCCATCTCGTCCGCCGTCGCCTGCTGCCAGTCGTCGCTGGCAAAGCGCGGCTGCGCGACGCGCACCAACTGGGCAGAGACATGACCGCCGTCGGTGTACATCAGCTGGCCGATGGCGTCCTGACCCAGCGGATGTGCGACGGAACCGTCCTCATAGATCTGCTGCCAACTGACCAGCTTCCACGCTCCCAGAAGCTGGCAGCGGACCTCTGCTGCGGTGCTCGTCGACGGCCCTGGATGATCCTCCGGTCGAGGTGGAGTCGGCATGGCGTTCACGTCTCCTGGTCGGGTGCGGTGTCGCGGGGGGTGTAGGTGAGGATCACCGAACCATTTGCAAAGCGATGGACGTCGCGTGAGGTCGAGCCTGGCCGCAGCGGGGTCGATGTCCTGGAAGATCCGCTGTCCGGCGCCGATCACGATGGGCATGATCCAAAGCCGGATCTCGTCGACCAGACCCGCGCGCAGCAGCGTGCGCGTCGAGTCTGCTCGTGCCGTACTTGATGAGGTTCCTGCCGGGTTGCGCTTTGAGACGCGCGATCGCGCCCACGACGTCGTCGCCCAGCGGCGTTGCGTTCCAACCAAGGTTGCCGAGGGTGCGAGTGGCGACGTGCTTGGGCATCTGGTTGATCGCGTCGATGTAGGGGTTGCCGGTCACTGGTTCCCAGATCGCGCGCAGCCGCTCATAGGTGACGCGGCCCATCACGAACGCGTCGTAGTTGTCGAGCTCGTTCATGGAGTACTGGACGGCTTCTTCGTCAAACAGCGCCCAGCGCTCGGGGGACTCGACGATGCCGTCGAGCGAGACGAGCGTGGATTCGATGAGTTTGCGCATGGGCGTCCTCGCTGGGTCGTGGTCGACCGGGGCGGCTTGAGGCAGGACTCAGGCCTTGTCCGAGTTCGCCCACCGGTCAAAAACGGCGATGTGATCGGGGGGCCAGGGCCCGTCGCAGGGCATGGTGCCGTTGCGCAGGCGTTCGAGGATGGCGTCAGCGTGCTCGGTGACGTCTTCGTGGGACCACAGATCGAACGCGAAGCGCATCGAGTTGCGGTCACGGGCGCGGAACAGAGGTTTGATGTGCGGTTCGAAGCGGACAGGCTCGTCGGCGGCCGGCAGCGCGACCGGCGACGCGTCGTCCTCCTCTTCTTCGGGCGCGGCCAGGGCGGAGATGCGCGACCCGGGTGCGCCCGGCGCCGGTGTTCCAGTCCCATCGGGGCATGGGCATGCGCTTGGGCGGGCTTGAATTGGTTTGGGAGTTCTCGACCGCGAGGCGCGAGCCCCATTCGAGGTAGGACTGGAACGCGGAGCGAAACTCGGGGTCGTTGGGCAGCCCGGCCTCCTGGGCGGCCTGCAGCAGCAGCCTGACCCAGCGCCCGCGCCAGTCCTCGGTGATGCGCTTGCCCACATGCTGGGAGAGCATTCGCGGGTAGCCGCCGTAGCGCTCGCTGTAGGCGGGTGGACCGCCGAAGACCTCACCCAGCCACGCGGCGACCCGCTGGGGATGATCGGCGGACATGTCCGCGAACAGCGGGGCCAGCATCGGGTCCTGCGGGACGTACTTCTCGTAGAAGATCCTGGTCATCCGGGTGAGCGCGGGCGTCCCGCCGGCCCACTCGAACATCGTCGGGGTACGCTCGGCGTCGGGCGCGGGATCATGGAAGTCGACGTACCAGTGCATGCCCGAGCAGAACGGCTTGTTCTGCGATTGCCCGCAGCGGCACAGCGCGTAGTGCTCCCGGGAGGCGCCCGCGTTGCGGGGGACTGTCCTCGCCCCCCGGATGGCGCAGCGCGATCCCACCGGTGATCCGGTACGGGCCGTCCTTGGTCACCTCGATCACACGCTCCCGACGGCCGTGGTGGTCCACGGCGTCGCGGGCCTCGACGCGATCGAGGGCGTAGCTCAGAGCGCCCGACGGGCAATCGCGGACCGCCCGGATGATCTCATCCATCCGCCCGCCGCTGGGATGGACGAAGGGCTCCTCGCGCAGGCGAAAGACGGTGGCCAGACGGTCGGTGCAGTAGCCCGAGTGCTGGCAGGTGCCGCGGTTATCGAGGATGGTGACCTGCTGGCCGACATAGGTGTCGAGGCGATCGGGCTGGCGGTCGGGGCTCTTCTCATCGCGAAAGCCGACGTCCGCGTGGCTGCCGTCGCAGTAGGGCTTGATCTGCGATCGGCCGCAGCGACACAACGCCAGCTGCGGAGCCACCGGGTACTCGCACCCGAGCCAGTCCACCACGCGCTCAGCGTTCGTGACCAGGTAGGGGCCATCCTTCTCGAGCTCGATCGCCACATCCAAGCCGGCCTGCAAGTCGCGCAACTCGCTCATCAGAGTCGCATGCGTCTCCGGACTCCTTCGCTCGGCAGCGCCCAACGCCAGAGCCTGCAGCGCGGCCGTGGCCTCCAACAGCTCGGCCGGGGCGCTGACGCGCGGGCACGCAGAGTGGTGGCGCGGATAGCCAGCTCGCGCAGCGCCAGCGGCTCTTCCGCGGGCCGCGTTTCGCCGCGCTCGCCGCCGACAGCGCGGACCAGCGGACGCAGCACGGAGGCCTCCAGCCGCTGGGCCGCACCCCTGGCCAGCTCACGCTCGTCCTCGTCGGCGCTCTGCGCCGCGGCCTGCACCAGCTGCTCGTGAGCTGACCGACACGCCAGGAGCAGGTCTCCGAGATCGTCCACCTCAAAGGACATGATCAGGCGACCTCCTCACAGTCCCAGCCGGGGACGCACCCAGTCGGCGAGCCGCCGGATCGCGTCGTCGGCGATGGGCGAGCGGCCGGCGGCCATCTGGAAGGTGTGCTGCTGGCCACCGAAGACGTCGAGGCGCACCTCAACGCCAGCATCCCGGGCTTGCTCGGCGAACGAGCGGCTGTCATCCAGCAGGGTCTCGGCGTCTGAGACCTGCAGGAACATCGGCGGCAGGCCGGCGAGGTTCCCATGCATCGGGTTGACGTACGGGTCGTGGCGGTCTCCCGACTCGCCGAGGAACATGCCGGCGAGGACCAAGCCGAACTCCTTGTTGAGCAGCTTGTCGGTGGCGGCATTGGTTTCCTGGGAGGCGCCGGTCGCCTCGTAGTCAAACCACGGGGACAGCGGCATGCCCGCGGCCGGCAACGCCAACCCCCTGTCGCGGGCCAGCAACATCGATGTGACGACCAGTCCACCACCCGACGAGTCGCCGGCGAACGCCACGTGCGACGGGTCGATGCCCTGCTCCAGCAGCCAGCGGTACGCCGACACCACATCCTCGACCGGCGCCGGATGCATATGCTCAGGAGATTGCCGGTAGTTCACCGCCAGGCCACGCGCGCCGACGGCCTTGGCCAGGTGGCCGAACAGCTTGCGATGCGTGTACATCGACCCGGTCACGAACCCGCCGCCGTGAATCGCGAGAAGGACTCGATCCTCGACCGCTCCCTTGGGCTCGATCCACATCGACGGCACGCCACCGGCATCGACCTCGAGATAGTCCACGCCGCGCGGCTCGTCGGTCACCTGCGGCCATTCCTCGATCAGGGCCCGCCACCTCTCGAGCGGCATCTCGGGCTCCCTCGCAAACGCAGCGCTCCAGTGCTCGTAGAGGTCCCTGACCAGGTCCGGCGTCGCGCTTTCGGTAGTGGTTGTCATTTGCGTCTCCTCCGTGGTAGGTATGAACGGGGTTCTCGCGCGGGACCCGCGTGCCGGCGTCATCTCTGGGCGTCAGTTGACGTCACGGCGGTTAAAGCGCCACACCCCGATGATGAGCGGGACCGCGAGCCAGAGTGCGACCGTGGTGCCGGCGTGCGCCCAGTCGGTGGCGCTGAAGGAGCGCGTGGCCAGGGGCCCGAGCGTCGGCCCGATGGCGAGCCAGTGGCTGAGCGTCTTGAGCGGGTGGATGGTTGAGGACAGGGCGTCCCACGCGGTCGGCAGCGCGAGGTAGATGACGATCGCCGGTGCGGAGAGCATGATCGCGGCGCCGAACGCCACGCCGATCACCATCGTGGCCGTCAGGAACACAAGGCCCTGGGCGAGCACGACGATCGATAGGCTCCCGGCGCCGCCCGGTGCCGGCAACAGCTCACCGAAGATGACGCTGCACGCCAGGCAGACCGCGAACGCCGCGATCGCGAGCAGTATCGCGGCGGCGACCTTCGCGGACAGAACCCGGCCGCGGTCGGGGACGAGCGTGAATGTAGTCAGCGTCGTGCGTTGCGACCATTCGCCGCAGACGAGCAGGACTCCGAGCACCGGCAAGAGGATGGCCGCCGGTTCGACAGAGTTGTTGAACAGCCTGGCGAACGTCGCGTCGTGCCCGCCTTTGACGAGCGAGGTGATGACGACCGTGATCAGCGTGACGGCGCCGACGGCGGCGCTGAACCACAGTCCGGAGCGGGTGTCGAGCGTCTTGCGCAGCTCGATCCGCGTCAGGCGGCCGAAGCCCGGCCCGCGCTCGTCGGCTGGGATCTGGTAGGCGGGCGAGGCGAGCGCACTCATCGGTTGACCTCCTCGAGGGTCGTGTCGGTGGCGAAGATCGGTGCGACGGGCGGGTCGATGTGGCGCTCGTCGTGCTGGCCGTTGTCGGTGAGCTGGAAGAACAGACGCTCCAGTCCGTCGCCGGCCGCCCCGAGCTCGCGCACCGCCAAGCCGGCTGCCAACGCCACGTCGCTGACGGCCTCGGCGGACGCATCGGCGAGCAACGCGCCGTCGTCGGCGAGCGAGACCGTGATCGAGTGCTCGCGCAGGGCGCGGCGGAGCGCCTGGTCGTCGGCGGACCGCACGCGGGTCCGGGGGTGTCCGCCGACGAGCTCCTCCGGGGTGCCTTGGGCGACGATCCGCCCGCCGGCGATGACCACGAAGCGGTCGGCGATTGCTTCGACTTCGTGGAGCAGGTGGGAGGAGAGCAGCACGGTTCCCCCGCGGGAGGCGAAGTCACGCAACAGACCGCGCATCCAGCGCATACCGACCGGGTCAAGACCGTTGGCGGGCTCGTCGAGGATCAGCAGCTGAGGATCGCCGAGCAGCGCGTTGGCGATCCCGAGCCGCTGGCGCATGCCGAGCGAGTACTGCGCGACGCGTTTGCGCGCCGCGCCCGGGTCAAGGTCGACGAGCTCGAGCATCTCGTCCACGCGCGTGTCCGCCACATCAAGCAGCGCCGCGGACACGGCGAGCGCCTCACGGCCACGGCGGCCGTCGTGCGCGGCCGACGCGTCGATGAGTACCCCGACGTGGCGTCCGGGGTTTGGGATCTCGGCGTAAGGACGGCCGAGCACCGTCGAGCGCCCGGACGTGGGATGGGCGAGCCCGCAAAGCATCTTCAGCGTGGTGGACTTGCCGGCGCCGTTAGGGCCAAGGAAACCGGTGACCGTCCCGGGGGCACAGGTGAACGAGACGTCCTGCACCGCCGCGCGGCCGCCGTAGCGTTTGGTGAGAGAGGTGGCTTGGATCATGGTTGTCTTCCGGTTGGTCTGTTGACCCGTGTCAGCGGGCGAAGCGGGCGAGGAGCGGCAGGACGATTCGCTGCAGCGCCGGCGGCGGGGAGGTCATGACCGTCTCGTGACAGTGGCGCTGCGCGAACGCAGCGATCCAGACAGCGTTGCGCAGGCTCGTCGGCAGGCCGCCCGCGGTAAACACCCCATCGCGAGCAGCTTGCGCGGCGTCGGTGAGGAACTCCTCGAGTTGCCCGGCCGGGAGAACCTCCGCGCGGGCTCGAGCCAGCCCACCGCTCGGGTTGCGAACCTCGTGGCGCACCCCAGTCGCCACGCGGACAGGTCCGCCCTCGGGCGTCAACCACCGCCACTGGCCGTCGAGGTTGAGCTGGATCGTGCCGTCAAGCACCTCCCAGCGCTCCTCCAGCGTCGGGTGAAAGTGCTCGGGCAGATGCGCTCCCGGCTCCAACCAGCAATACACCCACAGGTTGTCGCCCTCGCGCTCGAACGCATTGGCGACTCGGTGGATCGGATCGTGGACGGTGGGGGACGGCGCGATGTCGGACATGGACGTCATGGCGCTCCGAGGGGCGTGATTGACTGGTCGGTGCAAGGACTGGGTGCGGACAGGCCAGCGGTTGCGTGAGCTGGGGTCATGGACGCCAAGCTACGGGCAGGCAGCGTCCACCGAAACACCCCGTGGAAGGAACCTCGCGTCCCTCCCGGGGGGGACTCACGATCCCTCTCGCGGGGGACTCGGATGGCCCGGCTCGCGCGTTACGCTCGTCCGGACGTGAGCGTTACCAGCCGATCCACCGCCGCAACCAAGAGCATCCGGCTTCCCCGATTCGCCGTGGCGAGCGACGCCGCGGCCGCCGCGGTCGCGTTCGGCCTCACGCTCGCGATGCTGGCGCACGCGTCCGGGGCGACCCGGACGCTCGATGCGTTAGGTGTCGCGCTGGCTGCGATCGCGTGCCTGCCGCTATTGGCGCACCGCCGCTGGCCGCTGGGAGTGCTCATCGTGTCCACTGTTGCCAGCGCGACGATCGAGGGCCTCGGCTACGCGCTCGGCCCACCCTTCGGACCGACGATCGCCCTGTTCTACTTGGCTGCCGATCGACGCACGCCCCAGCGGATGCGCCAGATCGCGGCGACCGTGGTGGCGCTGGGCGCGATCCACGTTGGTGTCGCCGCGGCGACCACTTCGGGGTTCCCCACGATCGCGATCCTCGGCGCGATCATCGTATGGGGCGGCGCGTGGATCGCCGGGGACCAGCTGCGCCAGCGTCAGCAGCGGCTGGCTGACCTGCGTGAGCGCGCCGAGCGCTCCGAGCGCGACGCGGCGCGTGAGCGCCGGCTGGCGGTCGCCGAGGAGCGCAATCGGATCGCGCGGGACCTGCACGACTCCGCCGCGCACGCGATCAACGTGATCCTCGTGCAGGCCGGTGGCGCGCGCTTGCTACAGGACCGGGATCCCGGCGCGGTGAGCGCCGCACTGTCAACCATCGAAGCTGTCGCGCGCGAGACGATCGAGGAGATCGACCAGCTCATTCACGGCCTGCGCACCACCAACGAGAGCGACCAAACCACCGAGCCGGTCGAGCCGGTCGAGCCGCCGACCGGGCTGGCCTCGGTGCCGACGCTACTGAAGCGACATCATGGCGCCGGGATGACGCTCGACATGCAGGTCGACGGCTCCCCCCGACCGCTGGCCCCCGGGCCTGACCAGGCGGCCTACCGGATTCTGCAGGAGTCGCTGACCAATGCCGCCCGGCACGGCACGGGGCCAGTAGCGGTGAGGATCGCCTACGGCCCGCGCCAGCTCGAACTGACGATCTCCAATGCGACGAGCAGCAACGGCGCCGGCGCGGCCAACACGCCCGGCTACGGGATCCTCGGCATGCGCGAGCGCGCCGCGCTGCTCGGCGGCAGCCTGCAGGCGGGCGCCCGCGACGGTCTGTTCCAGGTCATGGCCCGTCTGCCCTACGCCGCTGCGGCCAAGGCCTGGCCATGAGCGGCGCGCCGATCCGCGTGCTACTCGTCGACGACGACGACCTGATGCGCGCCGGCCTGGCGGCCGTGCTCTCCAGCGACTCGGCGATCGAGGTCGCCGGCCAGGCCTCAACCGGCCGACTCGCGCTCGAATGCGCCCGCGTCGTGCACCCCGATCTGGTGCTGATGGATGTGCGCATGCCCGATCTGGACGGGATCGCCGCGACCCGCCGCCTACTCGCCGCCGCCCCCGAGGTCAAGGTCATCATCCTCACCACCTTCGAGCAGGACGACTACATCTTCGGTGCGATCGAGGCCGGCGCGTCCGGCTTCCTACTCAAGCGCACGCGGCCGGAGGAGCTGCTCTCAGCCATCCATGCCGTCGCGGCCGGCGACTCGCTGCTGTCGCCCTCGGTCACCCGCATCGTGCTCGAGCACCTCGCGCGTCAGCCCACCTCCACGCCGCAGTCAACACGTCAGCTGGCTGAGCTGACACCACGCGAGCTCCAGGTGCTGGGGCTCATCGCCTGCGGACAGTCCAACCGCGAGATCGCCGCCGCCCTGGTGATCGAGGAATCCACGGTCAAGACACACATCAAGCGGATCCTCCTCAAGCTCGATCTGCGCGATCGCATCCACGCGGTCATCTTCGCCTACGAGACCGGCCTCGCCCAACCCGGGCCGCGATCCGCGGTCGAAGAGGCCCTACCCCATCTCGGGGGCCGCTGCGTGTGAGTACCGCGTTCCTTCTCACCTCGTTGATCATCGTCGCGCTGCCAGGCACGGGAGCGTTGATCACGCTGTCCGCCGGGCTATCCCGCGGTGCTCGCGCGAGCGTCATCGCCGCGTTCGGCTGCACGCTCGGCATCGTGCCCCACCTTGTCGCCGCCGTCACCGGAACGGCCGCGCTGCTGCGCGCCAGCGGTCTCGCGTTCGACGTGCTGCGCATCCTGGGAATCACCTACCTGCTCATGATGGCCGTCCTGACCTGGCGGGACACCAGCCGGCTCGTGGTCGAAGACGAGCAGCCGCCGCGCCGAGCGGCTCGGGTGATCGGGTCAGCGATCCTCGCCAACGCGCTCAACCCCAAGCTCACGGTCTTCTTCTTCGCGTTCCTGCCGCAGTTCGTACCGCCGCGCGCCCCGCATGAGCTCGAGCGGCTCTTGCTGCTCAGCGCCGTATTTATGGCGATGACATTCGTCGTGTTCGTCATCTACGGGGTCGGCGCGGCGGCCGTCAGGCGCCATGTGATCGACCGCCCACGGATCGTCCAGCGCATCCGCCGGGTGTTTGCCGCCTCGTTCGTCGGCCTCGGCATCAGGCTCGCTGCTACGTCGCGATAACGGCTGTCCCACCGCCAGGGCACCGTCCCAGGTGCTGACCGCGCCGCGCGATGCTAAAGCTTGCCAAACGTCCGGCTGAAGATCTGAAGATCTGCTCCTAATCGAACCCGAGGATCTACGGCGGCGTAGTGCCAGCCTGCACTGCGCGCGGAAACGCGGAGATGCCGGCCGAGCCTCGTCTACTTCGGCTCGGTCGCCCCTCGACGGTCATAAAGCCACATCGCCCAGAGGCTGCACGCGATCGTGATGCCGATGCTCCACCCCACGGCGGCAATCGCGTGGATGCCCGTAGGGGTATCGGTGAGCAGGCCGCGGATGGTCTGGGTCACGGGCGTGAAGGGCTGGTATTGCGCGAACTGACGTAGCCCGTCGGGCATCGTGCTGGTCGGAACGAAGCCGCTGCTGAGCAACGGCAGCAGGGTGAGGAACATCGGGGTGTTGCTGGCCGTCTCGACGCTTTTTGCGGCCAGCCCGAGCGCAGCCGATACCGACACGAGCGCGAGGCTGAACAGGAGCAGCACGCCGGCGACGCCCAGCCAGGCGAGCGGGCTCGCGGTCGGACGGTATCCGATCGCCAGAGCGACGCCGAGCACGATCACGACCCCGATGACGGTCTGGATCACGCTGCCGATCACATGGCCGGCGAGCACGGCGCCGCGAGCGATGTCCATCGTCCGAAAGCGGTCGATGATGCCCTGGGTCATGTCCATTGCGACCGACAGTGCGGTGCCCAGCGCTGCTGCCGCCACTGTCATGATCAGGATCCCGGGCACGACGTAGGTGATGTACGCACTGCGGGCGCCGTGCACAAGCTGACGCGTACCGAGGCCCGCGCCGAGCTGGCCGCCGAACACGTAGACGAACAGCAGCAGGAAGACGACCGGCAGGAAGACGAGCTGGAGCGTCACCGACGGGTAGCGCAGCTGGTGCTTGAGGTTGCGCCGCAGCATCGTTGCCGAGTCGCTGACCGTGTAAGCAAGCGCTGTCATCGTTGAATTGCCTCCTCGAGGTCGGGCTCGACGGTCGCATGGCCAGTGACCGCGAAGAACACGTCGTCGAGGTCGGGGGTGTGAATCGACAGGTCTTCGACGTCCACGTCGGCGTTGTCCAACTGTTCGAGCAAGGCCCGCAGCGAGGCGAGCGTGCCGTCGCCTGGCACATGCAGAGTTAGCTGCTCGTCGTCGGGTGGCGCGGTGTCGAGCACTGCCGCCGCCTCCCGCAGCGTGCCGGAATCGGTGAACTGAAGTTCGACGTGGCCGCCGGGGATGCGGCGTTTCAGCTCGGCGGGGGTGCCCTCGGCGACGATCCGGCCCCGGTCGAGCACCGCGACCCGGTCGGCCAACTCGTCGGCCTCATCGAGCGCTTGGGTGGTAAGAAAGATCGTCACCCCGTCCGCGACGAGCTCACGGATGATCTGCCACATGGTGCGGCGGCTGCGCGGGTCAAGGCCGGTCGTGGGCTCGTCGAGGAAGATCAGCCGTGGGTTGCCAACGAGCGTCATCGCCAGGTCCAGCCGGCGTCGCATCCCCCCGGAGTACGTCGACAGCGGCTTGTCGGCTGCATCGGTGAGATCGAACCGTTCAAGCAGCTCGGTCACCCGCCGCGGCCCTGCGCGCCGGCCGAGATGGCGCAGGTCGGCCATCAGCCGCAGGTTCTCGGCGCCGGTGAGCAGGTTGTCGACCGCGGCGAATTGTCCGGTGACTCCGATCGCCGCCCGGACCGCGCCCGGATCGCGCGCCATGTCGTGTCCGGCCACCTGGATGCTCCCACCGTCGGCCGGAATCAGGGTCGACAGGATCCGCACCATCGTGGTCTTGCCGGCCCCGTTCGGTCCCAGCAGCGAGAAGACCGTGCCAGTCGACACGGTGAGGTCGACCTCGTCGAGCACACGGTGGTCGCCAAACGACTTTTCGACGCGGCGGGCGAGGATCGCGGGCGGGCTCGGGTCACTGGTCATCCTTCGTCGTCCTTTCGGGTTGTGTCAAGGGAGCTGCGGGGAGCTGCCCAGCGTCGGAGAGCGCCTTACGGTGCTCGTACCACTCCTGCTCGAGCAGCGGCAGCCGCTCGACGAGAAAGTCAGCGAACGCCGCGAACTCGAGCAGCGTCGCTCGCCGGTCGACAGGGGCGTCGGCGAGTACCTCGAGGCCTTCGCGGGCGAGTTCCCCCTGCTCGCGGTACTCGGAGACGTCGAACCCCCAGGCGCGTCGGGACGCTCGATCGATGAACACACGGTCCATGCGCTCCCCGGCAGCACGCGACCGGCTCACCAGTCCTAGGTTCTCCAGAGCGCCGACCGCGCCGGCGATCGCACTGCGGCTGGCCAAGAGCGCCTCGGCGAGCTCGCCGATGCTCTGCTCCCGAGGCCAGCAGACCATCAGGTATCCCAGGAGCCGGCCCACCATCGGTGCCATTCCGTAGCGACGGGCGTACAGGCGGCCTGCGTGGTCGGCGAAGGTGATTTCTGCATCCGATGGCATAGTTCAACAGCATATCAGAGATCCAACGGATAACACAAATCTGTGTTATCTCAGTCCCCGCTGGAGTTCGATGCTCCCCGCCGCCGGCAGCCCGGCTTGCTCTAGTTGCGCCGGCGCAGCAGCGCGGCGACGTCGGCGACCGGGCCGAGGTGCCGCAGCTTCTCTGGGTTGGCGATCGCGGCCACGCCCTGGATCTGGCCCTCCGCGATGTCGAGGATCGCGACGCTGATCAGCCCGCCTTCGCTGTCGAAGAACAGCGCACCTGGTTGGCCATTGATCTGCTCGCGGCGCGTGGTGACGCCACCGACACGAGCTAGCGTGCGCAAGCCCCCGATCAGCAAGCGCGCCACTTTGGCGCGACCGTAGATGGGCCGTGGGGCGGCAGGCGCCTTGCCGCCGCCATCACCCCGGAAGACGACGTCGTCTGCCAGCAGCCCCTCTAGGCTTCCGAGATCGCCGTCCTCGGCCGCCGCGAAGAAACGGTTCGCGAGCTCCTCACGGCACTCGCGTGAGGCCTCGAACCGCGGGCGACGCTCCGCGACATGGCGACGGGCCCGGGTGACGAGCTGGCGGGCGTTCTGCTCGCTCGTTCCGACGATCTCTGCAATCCGCTCATATGGCTCGTCGAATGCCTCGCGCAACAGGAACGCGGCGCGTTGCTCGGGCGACAGGCTTTCGAGCAGGACGAGGAACGCGAGCGACAGTGAGTCCGCCATCTCAGCCTTCACCGCCGGGTCCCCGTCGGCACTCGCGACGAGTGGCTCGGGCAGCCACTCGCCGACGTACTCCTCGCGCCGCGCCTGCGCCGAGCGGAGGTGGTCAAGCGCCAGCCGGGCGACCACCGTCGACAGATACGCGCGCGGGGACTCGATCTGCTCACCTCCGCTGCGCGCCCGGTGGAGCCGCAGGAAACCCTCCTGCACCACGTCCTCCGCCTCGGTGACCCTGCCGAGCATCCGGTAGGCAATCGCGAACGCCGGCCGGCGGAGCTCGTCGAACTCTTGCTCGATCATTACCTACCCGAGTCCCTCCACAAATCCCACGCGCCAGCTCGGGTAGCCCGGCTGCCAGCCCAGCTCGCGCTTTGCCTTTGCGTTCGAGGAGCCGCGGCTCTCAGTCATCATCGCGGTCACGAACGGTCCAGCCGCCAGCCCCCCCAGCCACCGCGGGATCCGCCGTGGGGGCTTGGCACCGAGCGCGCTTGCCAGCACCGGCAGCCATTCCCGCACTGGAGCGGGCTCGTCATCGACGATGTTGTAGATCCCCGATTCGCCGCGTTCGACCGCGACGACGGTCGCACTGGCGGCGTCATTGACGTGGACATGCGAGAAGACGCCGCCGCCATGCCCGATGATTGGAAATCGCCGCTTGCGGACCGGTCCGGCGATCGCCGCATCGGCGGCGAGACTGATCGTCGTGCCGGGACCGTAGAAGCCGCCATAGCGCAACGCGAGACCGTCGCCCCAGTCGACTGAGGTCACCGCCCGCTCGAGGTAGTTCATCGCCTCGATCCCGGGCTGCGCGATCCCCGACCCGTCGCTCTGCACGGGATCGTCCTCGGTCAGCACCGGCCCGCCCACTCGGGCGAAGCGGAACGCCCCAAAACTCTGCGCGACGAGGCGCCGTGCTCCCACAGCGCGACCGGCAGCCAGCAGATGGTCCGTGCCCTCGATACGCAGCCGGTTCGTCGTGGTGATCCCCGCGGAGCGCTCGGGGTGCCGCGCTTCTCTGATCGACATCGGGCCGGACAACGCCGTGAGTTCGTGCACGATCACCTCTGGCTCGGACGACGCAACCGCTTGTGCGACCGCGTCGGGGTCGAGCGCGTCGGCCACAACCGGCCGCGCGCCCAGGCCGCGCACCAGATCCTGCTTCGATGCGTTGCTGGTCATACCGACGACCTCGTGGCCCCGCTCGACGAGTTGCGGGACGAGCGCTCGGCCGATTGCACCTGTGGCGCCCGCTACGAACACCTTCATGGCGGCTCCTCTCATCTCTTTACCCTCTGAGACGAGATTGGACCCTCGCCTGTGACGCTCAGTGCGGACCGAAGTTGACCGCGGCGGCCGCCGCCGGACGATCGGGCACCAGGCACACCATCCCCTCGGAGAAGCCGGCCGAGCCGATCCCGAAGGCGGCGTTGAAGCGGTCAAGGTTGACGACCATCATCAGCGCCGTGAGCTCGACCATCTGCTCGTCGCTGTAATGCTCCTTCATCCGTGCGTAGAGGCCATCGCTGACGTCCACCGGCGTGTGCATCACGCCGACGGCGTAGTCGAGCGCAAGCTTCTCGCGCTCGGTGAACAGATCGCTGTCGCGGTAGCCGGGCAGCGCCAACAGCTCCTCGTCGGACAAGCCGGAGTTGCGGCAGATCTGCGAGCCGAGGTCGACGCAGAACTCGCAGCCGATCATCTGCGCGCCCTTCAACTCCATCAGGTTCTTCGTCCGCTTGTCCACCAGCTTGCCCTTCCGCACCGCTCCCTGGAACTTCCCCATTCCACTCATCATCTTCGGCTGGTAGGCCCAGACCTCGACCGGCTCGATCCCGCTGCCGTGAGCGGGCCCGCGCCCGGCCAGTTTGCGCATGCCACGATGCATGAACCCGTAGACGAGCTTGACCATCGGGCCGGCATCCTGCTTCGACACACCGTGAATTCGTGCCATCGGGCACCTCCTTGTCACATCGGTCGGGTTGACGGGGTCTATCTGGCATGACCCGAAACCAAGCGAAGGTGTGACATGGAGCAGCTCGAGTTGGCAAACCACTTCGACCGGGAGCGGCCACGGCTCCGCGCTGTCGCCTACCGGATCATCGGCTCGGTGAGCGACGCTGACGACGCCGTTCAGGAGGCGTGGCTGCGGCTGCAGCGCGCCGATGCGGAGCAGATCGAAAACCTCGATGGCTGGTTGACGACGGTCGTCGCGCGAATCTGCCTGAACGTGCTCCGCGGCCGCCGCACCCACGCCGAGGAGACATTCGACGGGTTCGCGCCCGAGCCGGTCGTATCGGCGGGCGCGGGGCCGGATCCCGAGCAGGAGGCGCTGCTCGCCGACTCCGTCGGGATCGCGCTGCAGGTGGTGCTCGAGGCGCTGAGCCCCGCGGAGCGGCTCGCGTTCGTCCTGCACGACATGTTTTCGGTGCCATTCGATGAGATCGCGACACTGATCGAGCGCTCGCCGGAGGCAACCCGGCAGCTCGCCAGCCGTGCCCGACGGCGGGTGATCGGCGCCGCGCCGCCGCCTGACCCGGACCTGGCCCGTCAGCGAGCGGTTGTCGACGCGTACTTCGCGGCCGCACGCGAAGGCGATCTCGACGCGCTCGTCGCGGTGCTCGACCCGGACGTGGTCGCGCGCGCGCACACGCGCGCGGGAACGACCGAGATGCACGGTGCCGACACGGTCGCGCGCGCGGCGATGACCTGGCGCAAGTTTGCGCGGTTCGTCCGGCCGGCGCTGATCAACGGCGCGGCCGGAGCGGTTGCGTTCGACGGAGACATCCCGTTCGCGATCCTCGCGTTCACCGTGATCGAGGACCGGGCGGTGATGATCGACTTCTTCAACGACCGGGAGCTCGTGCCGCGACTAGTCCGCTGGCCGAAGTCCCGGCGCTAGCTCACCATCTTCATCATCGCGTGCATCCCGCTCGAGCCGGGGACGACCAGTCCGGGAACATCGTGGGGTGCCACGAGGACGCCGGCAGCGAGGCCAGCGAGCACGAGCGCCGTCGCGATCCTGGCTGCGCGCGGCCACGGCCCCGCCTTCTCGAGCGCCACCAGCGCAGCGATCAGCCCCATCCACGTCACGCTCATCACCCCGAGCGCGAACAGCCCGGCCATCAGCGCCCACGAGCAGCCCAGGCACCATCCGCCGCTGCGGAGGCCGATTGTGAGCGCTGCGCCCCAGTCGCGCCGAGCCGGGCGCGGCGATTCTCCGAGCTGGCCGCGACATCGCTCCAGACAGACCCGCTTGAGCGGGATGAACTCGTACGCGGCAGCCGCTGCGAGTACACCGCCGGCCGCCCAGCGCCCCGCGCGGTTCCACGCCAGCTCGCTGCCGAGCAGCTGCTTCCCAACTTCGAACAGCCCGTAGGCGCACAGCCCGGCGACCGTCCATGCCAGTAGGTAGCCGGCGACGAACAACAGCCAGCTGCTCGGCCCCCGGCTCCGCCCGGCGGTCGAGTACGCGGTCAGGGTCGGCACGAGCGAGGGCAGCATCATCGCCGCCATCATCAATACCCATGAGCCTGTGAACCATCCGAGCGTGCCGAGGTCGGTGCCCGGGCCCGCGTCCATCCCCGTCATCCGGACGACCGTCAGCCACCACGCCAGGCCGGCGACCACGAACAGGCCGGCGACTGCCTCTGGATATCTGCGAACTGCCTGAAGCGGTGTCATGATCTCGGTATATAGTTAGCACAATGGCTAACGATACGTTCGATGCGCTCGCTCACCCGCTCCGTCGTGAGATCGTCGAACGGCTCAGCGGCGGACCCGCGACGGTCGGCGAACTGACGAGCGGCTTCGCCGTTTCGAAGCCAACGATATCGCGACATCTGCGGATGCTCGAGGAGGCCGGCGTCGTCTCGCGAGTGATCGTCGGCCGAACGCACAGACTCGCTCTGCGGCCCGAGACGCTGGCGGACGCGGAGACATGGATTGGCAACCAGCGGGCGCGCTGGGAGCGACTGTTCGACGTGGTCGGCGAGTACCTCGAGGAGCAGAAGGGGCGCCCGTGAACGAGCTCCGGATCGAGCGGACGTTCCAAGCATCGGCCGAGGAGGTGTTCGACGCTTGGACCAACGCCGAGGTGATGCGGCGGTGGTTCCACGCGGGCGCAGACTGGGACACGGCGGAGGCCGAGGTTGACCTGCGCGTCGGCGGCCGGGTTCGGGTAGTGATGCGCAGCCCAGAGGGAAGGACTTCCGAGATGGGCGGCGTGTACACCGTGATCGACCGTCCGCACCAGCTCGTGATGACGTGGACGTTCGCCGACTTTCCCGACAATCAGCAGCAGCTGGAGGTCCGGTTCACCGAGTCTGGGGACGCCACGACGGTCGTGCTGACCAACACCGGTATCTCGACCGAGCCACGGCGCGACAGCCAGGACTACGGCTGGCGCCAGTGCCTGGACGAGCTCGAGCGGCGCGTCGTCCGCTGATCCGACCGGCGCCACCAAACGCGTACTGTCACGGGCGTGGCCCGCGACCGAACCCTGCGCTACGTCGATCCGCACGCACGACGCGGCCGTGTGTACCTCGCGATCGCGCGGTTCTCGGCAACCGACCCCGCAGGTTGGATCTCACGCCGCATCGCATGGAAGGTTGACCCGCTGCTCCTCAGGATCAGCAAAGGTCGCTTCAGCACGGCTACGCCGCTCGCGGCGGCGCTGCTCGACACCACGGGTGCGCGCACGGGCAAGGCCCGCCGGACCGCGACGCTGTACTTCCACGACGGCGACCGGCCGACGATTATCCCGTCGTACCGGGGCGAGCCGCGTGATCCCGCCTGGTACCACAACATCAAGGCTCACCCCGACGTCACGTTCGGCGGGCTCCCTTTCCGCGCGCGCATCGTGACCGACGAGGACGAGCGCCGACGGCTGTGGGCGCTCGCCGACCAGGTCTATCCGGCGTTCGCCGAGTTCCGCTCGCGTGCGAGCGCGGCGGGACGGACGATCCCGATCGTCCAGCTGGAATCGCGTTAGACGCCGAGCGTCTGGCGCAGGCTCGTCTCGAGGTCGCGCGTGTGCAGCCCGAGCTCCGTCCGCGCCTTCTCGTCGGTCATCCAGAAGGTGACGCCGTCGGAGGTGCGGATCAGCTCGCCCAGGTTCGGCGGGAAGCCCATCAGCTTCCCGACGATTGGCCCGGCTGGGATCGCCAGCTTCATCATCGCCGGGGGCATCGTGATCCGCGGCGGCTTGCGGCCGACGAGCTCCGCCGTCTTGTCGACGAGCTCGCCGATCGTCGACTTGGGGCCGGCGAGGTTGTAGCTCTCGCCGATCCGGCCCTTGTCGTGCGCGAGCAGCGTGCCGTCGGCGACGTCATCGACGTGGATGAAGTTGAACCCCGCGTCGGGAAACATCCGGAGCTTCAGCTTCCCAGTACGCGTCTGGTCGATCATGTTGCCGAGCTCCGATGGGTCGTCCGGGCCGACGATCCCGCCCGGCTGCACGATCACGATCGGCGCGCCGTTGGCGATCCGCTCACGCGCGGCCTCGTGGGCCTCGTACTTGGTCTGGTCGTAATACGAGAGAAATTGCGGCGGCTGTGGCCGGACGTAGGTCTCATCGACCACCTGGCCGTGCGTGTTGCCGTACACGTTGCCGGTCGAGACATACACGATCCGCTTCGCGCCGGCCGCGACCGCCGCATCGAGCACGCGCTCGGTGCCGCGCACGTTCGCGTCGTACATAGCGGGCCGCTCGGAGGCCGGGATCCCGACCTTGTACATCGCGCCGATATGGAACACCGCATCGGCGCCCGCGACGCCGCGTTCGATCGCCTGCCCGTCGGACAGGTCGCCGTCGACGATCTCGACGCCGAGCTGTTGCAGCGCCGCCGCCTTCGACGGAGTGCGGACAAGCGCGACGACCGAGTCGCCGCGCTCGCGCAGCTTACGCGCGACGCGGAGCCCGAGGAAACCCGTCGCGCCGGTTACGAATGCCTTCATCGCGGCGCCACTCTAGCCAAAGCGCGGCGGCGCTGACCGATACTCGGCCGGCGTCTCGGATAGCCCGATCGGGTTGCGGGTGAGGCGCACGGGCTCGCCGTCCGGCCGCGCAATCTCGACGATCGGCGCAAGGCCCAGGCGCGCCGCGAGCGCGAACGCGCCCGCAACATCGTTCACTACCCCGGCCGGCACCCGGACCTCGAGCAGTGCGTCGACCCAGTACGCAGCGGGACGCGCCGCGAACAGCGACTGCAGTTCCCGATGGAGCTCGTCGCGGTGCTCGACTCGCGTCGGGTTGTGCGCGAAGCGCGGGTCGGACGCCAACCCCGGAGCGCCGAGCACTCCGCACAGCGCCGCGAACTGCTGGTCGGTTCCCACGGCGACCACGAGCTCACCCTCGCTTCCGCCGAACAGCTCATACGGCGTGATGCTCGGATGGAGGTTGCCCATCCGAGCCGGGACCACGCCACCGGCCGTATACGCCGCGCCCTGGTTGACGAGCGAGGCGAGCACGCAGGACAGCAGATCAACCTCAACGCGCTGACCACGCCCGGTCTCGACGCGGCTGTGCAGCGCCGCGAGCACGCCGACGGAGGCGAACAGCCCCGTGAGCACGTCAACGACAGCGACCCCGACCTTCTGCGGTGGCCCATTCGGGTCGCCGGTGATGCTCATCAGCCCGCCGACCGCCTGCGCGAGCAGATCGTAACCGGGGATCGCGGCACCGGCCCCGGACCCGAAGCCGGTTATCGAGCAGTAGATAAGACGCGGATTGTCAATCCGCAGCGAGTCATACCCGAGGCCGAGGCGTTCCATCACCCCTGGCCTGAAGTTCTCGACCAGTACGTCTGCTTCGAGCGACAGGCGCCACGCCCGCTCGAGATCTTCCGGGTTCGCGAAGTCGAGCGTCACCGCGTCCTTGTTGCGATTGACCGACAGGAAGTACGTCGCCTCCCCGTCAGCGGCGAACGGCGGCCCCCACGAGCGCGTATCGTCGCCGACGCCCGCGCGCTCGATCTTGGTGACCGTCGCGCCGAGGTCCGCGAGCATCATCGTCGCGAACGGCCCCGCGAGGACTCGCGAGAAGTCGACCACCCGGATGTCGCCGAGCGCGGACATCAGAGAGGAATATATGAGTGCGCTACGGTGTCGGCGCGTGTCTGTGCGGACGTCTGGGGCCTTGGGAGTCGTAACCGCGGTGCTCGCGATCGCCGGTTGCGGCGGTAGCTCGCACCGGAGCTCAACGACGCATCCCGCTACGAGCGCCAGCCAGTCGGCTGTGGCGAGCGGATCCACGACCGGCACCGGCAGCACGCCGACCGCGCCGACGACGACCTCGCCCACGTCGGGCGATGTCGCGCTCGTGCTCGGACAGCCGGTCACGCGGCCCGCGTTCACCCACTGGCTCGCGATCGCGTCGAGAAGCGCGCAGCCGGGGACACCGACCGTCGTTCCGGGCGACCCTCCGACGTTCACCAAATGCGTCGCGCAGGCGCGCAAGATCAAGTTGCTCGCGCGTCAGCCGCAGGCGACGCTCCGCACCGACTGCGCACAGGATTTCCGCTCGCTGATGCCCCAGGTGATGAACTTCCTGATCAACGCGCATTGGTATCTCGCCTACGGTGCCGCGAACCACATCACCGTCACCAACGCGCAGGTCCAGCAGGCCTTCAACACCGAGAAGAACACCCAGTTCCCGAATAGCAATGGCTACCGGGCGTTCCTCGCGAGGACCGGGCAATCCCAGCAGGACCTCCTGTTCAGGGTGAAGGTTCAGCAGACCTACACGCAGCTGCTCGCCCGCGAGGCCGGGTCGCAGACCGTGCGCACCGCCGCGCTGAACGCCAAGGTCCGCGCCCTCTACCGTGGCCGGACGGTGTGCGCGAGCGGCTTCGTGGTCGCCGACTGCGGCTGATCGCCGTCAGTGGCCCACCGCGCGGACGAACGCGGCCGCCTCGTGCTTGACGATCTCGATCAGATTGCCGAGCGCGATGTTCGCGTCGAGCAGGTGCAAACCCCACCCAGCGGTTGGGCTCGGGTTCGGCGTGGGCGCGCCGTGACGGGCGGCGATCTCCAACACAGTCGCGCCGTTGAGGGTTTTGCACTGGGCTGTGTACGCGCCCGGCGCGCTCCACCACACGGTCGGCGGCGTCGGGAAGTGAACGCCGAGCAGCTTGATGCCGGTCGACAGCACGCTCTTGGGATCGAATGGCGCGCTCGGGGAGATTGGGTTCAGGACGCCGCTCCCGCCGCCAAGCGCGGCCGGGTTCGTGCACAGCACCTGCATCCCTGAGGCACCCCTCGGCGGTACCCCGAACAGCGAGCCGGTGGCGGGCGGTGGCTGGTCGAACGTCGAGAACGCGATCACGCATCCGAGCTGCGTGCCCGACCGGCACGCCGGGATGTGCTGGAAGTCGCCGCCGATCCCCTTCCCCCGCTTGACCAGCACATTGCCGCCCATCAGGATCGCCGACAGTAGCCGCGCCCGGACGGCCGGCTTGGGATCTACGAGCTTCGCGATCACCGATCGGAGCACGAACGAGCCCTGCGAGTGGCCGATCAGCACGAACCCGCGGCCGTGGTTGTACGTCCGCAGGTAGGCCTCGAACGCGGCCTCGACGTCGGTGACCGGCTCAACCGAGTTCGGTTTGGTCGTCGGCGGCGTGCCGGTTCCGATCCCTCCGAGCGTCACCTGCCGGTACATCGGCGCGAACACCCGGCAGTACTGCGAATACCGCGCTGCCTGGTAGAGCGCGATCGAGCGCTCCTCCGGATCGATCGTCAGATTCGCGTTGCCGGTCGGCTGGCCGCTGACCGTCGGATAAACGTAGAAGCAGTCGATCGCGGGCTTCTTGACGGCCTGCGGATGTTGAACCCCGACCTGCGTGAACGCCGGCGTGTACACCGTCGTCGACAGGCCCGGCGTGCATGGATCGGGCTGATGACCGGGCAGGCACAGCCAAACCGTCTTCGCCGAACCGGTCGACGCCAACGCAAGGCAACCGCATGCCACGACAAGGACTACAGCCAACCGCACTCGTGTCACAGCCCGATCCTATACCGCCCGCGCAAGCCACAGCTGCGATTCGAACGGCAGCGTGAACGATCCGCCTGCGTCATCGATCACCGCCGCGACGGCGCCGAGCAGCCGCTCGCGCACGTCTGGTGCCAGTCCGATGTGGTCGGACTGCGTACGGGTGACGTCGATGTACTCGGCCGTCGTCACGGTGGCCGCCCATTCATAGCTCCGATACTCCGGGCTTGCGAATCCCGACGCCACCTCGAGCTCGCGCTGGTGCTCGCCCCAAACCCCGCCCGAGTGCGGCAGTCCACCGGGTGCCCCGAGGAAGCCGGGGACGATCGCGTCGTAGACGGCATGGACGGGCTCGAACAGCTCGCTCCGGCTCCACTGTTGCGCGTTCCAGAACAGGGCCACCGCGCCTCCGGCCGAGAGCGCGGCGCGCGCCCGCTCGGTCCTGACCCCCGGCGCGACCCAGTGCCAGGCCTGGCCGGAGATCAGCAGATCGAAGCGACCGTCACCCGGGTCCCAGTGCTCGAAATCGCCGAGCTCGAACGAGACCGCGTCACCGAAGCCGGCGCAGTTGCGCCGCCCGATTGCCGCCATCTCTGCGCTCGGCTCGATCGCCAGCACGTAAGACGCGTGCGGCGCGAACAGGACCGTCGCCCTGCCGGTGCCCGCGCCGACATCGAGCACACGCGGGCGCTGAACCCCGCAGAACGTGAGCACTTCGTCGACCAGCGCCGCTGGATATGTGGGCCGCGTGCGGTCGTACAGCTCGGCGACGGATCCGAACGAGAGTCGCTGCTCCATCGCCGCTCACAGTACGGCTGCTGACGCAAATCCGATGCTTTGTGTCTAGCATCGCGCGCGCTGATGTCTCGTGTGGAGCCGTTTCGAGTACGCAGGACAATTCTGTGCGCCGTTTTCGCGTGCGCGTTGTCGGTGTTGGCGCCGGCCGTGTCACGCGCTGCGTCGACGGCAACGGTAAGGCTCGGCCACGCGCCGCCGATTCCCGCACAGGCGCGCGTCGTGGGAGCCGTCGCGTCGGCGACGGAGCTGCACCTCACGATCGCGCTCACGCCGCGCGATCCGGCTGCGCTGCAGGCGTTCGCGACCGCCGTGTCGACGCCTGGCTCGCCGAATTACCGCAACTACATCACCCCAGCGCAGTTCGCCAGCCGCTTCGGCCCGACGGCCGCGCAGATTGCCGCCATCGAGGCCAACCTCCGATCGCACGGGCTCACCCCCGGGGCGCTCACCGCGAACCACCTTTCGATCAAGGTCACCGCGACCGCGGGCGCGATTGAGAGCGGACTGTCGACAACGCTCGAGAAGCTCGCGCTCCCAGGCGGCCTGACCGCGGTCGTCAATCGCCTCGCCCCACGACTCGACGCAACTGTCGCTCCGCTCGTCCAGGCTGTGCTCGGACTCGATGGCACGGCCGCGCTGCGGCCGCTGCTGGTGCGGCCGGCGGCCCGGACGCACGCCGCGACGGCCCGGCGACAGGTCGTCACTGGCGGCCCGCAGCCATGCGCGGCGGCGACCAGCGCGGCGCCCCGGCAGAGTGCGTACACCGCCGACCAGCTCGCATCCGCATATACGTTTTCGAGCCTCTACCAGGCGGGCGACGAGGGCCAGGGCCAGACCGTCGCGGTGTACGAGCTCGAGCCGGACGATCCGAACGACATCGCCACGTTTCAGGCGTGCTACGGGACCCATACGTCGGTCGCGTACACGACGGTCGACGGCGGGGCCGGTAGCGGTCCGGGGTCGGGCGAGGCGGCGCTCGACATCGAGGCAGTGATCGGGCTCGCGCCGCTGTCGAACGTGCTCGTCTACCAGGCGCCGAACTCGAACTCGAGCGCGCCGGGCGCCGGCCCGTACGACGACTTCGCGGCGATCGTCTCGCAGGACCGAGCTCAGATCGTGTCGGTGTCGTGGGGCCAGTGCGAGGAGCTCACCGGCGCGTCCAACCTAGCCGCCGAGGGGGCGCTGTTCGAAGAGGCCGCGGCGCAGGGACAGTCGATCGTCGCCGCGTCGGGAGACAGCGGCTCGGAGGGCTGCATCACCCCTGGGGACCTCTCGAGTGTGTTGGCCGCGCCGCTTGCTGTCGATGACCCGGCGTCACAGCCGTTCGTGACCGGCGCTGGCGGCACGACCACCACGGCGCCCGGCCCACGGCCGACGCAGAGCGTGTGGAACAACGGCGGCAACCCGATCGCCGCAGCCGAGGGCCTCGGGGCCGCCGGCGGTGGGATCTCCGCGTTCTGGCACATGCCCGCCTACCAGTCCGAGGCGCCGGCCTCGCTCGGCGTGCAGCGCGGCGCCTCGGCAGCCCCGTGCGGCGGCGCAGCGATGTGCCGCGAGGTCCCTGACGTGTCGGCCGACGCCGACCCCAACACCGGCTTCTTGTTCTACTGGAACGGCTCGGGCACCGCCGGCGGAGGGGGCCAGCCCTCCGGCTGGCTGGGGATCGGTGGGACCAGCCTCGCGGCTCCGATTTGGGCGTCGCTGATCGCGCTCACAAACTCCCTCCCGCAGTGCCACAGCGCGCCGATCGGGTTCGCGAACCCCGACCTGTACCGGGCCGCCGCGACGGCCTACGCGAGCGATTTCAACGACGTCACCTCGGGCAACAACGACCTCACCGGGATGAACGGCTCGCAGTTCACGGCCGGCGCCGCTTACGACCTGGCGTCGGGCCTTGGCACCCCGAACGCCGCCGCGCTCGCGCCGGCGCTGTGCGCGCAGTTCCTGCGACTCGCGAATCCTGGGACGCAGGACTCCACTGTGGGGACGAGTGTGACGCTCCCGATCCACTCGCAGGGTGGCGGCCAGGGGCTGCAGTTCAGTGCCACGGATCTGCCCGCGGGGCTCGCGATCAATCCCAGCAGCGGCACGATCGCGGGGACCCCGCACGTGATCGGCACCTCGACGGTGACGGTGACCGCGCACGACGATGACGGCGAGTCGGCGAAGACGACGTTCCGCTGGGCCGTGTTCGGCCCCCCCTCCGTGTCGCACGGCTCGATCAAGCACGGGACGCTCACGCTCACCGTTTCGGCCGGCCGCGGCGCGCCGGCACTCCTCCGGATCACGGTCGCGTTCCCGCGCTCGTTCCACGAGCGCTCCAAGGTGGTGACGCTGCGCACGCCCGCGACGCAGTTCAAGCTGACCGCGCGAGTCCCGAAAAAGATCGGAGCAAGCGGGTCACGCTCACCATCACGGTCACGGACCTGCTCGGAAACACGACGCGTTGTACCGGCGAGCGCGCGGGTAGGCTGAGCCTCGATGCCGGTCATCACGGGCTCCTCGAGCGCCGAGGTTGACGCTCCGATCGAGCGATGCTGGGCCGTCGTGGAGGACGTCCCGAGCGCGCCCGAGTGGCAGAACGGGCTCGTCCAGATGGACGTGATCGAGCGCGACCAACAGGGACGCGCGCTCGTGTGCGATGCGGTCAGCGACGCGAAGCTGCGGAAGGTGAAGACGCGGGTGCGGTTCACATACGAGGAGCCCACCCGCCTGTCGTGGTCGATGATCGACGGCGAGCTCGACTCGATGGAAGGTTCATGGGAGCTCGCGGATCTCGGCGGCGGGCGGACAAAGATCACGTACGCGCTGGCGGTCGATCCCGGCGCGGTCGGGGCGCTCGTGCGGGGCCCGATCGAGCGGGTGGCTCGCTCGATCCTCGTCAACGGGCGCGCGAAAGAGCTCGGCAAGCGCGTCCGGGCTCAGTAGCCCCGCGCGACCTCCGCGAGGATCCTGACCATCGATTTGGCCGCCGGGACGACGCCCGGACCGCCGACCGTCGCTGCCGTCACCTTGCGCACCGGGCTGCGCGGTGCGAGCGCGCGGATCACGATCCCCTCGTGCACGCGGGTCGACGCGAGCCGCGGGATCAGCGCCACCCCGACGCCCGCTGCGACCAGCCCCTGCACGGTCTCGTAGTCGTCGGACTCGAACGTCACCTTCGGCTCGAACCCGGCCGCCAAGCAGAGCCGCACGACGTGCCGCGCGCACGGGCTGCTCTCGGACGTCTGCACCCACTGCTCATCGCGGAGATCTGAGAGCGCGAGCGCGCGCTTGCCTGCCAGGCGGTGGTCGGCGGGAAGCGCGACCTGCATCGGATCCTCGAGCAGCGTCACCGCTCGCAGCCCCGCCCCGACTCGCTCGCGCACGCCCGGGAATTCGAACAGCAGCGCCAGGTCGAACTCCCCCGCCCGCAGCCGCGGCGCGATCTCCTCCGGCTCACCCTCGGCCAGTGACAGCTCGACGTCGGGAAATGCGACGCGAAAGTGGGCGACGGCGAGGGGCATCAGCGTCGAGCCGGCCGACGGGAACGAGGCAACCCGCAGCCGCCCTCCGCGGACCCCAAGCACCGCAGCGAGCTCCGCCTCGGCCGCGTCGACCTGCGCCAGAATCTTCTCGGCGTGCTCGACGAGCGTCGCGCCGGCCACCGTGGGGCGAACGCCGCGGCGGTCGCGCACGACTAGGACCGCGCCGGTCTCCGCCTCGAGCCGCGCGATCGCCTGCGAGACCGCCGACTGCGTGTACGTCAGCGATTCCGCCGCCGCCGAGAACGAGCCCCGCGTGACGACCTCCGACAGGACCCTGAGCCGGCCCAGGTTCAGCATTAGCAGAACTTATCAGTCCGATGACGAACTTCACTGGTGCTGATGGAAGGGGGTTGGGAATCTCTGCCGAAGTCACGCCCGGGAACGAGGAGCACGGAGGAGCAGCCATGGCGCCGCACGCGATCATCTCGTACGACGACACGCCCAACGATCAGGACGCCCTCGTGTTCGGGCAGCTGCTGGCGGAGGCCGGGGCGCGCCTCACGCTCGCGTACATCAGTCATCGCACCGAGCGCGACGATCACGCGGCGTGGGATCTGCTCGAGCGCGGGGCACTGTGGCTCGACGACGTCGCCTGCCATGTCGACCGTCGGGTGGTCGTCAGCCCCTCGACGGGGGAAGGCTTGAAGTGGCTCGCGCTGAAGGACCGCGCCGACGTGATCGTGTTCGGCTCGGATTACCGCACCGCGGCCGGCCATGTCTGCACCGGTCGCTCGGCGCAGACGCTGCTCGAGGGCGGCCCCGCCGCGCTCGCGATCGCGCCGGCCGAGTACCGCGAGCGCCACGACGCGGAGATCCGGACGATCGGCCTGCTCGCGGAGCCCGGCGACGACGCGGCGCTCGAGACGGCGCGCGGCCTCGCCGGTGCACTCGATGCGACCGTAACGCGCGACGAGCGGCGCGTCGATCTGTTGGTCGTCGGCTCGCGCTCCGAGGCACCGCACGGACATGTGCTGATCACCGCCGCCGCGGCAAACGCGGTCGAGAACGCGACGAGCCCGGTGCTGATCGTCGCCCGCGGCGTGCCGATCGAGTTCGGCTCGCTCGTCGGCGCGTAAGAGCCTTACCGATGAGGGGCCGCAGACGCGGCGGCGGCTAGGCTGCCGCCCTCGTGCGGACGCTCGTAGTCTCCGACCTCCATCTCGGCTCGCGGCTCGGCCACGACGTGCTGCGCCGTCACGACGCGCTCGAGCGGCTGCTCGACGCGCTCGACGATATCGACCGGCTGGTGCTGCTGGGGGACGTCGTCGAGCTGATGGAAGGCCGGCCTCGCGAAGCGCTCGCGGTCGCCGAGCCGATCCTTCGCGCGCTCGGTGCGCGGCTGGGTCCCGAGCGCCGCGTGATGCTGGTCCCCGGTAACCACGACGCGCCGCTCGTGCGCTCGTGGGTGCGCGCGCAGGGCAGTGCGCTGGGAGGATCGAGTCCCGTTCCCCGCGACGCGTCGCCCGCGCTCGGCCAGTTGGTGGAGTGGCTCGAGCCCGCTCGCGTGCAGATCCGGTACCCGGGTGCATGGCTATCCGAGCGGGTGTGGGCCACGCACGGCCATTACCTGGACCGCCACCTGCTGCCGGAGTCCGCATACGGAATCCTCGGCCGCACGCCGAGCGAACGCGCACGGCCGATCGACTACGAGCTCGCGCGGCGGCCGTCGATGTCGCGCGTGTCGGGCAGACTCCCGCGCCCGCTCGCCGCACTGCTCGACGACGTCGCCGAGCTCGCTCGCGCGGCGACGATGCCGCGGCTGATCCGCCGCCACCTGCTCCGCGTGCGGTTCGCGCCGGTTACCGCGGCGCTGCTCGGCGTGCAGGTTCGGCGTGCGAGCATCCCGGCGCTGCTGCGCGTCGTCGAACGGCTCGGAATCGACGCCGAGTGGGTGATCTTTGGCCATGTCCACCGGCTCGGACCGCTGCCCGAGGACGACCCTGCGGCGTGGCGCGGGAGCGGCGGACGGCCACGCGTCGCGAACACCGGCTCATGGCTGCACGAGCCGCTGCTCGTCCACCGCGCGAAGCCGTCGCACCCGTACTGGCCGGGCGGGGCGGTGCTGCTCGAGGACGGCGGCGACCCGCGCGCGGTCAACCTGCTCGACCCAGCGGTCAGCTGAGGATCAGGTGGCTGTCGCCGAACTCGTGCCACAGGTAGCCGCGCTCGAGCGCGGCCTCGTACGAGTCGCGCAACAGCGACGCGCCGGCCACCGCCTCGAGCAGCTGCAGGTGTGACGCCTCGGGTTCGTGCCAGCCGGTGATCAGCCCGTCGACGGTGCTCAGCTCGGTGTCAGGCGTGACGACCAGGCCGGTCCACCCGGAGCCGGCCGCGCCAGCGGTCGTCTCGAGCGCGCGGACGACGGTCGTGCCGACCGCGATCACGCGCCCACTGCGGGCAGCGAGTAGCCGGGCGGTCGCATCGGGCACCTCGTAATGCTCGGGAAATGGGGGCTCGTGCCGCTCCGGCGATGAGACGCCGCAGTGAAGCGTGATCGGGGCAACCGCGATCCCGCGCGCGACCAGCCGCGTGATCAGCTCGGCGGTGAACGGGCGCCCGGCGCTCGGCATCTCGGCGCTGCCCGGGCGTCGTCGCGTACACGTTCTGGTACTCGGCCAGCGGCCACGGGTGCTCGACGTAGCCGTAGCGGATCGGCTCGCCCTGGGCCTCGAGGTAGTCCTCCAGCGGGACGTCGACGCGCGCCAGCATCAACCGGCCCTCGGACAAGTACGGCGCCACGAGCTCGAGCGTCGCGCCGCCGCGAAGTGTCAGCGCTTCACCGCTGTGGCCGCGAGCGGGAGCCGAACCATCGGCGATGCGCAGTTCGACGACGCGCCAGCTGGCGTCAAGCCGTGGCACGCGCGTCGAGAAGTGCACGCGAACCGGCGTCCTGTCGGCTCGCCGGGCAGCGACCGCAGCCGGGAGCGTCGCGGACACGTTGACGACGACGACGTCGCCTGGTGCAAGCAGGTCTGGGAGCTCGCGGAACAAGTGGTGCGCGAGCGTCCCGCGCGACCGGTCCGCGACGAGCAGCTTGACACCGTCGCGCTCGGCCGGCGGCCGCCGCGCCTCCAGCGCGGCGGGCAGCTCAAACGCGAGCGCCGACATCTTTCGCGCGGTAGCGGCCGGACGGAGTGTCGCCCTCGATCAGCGCGAGCAGACCGGGAACGCTCTCCTCGGGCGGCGGCCGGTCGGAGATGTCCTCGTCGGGGAACGCCTCCTGATGCATGCGCGTGCGCATGTCGCCCGGATCGACCGCGTATACGCGGATCGCGGGCTGCTCGGCGCCGAGGATCGCGGTCAGCTGCTCGAGCGCCGCCTTCGAGGAGCCGTAGCCGCCCCACCCTTCGTACGGTTCGACGGCGGCGTCGGAGGTGATGTTCAAGATCGCGCCGCCGTCCGTCATCCGCGGCAGCGCGAGCTGCGCGAGCCGCAGCGGCGCGAGCACGTTGATCGCGTACACGCGCTCGAGCTCGGACAGCGGGTACTCGGCGAGCGAGGGCTGCGGACTCGGCCCGAGCACGCTCGCGTTGTTGACCAGCAGGTCGATCTCGTCGCCGGCGGCGGCGATCAGGTCGTGGCGGTGGCCGGCGTCGGCGACGTCGCCGGGGATCGCGGCCACATCGGTGAGGCGGCCGAGCTCGCGCGCGGCGCGCTCGAGATCGGCCGCATCGCGCCCATCGATTACGAGCGCGTATTGGCGAGCGGCGAGCTCGCGTGCGAGCGCGAGTCCGAGGCCGCGAGATGCTCCGGTGATGATTGCGAGTGGCATGGGTTCCACGGTAGGACCGTGCAGGTCCCGTTTCCCAGCCGCAATTGGTCCTAGGACCTCAGCCCTCGACCCTGACGAGCCCCTGCTGGACCGCGAGCAGCGCCGCCTGCGTGCGGTCGGTGACCCCGAGCTTCGCGAACACGTGGCCGACGTGGGTCTTGACCGTCTTCTCCGAGATCCCCAGCTCGTACGCGATCCGCTTGTTCGAGCGGCCGTGCGCGAGCAGCGTCAGGACCTCGTGCTCGCGCCGGGTGAGACGCTCGCGGTCGGGGCCGGTCGGGGTCGAGCCGTCGGCGATCGCACGGACGACGCGCGCGGCGACGGTCGGGTCGAGGATCGCGTCGCCGGCGTCGGCGGCGCGGATCGCCCGCGCGAGCTCGGCCGGCTCGACGTCCTTGAGCAGGTAGCCGGCGGCTCCGGCTCGGATCGCGGGCATCAGCCGGTCGTCGTCGAGGAAGCTCGTCAGCACGATCACGTGCGCCTCGGAAGCGCGGGTGCGCAGCTCCCGCATCGCGCCGACGCCGTCGAGCTTCGGCATCACGAGGTCCATCAGGATCACGTCGGGCCGCAGGCGCTCGGCTTCATCGACGCCCTGGTCCCCGTCGGCCGCCTCGCCGACCACCTCGATCCCGTCCTGGAGGTCGAGGAACGTGCGCAGTCCCTCGCGCACGACCGCGTGGTCGTCGACGATCAGCACGCGGATCACTGCCCCGGCACCTCGAGCCGGACCGTCGTGCCGGCGCCGGGCGCGGAGCGGATCTGCAGGCGGCCGCCGAGCTCGCGCGCCCGCTCCTCCATGCTCGTCAGCCCGAGATGGCGCGAGCGCAGCTCCGCGCTGGCGGGCTCGAAGCCGACCCCGTCGTCGTGGATCTCGACCGTGAGCGTGCCGTTGTCCTGCGCGAGCGCGACGGTGACCTGCTCGGGCCGGGCGTGGCGGAGCGCGTTGTGGATCGCCTCGTGGGCGATCCGCAGCACCGCGAGGCAGCGGTCCGTATCGCCGTCGACCCGGTCGTCGACCGCGAGCTCGATCGGCACGCCGTGGACGCGCTCGAGCATCGCAACCTCCTTGCGCAGCGCGCCCGCGAGCCCGTCGCGCTCGAGCTCGGGCGGCCGCAGGCCGAGGATCAGCGAGCGGAGCTCGTCGAGCGCCTCGCGGGCGAGCGTCTGGACCCGGTGGACCTGCGCGCGCGCGGCCGTCGCGCGCGGGTCGGGTCGCGGTCGAGCAGCGTCCCCGCCGACTCCGCCGCGAGGACCACGCTGAACAGCTTCTGGCTGACGACATCGTGGAGCTCGAGCGCGAGCCGGTTTCGCTCCGAGACGATCGACAGCTCGCGGCTGCGCTCGTACAGCCGCGCGTTCGTGATCGCGATCGCGGCGTGCGCCGCGAGCAGCTCGATCAGCTGCTCGTCGGCCTCGTCGAACTCGCGGCCATCCTCCTTCTCGGTCAGATAGAACGCGCCGAGCACGCCGTTCGAGTTGACGATCGGGACGCCGAGGAACGAGTGCATGTCGGGGTGGCCCGGTGGCCACCACCCCTTGAACCGCGGATCGCGCTGGATGTCGGTCGTGCGGAACGGCGGCGGCGACTCGAGCATCGCGCCGAGCATCCCGTGCGTCCGCGGCAGCGGCCCGAGCGACGCGATCAGCTCGTCGCTCATCCCGGAGACGAGGAACCGCCTGAAGCCGCCCTCGCCGTCCGGGATCCCGAGCGCGGCGTACCGCGCGCCGACCAGCTCTCGGGCGGAGTGGACGAGCCGCTGGAGCACCTCGTCGACCGACAGCTGCGAGGCGACCGCGAGAACGGCGTCGCTGACCGCCTTGAGCGCGGGTGGGAGCCGCTCCGGCACGGCCTGTCACGTTACCCGCAGGGGACCGCGGTCGCCTGCGAGAAGCTTCCGTTCGCGAAGGTCACCGTGCCCTGCGCGGTCCATTGGCCCGAGCACGTCGGCGGGTTGGAGATCAGCGACCGGAGCGTCGCGTGGCCGCCCGCCTTCGCCGTTCGCTGGGTGCCGACGACCAGGAACAGCTTGTCGAAGCTCGCCTGCGCCGGGAACGACAACGGCGACGTGCGCAGCTCGAGCCCACCCCCGGCGTGGTGAGTACCCGCGCGGTGTCGATCAGCTGCCATGTGCCGCCGGTCATCACCAGCGAGGCGATGTCGTGGGCGCGCGCCGGCCGCCCGACGTACAGCAGCAGCGGCACCCGCCGCACTTGGCCGTCGACGGTCACGTCGAGCTCCCCGTGCCCGGCGTTGCTCGCCGGCGGGCAGCTCGCCGCGGAGGCCTGCGCCGCCGTGCACAGCGAGGTGACCGCGGTTGTGGCCGTCGAGGCGAAGCCCTTCTGAGCGTGACGTCGATCGAGCCCGGCAGGCCGGACAGCGTGAGCCCCTGCGACGAGTTGAACGGACCGACGACGCTGATCGTGGCGATCGACGGCTCTGCCGGCGACGTCGGCGCCACGGCCACCGACACGTAGCCGCTGCTCGGCGCGATCAGCCTCACGATCGCCACGACGATTCCGGCGACCACGAACACGACGATCAGCGCCTGCATGACGATCCAGCTGCGGGGCATCGGCCCGGAGGCTAGCTCGAGGGGGGATCGGTAGGATCGCCGCCGATGTTCGCCTCGATCGTCGTCGGCACCGATGGATCGGATACCGCCACCACGGCGGTCCGCCACGCCATCGACCTCGCCGCGCAGCTCGGCGCCCGGCTGCAGATCGTCAGTGCGTACGAGCCGGTCGCCGACCAGCGGCTGCGCAGCGAGCGACTCGAGGCGCCGCAGGACGCCCAGTGGATGGTCAACCCGCGCGAGGACGTGCTCGAAGTCCTCCAGCAGGCACAGAGCGACGCGGAGTCCGCCGGCCTGAAACCGGTCGAGACGTTCGCGCGCCAGGGCGACGCCGCCGACGCGATCCTCGATGTCGCCGAGGAGCAGCGGTCAGACCTGATCGTCGTCGGCAACCGCGGCATGACCGGCGCCAAGCGGTTCCTGCTCGGGTCGGTCCCGAACAAGGTCTCGCACCACGCGCCCTGCTCGGTGCTGATCGTCCGGACTACTTAGCGACGGTCGCGAGCGGCGCGGTCGCCGCGCCGGCGTTGACGAGGCCGTAGCCGTAGTTCGAGTTCGGGAGCTGCCGCCGAGCGGCGTCGCCGTCCGCTCGAGCCGGGCGAGAATCTGGGCGGGCGTCGGGTTGCGCCCGATCACTCCGCTCGCGACCACCAGCGCCGCCGTCGCCGCCACCTCAGGCGTGGACATCGAGGTGCCGTAGATGTCGGACGGGTACCCGAACTTGCCGGGCTGGGCGGGGTTCAGCAGCGTCAGCTGGTTGATGTTCGGCAGCGAGCGATCCGGGTGGCAGTTGGGGTCAGAGACGCTCGGCGAATCGCCGCCGCCGCCCGGGGCGACGAGGTCGAGCCGTGGACCGCCGTTCGAGTAGTCGGCGAGGCAGCCGTCGCGCGTGGTGGCGCCGACCGAGATCACCGCCGGCGACGCCGCCGGGTAGGCGAGCTGCGAGACACCTTCGTTGCCGGCCGCCCCGACGACCACCACACCACGACGGTGGGCGTAGCGGATCGCGTCGATGATGTTCGGGATGTCCGAGGACGTCAGCCCGAGCTGGAACTCGAGGCTGAGATTGATGATCTTGGCGTGGTGCGCCACGGCCCAGCGGATCCCGCTCGCGATCGAGCTGGCATCGCCGTCGCCGCACGCGTCGAGCACCCGGACCGGCATGATCGTCGCCCCGTACGCGAGCCCGGTCAGTCCGATGTGGTTGTTGGTCGCCTCGGCGATCTCCCCGGCGACGAACGTCCCGTGACCCTCGCGGTCGAGCGGATAGCGGGACGACTCCGGATCGTTGCTTGCGCCGCGGTCGCAGCGGCCCGGGTCGGTGGCGACGAAGTCGTGCGGCGCGACGAAGCGGGTGGTGGTGAAGTCAGGCGACTTCTTGAACCGGCCCCAGTTGCGGTACGCGACCCCGGTGTCGAGCACCGCGATCGTCACGCCGCGCCCTCCCGCATGGTGGTCGGCGATCAGGTTCGCCCACGCCTCCGGCGCGTTGACGCCCGCCCCGGGAGGAAGTTCCACTGCATCTGCTGCCATCCGCCCGGCGTGTGCGAGCGGCCCGGGTCGTTGGGGATGAACGAGCCGGCCGCGTGCGCGATGTAGTTCGGGACCGCGTACGCCACTCCCGGCTGATGGCGCAGTCGGGCGATCTCCGCCTTCACGGTGATCCCCCCGGGCAGCTTGATCACCTTGGACGTCGGGTCCTGCTGGCCCGCAACGGTGCTGGGCTCGGCGCTGCGCGTGCCATGGGCCACGGTGGCGATGTCCGCCGAGACCTGGCTCGCCTCGCGCGGGACGTAGCCGACCACGACCTCGCCCGGGACGTAGTCGGCAGCGCCGCTCGCCCCGGGCGGCAGCGAGGCGCCGACGGGCATCAGTCCGCCAGCGCGGCGCGCAGGCCGGCGGCTGAGAGTGTTGCGCTCATCGGGCGAGCTGTTTCGAGAGCGTCCCGGATGCTACTTAAGACATCATCGGGTTCCGGAAGTTTCTCTCCAGACCGACTTCGATTCGCCGTTGAGCGCCCATTTCTTCCCCCGCGACGAGTACTTCATGCGGCTCGCGCTGCGCGAGGCCGAGCGAGCGCTCGAGCACGACGACGTCCCGATCGGCGCCGTCGTCGTCCACGACGGCGAGCTGATCGGCTCCGGCCACAACGAGCGCGAGATCCGCGCCGACCCGACCGCCCACGCCGAGATGATCGCGTTGCGCGAGGCCGCCCGCGCGCTCGGCAGCTGGCGCGTGCTCGACGCGGTCATGTACGTGACGCTGGAGCCGTGCGCGATGTGCGCCGGCGCGATCGTCCTCGCCCGGATCCCGCGCGTCATCTACGGCGCCTCCGACCCGAAGGCGGGCGCGGCCGGAAGTGCCCTGGATGTCTTCGGCGAACCGCGGCTGAACCACAACCCGGTGGTCCAGGGCGGGTTGCTCGCGGTCGACAGTGCGGAGCTGCTGCAGGGCTTCTTCGCGACGCGGCGCTGAGCCCGCAGCGGCCACGCGCGAGGCATCCCGCGCGGCCTCTAACGTTTCGGCTCGCTTCGCCGGAGAGGTGGCAGAGCGGTTGAATGCGCCGGTCTCGAAAACCGGTATGGGCGGTTTCGTCCATCGAGGGTTCGAATCCCTCCCTCTCCGT
>CAVWPV010000012.1:0-623834 GCA_963756985.1 uncultured Solirubrobacteraceae bacterium | reverse complement strand
TGGCTATTCGGATCCCCCCTGAGCTAGCTCGCGCCGTCGTGCAGGAAGTCGAGTTTCGGCAGCGTCGGGCCTGGCTTGAAGCACTGCCGGGGGTGGTCGAAGAGATCGCGGTGGAGTGGGGGTTGTCGCTCGGCGCGCCATACCCTGCGGGGCAGTGCGCCTGGGTCGCGCCGGCAGGGCAGGACCTCGTGTTGAAGGTCGGATGGCGCCATAGCGAGGCCGAGCAGGAGGCGGACGCGCTGCGGTTCTGGGACGGAGATGGGGCGGTACGGTGCTTCGCGGCGCGGTTGGTTGACTCTCAGACGAGCGCGTTGCTGCTCGAGCGGTGCGTGCCGGGGGCGCACCTGAGGACGCTGCCTGAGTCCGAGCAGGACGCGGTGATCGCGGAGCTCGCACGCCGGCTGCACGGCCGCGTTCCTCACCCGGGCGGCCCGTTTCGCACACTCGCCGAGATCTGCGACGAGTGGGCGAGCTCGCTGGCCCGCCACGAAGGCCCACTCGTGCACGAGGGGGTGGCGGTGCTGCGGGAGCTGCCGCGATCTGCGGAGTCCGAGGTGCTGCTGTGCACCGATCTGCACGCCGGCAACGTTCTCGCCGCCGAGCGCGAGTCGTGGCTCGTGATCGACCCGAAGCCGTTCATCGGCGACCCCGCCTTCGACGCGGTCCAGCACATGCTCAACTGCGACGAGCGGCTCGCCTCGGATCCGATTGGGTTGGCGGCGCGGATGGCGTTGCTGCTCGACGTCGACCCGGAGCGCGTCCGCCTGTGGCTGTTCGCCCGCGCGGCGCAGGAGTCAGTCAGCGATCCGGCGATGCTCGAGCTCGCCCGCCGCCTCGCGCCCTGAACACAGCGACGCATACTTGTACCGACCCCTCCGGTACAAACGTGCGTCGCTGACAGCTCAAACCGATCCGGAGCTCGACGACCGCGAACGATCCACCACTGGCACACTGGGCCGCGATGGACTTCTCAGTGTTCTTCGCCGGCACCGCCGGCTCGGTCCCAACCGCGCGCCGCGGGCTGCCGGCGCTGCTCGTGCGCCGCGGCGCCGACAGGATCCTGTTCGACTGCGGCGAGGGGACCCAGCGCCAGCTCGTCTCCTCGGTCGGGCTGACAGACCTGACCGAGGTGTTCATCACGCACTTCCACGCCGACCACTGGCTCGGGCTTCCCGGGCTGTTGAAGACATTCGACCTCCGCGGACGCGAGAAGCCGCTGACCGTGCACGGTCCACGCGGTGTGCGCGAGTTCATGACGCTCGGCCAGCGCGCCGCCGGCCGCGTCCGCTTCGAGCTGACGCTCGCTGAGCTCGAGCCGGGCGAGGTCTTGGAGCGCGACGGCTACAGGATCGCGGCGGTGCCCGTTGAGCATCGCAACCCCGCATTCGGGTACGTGCTGTTCGAGGACGAGCGGCCCGGGACCTTCGACACGGACGCGGCGATCGAGCTCGGGCTGGAGCCGGGTCCAGAGTTCGGCCGCGTTCAGCGGGGCGAGACCGTGAAGGGCGTGACCCCGGCTCAGGTGCTCGGCGCCGCGCGTTCCGGACGCAAGCTCGTGATCTCCGGCGACACGGTGCCGTGCGAGGCGTTGCGCGTAGCGGCGCATGAGGCGGACGTGCTGGTCCACGAGGCGACGTTCGCGCAGGACGAGCGTGACCGCGCCGCCGAGACCGGTCACTCGACCGCTGCCCAAGCGGCAGAGCTCGCGCGCGATGCGGATGTGAGGTTGCTCGCGCTGACCCACTTCTCGACCCGCTATCCGGTCGGGGTGCTGCGCGACGAGGCGCGTGCGATCTTCGCGCGCACGGTGCTGCCGCGTGACTTCGACACGATCGAGATCCCGTTTGCCGAGCGCGGCGAGCCGGAGCTCGTGCGCGCCGAGGCGGGGCTCGAGGACGCGGCGGCGGCCGGAGCGTGAGCGCGACCGGGAGCATCGACTCGGTGCAGACCGAGCGACTGCTGTGCGTCCGTCCGACCGCGGATCACGATGCCGCGGTGCTCGAGCATCTGCGCGACCCGCGCGTCGCGCGGACGCTGTCGGCGACCGGCGAGCCACCGGCCGAAGCTGAGGTGATCGCGAACCTGCTCGCCAAGCAGGCGCACTGGCGACGGTACGGGTTCGGCCTGTGGGCGCTGTTTGACCGAACGAGTGGCGTGTTCGTCGGTCGCGGCGGCCTTCAGCACACCTCGGTGACAGGCACCGACGAGGTCGAGGTCGGATGGTCGATCGTGCCCGAGCGGTGGCGGCAGGGCCTGGGCACCGAGCTCGCGCTCGCGTCGGTCGCAACCGGATTCGAGACGCTCGGGCTAGAAGAACTGATCGCGTATACGCGGCCGGATAACGTCGCTTCCCGGCGGCTGATGGAAAAGGCCGGGTTCAGCTACGAGCGCGAGTTCGAACATCCCGTTTGCCCCCATGTGCTGTACCGCCGTCGCCGCTGCTAGGCTCCGCCGCGTCGCCACCTTTAACCCGGTCCCGTGAGGCCAGGAAGGAGCACAGTGCCAGAGACGACGGTCGTCCTCGACCGCGATGACATCCGCCGCACGCTCGTGCGGATCGCTCACGAGATCGTCGAGAAGAATCCTCCGGAGGGGGCTCAGGCGGGTGTGGCGCTGATCGGGATCCACCGACGCGGCGCGATCCTCGCGCAGCGGCTCCACGCTCTCGTCTCCGAACTGCTCGATACGACCGTGCCGCTCGGCGACGTCGACATCTCCTTCTATCGCGATGACCTCGCGATCAGGCCGAGCGCGCCGGTCGTTCTCGCGACGCACCTCGAGTTCCCGCTCGATGGGCGCACGGTCGTGATCGTCGACGACGTGCTGTACACCGGGCGGACGGTACGGTCGGCGATCGACGCGGTGTTCGATTACGGTCGGCCCGCGAAGCTGCAGCTCGCAGCGCTGATCGACCGCGGTCATCGCGAGCTGCCGATCCGCCCCGACTACGTCGGCAAGAACCTTCCAACCTCGCAGCGCCAGCGCGTGTACGTCCACGTCGATGAGATCGACGGCCGTGACGAGGTGACGATCGAGCCGGCGGCCACGGCCCACAGGGAGGCTGCAGCCGGACGACTCATGCCCGCCCCGGGTGTGGCGAGCGAGCCGGATGACGCTGCGGCCGCCCCGTCAAGCGAGCCAGGATGGCGAGCGGGCGGCCAAGCAGCGGGCGAGCGGGGCGCGGCATGAGGCATCTGATCAGCATCGACGATCTCAACCGCGAATCGATCGAGCGGATCCTCGACCGCGCCGAGTCGTTCGCCGAGGTCTCCGGCCGCGAGATCAAGAAGGTCCCCGCGCTCCGCGGACGGACGGTGGTCAACCTGTTCTACGAGGCGAGCACGCGCACGAGCTCGAGCTTCGAGCTCGCGGCGAAGCGGCTCAGCGCGGACGTCGTCAGCATCCGCTCCGCGGGTTCGAGCGTCGATAAGGGCGAATCGCTGAAGGACACGGTGCAGACGCTGAGCGCGTACGACCCTGCGGCGATCGTGATCCGCTCGCCGCACGTCGGCGCAGCGCAGATGGTCGCCTCCTGGACGACCGCGTCGGTGATCAACGCGGGCGACGGCAAGCATGAGCACCCGACCCAAGCGCTGCTCGACGTGTTCACGCTCCGTCGCCGGCTCGGCGAGCTCGACGGCAAGAACATCTGGATCATCGGCGATGTCACGCACTCGCGCGTCGCGCGCTCGAACATCCTCGCGTTCACGCGGATGGGGGCGGAGGTGACCGTGTGCGGCCCGCCCACTTTGATCCCGCGCGAGATCGAGGCGCTCGGCTGCACGGCCGCCACGACGATCGCCGACCTGCACGAGGCCGACGTCGTGTACGTGCTGCGGATGCAGCTCGAGCGAATGCGCGAGTCATACGTCCCCTCGCTGCGCGAGTACGCGTCCCGCTACCAGGTGACGGCCGGGCGCCTGAACCCGAACCAGCTGCTGATGCACCCCGGCCCCGTCAATCGCGGTGTCGAGCTGTCGGCCGACGCGATCGACTCGCCCCAGGCGCTGATCGGCGAGCAGGTCAAGGCGGGGGTGTCGGTGCGGATGGCAGTCCTCTACGAGCTGCTTGTCGGCTCGCCGATCCTTCAGGTGGCCGCATGACCGAACGCCTCTACCACGCAGCCGGCCAGCTGCCTGAGCTCGTGATCCGCGACGCGCATGTGGTCGACCCCCGCGCCGAGATCGACGAGCGCCGTGACATCGTGATCCGCGACGGTGAGATCGCGGAGCTCGCGACCGCCGGCGGGGCGACGGTGCCTGCTGGCGCCGAGGTACTCGACGCCGGCGGCAAGCATGCGCTCCCCGCGTTCGTCGATCCGCACGTTCACCTCCGGACCCCGGGGCAGGAGTACAAGGAAGACGTCGCCACTGGGACGGCGGCGGCGGCCGCGGGTGGCTTCTGTGCGGTAATTGCGATGCCCAACACCGACCCCGTCGTCGACGACGCGCCCGTGCTCCGCTCGCTGACAGCGACGGCGCGCCGCGAGGCACGCGTGCCAGTCGGTTTTCTCGCGTCGATCACGCGCGGCCTGGCAGGCGAGGAGCTCACCGAGATGGCCGAGCTGCGAGACGCCGGCGCGCTCGGGTTCACCGATGACGGCAAACCCGTCACCTCCGCGGGGATGCTGCGCAAGGCCCTCCAGTACCAGCGGTTGAGCGGCGGCGTGATCGCCCTGCACGAGGAGGACCCGGCGCTGTCGGGCGACGGCGTTATGCACGAGGGAGCGGTGTCGGCGCGGCTCGGGCTCGCCGGGATTCCACAGATCTCCGAGTCGACGATGGTCGCCCGCGATGCAGCGCTCGCCCGCCACGAGCAGGCGCGCGTCCACTTCCAGCACCTCTCGTGCATCGAGTCGATCGAGGCGGTAGCGGCGGCAAAAGCCGCCGGGGCGCGCACGAGCTGCGAAGTCACGCCCCACCACCTCACGCTCACCGACGAGCTCGTCCGCACGCTCGACACGCGCTTCAAGATGAATCCCCCGCTGCGCACCGAAGGCGACCGGCGCGCGCTCGTCGAGGCGCTCAAGTCCGGCGTGATCGACTGCATCGCGACCGACCACGCACCGCACGCGCACCACGAGAAGGAGGTGCCGTTCGAGCAGGCGCCGATGGGTACGACCGGGCTCGAGACCGCGTTCGCCGCGGTCTACACCGAGCTGGTGCTCTCCGGAGAGCTCGAGCTCGAGACGGTCGTCGAGCGGCTGACCGCCGGCGCGGCGCTTTACTGCCTACCGGTGCCGCGGATCGCGCCGGGAGAACCCGCGAACGTGACACTCGTCGATCTCGACGCGGTCTGGGAGGTCGGCGCGCACGGATACGCGAGCCGGGCGCACAACTGCTGCTTCCACGGACGGTCGCTCCACGGCCGCATTCTGTTGACGGTCGCCGCCGGCGTGCTCGCCCACCGGGCGCCGATGTTGATCCAAGCGAGCGTCGCGTAAGCCGACGATGAACGACGCGACCGCATACGTCCTGCTCGAGGACGGGACGCGTTTCGACGGGCTCGCATGTGGCGCGGACTGGCACGCGGTCGGCGAGATCGTGTTCACGACCTCGATGTCGGGCTACCAGGAGGCGATGACCGACCCGAGCTACGCCGGTCAGCTGATCGCGTTCACGTATCCACAGGTCGGCAATTACGGGATCTCCGCCGACGCGATGGAGTCAGACCGGATCCACGCGCGCGCCGCGATCATGCGCGCCGGCGTCGATCGCGAAGACGCGCCGAGCGCCGAGCGGGGGTGGCTCAGCTGGCTGCGGGATTGCGGCATCCCGGCGATCACCGATCTCGACACACGCGCGCTCGTCCGGCACATCCGCGACGCGGGCGCGATGCGCGGCGGCGTGTTCCCGGCCACCGTATCGGAGGCCCAGGCACGCGAGCTGATCGCCGCCGAGCCGTCGATGAGCGGAAGGGACCTGGCGAGGGAGGTGACACCGGCGCAAGCGCATACGGTCGGCGGAGGGGACGGGCCGCGGATCGCGATGATCGACACGGGCGTCAAGCTGTCGATCGTCGACAACCTGCGCCGGCGGGGCGCGACGGTTGAGCTCCACCCCTGCACGGCGAGCGCCGGAGAGTTGCTGAGCCACGATCCGGACGCGATCTTTCTCGCCAACGGACCGGGCGATCCGGCGGCGCTCGAGTACATCGTGCAGACCGTCCGCGAGCTCGTCGGCAAGCTGCCCGTGTACGGGATCTGCCTCGGCCACCAGCTGCTTTGCCGCGCGGTTGGACTCGAGACGTACAAGCTTCCGTTCGGCCACCACGGCGCCAACCACCCGGTCAAGGACCTGACGACCGGGCGAACCGAAATCACGAGCCAGAACCATGGCTTCGCGGTGTTGGGCCCGAATGGCGCGAAGACGATTGACGACGACGACGCGGTCCGTTGGGAGACCGACTTCGGCGCCGCGGAGCTGACCCACGTGAACCTCTACGACCGAACGGTCGAAGGACTGGTGCTGCTCGACGTGCCCGGCGCAACCGTCCAGTATCACCCGGAGGCCGGTCCCGGCCCGCACGACTCGCTGTACCTGTTCGATCGCTTCGTGGAGGAGATAAATAGTGGGGCGGGGCAAGCCCGCCCCCGTGATGTGGCCTCGGTGTCCCCACATGCCCCGTAGGCAAGATCTGCACAAGATCCTGCTGATCGGCTCGGGGCCGATCGTGATCGGTCAGGCGGCCGAGTTCGACTACTCGGGCACGCAGGCGTGTCGCGTGCTGATGGATGAGGGGTACGAGGTCGTGCTCGTCAACTCGAACCCGGCGACGATCATGACCGACCCCGAGGTGGCGACGACGACGTACATCGAACCGCTGCTGCCGCGCACGGTCACGCAGGTGATCGAGCGCGAGCAGCCCGACGCGCTACTGCCGACGCTCGGCGGCCAGACGGCGCTCAACATCGCCAAGGCGCTGAGCGAGGACGGCACGCTCGAGAAGCACGGCGTGGAGCTGATCGGGGCCAACTACGACGCGATCGAGCGCGCCGAGGATCGCGAGCGGTTCCGCGACACGATGACTGCTGCCGGCCTGCGCGTGCCGAAGTCGGCGATCGCGCACTCGCTCGACGACGCCCACGCCGCGCTCGCGGAGATCGGGCTGCCGTTCATCGTGCGGCCCGCGTTCACGCTCGGGGGGACCGGTGGCGGCGTCGTCCGCTCCGAGGACGAGATCGCCCGCGTCGTCGGCGCCGGCCTCACCGCCTCCCCGATCGGCCAGGTGCTGCTCGAGGAGTCGGTGCTCGGCTGGGGCGAGTTCGAGCTCGAGGTGATGCGCGACCACTCCGACAACGTCGTGATCGTGTGCTCGATCGAGAACCTCGATCCGATGGGCGTCCACACCGGCGACAGCGTCTGCGTCGCGCCGCAGCAGACGCTCACCGACAGGCAGTACCAGGCGCTCCGCGATCAGGCGATCGCGGTGATCCGCGCGGTCGGCGTCGAGACCGGTGGCTCGAACGTGCAGTTCGCTGTCAACCCGGCGACCGACGAGATCGTCGTGATCGAGATGAACCCGCGCGTGTCCCGCTCCAGCGCACTGGCGAGCAAGGCGACCGGCTTTCCGATCGCGAAGATCGCCGCCCGGCTCGCCGTCGGCTACACGCTCCAGGAGATTCCGAACGACATCACGCAAGCGACGCCCGCCAGCTTCGAGCCCGCGATCGACTACTGCGTCGTCAAGTGGCCGCGGTTCGCGTTCGAGAAATTCCCGGGCGCCGACACCGGACTGACCACCCACATGAAGTCCGTGGGGGAGGCGATGTCGATCGGGCGGACGTTCAAACAGGCGTTCGCGAAGGCACTTCGATCGCGCGAGCTCGACTCCGCTGCGAAGTACCCGGACGGTGCCGACGAACTGCTCGCCCTCGCCGCGAGCCCGGGCCCGTTCCGGTTCGACCACGTGCTGGAAGCGCTCCGCCGGGGCGCCTCGATCGATCAGCTCAGCGAATGCACGAAGATCGACCGCTGGTTTCTGTCCGAATTCGCCGAGCTCGTCGCCGACCCTGACAGGCCGTTCGCCGGCGAGCGGACGTTCAAGTCGGTTGATACGTGCGCGGCCGAATTCGCCGCGCAGACGCCGTACTACTACTCAGGGTGGGAGCGCGCGCCCGGCCACAGCGAAGTCCTGCGCGGGGCCAAGCCGAGCGTCGTGATCCTCGGCTCGGGCCCCAACCGGATCGGGCAGGGGATCGAGTTCGACTACTGCTGTGTCCATGCCGCGCAGACGATCCGCGCGTCCGGGCGCGACGCGGTGATGATCAACTGCAACCCGGAGACGGTCTCGACCGACTACGACACCTCCGACCGGCTGTACTTCGAGCCACTGACGCTCGAGGACGTGCTCGGCGTCTGCGAGGTCGAGCACGCCGAAGGCGTGATCGTCCAGTTCGGCGGCCAGACGCCGCTGAAGCTCGCCGCCGGACTCGGCGACGCGGGCGTGAAGATCCTCGGCACCAGCATCGACGCGATCGACCTCGCCGAGGATCGCTCGCGTTTCGGCCCGCTGCTCGACGAGCTCGGCTACAAGGCCCCGCCGTACGCGGCCGCGAGCTCCGCGCAGGAGGCGATCGACTCCTCGCCACAGGTCGGATTCCCGCTGCTCGTCCGCCCGAGCTACGTGCTTGGCGGCCGCGCGATGGAGATCGTCTACGACGTCGAGGGCCTGCGCGACTACCTCGAACGCACCGGCGTCCAGAACGGTTCGCGGAGTCAGATGATCTACCTCGACCGCTTCCTCGAGGACTCGATCGAGGTCGATGTCGACGCGCTGTGCGACGGCGACGACGTTTGGATTGCGGGGATCATGCAGCACGTCGAGGAGGCCGGGATCCACTCCGGCGACTCGGCTTGTGTCCTGCCGCCGCATGCGCTCGGCGAGGAGATGCTCGCGCAGATTCGCGAGCAGGCGGCTGGGATCGCGAAGGCGCTCGGGGTCATCGGGCTGCTGAACGTCCAGTTCGCGATCCACGGTGACGACGGGCTGCATGTGATCGAGGCGAACCCGCGCGCCTCGCGGACGGTCCCGTTCGTCTCCAAGGCGATCGGGCTGCCGGTCGCGAAGCTCGCCTGCCAGGTGTTGCTCGGTTCGAAGATCAAAGACCTGGCGCTGCCGGCCGACACGAGCAACGGCCACGTGTGCGTGAAGGAGGTCGTGCTCCCGTTCGACCGGTTCGCAGGCGCGGACTCACTGCTCGGTCCCGAGATGCGGTCGACCGGCGAGGTGATGGGGATCGCGCGGGATTTCCCGACGGCGTTCGCTAAGGCCCAGGCCGCGGCGGGCTCGAAGCTTCCTGACGCCGGCACGGTGTTCATCACGGTCGCCGACGGCGACAAGCCTGCGGCGGTCGGGATCGCGACGACGCTCCACGACCTCGGCTTCGAGATCGTCGCGACTCAGGGCACCGCCGGCGCGTTCCGCCGGATGGGCATTCCCGCGACCGCGATCAACAAGATCGGTGAGGGCTCGCCGCATGTCGTCGACTGGATCGAGCAGGGAAAGGTCGACCTCGTGATCAACACCCCGGTCGGCACCGGCGCGCGGACGGATGGGTGGGAGATCCGCGCGGCGGCGGTACAGCGCCGGATCCCGTGCATCACGACGATGGCCGGCGGGATGGCTGCCGCACGTGCGATCGCGGCGGCCCGCCGCGGTGAGCCCGACGTGATCTCGCTGCAGGAGATCCACGCGCACTAGTGGACCGCACGCTCGCCCCTTTCGGACGCCGAGCGGCCGAGATCGTCGCTCGCGAGCAGTATGGGCCATACGCCGTACTGCGCTGCGCTGACTCCCGGGGGCCACGCCCGCAAGCCGGGCCAGTTCTACATGCTCGCGGCCGCGCGAGCGATGGGGGGAGGAGACGGGGGTCGCCCCTTCCTGCCGCGTGCGTTCAGCGTCCTGCGCGCGCCCGCCGGCGGCGATGAGCTCCAGTTCATGGTCGAGGACGTCGGACCCGGGACCAACCGTCTGTGCGAGCTCGCTGCCGGCGATCGATTGCTGCTCGTGGGGCCGCTGGGGGTCGGGTTCGCGCCGCCACGAGAGCGCCGCGGACCGCTGCTTGCCGGTGGTGGGGTCGGGATCGCCCCGCTGGCGATCCTGAGCGACCACCTTGAAGGGACGGCATCGGTGCTGCTTGGCTTTCGAGACGCGAACCACGCCGCCGGAGCGGCGCTCATCCCCGGCGCCGAAATCGCGACCGACGACGGCTCCGTCGGCCACCACGGCATCGTGACCGAGCTGCTCGTGCGCGCGCTCGATCTCGAGCCGCACGCAGAGGTCTACGCCTGCGGCCCGCCGGCGATGCTCGAGGCGGTCAGGGCGTTGTGCGCCGACCGCGACGTGCCGGCCCAGCTCGCGCTCGAGTCCGGGATGGCGTGCGGGTTCGGCGCCTGCTTCGGCTGCGTCGTGCCGACCCGCGACGGCTTCGTCAGGCTGTGCGTCGACGGCCCGGTGCTCGACGCCGACGCAGCTGGAGCGCGTCGCGTGACCGACTTCTGCGGGATCGAGCTCGCGCACCCGATCATCAACGCCTCCGGCACGTTCGACGCGATCGCGGCGCGACGGGCGTTCGGCGATGAGCTACTTGAGCGGTTCCCGTTCGCGGCGTTCGTAACGAAAACCGTCACCGTAAACCCGCGCCAGGGCAACCCGCCGCCCCGCCTGTGGGAGCTCGCAGCCGGCCTGATCAACTCGATCGGCCTGCCGAACAAGGGGCTCACGGGATTTCTGGCCAACGACCTCCCAGAGCTGGCCGAACTCCCGGTCCCGCTGATCGTCAACGTGATGGGCTCGACGGCCGAGGAGTTCGGCCGGCTGATCACTGCATTCGCAGAGCGCGACGAGGTCGCCGCGCTCGAGCTGAACGTTTCGTGTCCGAATGTCAGGACCGGGCTCGACATCGGCGCCGAGCCCGGACGCGACCGCGGAGTTGATCGGAGCCGTCCGCCCTCTGACGAGCAAGCCGCTGATCGTCAAGCTGACCCCGAACGCGACCGACGTGCCCGCGGTGGCGCGCGCCGCCGAGCAGGCGGGCGCGAGCGCCGTCTCGCTGATCAACACGGTCAAGGGGATGGCGCTCGATCCAACGACAGGCGAGCCGTGGCTCGGCGGCAGGACCGGCGGCGTCTCGGGCGCCGCGATCCGGCCGGTCGCCCTCGCTCAGGTGAGTGCCGTGGCGGCTGCCGTCGCGATCCCGATCATCGGCATGGGCGGTGTTCAGCGGGCCCGCGACGCGCTCGATTTGATCCGCGCCGGCGCGACGCTCGTGGGGGTCGGAACGGAGAGCTTCAGGGACCCTCTGGCGGGCGCTCGCATCGCGGTCGGCCTCGACGCAGCGCGCCAAAATTCGGAAACAGCGGAATTTCCAGCGATAGTTGCTAACGGCACGTAAAACACCCTGCAAAGACACCCTATTCCCGCAACCATCCTCGACACAGCTAGACCTCAGGTTGAGGTCTAGCCGGATTTGCGGAATTGGCCTTGATCGCCCCGGCCCAAGATGTATAGTCGCCGCCCATGCCGCCGGTCAGCGAACCCTTGTCCAAGCCTATCGCTGCACCGGAACGCTCGCTTCATCAGCGCATGGAGGCGCTCGCTCGTGCGAACGATGTACGGAGCCGACGCGCCAAGCTGAAGCGCGATTTGAAGGCCGGCCGCCAGCCGATCCACGAGCTGCTGCTCAAACCGCCGGAGTACCTCGAGACGGCCAAGGTGTTCGACCTGCTGCTCGCTGTCCCCAAGTACGGCCGAGTGAAGGTCAACAAGATCCTCTCGCAGTGCAAGATCTCCCCGAGCAAAACGGTCGGCGGACTCTCTCAACGTCAGCGGGCCGAGCTCGTGACGATGATGCGCCGCCGCTAGCTGTTCGAGGCGGGCCTCGGACGAGCCGCCGCTGCTGAAGTTACCTTCCGGGGGATGGCGAAGGTTTTCGTGATCACTGGACCGTCCGGCGTCGGCAAAGGAACGCTGATCCGAGGGCTGCGCGAACGGCTCCCGGATCTTGAGCTGTCAGTCTCGGCCACGACCCGCCAGCCCCGGCCGGGTGAGCAGGACGGAGTCCACTACCACTTCCTGACCCCCGATCAGTTCGAGCGGCGAGTCGCGAGCGGCGAGTTCGTCGAGCACGCCGAGTACTCGGGCCACCGCTATGGAACGCTGCGCTCCGAGCTCGACCGGCGGCTCGCCGACGGCCGGCCGGTTGTGCTGGAGATCGAGGTCCAGGGAGCCCGTCAGATCCGCGAGACGATGCCCGAGGCCGTCCAGGTGTTCATCGCGCCACCATCCAGCGAGGCGCTACGGGCCCGGCTCATCGGGCGCGGGACGGACGCCCCCGAACAGGTCAACGACCGGCTCCGGAGCGCCGAGCAGGAGCTCGAGGCCCAACCCGAGTTCGGTCATGTGGTGATCAACGACCGGCTCGAGCAGGCGACCGACGAGCTGGTCGCGATCGTGCAGCAGGCGCTCGAGTGAGCGGCGGACGCTACCCTGTCCGACACCACTACGAAGAGGACGCACCCGTGATCTCACCCCGCATCGACAAGCTGCTCGAACACGTCGACTCCGACTACGCGAGCGTGATCGTCGCCGCCAAGCGCGCGCGCCAGATCAACTCGTACTACCACAACCTCGGTGAAGGGACGTTCGACGAGTTTCCGCCGCCGATGGTCGACACCCGGTCGAAGAATTACCTGACGATCGCGCTGGAAGAGGTCGCTCACGGCAAGCTCAAGTACCACTACCGGTAGGAGTCCGGCCCCGGGACCATGGCGCGGTTGCTGCTCGGTGTAAGCGGCGGAATCGCGGCCTACAAAGCGGTCGAGACCGCCCGGATCGCGATCAAGGCGGGCCATTCGGTCCGGGTCATCCAGACGCCGGCGAGCGCCAACTTCGTCGGCGCCGCGACATTCGAGGGGATCACCGGCGCGCCCGTCCTGACGAGCGAGTTCGAGCCCGACCCCGCGCGCGGCGCCTACCCCGGCGAGTCGGTGCCCGAGCGCGCACCGATCAGTCATCTCGCGCTGGTCGAGCGCGCGGACGTGTTCCTGATCGCGCCGGCGAGCGCGAACACAATCGCCAAGCTCGCACACGGCCATGCCGACAACCTGCTCACCACCGCGGCGCTCGCGGCGCCGTGCCCGGTCGCGGTCGCCCCAGCGATGAACAACCGCATGTACCTACATCCCGCAACGATGGAGAACCTGAACACGCTGCAGCGGCGGGGCGTGACGGTCATCCCGCCGGGCGAGGGCGAGCTTGCGTCTCACGGCGAGCGCGGGGTGGGTCGGCTCGCGGAGCCCCGGGACTTGCTGGCCGCCTGCGAAGCGCTGCTGTCTGGCCGTCGCACGTGGGACGGGGTCCGCGTACTCGTCACCGCCGGCGGTACGCGCGAGCCGATCGACAGCGTCCGTTACATCGGCAACCGCTCCTCCGGACGGATGGGCTACGCGCTCGCGGCCGCCGCAGCGGGGCGTGGCGCCGAGGTCACGGTCGTCGCGGCCAACGTCGCACTCGAGCCGCCAGCTGGCGCGCGCGTTCTCACCGTCGGGACCGCAGCCGACCTCAAGGCCGTATGTGATGAGTGGTTCGACCACTGCGACGTGCTGCTGATGTCTGCCGCCGTGGCTGACTTCCGTCCGGCCGCGCCGGCCGGCACGAAGCTGAAAAAGGACCAGGGGCCACCGACGATCGAGCTCGAGCGGACGACCGATGTGCTCACCGGGCTGGCGGCCCGCCGCCGGCCGAACCAGATCCTGGTCGGGTTCGCGGCCGAGCATGGGGAGGGAGCGGTCGAGTACGGGCGTGGAAAGCTGGTCCGCAAGCAGCTCGATGCCGTCGTCGTCAATGACATCTCAGAGCCGGGTATCGGCTTTGACGCCGCCGACAACGAGGTGACGATCCTCACCCGCGAAGGAAGGACGCAGCACGTCGAGCGCGCCGGGAAGGATGCCGTCGCGCAGGCGATCCTCGACGAAGTCGAGCGCCTGCGCAACGCACCTCAGGAGTTGCATGGAGCCGCCTGAGCACGCCTCGGTGCCGCCCGCGCCGGCGCACGGCTCGTCGACCGTCGCGCGTCGGCTCGCGGACAACATCACAGCGGCGGTGCAGATCAATTCCGAGACGCTCGAGCACGTCCTGATCGCGCTGCTGGCCGAGGGGCACGTGCTGGTCGAGGACTATCCGGGGGTCGGCAAGACCGCCCTGGCGCGAGCGCTGGCACGCTCGATCGACTGCCAGTTCGCGCGGATCCAGTGCACGTCTGATCTGCTCCCGGCGGACGTCGTCGGGACGAGCGTCTACGACCAGCGCGAGCAGCGGTTCGAGTTCCGCCCGGGGCCGGTGTTCGCAAACGTCGTCCTGGTCGATGAGATCAACCGGGCGACCCCGAAGACCCAGTCGGGGCTGCTCGAATGCATGCAGGAGCGCAGTGTCACCGTCGACGTCAATACGCACGAGCTGGCACGACCGTTCCTGGTGCTCGCGACGCAAAACCCGATCGAGTACGAGGGCACCTACCCGCTCCCCGAAGCGCAGGTCGACCGCTTCATGATCCGGGTCTCGCTCGGGTACCCGTCGCCGGACGCCGAGGCGGGGATGCTCGCCGACCACGAGTCGGGCGACCGAGTGCTCGCGCTGACACCGGTCGTGACTGCGGCGGAGATCCTGGAGGCGCAGCAGGGCGCAACGCGCGTGACCGCGACCGAGCACCTGCGCGACTACGTGGTGAGACTGCTGTGGCGCACACGGGACGATCCCCGCGTCGACCTCGGGGCGAGCCCTCGGGCCGGACTGATGCTGCTGCGGGCGGCGAAGGCGCGGGCGATGGTGCACGGACGCGACCACGCACTCCCCGATGACGTCCAGGCGCTGGCGGTTCCGGTGCTCGCGCACCGAATCATCCTCACCCCCGAGGCCGCGCGCACGCGGTCACAGGAGGTGATCGCGGACGCGGTCTCAGCCGTTCCCGCGCTCTGAGAACCCTCGCCGCGGAGGCGAGCAGGTGCGACAATCCCCGCCTCGAATGCGCGTGCTCGCGGGATCGTTCCGGGCCGTTGGCGTCCTGGTGGCGGGACTCGTGCTGATGCTGGTAGCGCTCGCGTTCGACGCCTCGGAGCTGATGGTCCCGGCGATTGCCTTCATCCTGCTCGGAGTCGGCACGATCGCGGCGGTCGCGGCGATCGCCCGGGGCGTGTCGGTCAGCCGCCAGCTCGATGCCGAGCGCGTGATCGAGGACGAGCCGCTCGAGGCCACCGTCGAGGTGCGCAGCGGCGCCCTCGGTGTACACGGAGCGGAGCTCCGAGACCCGATTGCAAGTGAACCGCTGCGGCTGCGCGCCGGAGGGCGCTCAGCGACGATCCGGCTCGTCGCCCGGTTCGAGCGCCGTGGCCTGTGCACCGTGGCCGCGCCGGAGCTTGGGGTAAGCGATCCGCTCGGGTTCTCACGTATGACCGTGCCGAGCGGTACACCGCCTCAGCAGGTGCTCGTGCTCCCGCGGACCGAGCGCGTGCGGTGGCTCGGCGGTGGCGGCGGGCGCCAGCTCGATGGGCGGGCAGCGGTGCGCGCGAACGCGCTCGTCGCGGTCGAGGTCGATGGACTGCGGCCCTACCAGCCAGGCACGCCGGCGTCACGGATCCACTGGCCGGCGCTCGCCCGCGGCGTGGGGCTGCTCGAGCGCCGGATGCACGCCGACGACGACAGTCGCCCGCTCGTCGTGCTCGATGCGCGCGGCGACGTCCCGGACGACCTACTCGACGCCGCGGTCCGCGCCGCGGCGTCGCTGACGCTGGAGCTCGCGCGCGCCGGTGGCTGTCTGTTGTTGCTGCCGGGGGAACGGCGGCCGGTGGCGATCGCGTCCGACCTGATCGCGTGGCCCGGGGCTCACGCCCGGCTCGCACTGGTCGACGGGGGACCGCGGATACCGCCGCCGTCGCTCGCAGCGGCCCGCCAGCGACCGGGTCCGCTGATCTACGTCTCCGCCGCCGCGCGCCAGCGGCTCCCGGCCGTCGTCGGCACGGCGGCCGCGGTGCTCGTGCTCCCGACCGAGGTCGCGTCGCCGGCGGTGCGACCGAGTTTCTACGTGTCCGGCTGTGTCGGCGGCTTCGTCGGCCGCCGCACCACCGCTCGGGAGGCCGCCGCGTGAGCGTCGAGACTCGGGCGAGCGTTCTGGCCCCGCGCCACTGGAGGTCCGTCGCGCAGGACGACGCGGCGCGCGCCGGACGGCCGGGAGTTCGGCTGGCGACTTTCTCGGCACTCGCGCTGTACGGAATGCTCCGCTGGGAGACGCTGCTCACGCCCGCACCGGACGGGCGCATGCTTGCGCTGCTGGGGCTGACGATCGCCGTTGCGGCATGTGGCTTGCTGCCTCGCCGCAGCCGCTGGATCGCCGTCCTGGCAACGGTCATCGCGGTGATTGCGATGTTCCCGATCGCCGGGGTCCCGTTTACCTGGGTTCGTCACGTTCGCATTGAGGTGACGGCGAACGCGATCGGTCAGGGATTGAGCGCGCTTCCGAACGTGCTCGTCCCGTACCTGGGAATCAACCAGTGGGTCCGCGTAGTGATCGTGCTCGGGGCGGCGGTGCTGCTGCTCGACGCCGCGGTCCTGGCAGCCTTCCCGGGCCGCACCCCGAGCGAGCTACGACGGGCCGGGACCGCGCTGCCGCTCGTTGCGCTGGCGGTCGTTCCCTCGACGATCGTCAAGCCGCAGCTGCCGTACCTGCAGGGTCTGGTCCTGTTCGCGCTGCTCGCGGCGTTCATGTGGGCCGAGCGGGCGCCGGCACGCGAGGGGACCGCGTCGATGCTCGTGCTGGCGCTCGCGGGCATCGCGGGCGTGTTCTTCGCGCCGCAGGTCGATTCCCATCGTGCCTGGTTCAACTACCGGGCGATCGCGAGCACGCTCGCGCCAACCCACGTCGCGACGTTCAACTGGTCGCAGACGTACGGACCGCTGATCTGGCCCCACCGCGGCACGACCGTGTTCGAGGTCGGCCATGCGCGGACGCCCCAGTACTGGAAGACCGAGAACCTCGACGCGTTCGACGGTCGCGTTTGGACAAATGGGGGCGGCCCGCCGGTCGGCGGAGCGCGCGCGATCTCCCCAGCGACGCTCCGGCGGTGGACCGAGACGGTCCAGGTGACGCTGCGCGCGATCCGGACCTCGAACGTGATCGGGGCCGGCACCGTCTTTAAAGCGCCGACGCACCTTGCACAGGGCACGTATGCCGGGGACAGCCCAGGGACGTGGATGACCGGCGCGCCGCTGCGTCCAGGCGACTCCTACCGGATCACGACGTACTCGCCGACGCCGGCGCCGGCGCAGCTGCGCGCCGCCGGCACGGCCTACCCCCTGTCGGTCCGCCCGTACCTCGAGCTGGTGCTGGAGACCAGCTACAGCGGAGAGTCGTTCCCGCAGCTCGCGTTCTTCCCGCCGTTCGGTTCCCGGATTGCGCGCGCCGAGGCCGCCTCACCGGTCGTCAAGCGCAGTCCGTACGCGCCCGCGTACGCGCTCGCGCGCAGGCTCGAGTCCGGCACGACGACCCCGTACGGGTTCGTGCAGCGCGTGCTCTCATACCTGGCCAACGGATACACGTACTCGACCGACCCCCCCGGCGGCCTGCGCTACCCGCTCGAGAGCTTTCTGTTCAAAACACGCATCGGCTACTGCCAGCAGTTCGCGGGCGCGATGGCGCTGCTGCTGCGGATGGGCGGAGTGCCGGCCCGCGTGTCCGTGGGGTTCACGCCCGGGGCGTACAGCTCGGCGACCCACACGTGGGTCGTGTCCGACAGGGACGCGCACGCGTGGGTCGAGGTGTGGTTCCCGGGCTACGGGTGGGTCCGGTTCGACCCGACGCCGCCGGCGACCGCAACCACTCCGAGCACGACGGCGCCGTCGACCGGGTTCAACAACCGCGCGGCTCCCGGCTCGCCCGCCGCCGCGCGGGCACGAGCGAGCTCAGCCGCGGCAGCGCACGGCCACCACGGCGGATCGTTCCCGGCGTGGGCGGTGATTGCGCCGGTCCTCGTGGCGCTTGCCGCGCTGCTCGCGCTGCTGCGGTTTCGGCGCTCCGCGGTGCGCTCGAGCGACGTGCTTTTGCCAGAGCTCGAGCGAGCGCTGCGCCGCTCAGGGCGCCCGGTTGCCGCCGGCGTCACGCTTGCGGCGATCGAGCAGCAGCTCGCCGGCTCCCCGGGCGCGGCTGCTTATGTACGCGTGATCCGCGTGCATCGATACGGCGGCGCGCGCGCCCTCCCGACAAGGGGCCAGCGCCGCGCGTTACGCGCCGCACTCGGTGGCGGGCGAGGGGCGCTCGGCCGGCTGCGCGCGTGGTGGGCATTGCCGCCGCGCCGAGTACGATCGGAGTAGTGAACGTTGCGATGGATGACGTATACGACCTGTTCCGTAAGGGGACCGAGCTGCTCGAGGCCGGCCACCACCACCAGGCGGTGATCCCGCTCACTCGCGCGCGAGATCTGGCGCCCGACAAGTCGTCGATTCGCGAGGCGCTCGGGCGCGCGCTGTTCGGCGCCCAGCGCTACGAGCAGGCGGCGCGCGAGTTCGAAGCCGTGTGCGAGCACGCGCCGACGAACGACTACGCCCAGTTCTGCCTCGGCCGCTCGCTGCAGCTGCTCGGCCGCCACGCCGAAGCACGAGGACCGCTTGCGTTGGCGGCCAACCTCCAGCCCTCGCGGCGCGACTACCGCGTCTACCGCGACCGGGCTCGCGCCGCCGCAGCTCGCTCGTAGGGGCCGCATGCGCGCCTGCATGCGGGGCGGTCCATTCCCATTACCCACCTCGCAAATCTGGTGCTAACCTGGCGTTACAACTTTCGCGCCGGGAAGTGCCCGGCGGCAGTACCGAAAGTGGGCGCACGCCCGCTTTTTTTATTGATCGAGGAGTTCCTGTGACCGCAATCCAGACTGAGATCGAGAGCCGCCTCGCGGGCGTAGAGCCCGACCTCGAGGTGCTGCTCGCCGAGATCGTCACGGACTCCACGCTGCGGCTGTTCATCGACCATCCGGATGGCGTCACGCTCGCGCTCTGCGAGCGCGTCTCCGGCCACCTGAACGACTACCGCGATCGCTATGCGCTCGAGGTGTCGTCGCCCGGTCAGGACCGCCCGCTGACCAAGCCCCAGCACTACAGCCGGTTCCTCGGGCGACGCGCCCGCGTGCGCCTGCGGAATGGGACCGCGGGGCGGGCACGAACGCGGAGCGTTTGGTCAGCCTGACCGGCGAGCTTGTGGGGGCCTCCGAGCAGGACGTGACGATCGCCGCCCAGGACGGCGTCGTGACGATCCCGTACGAGCAGATCGTTCGCTCCAACCTCGTCCCAGGAGACTGAGCAATGTCGAAGGAGATCGTCGAGGCCGTAAGGGGCCTCGCCGCCGAAAAGAACATCTCGTCGGAGAAGCTGATGGAGGCGCTCGAAGATGCGCTCCTGTCGGCGTACAAGAAGACCCCTGGGTCGGCCCCGTACGCGCAAGGTCGAGATGGACCGCGACTCGGGTGACTTCATCGTCTGGGAGCTGAAGATCCCGCCGGAGCTCGAGGAGCAGCTGCTCGTCGAGGCGACCGTCGACCAAGAGCCGTCGGTCGATCCCGAGACGGGCGAGATGCGCGAGCCGCCGGAGCCCGAGATCGATCTCGAGAAGCTGAAGGAGTACGAGGACCAGATCGAGATCGAGGACGTCACCCCGCATGACTTCGGCCGGATCGCCGCGCAGACCGCCAAGCAGGTGATTCTGCAGCGGATCCGCGAGGCCGAGCGCGACATGATGTTCGAGGAGTACCGCGACCGCGTCGGCGAGCTGATCACCGGCATCGTGCAGCAGTCCGATTCGCGCTACACGCTCGTGCAGCTGCGCGAGCGGGTCGAGGCGCTGCTGCCCAAGTCAGAGCAGGTCGACGGCGAGCGCTACGACCACTCGCAGCGGATCAAGGCGGTGATCAAGGACGTCTCGAACTCGACCAAGGGCCCGTCGATCATCGTCTCCCGGCGTGATCCTGAGCTGATCAAGTCGCTGTTCGAGCTCGAGGTGCCGGAGATCGCCGACGGCCTCGTCGAGATCACCGGTGTCGCGCGCGAGCCCGGCTACCGCTCGAAGATCGCGGTCGTCTCACACGTCGATGGCGTCGACCCGGTTGGCGCTTGCGTCGGCCCGCGCGGCTCGCGCGTGCGGATGGTCGTATCCGAGCTGCGCGGCGAGAAGATCGACATCATCCCCTACAACGACGAGCCCGCCCGGTTCGTCGCCAAGGCGCTGTCGCCCGCGCGCGTCCGCGAGGTGCTCGTCGACGACGACGGCAAGCAGGCGACCGTGATCGTCCCCGACGACCAGCTGTCGCTGGCGATCGGTCGCGAGGGGCAGAACGCCCGGCTCGCGGCGCGGCTGACCGGCTGGCGGATCGACATCCGCTCCGAGACAGAGTTCGCCGCCGAGGAGGCCGAGCACGGCTACGAGCAGGAGGACCTCGGGGGCCGCTGCGCCGCGATCCTGACGAATGGCCGCCGCTGCCCGAACGCGGCGCTGCCGGGCTCGCGCTACTGCGGTATCGAGGCCCACCAGGCGCTCGCCAACATGGACACGGACGAGGTCGCGGCGGCGAGCGGCGAAGCGCCGCCCGACTCCGCTCCGGGGGCGCCGGCAGACGCGAACGAGCTGATCGAAGCTGCCAATGGCGCAGCCGCTGAGAGCGCTGCGGAGGAGCCCGCGCAGGCCGGCAACGGAGCCGGAGAGACCGTCACCGACGAGTCGGCAGCAGCCGAGAACGCAACGCCGTAGCCGACGTACACTGCGAGGCACATGAACAAACGCGTCCACGAGATCGCCAAGGAGCAGGGACTCCCAGCGAAAGAACTGCTCGCCAAGCTCCGAGCGGCCGGGATCGAGGTCAAGGCCGCGTCGTCGAGCGTCGATGAGGCGGTCGCGCTGAAGGCGCTGGGGAACGGCGGCGCACCGGCGGCCGAATCCGGCAACGGAAGCGAGGCGCCGCCGGCGCCCACGCAGGCCGCCCCGAGGCGGCCGCGCCACAGCAGTCTCAGGCGCCGCCTGCGCCCGGGCCGGAAAGCACGGACGGTGCTGCCGCGCAGCAGGAGCGACCCGCTCAGCCGGCTCAAGGCGGCAGGCGCGAGCGTCCGACCCGTGACTCGCTGCAGGGCGAGCGTGCCCCCGGGAGCGCCGGCGGGCGCCGCCGCGTCGTGATCGACTCGCAGGCTTCGCGCCGCGCCGCGGGCGGCGGTCCCCAGCAGCCCAACCAGCCGCCACGGCGCCAGCGCCGCGGCCGTCGGCGTCGCGCGGTCTACGACGAGGAAGCCGCGTCGCGGCCGGCACAGTCAGCTCTGGCGGAGCCCGACCTCATCCGGATCAACTCCGGCTCCACCGTCAAGGACGTGGCTGAGTATTTCGACGTCCGTGTACCCGAGGTGATAGCCAAGCTGATGGCGCTCGGCGAGCCGGCGATTCAGACGCAGACGCTGTCCGACGAGACGATCACCGTGCTCGCGTCCGAGCTCGGCAAGGAGGTCGAGATCGTCCACACGGAGGACGAGACGATCTCGGAGCCGGTGTTCCACGACGCCGAGGAGGACCTCGCCGAGCGCGCGCCGGTGGTCACGATCATGGGGCACGTCGACCACGGCAAGACGTCGCTGCTCGACGCGATCCGTGAGACCGAGGTGGCGGCCGGCGAGGCGGGCGGGATCACGCAGCACATCGGCGCCTACCAGGTCCACCACGGCGACAGGCTCGTGACGTTCCTCGACACGCCGGGCCACGAGGCGTTCACCGCGATGCGCGCCCGCGGAGCCAAGGTGACCGACATCGCGGTGATCGTGGTCGCGGCCGACGACGGCGTCAAGCCGCAGACCCAGGAGGCCGTCGACCACGCCAAGGAAGCCGACGTGCCGATGATCGTCGCGATCAACAAGATCGACAAGGAGGGCGCAGACCCGAACCGCGTCCGCGGCGAGATGGCGGCGATTGGGCTGCAGCCGGCCGACTGGGGCGGCGACACCGAGTTCGTCGACGTGTCCGCGAAGACCAGGCAGGGGCTCGACGACCTGCTCGACACGATCACGACGATGGCCGAGCTGCTGGAGCTCCGCGCGAACCCTGAGGCGGCCGCATCTGGGACCGTGGTCGAGTCGAAGCTCGACCCGGGCCGGGGCCCGGTCGTCACGATCCTCGTCTCGCGCGGCACGCTCGAGGTCGGCGACGCGCTCGTCGCCGGCGCGAACTGGGGCCGGGTCCGCGCGATGCATGACTTCATCGGCAACCGCGTCGGGCAGGCGCTGCCCGGTGAGCCGGTCGAGGTGCTCGGCTTCAACGGCGTTCCCGAGGCCGGCGAGCGCGTTCGCGTCGTCGAGCACGAGCGCCGCGCCAGGCAGCTCGCCGGAGAGCGCGAGACGCGCCTGAAGACCGAGTCGCTCGCGCGGCGCAGCGGCAAGCGGATCTCGCTCGAAAGCATCTTCTCCAGCGATCTCGCCGAGTTGAACCTACTGCTGAAGGCCGACGTCGCCGGCTCGCTCGAAGCGATCAGCGACGAGATCGCGAAGCTGCCGCAGGACGAGGTCTCGGTCAACGTGATCCGCGGCGCCGTCGGCGGTGTGACCGAATCCGACGTGATGCTCGCCGCGGCGTCCGACGCGATCATTCTCGCGTTCAACGTCCGGCCCGTCGGCGATGCGCGCTCCGTGGCCGACCGCGAGGGCGTCGAGATCCGTCACTACTCGGTGATCTACCGCGTGATCGAGGAGCTTCGCTCCGCGATGGAGGGAATGCTCGCGCCCGAGGAGGTCGAGGAGACGCTCGGGCAGGCCGAGGTCCGGCAGCTGTTCCGCGCGTCGCGCGTCGGGACGATCGCCGGCTCACATGTGACCGAGGGCAAGATCACGCGCGGCTCGAAGGTGCGCCTGGTCCGCGACGGCACCGTCGTCTACGACGGCGAGATCGCGAGCCTCCGCCGGTTCAACGACGACGCACGCGAGGTCGCGGCGGGATTCGATTGCGGCATCGTGCTCAGCAACTTCGCGGACGTCAAGGAAGGCGACGTGCTCGAGACGTACGCGACGCGCCAGGTCGAGCGCGAGCTCGCCTGATCACTGCTCGGTGTCTCACAGCGGCTTTGTCGCCGTGCTGGTAATCGACCTGCACTTCCCCGAGGCCGGGTCGCTGAAGGCCAAGCGCAAGGATCTGTCGTCGGTCAAGGCACAGCTCCACGGCCGCCTCGGCGCCGCCGTGTCCGAGATCGACCACCAGGACACGTGGCAGCGGGCGACGCTCGCGGCGTCGCTCACGGGCGGCTCGCTGGCAGCCCTCTCGGCACACGCCGACCGGGTCGAGCGGTGGCTGATCGGCCGCTTTCCCGACGGAGTCTCAATCCGGCGAATCTTCGCGTCGATCGAGGACCTGGAGGGATAGGATGGATCGCGGCCGGATGCGACGCGTCGATGAGGCGGTGAGGGCGGTGCTCAGCGACGCGATTGCGAAAGATCTGAAGGACCCGCGCGTTGGATTCGTGACCGTTACAGGAGTCAAGACAAGCCCCGACCTGCGCCATGCGCGCGTGTACGTGAGCGTGCTCGGCGACGAGCAGGTGCGGGCCGCTTCGCTCGACGGCCTTCGCTCTGCGCACGGGTACCTTCAGGGAGCGATCGCATCGCAGCTGACGCTCAAGCACACGCCGGCGCTGACGTTCGAGTACGACGACTCGGTCGACCGCGGAATGCGGATCACGGAGCTGCTCGCCTCCGAGGACGACGACGCCACGGGGGAGCGATGACCACCAACGGCGATCGCGCGAACCGAGAGCTTGTGCTCGACGCGCTGCGCGACTCCCAGAAGCTTGTCGTCGTCACGCACGAGAACCCGGACGGCGACGCGCTCGGGTCGCTGATAGCGATGCAGCACATCCTCACCGCGCTCGGCAAGGACAGCGCGATGTTCATTGCCGCGTCCGAGTTCCCGCTGCCGTACGAGTACCGGTTCCTGCCGCTGTCCGGCCTCGTTACCGAACCGCCGGAAGACCTGGACGAGCGGGCGATCGTGTTTCTCGACTGCGGCAACGTCGAGCGCAATCCCGCGGAGGCGTTCAAGAGCTCCGTTCCCACCCAGCGGGTGCTCAACATCGACCACCACCACGACAACACGCTGTTCGGGACGGTCAACCTCGTCGCGCCGGAGGCATCGTGCACGGCCGAGATCGTGTTCGACCTGATGGTCGCGCTCGGCGTGGAGCCGACGGCGACAATCGCCAACGCGCTGTATGTCGGGCTGATCACCGACACCGGCAGGTTCATGTACGGCAACACCGGTGCGGCCGCGCACCTGATGGCCGCGAGGCTGATCGAGGCGGGCGTCGATGTCCACGAGATCTACCGCCAGGTGTACGAAGACATGCCGTACGGCAAGCTCGTGCTGCTCGCTCGTGGGCTCGCGAACGTGCGCCGGTTCGATGACGGCCGGCTGACGGTGACGGTCCTGTCAGAAAGCGACTTCCAGGCTTCCGGCGCCGAGGAGAGTTACTCCGAGGGCCTGATCGATCACCTGCGCGCGGTCCAGGGGACCGCGGTTGCGGCGCTGGTGCGCGACCGGATCGGCGATGCCGAGGGGCTGCGGAAGGTCTCGCTGCGCGCCAGCGACGAGCGCGTCGACGTGTCGCGGATCGCACGCGCGCAGGGGGGAGGCGGCCACCGCCAGGCGGCTGGTTTCAGCACCGCGATGGAGTGGGACGATCTGGTCGGCTTCCTCCGCGCCCAGGTCGCCGCACAGCTCGGCTGAGGCGCTCGTGGCCGCGGACGGGGTGATCCTGTTCGACAAGCCGGCGGGGATCACATCGCACGACGTGGTCGCGTCCGTCCGGCGTAGCTTCGGGCGTGGCGGCAAGGTCGGCCATGCGGGGACGCTTGACCCGTTCGCGACCGGGTTGCTGCTCGTGCTCGCCGGCCGCGCGACGCGCGTGCAGCGATGGCTGATGGGGCTGCCGAAGACTTACGTGGCCGGAGCGCGGTTCGGGTTCGTGTCCTCGACCGGCGACCCTGAGGGGGAGATCGTCTCGACCGGGGTCGTACCAGATGGCGACCTCTCCCTGCCGCTCGGCGTGATCCGCCAGCGCCCGCCGGCGTACTCGGCGGTCAAGGTTGGAGGGCGGCGCGCGTACGCGCTCGCGCGCGCCGGCGTCGAGGTGTCGCTCGCCGAGCGCGAGGTTTCCGTCTATCGGTTCGCCGAGCTGTGGCGATCCGAGTCCGGCGATCGGCGCCGGTTCGAGATCGAATGCTCGAGCGGAACGTATGTCCGCTCGTTGATCGCCGATCTCGGCGACGCGTACTGCGAGGAGCTGCGGCGCACGCGGATCGGCTCGTTCGACGTGTCGGATTCGGATCCCGGTCACGTGATCCCGCTCCGCGATGCGTTGTCGTTCCTCCCGGAGGTGCGGCTCGACGGGGAGGATGCGCGCCGCGCGAGCCACGGCGTGACGGTGCCCGGCGAGCGCGGTGTTGATCAGACGGTCCGCCTGGTCGACGACGACGGGCTGATCGCGCTCGCCGAGCCTGCCGGCGGCGGGCTGCTGAAGCCGGTGGTCGGCTTCCGCGGGTGATGGCCCAACGACTACGCTTCCGCGCCGATGCGGGTGACCAATCTGTTCGATGCCGAGCCGCGACCGCGGCGCGTAGCCGTGGGCGAATTCGACGGCGTGCACCTGGGGCACGTCGAGGTGATCCGAGGGAGCGACACGGTTTTGACGTTCGAGCCCCACCCGCTGCAGGTGGTGCGGCCCGAGGCGGCGCCGAAGCTGCTCACGACGCTCGAGGCGAAGGCCGAGCTGATCGCGGCGCTCGGCGTCGACGAGCTCGTCCTGATCCCGTTCGACGACAGCTTCGCGCACCAGAGCCCGCAGGAGTTCATCGACCACGTTCTCGTCGAGCGGCTGCAGGCGACCAGCGTCTCGGTTGGGGAGAACTTCCGCTTCGGCCACCGCGCCGCCGGCGACCCGTCGCTGCTCGCCGCCGACGAGCGGTTCGAGACCCGCGTCGTGCCGCTCGTCGAGGTCGACGGCGAGGTCGTCTCCTCGAGCCACATCCGCGCGCTCGTGTCGGCCGGCGAGGTGGATGTGGCCGCGCGCTTCCTTGGCGCCCCGTTCCAGCTGCGAGGTGAGGTCGTCACCGGCGACCGCCGCGGCCGTACGCTCGGGTTTCCGACCGCAAACCTCGTTCCCGACGAGGCGCTCGTATGCCCCGGCCACGGCGTCTACGCCGCGCGTGCCGGCGTGGAGCGCACGGGCGAGGCATGCGCCGCGGTCAGCGTCGGCGTGCGCCCGACGTTCGGCACCGGCCGTGCCGTGCTCGTCGAGGCTTACCTGATCGACACCGACGCCGACCTGTACGGCCAGACGCTGAAGATCGACTTCCTCTCCCGTCTTCGCGGCGAGCGGCGGTTCGACACCGTTGACGCGCTCGTGGCGCAGATGCACCGCGACGTCTCAGACACGCGAGCGCTGTGCCGCGTCCGAGAGCCGTGACTGCGCCTCCAAACCGCTCTGCTACGCTGCTCGACCGCATGACCCTGACCCAGGAACGCAAGCAGGAGCTCGTCGCGAAGTTCGGCGACGGCCCGGCCGACACCGGCAAGGCCGAGGTCCAGATCGCGCTGATGACGGCGCGGATCAACGACCTCACCGAGCACCTGCGCACCCACCGCAAGGACCACCACTCGCGCCGCGGGCTGCTGATGCTCGTCGGCCGCCGGCGCAGGTTCCTCAACTACCTCCAGCGCACGGACCTCGAGCGCTACCGCGCGCTCGTGCGCGAGCTGGGCCTGCGCAAGTAGCTCGCCATGGCGATCGCCGCGGGGACACCTGCCCCGGAGTTCCGCCTCGCGCGGTCAGACGGGTCGCCGTTCACGAACGCGGACCTCGACGGCAAGACCACCGTGTTCGTCTTCTACCCGTTCGCGTTCAGTCCCGTTTGCACGGACCAGCTCAACCTGTACGAGGAGGTACTGGATGAGTTCGCCGCGCGCGGCGCGACGCTGTACGGGGTCTCGTGCGACGCGACCTGGTCGCAGAGCGCGTTCAGGGACAAGCTCGGGGTGACGATCGAGCAGCTCTCGGACTTCGAGCCGAAGGGCGAGACGTGCCGGGCGTTCGGCGTCTACCACCCCGGCGGCTTCCCACAGCGCGCGCTCGTGATCATCGGCCCAGACGGGATCGTGAAGTGGAGCTACCAGGCCGACTCACCGGGAGAACTGCCCGGCGCGAACCTGATCTTCGACGGTCTCGCTACGGCCTGAGTTTGCAGTGGCCTCAGATCTCGGTTCGGCGCCGGTCCCGCCGTCGTCCCCGGAAGATCATGTGCGTGGGCCCGCGGACGCACCGCTCCTGATCGAGTATGCGGACTTCGAGTGCCCGTTCTGCGCCGCGCTCAGCGTGCGGCTCGCCCAGCGCCGGTTGCGGCGCGTGTTCCGGCATTTCCCCGTCCGCTCCTCACACCCGCGCGCCTGGGCGGCGGCGTGCGCCGCCGAGGCCGCCGGGCTGCAGGGACGATTCTGGGAGATGCACGATTCGCTGTTCGCCGACCAGGGCCGGCTGGAGGACCCGCACCTGTGGGAGCGCGCTCGGGCGCTCGGGCTCGAGCTCGAGCGGTTCGATCGCGACCGCCGCAGCGACGCCGTGCGCGACCGGGTCAAAGCCGACTTCAGGTCCGGCGTACGCGCCGGCGTGGTAACGACGCCGACTCTGTTCACGTCGGCCGGAACGCACGCCGGGCAGATCGACGAGCGCCTGCTCGACCAGCTCGCCGGCGACCAGCGCAGCTAGGCCGTCTGCGTAACCGGACCGCACCGTCCGGTTGTCGTGCGCGATCGCACGCATGTAGCCCCGGAAAGCCCCGGTCCTCGGGCGGCCGCTACCATCCCGTGGGTTCGGAACCGAAACGAAGAGAAACGAAGCACTTCGCCGACCGAAGGGCGGAGCAAGAAGGGAATTGAATATGTCTGACGCCGTTACGCGCGTGTCCGTCGAGATCGCGGGCAAGGAGATCTCGTTCGAGACCGGCAAGTTGGCCAAGCAGGCCTCCGGCGCCGTCGTCGTCCAAGCGGGCGACACGATGGTCCTCTGTACCGCCACCGCGGGCAACATCCGCGACGTGGACTTTCTTCCTCTGACGGTCGACGTCGAGGAGCGCATGTATGCCGCCGGGAAGATCCCCGGCTCGTTCTTCAAGCGCGAGGGACGCGCGGGGGAGAAGGGGACGCTGACCGCGCGGATGATCGACCGCCCGATCCGGCCGCTGTTCCCCAAGGGCTGGCGCTATGAGACCCAGCTTGTCGCGATCCCGATGTCGGTCGACCACGTCAACCCGTACGACATCCTCGCGATGAACGGCGCCTCCGCGGCGCTGATGATCTCCAACATCCCGGTGCCGACGCCCGTCGGCGCTGTCCGGATCGGCAAGATCGACGGGAACTTCGTCGTCAACCCGGACGAGGAGGACCTGGTCGACAACACCGACCTCGACCTGATCGTCGCGGGCACGAGCGAGGGCATCCTGATGGTCGAGGCCGGCGCGAACGAGATCCCCGAGGCGGAGATCCTCGACGCGCTCGACATCGCCCACGACGCGATCAAGAAGCTGTGCGCGGCCCAGGAGGAGCTTCGCGAGAAGGCGGGCAAGGAGAAGACGCAGGTCGAGGTCCCGCAGGTCGACCCCGAGCTGTACGAGCAGATCAAGTCCTCGCACGGCGCCGCGCTCGAGGCCGCGACCCAGGTCGAGGACAAGCTCGAGCGCCAGGCTGCGTGCAAGGCGGTCGAGGAGCAGATTCTCGAGCAGTACGCGGGTAGCCCCGAGTCCGAGACGTACGCCGAGTACAAGGCCAACGCCCAGCGGGCGTTCGACAAGCTCGAGAAGTCGATGATCCGCGAGCGGATCGCCGTCCAGAAGAAGCGGCCGGACGGTCGGACCTCAGACGAGATCCGACCGATCTCGATCGAGGTCGGCCTGGCTCCGCGCACGCACGGCTCGGCGCTGTTCACGCGCGGCCAGACCCAGGCGTTCAGCGTCGCGGCTCTCGGCACGACGCGCGAGGAGATGCGGCTCGACACGCTCGGGCTCGAGACCACCAAGCGCTACTTCCACCACTACAACTTCCCGCCGTTCAGCGTCGGGGAGGCCGGCCGCCTCGGCGGCCCGAAGCGCCGCGACATCGGCCACGGCGCGCTCGCCGAGCGGGCGCTCGTGCCGATGATCCCCTCCCAGGAGGAGTTCCCGTACACGATCCGCGTGGTCTGCGACATCTTCGAGTCCAATGGCTCGAGCTCGATGGCGTCGGTCTGCGGGTCGACGCTGTCGCTGATGGACGCAGGCGTGCCGATCAAGGCGCCGGTCGCGGGCATCGCGATGGGCCTGATCAAGGAGGGTGACGACTACATCATCCTCACCGACATCGCCGGCGTCGAGGACCACCTCGGCGACATGGACTTCAAGGTCGCCGGCACCAAGGACGGGATCACCGCGCTGCAGATGGACATCAAGATCACGGGCGTCACGTTCGAGATCATGCGCGACGCGCTCACGCAAGCCAAGGTGGCGCGCGAGTTCATCCTCGGCGAGATGAACAAGGTGATCGAGGCGCCGCGCGGCGAGCTGTCGAAGTACGCACCCGGGATCTCCTCGGTCAAGATCGACCCCGAGAAGATCGGGCTGCTGATCGGCAAGGGCGGCGAGACGATCCGTGCGCTGCAGGAGGAGTTCGAGTCCCAGATCGACGTCAACGACGAGGGCATGGTCCTCGTTTACGCCTCGAACCGGGAACTCGGCGACGCGCTGGTCGACCGGATCCGCTCGATGACCAAGGAGGTCGAGGTCGGCGACTCGTTCACCGGCAAGGTCGTCAAGACGACCACGTTCGGCGCGTTCGTCGAGCTGTCGAAGGGCACCGACGGACTGCTGCACATCTCGAACGTCGCCCCGGGCCGCCGGATCGCCACGGTCGAGGAGGTGCTCAACAAGGGCGACGAGATCGGTGTCCGCGTCGTCGAGGTCGACCGCGAGCGTGGCCGGATCGGGCTGCGCCTGGCCGATGACCCTGAGATCGCCGGCAAGAGCGTCGAGGAGCTGGCGACCGTCGGCAGCGGCGACTCCGGCCCGCCGCGGCGCGACCGCGACCGCGACCGTGGCCGGAATGGCCGGGGCGACCGCGACCGCGACCGTGGCCCGCGTGATCGTGGCGGCCGCGGCGAGCGTGACCGTGGCGAGCGCGGTGACCGCGAGGGCGCCCGCGTGCGCGACAGCGACCCGGATCGCCCGGGCGACCCGGATCGCCCGCGCGACCCGGATCGCCCGCGCTACTAGACCGCTGCCGTGGCCTCAGAGCACCGGCTGACGACGCTCCCATCCGGCGTTCGGATCGTGACGGAGGAGATGTCCTCCGTCCGATCCGTGTCGCTCGGGTTCTGGATCGGCACCGGGTCGCGGGCGGAGTCCGATGAGCAGGCGGGGCTCTCGCACCTGCTCGAGCATCTGCTGTTCAAGGGCACGCCCAAGTACAGCTCGCTGCAGATCGATCAGATCTTCGACGCGATGGGCGCCGAGCTGAACGCGGGTACCGGCAAGGAGACGACGTCCGTGTACGCACGGGTGATCGAGTCGCATCTGCCGGACGCGTTCGACGTGATGGCGGAGATGGTGTTCCGTCCGTCGCTGTCGGACGTCGACTCGGAGCGGGAGGTGATCCTCGAGGAGATCGCGATGTACGAGGACGACCCGCAGGAGAAGGTGTTCGATGTGCTCGGCGAGGCGGTGTTCGGAGAGCACCCGCTCGGGCGGGCGATCATCGGCCGCGCGCCGGTGATCGCGGAGACGCCCGTCGATCAGATTGCGTCGTTCCACCACGGGCGGTATGCGCCGGCGAACATCGTGATCGCGGCGGCCGGAGCGGTCGACCACGACGCGTTCGTGGCGCTCGCATCCGAACGGCTCGGCGAGCTCGCGGGCGAGCCACTTGCCACTCCGTGGGGTCCGCCGGCGCCGGCGTTCGCGGCGGCGCGGCGGCGGTTCGAGCGCAAGGAGACCGAGCAGTACCACGTGTGCATCGGCGGCCTCGGGCTCTCGCGCCACGATGATCGGCGGTTTGCGTTGCGCGTGCTCGACACGATCTTTGGCGGCACGAGCTCCTCGCGACTGTTCCAGGAGGTGCGGGAGCAGCGCGGCCTCGCGTACGCGGTCTATTCGTTCACGAGCGCCTACCAGGACTCGGGCCAGGTCGGGCTGTACGTCGGAACGCGTGCCGACAACCTGGCCGAGGCGATGTCGGTCGTCGACGCCGAGCTCGCGCATGTGGCGGTCGAGCCCGCCACCGACGAGGAGCTCGACCGTGCCAAGGAGAACCTGAAAGGACGGGTGGTGCTGGCGCTCGAGTCGACCGGCGCGAGAATGAACCGGCTCGGGTCCGAGCTGCTCGCCGGGGCGCCGCTGATGTCGATCGACGAGGTCGTGGCGCGGATCGACGCGGTCACGATCGACGACCTCCGGGTCCTGGTCGAAGAGCTCTGGGCCCCCGAGCGACTGTCGGTCGCCGGCATCGGGCCCGACGAGGACCGGTTCGACGAGGCGGTGGCGGGGATCGCCGGCGCCCGCGCGGTGGCGTGATCCGGGTAGCGGTCGCCGGCGCGGCGGGGCGGATGGGGGAGACCGTATGCCGGGCCGTCGAGGCCGCCGAGGACATGGAGTGTGTCGCACGCGCGGATCCCGCGCTCAACGCCTCGCTGGCCGATGCGCTCAACGCGAATCCCGACGTGCTGGTCGACTTCACCGTCCCGGCGACCGCGGTCGAGAACGCGCGCGCCGCGACCGCGGCGGGGGTCCACGTCGTGATCGGGACGACCGGATTCGAGATCGATGAGTTGCAGGGGGTGAGGGGGGCGAACGTCTTCATCGCGCCGAACTTCGCGATCGGCGCCGTGTTGATGACGAAGTTCGCGGTCGAGGCGTTTCAGTACATGGCGAAGGCCGAGATCATCGAGCTCCACCACGACCGTAAGCTCGACGCCCCGAGCGGCACGGCCGCGAGGACCGCAAAGCTGATGTCAGAGCGCGCCCCGGAAAAGCCGGCGCCTCCGATCCACTCGGTCCGGCTGCCCGGGCTCGTCGCACACCAGGAGGTGATCCTCGGCGACGTCGGTCAGACGCTGACGATCCGACACGACTCGATCGACCGCGAGTCGTTCATGCCCGGGGTCCTGCTCGCGATCCGCAAGGTCGGTTCGTTGACCGAGTCCCCGGTCATCGGGCTCGAGCAGCTGCTCGGGCCCTCCTAACGCGTGGATGCGGCCGCGACCACCGTCGCCTGCACAAGGCCCACGTACCAGTCGGCAACCAGCTCGCGCGGCACCGACGGCTGCTCCAGCCACCAGTTGGCGAGCGATTCGCCCGCGCCAACGATCGCGTGCGCGATCCCGTCGCTCGCGTACGGTGCCATCTCGAAGCCGGCGTCGCTGGTGTCTTCGAGCATCCGGCGAATGGCTGCGGCGATCCGCCGGCGCAGGTCGGCGACCTCATCCGCGAGCGGTCTGTTCGAGGCGGCCTCGGCGAACAGCACTCGCCACCCATCGCGGTGCTCCTCGACGAACTCGAGGAACTCCGTGATCCTGGAACGAAGCCGCTCGAGGGGGGGATCTTCGGGCCGCGCGGAGCGCTCGAGCCGATCGAGCAGCTGGCGGCCGGTCCGTTCGATGTACGCGAGGTACAGCTGCTCCTTGGAGCCGAAGTACGCGTACACCACCGGCTTCGAGACGTCCGCGCCGGCGGCGATCTCGTCCATCGAAGCGGAGTGGTACCCGTCGCGCGCGAACACGCCGCCGGCCACATCGAGGATCAGCTGTTCGCGGGCCGCGCGCGGCATTCCATGCGTTCCCGGTTTGCGGGAGCTGCGCCGGCGTGATCGGATCGCGGCCTTCGATCGCATCTTGTTTTTTGAACCTCCGTTGGGGGAAGTTACTCACGAGTAGATGCCCGAACGTGGCGCACCCCCAAACGTTCACCCAATCCAGCGTCGTGTGCTCAAGGCGCTCAGCGCATTCAGCACGCCGCTGCTTCCGGACGACTACCTGGAGCTGATCAACCCGTTGTGGTCCACGCGCGAGCTTCGCGGCCGCGTCGAGGAGATCAGACACGAGACACCGGAGGCGGCGACCGTGCTGATCAAGCCGGGCTACCGCTGGCCGGGGCACCAAGCCGGGCAGTACTGCCGGATCGGAGTCGACATCGACGGCGTCCGCCACTGGCGCGCGTATTCGCTGACCTCGGACCCGTACCGGCCCGATGGGCTGGTCAGCATCACGGTCAAGAGCGTGGATACGGGCAAGGTGTCCTCCTACCTCGTCCGCCGGGGCAAGCCGGGAGTGATCGTCGGGCTGGGTGGCGTCGAGGGCGACTTCGTGCTGCCCGACCCGCCGCCGGCAAAGTTGCTGTTCGTCAGCGCTGGAAGCGGCATCACCCCGATCATGAGCATGCTCCGGCACCTCGACGGCGACGGCGAGCTGCGCGACGCGGTTCTGTTGCACTCCGCACGGCGCACAGATCTCGTGATCTTCGGCGACGAGCTGCGAGAGCTCGAGCGTCGCGTCCGAGGGTTCAAGCTGCATCTGCAGCTGACCGGCGAGTCCGGCCGGATGACCCCCGCCGACCTCGACCGGCTGTGTCCGGACTGGCGCGAGCGGGAAACGTACATCTCTGGCCCGAGCGACATGCTCGACGCGTTCGACAACTACTACAACGAGTGCGGCGACTGCGACCGTCTGCACATGGAGCGCTTCCAGCCACTGCTCGGTCTCGGCGAGGCCGGAGAGGGCGAAGGCGGCAGGATCAAGTTCTGCAAGTCCAAGGCAGAGGCCGAGTCCGATGGCCACAAGCCGATCCTTGTGGCCGGCGAGGAGGCCGGGCTCGACCTGCCGTACGGGTGCCGCGAAGGGATCTGTCACACATGTGTGGGCGAGTTGCGGTCCGGTCGCGTGAGAGACCTGCGCAACGGCAAGGTGTACGGACAAGAGGGCGAAGTGATCAGGACGTGCATCAGCGCGCCCGAGGGACCCATCCAGATCGATCTGTAACCACCAGTAGGGGAGACGATGAGCACAGCAAGCGTGAACGGACACCAGACGAACGGCCGCGTGGCGGCCGGTGAACGGGACAACCCCCTGCATCTCCTGACCCCGGAGCAGATCGAGGAGCTCGGGAAGGAGTTCGACGAGCTCCACGAGCAGGTCAAGGCGAGCCTCGGGGAACGGGACGCCACATACATCCGGTCGGTGATCGCGATGCAGCGCAAGCTCGCGTTGATGGGCCGGTTCTCGCTGATCTTCTCCCGCTGGCGGATCCCGTGGGGGATCGGCGCCGTCACGCTCGGGCTCGCGAAGATCCTCGAGAACATGGAGATCGGCCACAACGTCCTGCACGGCCAGTGGGACTGGATGAACGACCCGGTGATCAACTCGCGGGCGTGGGATTGGGACACCGCGTCGACGGCCGAGGCCTGGCGGCACTCTCACAACTACATCCACCACACGTACACGAACATCCTCGGCAAGGACCGCGACCTCGGCTACGAGATCATGCGGATCGACCCGCAGCAGCCGTGGAACCCGGTGTACCTGTTTCAGCCGTTCTACAACGTGCTGCTGGCCCTCCTGTTCGAATGGGGAGTCGCCGTCCACGATCTGGACTTCACGGCGATCCGCGCCGGCGATAAGGACCTAAAGCAGGTCAGCCAGGAACTAAAGGGGATTGCCGGAAAGGCGCGCGCCCAGATCATCAAGGACTACGTCGCGTGGCCGGCGATCAGCGGCGCCGCGATGACCGGGCTCGAGCTCGCGGCGCTGGTCATCCGCTCGAGGCGCGGAGGCTCGAAACGGTCGCCCACCTCGAAGCTCAAGCGCAAGGTGGCCAAGGAGGTACTGCTCCGCTCGCCGGCTGCCCGGCGGGCCGTGCTCCGCTCGCCGATGGCGCGTCGTGCGCTCAAGCAACTCGTCGCGCGCCGCTCGTTCCGCGAGCCGTTCCGACGCACGCTGGTCGCCGACGCGACGGCGAACGTGATTCGCAACCTGTGGTCCTACGCGATCATCTTCTGCGGCCACTTTCCCGACCAGACCTACACATTCACCCAGGAAGAGACTGCCGATGAGACCCGTGGCGGCTGGTATGTCCGCCAGCTGACCGGCGCGGCGAACATCGACGGCGGCCCGCTGTTCCACGTGATGAGCGGCAACCTCGGTTACCAGGTCGAACACCACCTGTACCCGGACATGCCGAGCACGCGCTACGGCGAGATCGCCCCGCGCGTGCGCGAGCTGTGCCAGCGCTACGGCCTGCCGTATAACACCGGGCCGTTCAGCCAGCAGCTCGGGATGGTGCAACGGACGATTCTGCGGCTCGCGCTCCCCGGCGGCGGGCCACGCCCGAAGCCGGGCCCGTACGACGGCCCGCTCGTGCGCGGCAGCGGCGAGCGTGCGGATGCGGTGCCCGCGCTGAAATAACCGCTGCGGCCGGGCACGAGCCCAGCCGCAACCAGCGACGCCTGCGATAATCGCTCGCCATGTCTGTCGAGCTTGGCGCCATCCTGACGGCGATCGTGACCCCGTTCGACGCGCACGGGCGCGTCGACGAGGAGGCGATGGTTCGGCTTATGCACCACCTGGTCGAGCACGGCTCCGACGGGCTCGTTGTGTGCGGTACGACGGGCGAGGCGGCGACGCTCGACGACGCCGAGCACCTGCGGGTGATCGAGCTGGCGGTCTCCGAGATGGAGGACCGCTGCACGATCGTGGCAGGAGTGGGCTCCAACGACACCCGCCACGCGGTGATGCTCACCGAACGCGCGACCGAGCTCGGGCCAGACGCGCTGCTATCGGTCAACCCGTACTACAACCGGCCGAGCCGCCGGGGGCTGATCCGCCACTACGAGGAGATCGACCGCGCGACCGACCTGCCGATCCTGCTCTACAACATCCCGCAGCGGACGGGGCAGGACCTTCCCAACGAGCTGCTCGCCGAGCTCGCGCAACTCGAGCACATCGTGGGGGTCAAGCAGGCGAACCACGACAACCTCGCGAAGGTCGACGGCCTGCGGATCTATGCCGGCAACGACGACATGCTCGCCGACGTGCTCGACCTAGGCGAACCTGGCGGCATCTGTACGAGCACGCATGTGTTCGGCGATACCTTTCACCGGATGGTTGACGAGCCGGAGCGCCGCCGCGAGATCCACGAGTCGCTCGCCGACATCTACCGCGACATGGCGATCGCGCCGGCCGCCTGCACGAACAAGGCCGCGCTCAACCTGATCGGGATCCCGGTCGGTGCTCCCCGGCTGCCGTATGTCGAACTCGACGAGAGCGAGACCGAAGTGGTTCGCGCGCTGCTCGAGCGCCACGGAATGCTCGCCTCAACGCCCGCGTGAGCCGCTCGCGTGAGTGACTCATTGAGGGTCTTGCCGCTCGGCGGGCTGGGCGAGATCGGCAAGAACATGACCGTCGTCGAGTACGAGGGCCGGATCGTCGTGGTCGACACCGGGCTGCGGTTCCCGACCACCGACATGCTCGGGATCGACCTCGTGCTGCCCGATTTCACCTACCTGCGCGAGCGCGCGGACGACATCGAGGCGATCGTGATCACACACGGTCATGAGGATCACCTCGGCGCGCTGCCGTGGGTGCTGCGCGAGCTCCGCTCCGACGGCGCTCGGCTGCCGCGCGTGTACGGCGGCCGGTTGACGATCGCGATGGCCCGGTCAAAGCTCGATGAGCACAACATCAGGGATGCCCCGCTCGAGGACATCGCCCCTGGCGACGAGCTGTCGCTGGGGCCGTTCACGCTCGAGCTGATCCACATGACCCACTCGATTCCCGACTCCTCCGCGGTCGCGCTCACGACCGGCCTCGGGACGGTGCTCGTGACCGGCGATTACAAGTTCGACCAGACGCCTGTCGACGGCGTTCCCGCGGACATGTCGCGGCTCGCGGAGCTCGGGCGCGAGGGAGTGCTACTGCTTTGTGGCGACTCGACCAACGCCGACCGGCCGGGGTTCTCGCCCTCCGAGCGCGAGGTCGGGCCCCACCTCGAAGAGGTGTTCGCGAGGGCCGAGGGCAGGATTGTCGTGACGAGCTTCGCGTCGAACATCCACCGCGTACAGCAGGTCGTCGACGCCGCGGGCGCGCTCGGCCGCAAGGTCGCGCTGGTAGGCCGCTCGATGCGCAAGAACGTCAACATCGGGCGGTCGCTCGGCCACATCGACGTTCCCGAAGGCATGCTGATCCAGCCTCAGGAAGTCGAGGATTGGCCCGAGCACAAGGTCGTCGTGATCTCCACGGGGTCGCAGGGCGAGCCGCTGTCCGCGCTGCGGCGGATGGCGCACAACGACCATCGGCTGATCAAGTTGCACGATGGCGACACGGTCGTATTCTCAGCGACGCCGATTCCCGGCAACGAGCGGGCCGTGAACGAGACCGTCGACCGGCTCTACCACATCGGCTGCAACGTGATCACGCCCCGCGACGCGCCGATCCACGCATCCGGGCACGGCTACGTCGAGGAGCTGAAGCTGATGCTGAACCTCGTCAAACCTCGCTACGTGATGCCGGTGCACGGCGACTACAAGCGGATCCAGCTCCACGCGGAACTCGCAGACGCGGTCGGGATCGACCCTGCCGACGTGTTCCGCGGCGAGAATGGGCTGCCGCTCGAGATCGACGGCAGCGGCGCCCGGTTCGGAGAGCCCGAGCAGTCGGGGATGATCTTCGTCGACGGCGTCGACGTCGGCGATCCAGCCGATGTGGCGCTGCGCGACCGGCGGATGCTCTCGGCGGACGGGATCTTCATCGTCGTCGCCACCGTCTCGGAGCAGAGTGGCGAGTCCGTCGCCCAGCCCGAGGTGATCTTCCGCGGCGTGCCGTTCATCGAACAGGCGGACGAGCTCGTCGAGGACATCCGCGACGAAGTTGAGCGGTCGCTGAACCGGGCGGCGCGGGACGGCCTGCGCGAGATCGATCTGATCCAGCAGGAGCTGCACGACGACCTCGCGGCATTCGTCTACGACCGGCTGCGCCGCCGTCCGATGGTGCTGCCGGTAGTCGTCGAGGTCTGACCGTTCGCGCTCGCGCCCTTCGCGCTCGCGCCATTCGCATGCGCGACCGAGGCTCGCTCCGCCGGGATCCTGATCACGAAGCGTGTCCGGGTGCTGCCGGCGCCGGCCGGCGGCTCGAGCGAGACCGTCCCTGAGTGGGACTCGGCGACGGCGCGCACGATCGCGAGCCCGAGGCCAGAGCCACGGTGGGTGGCTGGGCCTCCATCGTTTCCGCCGCGGACGAACCGGTCGAACAGCGTGTCGCGGAGCTCCGCCGGGATCCCCGGGCCATCGTCCTCGACGATCAGCGTCGCGTATGCGCCGTCGACTGACGTGGTCGCGCGGACATGCGTGCCCGGCGGCGTGTGGCGGACCGCATTCTCGAGCAGGTTGAGCGCCAGGCGATGGAGATCGTCACGCACGCCGGAGACCACTGCGGGATGTACGTCAATCGTCAGCTCGTATTCGTCGGTCACGGGCCCCAGCTCCGCCACCGCGTCGATCACGACCTCCGCGAGGTCGGTCGCGCGGTGCGGCTCCTGGCGCTCGGCGTCGGCCCGCGCAAGCAGCAACAAGTCTCCGACCAACCGGCGCATGCGACGGGTCGAGCGCAGCGCCGCCTGAGCCGTCTCGGCCTGCTCACCGTGGAGCTCCTCGGCCAGCAGCTCGAGGTTCGCGAGCACGCTCGTCAGGGGCGTTCGCAGCTCGTGCGACGCATCGGCGACGAACTCCCGCTGCCGGGCGAGCATCGCCTCGGTGTGGTTTCGCTCGGACGCGAGCGCGGCGAGCATCCCCGCCAGCGTGCGCGCCAGCTCGGCGACCTCGTCGTCGGCCTCGGGGTGGGGTAGGCGGCGACTGGGATCACGCGTCCGCTCGATCTCGCCGGCCGCCGCCGTCAGCTCCCTGACCGGCCGCATCGCGCGCTGCGCGGTCGCAAGCCCCGCGAGCAGCGCCAGGAAAGTGCCCCCGAGCACGCCGAGGATCAGGAAGAACCGGACCTTGTACTGCGTATGGTCGACGTCCGACAGCGGACGGGCCCACAACAGCATGTACTCGCCCTCTGGCTCGACCCGCAGCCGCCGGACGATCACGCGGTAGCCGAGCTCGGTGAACGTTCCTGTACGCAGCGGCAGTGGGAAGTTCGGCCCGGTCGACGCCGGCTTCTTCGCCCCCGCCAGCACCTGCGACTGGTTGCACAGGACCTCACCGCTGCCAAGGTCATAGACGCGGATCTGGGCGTGCTCGGGGGCGGCGTAATCGGCCAGATGCACGTTGTTGTTGCAGTCGAGCGAGAGCGTCGACGGGTTGAGCCGCAGCCGCAGCTCCTGCTGGAGCTGCGTGGCCGCCGAGTCGACCTCGTTGTTGAACTGCGTTCGTACCTGTCGGGTCGTGAGCACGCCGACGATCACCGCGAACCCGGCAAGGATCACGAACGTGAGCACAGCGGAGCCGCCGGCCAGCCGCCAGCGGATCGGGACGCGCCTATACGCGGAGTACGTAGCCCGCGCCGCGGATCGTGTGTAGGAGCCGAGGCTCGCCACCGGCTTCCAGCTTCCTCCGTAGGTTTGACACGAACACCTCGATCGTGTTCGTCATCGAGAACGGGTCGTACCCCCACACCTCATCGAGCAGGCGCTGGCGCGAGACGACGATCCGCTCGTTGCGCATCAGGTACTCGAGCAGCTCGAACTCACGTTGCGTGAGTTCGATCTGGCGGTCCCCGCGTGCGACCTCATGCGTGTCGGGGTTCAGCTTCAGGTCGCCCACGGCGAGCGCGGCCTGTCCGCGCGGCGGCCGCCGCCGGAGCAGCGCGCGGAGCCGCGCCAACAGCTCCTGGCGCTCGAACGGCTTGACGAGATAGTCGTCCGCGCCGGCGTCGAGGCCCTCGACCCGCGACTCGACGGCATCGCGCGCCGTCAACACGAGGATCGGGACGTCGTCGGTCTCGCGCAGCATCCGCGCGACATCGACGCCGTCGAGCCGCGGCAGGCCGAGGTCGAGGATCACCAGGTCTGGCAGATACGCGTGCGCTAGATCGAGTGCGCTGACCCCGTCGCCCGCGACCTTGACCTCGTATCCCTCCATCCGCAGCGACCGCTGGAGCACCTGCGCGATCGCGTCATCGTCCTCCACAACCAGTACACGGGGTGGGCGTTCGTGCTCGGGCATCGGTTCCTGAAGATGGTACGGCGAGGGCTGACGGCGAGCGGCGCATCTTTAGTGCGGCTTGATACGCGAATTCCGGGTAATCGCGGCGGGCAGGACCCGGCGGCCCGCCGTCGAAGCAGGTTCCTCGCAGATGGCCACAGCCAAGAAGAAGCGCAAGCCGCCGCCCAAGCGCGCACAGCGCTCGCTGTTCGCGAGCCGTCCCGCACTGCCAAGCCTCCAGCTCGCGCCCCATCAAGTCGACATCATCGGTCTCGGTCTGCTCGCGATCGGCGCGTTCCTGGCGGCGGTCGGTTACTTCCACATCGCCGGTGGGACGCTCGGCAACGGCGCGGTGAAGTCGATGCGGTTCGTGTTCGGGGTGCTCGGTTATGCGCTGCCCGCTGCGCTGCTGATCGCCGGCGGGCTGATCCTGATGCGCGAGCTGCGTCCGCCAGTGCGGCCGATGCGCACCGGCGTCATCTGCCTGACCGCAGCGCTCACGCTCGCGTGGGCGGCGGGCACGCTTGGCGTCGGTCCCGGGGCTGCGCACGCCGGTGAGGTGTGGCACGCGGCGTCGTTCGAATCCCGTGGCGGGGTCATCGGCGCCGCCGAGTTCTGGATTACCTCGCACCTGATCTCGACCCTCGGAGCGGATTTCCTAGCCGTCTTCCTGTTCGTCGCGGGGCTGATCCTCGTCAGCGGCGCCACGCTCGCCGGGGTGATCCGGGCGACCGGCGAGGGCGTCGTCGGCACGCACCGTGCGCTGCGGCGCTCGACCGACGAGTTCACGGTCGCGACGGCCGCGGTCCGGCGACCGCCGCCGGACGGAGCGACGCCACCTTCGACGGAGCCTGAGCACGAGCCGCTGCTGCCACCCGGTGAGGGGGAGGAGCAGATCACAACCGAGATGGTCGTGCGTGCGACGCACGTCGAGGCGCCTCCGATCGATGGCACCGCTGAGGAGTCCGAGCCGATCGAGCGAGCTCGATCACGGCCAAGACGAGGAGACCGTCGCCGTCGCAACCTCGGTTCCCAGCCCGGAGGACCTCACCCCCCGCGGCCGATACCGCGAGTCGATCACTGACGATCCGGAGTTCGTCTGGCACGTCCCCTCGGGCCGTTTCCTCACGCGCTCGACCGGGGAGGCGGCAAAACCGGACACCGCCGGGCAGGAGCAGGTGGCCGCGTCGCTGATCGAGACGCTGGGCCACTTCGGCATCCAGGCGAAGGCGATCGGCCGGGTCACGGGGCCGCACATCACGCGATACGAGCTGCGACTCGCACCCGGGATCAAGGTCTCGAAGGTGGCAGCGCTGAAGGACGACCTCGCATATGCGCTGGCCGCGACCGACATCCGGATCCTCGCACCGATCCCCGGAAAGCACGCGGTCGGCGTCGAGGTCCCGAACGCGCGCCGGCGAATCGTCCACCTCGGCGACGTTTTCCAGGAGCCGCCGGCCGAGTGGTCGCCGCTGACCGTGTGGCTCGGCAAGGACATCGCCGGCCATGCGATCGGCGCCGACCTCGCGAAGATGCCGCACCTGCTCGTCGCCGGCACGACCGGCGCCGGCAAGTCCGCTTGCGTCAACGCGATGCTGTCGTCGATCCTGCTGCGCGCGACGCCGCACGACGTGCGCGTCGTGCTCGTCGACCCGAAACAGGTCGAGCTGAACCACTACGAGGGCATCCCGCACCTGCTCACCCCCGTGATCACGCGCCCGCGGATGGCCGCAAATGCACTCCAGAACCTCGTCAAGGAGATGGAGCAACGCTACGGGATCATGTCTCTGGCACGCACGCGCTCGCTGCCCGAGCTCAACCGTGCCCGCGAGAAGCGTGGCTGAGCCGCCGCTGCCGTACATCCTGTGCGTGATCGACGAGCTCGCCGACCTGATGATGGTCGCGCCGGCCGACGTCGAGGACTCGATCATCCGGCTCGCACAGAAGGCGCGCGCCGTCGGCATCCATCTCGTGCTCGCGACGCAGTCCCCGCGTGTCGATGTGATCACCGGAATGATCAAGGCGAACGTCCCGTCGCGGATCGCGTTCGCCGTCTCGTCGCAGACCGATTCGCGCGTGATCCTCGACCAGAACGGCGCCGAGTCGTTGCTCGGCCAGGGCGACATGTTGTTCTCTCCCGTCGGTTCATCGAAGGTCCAGCGGATCCAAGGCGCGTATATCGATGAGGCGCAGGTCCTCACGCTCACCGACTCGTGGCGCAAGCAGGGCGAGCCGGAGTTCCATGAGGAGCTGCTCGCGGAGGTCGAGTCGACCGACGACGGTGGCGCCGGCGGCGACGGCGAACTGTCCGCCGATGAGGATCCGCTGCTCGAGGAGGCGATCTCGCTCGTCGCCCAGATGGGTACGGCATCCACTTCAATGCTCCAGCGCCGCCTGCGGCTCGGCTACACGCGCGCGGGCCGGCTGATCGACATGCTCGAGCGGCGCGGGATCATCTCCGGCTACGAAGGCTCTAAGCCGCGACAGGTGCTGATCACGGAGGCCGACGTGCCGAGGATCCTCTCGCACCTGGCCGAGGGGACACCGCCGGCGCAGCCGATGGCCGCGGGCAACGCGGCCGTCGGCGCACGTCCGGGACCGCTCTCCGGCGACCCGGACGAACTGTAGGACGCAGGTACCCTTCCGAACCGATGGCCGACATCGGGTCGACACTGCGAGAGGCGCGGATGCGCGCGCGGATCGACATCTCAGAAGTCGAGGCGCGCACGAAGATCCGGGCCAAGTACCTGCGCGCGATCGAGAACGAGGAGTGGGACCTGCTTCCCGGGCCGGTGTACGTCAGAAGCTTCCTGCGGACCTACGGCGAGTATCTCGGGCTCGACTGGCGGATGCTGATCGACGAGTACAAACGCCGGTACGAGGGTCCAAGCGACCACGAGCTGCGACCGGTCACGTCGCCCGGGCGCGAGCGCGGTCCCCGCCGCCCTTCGGTGCCGCCGTGGTTGGTGATCGCCGGCGTGTTCGTCGTCATCATCGTCGTCCTGATCGTGGTCGGGAACAACAACAACAAGCCTGCCCCCACGATTGGCGCCCGGACCCACAAGGTCCACAAACACCCTCGGCCTCACCATCGCCGCGCTGTGACGCTGCCCGTCACGCCGAGCACCGTCAAACTCCAGCTCGCGGCGACCGGAACCGTGTACGTGTGCCTCGTCAATGGCACGGGCGCAAAGCTGATCCCGGGCCAGATCTACGCCCCCGGTCAGACGATCCCGACCGAGACCGCGCCGAAACTGCTGCTGACGCTCGGCAATGCGTCGGTGGCGATGAAGGTCAACGGCAAGGTCGTCAAGGTGTCGCCGTCGGCGACCTCGATTGGCTATCTGATCGAGCCGAGCGGCACGACCTCGCTGCCGGCTGCAAAGCAACCCCGTTGCGCATGAAACCGCGCGCGGGCATCCTGATCACCGGGACCGAGGTCCTGACGGGAATCATCGCCGACCGCAACGGGCCGTGGCTGTCCGAGCGACTCCGTGACGTTGGCGTGGACGTCGCCGTGATCGAGATCGTCGGCGACCGGCCTGACGATCTGCTCTCGGCGCTGGCGCACATGCGCGACGACGGTCTCGCGATGATCGTGACGAGCGGCGGGCTCGGACCAACCGCGGACGATCTCACGGCCGAGATCGTGGGGCGCCTCAGCGGCCGCGAGATGGTGCTGGACGGCCGGCTCGAGCAGCGAATCGGGGAGATCCTCGCGCCGATGATCAAACGGTGGCCTGGCCTCGACCTCGAGGCCGTCAAAGCTTCGAACCGCAAGCAGGCGGTGATACCCGAGGGGGCGACGGTGCTCGACCCGATCGGCACCGCACCCGGCCTCGTCGTCCCGCCGCTCTCCGGCTCGGGGCCGACTGTCGTCGTCCTCCCGGGGCCGCCCCGCGAGCTGCAACCGATGTGGGGGATGGCCGTCGCGACCGACGCGTTCCAGACAGCGATCGCCGGCGCCCCCAGCTACCGGCGCGAGATCATGCGCCTGTTCGGCATCCCCGAGTCCGAGATCGCGAACACGTTGCGCGCGGCCGAGGAGGACGGGATGTCGCTGTCGGCGCTCGAGATCACAACCTGCCTGCGCCGCGGCGAAATCGAGGTGGCGACGATCTTCGAGCCGCCCGCCGAGGCCGCCTACGAAGCGTTCGCGGCGTTCGTTCGCGCTCGCCACAGCGATACGCTTTTCTCCGAGGACGGCTCGACGGTCGACGAGCAGGTCGCGTCGCTGCTCGACGGCAAGACGATCGCGGTGGCAGAGTCATGCACCGGCGGGCTGATGTCGGCACGGCTGACCGACCGGCCCGGATCGTCGGCCTCCTTCGCCGGCGGGATCGTCGCATACTCCAACGAGGGGAAGGCCTCACTGGTCGGCGTCGACCCCACGTTGATCGAGCGGGTCGGTGCGGTCTCGACGGAGGTGGCGCAGGCACTTGCCGACGGTGCGATCCGGCGGTTCGGCGCCGATATCGGCGTTGGGATCACGGGAATCGCGGGCCCGGACGGCGGCACCCAGGAGAAGCCGGTGGGGCTCGTGTGCTTCTCCGTCGCGTCGGCGGCCGGAGAGCACATCACCCGCGCTCTGCGTCTGCCCGGGGGCCGTGCGGATGTGCGAGATCGCTCGACGACGGTGGCAATGCACATGGTGCGCAGGCTGCTGCGCGGTCAAGCCGGACAGCCAGTTCGGGGGCCTGGGGGCGACACCGTCGCCGAAGCTGTGAACCGATGACGGGCGACCGGGCGCGGCTATTCGTCGCGCTCGAGCTGCCAGACGAAGCGACAGCCGAGCTGATCTCCTGGCGCCGGCCCGTGCTCGAACGAACACCGGCGTTGCGAGCGGCGCCGGCCGAGTCGCTGCACGTCACGCTTGTGCTTCCTCGGCGCCGTCTCCGCCGACGCGAGCGACGCGATCGGCGCCGTCTGTACGGAAGCGCTCGAACGCGCGCCGAGCGGCGCAGTCCCCCTGTCGCTCGCCGATCCGCTGTGGCTGCCGCGTCGTCGACCGCGGGTGCTGAGCGTCGAGATCGAAGATCAGGGAGGAGGGCTCACGGCGATCCAGGGCGAGCTGTCGGCGGCGCTAGCTGACGGCGGCTGGTACGAGCCGGAGCCCCGCCCGTTCCTCGCTCACGTCACGGTCGCCCGCGTGAGGGCGTCCGATCGGGTCCGCGCGTTCGAGCTCGAGTCGCCGCACGCCGTGGGGTTCGCGGGCTCGACGGTGACGCTGTACCGGTCCCGGCCGGGGTCGCAGTACGAACCGCTGCGCCGGCTGTCGACTCAGGTTTCGCCGTCCCAGTAATCGACCGCGTCCCCGTCGCGGTACAGCTTGCCCGGAGGCCACACGCCGATCTTGCCGCTGTCGGGGTACACGGCCACCGTCGGGTCGCCCGCTGTTGAGAGGAACAGCACGCGCGCCGCCGATTGGCCTGCATTGCTGATCTTGTGTGCGCCGTCAGGGCCCTCGCGAAAGCAGACGAGATCGCCTGGCTGAAGCACGTGCTCGCCATCCGGGATACGCGCCGTCGGTGCGCCCTCGAGCACCAGCAGCCATTCCTCGTGAGGGTACTCGTAGTGGTACGGGCAGACCGCCTCGCCGGGCGGCAACTCGTACAGCCTCGCTGCCAGCCGCTCCGCTCCGATTAGCGAGCCGAGCGTGATCGCAAGGCCGCGGTATCCGGGGGGATCCGATGCGTCCGGCTCGGGCGCGAGGCTGTCGATGTTGATCGGTTCGATCACTCGCCGTCCCAGTAGTCGACGGCGTCAGCGCGCCGGAAGTTGAGGTTGTCCTCGCCCGCGAACGCGGGGCGCGCGCCAAGCTTGTCCGAATCGGGGTATACCGCGATCGACGGCGCCGCATTGGCGGAGAAAATGATCACGCGGCCGGGTCCCGAGATCGCGTGCGCGCCGCGGGGACCTGAGCTGAAGCAGGCGAGGTCGCCCGTGCGCAGCGTCCGCTCGCCGTCCGGCGTCCGCAGCAGCGGAGCGCCGGAGAGCACGTACAGCCACTCCTCGACTCCGTGGTGGTAGTGGTAGGGGAACGTCCGCTCACCCTCGGCGAGCTCGTACAGCGACGCACCGATCTTCTCAGCGCCTAGCTTGTCGCCGATCCGCGCGCGGATCCATGAGAAGCCGGCGCGGGTGTGGTTCGCGTCCAGCTCGTCGTGGAGGACGTTGAAGCGCCGCACCGTACAGCCGTCCTCAGCCGGCAGTCGTCGAAACGCTGCCGGGTGTCTGAACCAGCTCGATCCTGTCGCCGACTTTGATCTCGCCTGAATCGAGGAAGTCCGCTCGTAGGCCGCCACGGTGAACGAGCGGGCGCAGGATCGGTCGGTCAGCGTAGACCTGCATGCTCGCGCACGGCTCGCACAAGCGCATGCCGCGGCAGCGGACCGAGCCGATCACGAACTCTTGCCCAACCATGCCGTTCAACCGCACCCCCCGTGTGACCACGTTGCGCCTGTGCTCGTTAGGTAGAAGCGGCGGGTCGAACGATTCGCACACCTCGGCCTCGATCAGCGTGAGCGCCGCGCCTGGACGGCCCGACGGGAATGTGCCACGGCCGTTTACGTACCGGTCCCCTTCGAGCCCCATGCCCGGCATGACGCGAGCCGACTGAAGCACACGCCCCGAGTCGCCCACAGCGGAGGCTATCCAGATTTGCTCGACCGATCCGGTCGCGACCGACGGAGCCTCCCGGCCGGGCATTCCGAGCGCCACGTCCTCCGCGGCGACCACGAACCCATCCTCGATCTGCTCTGGCGAGACCAGACCGTCTCCGTTCGGATCCCAAACCACGCCCGACGGGCTGCGCCCATACATCACGACCGAGCGCCGCTTGCCGCCGGCCCCGCGCACACGCGCGATCCACGGACCGGGCCACGCAAAGTGCTTTGGATCGGCCACCGGCACGAGCCCGACACCCAATGACCCGAGCCGGCCGACCAGGTTCCAGTCCGCTTCAGGGTCGCCGTCGCCGGTCAGCTCGGGGAGGTCGGCGTCGTCAAGCTCGACGATCGTTGCGAGACAGGCCAGGAACGACGCTTGATCGACCGTCGCGCCTGATCGCGTTACACGGATCTCTCTCATGAGCGTGCACGAAACCCTACAGAGGGGGTTGAGCGATCGATTGGATCGACCAAGTCGTGCCCGTCGAGCGCTCGATCAGCGCCGCGCCGGCGCTCGCTCCGGCGGCCACGCAATCCGCAGCTGAGATGCACGACACGCTCCACAGGATCGACCCGCTCGCGATGGTGGGTGTCCGCTCGATCGACCAGTGGCTGCCGGACCAGCGCTCGGCGACGGCCTTGTGGGTGCTGTTCGTTTGGTCGCCGACGGCGGTGCACTCGGCGACCGAGACGCATGACACTCCGTTGAGGCTCGCCTCGGGAGCGCGGCTGGGGTTGCCCTGGATCGACCAGGAACGACCGTTCCACCGCTCCAGCAGTGCTCGGAATCCGACACTCCCAACGGCTACGCAGGAGCCTCTCGTACATGCGACCGCATTGAGCATCGCACTCTCCAGTGGGTCAGTTGTGGGTGTGCGAACGGTCGACCAGACGGCTCCGTTCCAGCGTTCAACCAGGACCCTGGCGGGGGCGGATCGATTCGGTTGCAGATATCCGACCGCGATGCACCGCGAGGCGGAGCTGCACGACACCCCGTTGAGGACTGACATCACCGGCGGCCGTGCCGGGGCGAGCTGCCCTTTCCAGCGACGGCCATTCCAACCCATCGCCAGTGCCCCGGTTCCGCCTTGACCAACGGCGATGCATTGAGATCGCGCAGGGCATGACACCGCCTGAAAGAAATCGTTCGGTGTCTGGCTTCGTGCCGGACTTCGATCCGACCAGCGGCTGCCATCCCAGATCTCGGCGAGCGCTGAGTAGAAGTAGTGGGCGTTGGCCGACACTGCCGGGTAGGCCGTGCCGACCGCCATGCAGATCCGCGTCGTCGCGCACGAGATGCCGCCGAGGAAGTCGCGCTGGATATCGGAGACGGCCGGCATCGCAACCGGATGGACAGACCACCGCCGCCCGTTCCAACGTTCCGCGAACAGGCCGCCAACGGCGGTGCATGCGCTGGCCGACCGGCACGACACCCCAAGCAGAGGGCGATCGGCAACGACCGCGGCCGATCCCACTGCGGACGCGCGGGCGGAGGCGCGGGCGGACGCCCGGGCCGACGAGATCACGGCGACGGCGCAAACCGAACAGATCGCGGCGATCGCCCACAGGAGCACGGACTCGACATACAACCGTCGCAACCCAAACCCAGTCAAACCACCCTCACCTCCTAAACGGCACGAATCGGCCGGCCGCCAGATCGGAGGCTAGCCCATCGCCGATGGCTGCACATGGCCGCGGCGGGGCGTTTTTTGCAGTGTCGTCAAGCATTTGTCCCGATCGCGTGAACACTGTGTCTTGTTCCGTTACAGGCCTCGTCATACGGTCTCGGTTCCGTCCGCCGCTCGCCCTACCTTGGGTGGTTCAAAGCGCGCATAGACAAGGAGCCGAGAAGAGATGACCGATCAAGACGCCAAGGCAGACGCTAAGCGCCAAGCAGCGCTGCAGGGCGCGCTAACGCAGATCGAGCGCCAGTTCGGCAAAGGCAGTGTGATGAGGATGGGCGATCCGGGTGCCCGCGTCGCGGTCGACGCGATCCCCACCGGCGCGCTGTCGCTCGACATCGCGCTCGGGATTGGCGGCGTGCCCCGCGGCCGGATCATCGAGATCTTCGGGCCCGAGTCGTCCGGCAAGACGACGCTCGTCTACCACATCCTCGCCGAGGCGCAGAAGCTCGGCGGCGTGTGCGCGTTCATCGACGCCGAGCACGCGATGGACCCGATCTACGCCCAGAGGATCGGCGTCGACATCGACGAGCTGCTCGTCTCGCAACCGGATTTCGGCGAGCAGGCGCTCGAGATCGTCGACATGTTGATCCGCTCGGGTGCGGTCGACGTGATCGCCGTCGACTCGGTGGCCGCACTCACGCCGCGCGCCGAGCTCGAGGGCCAGATGGGCGATCAGAGCGTCGGGCTGCAGGCACGCATGATGTCCCAGGCGATGCGCAAGCTGACCGGCAACCTCAACCGGACCCAGACCCTGTGCGTGTTCACGAACCAGATCCGCGAGAAGGTCGGCGTGATGTTCGGCTCGCCCGAGACGCAGCCAGGCGGCCGGGCGCTGAAGTTCTACTCCTCCCAGCGGCTCGATATCCGCCGGATCGAAACGCTCAAGGATGGGACCGAGGCGGTCGGCAACCGGGTCCGCGTCAAGGTCGTCAAGAACAAAGTGGCAGCGCCGTTCAAGCAGGCGGAGTTCGACATCGAGTTCGGCAGAGGGATCTCGACCTCGGGCTGCCTGATCGACTACGGCATCGAGCACAACATCATCACCAAGTCGGGCTCGTTCTTCTCCTACGGCGATGAGCGCCTCGGCCAGGGGCGCGGCAACGCGAAGGCGTTCCTCGACGAGCATCAGGAGATGGCCAAGGAGATCGAGGCGAAGGTCTATGTCGCACTCGGGATCGGGCGCGACCTCGTCAAGCCGATCGAGTCGCGGGACGGCCAGGCCAACGGCCAAATCGCCGACGAGCCCGGCGCCGATTCCAACGGCCAAATGGCCGACGAGGCCGACGCCGATTCCAATGGCACCCCGCCTGTCGAGGTAAAGGCCGCCTGAGGGCGGCCAGAAGATGGTTGAGGACTCACCCAGTGTTCCGCGGAACACCTGAGGACCTCCACGAGGAGCCTGTTGCCGACGAGCCGGCCGGCACGGGAGATCCGGCTCAGCGCGCACTTGGGATTGCGCTGAGGTACCTCAACCGGCGGGAGCGGACGGTCCACGAGCTGCGGGTCAGGCTCGAGCGGGCGGCGGTCGACGCAAGGCTCATCGACGAAGTGGTCGCTCAGCTGATCGACCAGGGGCTGCTCGACGATGCGCGGTTCGCGCGCCTGTTCGCCGAAGACAAGCGAGCGCTCGAGTCCTGGGGCAGCGACCGGATCGAGCGGGGCCTGAGGGCGCGCGGGATCTCTCCGGAGCTCGTCTGCGATGCGATCGGGACCGCGCCCGAGGAGTCAGAGCTGGACCGGGCGTTGTCGTTGCTGCGCCGACGCTTCCCCGCCGCGCCACAGAATCGCCGCGACCGTGACCGCGCGTTGGGGATGTTGCTGCGTAAGGGTTACGACTCCGAGCTCGCACTCGACGCGCTGGCCGCTCACCGGCGCGAAGCCGAAGCCGCCTGAGCGGCGCGCACGCCGGGCCCCGAGGTTTGCGCCGACCGGCCCCCGGTACTACGATGCCGGAAGCGAACGAATGGCCCACGGGCCACGAAAGACCAGCAAATTTCATCAATCTTGGATCCCGGACTTAGAAACTCGGCGTTGATGGCAAACCACGACGGGCAGCCCAGACCGCCCAGCTCATCACCTGACACCGCCAGCTAGCCGTCGCCTGGAACGGCCCCTAGGGGTCGCTATGCCCGGCATCCGTTCAGTGAGTCCCGAACGGGCCAGTCGGTCGCTCCCAAATCACATAGCAGTGGAAAGGCCCGGGCTTCCGGGCCTTCAGGAGAGGAACGACCATGACAATCATCGGAGCCGCAGCGCTGATCGCGGTCGGGCTGGTCGTGGCCGCGCTCGTCTACACGCGCGGACACAGCGGCGGCACCAGGCCGACGGTCGCGAAACGTGACGCGCCGGACACGTCCCGCAGGGAAGCGGAACTGTCCGAACGCGAGGCAACGCTCGTGCAGCGCGAGGAGTCACTTGCGCGCAAGGAAGCCGAGGTAGCTCGTGACCGCGAGGCGCTCTCGGGGGAGCGCACCGAGCTCGCCCGGTCGCTCGAGCGCGTGTCGGGTCTGTCGGCCGCCAAGGCCAAGCAGCTGCTGCTCAAAGAGCTCGAGGACCAAGCGCGCCACGACGCCGCGCGGCTGATCCGCCAGATCGAGGAGGAGACCAAGCGTGACGCCGATCGGCGGGTGCGCAACATCCTGTCGGTCTGCATGCAGCGGCTCGCCGCCGGCCACGCCGCGGAGACAACCGTGTCGGTAGTCCAGCTCTCGGCCGACGACATGAAGGGACGGATCATCGGCCGCGAGGGCCGCAACATCCGCGCGCTCGAGAACCTCACCGGGGTGGACTTCATCATTGACGACACCCCCGGGGCGGTGGTGCTCTCCGGGTTCGACGGCGTCCGCCGCGAGATCGCCCGACTGACGCTCGAGAAGCTGCTCCAGGACGGCCGCATCCACCCGGCACGCATCGAAGAGATGTACTACCAGGCGAAATCCGAGCTCGAGAGCCACATCATCGCGGTCGGCGAGCAGGGGGTGTTCGATGCCGGCGTCCAGGGGGTCAGCCCGGAGCTGATCAAACTGCTCGGGCGGCTCCGGTTCCGCACCAGCTACGGCCAGAACGTGCTCGCCCATTCGATCGAGGTCTCACGGCTCGCGGCGATGATGGCCGAGGAACTGGGAGCGAGCGCGACGACCGCCCGCCGCGCCGCACTGCTCCACGACATCGGCAAGGCGGTCACGCACGAGATCGAAGGACCGCACGCGCTGGTCGGCGGCGAGCTGGCTCGTAGGCACGGCGAGTCCGAGGCGGTCGCGCATGCGATGGAGGCCCACCACAACGAGGTCGAGCCGCAGACGATCGAGGCCGTGATCGTCCAAGCCGCCGACGCCCTCTCAGGGGCACGCCCAGGGGCGCGCGGCGAGTCGCTGGATCAGTACGTCAAGCGGCTGCGCGACCTCGAGCAAATCGCGACGCGCCACAAGGGCGTCGACAAGGTCTACGCGATGCAGGCCGGGCGCGAGATCCGCGTGATGGTCGCGCCCGGGGCGATCGATGACGATGCCGCCACACTGCTCTCGTACGCAATCGCCCGCGAGATCGAGAAGGAGCTCGAATACCCCGGGCAGATCAAGGTCACCGTGATCAGAGAGTCACGCGCGGTCGAGTACGCGCGCTGAGCGGCGACGGCGCTAGTGGCCGAAGTCGTGGTGGTGCGGGAACGCCCCCGCCGCCGTCCATGAGTGAAAGTTGGGAATCAGCACGATCGCCAACACGGCCCCGGCGACGATCGCGCCCGCGAGCGTGATCCAGCGCCCCGAGTCCCCCGGAGTGCCGCCGGCGCGCGATCGGCGCGCCGCGGCGGCCAGCGTCCCCGGCATCTCGGCCAGATGGCCGAGGAAGTGGATCGCGAACATCGCCCCCCAGACGATGAACGTCACCTTGTGGATCTCGACCCAATTGCCACGGTCAGCAGGCCCGAGGAACAGCAGCACAACCCCGGTCACGAACACTGCGAAGGTCATGCAGACCAGCGGTGGCGCTGACAGGCGCAGGTAAAGCTCCGGAGGTCCGCGGCGGACATACGCCGGCCGGTGCATGTAGTAGCGGATCATGCGATAGCCGGTGCTTCCGAGCTTCGCCACGACAGGGCCGATCAAGAGCAGACCGATGAACAGATGAATCCACATCAGCTGGCGGATCCTCACGATCGTCACCCCGATCACGAGCAGCAGAACGGTCAGCACCACCGCGATGATCGCGGTCAGCTGTTCGTTGCCATCAGTGCCCCCACCGAGCAGCCGCCGGATCGCGGACTGTTGCCCGGCGGACGGTTCCGCGGTCGCGTGCATGGGGTGATCGTGCACTCGCCTGCTCAACAGTCGCTCAGCGCAGGATGAGAAACCTCTTCGGCGTCTCCGACCCAGGACCTGCGCCATATGATCGGCGCATGGAACAGATCCTTGTAGTCGAGGATGAAGCTGGAATCGTCGACTTTCTCGAGCGCGGTCTGAGCACGGAGGGTTTCGGCGTCATCTCGGCCCTGGATGGCAACGAGGGGCTCGACCTCGCGATGCGTGACGACATCGACCTCGTCGTGCTCGACCTGATGCTCCCGGAGCGAAGCGGCATGCAGGTGCTCGCCGCGCTGCGGGAGACCAAGCCGGCGCTCCCGGTGATCGTCCTGACGGCGAGGGGGGAGGTCGAGGACCGAGTGGCCGGACTCGACGCCGGTGCGGTCGACTACCTCGTCAAGCCGTTCTCGCTCTCGGAGCTCGCCGCGCGGATCAGAGCGCAGCTCCGTGTCGCCGCGCAGACCCCCGCGACGACGCTCTCAGCGGCGGGGATCGACATCAACTTGCTGACCCGAGAGGTGCATCGCTCAGATCAGCTCGTCAGGCTCTCGACCACCGAGTTCGAGCTGCTCGTGTATCTGATGCACAATCGAGGTCGGGTCGTCTCGCGCGAGCAGATCCTCCGCGCGGTGTGGGGCTACGGCTACGACCCGGGCACGAACGTGGTCGACGTGTACATCGGCTACTTACGGCGAAAGCTCAGCGACGGTGGCAAGACGCCGATCGTCACGGTCCGCTCCGTCGGGTACATCTTCGACGGTGTCGACTAGCCGTTCCGAGCGGCGCTTCACGCTCACGGGGCTCCGGTGGCGCCTGACGGCTTGGGTCGCGGGTGTGCTCGTGTTCTCCGCCGCGGTCGTATTCCTGGTCGTCTACAACAGCACCGGATCACAGCTGACGGGGCAGATCAACCGTGCAGTCACCGTCGACACGAACCAGCTTGCGCAGGCGTTGCGGACGCGCGGCGGGACGACGCCGCGGCAGCTCACCGCCGGCGCCGCGAACTACCTGGCGGCGCAGCCATTCAGCGCGACCTCCACCTTGCTGTTCGTGATCATTCCCGGGGCAGCGACCGCCAGCAACCATCCGGAGCTGTTCTCCGCGCCGACGACCGACACCGATGAAACGCCCCAGGATCAGGTGCGCGAGCGCGCGGAGGGACGACGGCTTCAGACTCCCCGACCGGGACTGTCGACCCAGCTCGTCCCGGATCTCGGCCGAGTAAGGATCTTCGAGCGGGTGGTGGAGGTCGGCACGATGCGCGTTGTCGCGGGGGCCGGTCAGCCGCTGGAACAGGTCGAAGCCGCCCAGCACAGCGTCGGACGCGCGTTCCTGATCGCCGGCGCGGCAGCGATCGTGATCGTGCTGCTCGCGTCGTACCTCGCCGGCGCGCGAGTGTCGGCCCCGCTGCGACGGATGGCATCGATCGCCTCGCGCGTCGACGCCGGTGACCTGAACCCGAGGATGGATGTCAACTCGAGCCGCGGCGACGAGGTCCAGGTGCTCGGCGATGCCTTCAACCACATGCTCGACCGCCTCGCCGAGGCATTCGCGCGCCAGCGCGAGTTCGTGGCGGACGCCTCGCACGAGTTGCGCACGCCGATCACCGTGATCCGCGGGCAGCTCGAAGTACTCGCGGCACAGAGCGCCCCGTCCGCCGAGGAGGTCGAGCGCGTCAACCGCTTGGTGCAGGCAGAGATCGCGCGCACGACGCGCCTGATCGACGATCTCCTCGTCCTCGCGCAGGCGGATCGCGCCGGTTTCCTGCGGTTGGAGTCGGTCGAGCTCTCGTCGTTCGTCGAGGAGCTGTGGGATGGCCTCAGCCTCACGGCCGAGCGCCACTTCGAGCTAGGTCCGGTCCCGGCGGGCTCGCTGATCGCGGATCCGGATCGGCTCGCGCAGGCGCTGCGTAACCTCGCTCGCAACGCGATAGAGCACACCGGTGCCCCCGAAGGCCTCGTCCGGCTCGAAGTCTCACGCACCGCCGGCGACCGGATCCGGCTCGCGATCATCGACGACGGACCTGGGATCCCGGAGTCCGAGCGCGAGCTGATCTTCGAGCGCTTCCACCGGACCGACCCTGCGCGCTCGCGCGCAAGCGGCGGCGCCGGCCTCGGCCTCGCGATCGTGCGCGCGATTGCGATTGCCCACGGCGGCGAGGTCCGCGCGGGTGATGGCCCCCGCGGCCGCGGCGCACGGGTCGAGCTCGTGCTGCCGCGGTTCGTGGCCGCGTGAGCGGAAAACCGCGCCGGTACAGTTGCCGTCGATGAAGCGCTACCACGTCACCACATTCGGATGCCAGATGAACGAGCACGACTCGGAGCGGCTCAAGGGGATGCTGGAGGCGCTCGGATACGGCGAGGCGCCGACGCGGGACTCCGCCGATCTGATCCTGTTCAACACGTGCTCGATCCGAGAGGCGGCCGACAGCCGGTTTCTCGCCCATCTCGGCGAGGCAAAGCGCGTCAAGCGTGAGCGGCCCGGCACGGTCGTGGGCGTGGGGGGATGCTGGGCGCAATCGGTGAAGGAGGAGGTCTTCGCGCGGTTCCCGTTCGTCGATGTCGCGTTCGGCCCAGGCCAGGTGCACAAGCTAGCCGAGTTCCTGATGAGCGATTCGCTGACAGCCCAGGGCTACTTTGAGTTCGAGGGTTTCACCGGGCACCTGCCGGCCAAGCGCGCGCGCGAGTTTCAGGGCTGGGTACAGATCAGCGTCGGCTGCAACTGCGTCTGCTCCTACTGCATCGTGCCCTCGACGCGTGGACGCGAGGTCAGCCGCGCCCCCGAGGAGCTGATCGCGGAGGTCGCGGCGCTCGCCGATGATGGAGTCACGGAAGTCACTCTGCTCGGGCAGAACGTCAACTCCTACGGCCGTGACCTGCCGCGGGAGCGGCGGCTCACGTTCGCCCAGCTGCTCGCCGAGCTCGACGCGATCGACGGGATCCGCCGGATCCGCTACACGAGTCCGCATCCGAAGGACATGCGCGAGGACCTGATCCGGGCCCACGCGGAATTGGGGTCGCTGTGCGAGCACATCCACCTACCATTGCAGTCCGGATCCTCGGGGGTGCTGAAGCGGATGCGGCGAACCTACACCCGCGAGCGCTACCTCGACCGCGTCGCGATGATCCGCGGGCACGTCCCTGACTGCGCGCTGACGACCGACATCATCGTCGGCTTTCCTGGAGAGACCGAGGCGGACTTCGAGCAGACGCTCGAGGTCGCCGAGCAGGTCGGCTACGACGGCGCCTTCACATTCGTGTTCTCACCGCGGCGCGGGACCGAGGCGGCGACGCTGCCCGACCACCTAGAGCATGCGGTCAAGGTGGAGCGGATGGAGCGGCTCGTCGAGGTGATCCAGCGGCGCGCCCGCGACCGGGCGCAGCGATTCGTGGGCCGCTCGCTGGAGGTGCTCGTCGAGGGACCGTCGCGGACCGATCCGAGCCGCCTGCGTGGCCGCTCGCGCCACAACAAGGTCGTCAACTTCACGGGCCTTGGCTCGCCCGGCGAGTTCGTCGACGTGGAGATCACAGCCGCGACGAGCCAGACGCTGGCGGGCGCCGAGTCGATCCTCAGTCGCGCCTCGGGCTGACGGCCCGAGTAGTTCCGTCCGCGGCGTATGCAAACATACGTTCGATGCGATGGAACAACCTCACTACCGATGCGAACGATCGCGCGCGGTTGCCTGGGTACCGGGACGGAGCGGTCGTCCGCCACTTTGAAGCTCCTGGCTCGATCAGCACCAGGTTCTACGAGGTGCAGGCCAAATCGATTCTGAATCGCGTGCCCGCGGCGTCACGGATGCCATTCAGATGGACGATCAACACGTACCGGGGGTGTACGCACGCCTGCAAATTTCTGCTTTGCGCGGCCGACGCACAGGTACCTGGACTTTGACGCGGATCGTGATTTCGAGCGAGAGATCGTCGTCAAGGTCAATGCGCCGGAGTTGCTCCGCCTGGAGCTCGCGCGACCGTCCTGGCAAGGGGAGCATGTAGCGCTCGGGACCAACACTGATCCGTACCAGTGGGTCGAAGGGCGATACAAGCTGATGCCGGAGATCTGGGCGGCGATGCGCGACGCCGCCAATCCGTGCTCGGTGCTGACGAAATCGCCTCTGCTGCTGCGGGATCTGGCGTTGATGAAGGAGATCGCGGCGATCACCGAGTTCGGCGCCGCGCTGTCCGTCCCGACCCTCGACGAGCGGGCGTGGCGGGCGACCGAGCCGCACACACCGCATCCGAAGGCACGGCTGGAGGCGGTCAAGGAGCTGACACGAGCGGGGATCAGAACGGGAGTGCTGATAGCTCCGCTGATGCCCGGGATCAACGATGCGCCCGAGCAGGTCGAACCGATCCTCGAGCTTGCCGCCGATGCCGGAGCCGCCTATGTGACGGGGATCCCGCTGCATTTACGGGGCGAAGTGAAGGATGTGTTCTTTGCTTGGATGGAGGAGCACAGACCCGACTTGATCGAGCGCTATAAGCGCATGTATCGGCGCGGCGCCTATCTCGGGCCCGCTGAGCGCGAACGCTTGGCCGCGCTCGTGCAAGGCGCGGACATCGATCCAGCGCGCCCGATGCGCGGGCGGTGGATTTCGCCTGCGCCGCGCAAGGCGACGGTCAAACAGGCCGAGCAACAGCGTTTATTCTGAGAGTCAGATGCCGAATCCTTGGCGAAATCGCAAAGACCTTCGCGACCTGCGAGACCTCAAGCTCGAGCGGATGTTCGAGACGCGCAGCGATGAGTGGGAGCGAGTAGGGCTCGCTGTCGAGGCGAGCGACAAGCAGGTCAAGCGCGCCCAGCGGCAGTCCCTGGTGCTGCTGCCGCTCTTAATCGCCGTGATCGTCGGCTACGAGGACTACCGTCAGCAGTGGTTCACCGGGCGTCAGCCAAAACTGTTCCACGTGGATCCGACGGCCGTGCAGGTGGTCACGGTCGTGTTGCTGATCGTGCTCGGGGTCGGTTTCGCGCAGGCGATCGGCCGCGCATTCGGGCCAACGTTCCTGCGGCGGATGGACCCTGGGACCGCCGGCACCGTTGGCTTCCTGATCCGGCTGACCACGGTGATCGTGTCGGTGGCGTTCGCGCTCCGTGTGGGCGGTGTCTCCACCAAGACGCTCGCGGTCGGCGGCGCGTTTACCGCCGTCATCGTCGGTCTCGCCGCGCAGCAGACACTCGGCAATCTGTTCGCGGGGCTGGTGCTGCTCAGCGCACGCCCGTTCAAGGTGGGCGTCCGGGTGCGGCTACAGGCGGGAGCGCTCGGCGGTCAGCTCGAGGGCGTCGTCAGCTCGCTCGGCCTGATGTACACCACGCTGGCCAGCGGCGACGACCGTGTGATGATCCCCAACACGCAGGTGCTGAGCGCGGTCGTCGTGCCGATTATCGAGCCGGAGAAGATCGACGTGAAGGTGCGCGTGCCCGCCGGCATCCGTCCGAGCCACGCGCAGGCGATCCTCGATGAGAGCGTCAGCACGCCGACCCGGTCCGCGCCGCGCGTGCTGCTCGAGGAGATCGACGGCCAGGAGGTCGTGCTCCGCATCCAGGCTACCCCCGAGCGCGCAGCGTTGGGCGCCCAACTCGCCGACGAGATCATCAGCGCGCTCGCGTCAGTTACCGACGAACACGCCGCGCTGACCGACACAGATCCGCGCGCCTAGCCGCCGATCGCGGCGCGCGCCTAGCCGCCGATCGCGAGGCGCGCCTCGCACAGCGCCGTGCGCAACGAGAGGCCGTCATCGTCGGCGTACGCCGCGCCCGCGCCGTTACTCAACAGCCGGCGCAGCATCGCGACGCCGCGGGCGTAGACGGGCACCGGCGCCCGCAGCGCGGCCGCGAGGTCCCACAGCTCGGCGCGGTTCGCTTTGATCGCGCTGCGGTTCGGGATCACTGCCCATCGCCGGAGCTGATCTGAAGCCTCGACCCACCGCTCGAGCCCATCGGCGACAGCGGCACGCGCCGAGCTCTGGGTCAACTGTGCCGCCCGCGCGGCCAGCGCCGCCGACTCCGCGGGATCGGCACCCTCGATCAGTGCGCTGTCCAGCTCGTGGCTGCGCACGCGTGCCGTCAGCCGCGCCAGCAACCCGGGGGCGAACGCTCGCTCCGCCCGGAGCTCGAAGTCTCTGGCAATTCCTGCGAACGCAACGTGCTGATCAGTCAACATTAGGCATCACCATCTTTTTCCGTTTGCTGGTGATATAACCTACTACAACGCTTTGCTGGTTTCAAGTGCGTGCGGAGGTTCCGGCGCGCGGACCGGCAGGGCTTGCGCGACGGCTGTGTTACCGCTTGTCGGCCTGCGCCGCCGCGAACTCAGCCGAGATCTTCTCGGAGCCCATCAGGCGGCTGGCGGCGGCCGCGATCTGGGGCGCTAGGCCTGCGAATGCTGCACCGAGGCGGAGGGGGGCGGGGGCGACGTCGATCTCGGCCCGGTTGCGTTCGATCGCGCGGAACACCGCGGCGGCGACGTCCTCGGGCGTGCGCGTGCCCACACCGAAGGGAAGCTTGACGCCGACGTCGGCGTACATGCCTGCGTCGCGGATGAAACCTGGGAGGATCGTCGAGACACCGACCCCGTGGGGACGCAGGTCCTGGCGGAGCCCGAGCGCGAAGCCGCGGAGCCCGAACTTGGTCCCCGAGTACATCGGCATGAACGGGGTCGCAGCCTTGCCGGCCGTCGAGGAGATGAAGACGAGGTGCCCCCGCCGGCGATTCACCATCCCGGGCGTGAGCGCTTGAGCGAGAGCGATCGGCGCGCGGAGGTTGACGTCCAGCATCCGATCGATCTGCTCCAGCGTGAGATCCCACAGCAGTCCCGTTGCCGGCACCCCGGCATTGGCGACGAGCACGTCCACCTCACCGGCCTCCGTGGCGAGCCGGGCGACGTCGTCGCGATCGCTCAGATCGCACGCCACTGCACGGGCACCCAACTCGGCGGCCAGCGACTCGAGCGCGTCCATGCGCCGCCCGGTCAGCGTCAACGTGGCACCCCGCGCGCCAAACGCACGGGCGATCGCATGGCCCAGACCGCCGGTCGCGCCGGTCACGAGCACGTTCCCACTGACAATCCCGCTGCTCACGGTCGCTGCACGATACTGAGCCGATGGCAGAGCGCCCGGAAGTGATCGCGTTGTTCGGCCCCACCGGGGTCGGCAAGACCCAGGTCGCCGTCACGCTGGCGGAGTTGCTGCGCGAGCGCGGCGAATCCCCCGTGGCGGTGTCGGCGGATGCGCTTCAGGTCTATTCGACGCTCGAGATCCTCACCGGCACCGCGACCGCCGCCGAACGCGCCCAGCTCGAGCATCGGCTGATCTCGTTTCTCCCAGTCGACGCGACGTTCAGTGCAGGCCAGTACGCGGACCTCGCGCATGCGGAGATCGACGCGCTGCTGATCGCCGGGCAGCGACCGATCGTTGTCGGCGGGACCGGTCTGTACCTGCGCGCTGCGCTGACCGAGCTGAGTCTGCGCCCGCCGCCCCCCGAGGGAGTCCGGGAACGGTGGACGGCAGAGCTCGAGCTTGTTGGACCCGCCGCCCTGCACGCGACGCTCGCCGCACGTGCGCCGTGGGCAGCAGGGGACATCGAACCCACCGACCGCCAGCGGATCGTGCGGGCGCTGGAGTTGCTCGACGCCGGCGAGCTCGAGCCGCCCGAGGGCGAGTCGGAGCTGTGGACCGACGCGGTCCGCCATCCGACGCTGCTGATCGGGCTCGTGATGGACCGTGAGCGGCTCTATGAGCGGATCGACGCGCGCGTCGACGAGATGCTCGCACTCGGGGTGCAGGACGAAGTGCGTCGTGCGAGCGCGCAGGGCGCGTCGATCACTGCTCGGAAGGCGCTCGGCTTCGACGAGCTGCTGAGCGGCGATATCGAGGGGATGAAACGGCGCACGCGCAACTACGCGCGCCGGCAGCTGACCTGGATGCGGAAGCTCGCGGGCGTCAACGAGCTCGATACGACCGATCGCGCGCCCGAGCAGACCGCCACCGAGATCCTGGCGCTGCTTCAGGCGAACAGCGCGCGGAGGTGATCGTTGAGGAACACGCCCTCCGGGTCGAGCTCGCGCCGCAGCGCGATGAACCGCTCGGCCTCCGGATACAAGGCATCCAGCCGTTCTCGGTGAAGGAAGTGAAGCTTGCCCCAGTGGACCCGGGCGGAGAACTCCTGCAGCAGCCGGTCGACCGAGCGCAGGTAGTCCCAGTAGTCGGTGCCCGGCATGCCCGACACGCTGATCACGGTAGTCGCGGTGTTGTAGTTCGGCGACAGATACGCGTCGTCCGGTCCGACGGTCCGAACCTCGAGCGGGAACACCGAGTCGGGCAGGCTCGCGAGCATCAGCTCGCGCATTGCCGCCAGCGCGTCCGGCCCTCGCTCGAGCGGCACGAAGTACTCGAGTTCGTGGAAGTTCGGGCTGTAGACCATCGGGTAGATCCGGTAGCAGCGGTCGACGCGCCGGCCTTCGACGGAGCTATCGGGCACGTCAGGGGCTGGCTCGTCGTAGATCTTCACGTAGCACTTGTCGGCCAGCTCCTCGCCGTGGCCCGAGAGGTTGTAGAGCGCGGCGGACTCCTCGGTCGGCAGCCAGAAGAAACCGAAGTGACGGTGCTCGTGGACGAGCTCGTCCCACCGCTCGAGCACCTCGTCCCACCGCCACAGTCCGACCTGCTCGCTCAGGCGGTAGTGCGACGTGACCTCGAGCTCGAGCTGGGTCATCACGCCGAGCATCCCGACCGAAACCTGGGCCGCTCGCAGGAGCTCGGGCTCGTCCTCGCCGATCTGGCGGACCTCCCCGGTCGCGGTGACCAGCCGGACGCCGCGAACGACGCCAGAGAAGCACGTGTTGCGGATCCCGGAGCCGTGAGTCGCAGTCGCCACGGCGCCGGCGATCTGCTGATCGTCGATGTCGCCCTGGTTCTTGAGCGCCAGCCCGGCGCTCCACAGCGGCTCGTAGAAATCGTGGATCGGGGTGCCGGCGAGCGCCGTGGCGCGCATCCGCGAGGCGTCGGTCGAGACGACGCCGTTGAGCGCCGAGAGGTCGAGCAGCAGGCCGTCGGTCTGCACGATCGGGGTGAACGAGTGGCGCGCCGCGGCGACCCGCACCCCCGCGCCGAGCTCGGCGGCACGACGGACAAGCGCCCCGACCTCCTCCTCGTCGCGCGGCGCGGCCGCGTAGCCCGGCGTGAACGACTGATTGCCGACCCAGTTGGTCCACTCCTTACCGGGGTGCAGCTCCGTCAGCACGGTGCGCGGATACTAATCTCGCGGAGGCCCGGCCTCGATCGCCTCGCGCACGGCCGCCGCGCGCGGAACATGGTCGAAGCCCGTGAACACCCACGTGGCGCCCGCCTGCACCCACGGTTGTGCTGCCGCGCCCGGCGCGATCTCGGCGACAAGATCGAATGGGCGATCCCCACGACCGGCCCGCTCCCGTAGCTTATGGAGCTCGGAGGCGAGCGTGGCAAGGTCCTCCGGCGCAGTTAGCTCGATCGGAAACAGGCCGTCCCACCGGGCGGCACGTTGAAGCGGCCGGCGCCGCGGCCACCGTGCCGCGGCCCACACCGGAATCCGCGGCTGCTGGACGGGTTTCGGCAGGAACTCGCCGTTCCAGAACTCCGCCAGCCGCGCGAGCCCGTCGTCGAGCAGCTTCGCCCGCGCGCGCGGATCGAGCTCTTCCCCGAACGTGCTGAGCTCGCGGCTGCGGTCAGATCCGAGGCCTACGCCGAGCGTCAGCCGGCCGGCGCTGAGCAGATCGAGCGTCGCCGTCTCGCGCGCCACCACCTCCACCCGCCGCCGCGCGATCGGGGTCACCATCGGCCCGATCCGGAGCCGTTCGGTGGCAACGGCGATCGCGGCAAGCACGATCCAAGGATCCGCGACCGCCTGAACCGGCTCGCGGTAGCGGATGTGGTCCCACACGAAGAAGCCGTCCCAGCCGCGCTGCTCGGCGAGCGCCGCGAGCTCTGCGAGCAGCCGCGGGTCGACCAGCTCGTCGAACGGCGCCACGAAGATCGCGTGCTTGGCTGCCATCTGGACCGCGAAAGTTACGGGATCGGTGTCAAGGGGTACATCCCGATCAGCGCCAGCACGACGAGCACCGCCCAGACGATGATGATCCACCGTCGCGGGCGCCACCGCGAAAACAGCTCGACCGCCGCGATGTACAGGCCGGGCATCACGATCACCATGTAGTACAGGTAGCTCGTCCGCTGGTCGATCAGGCTGAACAGCTCGAACGGGAGCCACGTCGCGACGAACCACGCCACCGCAAGCAGCGGCAGCCCGACCGGCGAACCAGCTGACGGCGGTGCGGCCCAGCCGCGCCGCAACGACCACGCAGCCAGCACCACGCCGGGCACGGCGGCGAGCATGATCGGCGGGTTGATCATCCCAAGGAAGTGGACCGCCGGGTGGATGTGGCGGAGCCCGTGTGCCGGGTGGGCGGGATCGATGTTCAGATACACGATCGGCTTGTAGTCGCCGAGCCACTCCCAGGGGTACGAGGCGATTCCGCGCGGGCCGTGCGGGCTCGTCTGCTTGGCCGCGTAGCTGAGCATGTGGCCAAGGTGGCCGAGCGCACCGTCGCCGAGCCGGCGACCCGCGTTCGGATCGTACGGCGGCGCGATCCACCCCATCACCTCTAGCAGCCCGAAGAACACCGCGATACCGGCCGCCACGCACCCGGCCAACCGCCGGGCGGCCGCGATCCGCGTGGCCTGCGACCGCAACGCTCGGTACGCCTCTATCAACACCAGCACGAGCAGCGCGTACGGCGCCACGAGCTTCGTGCACGCCCCGATCGCGAGCACGACCCCCGCCCACGCGGGCCGACCGCGGAGATATAGCGCCACGCCCCAGACCATCGCCGCCAGCACGTAGATATCGAGCGTCCCGATCCGCCCGTGGACGAGCACGAGGTTGTCCGACGCCATCAGCGCGGCCGCGGCGAGCGCGGCCCACCGGCTGCCCCCGGCGGCGCGGACGAGCGCGAACATTCCGAGGATCGCGATCGATCCGAGCAGGATGCTGCCGATTCGCCACGCGAATGGGCCGTCGCCGAACAGCTCGATCGAGCCGGCGATCACCAGCTTGGCGAGCTGCGGGTGCTCGGAGTTCGGATCGACGCCCGCGGGCGAGCCCGCGTAGGGCGCGCCGGCCGGCGGCTGCAGTCCCGCGATCACCCGCGCCGCATTGACGTAGTAGATCTCGTCGAACACGAGCGTGTGGTCCGCGGCGGTCGTGCACGGCGTGCGGCACGGGTCGTCGATCCCCGCGATCCGCAGTCCGAACGACAGAATGGACACGATCGTGAGAAGTACGAGCGGATTTCTGAGGCGCGCTGCCATCGCGGGCCGCGACGCTACACATACACTCCCGCCGCGTGAACTTCGAGAAGTGGCAGGCGCTCGGCAACGACTACCTGATCGTCGAACGGAGCGAACTGCTCTTCGATCTGACGCCGGCGAGGATCACGGCGATCTGCGCGCCGCACACCGGGGTGGGCGCGGACGGGATCCTGCTCCTCTCGGAACCGCGCGGGGGCGACGCGGTGGCGCGTCTGCAGATCTTTAACCCGGACGGCTCGGAGGCCGAGCTGTCAGGCAACGGCGCCCGCGAGGCGGTGCTGTACCTGAGACGTCATGGCTGGACCGACCGCGATACGTTCACGATCGAGACCGCCGCCGGGCCGATTCAGCCCACGATCACCTCGCCCACGACGTGCATCGTCGAGATGGGCCGCGCTCGGTTGCAGAGCGAGGACTTTCCGTCCGGCGACGAGAGCGGCCGCGGCGAGCTGGCCGTCGGTGGTCGTGAGTGGCGCTTCCAGCACGCGCAGGTGGGCAACCCGCAGTGCGCGATCAGCGTCGGCGAGGAGTCTGAACTCGAGCGGCTCGATCTGTGGACCTTCGGCCCGCCGATTGAACATCACGAGCTGTTTCCGAACCGGACGAACGTGTCGTGGTTCACGGCGCGGGACCCGAACACGATCCGCGCCCGGATCTTCGAGCGGGGCGTAGGGGAGACATCGGCGAGCGGCACCGGCGCGACCGGCGCCGCGGTCGCGCACGTGATCAGCGGCGGTTCCTCGCCGGTCACCGTCCACCTCGATGGGGGAGAGCTGATCGTCGCGGTCGACTCCGATCTGCGGATCAAGCTGACGGGTTGGGCGGTGCCCGTGTTTACTGGATCGCTCGCCGATGACTTCATCAAGGAGCTGGATGAGACCGAGTAGTCGCCTGGATCGGATCCCGCCGTACCTGTTTGCCGAGCTGGAGCGCAAGGTCGCAGCCAAGCGTGCGGCCGGCGTTGACGTGATCAGCCTCGGGATTGGAGACCCCGACATGCCGACGTACGCTCCGATCGTCGCCGCTGCGCAGAAGGCGGTAGCCGACCCGAGCACGCATACATACCCGTCGAACCGGGGCCGACCCGAGTTCCGCCAGGCCGTGGCCGACTTCTACGCGCGCCGCTTTGAGGTGACGCTCGATCCCGACACCGAGGTGATGCCGGCGATCGGCGCTAAGGAGTGCATCTTCAACCTGAACCTCGCATTCCTCGACCCGGGCGAGGTCGCGCTCGCCGCCGACCCCGGCTATCCCGTGTACACCGGCGGCCCGTTGCTCGCCGGCGCGGAAGCCGTGCTGATGCCGCTGTTGCCCGATCGCGGGTTTGCGCCCGATCTCGCCGCGATCAGCGACCCCGATCTCGGCCGCGCACGGCTGATGTTCCTCAACTACCCGAATAACCCGACCGGCGCGGTGGTTCCCGACGGGCTGTTCGAGTCGGCGATCGACCTCGCGCGCCAGGCCGACTTCCTGATCGTCCACGACAACGCGTACAGCGAGACGACGTACGACGGCTACGTCGCTCCTTCGTTCCTGCAGACGACCGGCGCCAAGGACGTCGGCGTCGAGGTGTTCTCACTGTCGAAGGGCTACAACATGACCGGCTGGCGATGCGCGGCGATCGTCGGCAACGCCGAGGCGCTCGAGCAATACTGGCGGCTGAAGTCGAACATCGACTCGGGCTTGTTCGACGCCGTGCAGCTCGCCGGCGCACAGGCGCTGTCGCCTGAGCTCGATGCCGAGGTCAAGGCGATGAACGAGCTCTATGCCCGGCGGCGCGATCTCGTCTGCGACGCGCTCGCGGCGGCGGGAGTAGAGGTCTCGCGGCCGCAGGCGACGATCTATGTGTGGGCCCCGGTACCCGCCGGCTTCGCGACCTCCGCCGAATACTGCGCGCACGTGCTCGAGCAGGCCGGCGTTGTGATCTCACCGGGCGGCGCATACGGGCCCAACGGCGAGGGGTTCTTCCGGATCTCGCTGACGACGCCCGATGAGCGACTGCTCGAGGCTGTCGAGCGGATTCGCCGGCTGTGATCGCCGTGGCTACCATCCGAGTGAGTGCAACGTAGCCGCCACGGACGCACGCGGACATCGCAGCAGAACGGCGGCCCGCCCAAGACGGGCCGTGCGCGCCAGCGCGCCTTTCTGATCGCTGCGCTGCCCGATTACCACGAACAGAGCCTCGATGAGCTTCGCGAGCTGCTCCGCACCGCCGGCGTCGCGAACGTCGGCGAGCTTGTCCAGCAGCGCGAGCGCCCGCACCCGAACACGTATCTCGGGCCGGGCAAGCTCGACGAGCTGAAGGCCGCGCTGGGCTCCTCGGACGCGAACCTCGTCGCGTGCGACGACGAGCTGACGCCGCGCCAGGAGCGCAACCTCGAGTCGGCTCTCGGGATCCCTGTGATCGACCGCACCGCGATCATCCTCGACATCTTCGCTTCCCACGCCCACACGGCCGAGGGGAAGCTCCAGGTCGAGCTCGCGCAGCTCGAGTACAACCTCGCCCGGATGCGCGGGCTGTGGTCGCACCTCGAGCGGCTCGGCGCCGGCCGGATCGACGGCGGGATCGGGACTCGCGGACCGGGCGAGACGCAGATTGAGACCGACCGGCGGCTTGCGCGCGACCGGATCTCGGCGCTGCGCCGGAAGCTGACGCATGTCGGCTCGACCCGAGTCGGTGATGCGGGCCGAGCGCGAGCGCGCGCGACTGCCGGCGGTGGCGCTCGCCGGGTACACCAACGCGGGCAAGTCGACGCTGCTGAACGCACTCACCGGATCGGACGTTGGCGTCGGGGACCGTCTGTTCCACACGCTCGACCCGACCACCCGGGTGCTCCGCGCGGGCGGACGCGACTACCTCGTCACCGACACCGTCGGATTCATCCGAAAGCTTCCCCACCAGCTTGTCGATGCGTTCGGGGCGACGCTCGAGGAGACGCGCCTGGCGGACGTGATCTTGCACGTGGGCGACGCGTCGGCGCCGGAGGAGGAGCTGGTGGAGATGACGGCGGCGGTCGAGGATGTGCTGACGGAGATCGGCGCGCTGGAGGCGCCACGCGTGCTTGTGCTGGCGAAGGCCGACCTCGTCGACGACGATCGCCGGGCCGAACTCGAGCACCGTCATCCAAATGCGGTGCTGCTCTCGGCACAGACAGGGGAGGGTGTAGAGACGCTGATCGAGCGGCTCATCGACGAGTTCGCGATGCGCCTTGAGGACGTCGAGCTGTTGCTGCCTTACAGCGAGGGAGGACGGCTCGCCGAGCTGCACGAGCTCGCGGGCGACCTCGAGCGCGAGGACACGCCCGAGGGTGTGCGCGTCAGCGTCCGCCTGCCCGCGGGCGTCGCGGCTCGCTTCGCGCGGTTCGCGCCGAGCGGCGGCGCCGTGTGAGCCTGCGGGTCAGGCGGCTCGACCCGCGCGCGGTCCTGCCGACCCGCGCGTACGACGGCGACGCGGGACTGGACCTGTACGCGCTCGAGGCGGTGACACTCGGGCCCGGGGAGCGAGCAGGCGTGCCCACCGGGGTCGCGGTCGAAGTCCCGGTCGGGCATGCCGGGCTTGTGCTGCCGCGCTCCGGGCTGGCGGCCAGGCATGGGATCGCGCTTGTCAACGCCCCGGGGCTGATCGACTCCGGCTACCGCGGCGAGGTTCGGGTGCTGCTGCTCAACACGGACCGCGCTGCCGCGTACGACGTGCAGGCCGGCGACCGGATCGCACAGCTGCTGCTGGTCCGCTACCAGGCGCCCGACGTCGTCGAGGTCGACGAGCTCGCGGAGTCCGAGCGCGGTGGGGGAGGGTTCGGGTCAAGCGGCTAGCTCGATCCAGGCGGGATGACGCCGTGGGTCTCGAGGAACTCTCGTGCGACTCCGGCCGGATCGCGGTGCGCAACATCGACCTGCCCGTTGAGCCACCGCATCACGCTCGTCGTCAGCAGCGCGGTCACATCGTTGATCGTCGCCGCGAACGCCGGACCCTCGGCCCGCAGCAGCTTCGTCGGGACGACCGGGACCGCCTGGCCCCAGCCGAACACGTTGCGGGGATCTCCGAGCACCACGTAGTTGCCGCTCGAGAGCTCCCCGTCGGTCGTGCTCACGTCGGCTGCCTGGACCGTCCCGTCGGCGAGGTTCTGATACTGCGAACCGATGTCGAGCGGCTGATACGACGACGGCGAGAACCCGTACACCTGCTCGACGAGCGGCAGGTAGTTGCGCCCCTCCTTGAACTGCGGCGGGCCGCCCATCGCGAGGCTGGTCGCGACGGTGCGCAGGTCGGCGATCGTCCGCAGCCGGTGCTGCTCGGCATACGCGAGCGTCACGGCGATCGCGCTGGTATCGCTGAACGGCGTCGGGTCGAGCAGTGACAGTCCCCGCGAGGTCGCGTACCGGCGGCCGGCGATCAACGCCTCAGCCGCGCTGCGAAACCCGCCACGGTGATGGGCGATGACGTAGTCCCATGTGCCGAGGTACTCGGGGTACATCGCGAGCCGGCCGGTGGCCAGCGCCGCGATCGTGACCGGGATCGGGCCGATGTCCTGGTTGATCTGGACGGTGTATCCCTGCGCGGTCAGCGCCTCGGCGTACAGCTCACCGAGCAGGAATTGCTCGGTGAAGTTCTTGTCGCCGATAATCACCGCCGGCTTGCCCGCGCCCGGCAGCGGCGCCGTCGTCGTTGTCGTGGCCGTGCTGGAGGTCGCGCTTGTCGCAGGCGTCGATCCTGATACGGCGCCGCCGCACCCGGCGATCACCAGCGCCAACAGCACCCAGATGAAAGGGGCCAGGACAGCGGCACGATTCAGCGGCATACGCACAGGTGAGCGCGCGCCATCGTAGGGCTTCATACGCCGGCAGCGCGACGAGCCTCGGAGTGCGCTGCCCGCTCGAGCTCGTCATCGAGCGGCGCCAACGGCTCCCCGAGTGCCAGTGCCCTAGCGATCAAGCGGTCGGCGAACCATGCGTTCTTGGGCAGCAGCGGCCCGTGCATGTACGTCCCGACCACGTTTTCCTTGCGCACTCCCTCGAAGCCGTCCTCACCGTTGTTGCCGTGTCCGCTGAGCACCCGGCCGAGCGGCGACTCGCGGTCTCCGAGCCGGGTGCGACCACCGTGGTTCTCGAACCCGGCAAGCACGGTCTCGGCGCTCGGCGGGTCGAGTGGATCACGCTCGATCTCGATCGCGATGTTGCCGATCAGCCGTCCGGCGCCGTCATCTGCCCTGACTGTCGTCAGATCGACGAGCCCGATGCCCGGAAGCGACTCCTCGCCGAGCTCGTAGCTGTGGCCGAGCAGCTGGTAGCCGCCGCATACCGCGAGGATCACCGCGCCGCGAGCGGCCGCTGCGTGCAGCGCCTCGCGCTTGACCGTGGCCAGGTCCAGCGCGCACAGCCGCTGGTCGCGGTCCTGACCGCCGCCGATGTAGTACAGATCCGCGCCATCGGGATCGAGCTCGTCGCCGAGCCCGCTCGCGCCGACCGCGAACTCAATCCCCCGCCAGCGGCAGCGCTGCGCCAGCAGCAGGATGTTCCCACGGTCGGCGTAGATGTTCATCAGGTCTGGGTACAGCGCGCACACACGCAGCCGGTGTTCAGGCACGGAGGATCACCACCTCGCTGCCGACGTACTCGTCGGTCGAGTTCACGCGCCTGCGGTCGAGCGGGCGCAGGCCGATCGCGGCCGCCTCGTGCTCGAGCTCGGACGGGATCAGGCGATCGAGCCGGACCGTGTTCTCCGAGCATGTCCGGGTGCCGTCGGTGCTGACCGTCTCCCGCTTGCGCTGGAGCACGAACCCGTCGCCATCGTCGATCACCGCCACCGGGGTGCTCGAATAGACGACCCCGTCGATCTCGCACATGTCAGGAAGCGGCGCGGGCAGCCCCGGACCTGCCTCGAACGGCTCCATCCCGTCAGCGAGCGCCGCGGCGACGACCCCGCCGGCTCGCACATGCGCCCGCGCGCGACGCAGGAACTCCGCCCGCCCGGCTGCGCCGCCGAGCAGCTGGATCGTCTGCATTGGCACCAGGCACAGCGCGAACCCTCGGTCGAGCTCGAACGAGCGCGCATCGGCGCGCTCGGTGCGGACGCCGAGCCCCGCGCCGCGCTGCTCGAGCGCCGCCAGCAGCGCTGGGTCGTGGTCGAGCGCGGTCACGTCGTGGCCGCCGCGCGCGAGCTCGAGCGTTACGCGGCCGGTGCCGGCACCGACCTCGAGGATCGGGTCGCCGCACTCGTCGGCGAGCGCCCGCCACAGCCCTAGATCCTCTCGATAGCTGCCGCATTCGAGGTCATGCCAGATCACGTCGCTCACACCGGCGCCGCCTGTCGTTGCCAGAACGGATGGACGTAGCCGCGGCTCTGCAGCTCGTCGCGCAGCTCGAGCAATGCGGTGTAGGTAGGCAGCGCGTACACGCGCTCGGATACCGCCGCGGCGAGCGCCTCGTCGAGCGCGGCGCCGACCTCCGGCACGACGTGCAACCGCTCAGGCTCAACTCCGGCGTACTTGAGCCGCAGCGCGAGCTCGGCCGCCCGCGTGCCGGCACACGTCACGCGGCGCACGCGCCCGGCCAGCAGCTCGAAGTCCGCATCCCAGATCCACGAAACGTCCCGGCCGTCCGCGGTCCGATCGTTGAGGATCCCAAGCAACTCGAGGTCGCCGGGCTCGAGCGCGAGCGTGCGGACGATCTCGTTCGCGCCGGCTGGGTTCTTGACGAGCAAGATCGACAGCTCTCTGTCGCCGACGGCGACGGACTCGGCGCGGCCAAACGCGGCCCTCACCGCTTCGAGGCCGTCGACGATCTGCTCGAGCGGTACAGCCAGCGACAGGCACAGCGCCGCTGCTCCTAGCGCGTTGTAGACGTTGTACAGGCCGGGCAACGGCAGCTCGACGGTCGCGGTCCCGTCCGGCGTGCGCAGGTCGAAACGAGCGCTGCGCGTGCCGTGCAGCCGGATGTTCTCGGCAGCCACGGCCGGGTCGGGCCGGCGCTGGCCGCAGGACGGGCAGTGGTAGCGACCGAGGTGGCCGAAGTAGATCGTGTCGTACACATACGCGGCCCCACATCGGCGGCAGTGCTTGGAGTCCGAGGCGTGCTGCATCTCCGGCAGCGCGATCGCGAGATCTTCGATCCCGAAGAACGTGACGTTGCCCGGGACCTCGTCGCCGTCGCGCCCGAGGTCCGCGATCAGCGGGTCGTCCGCGTTCAACACGCGCTGGCTCGACGCGTCGAGCGCCGACACGGCCACCGCCCAGCGGGCGGCGATCGTCTCGAGCTCGCCGTAGCGGTCGAGCTGGTCCCGGAATAGGTTCGAGAGCAGCACAGCGCAGGGGCGGAGCTCCGGCACGAGCCGGTCGAGCCAGAATTCGTCGACCTCGAATAACCCGAGCTCTCCGTCGATCCTCCCGCCGGCGCGCGCCGCCGCGAGCAGCGTCGACGCGACCCCACTGGCGAGGTTCGCGCCGGCGCGGTTGTGGACGAGCCGAACCCCAGAGCGCTCGAGCACCGAGGCTGCCATTGCCGCGGTTGTGGTCTTGCCGTTGGTCGCCGAGAGCACGATCGTGCCGCGCGCGAGCCGCTCCGCGAGCTCCGCGATCGCCGCCGGCTCCAGTCGCATCAGAACTCTCCCGGGCAGGGTGGTGCCGCCGCCGCGGCGGGCGCGCCGAGCGAGCTCCCCGACCGCGCGGGCGGCAACGATCTTCGCGCCGAGGCCGCTCAATGCGGCACCAGCACTTTCACCGCGCCGGCCAGGATGCGGACGGTCGCCGGCAGCTCGGCGATCGGATCGCCGTCGGCGTACATCGTGAACCGGCGGTCGGCCTGCACGGTGATCTCACTCGCGCGGATCACTTCGACCCCGGCGTGCCGGACGTGCTCACCCTTGAACACGGTCGGGAGCAGGCGCAGGAAGCGGAGCTTCGGGACGTCGCCGATGAGCACGACATCAAGCTGGCCGTCGGTCAGTGACGCATCCGGCGCGATCAGCATCCCGCCGCCGTACGCCGTCGAGTTGGCGGCGGCCACGGTGTAGCCGGTCAGGGTGCGCGTTCGGTCGCCGTCGAGGCTGAGCGTGAACGTCGCAGGCTTCCACCCGAGCAGCGCGCGCAGCGCGCCGTACGCGTACACGAGGTTGCCGCGGATGAGCGTGGTCTCGTTCGCGATCCGATTGGCGTCCGAGTCGAACCCACAGCTCGCGATTCCAATAAATGTCTTGCCGTTCACCTCCCCGAGGTCGAGCGCGCGCTCGACGCCGCCGGTCAGCGTCCGGCAGGCTTGCACCGGCTCTAGTGGGATCCCGAGCCCCCGCGCGAAGTCGTTGCCGCGACCGCCCGGCAGGACGCCGAGCACGCCCTCCCCGCGCGCAGCGGACGCCAGCGCGCCCGCGACGGCGCCGATCAAGCCGTCGCCGCCGAACGCGACGGCCACTTCGCCCGCCGCGACCGCCGTGCGTGCGAGCTCGCGCGCATGCTCGAGGCTCTCCGTCATCTCGACGCGATGCTCGGCGCCAGCCAGCGCGCCGCGCACGGCATCCAGCGAGCGAGCCGCACGGCCGCCGCCGGAATGGGGATTGACAATCAGTGCGAGCTTCACCGGGCCACGACGAGCGAGTTGAGGTCGTCCGCGATCGCAACCGGCTTCGGGTCGGTGGCCGCATTCGCGCTGGCCCGATCCGTGACGCCGGTGAGGACCACGGCGCCGTCGAGTCCGGCCGCGGCGGCGCCGGCGAGATCGGAGTCGAGCCGGTCGCCGACGACGAGCGCCCGTCCGCTGCCCAGCCGGTCGAGCGCCGTTATGAACATTTGCGCATCCGGCTTGCCGACCGACCGTGCGGTGCTCGCGGTTGCGTATTCGAGCGCCGCCACGACCGCACCGGTCGCGGGCCACATGCCGTCCTCTGTCGGGAATATCCGGTCGCGTCCGGCCGCCAGGATCTCAGCGCCCGCAAGCACCGCCTGGGTCGCGTCGCGCAACTCGGCGAAGTTGAAATCGTCATGGCCGGCAACCACGACAACGTCCGCCGTGGTCGCCTGATCGGTGTGGTTGACGATCCGCGCACCAGCGTCGTCTACGTGGCGGAAGATCGCGTCGGCCCCGATCACGTACGCCTTGGCTCGTGGGCGGCGTTCGGCAAGCACGTGCTGGATCGCCGCGCCGACGGTCACCACCTCTTCGAGCGATGCCTGCACGCCGAGTGACCACAGCTTCCGCACGTACTCCTCGGGCGCGCGCCGGGGATCGTTGGTCAGGAACGCGACGGACTTCCCGTCGCCACGTAAAGCCGCAATCGCCTCGGGCGCGCCGGGAATGATCTCGTTGCCGAGCCACACGCAGCCGTCGAGGTCGAGCAGCACGTGGTCGTATTGCCGGAGGAGAGGGGAGAGGGCCATCTGTAGCGGCGCTAGAACAGGCTCGGCTGGGGCTCGAGCGGCGGCGCCAGGCACTCGGGCCCGTCATAGCGCGCGTCGTTGACCGCCGGCCCGACGGCGTGGAGCGCGGTCTGCGCCGGATCGAGGCCCGCGAGCAACCGCTCGAGCTCCCGGCGTGGGGTGGCAGCGTCGAGCCACGCCGCCTCTGCTCCTGGCTCGAGGATGACGGGCATCCGATCGTGCAGCGGCGCGATCGCGGAGTTGGCCGCCGTCGTCAGGATCGTGCACGACCGGATCGTGCGGTTCTCCTCGCCGTGCCAGACCGACCAGAGCCCGGCGAACGAGAACGGCTCGCCGCCGTCGCGCATGATGTGGAACGCCTGCTTCGGCCCGTTCGGCATCCGGCGCCACTCGTAGAACCCGTCCGCGATGATCAAGCAGCGAAAGCGCTCGAACGCGCGCCGGTACGCGGGCTTCTCGGCCACGGTCTCAACGCGCGCGTTGATCATCTTCAGCCCCGACGCGGGTGACTCCGCCCACGACGGCACCAATCCCCAGCGCAACAGCTCGCCGCGCGGGTCACCTTCGCGGCTGGTCGTGACGGCGAGCACGTCGTCGCCGGGCGCGACGTTGTACCGGCGTGCGATCTCGACCGACTCACCGACCGGGAACCGCGCCCTGATGTCTGCCGGGGTCGGGCTTGCGAGCGTGTAGCGGCCGCACACGGCGCGGAAGCGGCCGTCAGCCGGAGCGCGCGGCGATCTGCTCCGCGCGCTCGGCCTGCATTCGTTTCTGGCGCCGCCGCCCGTAGTACGCGAGCACCCCGAGCGCGACGACCACAAGCGCCAGGCCGTAGAAGATCGACAGGTCGAGCGACAGACCACCGAGCGGCAGCGCGACAAGCTTCACGATCCCGAACCCGAGCGCGAGAATCGCGACGATCAGCAGGATGATCAGCACGACCCCGCGGGTACGCGCGATCGTGCCCGCCGTCTTCGGCGGCATGATCAGTCCCATGAACCGCAGCCCGCGCAGCTGTCGGGTTGTGGGCGCCTCGACCCCAAGCCGCTCGGTCGCCTTCTTGAGATCGTCCGCGCGGCGCTCGGCGAGCGCGAGCGAGGCGTCGGCCATCCGGCGCAGCTGCAGGCGTTCCTGCGGTCGCGAAGCGGCGAGCGCGCGCTGGAAGTGGGCACGAGCCGTCTTGGCGTCGTAGCGCTCAGCGGCTCGCGCGCCCAGAATCGCCTGGGCGGCTGCCTTGTATTTGGTCTCGCTTTCGAGCTCTTCGTCGGAGCGGGACTCGAGCTGCTGCATTGCCGCCAGCTGGCTCCGTTGCTCGATCCGAACCGTCCGTTGCTGCTTGGCCATCGCGGTCTGGAGTGTAGTAGGCGGCTGGTCGTTAGCCGTGCTTCGGGCGGACCACGAACACTCGCTGAGAGGTGAGGTAGCGGCCCGAGTCGGCCGGGCTCGCGGGCGGCGATCTGTAGATGTCGATGTGCCGTCCGTTGATCGCGCCGCCGGTGTCCTTCGCGATGAACCAGCCGCCGTAACCGTCGTGCGCGTAGGACGGGATGTACACGCGGCTGCCGAGCGGAATCACGCTCGGATCGACCGCGATCGATCGGTAGAACGAGAGCGGCAGAGACGCCCCAAGCGCGAAGCTGACGTTGGGCAGAGGGATGTAACGGCGGCCCCGGCCGGCCGACCAGCCGCCACGCTGGAGCGGGTAGGTGACAGCGCCCGAGCGGCTCGACCAGTAGCCACCCGCTCGCCAGTACGGAGATCCCGCGGACCACCCATCCGCGGCCGAAGTCGGCGTGCCTGCCGCGGTCACCCAGCCACCGTCTCCGATCTGAGCGATGTGGTAGAGCCGCCCGTCGAGACCGAGCCCCTCGCCCTGCATCGAGATCCCGGTCGCGGAGTACAGCCAATCGATCGGGTAAAGACCCGCGAGACCCGGAGCGTGCACCAGTCGTCCTGCGAACCACCACTCCGGCGCGGGCCAGTATTCGGTCAGGGTGAACCCTGAGACCCAGCGGCCCTTCGCGTGCTTCGACGGCGGCGGGGGCAGGTGGGTCGGCGTTGACCCTGTTGGGACAGGTCCGAAGCCGGTGCCACCGCTGGGGTTTCCGCTCGCCACGGCCGAGCCGGGCAGCGCCAGCACAGCGGCTGCGCCCGCGCCTGCGAGCACGCGCCTGCTCATACGTGGCGCCCGATCCGCGCGGCTCATTTGGGTCAGTTCTCCACCCGCGCCGCTCGCCCTTTGGGTGACAGCACGGGTGCATGTGTATCAAAGCCGCAAATCACGTGCCCACGCACGGCGATGTCAATTCTCTGTGCCAACTCGGGCTCAGTGACGTCGTAGGAGCCCCTCCAGCGGCCGCGTGTTCAGGACGTCCGCGGCCGTGGCCCAACCGCGGCGGGCAGTGGCAACCGACAGCGTCATGTTGTCGAGCCGCTCCGGCCCGTGGGCATCGGTAGAGCAGACGATGCGGACGCCGGCGCGCAACGCGTCGCGCACGTGCTCGCCGCTCAGATCGAGCCGGGCAGGAAGCCCGTTGACCTCCATCGCAACGCCCTGGTTTCGCGCGACCTCGAAGATCCGATCGAGATCCAGCGCATTCTCGGGCCGACGGTTGATCAGGCGTCCGGTCGGGTGGCTCAGGCAGCTCACGGCGGGGTGCAGGACGGCCTCCTCCACCCGCTTTGTCATCTCCGCGCGCGCCATCCGTTGGCCGCCGTGCACGCTTGCCTGCACCCAGTCGAGTTCGGCAAGAACGTCGTCGGGCAAGTCGAGCCGCCCGTCCGGCAGGATGTCGCACTCGATACCGCGCAACACCCGGAAGGGAGCCAGCTCCTCGTTGGCCGCCGCGATCTCTTCGCCCTGGCGACGGACGTCGTCGGGAGAGAGCCCCTGAACCGCGCCGACGGCGGGGGTGTGGTCGCAGATCGCCAGGTAGTCATAACCTCGGGATAGGGCAGCCTGCGCCATCTCAAGCACGCTCGCGCGTCCGTCCGACCAGGTTGTGTGACAGTGCAGATCGCCTCGGATCTGAGCGACCTCGACCAACGCCGGCGGCTCGCCGCGGAATGGCGCGTCACGCAGCTCCGGAGGGCACCACGGCACCCGCAACGTCTCGTATACGGCGTGCTCGCTTGGCCCGGCCGGCAGCGGCTCGAGCGCCCCGACGTACTCCGGCGAGCCCGTCGCGCGGATCAGAGCCGTACCGAACGCTCCCGGCTCGGGAACCGCCAGCTCGACAGGGACTCCGTCGACCGTTACCCCGACCGCGTGGCGGTCGCCTCGCTCGAGCACGGCGACGACCTGCGGCAACTCGGCGAACCGCGCCAGCACGGGATCTGGGCGCCTCGTCGCGCGCACGACCGCGAGCCGATGGCATGAGTCACACCACCGCCGCACGTCGCCTGCGACCTCAGCTTCCAGCGCGCCCGCGATCGCGCCGACAAGCTCCATCGCACGGTTCAGCCACAGGCCCGTTGGCGAACGCGCGTCGGTTTCGCGCGCCAGCGCCGCGACGATCTGCGCCTCGATCTTGGCGCCGATCCCGGGTACCTCACGCAATCGTCCTGCGGCGGCTGCCTCCCGAAGCTGCTCAGGAGTGCGAATGCCGAGCGCGCGGGCGATATCGAGCGTACGTCGGGCGCTGAGGCCGAGATACCGGCCAAGACCGACCAGCTCAGGCACGAGCTCGCGCTCGAGCTCCGCCAGCTCCGCGATCTGCCCGGTCTCGAGCAGCTCACGCAAGCGCGCTTCGATCCCGGCGCCGATTCCCCGAAGCTCTCGACCGCGGCCCGCGGCAACGAGCTCGCCAACCGGCGCGGCGCTGCGCCGAACGGTCTCGGCGGCGCGCCTATAAGCCCGGATCGTGTACGGATTCGCGTCAGCGAGCTCGAGCACTGCCGCGAACGCGTCCAGCCGGTCTGCGATCTCCGCGTTGGTCACTCCGTCATATCCACAGCCCGGCGGATTCTCCCGCGGGGTCCCCAAAGCTGCAGTGCTGCCCGGATTACGCGAAAAACTGCCGTTTCCTGGCCGCTCTCAGCTTTACGCGTTACATAAGCCCGATTATCGAGCGCTAGATGTGCGTTGCACGCGGTTCCTCCTCCGAGGCGCACCGATACCTTTGCTCCGGTATTCGCTGCCAGACCTCGGACCTTGACGCGCTCGCTCTACCACTGGACTGGCCAGATGCAGGCATTTCTGCATCGCAGCGGCCTCGAATATCCGTCCGATCGCTAAGGCGACGCGTCATCGTGCCGATGTACCGCGGTATGCCGACCCATCGAGACCTCCCGGACGGATTCGACGACATCGCCGCCGCCAGGCGCTCCGACGTCGACCGTGCCGAGGATCGCGCCCGCGAGGACCGCCGGCGGCTCGCGCAGGCCGAGATCCCGCCCGCTGCCGAGCTCCAGGCGCTCGACGAGGAGCGTCGCGCTACGTCGGTGCCGCCGCCCGGCTGGACCAAGCACCCGTAGGCACGGCGTCAGCGCTCAGCCCGGAGCGGAAAGTCGACTTTCGACTCCGCGTGCACGGATCAGTGCGAAGAACTGGTCGCATGGACCGGAAACCCGCGCTCCGTCTGGTGCGGCGCGACGGAAGTCGTGTTTCCGTCATGACCACCACCGAGGCGATTCGTCGCCAAAGTCACAAGAACGCAACTTCGGCATCGACAGGGCATTAAGGTGGTTAGACCCGTCCAGGAGGTAGCTGTATGTCCCGCAGCACGAAGTTGCTTGGCGCCCCCGCCCTCATCGCCGTCATTGCCGCAGTCGCCGCCGCCACAGCGTGGGCCGGCGCATCGCCGACGATCTCGACCGGAGCCGTGACCTCGGTCAAGGACGCGAGCGCCGTGCTCACCGGAACCGTCAACCCGCAGGGCAGCTCGACCACGTATTACTTCGAATACGGGCTCACCTCGACGTACAGCGCCACCACGAAGCCGACCTCAGCCGGTCACGGAATCAAGACGGTCGGGGCGCGCGCGTCGATCGCCGGTTTGACCCCGGGGACGAGGTACCACTACCGCCTGGTCGCCACGAGTAAGTTCGGCACGTCGACCGGCGCGGACCGTGCGTTCACGACCACCGGGCATCCGCCGGCGGCGGCGGTCACGGGCGCGCCGACTGCGGTCGGCAAGACCACCGTCACGCTGACGGGGACCGTCAACCCCAACGGCGAGGACACGGCGTGGACGTTCCAATACGGACCCACGACCGCCTACGGCCAGCAGGCCAGCGGGGGTTTCTTGAAGGCGTCGAGCGCAGCGCAAACGGTCGTCTCCACGCTCACCGGGCTGGCACCTGGCACGTTGTTTCACTACCGGCTCATCGCGCTGCACGGATCGAGCGTGATCTCGACCGGCGCCGACGAGACCTTTTTCACCGAGCCGAGCCCGACCCCGGTCCCACGCGTCAGGGCACACACGTCGCCCGGCCATGCTCGCCACCGGCCTTACGTGTTCACAACCAGGGCTTCGATCAGCCATCCGTCATACATCCCGGCGTCGCTGACGTGCACCGGGAATGCGTTCGTCGAGTTCTTCCTCGGCAACCATCCGATCTCGTACAGCGTCGTCGCCGTCCAGCCGAACTGCACGTTCAGCTCGACCGCGACGTTCAAGCGGGTTCCGGGACGGCATCACAAGGGCCACCACCTCCGCGTCGTCGCGCACTTCGACGGAAACGGGTACCTGGCGCCGCGTTTCGCGGCGAACCAGGGGGTGACGGTCGGCTAACGATCGCGCAGGCGGTACACGAACCGCAGCCCTGACCACGCCTCGTCGATCGCGCACACCTTGTTGTCGACGAGCCCGGCCTCGAGCCCGACCGAGCGAACCGCGCTGTCGCTCAGATCGGTCTGATGCCGGAAGAGCGCTTCGGCCACGCGATCCACAGCCCACCCGCCCGATCCAGCACCCCGGCGAGCGCCGGCAGGCGTCGTTCGAGCGCGCCGCGCTCCGCGAAGAACGCGAGGATCACGTCGAGCGGGCCGCGAGCCTGCGAGCGCACAGTCACATCCTCGGGCAGCTCGCCAAGCGAGAAGCCGTCCGGCGCGCTGATCAGCGCTACGCGCGCACCAGCCTTGATCCCGAGTTTGCGCGGTAGCGGCGTCCCGGAGTAACCCGCCTGAGCGCTTACCACGACGCCCTCTCCGCCACCTCGGCGATGACCGCCGAGAGCTGGCTGCCCTGCCATGCGATCGGTGAGCGGCCTGGCTCATCGAGCACCAGCCTGGCGCCCGGGATCGCGGCGGCGTATGCCTCCCCCAGCGCCTGGGGATGTTCGGGATCAGGGCCGTCGGCGCTGGCGACGACCGTGGCAGCGACGCCGGCCGCCCCGAGCGCTCGCAGGTCATCGAGCCCTCCGAACGGGGCCGACGCAGGCACGACCCGCAGCGCATCCGCGAGCGCGTCCAGATCGGCGTGCAGCGCCAGCCGCTGGCGAATCACCTTCTCAACGGTCTCCCGGTACGCGACAGGCACCGCGTCGAGATCGTAGGCGCGGAGGAACCCGTCGATCCCGCCCGACCGCAACCCGTCCGAAAGCGCGGCCCAATGCGCCAGCCGCCCAGGGTCGGAATACGTGGCCGGGTCGTATCCAGGCGTTATGACAACCACCCCCGCCACCCTCCCGGGATCCGAGAGCGCCAGCGCAAGCATCGTGTGCGCCCCCATCGAGGCACCGGCGAGCACCGCTCGAGGGAGCGACAGCTCGTCAAGGACACGCCGCAGGTCAGCGGCGAGGTCGGAATAGTCGTACGCCGTGGGCGTCGCTGCCCGCGACGACCGACCGTGGCCGCGAGCGTCATATGCGACAACGCGGTGACCGCCGCGCTCGAGCGCGCGTGAGCCCATCACCACGTACCGCCGGGTCGCCGTCAGCCCGTGCAGGAGGACGACCGGCACGCCAGAACCGTCGTCGGACACCGACAACGAGACGCCATCTCGCTCGACAACCAGATCGGGCACGCGCGCGTTCTACCATCAATCACGTGGACGTCACCGAGGCGACCTTCCAGTCACAAGTAATCGACCGCTCGCACCAGGTCCCGGTCGTGGTCGACTTCTGGGCCGAGTGGTGCGGTCCCTGCCGCCAGCTCGGGCCGGTGCTGGAGAAGGCTGTCGCCAACCGCAAGGGCAAGGTCGAGCTGGTCAAGCTCGACACCGACGCGAACCAGAACCTCGCGCGCCAGTTCCGGATCCAGAGCATCCCGGCCGTGATGGCGTTCAAGGACGGCAATGTCGCGGCGGAGTTCATCGGCGCGCAGCCGCCACAACAGGTGGAGCGGTTTCTCGACCAGCTCGTCCCGTCCGAGGCCGAGGCGCTCGCCGCCAAGGGGGACGAAGAGTCGCTGCGCAAGGCTGTCGAACTTGAGCCCGCCCGTGCCGACGCCGTCGTCCCGCTCGCAAAGATCCTGCTGAATCGCGACGAGCGCGACGAAGCACTCGAGCTGCTCGCCCGCCTCCCGGGCAACTTCGCCGCCGACGGCCTCCGGGCGCGGGCCGAGCTCGAGATCGCCGCTCCGGACCTGGCCCCGGCGTTCAAGGCGCTCGACGACGGCGACGCCGAGCAGGCGCTCGATCTGCTGCTGAGCGCACTCCCCTCCGCCGACGGCTCCAAGGACGACATCCGCCGCGTGATCGTCGGGATCCTCGACGAGCTCGGCGTCGATGACCCGCTCGCTCGCGAGTCACGCCGGCGCCTGGCCAGCGCGCTGTACTAGCTGCCTTTCGGCGCGGCGCCGCCGCCTCCCCTGGGCCCGAAATTGCACGCCGCTGCAGCCTGCAGGAACGCCGGGGACCGCACGTTGATCGAGCTCGGGATCGCGAGGAAGTACCCGTTGGTGGCCATCACGCCGCTGTAGCCGGCCGGGTTGGTCGGGGGCGAGCCGCTACGCGGATCAGGGAAATCGGCGACCCCGTGCGCCCGCATGCACGCCGACAGCGCGAGCATGTGTGCCTTGGCCTGCGGGTCCGGGCGCCCCGAGCCCGGCCCACCGCCGGGGAGCAGTTTCGAGCAGGCGCTCTGCGCCGATTGGAACGCGGGCGACGCGGGGTTGACCCCCGAGCCCGGCGAGATCCGGATCCCGCCGTTGGCGCCAGGGTCGGGGAAGTTCGGCAGGCCGTGGGAGCGCATGCACTGCGAAAAGGCGATCCCCGACGCGCTGCGGGCGGATGCAGTACCGCTGCTCGACGTGGCCGAGGATCCGCCGCACGCGGCGACCAGCAGACCACAGCCGACGACGATCACGATTCGCTTGGCCACCCAGGCGTGTATACGGCACGGCGGGTTACCACGGGATAACAGTCTCGGCGGGGCTAAACGGTCAGCACCAGCTGACTGTCGATCGCCGGCTCGAGCCCGGCGACCCGAACTCCGAGCAGCCGCAGCGGGCGCGGCACGCCGAACTCTCGCAGCAGCGATAAGGCCACCGGCCCGACCCGGTCCGCCGCGGCGACCGGCTCAGACAGCGTCCGCGCGCGCGTGTGCGTGGAGAAGTCGTCGAGCCGGACCTTGATCCCGATCGTCCGCCCGCGCCGGCCCTGCGACACCAGGGTCGAGCACAGCCGCGCCACCAGATCGTCGAGCACACGCTCGAGCTCGCCGAGATCGGCGATGTCGACGTCGAAGGTGGTCTCGCGCGATTCGGAGATCACCTTGCGCTCCTCGGTCACGGGTGAGTCGTCCTCGAACCGCGCGCGGCGGATCAGCTCGGCGCCGAGGCGCGGCCCGAAACGCCCGCCGATCGGCTCGAGCGGAGCAGCGGCGAGCGCGGCCAAGGTCCCGATCCCCATCTCGCGCAGCCGCTCCGCGGTCTTCGGCCCGATCCCCGGCACCAGCCCCGGCGGCGACCCCGCGAACCGCAACCGCGCCTGCTCGCCCGTCAACACGACGAACCCGCGCGGCTTCTCCGCATCCGAGGCGACCTTCGCGACGAGCTTGTTCGGCCCGATCCCGACCGAGCAGTGAAGCCCTGTCCCCTCCTCGATCGAGCGCGACAACGCCCGCATCGCAGCGTGCGGCGCCGGCAGACCCGTCAGATCCAGGTACGCCTCGTCGAGCCCGACGACCTCGACCACGTCGACCGCATCCCGAACCAGAGCCATTACCTCGCGCGAGGCCGCCCGGTAGTACGGGAAGTCCGGCTCGAGGAACACCCCCTCGGGGCACAGTCGCCGCGCCCGCGAGGCGGGAATCGCGGAGCCGACACCGAACCGCCGCGCCTCATATGACGCCGTCGTGACGACCGCGCGCGGCCCGCTGCCCGCGACGATCACCGGCTTGCCCCGCAACTCAGGTCGCCGGCGCAGCTCGACGGACACGTAGAACGCGTCCATGTCGAGATGGGCGACGCACCGAACAGCCATGGCAAGAGCCAGGCTACGGCCGGGATCAGACGTTCAGGCCCGGCACCTGGGTGGCGGGCGGCAGGTCGCCCTCGCCCTCGCCATGCAGTCCGTCGAGCACGAACGCGAGTATGCGCCGCCAGTTCGAGGTGCTCTTGGGGCTGATCGCCAGCGCCCCTACGGAGCACATGATCGAGGGGATGTCCGAGAGCTCGAAGTCGCGACGCAGCTCGCCGGCTTCCTGCGCCCGGGCGATCACGCGCTCGACCGTGCCGAAGAACCCGTGCTCCCGGTTGGCCGCCTCGGCGGCCTGTTCCATCAGCTCGGGGCGATCGGCGGAAATCTGAGCCAGAGCCCGGCTGGCGGCCGTCAGCTCGGCGCCCCGGCGGACGAACGTCACGAACCCCTCCCAGGGGTCCTCGATCTGCAGTGCCCGCGTCGCGTTCTCCTGCTGTCCGACGAAGTAATCGTCCGCCAGCGCCTCGAGCAGCGCGTCCTTGGTGGCGAAGTGCCGGTACACGGTCCCCACCCCGACGCCGGCGCTCGCGGCGATCTCGTCCATCTGCGCGTCGAGCCCGTCGCGACCGAACAGCTCCCGTGCCGCGTCAAGCACCCTCGCACGATTGCGGACCGCATCTGACCGCATTGGTTTCGATGATGTGTCGAGTCGGGTCGCGCTCATTCGTCCTAGGTCCAAAGTCTTACTGGAACCGGAGCTACGGTTCCGCTACAGTATCTGGAACCTGAACTCCGTTTCCGAAAACAAGTATAGACCGCCCAAACGAGAGGTACGCAATGTCTTCAACCGCCACCGAGAAACGCAAGGGAATCATCCTGGCGTTGCTGGCGATCGCGCAGTTCGTGGTCGTGCTCGACGCCTCGATCGTCAACGTCGCGCTGCCGTCGATCGGCCGCGGCCTGCACTTCAGCCAGGACTCGCTGTCCTGGGTCGTCAACGCATATGTGCTCACGTTCGGCGGCTTCCTGCTGCTCGGTGGGCGCGTCGCCGATCTGCTCGGGCGCCGCAAGGTGTTCATGGTCGGCCTGGTCATCTTCGCGATCGCGTCGCTGTTCGGTGGGCTTGCGCAGAGTCCCGGCTGGCTGATCGCCGCACGCGCCGTACAGGGCTTCGGTGCGGCGCTCCTCTCCCCTGCCGCGCTATCGATCGTCACGACCACCTTCACCGAGGGCGCTGAGCGGAACAGGGCGCTCGGCGTCTGGGGTGCGGTCGCGGGTTCGGGCGGCGCCGCCGGCGTGCTGCTCGGCGGGATCCTCACGAGCGGGCTGGGGTGGCAGTGGGTGCTGTTCGTGAACACGCCGATCGGGATCGCGGCCGCGTTCGTCGCCCCGCGCCTGATCGCCGAGAGCCGGGCCGACGCCGAGCACAGAAGGTTCGACTTCGCCGGCGCCGCCACGGTCACCGCCGGCCTATCGCTGCTCGTGTACGCGCTCGTCGACGCGCACAGCGCCGGCTGGGGCTCGTTCCAGACGATCGGGCTACTCGGCCTGTCGGTCGGGCTGCTGGCGGCATTCAGCGTGATCGAGCAGCGCTCGAAGGCCCCGCTCGTGCCGTTCCGGATCTTCCGGCTGCCGACGGTCACCGGCGCGAATGTCACCGGCCTGCTGATCGGGGCCTCGCTGTTCTCGATGTTCTTCTTCATCTCGCTGTACATGCAGCAGGTGCTGGGGTACAGCCCGATTCACGCCGGGCTCTCTTACCTGCCGCTGGCGGTGTCGATCATCATCACCGCGGGCATCGCGTCTCAGCTGGTGACGAGGATCGGGTTCAAGCCGGTGCTACTCACCGGCCTGCTGTTCGTCGCAGGCGGGCTCGTGTGGTTCTCACAGGTTCACACGCACGGCTCCTACCTGGCCGACATCCTCGGGCCGTCGCTGCTGGCCGGGATCGGCTTGGGTGCCTCGTTCGTGCCGGTGACGATCGCGGCCGTCACGGGCATCACTGAGCGCGACGCGGGCCTCGCGAGCGGTCTGATCAACACCTCGCAGCAGGTCGGCGGCGCGCTCGGGCTCGCGGTGCTGGCGACGATCGCAGACTCGCGCACGTCGAGTCTGATGTCGAGCGGCCATGGACCGCTGAAGTACGCGCTCACCCAGGGCTTCCACACGGCGTTCCTGACGGGCGCCGGGTTCGCGGTCCTGGGGGTCGCGCTGTGCCTGATCCTGATCCGCTCGCGCGACTCTCGCGCGCACGTCGAAGCGGCCGCTGTTCAACCCGCCTAGAGGTGTTCCGGGGGGTGCATGCACCCCCCGGCCGGGGGCCGCATGCGGCCCCCGGGCCCCCGGCGCATGCGCCGGGGGCTTCCCACTTCTAGTTAGATGCTCGACCAGACCGTGGCGACGCCGCCCATCCCGAGCGCGGCGGCCGTGTTCTGGTTCAGGTCCCACGTGCGTCCGGCGACGAACGGGCCGCGGTCATCAACCGTCGCGTTGACGGTGCGGCCGCCGTACTGGAACGTCACCTTCGTGCCGCACGGGAGCGTCTTGTTGGCGACGCCGTAGAACGCGTGGAACCCGCAGGCGGTCGAACCGCCGTCCGAGTACCACGAGGCGACGCTCTGCGTGAACGTGCCGACCGTGCCGGCTGACGCGGTCGCGCGGTAGTTCAGCTGGTCGCCGGCGAACCGGACGCGCAGTCCACGGTCGCCCCCGCTCGCGACGCTCGAGTACCGCAGGTCGAAGCCACCTCGGCTGCCCGTGCGGCCGGTGGCGACCGTGCGCCATCCGCCGCCGGAGCGCACCTGCAGCACGACTTGGCGCCCGGCGATCCACGGCAGCAGGCGGCCGCGCACATGCACAGCCTGGCCGCCGAGCGCGTTGTACGCGCGGCGGGCGACCGTGAACCGCGCCCGCACGCGGACGAGCTTCGCTCCGCTCGGTGTCACCGCCGCCCTGGGGCCGCCGTTGACCGTCGCCGCGGGTACGACGCCGCCGCCGGCGACCCGGAGCAGCCCCGAATGCTGGAGCTCCACCGAGAAGCGAAAGCCGCCGGCGCGGCCGACGGTCGTCACGGCGAGCGTGCGCCAGCTACGTCCCGAGCTCGAAAGCTCGAGCGCGAGCCGCGTACCGGCATCGGCCCTCGGCGCGTGACCGACAACCGTCACACGATCGCCGTAGCCGATCTGATTCGGGATCGTGGTCCTCGGTGCGGCACCGGCCGCGTTTGCCGTCCCGGACGTCGTCAACGCGTACGCCGAGGCGGGAACCATCAGTGTCAGCGCGCCGACGGCCATCTGGACGCGACGCGTTCGTTTCAGCGTGAAACTGGGCCTCATCTTGAGGTCCTCCTTTGGCAATCGGCCGTTGCCTGCGGGGTTAGCTGACGGGCTCGCGGCCTTCCGGCAGCGCCCGTGGGCACTGTCTTCCGGTCGCTACAACTGCAGTCGGGCGTGCGCCACGGCAGTCGATTCGCCCCGGCCGGACGGCACGCAACGTGCTGGGTCCGACAGCGGGTCCCCCGCTTGTCCCGCATGGGCAGGACAACTCGGCGGGCCGAATTAGAACGTCGCGATGAGGCTAGCGACCGAAAACCGGAAAACTGTGCGCGGGGTCACACTTGGCAAAACGACTAACTGAAGGCCTACGCGGCACCAATCGCCGGTCCGGTGCAAGAATCCGATCTGTGGCGAATCCCGACCGGCTGACTGGGCTGGACAGCTCGTTCCTGCACCTGGAGCGGGATTCCGCGCACATGCACGTCGCCGCGTGCACGGTATTTGAGGGACCGGCCCCGGGCCATGAGGAGTTGGTCGCCGAGATCGTCTCGCGGCTCCACCTCGTGCCGCGGTACCGCCAGCGACTGGCGTTCGTCCCGCTCGCCCAGGGCCGCCCCGTATGGGTCGACGACCCCCATTTCAACGCCGCGTACCACGTCCGCCATACCGCACTGCCGAAGCCTGGCGATGAGGATCAGTTGAAGCGGCTCGCGGGCCGCGTGTTTTCGCAGGCGCTCGACCGCAACCGGCCGCTATGGGAGCTGTGGCTCGTCGACGGACTCGAGGGTGGTCGCTTCGCACTGCTCTCGAAAACCCATCACGCGCTCGTCGACGGAGTCTCGGGCGTCGACATCGCAACCGTGCTGTTCGACACCTCGCCCGATCCGGCCCCGGTCGCCCCGCCCGAGCACGAATGGCACCCCCGTCCGCTACCGACCGACGTGCAGCTGCTGGCCGACGCACTGCGCGAGCGTGCGACCGTCCCTGCCGAGATCGCTCGCGGTGTGCGCGCCGTGTTCCGCGGCCCGAGGCAGGTGGCCGACCGGGTCGCAACCGGGCTCGTCGGGCTCGGCGCGATGGCGTGGGCCGGGCTCAATGCGGCGCCGCCCAGCCCGTTCAACGTCCGGATCGGCCCGCACCGCCGGTTCGTGTGGGTGAACGGCGACCTGAACGAGTTCAAGGCGATCAAGAACGCGCTCGGCGGGACCGTCAACGACGTCGTGTTGACGGCGGTCGCAGGCGCGCTCGGGAGCTACATGCGTGAGCACGGCCACGACACCGACGAGCTCACGCTGAAGGCGATGGTGCCCGTGTCGGTGCGGGCTGACGTTGAGCGCGGCGCGCTCGGAAACAAGGTCGCGGCGATGTGGGCGCCGCTCCCCGTTGGGATCACCGACCCGGTCCAGCGGATGCTCAAGATTCGCCGCGCGATGGACGGGATCAAGGACTCCGGGCAGGCCGTCGGCGCGCAGGTGCTGACCGAACTGACGGGGTTCGCGCCGCCGACGATCATGGCGCAGGCCGCTCGGCTGCAGGCGCGCCAGCGGCTCTTCAACCTGGTCGTCACGAACGTTCCCGGCCCCCAGTTCCCGCTGTACGTGCTCGGACGCGAGCTCGAGCGGATCTACCCGATGGTGCCGCTCGCCGAGAACACCGCGCTCGGGATCGCGATCATGAGCTACAACGGCCAGCTCAACTTTGGCCTGACAGCCGACTACGACGCGCTCGCGGACGTGGAGGCGCTCGCGCGGGAGCTGGAAGCGGCGATCGACGAGCTCGCGACGGTCGCCGGCCTCCCGGAATCGAACGGATCCGGCCCGCGGCGCGCCACCGTCACCGCGACGTAGGACGCCCATCAGAATTGATGTGGGAATTTGACGAGTGGCTGGGCGTGACTGACGTCGCACGTGGGATGAGTCGATGCTGGTGCATCGGCGATTCCCACGGGTGGCGTCAGGCACGTCCAGACGCCGTCAAAACCCTCAGTAATTCTGATGGGCGTCCGTAGAGTTGGACTGGGATTCACGCACGGGGCGGCTGATCGAGCGCGGCGCGATCGTGGTCGCGTCGCTGGTCCTGTCGATCGGCTCGATCGCTTTGCTGTCGGGTTACTTCGCGGGCACCGACGCCGCGGGAGTCAACGGCGGCTCCGTTGGTCCTGGCACCGTGTTCAAGGACCTCGGCGATGCGTACCTGCCGCCGAACCGGTTGCAGCCGCCATACAACTCCGACCCACCGACGAGCGGAGCGCACGTACCCGAGGCGGTCACCCGCGACGAGCGGCCGCTCGACGACAACCAGCTCCTGCAGGCGCTATCGCTCGGCAACGTCGTGATCATGTATGGCGGCAAGGCGCCGCCGCCCGAGCTGAAAGCGCTCGTCACGCAGCTCGGCGGGACATTCACGCCGGCGCTCGCCGCGACGGGGCAGGCCGTGATCCTCTCGCCGCGGCCCGGAACAACCGGCCTGATTGCGCTTGCGTGGACGCGAATGCTGCGCGTCAGATCACCAACCGACCCGCTGCTGCGCGAGTTCGCTGAGTTCTGGCTCGGCAAGGGCGTTGCTCATGCTGGGAGCCGGCGAAAGCTGCCCGTGTCCTGACCCCCCGATAATGCTCGTGAGATGACCGAACCCGTGCGGCTGGCGCTGTGCCAGATGAATGCGACCGTCGGCGACATCGCGGGCAACGAGGCGAAGATCGTCGAGTGGCTCGGGCGCGCCCGCGACGCCGGGGCGCAGCTCGTGCTGTTCCCCGAGCTGGTGCTGACCGGCTATCCCCCCGAGGATTTGCTGCTGAAGGAGCACTTCCTCGCCCACGCCCGCTCGTCGCTGGAGCGGATCGCCGAGGCTGTCGATGACGTCATAGCTCTGGTCGGATACCCCGAGCGCGCCGATGACGTCTACAACGCGTGCGCGGTGCTGGCCGGCGGCACCGTGCAGGCGGTCTATCGCAAGGTCTACCTGCCGAACTATGGCGTGTTCGACGAACAGCGCTACTTCCAGTCAGGGCCCGGTGGCGCGCTCATCGATATCGGCGACCTCACCGCCGGCGTGACCGTATGCGAGGACATTTGGGAGCCGGGTCCGCCGGCCTCCGACGAGGCGCTCGCGGGCGCGACGCTGCTCGTCAACATCTCCGCCTCCCCGTACCACGCGGGTAAGGGGCTCGAGCGCGAGCGGATGCTGGTGCAGCGGGCGCGTGACAACCTCGCGGTGGTGGCGTTCTGCGCGCTCGTCGGCGGCCAGGACGAGCTCGTGTTCGACGGCCACTCGGTCGTGATCGACCACGAGGGCACGGTGATCGCGCGCGGCCGCCAGTTCGAGGAGGAGCTGCTGCTCGTGAACATCGACTCGGAGGGCGCCCGCAGCGCGCGTCTGCGCGATCCCCGCCACCGGCCGGCGATGCGCCGGGCCGACCCACACTGCCCGGTGATCGCGGAGCTCGAGCTGCCCCCGCGGCACGACGGACGCACCGTCGGCGGGCCGGTCGCGGATCTGCTCGAGCCGACCGCCGAGGTGTACGCGGCGCTCGAGCTGGGGTTGCGTGACTACGTGCGCAAGAACGGCTTCCGTCACGTGGTGCTGGGCCTGTCTGGCGGGATCGACTCGGCGCTGGTGGCGACGATCGCGGTCGATGCGCTCGGGCCGGAGTTCGTCACGGCTGTCGTCATGCCCTCGCCGTATTCGTCGGATGACACGCAGGGCGATGCGCGGGCGCTGGCGGCGGCGCTCGGCGTCGAGCTGCTGGAGCTTCCGATCGCGCCGGCGATGGCCGCCTACGACGAGACGCTGAAAGACGTGTTCGAGGGTCGGCCGGCGGACCTGACCGAGGAGAACATCCAGGCGCGGATCCGCGGCAACCTGCTGATGGCGCTATCGAACAAGTTCGGCTGGCTGGTGCTGACGACCGGCAACAAATCCGAGATGGCGGTCGGCTACTCGACGCTGTACGGCGACAGCGCCGGCGGCTTCGCGGTGATCAAGGACTGCCCCAAGTCGCTCGTCTACGAGCTCGCGCGGTACCGCTCGGCGCGCGACGGCGCCGGCGGGCCGATCCCGCCGTCGATCATCGACCGCGCGCCCAGTGCGGAGCTCCGCCACGACCAGCGCGACGAGGACTCGTTACCGCCGTACGACATGCTCGACCCGATCCTCGAGGGGTACGTCGCCGACGACCTCGGGCGCGAGCAGCTGGTGCTGCGCGGCTTCTCCGCCGAAGACGTCGATCGGGTGATCGCGCTCGTCGACCGCGCCGAGTACAAGCGCCGCCAGGCGCCGCCCGGGATCAAGATCACGACGAAGGCGTTTGGTCGTGATCGGCGGATGCCGATCACGAACCGCTACGGGGGATGACGGTCGATTCCGTCGGGGCGGTCGCGTACCGCGACCGTCATCCGTGTCAGTACGCACAGGTGGCCGGCGTCATCGGTGACCTCGACCTCCCACACCCACGTCGTGCGGCCGCGGTGCTTGACGACCGCGGTCGCGTGGACGGTGCCCTGCGTAATCGGCCGCAGGAAGCTCGTCTGATTCGACAGGCCCATCGCCATCTTGCCGTCGGCTGCGACGCCGAACGCGGTGCCCAGCGAGGCGATGCTCTCGGCGATCGAGGCATACACACCGCCGTGCACGAGCCCGGCGGGCTGCTTGAGCTCGTTGCGGACGGTGACCTCGGCCGAGAGCCGGTCATCCGCGACTTCCGTCAGCACGAGCCCGTAGAGGCCGTCGAAGCCGTGCTCGTGCCGGTACGGGAGCTCGAGGCTCATGGGCGCGGCACAATAGCGGTCCGCAATCTGGCGCCCGGGCTACGCATTCCGCGGCCCGGCTTCTCTACGCTAACCCACTTCGATGGCCTCCCTAGACAGCCTGCCGCCAGATCAGCGGGCCGTGCTGCAGCTCGTGCTGCAGCGGGGCCGGACCTATGACGACATCGCAAAGCTGCTGTCGATCGACCGCGCCAACGTCCGCGAACGGGCGCTGCAGGCGCTCGATGCGATCGGTCCGCAGACGCGCGTGCCGGCCGATCAGCGCGCGCTGATCACCGACTACCTGCTTGCGCAGCTGTCGCCGCTGGACGCCGACGACGTCCACACACGGCTCGGCGAATCCGCATCGGAGCGCGCGTGGGCGCGCGTGGTCGCGTCCGAGCTCCAGCCGCTCGCGACCAAGGGGCTGCCCGACATCCCCGCCGATGCAGGTGCCGGCGGGCGGCGGCGCGGTCGCTGCGCCCGTCCCGGAGCGCTCCGAGCCGCCTGTCGCGGAGCCAATCGCCGCCGCCGGCGCGGCCGACGCAGCACGAGCGCGTCACGCGCGAGCGGCGCCGCGAACGTGAGCAGGAGCGGCGCTCGGGCATCGGGTTGGGCGGTCCGGGTGACGGCGACCGCGAGCGCCGGTCGCGCACCGGCGGCGCGGTGCTGCTAGGCCTCGGCGTGGCGGTCGTGGTCGCGGTAGTGGTGATCCTGATCGCGACCAGCGGCGGCGGCTCGAACAAGCCCAAGCACGCCTCGGCGCCGACGACCACGGCGACGACCGCTTCGACCACGACCGGCACCGGGACGGGGACGACCGGCAGCGCGAAGGTGATCGCCCAGGTCAACTTGAAGCCGCCGGGCGGCGCCACCACGCGGTTCGACGACGCCCGCGGGTGTCGCCGAGGTGCTCCAGAGCGGCACCAGCACCGGACTCGCGCTGCTCGCGCAGCACATGCCGGCGAACACCAAGCACAACGCGTACGCGGTGTGGCTGTACAACTCCGGCAGCGACGCCCGGCTGCTCGGGTTCGTGAGTCCCGGGGTCGGCAGCAACGGCAAGCTCTCGACCGAGGGGGCGCTGCCGAGCGACGCATCGAGCTTCAAGCAGTTGGTGGTGACGCTCGAGACGCAGGCGAAGCCGAAGACGCCCGGCCAGATCGTGCTGATCGGGTCGCCGCAGGCCGGGCAGACGCTCTAGCTTTCGACCAGCAGCTGCTCGAGCGTCGCAAGCGCCTCGTCGAGCCGCTTGTTCGTCGCCCGGCGGAGCATCAGCCCGCCGGTCCGGCTGTAGCCCTTCAGCTTCTGCTGCTGCTCGACCGTCACGCGCGTACCGGCCCCGACCGGCTCGAGCGTCACGTTCGTCACCGACTCGGTCAGGACGCGCTCGAACGGGGTGCCGGCGATCTCCTGCTCCCACGAGTGCCGGCGCTCCTCCTCGGTCTCGAGCACGCGGAAGTCGACCCGCACGGCGCGACCTTTCTTGGTCGTGAACACCTGCGTGAACGCGTTCGGCCCGACGCCCTCCATGCGCACGACCCCCGGCCACCAGCGCGGGAAGTGATGCGGGTCCCCGACCACCTCCCAGACGCGCTCCGGCGGCGCCGCGATCGTGCGGCTCTTGCGGGCCGTAGCCATGGCTATTCGGCGTCGTAGTCGATCAGCGCGTGCACAGGGCGCGGCTCGAGCCGCTCGCGGCCGCCCAGGAAGCTCAACTCGATCACGAACGCGCACGCGACTACGACGCTGCCGAGCCGCTCGACGAGCTCGCACAGCGCCGCGGCGGTGCCCCCGGTCGCCAACAGGTCGTCGTGGACCAGCACGCGGTGGCCGCCCGCGAGCGCGTCGGCGTGGACCTCGAGCGCGTCGACACCGTACTCGAGCACGTACTCGGCGCTGACGGTCTCGGACGGCAGCTTCCCGGGCTTGCGCGCGGGCACGAACCCCGCCCCCAGCTGGCGCGCGATCGCCGCCCCGAGGATGAAGCCGCGCGCCTCGGCGGCGACGACGAAGTCGACCGACAGCGGCTGCGCGAACGCGGCCAGCCGCGCGATCGCGGCGTCGAGCGCAGCTCGGGTTCGAGCAGCATCGGCGTGATGTCCTTGAACACGATGCCCGGCTTCGGGAAGTCCGGGATATCGCGGATGTAGTCGCGCAGGTCGACGGTGTCGGCGCTCAAGTCGGCGATTTTCCGCAGGTCGCGGATCAGCAGCAGGTGCTTGAGGTGCGTCGTCACCGACGCGAGATTCTCGAGCGCCTCGATCGCCTCTTTGCGGCGCTCGGGATTGCGCGAGCGCAGCGCCGGAGCGAGGATCGATTGCAGTAGCTGCGCCTCGCGGTCCGCCGAGCTCCTGAACACGCGCAGATTGCGGCCGCCGACGCCATAGCGCGCGAGCTCTGAGACCGCCCGGATGATCTCCCGCTCGGTCTCGTCGAAGTAGCGCACGCCGCTGCGGGTCTCGCCCTTGATCACGCCGAACTCGACCAGCTCGCGGACGAGCTTCGCGTCCGCGCCGGTCTCCTCGACGACGTCCTCGAGCGAGTACAGCGAGCCGGGGTCGCGCACGGTCACGGAGGCCGCGCGACGCGGCGAGCGGGACTCTCCGGGCGCGGTCGACCTCGCTGTCGGAGCGGCCGCCCGCAAGCTCCTGACGGATCACGCGCAGCGGCAGGAACTCGTCGCGCTGGAGCCGGAGAATCGTCCGCAGGCGCTGGATGTCCGACTGCGTGTACAGCCTGTAGCCCCCCTGCGTGCGGCGGGGCGAGAGCAGCTTCTGGTCCTCCAGGTACCGGATCTTGGAGATCGTGATGAGCGGAAACTCCTGGAGGAGCGCCTTGCACACCATCCCGATCGTCATTGACTTCTGGCGCGGGCGGTCGCGCTCGGCGTCCGGCTGCTCGGCGAGCTCGGGGAGCTCGACGTCGGGCGCGGGGGTGTCGGTGCGTTGAGGACATCAGCGGCTCAGGTACGCGAGCTTGTACTTGCCGATCTGGAGCTCGTCGCCGTCGGAAAGGTGGTGGGACTCGATCCGGCGGCGATTGACGTACGTCCCGTTGAGCGAGCCACAGTCATCGAGATAGAAGTCCTCGCCGCGTCGCACGAGGATCGCGTGGTCGCGCGAGACGGTCACGTCGTCGAGGAAGATGTCGGAGTCTGGGCGCCGGCCGACGGTCAGCCGGTCGTTCTCGAGCGGAAAGATCTCGCCCGCACGCCCGCCTCCGGCGCGGATCACGAGCGCGCGCCCGCGCGCGGGAAGGTCGCGCATGTCCATCGGTTCGAGCTCGTCTCCTTCTCCCACTTTGTAGCTCGCGGTGGTCGCACCTGGAGGAGGCTCCGATTGCACCAGGAAGGCACCGCAGCGCTGGCAGTAGTTGGCGCCGTCGCCGTTAGCAAACCCGCACTCTGGACAGTGCTGCGCCACGGCGTCTTGACGCCGCTACTCGGAATCCACGGCCGGCACGCGGCCGGCGAGGATGTCGGTCAACTGCTGGATGTCCGCGCCGGAGATGACGTGCTCTCCCCCTTCTTGCTTCTTCCGCAGGCGGTTGACCAGCTCGGCCCGAAGAATGTCGATCTTGCCATGCAGGATGCGGCGCTTATAGGAGATCTCCATCTCCTCGGCCGTCAGGTCCTTGATCAGATCCTTGAGCTCCTGGTCCGTCAGCGAGCCAAGGTCGGGGAACGTATCCATACAGAAAAGGCCTCCCGTACTACGGGTGTGGGTGTGGCTGGAGGCGGCGAGTATATCCGTCGCTTCCAGAGGGTCAAGCTTAGGTTGAGAGTTTGCGCTGTGCGAGTTCCTTAACCCCAGTGCGAACGTACATAACCGTGGCCAGCAAGGCAAGCGCCAGACCGATGTAGAGCAGCGCCACCGCGAGCCAATGGACCTCCGCGATCGCGAAGAAGGGCGCCCCCATGATCGGCGCGACCCCGAGCCGCCCCGGCCAGTTGATCTTGATCTCCACGCCCTTGCTGAGCGCGAAGCGGCTGAGCGCGAGCATCAGCAGCTCGCGGGCGATGACGACCACGATCGCCCACCGCGGCAGCAGGCCGAAGTGCCAGCAGACCGCCATCCCGGAGATCACGAGCAGCCGGTCGACGATCGGGTCGAGCAGTGCGCCGAGCCGGCTGTACTGGCCGGTCAGCCGCGCGGCGAAGCCGTCGAGGTAGTCCGCCCAGCCGATGCAGCCGAACATCACCGCGGCGAGCGTCGAATGGCCGTAGCTGCTCGTGAACGCCACGGCGATGAACGCCGGGATCGCGGCGAGGCGCACGTATCCGATCGCGTTCGGGATCGTCCACGGGTTGAGCGGCTGATCTGAGCGCGTTTGCGGCGGCGGCGGCCCGGATCGGTCGATCCCGAACAGACGCCTCTTCGTGATCGGTCTGGGCACCGCAGGCTACGGAAGCGAGCGCCACAGCTGATGGATCGCGGCGGCGGCGCCCGCGATCGGGACCGATGCGCGATTCGCGGCCGCGACGCACCTGGAGCTCGATCTCGCCGGTCTCCCGCGTCTTGCGCCCGATCGTCACACGCAGCGGGCAGCCGAGCAGTTCGGCGTCGGCGAACTTCTCTCCCGGGCCGGCGTCGCGGTCGTCGTACAGAGCGTCGAGTCCAGCGCCGGCGAGCTCGCCGTACAGCTCGTCGGCGAGCGCCCGCGGCTCGGAGCCGGAATCCCCGATCACGACCAGCTCGAGTCGAACGGGGCGATCGACCTCGGCCAGGAAATGCCCTTCTCGTCCGCGAACTGCTCGATCGTGGCCGCGGCCGCGCGCGCCGGACCGAAGCCGTAGCAGCCCATGTGAGATCGGCTGGCTATGGCCGTGTTCGTCCAGGTACGTGGCGCCGAACGGGACCGAATAGCGGAGCCCGAGCTTGAAGATGTTCCCGACCTCGATCGCCGGCTCGATCCGGACCGGGGCGCCGTTGATCGTGTCGCCCGGCTGCACCGCGCGGATGTCGACGGGCTCGAAGCTGAAATCGCGACCGGGCTCGACGCCGCGCAGGTGCAGGTCGGGCCGGTTCGCGCCGGTGACGTAGTTCGCGCCGGCGCCGGTCGCTACCCCCTCGTCGAGCAGGATTGGCAGCCGATGGTCGCCGACGGGGCCGATCGAGCCCGGCGGGCCGAGGCGCTGCTCGATCTCCGCCTGCGTCGCGGGGCGGTACGGCTCGGCGAGCGCGAGTCCGAGCTTGATCTCGTTCACGCGGTGATCGCCGCGGAGCATCACGAGCTTCATCTCGCCGCCGTCGGTAACGACCGGGAACGCCTTGAGCAGCGCGCCGGGTGCAAGCTCGAGATGGGTCGCGACTGCCTCGATCGTGGTCATTCCCGGGGTTGAGACATCCTGCGGTGCGTCGAGCGGCTGCCGGCAGCTCCACCGGCTGTGCATCGGCGCTTGCCACCTCGGTGTTGGAGGCGTAGCCGGGCGCGAGCACGACGTCGTTCTCGCCGGCCGCGCACGGCGCCATGTACTCGTGCGCGCCGGTCCCGCCCATCATCCCGACGTCCGCCTCGACGCGGTACCACTCGAAGCCGATCCGGTCGCACATGCGGTCATATGCCTTGACGTGCTTGTCGTACGCGACGGCGAGCCCTTCGTCGTCGCGATCGAACGTGTACGAGTCCTTCATGATGAACTCGCGCGTGCGCAGCACGCCGGCGCGCGGCCTCGGTTCGTCGCGCTCCTTCACCTGGAAGTGGTAGAGGATCTTCGGCAGGTCGCGGTAGGACTTGACCGCCCCCGAGACATGCAATGTCACGACCTCCTCATGGGTCATCGCCAGCACCATGTCGGCGTCGCGACGGTCCTTGAGCTTGAACAGCTCCTCGATGCCGTAGCGCCCGGACTTGCGCCAGGATCCGCCGGGTGCAGCACCGGCATCAGCATCTCGTTGCCACCGATCGCGTCCATCTCCTCCCGCACGATCTGCACGATCTTCTGATGCACGCGCCACCCGGCGGGAAGCCACGACCACAGCCCCGTCCCGACCTGGCGGATCAGGCCGGCGCGGACCATCAGCTTGTGGCTGATCGCCTCCGCATCCGCCGGCGGCTCACGCTCGGTCGGCAGGAAGTAGCTGGACAGGCGCGTCATCGGGTCGCAGAAGCGTAATGGCAGCGACGGGGAGCGCACATTGGGGTCGTCCACCGCTCCGAGACGGCCGTAGACCGCCCGCGGTTCTCCTGGCGCCACTCGCGCTCTGATAGAAGTCGATCGCCAGGAAATTTCCTCAAGGAGCCCGCCCTATGGCATACGAAGTCCCGCCCCTCCCCTACGACTACAACGCGCTCGAGCCGCACATCGACGAAGAGACGATGCATCTGCACCACGACAAGCACCACCAGGCGTACGTGACGAATGCGAACGCCGCGCTCGAGGGCACCGAGTGGGCCGACAAGCCGGTCGAAGAAGTGCTCCAGAACCTCGACTCGATCCCGTCCGACAAGCAGGCGGCGGTCCGCAACAACGGCGGCGGCCACTACAACCACTCGCTGTTCTGGGAGTGGATGAGCCCCGACGGAGGCGGCGAGCCCGACGGGGCGCTGCGCGAGGCGCTCGACGCCGCGTTCGGCTCCTTCGACGAGTTCAAGGCCGCGCTCAAGGACGCGGGCGTCAAGCGGTTCGGCTCTGGCTGGGCGTGGCTCGTGCACGACGGCTCGGGGCTCTCGATCGTCTCCACGCCAAACCAGGACAGCCCGATCTCCGACGGCAAGACGCCGCTGCTCGGCGTCGACGTGTGGGAGCACGCCTACTACCTCAAGTACCAGAACCGCCGCCCGGACTACCTCGACGCGTGGTGGAACACGGTCAATTGGCCGAAGGTGGCCGAGGGGTTCTCGGCCGTCAGCGGCTGATCAATATCTGCCCGGGCGTCCGCGGCCGCGCGGGCGCCCGAGCCGGCGATGAGGTGCGGCCAGCGGAATGGATTTCCTCATGGGCAGCGCGACATATCGCGTGTCGCGGCGGCCAGGAAGCGCGCATTCGCGTGCGCGTGCTCGATGATGAACTGGTCCGGCTGGCTTCCCGGCATCCTGCGGCCAGCGGCGAATGCCAGGTAGGGCGGGCCCGAGTAAGCGTCGCTGATCGGGCACCGTTTCGCTGGCGCGATTTGGGCGTCGACCTGCGTACTGCTGAGCGCCCAGCTTGGGGCCGACGCAGCGAACGGACGACCGAAGAGGGTCGGGTCCTCCGGCGAGCCCAGCATCGACCCGATCTCGATCAGACCGAGGAGCAGCGACAGACCGGCGAGGAGCAACGGGCCCCCTCGCCTGCGGACGGCCTTGCCCGTGAGCAGCCAGGTCCAGCCGCACGCTGCGAGGATGACGGCGGGCGGCTCGATCACAACGAGGACGTTCAAGTAGCTGCCTTGTTTCAGGAGCGTTACGAGCAGCACCAAGGAACCGAGGGCGCCGGCGAGGACGGTTCGGAACTGGGCGCCATCGAGTGCGCGCCGGCGGCGGTAGACCGCGATCACCGCGGGAACCGCGAGCGGCAGGAGGTTCCATGCCGCTTGGACCCAGAGCCCGCCGACGTAGTGCAAGGAATGGAGTCCGGTTTCGGCCTGGGCACGGAACGCTTCTGTCCAAAACGGTCCTCCGAACGTGATCCCACTAACCAGCGCGCCGAGCGCAAGGGTGGCCGTGAGGCCAACCGCGGCGATGACGGGGCTTGCCGCGGCGATCGCGATCGTTATCGCGGGCACAACGAAAGCAACCTTGAACATGACCGCCAGAGCACCGAGAACGCCGCCGACCCATGCGGTACGCCGACGCGCAGCCGCGAGCATCGCGCCGACGAGCAGAGGAGCGGCAAATGTTTCAGGCAGCAGCTGAGTGTGCTCTCGTAGGGCCCAGGGTGTGATCAGCATCGCGATGCCAGCGAGTGCGGCAGCGAGTCGACGCTCAGTGAGGCGCCACACCGCGACGAGTACCGTCGCGGCGAGCACCAAATCGACTACAGCAAGGGAGCGGCGAAGGGCGTCGACCGAGTCGCCGAGCGCGAGCAGGGCAGCTCCGACGTAAAACACTCCTGGGGGCTGCGCGGCTGCAAACTGCTGATACGGCGCGGAGCCGTGCAACACGAGTCTCGAGCTGAGGGCGTACACCCCGTCGGAGTAATCGACATAGGCTGATCGCTGCCAGAGCGCGAGCAGCGCCAGCACAGCGACTGCGCTCGCGGTCCACAGAATCAGATACGAGGATCGGCGCACCGCTCGCGCAACCCGGTCTCGCGCTAACGCCGGCCGGCCGCGAGCACCGTGCCCGGGTGGAAGTGGCCGGAGGGCCGTGTGTAGACCGAGAAATAGTTCAGACCGCTGGCGGTGCAGACATCTGCGAGCGCGCTCGTGACCTGCGCGTCGTCGCTGATCAGCACGCCCGCCGGCGAAAGGTGGCCGGCGACGAGCGTCAGGTCTGAATGCTCCTCGTCGTAGGAATGCCAGCCGTCGTAGATGAACATGTCGACCTCTCGGTCGCCGGACAGCATCTCGCGCAGGCCGTCCCGCGAGGACTGCACTCGGAACTCCCAGCGCGGGTGTTCGCCTACGAGCCATCCGGCCGCCGGGTTGATGTCGAACGAGACCAACCTCCCGGGGTTGCCATCGACCTCATTCCGTTCGAGCGCCCGCAGCAACAGCATCGTCCCGAGGCCATCGTGGACGCCCGTCTCGACGATCAAGTGCGGACGCAAGGCTCGAGCGATCGCGTACCAACCGAGGCGCTTTCCGAATGGAGGGCTCTGCTTGGACCACAACCAGTGGCCGTGTGTCGCCCGGCGCAGCCGCGCCCGAAGATCCTCATCCTCGTCAGGCTCACGGATGAGCGCTAGCGCGGCGTCCGCGTCGGTTCCGGTCACGTGCCCCACCCACACCGCCAGCTCACCGGAATTGCTGATCTCGTACGTGAAGTTGTGCGGCTCCGGGTCCGCGAGCACGAACGCAAGGTTCCGCCGCACGCTCGCTTCGTAGGTTCGCAGCGTGCGCGCCTTGTGAAACCACCGGAACCTCCGAAAATCCCGTGGATCGATTCCGAGGCGCTGGGCCCCCTCCCTCGCCCTGGCGTGCCAAGGAACCGCGGCTTGCATCAGGCTGGCGGGGGCCGCGTCCCAGCGGCGATCGCCGCATCTGCGGCCGCAACGTCGTTCATGATCGACAGGGCGCTTGGATCGAGAAGCTCAGCATGACGGAGTTCGCCCACTGCGACCGACGCGCGGTGGAGCGTGAACTGGTCGAACTCGCCGAGCTGGACCCAGACCTGCGGATTCGCGGGCTGCAGCGCGACCGCTCGCACTAGCTCGAGCCGGCCCATCTGACGCAGTCCGACCTGCACGTAGAGCGCACTGAGCTGGTCGAGCGGCTCGACCGACTCGGGATCTTCCGCGGCGGCGGCGCGCGCATCGGCAAAAGCGGCGCGGGTGTTTCCGTTGATGCTGTCGTTGATCGCGGCGGCGCCCGCGTCCGCGGCGCGCAGCGGCTGCCAGACAAACCAGACGCCAACCAGGGCGACTGCCGCGATCAATGTCGCCACCGCGTATGCGCCTGGAGCGCTGCCCAGGCGGCGGCGTTGCGGTAGTCGCCCGGCACGTCCGGCCAGCGGACCGCGGCCGGCGAGCCAGCCCGCGCAGATCAGAGCCGGCACCGCGACCCCGGGCACGAACCAGGTCCAGTCGATTGCCGAGTGCACGCCGAAGATCACGACAACGGCCAGCAACGTGAGCATCCCCCACCGCTCGGCGTCATGCCCAGCGCCGGCACGGCGCCCGCGGATGCCAACCGTCCGGGCCGCGGCGAGGCCCCAGGCCACAAGCAGCGCCAGACTCACCGCCAAGCCGACCAGCCCGAGGTCAGCGAACGTCTGGTAGACATAGCTGTGCGCCTGCGCGGCGACGGCCCATTTGCTGTTCACGTAGCGCAAGCTGGCGGTCTGGAAGCCTCCCGCCCCCGCCCCTGCGAGCAGGTGATGCTCACCGACGAGCAGCCCCTCATGCCAGTACAGCGGACGGCTTGACCCGAGTTGCACGAGCCTTCCGGGGCTGCTGCCGACGTGTGAGGAGGAAGTTGTGAGCTGGTTCCACACGTGCGAGACCTCCCCCGTCAGGCCACGGCGCGATGCCGCCAGCGCGGCCACCCCGCCCACCGCCAGCAGCCCGACGGCAGCGAGCAGCGCGAACCGCCCACGCTCACGGACCCACCCCGGTGCCGTCACACGCTCGGCGGCGAGTGCCGCGGCGTAGCCCGCCGCAGTGACGATAAGTAGACCGAGGACGAGCACGATCCCGAATGTGTGCCCGGCCGACACTCGGGCTGGCAGCGCTGCGTTGTCATGCGTCAGCGGGTGCGAATTCAGCGCCCACAGCAGGACGGCTCCGGCGCCGGCCGCGCCGACACCCAGCACGAGCGCCGCACGGAGTCGGAAGGGCACGACAGCGAACCAGACGGCGACGCCAACCACCGCCGCTGCCAGTGCCCCGCGCCCGTAGGACATCACGAGGCCGAGCACGAGGACCGTGATCGCCGGCACCGCGATCGTGCGGATGAGCCTCGAGGCCTGATCGCGACCACCCGCCCAGAGGCAGCCTGGGAGGCCAATCGCGGCGGCCAGGCCGATCGCATTCCAGTAGCCGAACGGCGCGTTTAGACGGCCGAGCGTGTCGCTCGCGTCCAGGCCTGACGGAAACACCTTCGTAAGCAGCGCCCACACGCACAGCGCCACCGATGCGATCGCCACTCCGCTGATCAGCGCCCGCCAGCCATTCGGCGCAAGCCGCGCGATCGCGAGCGCGCCTCCGAACGCGGCCAGGTATGCCAGTGTTCGATTGCCCTCAAGCCACGAGTTGTCGGGTGCCACTGACCAGCCGATCGATGCGTACGTCAAGGCCGCCAGCACCGCGAACAGCGCCAGCGCCGTGAGGCCGTGAAAGCCACCGGGGCCGCCGAGGAGCGCGAGCGCGCCGAACAGGCCAGCTGCCGCGGCGATCAGCGCGATCTCCGTCCAGGTGTTGGCGCCGAGGTCCGCCCCGCCGAACGAAGCCTTGGTCAGGAACGCGATCGCGATGAGTGCGACCGCAAGCATGCCGGTGCAGGTGACCTCCCGATTTACCGAGAGACGTGCGCCGCGCCCCCAGCGGCCGCGTGCCGCGGTCGGTGGCGGGTCCGCGGCCTCAGGCCTCGTGGCGACGGGCGACACGAGGCGAGGCTACCAACCGACGCGTGGGATTCATGGCCGTCTGAGCTGGGTGGCGTGGGTGGATTCATGCGAGGAGTAGTCGGCCGCGTAGGCCACGAACGCGAGCGCCAGCACCGCGGCACCGGCAAAGCTCCGCCACGAGCCGAACTCGGATCGCCGAACGGTCAGCAGCAGCACCAACACGGCAACCGGATCGACGTATTTCTGCCACGGGTAATGAATTGCGACCGCGGAGATCAGGGTGCACGCGGCGAACACGGCCGGCAGCCATGGCCGGGAAGCGCCGCGGAGACGCACTGCCAGCACGGCGCCGGCGAGCGGCACCAGCGCCCAGAACAGCAACGAGGTGCCGTCGATCGTCGGCAGGTGTGACGCGACCTTCCAGAAGTCGCCTGCGGCGTGGGCGCCAGGGGTAGCGGGGAACACGACCAGCAGGATCGCGCCGGCGATCGCCGCGATCAGCGGAGCCCGCACCGCGGCGCCCAACTCTGCGCGGCCCCCGTCGCGCGCGACCGTGCGCACTCGAGCGATCAGCTGCGGCGCGAACAGCACCAACCCGTAGAGCCCGATCGTCGCCAGCAGCAGCTCCGTCGTCTGGACCTCGAGACCGCTCGTGCTCAGCCCGGACCCCTTCGCGCACAGCCCGCATGAGCTCGGATCGCCTCCGACGGGTACGAGCCCATGCCAGTCCAGGAACAGCAGACCGGTCGGGACACACGACAGACCATCGCCGCGAGTGCGGCCGCGCGCCTACCCGCGGACAACCGCGCCGCGGGGCGCAGCGCATACGCGCCGGCCACCGGTACGAGGAACAGCGCGCTCTGGCGCGTCAGCATCGCGAGTCCCACGCACGCGCACCCCGCCGACGAATGGCCCCGGCCGCTCGGATTCGCGGAACGCCTCGAACCGCTCAATCGCCAGCGCGACGAAGAGCAGCGCGAGGTTGTCGGTGTCGAGTCTGAACGCCTGGCCGAATACATACGGGGAGATCACGAACAGCAACGTCAACGCCAGCGCCAGGTTCCGGCGCAAGCCGGAGGCGCGCGTGCAGCAGGCGGTACACCGCCAGCGCCAGTAGATAGGAGATCAGCACCTGCAGCAACCGGAGCTTCCACAGCGGTAGCCGATCACCTTGCCGGCGTAAGCCAGCAGCAGGTGGAACAGCGGCGTCTGCGCCGCGGGATAGCTGTGCAGGTCCGGGAACGGAAGCTCGTGCGAGAACTCAGGATCGTCGGGTAGTGGTACACGAGCTCGTCGGAGCCATGGAAGATCGGCAGCCCGACGGTCATCCCGCGCAGCGCCGCGATCATCACGAGGAACGGCAGCGCGAGCAGCAGCGGCACGACCGCCCGGTTGGCGGCTGCGACCGCACTCTCTCAGCGACGGCAGTCAGCTCAGGCGCGGGTGAACCGCCGCCCGGCGACCGGAGAGACGTCCTCGTCGAGCCGCCCGGGCGTCCCGTTCTCGGCATCGACCTTCGCCGCGGCGGCCTCCATCGCCGCGATCCGCTCGGGCGTCATCGCGGTCGCGTCCTCGTTCTCGGCCAGCCACTGCGCGGCCTCCTCGGCGTCGCGCTGGTCGCGCTCCACTTTCTTGCCGGCCGCGTAGTACCGGTCGATCTCGTTGAACAGCTCATCGACGAGCCGCTCGGTAGGGACCTTGCGCAGCGGCTCACCCTTCGAGTAGATCATCCCCATGTCCTTGGCGCCGGTGATCCCGAAGTCGGCGTGGCGGGCCTCGCCGATCCCGTTGACGGCGCAGCCGAGCACCGAGACCTCGATCGGGTCCTCGTAGGCCTCGAGCCGCCGCTCGACCTCGGCGACCACCGAGTCCATGTCGAACTGCAGCCGGCCGCAGGTCGGGCACGCGATCAGCACCGGGCCGCGCTCGCGCAGCTTCAGCGCCTTGAGGATCTCCCAAGCGACCTTGACTTCCTCCTCGGCGTGGAAGGTGGAGAGCGAGATCCTGATCGTGTCGCCGATCCCGTCCGCGAGCAGCGTGCCGAGCCCGACCGCCGACTTCAGCGAGCCGGACCACTTCGTTCCGGCCTCGGTGACTCCGAGGTGCAGCGGATACGGGATTCGCTCGGACAGCATCCGGTTCGACGCGATCGTGTTCGGGACCGAGGTCGACTTCATCGAGACCTTGAAGTTGGTGAAGTCGAGCCGCTCCATCAGCTCGACCGTCTCGACCGCGGCCGTCACCAGCGCTTCGACCGGGTTGTCGTACTCGAGCTGGCGCAGGTGCGCCGGCAGCGACCCGGAGTTCACGCCCGACCCGCAGCGGTGTCCCGCGCCGTTTGGCGACCTCGATCACCTCGGCCACCTTGTCGGGGCCGCCGATGTTGCCTGGGTTCAGCCGCACGCAGTGCGCGCCCGCCTCGATCGCCTTGATCGCCAGCGTGTGGTTGAAGTGGATGTCGGCGATGATCGGGATCGGCGACTCGCACCACGATCGTCTTCAGCGCCTCGACGTCCTTGTCGCGCGGAACGGCGACGCGGACGATGTCGGCGCCCGCCTCGGCGGCGCGCTTGATCTGGTCGAGCGTCGCCTGCAGATCGGCGGTTTCGGTCTTCGTCATCGTCTGGACGGCGACCGGCGCGCCGCCGCCGATCGGGACCGCGCCAACGTGGATCTGGCGTTCGGAGGCCATGCCGCCAGTGTAGAGCGCGGTCGGTCCGCTACGGCGCGCGGCGCCGGCGGATCGCGATCGCGCCCAGCGCGGCCGCGACAAGCACCAGGACGACGATGATCACGATCACCGGCGTCGACACCGATGACCCGCCGGAGCTGCCGCTGGCCGCCGCCGTTCGAGGACCCGCCGCCGAGCGCGTTGTTCAGCGCCCGCTGGATCACGTCGTGACAGTCGCGTGTACTCGAGCATGTCCGCCGGCATCGTCGAGAGCGCGTTCCGCAGTTGGGCGACGGAGTACGTGTGGGTCAGGGCGTCGTGGGCCTGACAGTCGGCGAGCACCGGCGAGCCGAGGGCGGCCTGCGCCGGAGCGGACGCGATGATCGGCCGCCAACGCTGCGACCGAGGCCAGCGTGATGACATGCAGGCGTCGGCGCATCGGACGGCGCCGGAGGCTAGCAACTGGCGTACAGTCCGCCCGTTTGCGCCCCGCACTAGGCATTCGCCGAACGGCCGCGCTCGCGCGCGATCGCCCTGGCCGCGGTCGCCGGCGCTCGTCGTCGTGCTCGTCTCGTCGCGGCTCCTCGCTGCCCTCGCCACCGCGCCTGCACGCGCGGCGGACCGGCCCGATCGCGATCTTTCAGGCCGACGCACAGGTCGACGCCGACCCGCTTTCGGCGTTCAGGAGACTGCGCCGGCTCGGCGTCGAGCGCGTCCGCGTGTTCGTCCCCTGGGGCGCCGCGCCGCCGCGCGCTGGATCGCTCCGGACCCCACGTCGCGCACGCCGCCGGCTGGTTTCAACGCCGCTGATCCCAGCGCCTACACGTCGCCGGGCCTCAGCCCTGTACGACGCGATCGACAGGGCCGCCGCCGCAGACCGGCGTCGGGGTCTACTTCGTGCTCGGCCCCCCGCCCCCGCTGTGGGCGTCCAGCCCGCCACGCCGCGGCGCCCGCTCCCCCAGTGGCGGCCGTCGGCGCGCGACTTCGGCCAGTTCGTGCGGATGATGGGCGTGCGCTACAGCGGGCACGTATGTCCCGCCAGGAGCGACGCACGCCGCTGCCGCGCGTCGACTTCTGGGGGATCTGGAACGAGCCGAACTACGGCCCCGACCTCGCGCCGCAGGCGATCGATGGCTGGAGCGTCGAGGTCTCCCCGGCGACCTATCGCGCGCTGCTCGACGCGGCGTGGGCGGCTCTCCGGCCACCGGCCACGGGCACGACACGATCCTGTTCGGCGAACTCGCGCCGCGCGGAGTCCAGGCGTCGGACGGGATGACGCCGTTGCGCTTCCTGCGCGCGCTGTACTGCGTCGACGGGAGCTTCCGGCCGCTGCGCGGCGTCGCGCGCGACGCTGCGCGGGTGCCCGCCGACGGCCTCCGGCTCGGACGGCGTTCCGCGGCCGCACATCCGGCGCTGTTCGATGCCACCGGCCTCGCGATGCATCCCTATCCCGCAGGGGCTTCCGCCGAACTACGTCACACCCGACGAGCCCGGTTACGCGGATCTTGCCGCGCTTTACCGCGGCTCGAGCGCACGCTCGACAGCCTGCTAGCGCGCTACGGATCGGACCGAAAGCTGCCGATCTACAGCACCGAGTTCGGATACAAGACGGACCCCCGTTCCCGGCGGCGTCAGCCCGGCGACCGCCGCCGCCTACCTCAACTGGGCCGAGTACATCAGCTGGCGCGACCCGCGGATCCGCTCCTACGACCAGTATCTGCTGACCGATCCAGCCGTGCGAGCCGGCGGTCTGCTTCGCCACTGGTCTCGAGTACGAGAACGGGAAGCGCAAGCCGAGCTTCAACGCGTACCGGATGCCGCTGTTCATGCCGGTGACGGAGGTGACGCCCGGGGCAGTCGCTCGAGGTGTGGGGCTGCGTGCGGCCCGCCCGCTACGCGCAGCTCGAGACCGGGCGCTGTCCAGCAGCGTCGGATCCAGTTCCGAGCCGTGGGGAGCATCCCGCTACGTGCACGATCGCGACCGTCACGGTGACGCGATCCAAATGGCTACTTCGACGTCGACCACGTGTTCCGGGCCGCCGGCTCGGTGCGGCTCGAGTGGCGCTATCCCCATGGCGGCGCGATCTTCAGCCGGCCGGTCACGTTGAGGGCGCGTTGACCGGCGCGTTTCGGTAGGCTGCGACCGCGGAGCCTTTGGTGCGCGATCTGACCAGCCGTGCATCCGATGGCGCAACTTCGACCACCGCAGGCTGTTCTCTGTTGCCATGCCCAACTCCGCGCGTTCCCTCCGTCCCCGTTCACTTGCTCGCCGCGCTCGCCGCGGCGCTGATCTCGCTCGCCGCGTTCGGTGCGCCTCAGCGCCGCGCCGGCCAGCGCTTCGACGATCGCAGATCTCGATCATCGAGCCGGGATCGCAGCTCTTGACCGATCCGGTCGGCACGCTTCAGGCGCTGCGCCTGCTGGGCGTCACCGAGGTCCGGTTGATGGTGCCGTGGGCGGGGCTCGCCCCGAACTCGACCTCGCGCACGATGCCCAAGGGCTTTCAGGCCACGAACCCGTCGTCCTATTCCGAGTCGGCCTGGGCTCCGTATGACGCCGCGATCCGTGCCGCGACCGCAGGCCGGGATCGGAATCGACCTGGACCTGATGGGCAGAGCGCCGCTGTGGGCGATGCCCAGGAACGCGCCGGCGGTCGGCCAGGCAAGTGTGTACCCGTCGGCGAGCGCCTACGGCAGCGTTCGTCCAGGCTGTGGGCAAGCGCTACAGCGGGACGTACACGCCCGAGCGGCGCCTCGTCGCCGCTGCCCAGGGTCAGCTTCTGGTCGATCTGGAACGAGCCGAACTACACGGCCACGCTGCAGCCGCAGGGATCGGGCGAAAGCAGGCCATCCCGATCTCCCCCCGCATGTACCGCGGCCTCGTCGCCGCCGCCTGGAAGGGCCTAACGCGTCCGGCCACGGGCACGACACGATCCTGATCGGCGAGCTCGCCCCTCGCGGCTATCCGCACACTTCAGTACGGCGCATGTTCCCGGTTCTGTTCGTGCAGTCGCTGTACTGCGTGGACTCGAATTACCGGCCGCTGAGCGGCTCGACCGCGCGCGCCGAGGGCTGCCCGACGAACGCCGCGGGCACGCGCAGCTTCGCGCCGCAAACCCCGGCCTGTTCGACGCCTACGGCTTCTCCGACCACCCGTACATGCGGTGGTATCCGCCGAACTCGGAGCAGTACTTCAGCGTGCAAGACCGGGCTGTGCGCGTCGCTCGCGCGACTTCGGCAACCTCACCGCGGCGCTCGACCGCTCGATGCGCGCCTACGGCTCGAGCAAGAAGTACTCGATCTTCGCGACCGAGTACGGCTACCAGACGAGCCCGCCGAAGCAGCGCTACAGCAAGAAGGACAAGGCATACGAGTCCCGACGGCGACGGCCGCGATGTACCTCAACTGGGCCGAGTACCTCTCGTGCAAGAACCCGCGGATCGCCTCGTATCGACCAGTACCTGCTGGCCGATCCCGCCGGCGACGGCGGCGAACGACTACGATCCGTACGCGAGCGGCATCGAGTTCTCGAACGGCCAGCCGAAGCCGGGCTACTACGCGTTCCGGCTGCCGCTGTACCTGCCGACGAGCAGCGCCCGCATGGCCAGAGCCTCGAGGTGTGGGGCTGCGTCCGGCCGGCGCCGTTCGCGTCGCTCGACACCGGCGGCGCCCACCAGACGGTCGAGATCCAGTTCGCGCCCAAGGGCTCGAGCACGTTCACGACGCTCTCGACGGTGACGATCACGAACCGCGAGGGCTACTTCGACACCCACGTCGACGTTCCCCGGCAGCGGCACGGTCCGGCTGCAGTACACCTACCCGCGCGACCGACTGCTGCTCGCGCCGGGGTCCACGATCTACAGCCGCCACGTGACGTCACGTCCACTGATCGGCAGCGGGCGCGAGGCCGAGCTCTCGCGCCCGCATCGGCAATACTGCCCCGATGGCGGACGGCGCTCGGCTGATAGCGCGCCTGCAGGGGATCTGCGGCGCGGAGTACGTGCTGACCCACGAGCACGCGCTCGCGACCTACCGCTCCGACGGGCTCGCGCAGTACCGGCAGACGCCGCTCGCGGCGGTGCTTCCCGCGACCGGCGAACAGGTCAGACAGGTCGTCGCCGCGTGCTTCGAGGCGGGGGTGCCGTGGGTGGCGCGCGGATCCGGCACCGGCCTCTCCGGCGGCGCGCTGCCGGTCGCCGACGGCGTCCTGATCGTGCTCGCGCGGCTGCGCCGGATCCTGTCGGTCGAGCTCGAGGACTCGCGGATCGTCGTCGAGCCGGGCGTCACGAACCTCGCCGTCTCGCGCGCCGTCGGGCCGACCCACTTCTATCCCCCGGATCCCTCGAGCCAGATCGTCTGCTCGATCGGCGGCAACGTCGCCGAGAACTCCGGCGGCGCGCACTGCTTCAAGTACGGGTTCACGACCAACTACGTGACCGGGCTCGAGGTCGTGCTGAGCGACGGCACCGTCGTCGAGCTCGACCGTGACGCCCCCGGCTACGACCTGCTCGGCGCGTTCGTCGGCTCCGAGGGCACGCTCGGCGTCGCGACCAAGATCGCGCTGCGCGTCGTCCCCGTGCCCGAGACGACCCGCACGCTGGTCGCGTTCTTCGATGAGACCGTCCGAGGCCGGCGACGCGGTCACCGAGATCGTCGGCGCGGGGATCGTCCCCGGCGCGATCGAGATGATGGACCGGCTGTCGATCCGGGCCGCCGAGCAGGCCACCGGCGCGGGCTACCGGCTCGACGCCGGCGCGGCGCTGCTGATCGAGCTCGACGGCCCGCGCGAGGAGTGCACGGCGCGGTTCGAGCACGTGATGTCGCTGTGCGCGCGCGCCGGCGCGCGCGACGTACGGGTGGCGCTGACCGCGCAGGAGCGCGAGCTGATCTGGAAGGCGCGCAAGGCGGCGTTCGCGGCGATGGGCCGGATCGCCCCCGCGTACTACGTCCAGGACGGCGTGATCCCGCGCACGCGCCTCTCGCAGGTGCTGCGGCGGATCGACGCGCTGGCGTCCGAGTACAAGCTCCAGGTCGCGAACGTGTTCCACGCCGGCGACGGCAACCTCCACCCGCTCGTCTGCTACGACTCGGCGCGGCCAGGAGAGCCCGAGCGCGCCGAGGAGCTCGCCGGGCTGATCGTGCGCACCTGCGTCGAGGAGGGCGGCTCGATCACCGGTGAGCACGGCGTCGGGTCGACAAGCGCGGCCTACATGCCGGCGATGTTCTCCGGACGCCGACCTCGAGGCGTTTCACCGGCTGCGCTGCGCGTTCGACCCGCACGGGCTCGCCAATCCCGGCAAGGTGATGCCGACCCCGCGACTGTGCGGCGAGGTCCCTGGCCCCTACCGCGAGCATCCGCTCGAGCGCGAGGGCGTCGCGGCGCGGATGTAAGCCATCGATGGCCGACCCTGCGACGATCGAAGAGGCCGCAGCCGTGCTCGGCGCCGCCGGCGCCGGCGGTCGCACCGTGCGGATCCGCGGCGGCGGCACGAAGCTCGGCTGGGGCGCGCCGACTGCCGGACCCGGCGATCGAGCTGCGCACGCGCCGGCTGCACCGGATCGTCGAGCACAACGTCGGCGACCTGACCGCGGTGCTCGAGGCGGGTGTGCCCCTGGCGGCCGCCCAGGAGGCGTTCGCGCAGGCCGGCCAGATGCTCGCGCTCGATCCCCCGCTGTCCGGGTCCGGCCGCGCCGATGCGACGATCGGCGGCGTGCTCGCGAGCGGCGACTCCGGTCCGCTGCGCCACCGCTACGGCGGTCCGCGCGACCTCGTGCTCGGGATGACGGTCGCGCTCAGCGACGGCACCGTCGCGCGCTCGGGCGGCAAGGTGATCAAGAACGTCGCCGGCTACGACATCGCGAAGCTGTTCGTCGGTTCGTTCGGGACGCTCGGCGCGATCCTTTCGGTCAACGTCCGGCTACATCCGGTGATCACCGGGAACCGCGACCGCGCTCGGCGCGACCTCGGACGCCGAGACCGCTGGCGGCCGCGGCAATCACGGCTCGCCGCCGCGCCGCTCGAGCTCGACGCGCTCGACATCGCCTGGCGCGGCGGGCGTGGCGGCCTGCTCGCGCGGACCTCGGGCGCGGAGGGAGCCCGGCGCGCGCGGCGCGTCGCCGAGCCAGCTGCGCGAGGCGGGGCTCGAGCAGGTCGACCTCGTCACCGCGGACGAGCCGCTGTGGGCGCGCCAGCGCGCCGGTCAGCGGTCCGCCACGCTCGCGCTCGTCCGCGTGGCGGCGCGCCCCAGCCAGCTCGCCGGCTCGTGCTCGCTGCCGCCGATGCATGCGGCGGCACGCTTGTCGGCCGCGCGGCGCTCGGCACGAGCTACATCGAGCTCGAACCCGAAGCGGTCGCGCGGCTGCGCGGAGGCGCTTCCGGCCGGCGCACTCGGAATCCTGCTCGACGGCCCCGTCGAGCTCCGCCGGGAACTCGATCCCTGGGGCGTCCTGCGGCCGGCGGAGCTCGCGCTGATGCGGCGAGTCAAGCAGCGCTTCGATCCCGTCGGGGCGTGCAACCCCGGCGTGTTCGTCGGAGGGATCTGATGACCGCGTTCGACACCCACCGGCCCCCCGAGCAGAGCGTGCTCGACGACTGCGTCCACTGCGGCTTCTGCCTCGACGCGTGTCCGACGTACGCGCTATGGGCGCAGGAGGCCGACTCGCCCCGCGGCCGGATCGTGCTGATCGACGAGGCGCTGAACGGGTCGCGCGAGCTGTCGGACGAGATGGTCAGCCACTTCGACAGCTGCCTCGGCTGCATGGCATGCGTTACCGCATGTCCGTCCGGGCGTCCGCTACGACCGGCTGATCGAGCGGGTACGCCCGCAGATCGAGCGCCACCATGAGCGCGCCACGGGCGACCGAGCGCTGCGGCTGCTGCTGTTCGAGACGCTTCCGCACCCCAAGCGGTTGCGGCGGCTCGCGCCGCTGCTCGCAGCGCGCCCGCAAGCTTGGCGTCGAGCGTGCTGCCGGGACGGCTGGCGATGCTCGCAAAGGTGGCGCCGCGGACGTCACCGGAGCTGCTTGCCCGCGGAGCAGCCGATGTTCCCGAACGCACCCCCGCCGTCGGCGAGCAGCGCGGCCGGGTTGGACTGCTGCTCGGCTGCGTGCAGCGCGTCTTCTACCCGCAAGTGCACATCGCCACGATTCGCGCCCTCGCCGCCGAGGGATTCGAGGTGCTGGCGCCTCGCGCTACCGGACTGCTGTGGCGCGCTGGAACTGCACGCCGGCGAAGAGGAGGCCGCTGTCGCACGGGCCGGTGCGACGATCGCGGCGTTTGCCCACCTCGGAGAGCTCGACCACGTCGTCGTCAACGCCGCCGGGTGCGGCGCGGCGATGAAGGAATACGGCGAGCTGCTCGAAACCCCCGCCGCACACGCATTCGCGGCCCGCGTGTGCGACATCTCCGAGCTGCTCGCCTCCGTCAAACCGCGGGCTCCCCGGGGACGCGTGGAGCTGCGCGTCGCCTACCACGACGCGTGTCATCTGCAACACGCGCAGCGGGTCCGCGAGCAGCCGCGTGCGCTACTCCAGACGATCCCCGGGCTGGAGCTGCTCGAGGTCGGCGCCGAGTCCGCGCTCTGCTGCGGCTCCGCGGGGATCTACAACCTGGTCCAGCCGGAGGCGGCCGCCGAGCTCGGCGAGCGCAAGGCGCGGCACCTGATCGACACCGGCGCGCAGGCGATCGCGGCCGGCAATCCGGGCTGCGCGGCCCAGCTCGACCTGCACCTACGACAGCTCGGCCACGAGCTCCCGATCTACCACCCGGTCGAGCTGCTGTGGCAGTCGATCGCGGCGGCAAGCGGGAGCGCCAATGGCCGCTAGCCGGGCGCGGCTGACGGCAGCGGTGGCGGCGGTCGCTCGCCGCGGCGGCGATCGCGGGCTGTGGCGGCTCCTCGGCACGTCCTCGTCGCCCGCCGCGGCCGTCGCACTACCTCCGCGACCGGCTCCACGAGCACGGCGGCGACCAGCTCGCCAGCGACCACCGACGCAAGCTCGCGACGACCTCGACGATGCCCGACGACGACCTCGTCGCAGTCCGCGTCGGTGTCGACCGCGCCACCGCCCACGCCGGTGGGCACACCGCCGGCCCCGGCCGGGCTGACGCAGACGACCGGATACTCGACCTACGAGCTGTGCTCCGTCCATTGCACCGGCGCCGTGCCCGCGTCACTGCGACGAGCACTGCACATCCCGCACCTGTCCCGTGGTTCGGCTTGCGCCGCCGGGGGCGGCCATTTGATCGTCGCGCCGAATGGCCCTGGCGGCCTGTCGGTGACCTCGTTCATCGGCTCGAAATGGGACGCCGGCCGGGTCACCTGGTCGGCGCCGGCGAGCTTCACCGGCCCGATCCTGATCCGCGGCCGCGCGATGAACGGCTCGGGCGCTGTCGGCTTCGGCGAGGGGCACGTGCCGTACGACGAGCTCCAGCTCTTCGCCGAGCCCGGCAAGCCGCACCAGTGGCAGTCGTTCACACGGGTCCCCGGCCCCGGTTGCTACGCGTACCAGATCGACACGGCGCAGGCGAGCCAGGTGCTCACCGTCCAGGTCCGCTGAGCGAGTCAGCCCGAGTACATCGCTTCGATCTCGGCCTCGTACTTGGCCGCGATCGGCTTGCGCTTGAGCTTCATTGTCGGCGTCAGCTCGTCGCCACCGGGCAGCCAGTCGCCGCGGACGATCGTGAACTTCTTGATCTGCTCGACGCGCGCCAGCTTCTCGTTGGCGGCGTCGACGCCCTGCTGCACGGCCTCGACCATCTTGGGGTCGGTGGCGAGCTCCTCCAGCGAGGTGCCGCTCAGCCCGTGTTGCTGCGCCCATTGGGGCGCGAAGTCCGCGTCGAGCACGAGCAGAGCGGTGTTGTACGGCCTCGCATCGCCGATCGTCGCCGCCTGCCCGATCAGCGGGCTCGCCGTCTTCAGCGCCGCCTCGATGTTCGCCGGCGACATGTTCTTGCCCGCCGCGTTGATGATCAGCTCCTTCTTGCGGTCGACGATCTTGAGGAATCCCTCGTCGTCGATCTCGCCGATGTCGCCCGTATGGAGCCAGCCGTCGGCGTCGATTGCCTCGGCGGTCTTCTCGGGCGCGTTGCGGTATCCGAGCATCACGACCTCGCTGCGGACCAGCACCTCGCCGTCCTCGGCGATCCGCAGCTCGACCCCCGGTGCAGCCGGGCCGACGGTGCCGATCTTGACGTTGCCGGGCCGGTTGCAGGTGCCGGCGCCACACGTCTCGGACATGCCCCACAGCTCGGCCAGCTCGATCCCGAGCGCATGGAAGAACTCGAGCACCTCGACGGGCGTCGGCGCGGCGCCGACGTTCACGGCGATCGCCTGATCGAGCCCCAGCATCGCGCGCAGCTTCGAGAACACCTGCTCGTCGGCCTCGGCGACCTGGCGCTCGAGCTCGTCCGGCACCGGCTCGCGGCGCTGCTTGAGCCGGACGCGCTCGATCGCCGCCTGCAGCGCCGCCTGCACGGGCGCGCGCTGCTCCTCGGGCTGCGCGGACTGCATCGTCTCGAGCCCTGCCTTCAGCTTCTCCCAGATCCGCGGCACGGCGAAGAACCACCCCGGGCGGACCTGCGGCAGGTAGGAGAGGATCTCGCGCGGGTTCGGGCAGCAGGTGATCGAGCCCGCGTACACGATCGGGATGTAGTGGTGGGCGTTGCGCTCGGCGATGTGCGCCGACGGAAGCCACGAGATCACGCGCGATACCCGCTTCGAACTGGATGATCTCCTGCACCGACCTGTCGGCGACCATGATGTTGTGATGCGAGAGCTGCACGCCCTTCGGGTGGCCCGTCGTGCCCGAGGTGTAGATCAGCGTCAGCACGTCGTCGGGCCCCACCTCAGCGGCCGCCGCGGCCGCGTCGAAGTCCGGATTCGACCCCTCGATCTCGCTCAGCGGCATGGTGCCCTCGGGCGCTTCTCCATCGACGACGATCACGTGTTCGAGTCCGGGCAGCTGCTCGCGGGCCTTGCTGCATCACGGGCAGGAACGCCTGCTCGACGATCGCCACGCGCGCGTCCGAATCAGTGATCAGGTACTCGATCTCCTCGGCCGGATAGGTCGTGTAGATCGAGAACGGAACGGCGCCGATCGTGACCGCCGCCAGGTCGACGATGTGGAACTCGGGCCGGTTGCCGAGCATGATCGCGACCGTGTCGCCGCGCTTGACGCCGAGCTTCGCCAGCCCGCCGGCAACCGCGTCGACCCGCTCGAGCAGCTGCGCCCAGGTCAGCGAGACAGAGTCATCGGGCCAGCGCACGGCGACGATGTCGGGATGGTTCGCGGCGGTGCGGCGAAAAGCCTCGGTCAGCGTCGGCGCATCCATCGCGCGCCCGGCGGCCGTCGTGATCGTGCTGCTCTCCATCTCTCCTCCGCCTCTTGATCAACCGGATTGGAGAGCTAACGCTACCGCAGCACCCACGCCAAAGCCGCCTTGCTAAGGACCGCTAGCTTGCTAGCATGCTTGCGTGGCCAGACCGAGGAGGAGCGCAAGCAGCAGTTCAACGTCTACCTACCTCCTTCGCTGATCCGCCGCGCCAAGCACGCCGCAGTCGATGAAGCGGTGTCGCTGTCGAAGCTCGTCGAGAACGCTCTCATCGCGTACCTGGACCAGATCGACGGGGCCGGGCAGAGATGAAGGTCCGTCCGATCCACTTCGTCCCAGATGTCGACGAGGCGATCCGCTTCTATGAGGCGCTTGGGCTGCGCACCGAGGTACGCGCTCGCCCAGGCCACTGGGTCGAGCTGGCGGCCGACGGCGGCGAGTTGTGCCTGCACGACGAGGCGGTCGCCGCCGACGGCGCCGGGATGACCGGAATCAAGCTCAACCTGGTGTCCGAAGAGCCGCTCGAGCGCGTGGCGGACCGTTGCGCGACGCCGGCTTTCCGCCGGACGGTGAGATCGTCGACCAGGAGTGGGGCCGCTCGCTCTACGTCCCCGGTCCCGGCGGACTCGTGGTCCAGGTCGATGAGCCCGACCGCGAGCTGTACACGTAGAGAGGAGCAGCCAGATGGCAACCGTATCCGTGCGCTACATCGTCGACGACGTCGACGCGGCGATCGGCTTCTACCGCGACAGGCTGGGTTTCGACGGAGGTGATGCACCCGGCGCCGACGTTCGCGATGCTGCGAGCGTGGCGACCTGCGCCTCGTGCTGAGCGCACCGAGCGCTCAGGGCGGTGGCGGCCAGGCGATGCCGGACGGTGCGGTCCCGGAGCCCGGCGGCTGGAACCGCTTCCAGCTCGAGGTCTCGGACCTTGAGGCGACCGTCGACAAGCTCCGCGCGCGCCGGCGCCCGCTTTCGCAACGAGATCGTGACCGGTTTCGGCGGGAAGCAGATCCTCGTATTGGACCCGTCGGGCAATCTCGTCGAGTTGTTCGAGCCGACCCGCCGGGAAGCCGAATTCGAGACCGACTGTGTAAGAGATTCGGCCGCGGAGACCAGATTCTCTTACACAGTCGGCCGATACGGCCGTGTTATGGCCGAGCGGTCATCGTCGGTAACGGTCGTGCTCACCTATGAGGCCCGGATCATCCGCCCGGGCGACCCGAGCGTCTCCTAGTGTCCGGTCAGCGCGCGTTGAAGCCCGAGCCGGTCAGCGTCGAGATGTCGTTCGACAGGCCGATCACGAAGATGAAGATGATCAGCACGAAGCCGACGGCGCCGGCACGCTCCATCGTCTCGAAACGGATCCGGCGGCCGCGCACCTTCTCGGCGACCGCCCAGAACACGTGGCCGCCGTCGAGCGGCAGGAACGGGAATAGGTTGACGACCGCGAGCGACAGCGAGATCAGCGCGAGCGTGAAGAACGCATCCGTGCTGCTGTAGGCGAACCGCTCCTGTGTAACCGTGAACCCGCCGACGACGCCGTGCAGCTGGCTCTCCTGCTTGGGCTCGAACAGCCGCCCGAGCGTGGTCACCGTCGTGTGGGTCACGTACCACATCTCGCTGAGGCTCTCGCGCGCCGCGCCGAACGCGTCCGACCGGCCCGAGCACCGGCTGGTACTCGAACCCGAGGCGCATCCGCTTCAGCGTCGCGTCGTAGCGGGGATAGATCGAGAACGTCTGCAGCGAGCCGGAGCGCCTGACTTCGAGCGTCACGGGACGCGCCGCGCTGGCAGCCGGCGGTGGGCGTCCCCGAGCAGCGGTCGGACGAGATCTGGTTGGTCAGCTCGCTGAACGGAGGGTTGCGGTGGCCGTTGACGGCGACGATCTGATCTCCCGGCTTCAGGTACGACGCTGCGGGCTGCTCGAGCGCAGCCCGCGCGATCTGCGCGACGGGCTGGCCCCCGCGCGTCACGATCTGGCCCTGCTCCGCGTAGATGATCGCGAGGATCGCGAACGCGATCGCGAGGTTGACCGCGGGCCCGGCGAGGATCACGACGATCCGCTTCCAGACCGGCTGGTTGTAGTACGCCCGCGCTCGCACCCGTGCGGCGTCCTGCTCGAGCTCGGCGATGCGGACGTTCAGCTCGCGTTGCTGCGCGGGATCTGCCGTACTCTCGAGCGCCTCGCTGCGCCTCGCGATCACCCGTGCGTCTTCCGGCGTCTCCTCCTTCGGGTTCATCCCGGTGATCTTCACGTAGCCGCCGAGCGGGATCGGCCCGATCCCGTACTCGGTCTCGCCCCGGCGCGTCTTGACGAGCAGCGGACCGAAGAACAGCGAGAATCGCTCGACCCGCATCCCCACGGCCTTGGCCGCGACGAAGTGGCCCGCCTCGTGCAGGATGATCAGGGCCGCGAAGCCGAGGAACGCGTACAGGTAGGACACGGGACTCCCAGTGTGCCAAGCCAGGTTTCGGCCCGATCAAGCGCGCGTACGAGCTTCCACCAGCTCGCCGGCGATCCGCCTCGCGCGAGCGTCGGCCTCGGCGAGCGTGTCGAACGAGTGAACCTGCTGCGGCGTCCTCCTGCTCGAGCGTCTCGGCGACGACCGCCGCGATCTCGACGAACCGCAGCCGCCCGTCGAGGAATGCGTGCACGGCGACCTCGTTGGCCGCGTTGAGTGTGCACGGCGCGGTGCCGCCGGCGCGGCCCGCGGCCCGCGCGAGCGCTAGGCACGCGAACGTCTCGTCGTCGACGGGCTCGAACGTCAGCGACCCGACCTCGGCGAGGTCGAGCGGGCGCACCGGCACGTCGACACGTTCGGGATAGTGGAGCGCGTACGAGATCGGGACGCGCATGTCCGGATACCCGAGATGCGCGAGCGTGGCCCCGTCGCACAGCTGAATCAGGCTGTGGATGATCGATTGAGGGTGGACGACGACCTCGATCCGCTCGTACGGCGTCCCGAACAGGTGGTGGGCCTCGATCAGCTCGAGCCCCTTGTTCATCAGGGTCGCCGAGTCGATCGTGATCTTGCCCGCCCATCTGCCAGGTCGGGTGGGCGAGCGCCTGCTCGACGGTGACGTCCCGGAGCTGGTCGATGGACATGCCGCGGAACGGCCCGCCGGACGCGGTCACGATCAGGCGGTCGACGGTGCCCGGGCGGCTCGCCGGCGAGCAGCTGGTGAAGCGCGGAATGCTCGGAGTCGACCGGAATGATCGCCGCGCCGGTCGCCTCCGCAAGCTGCGTGACGAGCTCGCCGCCGACGACCAGCGACTCCTTGTTCGCGAGCGCAAGGTCGATTCCCTCGCCCAGCGTCGCGACCGTCGGGACAAGCCCCGCCGAGCCGACGATCGCATTGAGCACGAGGTCGCATTCGGTCCCTGTGATCAGCTTGACCAGCGCCTCGGGCCCGCTTAGCACCTCACCGGCCGTCCACGTCTCCGAGGCGCGCGCGGCCGCGTCTTGGTTTGCCAGCGCGATCCGCTTGACGCCGTACCGGGTCGCCTGCTCGACGAGCGGCTCCCATGCGTCGGCGGCGCTGAGAGCCACCACCTCGAGCGCGTCCGAGCGCGACACGACGTCGAGCGCCTGAACGCCGATCGAGCCGGTCGAGCCGAGGATCACGAGGCGGCGGGCCACTTGCTCAGACTACCCGGCGCTCAGTGGAGCACTCCGACGGCAAGCCAGATGTAGTAGCCGGCGACGATCGTGAACATCACCCCGTCGAGCCGGTCCAGCGCTCCGCCATGGGCGCCGAACAGCGTTCCGGCGTCCTTGGCCCCCGCGTCGCGCTTGATCAGCGACTCGAACAGGTCGCCGATCGGCTCGAGGATCGCGACCGCCGCGCCAAGCTCGAGCGCGGTTCCGTGGTGCATCCACGTCTGGTTGATGCCGGCGACGTAGACGGCCAGGATCGAGATGAAGATGCCACAGAACAAGCCCTCGACGGTCTTGCCGGGCGAGATCGCAGGCGCCAGTGGCCGGCGGCCGAACATCCGTCCGCCGAGGTACGCGCCGGTGGCGCCGAGAAACGATCCGATCGCGATGTCGAGCACCACACCCGCGCCGTGGTCGAGCCGCCGCAGCAGCACGGCGTGCGCGAACGGCAGCCCGATCCACACGACGCCGAGCAGCGTGCCGGCGATCGCGACGGTCGCGCCCTCATGGCGGCCCGCGCGCAGCGACCGCCAGGAACAGCACGGGAACCGAGCCGACCAAGACCTCCATCACGACTTTGAGGCTTCCGTACCGCGCCCCGATCACCATCCCCGCAAGCGCAGCGAACCCGACGATCGGAACGGGCCTCCACCGAGTCAGCAGCGTGTACAGCTCGCTCAGGCACACGCAGCCGATCGCGGCCATGAAGATCGCCCATGCAAGCCCGCCGAGGTCGATGAACACGACCGCGATGACCGCGGCCGGGATCGCGACCAAGATCCGGGCGAGCAGGTCCGAGCGCTGCCGCGGCGCGCGGGGTTCGCGCGCGGGCCGGGCGCGCTCGGGACGCTCGCGCCGGGGGCGCTCCTGCCTGGACGCGGGCGGCCGCCTTGCCTGCGGCATCAGCGCCCTCCGAACCGTCGCCCGCGCGCGGCGAACTCCTCGAGGCTCGCCTCGAATGCCTCGCGCGAGAAGTCGGGCCACAGCTCGTCGCGGAAGACCAGCTCCGAGTAGGCCGACTGCCACATCAGATAGTTCGACAGCCGCAGCTCGCCGCTCGTTCGGATGATCAGGTCGGGGTCGTGCATGTCCGGCGCGTACAGGTGCTTGCGGAACTCCTCTTCGTCCCCACCGGTAAAGGTTCGCGCTGCATCGACGATCTCCGCCCGGCCGCCGTAGTTGAACGCGACGAACAGCGTGATCCGCGTGTTCTCGCCGGTCTGCGCCTCGGCCCACTCCATCCGCTCGATCAGCTCAGGTGGGACCGGATCGGCGCGGCGTCCGACGAACCGCATCCGCACACCCTCCTCGTTCAGCTCAGGCGTCTCGCCCTCGATCCGCCGGCCGAACATCTCCATCAGCGCAGCAACTTCGTCGTCGGACCGCCCCCAGTTCTCGGTTGAGAACGAGTACACCGTCAGCTCCTGCAGCCCTAGATCGACGGCGTCCCGCAATCGCGCCTTGACCGTGTCGGCGCCGGCTTCGTGCCCCGCCACCACCGGCAGCCCCCGGGCCTTCGCCCAGCGCCCGTTACCGTCGGTGATGATCGCGACGTACCGGGCACGTCCTCGCTCCGAGGCCGCGCCCATCAGACCTCGAGGATCTCTTCTTCCTTGTGCTTGAGGGCTTCGTCGAGCTCCGCGATCCGCGCGTCCGTCGCCTTCTGCAACACCGCCTCGGCGCGGTGCTCATCGTCGGCGCCAGCGTCGCCGGACTCTTTGAGCTCGCGCAGGTCGTGCATTACCCCGCGGCGGATGTTGCGGATCGCGACGCGTCCTTCCTCCGCGATCTGGCGGACGACCTTGACCAGCTGCCTGCGTCGCTCCTCGGTCAGCTCGGGCACGCTGAGCCGGATCAGATTGCCGTCGTTGCCGGGCGTCAGCCCGACGTCGGACTCGAGGATCGCGCGCTCGATCGCCTTGATCGAGGTCTTGTCGTACGGCTGGATCGTCAGCATCCGCGGCTCGGGCGCGCTGATCGTCGCGAGCTGTTTGAGCGGTGTCGCGGTGCCGTAATAGTCGACCGAGATCCGGTCGAGCAGCGCCGGGCTCGCGCGCCCGGTGCGGACGGAGCCGAACTCGTGCTTGATCGACTCGACCGACTTCGCCATCCGGTCGCGGGCGTCCTCGATCAGCTCGTCGGTCAGCTCACTCATCGGTACGCACCAGCGTTCCTACTCGCTCGCCGGACACTATCTTGTCGATGTTCCGCCCGTCGGCCATGTTGAAGACGACGATCGGCAGGTTGTTGTCCATGCACAGCGCGAACGCGGTCGAGTCCATCACCTGCAGTCCACGCGTGAGCGCCTCCTTGTGCGTGATCTCGGGGATGAACTCGGCGGCGGGATCCTTCGCCGGGTCGGCGGAGTACACGCCCTCGACACCGTTCTTCGCCATCAGCACGACCTCTGCGTGGAGCTCGGCGGCCCGCAGCGCGGCGGCGGTATCGGTCGTGAAGAACGGGTTGCCGGTACCGGCCGCGAAGATCACGATCCGGCCCTTCTCGAGGTGGCGCATCGCGCGGCGCCGGATGTACGGCTCCGCGACCTCGGAGATCGTGATCGCCGACTGCACCCGCGTCGCCACGTCGAGCTTCTCGAGCGCGTCCTGGAGGGCGAGCGCGTTCAGCACCGTCGCCAGCATCCCCATGTAGTCGCCGGTCGCGCGGTCCATGCCGCGCGCGGCCGCCGCCAGCCCGCGGTAGATGTTGCCGCCGCCGACGACGATCGCGACCTCGACGCCGCGCGCCGTGGACGCCGGCGATCTCGCGCGGCGACCGCCTGCACCCGCGCTGGGTCGGTGCCGTACTCCCGGTCGCCCATCAACGCCTCGCCCGACAGCTTCAGCAGCACCCGGCTGTACGACCGGCGGCAGCAGCGGCTGCGCTGTCGCCGGCTCAGCCACCGACAGCGAACCGCTCGAAGCGTCGAATCACGATGTTCTCGCGGGTCTCGGCGGCGAGCGCGGCGCGGAGCTCCTCGATCGTCTTGCCGTCGTGCTTGTCCGTGTTCACGTGCTTCTGCCGCAGCAGCACGACGTCGTCGAGCCACTTGTCGAGCTTGCCTTGCACGATCTTCTCGCGCACGTTCTCGGGCCGGTCGGCGGCCTGCTCGGTGGCGATCCGCTCCTCGCGCTCGCGGTCGTCGGCCGGAACGTCTTCGTCCGAGACCGCGATCGGCGCCATCGCCGCGATCTGCAGCGCGACGTCACGTGCGAACTCGACGAACTTGTCGTTGCGCGCGACGAAGTCGGTCTGGCAGTCGACCTCGACCATCGCGCCGATCTTCCCGTTCGCGTGGATGTAGCTCTGCACGATGCCCTCGCGCGCCTCCGCGCCGGCCCGCTTCGCCGCCTGCGCCTCGCCTCGCGCGCGCAGCAGCTCAACCGCCTTGCTCGAGATCTCCCTCGGTCTCGGCGAGCGCGTCGCGACACGCCACGATCCCGGCCCCCGTCCGCTCCCGCAAAGCCTTCACATCGCCGGCGCTGATCGCACTCATTCGTTCTCCGTTTCGGTCTCGGTCTCCGCGACCGCCTCGGCCGGCGCCGCGGCTTCGGTTTCAGTTTCAGCAACAGGGGCTTCGGCGCGGCCAGCCTCAGGCTCCGGCGCCGCTCAGGCTCCGCGCGGCCTCAGGCTCCGGCGCCGGCTCGGCAGCCGGGCGCGGCTCGGCCTCCGCAGCGCGGCTCGGCTCCGGCGGCGGCAGGCTCCGGCGTCCGCAGCCGGCGCTGCCGCAGGCTCCGGCGCCGGCTCAGGCTCGGCGGCCTCGGCAGGCGGCCTCCGCAGCCGGCGCCTCAGCCGCGGCGGCCGCAGGGGCCGGATCCGGCGCCGAGGCCACTCGCGGCGGCTCAGACGACGCGGCGGCGTCGGCGACCGAGCGAGTGGGCGGCCTGCGGGTGCGGCCTGCGCGGCCTGACCGGCCCGGCAGCGGCGCGTCTCGGCAGCCGCAGCAGCCTCGGCAGCCGCAGCTGCCTCGGCCTCAGCGGCAGCGGCCTCGCGCGGCAGCCTTGCGCCTCCTCGGCCTCGCGACGAGCCTGCTCCTCGGCCTCGCGCCGCGCCCGCTCCTCTGCCTCGATCCGCTCACGCTCCAACCGCGCCTTCTCCTCCTCGGCACGGAACACGGCGTGCCCGGAGGACACCACGTCGCCGATCGCGCGCGTGATCGCCGCGCAGGAACGGATCGCGTCGTCGTTGCCGGGGATCACGTAGTCGATCCCTTCGGGATCGCAGTTGGTGTCGACGAGCCCGATGATCGGGATCCGCAGCCGCTGCGCCTCGCGCACCGCGATCGCCTCGGTCTTCAGATCGATCACGAACACCGCGTCGGGCGTCCGCTGCATGTTCTTGACCCCGCCGAGGTTCGCGCGCAGCTTCTCGAGGTCGGCCTGTGCCGCCATCCGCTCGCGCGTCGGCAGCAGCGCCGAGCTGGCCCTCGGACTCGTACCGCTCGAGGTCGTGCAGCCGCTTGATCCGCAGCGAGATCGTCTGGAAGTTCGTCAGCAGCCCGCCGAGCCAGCGGTGGTTGACGTACGGCATCTCGGAGGCCTCGGCGGTCTCCTTGATCGCGTCGCGGGCCTGCTTCTTCGTGCCGACGAACAGCACGGTGCCGCCGCGGTGCGCGACCTCGGAGGCGAACTGCCGCGCGTTCTCGAGCATCTGCTCGGTCTGGAGCAGATCGATGATGTAGATGCCGTCCCGCTCGCCGAAGATGAAGCGGCGCATCTTTGGATTCCAGCGGCGCGTCTGGTGGCCGAAATGCACACCGGCCTCCAGCAGCTCTCTGACGCCGACTTGAGCCATGGTCCGTACTCCCTTTATGTCTTGTGGTTACTGCCCGTCCGCTTCCGTCGCGACCTCGGAACGATTCGAGGCAGGGCGCGACCTTCAGCGGCCGGGGTTGAAGGAAATTCTTGAAATCAGTTTACGCAAGTTCCGTCTGTCGGATACGTTCTCGTTTGTACCGGGACATCACCCTTCCCCTACCTTCGGTGGTGGCCCGGGGACGCGGGCCGAACCTCCCTTCCCCTACCTCCGGTGGCTCGGTTCGCAATTCACTCGGCGGGGCGGCTTTGGACGGGCCGCCCCGTCGTCTTTACCGCTCGCCGCTGCCGCCAGGTCGAGCGCGGCGTCGAGATCCGCCGGCAGCGGCGAGGAAACCTCGATCGCCGCCCCGGTCACCGGATGCGCGAACGCGAGCCGCGCGGCGTGCAGGAACTGGCGCTCGAGCCCGTACAGGCCCCGCTTCCCGTACTGGGGATCGCCGGCGACCGGGTGGCCGATCGCGGCCATGTGGACCCGAATCTGGTGCGTACGCCCGGTGTCCAGCACGACCCGCAGCAGCGTCGAGTCCGGGAGCGCCCGCTCGAGCGCGAAGTGCGTGCGCGCCTCGCGCGGCTCGGCGCGTGTCGATCGACATCAGCGTGCGGTCGCGGCGGTGCCGGCCGATCGGCGCCTCGACGGTTCCGGTCCGCGCCGGCGGCCTGCCCTCGACGAGCGCCAGGTACTCGCGGTGGAGCTCGCGCTGCTTTAGCTCCTGCTTGAGCGCTCGGTGGACCTCGTCGCTCTTGGCGACGACCAGCAAGCCCGAGGTCTCCCGGTCGAGCCGGTGCACGATTCCCGCTCGCCACGGCTCGTCGCCGCCGGCGCCACGCCCCGCCAGCGCCTGTGCGAGCGTGCCGCTGCCAGTGCCCCCGTGCCGGATGGACGACGACGCCTGCGGGTTTGTCGACGACCAGCAGGTGCTCGTCCTCGTAGGCAACCTCGAACGCGGCCACCGCCCCTTCGATCGCCACCGGCTCCGATTCGCCGGGGTCGACGTCGATCAGCTCCCCGGCGCTGACCAGATGTCGCTTCGGACGGATGCGGCCGTCGACGCGGACCCGCTGGCTGTCGATCAGCGTCGCGGCTTTAGCGCGCGACCCGAGCGGCTCGGCGAGGAATCGGTCGAGCCGGACGCCGCACGGCGGCCGCAGGAACCTCGAGCCGGATCCGCGAATCATCCGGCATCGCGGCGCCCGCCCTCGAGCACGTACAGCAGCGCCAGTACTCCGAAGGTGATCGCCATGTCGGCGACGTTGAACGCCGGCCACAGCGGCAGCTTGATGAAGTCGGTGACCGCCCCGTGCACGAGCCGGTCGAACAGGTTGCCGAGCGCGCCGCCGGTGAGCAGGCCGGCCGGGAGCCACAGCCACGGCCGCTCGGGCCGCCGCGCGAAGTAGCCAAGCAGCAACGCGAGCGCGAGGAACGTGAACACGAGGACGATCGCGCCGCCGCCCGAGAACACTCCGAAAGCGACACCGCTGTTGCGCACGTCGACGAGGTTTACGCCGGGAAGGAACTTATGCACGTCGCCGACAGCGATCCCCGATCGGACGAAGTGCTTCGTCAGCTGGTCGAGCCCGACGACCGCGACGGCCAGGGCGCCGGCCTTGGCGAACGCCACCGAGCGGACCTTGGAGGCGCTCACCGTGACCAAGTCAGGAGTGGATCGTGTTGAAGAGGATCCGGTCGAGGAACACGAGCACGATGATCGCAATCATCGGCGAGAGGTCGATCATCCCGAGCGGCGGGATCACCCGACGGAAGATCCGCAGATATGGATCGGAGACGTCCTTGAGGAAGCCGAGCACGATGTCGGTCCAGCGCGAGTACGGCGGGCGCAGGCCGAACGAGAACATCATGTTCAGCAGCACGTAGACGACGAGCACGATGATGTACACCTCGAACGCGGCATTGAGATAGTTGGCGACGTCGTCGCGTATCAGGCCGGCGACCAGCATCAGCGCCTCCCTCCGTCGATCACCGCGTCGATTGCATCGTGGAAGGCAGCGCGTACGCCACCGTGCTCGAGCGCCGCGAGCCCGCGAGCGGTCGACCCGCCAGGTGATGTCACCTCGCGCCGCACCGCGAGCGTGTCGTACCCGTGCTCGACGAGCAGCGCCGCCGTCCCCGCCATCGTCTCTGTGACCAACCGCCCGGCGAGCCGGGCCGGCAGGCCGCGACGCACGGCGGCGTCGACCTGGGCCTCGGCGAGCAGCGCCTGATAGGCGGGGCCGACGCCCATCACCGCGGTCGCGGGCTCGATCTGCGACTCCGGCAGCGTGACCACGCTCCCGAGCCGCTCGAACAACGCCAGCACCTCCGCCTCGAGCGCCTTGTCGACTTCGCGCGCCGGGCGCGTAGCAGACGACGCCGCGCCTGATCTCGACGGCGGTATTCGGCATCAGCCTGAACACCGGTACCCCCGGGTACGCGTTCTGGAGCGCCTCGATCGAGGTGGCGCCCAGCACCGACGCGACCGCCTTCACGTTTCCGTTCAGCTCGGACGCAACCGCCTGCAGCTGCGCCGGCTTGTGGCACAGGAGCACCAGGTCGGACGCGTGCCGCCACCTCGGAGTTCGACGCGAGCGCCTCCCCGCCGAGCTCCGCGGCGAGCGCGGCCGCCCGGCCCGAGCCGTTGTCCGAGCACACCACGGGATCACCCCACCCGCGAGCGATCGCGCGAGCCATGTTGCCCGCTCCTATCAGACCGACTCGCATCCACGGAAATCTACCGGGGCTCAACCTGGATTCAGTAAGAGTCGCAGGTGATTCGATCAGGCATTAGTCTCAGCGACTTAGATTTACTCATGCGCAGCGCGAAGCAACTCGTAACGCTCGCCTGTATCTGATCGGCCTCGCCGCGTCGCTGGTCGGCAACAGTGCGATGAGCCTCGTCGCGGGCATCTGGGTGAAGTCGCTGACCGGTAGCAGCGCCAAGGCGGGGCTCGTCTCCGCGTGCCTGTACGCGCCGTCGCTTGCCGGTCCGCTCGCCGGGCTCGCAGTCGATCGGGTCGACCGGCGGCGGTGGCTGATCGCCGTCAACCTCGTCTCCGCCGCGACGATCCTGATGCTGCTGGCGGTGAATTCGTCCCGTGATGTATGGCTGATCTTCGTCGCCATGGGCGCGTATGGCCTCGAGCTCGTGCTGATCGATCCGGCGGAGAACGCACTGTTCGCGGAGATGCTCGGGCGCCCCGCGCGCGAGCGGATCAACGGCTGGCGCTTGGGAATCCAGGAAACCGGCCGGCTCGTCGCACCGCTGCTCGGCGCGGCGCTGTTCACGCTTGCCGGCGGCGGCACGGTCGCCGCGCTCGACGCCGCCACGTTCCTGGTCGCCGCCGTGACCGTGTCGATGCTTCGCGTGAGCGCAGCGCCCCCGGCACCCGTAGGCGAGCGCTGGTGGCTCCAGCTGAGCGCCGGGATGCGGCACATCGCCTCGGCACCGGCGTTGCGCCGGGTCGTGCTCGCCGCGACCGGGGTGATGGCCGCGTCAGGGCTCGCCGTCGCGGCGCAGTACAGCCTCGTCACCGCGACCGGGCAGCGGCCGGCGTTTCTCGGCGTGTTCGCTGGTTTGCTCGGCGCGGGGTCGATCGTCGCGGCGTTGACGAGCGGCCGGATACTGGCGCGAATCGGGGAACGGCGATTGGCGCTGCTGGGGCTCTTCAACTTCGCGCTCGGTGACGCGCTGAACGCGACTGGGGCGCTGCCGGCCGCGCTGCTCGGGTACCTGGTGCTCGGGTTCGCGCTGCCGTGGGTGTTCCTGGCGACGCTCAACCTCGTTCAGCGAATGACCCCGAACGCCCTCCAGGGTCGCACCTCGGCGGCGATCACGCTTGCGCTGTTCGGCCCGCAGGCGCCGATGCAGGCGCTCGCCTCGGCCTTGGTCGGACCCTTAGGGTTCCGGGGGATCTACATCTCGACGGCGGCGATCGCGATCGCGCTGGCCATCTGGCTCAGGACTGGTTGAAGAAGTCCTTCTCCGCGAGCCGCGCGCGCTCCTCGGCAGACAGCTCGACGTTGTGCGGCGTCAGCAGGAAGATCTTGTTGCCAATCCGTTGCATCCCCCCATCGAGCGCGTACGTCAACCCGCTGGCGAAGTCGATCAGCCGCTTGGAGAGGTCGGTGTCCGCGTCTTGGAGGTTGAGGATCACCGGGATCGAGTCCTTGAACTTGTCGGCCACGTCCTGGACGTCGTTGAAGTTCTTCGGGGCGACGAAGTGCACCCGGACATCGCCGCCGTTGCGGCCGTTCGGACGGCCGGCGCCGACGGGGCGCAGCGCGGTCGTCCGCGGGCTCGAATCGTCCGCGAAGATGTCGTCGAAGTCGTCGCGCCGGCGCCGCGAGCTCAGGCGGCGAACGTTCGGTCGCTCGCGATAGCTGTCCTGGATCTCCACCTCAGGCTCCGGGTAAGGCTCGACCGACTCGTCCTCATACGTCTCGTCTTCGGCCAAGCCGAAGTAGACGAGAGTCCGATGCCAGGTGTCGCGAAAAGCCATACGCGCGAGAGGTGTTCGGGAAACGGGAACGATTCCCTGCCGCAATTATGGCGCGCTCGGATTCGATTAGCGAAACAGACTTGTGCCGATCCGCACAATCGTAGCGCCCTCCTCTGCGGCGACGACGTAATCCTGCGTCGTGCCCATCGACAGCTGCTTCAGTCCGTGGCGCTCAGCGAGCTCCCGCAAGGCCTTGAAGTAGGGGCGACTGGCCTCGGGGTCGGGCGTAGCTGGAGGCATCGTCATCAGCCCCGCGACGTGCACCGGGCACCGGCCGATGAACGCCGTCAAGTCCTCTGGATGCACCCCTCCCTTCCCTGGATCACCGGCGACGTTGACCTCGATCAGCACCCGCGTATCTGGCCGCGCGTGTCGCTCGAGCTGCGCGAGCACGGACTCTGAGTCGACCGAGTGGATGTAGCGGACATACGGGACGATCGTCTTGACCTTGCGGCTCTGCAACCGCCCGATGAAGTCCCAGGTGAAACGGCTCGGGTAAGCATCTGCCTTTGCGACAAGATCCTGCGCACGGTTCTCACCGACGACGGTCAGGCCGGCCTCGGCGAGCGCTCGCAGCCCATCGACCGGGACGTACTTGACCGCGGCGAGGATCTCGACCTCCAACGGATCACGCCCGGCGGCAGCGATCTCACTGGTGACGCGCCGCAGATTCGTGCGGATGCGGTCGGGTTCGAGCCCTTCGATCAGGTCAACCATGCAATCCCGCCCTGGCGCCCGGTGACGCCGCGATCGCGACGATGCGAGAAGAACAACGCGGGGTCAGAACAGATCGTGCACAGCCCGACGTCGTGAACCGCCTCGACCCCGGCACTCGTCAGCTGCTCGCGCGCGATCGCCTTCAGATCGAGGTTGCGTCCGTTGCGCGCCCGCCCGCCGAATCGAGCGTGGACCTCCTCGCCAACCTCGTAGCAGCACGGACCGGCGCCCGGTCCGATCGCCGCGTGCAGCGGCCGCGTCGCCGACCAGCTCGCGCAGCGCACGGATGCCGTTGTCGATCACGCCACCGGAGAGTCCGCGCCACCCGGCATGGACGACGCCGACGGCGCCGCCGCCCGCGATCGCGATCGGCAGGCAATCGGCAGTCATCACCATCGTCCCGATTCCTGGCTCCGCGGTCACTTGGCCGTCGGCCTCGCGGCCAGGCCGCTCGACCGCAGCCTCGAGAATCTCGCGTTCCGTGCACCTGCCGGATGATCGCGAGCTGCGACGCCGGTCTCCCCCATCACCTTTGCACGATTACTCCCGACGCAGTCTGGATCATCATCCGTGAGCAGCCCCAGGTTGAGGCTTTCATACGGCCCCGCCGAGTACCCGCCCCGCCGGGTCGTGAACAGCGCGCGAGCACCGGGCAGGTCGATCGCGATGTGCTCGCCCGCGGTTTGGAACGGAACCGGGAGCTTCACGTCGTGAGCAGTTCGAGATCTGGAACTGGCGTCCGCTGCGCGTACTCGAAGTGCGCCCGGCCCGGCGCAACCAGTGTCTGCCGGTGCGCCCATCCCCCGACCTGGCGCGCCCGTTCATACAGGTGGAGCCGCATCGTCGCGGTCTCGCCGTTGTAGCAATACGCCGGCTCGCCATCGGGGTCGTGGTAGGTGACCCCCGCGAGCCGGTCGCGGTCGGCGTCGACCTCGCCGATCAGCTTGCGGCGCCCGTCGACCGCGGTGAAGCGCCAGCCCGTAAGCGCGAACGTACTGTCGTTGCCGAGCACTCGCAGCGGCGCAGTCGAGGCGAAGTCAAACCCGTCGACTCGGGCTACGACGGGCGTGTTCGGCCCGACCGTGCGCCCGAACCGCCGCACGACCACGGACACGCCGTCGACGAATGTGCCGGGCACGGGCTCTCCATCGAGCGTCTGGAAGTCGTTGCAATGCGCCCACGCCCACGCCTGTGCGTGCTTGGACCCCCACAGGTGGGCTTGGCCGCCCGGGACCTCGGACAGCTCGAGCGTCTCGTCGCCGAGCGCCACAGAACCACTGACCGCGACGTCGGCGTGCGGGAGCACGAGCACCGTCTGCGCGACCTTCGCCCGGCGGAGGATCGGGTGCACGTGCTCGTAGCCGTGGTCGGCTGACTGCCAGTGGAGATCCCACGCGACATCCTCGAACCCGCCGCGCATCCCCTCGTCCGTGAGGGTGGCGTCACCGATCTCGAGCTCGAACGGATCATCGCGCGCCTGCAGCTCCTCGATCGGGAAGGTCGCCTTGCGCGCGAGCGTCGGCCGGCGGCCGGGCCGCGGATCCATCGCCAAGAACCAAAGCGAGCAGCTGGCCTCGGCGCCCGTCCCCGGCAGCGGTGCGAGCATCGTGTAGCGGATCCACAGGCCGACCCCGCTGCGGGCATCGGTGAGCGTCAGGTAGTAGACCTCGTAGTGGCCCGGCTGCCGTCTCCATTGCAGCGCGTTGGGGTTCGAGAGCATCCCGTCCGGACCCTACCGAGCCGCCCTCAGCGCCTCGGCGAGCTCACCCTCGCGCCCGTCGGCGCGCCCGTCGAGCTTTGCGGCCAGCGCCGCTCGCAGCCCGCGCCCGACCGCCGGCCCTTCTGGCACTCCCGCCGCGAGCAGGTCCGTACCGTCGATCTCGAGGTGCACATGCCTGAGCGTCTCGAGCCAGTCCCGCGCGGCCTGCCCGGGGCCCAGCGCGCCGGCGACCGCTACCTCCTCCGGCCCGGCGCCGCCAACCGCCTCCGCGATCTCTGACGGCGTCCGCGCGCGTTCGAGCTGCTCTGCGAGCGCGGGGGCGCGCGTCGCGGCGGCGGCGATCCTCGCCCGTTCCGCCGCTTCGAACGCGAGCGTGTCGAGCAGCTCGGAGAGCTCAGCCGAGTCGGTCGAGCTCCCGGCGAGGGCCAAGGCGGTCGCAGGGCGATCACCGTCCGGCGGCAGCAGTTCGAACGCGCGGCGCGCCAGCCCCGGTTCGATCGTGCCGAACCCGGTGTCCACGCCCAGCTCGGCAAGCGAGTCGAACACGGCGACCGGCGTCCGGTTCGCGTGCCGCGAGTCGCAGCTCGGCGCCGATCCTCGGACCGCTGACCGTGCGCAGCGCACCGCCGGCGACGGCGTCGCGCGACGAGCGCACGGGTGCCCGGCTCGACCTCGAATCCGAGCCGCGCCGCGTACCGCGCGAGCCGCAGCAGTCGCGTCGGATCGTCGATGAAGCTGCGGTCGTGAAGAACCCGGAGAACCCGCGCCTCGAGATCGGCAAGCGTCTCTGGCACCACTCGTAGCTCACCGCTCGCGAGCTCGATCGCCGCGGCGTTGACGGTGAAGTCGCGGCGCCTCAGGTCCTCGTCGAGCGGCGCCGGCTCGACCTCCGGGAGCGCGCCCGGGGCCGGGTAGTCGCTCGCGCCGCGCCCGCGCGATGTCGTATGTGTGGCCGTCCACCCTCACGGTCGCGGTCCCGAACCGGTCGTACCGCCGAACCTCGCCCCCGAGCAGTGCGATCACCTCAGCAGGATCGCCGTCCGACGACCACGTCGAGATCCACGGGCCGCGCCACCCAGCAGCAGGTCACGGACCGCACCGCCGACGAGATACACCCCGGCCGTATCCCCGAGCCGATCACGGAGCGGCGCGGCGGCCGAGAGCGCGCCGATCCGTGCTTTCAGGTCGGTCGCTGCAGGCACTTTCATATCAGGCAGTCTCTACGATGGCGCCATGCCGAGTCCCGGATCGCGGAGGTGGCGCCGCGGGCTCGTCGCACTGATCGTCGCTGCTGATCGCGGTGGGAGGCGCGTTCGCATTCGTTCTGCTGCATGCGCCCGGAAACGTCTCACACCCGCAACTGTCGTTCACGGTCCCGACGACAACGTCGACCACCACGACGACGCCAAGAAAGCTGCGCCCGTGGACACGTTCGTGTGGCCGCGCTACGGGTACGACGCCGGCCGTACGCGGAACTTCCAGGGCTGCTTCGAACCTCCGTCCGCCGTTCCACAACGGCTGGTCCCACGACGACCACGCGCTGCTCGAGTTCCCGCCGGTGATCTACCACACGACGATGTTCTGGATGAACGACGGCGGATACGTGAAGGCACTCGACACGACCAATGGCCACATCCTGTGGTCGCACCGCGTCGGGACGCTTGCCGCCGCATCGCCGGCGATCGGGGTCGATCAGGGAATGATCTACGTGCCCGTGCTCTCGAACACGGGCACGAGCCCCGGCAACGGAAGCATCGTCGCGTTGCGGATGCGCAATGGCTCGGTGGCCTGGAGCCGAAGCTTGTCGGCCGGCGCGGAGTCCTCGCCGATCGTATGGGGCTCATCTCTGTACTTCGGCGACCAAGCGGGCAACGTCTATGACTTCAACGCCGCGAACGGCCATCTCAACTGGACCTACCACGCGAGCGGGGCCGTCAAGGGCGGTCCCGCATACGCGAACGGGAAGCTGTACTTCGGGGACTACGCGGGGCGCGCGTACTGCCTCAACGCGACGACCGGCCATCAGGTCTGGGCGGTCAGCACGGGCGGCGCGTCGTTCGGATTCGGCTCCGGCAACTTCTATGCGACGCCGGCGGTGGCGTTCGGCCGCGTCTACATCGGCAACACGGACGGGCGCGTGTACTCGTTCGCTGCCGGAACCGGCGCGCTCGCCTGGGCGACGGCCACCGGCGCCTACGTCTACGCGTCGGCCGCCGTTGAGGACACTCCAGGGCTCGGGCCGACCCTGTACGTCGGCTCGTACGACGGCAACTTCTACGCGTTCAGCGCTCGCTCGGGCGCGATCCGATGGAAGCACTTCGCAGGCGGCAAGATCTCGGGCTCGGCGACGATCGTCGGCAACGTCGTCTACTACTCAGACCTCGCCACGAAGACATCCACCGGCCTCGACGTGCGCACGGGCCGCGTGGTCGCGACCTTCAAAGACGGCGCGTTCACTCCGGTGATCGCCGACGACCACGCGCTATATCTGGTCGGCCAGGAGATCCTGTACCAGATGCTTCCGGCAGCGCCCAACAGGGCGGCCGCGAAGCCCAGAAAGCAGCGCACGAAGCCTAAACAAAGCTCGGCGAAACCCCGCAAAAAGGCGCAGAAAAAGCGCAGCTGACCAACCTCGGAACGTCCGTTCCGCCGCAAATGCTAGAATACACAGTCTATGCGTTGTCGTAGTGGAAGTCATTGTCAGCGACCGGCCGAGAAGGGCCGTCGGTTCTGCGCGGATCACGCGGCTGAGCTCGATCGCATGCGCGAGGAGCTTAAGGATGCCGCTGCTGCCCGCATTGGTCGGGGCCGACCCAAGCGCTCGTCCACCTGCTGTCGTCCCGGCTGCTACGAGCCCCGCGTTCCCCCTGCGGCGTACTGCGATGCATGCGCAGCGGCGGGTTACGTGGAAGAAGCCGCCTAGCGCGGCGCTCGACTAGCCGACTAAAACAAACTGCATCATCGCCGGAAACGGCCGCGGGAGTCGCGGCGCGCTGGCGTCTGGCCCCGCTGCGGAAGTCGCAGCCCGTTGGCGTCTGGCCCTGGCCGCTAGAGCCTGACGGCCACCCCGGCGCGTGCGAGCTCGGCCTTCGCATCCGCCACCGTGTGGTGGCCGTAGTGAAAGATCGAGGCGCACAGCACAGCGTCCGCGCCCGCCCTCACCGCGTCCGTCAGATGTGCGAGCTCGCCGGCGCCACCCGACGCAATCACCGGCACTTCGACCGCGTCCGCGACCGTCCGGGTCAGCGCCAGGTCGTAACCGGCGTTCGTACCGTCGCGGTCCATGCTCGTCAGCAGGATCTCGCCGGCGCCGCGTTTCGACGCCCTCCCCCGCCCAGGCGACAGCGTCGCGCCCAGCGGGCGTGCGGCCGCCGGCAACGTACGCCTCCCACGTCGGCGAGCCGTTCGAGCTCTGCTTGGCGTCGATCGCGAGCACCACGGACTGCGCGCCGAACGTGCCAGCGAGCTCGTCGATCAGCTCCGGCCGCTCGAGCGCGGCGGAGTTGACCGATACCTTGTCGGCACCCGCGTCGAGCACCGCTTGGGCGTCGTCGACCGAGCGGATGCCGCCGCCGATCGTGAACGGGATGAACAGCTCGTCGGCGGCGTGACGGGCGAGTTCGACGACCGTCGCCCGCTTGTCCGATGTCGCCGTGATGTCTAGGAACACGAGCTCGTCGGCGCCTGCGGCGTCGTAGCGCGCGGCCAGCTCGACGGGATCGCCGGCGTCCCTCAGGTCGACGAACCCGACGCCCTTGACGACGCGGCCGCCGTCGACGTCGAGACACGGGATCACGCGCTTGTAGTGCAGGCTGCGATCCCCTCCTTGACCGTGAACTTCCCCTCGTACAGGGCCTTGCCGACGATCACGCCGGCCAGGTTGACCTGGCGCAGCGAGGCGAGCGCACGCAGATCGTCGAGCGAGGAGATCCCGCCGGAGTAGATGAACGTTCCTTTCACGGCATCGGCCACGCGTTGGGCGGCCTCGAGGTCCGGACCGGCGAGCATCCCGTCGCGCTCGATGCTCGAGTACACGAACTTCCGCACGCCGCGGTGCCCGAGCCGCTCGATCACCGCGTCCGCCGGAACGTCGGTCTGCTCGGTCCATCCATCGGTGGCGAGCCGGCCGTTGCGCGTGTCGACCGAGACGACGATCCGGTCGCCATGCCGGGCGAGGGCCTCGTCGAGCACGTCGACGTCCGTGTAAGCGGCGGTCCCGAGCACGGCGCGTGTCGCGCCCGCGCTCAGCGCGTCGTCGATCGCCCGAGCCGATCGCAGGCCGCCCCCGAGCTGGATCGGGACGTCGACCGCCCGTGCGATCCGCCTGACGTGCTCGAGGTTGGCGGGCGCTCCGGCGCGCGCGCCGTCGAGGTCGACGATGTGCAGCGCACGGGCGCCGTCGGCGACCCAGCGTCGCGCTGCCTCGAGTGGGTCCTGGTCGTAGATCGTCTGCGCGTCGAAGTCGCCGCGCGCCAGGCGCACCGCCTTGCCGTCGAGAATGTCGATCGCAGGCAGCAGGATCATGCTGCGGAGACCGCGGGGGCGCAGATGCCGATGAAGTTGCCAAGCAGCTGGAGCCCATCTCCTGAGGACTTCTCCGGGTGGAACTGCACGCCGTGGACGTTGTCGTGCGCGACGAAGGTCGCGAATCGCTCGCCGTACTCGGTCGTGCCGACGACATCTGCGGGATCGTCAGGGCGGGCCGCATACGAGTGGACGTGGTAGAACGCGCCGCGATCGCTGAACCCCCGCGTGAGCGGAGAGGGCCGCGCGATCGTGACCTCGTTCCAGCCGATGTGCGGGATCCGCAGCCCACCGGTGTCAAGTCGCGTCACCGCCCCGCGGAGCAGGCCGAGGCCAGTCGTCTGACCGAGCTCCTCGGACCGCTCGAACAGGATCTGCATGCCGAGGCAGATCCCGAGCAGCGGAACGCCCTCGTCGGCGCGCTGTCGCAGCAGGTCCGCGAGGCCCAGCTCCTGGAGGTTGCGCATCGCGACTCCGAACGCGCCGACGCCCGGCACGACGATCCCGTCGGCGTCCCGGATCGCTTCGTGATCGCGCGTGATCGGAGCTGCCGCGCCGATGTGCTCGAGCGCCTTCTGCACCGAACGGCGGTTGCCCATCCCGTAGTCGACGACCGCGATCGTCGGGGTCATGTCAGGGTCCCCTTCGTGCTGGGGATCCCTTGCTCGCTCGGGTCGAGCGCGACCGCGTGTCTCAGCGCTCGTGCGAACGCCTTGAACGACGCCTCGATCATGTGGTGCGCGTTCGTCCCCGCCTCCACCGTGATGTGCAATGTCAGCCTCGCGTTGCTGGCGAACGCGCGGAAGAACTCCTCGGCCAGCTCGTGGTCGAAGTTGCCGATCGCGCCGGGCGGCAGAGGCGCCTCGAAGGACAGCAAACCGCGCCCGGAGATGTCGATCGCGCACGCCGCCCGCGCCTCGTCCATCGGCACGATCGCGTGCCCATAGCGCGTGATCCCGGCGCGATCCCCGAGCGCTCGATCGACCGCTTGACCAATGCAGATTCCGACGTCCTCGACCGTGTGGTGCGCGCCGGTTTGCAGGTCCCCGCTGGCCAGAACCTCGAGGTCGAGGTGGCCGTGGCGAGCGACGAGGTCGAGCATATGATCGAGGAACCCGACACCGCTCTCGCGCGCGCCGGTGCCTGCGCCGTCGAGCGTCAGGCTGACGTGGACCTGCGTTTCCCCAGTATTTCGGTCGATCTCGGCAGTGCGGGTCATTTGGACTGTTGATTGTCGCTAATGCGGGCCTCCATCGACCTGGCGTGCAGCTCGAAGCCCTCCGCCCGGGCGATCGGCGCTGCCGCATGGGCCAGCGCGCCGGGGTCGGTGACCTCGACGGTGGTGAACGTGCGGCGAAAGGTGCCCGTCGTCAGCGCGGACGCGTACCGGGCCGCGCCGTTCGTCGGCAGCACGTGGTTGGAGCCGGCGATGTAGTCCCCGAACGCGGTCCCGGCGCTCGCGCCGACGAACACGCAGCCTGCGTGCGTGATCGCGGTAGCGAGCCCCTCTGCCTCGGGTCCGACGAGCTGCAGATGCTCGGGGGCGAACGCCTGGGCCAATGCGAGCGCCTGCGCCGGCCCGCCCGCCACCACCAGCACCCCGATCGCCCCCGACTCGGGCGCGTCTACGAGCCCGGCCCCCAACTGATCGAGGATCTCCTCAGAGCTGGACACCGCCACTACCAGCGTCCCCGGGCCGTGCTCCGCCTGGGCGAGCAGGTCGAGGCTCAGTGGACCGGGATCGACGCCGTCGTCGGCGATCAGCAACAGATCGCTCGGACCGGCGAAGCCGTCGATGCCAACCTGCCCGAACACCTGTCGCTTCGCCTCCTGCACGTACAGGTTCCCGGGCCCGACGATCACATCGACGGGCTCGACCGTGTCGGTGCCGTAGGCAAGCGCGGCGATCGCCTGCGCGCCGCCCATCCGGTACACCTCGGTCGCGCCGGCGAGCCGGCATGCCGCCAGGATCACCGGGTCGACATCGCCGTCGGCCGTCGGCGGGGCGCACACCACAGCGTCCCGCACGCCGGCGACGAGCGCGGGCACCACTCCCATCACGACGGTGCTCGGATACGGCGCGCGCCCGCCCGGCACGTATACGGCCGCCCTGTCGACCGGGACCGAGCGGGTGATGACGGTCGCGTGCTCGAGCTCGACCTCGCGCGAGTCCTCCGGCGACGCCTCTGCGACCGCGGTCAGGTTTCCGATCGCGCGTTCGAGCCCTTGCCGGATCGCCGGATCGAGCGCCGCGCAGGCGGCGTCAAGGTCCGGGCCGGTTACGCACACCGGTGGCCGGCTCAGCGCCGCCCGTGTCGAACCGGCGCGTGTACTCCGCGACCGCCTGATCGCCCCGGGTGCGGACGTCGTCGATGATCTCAGCGACGACCGGGCGGATCGACTCGGGCGCCGGCACGAGCGCACGGATCCGCCGCGCCAGCTTCGTCGCGTCGTAAGCGTCCGCCAGCGTGAATCGCTCACACCGCACGGAGGCGTTCCAGCAACGTGTCGATCGAGCGCGCCTTGAGCTTGTGGGCAACCGGGTTCGCGATCAGGCGCGCCGTACACGTCGCGATCTCCTCGCGGATGACGAGCCCGTTCTCGTTGAGGGTCGTCCCGGTCGCCGTCAGGTCGACGATTCCCTCCGCAAGCCCGGTCAGCGGCGCCAGCTCCACCGAGCCCTTGACCTCGACGATCTCCGCCTGGCGGCCCGTGTCCTCGAAGTAGCGCGTGGCGATCTTCGGGTACTTGGTCGCGATCCGCATCACCCCGAGCCGCCGCAACGCCTCGCTAGCTCGGTCCTCACCGGCGACCGTCGCGAGCACCATCACGCATCGTCCGTACCCGAGGTCGACGAGCTCGTACACCTCCCGCTCGGACTGCTCCATCAGCACGTCCTTCCCGGTGATCCCGATGTCCGCTGCGCCGGCCGCCACATAGGTCGGCACGTCGCTCGGCCGCATCGTCACGATCCCCGCGTCCTCGAACAGAAGCTTGCGGTCGTTGTCGCGGACCTCCGCTGTGTCGATCCCGAGCTTGTCGAGCAGATCCAGCGTGTCTTTGAACAGGGCGCCTCGCGGCACCGCGATCCGTAGGTCGTTCACAGCCGCTCCTCGCCCGTCAGCGCGATGTGAAGCCGCTCGACGTTGAGCGCGAACCCGACCGCCGGGCGCGGCTTGCCGAACCGCCCGAGCAGGTCGTCGTAGCGCCCACCGGAACCGATCGGCACGCCGTGTGCCGGGTCGTACACCTGGAACACGGCGCCGGTGTAATAGCCGATGTTGCGGACCAGCCCAAGGTCGAAGATCACGCGCTCGGCGACCTCGGGCTCGAGCAGTGCGTGAACGTCGCGCATCCCGATCAGCACTTCCTGCAGCAGTCCAGTGAGTCCCTCGAGCACCTCGGGCCCGCCCCGCATATGTGGGACGCGGAGCAGCAGCCCGGACTGCTCCTCGGTGAGGCCGAGCTGGTTGATCTCGTGCTCGAGCGCGACGAAGTTGCCGCGCACGAGCTCGAGCAGGATCCGCTCGTGTTGCCGCGGGTCGACACCCGACCGCCTCGAGCAGCGCCGGGTACAGGGAAGCGTCACCGAAGCCGATCGAGTACGTGTGCAGGCCCGCCGCGTCCAGTGCCGATCGTAAGACGGTCAGGGCCTCGGCCGTGCCCTCTGGTGCGGGCACGCCGATCAGCTCCACGCCCGCCTGCAGGAACTCGCGTGACTGCCCACGCTGCGGGCGAACGCCCCGGTACATGTGCGCGAAGTAGGAGACCCGCAGCGGCCCGTCCTCGTTCGGATAGCGCGTCGACACGAGTCGCGCGATCGGCAGGGTCATGTCGGAACGCAGCACGAGCACGTTGCCGTGCTCATCAAACACGCGGTACGCCGGCCTCGTCGTCTCCAGGGCACCCCGCTCGAGCTGGTTCTCATATTCGAGCGCCGGCGTGTACACCTCGCCGTATCCAGCGCGCTCGAACACCGCCCGCAAGCGCTCGGTCAACGCCCGCAGCTCCCGCATCTCGTCGGGCAACACATCGCGGGTTCCGCTCGGGATGCGATCGGTCATCGGGAGGTGCGTGTCGTCTGCCGGCCGGTACTGCGCTACACAGCCGGCGCCGGCACGTCATCTACCCGAGTGATCCTAGCCCCCAGTGCTCGCAACCGCTCGTCGATCCGCTCGTATCCGCGGTCGATCTGGCGGATGTTCCCGATCTCGGTCACGCCGTCGGCGCACAGCGCCGCGATCAGCATCGCCATGCCGGCGCGGATGTCGGGCGACTCGACCCGCTCGCCGCGCAAGCGCCGCGGTCCGACGACGATCGCGCGGTGCGGATCGCAGATCGTGATCGCCGCGCCCATCAGCTGCAGCTTGTCGGTGAAGAACAGGCGGTTCTCGAACATCCACTCATGGATGATCACCGAGCCCTCCGACTGCGTCGCGAGCGCCAGCGCGATGCTCGTCAGGTCGGCGGGGAACGCGGGCCACGGGCCGTCCTGGACCTTCGGCGTGTGATCGCCGGCGTCGTTCTGGATCTTCAGCTTCTGGTCGCCGGGGACGATCACATCGTTCCCCCGGACTTCGCTACGCAGGCCGAGCCGCTCGAACACCAGCCGGATCATCCGCAGGTCCTCGGGACGCGTGTCCTTGACGATCAATTCGCCGCCGGTGACGCCGGCGAGCGCCATAAACGAGCCGATCTCGATGTGGTCGGGCGCAATCGAGTATGTGCATCCGCGCAGCTGGCCGGTGCCGTGGACAGTCATCACGTTGGAGCCGACGCCATCGATATGCGCGCCCATCTGCATCAGCATCCGCGCGAGGTCCTGGACGTGTGGCTCGGATGCGGCGTTTCGGATTACGGTCGTACCGCGCGTCAGCGCCGCCGCCATCAGCGCGTTCTCGGTCGCCATCACCGACGGCTCGTCCATCAGGAAATCGCACGGGGTGAGCCCGAGGGCCGGCGCGATCAGCTCGATATCGCGGTCGGACTTGACCGTCGCGCCGAGCGCGCGGAACGCGTCGAGGTGCGGGTCGAGCCGCCGTCGGCCGATCACGTCGCCGCCGGGCGGCGGCATGTGCGCTTGGCCAAACCGCGCCAGCAGCGGACCTGCTAGCAGGAAGGACGCGCGGATCCGCTCCGACAGACCGCGATCCGGCGCGTGGCCGTCGACGTTGGAGGCATCGATCGAGACCTCGCCAGGCCCGAGCCATTCCACTCGTGCGCCGAGCGTCTCGAGGAGCAGCGTCATCGCCTCGACGTCGTTGATCCGCGGAATGTTCCGGAGGATGACTTCGTCAGACGTCAGCAGGCAGGCCGCCAGGATCGGCAGTGCGCCGTTCTTGTTGCCGGCGGGCGTGATCGTGCCCGACAGCGGCATTCCGCCTTCGATTACGAACTTTTCCATCGGTGGTAGGCCAGCGAGCGTAGCTGCTGAGGAGCGGGGCCGGTCTGCGGAGGGCCCTGAGCTGTCAGCTAGGGTAACGGCCATGCCTGAGCAGATTTCGCGCGAGGAGGCCTGGGACCTCCTTTGTGAATGGACAAAATCGGAGTCGTTGCTCAGGCACATGCTCGCGGTCGAGGCCGCGATGCGTGCATACGCCCCTCGATTCGACGGCGACGTGGAGCTCTGGGGGCTGACCGGCCTGTTGCACGACCTCGATTACGAGCAGTATCCGGACCTCGAGACAGGTCACCCCCGGTACGCGATGCGCGAATTGGAGGAGCGCGGATACCCACCCGAGCTGGTCCGCGCTGTTGCCTCGCACGCGCCATATCTCGGCGTCTCCCGCGAGACGCCGATGGAGAAGACCCTGTACGCCGTCGACGAGCTCTCGGGGTTTGTGCTCGCCGTCGCCTACGTGCGACCGGAAGGGCTTGTCGGGATGACCCCCAAGTCGGTCAAGAAGAAGCTCAAGCAACCGAGCTTCGCGGCCGCCGTCCACCGTGACGAGCTGTTCCAGAGCGCCGAGGAGCTCGGCGTCGACTTCGACGAGCACCTGACGATCGTGATCGGCGCGCTCACCAACGAGCGCGACTCGCTGATGCCCGCGGGCGGCGCCGCCGCCTAGCCGGTTCTCAGCTTCCCCCGCGCCAGCGTCATATCAGCCGACGGTACGCCGGCGTCGGATATCGTGCCGGGCGGTGACTGACGCGATCAAGATCGTCGTGCTGGAGGGCGACGAGACCGGCCAGGAGCTGCTCGAGCAGTCGGTCCGTGTGCTCGACTCGGCTGTGCTCGGGCTCGACCTCGAGCTGCTCCGCTTCGACCTCTCGCTCGACAACCGCCGGGCGACTTCGAACGACGTCGTTACCGAAGCAGCGGGCGCGATGCGCGAGGCGGGTCTGGGGCTGAAGGCCGCAACGATCACACCCGAGGGCGCCGGTGACGTCGGCTCGCCGAACCGCATCCTCCGCGAGGAGGTCGACGGCAAGGTGATCGTCCGGACCGGGCGTCGCTTGCCCGGTGTCGCCCCGGTTGCGGGCGTCCACTATCCGATCTCCGTGGTGCGGATGGCTGTCGAGGACGCGTACGGCGCCGCCGAGTCCCGTGAGGGCGAGCCGGGGTCTCCGTCCGAGGTCGCGCTGCGCACCGAGCGCGTGACGCGCTCGACTTGCCGCGCCGTCGCTGAGTACGCGTTCCGCACGGCCGCCAAGATGCAGGCCCGCGTCTACGGCGGCCCCAAATGGACGGTCTCGCCGACCTACGAGGGAATGCTCAAGGAGGAGATGGACGCCGCCGCGGAGCGCCACGCGGATATCGCCTACCAGCCGGTGCTGATCGACGCGACCTACGCCGGGCTGCTGTCGGGCGCGACCGACGCCCCGCTCGTGATCCCAGCGCTGAACCGCGACGGCGACTGTCTGTCCGACCTGGTGTTGCCGATGTTCGGCTCGATCGCCGGGGCGGAATCGGTGCTGCTCGCGTTCGACGGCGAGACCTACGACACGACCGTCGCGATGGCAGAGGCGCCGCACGGGACCGCGCCGGCGCTGCTCGGCAAGGACCTGGCCAACCCGCTGGCGATGATCCTGGCGGTGGGAGCCGTGCTCCGGCACGCCGCCGACCATTTCGGCCCATCCGCCGAACGGGCGTCCCGGGCGGTGTACGAGGCGGCGCTCGAGACGGTTGGGGCGGGAGTCAAGACGCCTGACCTCGGTGGCCACGCGGGCACCACCGAGTTCACCGACGAGGTCGTCGAACGGGTGCGCAACAAGATCGAGGTGTGGTCCTCGCTCTGAACCGCTGCATTTGCAGGCGAGCCTGCGTTCCGTCCGACCCCCTCCCTACTCTCACGAACATATGTTCCAGGCTTCGAAAACGCGGCTGCGCACCTGGTTGGAGCGCTTCGACGACATCCTCGGCGATCCCCCCCAAGCAGCGCCGCCGCACCCACACAGAACCCAATTGCGCTGGGAGCGCGACCGGCGCGCCGGTGTCGTCCCGCCCCGTGCCGCGCACTGCATCTCCCCCGTACGCGCGGGCACGCAACGCAGCGGCGGGCGCGACTTCATCGCGCGATAAAAGCGGTCGCCAACCGCTCGCGGTGTTCCGCGGAACACTACGAGCATGCGTCGGCTGTCCGGGCCGTACGGCCGGGACAGCCAGCTGGGTGCGTCACATGGCGATCGCGACGCTCGGACTGTCGTCAGCGGAGCTCTTCGACCAGCCCGATGATGACGCCGGCGGGGCCGCGGACGTAGCAGTATCGGTAGATGTCCTCGTACTGCGCCACCTCGCCCACGAGTTCGGCGCCGTGGGGGCGCAGGCGGGCGAGCACTTCGTCGACGTCGTCGATGACGAACGTGAGACGCGGGATGCCCGGGACGTTCACCGGCGCCCTCGGCGCACTGCTGGTGGCCACCGGCGTGTGGAATTTCGACAGTTCGACCCGGCCGTGGCCGTCAGCGGTCTTCACGAAGGCGATGTCCGCACGGACGCCTTCCAGCCCGACGAGCTGGTCGACCCATTCACCCTCGACTGTTGTCTCGCCCTCCAGTTCCAGCCCCAATTCGACAAAGAACGCGATCGCAGCAGCGAGGTCCTCGACCACAACTCCGGCGTGGTCCAATCGGTGGACAGTCATCCCACCCAGCGTACGAGACCAGGGATTCGCCTCGCCGACACAGCCAACGCGTACGAGACAGGGATTCGCCTACACAGCCAACGCGTACGAGACAGGGATTCGCCTACACAGCCAACGAGCCAAAGACGGAGAACGGACCGCGAGGCATCTCGTCCCAGGCAGCCCTCGCCGACCCTTCGACCGTTGTCGTCGCGTCCGAGGGCACCTCCGCTCGGATCCGCTCCGCGAGTTGCTCTGCCATCTCCTCGTCCCACGCGCCGACTACCTGGACGCAACCCCCGCCGCGCCCAGGTGGGCCGCGCCGGCGACCGCTGAACCGCCCTCACCAAGCCCTCCGGCTCGCCAGTGTTCTGCCCCCCGGACGTGACCAGGCTGATCACGATCGCGATGAACGACCCGATGCCGAGCACCAGGCAAATCACCAGCAGCAGGAACGCCTGCGGGTTCGCCCGGAGGAACTCCCTCACCTTCTTCACGTTTGTGGCACGGCCTCGTCGCGCGACATGCGGTGCATTGTCGCGCGACTGGCTGCGATTCGAGAAAAACCGGCGGCGTCCTACTCTCCCAGGCCCTTGCGGGCCAAGTACCATCGGCGCTGAGGGGCTTAACGGCTCTGTTCGGAATGGGAAGAGGTGTTTCCCCCTCGCCATAGCCACCGGAAACCGGTAGAGACCGCTCCTCGCGGGCCTTCAAAACTACACAGTGCCAATGAACGGATATCAAAAAGAAATCCGTCAAGCCCTCGACCCATTAGTACCGGTCTCCTACGGGTGTTACCACCCTTCCAGATCCGGCCTATCAACCTGGTGATCTTCCAGGGGTCTTACTCTCTCAAGGAGATGGGAGAGCTCATCTTCGAGGTCGGCTTCCCGCTTAGATGCTTTCAGCGGTTATCCGATCCGCACGTAGCTAACCTGCGGTGCCCTTGGCAGGACAACAGATACACCAGAGGTGCGTTCATCCCGGTCCTCTCGTACTAGGGACGACTCCTCTCAACTCTCCAACGCCCACGGCAGATAGGGACCGAACTGTCTCACGACGTTCTGAACCCAGCTCGCGTACCGCTTTAATGGGCGAACAGCCCAACCCTTGGGACCTACTACAGCCCCAGGATGCGACGAGCCGACATCGAGGTGCCAAACCGGGCCGTCGATGTGGACTCTTGGGCCCGATAAGCCTGTTATCCCCGGAGTACCTTTTGTCCGTTGAGCGACGGCGCTTCCACTTGCTACCGCCGGATCACTAAGGCCTACTTTCGTACCTGCTCGACCTGTCGGTCTCGCAGTCAAGCTCCCTTACTGCCTTTACACTCTACGCACGATTTCCGACCGTGCTGAGGGAACCTTTGCGCGCCTCCGTTACATTTTGGGAGGCGACCGCCCCAGTCAAACTACCCGCCTGTCACTGTCCAGCGCCCGGTTTCACGGAGCACTGTTAGAGATCCAATACACCAAGGGTGGTATCTCAAGGTTGGCTCCACGCCAGCCGCAGCCGGCGCTTCCAAGCCTCCCACCTATCCTGAGCGAAATGCATCGAACCCCAATACCAGGTTGTAGTAAAGGTTCACGGGGTCTTTCCGTCTAGCCGCGGGTACTCGGCATCTTCACCGAGACTGCAATTTCACCGAGCCCCTCGTTGAGACAGCGTTCAAGTCGTTACGCCATTCGTGCAGGTCGGAACTTACCCGACAAGGAATTTCGCTACCTTAGGACCGTTATAGTTACGGCCGCCGTTTACCGGGGCTTAGTTTCGGTGCTTCGGGTTACCCCTAACACCTCCACGTAACCTTCCGGCACCGGGCAGGCGTCAGCCCCTATACGTCGTCTTTCGACTTAGCAGAGACCTGTGTTTTTGGTAAACAGTCGCTTGAACCTATTCACTGCGGCCCTCTCGGGCTCCACACGCGAGGTGCTTCACCCTACTGGGGCGCCCCTTATCCCGAAGTTACGGGGCGATTTTGCCGAGTTCCTTAACGAGGGTTATCTCGATCACCTTAGTGTTCTCCACTTGCCCACCTGTGTCGGTTTTGGTACGGGCACGCGCTTTCTCCCTAGAGGCTTTTCTCGGAGGCTTGGCTTCCGGGACTCGCCGGCTTAGAGCCAGCTGGCATCGCACCTCGGGTTATGCGGCTCCGGATTTGCCTAGAGCCACCCCTACATGCTTACCCCAGGACGACCATCGCCTGGGATCCCATAGCCTTCCTCGTCCCCCCATCGGTCAAACGAAAGCGACGTGGTACGGGAATATCAACCCGTTAGCCATCGACTACGCCTTTCGGCCTCGCCTTAGGACCCGACTAACCCTGAGCAGACGAACTTTACTCAGGAAACCTTGGGCAATCGGTGGAGGGGATTCTCACCCCTCTTTCGTTACTCATGCCGGCATTCTCACTTCCGACGCCTCCACGGCTGGCTTACGCCGCCGCTTCACTGGCGTTGGAACGCTCTCCTACCGCGTGATCAGAAGATCACACCCGCAGCTTCGGTGACTAGCTTGAGCCCCGTTACATTGTCCGCGCTCGAACACTTGACCAGTGAGCTGTTACGCACTCTTTCAAGGGTGGCTGCCTCTAAGCCAACCTCCTGGTTGTCTGTGCATTCGAACATCGTTTACCACTTAGCTAGTACTTAGGGACCTTAGCTGGCGGTCTGGGCTGTTTCCCTTTTGACGCTGAAGTTTATCCCCCAGCAACTGACTCCCGGAGTAGCCGTGACGGTCTTCGGAGTTTGCCTGAAGTCGGTAACCTGGTAGGGCCCCTAGTCCAAACAGTGCTCTACGGCCGCCACGGAATTTATCCGAGGCTATACCTAAATATATTTCGGAGAGAACCAGATATCACTGAGCTTGATTAGCCTTTCACTCCGACCCACAGGTCATCCGCCCAGTTTTCAACCTAGGTCGGTTCGGTCCTCCACGAGGTCTTACCCCCGCTTCAACCTGCCCATGGGTAGCTCGCTCAGCTTCGGGTCTACCGCCTACGACTAAATCGCCCTATTCGGACTCGCTTTCGCTACGGCTCCGCTCATCGCTTAACCTTGCCGCAGACGAGTAACTCGCCGGCTCGTTATGCAAAAAGCACGCGGTCACAGTTACGAGAACTGCTCCCACCGCTTGTAGGCACGCGGTTTCAGGTACTATTTCACTCCCCTTCCGGGGTACTTTTCACCTTTCCCTCACGGTACTAGTCCGCTATCGGTCACCTAGGAGTACTTAGCCTTGGAGGGTGGTCCCCCCAGATTCAGTCCGCGTTTCACGGGTGCGGACTTACTCAGGAACATCTGCGGAAGGCCATGCAATTTCGTCTACGGGACGATTGCCCTCTGTGGTGCGTGGTTCCACACGCTTCGACTATCACATGACTTTGTAACTTCCGCCGAGCCGGTCACGGCTCGGATCAGACGTCCTACAACCCCCGACGCGCAACGCGTGACCGCTTACACACGCCGGGTTTAGGCTCTTCCCCTTTCGCTCGCCACTACTCGGGGAGTCTCGGTTGATTTCCTTTCCTCGGGGTACTGAGATGTTTCACTTCCCCCGCTTGTCTCCTCCGCGCCTATGTGTTCAGCGCGGGGTAACGTCGCACTACCGACGTTGGGTTTCCCCATTCGGGCATCCGCGGGTCACTGGCTATTCAGCGCCTCACCGCGGCTTATCGCAGCCGTTCACGCCCTTCATCGACTCTAGGTGCCAAGGCATCCACCGTGTGCCCTTACTATCTTGACGGTGATCTTTTGAGTGACACAAGTGTCACTCCCGAGAGAGAACCTTGCGGTTCTCGCACGGTGATACCCGTTTTCATTGGCTACTGTGCAGTTTTCAAGGTCCGCGAAGAGGCGGAACCCGCCTCGCGACCACCCGGGGACATCGCCCTCGAGCGGCCGGCCGGCGGGCCGGTCTCTCAAAACTCAACAGCATGCGGGCGCCCCGGCGAGCTCAAGAGCTCGCAATGCGCCCCGCCAGGTCCGGTCGACATATCTAGTGGCCGAACGCGCTCGAGGAGAGCGCCGAGGGACCCGAAGGTCCGGCGCCGCGGGCGAACCCGCGACTACGGCGATCCTGCTGACGTTCGGTGCCCTCCGGTTGGAGAGGGCTCCCTAGAAAGGAGGTGATCCAGCCGCAGCTTCCGCTACGGCTACCTTGTTACGACTTCACCCCAGTCACGAGCCCCACCTTCGACGGCTCCCTCCCATAAGGGTTAGGCCACCGGCTTCGGGTGTTGCTCACTCCCATGGTGTGACGGGCGGTGTGTACAAGGCCCGGGAACGTATTCACCGCGGCAATGCTGATCCGCGATTACTAGCAACTCCGCCTTCATGCAGGCGAGTTTCAGCCTGCAATCCGAACCGAGACGCGCTTTAAGGGATTCGCTCCACCTCGCGGTATCGCAGCCCTCTGTACGCGCCAATGTAGCACGTGTGTAGCCCTGGACATAAGGGGCATGATGACTTGACGTCATCCCCACCTTCCTCCGGTTTGTCACCGGCAGTCTCGCATGAGTCCCCAACTAAATGCTGGCAACATGCGACGGGGGTTGCGCTCGTTGCGGGACTTAACCCAACATCTCACGACACGAGCTGACGACAGCCATGCACCACCTGTGGCCCTGCCCCGAAGGGAGACCGTGTTTCCACGGCTGTCAGGGTCATGTCAAGCCCAGGTAAGGTTCTTCGCGTCGCGTCGAATTAAACCACATGCTCCGCTGCTTGTGCGGGCCCCCGTCAATTCCTTTGAGTTTTAGCCTTGCGGCCGTACTCCCCAGGCGGGGCACTTAATGCGTTAGCGTCGGCACGGAGGGAGTCGACACCCCCCACACCTAGTGCCCATCGTTTACAGCGTGGACTACCAGGGTATCTAATCCTGTTTGCTCCCCACGCTTTCGCGTCTCAGCGTCAGTACCGTCCCAGCGAGCTGCCTTCGCCATTGGTGTTCCTCCTGATATCTGCGCATTTCACCGCTACACCAGGAATTCCACTCGCCTCTTCCGGACTCTAGCTCGACAGTTTCCACCGGCATTCCAGGGTTGAGCCCTGGACTTTCACAGCGGACTTACCGAGCCGCCTACACGCTCTTTACGCCCAATGATTCCGGACAACGCTTGCCCCCTACGTATTACCGCGGCTGCTGGCACGTAGTTAGCCGGGGCTTCTTCTGAAGGTACCGTCACTCCAGCCGGCTATTCACCGGCGAAGCTTCGTCCCAACTGAAAGGGGTTTACAACCCGAAGGCCTTCTTCCCCCACGCGGCGTTGCTGCGTCACGCTTTCGCGCATTGCGCAAGATTCCCCACTGCTGCCTCCCGTAGGAGTCTGGGCCGTGTCTCAGTCCCAGTGTGGCTGATCGTCCTCTCAGACCAGCTACCCATCGTTGCCTTGGTGAGCCGTTACCTCACCAACAAGCTAATGGGCCGCGGGCCCATCCCGATGCGGAGGCCGAAGCTTCCTTTCCCCACAGGCCTTGAGGCCATAGGGCACATTCGGTATTAGCCCGAGTTTCCTCGGGTTGTCCCAATCATCGGGGCAGGTTACCCACGTGTTACTCACCCGTTCGCGGCTTTGCCCCGGGCCGAAGCCCGGTTCGTCGCTCCACTTGCATGTGTTAGGCACGCCGCCAGCGTTCGTCCTGAGCCAGGATCAAACTCTCCGTGAAGAACTACTGGGCGGCGGGAGGTAGTGAAACGACCCGCCGTTCACAAAGAGTCGTCAAAAGGTTCCGCCTCATCGGCGGGTCTTCCGGGCCTGTCTTGGCAGATCAGGCCCTACGCCCTCACGAGGGAAGCCTCGTACACCGAGGCCTCCGGGGCGCAGACGGGGTCAATCTTGGCACCGCCGTCCGAGAGGTCCAGCTAGTGGACCGCCGGGCGACGGCGTCGAACCTGGACACACTCTCCGACCGAAGGGTCGGTCGAAGGGTGCGCATGCTGTTGAGTTTTCAAAGACCGTCGCACCTCTTCGGAAGGGTTATCCATCCTTCAGGCGCGTCCGAGTGAAACCGAACCGGTTCCACCGGAGCGGACCGATGAGTATAGCGCCAGATCCACGACGTGACGAGGCGGCGCCGACCGCGATTCTACGGGACCGCGCGGCGCGAGGTCGCACCGCCGGCCTGCGCCCCATCCTACGAGACGACCTGGACGATAACCGTACGGCTCCGCGGGCGGTCGTCGAAGTCCAGCAGGACGACCTGCTGCCAGGTGCCGAGCGCCAAGCGGCCGTCTACGAGCGGGATCGCCTCCGATGGGCCGATCACGGCGGCCCGCAGGTGAGCATGGGCGTTCGTGTCGTGGTTGAGCCGGTTGTGGTCGTACTCATCCGAAGGCGGAATCAGGCGGTCGAGCAGCTTCTGCAGGTCACTGACGCCTCCGGGCTCGTACTCCATCGTGGTCACAGCGACGGTTGAGCCGACGGCAAACACGGTTACGAGCCCGCGCTCGGCGCCGCTCGTGGCGACAACGCTCTGAACGCCGGCGGTCAGGTCGACGATGTGCCCGTTGCCGGGCGTGTCCATCCGCAGCATGCCGCCCTGGATCGGCACCACTACTGCGAATCAGGCGAAGCTGGCGACGGCCCGGAGGAGCCGTCGATTACCCGCAGGCGCGCGAAGCGGCGCTTGCCGAGCTGCAGCACGCGTCCGTCGAGCTCATCAGCGGGGAGATCGAGCGCGTCGACGACCGTCCCATCGATCCGAACTCCGCCGCCGGCGATCGTCCGCCGCGCCTCGGAGGTCGAGACCCCGAACGCCGCGCGCAGCAGCGCCGGTAGGTGGACCGGACCGCCGTCGGCCGACCAGTCGATTGTCGGCATCTCCTTGGGCGGCTGGTGGGCGACGTGCACGAGGTCGAACGCTCGCTCCGCCTCCTCGCCAGCCCCGGCGCCGTGGAATCGATCCACGAGCGCCCGCGCCAGGGCCCGCTTCGCGTCGCGCGGACCGAGCGACGGATCCGGCGGGGCGCCGAGCAGCAGCCGGTACCAGACCTCGAGCGCCTCGTCCGGGATGCTCATTGTCTTTCCGTAGATCTCCGACGCGGGCTCCGTGACGCCGATGTAGTTGTCAAGCGATTTCGACATCCGGCGGACCCCATCGGTGCCGGGCAGGATCGGCATCGTCAGCGCGACCTGCTCGTCGACGCCGTAGGCGCGCTGGATATCGCGCGCAAGCAGCAAGTTGAACATCTGATCGGTCCCGCCAAGTTCGACGTCAGCACGCACGGCGACGGAGTCATATCCCTGGAGCAGCGGATACAGGAGCTCGAGCACGGAGACGGGAGTGCCGGCGGCGAGGCGCTTGGCGAAATCGTCGCGCTCGGTCATCTGCGCGACCGTTGCGGTACGCGCGAGCCGGAACAGGTCCTGCATTGGCATGTCGAGCCACTCGCTGTTGAAATGGACCTCGATTCGGTCGCGGTCGAGCACGGTGAACGCCTGCTCCTGGAACGTCCGCGCGTTGGCGTCGATCTCGGCGGCCGCGAGCATCGGCCGGAGCTCGGAGCGGCCACTGGGGTCGCCGACACGAGCCGTGTAGTCGCCGATGATCAGCACCACCAGGTGGCCGAGGTCCTGGAACTCGCGCAGCTTGCGCAGGACGACCGTGTGGCCGAGGTGAATGTCCGGTGCAGTCGGGTCGATCCCGAGCTTCACGCGAAGCTGGCGGCCGAGCTCGAGCTTCGCCTCCAGCGCGCTCTCGGGCAGGCATTGCACCGCGTCGCGGGTGAGCCAGGAGGCATCCTGCGCCGGGTCGGAGCGTCCGCGATTGGACCCGGCGAACGCCTCCGTCCGGGCATTTGGATCCATCCGGGCCAATGCTAGACTCTCGCCCCCGACGAGGTTCTGCCGTCAACCTCGCACGCGGCCCCTAAGGGCCGGTCGGCTGCCTCCGCTCGGGGCCGGACGGTTCGATCGCATGAGCGACGTCGACGTTGACATTCCGGCGCGGGGCGAACACCCCGGCGCGCAGATCACGTTCGGACCGCCCGCACCGCGGCGCGGGTGGTGGCAGCGTGGGCGGCCGAGGTTCCCACACCGCCGCAACGGGAACGGCTACGAACGCCCGCGCAAGCCGCGGGTGCGGAAGCTCCGTCTGCTGCTGATCGTCACGTTCCTCGCCGCGCTCGCGTTCGTATCGACGGTGTTCGGGATGATGATGGCGGTCGCTTCCGATCTGCCGCAGATCGAGAACATCACCCAGTACAAGAAGTCCGCCAACTCGTATCTCTACGACGACCAGGGGCGGCCGATCGGCGCGTTCTCGGCGCCCGACCACGCGGTGATCGACCCGTGGCGGCAACATCTCTCAGGGGATGATCCACGCGGTCGTCTCCGTCGAGGACAAGCGCTTCTGGACCGATCCGGGAGTGGATATCCGCGGTATCGCCCGCGCGTTCCTCTCCGACGTCACCGGCGGGGGGACGCAGGGCGCCTCGACAATCGCCGAGCAGTTCGTCAAGAACGTCCTCAGCCAGGAGAACAACCGGACGGTGTTGGAGAAGCTGCGCGAGGCGGCGCTCGCGTTCCAGCTAACGAGGAAGTGGCCGCGGACCAGGATCATCACGCAGTACCTGAACACGATCTACTTCGGCAACGGCGCGTACGGGATCGAGTCGGCCGCCCGCGTCTACTTCGGCAAGGCACACAGTTACGACGCGAACGCCGGTCCCAACCAGCCGCTCGGGGCGTGCGGCGACGCGACTGCGCAGGACCAGACCCGGCCGACGTGCGCCTCGGTGCTGCACCCGTGGGAGTCGGCGCTGCTTGCCGGGATGATCGCGAACCCGAGCGCGTTCAACCCGTTCAATCCGGCAACCCGAGCAGCGGCGAGAGGCCGCCGCAACCTGGTGCTGCGCCGACATGTACCAGCAGGGCTACCTGACCCGTGCCGAAGTACGTGTCCAGCACGCAGCAGCCGCTGCCTACCCTCGCCGACCTCCAGCAGCCCTCCGAGCCGCCCGCCGCGCCGTATTTCACGAGCTGGCTGCGGCCGCAGATCATCGCCGCGGTCGAGAAGGCGTACCACGTGCCGCAGAAGATCGCCGAGTACCGGGCGTACTACGGCGGTCTGAAGATCAGGACCACGCTCGACCTGCAGCTCCAGCAGGCGGCCCAACAGGCAATCGACGCGGAGTTCCCACCCGGTTCCAACGGCCCGACGGCGGCGCTCGTCGCGATCGACAACCGGACGGGCGAGGTCCGGGCGATGGTCTCCGGCGCGTCCGGCTCCTGGAATCAGAGCCAGTTCAACCTCGCCACCCAGGGCCATCGCCAGCCCGGCTCGGCGTTCAAGGTGTTCACGCTGGCGGAGGCGCTGCGGACGGGCGAGTACGGGCCGAGCTCGGTGATCGATTCGGCGCCGCAGGACTTCATCGTCCCGAACAGCGGCGGCAAGGAGCACTTCATCGTCCACAACTTCGGCAACACGTACTCGGGCCCGATCACGCTCCAGGAGGCGACGGACATCTCCGACAACACGGTCTTCTCGCAGGTCGGGATCCATGTCGGGACGCTACGGATCGCAAGGCTCGCGACGCAGATGGGGATCCGCTCCTACATCTCGCACAACTACGCGATGATCCTCGGCGGCCTCAAGATCGGCGTGTCGCCGCTCGATATGGCGCACGCGTACGAGACGCTCGCGATGGGCGGCGTCAAGGTCTACAACCCGCTCCTCGGCGACAACCTGTCGCACCGCGGCAACCCGGAGGAACAAGCAGGGCCCGGTCCGACCGGGATCCACTCGATCACATGCACGACGAGCGGCTGCGGTCACATCGGCCAGACGATCACCGACACTCCGACTTACAAACGAATCCTGCCGGCGTGGGTCGCCGCGACGGAGCACTCGATGCTCGAGGGCGTCGTCAGCCAGGGCGGCACCGCACCGCTCGCGGCGATCCCCGGCGTGATCGTCGCGGGCAAGACCGGCACAACGTCCAACTACGGCGACGCTTGGTTTGTCGGCTGGACACCGCAGATGACAACCGCCGTTTGGGTCGGGTACCCGACGAAGCTCGTTCCGATGACGACCGCCTACAACGGCGGCCCCGGTCGAAGGTGGCACGTACCCGGCGATCATCTGGAACAGCTTCATGACGCAGGCCCTCCAGATCCTCGCGACCGAGCAGGCGGCGGCGCAGCACGGGAAGGCCGGAACCACTACGACGACCACCAGCGGCTCGGGATCTGGGGCCGGTACGGGCGCGAACCCGACGGGCACCGCGACCGGTCCGAGCAACGCGACCGGAAACGGCGGTGCCACCGGCAGCAACGGCACCGCAAACCGACAACACCGGCGGCGCGGGCGGCGCGACCGGTGGCGGCACAGGCGGCAACGCCGGCGGGGGCACCGGAGGCGGCACCGGCGGCAACGCCGGCGGCGGTACCGGGGGCGGCACCGGCGGGGGGACCGGAGGCGGTACCGGCGGCGGCACTGGCGGTGGTGGCGGCGGTGGTGCCGGAGGCGGTACCGGAGGCGGCGGGGCTGGCGGCACCGGCGGGAACTCCGGCGGCGCCGGAATCGGCGGCGGCTCCGGCGGCTAGCCCCCCGAGGCGGGGCCACGCCGGACGGGGTCAGGCGTCTAGCGAGGCGGCGCCACGCCAGTCGGAGTCAGGGCGCCGGCGGACCCCCGGACGGGGTCAGCGCGCCGGCCGCGACAGGAACTTGCTGGCGCTGGCGGAGAAGCGCCACGGCAGATCGGCGGCCTTCGTGATCCCGATCCGGCGGCTGACCGTGATCGCGGGGTCGCGCCACGCACGGGGACGGGATGAGATCCGAAGCGGTCCGCGGATCAGATCGGCGCCGTTGCACTCGAGCCCGACCGCAAGCGCCTCGGTCAGCTTCCCAGGCCCCGAGCACAGCCCGGCGACCGACTTGATCCCGGGACGGCGCGCGCGCATCACATCGATCCCTTCGACCGGCTCGAGCGCCCGGATCAGACTGCAGCACCGATCCCCGGCGGCTCGCAGACGGCGTTCAGCAGCGCGTGGATCCCGTACGAGCTGTATACGTACGCCACTCCCGGCGGCCCGAACAGAGTCTCGGTCCGCGGAGTCACGCCGATGAACGCGTGGCACGCCGGCTCCGAGTCGTGGTAGGCCTCGGTCTCGACGATCACGCCCGCGCACTCCGCGTGCGACACGACGCACCCGATCAGGTCACGCGCGACCTCGAGTACGGGCCGCGCGTAGAAACCGCGCCTCATTCGCCGGCGTCAAGTGCGGTCCGCGCACGCTCGAGCTGGTCGCTCACCCGCGCGAGGCTCGTGCCACCTTCCGAGACCTTCGACTCGAGCCACGCCCCGTCGCGCAGCAGCTCGTAGAACTCGGCGTCGAGCAGCGGCGATCCCGACTCGAGTTCCTCCGGCGTCAGCGCAGAGAGCGTCCGGCCGCTCGACACCGCCGTCCGCACGAGCCCGGCCACGACGCCGTGCGCCTGGCGGAAGGGCATCCCGCGCCGCACGAGCAGGTCGGCGACGTCGGTCGCCGCGAGCATCTCATCGGCGGCGGCGGACGCCAGCCGTTCGCGGTCGAAGGTCAACGATCCGACCATCCCGGTGGCAGCCGCGAGCGACAGCTCGAGCGTGTCGACCGTGTCGAACAGGTGCTCCTTGTCCTCTTGGAGATCCTTGTTGTAAGTCAGCGGCAGCGCGTGCATCACGCCGTGGAGAGCCGCGAGGTGACCGGTGATCCGCGGGGCCTTCGCGCGCAGTAGCTCGGCGGCGTCCGGGTTCTTCTTCTGCGGCATGATCGACGAGCCCGACGCCCACGCGTCGGACACCGTGCAGAAGCCGAACTCCTCGGCTCGACCACAGCACGATCTCGGCGCCGAGCCGCGAAAGATGCGTCGCGCACGTGGCGGCGGCCGCCAGATAGTCGAGTACGAAGTCCCGGTTCGAGACGGCGTCGATCGAGTTCGGCGCCACCTCCGAGAAGCCGAGCGACCGCGCCACCATCTCGCGGTCGGTGTCGAAGTTCACGCCGGCGAGTGCGCCGGCGCCCAGCGGCAGCGCGTCGGTCGACCGGCGACACGAGGGCGAACCGATCGCGGTCGCGCACGAGCATCCACACGTACGCCAGCAGGTGGTGGGACAGGTACACGGGCTGCGCCCGCTGGAGGTGCGTGTAGCCGGGCATCGGCCAGTCGAGGTGGGCTTCCGCGGCATCGACCAGCGCCCGCGCCAGCGCGACGATCCGCTCGCGCGCGACGCCCGCGTGCGCTCGGACGAACATCGCCATGTCGGTCGCGACCTGGTCGTTGCGCGAGCGTGCCGTGTGGAGCTTGCCACCGACCTCGCCGGCGATCTCGGTGACACGGCGCTCGATCGCCATGTGGATGTCCTCGTCCGCCTCGTCGAGCCGGAAGGACGCATCCGAGAGCTCAGCCGCGACCTGTCCGAGCGCCGCGAGCAGCTCGTCGCGGTCCGAGCCGGAGATGATCCCCTGCGCCGCGAGCATCGTCGCGTGGGCGCGCGATTGTTCGACGTCGTACGGGCCGAGCCGCCAGTCGAACGAGATCGAGTCGTTGAGCGCCCGGAAGTCGCCGGCCTGCGGTTCGGAGAAGCGCGACATCAGCGCGACGATCGTACGGCGTCGAGCACGGCGTGCAACGCCTCCGTCACGCGCTCGACCTGCGACTCGGTCATCTCGGGAAAGAACGGAAGCGCGATCGAACGCGCGGCGACGTCCTCGCACACCGGGAACTCGCCCTCGCGGTGGCCGAACTGCTCGCGGTAGAACGACATCAGGTGCACCGCGGGGAAGTACGGCTTGCTCGGGACTCCGCTCGCGGCAAGCTCGCGGACCGTGTCGTCGCGGTCGATGCCCGGCGGCAGCTGAACCACGTACACGAACCACCCTCGCCGCGCTCCGCCGGTGTCCGGGCACGGAATGCGTCAAGCCGAACCGGTCGATAAGCGGCGCCAGAGCGGCGCCGTACAACGCCGCGACCCGCGACCGCCCGGCGAGCAGCTCGTCCAGCCGATCCAGTTGCGCCAACCCGAGTGCGCATGCGAGGTCGGACAGGCGGTAGTTGAACCCGAGCCGGTCGTGATCGAGCCACCCCATGTCCGGCGAGCGCCCCTGGTTTCGCTCGGAGTCGATCCGCTCCTTGAGCGCACGCGTCTGCCATCACGACCATCCCTCCCTCCCCGGTCGTGAGCTGCTTGTTCGGATAGAACCCGAACACCGACGGGTGTCCGCGGCCTCCGACCGCTCCACCGTCCGCGTAGACGGCGCCGAGCGCCTCGCAGGCATCCTCGACGATCGGCAGCGCCGAGCCGCTCGAACCCGGCGATGTCGGCCGGGTAGCCGAAGACGTGGACCGGCAGCAGCGCTGCGGTCCGGGTGCTGACCGCGGCCGCCGCCGCGTCGACGTCCAAGTTCAAGGTGACCGGATCGATGTCGGCGAACACCGGCCGCGCCCGCTCGTACAGGGCAACGTTGGCGCTCGCGACGAACGAGAACGGCGAGGTGATCACCTCGGCGCCGTCGCTTACTCCGACCGCCCGCAGCGCCAGGTGCAGTCCGGCGGTGCCGCTCGACACCGCGCTGCCGAACGCGCCGCCGACGTACGACGCGAACGCGCGCTCGAACTCGTCCAAGCAGCGGACCGAGCGACAGCTGGCCCGACCGCAGCACGGCGAGCACCCGCTGTTCTTCGGCCGAGCCGATCGACGGCCGCGCGAGCGGCAGGTCCTCGGAGCTCACGACCCGGAAGCCGAAGCGGTCGAGCCCCGGACCTCAGGCCGGCGACCGATTTGCATGCCGTACTCGAGCGAGTCGACCAGCGCCTCCCAGGAGGCCTCGATCACGTTCTCGGAGACGCCGATCGAACCCCACACCTCGTCGCCGTCCGAGGCGTCGAGCAGCACGCGCGTGACCGCGCCGGTCCCCTTCGACTCGTCGAGGATCCGGACCTTGAAGTTGACGAGGTCGATGTCCGCCAGATGCGGGTGGATCTCGACCAGCGCGTCACGCAGCGCGCGGTCGAGCGCGTTCACCGGGCCGTTGCCCTCGGCGGTGCGCACGAAGCGCTCGCCGCCCACCCAGATCTTGATCGTCGCCTCGGTTTCGACCCGGCCGTCGGCGCGCTTCTCGACGATCGCCCGCCACGACTCGAGCGTGAACAGCGGCTCATACGAGCCGGTCTCCTTGCGAAGCAGCAACTCGAACGAGCCGTCGGCGGCCTCGAAGTGGTAGCCATAGTGCTCGAGCTCCTTGACGCGCTCGATCACGCGCGAGGCCGCGGCGTCGTCGAGCACGATCCCCAGGTCGCGGGCCCGCTCCAACACGGTTCCGCGGCCTGAAAGCTCTGAGATCAGCACCTCGCGGCGGTTACCGACGACCGACGGGTCGATGTGCTCGAACGTCGCCGGATCAGCGGCCACCCCAGCGACGTGCATCCCGCCCTTGTGCGCGAACGCGTTGCGACCGACGTACGGCTGGTCCGGGTTCGGCGTGAAGTTCAGGAGCTCATCCAGGTAATGAGCCGTCTCGGTCAGTGACGCCAATTGCGCGTCGGTGACGCACTCGAAGCCCATCTTCAGCTGCAGGTTCGGGATGATCGAGATCAGGTTCGCGTTGCCGCAGCGCTCCCCGTAGCCGTTGATCGTCCCCTGGACGTGGGTCGCGCCGGCGGCGATTGCGGCCAGCGAGTTCGCCACGCCGCAGCCCGAGTCGTCGTGGCAGTGGATCCCGACCTGGACACCCACCGGAGCCAATGCAGCGACCACGGCGACCATCGCGGACGACACCGCGTCTGGCAGCGTTCCCCCATTCGTGTCGCAGCAGACGACCGTCTCGGCGCCGGCGTCGGCGGCCGCCCGCAAGCACGACAGCGCATACGACGAATCGTCAAAGAAGCCGTCGAAAAAGTGCTCGGCGTCGTACACGACCCGCTTGCCGGCGCCGACCAGGAACGCGACCGACTCGCCGATCATCTCGAGGTTCTCCTCGCGCGAGACCTTGACCACCTTCTCCAGGTGCAGGCCCCACGATTTGCCGACCAGCGTGCACACCGGCGCGAAGCAGTCGGCGAGCACGCGAAGCCCGGCATCCTCGGCGGCCGTCACCCCGCGCCGGCGCGTCATCCCGAATCGCCGCGAGCGACCGCGTGACCGAACGTCTCGCTCGAGAGCAGCGAGAACAGCTCGAGCTCCTTGGGGTTCGAGCTCGGGAAACCGGCCTCGATCAGGTCGATCCCGAGCTCGTCGAGGCGGTGCGCGACGCGCAGCTTCTCCTGCGCGGACAGCGACATCCCCTCCCCCTGCATCCCGTCGCGGAGGGTGGTGTCGTACAGCTCGACCCGGGTCATAAGCTCTTTGTCGGCACTTTGACCACATCCAGCCACTCGACGTAGCGCGGATCGCGGCCATGCAGCGCGTCTTCGAACACGCGCTGCAGCTCGCGCGTGACCGGGCCGCCTTCGCCGGCGCCGATCGTGTGATCGTCGATCTCGTAGACCGGGCACAGCTCGGCGGCGGTGCCGGTCATGAACACCTCGTCGGCGAGGATCAGCTCGGCACGCGCGAGATCGCGCTCGACGACCTCGATTCCGAGGTCGCGCGCGATCCTCAGCACCGACTTGCGGTTGATCCCGTCGAGGATCCCGGCGGTCTGCGGCGGCGTGATCACGACGCCGTCGCGGACGATGTAGATGTTCTCGCCCGACCCTTCGCACACGAACCCGTGCTGAGTCGAGCAGGATCGCCTCCTGGTAGCCGGCCTTCGTCGCCTCGACCTTCGCGAGCACGCTGTTGAGGTACTGCCCGCACGCCTTTGCGTGCGGGATCAGCGAGTCGTGCGGGATCCGCCGCCAGCTCGACACCTTCGCGCGGACGCCGCGGGTCTTGCCCTCGTCGCCGAGGTATGCCCCCCACGGCCACACCGCGATCGACACCTCGACCGGCGCCTCGAGCGGATTGATCCCCATCTGCCCGTAGCCGCGGAACGCGATCGGCCGGATGTAGCACTCGCGCAGCTCGTTGGCCGCGATCAGCTCGTGCGTGGCGGAGCGCAGCTCCTCGAGCGTGTACGGGATCGGCATGTAGTACAGCTCGGCAGAGCGGTACAGCCGCTGGAGGTGGTCTGCGTGGCGGAAGATCGCCGGCCCGTGCGCCGTGTCGTAGCAGCGCTCGCCCTCGAACACGCCCGTCCCGTAGTGGAGCCCGTGCGTCAATACGTGGACCTTCGCGTCCTCCCAGGCGACAAGCTCTCCGTTGTGCCAGATGAGGTCCACTGTTTCCACGATCCGCTCCTTAGAGGTGTTGTAAGACCGCCTTGGTCGCCTCTGCTGTGGTCGCAGAACCCCCAAGGTCCGCCGTGCGCAGGCCATCCGCCAGCGCTTGATCGACGGCCGATTCTACAGCGGAGGCCTGCTCTTCCATGGTGAGTCCGTGGCGCAGCATCATCGCCGCCGAGAGGATCATGGCGAGCGGATTCGCGGCGCCGGTGCCCGCGATGTCGGGCGCCGAGCCGTGCACCGGCTCGAACACCCCGGGGGTCGGTGGGGACTGATTCCCCAGCGAGGCGCTCGGGAGCAGCCCGATCGAACCGGTGAGCATCGCCGCTTCGTCGGAGAGGATGTCCCCGAACATGTTCTCGGTGAGGATCACCTCGAAGTGGCGGGGGGCCGACACGAGCTGCATCGCGGCGTTGTCGACGAGCAGGTGCTCGAGCTCGATGTTCGGGAACTCGGCGCCGTGGACCTCGCGGACGACCTCGCGCCACAGCCGCGAGGTCTCGAGCACGTTTGCCTTGTCGACGCTTGTCACGCGCGACCGCGCGGCGCCGAACGCGACCCGCGCGATCCGCTCGATCTCCGCGCGCGTGTACACGCACGCGTCCAGCGCGGAATCCTTGTCACGGCGCTTCTCGCCGAAGTAGATCCCGCCGGTCAGCTCGCGGACGACGAGCAGGTCCGTCCGCTCGATGATCTCGCGCCGCAGCGGCGAGGCGTCGTACAGCGCGGGCACGGGCCGCACCGGGCGAAGGTTCGCGAACAGGCCAAGCCCCTTGCGCAGCCCCAGCAACCCCTGCTCCGGGCGGGGCTTCGAAGGATCGGTCGTGTCCCACTTCGGGCCGCCGACGGCCGCGAGCAGCACCGCGTCCGACTGCCGGCACGCGTCGAGCACCTCGTCGGTCAGCGCCACGCCATGCGCATCGATCGAGGCGCCGCCGAACACCTGCTCGGCATACGTGAACGCCCCCGAGGCGACGGCGTCGAGCACCTCGACGGCGGCCCCGATGATCTCGGGGCCGATCCCGTCGCCGGGCAGCAGGACGATCGACCGGGCCATGAGCGGCCCGAGAAGCTATCTGATCGCGGTGGGCTGCAGGCTCTGGCAGGCCTTGACCGCCGACTGGAACACCGGGCTGTTCGTGTCGACCGTCCTGAGCGCCCTCCCGAGCCCGTCGCCGATCGTCCCGTTGCTGGTCGGGTCGGCCAGGCCATTGACCCCATGCGCGCGCAGGCACTCGACGAACTTGAGTGCCTGCTGGCGGCGCTGAGCGAGCTGCGCCGCGTTCAGGCTGAACACGGGAAATGCGGCGTCCAGGTTCGACTTGCAATCAGTCTGCGCCTTCTGCACGAGCCCCTGCAGCCCGTACTGGGCGACCAGCTGTTGCAGTGCGGCCCGGGCCGCCGGGCCTCCGGTCCCGACCGAGTCGGGCACGTCGATGCCGTGCGCTCGCAGGCACTTTGCGAGGTTGACGCGCGCCTGGATCCGCGCGGAGCTGAACGCACCTGCGCTCGGGGTCGTCGACGACGAGCTGTTCGATGAGCCGCCGCATGCCGCCAGCCCGAGGACCACCAGACTGGCGCTTGCAATCAATCTGAAGCGCAAGCGCACCTACGCCTCCCCTCTCGCCGGCTCCAGCGCGCCCGATGCTTCGCGCTCGGAGCGGCCCATCCTCGACGGCCACCAGTTCCAGCGTCCAAGCAGCGTCACCGTCGCCGGCACAAGCAGCGTCCGGACGAGGAACGTGTCCATCAGGATCCCGGCCGCGAGTCCGAAGCCGATCGCGCGCAACTGGCTGCCCTCGGAGCCGCCGCCGCCCACGATCGCGAACACCGCAAACGTGCCGCCGAGGATGATCCCCGCCGAGGTCACGGTCGTGCCGGTGCGCGCGACCGCACGCACGACCGCGTCGCGCAATGGCATCCGTTGGGCCTCCTCGCGGATCCGGGTCATCACGAGGATGTTGTAGTCCTCGCCGAGCGCGAGCAGGAAGATGAACATCAGGAACGGCAGGATGAAGCTGATCCCGCCGTCGCCGCCGAGGTCGATGAACACGAGCGTCGTGAATCCGAGCGCGGCCAGGTACGACAGCGCGACGCTGACGATCAGGTAAAGCGGCGCGATCGCGCTACGCAGCACGAGCGCGAGCAACAGCCCGATCGCGACGATCGCGACGGGAATGACAACCCGCAGATCGTGGTTTGCGGTCTGGTTGATGTCATACACGGCCGCCGCCTCGCCGGCGACGCCGTTCTGGACCGCCCCGGATGCCGCGGCCGCCGCCGCGACCGTCGTCCGGATCGCGGGCGTCGCGTTCATCGCCGCGGTGGAGTTCTGCGCCCCGGCCCGCAGCGTCCCTTCGAACTGGACGATCCGGCCGTCAGCGGAGACGAATTCGGCCGACGCGCGGTACGCGTTGTACTCGGCCGGTGGCACATGCACCGTGGCGGGTTCGAGCACGGGCAACCGGGCCGGCGGGCCGAGTTGCGAGTAGAGCGTGCGCGTACCGCGCCGGCGTGAACGCGGTGCCGTTCGGATCGAGCGGCCCGGCGAGCTCGACAAGCTTGCCCGATTGGCGCAGTGATGCTCCCGCCCGGGCGAGCACGGCCGGGTCGCTGTAGACGGGCTTCCCGTAGGCGAACACGAGGTTCGCCGGGTTGCTCGACGACTGCGGGAAGTGGCTGGCGAGCGCGGCGTTGCCGGCCGCTGCGTCCGACCCCGCGGGCGGGTTCGTCGCGCCGCCGAAGCCGCCCGACTTGTACCCGAGCGCGATCGCCGCCAGGGCCAGGAACACCACGACTCCGATCGCCAGCGTGGTCTTCGGGTGGCGGACGAGCCGGCTCGCGATCCGCGCCCACGCGCCCTCGGGCTGGACCCCCGGCTCGATCTTCGATGGCCAGAACGCGCGGCGGCCGAGGATCGCGAGCAGCGCGGGCAGCAGCGTGAGGCCGAGTAACAGCATCACGAACACCCCCACCGCGAGCGGCACTGCGAGGTCCTTGTACAGGCCGAACGTCGCGATCAGCAGCGTCAGCAGCGCGAGCATCACGGTCCCCGCCGAGGCGGTGATCGACTCGCCGACGCGGACGATCGCCCGCCGCACGGCGTCGTGTGGCTCGAGCCCGTCGCGGAGCGCCTCGCGCACCCTGAACACGAGGAACAACCCGTAGTCGGTCCCTGCCCCGATCAGCAGCACGATCAGCAGCACCTGGGTGATCGAGGAGATCTTCAGGCCCGACTCGCCGAGGCCGCCGATCAGCCGGATCGAGATCAGCAGTGCGAAGACGCTCGGGATGATCGTGACGAGCGCGGCCGGGAGCGAGCGGAATACGAGCAGCAGCAGCACGACCACGAACAGCAACGAGAACCCCTGGACCTTGCCGCCGGCCTTGTTCGAGCTCTTCTGGTTCGCGACGACGGTCGCCACCTGGCCGGCGAGGTGCATCTGCAGACCTGCGGGCGCGGCCGCGCGCGCAAGCGTGTTCTGCAGCGCGCTGATCGTCGCCGTGTCCTTGTTGATGTCGTTGCCGCTGAACGCCACTCGGACGCGGAGGGCCGCCGCCTCGCGGTCCGACGAGATCCCGAGCGCGCGCACCGATTTGACGCTCTGGACGCGTAGCGCGAGCTGTGCTTCACGCTCCAGCGCGCCGACGTCGGCGGTGCTCAGCGGCGAGTTCCGCGACGCGATGATCGTCACGTCGGCGATCTTGCCCGCGCCGCCCCCGAGCAGCGGCGCGGCCAAGTTGGCCGCCTTGCTGCTCGGCGCGCTGGCGCGCAGGAACGCGCTGTTGTTGTCGTTGACCTGGCTGCCGAGGGTCGGCAGCGCCGCGGTGGTGAGGACAACGACGAGTATCCAGAACACGACGATCGGCACGCGGAAGCGCACGACGAATCGCGCCAGGGCCTCGTATGCGTCGTTGACTGATCTGGGCCTCGCCATCCGCGCGTTCCTTTCGGCCTACCTCCGGTGGACGACCAACAAGGTACGGGTTCGCGGCCGTGTCGCGAAACGACTCCAGGGAGGAAATACCGCTCCTCCTCAGGGTGGACGCGTTTCCACCCGTGGGTGGACTCAGGCGCTGACGGCGGTCATATTCAGGCGCACGTAGTCGAGTACGAGCGGATCGCCGGCCCGCGCCAGGACGCGGTCGATGAACTCGCCACGTAGGTCCTCGGGCAGCGGGTCGAGGTGCCGCACGAGGCAGACCGTCTGCACGAAGGCGCGTGGATCCTCCGGCGTCGTCGGCCGAGGCTCGAGCCAGCACTCGACTTCTGTGAACCCGGCGGCGCCAAGACGCGCCGCGGTTTCGGCGTCGCCCGCGTAGTTCCACGGACGCTTCCAATCGACGAAGTACGGCGCAAACGGGTCCTCGGCGGCGACCTCGTCCGCGAGCTGCCGGAACGAGTCGATGTTGCCGCGGCCGCCGCATTGGGCCATCAACCGGCCGCCGGATTTCAGCGAGCGGGCGATCGCGGCGAACAGGGCGTCGTGATCGGGGATCCAGTGGAACGTCGCGTTGCTGAACACGACATCGACGGGCTCGGGAAGCGACAGTTCGACCAGGTCTTGGCACAGAATCGTGGCGCGATCGCCGAGCACCTCCGCGGCGTGCTCGGCCATCGACGGCGCCACGTCGACGCCATAGACGCGGCCGCGCGGCACACGATCGGCCAGCAGCGCCGTCACGCGACCGGAGCCGCAACCTGCGTCGCACACGATCTCGTCGCCCTTCAGCGCCAGCCGTTCTAGCTGCTCAAGCGCCCACTTGAGCTGAATATCGGAGACGCGGTCGTATGTCGCCGCATCCCAATCGCGTGAGCTGGTCACAGCGACGTTGTGACCGGGCCAGAGCGCTCGCGGTCGCGCTCGTATGCGTCGATCGCTTCGACGGAGCCGAGTGTCAGCGCGATGTCGTCGAGGCCGTTGAGCAGCCGGTGCTTGATCTCCGGATCGATCTCGAACGAAGCGCTACCTCCCGGCCACCGCACTTCCTGATTCGCCAGGTCGACCTGGGCCTCGCCCGCCTCTGCGATCGCCCGACAGTCCTCCTCGCTCAACTCCACGGGCAGCAGCCCGTTCTTCGTGCAGTTGGAGCGGAAGATGTCGGCGAACGACGGCGCGATGATCGCCTGAAAGCCGTAGTCCTCGAGCGCCCACGGGGCGTGCTCGCGGCTCGAGCCGCAGCCGAAGTTGCGGCCGGCGACGAGGATCGGGTTGACCGGCAGCTCCCAACCGGGCTCCTTCGCCCAGTCGTAGAACAGGAACTCGCCGAACCCCGTCCGCTCGATCCGCTTCAGGAACTGCTTGGGGATGATCTGGTCGGTGTCGACGTCGGCGCGGTTCAGCACGGACACGCGGCCGGTGATCGTCTCGATGGCTTTCATTAGAGCGTCCCTCCCACTCGCGAATGTCGACGAAGTGGCCCTCGATCGCCGCCGCGGCGGCCATCTGCGGCGAGACCAGATGCGACCGTGCGCCGCGGCCCTGGCGTCCTTCGAAGTTGCGGTTCGAGGTCGACGCGACCCGCTCGCCCGGTCCCGCGATGTCCGGGTTCATTCCCAGGCACATCGAGCAGCCCGCGCCACGCCAGTCAAAGCCGGCGGCGCGGAACACGTCGTCGAGGCCCTCGGCCTCGGCCTGCGCCTTGACCTGCTGTGAGCCCGGGACGACCATCGCGTAGACGCCGTCGGCGACCTTGCGGCCGTCGATCACCGACGCCGCCGCGCGCAGATCCCCGATCCGCGAGTTCGTGCACGAGCCGATGAACACGCGGTCGAGCTTGATCTCCTCGATCGGCGTCCCCGCCTCGAGGCCCATGTACTCGAGCGCGCGCTCGTGGGACTCGGTGCTCGGTTCGGGGACCGCCTCGGCGACCCCGACGACCATCTCGGGGTTCGTCCCCCAGGTGACCATCGGGCTGATCGCGCCGGCGTCGACGACCACCGTCCTGCTCGTACGAGGCGCCGTCGTCCGTCCGCAGCGTCCGCCACTCGTCTGGGACCGCATCCGGCGCACCCGGGCGACCGATCACCCACTCGAACGTCGTCTCGTCGGGCGCGATCATGCCCGCGCGGCCGCCGCCCTCGATCGTCATGTTGCAGATCGTCATCCGGCCTTCCATGCTCAGCGCCTCAATCGCCGGACCCGCGTACTCGACGACGTGCCCGACGGCGCCCTCGACGCCCATCTGGCCGATCGTCGCCAGGATCAGGTCCTTGGCGGTGACGCCGAACCCGAGCGATCCGTCATACCGGATCAGCATCGACTTCGGCTTGCCCTGCACGAGGCACTGGGTCGCGAGCACGTGTTCGACCTCGCTCGTCCCGATCCCGAACGCGAGCGCACCGAACGCGCCGTGCGTCGCGGTATGCGAGTCGCCGCACACGATCGTCATCCCAGGCTGCGTGATTCCCAGTTCGGGGCCGATCACGTGGACGATTCCCTGGTGCTCGGAGCCGAGCGAGTAGATCGGGATCTCGAACTCCGCGCAGTTGCGCTCGAGCGTCTCCACCTGCACGCGTGAGAGCTCGTCCTTGATCCGCGCCGCCACTGGGGTGCCGTCGGTCGGCACGTTGTGGTCGGCGGTCGCGACCGTGCGATCCGGCCGGCGCACGGTGCGCCCGTTCAGGCGCAAGCCCGTCGAACGCCTGCGGGGAGGTCACCTCGTGAACCAGGTGCAGGTCGATGTACAGCAGACCGGGCGCGACCTCGTGCGCCTCCCAGATCTTGTCGAACAGCGTCTTTGCCATTGAGTCAGCTCCTTCTCAATCCGGCGCTCACGACCGCGAGCAGCACGGCCTCGTCTTCTCCGGGGTTCTCAAAGTGGTGCGGCAGGTCGGCGTCGAACGTGACGCAGTCGCCGGCGGCGAGCTCGTGGGACGCCGCCATCGATCACCAGTACGGCCGAGCCAGACTCGACCAGCGCGGTCTCCCGGCTTCCCGGCTCGTGCATCGGGGGATCTCCGGGACCGCCGGTCACCGCACCGGCGGCCAATACGTGCCGCGACAGCTCGGCACGCTGGCCCGGAAGCGGCGGCGTCAGGATCTCGTAGCGATGACCGCGGCCGCGCGTCGGTCCGCGGCGGCGCTCGGACGCCCGCACGACGCTCACCGCGCCGTCCTCGTCGAGCCGCAACAGCTGCGACAGCCGAAGCTCGAGTCCGCTCGCGATCCGCGACGCGACCTGCAGCGTCGGCGAGGTCTCCCCTCGCTCGACCTGCGACAGCATCGGCGCGCTCACACCAGACCGCTCGGCGAGGTCGCGCAGCGAGAGGTCCATCGCCTCGCGCAGCGCTTTTACCCGCGGACCCATCGATACAAACGTACGCTATCACATACGCTCCGGCACCCCCTAACCTCAGCGCCGTGATCTCCCGCCCTGACGTGCTCGTGCTCGGCGGCGGCGGCGTCATCGGCGAGCGCTGGATGATGGGCGTGCTCGCCGGGATCGAGGACGCGACCGGCTTCGATCTGCGCCGCTGCGAGTACTTCGTCGGCACCTCGGCCGGATCGATCGTCGCCGCGCGACTCGCAGCGAACGTGTCGCTCAACCGGCCCGGACGCACACCGGTGCGGAGCTCACGCCCATCCAGGCGCGCCGCGCCCGCGGCGGACTCGCAGCCCGGGCGCGCGCCGCGCCGGCCGAGTGGGCGCTCGCGCTGTGGTCGCCGTTCGCGCCGGCGGCGCTCGCGCTAGGGCGCGGGCCCGGCTCGCTCGTTCGCGCCGGGCTGCTGTCTCGCTCGCCCCGCGCCACCGGCTCGCTCGACGATCTCGGCGCCCACGTCGAGCGTCAGGGCGCCCGCTTCGACGGCCGCCTGCGCGTGGTGTGCGTCGACCGCCGGCGCGGCCGGCGCGTCGTGTTCGGCTCCCCGGGCGCGCCGCACGCCACCGTTGCCCAGGCGGTCCGCGCATCGTGCGCCGTGCCGTGGATCTTTGCGCCGGTGACGATCGGCGGCGAGGAGTACGTCGACGGTGGCGTGTGGAGCGCCACCAACCTCGACGTCGCGCCGGTCGCCCGCGACACACACGTGCTGTGCCTGAATCCGACGGCGTCGATCCGCGGCCAGCATCCCGTGGTGACGGTCGCCCGCCGGATGGCGCGGTCGGCAGCGGTCGTCGAGGCGATGGCGCTGCGCCGCAAGGGCGCGTTCGTCCAGGTCGTCGCCCCGGACGCGGCGTCGGCGGCCGAAATGGGTGCCGATTTCATGGCCGCCGAGCCGCGGGAGCGCGTGCTCGCGGCGGGCTACCAGCAGGGTATGGCGCTGGCGCGGACCTGCGGCTAAGGCGTACGGACCGGCTTCGGCCGCGGCGCCGCGCCGCAACCGCTTCTCGGCCTCGACCGCCACGCTCTGCCGCCGCACCGCGTTGGACAGCGCCCGTACGTACGCGTGGCCCGCGGCCTCGAGGATGTCCGTGGACACCCCCTGGCCGGAACCGGTCACGCCGCCGAGATCCAGCACGACGGAGGTCTCGCCGAGCGCGTCCTGGCCCGCCGGTGACCGCGTCGACGCGGAACTCGCGCAGGCGAGCGTCGCGGCCGGTGGCGGCGTTGATCGCGCGGAAGATCGCGTCGACTGGTCCGTCGCCCGTGAACGAGCCCGTGAGCTCCTCGCCGTCCTGCCCGCTCACCCCGACTGTCGCGTGTGGGGGCCGGCGGCTCGACGCCTCGACGTCGAACCACAGCAACGCATAGCCCGCGACGTCGCTCCGGAGCTCATCGGTAAGCAGCGCCTCGAGGTCCATCGCGGTCACCTGCTTCTTCTTGTCCGCGATCTCCTTGAAGCGCTTGAACGCGGTGTTCAGGTTCTGGCCGGAGACCTCGAACCCGAGCTCTGACAGCGCCTGCGCGAGCGCGTGGCGGCCCGAGTGCTTCCCGAGCACGATCGAGTTCGCGTCGAGCCCCACCGTCGTCGCGTCCATGATCTCGTACGTCGTGCGCTCCTTGAGCACGCCGTCCTGATGGATGCCGGACTCGTGTGCGAACGCGTTGCGGCCGACGACCGCCTTGTTCGGCTGAACCATGTATCCGGTCAGGCGTGAGACGAGCCGAGAGGTGCGCGCGATCTCGCGCGTCACCGCGCCGGTGCTCAGGCCCACATCCGCAGCGCGCGTGTGCAGCAGCATCACGATCTCCTCGAGCGACGCGTTGCCTGCGCGCTCGCCGATCCCGTTCACGGCGCACTCGACCTGGCGCGCGCCCGCCATCAGCCCTGCGAACGAGTTCGCGACCGCGAGCCCCAGATCGTCGTGGCAGTGGACCGACAGGACGACCCCCCGAAGATCTCCGATCAACGCGTACAGCCGCTCCAGGAAGGCCCCGTACTCGTGCGGCATCGTGTAACCAACCGTGTCCGGAATGTTGATCGTCGTCGCGCCCTCGTCGATCGCGACCTGGCAGACCTCAGCGGTGAACTCAACGTCGGCGCGGGTAGCGTCCATCGGTGAGAACTCCACGTCGTCGGTGTACTGCTTGGCGTGGGCGACCGCCGCGCGCGCCTGACCGATCACGTCCTCGCGCGTCGTCTGCAGCTGATGCACGATGTGGATGTCCGAGGTCGAGATGAACGTGTGGATCCGCGGTCGCGCCGCGTCGCGCACGGCGTTCCACGCCGCGTCGATGTCCGCGACGTGCGTCCGCGCCAGACCCGCGATCACCGGGCCTTCGACGGTCCGCGCGATCGCCTGCACGGCTTCGAAGTCGCCAGGCGAGGTGATCGGAAACCCGGCCTCGATCACGTCCACGCCGAGGCGGGCGAGCTGCTGCGCGATTTCCAGCTTCTCGGACGTGTTCAGCGAGATCCCCGGCGACTGCTCGCCATCGCGCAGCGTCGTGTCGAAGATCAGTACTCGGTTTGGGTCTTCAGGCGGTGCCATGTCACTCCTTTTGAACTCTCGATCTGGCTGCTTCTAGTGCTGGTTCGCGGCTACGTGCGGCCGCCGGCGCGCTATTCCCCCCGAAGGGGGAGGAGAAGCAGCAGGTCGAGGCGGGGTGACATCCGCGCCCAAGCGTACCAGCGATCATCAACTGCGGATATGCGTGCCTCGATGGTTGCAAGAGCTCTCGCGATCGCGATCGCGCTCCTCGCCGCGCTGCTCCCGGCCGGCGCCGCGGCACGCACGTTTCACACCGTGCTCGAGGACGACGCGCTGTCGCTGTTCTCGACGCCGGCGACGCTGACCTCGTTCACGCACACGCTGCGGTGGCTCGGCATCGACACGCTGCGGATCTCGGCCGAGTGGAAGCTCGAGGCGCCGGCGCCCGACGGGCTCGTGCCGCCGAAGCGTGTCGCACTCGGCGATCCCCGCGTGTACGACGCCTCCCCTGGCGATGCGGCTGCTCGATCGCGCCGTCCGTGCCGCGCACCGCGCCGGCCTGCAGGTGATCATCGATCCCGCGTTCAGCGCACCTCTGTGGGCGACCTCGAACTGGCTCCCGCTCGACCCGGTCGGCGACCCCTGGTTCAACACCTCCATCAACGTCCACGAGCTCGCGCAGTGGGAGGGCATGCTCGCCGAGCGTTACAGCGGCAGCTACGTTCCAACCGGCCAGACGACGCCGCTGCCCCGCGTGCAGACGTTCACGATCTGGAACGAGCCGAACCAGCAGGGCTACGAGTCCCCGCAATGGGGACACGGCGGGACGGCCGCCAGCGCCGACTGGTACCGCCGCGCGCTGCTCGCCGCGTATCCGGCGATCAAGCGATCCTCGCCCGGCGCTACCGTGCTGATCGGCGACACCAGCGCGACCGGCGACAACTCCCAGCTCGGCAACTCCGGGGTCCCGCCGCTCGAGTTCATCCGAACGCTCGCGTGCGTCGACGCCCGGCTAGCACCGATCACGACCGGCTCGTGCGCGCACTTCCGCACGCTGCCCGGCGACGGCTGGTCGCAACATCCGTACGAGCGCTACACGGCGCCCTGGATCCCGTCGAGCGCCAACGACCCGAACGGCGCAGAGATGGGCGACCTCGCCAAGCTGACCGCGCTGCTCGACCAGCTCGTCGCGATGCACCGGCTCGCACCCGCAGTCGCGAGCGTGTGGCTCACCGAGCAAGGCTACGAATCGGATGCCCAGCTCCCCGAGAAGTTGTGGACCGAGCGGGAGCAGGCGGCGCTGAACGCGATCTCGGAGTACCTCGCATGGCGCAACCCGCAGGTGCAGTCGTTCTCGCAGTTTCTGCTGCGCGACACGCTGACCGCGCAGACGCTCGCGCTCCGCGCGCGAACGGGGAACAAGGTCGTGGCCCTCCCGGGCACCTGGACGACCGGCCTCGAACGCGAGAACGGCGACGCGAAGCCCGCGCTCGCGATGTTCCGCTCGCCCGTCGTGGCGCGCCCGGTATCGCTCAGCTCCGTAGCGTCGTGGCTCCCATTCGCGCCGCCCGGTGACCCCGCCGAGGTGGTGGAGGTATGGGGTCGTGCGCGGCCGGCCTCCTCACCGACGTGGGTCGACATCCAAGTCGCCGACGGCGGCTGGAGCATCTACCGGGACGCTGCCTCGACCGTCACCGACGCGAACGGGATCTTCGACCTCGACGTCGCCGATCGCGATCGGCCCGGCGCTGGTCCGATTCAGATGGTTCCAGCCGGGCGTAGGCTGGCAGATCTCACCCTCGGTCGAGCCCGTCTCGTTCCCGGTCAGCGGGCCTTAGCCCGCGTACAGCGCCTCGATCTCGGCCTCGTACTTCTGGTTGATCGGCTTGCGCTTGAGCTTCATCGTCGGGGTCAGCTCGTCACCGGCCGGCGGCCAGTCGACGCCGAGCACCTTGAACCGCTTGATCTGCTCCACCCGGCTGAGGTGCGAGTTGGCGCGCTCGACGCCGGCGGCGACCTCGTCGAGCACCGCCTGCTCGCCGGCCATTGCGTCGAGCGACGCGTCGGCGAGCCCGTTCGCCGACGCGAACGCGCCACACGCGTCGGGGTCGAGCACGATCAGCGCAACGTTGTACGGACGCCGGTCGCCGATCGCGATCGCCTGTCCGATCAGCGGGCTGCCCTGCTTGAGCTGCTGCTCGATGTTCGCGGGCGACATGTTCTTGCCGGCCGCGTTGATGATCAGCTCCTTCTTGCGGTCGACAATCCGCACGAATCCATCCTCATCGATCGTCGCGATGTCGCCGGTATGCAGCCAACCGTCGGCGTCGATCGTCTCTGCCGTCTTCTCCGGCTGGTTGCGGTAGCCGGCCATCACCGTCGGCGCGCGCACGAGCAGCTCTCCATCTTCGCCGAGTTTCAGCTCGACGCCGGGGATCGCCTTGCCAACCGTTCCGAAGCGCAGGTCATCCTGAGGCACGAGCGTCGCGATCGACGCGAGCTCCGACATCCCCCACACCTCGCAGATCGGAATCCCGAGCGCGGCGAAGAACTCGAACACTTCGAGTGGCGCCGGCGCCGCACCGATGATGTACGACTGGCAGCGGTCGAACCCGAGCCGCGCTCGCACGGCCGTCCCGACATTCGGGTCAGCCTGAGCGGCGGCGGCCAGATCACCGTCGAAACCAGCTTCGAGTGAAGCCTTCAGCTTCTCCCAGATCCGAGGCACGGCACCGAAGCGGGTCGGCCGAGCGTCGGCGGCGTGCGCGAAGATCTGCGTCGGGTCGGGACAGCACGTGAGCGTGTCGCCCCAGAACATCTGCCCGTAGTGAGTCAAGCCGCGGTCGGCGATGTGCGCCATCGGCAGGTACGAGACCGTCGCCCCGCCGCCGCCGAGCGACGGTGCGGCCTCGTGCACTCCGCGGCACTCGGCAATCTCGTTCGCGTGCGTGAGCTGTACGCCCTTCGGCGGCCCCGTCGTGCCGGACGTGTAGATCAGCGTCAGAACATCCTCGGGCTGGACCGCCCGCCATGTCGCCTCAAAATCAAACCCGTCCACTTCGACGCCCGCCTGCTCGAGCTCGTCGGGATGGATCGCGCCGTGCTCGGAATCGGCGCCGTCGAGCAGCACGACGTGCTCGACCTCCGCGCCCTCGATCGCCATTGCCTCGCGCGCGCGCTCGTAGAACGCCGCTTCGACGACGAACGCGCGCGGCTTCGCGTCTTGCAGCAGATACGCGATCTGCTCGGCCGAGTTCGTGTTGTAGACGCTGAACGGCGTCGCGCCGAGGTGCATCGCGGCGGCGTCGAGCGGGTGGAACTCGGGTCGGTTCGTCAGCATGAACGCAACCGTGTCGCCGCGGCGGACGCCGAGCGAATGAAACCCGCCGGCAAGGCGGCGTGTCTTTTCCGCGTACTCGGCGAACGTCATCGTGAGCCCGTCACCGATCGTCCGCAGCGCGATCTGATCGGCGCGCGCCGCCGCCGTGTACTGGAACGCCTCGCACATCGTTCCCGAGTCGACCGCCGCGGGCGTGTCGGCCACCGCCTGAGTCCCTGCCTGTTCCTCGATCATGCGCAGGAAACTACAACGTGTCCGGACGCGCCGCTAGAGACTGACGGTGCGCCCGGCCACGAACCCGTCGGTGGCGACGATCTCGTCGAGCACTTCGTGCGGAACAGCGACGTCTGTTGTGATCGCCATCGCCGCGAGCCGGCCATCGCCGCCTTCGTCCTCCTCGGGCTGGCGGCCGACCGCCGCCGAGACGATGTTGACCCCGTGGCTGCCGAACACTGTCCCCACGCGGCCGATCATCCCCGGCACGTCGCTGTAGCGGAACAGCGTGATGTGGTTCTCGAGCTGCACGTCGAAGCGCTGCCCCCACGCCTCGAGCAGGTGCGGCCGGTGACGGCGCCCGATCGTCGTGCCGGCCACCCGGACGTTCGAGTCGCCGCAGCTCAGCGTCACCCGGATCAGGTCCGTGTAATCGCGGATGCTCGTGCTCTTCGACTCGGCGACGGTGATCCCGCGCTCATCGGCCATCGCCGGCGCGTTGACCTCATTGACCTCCTCCTCCGTATGGCCGCGAAGCACGCCGAGCAGCACCTGGATCGACAGCAGCCGCGTGTCCCGTTCGGCGATCCGGCCGAGGAACTCGGTGTCGACCCGATCAACGGACGCGCCCTCCGACAACGCCGCCGCGATCCGCCCGAGCGAGCGGCTCAGCGGAATGAACGGGCCGAGCGCCTCCATGTCCTCGGCGGAGATCGCCGGCACGTTGACTGCGCTCGTGACGACGCCGCCGGTCAGCGCCGCGACGACCTGCTCGGCCGCCTGGTAGCCGGCCCGGTCAGTCGCCTCCGCGGTCGACGCGCCGAGGTGTGGCGTGACGATCACGTTCTTGTAGCCGAACAGCGGGTGCTCGGTGATCGGCTCCGAGTGGAATACGTCGAGCGCCGCGCCGCCGACCTTGCCCGAGTCGATCGCGGCCTGCAGGTCGTTGTCGACGACGAGCGGCCCGCGGGCGACGTTCAGGATTCGCACGCCGTCCTTGCACTTGGCGAGCATCTCGGCGTTGAGCCACCCCTCGGTCTCCGGCGTCTTCGGCAGGTGCAGCGTGATGAAGTCCGCCGCCGCGTATACGTCGTCGGGCCCCGAGGCCTGCTCGACGCCGAGCTCGCGGTAGCGCTCGGCGGAAACGAACGGGTCGTACGCGATCACGTGCATCCCGAACCCCTTTGCACGCTGCGCGACCAGTTGCCCGATCCGGCCGAACCCGAGCACGCCGAGCGTCTTCTCGTACAGCTCGACGCCGCTGAACTTGGCGCGCTCCCACGCCCCGCCCGTCAGCGAGGCGTGTGCCTGCGGGACATTGCGCGCGAGCGCGAGCAGCAGCGCCATCGTGTGCTCGGCCGCGGTGATCACGTTCGACTGCGGGGCGTTCGCGACCACGATTCCGCGCTTGGTCGCGGCGGGAACGTCGACATTGTCGATCCCCACGCCTGCGCGGCCGACCGCTCGCAGTTTTGTTGCGCGGCCGATCAGCTCTTCGTTCAGCTTTGTCGCCGAGCGGATCAGCACACCGTCGTACTCGCGCGATCCGATCAGCGAGTTGCTCGGCGTCCCAGTCGACCCCGAGGTCGACGTCGAAGTGCTCGCGCAGCAGCTCGATTCCGGAGTCGCCGATCTTCTCGGCAACGAGCACCTTCGGCTTAGTCGCGCTCATGACAGCCGCTCCAGGATCCAGTCGATGCACGCCGTCAGCGCGCGCACGTCGTCCGGATCGGTCGCGGGAAACATCGCGATCCGCAGCTGATTGCGCCCGAGCTTGCGGTACGGCTCGACGTCGACGATCCCGTTCGCGCGCAGCGTCGCGGCGATCGCCGCAGCGTCGACCGCATCGTCGAAGTCGATCGTGCCGACGACCAGCGACCGCTTCGAACGATCCTTGACGAACGGATCCGCGTGCTCGTGCGCCTCGGCCCACTCGTACAGGTACCGCGAAGAAGCAGAGGTCCGCATCACCATTCCCGCGAGACCGCCATGGGCGAGCATCCAATCCAGCTGGTCGGCGAGCAGCAACAGGGTCGCGAGCGCCGGCGTGTTGTAGGTCTGGTCCTTGACCGAGTTCTCGAGCGCGACCTTCAGTGACAAGAACTCCGGGATCCACCGTCCGCCGGGCCTGTCGGCCGCGATCTGCTCGATCCGCTCGAGTGCGGCGGGACTGAGCGCCGCGAGCCACAGCCCACCGTCGGACGCGAACCCTTTCTGCGGTGCGAAGTAATACGCGTCGGCCTGATCGATCTCCACGGGAAGGCCGCCGGCGCCGGAGGTCGCGTCGATCAGCACGAGCGCGTCGCCGGCGCCAGAAGGACGGACGACCGGCACCATCACGCCAGTAGAGGTCTCGTTCTGCGCCCAGGCGACCACGTCGGCTCCGCCGGCCACAACATCCGACGGATCGGGCGCGTCGCCGGCATCAGCCTCGATCACGGTCGGCTCGGCGAGAAACGGCGCGGCCGCCGTGCAGTTGGCGAACTTCGAGCTGAACTCGCCGTAGGAGAGATGTAGCGCGCGCGAGCGCACGAGCCCGCACGTGGCCGCGTCCCAGAACGCTGTCGTACCGCCGTTCCCGAGCGCGATCTCGTACCCCTCGGGCGCGTCGAACAGCTCGCGCAGGCCGGCTCGGATCGAGGCGACCACGTCCTTGACCGGCTTCTGCCGGTGCGAGGTGCCCATCACGGTCGAGGTCGCCAGCTTCCGCAGTTGCTCGGAACGGACACGCGACGGGCCCGAGCCGAAGCGGCCGTCGGCGGGCTTCAGCTCGTCGGGGATCTCGAGAACGGTGTCTGTCTGGGTCATGGCGCGCTCCTACGAACCGGGTGGAGAAGGGTCATGCCCAGGCGCGCGGCGGAACTTCGATTGCCGCCGCTCCCCGGTGGTCGGTCCACCTTCAAGCGCCAGTCACGGCGGCTATCCGCAGTGTAGCGGCGGAGCTACTCGTCGAACTCGGTGTCGATCCAGTCCATCTGCGCGCGCAGCTCCTTGCCGACGACCTCGACCTGGTGGCCGGCCTGCTCGGAGCGCATCCGCTTGAAGTTCTCCTGACCTGCACGGTTCTCCGCGATCCACTCGCGCGCGAAGTCGCCCGACTGGATCTCGCCGAGCAGATCCTTCATCGCGGTTCGCGTCGCGTCGCTGATCACGCGCTTGCCGCGCGTCAGGTCGCCGTACTCGGCGGTGTTGGAGATCGAGTAGCGCATCCCCGCGATCCCCTTCTCGTACATCAGATCGACGATCAGCTTGAGCTCGTGCATGCACTCGAAGTACGCGAGCCGAGGGTCGTAGCCGGCATCGACCAGCGTCTCGTAGCCGGCGCGGACGAGTTCAGTGACGCCGCCGCACAGGACGGCCTGCTCGCCGAACAGGTCGGTCTCGGTCTCGTCCTTGAAGGACGTCTCGATCACGCCCCCGCGGGTGCCGCCGATGCCCTTCGCGTACGCGAGCGCGGTCTGCAACGCCCCGCCGCTCGCGTCCTGGTGGACGGCAACGAGGCACGGCACGCCGGACCCCTCGAGGTACTGACGCCGGACAAGGTGCCCGGGACCCTTCGGCGCGATCAGCGCGACATCGACATCCGGCGGCGGGACGACCTGCTCGTAGTGGATCGAGAAGCCGTGGCCGAAGAGAAGCATGTTGCCCGGCGCGATCCCGTCCTTGACGCCGGACTCCCATACCTGCTGGTGGAGCTCGTCCGGGACGAGCATCATCACGAGGTCGCCCTGGCTCGCGGCATCGGCGGGCTCGAGCACATCGAGGCCGTGGTCCTTGGCGCGGGCGACGCTCGAGGAGTCCGCCCGTAGCCCGACGACGACCGATACGCCGGAGTCCTTCAGGTTGAGTGCGTGCGCGTGGCCCTGGGAGCCGTAGCCGATGATCGCGACGGTCTTGCCGTCGAGAAGCGTGAGATCTGCGTCGTCGTCATAGAACATGGGGTCGTGCAGGCTACACACCTGCACGACCCGGCCTGCTCTAGCCGCCTCCGAACTGGCTCATCAGCGATGCCACGTCGTTCACGTACTGCTGGGTGTCGGCGAACATGCCGTTCTGCTGGACGGACGCCAGCCCCTGGTAGTACCCGGCTGCCGCCATCGACGTGTCGCCACCGGTGGATGCGAGCAGCGAGTGCAGCATCTCCGAACCCGCGCGGACGTTGTCGGTCGCAGAGGACGGATCGAGCGCGGTGCCGGCGTTCAGCGTGCGGTCGATCCAATCCCAAGTGCCGGGCAGGATCTGCATCACGCCAACCGCGCCGGCGCTGGAGACGAGATCGTTGTTGAAGCCGCTCTCCTGCCAGCCGATCGCGTCCGCAAACGCCGGCGGCACGCCGTTGGCGCTCGCGATCGAGCCGACCTGCGGAGGCGGTCAAACTCTCAGGGGTCGGGTAAGGCGGTCCACCCGCCGTGCCCTCGGCGGCGGCGCCGATCGGCTGCGACGACACCGCTGACGCGACTCCTGAACCGCTCGATGAGCCCGCCAGCGAGATCACCGAACCGGACAGCAGCACGCCGTTCGGGTCCAGGCCGTTGGCCGCGGCCAGCGAGTCGACGCTGACCCCCGCCCGCGCGGCGATCGCACTCAGCGTGTCCCCCGGCCGCACGACATACGACCCGCCGGATCCGCCACCCGCGCCAGCGCTGGACGATGCCGAGGCGCCGGCCGAACTGCCGCTCAGCGACAGGGCGGTCCCCGAAAGCAGCACGCTGTTCGGACTCAGACCGTTGGCGGCAGCGAGCGAGTCGACGCTGAGCCCGGCGCGCGCGGCGATCGCACTGAGCGTGTCGCCGGGCTGCACGACGTAGGAGCCGCCGCCGGTCGAGCCGGCGGACGAAGCGGTGTCGCCGTCACTGTCGCCGTCGGCGTCGGTGACGGTAGCTGGAGACATAGTTCGTGACGCCCGTCGAGCCGCCCTGGGGCGGGATCATCAGCGTCGTTCCGGCGACAATCTGGGTGAACGGCGAGATGCCGTTGGCGGCGGCCAGCTGGGCTACGGTGAGCCCGTCGGCGGCGGCCACTGAGGTGAGCGTCTCGCCGGGAGCGACGACGTGCGGCGAAGTCAGCAGCCGCCGGAGCAGCCGTCGCGAGCACCCCTGCCGTCGCGAGCGAGAGGACAGTTCGCAAGCGCATGCCCGGCAGTGTCGAGCACGCACCCTTCGACGAAAAGCCCTGCAATCCTGCACCCGCGGTGCAACTTTGGGTGCAGGCGTTTACGCGGTCGCGGCGGCCACGAGCGACCGCCCTGTGAGCCTCACTGACCCGTCCGGCTGCGTGTACGGCTCGGCGAGCATCGCCACCTCCGAGCGCACGCGCTCGCGCTCCTCGTCGGTCAGCGCGTCGATCGCCTGGGAGAAGATGCCCGACAGATCGAGCGTCTCGGAAAGGTATGAGTCGAGCGTGTCGTAGTTGCGCTCGACGCCGACGCTGTCCACGACCGGATCGACGAACCCCGCTGACTGCAGCAGCTCCGCCAGCCGCCCGGGAGCGGCGAGCACGAACATCCCGGGCGCGTCGGGATCGGGCCGCTCGGCGTGCCCGAGCTCGATCAGCGCTCGTCCCGGGATCGTCGCCCACGGGTTCTTTGCCGCCTCATCCCAAACCGCGACCGCCACCGTCCCGCCCGGCTTCAGCACCCGCCTGATCTCGCGCACGGCGGTCTCCGGGTCGGCGACGAGCATGATCCCCCAGCGGCACAGCACCGTGTCGACGCTCGCCGTATCGAGGTCGATCCATTCGAGTTGCAGCTGCTTGAACTCGACGTTGTCGATCCCCTGTGCCTCGGCGCGCTCCCGCGCGACGCCCAACATCGCCTCGGCGACGTCGCTTGTGATCAGCGTCCCACCGGGCTTGATCAGCTCCGAGGCGAGAAATCCCGTGTCCCCAGGCCCCGCCGCGAGCTCGAGCACCAGCTGGCCCGGCTGCAGGGCGGCGTGGTCGATCATCCACGCTGACACCGGCATCCCGAATGAGCGCACGCGATCGGCGCGCTTGCCCCATCCGGTGGCGGCGCGCTCCCACGCCTCGGCGCTTTCCGCGCGATACGTCTCGGGATCTGAAGCCGGCATGCCCCGCAGACGCTACCGACCGGCGGGCGCCGGCCGCTCGCCGATTTCGCCGAACGCCGCTTGGATCTGCGCGCGCATCCGCTGCTGGAAGATCGCGAGCAGCGCGTCCGACGCGAGCGGCCGCAGCCGTTCGATCGATTCGTCGATCTCCGGCCACCGCTCCGGCGGCATATCCGCCTGTTGGAATGGCCGCCACACGTCTCGCACGAACAGCTTGACGAACGCGCGCGCGACCGCGTCGGCATGGGTCTCGAGCTCCTCGAACACCTCGAGCGCCCCCTCGAGCGAGATCCCGCGGCCGACCACCTCCTCGGCGACAGCGAGCAGCGACGGACTCGGTACCTGGTAGCCGCCGTTGCCGTCCGGCACGAGCACGCCGACCGCCTCCGCCTTGGCGAGCACGGTCGGCGCGTCCGCGGCGCTGACGCGGAACTGCCGGCCCAGTTGGGCCGTGCTCGCCGTCTGCGCGCGCTCGTCGAACGGTGTGCTCGTCAGCGCCCGCTTGAACCGCTGCAGCCGCTCCTCCTTGCCCGATCCCTCGTCGTCGAGCAGCCGCTTGATCCCGTTGAGATTGAAGCCCTCCTCTTGGAGTTCGCGGATCAGCCGCAGGCGCGCGATGTGATCCGGCCCGTAGTAGCCGACCCGGAGCCGCACCTCTGGCGGCGCCAGCAACCCGCGCGCCTGATGCGAGCGGATGTTGCGGACGGACATGCCGGTCTCCGCGGCGAGCTGCTCGATCGTGAGCGTATTGGCACCCATGTCACAACGGATGATGTCACGTCAGATGGCGTCAGGACAGCTCGCGCCGCAGCAGCTTGCCCGACTCGGTTCGCGGCAGCGCGGCGCGCTGCTCGAACACCTTCGGAACCTTGAACGGCGCGAGCCGCGCGGCGCAGTGCTCCCGCAGCTCGTCGGGGTCCATGGTGTCGCCGTTCGCGCACCACCACGGCGGCGATCACCGCCTCCCCCCATTCTGGGTCGGGGCGCCCGAACACGCCGGCGTCCGCGACCGCGGGATGCTCGAGCAGCACCGCCTCGACCTCCGCCGGCGCGACGTTCTCGCCTCCGGAGACGATCGTGTCGGCTCGCCGCCCCGTGATCGTCAGCCGTCCGTGCGAGTCGAACGCGCCGAGGTCCCCGGTGTGCAGCCACCCGTCCTCAGACACCGCTCCGGGCGCTACGACCGCTCCCTGCACAAGGATCTCGCCGTCGCCCGAAAGCGACAGTTCGACGCCGTGCAGCGGCAGCCCGAACGTCGCGATCTGCGAGCACGCCTCGGTCATCCCGTAGGTCGGCGCGACCGGCACGCCCGCCTCGGCGGCCCGCTCGAGTAGCGGCGCCGCGATCGGGCCCCCTCCGAGCAACGCCCACCGCAGCGTTGGCGGTCGGCGCAGCCCCGCGTCGAGCAGCCGCGCCAGCATCGTCGGCACGAGCGAGACGAGCGTGATCCGTCGCGCCGGGTCGTTCAGCTCGGCCAGCACCGCGTCGGTGTCGAACCGCTCGTGGAGCACGACGGTCGTGGCGTAGATCGCGGAGCGGATCAGGATCGACAGCCCGCCGACGTGCGCGAGCGGCATCGCGCACAGCCACCGCTCGTCCGGATCGAGCCCCAGCGCCACCGCCGAGCCGAGCGCGTTCGCGAGCCAGTTCCCGTACGTCAGCTCGACGCGCTTCGGCGCCGCCGTCGTCCCCGACGTGTGCATCACCGTCGCGATCCCGGATTCGCCCGGCACCGTCGCGATCCCGGATTCGCCCGGCACCCTCGCGGCCCGCAACCGAACCGCCCGCTCGGCGTCGCCAAGTCGCGGGTCGATCGGCACCGCCGCGGCGCCCGCCAGCAGACAGCCGTGCAGCGCGACCGCGAACTCGAGCGGATCGGCCTGCTCGAGCGCGACGCGCGCCTCGCTCGCGGGCGCAGCGTCCACCGCGCGCGCGAGCAGCTGCGCGTACGTGAGCGCGCGACCGCCGTACTCGATCGCGGCCCGCTCCGGGTGCTTCGCCGCCGCCATCTCGAGCCAGGTGGCCATCGCCGCAAACGGTAGTCTCACCCCGCGTGACCGTGACGTGGCAGCCCGCGGGTGAGTACGAGGACATCCGCTACGAGCTCTCGACCGGCGACGACGACGGGATCGCGAAGATCACGATCAACCGGCCCGAGGTCCGCAACGCCTTCCGCCCGGAGACCGTGATCGAGCTGATCGACGCGTTCGAGCGCGCCCGCGAGGACCAGTCGGTCGGCGTGATCATCCTCACTGGCGAGGGGCCCGACGCGTTCTGCTCGGGCGGGGACCAGCGCGTCCGGGCCGGCCGCGGCGGCGGCTACGTGACCGGCGCCGATCCGTCCGAGGCAGGCCGGCACAAGGCCGTCGGCCGCTTCCACGTCACCGATCTCCACGTCCAGATCCGCCGCCTGCCCAAGCCGGTCGTCGCGATGGTCGCGGGCTACGCGGTCGGCGGCGGCCACGTGCTGCACGTGGTCTGCGACCTCACGATCGCCGCGGAGAATGCTCGCTTCGGCCAGACCGGACCCAGGGTCGGGTCGTTCGACGGCGGCTTCGGCGCGACCGTCCTCTCGCGCCTCGTCGGCCCGAAGAAGGCCAAGGAGATCTGGTTTCTGTGCCGCCAGTACGACGCGCACGAGGCACTGCAGATGGGGCTTGTCAACGCGGTCGTCCCGCTCGAGGACCTCGAATCCGAAACCGTTCAATGGTGCCGCGAGATGCTCGCGCTCTCCCCGTTCGCGCTGCGGATGCTGAAGGCGAGCTTCAACGCGGACGAGGACGGGCTCGCCGGCATCCAGCAGCTCGCGCACGACGCGAACCTCCTCTTCTACATGTCCGAGGAGGCGGCCGAGGGCCGTCAGGCATACCTCGAGAAGCGCCGCCCGGATTTCAAGCAGTTCCCCCACCGCGCCTGAGGCCTGATGGCTGCCGCAACGAAGCCCAGCGGCGTCCGCATCTGGCTGATGGCGGCGCGGATCCGCACGCTCCCGGCCGCCATCGCGCCGGTGATCGTCGGTACCTCGCTGGCGGGCTACCAGGGCGCTTTCCACATCCTGCGCCTGATCGCCGCGCTGGTGGGCGCGATCTTCATCCAGGTCGGCACCAACCTCTCGAACGACTACTCGGACGCGCGCCGGGGCGCTGACACCGAGGACCGGCTCGGCCCGGTGCGCGTGACCGCCGGCGGGCTCGTCCCTCCGCGCGCCGTGCTTGTCGCCACGTACGTCTCGTTCGGCGTCGCCGTGCTCGCGGGCATCTACCTGATCGCCGTCGCCGGCTGGCAGCTGCTGCTGATCGGGATCGCCTCGATCCTCGCGGGCGTCCTCTACACGGGCGGTCCGCGTCCGTACGGCTACGAGGGCCTCGGCGAGCTGTTCGTGTTTCTGTTCTTCGGGATCGTGGCGGTCGCGGGCTCGTACTTCGCGCAGACCAAACACTTCGTCTGGGAGGCGTTCGCGCTGGCCGTCCCGGTCGGGCTGCTCGCGGCGGCGATCCTGGTCGTCAACAACGTCCGGGACATCGACACCGACCGCCGCGCCGGCAAGAAGACGCTCGCGGTGCGCCTCGGCCGCGCGAACACGCGAGTGCTGTACGCGACGATGCTCTACGGCGCGTACGTGCTCACGCCGATCACGTGGCTGTTCGGGCCGCTCGACGTCTGGGTCGTGCTGCCGCTGCTGTCGCTCCCGATCGCGCTCCCGCTGATCCGCCTGGTCCGCACCCATCCCGACGGTCCAACGCTCAACGTGGCGCTCGCGCAGACCGGCGTGTTACAGCTGTCGTTCTGCATGCTGCTGGCCGCGGGAGTGCTGCTCAGCCGCCCGTGAGGCTCGGAGTCCGATCGATAGAGGCGCCCCTTCGGGCGCCTTTTGTTTCGGCTTCGGGCTCCTTGAACGCGCGCCGCCTATTGCATGTCACCCTGACCGGCGACGACGGCGTCACCGGGCACGGCGAAGCCGCCCCGTTACGCGAGCTCGAGGCGGTCCGCGCTGCGATCGAGGACTGCCGGGCGGCGCTGGCGCCGTCCGACGGGACCGACCGCGAGCCGCTGCTCGCGGAGTGCCGGCGGCGTGCGGTACTGCCGGCCGCGGTAGCCGCGATCGACCTGGCGCTGTGGGATCTGGCGGGCCGTCGCGCCGGCGCGCCCGTGTGGCGGCTGCTCGGCGCCGCGTCCGCCGATCCGATCGCGGTCAACGCGACGATCGCCGCCCCCGATCGCGCGCAGGCGTCCGCGGCCGCGTACCGCGCCCGCGGGCAGGGGTTCGAGTGCATCAAGGTCAAAGTCGGGCTCGGCGACGACGCGGGGCGCCTCGCCGCGGTCCGCGCCGCCGTCGGTCCCGGCGTCGCGATCCGCATCGACGCGAACGGCGTCTGGTCGGTCGAGGAGGCGGTCGCATCGCTGCGGGCGCTCGCGCCGGTCGGGCTCGAGCTGTGCGAGGAGCCGGTGTCCGGGCTCGAAGAGATCGAGGCCGTCTCTTCCGAGGTCGACGTTCCGATCGCCCTGGACGAGTCCGCCGCGCTCCCGGGCGCGCTCGACCGCCGCGTCGCGGACGCCGTCTGCCTGAAGGTCGTTGCCTGCGGCGGGATCAGCGGGCTGGTGGACGCCGCCGCTCGGGCGCAGCGCGTCGGCTATCGGGTGTACTGCGCTTCGACGCTCGATGGACCCCTCGGGATCGCCGCGGCGCTGCACGCCTGCGCTGCGATCCGGCCAGCACTTCCGTGCGGTCTCGCGACGCTCGAGCTGTTCACCCGTCGGACCCCGCTGCCGGCCTCCCGGGGGCGCATCGCCGTTCCGACTGGCCCCGGCCTGGGGGACGGGCTCACCGGCTGGTACCACTGACTATGTAAGAGATTCTGGTCGTATAGCCCGGAAACTCTTACAGAGTGACGGCTACCGCCTGGGGGGCCTCGAGGTGGACGGCGTGCCCAACACCCGGGACCACGACGACGTCCGCCGAGCCGTCGAACAGCGGGGCCATCTGCTCGGCGATCGCGCGGAACTTCGTGTCCTTTTCGCCGACGATCAGCGTCACGGGAACCGTGATCTCGTTCAACCGGTCCCACAGAGACGGGAGCGCTCCCGTGCCAAGGCCGCGCAGCGCGCGCGCCAACCCGGCCGGCGTATTCCGCAACCGGTCTGCCCGAGCGGCTGCCGCGACCGAAGCCGGCTGACCCGCCAACACCGCCGTCCGGGCGGCCCAGCGGTCCGCCAGCTCCTCGATGCTCAGGCGTTCCAGCTCATCGGCCAGCTGCTCGTCGGCGGCGCGCCGGGCCTGCCGCTCGGCAGGATCCGCAATGCCCGGGCTCCCGCCAATCAGCACCAGCCGCGCCACGCTCGGCGCCGCGAGCGCGGCGTGCAGCGCCAGTCGCGCCCCCATCGAATACCCGCACAACACCACGGGTTCGAGTCCGCGCACGTCCTCGACCACTCCCTCCAGCGACACAGGCTCAACCTCCGAGGCCGAGCCGTGCCCGCGGATGTCGGGCGCGAGCACCCGATAGCTTCCGGGCAGCTCCGCCACCACCGGATCCCAGCTCGCGCCGGTGTGCGTGAACCCGTGGAGCAAGACAATCATCGACGCCGCATCATGACCACCACGGACACCTACCTGCTGCTCCGCGCGTTCTGCGACGAGCTCGCGCGCTGCGGGATGCGCCACGCGTGCACGTCACCGGGCTCGCGCAACACGCCGCTGATCCTCTCGCTCGTCCGCGAGCCGCGAATCGCGACGTACTCCCACATCGACGAGCGGTGCGCCGGCTTCTTCGCGCTGGGAGCGGCGAAGGCGTCCGGGCTGCCGGTTGCCGTCACCTGCACGAGCGGGACGGCGGCCGCGAACCTGGCGCCGGCGGTGATCGAGGCGCACGAGGCGCGCGTGCCGCTGATCGTGCTAACCGCCGACCGCCCGCCGGAGCTCCGCGAGGTCGGCGCCGGCCAGACGGTCGACCAGATCAAGCTGTACGGCGACGCCGTCAAGTGGTTCTTCGAGGTCGGCGTCCACGAGGCGAACGATGAGTCGCTGCGCTGGATCCGGACGCTCGCGTGCCGCGCCTACGCGACCGCGCTCGGCGGCGCCCCCGGACCGGTGCACCTGAACTTCCCGCTGCGCGAGCCGCTCGTCCTCGACGAGCCCCTCCCGGCCGACGACACCGGCCGCGCGGGCGGGCAACCGTACGTCATCACCGAGCCGCCGCACATTCGCAGCGGCGGCGGTGACGGGCCGGGCCCGCACCCGGCTGGCCGGCTGCTGATCGTCGCGGGCGCCGGCACGCATGAGCCGGCGGCGCTGACCGCGTACGCGGCGGGCCGGCGGATCCCGGTGCTCGCCGATCCGCTCTCGGGCGCTCGCCGCGGACAGGCTTCAATCGCCCACTACGACCTGCTGCTCCGTGACCCGAGCTTCGCGGACCGGCACCATCCCGATTTCGTGCTGCGCGTCGGCGAGCTCCCCACCTCGAAGCCCCTGCGCACGTGGCTCGCAACGCTCGGAGAGGTGCCTCAGATCGCATTCGACCCGGACGGGACGTGGCACGATCCGGCCAGCGTCATCGCGATGCGCATCCACAGCGTGCCGCCGCTCCCAGATCAGGTCGACATCGAACCCGGCTGGCTCGAGTCCTGGTGCGACGCGGATGCTGAGGCAAGCTCCGCGATCGACGAAACCCTCGGCGACGAGCTGTCGGAGCCACTGGTCGCGCGCAGGCTCGGTGCGTGGCTGCCGGCCGATGCGACACTGTTCGTGGCCTCCTCGATGCCGGTACGCGACGTCGAGGAGTTCGTCGCCGCCCGCGACGCTCCCCCCCGCTTCCTCTCCAACCGCGGCGCGAATGGGATCGACGGCACCGTCTCGAGCGCGTTCGGCGCGGCGGCCGTGTCGGACGCCCCCGTGGTGCTCCTGATCGGCGACGTCGCGCTCGCCCACGACATCGGCGGCCTGCTCGCCGCCCGCCGCCTGCAGCTCGCTCTCACGATCGTGCTGCTCAACAACGACGGCGGTGGGATCTTTCACTTCCTTCCCGTCGCCACACAGACCGACGCTTTCGAGCAGCACGTCGCGACCCCACACGGCCTCGAGTTCGAGCGCGTGGCCGCGCTCTACGGCTGCGACTACGGCCGACCCACTGGCGAGGCCGAGTTCCGCGGCACCCTCGAGCGGGCGCTAGCCGGCCGGGCGACGACGATCATCGAGGTGAGGACCGAGCGAGATCGGAATCTCGAGCTGCACCGCCGGGTCGCGGAGCGGTGCGCAGGTAAGGGTTAGCCCGCCAGCACCGGTAGCAGCGCCGCGAGCTTGACCTCGGTCTCGGCGAGCTCGCCTGCGGGCGTCGAATCGCGAACGATCCCGCAGCCTGCATAACAACGCGCAACCGGGCCTCGGAGGAGCGCGCAGCGGAGCGCGACGCAGAACTCGCCGTCGCCGTTCGCGTCCGTCCAACCGACCGGACCCGCGTACCAACCGCGGTCGAAGCCCTCCAGCGCCGGGATCAGCGGCTCCGCCACCGCCCAAGGCTCGCCGCCGACGGCCGGTGTCGGGTGCAGCACCGCCACCAATCCCACCGTGTCGATCGGCGCGGCGAGCTGCGCTCGGATCGGTCGCGCGAGGTGCTGGATGTTCGCCACCTGGACTACCTCCGGCTCGGGCGCGGCCGTCACCCATACCGAATGCGGAGACAGCGCCCCCACGATGCGCCGCGCCACGATCGCGTTCTCCTCGCGATCCTTCTCGCTGCGCAGCAACTGCTCGCCGAGATGCCCGTCGACGGACGGATCCGCGCTCCGCCGGGTCGAGCCGGCGAGCGCGACGGTCGATGCGCGCTGGCCCTCACGGCGCACGAGCAGCTCAGGGCTCGCCGCCACGAAGGTCGCCTCTCCGCGGCCGACCGCAAACACGAAACACGACGAGAACTCCTCCCGCAAGATCCCAAGGATCGCCGCGGGATCGTGATCAGCCGGCGCGAGGACTTCGACCTCGCGGGCCAGCACCACCTTCGAAAGCTCGCCGGCCCCGATCCTCTGCACCGCCCGCGCGACAGCCTCCTCGTAGTGCGAAGGCGGCATCGAGCTGGTGACGCGGTACGTGCCGGTCGGCGCCGGGTCGAGCATCGGCAGCGGTCGCGCACTCAGCTCCGCGAGCCGCTTCCGAACCGATCCGAGCAGTTCATCCTCGGTGTCGTCGGGCGCGGCCTGCATGCTCACCGTCAGCCAGGTGTCGGGCCCGCGCCTTGCCAGCGCCACCTCGGGCACGACCAGCGATGCCGGCGCAAACCCATCCCACGCCGGCGAGCCGCCGCCGTCCGCGGCGAACGCGAATCCGCCGAGCGCGACCAACCCGGCCCCCGGCGGACCGTCAGGGGAGTCACAGATCGCGTTCGCTGTGATCGCGCGCAACCGCTCACCGACCGCCTCGAAGCGCTCCGAACCGGAGGCGCGGAGCTCCAGCGCGCAACCGAGCGCCGCGATCGCGTGAGCACTTCGATCGGCCTGCTCGAAGCAGAACCAGTATTCGCCCGGCCGTCGTGAAGCGGCGACGATCGCCGTCGGATCGGCGCTGCCGTCAACCCTCGAAGTAACGCTGACGAGCGCCGCTTTTCCGGTCGCCCGGGCCCGACGAACTCCGGCGGCAACCCGTTCAGCCAGCCTGATCTCGAACTCGCGATCGAGCCCACTCCAGATTGCCGTCCGCGCGCCGAGCATCACCTGACAGGCTAGCCCCCGGCCCCTCTGCGCTCAGCAGAGAACGTCCCGGACGGATCGTGGCCAGCTGTCCGGTTGCAGTCCATGCGCCCGCAGCAGTGCCAGCACGATCCGCTCGTGCCCGAACCCCAGACAGGCCGTGTGCGCAACGCCACCGTTCTGACCGACGATGCCGTACGTGCTCGCGAAGTGGTCCTGGTGGAGGTTGAACGACGCAACCGCCGTCGGTTCCGTGCCGGCTATTGGGACCAGCAGCTCGAGCTTGAGTGACTGATCGCGCTGGTTGCGCGCGAGCATCCGTCCCCGCCGGCCAAAGAACGGATCGTTGGCGGCGTCGAGCTCGGCGTCGAGGCCGAGGGCCCGCAGAAGTTCGAGTCCCCGTTGCGCCCACTCGTCACGCCATCCGAGCACTTGCTCGGGCGCCCCGATGCGGACGAGTTCGTGCTGATGGAACACCTGCCGCCGCGCCGGATCGAGGGACGGCTCGTGGCGGAAAACCCACGCTCCGCCCGCGTCGACGAACGCTCCGTCGGGCGCCAGCGGTCCACGGGCCGCGATCGCCGGATACACGGGGTAGCACGCGGCCGGCATCAGCACCAGGTCCGTCATCGTCTGGTACCCGCTCCAATCCTCGTGCCGCCGCGCGCGCTCCTCCAGGTCGGCGGCGTCGGCTTCGCTGCCCTCGAACGAGTAGACGCTCCCCGCCAAGTGGGGAAACGAGGCGAGGTATCCACTTGCCTCGAACTGACGGCGCGGAAGCAGCGGCGGAAATCGAAGCCGCTCGGCGCCATGCGCTGCCGCGATCGAGGAGAGCAGCGCGTCGAGCCGCTCCCGGACAGCCTCAAACGCTTGGCCGTGACCGTAGAGCCCGGGAACGCCTGAATCGATCAGCAATCCTCGCTCGATCAACTCGATTCGAAACGCGTCTTGATCGCCGGTCGCCGGAAGGGTTTCGGTCACGATTCAGACCGCCATCGCGACCACGGTCAGGCCGCCTCCGCTCGGAGCTCGCTCACGGCGGCGGCGATCGCGTGGACACTCTCGAAGACGCTGCGCGTAAGCATCCGGTCCGGAAACTCGAGATCGAAGTAGTCCTCGAGGGCGAGCATCACGCTGACGCTCGCGTGCGAGCTCATTCCAGCCTGAAACAGATCGGCGGCTGGATCCAGCGATCCAGCCGCGACGGACAAGTGACCGTGCTGATCAAGCACGCGACAAATCTCGGCGTTCAGATCCTCGTTCATTGCACCCCCCTGACCAACGTTAGCGCCCGGTCGGAGTAAGCAGAAGATTTCAGATCTGCCCGCCGGCCATATGGCGGAGCATCCATATCTTGTAAAATCTCGCGATCCGGGTCAGTAAGTGGGCGACAGGGAGGGCACGACCTTGACTACGGGGCTTCTGTCGATGATCGATGCGGCACGCGACGCCGCGCCGCAGAGCGTTGCGGTCCGCGGACCGGACGGCACGTTGACATACGACGAACTCGTGGCCCGCGCAGATCGGCTTGCCGCCACGCTCCGGGCGTCGGGAGTGAGGCCCGGAGACTTCGTCGGTCAGTGTCTCGAGCGGTCGGCGAGCCTCGTCGTTGCCGCGCTCGGGATCGTCAGGGCCGGCTGTGCGTACGTGGCGATTGACCCGCGGTACCCGGACGCTCGGATCCGATGGCTGCTGGAGGACTCGGGGGCCGCCGCCCTGGTCACCGACGAGTCGACATTGACGCGGATCAGCACGCCCGGCGTCGCATCCATAATCCTCGGCGCCGCGGGTGAGCTGGGCGACGAGCTCGAAATCGAGCTCTCGGTTGAACCCGAGCCAACGGATCCGGCGTACGTCGTCTACACCTCTGGCTCGACCGGGCAGCCCAAGGGCGTCGTGCTGGAGCACGCGGGCCTGACCAATCTCGTCGACTGGCACCGCGCCACATTCGGGCTCGAAGCGGGCGATCGCTGCACGCAGATCTCGAGCCCCGGATTTGATGCCGCCATCTGGGAGATATGGCCGAGCTTGGCGAGCGGGGCGGCGCTCCACGTCGTCCCCGAAGAGCTGCGCACGGATCCCGTTGGCCTCCGGGATTGGCTCGTCGCGGAGAAGATCACGGTGAGCTTCCTCCCGACTGCGGTGACTGAGGTCATCATCGGCCTTCCCTGGCCAGAGCCGAACTCGCTGCGCTTCATGCTGACCGGTGGAGACGCACTGTCGAGCCGGCCCCCGGCCGGGCTCGGATTCGCCCTGGTGAACAACTACGGCCTCAGCGAGACGACGGTCGTCGCCACCTCCGCGATCGTCTCGCCGGATGGCTTCGGGCCGCCCACGATCGGCCGTCCGATCGCGGGCGTTGACGCCGAGGTCGTGGACGAGCGGCTCCTGCCGGTCGCGCCCGGCGAGCCGGGCGAGCTCGTGATCGGCGGTGTCGCCGTCGGTCGCGGTTATCTCAATCAACCCGAGCTGACGCGGGAGCGCTTCCTGTCAGGACCCAACGGACGTCGCTATCGGACGGGCGACATCGTGCGCATGCGCCCCGACGGGGAAATCGAGTTCGCCGGACGCGTCGATGATCAGTTGAGCATTCGCGGTTTCCGTGTCGAGCCTGGCGAGGTCGCGGCCGGACTCAACTCCCACCCCGCCATCCAGGCGAGCGTCGCTGTCGGCGTAGGGAGCTCGAGCTCGGATCGGCAGCTGGTCGCGTATCTCGTCGCAGGCGACGAAGAACACCCCAGCAGCGAGTCGCTGAACGAGTTTCTCGGCCACTCGCTGCCCGGCTACATGATTCCCTCCCGGTACATCTGGCTTGACCGGCTGCCGCTGACCACCCACGGGAAGATCGATCGCCAGGCGCTGCCTGATCCCGGCGCGAGCGAAAGCGCCGAGACCAACGGCGCGGATCCGAACGTGTCGGTCGAGTCGCAGATCGCGTCGGTGATCGCCGGCCTGCTGAAGGTAGAGGAGGTCGGGGTGACCGAGAACTTCTTCCTGCTCGGAGGCCACTCGATGCTCGGCGCGCAGCTGATCGTCCGACTCGAGCGCCTGTTCGGAGCAGAAGTCTCGCTGCGATACCTGTTCGACCACCCGACCGCTGCCGAGCTTTCAAAGGAAGTGGAGCGGCAGATGGCGGCCGACCAGGCTGCCGTAAAGGTGACGACGTGATCGGCGACTCGAAGCTCGACGACGGACCGCCGCTCAGCCTCTACCACCTGCTCGATCCCGAAGTCCTCGCCAATCCGTACCCGCTCTACCGTCGCCTACGTGAGGAGGACCCGGTCCACTGGGATCCCTACCTCCACGCCTGGGTGGCCACCCGGTATGCCGACGTGATCACCGTGCTTCATCGTTTCAGCGCTGACCGGACACCGACCCCCGAGCGGCTCGCCGAGTTGGAGATGGCCGAGCTGAACCCGATCGCGGAGCTGCTCGTGCGCCAGATGTTGTTCCTCGACCAGCCCGAACACGGACGGGTCCGTCGCCTCGCGGCGGCTGCGTTCACCCCGCGCCGAGTCACGCACCTGCGCGATCACATCCGCGAAATCGCTGGACGGCTCGTGGGCGAGCTCGCTGGCGTCGAGCGGTTCGACGTGATGGACGCGATCGCGGCCCCGCTGCCCGCAATCGTGACGGCGGAGATGCTCGGTGTCCCGACGTCCGACCACCACATGCTCAAGTCATGGTCTCAGGATTTCGCCGAGATGCTCGGGAACTTCCAGCACAACCCGGGCCGCGCCCGAAAAACCCTGAACAGCGTCAACGAGATGGTGACCTACTTCCACGCCGCGGTCGTCCGAGAGGCCGAGCAGCCAACCGAGGGTCTGATCAACGCGCTGACGACGGCGGAGCTCGACGGCGACAGGCTGACGACCGAGGAGGTCGTCGCAAACGTGATCGTGACGATGGTCGGAGGGCAGGAGACGACAACCAACCTGATCGGCAACGGCCTGCTGACGCTGCTGCGAGGACCCGAACAGCTCGAGCGGCTCCGAGCCGAGCCGGCGCTGATGGAGAGCGCCGTCGAGGAGCTTCTCCGGTACGAGAGCCCGAGCCAGCACACGGCGCGGATCGCACCGCGCGACGCGGTGCTGGGAGACGTCGAGATCCCCGAAGGCAACGCCGTGATCGCGGTGATGGGTGCCGGCAATCGCGACCCCGAGCGGTTCGCGGATCCCGACCGGGTCGACCTGGGTCGAGAGGACAACCGTCACCTCGCGTTCGGCTGGGCAGCGCATTTCTGCTTCGGCGCACCACTCGCGCGAATCGAGGGCCAGATCGCGTTCCAGACGCTGCTGGAGCAGTTTCCGCGGCTGTCGCTCGTCCCGGATGAACCGATCGAGTGGCGACCGAATCTCGGCCTGCGTGGGCTGACCGCGCTGCACGTCTCGACGCGGTGACGGCGGCGCCGGCCAGGACAGCCGCCCCGCTTTCCGTCGCCGAGGAGGCCCTCTGGCTCAGGAGCCTGCTCGCCCCCGACAAGATCCCGTACAACGAGACGATCTCGTTGCGTAAGCATGGGGCGCTCGACCTGCCGGCGTTGCGGGCGGCGTTCAACGAGATCGTGCGCCGACACGAGGCCTGGCGGACGAGGTTCGACGTAGTCGACGGAGCGGCCGTCCAGATCGTGGAGCCGCCGGCGCGATACGAGCTTCCGCTGACCGACCTCAGCGATCTCTCAGAAGACGAAGCCGAGCGCCACGCGGTCGAGCTCGTCGCCCGCGTGTCGAGGGTGCCCTACGACCTGCGGCGCGGGTCGCTACTGCGACCGCGGCTGATCAGGTTTCCCGGAGACCATCATCGCCTGTACCTCGCGATGCACCATGTGATCTTCGATGGCGTCAGCGTGACGCGGGTGATCCTCCCCGAGCTTGTCGCGCTGTACAACGCGTCGGTTGCCGGCGAGCCGTCGCCACTTCCAGCACCGCCAACCCGATACGTCGATTACGCGGAGTGGGAGCACGCGTGGATCTCCGGCGCTCGCACCGCCCGACGGATGGAACACTGGCGCAGCCGGCTTTCGCGGCTACCGAGCGCCGCCTTCCCGCTCGACCACCCACGACCAGCATCGCCCGGGTTTCGAGGCGGGGCGGTCGGCATACACGTCGCCGCTGACACTGTCGGATTGCTGCGGCGCACCGGCCAATCACACTCATCGAGCCTGTTCCAGGTGCTTGCAGCGACCTGGGCGCTGTTGCTCGTCCGCTACTCAGGCGGGACCGACGTCGTGTTCGCGGTCGCCGCCGACCTCCGTCAACGTCCCGAGTTCGAAATGCTCGTCGGCTATTCCCTGACGACCATGCCCGTGCGAGTCGACGCAGCGGGCGATCCCACCTTCGCTGAACTCGTCTCACGAGTTCGCAACGATCTGCTCGACGGACTCGACAACGTCCTGCCGTTCGAGCGCATCGTCCGCGAGCTCGGAGTCGATGCCGGCTCGACCGCCAATCCCATCTATCAGACGATGATCGTGCTCGAGCCCAGCACCGAGCCGACAGACCCCTCGTGGTCGCTCCATCAGATCGACAGCGCGATGAACCGCGCCGCCGGCGTCTGCAAGCTCGACCTCGAGTTGCAACTCGATGAGCGAGCCGACGGGCACCTCGACGGTCAACTGATCTACGACCGGGAGCTATTCGACGAGTCGACGGCTCGCCGGGTCGTGTCCAATTTCGAGCTCCTGCTCGAGGCCGCCGCGAACGACTCGTCCCGCCCGATCAGCCAGCTTGCGACCCTCACCTCAGAGGAACAACGACAGCTGCTTGCCTGGAATGCGACCGCCACCGAGCAGCCGGGATCCACGATCCCCGAGCAGTTGCGAGCGCGCGCCGGGGAGCACCCGGACGCCCCGGCCGTGTCAGCCGACGGAGCGGGGTTGTCCTACGGTGAGCTCAGTCGCCGAGCGGATGCGGTCGCGGCCGCGCTCATCACCGCCGGCGTGGGGCCCGGCGAGCTCGTCTCGGTCCATCTCGAGCCGTCGATCAATCTGGTGGTCGGTGCGCTCGGGGCGTCGCGCGCGGGCGCTGCATTCGTCCTCGTCGACCCCACCGTTCCACCGGATCACGCCAACGCCGCGGCGATCTTGACGAGCTCAGAGCTCGCGGGCTCCTTCACCGCTCCGCTCGTACTTGTGGACCGCCTCGAGGAGCGGCCTGGCACCGAGTTGCCCGCGCTCGTCCCGGACGCGGCATTCAACGCGGCCACGGCGCTCGCCTCCGAGCTCCTCTTGAGCAGGGCGGACACGGTCCTGTCACTCGGACCCAACATTTTTCGCGACCCGCTCGTCGAGCTTTGGCTACCGCTGCTATCCGGCGCGAGGCTAGTGATCGCTCCGCCTGGAATCGAGACCGACGGCCGAGCGCTGAGCAGGCTGGTTCGCTCCGAGCACGTCACGTTTCTCCACGCCCGACCCAGCACGTGGAGAGGCCTGACCGACACCGGGATGAGACCTGCACGCGGACTGACGGCAGTGAGCGGTGGCGAGTCGCTGTCAGAGGAACTCGCACACGTGTTACTCGATCGCTGCCGAGTTCTATGGAACGCATATGGAGTGGCCGAAACGACGGGCTATTGCACACTCGCACGGATCGAGGAGCCGGTCGACATCCGGATCGGTCGCCCAATCGCCAACGCGAACGTGTACGTCGTCGACGACGATGACCGACCCGTCCCGGTTGGCGCTACCGGCCACCTGCTGGTTGCCGACGCATCTCTCGCTCCCACCAATGAATCTGCGCGCGTGATCGAGAATCCGTTCGGGGATGGCCGAGCCGTCCGTACGGGCGACTTCGCGCGCTGGCTTAGGACCGGCGAGGTCCAGCTCGTCGACCATCGACGCTAGCGCGTGAGAATCGCGGCGGAGTAAGCGGCCAGCGCGGTGGATCCCGGCTTGAACGGGAGCGCGGCGAGCTCGAGCTTCCCTCCGGATTGGACGTCGCCTCCAGACAGAGCCAGCTCGTGGCCGTACCGCTGTCGCAGCCAGGAGCCGGAGACCGTTATCCGGGTCGCGCTGTCGTTGACGATCGCAGCGCAGCCACCGATCGCCAGACGGCGATCGAAACACCGACCGAACTCGCGGCGGTAGACGCCGGAGGCCACCTGTAGATCGTTGTGACCACCGGTCGCGCATACGGTCCCGTTGCCGCGCAGGCACGCGCGGCCGCCTGGAGCGCCCATCGACTGGACAGGCGCGGTCGGATAGACCCCCTCCTCGGGCCACACGGCAAGGTCCTTGCTGCCCTGTTCGAGGTCTGCCCAGTCGACGATCCGGCCCGGGCTGAATGCGAGTAGCACCGTCGCTTCCTGAACCAGGCGTGCCCGCCGCTGCAGCATATTGCCAGCACGCTCGTACGAGAGCAGTACGAGGAAGGTGGACGGCGCCGAGCGCGCCTCCACCCAGGCCGCGTCGTCGAGCAGCGTCGCGTAGAACCTTTGGTTCGGAACGCCCAGGCCGTCAGGCGTGATTGTGCCCTCGCTCCATGGCGCGCCTTCATCGATCAGCCCGCGGACCCCCACGTCCGGGTCATACAGAGGGTAAGCAGGCTCCACGAACGGGTTTGCGCTCCAGCTGTTATCTATCTGCAGGAAGGGCTCACCGCTGCGGTGAGTCAGGAAGCCGGCGAGCAGCCGGTGCTCTGCGAGGACGGCCGCATTGGTCCGCAGCTCCGCCGCGGGCGCCGGGTAGGCAGGGCGACCGTCTCCGTACAGCTGCGCGCCGAGACTCGCGCTGGTGTCGTCAACGAGCAATCCGTCCGCTGCGCCGAAGTTCGCGCGCACGTAGCTGCGCAGGAACGCGTCCACCGCCGGATTGCTCTGATTCAGCAGATAGCCGGTGCCGTAGTTGGGGTCTGTCCATCGGATCCGGCGGCGTGCGTCGGTGTGGCCCGCTTGATGGACCCACCAGCTCTCGGACGCCGCGGTCGACAGCCGGCCGTACAGCATCCCGCCCACCGACCACTCGATGTTCGGGTCGATGTATTGGATGACTGTGCAATAGCGCACCGTGCCGGCGTGGCAATCCCTGAGAGCCCGGGTGTACCGGACCCCGCAGTTCGCCTCCGCGTAGCTCACCCACGACCGGACGAGCCGCGGCCGCGCCGTGCCCCCGCCGTTACACGGGTCGACGTAAGCCCACGTCCGGATATGTGCGGGGATCGCGGTGACCGGCCGCGGCCGGCCCGCACCGCAGCATGCGAGAAGGAGCGCGGCCAGCACGACAACCGCCCCGGCTCGCACTGGCAAGCGCTCAGCCCGCGAGCGCCGAGGCTTCTGGATCGCGGGTCAACACGAATGCCGACCCCAGCGCACCGATCATTGAGCGCTCGCGGTGGGCGCCGCAGCCGTCCGGAGAGCCCGGTCGAGCCCTCGCTCCAGCGCCTCGAGGACGTGCCGCTGCACCCAGAGCGCCCTGAACATATGGTCCGCAGACGGGATCCGCTCGAGCGTCACATTCGGCCATTCATCGAGCCGTTCTACCCGGCGCTCGCGCACGAACTGAGCGTACAACGGCTCATCGCGCCCAAGCAGCAGTAACAGCTGTGTTCCCTGATCGCGAAGCGTGTCCAGGACACGATCGACATCTTTGGCTTGAGCGGCCTGCGCCCGCCGGCCGGCACTGAGCCTGCCCGGCCGCAGGCTGCGAACGGCCCGCGCCAGATCCCTCACATCGACGTCGCGCAGCAGCAAGCGCCGCCATGCCGGTCCGCGCAGCGATGCGACGACGGTTCTGGTCTCCCATTCGTCGTGCAACTCGTCGCGCCAGAACACCGGATAGAGATTGACCGTGAGCGCCGCCGCGACCTTCGGGTTTCCAACCGCCGCGTGCAGCGCCCAGTGCGCCCCTGAGCACAGTCCGGCGAGCACGAACCGCTCGGGCAACCCGACGCTCGGAAGCTCCGTCAAGAGCTCGCGCACCTGCTCGGTCAGGTCGTGTTCGTACAGGCCCGCGTCGCGCTCGTACCGGCGCTCGTCGCCATCGGTGTCGCCGATCCCCGTGAGGTCGACGCGCAGGGTGGGGATCCCGCGGGCTGCCCACCGCCGAGCGAGCTCAACCCACGTCCGGTTCGGTCCGATCCTCCGGATCGCGCCGGCGTTGAGAAGCACCGCGCAGACCGGCGCCACTGGCGCTTCGCGCGGTTCCGTGATCACGCCGAATACCCGCGCCGGCCCGGCCTGAAGCCACACCGCCCGCTCGTAAATCGCGTGTCCCTCCCAGCGCAGTTCGGCGACATCGCGCTCGAGCCCACTCGCGGGTGGAGCCAAGCGTTGGCCGGCCGCGTCTCGATCGCGGGCACCACGTCCGAGCCACGCGACGGTCGCAGCAACGACCTCGGTCGGCGTCCGCGCCTCCTGCGGCGGCTCCATCATCGCGTCGAAGCCCGAGCCGTCGGCGGTCTCGGTCGGGACACCGGCGCGCTCGAGGTGCTCGCGCAGGCGCTTGTCTGGAGCGAGGCCTTCGCGTCCAAGCAGTAGCGCCCGCCGCCCGGGTCGTGGCGGCAGCGTCAACGCGGTCAGGTCAAGTCGTTCGAGCGCGCCGGCCAGCTCGTCCGTCACGACGAAGCCTGCTGCCTCGAATGCGGTGCCCGCAGAGGAAGGCGATTCCTTCTGATCTTCCGGATGGCGCCCGGAGATCACTGCGGCTTGCGCTCGCAGCGCGCGCAGCAGGGCCCGGCCCCGAGCCGGGACAGCCCACAGCACGAAGTCGTCGATCGGCGCTCCTGCGGCGGCGGCGCTGTAGCCGAGCATCCCGCCGAGACCGATCCCGAGCGCAACGACGCGGGCGGCCTCCGTCCGCTCCCGCAGCCAGCTCGCGGCTACGGTCACGGCGGCGGTCCACGACGTGAGTAGCTCCAGGTCCTGCGGCGAGCCCCCACTGTCGCCGGTCGCCGGCAAATCGAGTCTCGCGGCCGCGTGCCCAGCGTCCGCGATTGCCATCGCCCAAGCGCGCCGCGCCCGGTATGAGCACACCTCGTCCCATCCGAACGGTCCGAGCACCAGGACCGCTGTGTCGCTCGAGCGCGAGGACTCCGGCAGGTGCAGGAATGCGAGCACGGGATCGGGCGACGCCGTCAGCCACATCGGGCGGCCAGTCGAGCGCGGGCTCGAGCCGGGAGACGGCGCGTTGTGTTGCACCACCCGCCTGGCGTCAGCGTTCCCCAGCTTGTCCACGGCGCCCCGGATCAGCCCTCGGCTAAGACCAGCGCTGCGACTGAGGACCGCCGGCGCACGACGGTCGCGGAAACACGGGCGATCTGTCGGCGGGTCGCAGTGGCGGCCGCCTCCCCGTGCAACGTGACTTTCGCCGCGCCCCCAGTGCCGTCGACCCGCACGCTGATCGAGCGCCACGGCAGGCCGTCTTCGGCCATCAGCGCCTTGATCGTCGCCTCCTTGACAGCAAAGCGCATTGCTAGACGACCTGCGTCGGAGCCGCACTCTCGGCGCTCGATTGCATCAAATATCCGTTCCAGGTAGCGCTCACCATGGACGCTGACCGACTCCGTCACGTCGCGGACCTCGACCAGATCGATCCCAACGCCGAGCACCGATACCCTCCGCGCGGTCATCTGACCGAACGCCCGGACCGCCGTTCTGGGCTGAGCCACCAGCGGCTCGCCACAAACCTGGACCGGATCCACTCGCTCTCCCGCGCGCGTCTCACCGACAGCGAGCGTAACCGCTGCGCATTCCCGATCGCCGAGCGGCTCGCCGCCTCGAGCTTGACCCGGTCGTGCCGTTGACCCCCGAGGTCGAGCTTGTGTCGCCCTTCCCCAGGGCCGAAGTCACAGTGCTTCGCGCCGCGTTCGATCGCCTGCTCGATCGAGCCAAGCCGCGCGACGATGCCGGGACTCAGGCGCGCAGCGCTCGGATCGAACCCGAGGTTGTAGAACCACGAGGTGCCCTGGTTGTCGAGTTGAAGGCTGACGGCGATCGTCCGATCGGCCTGTTTGACCTCCGTGATCCAGAGGTCGACGGCCTGGTTCGCGCTCGCCAGCTTGAGCACCTGAACGAGGCGGTCGTCGATCGTCGGGTGACGCTCGCGCTTTGACTCGGCGCGCAGCCGATGGAGTGCGACGAACCTGTCGAGCGCCGCCGCCATCTCGTGCGCCGGCGTCGTAACGACGACCGCCTCCTCGCGCTCTGCCAGCCTGAGCTTGCGTCGGAGGTTCCGCCGCAGCTCGCTCGGCCGTTGATCCATGTAGGCGGCGAACGAATCCGGCAGCGCCATCCGGTACCACGGGATCGGAGTAACGACGGACCGCGGGAGCCCGCTCACGGAGTCGACGCCTGCTGCCTCGACGCAGGTCAATCGATCGCCGCGGCGGTCGACCAGCTCTCGCAACGCGTCCCACGCCCGCAGCTCGTCACCGCGTCGGAACAGCGGGGAGCGGACGGACGAGATACGACCGCCGGCGAAGCGGATCCGGCCGAACGGCAGTACCTCCGCCACGCCGACCCCGATCACCTGATCGTCGCGCGCCAGCACGCGTACCCCCACGAGCCGACGTGGCCGGTACACCCGCGCCCACGCCTCGAGCCATCCAAACGCGAGGAATGGCGGGTAGTCAGCATCCTCGGCCACCGCCGCCCAGTCGTCCTTTAACGGCGACAATGACCCGCCGGGCAGCGGTTCGAGATCGACCCGGACTTGAGCTCGGTCCAGCAGCGGAGGCCCCGGAGGCTACGTCTCGCCGCGTCCTCGGGAGATGGCGATCTCGCCCGTGCGAGCCATCTCGACGAGGCCGAACGGCCGCACCAGACGCTCGAAAGCGTCGACCTTTTCGCATGTGCCGGTGATCTCCACAACCAACGAGCGCTTCGTCACGTCGACGATCTTCGCGCGGAAGATCTCGCACACCTGCATGACCTCGGTGCGGTTAGCGCCATCGGCCGAGACCTTGAACAAGGCGAGCTCGCGCGCGAGCGTCTCTTCCGGTTCGAGGTCCCGGATCTTGAGCACATTCACGAGCTTGTGCAGCTGCTTGGTGACCTGATCGATCGGATGAACCGCGCCGTCGAGGGTCAGCGTGATCCGCGACGTGCTGTCGTCATCCGTCGGCCCGACCGCGAGCGTGTCGATGTTGAAGCCCCGGCGCGCGAACAGCCCCGCGATCCGGGTCAGGACACCGGGCTTGTTCTCGACGAGGATCGAGAGGATGTGCTTACGACCGGTGCGCAGATTCCCCGCCGCCTCGAGCTCGTCGAGCGAAAGGATCTCTTTCGTTCCTGGCTCTCCCATCGCGATCACCCCACCATGTTCCGCGCGGGCTGACCCGCGGGAATCATCGGATAGGTGTTCTCCTCGCGCGTGACGCGGACGTCGACGAGCACCGGACCGTCGGTGGCGAGGGCGGCGCGCATGTCATCCACCAGCGTCCGCTTGTCCTCGAGCCGGACGCCGGTCGCTCCGTACGCCTCCGCCACCTTGACGAAATCGGGCCACTGGCCCATGTCGACCTGGCTGTAGCGCTTGTCCCAGAACAGCTCCTGCCACTGGCGGACCATCCCGAGATAGCCGTTGTTCATGATGAACACCTTGATCGCGATCCCCTCCTGCGAGCACGTCGCGAGCTCCTGCATGTTCATCTGCACAGAGCCGTCGCCGGCGATGCACACGACCGTCTGATCGGGGCATCCGACCTTCGCGCCCATCGCCGCCGGCAGGCCGAAGCCCATCGTCCCGAGCCCGCCGGAGTTGATCCACCGCCGCGGTGCGGAGAAGTCCCAGTACTGCGCTGTCCACATCTGGTGCTGCCCCACGTCGCTCGTGACGATCGCGTCGCCGCCGGTCGCCTGGCGCAGTGCCTGGATCATGTACTGGGGCTTGATCTCCGAGTCCTTCGAGTCCTCGTAGCCGAGCGGATAGCGCTCGCGCCAGGCCCGGATCCGCGACCACCACTCCTCGAGCCGGCCGGCGTCGGTCTCGAGCGCCCGGTATTCGGCCGTCAGGCGTGGCACGATGTTCTTGGCGTCGCCGACGATCGGAATGTGCGCCGGGACGTTCTTCGAGATCTCGGCCGGGTCGACGTCGATGTGAATGAACTTCGCGCGTGGCGCGAACTCCGACAGCTTGCCGGTGATGCGATCGTCGAACCGGGCGCCGATCGCGATGATCAGGTCCGCCTCGTCCATCGCGTAGTTCGCCGTCCGCGTCCCGTGCATGCCGAGCATCCCGAGCCACTGCTCGTGGGGGGCCGGAAACGCTCCGAGCCCCATCACCGTGCAAGTGACCGGGAACCGATCCGACAGCGCCAGCTCGGTCAACTCGGGCCCGGCGTTCGCGTTGACGACCCCGCCACCGGCATAGATCACCGGCCGCCGCGCGTTCGCCAGCGCCTTGGCGGCGAACCGGATCTGCTTCTGGTTTCCGTCGGTCGTCGGCTGGTAGCCCGGCAGGTGCACGTCGGTGACCGGCTCGTAGGGGATATCCGCGCGGCTCAGATCCTGCGGGATGTCGACCACGACCGGCCCCGGCCGCCCGGTGCGGGCGATGTGGAACGCCTCGTGGATCGACCGCGGGATCTCGAGCGGGTGCTGGATCATGAAGCTGTGCTTGACGATCGGCATAGTGATCCCGATCGTGTCCGCCTCCTGGAACCCGTCCGTCCCGAGCAGCTCGGTCCGCACCTGGCCGGTCAGGAACACGACCGGCACCGAGTCCATCATCGCGTCGCAGATCGGCGTCACCAGGTTGGTCGCGCCCGGCCCGCTCGTGCCGAGCGACACGCCGACCTTGCCGGTCGCCTTGGCGTAGCCCTCGGCGGCGTGGCCGCCGCCGGCCTCGTGGCGGACGAGGATGTGCCGGATGCCGGCGTCGTAGAACGCATCGTAGGTCGGGAGGTTCGCGCCGCCGGGCAACCCGAATACGACGTCGACACCCTCCGCCTTCAGACACTCCATCAAAGCGTCGACTGCACGCATTAGCGCTCGCCTCCTTTCACTGGCTCGTGGTTTCGCGCACACGGACGTTCCGCGCACGCGGGGATCGCGAGTCTAACAGTGATTTTCCGCGGTTCTACAGGCTTCTTGGCAGCTCCCGCCGGCCTCGAACCCGGGACCTCGGCTCACCGAACTGCCACCACTCCGCTGCCGGGGGCGAGCGCCTTTCGCACCACTCCGAACCTCTTGAGGCGGCTGCGCAGCCGCGACGGGAGCATGCCGAACAGCGCGTCGAGCAGTAGGAATGGGGGCGCGGGCAGCTCGAGCGCGTGTCCTCGGTGCGAGGCGAGCACGTGCACCTTCGAGAAGCCAGCCGATCCGAACAGGTCGCTCAGCTCTCGGGTCGTGTACTCGCGCAGATGGAAGCCTTCGGCGGGGCCGCGCGTAAAGAACGCGGAGATATCCGCCGGACCGAGCAATCGGTGCGGTGTGATGCAGATGTACTTGCCGCCGGGACGGAGCGCGGTGGCGATGTTCGCCGCTTGGGTCGCGGCGTCGTCCGGGTGTAGGTGCTCGATCAGCTGGTTGCTGTAGACGAGATCAACGGAACCGGGCGGGACCGGTAACGCCGTTCCGTCGGTGATCAGCAGCTCGAACTCCGGCGGCGGGTCGGCGACTTCGGCGATCGTGTCCGAGACCTCGATCGCGCGGACGGTCGAGGCGTACCCGCAGACCGCGAGCGACAGCGCACAGTCGCCGGCGCCGATCTCCAGGAAGCTGCCGCCCGGTGCCAGGAACGCGCGGACCATCCGCAACTGCTCGGCGACGCCGGCGCGAATCGAGTTGGGGTCCTTGGGAACCGTCAGCTGAGGGTGATCGGCGACCCGGGCGAACAGCTCGTTGTAGAGGTCGCCATACAGCGCTCCGCGCGCCTCGGCTGGAGCTTCGCGCAGGCGTTGGGCGAGCTCGCGCTCGATCTCATAATGAAACCGCAGCCGATCGATCGGACGGCCGACCGGATCGAGCGAGTCGGCGACGCGCCTTCCGAGCAGCGTCGTGCGATCCAGCTCCCGGGTGTCGGTGTCCATCAAGCTGCCGCGCGTCGGCGCTTGACGGCCGCCTCAGAGGCGATCGCTACGTCTGGGAATTCGAGCTCCTCGCCGCACCGCGTACACACCGCGTCGTGGAGCTTGACGACCTTGCCGCACTCCGGACACTGCCGGCGCAGCTCCTCGTTTTCGTAGCGGTAGAAGATCGCCGTCAGCAGCCCGATGAACGGCACGCAGAACGAGATCAGGAACCACATCCAGAACGAACTCCCCTTGACCTTCCCGAGCCAGCCACCGATCAGCCCGAGCACGACCAGGATCGGAATCAGCTGCAGGCCCGCCAAGGGACCGTTACCAGACGATCGTCTTCAGTGCCCAGAGGACGGCGACGACCACAGCAAGCGCCGCCACGATGAAGAAGATCGTCTTGATCACGCCGATCGCGAGCCACACAACGAGCGCCGCGCCGGCGACCAGGACCAGCCCGGCCGTCATCCGCTTTAGCACTGGGGGCCGCGAACGGCTTGCTTCGACGTCAGTTCGCATCCCGACAGCGTAGCGCGGTGACGGCGGAAAGCCGCCGCATTCTTCGTCTAGTCGTAGGTTCGCTTGAGGTGCTCGAATCGCGATGCCGAGTCGGCGATCCGCGCATCGAGCCGCAGCTTGGCGAGTCGATACCGACGGATCGGCTGGGCCGCCGCGTTTGACGGCGTCGGGCGATCGGCGAGCGGGAGCACGCGGGGGGATCTGGTGTGCGGTGTCATGGCAAGGATGATCCCGGGCCCGCCTTAACGCCGCATTGGCCCCAAGTACAACTTTCGAGCGCCGCCGGTGCGCCGCCGGGCGGGCGAACAGCCGTTCTGATCAGCGCCTCGCGACTGCCTGAGCCGCTTCCAGCGCCCGGCACGCGGGCCGCGGCAAACGGCGTCTCAACCGCCAGCACGCCCCCGAGAATGCGACGTTCGCGATCGTCGCGAAGCCCGGCTCGTCGGCGCGCAACGCGAGCAGCAAATGCGCGATGCGATCGCTCGGCGGCAGCTCCGGGTCCGTGGCCTTGACGCAATAACAGTGGACGCGGCGCCCGCCAGGGCGTACGACAAGTGCGCCCGCTTCGCCGACGATCCATACGCCGAGGCGACCGCGCTCGAGCACGAGCCCGGTGCTCGACAGCAGCTCTCGCTCGTCGTGGCCGACGAGATCGCCGAGCAAGCCAATCGCGACGCGCTCGGGCGCGGCCGCTGCGTTGCCGCGTTTGCGAACCACGTTCGCTCCGCGCGCGGCGTACAGCTCGGGGATGATCCAAGCATGCGCGAGTAACACGATCCCGACCGGGATCGTCAACGGGTTGAGCCACGCGAGCAGCGCTGCCACAACCACGAACGGCACCGTATGTGCGATCGTCGTCACGGTCCACCACTTCGCCACGCGCGAGAGCGTCTGATCGGTCGCTCGCGGCCGCCAGTGGACGGTCGCGAGCTCGGGTAGCGCGCTCCCGGCCGCGGCCGCGGTCCCGGCTTCGGGCAGCGGGCTAGCCACCCGCGATCGGGCGGCGCAGGATCACGAGTGGTGCGTCAATCGGAAGCTCCCGCACCTGCTCGGCGTGCCCTGGGCCGCTCGAGACGACCCCGTAGTAGCCGCGCGAGAGCTCTGCTCGGAACGCAGAAGCGGCCGCCTCCACCGCTGTTTCGTCCTCCGCTGTCCACTCCGCGAGCGTCGTGTGGCCGCTCTGATCCATCCGAATGAGTCGCGACATGGGTCCTCCCGAGGACGGTTTTGCGACCGTCATCCTACGCCCGCGTGCACAAGTTTTCACCTCGCACCGATCGCCGGAGAGGCCGCGAATTTGGCCAGCATTGCTCATCTTTGTGAGCTTTTGGGTAATTAAGGACTGGAGCTTTGAGCATCCGAGTGGACGAAAATACGACGCTAATGGAGGTTTGCTTCCAACTTTTGCGCTGAAAACGCGTTATCGTTTGCATCCAGGGCTTGAGACGCACCGTGCGCATCCGACAGATGTACGGATCGGAAGCGCACACAGGCGGGTGTTGTCTCCCGGATGCGCCTTCCAGATGGGCGCCGTTCGACAAGGCAAGAGGCAATGACTCCACCACCCGCCGCCACGCAGGCTGCTCACGGCAGCCTCACTTTCGCACCTAGCCGTACCACGACCCACCGTCACGCCGCGGCTTTCGCGCGCTGGCTCGATCAGCGCTCGTGGTCTCGCGTGCGACTCGCAGTCGATGCGATCGTCCTCTATTTGGCGACGGCGGCGACGCTGTTCGCTTCGCCGGTCCAGAACACGAGCGCCAACCGCTGGCTCGCGGTTTGCTTCCCCCTGATCGCGATCGCGGTCATCCATCTGCGGCCCGGCGCCGATCAGCGGATGAACGGCTCGGTCGTCGACACCCTGTCCCACGTGCTCGGGATGATCTCGCTAACCGCGATCGTGACGATCGCTTTCGAATCGCTGTTCAATGTCGCGCACCCGATCGACCTCGCTTTGCGGTTCTGGTTGTTCGGGTTCGTGTACGTAGCCGGCGCACGGATCGCGCTGATCTCGATTCGCCGCCAGGCGCTACGTTCCGACGCGCTCGCCGCACCGACGTTGATCGTCGGCGCGGGGGTCGTCGGGGAGCAGATCGTCAAGCGACTCGCGGGCGAATCACGGTACGGGCTCCGTCCGGTCGGCTTCATCGACGCCGACCCGATGCCCCGCACCGACCGCGCGCCGCTCAGCTTGCCACTGCTCGGGGGTCCCGACGACCTCGCCTCGGCGATCGACCGCACCGGCGCCCGGCACGTGATCATCGCCTTCAGCAGCGGCCCCGATCACGTGCTCGTCGACAAGGTCCGTCAATGCGCGACGAAAGGCGTCGAAATCTCGCTGGTGCCCCGGCTCTACGAGACGGTCAACGAGCGGGCGATCCTCGACCATGTTGGCGGCACGCCGTTGCTGACACTGCGTCACGTCGATCCCCGCGGCTGGAAGTTTGCTGTCAAGCACACCTTTGACCGCGTTGTCGCAGCGATCGCGCTGCTGGCCATCGCGCCGGTGATGCTCGGGATCGCACTCGCCGTGCGAGTGTCGTCGCCGGGGCCGATCTGCTTCAGGCAACGCCGCGTCGGCCGTGACGGCGCCGAGTTCGACATGCTCAAGTTCCGCACGATGCGCGAGGTGGCGCACGCGGCGGAATTCGTGCCAGCCGAAGGGTGTGCGCCGGGTGGCGTCGAGGGCGTCGACCGCCGGACAGCCATCGGGCGCTGGCTGCGAGATTGGTCCCTCGACGAGCTGCCACAGCTGATCAACGTCCTGCGTGGCGACATGAGCATCGTCGGCCCCCGTCCGGAGCGCCCCGAGTACGTGGCGCGCTTCTCGGCCGAGGTCGACAAGTACGGCGATCGCCACCGCGTCAAATCGGGCATCACGGGCTGGGCGCAGGTGTGCGGGCTGCGCGGGCAGACCTCGATCGGCGACCGAGTCGAGTGGGACAACCATTACATTCAGAACTGGTCGCTGGGGATGGATTTCCGAATCATCGCGCTGACGGTCCTCGCGGTTCTGCGGGATCCCGGTTAGCCCACCGTCACGGCGACGAATAGCGCAGTTCCACGGCACAGGAGCGGACTCCGCCCGGGAAGTCCGTGCAGAACTTGCTGGATGCAGGCAAAATACCCTGGCCTGTCAAACTATCCTGTGCCTGGTTTGTCGCCCGCAGGGGCCACGATTGAGGCTGACCGCCAGCTCCGGGTGGGCCGACACGGACTGAGGGGTCCGGCATGGATCTAAGAGACATAATCGCCATCACCTGGAAGCGCAAAGCGACGCTGCTCGTGGTCGTGCTCGTGGCGCTGCTGGTTGGTGGCGCGCTCGCGCTCACGCGCACGAAGGAATATCAGGCGCAGGCGACGCTCGCGATGACGCCCAACGTACAGAAGGGCCAGGGCTTCGTCGCCTCGGACGACCTCGCCACGTTGCTCTCCACCTACGGGGCGATCGCGACTTCGGCCACGAACAAGGGGCGGGCCGCACAGCTCCTGGGCCGACCGCTGGGCGCCACCGTCGCTTCGAGTACGTCGGCCGGCACGGGGATCCTCGAGATTCAGGCGACGAGCACGGATCCGGTGAAGGCGGCTGCGGATGCGCGCGCACTCGCGACCGCATTCGAACAGACGATCGCCAACAACGGCCTGCTGCTCGTCCAGCTGGTCGATCCGGCGACCGTGCCGAGCGCGGCCGTGCAGCCACGCCCGCCGCTGATCCTGGCCGCCAGTCTCGTTCTCGGATTGGGCGTGGGCATCGCCCTGGTCCTGATCCTCGAACGATGGTTCAGTCGCGTCGAGGATGTCGACGACCTGAAGGAGGTCACGCCGGTTCCGGTGGTAGGGCAGATTCCGCGATCCCGCGCGCTCCGCGGCGGCGGTCCGAACCTCCTCGTGTGGACCGACACCGAGCTGGTCGGGCTCCAGGAGGCGTTCCGCGCGCTGCGCACCAGCCTGCAATTCTCGATCGACTCACCGCGCGACGTTCTCCAAATCACGAGCGCCTCACCGGGCGACGGAAAATCGACGGTGGCGGCCAATCTAGCGATCGCGATCGCCAGCGTCGGCATCCCAACTCTGCTCGTCGACGCCGATCTGCGGTCACCCACCCAGCACGAGATCTTTGACCTGCCTAACCATGAGGGCTTGTCGACGGTCATGTCGGCGCAATTTCCGAAGAATGGACGCCCTGGAACGTTGCCGGCGACGACGACGGAGTATCCGAACCTGTCGGTGCTAACCAGTGGCCCGACTCCACCTGGTCCGACGGAGCTGATCCACACCCGCATCGAGCCGACGATCGAGCGGCTACGACAAGAGAACTCCTTCATCGTGCTCGATTCCCCGCCAGTGCTTCCGATCAGCGACGCGAATCTGATCGCGTCGCACGTCGACGGGCTGCTGCTCGTCGTCAACGCGGGCGGCACGAAGTCGGCGTGGTTGCGTCAGACGATCCAGCTGCTGCTGATGGCGAGGGGCCCGCTGATCGGGATCGTCCTCAACCAGACCACCGACATGCTGGATTCCGCCGGCTACTACCGATACCGCGTTCGTGGCGCAGACCGGCCTGAGCTCGTGGGCAAGGAGTAGATGACGGGCGCGCTGCGTCGCGGCCTAGCCGGGCCAGTCGCGGCACTCGTGGGAGGCATCTCCGGGATCGCCGCAGCGGTGGACTTCCGGATCGCGTTCGGCGCGGTCGGGGCCGCTGGCGTCGCGCTTCTCGTCTACATCGGCCCAGGCGTGCTGTTGCTCGGTGTCCTCGCCAGCGAGCCGTGGGCAGACACGCTCCGATATCCCACCGCGACCTTGACGATCCCGAAGATCATTGGGTTCCTCGCCGTTACGTCGTTCGTGTTCGCCGCCGCGACCGGCCGCGTGATGTTTCGCTCGGCTCCCCCGATCCGCTGGGCGCTTGGGTTCCTGCTGATGATCGTCGTGTCCCTGATGCTCTCGCCGGACCCCTCAACCGGGCTCGGGAAGACAATCTCCTACGCCCTGTACGTCACGTTCCTGGCGGTCTTCGTCCAGATGATCCGCGACCGGAAGGGCGTCGAGCGGGCCCTGGCGGTATACGCCATTTCTGCCACGTTCGCGGCCGGCGACGGATTGATCCACTTCCTTGGCGGACAGCACCTTGCCTCCGGGCCGATCACCGATCCGAACGCATTCGCCTACATACTGGCGGGCGCGCTTCCCGTGTCCGTCTATTTCGCGTTCAGCGCCAAGCACCGACGGCCGTGGCTGATCTCGATCGCGCTGATCGCCGGGACGCTGCTGGCGACCTACTCGCGCGGCGCAATCGTCGGATTCGCGGCAGTGCTCGTGTGGGCAGTCCTCACGCGCAGGATCTCGCTGCCGGGAATCCTTGCCGGCGTCGCGACGGTCGCGGTCGTCGCGGGGATCGCGGTCATCTACCTGCAGCCGTTGATCCAGGAGCGGCTCGTGCAGAAATCGCAGATCGCGAACGCCAACGTCTCCTCCCGTCTCGCGTTCTGGTCGGCCGCGTGGCGGATGTCGCTCGACCACCCGGTGCTGGGGGTCGGACCGGGGCGGTTCGGAGCCGAAAGCCAGTTCTACCTCCTCAATGATCCAATCCAGCTCGTCAACCCGGTGGTCCACAACTCCTACCTCGAGATCCTGGCCGAAGACGGCCCTGCGGCCCTGGCTCTGTACCTCGCATTCCTGATCTCGAGCTGGCGCTGTCTGCAGTTCGTCCGGCGGCGTGCGATCGAGGCCTCGGACAGACGCGGGAGGCGCCTCGCGGACGCATTGATGGCGTCGTTCCTGTGGACATGCGCCGCCGGCGGCTTCGTGTCGATGCAGCTCTCGGTCCCACTGTGGCTGATTGCGGGACTCGCGGCATCGCTGGCTCTGTCGCTGCGCGCCCCGCCCGAGGTCGTGGAGCGCTCGGAGACCGGCACACCGCCGCTGAACCCGTCGCGCCTGCAGAGCGCTGCTTGGGTTCCAACTCACTCGTGAACGTGCTGATCGTCTCATCGCTCGATCGCGGTGGCCCGGTCGAGCAGTCGCTCGTGCTCGCCCGCGGGCTGACCGAACTCGGCGTGAGCGTCCGTACCACCTGCGCGAACGACGCGATCGCCGCGCGGATGGAGGCGGCGGGCGCCAACGCCGAGGTTCTGCCTCAGCATCCCGGGTTTGATCTGCACGCGGCGGGCCGGCTATGGAAGCGGATGCGCGTGGTCGACGTTGTCCACGCGCAGGACCGCCGCAGTGGGCTGTGGACGCGTCTGGTGCCTGCGCTCCCGAAGATTGCCCGCGTCTACACCCTCCACGGCCTCCCTGACGCCTACATGCCCGCGCCTCTAGGCGCGCCCCACCCCCCGCTGCGTGACAGGCTCGCCTATGAAGGCATCGACGCTCTGCTCTGCCGCCGTGCCGACGCGGTGATCGCGCCATCGCGCGCGCTGGCCGACGCCTTCGTCGAGCGGCTCCGGTTTCCGGCCGCACGGATCACGGTGATCCCGAACGGCGTCGACGTTCGGTCCGCCGCGATGCCCCGCGGCGCCGAGGTCGGCACGTTGTCGCTACTTGACCCCGTCAAGGACATCGGAACCTTCCTCGGCGCCGCGCGGCTGCTCGCGCGCGACCATCCGGGGCTTCGATTCGTGGTGTTCGGCGACGGACCGGAGCGTGCCGCCCTGATTGCTCGCGCCGCGGAGCTCGGGCTTGGCGATCGCGTGAGCTTCCCCGGGATGGTCGAACGCGACCTGGCGCTCCAACGGCTCGCGGTGCTGGTGCTCCCGTCAATCTTCGAGAATTCGCCGATGGCCTTGCTCGAGGCGATGGCCGCCGGTATCCCGGTGGTCGCCTCGCGCGCCGGTGGCATTCCGGAGCTCGCCGGCGATGACACCGCCTTGCTCGTCTCACCGCGCGACGAGCGCGGCTTTGCGGCCGCGATCGGCCGGCTCGTTGACGATCCCGGATTCGCGGACGCGCGCGCCGCGGGGGGCCGCGCTCGCGTCGCCGAGCATTACTCCGGCGCGATCAACGCCGGCGCGACGCTCGCGTTGTACGAGCAGGTCGTGGCGAAGCAAAGACGCGCATGAGGGTCGCGCACGTGGTCGTCGCGTTCGGTTACGGGGGTGCCGAGCGGATCGTCGCCGACCTCGCGGTCGGGCACGCAAAGGCGGGGCTGGAGGTTGCGATCATCGCGCCGCCGGGCGCCCAGGACCGCGATTGGGCCGAGCTTGGCGTGCACCGTGCCTTGTTGCCGGCACCCGGCCGAAACCCGATGAAGATGGTGCGCGCGTCCGCCTCGATCATCCGCGCGATCCGGGATTTTCGTCCACACGTGATCCACGCGCACAACGTCAAGGCGACGGTGCTCGCGGTCCCGGGCGCACGCCTGGCCGACGGCGGGCGGCCGATCCTGACGACGCTTCACGGCGTCCCACACGGTGAGCTCGCCGCGGCCGCGCGAGTCCTGCGGGTGTCGGATCGCGTCGCCACCGTCTCGGAAGAGCTGCGGGAGGCGGTGCTCGCCCGGGGACTGGAGCCGGCGCGTGTCGAGTTCGTACCCAACGCCGTCACCGAGGGTCCCGCCCTCGACGAGGTCCGGCGGCACGGCTATGACACCGAATTCGGGCTCGGGGGCACCGTCCTCGCAGCGGTCGGTCGGATGGTGCCCCAGAAAGCCCACCACCGTTTGCTCACCGCCGCCGCTCGCGTGCTCGAGCGCCTGCCCGACGCAACCTTTCTCCTGATCGGCGACGGTCCCCTGCGGCCGCAGCTCGAGCAGCAGGCGAGCGAGCTGGGGATCGACCGTTCGGTTCGATTTCTCGGTCAACGCGCAGATGCGCGGCTCTTGATGGCACGCGCGGACATGGTGCTCTTCTCTTCCGACTGGGAGGGACTCTCGATGGCAGCGCTCGAGGCACTGGCAGCGGGGACGCCGGTCGTCTCGACCGACGTCTCGGGGATGACGCGGCTGCTCAGCGACGGCGCCGGACTGATCGTCCCCGTCGACGACCCGGACGCTCTTGCGGACGCGATCCTCGACCTCAGCATCGACCGCGGGCGACGCCTCGCGATGGGAGACGCCGGCCGCAAACTCGTGGCTGAGCGCTACTCGGCCCCGGTCATGAGCGAGCGGTATGCGCGGCTCTACGCAGACCTCGCGCGATTCACCGCTCAGCGGTGATGCCGCCTGCGATGCCGACGGTGGTGACGACGATGATGGCGGTGGCGGACCGCGTGGCGGGTGTGCCTGCTGCCCCGGCGTGCGTGTGCGTGCCGGCGCGAGCTGTGCCGGGATGCCTTGCTCGCCACGATCGCGAGCGGGTTGCCCTGCCCCGTGAGCACGAGCCCGGTCTGCGGGCGCATCGTCGCGGTCGTGGCGTTCGCCAGGCCGCTCCCGCTGTAAGTTCCGCCGAGCGAGACTCTCTGCGTCGCGGTTGTCGGGTTGACCACCGCCAGGCCATTCGTGAAGGCCCGCTCGTAGACGCCGCTCGGCAGCTCCGTGTACGTCCCGGTTGGGGTGCCGAGGTTGTAGTCGTACTCCGGGAACCAGGTCTGATTGGTGTAGTCGGCGCCCATGTAGAAGAGCGAGTTGGCGTTCCCGGCAAGCAGCTCGGTCGCGTACCCGTACACCGCGGCCTTCGCGTCCCCGTTGTCCGAATGGGTGATCCCGATAAAGGCCTTGCCCTCGGACGCCGCGAGCTTGATCTCGTTCAGCTCGTTGGCCCACCCGGTCGGGTCCTGATACCCGTTGTTCGGGGTATCGCCCCACTTCACGAACTCCTCGTCCTCCGCTCCGCTGAGGTACTCGAGCCACGGGTTCGTGACCGAGTTGTACGCCGACCACGAGCCGATGTTGGCGATTGCGAGCTTGCCGGTCGCCATCAGCTGCGGGCCGACGTTCGCCAGGAAGCTCTTCATCGCCTGGCCGTACTGTGCGTCTGAGGGGTACTTCGCGACGCAACTCACGCAGTAGTGGTACTGAATCGTCGGGTTGACGTCGTCGAGCATCACGCCGTCCCACGGGGCGGAGCCGAGTAACTTGATCACGTTCGACGCCCATGCCTGTTGATACGAGCTCGAGCCGATGTCGGCGGCATACAGCCACGGGTAGCCCTGGAACTGGATCGGCTGACCGCTGGTGTTGTCGAGCAGCCAACCGTTGGCGGCCGCCTGGTCGTACGACACGCCGGTCGGATAGATCCCGGTCGAATCAGGGGTATTCGAGACGGCCGACGCGTTTTGGTACATGAGCACCTTGACGTTCGGGTTCGCGGCCTTGAGCGCGTACAGCTCGGCCGTGTCCCACGGCGGTAGGTCGACCATCCGCACGTGCGACCCGGTCCAGTGGTAGTCCGGGAACGTCGCAGCCGAGTCCGTCGCCGCGCGGTAGGCGCCCGGAAGAGCTGGATCTGTCGGGCCGCCGGGCGGGAGCGACGTCGCGCCCGCGGCTGAGGTCGAGATGCCAAGGGCGCTCGTCGCGGCGACGAGCGCGGCAATCGTCATGCGTCGCATGAAGCGGCTCCTTTCGGCGGCTGGGCCGTCTCAGAGAGACCCCTGGCTTTGCGACCCCGCCTCGCGACGGGTGTGCCTTTATCGAGGTGCGTGCCCTCGTCGATTTGCTGTGCGTAACCGGTATCGACGCCCGAACGGCATCGAGCGTGCCGTCCAGCCGAATCTGGACGTTCGTTGGTCCGTTCCGCCCATCCCTGTTGCGATTTGCGAGCTTGCGAGCGCGTGCGGAGTCCGTTCTCCTCGGCTGAAACAGGCCCAGCGTCCATGGCGACCTCCCGAGCCTCCTGGACGAAAAGCTGACCGACTTCCGGCGCACCGGCGAGCTGTGATCAGGGATTGCGCAGGCTCACGCCCCAATCCCGCAGCAGACCTACAGCGTGCTGGGGGATCAGATCGCTTTTAGGTCCGGAAATGCCGCAGATACTTCCGAGGGCGGCACGTCGTACCAGTGGTACGCGAGGTCGAGTCTGCGCCGCATGCGGCCGAGCCGGGAGCGAGCGCGTCTGACCGCCTGCCCTAACGGCCGGTCGGCCGCCCTGATCTGCCGCTCGAGCTTTCCGCATCGCCCGACGAGCACCTCTCGGTGTGCATCCGACGGCAGCGTCACGGGGTCGATCTCACTCAACAGCGCCAGCTCGTTTTGCAGCATCCCGAGCGAATCGCGCGACATCTGCCCGTCATGGATCCGGTACATCGCGTGCTGGCCCCGCACCCACGCGGCGTCATAGCCGGCGCGCACGATTCTGAGCCACAGGTCGTAGTCCGGGGAGCGGCGCAAGCGCTCGTCGAAGCAGCCCAGCTCGTTCAGCACAGACCGGCGGACCGTCGTCGACACGTATACGAAGTTGCGCTTGAGCAGCTCGAGCAGGAACGCGTCATGGTCTGTCGGTGGTGGCACCGGCGCCCACATCTCGCCGCTGGGGGTCTCGATCCGCACGCGACCAGAGGACGACTCGAACGCGTACGCGTCGGTGTACGCAAAGCCGACGGTGCGGCTCGTGTCCAGCCCCGCGCCGGCAAGCTCGAGATAGTCCGGGAGCCACAGGTCATCGCTGTCCAGGAACGACACGTACGACCCACGTGCGTGCGCGATCCCGGCGTTGCGTGCGGCCGCCAGCCCCCGATTCTCCTGCCGTACGACCGCCACCCGTGGGTCGTCGATCCCCGACGCCACCGCCGCGGTGCTATCGGTGGAGCCGTCGTCCACGACGATGACCTCCAGATCGGCGGCCGTCTGGGAAAGCGCCGATCGAACCGCCGAGACGACCGTTCGCTCCGCGTTGAACGCAGCTATCACGACCGAGAAGCGGGGAGCCGAGGCGCTCACGGTCGCGTCAGGAGCCGTTCGTACAAGCCGAGCCAGTCAGCGACCATCCTGCGAGCGCTGTACCGGGCACGCCGGATCCGCTGGACGTCGAGCAGCCGATCGCGGTACGAAGGGTCGGTCACGACTCTGCGAAGCAACTCGCCTGCCGCCTGCTCGGTCCTACACACCTGCTCCGGACCGAGCACCTCGCGGTTCGCCGGGATGTCGCTGGCGACGACCACGGCGTCCTGCGACATCGCCTCCAGTACCGCGAGCGGCTGCGAGTCCCAGGCGGACCAATGCAGGCACGCGGTCGCGGACGCAAGCCGCGCGAGCACCTGCGGCCGCTCGAGCCACCCGGTCACCGGCACGCCGGCATCGGCAAGCGCCGCGGCACCGCCTTTCGAAGAGCCCCCGCCCCCCACCCACTCTGCCCTTGCGACGTCGCGCAGGCGGCCCAGGATATTGGCCGCGCCCTCCGGACCCCGCGCGGGGTCGATCCGTCCCACCGAAACGACCAGCGGCGGGTCTGCCTGCGGCGGGGCGGTTGCGACGGGGTTGTCGAGTTCCGGGATCCCATTCGGCACCACCTCGACCCGGCGCCCGCCTACCCCCCGCGCGAGCCCAGCCTCGTAGTCCGAGACGGCGGCGATCATGTCGACGCGGGTAGCGATCGCCCGCTCGAGGAGTCGCGCAGCAAATCGAACCAGTGCACCGCGGTCACGGATGAACGAATACCCATGCGGCGTGTAGACGACCGGTACCGGCCCACGGAGCGCCGCCGCGCCCACGATCCCCGCAAACGACGAGTGCAGGTGGATCATGTCGGGGCCAAACGCCCCCACGATGCCGCGCAATTCTCGTGCAGCGGCGAGTTGGCCCGTCGGGCTGCGCGACCATTTGATCGGGAACAGCTCGATTTCTGGGCCGATCAGCGCGCCCGGATCGCGCGGGCTCTCAGCCACGTGTCCGTGGGCGATTGCGACCGCGTGGCCGGCACTTGCCAGCCCTTGCGCAATCGTGATCGCGATCTGCATCGATCCCGCTCCGAAGCTCTCGATTACGTGCAGGACCCGCAAATCGACAAGATTGTCGCTGACCATGGCGCCAGAGACTGACGAGCGGGGGCGCTCGACGCCCGCTACCTCACTTCGGACCACGACCGTGCGCGGGGCGCGACTTGCGCTCGGCGGGTTCGCGCTCAACCGCGGGCTCATGTTCGGCGTCTATATCGCGCTCGCGCGGATCATCAGCCCAGCCGACTTCGGCCACTTCGCGGCGGCATCGGTCGTGACCGGTGTCGGCCAGCTGTTCGCGGAGTCGGGAATGATGTCGGCGCTGATTCGCACGCGCGAACAGATCGAGGAGGCGGCAAGCACCGCGTTCTACTCGCTGGTGATCAGCGGCATCCTGCTCACGGCAGTGGCGGCGGCGGTGGCCCCATTGATCGGGCTTCTGTTCCGCAGCTCACTCGTCACCGCGCTGTCCGCCGCGCTCGCCGGCGTGCTGCTGCTCAACGCTTTGATCGTCGTGCCCGACGCATTACTGCAGCGACGCTTCTCTTTCATGCGGAGGGTCGCCGTCGATCCGCTCTCGGCTGTCGCCTTCGCGATCGGCGCGCTGGTCGCCTGCACGAACGGCGCCGGGCCGTGGGGGCTCGTGATCGGCACCTACGCGGCATCGCTCGTGGGGCTCGTCGCCTCGTGGGCGTTCGCGGGCTTCCGCCCGCAGCGCCGGCAGGCGTCGCTGGCGCGGTGGCGTCAGCTCGCAACGTTCGCCCGTCCGGTGCTCGGCTCGGAGATGCTCTCGAGGGTTGCGACGCAGCTCGACGTGATCCTGCTCGGCCGCTTCAAAGGCGCCGCGCCGCTCGGTCAGTACAAGAATGGCCTTCGGATCGGCCAGATGCCGGCGGATGCGTTCGTGAACGTCGTCGCCTACGTGCTGCTTCCGGCCTTGGTGAGGATCTCGGATCACCCCGCTCGGCTGGCCGACGCGGCGCGCCGGATCTACCGGCTCGTGGCGGCTGCCGTCCTGCCGGCAAGCCTGATGCTTGCGCCGCTCGGCGCGCCGCTGGGCGTGCTGCTGCTCGGTTCTCGCTGGCGGCTGGCTGGGCACGCGATCGCGGCGCTGTGCGGCTTGCTGATCGCGCGGGTGACGATCTCCGTTGCGAGCGAGGTGTTCAAGGCGGTCGGGCGCCCCGCCCTGCTCGTGCGCGTTCACTTCGTCAGCCTCTGCACGATGGCGGTCTTCGTTGGCGCGACAGCGGTGCCATTCGGCGTCGTCGGCGTCGCGGTCGGCGTCTCGGTCAGCCAGTGCGTAACCGCCGGTTACGCCCTCCACCTCTGCGGGCCGCTGACCTCGCTCGGCCGGCGGGACCTCGTGCAGGCGCTTTCGGGACCCGCGCTCGCAGCGGCGGTGATGGTCGGCGCGATGGTCGCGCTCGTCCACAGCTCGGATCCGCTCGCCCACTCGGCTCAGGTGGGTTGGGCGATCGTCGTGGCGGTGGCGATCGCCGGGGGGCTGATCTATCTCGCTGTCCTCGTCCTGATCGATCCATCGCGCCGCCATGACGCGGCCGCCTTCGGCCGCTTCGTGCTGACCGGGGAACGATCGGCCGGTGTGAGAGACTCGTCCCGGCATGGGGGCGCTCGCATGAGCGGAGAGGACTCGTACCGGCCGCGTCGCCTGTGGGTCCGGGCGCTCAAGCGGATCGCCTCCAGGCGCGCCGTGATCCTGGGGTACCACGGCGTCGGCAATACGCCACGTGCTGACGATCTGTTTCTGCTTCAGGTTTCGCCCGACAGGTTCCGCGCGCAGCTGGAGATGATGCGCGACGCGGGCTTCCAGTTCGTCACGGTGTCGGAGATGATGCGGATCGCGGGCGATCGGCCTCCCCCGGCCGGCCTCGCCGCCGTCAGCTTCGACGATGGGATGCGCAACAACCTGACGGAGGCGCTCCCGATCCTGCGTGACCTCGGGATCCCGGCGACCGTTTACGTTCCGTCCGGATGGCTTGGAGGCTCGAGTCCGTGGGTGGGGCCCGACGGGGACGGCGAGATCCTCACCGGCGACGAGCTCGGTGCGCTCGCCGACGCCGGCTGGGAGATCGGTGCGCACACGATCAACCACGCAGATCTCTCGACGCTTCGCTACGACGAGTGTCTCGCCGAGATCACGGGCTGCTGCGAGGAGCTTGAGCGAATCACGGGCGTCCCGGTGCGGACACTCGCCTACCCGTTCGGTCACTACAACGACACCGCGCGACGGGCCGCCGAAGATGCGGGGTTGACGGCGGCCGTGACGACGGGGTCTGGCAAATGGGAGCCGTTCGAGCTGACGCGCGCGATGGTCGGTGGGGCTGACCCATTCGTCGTTCTGCTGCTCAAGATGACCGATCGCTATGAGTCGCTGCTGCGGATACCCCCACTCCCGGCGGTGCGACGCTCGAGTAAGCGTTTGCGCCAGCGACTCGGCGACCGGCGCCGACTTCGAGCGGGCTCGGAGCGCTCGAATCCGAGCAATCGCCTCGGACGTCTGCTGCCGCATCTGCCCGCGCTCGTACCGGGGCTGATCGGCGTCGCCGTGATGCTCGTGTGGGCCGTGCACAACGGCGGCTACGACGCAGATACGTGGTACTGGGGCGCACTGTTGGCGCTTGGGGCCTTGAGCTACGTGGTGTGGTCGCGGCGACGGTCGATCACGCTGTCGCGGACGGCGCGGATCGCGCTCAGCGCGTTCGCGCTCTACGTGGCGTGGTCCTACCTGTCGATCACCTGGGCGGAGTCGAAGGGAGACGCGCTCAACGGAAGCAACCGCGCACTGCTGTATCTGTTGGTGTTCTCGCTGTTCGTGGTGCTGCCGTGGACGCCTCGCGCGGCGCTGACGGCGATCGTCACGTTCGCTCTGGGGCTCGGAGTGATCGCGATCGTGCTGCTCGCTCGCCTCTCCTCCTCCGATCACGTCGGCGCGTTGGTGATCGACGGACGGCTCGCGGCGCCGACCGGCTACTTCAACGGGACCGCGGCTCTGTTCACGATCGCGGCCCTGCTCTCGATTGCCCTTGCTGCCCGACGCGAACTTGCGCCAGAGCTTCGGGGCGTGTTGACGGTAACGGCGTGTGCGGGATTGCAGCTCGGGGTAATCGTGCAGAGCCGCGGATGGCTGTTCACGCTTGGGTTGGTTGCGCTGTTCGCGGTCGTTGTCGTCCGGGACCGGCTCCGCTTCGCGGCGGCGGCCGTGCTGCCCGTGCTCGCCGCAGTGATCCCGATCGGTCGACTCCTCGACGTCTATAAGGCGACCGGCGCTCAGCTGCCTCACGCCGCTGGGCGGGCCGGGACGACAGCGCTCGTGATCTGCGGCGTGGTGCTGATCGTCGCGACGCTTGTCGCCTCGGCGGAGCGCTTGTTCAACCCCGCGCCGCTGTCCCCGCAACGCCGCCGCGCTCTCGGGGTCGCGGTGGTGGTGCTTGTGCTCGCGGGGGGCGCCGCAGGCGCGCTGGCGGCGACCCATGGCCATCCGTTCAAGTTCATCGAGCGGCAGTGGAATGGCTTCAGCCACGAACCCACCACCTCGGCGGGCTCACATTTCGCCGACGTCGGCAGCGGTCGCTACGACTTCTGGCGAGTGGCGCTCAAGGGTTTTGGAACGCAGCCGATCGGTGGTCTCGGCCAGGACAACTTTGGCGACTACTACCTGCTCCACCGGCGGACGAGCGAGGAGCCCGCCTGGCCTCACAGCCTCGAGCTGAGGCTGCTGGTTTCGACCGGAATCGTGGGCTTTCTCCTGTTCGGCACTTGGATCGTGCAGTCGCTGCGGATAGCTGCCCGCGGCCGCCGCGCCGGCGGGCTCAGCGCCGAGGTCGCCGGCATCGCGATGCTGCCTTTCGTGGTGTGGCTGATCCACGGCTCGATCGACTGGTTCTGGGAGCTACCGGCGATAAGCGGCCCCGCGTTGGCGTTCCTCGGCATCGCCGTTGCGCTGTCCGAGCAGGATCGGAGCGTCCTCTGGAGACGGCGCCGGGCCCACCGCATACCGCGGCCGGTGACGATCGGCGCGGTTTGCCTGGCCGAGGTCGCATGCTTGTTCGCGCTGGGCACTTCATTTCTGTCGGTGCGAGAGGTCTCGAACGGGTCCGATGCGTCGGCCACCAACCCGGCTGCTGCGCTCCACGACTTCAAGCTCGCTGCCGATTTCAACCCGCTGAGCTCGATCCCGGGTCGGCTCTCAGGCTTGGTCGCGCTCGAGAACGGCGAGTTTCACACCGCGTTGCAGCGCTTCCGCCAGTCGCTCTCGAACGAGCCGCTCGAGTGGGTGGCATGGCTCGGCGCAGGCCTCGCGCAGTCCGAGCTCGGCGATCGTGCGGCCGCCGATCGTGACTTCGTCGCCGCCGCGAGGATCATCCCGGGGCAAACCGCGGTCCAACAGGCGCTCGCGCGGGTGTATTCGAGCAATCCGCTGACGCCTTCCGAAGCGCTGCGTCTGTTTGCCGTGCAGGGATAAACGACGTCTACACCCTTGCACCGAATGTAGGTTCCTGTACCATTTCGTGCGGGGAACGTGAACAGTTAGGCGTCCCTCTTTCTAGGGAGAGGAGAGCGCAAATTCGAGTCATCGGAAGGGACTCATGAAAAGGATCGCAATGCTGGTGGTTGCAATCGCCCTAATGGCGGCTCCAGCCTCTGCGCTTGGCTCAAGCTCCACGTGCCAGGCGTACAACCCGCAAAGCTGTATCCCCCAGACTCATACTTCGGGTCAGCTCCCGTTCACGGGCCTCGACGTCGTCCTGCTCGTCGCCGGTGGCGGCGCTCTGCTGGGGGCAGGCTTCGTCGTTCGCCGGGTTTCACGAAACCTGAGCTGAACTTGGTTTGATCCGCAGGGGGCACCCCGCCGGCGACGCCGGCGGTGCGGGCCTGGGCGCGCTCAGCGCGGGCGAGGCGTTTGGCTGAGCGCGCTCAGGAGGCTTCTGCGTTTACGCTCGTCGCATGGGCGGCGATGTGACTGACCGGAGTGTGTCATGCCACCTTGCGTGGGCCCACCCACGGCTCCCGCTGTCGGAAGACCTCGACGACCGGCTGCGCGAACGGATCTCACGCATGCGCGGGCAGGACGATCGAGCCCGGCACGCGACGGGCGTCCTCCTGTCTGCCGCCATCACCGGCCGAGCGGTCACCCACGAAGTCGGCAAGGCGCCGGCCGTGGTCGGTGGCGGACTCCACGTATCGATCGCACATTCCATGTGCTGGGTCGGTGTTGCCGTCGCCCCGGTGCGTGTCGGGGTCGACGTGGAGGCCAAGCATTCGTTTCTGGGAGACGACCGCGTGGCTCGGGTTTTCCTGAGCGACTACGAGCGCAATGTGTACAGCTCGCTTCCACCGGGATTGCGTGCTGCGTGGCTTGCCCAGGTCTGGACAGCCAAGGAGGCGGTGCTCAAGCTGACGGGCGACGGTATGCGCAGAGATCCCCGTGAGATCGAGCTCGATTTCACCGACAGAACCAGAGTCCGGTCAACGGCGTTCTCGCCCGAGCTCCCGGCTCGCTGCCAGCTCTTCGATGTCGCGCCGGACGACGACTATGCGGCGACCGTCGCGATCGCTGCGGATGGCCCGGCGGACATCGTTCTGCAGGATGGGGAAGCTCTGCTCGAGCGCCGTGTCAGGTAGCAGTCAGACGCTCGCGGATCAGGCGCGAGACCTCGCCGCCGTCCGCGCGGCCGCGCGTCTCGCGCATGACGAAGCCGATGAGCGGACCCATCGCCCGGTCGTTGCCGGCGCGGACCTGCTCGGCGGCGTCCGGGTCCGCTGCGATCGCCCGGTCGACGAGCTCGGCGAGACCGTCGTCCTCGCCACTGATCACCCCCAGTCCTTCGGCCGCGACGATCTCGCGAGCGTCGCCGCCACTGTCCGCGAGCCGTGTCAGCACCTCGCGCGCGGCGCCGTGGCTGACCTCCTTGGCCCCGACCATCGATGCGAGCGCGGCGAGGCTCGCGGGGGTCACCTTCGATTCCGACGGGTCGGCGTCGGACCCGATCCGTTCGACCAGTTGCGGGATCCAATTCGATAGCTCGACAGGGTCGACGCCGTTGCCGGTCGCGAGCGCCCGCTCGAAGTAGTCGCCTAGCTCGGCTCGGAACGCGAGGAGATGCGCGCGGTCGGCGGGCAGCCCAAGCTCGTGCTCGAACCGCTCGGCCCGCGCGGCCGGCAACTCCGGCATCGCCGCGCGCGCGGCCGCAAGCATCTCCTCGGTGACGACGATCGGCACGAGGTCGGGCTCGGGGAAGTAGCGATAGTCGTGCGCCTCCTCCTTTGAGCGCAGCTCACTGAGCCGGTCCGAGGTGGGGTCGAAATGGAGCGTCTGGAGCTCGACCTGGGCGCCGGATTGCACGAGCTCCGTCTGCCGCTCGATCTCCGCCCGGATCCCGCGCTCGAGGAACGCGAACGAGTTCATGTTCTTCAGCTCCGTCTTGGTCCCGAGCTCGGTCGAACCTTGCGGGCGGATCGACACGTTGGCGTCGCACCGGAGCGAGCCCTGCGACATGTCGACATCCGAGACCCCAAGCGTCTTCAGCGTCGCGCGGAGCAGGACCAGCCACTCCCGCGCGTGCTCGGGCGAGTGGAAATCGGGCTCGGTGACGATCTCTACCAGCGGCGTCCCGCAACGGTTGAAGTCCACAGCACTGCTGTCGGATCCGTGGATTCGGCCGCTTTCGCTGATGTGCACCAGCTTCGCCGCGTCCTCCTCCAGATGGGCCCGGTGGATCCGGATGTCGCTGAACCGGCCGCCGCGGCACAGCGGCACGTCGTACTGGGAGATCTGGTACGCCTTCGGGCTGTCGGGATAAAAGTAGTTCTTGCGGTGGAAGATCGATCGCTCCGCGATCTCGCAGTCGAGTGCCAGCCCGATCATCGTCCCGAAGTGGACCGCCCGCCCGTTGAGCACCGGCAGCGCCCCGGGCAGCGCCAGGCACACCGGGCACGTGTGCACGTTCGGCGGGTCGCCGAACGACAGTTCGCAGCCACAGAACATCTTCGTCACGGTGTTGAGCTGGACATGGATCTCTAGGCCGATCACGGCCTCATATGCGGTCATCGCCGTGCGTCGCTCCCGTCGAACCCGATCGCCTGTTCGAGCGCATACGCCGTGCTGAGCATCCGATTCTCGGAGAACGCCGGCCCGGCGAGCTGGAACCCGGCCGGGAGACCCTCGCTGAGCCCGCACGGGATCGAGATCGCGGGGATCCCGGCGAGCGGCATCGGCACCGTGCAGAAGTCGTTGAGGTACATCGCGAGCGGGTCATCGCTCTTCGATCCGAGCTCGAACGCCGTCCACGGACTCGTCGGCGTGACGATGAAGTCAAACCGCTCGAACGCGGCCTTGAAGTCCTCCGAGATCTTCGTCCGCACCTTCTGTGCGGTCCCGTAGTAGGCGTCGTAGTACCCGCTCGAGAGCGCGTAGGTGCCGAGCATGATCCGACGCTTGACCTCGGGCCCGAACCCGGCCGCCCGCGTCCGCTCGTACATCTCGATCAGCCCGTCTTCGCCGTCGACCCGCAGCCCGTAGCGGACGCCGTCGTAACGCGCGAGGTTCGCGGACGCCTCCGCCGGAGCGATCAGGTAGTAAGCCGACAGCGCGTGCGGCGCGTGGGGCAGCGTGCACGCCTCGACCGAGGCGCCGAGTCGCTCGGCGATCGCGACCGTCTCGTCGAACAGCTTGCGGACGCCGGGCTCCACCCCACCCTCCGCTCCGGTGAGCTCCTCGGGCACACCGAGCCGCAGGCCGTTCAGATCGGTCGCCGTCGGCGTCTCGATCTCGCCCGGGAACTCGAGCGAGGTGCTGTCGCGTCGGTCGCGGCCGATCATGTGCTTGAACAGCAGAGCAGCGTCGGTCACGTCGCGCGTCAGCGGCCCGGCCTGGTCGAGCGAGGAGGCGAACGCGATCATCCCGTAGCGCGAACAAGCGCCGTACGTGGGCTTGAGTCCGACAATCCCGCACAGCGCCGCCGGCTGGCGGATCGAGCCGCCCGTGTCGGTGCCGATCGCCCACGGCGCAAGCCCGGCAGCGACCGCGGCAGCGCTGCCGCCGCTCGACCCTCCCGGCACGCGCGTGCGATCCCACGGGTTCAGCACCGGTCCGAAACCCGAGTTCTCGTTCGAGGAGCCCATCGCAAACTCGTCCTGGTTCGTCTTGCCGAGCAGTGGCGCACCCGCGCTTGTGAGCTTCTCGACGACCGTCGCCGAGTACGGCGGGCGGTAGCCCTCGAGGATCCGCGATCCCGCTTGGCTCGGGACTCCGCGCGTACAGAACAGATCCTTGACGGCGAGCGGGACGCCACCCAGCGGGCCGGCCGACCCAGTCTCGTCCGGGGGCCCGTCCGCCACCCATGTGAACGCGTTCAGCTCGTTGGCGTTGGCCCGCTCACGGTAGGCCTCGAACAGCTCGCGCGGATCGAGTTGGCCCGCGCGGACGCGGTCCGCGGCGGCCGCCGCGCTCAGTTCGATCAGCTCCGGCATCACGCGGCGCCGGGACTGGGAACGCCAAAGAATCCGTCGACCGGGTCGGGCGCCTGGTCGAGCGCCTCGTCCCGCGTCAGGCACGGCCAGGGCTCGTCGGTCCGCGTCACGTTGACGACGTCGACGACGTGCGAGGTTGGCTGCACGTTCTCGAGATCTAGCTCGCGGATCTTCTCGATGTGATCGAGCACGTGCGAGAGCTCGGCTGCCATCTTCTCCACCTCGTCGTCGTCGAGCCGCAGCCGCGCGAGTTTCGCGACGTGGAGCACCTGGTCGCGTTCCAGCATGCGTCGGATTCTAGGAGTCAGGCCGTCAGGAGTCCGGTGCGGGGGTTCGCGTTCCGGGCCCGGCGCCCGCCCCCGCCGGCGTACCGGACAGCGACACAAGCTCGACCTCGGTCTGCTCGTCCCGCGCGGCAACCCCCTCCTCGCGCACCGACAGATACGCCCCGCAGAAGATCCCGAACGATGCGACGAGCCCGACGAATCCGCCCGCCTTCCGCTCGACGATGCTGCCACCGCCCGGCACGTCGATCACCACGCGGTAGATCAGCGCGAGCGTGGTCACGAGGCTGATGCACCATCAAGATCACACCGAACGTGACCGGCAGCGACGGCGCGCGCCGGGTCGTCTGCAGCCATACGAGCGCAGAGCGCGACGAGGATCGTGACGAGCACGAGCCAGCGGAGGTTCGTGAGGCCGTGCCAGCCATCCCACGACGTCGGCTGGCCGAGCGTCGCCGCGGTCGGCCCGAGCGGGCTCTCGAGGCCATACCACGGCAACAAGAACATCGCCGCCGCCAGCACGACCGCCCCCCCACCTGCGATCCACTCGCCGCGGCGGAGCCTAGAGAGATCGAACTGCAACAGACCCCTCGAGGAGCCTCGAGCTCAGGACGACCGAGGCCCCGCCGTGCCAGCCGGAATTACCGGCCTGCCCGCGCGCGTCTGGAACAGGGAGTATCCGAGGGCGAGCGCGACGACGATGATCAGGAAGAAGCCCCAGCCGAAATCACCGATATGGGCGAAGAACTTGATCAACAAAAACAGCGCGATCACCCCCGCGATGGCCAGGAGCGTCATCTCTCGCGTCCCCCCGAGCGTCGGCAGCTGGGTTCGCGGGGAGAGCTGCTCAACGGCGAGGTAGCCGAGCAAGGCGATCGCGCCGATAAGCGCCAGGATGCCCCAGATCGCGTACGGCGAACTGGTCGCCGCGGCGTCTGCAGAGAATGGTCCGACGCTCACCGAGTACCACGGAAAGACGAGCAGACTGATCGCCAGCAGCAGCGCTAGGCCACCGATGATCCAATTGTCCCGCGAGACGTTCTGCACACTCATAACTCCCCCAATCGGTCCGACACAGTGGTGATTAGTCCGGCTCGCGCCGCCCCGCTCCTGCAGAGCCTGCCCTTGGCCGGCGCCCGCCTAGCCTACCGCTCCCTCGGACGTCACGCCACGGCCGCGCTCGCGCGCCCGCGCCTTCGACCGCCGCACCCGCGCACGCTCCGCCCGCATCGACTCGAAGCCGCCGACCGCGATCCCGAGCGCGCACAACACGCCGAGCACGCCGCCGAGCTTCTGGTCGACGACCGCGTGCGGCGAGGGCAGCCCGATCAGCACCCGGTAGGCGACGAGCGCCGCGGTCACCGCCCCCAGTAGTGTGATTGCGGCCCCGGTCTGCGTTTGCGTCCCATGCCCGCGCTGGTTGAGGTGGATCGCGACCGAGCCGAGCACGGCCACGATCGTCGCCAGCATCAGCCACCGCACGACGTGCAGCGCGGCCCACGCGTTCTCCGAGCCTGAGGACGCTGCTTGGGTCGACCTCCCTGGGATCCCCGCGGTCCCGTACCACGCGAACCCGAACATCAGCACCAGCAGCGCGAGCGAGCAGAAGGCACCGATCAACTCACCCCGCCGCTCTATGGCCGGCGCCGTCGCCGCCTCGGTCATGCTCCCGCGCCGGTCTGCAACTCGAACGCGCTGACCGTGTTGGACAGCAGCATCGCAATCGTCATCGGCCCGACTCCGCCGGGCACCGGCGTGATCAACGACGCCTGCGCTGCGATCGCATCGAACTTCACGTCGCCGCGGAGGCCTGCATCGGTGCGATTCATGCCGACGTCGATCACGACCGCTCCAGGCTTCACGTAATCGGCGTCGATCAGTTCCGGTACGCCGACGGCGGCGATCAGCACCTCGGCCCGGGCGCACACGCCGGCCAGGTCGTGGGTCCGCGAATGGCACATCGTCACCGTCGCGTTCCGCTGCTGAAGCAGCGCCGAGACCGGCTTGCCGACGAGGTCGGAGCGCCCGACGACGACCGCCTCGGCCCCTTCGAGCGGGACGTCGTGCGTGTCGAGCAGCTCGATCACGCCCCGCGGCGTGCACGGCCGCAGCCCGGGCGTACCACGCCAAAGCCGGCCGACGCTGATCGGCGTGAGCCCGTCGACGTCCTTGTCGGGGCTGATCAAGCCGGTCAGCGCCGCGCCATCCAGTCCGTCCGGTACCGGGAGCTGGAGCAGGATCCCACTGACCGCGGGATCGGCGTTGCACTGCTCGATCAATGTCGCCACCTGTTCCCGGGTCGAGTCGGCCGGCAGATGTTGGTGAAGATCGGCGATCCCGGCCTCGGCGCACGCCTTGCGCTTGTTCGCGACATAGATGGCGGATGCCGGATCCTCGCCAACGAGAATCGTCGCGAGGCCCGGCTGCCTGCCGGTTCGCTCGGTCAGCGCCGCGACCCGCTCCGCAACCTCTGCGCGCACCAGGGCGCCCACCGCCTTGCCGTCGATGATCGTTGCCGTCACGCCCGGCAACCTAGAGCATGGCGTGGCTAACCGCGTTTCGAGATCGGCGCCAGATCGGCGACGAGCTTGCGCTCGGAGCGGTCCTTGCTGAACCGGATCACGACGATCCCGCCCGGCTCGACGCCGGTGACGACTCCTTCTCCGAACGCGGCGTGGACGACATCGTCGCCGAGACCGAACGAGACGCGCGGCGCGGGCGGCTCGCGGTCCTCCTCATGCGAGTCATCAGGCGGCACATTCCATGAAGTCAGGCGCGCGCGGACGGAAGCAAATCGCCGCGGCGCCTCAGCCTCCCGATCGGTCAGCTCCGCCGGGATCTCCGACACGAACCTGCTCGGAGCGCCGTACGTTCTCGCCCCGAAGACGGCGCGCGTCCGCGCGTAGGTGATGTACAGGTCGCGCTCGGCTCGCGTGATCCCGACGTAGCAGAGACGGCGCTCCTCCTCGAGCGACCCCTCGTCGAGCGCCCGCGAATGCGGGAACACGCCCTCCTCGCACCCGATGATGAGCACGATCGGGTACTCGAGCCCTTTCGCGTTGTGGAGCGTCATCAGCGTCACGAGCCCCTCGTCGTCATCACGAGTGTCGGCGTCGGAGATCAACGCGATCTGCTGCAGGAATTCGCCGAGCGACTTCGGCTCGGTCGACTCCGCGGTGTCGTACTCGGCAGCGACGTTGACGAGCTCCTCGAGGTTCTCGACCCGGCCCTGCGCCTCGATCGTCCGCTCGGCCGCCAGCGCGTCGAGATACCCGGTCTCGCGCAACACGTCGTTCAGCACCGTCGAGATCTCCACGTTGCCCTCCGCCCGCTCCCGCAGCACGTTCATCGTCCCCATGAACCGGCCGAACGCCTTGATCGCGGCGGCACCGAGTCCCGGCACGCTCTCCGGGTTCGCGGCCACGTCCCAGATCGGCTCACCGACCGTGTTCGCGTGCGAGAGCACGCGCGACATCGACGTCGCGCCGATCCCCCGGCGCGGTGAGTTGACGATTCGCGTGAACGCGCCCGTGTCCTGGGGGTTCAGCAGCACGGTCAGATACGCGACCGCGTCCTTGATCTCGGCCCGCTCGTAGAACTTCGTACCGCCGATCACCTGGTAGGCGATCTCGGCGCGCACGAGCGTGTCCTCGAGTACGCGCGACTGCGCGTTCGTTCGGTAGAAGACCGCGATCTCCGCTCGCGAAGCGCCACCGTCGACGAGCCGCTGGATCTCGCCGGCGACGAACCGCGCCTCGGCATGCTCGTCGTCGAGCTCACGCACCTTGATCGGGTCGCCCTGCCCGAGCTCCGTCCACAGCGACTTCGGCTTCTGCCCCCGGTTGTTCCGGATCACCGCGTTCGCGGCGTCGAGGATCGTCTGCGTCGAGCGATAGTTCTGCTCCAGCTTGACGACGTGCGCATCCGGGAACGTGTCCTCGAACTCGAGGATGTTCGTGATGTCTGCCCCGCGAAACCCGTAGATCGACTGAGCGTCATCGCCGACGACCATCAGGTTCCGGTGCTCGCCGGCGAGCAGCTGGAGCCATCTGTACTGGGCGTGGTTCGTGTCCTGGTACTCGTCGACGAGCACGTGCCGGAAGCCGTTTGCGTACCGGTCGCGGACCTCCTGGAACAGCTCGAGCACGTTGACGGCGCGGACGAGCAGATCGTCGAAGTCCATCGCGTTCATCCGATGAAGCTCTGACTCGTACTGGCGGTAGACGTCTGCGACGGTCTGCTCGAAGAACGAGCCGACCATCTGCCCGTAGGTGTCGGCGCCGCGGAGCTTGTTCTTGGCGTCGGAGATCTCGTGGCCGATCGCCGCCGGCGTGAACCGCTTCGGGTCGACGCCTAGATCCTCCAGGCAGCGCTTGATCAGCCGCCGTGAGTCGGCCTGGTCGTAGATCGTGAACTGGCGCGTGTACCCGAGCCGGTGGGCCTCGGCGCGCAACATTCGCGCGCAGGCCGCGTGAAACGTCATCACCCACATCGCGCGGACGCGACGGCCGACGAGCAGCTCGGCGCGGTCGCGCATCTCGCCGGCGGCCTTGTTCGTGAACGTGATCGCGAGGATCTCGTTCGCTTTCGCCTCGCCGGTCGCGACCAGGAACGCGATCCGGTGGGTCAGCACGCGCGTCTTGCCTGACCCGGCCCCCGCGAGGATCAGCAGCGGCCCGCCGGGGTAGGTGACCGCCTCGCGCTGGGGCTCGTTGAGCCCCTTGAGCAGCTCGTCTAGGTCGGTCGAAATCTCTGACATGGGCCCGAAACCCCTACGGTAGCGGTCCCCTATGACCGATCTGCCGACGGAGATCCGCACCGCGTGCGCGTGGGTCGCGGACCGCGCGACTCAGGTGTCGATCGACACCGGAGCGATCCCCGGATACGCCGCCCGCCTGCCCATCGACGAGTCCCTCGGGACAGCCGATCCGCCGAGCTCCGACCCCACGTTCTGGCTGACGCTGAACGCGATCAACTTCGGCTCCGGCTGGTTCCCGACGCTGCGCAAGCGCCCGGGCAGCTCCGGCTACACGACGATCGCGACCGGACTGCGCGAGCGGTTCGAGCGCCATGGCCCTTGGACCGCGGCGGAGCTACGCGGGATCACGCCAGCGGAGATCGCGGCGGCGCTCGGACAGGACCCAGGCCACGAGCTGATGGCGCTGTTCGCGCGCTCGCTCAACGACCTCGGCTCTCACATCGAAAGCGCACCGCTCGCGAGCGACTCCGCCGTGGCGCTGGCGACCGAGCTCGCACAGTGGGAGTGCTTCGCCGACATCTCCACCTACCAGGGCCGGCCCATCCCGTTCTACAAACGTGCGCAGATCGCCGCCGCCGACCTCGCGCGTGCAGGCGCGTACGAACCCGCTGACCTCGGCCGTCTGACGATGTTCGCCGACAACCTCGTTCCGCACGTGTTGCGGCTCGACGGCCTCCTCGAGTTCGACCGCTTCCTCACTGCCCGGATCGACGCGCAGCAGCTGATCGAGCACGACTCGCCCGAGGAGGTCGAGATCCGCGCATGCGCGGTTCACGCCATCGAGTTGATTGTCGAGGCACGACCGGAGACGACCGCCGCCGCCGTCGATCAGTACCTGTGGAACAAGGGGCGGCGGCGGATGTACAAGGCCTCGCCGCGCCACCGCTCGCGGTGCACGGCCTATTGACCGCTACTCCTCCTCGGCCACGGCGCGCGCACGCGCGATCGCGTCCGCGCCGGCGTCGCCGACGAGCAGCTCCGGGCGGATCGTGCCGCTGGAGACGATGTTCAGCGCTGGGAATCGACCTGCCGCGGCGAGCTTCGCGTCGAGTGCGATCACGGTCGTCTCCCCGCCGATCTCGGCGCGGGCCGTCGCAATCACGGTCACCGAGCCGCTGTCGACGATCTTACGTGCCGATGCAATCGACTTGCGCGCGGCGTGCGGCGCCAACCCGTCGAGCGTGTCGATCAGCACGACGGCGTCACCGCCTCGCGCTGCCGCGCGCCGGGCACGGTCCACGACCAGCTCGATCGTGTGCGCCTGCGCGTCCGGCGAGGAGCCGAAGCTCGTCGTCGCCGTCGGGACGGTGGAGCTCTCGTTCCACTCGGAGATCTCCTCTGGCCGGACGCCGGCGGCGACCACGAACAGCTGCACGTCGTGGTTCTCGCCGAGCGCCCCGGCGAGCCGGCGGAGCGCCTCGGTCTTGCCGGCGCGCGCAGCGCCGGTGATCGTCACGCGCGAGCCCCTGCCGAACGGCGTCAGCCACTCGATCGCCTTCAGCGTGGGATCCTCGGAGCCGAGCCGGAAGCGCTCTGTCGGGAATGCCGCCGGCAGGTCGTCGAAGCGGGCGCCCTCGGCGACCTCGGACGCCGGCCGGCCGTTGATCGTGTCGATCCGGACCAGCGACGCGAACCGTTCGGAGCGCCGCGGTGCCCGGCGCGGCCCCGCGATCCGGTCTCCGGAGACAAGCTCGCACCGCTTCACCTGGGCCGCCGAGATGTACACGTCATCGTCGGACGGGTCAGGCGGATTGACGCGGACGAACGCCGAGCCGTTCGGAAGCAGGTCCACCTCGCCCTCGACGACCTCGTCGGCGGCAGCCGGCTCGCGTTCGCGTTCGGGTTCCGCCTCGGGCTCGACCTTGCGCTCGCGCCCGCGACCACGCGCCGGCTCGGACTCGGCCTTACGGTCGCGCCCGCGACCACGCGCCGCGGCTCGTCGCGCCCGCGGCTCGGGCTCGGCCTCACGGTCGCGCCCGCGACCACGCGCCGGTTCGGGCTCGGCCTCACGGTCGCGCCCGCGACCACGCGCCGGTTCGGGCTCGCGGTCGGTCTCGTCCTCGGCGTCGTCCGCCGCGCGTGCGGTGCCCCGCCCGCGGCCTCCGCGGCGACCCCGCCGACGGCGGCCACTCGCGCGCTCGTCGTCTTCCTCGTCGGAGCCGGCCTCCGCGGACCCGCGGCCGCCGCCGTCGCCTTCGCGCTTCGCCACCGCCGTCCTCTTCGGCGCCGTCGCCTTCGCCGCCGTCACCTTCGCCCTGCTTGGCGACGATCGCATCGATCAGATCACCCTTGCGAAGCCGCCGATAGCTGTCGAGCCCGAGCTCGGATGCGATCGCGTGCAGGTCCGCCAGTGGGCTCTGTTCGAGCGCGTCGCGGTCGAGTACTGACATTCGTGTACCTCCGTTGAGTTCGATCGGTGGGCTCCGGCCGCGTTGTCGTCAGCGACCGGCGATTCGCAGCGAATCTAGCGCGAAGCCACGCCGGCCGGCATCCCGGTCACAAGGCCGTCGAGCCACTGACCCAGCGCCGGGCTCGACGCCCAGTCCGCGTTGAACCGCTCGATCCCCGAGGATGGTCAACGGATGGCCGAGCATCTGCCGCAGCACCTTCCCCGGCACGGTCGCGACATCACATCCGAGCCGCGCCGCGCACACGACGTGCTCGGGGTGGCGGATCGACGCCGCCAGGACTTGCGCGCCGCCGTCGAGGAACGGCGCCGGCGAGCCCGGCGGCCTGAGCGCGTCGACGATCCCCTCGAGGACTTCGGCCGAGTCGATCGATACGTCATCGAGCCGCCCCATGAAGCATGAGATGTAGCGCGCCCCCGCCTCGGCCGCGAGCAGCGCCTGGCTCGGCGAGAACACCAGCGTCATGTTGACCCCGACCTCCGCGTCGGCGAGCGCGCGCGTGGCCTCCAGCCCCGCCGCGCCGAACGGCACCTTGACGATCACGTGCTCATGCAGTGCCGCGAGCGCATGGCCCTGCGCGACCATCGTCTCCGCGTCCTCCGCCACAACCTCGGCAGACACGGGACCGCCGACGAGCTCGCAGATCCGCTGGATCCGCTCGCCCGGGTCACCGTCCTCGGAGGCCAGCAGCGATGGGTTCGTGGTCGCGCCCGGCGAGCACTCCCCAGGCGGCGATCTCCTCCACCTCCGCGACCGAGCCGGTGTCGATGAACAGCTTCATTGCGCGACGGACCTCCTGAGCGGGAACGATTCGAGCCGGATGCTCGCAGCGGTCTCGGTCAGAACAAACCATGCAACGCACACTTTCTCCCGGTATGCGGGAGGAACTCTGCAACGCACACTTTCTCGCGTTATGCGGGAGGAACTCTGCAACGCACACTTTCTCGCGTTATGCGGGAGGGCCTCTGCAACGCGCAGTTTCTACCGCTACCCGGTGTTCGTCAGCCCTGGTCCCGGCGGACCGCGTCGTCGAGCCGCAATCCCCGATCGACGTCGATCAGACCGGTCAGCGCCTCGCGTACGGTCAGGAAGTCCTCGACCTCGGCGACGTCGTGCACGCGCAGGATGTGCGCGCCGGCATCGACCCCGTAGCCGACCGCCGCCAGCGTTCCCGCGAGCCGCTCCCGCGGCCCCCGCCCGGTCAGCGCGCCGACGAAGTCCTTGCGCGACGCGGCGAGCAGCAGCGGCCGCTCGAACACGTGCAACTGCGGCAGCGCGCGCAGCACGTCGATCGTCTGCGCCGGCGTCTTGCCGAAGTCCGGGCCCGGATCGAGGATCAGCTGCTCGAGCACCACCCCCCGCTCGAGCGCGACCGACATCCGCTCCCGCAGGAACGTCACGACGTCGCCCACGACGCGGCCGTCGAGCGACGGGTCGAGCAGCTTCTGTTTCGGGGTCGCGCGCGTGTGCATGATCACGAGCGCCGCGCCGGTCGCGGCGCACACGTCGGCGAGCTCGGGGTCGAGCAAGCCGCTGACGTCGTTGACGATCGATGCGCCGGCGTGGACCGCCGCCTCCGCGACCGCCGGCTTGTACGTGTCGACTGACACACGGGCGGCGAGCGAGCCGGTGACCTCCTCGATCAATGGCACGACACGCGCGATCTCCTCGTCGGCGGGCACCGCCGGCCGGTTCGTGACCCCTGACTCGCCGCCGATGTCGATCACGTCCGCGCCCGCAGCGAGCAGCTCCGCCGCAAGCTCGACCCGTTCGTCCAGCGTCTGTCGCAGGCCACCGTCCGAGAACGAGTCCGGAGTTGCGTTGACGATCCCCATCAGCCAGGGCCGCGCACCGCCGAGCTCGACGCGCTCACCGCGCAGCAGCAGCTCGCGCGGTGGGGCGCTCATTCCGGTGTCGACGGAACCGGCGGAGCGCAGGCGTCCGCGCCGTCCGGCGCCGGCGCGATCCCGTTGCCGGCGCTGACTCGCGGCGGCGCGGCGCGATAGCAGACGGATGCTTCGATCATCGCCGCGTGCGCCTGATCGCACTCCGGACACGAACCGAGGTGCTCGAACAGCCACTCGTCGTCGTCGCCGGTCAGTGGCTCGGAATCCTGCCGGCGCGCGAGCGCGCGCAGCGCCCGGTCGCGCTGGTCGCACACGGCTGGCGCCGCCGCCGCAGCGCGGCGAAGCTCGCGGAGCCGCAGGCGGGCGCGAGCCAGAAGCGGTGCGACCGCGGCGCCGTCGATCCCCATCACGGCGGCGATCTGCGCGTGCGAGAGTCGCAGCACCTCGCGCAGTGCGAGCACCTCGCGCTGGCGCTCGGGCAGCTGAGCGACCGCGTGCCGGACCTCCGCGTCGACCGCCCCGGCGAGGTCCGCGGGCGCGCCGTCGCCAACGACCCCCGCATACTCGATCGCGCGTGCACGACACGCGCGCGCCGCCGCGGACAGCAGCGCGACCCGTGACCCACGGGGCTCGGACACAGCCTCACGCGCGGCGTCGTCGGCGTCCGCGCCCGGCCCCAGCACGCGCAGACAGAACTCGTGCACCTCGTCCATCGGCCGCCAGCTTACTTACTCGCCGACGAGCAGCCCCTCGGCCCGCGCCTCGTCGGCGAAGCGCTCGAGCTCAACCGCGATCCGGGCGTCGTCCCAGCCGAGCTCGCCGGCCATCGCCCGAGCAACTCGCTCCGCCGCCGGCGCTCCGGCTCCCGCCACCGACCGCGCCGCCAGCAGCCCGAGCCGCGTCCGCCGCAGCAGCACGTCGCCGACCGTCCGCGCCTGCTCGTGCCGGGCGGCGTAGGGGGCTTCGGCGAGCAGGTCGGGCAGTTCGGGCACGATCCGCTGGGCGAGCTCGCCGCGCTCGGCCGCCGTGTCCAGAACGCGCTCGGCCAGATGCCCGTACCGCTCCGCGAGCGCCGCGCGGGAGTCGTCGTCGACCCCTTCGACCAGGGGCAGCATCTCAGGGTCGATCGGCTGGCCCAGCGGGATCTCGTGCGTGCGGCACGGCGCCACGCGGCCGTCGCGCTCGACGAGCCGGTCGACGGCCATCTTCGCCATCCGCCGGAACGTCGTCAGCTTTCCGCCTGTGATCGTGATCAGCCCGCTCGAGGTCTCGTACAGCTCCGCCTTGCGCGAGATGTCAACCGACTTGCGCGAGTCGCCCGTCGAGATCAGCGGCCGCACGCCTGCGTACGCGCCCGTCAGGTCGCCGGGCCCGAACGAGCTGTCGAAGAATGCGTTTGCCGCCTCGAGCAGGTACTCGATGTCCTCGCCGGACGGCCGCACATGCTCGATATCTCCTTCGTAGTTGTTGTCCGTTGTCCCCAACAGGCTCCGCCCCAGCCACGGCAGCGCGAAGATCGTGCGGCCCTCGCCGGCCGGCACGATCGCGCCGGCGACGAGCGGCAGGTCCTCCCGGGACAGCGTGATGTGGGTGCCGCGGCTCGGGCGGATCGTCGGCACCTCGGCCTCGGAGTGGAGCTCCTCGGGGGTGATCCGGTCCGCCCACACGCCGGTCGCGTTGATCACGTTGTCGGCGGCGATCGTGAACTCGGCTTCGCTCTCGGAGTCGCGCACCTTGACCCCCTCGTCGGTGAGCTCGACCACCTCGATCCGGTTGGCGCAGATCGCGCCGAACCGCTCGGCCTCGGCTAGCACCGTCAGCACGAGCCGGGAGTCGTCGGTCTGGCAGTCGTAGAACAGATAGCCACCGCTCGGCTCCCTCGACGCCAGCGCTGGGAGCAGACTGACGACCTCCTCACCGGGGATCATCCGGTGGCGTTCGGGGCTCCAATCCGACTCGCCGTCGGCACCCGCCTCGGCGGCGGCGCGCCGCGCGCTGCGGCGGCCGCGCAGCCGCGCCGTCGCCATCACGTCGTACATGTTCAGCCCGATCCCGACGAGCAGGTCCGGCCGAGCGCCGTCGAAGGCCGGCACCACGAGCGGTAGCGGGCGGACCAGATGCGGGGCGAGCTTGACCAGCAACTGGCGCTCGAGCAGCGCCTCGCGCACGAGCCCGAGATCGAAGTTCTGCAGGTAGCGCAAGCCTCCATGGACGAGCTTCGACGAGCGGCTGCTGGTGCCTGCCGCGAAGTCGGCCTTCTCCACCAGCGCGACGCTGAACCCTCGGGTCGCGGCATCGAGCGCAACGCCGGCGCCGGTGATCCCGCCGCCGATCACGACCACGTCGAACTGCTCGGCGGCCAGGGATTCGATCGCGCGATCTCGGGCGAGCATGCCGGGAGCGTAGTAAGGGATCTATGCCGACGGGTCGCTCGAGAACGCGGCCGCCGCTTGGAAGTTCGCTCTCGTCGAGGCGCGGCGCAGAGTTGCGAGCACGCCCGGCCCGAGCAGCGTAATGCAGATCAGGTCGGTTACAGCGCGGCCCGTGTCCCACCCGAGCGAGGTGGTCCCGTCGAATAGCAGGTAGCGGTGCCACTGCACCGTGAACGACGCGCCGGGCAGGTACGAGATCGAGCTGCCGGGGTCGACCGAGAACGGCCAGAACTGGAGGTTCAGCATGAACCCGTAGAAGTAGCCGGCGAACACGCCGTACGCGGCGAGCATCGCGATCTCACGCCAACCCCCGCAGGGGGGCAAGAGTCCGGCGAGCAGGCCGACCCAGGCACAGCCGAACATCTGGTAGGGCATCCAAGGCCCGACGCCGCCCGTGATGATCGCCGAGGCGAACAGCGAGATGCAGCCGAGCGCGAACCCGAATCCCGGCCCGAACACCCGGCCGGCGAACACGAGCATGAAGAACACCGTGTCGATCCCGGCCGTGCCCGCCCCGAGCGGTCTCAGGCCGGCGTTGATCGCGGACAGCACGCCGAGCATCGCGATCGCCTTCGAGTCGATACCACCGTCAGCCAGCTCCGCGAACACGACCGCGAGCACGAGCGCGAGCAGCACGCCGAACATCAGCGGCGGCATGTCCGTGCTGCCGAAATGCCCCGGCACGAGCACGAACGGCCACATGAAGCAGACGAAGCCGATCGCCGTCGCGAGCGCCACCGCGACGATCGAGCGCCACCGCATCCGGATCGCCCCACGGCGCCGTCCGGGGCGTGTAACCGTGGTCGCGCTCACCGACTCACCGTCCCCGGCAGCGCGGACTCGAGCGCCTCCGACACCTGGCCCACCGTGAGGTACGGCAGCGGAGCGAGGATCTTCGCGACCTGCGGCGCGAATGCCGGCGAGGCGAGCACGATCTCAGGCGTGCGCCCGTCGGCGACCACCTCGCCCTCCCCCATCACGACCACGCGCTCGCAGCAGGCTGCGACGAACTCGACGTCGTGGGTGGCGATCACGACCGAGCGGCGCTCGGCCGCGAGCTGATGGACGATCGCGCGCAGTGCCTGCTTGGCGCCGTAGTCGAGCCCGCGCGTCGGCTCGTCGAGCAGCACCACCCGCGGCGCGGCGCGCAGCTGGATCGCGAGCACGAGGCTGAGGCGCTGCCCCTCCGACAGGTCACGGGGATGACCGTCGTCGGCGATCCCCGGCGCGAGCCGATCGAGGAGCTCGCGCGCCGGAGGCGAATCCGATCCGGCCGACTCCAGGTCGGCCTGGGCGAGCTCCGCCCCGACGGTGTTCAGGTAGAGCAGGTCGCTCGGGGTCTGCGGCACGAGCGAGACGAGCGCGCGCGCGTCGGCGGGCGACATACCCTTCGGGTCGCGGCCGGAAATCTCGACCGTGCCGCCCTGGCGGCGGCCGGCACCCTGCACCGCCCACAGCAGCGACGACTTTCCCGAGCCATTGCGACCCATCAGCGCGGTGATCTCGCCGGTGCGCAGCTCCAGGTCGACGCTGCGCACCGCCGCGTTCTCGCCGTACCGAACCACGACGCCGCGGGCCCGGAGCACGGTCTCCGCAACGTCGCGCCGTACGTGAGGAGCAGGCGCGCTCGACGGCAGCTCCGCGCGAAATGGACCGGCCTCGCGGCGGGCGTCGCGGACGGACAGCGGCAGCGGCCGCCAGCCAGCCAGCCGTCCGAGCTCGACCACCGGCGGCGCGACCGTCGCGGTCAGCAGCATCTCGCCGGGCGGGCCGGCCGCCGCGGTCCCGTCCCCTGCGAGATGGATCACCGTGTCGGCGTACTGCACCACGCGCTCGAGCCGGTGCTCGGCGAGCACCACGGTCAGCCCGAGGTCATGGACCAGGCGGGTGATCGCCGCGAGCACCTCCTCGGCAGCGGTCGGGTCAAGCGCGGAGGTCGGCTCGTCGAGCACCAGCACACGCGGGTGGGCGGTCAGGACCGCCCCGATCGCGACCCGTTGCTGCAGGCCGCCCGACAGCTCATGCAGCGGCCGGTGGCGCAGCTCTGCGATGCCCAGCAGATCGAGCGTCTCCTCGACGCGTTTGCGCATCACCTCGGGCGCCACCGCGAGCTGCTCCATCCCGTAGGCGAGCTCCTCCTCGACCGTGTCGGTGACGAACCCGGCGAGCGGATCCTGCCCGACGACGCCGACCACATCCGCGAACTCGCGTGGTGGATGGGTCTCGGTGTCGCGACCGTCGACTGTCACGCGCCCCGCGAGCGTGCCGCCGGTGAAGTGCGGAACGAGACCGTTGATCACGCCGAGCAACGTCGACTTACCGACTCCGGTGCGGCCGACGACGAGGCACAGCTCGCCTTCGGGGATCCGCAGCGAGACGTCGCGGAGCACCGGCTGCTCGCCACCGTCGTAGATGACGCTGACGCGGTCGAACTCGATCACGCCGTCACCTTCGGCCGCTGTTGGGCCACCGCGATCCGGGCACCGCCGGGCTCGGTCGAACCGAGCCTCGGTCCTGACGAACCCGGCCGTCTCTGCGGTGGTGGCGCCGCGAAGCCCGCGAGTGCCGCGATCAGGATCGCCGCCACCGGCAGCAGCGGGAGCGGCGGAAAGTGCAGCGGGTGGAAGCTCGGGTTCAGGTCCGCCACGTTGTAGCCGGTGGTGAGATACAGCGCGACGGCGCTGAGCACCCCGCATCCGGCGACCGCCCACTCCGGCCCTCGCCACGGATCGGGCCGGTAGTGGGTCCGGCGCACGCGCCGGCCACCAAGCGCGAGGCTCGCGCAGCACAGGACCGCGCCGGCGAGAATCGCCGGCGTCCCCAGCAACCGTGGACCCGTGCCTCCGAGCAACCCGTAACACCCGGCGCATACGCCGACGAGGCCGCCGAGCATCAGCGCGCCGGTGAGCCGCCGCGAGGCGCGGGTCGCATCGCCGGTGCGCCCGTAACCACGAGAGTCCATCGCAGCGGCGAGCAGCAGCGACCGCTCGAGTGCGTCCGCCAGCACCGGGATCGCGATGCTCCGCAGCGCCCGCAGGCCGCGGCGCCGCCCGGCCCGCAGCCGGCGCGCCCGCGCGACACGCTGGACGCTCTCGATCAGCTGCGGCGCGAGGCTGATCGAGACGACCACCGCCATCCCGAGCTCGTACAGCGCGCCGGGCAGGACGCGTAGGGCCCGCTTGGGATTGGCGAGCGCGTTCGCGGCGCCGATGCAGCAGATCATCGTCGCCAGGCGGAGCCCGTCGACGACCGCCGACAGCGTCGCCTCCACCGTCACGGGCCCGCCGATCGAAATCCCCGCGTACCACTTCGGGGTCGGGACGTGCGGCAGCCGGAAGAGAATGTGGTCGCCGGGCTGCGTCCCGGGCGTGAACACCGACTGGAAGAGGACGCGCAGCGCGATCACGAATAGCGCGACCCACAGGTAGTACTTGAACGCTCGCGCCCATGGCGCGTCCGTCCGCCGGTTGGCCACGACGAACCCGAGCACCGCAAGCGTCAGCACCAGCAACAAAGGGTTGGTCGTGCGGTTGACCGCGATCACCAGCCCAATCGCCCAGATCCACCATGCGATCGGATGAAGCGCGCGGGGAACCCGCCGGGAGTCGTGCGTCACCATCGTTCTCACTCCAGCTGGCGACGCCGCCAGGCGGTCCATCCGCCTGCCGCGGCCAGCGCCAGCGCCACACAGATCCCGACCACAAGCGGCAACGGCGACCCAGCCGATGCGCTCGTTCGGGTGGGCTGCGCCGCGACGAGGGGCGGACTCGCATGCGGAGCCGTCCCAGCGGTGCTCACCGTCGAGGTGGCGGTCGCGTGCTTGTGGGCCCGGTGACGCGGCGGCCGCTTCGGCTTCGCGCGTGCATGCCTGGTGGCCGCAGTGCGCGTCGCCCTCGTCGGGGTCGTCGGCGGCGTCGCGACCTGCGTCGTGGTCGAGGTTGTCGCTTGGGGCGTCGGAGCCGAGGTAGCGGTGGCGGCCCGCAGCGTGCTGGGGCTGACGTGCGGCACTCCCGACCCGTGGGTCGCGCCGATCGTCGTGCTCCCGAACCTCCACAGTTCGACCTCTCCCGGTTTTGGCACGTCACCGAGCGGCCCCAGCGAGCTGTAGGTCCATGTGTCGTGGCCGGCGGGCGCCACCCAGTAGGACCAGTACGCCGATGCGGGCGGAGTCACGATGCACGGATCCTCGCTCGCCGTCGGGTACTGAGTGCCGTGGCGGAACGCCTCGTCGCCGAGCCGGCAGATGTACACGTCTCCGTCCTGCGCATCGCCCGCGGTGGTGAACCCGGCCGCGTGCAGCAGCGCGTAGCCGGTCGGCTGGCCAAGCGCACAGCCGCGGACGATCGGTCCGCCCCAGTGCCCGAAGTCGACCGCCACGATCGTGCCGCGGTGCGCGGTGCAGTCGGCGAGCGGCGCGCCGTCCGCAGGGGCCGGCTGCGCCACCAGCAGCCCGAGGACCACCGATACCGCGATCAGGGCCAGCGCGGATGACGCCCTCACGCTCACCTCACGGTGTCGGTGGGCGCAGCGGGAACGGCTTACCGGCGAGCGCCGGGATCACTTCCGCGGTGACCCAAACCGGCGTCAGCGAGAGATGGCGCCCGTAGTCGACCGCCCCGCTGCTGGTGATCAGTGAGCGTAGGTACCGAAGCGGCGACGGCGAGGAATGCGTCGTGACGCGGGCTGGGTTGACGCGGTCGGCAATCAGTCCCTGTACGGCCCACGCTGTGGACTGAGCATCGGAGGCGCCGCCCGGCTCGTTCGGGAAGCCGCCGTCTCGGTTCTGTGCGTGACGGATAAACGCGACCGCGCGCCGGCGTGTCGCCGGGGCGGTGCCCGCGAGCGCCTCGAGTGCGGCACCGGTGTCGTCGACATCGGATAGCACGCCGCGCGTCTTGTAGCTGAAGCCGCCGTCGCGGTTTTGCTGGCGGACGAGCCACTGGAGCGTGATCGCGGGCGGCTTGACGCCGGCGGCACGCAGTGCCAGGACCGCGAACGTCGTCAGGTCGCCTTCGTCGGCGACGGAGCCGTCGCGCCGGGTGTCACGCTGCAGCGCGGCGACCAGATCGTGGCCGCCGAAGTCCGTGGCCGACACGCCGGAGGCGCGCGCGACCAGGATCGCGCGCTCGATCGAACCCGGGTCGCTGCCGAGCGTCGTTTCCATATACGCGAGCAACGTCGCGCCCCCGTGGCTGACCGCCCCCGGGTTGCGCCCGCCGGCCGCGAGCGCGAGGGCTGTCCACGCCGAGTACAGCGGGGTCGACGGCTGCCCGGGGGCTGACCCGAAACCACCGTCGCGGTTCTGGACGCTCAGCAGGTAGCCGAGCGGCGAGCCGGCCGCGAGCGCCGGCGAGGCGGCCAGCGAGGTCGCCAGCAGCGCGCACGCGACGAGCACACGGACATGCGTACTCACGAGGCAACCCGCACGGTCACGGTGGCCGCCCGGATGTCTCCGCTCTTGCTCGCGCCAAGCGTCAGCTTGCCCGAGTGCTTGGGCGTCAGCGTGGCGATCCCCTTGGCGTTGGTCGTCGTCTTCGCAGCACCACCGGTGACGGTTGCGCCGGCCAGCGGGACAGACCTGCCCTTGCCGTTGACATAGTCGACAGTGACCTTCAGCGGCGAGCGCTTGGTCGCGGTTTTCGCCGCCTTGATCACGAGCGGATAGCCCTTTCCGCTCAGCGGGATCGCGGCGAACAACAGCTGATCGCCGGCCTTCGGCGTGACCTCACACGGACCGGTCGGCGCCGCAACGTTGTTGACGAGGAAGTCGAAGTAGGACTTCGAGCCACTCTCGGTGTCCCCGAGGATCGTCGAGACGAAGAAGTCGAGGTACTTGGGGCCTTCCCACTTGCCGCTCCAGGACCCCTTCGTCGCCGCGTTCAGCACGCCCGCGGCGCTATCCGCCGGGCACGCGCCGCTCGGCGCTCCGTCCTTGGTGATCGATCCCGAAGCGGGCACCGCCACGGTCGTGGTCGCCAGCAGCGTTCGCTTGGCGCCCTCGATCCGGATCGTGACCGTCGGCCCGGAGCCCGTCGCCACCGCCGGCAGGACCGCGCCCAGCGCGATCGCGCCCGCCGTCGCCGCGACTGCGGGAGAGATGATTGATCTGCGAGACATCGGAGCCTCCCCTTTCCACGAGGGAATTTCGGCTTGACGGTCGGAGGAGGTCTCCTGGCTGACGGGCCTACGCGCCGCGCCTTCCCGGCCCGTGAGCGGGCCAGTGGCTATATGCGACGCGCGTCCCCGATCACAGTGGCGGGTCCGCGCCGGCTTCGCACCGGCTTCCCTGACCACCGACCTTGAACGCGGTCATCCTACCTTTCGAGCCGCCGCAGCGCCACGCAGCCGCTGCGACCGGACGGCTACCCGCCCGCCTGGTGGTACAGCGCGAGTACGACCTTCTCCCAATCCGGGGAGGTCTGCTGGTAGCCGGGGCAGCACGTCGGGCCGCCGGGGGCGCTGATCCCGATCTCGACGTGGGGCGCCGAGGATATCCCGACGTCACCGCACCCGACCTCGGCGATCGGCTGGCCCGCGGTCACGGTGCTGCCCACCGGGACGAGCGCCGGGGCGGCGTGCCCGTAGTAGATGTAACGACCCGCGTACGGACCGCTTGAAACCTTGAGCACGGGCGCGTACGGGCCGAAGCCGTCGATCCCCTCCTGCACGATCTTGCCGGCCGTCATCGCGACCTCGACGACCTGTGAGCCGCAGGCGTTGTTGACGGTGCCGATGTCGATCCCCTGATCGAGCGTCCAGGCGCTCGGACCCAGCACGCGCCTGAGCGGCGTCAGCGGGAACACCATCCCGCTCGAGCCGGTGGTGACGCTTTGGATCGCCTTCGAGGCAGCAGCGACGGCGGAGCGCAGCGCGGCCGCCGTGCGGACGCCGACGGAGCCGCTCGCGGGACGGAGGCTGTGCGTCTGCTGGAAGCTCTTCACCGCCGCCTGAGTGGCGGGCCCGAAATAGCCGGTGATCGGCAGCGCATAACCGACCTGGTCGAGCATCGACTGCAGCGTGCGGACGTCCTTACCGTGCTGGCCGCGGCGCAGCGTGCGCGGGAACAGGCCGCCGGAAGCTCCCGACGAGGGCGTCGAAGTGACCGATGGGGTTACGCCCGCCCCGCCGGACGCGTTGCCAGCACCGCTCGAAGCGGCCGCGGTCGACACGGGCACGAGGAACGTGACCGCCAGCAATACAGAAATCCGGCGCATTCCGGAAACACATTCGATCCGAGGAGTGCGTGAGCGGCGCAACGATTTTGCGTTGCGCTGCGTCGGTTGGCGAAAGCTGCAGAAAGCGAACACGTCGGCTTGGCCCGCGGGTGCGGAGTTGCATCACGTGCCTGTAGCCGGCGGAGTTAGCTGACGGGCTGGCGCTCTTCTGACAAGCGCGTCCTGCGGATCACCGCTGGATTCGCCCCAACAAATTGGGCTCCCCGCTCCCCAGGGCGGCAGTCCGGGGATTAGGCGGCGAGCAAGCTATCAGATGGATCGGCGCCGTGCAGGGCCGTTAGTTCGCCGGGTCCGCGACGCCGGCTTCGAGCCGCTCCTGGATCGTCTGCTTGATCCGCTCGACGGTGTCGTCCGACATCCGCCGGATCTCCCAGTGGGTGAGCTTCAGCAAGCGCATCGGAGAGGTGGCGATCACATCGGCGTTGCGGGGCTCGCGCGCCAGCAGTCCCATCTCGCCGATCAAGTCGCCCTGCTTGAGCGAGGCGATCTTCTGCCCGCCGCGAAGCACGTCGGCGGTCCCCTCCTCGATCGCGATCAGCTCAGTCGAGTAGTCGCCTTCCTTCATCAGAATCTGGCCCTCGGCGGCGCTCGTCTCGGTTGCGAACGCTGCCAGGCGGCGCGCCTCCTCGGGACGCAGATCGGAGAAGATCGGGATTGCGGTCAGCCGGTTCGGGTCCATGTACCTATAGCTCCCTGGATTGGTGGTGTGACTCTATCCGCAGCGCCCCGCCGGTTACAACGATTGCACGGCCGCCGTGACCTCGCTCACAGAGGACTTGGCATCCCCGAACAGCATCGAGGTCTTCTCGTCATAGAACAGCGGGTTGTCGATCCCGGCGAACCCGGACGCCATCGAGCGCTTCAGGACGATCACCGCGCGGGCCTGGTCGACCTCGAGGATCGGCATCCCGTAGATCGGCGATCCCGGCTCGTTCTTGGCCGCCGGGTTGGTGACGTCGTTGGCGCCGATCACGAGCACCACGTCGGTGCGCGCGAACTCGGGGTTGATGTCGTCCATCTCCTTGAGCAGGTCGTAGGGCACATCTGCCTCGGCGAGCAGCACGTTCATGTGGCCCGGCATCCGTCCGGCGACGGGGTGGATCGCGTACTCGACCGTCACCCCCTTGGCCTCGAGCGCCTTCTCGAGCTCGCGCACGGCGTGCTGTGCCTGCGCCACCGCCATCCCGTAACCGGGCGCGATCACGACCAGTCGCGCGTACGAGAGCTGGATCGCGACGTCATCCGGCGTCGTCGAGCGGACGGTGCCGCCGGTCTCCCCGGCTCCGCCGACCGGAGCCGCGACCTCGCCGCCGAACCCGCCGGCGACGATCGCCGGGACCGAGCGGTTCATCGCCTTGGCCATCAGGTTCGTGAGGATCGTGCCCGACGCGCCGACGATCATCCCGGCGACGATCATCACCGGGTTCGACAGCGCGACTCCGGTGGCGGCCGCCGACAGCCCCGTGAACGCGTTCAGCAACGAGATCACGACCGGCATGTCGGCGCCGCCGATCGGCAGCACGACCGCGTTGCCGAGAAACGCCGCCGCGACCAGGATCCCGAGGATGAACAGCGCTTGCGAGTGGGTCCCGGCGGCGAGGATCACCGCGCTCGCGACCGTAACGAACAGCAGCACGAGGTTGGCGAGCGTCTGCGTCGCCCCGGGCAGCTTGATCGGGCGTCCGGGGATGATCCCCTGGAGCTTGCCGAACGCGATGTTCGACCCCCAGAACGAGATCGATCCGACGATCGCGCCGAACAGCTCGAAGATCTCCGAGCGCAGCGGGTAGCCGCCGCCGAAGTGGTGCCGGAACTCCACCCACGCGATCAGCGCGACCGCGCCGCCGCCGACGCCGTTGAACAGCGCCACCATCTGCGGCATCGCGGTCATGTGCACCCTGCGCGCCGCGGGAACCCCGATCGCGGTCCCGATCACGACGCCGAGGATGATCAGCCACACGGTCGAGGACCCGTGGAACTCGCCCTTGCGCAGCAGCGTCGCGATCACCGCGATCGCCATCCCGACGGCCGCGATCTTGTTGCCGCGCACGGCCGTCCGCGGCCCGGTCAGCCCGGTCATGCCGTAGATCAGCAGCGCGAACGCGACGATGTACGCCGCGTCGATGAAGTCCGTCGACTGGAGGAAGATCGTCGCCATTTATGGGGCTCCGGCAGCCGGAGGACTCGAGCCGGGCCCATCCGGCGAAGCTGGATGCTGAGCGGGCCCAGGGCTCGAGCCTGCGCCCTTGTCGTTGTCCGCGTCGTCCCCTGCCTTCGGCGGGTCCTTGGCCTTGAACATCTCGAGCATCCGGTCGGTGACGAGGAAGCCGCCGATGACGTTGATCGTCCCGAACGCGACCGCGATCACGAGCAGGACCTTCTCGAGCACCCCGCTCGATTCGGCCATCAGCAGCAGGCCGCCGAGCACGACGATCCCGTGGATCGCGTTCGTGCCCGACATCAGCGGCGTGTGCAGCGTGTTCGGGACCTTCGAGATCACCGTGTAGCCGACGAATCCGGCGAGCACCAGTACCGCGATATCGATTACGAGCCTGTCCACGCTCAGCCTCCCGCGGCCGCCTTCGCGGCCGCTTCGTTGACGATTTCCCCGCCGTGCGTGATGCAGGCGCCCTTGATGATCTCGTCCTCGAAGTCGAGGTTCAGCTGTCCCTCCTCGGAGACCATCAGCCCGAGCAGCGACTCGACGTTGCGCGCGTACAGCTGCGAGGCGTGCTCGGCCATCGTGCTCGCGAGGTTCAGCGGACCGAGGATCTTGACGTCGTGCTCGATCACGGTCTCCCCCGGCTTCGTCAGCTCGCAGTTGCCGCCGGTCTCGGCGGCGAGGTCGACGATCACCGAGCCCGGCTTCATCAGCTGCACCGCCTTCTCGGTGACGAGGATCGGGGCGCGGCGGCCGGGGACGGCGGCGGTCGTGATCACGACGTCGACCTTTCCGATCGCCTCGGCCATAAGTTCTTGCTGCCTGGCCTGCTGCTCCGGCGTCAGTTCGCGCGCGTAGCCGCCCTCGCCCTCGAGATCGCCGCCGAGGTCGAATTCGAGGAAGTGCGCGCCGAGCGACTGGACCTGCTCCTTGACCGCGGCGCGGACGTCGAAGCCCTGGACGACGGCGCCGAGGCGGCGCGCGGTCGCGATCGCCTGCAGCCCCGCGACGCCGGCGCCGAGCACGAGCACGGTCGCGGGGCGGATCGTGCCGGCGGCCGTCATCAGCATCGGGAAGAAGCGCCCGATCTCGGTCGCTGCGATCAGCACCGACTTGTAGCCGCCGATGTTCGCCTGCGAGGACAGCGCGTCCATCGACTGCGCGCGGCTGATCCGGGGGATCGACTCCATCGCGAAACTGGTCGCGCCTGTCTGCGCGATCGCCTTGATCCCGTCGCCGTTCGTCAGCGGCTGGAGAAAGCCGATCAGCACCGTGTCCGCCTCGAGCCGGCCCGCCTCCTCAGCGCTCGGAGGCGCGACCTTGACGACGACATCCGCGCCCCACGGGTCGTCGACCAGCTTCGCGCCCGCTTCCTCATACGCGCCGTCCGGGATCATCGCGCGCGCGCCGGCTCCGCGTTGGACGACGAGCTCGTGGCCCTGACCGCTGAGCTTGCGCACCGCGTCGGGAACGAGCGCAACCCGCCGCTCCCCGTCAGCGCTCTCTACCGGGACTCCGATCTGCATGAGCGGCGGGAGGCTATCGATTCGGGCGCCTCGGTAGCCTCGGGGTCCTTGGACTCCACGATCGAGCTTCGCGGGCTGGTCAAGAGCTACCGTGGCGGGGCGCAAGGTCCCGTGCAGGCGGTCCGCGGCATCGACGTTTCGATCCCGCGCGGCGAGACGGTCGCGCTGCTCGGACCGAACGGTGCCGGCAAATCGACGACGATCGACATGCTGCTCGGTCTCTCCACACCCGACGCCGGCGAGGTTCGGGTGTTCGGCCGCTCGCCACGGCAGGCCGTCGACGGTGGCGCCATCGGCGCGATGCTCCAGACCGGCGAGCTGATCCGGGATCTCTCGGTGCGCGAGCTGATCATGCTGGTGGCGTCGCTGTACCCACGGTCGCTGCCGGTCGACGACGTGCTCGATCGTGCCGGGCTGCGCGAGGTGGCGGGCCAGCGCACGCAGAAGCTCTCCGGCGGCCAGACGCAGCGCGTGCGGTTCGCCGTCGCGCTCGTTCCGGATCCCGAGCTGTTGGTGCTGGACGAGCCGACGGTTGCGATGGACGCGCAGGGCAGGCGAGATTTCTGGGCGGCGATGCGCGACTACGCCGCGCAGGGACGGACGGTGCTGTTCGCCACCCACTACCTCGAGGAGGCCGACGCCAACGCCGATCGAGCCGTGCTGATGGCCGCGGGGCAGATCGTCGCTGACGGCCCGACGACGGAGATCAAGGGCCGGGTGGGAACGCGAACGATTCGCGCCACCCTGCCCGATGCCGAGCTCGTGGACCTGCGCGCGCTGGCGGGTGTGGCGAGCGCGGAGCGCCGCGGCGAGGCGGTGCTGTTGCGATGCCCGGATTCCGACGCCGCGATCCGCGCGTTGCTCGAAACCTTCCCGGCGTCGCGGGACATCGAGATCACGGGCGCCGGTCTCGAGGAGGCGTTCCTCGAACTCACGGCCGAGCGGTCCGCGGAGGCCGCGATGACCGGGCTGCTGTACACGCGCTTTGAGCTGCTGCGCGCTTTTCGCAACCGGCGCTTCTTCCTGTTCTCGTTCGGGTTCCCGGTCGTCCTCTACTTCCTGATCGCGGCCCCACAGAAAAACACGCACAACCTCTTGGGCACCGGGATCTCCGCACCGCTGTACTACATGGCGGGGCTTGCCTCGTTCGGCACGATGGCCTCGATGATCTCCAGCGGCGGGCGGATCGCAGGCGAGCGTCAGGCCGGCTGGACGCGACAGCTTCGCATCACCCCGCTGACTCCTCGCCAGTATTTCCGCGCCAAGGTGCTCGCCGCCTACACGATGGCGATCACAAGCCTGCTCCTGCTCTACGTCTGCGGCGCGATCCTCGGCGTCAGCATTCCCGCCGGGCGGTGGCTGGGGATGACCGGGCTGATCATCGTCGCGCTGTTGCCGTTCGCCGCGCTGGGGATCACGCTCGGCCACCTGATCAACGTGGACTCGATCGGCCCCATGACGGGTGGCGTGGTATCGATCCTGGCGTTCCTGAGCGGCACGTGGTTCCCGCTCACGCACGGCTTCCTGTACGACATCGGCCAATACAACCCGGGCTTCTGGATCGTGCGGGCAAGCCACATCGCCCTACACGGGCAGGGATGGACTACCAAGGGATGGGTCGTCGTCGCCGCCTGGACCGTGGTGTTCGTGCTCCTGGCGCGCGTCGCCTACCGACGCGACACCCAGCGCGTGTAATGGGCGCGGGTCTGACGCTCTTGATCGGCGGCGCACGCAGTGGCAAATCGGCGCTCGCGACGCGAATCGCACTCGCGCAACCGTCGCCCGTGACGATGATCGCCACCGGCGAGCCCTTCGACGACGAGATGGCGGCGCGGATCGATGCGCACAGGCGCGAGCGTCCGGCGGCATGGACGACGGTCGAGGAGCCGCTCGAGCTAGCGGACGCGATCGCGAGCGTGCCCGCCCGCGACTGCGTGATCATCGACTGCCTGACGCTGTGGACGGCGAACATGCTTGCCGTCCAGGGGGCACAGGACACCGAGACCGAGGCCGCTCTGGCTGCGGGTGCCGCCGAGGCCCGCGCAGGCGTCACGATCGCGGTCACGAACGAGGTCGGCCTGGGGATCGTTCCCGACCACGTGCTCGGCCGCGAGTACCGCGACCTGCTCGGCCGTGTCAATGCCTGCTGGGCGGCCGCGGCCGACAGCGCGTACCTGCTCGTCGCCGGGCGCGCGCTCGTGCTCGCGAGTGCCGACGCATTGATCGGCGGGCTCGGATGAACACCGAGTGCCGCGCGGCGCTCGCCGCGGTCGCGTTTCTGACGCGCGCGCCGGTGGGTGTGGCGCTCGACGGCGACGACGTGCGCCGTGCCGGGCCGTACTTCCCACTCGTGGGGGCCGCGGTCGGCGGCGTCGCGGGGGTGGTGGCTGACCGCCTGGGTGGAGAGCTCGGCGTCGCGGCGGCGGTGCTGCTCACCGGCGCGCTCCACCAGGATGCGCTCGCCGATACCGCCGACGCGACCGGGGCACACACCCGCGAACGCGCCCTGGAGATCATGCGCGACCCGCGCATCGGAGCGTTCGGCGTAACGGCGACGGTCTCCGATCTGCTCGTCAAGTCGGCTGCGCTCAACAGCCTCGGCGACCGTAAGCGGACGGTGCGCGCGTGGGTGGCGGCCGGCGCGCTCTCGCGCGCCGTTCCGGTGCTGCTTGGCGCATCGCTCCCGTACGCCCGCGCCGAAGATGGCACCGGGAACGCGTTGACGCGAGGCGACGGTCGCCGTGCCGCGGCAGCCGGTGTCGTGTCAATCGCATGTGCGGCGGGCGCGCTGCGGACCGATGGCGTACGCCTGGCCGCAATCGCCGCCGGGCTCGCTGCACTCTGCGGGACGGCGCTGCAGCGTTGGCTCGGTGGCGTCACCGGCGACGGCCTCGGGACGGCGCTCGAGCTGACCGAGACCGCGCTGCTCGCGGTAGCGGCGAGACGATGAGCCTCGAGCGCCCGCCCCTCCCCCACGGGTTCGATAACACACGCGCGCGCGAGCGCCGGGCCGACCCCGCGGCGTGGCGGTTCGACGATGCCGCCCGCGAGGGCGTGTGGCGGGCGATCGCCGCGCGCCGCGACATCCGTCGCTTCCGCCCGGAGCCGGTCCCCCCAGCTCTGCTCGAGCGGTTGCTCGAGGCCGCACACCAGGCGCCTTCGGTCGGGCTGATGCAGCCTTGGCGGTTCATCGTCATCCGCGGCGAGGAGACGAAGGCGGGAATGCAGGCGCTCGTCGCGCGCGAGCGGCTCGTCCAGGCAGAGCACCTCGACGACCGCGCGCGTGAATATCTGGATCTGAAGATCGAGGGGATCCGCGAGGCGCCGCTCAGCGTCTGCGTCTGCTGTGACCGTGAGCCGGGCCGCGAGATCCTCGGCCGGCACACGATCCGAGACACCGACCTGTACAGCACCTGTCTGGCGATTGAGAACCTGTGGCTCGCTGCTCGTGCCGAGGGCGTCGGGATCGGCTGGGTGTCGTTCTACCGCGAGGATGACGTGCGGGAATTGCTCGGCATCCCGGAGCACGTGGTTCCGGTCGCGTGGCTGTGCGTCGGCTACCCCGACGAGCGACCGACCCGCCCGGGGCTCGAGGTCGCCGGATGGGGCCGGCGGCACGCGCTCGAGCAGCACGTGTTCGAGGAACGGTGGGGCGCCTCGAGCGAGCAGGGCGATCTGTCTCCCGTCGCGCCCGCCGGACGCAAAGCAGCGGCTCCAACGCCAGAGTGGTGGCGGGAGCTCGCCGGGCGCCTGACCCCAGCGGACGGCGCAGCGGCAGTCAGGCTCCGCGACGCATCCGACGAGCTCGTCAAACCGGCGGGGAGCCTCGGCGCGCTCGAGACGCTGCTCGAGCGCTGGGCCGCCGCCACCGGCTCCGCGCCACCCGCACCGCCGAGTACCGCGATCCTCGTGCTGGCCGCCGATCACGGGGTCGCGGCCCACGGGGTCAGCCTCTTTCCGGCGCGCGTGACCGCCCAGGTCGCCGGCGCGGCGGCCCGGGGCGGCACAGCGATCGGCGTGCTCGCGCGCGCGCTCGAGGCCGACCTGCTGGTCGTCGACATCGGCCTCCGCGGTGCCCATGATGCGGATCTGACCGACCGCCGGATCGCGGAGGGCAGCGGCGACATCACGGCCGGGCCGGCGCTGACGCCCGAGCAGTTGCGCGATGCCGTCCGCGCGGGGCACGCCGCGGCGCTCGAGCTGGCGGACGACCATCAATTGCTGGTCGTCGGCGAGATCGGGATCGGCAACACGACCGTCGCGGCCGCGCTGCTCGCGGCGCTCACGCAGTTGCCGCCGACCGCGGTTTGCGGCCGCGGGACAGGGGTCGACGCGCAGGGAGTCGAGCGCAAGCGGCAAGCGGTCGCCGCCGCGCTGGCGGTCAACCAGCCGTCAGCGGACGATCCGCTCGGTTGCCTACGGCTGGTCGGCGGGCTCGAGTTCGCCGGGCTCGTCGGTGCGCTGCTCGCCGCGGCGCAGGCGCGCCGACCGGTCGTGCTCGACGGGTTTGCGACGTCGGTCGCCGCGCTCGTCGCGACCAGGCTCGAGCCCGCTGTCCGCGACTACCTGATCGCCGGCCACCGCGGCGCCGAGCCCGCCCACCAGCTGGCGCTCGCCGAGCTCGGGCTGGAGCCGCTGCTCGACCTCCGGCTGCGGCTCGGCGAGGCGAGCGGCGCTGCGCTGGCGCTTCCGCTGATCGGGCTCGCGGCGCGGCTGCACTCGGAGATGCAGCGGTTCGACGACGCCGGCGTAGACCGGGCGCCGCCCGAGCGCGGCCGTGATCAGCCCACCGGCACCGGGAAGTAACGGCCCGCCGCCGCGGCGACCGCGAAGTGATCGTGCAGCGTCTGCGCGTTCAGCGCCCGCGCCGCCGCAGCAACCCCCGCCGGATCGGTGCCGGTGATCAGCCACGTCGGCGCGGACTGGCTGTCGGCCGTCGCGGCAACCAGCCCGGCGCCGCGGGAGAGGGTCCTGACCGTCCGGCCGTCGCCGTCGAGCAGCTCGAGCGCGCTGCCGTTGCGACCGAAGCGGGCGTACACCCCGCTCGCCCCGGGCCCGTTGGCGATCAGCCCTGCCACAAGCTCGGCCCGGACGTCCTGCCACGTTCCGACAACGAGCCCGAGCGTGTCCAACCCCGATCCCGTCCCGATGTACTGGCTCGCGTACGGGACCCTTGCTCGGTTCAGCGCCGCGCCGACGAGCTTGCACGCGGCGCCGACATCGCCCGCACATTCGAGCGTCGTCGGATACCGCCGGCCGCCGTATCCGCGCACGAACGGCTCGGGGTAAGCGCCTACGACCGCCCGGATCACGCGCGTCGCTGTCCAGCTGTGCAGGTCCCACCACACGCTGTCACCGGCATTGAGCGCCGCCCGCGGATACGACAGCACGCCGTTCGCGTACACGGACCAGATGAAATTGGGCGCGCCGCCCGCGACGCCGCCGATCGAGTCAACCGGACGGCCGCCGGCGCCGAGGCCCACCGAGACACGGCGTGACAGGAGGCCCAGCAATGTCTCCCCTGGGGTAACGCTCCGCGCGCTCAGGCGGTTCAGCTGCTCGGACCCGAAGTCGCGCGTCACCGTGACGGTGACCCCGTGTCCGCTCGGCGCCGCCAGCCCGCAACCGGCCACCGCGACGGTCGCCGCGGCAGCAGCCACAACAACGAAGATCCGCTGCGCCACGGGTCGAACCGTCACCGGCGGCGGATCGTAGCGGGCGTAGACTGGCGAGCCGTGACCGTCAACCTCACCCGGATCTACACGCGGCTCGGCGACGGCGGCGAGACGCACCTCGGGGATATGAGCCGCGTGCCGAAGACGCACCCACGGATCGAGGCGTACGGAACGGTCGATGAGCTCAACGCGCAGATCGGCGTGACGCTCACGATCGAAGGACTGCCCGCCGAGTACGCCGAGTGGCTCCGGCGGATCCAGAACGACCTGTTCGACGTCGGCGCCGACATTGCGGCGCCGGATGACGAGGCCAAGGACCGTCTGCGGGTGGTTCCCGCGCAGACGGCGTGGCTCGAGCAGCGCTGCGACGAGGTCAACGACGCGCTCGCGCCGCTGAAGTCGTTCGTGCTGCCGGGCGGAACCCCCGCGGCCGCGCACCTGCACGTCGCGCGGACGGTGTGCCGGCGCGCGGAGCGGCTCGCGATCGCCGCCGGCGAGCAGCTCAATGCCGAGGTCGTGCGATATCTAAACCGCCTCAGCGACCTGCTGTTCATCCTCTCGCGCGGCGCCAACCAAGCCAGCGGCGCAACGGAGCCGCTCTGGGAGCCCGGCCGCTACCGCTGAAGGCCGGGCGGCTCTCCTCGCCGCAGTACCAGCACGAGCCCGGTCGCGAGCGCTACGCCCAGCGCGCCGATCGCCAGCGCACCGACCATGAACGCTGTGTGCTGTTGGGCGTACGTCACGACCGCGTGCGGGCGCACGAGCGCCACCAGCGCCGCGAGCACGACCGCGCCGCCAACTGCGAGCGCCGGCGGCAGCAGTGCCTCGCGGGTCGACAACGCCCGCGCCGCTCGCTCCCGTCCGCGCGGTTGGCGGGCGTCGGAGTACACGATCGCCGCGACCGCGAGCAACGTCCACGTCGCGGCGACGAGATAGCCGCCGAACACGTCGCTCGGGTAGTGCCACTGGAGCGTCAGGAACGAGTAGCTGACGGCGATCGCGAACACCGCGCCGGCGGCAGCGACATACGGCCGCCACCGATTCGGCGCCGCGACGACCGCGGTCAGCGCGAGCGTCATCGCCGCGGTCGCGTGGCCGCTCGGCCACGAGGCGGGCGCGACCGGGACGACACCACTCAATAGCGACGCCCCGCGCGAGTGCGCCAGCAGCGGCTTCAGCAGCTGGCTCGTGAGGTTCGCGCCGATCAGCGCGGCGCCGAGCACCGCCGCGACCCGGATCCGCCGGCGCGCGAGCGCCACCAGAACCGGGACAGCCGCAAGGAACACGTACGGATCCGGGTTGCACAGATGCGCGATCCACAGCGCTACGGGTTGGACGCGCGGCCGGTTCAGGCCGGTGAAACCGCTCAGGATCTGCTTGTCGGCGCGCTCGAACACGCCGACGTGGAATGCGAGGAACCAGCTCAGCAGCAGGAGCGACGCCGTCGCGCCCGCTCCGATCAGCGCGTGGCGGGCGCGTCTGGGCACGCGCCCAGGCTAACGCCGCCGGATTAAGGGTTCGTACGAGTTTCCCGGTGCTCGCGCGTCTGGCGCGTGATCCGGATCTCAGGGGAGAACCCGGTCCGTTTGACGTGCTCGTAGTGCTCGAGGTCCTCGGGCGAGCCAACTTCGACCTTCAGCCCGGGCTCGAGCTCAAACGACCCCGCCTCGTACAGCAACTCCTGGTAGCGCGGCAGACCTTTGGCCCGCCCCTCGATGTCGAGATCGTGGCCGCCGCAGCGGAGCATCCACCGCTGCGGGCTCGAAAGCTTCTCGGCACTCATCTTGATCGCCAGGTTCTCGGCGTCCCGGACCCCGCGCGCGGCGCGCGTGCGCCGAGTTCAGCGCCTGCGCCAGCCGCTCGAGATTGCGCCCGTAAGGGGCCGGCACGATTGCCACCGGCCCACGGGCCGAGGCATCTCCGCGGATCGCTGCCCCGACCGCGCCGACGACGACGTACTCCACCTTGCGCTGGGTCAGCCATCGCAGCACGGCGACCGATTCGGCTTGCAGGTGTTCGAGCCCTGCGGCTTTGTGGACGGGACGATTCTCGATCCCCGGTCCGTGGCGTTTGAGCAGCATGCGAGACCGTTTCGCGCTCACGCCGCAGAGTCCTTTATACATTTGCAACGAGGATGGACCTCGAGGAAGTACAGGCGCGCCGCCTGGCGCGGGCCCGGGAGCGGCAGTTGCGCATCCGCCGCCGTCGACGAGTGGCGGCGCTGACGGCGGTGGGCCTCGTCGCGGTGATCGCGGTCGCGGTCGCCTTGGCGTCCTCGAACGGGGGCAGCCCGGCCAAGGCGAACAGGCTCGCGCTCGCTCGTCACCATCGACGGGGCCACCGAGCCGGCGCCCGCGCGCGCTTCCACCCGGGCTCGACGGTCACCGGGACGCCGACCGGGAAGCCGGGCACCGCATCGGTCCCGATCCTGATGTACCACGTGATCGCGCCACCGCCCGCGGGCGCCCCGTTCCCCGGCCTGTACGTTCCCGCCCCCGAGTTCGCCGCGCAGATGCGGGCGCTCAAGAGCGCCGGCTGGCACCCGGTCACGCTCGACCAGCTGGAGGCGTACTGGAAGGAGGGCGTCCCGCTCGGACCCGGCAAGCCGATCGTGCTGACGTTCGACAACGGGTATCACTCGCAGTACGCCAACGCGCTGCCGGTGCTCCAGCAGCTCCACTGGGTCGCCGACGAGAACATCCAGCTGACGGGCCTCCCGCCGTCCCAGGGCGGTCTGACGAGCGAAGAGATCAAGGGGTTGGTCAGCGCCGGCTGGGAGCTGGACACGCAGGGGATCAGCCACGCCGACCTGGTCGCCCTAACCCCGTCCGAGCTGCAAGCCCAGGTCGCCGGCGCTCGCGCGACGATCCAGCGCGAGTATGGAGTTCCCGTGCACTGGTTCTGCTACCCGTCCGGCCACTACAACGCGACCGTGATCGCGGAGGTCAAGGCCGCCGGCTACACCGGCTCGACGACAGTGATCCCGGGCTGGGCGAGCCCGAGTAGCGACCCATACCGGCTGCCGCGCCTGCGCGTCCTCGGCGGAACCAGCCCGTCGGCGCTGCTCGCTCAGATCGCACAGGCGCAGGCCGCCGGCGCGCCGCCCGCGTCCTACGGGAGCTGAGCGTCGATGGACGCGAAGTCGAGGGTCGGGTCGCTGGGCGAGCTCCGCCCAAGGAGGCTCGTCGGGTTGCTCGTCGCGATCGCGACCGTCGCCGCCGCGACCGGCGCGGTCTACCCGCTCAAGCAGGTCGCCCCGCCAGTCTCGCTGAGCGTCGTGTATCTCCCGGCGGTGCTGATCGTCTCGGCCTACTGGGGGCTCGCGCTGGGCCTATTCACGTCGCTGCTCAGCGCCGCCGCCTTCAACTTCTTCCACATTCCCCCGGTCGGCCGGTTCACGATCGGCGACAGCCGTAACTGGGTCGCGCTGGCCGCGTTCACGATCGTCGCGGTCGTCGTCTCTGCGATCGCCGAGGTCGCCCGCTCGCGCGCCGCCGAGGCCGAGCGGCGCCAGGCCGAGGCGGACCTTGCGGCGGCGCTCGCGCGCGAGCTGCTCGCGGGAGCCGGCACCGGCGACGCGCTCGGGACGACCGCGCGTCGCGTCGCCGAGGCGCTCGCGATCCCGTCGGCCGGGATCGAGCTGGGCGCATCGGACGGTGACGAGCGGCGGCGGCCGTTCGCGCTCAGAGGCGCGAACGGCGAACAGCTCGCGACGTTGCTCGTGCCTCGCAACCTCGAACCGGACAAGACTGCACGGCTTCGTGCCCAGGTCGTGCCGGCGCTCGAGGCGCTCGTCGCGATCGCGCTCCGCCGCGACGCGCTCCAGGCCGAGGCGGTCGAGACGGCGGCGCTGCGCCGCTCCGACGACGTCAAGACCGCGCTGCTGCGCGCGGTCTCGCACGACCTGCGCACGCCGCTGACGGCGATCGTCGCCGCCGGGCACGCGCTCGGCGCCGGTTCGCTGACCCCCGAGGAGCGCTCCGAGCTGAGCTCGGCTGTCGTCGGCGAGGGCGAGCGGCTCGCGACGCTCGTCGACAAGCTGCTCGACCTCTCCAAGCTCCAGGCCGGCGGCGCCGCGCCGCGGCTCGACTGGATCTCGCTCGAGGAGGTGATGGTCGCCGCGCGCGAGGGCGTCGCGCGGCGGCGGCGGCGTACGGCTGACGATCGATCCCGACGTTCCTGCCGTGCGCGCCGACGCGGCGCAGCTCGAGCGCGCATTCGCGAATCTGCTCGAGAACGCGCGCCGCTACTCCAACGGCCTGCCCGTCAACGTCCACGCGCGGCGGATGGGTCCGCGCGTGATCGTGCGGGTCGTCGACCAGGGACCCGGGATCACGGACGCAGACCGCGAGCGGATCTTCGAGCCGTTCTACCGCGGACCGCAGGCGACGAGGAAGCCGTGGACCGGGTCGGGTCTCGGTCTCGCGATCGCGAAGGGATTCGTCGAGGCGAACGGCGGCACGATCTCGGTCGAGTCGCTCCCCGGGCAGGGAACCGCCTTCATCGTCTCGCTCCCGGTCGCGCCCGAGCCCGGCGCCGCCCCGGAGCCGGCGCTTGGGGCGGCGGCATGAACGACCGCCCGCGCGTGCTCGTGTGCGACGACGAGCAGCAGATCCTCCGCGCCCTGCGCGTGATCCTCCGCGATGCGGGCTTTGAGGCGCTGCCGGCCTCGACGATGGAGGAGGCGCTCGACGCCGCCGCGGTCGGCCGGCCCGACGCGGGCATCATCGACCTCGTGCTCCCCGACGGCGACGGCGTCGAACTGTGCCGGCGGCTCCGCGAGTGGACCCGGATGCCGCTGATCGTGCTGTCCGCCATCGGTGACGAGGACGCAAAGGTCAGAGCGCTCGCCGCGGGCGCCGACGACTACGTCACCAAGCCGTTCGGCCCGCGCGAGCTCGTCGCCCGGCTCGAGGCGAACCTCCGCCGGATCGCCCCCGGACCCGAGGAGTCGGTGATCAGCGCCGACGGGCTGGTCGTCGACCTCGGCCGGCGCACCGTGCACCGCGACGGCGGGGAGGTCCACCTCACGCCGACCGAGTTCGACCTGCTGCGGCTGCTCGCCTCAAACCGCGGCCGGCTGATGACCCACCGCGATTTGCTGACCTCCGTGTGGGGCGCCGGCTACGGCGACGACACGCAGGTGCTGCGCGCTCACATCGCCAACTTGCGCCGCAAGATCGAGCGCGACGACGATCCCGCCCGCCCGCGGTACATCCGCACCGATCCGGGCGTCGGATACCGGTTCGTCGGCTGACGATCAGGCGCCTGCGATTGCGATCGCGGCGAATCCCGCGTACAGCGCGATCAGCACCGCGCCGCCGATCCGGCCAAGGCCCCCGCGGCGAGCGAGCAGCGCCAGCGTCACAGCGGTCGTGCCGATCAACCACCACAGCTCGAGCCGGTCGGTCAGCGTCCGCGCCGCGAGCGTCACGAACAGCCCCGGCACGATCACGCCGAACGCAAGGTTGATCGTGTTGCTGTTGAGCGCCTCGCCGACGAGTGCCTCGGCCCGGGACGCGAGCCCGAGCCGGATGCCCGTCACCGCGTTCGGGATGCTCGTCAGCGGTCCGAGCACGAGCGTCCCCAGCAGGGCGTGAGAGATCCCCCAGTCTCGGCCCAGCGTCAGTGCCGCCTCGACCATCCCGATGCTTCCGGCGATGATCAGCGCGACGTCGAGCACGATCAACCCGAGCAGATGGTGCGTGGGATCGTCCGACTGCGCTGGTGCAGGCTGACTCGCGGCCTCGCTCGCCTCGGCCGTCTTGAACGTCTGTACGAGGTATGGCACCAGCACGACGACCGCGAGCACCGCGGCGACGCCCGGCGCGATCCAGCCGAGCAGGGCGACCACCGCGAGCACCGTGATCGCGCCGCCTACCGCCCCCTCGAGCGCGAGCGTCCCCCGGGAGGCGCACACCCGGCCGGCGAGGATCGCGCTGACCCCGAGCATCGCGGCGATGTTGAATGTGTTCGAGCCGACGAGCACGCCGACCCCCACCTGATGCTGGCCCTTGATCAGCGCGACCAGCGCGGAGGAGACCTCCGGGCCATCAGCGGCGAGCGCGCTCAGCAGCCCGATCAGCGCCTCCGGAAAGCCGAACCGCACCCCGAGCCGATCCAGGCGGCGGGCGAACATGCGCGCGGCGAACAACGTGACCGCGAGCGAACCGATGAACAGCAGGACCGACAGGTGAGCCTCCACAGGTAGCGCGACAGGAACGCCGACCAGTCTTCCCGGCTCACCTGCCGCGCATCCTACCCGCCTTCACAACATCTTTATGGCGAGCGCCGGATTCTCCATGCGGCCTTGACGGCGGGCGAGCCACGATGGTCGTCATGGACGTAGTAGCCATCTTGCTCGGGATCGTGATGTTCGCCCTCCTGTACGCGCTGATCTTCGGAATCGATCGCGTATGAGCGGTAGTGACCTGTTCGGGTTGATCGTGTCCGTGTTGATCTGCGCGTACCTCCTGTACGCGCTGCTGCGCGGCGAGAGGTTCTGACGGAGATGACCTTCTCCGGGTGGCTGCTGATCTTCGCGTTCGTGTTCATCCTGACCGCGCTCGCGGTCCCGCTCGGGCACTACATGGCGGCGGTGTACAGCGGCGAGCGCACCTTCCTCGACCCGCTGTTCCGCACGCCCGGAGCGCTTGATCTACAAGCTCATGCGCGTCGATCCGGCGAAGGGTCAGGACTGGAAGGCGTACGCCAAGAGCCTGATCATCTTCTCGCTGTTCGGCTGGCTGGCGCTGTACTTCATTCTGCGCACGCAGACGCTGTGGAACTGGACCGGGCTCAACCCACAGGGATTCCACTCCGGCACCTGGGACGTCACCTTCAACACGACCTCGTCGTTCGTGACGAACACGAACTGGCAGTACTACGGCGGCGAGACGACGCTGAGCTACTTCAGCCAGATGCTGGGGCTCACCGTCCAGAACTTCCTCTCGGCCGGCGTCGGCATCGCGGTCGCCGTCGCGCTCGTGCGCGGGATCATCGAGCCGCAGCGGGAGCAGCATCGGCAACTTCTGGGTCGACCTGACCCGCACCGTGCTGTGGGTGCTGACGCCGCTGGCGGTGATCGTCGCCGTGCTGCTCCTGTCCCAAGGCGTGATCGACAACTTCTCGCACTACATCGGCTTCTCGGGGATCACCCACCTCCACCAGCAGATCGCGATGGGCCCGGTCGCGGGCCAGGAGGCGATCAAGGAGCTCGGGACGAACGGGGGCGGGTTCTTCAACACGAACTCGGCCCACCCGTTCGAGAACCCCACCGGTTTCTCCAACTTGGTCGAGATGCTGGCCGTGCTCGTGATCCCCGCCGCGCTCGTGTTCATGTACGGGCGGATGTCCGGCAACCGCCGCCAGGGGTACGCGATCTACGCGACGATGATGGTGATGTTCCTCGGCGCCGTGTGCGTCGCCTACATCGCCGAGGCCCACGGCTCCCCGGCCCAGCACGCGGCCGGCCTGCACACGGGCGTGATCCACGGCTCGAGCGGCGGCAACCTCGAGGGCAAGGAGCAGCGGTTCGGGATCGCTGGATCCGCGCTGTTCGACACGATCACGACCGTCACCTCGTGCGGCGCGGTCAACAGCGCGATCGAGTCGTTCACCGGCATCGGCGGCGCCGTTCCGATCGCGAACCTGAGCGCAAGCGAAGTGATCTTCGGCGGCGTCGGCACCGGCCTGTACTCGATCCTCCTGTACGTCCTGCTCGCCGTGTTCATCGGCGGCCTGATGGTCGGCCGCACGCCCGAGTACCTCGGCAAGAAGATCGAGGCCAAGGAGATCAAGCTGGTCGCGATCGGGCTGCTGATCACGCCGCTGGCCGCGCTGTTCTCGACCGCGCTCGCGACCGCGACCAAGGCCGGTCGCGCGTCGATCGACACCGCCGTGACCGGCCACGGGCCCGCAGGGCTTCTCGGAGACGTTCTACGCGTACCTCAGCCAGGCGAACAACAACGGCTCGGCGTTCGCCGGCTACACGGGCTACGTGCAGCCGAACGCCGGCAACCTGGGCGCTCACGGGATCAAGTTCGCGGACATCCTCGGCGGCTTCACGATGCTGTTCGCGCGGTACGCGCCGATCCTGTTCGCGCTCGCCGTCGCCGGCTCGCTCGCCGGCAAGCGCGTCAGCCCCGCCGGACTCGGCACGATGCGGACCGACAACCCGACGTTCGTCGTGCTGCTGATCGGCGTGATCGTCCTCGTTGGCGCGCTGACGTTCTTCCCCGCCCTGCTGCTCGGACCGCTCGTGCAGGGCCTTACCCCCCATCTCTACTGATGAGCGTGCGCAAGGACATCAGGAGCGCCGCGCTCGCGATCGTCGTGTTCACGCTGCTGTGCGGGCTCGTGTTCCCGCTCGCGCTCGAGGGGATCGGACAGGTCGCGTTCCCGGGCAACGCGAACGGCCAGAAGGTCTACGTCGGCGGCAAGCTCGTCGGATCGGCGCTGATCGGCCAGGACTTCGGCGGCAAGCCGCAGTACTTCCAGACGCGTCCGTCCGGGACGACGCCGGCCGATAATGACGCCGCGACCGCGTTCGCCAACTACGGCCCGAACAGCACGATCACGAAAAAGGCGATCGCGGCGAACATCGCCGCCTACATCAAGCTGAACGGCGCCTACTACCCCGGCGGCTTGACGGCGGCAGAGGTGCCCGTCGACGCCGCCGACACGTCTGCCTCCGGCGTCGACCCTGACATCTCGGTCGCGAACGCGGACATCCAGGCGTATCGGATCGCGGCGGTGCGGCACCTGCCGCGGGCGACGGTGATCAGGCTCGTCGCCAAGTACACGGGCAACCCGGGGCTCGGATTCTCCGGCGAGCAGACCGTCAACGTGCTCGAGCTGAACGTCGCACTCGATCGGGTCTCTCGATGACCGAGACACCTCGCACCGAGCGCCGCGCGATCTCGCTGTTCCGGCGCGACATCGTCACGCGCGCGCTGATCGACAGCTTCCTGAAGCTCGACCCGCGCGTGCAGATCCGCAACCCGGTGATGTTCGTCGTCGAGATCGGCGCGCTGATCACGACCGTCACCTGGTTCATCCAGCTCGGCGGCGGCAAGGCGCTCGGCGGCAACGACCCCGCCTGGTACACGTTCGTGATCTCCGTCTGGCTGTGGCTGACGGTCGTGTTCGCGAACATGGCCGAGGCGTTCGCCGAGGGCCGCGGCCGCGCCCAGGCCGACACGCTGCGAACGATGCGCCAAGAGACCGTCGCCCGGATGCAGGACGGCTCCGAGAAGCCGGCGTCCGAGCTGACCCGCGGCGACATCGTGGTCGTCCAGGCCGGCGAGCTGATCCCCGGCGACGGGACGGTGATCGAGGGGATCGCGACGGTCGACGAATCCGCGATCACCGGCGAGTCGGCGCCCGTGATCCGCGAGTCCGGCGGCGACCGCAGCGCCGTCACCGGCGGCACCCGCGTGACGTCCGATCGGATCGTCGTCGAGATCACCCAGGAGCCGGGACAGTCGTTCCTCGACCGGATGATCGCGCTCGTGGAAGGCGCCGCGCGACGCAAGACCCCGAACGAGATCGCTCTGAACATCCTGCTCGCGGGCCTGACGCTGATCTTCATGATCGTCGTCGCGACGCTCCGCCCGTTCGGGCTGTTCGCGCACACGGCGATCTCCGAGACGACGCTGATCAGCCTGCTGGTCGCGCTGATCCCGACGACGATCGGCGCGCTGCTGTCAGCGATCGGGATCGCGGGCATGGACCGGCTCGTGCGACGCAACGTGCTGGCGCTCTCCGGCCGCGCCGTCGAGGCCTCCGGCGACGTCGACGTGCTGCTGCTCGACAAGACCGGCACGATCACGATCGGCAACCGGCTCGCGTCCGAGTTCATCCCGATGCCGGGCGTTCCCGAGACGGAGCTCGCCGAGGTCGCGCAGCTCTCCTCGCTCGCCGACGAGACCCCGGAGGGACGTTCGATCGTCGTGCTTGCCAAGCAGTACGGGATCCGCGAGCACGACATGGGCGAGCTGCACGCCGCGTTCGTCCCGTTCACCGCCCAGACGCGGATGAGCGGCGTCAACCTCGACGGCAAGCAGTTGCGCAAGGGCGCGGGCGACGCCGTGATCAAATTCGTCGAGGATGAAGGCGGGCGCCCGCCGGCCGAGCTCCAGCCGGTGCTCGACCGGATCGGCCGCGAGGGCGGGACGCCGCTGGCGGTCGCGCGCGACAGCCAGATCCTGGGCGTGATCTACCTCAAGGACACGATCAAGGAGGGCATGCGCCAGCGGTTCGACCAGCTCCGCGCGATGGGCATCCGCACGATCATGATCACCGGCGACAACCGGCTGACGGCGGCGAAGATCGCCGAGGAGTCAGGCGTCGACGACTTCCTCGCGGAGGCGACGCCGGAGGCGAAGCTGTCGCTGATCAAGGAGCAGCAGGCGAGCGGGCGGATGGTCGCGATGACCGGAGATGGGACTAACGACGCCCCGGCGCTGGCCCAAGCCGACGTCGGCGTCGCGATGAACACCGGCACCCAGGCCGCGCGCGAGGCGGGGAACATGGTCGACCTCGATTCCAATCCGACGAAGCTGATCGAGATCGTCGAAGTCGGCAAGCAGCTGCTGATCACCCGCGGGGCACTGACCACGTTCTCGATCGCCAATGACGTCGCGAAGTACTTCGCGATCCTGCCGGCGATCTTCATCGCCACATACGCCACGAGCAAGCACGGCCAGGGCCCGCTGCACGTGCTCAACATCATGAGCCTCGGCACACCGCGTTCGGCCGTGATCTCGGCGATCGTGTTCAACGCGATCGTGATCCCGGCGCTGATCCCGATCTCGCTGCGCGGCGTCCGCTACCGCGCGATCGGTGCGAGCGCGCTGCTGCGTCGGAACCTGTGGATCTACGGTCTCGGCGGCATCATCGCGCCGTTCGTCGGCATCAAGCTGATCGATCTGATCGTCCACAACCTGCTCGGAGCGTAGGTTTGGCTGAACCATGGCTCGCGGTCGCTACAAGATCTTCCTCGGGATGGCGGCCGGGGTGGGAAAGACGTACCGGATGCTGCAGGAGGGACAGGCCGAGGCAGAGGCCGGCCGCGATGTCGTGATCGGCTACGTCGAGCCGCACGGCCGGTCCGAGACGATCGCCCAGTCCGAACGCCTCGAGATCGTCCCCCGCCGGCGGATCACCTACCGCGACTCGATCATCGAGGAGATGGACCTCCCCGGAATCCTCGACCGAGCGCCCGAGCTGTGCCTGATCGACGAGCTCGCGCATACGAACGCGCCCGGCGTCGAGCACGACAAGCGCTACGAGGACATCGACGATGTGCTCGCGGCCGGGATCGACGTGTACTCGACCGTCAACGTCCAGCACCTCGAGTCGCTCAACGACCAGGTCGCGGAGCTGACCGGGATACGCGTCCGCGAGACGGTCCCCGACGCGGTGCTCGGCTCGGCCGACGACGTGGTGTTGATCGACATCACGCCGGAGTCGCTGATCGAGCGGCTGCAGGCCGGCAAGGTGTACCCCGGGGAGCGGATCCAGGCGGCGCTTCAGAACTTCTTCAAGATCGAGAACCTGTCGGCGCTGCGCGAGGTCGCGCTCCGGCAGGTGGCGGAGGAGGTCGAGGCGAAGCGGATCCCGGTCGACCCCGGCACCGGCGCCCGCCCCCGCGAGGAGCGGCTGCTCGACTCAGCCGCCCCGCAGGCGATCGGCGAGCGGCTGCTGGCGCTGATCAAGCCGAGCCCCGCATCCCAGCGCGTCGTCCGCCGCGCATGGCGCTCGGCCCAGCGTCTCGGCGCCGAACTCGACCTGCTGTGGGTCTCAGACCACGACCCGACCGAGCTCGAGTCCGAGCAGCTCGACGCGCTCCGGCGGCTCGCGAGCGTGCTCGGCGCGCACCTGATTGTCGAGCACGGCGACGATGTCGCGCTCGTCGCGCAGCGCGTCGCCGAGGAGCGCGGCACGACCTATGTGCTGATGGGCGCGCCGAAACCGCGCAACGCGTTCCGCCGCCTGTCGCAGCAGGCGCTGCCGTTCCGCCTGCTCAGCGTGCTCCCCGGCGTCGACCTGCGGATCGTCGCCGACCGCACGCAGCGAAAGGAGGCGCCATGACCACGGTCTTGGTCGTCTTGGTCGTCGTGCTCGCGCTGGCGCTCGCCGCGCTCGCCTACGCCCATCTCGGCGCCGGCCGGCGCCACCGTGTCAACCCAACCGACGGGGCGCCCGGCGGATCCTGTTCCCGTTCGTCGCCTATGCGCTGTCGTCGCGCGCGCTCGACGCAGCGTTGCGGCTCGCCGCCGCCGAGGACGCGACGCTAGTGCCGGTGTTCCTGTGCCGCGTTTCGCTCGACCTTCCGCTCGACGCCTCGCTGCCGCGGCAGTCAGGCGTCGCGATCCCGCTGCAGGAAGCGATCGAGCAGCGGGCGGCTGCGTTTGGTGTCCCGGTCGACGCGCGGATCGAGCGCGGCAGGAACCACCGGCACGCGCTCCGACAGGCGCTCGCGAACGAGCGCTTCGATCGGATCGTGATCGCGGCCGCGGCACACGGCGGCGCCGGCTTTGGCCCCGACGACGTCGCCTGGCTGCTCGACAACGCCCCCGGCGAGATCGTCGTGCTGCGCCCGGACCAGGACGAGCAGATCGGCCCGCCTGCCGCTAGGTTGCAGCGATGGCGCCGCTCCACGCGCTCGCGATCTTCGCGGCCGGCATCGCAGCCGGCACGATCAACACGGTCGTCGGTTCCGGAACCCTGATCACCTTCCCGGTGCTGCTGTCGTTCGGCTACGCGCCGGTCGTCGCGAACGTCTCGAACACGATCGGGCTCGTCCCCGGCTCCGCCGCCGGCGCCATTGGCTACCGCCGCGAGCTGGCCGGCCAGCGCGCGCGGGTGATGCGGCTGGCGGTGGCGTCGGTCCTCGGTGGAGTCGCCGGTGCGGTCCTGCTGCTCGACCTGCCGGCATCGGCGTTCAAGACGATCGTCCCAGCCTTCATCGTGATCGCCTTGATCCTGATCCTGTTCCAGAACCGGCTGTCGGCGGCGCTCGGCTCGCGGCGCCGGGTCGGCGCGGTTCATGTCGGCCCGCTGGCGATGCTCGGCGTGTTCGGCACCGGCGTGTACGGCGGCTACTTCGGTGCCGCCCAGGGGATCATGCTGCTCGCGATCCTCGGGCTCGCACTCGACGACGAGCTCCAGCGGCTCAACGCGGTCAAGGTCGTGCTGGCCGGGTTGGTCAACCTGGTCGGCGGCGTGATCTTCGCGTTCGCCGCCCACGTCCGGCTGGGACGCGGCCGGGCTGATCGCGGTCGGCTCGATCATCGGCGGCGTGCTCGGCGCCCGCTACGGCCGGCGGCTGCCGGCGCCGGCGCTCCGGCTCGTGATCGTCGCCGTCGGCGATCATCGCGATCGTCCGGCTCGTGTGACCCGCCTGCTTCCGCTGCCGGCGGCCGCGGTCCCTAGTCGTGAAGGTGGAACGGGAGCGTCGCGATGACCACGTCGGTGCGCGCCTTGAGCACCGCCGCGAGCAGCCGGCCACGCTGGTTGTGGAGGATCTCGTGGCGGCGCCTGCGCGGGATGATCTCGGGGATCAGCACGGTCACGACCGCGTCGGTGCCCTTGATCGACTCGAGGTAGTTGAGCACGGTCCGCACGAGCGACCGGTGGGGGTCGAGCAGCACCTCGAGCGCGACTCCCGGATCCCACTCGTCCCATGCTCGCTTGATCCGGTCCCGCTCGTCCTCGTCGCCGGCGACGGCGATCGCGACGACCGTCTCCCCCATCGAGATCGCTGCGCTCAGCGCCTCGCTCGGTCAGCAGGTTGACGGTCGACGACGGGATGATCACGATGCTCTCGCGCTTGCACGGGTGCGGCGGCGTCTTGCCGAGCTTGAGCTCGCGTGCCGCCTGCGCGTAGTAGTGCTCGATCCGGGTGAACATCACCATCAGCAGCGGGATCGTGATCACCACCAGCCACGCTCCCTCCAGGAACTTCGTCCCCAGGAACACGACCACCGCGATCGCCGTCATCGTCGCGCCGGTGCCATTGAGCGCGGCGCGCGCCCACCAGCGCGGCGGCCGGTCGCGAAACCAGTGGCGGACGAGGCCGACCTGGCTGATCGTCAGCCCGATGAACACGCCGATCGTGAACAGCGGGATCAGCTTCTCGGTGTCGGCGTTGACCGCGATCAGCAGCAGCATCGCGAGCAGCGCCAGCGCGGCGATCCCGTATCGGTACACGGGACGCTCGGCGCGCAGGTAGAACAGGTGCGGCAGCCGGTGGTCCTTCGCGAGCAGGCTCAGCAGCACCGGCAGCCCGCCGAAGCTGGTGTTCGCGGCGAGCGCCAGCACCAGCGTCACCGACAGGTTCGAGATGTAGAAGAACACGCCCTTGCCGAGCGCCCCGGCGGTGACCTGGGCGAGCGCCGTGACGTTGTGGCGCTCCACCACGTCGTGCGCGCGCATCAGCAGCGCCAGCCCGAGCAGCATCGCGCCGAGCAGCAGCCCGAGCGAGACCTCGGTCCGCTGCGCGGTGCGGACCCGCGGTTGACGGAACGCCGGCACGCTGTTGGCGATCGCCTCGACGCCCGTGACCGCCGAGCAGCCGTTTGCGAACGCCTTCAGCAGCAGCAGGATCCCGACGGCCTTGCCGACCGGAAGCGGCCCCGCGGACGTTCCGAGTTTGGCGGCGTGGTAGTGGAACGCGCCGACGACGATCACCGCGACGATGCTGAGCACGAACACGAGCGCCGGCAGCATCAGCAGCTTGGCGGATTCCGCGATCCCGAACATGTTGACCGCCGTGAGCAGCGCGAGCGCGATCAGGGTCACGAGCAACAGGTGGTGGGTCAGCCCCGGGAACACGCTCGCGAGGCTCGCGGCGCCGGCGGCGAGGCTGACCGCGACGGTGAGCACGTAGTCGACGACCAGCGACGCCGCCGCCAGCAGCGCGACCGGCGCGCCGAGGTTCGCCTTCGCGACCGCGTACGAGCCGCCGCCCTCCGGGTGCGCGTCGATCACCTGCGTGTACGAGACGACGAGCAGCACCAGCAGCACGACGATCACGACCGTCAGGGGCACCTGGTACTTCAGCGCCGCGACGCCGCCAGCGCTGAGCGCGACGATCATCGCCTCGGGGCCGTAGGCGACGCTGGAGAGCGCGTCGAGGCTCAGTGCCGCAAGCCCGCCGAGGGTCCCGAGCTCGTGCCCCTCGTCCGAGTGCTTGCCGGCCCGTTGCACCCGCGCAGATTAGGTGTTCCCGGTGGGTGCATGCACCCACCGGCCGGGGGTCGCATGCGACCCCCGGGGCGGCCGCGCATGCGCGGCCGCCGCTCAGTCCTCAGCCAGCCACGCCTCGACCAGGCTCGTGGCCACGTGCACGTCGTGCCCGAAGTCGCGATCGGCGAGCTCCGCCGGGAGCAGAGCCGCGGCCCGCGCGTGGAGCGCGGCGGTGTGCGGACCCGACGGGGTCCGGCCGGCCATCGCCAGCGCCCGCATCGCGACCACCAGCTCCACCGCCACCAGCACCTTGAGCGGCGGCAGCTGCTCGGCCAGCCGCGCAGCTGAGATCGGCGCGAGGCTCGCGTGCGACTCGACTCCCAGCGACAGGCCGGCGGTGTGCGGTCCGACCGGTGTGGCGAGCGAGCGCAGCTCGGCGGCAGCCGCGTGCGCGGTGTACTCGAGCATCATCATCCCCGAGTCACGTCCGGGCCTCAGAGCAAGGAATGCGGGGGCAAGCAATGCGCTCACCCGTGCGGCGATCAGGGCGGCGGACCCGGCAAGCGCGCCACGGAGGCCATCGAGCGCCGCGGCGAGCGCGGCGGCGTGGAAGTTGCCGGTGGGCCAGGCCTCGTCGTCGTCGATCAGGGCGTTCTCGGCGCGGGCGTTGAGCTCACGCAGCAGCACACGGTGTAGTGCGGCGGCCGCCTCGGCACTGGCTCCGTCGACCTGGGGCGCCACTCGGAAGGGGTAGGGATCCTGTACGCGCGAACTGCCGGGGCGGCGTCGCGGGCTCGCATCGACGCCGAGCGCGGCGCGCAGCCGGGCCGCCACCTCGATCTGCCCGGGCCCGCCCGCGGCCTCGTGAACACGGGCGGCGAGCACGGCCGGGTCGCTGCCCGCCGCGTCGAACGACAGCGCAGCGACCTCGAGCCACAGGGCCTGAAGCGCGACCGTGTCGTGCCACAGCAGGCAGGCGCGACCGGCCGTCAGCGCGTTGGAGCTGATGAACCCAAGCGCATCGCGCAGACCGAGCTTGGCGTCGGGGGCCAGCACCGCGAGGGCGATCCGCGCAAGGCCGGGCAGGTCGCCCGTGCCGAGCGAGCCGAGCGCTCGGACGACTGGGACGCCGTCCTCGGCGAGCGCCGCAAGCAGCCCGTCGAGCAGCTCGGGAGCGACCCCGGCGCCACCCGCGCCGAGCTGGTTGGCGCGCACGACCATCCCCGCTCGCACGACCTCCGCCGGCAGCGGCGGACCGGCGTCGACCGCGTGGCTGCGCAGCAGGTTCCACTGGAACTCGCTGCGTTCGGCGGCGGGTACGTGGATCTTGCAGAGCGCGCCGACGCCGGTGCTCGCGCCGTACAGCGGCTCGCCACGCTCGAGCATCCGAGCGACCGCCCGGCGCGCCCGGAGGTTCCGCCGACTCGCCGCGGGAGCGAGCTCGGCGCGGGCGCGATGGCGCGCGACCCGGACAACGGCCTCGGGTGTCAGCGTGGCGCCGTCGAGCACCGTCCGCGGGGCCGCGGCAGGTGGGGCGACAGCGCGCGGGGTGAGCGCCTCGACCGTCATGCCGCAACCGGCTCCTCCAGCGGCCGCAGCTCCTCGGCGTAGGAGACCGATACGCGCCGCATCACCCCATCGGTGTCGATCGAGTACTGCCCGAGCCGCCACAGTGGAGGCGAGTAAGCGTGGATCGAAATCGAATGCTCGGCGTGGCCCGTGAGCCGGTGGATGTGCTCGGGGCCAAACGAGAAGCTGCTGCCCGCGGCGATGATCCGGTCGACCGGCACGCCGCCCAAACGGGGATTGGATTCGCACAGCCCGCCCTCGACGACCCGCACGGCCCCCGACGAGATGTCGTGATCGTGCCAGCCGGTGTCGCCGGCGGCGCGCCATGCGATCACCCACACGTCGACGTAGTCATCGCGGTACAGCGAGGCGTACCGCCGCTCGACTGGATCGTCGTCGACCTGGACGCGCCAGCGCTCGGGGACGTCGGCGAGCGCGTCGACCAGCGCTCTCAGCTCCGCCGGTTCAAGATTCCGCGACGGCAGCGACGATAGGGTCATCTGACACCTCCTTGGGTTGCAGTAGGCGGGCGGGGTTGACACGGCGGACGGCCTCGAGCGCTGCACCGTCGAGGCCGTCGGGCTGCGGCATCGCGTAGGGGCGGTCGCTGCCGGCGACGATCACGTCGATCCCGAGCACACGCACCACCGCGTCGATCGCTCGGGCTCCGTAGGACGATGTCTCGACAAACGCGAGCGGATCGACGACCGTCCGCGCGCCGGCGCGGGCGGCGAACCGCTCGCCATGCAGCGGCGCGAGCCCGGCGAGCAGCGCGAACGTGACGCGCAGTTGCGGATGCCGCTGACGACCGTGCGCGCGGAATGCGTACCATGCGGCGTGCATCTGGCCGACGTAATCGATCAGCGGCGCCCACCACCCGGGCGCCCCCGCGGGCGGCGCGAGTGCAACTCCCGGGTGAACGAACAGCGGAGCGCTGCGGCGCTCGAGCAGATCGAGCAGCGGCGCGACGCGGGCGAGCGCGTCCCGGTCGCCTAGCGCCCGGGCCGGAAGCGTCAGTCCGACCGCGCCCTGGTCAAGCCTCCGTGCGAGCGCGTCCGGGTCGATCTCGCACAATCCGGCGCTCGCCCAGGTGCGAAACGGCGCCGGCAGCGCCAGCGCACCCTCGTGCCACGCATCGAGCAGCTCCTCGGCCTCGTCGGTGGGCAGCATCTCGGCACCGAGCGCGCTCGACAGCGACACGAGCACGGTTCCGAAGCCGTCGTCGCGCGCAAGCGCAGCGCGAAGCCCGACGTCGTGGTCCTCAGCATCGACGGCGAACTTCCCCTCGGCCACGAGCTCGAGCTCCCAGCCGTCCAATCTCGGTGGTCGCCGCCGGGAGCGAAGCACCTCGATCAACGATGACGGCCACAGGTGCTGATGGACGTCGACCGAGATGTTGCTTAACCGATTCACTGAACCGGTTCATTGAACCGCTTAACGCCGACCGCGTCAAGGCTCCCGGCGCCACGGGTACGCTTGCCCAGTGAGCCCGCCGTCGAAGCGCGCCGCCGGAGCGGCTCCCAAGCGGGTCACGATCCGTGATGTAGCCGATGCCGCGGGGGTTTCGCCCGCCGCTGTCTCCTACGCGCTACGAGGGCTGCATGTCTCCGAAGGGACCCAGGAGCGGGTACGGCAGCTCGCCGACGAGCTCGGCTACGAAGCCAACCCGATCGCGCGGGCGCTCGCCAGCGGTCGCAGCGGGATGGTCGGCGTGCTCGGCCCCTCGCTCGAGGATCTCTACCAGCAGCGGTTCGTGGCCGCCGCCGGACGGGCGCTACTGCGACCGCGAGCACTTCGCGCTGATCCTCGACGCCGGCGGCGACCCACCGCGCCAGCGCCGCCTGGCCGCGCAGCTGCGCGACCAGCAGGTCGACGGGCTGATCCTTTCGCCGCTTGACCCCGATGACGAGTTCTGGCCGGAGCTGGCGGCTTCGGTGGCCGTCGTCTCGATCGGCGACGCGCTCAACGACGGCGCCGCGGGCGAGGTGCTGTTCGACAACCGCTTCGGCGTCCGCACCGCCCTCGAGCATCTCCACGGTCTCGGCCATCGCGACGTCGCTGTATTGCTGCCGCCGCGCTCGCCGACGAGCGACCGCCCGGCCGAGCAGATCGTCGCCGAGGAGTCCGCGCGCCTGAAGCTGGCGGTCCGCGCCGTCAGCTCGCCGTACGACCTGGAGGGCGCCCGCGCCACAGCATGCGAGCTCCTGACCGAGCAGCCTCGTCCGACGGCCGCGTTCTGCTTCTCGGACTCGATCGCGCACGGGATCTACGCCGCGGCAACCGAGCTCGGGCTCGCGATCCCCGATCAGCTGTCGGTGATCGGCTACGACGACCATCCGATCTCCGAACTGTTGAGCCCACCGCTGACGAGCTTCGATTGGGACGTCGAGCACGTCGTGTCGGTCGCCGTCGACATGGTGCTGGCGGCGATCGACAGCGAGCGCCCGCGGCGCCGGCGCCGCGTGGTCGTCGAGCCAGTCCTGAGAGTGCGCGGCTCTACGGCTCCCCCGGGCTGAGCCGGGGCGACGGCGGTTCGCGCCGCCGCCCCGAAACGGCTATCTCTCAGCCCAGATTGTTGGCCTTCAGGAAGGCCGCGGCCACGGCCGAAGGCTGCTGGTGATCGATCGCGACGGCCTTGTTCATCGCGATGATCGCAGGAGTGGTCAGCAGCTTGTTGATCGCGTTGACGGTGCTCATCAGCGCGGGACAGGCGTTGACCTTGTTCTTGTTGACGACGAGCGCGATGTTCTGGTAGCCGAAGATGTTCTTCGGGTCCTTCAGCACCACGTACTTGCCGCTGGCCAGCTGCGGGTCGGTGGTGAACACGTCGATCGCGTTGACGGCGCCGCTGTCGAGCGCCTGGTACTGCAGACCGAGGGCCAGCGACTTGAAGGTGAAGTTGTTCACCCCGTACACCGACTTCATCCCGGCCGCACCCTCCTGCCGGCTCAGGAACTCAGGCCGCGCGCCGAGCGTGAAGTGCGGGACCTTCTTCAGGTCGGCGGTCGTCTTCAGCCCGTACTTGGCCGCGTACGCCTTCGTGACCGCGATCGCGTCGGTGTCGAAGAACGGCGTCATCTGGCTCATCACCTGCCCGCGCTTGGCGTAGAAGGCCTTCGCCAGGTTGTACTCCTCCTGCGGGCTGGTGACGGTCTTGTTGATCCCGGCCACGGTGGCCACCGACTCACCCGTGTACTCGGGATAGGCGTCGATCTGGCCGCTGGTCAGCGCCTTGTCGACCACCTCGGTGGCGCCGATGTTGGGCTTGTAGTTGATCTTGCAGCCTTTGGCGGTTAGCGCCTGGTCGTACAGCGCACCGACGATGAACTCCTCGGTGAAGTTCTTCGTCCCGAGTGTCAGCGTCCCGCCGCTCGAGGAGCTCGACGTTGAGGTCGAGCTGCTCGGGGCCGCGGCTGAGCTCGACGTGGACGAGCTCGAGCTCGAGCTCGAGCTCGATCCGCACGCGGCGATGAACAGCGCTGCGAATACCGCCAGCGCCACCGGCGGGAGCGAACGCCGCCCGCCGGGGCCATGAGGTCTACGGGGTGTAACTGCAGACATGCGTTCCTCCTAGGTGGATCAGCGACGGCCCCCAGTCTCCCAGGTGGCCTCGACGACAGCGTCGCTCCGGGCCTGACGGCCCTGGCGACGCAATGGGGACGGTATGAGCCGAAATTGGACGAGCGCCAGCAGCGCGTCGATTCCAAAGGCCAGCACCGTGATCGTCAGCGAGCCGGCGATCACGCCGCCGGAACCGTAGCTGGCCTCGTTGACGATGATGTCGCCGAGTCCACCGCCGCCCGCGAAGGTCGCGAGAGTCGCGGTGGCGACCACGTAGACGGTAGCGGTGCGCAGCCCTGCGAAGATCAGCGGCAGCGCCAGCGGGAGCTCGACTCGGAGCAGGACCTGCAGGGGGGTCATGCCCATCGCACGGGCGGCTTGGACCGCGTCGGGATCGACCTGCTCGACGCCCACGTACGCGTTGGTGAGCATCACCGGCCCAGCCAGCACGATCAGCGCGACCATCGTGTTTTCGAAGCCGATCCCGATCACGCCGATCAAGATCGAGATCACGGCGAGGCTGGGGAGTGCCCGGCCGAAGTTCGACAGCGTGATCGCAACAAACGAGCCGCGGTGCAGGTGACCGAGCCAGATCCCCAGCGGGAGGGCGATCGCCATCGCCACCCCGATCGACGCGAACGAGAGCTCGAGGTGAGCGACGGTCTTTGAGCCGAACAGGCTCAGGTTGTTGAAGAAGAAGGAGAAGGGGTCGCTGGTGCGCACGCCTCAGGCCTCGATCAGACGCCGGCGCGACCACGGGGTGATCGCGCGCTGGATCAAAACGAGCAGCACGTCGGCGACGATCGCGAGCGCGACCGCGAGTGCCCCCGCAGCCACGAACTCGGTCTTGAAGCCGCTCTGGATCGCGTCGAAGATCAGCGAGCCGAGCCCGCCGCCGCCGATATAGGCGGCGACCGTGGCGAGACTGATCGTCGTCACGGTGGCGATCCGGACGCCGGCCATGATCGCCGGCAGCGCGAGTGGAATCTCCACCTTGAACAGGCTCTGGGTCCCGGTCATCCCCATCGCCCGGGCCGCCTCGATCGTGGCCGGGGACACGCCGCGCAGCCCGGTCAAGGTGTTGCGGAACAGGATCAGCAACGTGTAACCGACCAAGCCGATCTCGACCGTGGTCAGGTTGATGCCGGTGACCTGGACCAACAGCTCGAACAGGGCGAGGCTGGGAATCGTGTAGAGAAACGCGGCGAACAGCGAGAACGGGGTCTCGAGCCACGCCTGCTTGTAGGCGAGGATCGCCGCCGCAAACGAGATCACCAGCCCCAATCCCGACCGCGATCGCGGTGAGCTCGATGTGCTTGAGCAGCGCGGGCTGGAAGACAGTGCTCCAGTTGTGGAAGAACCAGCCCGAGCAGAACTGGCCGTTGTTGACCACGCACTTGGACGCGCCGCCGAAGTTCGGGATCACCGGGCCGGCCGCGGCCGTCAGAAACGGCAGGCCGAGGCTCACGGGGCAGCGGCCGTCGTCGCGGAGCTGCTCTCGGGCGCAATCAGCGCGGTGATCGCTGCAACCGTCGCGTAACCGATCGCGTTCCCGTCATCGCCGACCACCGGGACCCGCGTGGTGCCCTCTGCGAGCATCTGCGAAAGCGCGAAGTGGAGGCTCGTGTCCGGCTTGACTCGCGGACCATCGACCCGCGTGCCGGGCTCGGCCGGCTCGAGCTCGATGTCGCGCACGGTCCGCACCCGCAGCCGCTTGAGCCCGCGATCCTCGCCGACGAAGCTCGCAACGAACTCGTCCGCGGGCTTCGCCAGCAGCTCGTCGGCGGTGGCCATCTGGACGAGCTGGCCGTCGCGCATGATCGCGATCCGGTCGCCCATCTTGATCGCCTCGTCGATGTCGTGGGTGACGAAGATGATCGTCTTGCGCACCTCCTTGTGGAGGCGGAGAAAATCGTTTTGGAGGCGCTCGCGAGCGATCGGGTCGATCGCCCCGAACGGCTCGTCCATCAGCATGATCGGCGGATCGGCGGCCATCGCGCGCGCGACGCCGATCCGCTGCTGCTGGCCGCCGGAGAACTCGTTCGGGTAACGCCGTAGGTCACCGTCCGGGTCGAGCCCGACAAGCTCGAGCAGCTCGCGTGCGCGCTCGCGGATTCGGTCCTTCTTCCACCCCAGCAGGCGCGGCACCGAGCCGATATTCGCCTCCACCGTCAGATGCGGGAACAGCCCGATCTGCTGGAAGACGTAGCCGATCCGACGTCGCAGCTGAGTCAGCTCGAGCTGGCGAACGCTCTGGCCGTCGATCGTGATATCTCCCTCGGTGATCGAGATCAGCCGGTTGACCATTTTCAGCGCGGTCGTCTTGCCGCACCCCGACGGGCCGATCAGAACGCAGATCTCCCCGGGCGGAACCTCGAAGCTGAGGTTTGACACCGCCTCCCGGTCACGACGGGGATAGCGCTTGACGACGCTCTGGAACGCGATCTCGGCCGGCGCCGAACCTGGTCCACGCGGCTGCTCCGAACTGACCCCAGAAGACGCGTCGATAGACGGTTATATATCAGATGTTGGCCACGGGTGGGCGGGTTGTTAACGTGTTCCACACAGGAGCGGCGCCAAGGCCAGTGGCTAAGCTCGAACCGTGGCGGCTTCCGCGCCAGATGCGCCGACACGCGGCCGGCGCCGGCTGATTCTCGCGATCTGCTCGGTCAGCGTCCTGATGGTGGGCCTCGACAACACGATCGTCAACGTCGCGCTGCCTTCGATCCACCGCGACCTGCACGCATCGCTCTCGGGGCTCCAATGGACGATCGACGCCTACACGCTCGTGATCGCGACGCTGCTGATGCTCGCCGGCTCAACCGCCGACCGGCTGGGGCGCCGGCGCGTGTTCCAGATCGGGTTGGCGGTGTTCTCCACCGGGTCGCTGCTCTGCGCCCTCGCGCCGTCGCTCGGCGCGCTGATCGCGTTCCGCATCGTTCAGGCGGTCGGCGGATCGATGCTCAACCCGGTGGCGATGTCGATCATCCGCAACACGTTCGAGGATCCCCGCGAGCGCGCCCATGCGATCGGCGTGTGGGGCGGGGTCGCCGGGCTCAGCTTCGCGCTGGGCCCGATCGTCGGCGGCGCGCTGATCGCCGCCGCCAGCTGGCGCTGGGTGTTCCTCGTCAATGTCCCGGTCGCGCTGATCGCGTCGGCGCTCACCGCGCGATACGTCCCGGAGTCCCGCGCGCCGCGCCCGCGGCGGATCGATCCAGTCGGGCAGGTGCTTGTGATGGTCGCGCTCGGCATCGCTGACGTACGCGATCATCGAAGGCCACGCTCACGGATGGACCTCGGCCGAGATCCTCTCGCTGTTCGCCGTATCGCTCCTCAGCGCGGTCACGCTGGCCTTCTACGAACTCCGGCGCCGGGAGCCGCTGATCGACACCCGCTTCTTCGCCAGCGCCCCGTTCTCCGGAGCAAGTGTGATCGCGATCTGCACGTTCGGCGCCGTCGCCGGCACGCTGTTCCTGGAGGTGCTCTACCTCCAGGATGTGCGCGGGTTCTCGCCACTCCACACTGGGCTTTATTTGCTGCCGATGGCGCTGACGGGGATGGTGCTCGCGCCGCTGTCGGGGCGCCTGACCGGCAAACGTGGCTCGCGTCCCTCGTTGGTCGCGGCCGGCGTCGCACTGGTCGCCGGCGGCGCGATGTTCACGGTGATCACATCGCACACGTCGTCGCTGTACCTGCTCGCGGCGAACCTCGTGTTCGGGATCGGCTTCGGGTTCGTCAACCCGCCGATCACGGTCACCGCCGTGTCCGGGATGCCTCCGGCGCAGGCCGGCGTCGCCGCCGCGATCGCGTCGACAAGCCGGCAGATCGGCAACACGCTCGGGGTCGCGATCGTCGGCGCCGCCGTCGGCAGCAGCGTCGCGCATGCGATCGGTCCGAGCTTCGCCACCGCCAGCCACGTCGGCTGGTGGATCGTCACCGCGTTCGGCGCCGCGGTGCTGGTGATCGGCGCCGTCAGCACGACCCGGTGGGCACTTCGAACGGCCGAGCAGACGGCCGAGCGGCTCGGGTCCGACCCGGTCGCGTCGGCCGCGGCAGCTGGCTGAACGGCCAGCCAGATCGAGCTATGCTGCCCGCGTGCCGACGACGCCGCTGCGCACGCCGAACGTCCACCCGGATTGCACGAACGTCCCGCGGATCAATGACCACGGGTTCGAGGAGCTCTGCCACATCGTCACCGATGAGGACGAGGACACCGCTCTCTGTGGCAAGGACGTCAGCGGTTATCCGTGGAACCCGCCATGGCCCCGCTGCGAGGCGTGCCTGGCGGTGTTGCGCGGCGAGATGAGCTAGCTGCGCCGACCCGCGCGATCAGGTCACGGTACGCGCCGAACGACGGCTTGCGGCTGTAGTCGGCTCGCAGCAGCCCGTCGGAGGCGAACGCCGCGTCGGCGAGCGGGTGCAGTGTCGAATCTCGAAGGTTGAACCAGCGGTAGTCGGTGACGTTGAACGTCTTTGAGTAAGCGTGGGCCGCGGCGACCATCTGGGTCAGGGCGGCGGCCTGGGCCGCGTTCGACAGCTTGCCGGTGGGGACTCCGTTCTCCGTGATCCAGATCGGTTTGTTCGGGCCGATCCGCGCGATCCGCAGGTAGCAGTCGCGGACAGTCGCGAGCGCGCGCACGAGCGCGGTTCCGTAGCTCTGGCCGGGCGGGATCGTGGGCGGGGAGATCGTGCCCGGGTACGCGTCGACGCCAACAAAGCCGAGCGCTTTGCGGAACCGCGGGCCGCCGTGGGCCGCCAGATAGCGAAACAGCGCAGCGTCGCCGGCGGGCGAGAACCGGTACGCATAGGTGAACCCGAACGTCAGCTGCGAGTAGCGCCGTCTGACCGCCTCGCCGTGGGCTGCCTCGATCCCGGCGACGAGCGCCGCGTCGGCGCCTGCGTAGTAGCCGTCGGACGTGTTCGGCGAGAGCGCGATGTTGACCTCGTTCGTGATCGTCATCGCGATCACACGCTGGTTCGCACCGAGCACGTCGACGACATGCCGCACGTAGGACACCCACGCGCGGAGGTTGCCGGCCTCGCCGGCCGCCGGGTGGTACCGGACCTGGATCTCGACGTCGAATCCCGCGCGCGTGTATCTGGCGGCGGCGCGCTTGAACGACGCGATGCCACGATCGCCCGCAGACCAAAAGAGCCTGTTGAGGCGAACGACGAGCACGCGTCCGCGAGGCCGCAGTTGCTTGACGGCAGCAAGGTCACGGGCTGGGTTGTCGGGAACCGTCGGCAGCTGCGCGGTGCCGGCGCTGCCGGCGATCCCGGGATCAATCCCGAACCGCAGCGACGCGGCGGCGCGCGCCGGCGCGGAGCCGTAGCTCCCGAGGCACAGCGGGTCCGAGGCGCCGGCCACGTCCGGCACCACAACGGCCGCAGCGCACGCCAACGCGATCATCAGAAGCCTCGTGAACCGGACCACGACGCAGCGACTATACGGTCACTAACCTGGCAAGGGATGAGCTATACGGCCGCGGATGGCAGGCAGCGGATCCTCTCGGAGCTCGCGAGCGCGATCGGCGAGCTCGCGATCGCCGTGGCGGCACTCGGAGCCGCGTACGAGCGGCTCGACGAGCAGACCTCGGACCGGCTCGAGGAACAACTGTTCCGGCCGGTCCAGCTCGCGTACGGCCGGGCCAAGCGCACGCACGCCGAGTTCGCCGGGCGTCACGGGATTCCCCCGGAGTCGTTCCCGGACGCCTCACCCGGGCTCGAGTCGCAGGACGCGCGCGCTTTGATCGATCGCGCAGCGACAGCGGCCCGTCAGGCCGACGACGAAATCGCGGCGCTCCAGGACTCGATGTTGCCGGTCGAGGTTGGCGACACCGAACTGCGGGCCGCGCTCGCCGACGTGCGCTCGCTGATCGACCCGGTCCCCGGCCGCGCAACCCGGCTGATCAGTACCGTCGGCCGCTAGCCGGTCGACGCTCGGTGGCTCGTCGACGGCGCCGCGCGCGGCGCGGGCGCCGCGAGCCCCACCGGCGCGGTCGCCGGCAGCGTGATCCACACGTGCGCGCCACGCGTCGAGCGGTTCTCTGCATCCGCCCGCCCACCGTGCGCCTCCGCGATCGCGCGGACGATCGACAGCCCGAGGCCCGTTCCTTGCCGCGATCGCGCCACGTCCGCTCGCGCAAACCGCTCGAATGCCTCGGGTAGGAACTCCGGCGGGAAGCCTGGCCCCTCGTCGTAGACGTGCAGCTCGACCTGCGCGCCGGCCCGGCGCGCCCGCATCGTCACCGGACCCTCGCTGAACCGCAGCGCGTTGCCGACCATGTTCGACAGCGCTTGGTCCAGCCGTGCGATGTCGGCCTCGATGAGCAGCCCCTCCCCCGGCTCGACGGTCACCGTCCGGCCGATCAGGTGGCCGCCGTGGCGGTCCGCGATCACGCGCATCGCGCCGTAGACATCGAACCGCTCGTGGTTGATCGGCAGCCGCGCCTGATCGGTCTGCGCGAGCACCAGCAGATCCTCCGTCAGCGATGTCAGCCGCCGCACCTCCTCGCGCGCCGAGTCGACCGCGGCCTGCAGCTCCTCGGGAGAGCGCCCGCTCGAGGCGGCATCGTCGAGTTCGAGTTGCAGGATCGTCAGTGGCGTGCGCAGCTCGTGGCTGGCGCCTGCGACGAATGCGCGGCCGCGACCGACCACGTCCTCGACGCGGTCGAGCATCTCGTTGAGCGTCTGTCCCAGCGCGCGGATCTCGTCGCGGGCCGGCGACACGGGCAGCCGCTCTTTGGCCTCGAACCGGAACATCCGCGCCGCGCGAGCACGCATCGACTCGACCGGCTCGAGCGCGCGCGCGGCGACCAGATAGCCGGCCAGACACGCGATCAGCAGCGCGATCGGCCCGCCCACGAACAGCAATGTCTGAAGCGACGCGAGCGCGTGGTTGCGGTCAGTGAGCGACTCCCCGACCACGAGCACGTTCGCGCTGGCCTCAGCCTGGATGGTCCCCTGCGCGCCGGGGCCTGAGACCGCGAGCTGCGGCACGCGGTAGGCGCGCAGCGCCGCGCTGCCGGCGACCTCGAGGCTGACCGTCCCGTGGAGTGTCTGCGCCAGCTGGCTCGGACTTAGCAGCGAGCGGCCCCGCAGGCCCGCCGTCGAGGCGAGCACCTGGCCGTCGGCGTCGATGATCTGCGCGAAGCCGCCCGAGCGCTCCGGCAGCACCGGATGCGCCGCGAGTCGCGCGTCGCTCTCCGATGCGATCACCGCCAGATCGGCCGCACGCGTCTCCAGCGACGACGTGATCGCAGCGTCGAGCCCGTTGGCGTAGCTCGTGTACAGGACCAGGAAGAGGACGCCGAACAGGACGATCATCACGCCCGCGAACGTCAACGCGAGCCGCAACCTGATCGGCATCAGGTTGATGCGGTGGCCGATCGCATCGACCGTACGTGCGAGCGTCCGCTTCGGCGTCACGCCTCCCCGGCTCTCAGCCGATATCCGGAGCCGCGGACGGTCTCCAGCGACTGTCGCCCGAACGGCCGGTCGAGCTTGTCGCGCAGATACCCGATGTACACCTCGATCACATTCGATCGGTTCTCATAGCTGGCATCCCAGACGTGCTCGAGCAACTCGAACCGGCCGAGCACCTGCCCGGGGTGGCGCATGAACATCTCGAGCAGCGAAAACTCGCGCGCCGTCAACGGCAGCTCCTGCTCCCCGCGCCACGCGCGCCGGCTGGCGGGGTCGAGCTTGAGATCGTCGACCTCGAGCACCGACGGCCGCGGCTGCGCACCGCGGCGAGTCAGCGCCCGCAGCCTCGCGAGCAGCTCCTCGAGCGAGAACGGCTTGCACAGGTAGTCGTCGGCGCCGGCGTCGAGCCCGCGGACCCGATCCTCGACCTCGTTGCGCGCGGTCAGCATCAGCGTCGGCGACCAGACGCCCTCGGCGCGCAGCCGACGGCACGTCTCGAACCCATCGACACCCGGGAGCATCAGGTCGAGGATGATCGCGTCGTATTCGGTCGCGGTCGCGCGCGCGAGTGCCGCCTCGCCGGTGTTGGCGACGTCGACACCGAGCCCCTCGCGTCGCAGTCGCCGCTGCAGGACGTTCGCGAGCTTCGCCTCGTCGTCGACTACCAGTACACGCATCGGTTGATCGGATTGTGCCGGTTTCTAGCTCCGGCCTGGGCCGCCTCGGTCTAGCCGGCGACCAGCGCGCGAAGCGATTGCTTGAGCGAGCCCGTGGTCATCGTCACGGCGGTCGGCTCATAGCCGCAGTGGGCCATGCAGTTGTCGCAGCGCGGGTCGTTGCCGCGACCGTATTTCGACCAGTCGGTCGTCTCGAGCAGCTCCTTATAGGTCTTCGCGTATCCGTCCGACATCAGGTAGCAGGGCCGCTGCCAGCCGAAGATCGAGTAACTCGGGATCCCCCACGGCGTGCACTGGTAGTCGACCTTCCCCTCGAGGAAGTCCAGGAACAGCGGCGTGTGGTTCAGGCGCCACCGCTTCCGCGCGCCGTCGGCGAACGCCGCGCGGAACAGCGCGCGGGTCTGGGTGACGCCGGGGAAATGGTCCTGGTCGGGCGCCTTCTCGTACGCGTACGCGGGCGAGATCTGGATCGAGTCGACGCCAAGGTCGTCGTTCAGGTAGTCGAGGACCTCGCGGACGGTTTCCGGCGTGTCCGTGTTGAGGAACGTGGTGTTCGTGTTGACGCGGAAGCCACGCTCCTTGGCCTCCTTGATCGCGTCGACCGCCTTGTCGAAGACCCCCTTGCGCTCGACGAATTGATCGTGGCGCTCGCGCAGGCCATCGAGGTGGACGACCCAGCTGAAGTAGGGCGACGGCGTGAATTTGTCGAGTTTCTGCTTCAGCAGGATCCCGTTCGTGCACAGGAACACGAACTTCTTGCGCTTCAGCAGCTCGGCGGCGATCACATGCACCTCCGGGTGGACGAGCGGCTCGCCGCCAGCGATCGAGACCATCGGTGCGCCGCACTCCTCGATCGCGTCGATCGCCGTCTGCACCGGCATTCGCTGCTTGAGGATGTGGTCTGGGTGCTGGATCTTGCCGCAGAACGAGCAGGCGAGGTTGCACTGGAACAGCGGCTCGAGCTCGACCAGCAGCGGAAACTTGTCGCGGCGCGCGAGCCGCTGCCTGGCGATGTAGCTACCCATCCGCAAGCTTTGTCTGAGTGGTACCGACATCAGTCGTCCTCCTTTCGCAGCCGCGCTGGCAGCTTGAAGTGCACGTCTTCCTGGGCGACGGTTCGCTCGTTGACCGCGACCGTGCCGATCCCGTCGAGCGCATCGACGACCTGGCCGACCAACGACTCGGGCGCGGAGGCGCCCGCGGTCAGCCCGATACGGGTGCGGCCCGCAATCCATTCCGGCCGGATCGCCGACGCGTCGGCGATCAGGTGGGCCGGGGTCCCCGCCCTGTGCGCCACCTCGACCAGCCGCTTGGAATTTGACGAATTCTCGGCGCCCACGACGAACACCACCTCGCAGTCGTCGGTCAGTTCGCGAACGGCGTCCTGGCGGTTCTGGGTCGCGTAGCAGATGTCGTCCGAAGCGGGTCCGGCGAGCTTCGGGAACCGCTGCTTCAGCGCCTCGATCACCCCGGTCGTCTCGTCGACGGCCAGCGTCGTCTGTGTGAGATACGCGATCCGGTCAGGGTCGGCCGGGTTCAGCTTCGCGACGTCGGCCTCAGTCTCGATGATCGTCGTGTGCTCGGGCGCCTCGCCGACAGTGCCCTCGACCTCTTCGTGGCCGTGGTGGCCGATCAGCACGATCTCGCGCCCCGAGTTCGCGAACCTGCGCGCCTCGGCGTGGACCTTTGCGACCAGCGGGCAGGTCGCGTCGATCACGTCGAGGCTCCGTCGCTGCGCCTGCGCGCGAACCGCCGGCGACACGCCGTGCGCGGAGAAGATCACGGTCGCCTTCTCCGGGACCTCGTCGACATCCTCGACGAACACGGCGCCCTTGCGCTCGAGCTCACCGACGACGTGCGCGTTGTGCACGATCTGCTTGCGCACGTAGATCGGCGCGCCGCGCTGCTCGAGCGCCCGCTCGACGATCTCGACCGCGCGCACGACGCCCGCGCACGACGCGCGCGGCGATGCCAGTACGACCTCGCGCTCGCCCAGCGCGCGCGCCCACTCCTGCACCAGCGCGGCGACGCCGCGCAGCGCCCTATACGCACGTGCCGCCCCGGCAGCCGTCCGCAACGGGCGGTGCAGCTCATGGCGGTGGGTGTCGAGCACCACGCGGAGGGTCACGAGCGGCTGCGCGTGCGCGTCCGGCGCAAGCCACGCCGACTCCATGTCGACGGCGAGTGCTCCCGTTCGCTGGAGCTGACGGCGCCGCTCGCGTACGACGAGTCGCTGCGTCGACGCGACGGGTCCGACGCGGACGTTGAACCCGCCGCGGCGCAGGTGGCCGGCGAGAATCGAAGGGTCGGGGCACGGCGTCGTGCCGGTCGGGCCGCGCAGCTCTGACGCGAGCACGATGTCGCCGGGCTCGAGCTCCGGGTCGAGTGCCCCGCAGAAGCCGGCGATGATCACCGCGCCGGTCGGGCGGTCCTTCGTCAGCGAGGCCGCCCTTCGCGCGCGGTGCGGCCCCATCCCGATCCGCTGCACCTGCGCCCACGGAGCACCTGCGCGGACGGCGTGCGCCTCGATCGACATCGGCGCGAGCACGAGCACGCGGGGCTCGGGCGGCTCCGGCGACGAGGCCGGCGGGGTCAGCTCGGGCGCGATCATCCCGCCACCGCGGCCCGCGTCCGGATTGGTCGCGCGGCGGCGAGCGCCGCCAGCGCCTCTCGAGCCGCGGCGCCGCCACTTCGGACCGCGCCCTCCATCGTCGCCGGCCAGCCCGTGTCGGTCCACGCACCGGCAAGCACGAGCCCCGGCAGCGCCGTCTCTGGGCCCGGCCGCAGCCGCCGCGCGCCCGGCCGCGCGCGGAACGTCGCGGCGTGCTCGCGCGTGACGAAGAACTGCGTCACCTGCGGCCTCGCGCGCCGCAGGCAGCAGCTCGGCGATCGCCGCCACATACCGCTCGCGCAGCTCGTCGACGCTCATCCGGCTCTCCTCCTCGGCGGCCGACAAGGTCACCGCGAGGTACTGCGTCCCTGGCTCCGCGCCCGCGCCCTCGCTGCGATCGAACATCCACTGCACCGGGCTGTCGACGCCGGCGACGAACGGCAGCTCGAGCACCCGGCGGTCGTAGACGATGTGCAGGTTGACGATCGGGGAGGTGCCGAGCCTTGCGAGCGACGCGCCGTCCACGTTTGCCTCCGGAGGCACGAGCCGACCGAGCCGGTCGTGCGGCACTGCGACGATCACCGCGTCGGCGTGGATCGTCGGCCCGCCGCTGACCTCGATCTCGAACCGCTCGTCGTGGGGTCTCGTGATCCGTTCCGCGCGCATCCGGAGATGGAGTTCGACGCCGGCGCGCTGCAGCGCGGCGCGTGCGGGCCCGTCGTGGACGTCGGACAGCGGCCGCCGCGCCCAGCCGATGTCTCCAGCGGAAGAGCTCGTGAGCAGCCCTGCCTGGAACACGTACGCCGCCTGCGCGAGCGAAGCGTCATCCGGCAGCAGGTTGAGCGTCGGGCGGGCGATCAGCCCCCACAGCCGCGCAATCGCCCTCGCACTCTGGTGATGCTCGCGCAGCCAGTCGCCAAACGAGCGCGCGTCCGCCGCGGGGTCGTCGGGGTCGACCTGCTTCAGCGAGTTCATCGCGAGCGCCGCGGCGACACGCTCGGCGACACTCAGGAATCGGTATCCAATCAGCGACCTGGCGAGGTGCGCCGGCGCCGGCAGATTCTGCCGGCGGAGCCACACCGGCTGCGAGCCGGGCGCGATCACAGGGATCGCGAGCTGTGGCTGCAGCGTGACGCGATCGAGCGCGCCGATCCGCTCGAGCAGCTCGCGGTACGAGGTGCAGCAGCGCAGGAACACGTGTTGACCGTTGTCGACGTACAGCCCGTTGCGGTGGACGGAGTACGCCGCCCCGCCGAGACGCGGTCGCGACTCGAGCAGGATCACGTCCGCGCCGCGCTCAGCGCAGTCGAGCGCTGCGGTGATTCCCGCGAGGCCGCCCCCGATCACCGCGATCCGTGCGCGCACGCGGCCGTTGCCGTTGCTGTGGCCATTGCCGTTGCCGTTGCTGTGGCCATTGCCGTTGCTGTGGCCATTACCGTTGCCGTTGTGACTGACTGGGAGCCTCACGCCTGGACCCCGGCAAGACTCCGCGCGGCGAGCCACGCCTTCTCCCACACCGGCACCGAGATCCGCCGCGCGAGCACCTCGGCGGGCTGGCGCTCGATCCGCTCGAGGATGCCGCGGTAGATCCCGGTCATCGCGAGCAGACACGAGCGGCTGCGGGAATCGAGCATGTCCATCAGCCCGAGCCCCCGCGTGAACCACTCGTGGTTACGGGCTGCCTCGAACCGGATCAGGCCGGAGAGCTTGTCGATCGGAGCGTGCGCCGGGTGGTCGATCCCGAACCGGCGCAGGTCCTCCGCGGGCAGGTAGATCCGCCCGCGCTCGGAGTCCTCGCGCACGTCCCGCAGGATGTTCGTCAGCTGCATCGCGACGCCCAAGTCGTCCGCCAGCGCCGATCCCTCGAGCAGGTCTTCAGCGCCAAAGATCGCCAAGCACAGCCGCCCGATCGAGCCGGCGACGTGCCGGCAGTAGACGACCAGCTCGTCGAACGTCTCATAGCGACACCCGCGAACATCCTGTTCGATCCCCTCGATCAGGCTCACCAGCGCGTCTGGTGGAAGCGGAAAGTGATGCGAGGCGTCCGCGAGCGCGACCATCACCGGGTCGAGCTGGTCTGGCTCCCCCGCCTCGAGCAGCGCGAGCCGGTCGCGCTCGGCCGCGAGCGCCTCGAGCTTCGCGTCGGCGTCGAGCGACCCGTCCCCGATGTCGTCGACCCGGCGGCTGAACGCGTACACGGCACTCATCGCCCACCGCTTGCGCCGCGGCAGCAGCCCGATCCCGTAGTAGAAGTTCGCAGCCTCGTGCCGGGTCGTACGCACGCAGCTCCGGTACGCCTGTTCGACGTCGCCGTTGGCGGCGATCACGGTCATCCGCGCCTCCAGATCGTTGCCAGCAGTGCCTTGCCGAACACGACGCGGGTCGGCCGCGGCCGCGCGGCGAGCACGTCATACCCGGCGGCGGCGATCGCGTCGAGCGCCGCTCGTCCTCCTGCGACGAACCCAGCGACCGCGAGCGCCGGCATTCCGCGCAGCGTCCTGATCAAGGGTCCGCCGTCGCGCAGAAGCGAGTGCGCGCGCTCGACCTCGAACGCCATCAGCCTGCGGAACTCCGGCGTCGGCGTCGCGGGAAGCTCCCGAACGCCGAACCGCTCCAGGTCCTCGGCCGGCAGGTAGATCCGGCCCTTGCCGTGGTCCTCGGCGACGTCCTGCAGGTGCTCGGCGACCTGCAGCCCGGCGCAGATCCGGTCCGAAAACGCAATTCGCTCGCGCGTCGCCGCGCCGAACACATGCAGCACCAGCTCGCCGACCGGCGCCGCCGACAGCTTGCAGTAGTCGAGCAGCGCCTCGAACGTCGGATAGGAATGGATCGTCTGGTCACGCCGGTTGGCCTCGATCAACCGGCGGAAGGGGCCGTCCGGGAGCCGCAGCGCATCGACCGTCGGTTGCAGCGCCCGCAGGACCGGATGCTCGGGCCGCTCGTGCGCGTAGATGTGGTCGAGGTCCGCCTCGATCCAGTCGAGCAGGCCGAGCCGGTCCCCGCTCGCCTCGTCGCCGGCGTCGTCCACCAGCCGCGCGTACCCGTACAGCGACAGCAGCTGGCGCCGCCGGGTCGCCCCGAGCAGCTTGAGCGCGACCGGGAAGTTCTCGCTCGCCGCCTGCGCCATCACCGCATCCGCAGTAGGCGCCGTGAAGCCGGGCGGTGCTGCGACGGTCGCGGTCATCGCGTTACGCGGCCGAGCGCCATCACCGGGAACACGAGCCGGTAGAGGTGATAGTTGATCGAGAAGTCCGACGGGAAGCCGGTGCCCGTGTAGTACGGCTCGTCCCAGCTTCCGTCGGATAGCTGTGTGAGCGCGAGCCAATTCGCGCCGCGGGTGACCGCGTCGGAGCGCTCGCCGGCGGCGTGCAGCGCCAGCAGCGCCCACGCAGTCTGCGACGCCGTGCTCTCGCCGCGTCCGATCCACTCGGGCTGACGGTAGGAGCGCACGTCCTCCCCCCACCCGCCGTCGTCGTTCTGGTGCTGCTCGAGCCACCGCACGGCGCGCTTGATCCGCAAATCCTCGGCCGGCACGCCACAGGCGATCAGCGCCGGCACGGCTGCGCCGGTGCCGTAGATGTGGTTGACGCCCCAGCGGCCGAACCACGAGCCGTCGGGCTCCTGCTCGGCGCTCAGCCACTCGATCCCGCGGCGGGCCGCGTCGGTGTCGGCGCGCCCAACGGCGGCGAGCATCTCGAGCGCGTGCGCGGTGACGTCCGCACTCGGTGGGTCGATCACCTCGCCGAAGTCGCAAAACGGCAGCTCGCGCGCGAGCACGCTGTTGTTGCCGACGTCGAACGCGCCCCAGCCGCCCGAGTCATCCTGCATGCCCTCGAGCCATTCGGTCGCGTGCGCGATCGCCGTACGTTGACGTTCGGGGTCGGAGTCCTCGACGCCGAGCAGCGCGAGCACGACCTCGGCCGTGTCGTCGACATCGGGGTAGTTGTCGTTCTCGAACTCGAACGACCAGCCGCCCGAGCGCAGCCTCGGCCGCCGGACCGCCCAGTCGCCGCTGCACGTCACCTGCTCGTTCAGCAGCCACTCGCCGGCGGCGCGCATCGCGGAGTCATCGCCGGGCACGCCTGCATCGCGGAGCGCGACCGTCGCAAGCGCGGTGTCCCAGACCGGCGACTGGCATGCCTCGATCCGGCGGCCCCGTTCGTCGTCGTTGAGCGTGAACCCGTCGAGGCCCCTGAAACCTGCCTGCATCACGGGATGGTCGAGCGGATAGCCGCGCAGGTGCAGCGCGATCATCGAGTACACCCACGGCGGCTGGATCCCACCCCACGAGCCGTCGGCCTCCTGGCGCTGGATGATCCACCGCTCGGCGCGCGCCATCGCGTGCTCTCGCAGCGGGTGGAACGGGAGCCGCTCGTAGACGTGGAGCGCCCGGTCGAGCCGGGCGAGACCCTTCGCCGTGATCGTTTCCCCCGCCGGGGACACGAATGGCTCGGGGCCGTCCAACTCGCTCAAGTCGAACCACAGCGGCTTGACGGGACGATTGGCGAACACGATCGTCAGCGGCACGATCGTCTGCCGAGCCCAGCACGCGAACGCATAGACGTTGAGCGGCGCCCACGAGGGCAGGAACACCATCTCCGGCGGCATCACCGGCAGCTGCTCCCAATCCCAGAGCCCGAACAGCGCCATCCAGATGCGCGTGAACACGCGAGCTCTCTGCAGGCCGCCGAGCTCGCGGATCAACGCGGCGGCGCGCTGCATGTGCGCGGCGCCAGGGTCGTCCCCCGCCAGCTTCAGCGCCACGTAAGCCTCAACGGTCGTCGAGAGGTCTGCGGGACCGTTGTAAAACAAACTCCACGACCCGTCCGCGCGTTGGTGCGAGCGGATCCAGTCGGCGGCGCGCGCGGTCGCCTGCGGTTCGCGAACGCCGAGGAACTCCCGCAGCAGCATGTCCTCGGCGTCCATCGTCACGTTCGTTTCGAGCTCCGCCTTCCACCAGCCGTCGGGGTGCTGAAGAGCGCGGAGCTTCGCGACCGCCCGCGCCAGCGCTGTACGGGGGTCTACGTCGGCGGTGGCGGCGAGCTCGGGCGCTCCGACGGCGAGCGCTTCAGGCGGATTCATACCTGGACCAATAGCGGTCCAAGCATGAGAGGACGCTGAGAGCCGCGAGCTCGCCTGATCAGGACGACTCGAGCAGCGGCCGCACGCGCGGTCGCACCGCCAGCGCGGGCACCGTCGGTACCACGAAGTTGAACACGCGGTACACCACGACGACCGCGAGCGACGCCGTCACCGGCTCGCCGACCCAGTGGAGCGAGAACGTCAGCAGCACCTCCGTCGCACCGGCGCCGGCCAGTGGCAACGAGCGTCGCGTCAGCGCGTAGCCGGTCCCGTAGGCGACGATCAGCTCGGCGACCGTCAGCCGCAGCCCGATGAAACGGGCGGCGCCATACAGCGCCCCAATGTCGAGGGCCCAGTAGAGCCCCATCCCCAGCCATGCCCCCCAGCGTTTCCTCACCTTGGCGGCCAGCAGCCCAAGCATGTCGATGCCGGACAGCGCCCGGCCCACCCACCGGACTGACCGCAGCCGGCCCGATACGGCGATCGCGATAGCGACGGCGAAGCCCGCCGGCACGCCGATCGCCCACGACCACAACACCGAGTGCAGAACGCGCTGGTCTGCGCCGGCGAGCAGCACAACCGCCACGACCCAGACTGCGGGGGCCAGCACTGCCCACTCGAGCGCGCCGAGCCCAAGCACCCGCTCCGTCGCTTCCCGCTCGTCCTTGTGAACCGCGTGCAGCGCACGTCGATCGAACGCGAAACCGCCGCCCGGGATCAGCGGGGCGAAACCCGCGATCACGAGCGTCGCCAGCAGCGTCGAAGGCATGTCTGGCCCGCCACCGGCTCGGACCACGTCGCGGTAGGCGAACGCGTACGCGGGGATCGCGAGCAGTACCGCGACGCAGGCAGGCACGAGCCACCAGTAGTGCAGGTGCGCCCAAGCATGCACGAACGCGTTGAACCCATACGCCGCGGCAATCGCAACCACGGCCACGACCGCGAGCCCGATGGCGATCGCCGTCAGCAGCAGCGGATGTGATCGGATCCGGCTCACCGATCGGTTCTACCCGCGCTGCGCGGGCGCCGGACCGCGTGCCGCGGACGCTCACACGCTTCGGGCACACCGGTCCGGGCCCAGCGAGCCGCTCAGGCTGCGAGGCGGCGGCGCGCCTTCTGCACCGAGGGCAGCGCCTCCTTCGCCTTCGCCAGCGGCCGGGCGCGCAGATCGACGCTCGCGGGCTTCGCCGCGATCGTTATCTCCTCGCCGGTAGCCGGGTTGCGACCCTTGCGGGCCTTCGTCGCCGGCTTCAGCCTGACGGTCAACTGCACGAGGCCGCCGATCCGCACCTTCTCGGCATTGCCGATCTGCTCCCGGACGATCTCGTCGAGCGCCTCGAGCGCCCGCTTGGCGTCGTTCTTGCTCAGGTCGGCCTTGTCGGCCACCTCGGTCACCAGCTGCGCCTGCGTCAATGCCATCGATCAATCCTCCATCTCTGAATCGGTCAGGTAAGTCGCGGCATTCAAGCAGCCAAGCTGGCGGATCGCGGCGGACTCGATGAGGACCGGCGATCTCGCACCGGATAGATTGCAGCCGACCCGGACCAGGAGAAAGGACTGCAGATGCCCAACCGCGCCGCGATTGTCACGGGAGCCTCCCGCGGTATCGGACGCGCCCTCGCGGAGTCGCTCGCCGCCGACGGCTATGACCTGACGATCACCGCCCGCAAGCCTGAGACGATCGAGGAGGCGGCGGAGGCGTTGCGAGCTTCGGGTGTGTCGGTCGAGTCCGTCGCCGGCAACCTCGGTGACGAGGCCGTCATCCAGGAGGTCGTCGGGCTCCACCGCGAACGCTTCGGCCGAGTCGATGTGCTCGTCAACAATGCCGGCCTCGGCATCGGGGGCGGGGTCGGCGAGCAGCCGACCAAGCACATCAATCTGATGCTTGAGGTGAACCTCCGGTCGATGATCCTCTTCTACCGTGAGGCGCTCGACATGCTGAAGGCCGCCGGCGCCGAACACCGCGGCGCGCTGGTCGTGAACATGGCGTCGATCGCGGGCAAGGAGCCGCCGGCGTGGCTCGCGGTGTACGGCGCGACCAAGGCCGCCGTGGTGTCCTACACCAGGTCGATGAACAAGGAGCTGAACGGAGAGGGCATCAAGTCGGTGGCGTTCTGCCCCGGATTCGTCGACACCGACATGACCGAGTTCGTCCGCGGCCAGGTCGCTCAGGAGGAGATGATCAAGCCGACGGACATCGCTGAGGCGTTGCGCTTCGTCCTGCGGCTCTCCCCAGCCTGCGTCGTCCCGGAGATCATCTTCTCGCGCCCGGGGGAACCGTTCTAGACGCGCTCCAGGCGCGGCGCGCGGCGCATCCGGACGATCACCCTGGTGGGCCGCGTCGGCGGCTCAAGCGAGAGGAACTCTCTCACCACGCCGTGGTGCATGCAGTACGGGCAGGCGAGTGGATCGGCCGGCGTGAGTGACGCGTCGCCGATCGCTATCGGCGCGTCGCACTCGGAGCACGCGAGCGTGCCGACCGCGATCTGCGTGTTATCGGCCCTCCGGATCTCCTCATGCGTCGCGAGGTCTCGGCGACCACGGTCGTCTGCGGCAGATCCCCAGCTAACCCGAAACGTCACGTGTACGAGTCTAGTTGGGTGACTGCGGAGGCCTGGCCGAACGTCAGCGCGCCCAGATAAGAGTCGCGCAACTCCTCCCGCTCCGCCGCGCACAGGTGCGGCGCCCCACGCTCGATCTCATCCTGCAGCGAGCTGTCCTCCGGCTCGTCGCGCAGCATCAGCATCGCCCAACGACGGCCATGGGCAAGCTGCTTCGCTGCCTCAAGCACGCGAATCAGCCGAGACCTTGCCGGATACCAAGCATTCGACTGCGTCTGTTTCCGGGCGCCCTCTCCTTCGACCAGAACCACTACGCGAGCAGTCGCGAGCACGGCATCAGGCCTCGTCACATCTTCGAACCGCCACCAGTCGGGAAGCAGCGGTGGAGCGGTCGCGAGCCGCTCGCGTGCGCGGTCCTGCGCGCGTGCTCGTGATCCTGGAGGGTCGTCATTCACAAGCGCCCGTCTCAGCGTGGCTGTCTCGGGCGACAGCTCCGCGTGTTGCGGCCACTCGAGCTCATCGGGGTGATCGATGAACCATGCCAGCAGCTCGCGCGGCGGCGGGACGATGTAGTCGAACGTCGCGCGGCGGCCGTTGACGCCGCGGACCGCCAATGCAATCTCGAGACCTCCGGGCTGGTCGACGAGTTCGCCCAGTGCGGAGCGCCCGTGCGGCGCCGCCGCGAGCAGCGCCGGCAGCCAGATCCGCCCGGATGGGTCGCGTTCGAGCAGCGCGTCGAGGAATGTCTCGACTCGCGTTGGCGAGCTGTGCTGCCGGGCACCTGCCACATGTCGAGCTTAATGGTGCCGGACACAGCTTCAGTGATCCGTGTGGCCGCCTCCGTCCCGCCCGTGCAGCAGCTGCCTGGACTGCGCACGGAGCGCCCGCGATTCCTCGCTTACGACGGCGGCGCGATAGCGGAACCTGAACGATTCGCCGAGCGCTCGATCAGAGCTCCCGTCACCTGCGATCGCAAGGACCGCTGCCTCGGCCGCGGGCGTGAGCAGCCATGCCGACCCGTCCGCCCTGCGGATCAAGCCTTGCGATTCAAGCGCCGCCAGCGCCAGCGTCACGGTGGGCCGACGCGCAGCGACCAGTCGGCCGAGCAGCTCGTGCGTGAGCGACAGCGGCAGCAACGTGCCGTTTTTCGTCACCCGGCCCCAGCGGTCGGCCAGGTGCCACAGCTGCAGTAGTACTCGGTGCTCCGCACGAGCAACATGCGCGATCAGGCCTTGGATCGCGAGGTACTCCCGCTGCGCCTCCAGGCGCTCGTGCACCGCCACCAGCAGGCTCGGCCAGCGCGCGGCCGACCTGATGAACGACTCGCCGAGCGCCATCACCGTCAAGTCGGTAGCGGCCGTGCAGGTCACCGGGCACCCCAGCCGGGGGCGTGCCGCCTCCGCCGGTGGTTGCACGACATCGCCCGGACCGAGGAACTCGAACATGTGCCGGTCGCGCAGCGCCACCTCCCGACAGACAAGCCCGGTGACGATCACGAATCCGAGCAGGTGGGACTCACCATCCGGTGCGCGGAGCGCCCATGCTCCCGACGGCACGTCGCACAGCCGCGCCAAACACGCAGAGCACACCAGCGGCCACTCCGCGGGATCGATCCCGTTGCCGATATCTGGATCGAACTCGAGGACCCGACAGGTCTCCCTCCTCGTGGCGGCCTGACTGGCCATCCGGCCAGCCTACCGCCGAACCTGCGCGCCGTGCGGCGGTATTGAGCGTCCGTTCCCGATCAGCGAATCTCGAGCGTCCGTTTTCCGCCGAGCTCGAGGATTGGCCCGGTCGCGTCGCCGGCCCGGAAGTAGATGCCAGGGTCCGTCGGATACACCCTCCAGGAAAACTGATGCTGCGCCGGATCGGTCGCGACCAGCATGTATCGGAGGTGCGAGATCGGGATGCGGGCGCCGGCCGCGATCCGCCTGGCGAGCGTTGCCGGCGTGTTTGCACCGAGCTGTGAGAGGTAATAGACCTGCGCCGATCCAACCAGGGCGCCGGTGCTTGTCGAGACGTAACTGCCGTTTGCGTCCACGACTACCGCGCTCTGATCACTGTTCTTCGCGACGGTCGTGAGCTCCAGATCGCCGGGCGTCAGGCGGACCGTCTCGATGTCCGCGCGCGCACCGAGATGCCGCTCGGCGATCGCCAGGATCCGCCCGGAAGTTCGATCCGATGAACAGCGAGTCCGGATCGGTCGGCTTGACGCTGGCGGCGTTGAACGCTGGGGGCGTTGGGGCGCTGGTCGTCGTTGTGGTGGGTCCCGCGGAGGAGCCTGGCGATGAGGCCGTCGCGGTCGAGCTCGGGTGCATCGAGTTCGCGACGGCGGTCGAGATCGCGACGGACGCCGCAATCGCACCGATCCACGCGAGGAGAGCGATCAGCAGCCGCATCAGGACCGGAGGAGCTTGGCCTTCTCGCGCGCGAACTCGTCGTCGGTGAGAGCGCCGGCCTGATGCAGGTCGGCGAGCTTCGACAGGCTGTCGAGGTCGGATCCCGCCCCCCCAAGGCCGCTGTCCGCCACACCAGAGCTCGACAGTCCGGTGCCCGACAGACCCGACTTAGCGCCCCCGCTTGCACCCGCCGCGTACGCGCCCATGATCGGATCGACGTCCTTGCTCGCCGTCCCGAAGACCGAGGCGGCCGAGCCTCCAGCGCCCACCGTCTGGGGTGTCCCAAACGCCGACGTCTGGCTGCCGAGCGTCGATCCAGTCCGACGCCCACCGCGCGGTTTGCGGGACGATCCTGTCGCCGAGCGAAGTACCGAGGCGATCACGAACATCAGGATGATGCCGCCAACGACGGCGAAGCAGCCGCCGAACACGGCGGCGAACGTCTTGCTCGACGCGTGCTTGTCGAAGACCACGGTGAACGAGCCGACCCCGATCGCCGTGAAGATGGTGCCGTTGATCAGACCCGACGGTGGAGCCGCCGGCCAGCGCGCCGCCGACGATGCCGCCGATGATCCCGATGAACAGGAAAGCCATCCACCAACCGGTGCCCGATGGGCAGTAAGGCACGGGTCCGTAGTTCGCTGCATACCCCGTCGACGAGCAAGTCCCCGTGTTGACCAGGTGGTGGATACCCACCCCCATCAACACGGCCGTGAACAGCAGGATTGCTACGCCCACGATCGTCCGGTTGCTCGGCTGCCCCATCCCGTCCTCCTGTTGCCCTACGGGTAGTTGTCGCTGCCTGAGCCGGCGCCTGAGCCAGAGCCAGAGCCCGACGAGCCTGATCCCGACGATCCTGACCCCGACGAGTCTGACCCCGACGATCCTGACCCCGCCGAACCGGACCCTGATCGACGAAGGCGTGTTGAATTGCGAGGGAGAGTTGATGATCCCGCCACCACCTCCCCCTCCGCCTCCGCCTCCGGTTGACAGAGCCGCGGCGGCCGTCGGGACGATCAGGCTGTAGACGACAGGCGCTCGCACTCCGATAACGCCGGCCCGCCGAAAGAAACGGCGCCGGCTCAGAGCCACCGCCGCGCCATCTCGCTCGTCGTAGCCGGAGCGGATCAGGCCATGCTCAGATAGATTGTCGAGCGCCATCAGCACGACGTCTTCGTCGGGCGCCTCGCCGCGCTCGTGGGCGACGAGCGTCGCGAGCTCGGCCACGGTGCGACTGCCGTCACAGCTCCGCCAGACGAGCGCGGCGGTCTCGTTCAGGTGCACCGCGACATCGCCGTCGAGGTCGTAGACGAGCAACTCACCATCGACCCTTTCGGTCAGCAAGCGATCGGTCCGCGCAAGCGGCCCCTTCCCGGTCATGCCAGAACCGTAGTCCAGCTTCCGGATTGACGCAAGGCGATCTCGAGCATCGCCTGCGCGGTGTCGGACGCCTCGCCGCGCTGACCGGAGAGGAACTGGGCGGTGCGTGCGAGCCGACCCGCCGCACGCAGCGCCGCAGCGGGTCGCAGGCGCGCGGAGACCGTGTTCTCGAGCAAGGCCAGGGCGCCCTCGGCGCGCGACCCCCTCGACGGGCGCCACTGGCCACCAGGGGAATACCAGGTGAGCACGATCAAACCGGCCGTGACCGGGTGGTTGGCGATCAGCTCCTGCTCGACCGGAACGAGCTGACCGAGCGGGTCGTTGCGTCCCGCTCGGATCGACAGCGGCTTCGCGAACGGGTGGACCACGCCCGCTGGAATCCAGCACTGCGTACTCATCGGAGACGTACGTCGCGCCGAGGCGGACGAGCTCTGCGACTAGGGTCGATTTGCCGGTGTACGAACGGCCCGGGATGACGATCCCGCAGCCGCCGGCGTCGACGACACCGGCGTGCACGAACGTGAACCCAGGAGCGTTGGTCGCCAGATGGTGGCGAACGATGCCACCAAGCTTCAGCAACGAGGGGCCGCCCCGGGGCATCCAGTCCGCGTAGCGCCCCGTTGACGGTGATCGAGCCGTCCGTCCACACCCCAAACCACACGCTTGGCCGACCATCGCGCTCGCGCCAGTCCGGCGGCAGCATCGATTGGGCGGCGTGGAGCAGATTGCGATCGTCGGACGCGAGCTCCCCGAGGATCCCAAACGATTCGAACGTGATCGCAAAACGGCTGCGCGACCGCCGGCGGCCGACGGATTGCAAGCGCTGCCGCGCTTGCTTGACGGTGCGAGAGATCGCGCCCGCCCAGGCTCTGGACGATGCGCGGTGGGGGGTCACCTCGTCACAGCGGTCGAACCACGGCGAGGGCTCCGGTATCTCCTGCGTAGGCGGCAGCGACAGGTACTCGAACTCTCTAAAGACGGTCTCCGTCTCATCGGGACCCAACCACATGATCAGCTCGAGCAGCGCTGCTTGCTGCTCGGAGTCCATGGCGGCAAAACCGGGAACACGCTGGCCAGCCGATCGGACCGCAGCGAGCAACACGAGGTCGAACAGTTCGTGCATCTGCGCATCCGACATCGGCGTGCGCCCGCTGCGCACTGCCGCCGGATCGAGACCGACCTGGGTCAGCATCTCGGGCGCCTCCGGGCGACCCACGTCAAAGCCGAAGCCAATCGTCATGCGCTCCGTTGGGTCGCGCGCCAGAGAAACCCAATTCGACGCAGGCTGGTAGCGCAGCAACGTCTGTCGCACATCCGTGAGGCCGAATTGTTCGAGCGCCTGCTGCCGCGTCGCACTCATCGGGTCCCCGCCATGCTCCAGGTGCGCTCGCGTCGCACTCATCGGGTCGCCGCCATGCCCCAGGTGCTGTCCTCCGAACGGTCACGGAAATATCCGATCGCCCAATCGGAGAGGAACGCCCCCTCCTCTGACCACGCCCACAGGTTCCCCGGTTCCCCGTGAAGGTGGATCGTCGGGTCGTACCCCAGGCCGGTGAGTTCGCGGTAGCGCCGCACATAGCCGCGGTTCACCGTCTCGCCATGCCACAGATGAAGCGCCGCGCCGCTGACGTATCCCAGCCTGCCGCGCACCCGCTCCCATGCGTCCTCTGCCCAGCGCCGAAAATGGTCGAGGTAGTTCGAGCTTCCGCCGAAGACGAGCTGCAGGCAAGCCGACCCAAAGTCTCCGCTGAACGCATGTGCCATCAGATGGTCCGCGGTCCCGCCAATCGCGGCGTCGTACAGGCAGAGGTCCGAGAGAAGCTGTCGGTCTGCCGCCCAGGCGAAACCGGGGTGGCCGTGGACGTGGTACCGCAGCCGCGACAGGGCGGGGAGCGCCGAACGGGTGAAGCAGAAGCCGCGCGAACGTTCGCCGCCGCCGAAGTAGCTCGTATCGCGCGGGCGGAGGCGAACCGCGTGAGTAAACGGCTGAAGCACTGGCACGTCGTCGAGCCGCTCCGATGCCTCGACGACCCAGTTCGGATTCGTGAACAGAACATCCGCGTCGACCCACGCGATCTTTGTGTACCGGTCGGGCACGCGATCGATCGTCAGATTCAGCAGCCGCTCCTTCTGCCACATCACATCGCGGCAGCGGAACTGGAACACCGACTTCGACGGCGCCAATTCGAACGGCTCGTCGCCGAACGCGCACTCGCCGATGAACAGCGGCACCCCTGAGCGCTCCATCGACTGCCTGAACAGCTCGAACCCTCGGCGCTTGCTCGCGTAGTTGTGCGAATTGAAGTACGAGGTGACCACGGCGACGTCCGGCGCTGTGATGTAGCGCGACGCAGGCGCAGCGATCGCCCCGATCGTTTCAGAGCCCCCGGTGATCAGCTGATGCTAGCGCTCCCCCCGGCTGGGCTACGGTGTTCCGAACGTGGCTCGGATCGCGCTCGTCAACGCTCCCTTCCACAGCCACATCACGGCGATGATGAGGCTCGCCGACGTGCTCGTCCGCCACGGCCATGAGCTGGTCGTCTGGGCGCCCGAGCACACGCGCCCCCGAGTTGAGCAGCTTGGAGCTCAATTCGAGGCATCGTTGTCCGAGCTACCGCGCGTTCCCGCTTCTCACCTCGCGGCCGAGCTGGCCTCGACGACGGAGCGCGAGGCCGAGCGACTCATCCCTCAGCTGCACGCCCATGACGTCGACGTGGTGATCCGTGACAGCCAGACCCCGTGGGCACTGGTTGCCGGGCAATACCTCGGGCTACCCCGGGTCGTCTCACACCCGATGTTCCCGATGGTTGACGCGGTTGCGGCCGACGGCGCGAACGGTGAAAGCGGGCGATCCGATCCGGCTGAACGCGAGCGGTTCGAGCGAGGCTGGCTTTCGATCGCGCGTCGGTGGGGCGTGGAGCTAGCCGATGTCCGCGGGCTCCACCACCGGACATCCGAGCCCACCTTGACCTTCACGACCGAGGAGATCGTCGGCGAGCAGGAGCTACCGCCGTCCTGGCGGTGCATCGGCCCGTTGCTCTCGCCGCCACCACCCGCGCGTCCCCAAGCCGGCCCCCCACTCGTGTACGCGTGCTTCGGGACCGCCCAGAACAGGCGGACCGAGCTGTTCCGGACGGTGATCGCCGCCCTCGCTCGCGAGCCGGTTCAGCTGCTCGTCTCCGCGGGAGGGCGGACCTTCAAATCCGACGACCTCGGGCCGGTGCCGGCCAACGTCACGATCCAGGAGTTCGTGCCGACCCGCGAGGCACTGGTCAAGGCCAGCGTTCACATCACGCACGGTGGCTGCAACTCCGTGCACGAATCGATCGTGGCGGCGGTGCCGATGGTGTGCCTTCCGCAGGCTTTCGACCAGGTCCCGCTGTCCCGGCGGGTTGCCGAGTTGGGCGTGGGCACGATTGCCGAAGAGGACCCTGACGCCGTCGCCCGCGCCGTGCGAGCCCTGCTCGACGACGGCGCAACGCGCACGCGGATCACGGCGATGTCGGAGCGCCTCCAGAGCTATGACGGCGAGGCTCGGGTCTCGGCGGCGATTGCCATGGCCACGTAGCGCGGCCGTTTCAGGTGCGGCGGTGCTCCACGAGGGCGGTGATGAACCATGTGAGGCGATTTGCGATGGTCGGCTTCGTGCGCAGTCCGAGCTCACGCGCGAGCTCGACGCCCTCCGCCACCGTCCCCAGCCCGGTCCCCATCGCCGCTTCAGCCCGTAGTACACGCGCGAGCCGCACGGCATCGTCCCAGCAGTCGCGCTCGAGCAGCTCGCATGCACGTCGCAGGTCGGTCTGGGCTCGGCTCCAGCCGCGGCCATGGTGGGCGGCATGCAACGCGATCAGCAGGGCCGAGGCGGCTCGGTCAAGCGTCGTGACCTCCGAGTCCACGAGTGTGACCGTCGCGTGGTGGGCACTGAGCGCCAGCCAAGCGTCCCCGGGCGAGGCGCCGATCAACGGCAGGGTTTCGTGGAGGTCGATCGTGAACCCGTCGCGCTCCCGGACCCAGGGGGCTCCGTGCGGGGCAGCGAGCAGGCGCACGGCGATGCCGATGCGGCGGAACGGCTCGGGCACCCGCGACTGCCGCTCCGCCCGGCGAAAACCGAGCCGCTCCAGCACGCGCCCGGCCTCCGCGAGACCCGCCGGATCGACGAGCACGTCGATGTCGCTGTACGAGCGCGAGCGGACACCGCCGAATAGCAGCTGATCGAACGCCGGCCCCTTGAGCAGAATGGTGCTGACTCGGGCGGCAGAAAACGCCGGCGCGATTCGCAGGTATTCGACATCGAGCCGGAATGTGGCCAGGCGATGCGCCGTCGATCTCGTTCTCACCAGTGAACCTGCACCGTCGCATCGGCCGACCGGCGAGACTTCGGAGCCCCTATTGCCCGAGGACGTACGTCCGCCGGACGCGAACCTTCATCGCTGCCATGTGGAGGTTGATCAGGATCGTCCATCGCCAAAATCGTAGGCGGGAGATGCGCAGGCGCTCACCGACGCGGGCTGGAGCGTCGCGCGTCAGAGACGGTTTCACGAGCGTACGCACACCATCTGCGCGAGCGAGTCCGGCTGCTGCCGCTCCCACACCAGGCAACGGGATTGAGCGCGCGGGCTGGCTACGCTTTGGCGATGCGGCCCCGCAGCCTGCTGATCGCCGTCGTCTTCATCTTCATCCTAGGCGCGTGCGGCGCAGCCAGCGGCCGAGCGCCCACGTCCGGAATTGCCGGCCGAGTCGTCGCCGGACCGGTGTGCCCCGTCGAGACCGTCCCTCCACAGCCAGGCTGCGCACCCCGACCGCTCGTAGCCTCGCTACTCGTCCGGCGCGCGGCGAGCAGGATGCCGGCAACGATCGTTCACTCGGACACTGACGGGCGGTTCCGAATCCGGCTCTCGCCCGGAAGCTACATCGTGCGGGCCCTCTCCCGAGCAGGTTCGCCGCTTCCGCGTCCACCCGGGCGCGTCACCGTGACCGTCCACGCTGGCCGCTTCACGCACATCACGATCACTTACGACACGGGGATCCGCTAACCGCAGGCCGGGAGTCACCTCCGGTGGGATCGGTATGTCCAGCATCGGCGCAAGTTCGCGCTGGCGCTTTGACTGCTTGCTTGCCGCGAACTGCGCGTCGGCGGGCTGGAGCGTCCAGCCAGGCCAGCCGCGTCGAACTGATGACCCTTCGCGCCGCGAGCGGCGACGGGTCTACGCCAAGCGCGTGATCGCGATCGTGGCAGAGCACTCGCCCGCCGTCGCCAATGGGGGCCATGCCCTTGTCGCCGATGCAATCGCGTGGCACGACGCGACCACAGTGCTGAAAGCGGTCGTGCCGACGTACGCTTTTCGAGCAGAGCGGGTCCTTTATCGGTGTTCGGACGTTTCGGCGTAGAACTCTTGGCGCTGGCGGTACGCTCTCCGGTGCACATCGACGATTGGAGTCTGTAGGTGCGAGCCGCCACATGTCGTGCTGCAGTGGCTGTCGTTCTGGGATCCACGATCCTGGCTGCGGCGGCTGTTGCAACCTCGCCGGCGAAGGTCGGGCGCTGCGGTTACGCCCACAGTAAGAACTGGGGTCGAGTTGCGGTCTATCCGTGGCACATGTCCTGCGGCGCGGCCCGCCGAACGCTCACACAGTCCGAGTCAAGGCATGACGCGATCATCAACTTTACGGCCGACGGCGCCGATACGTTCGACGGGGGCGCGGTGAAGATCGCCGGGAAGTGGTGGGTGTGCGGAGGACGGATGGGCTATTACTTCTGCGGCTATCCGTACCGGGCCGCCACGGCACCCGGCCCAGGCGGCGGCACAACGTACAAGGGACCGTTCACGAAGGAGTTCGTTGACGAGGCGTGCGCGGACGGCTCCTATCTGTGTAAGCGCCAGTCTCAGACCTTCCAGCCGCCGCGCTCCTACCACTAGTTTCGCCCGACGCTCGGTCGAGCCTCGCCCGCCAGGGCCGCACCCGAGCCGTGGCCGCGACGATGGCATCAAACAGCGTCGGTGAAACCGTCGTACGTCGCCAACGCGGTCGTCTGCGTAGCAGTGAGGCGGTTTGCGAGAGCCGTCGCGGGATGCGCTCAAGCCAGCGCGATGCGCCAGATGCCAAGAAGCACACCAGCGACAGCGGCACCGAGCACTACCAACCGCAGAACCGCCGCCCGTCCCGTAGCTTTATTCAGGCGGTCCCGTACAACAGCAAGTTTCAAAGACCGGCCACGAGACAAGTCCGACTCCCAGGGCCACAAGCAGATTCCGATCGTCTTGGCATCTGCGACCGATCCGTGGCCCTTAGCAAGATCAGATAGAGCGACCGCCTCAGCAAAGACCGTCGCCACCGACGCCCCAGCTGCCAGGAAATATCTCTGCTCGACTAAGCCCTTCTCTTCCCCGTCCCTCGCGGACCAAGCTCGCGCTTGATAGGTCAGCGCGAGATAGACCACGGGCAAGACCGTGGCGGTTACCTGAAAGAAGAGGAGTGGAACAGGATGTGGCACCGTGAGAGGGTGACGTTAGGAGCGGACGGCGCCCACTCATCGCGATCGCACGCATATCCAGGCTCCAGAAGTTCCCACTTCGGCACCGAGCGCGTTGGCACGGATCAAACGTCGCCATACGGCGGCCATTAGGACCGATGCGCAACGGACTGCATCGCCGAACACGAGCCGGATGACGAGGTACTGAAACCTGTTCAGCGGCGGCGAAGACAGCGCACTGATGGATCGTCGCCGAAGCGATCACCTGAGACGAGCCGGACCAAGGACCAAAGCGATCGCCGCGAATGGGGAGCCCGATGTAGCGGAACACTCCACGCGCTTTCTCGGGTTCCTTCGGGATGCTCTTGACGTTCCGCTAACCCCGTTTCCGCGGGTGAGGTTGGGTAGTTCGTGTAGAGCGTGAGGCGGCGGGAGTGTCGCCCGCTGCGCGCTCCGTGAGGATGGCTCACCACATGAGGCTGGTCGCGCGTGGCTCAACATACTGGTTTGCCGAGGGTGGCCGACATCTGCTGACCGTCGTGGGTCCAGGTCACCTGGTTGCCAGCGATGCTGAGGTTGGCCAATCCAGTCGGGCTGCCAGGGATCGTCTCACTGTCGAGCTGGTGGGTTCCCGCAGCGTCCTCCGCGTAGACGTCCTCGCTGCCGGGACCGTTGCTAGTGGGACCGCTGTCTGTCTCCCAGGCCACGTAGCCGCCGGGTGAAAGAACGAATGCGCTGACCTGCGATCCTGCCTCGGGCTGGTTAGGGTCAGGGTACGGCAGAGCGACGTCGAAGCTGCAGCCGCTGAGCATATTCGTCACCGTGGTCCCGCCGCTGCTGCCCCCTTCGCCGTGGTATGACTCGTTCACGGAATACGAAGATTTTACGTAGTCACCCGACGCGAGCCAGCCGCCTCGAGTCGTGTAGCTGAAAACTTCGTTTGGGCTGTCAGACGAGGAGTCGACGGCGAGCAATCGCTCCCGGTTGAGAGGTGGCAAGCAGGCAAGGTAGGCGGTCGTGGTTTCGGAACCTCCCGCATTGCTGCTCGACTTGGTACGCCCCGTCACTACCAAGTCGGGCGATGAGACGATAGTAATCGACCCCGCTGGAGCGGCGCACACCCCCGGCGGCCGACTAGGGATCGGCTGCCAGTCGACATGTGTGCCGCGCACTGCACCAACCGCTCGCGACCGACCTCCTCGCGCCGAGATCACCATCACATGATCGTGCGTGCCGATATACGCCACTTGCTGACCATCGGGTGAGAACGCCGGCGACTCCCCTGCGCCCAAAACCCGCACCAGCCGGCCACGCATATCGATGAGCGCCACGGAGCCGGCGTGAACTACCGCCAGGAAATGCCCGTCTGGCGACCACGACGGAGCGCTCGCGCCAGTGTGGGTGAGCTGACGGGCGTGGCGGCCGCGTGCATCGGCCACGAACACCTCGTCCTGCCCATGGAAGGTTCGCACAAAGGCCAGGCGATTCTGCGCCGACCACGCCGCACTGCTCACAGGGCCCTGAAGAACTCTGCGCTCTCCCAAGCCATCGATCCCGACCGTGTCAACCTCAAAGGGCGCATGTGAACCCCCAGCGGACGGGAAGGCGAGAATATCGCCGCTCGGGGTGAAGCCCGAGTTCCGGGCCGAGTCAGTGACCCCACAGTCCAGACAGGACCCGTCGGGGTAGATCACATCCAGTGACCCCGAGCCAGCGACGTACACCAGCTCGCGGCCATCCGCCGACCACACCGGTCCGCGAGCCCGACGACACACTCCATCCGCACAAATCCGCTTGGCCCCGCTCCCGTCGGCCGCCACCACGATCACGCCTGAGCCGTTGACCGGCTGCACCGCCAGCAGGCCGTTTGCTCCAGGAAACGACGCCCATGCTGGGCATGCGAGCGCCAGCAGAACGAGAAACGCAGCCCCCGTCACCGAACGAATCAACGTGAAAGGCAAGCCACCAGCCGCGAACACCGCCATCTCCATTCGGTCCCACGAGCGAAGAACCGCAGCCGGTCAGCCCCTTGCTGACCCCGTCTAGGCCCATAGTCCGAATCCATCCGACCCGGACGACGCCGAACATACCACCGGCCGCCTGAGAGTCAAGCTCGCCCCCCAGCGTAGCGTTGCTACAACTCGGGCCCCGCTTTCACGCCGCGACGAGCATCTCGGGGTTTCTGCCTTTAGCTCTGCTTCACGCGGAAATCTCGCATCACGCGGGCGATCGCTTTCGACTCTGAGCGGTCCCGACAGCTCACTAGAGCTTTGGCGACGAGGCGATGACGCGCCTCTACGCCGATGGGCGATTGCTTGGCCACGATTCCGATCACGTCGTCGCCGCCCTCGCTGCTCCTCGTGGCATGCGCCAGTCACGGTAGGCGGGACGGGCGACGGGCGCGCGGGGTATCCGGCTCACTCGTGCATTCGCCTGCCAGGCCGACAACGCTCACCCACTACTTTTGCATGTCAGCAGGGGCACGAACGAGTCGTCGGTCACCCGCTAAGCGAGCGATCAACGGCGCGGGCGACTTGCTCACGCGAGCGGGCTCCGACCGCGTTGGTCAGGGCCACGCGCCATTGTTCGGGAGTCGCTGCTGAGCACTTCAACCCCAGGTCGGCAAGTACAGCGGCCTGATCGACGTGAATGGCGATCTGTTCGGCGCGGCGCTGGGCGGCGATATGTTGAGCACGCGCCAGCTGCATGCGGCCACGGTCGCCAGCAAGGCTGATGAGATCCTCGGCTACCAGCGGCACCGCGCGTCGCGCGCACTTCTCCCAGGGCGCGTCGGCCGCCGAATCGACCACTACCTGACGGACGACGCGCCAACCCGCGTGGTGGGAATCGCAACGTGCAACCAGAAACCGGGCGAGCGCCTCCGCCACCCCCAGCGCTCCCGGTTCTGACCCATGACCATCGAGGTGCCGTAGTGCGGCACCCACGTTATGGCCGGCCTCGACAGCGCTTGCGAGCTGGCGCGCAGTCCGCCGCGGCCTCTGTCGTCCATCGTCGATCCTTCCACCGTACTCGCCCGGGGACCCCAGTCGCTGGGCCACCCCCTCGCAACTGCGCGTGGATCACTATCCACGTCTGCACCGTCCAAGTGACCGAGTGCATTCACAGACCGCGAGCAGCGGATCTCAGGTCCCATATCGGAGCCCCACCCACCTGGGGCGACGCACCCGCATGAGCGGCGAGCGCCGGCATCGCGTGTGAGCACAAGCGACGCGCCGGCGGTGGGCCGGAGTCAAAGCACAAGGCAGAGGCCAGTGGTCAGCGCCGGGCCCCCCGCGAGCTTGCCTGCCCCCTTGCATGAGTGATCGGGCGAGGCAAACGCGACGCGGTTCGTCAAGAACGGCCGGTCGCCTCGAGGAAGGCCCGGACCTCGCGTCGGGTGCGCGGCACGACGACCCAAGTGCCAGGACTGGCGACCGCGGCGTCAAGCTGCCGCTGCCGATCGATGGGGGGTAGCTGGTTTGCGTCTGAGTTTCGGTAGACCTGTCGCTGATTCCCGCCGCCGTGAGGTTTTTGGGCGGCATCGGCGATGTAGAGGGCATGTACTCATCCCCAACTGACGAAGAGCTGCATGCACTCATCCCTAACTGATGAAGAGCTATTGGCGCGTTCTGCGACCGATCCGTCTGAGTTCGCGGTCTTTTATGAGCGCCATGGCTTGGCGGTGCGGCTGTACGTCCGTCGAAGGGTCGGCTCGCAGAACGCCGACGATCTCGCAGCTGAGGTGTTCGCTCGCGCCTTTGGCGCCCGCGAGCGTTTTCGGGCCGAGCATGACAGCGCGCTGCCGTGGCTGCTTGGTATCGCCACCCATGTGGTCGCGGATCATCGACGGACTGAGAAGCGCCGCCTGGCGGCGCTGCAACGTCTGACTGGACACCGGGAGCAGGCGATCGAACACCAAGACGCGCTGCCTGCTGCAGAACTTGTCGGCGAATTGCGGCGTCTAGCCGCACCTGACCGCGACGCCTTACTGCTTGTCGTCTGGGGTGAGCTCTCGTATGCGGAGGCGGCCACCGCCCTCGGGGTACCGCTCGGCACCGTCAGCTCCCGGATCACCCGGGCGCGGCGCCAACTCGCCAGCGCAATCGCCCAGACCCACCCGTCTGAGCCGACCGAGCTCCGCACCGAACCGACCAATGCCTGAGAGGAACACCCAAATGGACTTGTTGCTTGCCCTACGCGATGTCGGCATCGTCGCTCCCCAGCCCGATGATGCCGGTGACCGTCTTATCCGCACCGCTCTCGACCGAGAAATCGCGCGGGTATCACGCTCCGCTCCCGGTGACGTCCGCAAAGCGCGCCGACGCGCTCGACGCGTCGTACGCCGGGCGCTGGCGCTGAGCGTGCCGGCCGCAGCGGCGGCCGCCACGACCGCGACCGTGCTCCTGACCGCCGGCGGTGCCTCCGGGCCGAGCACGGCGAGCGCCGCGATCATCCGCCACGTCCGTGCCGAACTGACCGCCCCGGCCAGCTCGATCCTCCACGAGTCCGCCACCGTCACGCTCCCCGATGGCTCCTCGATGCAGTTCAAGCTCTGGACGCAGACCGGCGGGACGGGCGTCTACCGCGTGATCAAGTACGGGCAAGAGGCCAGCCAATCGGCCACCAAGAACGAGACCTACGACGCGTCGACGAACACGGTCACGGTCTCGCCGCTCCCGCCGGCAATCCACCAGCTCGAGGTCTCAAAGGGGGGCGATCCGGCGATCGAGCTGAAGCGGATGGTCGAGTCGGGCCAGGCCACGGCGATGCCGGCCACGTACAACGGGACCCCGGCGTACAAGCTCATTGTGAGCTCGTCAAGCGACACGCTCCTGAACGGCATTGCGTACGTCGCCCGGAGCGACTACCGGCCGCTCGAGCTCGACTCCGCCGCGTATCCCGGGGGGAAGGTCGTGTTCTCGGCTTACGAGTACCTCCCGGCGACCCCGGCCAACGACGCCCTCCTCGCCGTCACGAGCGCTCATCCGGGCGCTACGGTCGTGAACCAGCCGTGAAACAGCCGGGGCAGACCTGGAACCGCTACGACTCACCTCATCCCGGGCGGCGAGGAGCAAGCCAGAGAGCGTCTGGATGCCTACTCAACCCTCCTCAACCGATATCGACTGCGGCGCAGACCGTGGCGCACGAGCCCAAGAACGCCGAAACCCCCAAAAACACGGGGGTTGTGAGGTACCGCTACCGGGATTCGAACCCGTACAGGGCACGTGGCGATGTGTTGGAATGCCGTGGTTACGGGGTTTCCGGAGGGTCATCATCGGGCTCTTTTGCAAAAATTGGTCCGCGAATGGACCGCAAACGTGTGTTCGGGTCCGCGTTGAAGGCGTTGTCGATCAGCTCCGCCTCCCGCTCGCCAGGCATGTAGTCGGCGTAGATCTGTGTGGTGCGGGCGTCGAGGTGACCCATCCACTCCTGGAGCGTCCGCAGCGACACCTCGCCGCTGGCGGCGATCGTCGTGGCAAAGGTATGTCTCAGATCGTGGATCCGAACGGGCCGGACGTTCGCGCGGCGCAGCGCCGACTTGAAGTGTCCGAGCAGCCTGACGCGATCGAGCGGGCGGCCGGTGTGCGGGTGGGCCAGCACGAGGTCGCCGTCGCCGTTCCAGACCGTGGTGCGGTGGTGCTCGTCGAGTTCGGCGACGAGTCGCGAGGCGAGCGGGATCGCGCGAGCCGACCGCCGAGACTTCGGAGTGCCGTACTGCCCGAGGACGTACGACTGCCGGACGCGGACCTTCATCGCCGCCATGTCGAGGTCCTGCCAGCGCAGCGCACGCAGCTCGCCGAGACGCATCCCGGTCATCGCGGCGGTAAGCACGAGCAAGCGGGCGACCGGCCACCAGTCCCGCTCTGCTCGCGGGGCGTCTGACGGCGGCTCAGCCTCGAGCACGCGCTCGAGCTCGTCTGGCATCAAGAAGCGAATGTCGCGGCTCGGGCGCGGCGCCGGCACTTCAGCGAGGTCGCACGGATTCTGAGCGATCAAGCGGTCGCGGCGGGCGATCTCGAAGATCGAGTGCAGCGTCCCAAGCAAGTTGCGGATCGTCTTAGGTGAGCGGCCCTTCGCCATGAGCCGATCGATCACTCGCGCAACGTCACGGTCATCGACCTGCCCGACCCGCATCTCACCGAGCACGGGCTCGATGTGCGCGCGCAGATGGCAGCGCACGCCCTCAATATGACTCGGCTTGCGCCCCTGCGCTTCGAGACGCGCGATCAGCGCCTGGCCGAGTTGAGCAATCGTCGGATCGTCGCGACCGCGGCTGCGAGTGCCGGCGTTGCCCGAAGCGATCAGCTCGCGGAGCATCTGCTCAGCCTGCTTCTTGGTAAGCCCGTCGCGCTGTCCGGCACTCCTCGCTGGACCGAGCTTGCGGTTCGGCCGACGACCGTCTCGCGTCCACCACCGCGCCCACCACACACCGTCCTTCACGATCAGCGTGCCGGTGCCGTATGCGCGCTTATCCGCCATGACCATGAGGAAGGTATCCCCCATCGCGGTCATTTGGCAGCGCGCTCTTGATCCTCCATCCACCGAAGCAGCGACGCGAGCCTGAAGCGCTTCAGCTTCGGGCCGAGCGGCACACACGGGATCCGGCGCTCGCGGGCCCACTGCCTGATCGTGTACGCGCTGACGCCTAAGAGACGAGCCGCTTCCTCGGCCGACAGCAGGCGGTCGACGAGCTGGTCGTCCCGCTCGTCTGTGTGGAGCTCGTTCGTCACCGGGTGATCCCGCGATGTCCGATGCTTCGGTCGAGCTCCGCTCGTCTCCGCAGAGCTTGCCAATCTGGCTCGGGCGGCGCCTGCTGGTAGCGACGTCGCAGCCACTCTGCGAACAGCGGGTCGGTGAGGGTGGTCTGATCGCCATCGACTCTCGCGACGCCCGAGGACTTGATCCCCTGGAGCGCGCGTTGGGCGGCACTGAAACTCGCGAGACCGGTCGCCCGCTGCGCGCGCGTGCCCTGCGGCGCGATGCCGGTCGCGACCGCTACGACCACACGGCGCTCGTTGCTGTGCAGCGAGTTCCAGCCGACGTCGAACTCCGGGGCGCACCTGATCAGCGCGTTGTCGATCGCGGCACGCGCCATCGCGACCGTCGCGCGGCCGCCCTCGGGTGTCAGCTCCCATAGCTGCGCTGCGAGCAAGCTCGACCGCTGCGGATGTCCAGCGCCGACCGATGCGATCACCTGTGCTGCCTCCCCGGCGTCGCGCCCGGTGTCGGCGAACCGCCGTGTCATCTCGTCGGCGAACGTCGCCGCGTCAAGCGGGCCGACCTCCATCATTCGCGTGCCTGGCTGCCGCAGAGTCTGCTCGGCCGACATGAGCCGCGGACCCGTAAACACCCATCCGACCCGGTCGCCGCCGCGCTTGCGGGCGGCACGCACCGCGTCGACGATCTCCGGGATCGCGACGACGTCCTCGACGTCGTCCAACGCGATCACCGCGCGACCATCAACAGCACCGGCAACCTCGACGGCCACGTCCAGCAGCGACTCCAGCCGCCGCACCGGGCCGTCCTCGTCGGTTAGCAGGAACGACCCTGCATCGAGCCGCTCGAGCAACGCCTCCTCGATCGGACCCTCGGCCCACGCGGCCGCATACGCGTCCTCGAGCCTGCGAGCAAAATCGGCAACCGTCAGCACGCCGGCGCAGTCGACCCTCAACGCGGCGAGTCCCGCGCTGCCCGCGAATTCCAACAGCGCCGCGTTCACGACACTCGTCTTGCCGTGACGCGGCGGACCCTCAACGAACGCGTCACGCCGTCGTGAGAAAGCCTCCGCGAGGGCCTTGAGCTGCTTATCCCGATCAATCAGCCCGCCGCGGGTATTCAGGGCTCGATCGAAGACGAACGGCTGATCCGACCCTGAGCTACCCACAGCGATGAGTATACACCGCTGCCAGCGTAGAGCAAGCCCGCCGCTCTATCTGTGGATCGCCTACGCCTTGCTCGGCTTGCGTGAGCGGGTGCCCGCACCCGCGCGAGCCTTCCGCGGCTCCTCGCTCACGTCGTCAAGCAGCGTGTACGTCGTATCCCCGATCACCGCTGTCACCCTCAGCTCACCGCCAAGCGCGTGCACATACTTCGCCACCGAGGACAGCATCGGCTCGTCGCTCCGCTCGAGCTGCGAGACGTTCGACTGACTGGTGCCAAGCGCTTCTGCGAGCTCGACCTGGCTTGCGCCCACCTGCTCGCGAAGCATCGCGAGCCGCAGCTTCAACGTTTCCACCTCGACGGCCGACTCGTTCGGCGGCCGACGCCGCCGAATCTCACGCCAGCTGGTTGTGTTGGGCATCAGATCAATCCTTCCGCTTCGAGTTCCGCGATGTACACGTCGTAGAGGTCATCTGCGATCGGGATGCTCCGCTCATACCAGCCGGTCCAGTCGCCCGCCTTGTCACCGCCCAGCAGAACGATCGCCGTGCGCCGCGGGTCGAAGCAGAACAACGCTCGCAGATGCTGACCACTCGATCTCAACTCCTTCATGTTGTGATGCCGCGACCCTTCGATCCGATCCACTGCCGGCCGCCCTAGCGTCGGTCCGTCCTGCTCGAGCAGATCGATCACGCCAGCCATCGCGTCGTAGTCGTCGTCGTCCAACGACTCGATCCACTCGCGCGCCTGGTCGGTGAACTCGATGTCCCATGCCACCGACAGAGTATAAGTGCTGGCTTCTAATAAGTCGAAACTTATACTGCTAGACTTGGGCTTAGTCTCCCTGGAAGCTCGCTTGCGCGGTCAACCGCCTCTGACCGGTCACGCTCGGCTGGTCCGCCGCATTCGCCGTGTCCGCATAGCCCCTGTTGGTGCGGAACCAATTCGGACCCCTTTTGTGCGACGCCGCCTTCCCAGTCGATGCTGAGCCATTGTCTGCGGCTACCGCCGCGCGACTGGATCCGATGATGGATGGTCTCTGCGCAACGGGCCTTGACACCGGGTGGGCGGCCAGGATTGCTGTTAGGGCCCGCCGCTGGCTCCCGTCTGACCGCCGAAGCCGCCGTTGCTGGTTTGGCTCGAGTCGAGTACGAGTTGGGTGCCGGGGAGCAGGTCTGTCGGCGGGTTGACGATCGGCACGTAGCCGCCGACGGCCTGGCCGACGTTGACCGCGATGTGCGGGAAGCCGGCACGGTCGAGGACGACGTACGGGCTGCCGTCGCCGTTCGCGTAAAGGGCGCCGATCGGCACGGCGAGGGTGCGCGCCGCGGAGGAGGCGGCGTTGATCGACACTGTCACCTGGGAACCGACGTGGGCGCTTGCTGCGACCGCGCGCACGGTGATCGTGGCGGTTGCCTTTGGTGCCTGCACTGAGCGGCTCACGGTGCTGACGACGCCGGGCAGTGGCCGGCCGGAGCCGATGGTGACGGCGGCGGCGTCGCGGGGCTCGATCAGGTAGCCCTGCGCGACGGTGAGTGTGGCGTCGACGACTAGTGCGCCATAGGTGAGCGTGACGGCCGGGCTGCCGACCGACTTGCCGAGCGGCTCCTTGGTCGCGACGACGGTCGCGGGGAGCTGGGGCACGAACACGATCTCTGCTTGCGGCTCGACGAGCATGCGCGGTCCTTTACGACCAACCGGCGCAGATGGCGGCGGCGTGTAACCCGCGTGTTGGTAGAGCGCCGCGAGCGCGCCGCTCGTGGAGGCGCCGTACGTCCCGGAGGTGTCGCTGATGCTGTAGCCGAGAGCGGCCAGGTCGTGTTGGAGCTGCGCGATGTCGGCGCCGCTGTCGCCGCTCTGGAGGCTGCGGTACATCGGCGTGCTGCCCGCGAACGCGAACACGGGCCGCCCTGCGACCTGGGCGACGACCGTGCCGCTGCCGATCGTCTGGCCGACGTGGACCACGTTGGCGGTCACGACCGACTGGGCGTTCGGGACGCTGATCGAGCCGACGGTGACCGTCTCGGTGCCGGCGGACTCGAGCTTGCCGCTCGCCTGCAGGGTCGTGCCGAGTCGTTTGAACACCACGGGCGCCGTCAACACGGGCGCTTTCGGCGGGGCCCCGGCGTGCGCGACTGAGGCGGTCGTCGTGGTCGCGCGTCCGGCCCACCAGCTGAGCGCCGCGACCGCGATCAGCACAACGGCGGCGATGATCACGGTGCGCCGCCGCTTGCGGGCGATGCCATCGGCACCGTCACCACCGGCCGGCGGTGGTGTCTGAGCACCGGCGCCTGGCACCGTAAGCCCCTCTTCGCTCGGGTCGGGCGTGGGCATCCGCCGGTCGTCGTCGAGCAGATTCATCGTCGCAGTGCCTCCGCTGGATCGAGCCGGCTTGCGCGGAACGCCGGTAGCAGGCCGGCTAGCGCTCCCACCCCTGCGCCGAGCAGCGGTGCCAGCGCCACCGCGGTTGCGTCGAGCACCGGCAGCCATGAGTGCGCCTTGGAGATCACCACGACCGCGCACACGCCGAGCGCGATGCCGACGACAGCGCCGCCGGCGCCGATCAGCAGGCTCTCGACGATGAACTGTGCGGCTATCTGTAGCCGCGTGGCGCCGAGCGCGCGGCGCAGGCCGACCTCAAACGCGCGCTCGCTGATCGATGAGTACATCGTCACGGCGATGCCGGCGATGCTGATCGCGAGCGACGCGAGCGTCACGACCGTCAGCAGGCTGGTGAGATCGCCGGTGACGGCGGCCTGCGCGACCGGCGGCTGCACGACGGTGATGCCTTGGAGGCGGGTCGGGTCCTCGGGGTGCAGGAGCAGAGGCACCTCGTGCTCAACCTGTGAGGCGGCGGCGGGCTCCACGGCGACGTCCATCTGCGAGCCCGACCGCGGCGGCCCCCACAGGCGACGAGCGGTCGCGTCCGGAACGATCGCGTCGGTCAGCAATGTCGGGTCCGATTGCACGCCCTTCAGCAGGCCGACGACGACGAATGGCACCCCGTCGATGATGATCGCCTGCCGTCCATCGGGCGAGCTGACCCCGAGGTCGGCGGCGGCCGCTGATCCAAGCACCACCGCATCGGAGTGCACGGTCGCGTCGAGCGCCGTGAAGTCTGAGCCGAACCGGTACGAGGCACGGTCGGCCGCCAGCAATCCCGCTGACGCTGCGACGACGTTGACGCCGCCCGACGACGGGTCAGAGCCTCCGAACAGGGTCGACGCGGGCGCGGCGCGAACCTGAACCGACCACAGGTCGCCATCCCCGCGCACCCCAGGCAGGCCGCGCACCTTGGCGGCCGCGCCGGCCCCAAATGCCGGCGTGGACGCGCTCGGCGTAGAGTCGGCGAGCGTCACCTCGGTCGCCGCGAAGCTCGCGAAGCGCGCGTTCACCGAGGCGCGCGCCGTCGCCGTCAAACCACTCGCGGTCACGAACGCGGCGATTCCGATCACGACCGACAGGGCGGTAGCGGCGGCGCGGCCCGGCCGGCCAAGCAACGCAAGCGTCGCCTCCGCAGCGATGTCACGGGCAACCGCGCGGCCTCCGAGCCCGGCCTGGGGACGGCGCGGCCGCTCGCCGGATCGACTACGCGGCAGGCGCACACTGCTCATGACTGCCTTGTGCTCGCGACAACGTGTCCGTCATCGAGCGCCACAGTCAGATCCGCTCTCGCGGCGACCTGCGCATCATGGGTCGCGGTGATCAGTGCGACCCCAGTCGGCTTCAACGAATCGAGGATCGAGAGGACGACATCGGCCGAGGCCGAATCGAGGTTGCCGGTCGGCTCGTCAGAGAGCAGCACCCTCGGCTGCGGAGCGACCGCGCGGGCGATCGCGACCCGCTGCTTCTCGCCACCGGACAGCGTCGCCGGAGAAGCGTGCGCGCGATGGCTGAGACCAACCGAATCCAGAGCCTCGAGCGCTCTCGCGCGACGCTCGCGGCGGGGAACCCCCGCGTGCAGCAGCCCGACCTCGACGTTCTCCGCGGTGGTGCGGTAGTCGAGCAGATGAAACGCTTGGAACACGAACCCAACCCGGCCGGCGCGCGCTGCAGTGCGGTCGCGATCGTCCAGCATGCCCGTGTCGGTACCGGCCAGCCGGATCTCGCCCGAGCTCGGCCGATCGAGCAGACCGAGCAGATTCAGCAGGGTCGACTTGCCCGAGCCCGAGCGGCCCACGAGCGCCACATGCTGCCCCGCACACGCGGTGAGCGTTACCTCACGGAGGGCATGCACCGCAGGCGTGCCCGGATAGATCTTCGACACGGCGACCGCCTCGAGCACGGGCGCGGCGCCTGGCACCTCAACCACCGAAGACCACCACGGACCTGCCCTGGATGACTCGGCCGGGAGCCAGCGGCGACCCGATCGCTCCACCCCCGTTCACCGCGCCACCATTTGGCGCCGCCACGTTCGGCGTTTTTGCTTCATGCGCGAACACGGCGCTCGCCCGCGCACGTGCCTGATCGAGCACAGCGACCAACGTCTGCAGCTCCGCCAGGACCGAACTGGGCAGGTGCCCGACCGCCCCCACCGCCGCCTGTTGCAGCGTCTGCGGCAGTCGCGATCGCCGCTGGCAGTTGAGGTCGGTAACGGCCGCTTTCAGCTCGCTGTCGTGGACCGCGGGCGTCGGCCCCTTCGTGTGGTAGAGGATGAAAAAGTGCATGTAAAGCTGCCGCGGGGACGTCACCGCGAGCCCCGTGCCGGCACGGACACAGGCGGCCCAGCTGGCCTCGCTCACCCGAAGCGCCGGCGAGCGCGAAGCCGCTGACTGGATGCTGCCGTTGAGGATCGCCTGCCCGTACTGCGGAACCGCGACCGACGCCGCGACGCTCCCGAACAGCTGCTTACCGGCAATCGTGCTGCAGCCGCCGATCTGGATCGTCGTCCCCGGCAGACCGGGGATCTTGATCTTCATCGTCTTGCCGCCACCCCAAAGCGCTTTCATATAAGCCTGAATCGCCGGTCCGCGCAACGACTGCATAACCCGAAACTCCGCCGGCAGCTCGCTCGACAAGCCACCCCGCTGACTGAGCTGCTGCATCATCTCCTGATACAGCCCCCAGCCATTGACAGCCCGCCATGCGAGCGACTGTGGACCGAGCCACAGCGCCGAGCCGAACAAGCGAGCCGCAAAGAACGGCGACGCGCCCGGCTGCCCCGCCTGCGCGAACGGGTAGTAACGCAAACCATGCTGAGCCATGCACTGCTGCGTGAGAATCCCGCGCGCTTGATCGACAGGCGTCTCCAGCGCGGACCAGTTCTCCAGCGTAGTCAGCAGCGCCGCCTGACTGCCGGCATTCGTGGCGCCGCCGCCGCAACCAGCCAACACGACCGCACACGTGAACGCGGCGACCGCTCGACCCAGAACGCCGCCTCGACAAGAGGCGCCTCGGCACGAACCAGCATCGACGGCTCCCACGAAAAGCCGCTGCTTACCCCTCGAGGTGGCCGCGTAAACGGTCGCTGAGGACAACCTCACGCGGGCGTGCTTTGAGCTCGACACCCCGTCAACCGGCCGACGGCTGCTCCGGCCGCGATCATCCGGCGAGATGCTGTGGCGGCGCTCAGAGAGCAACCCGTCGAGACGGGGTGAGAACAACCAGCTGATGGGATTTCGGTCCTCGACGTCGCTAGACGTCAGCAATTTCCGTACGCTGCCAATAACACCCATCTTGTCAGCCTTGCATCACCATCGGCTGGCGATCCAACGACACCCCCGCGCGAGCGCTCGGCTTTGAGCGGTGCGCGCGTCGTACATGGCCCGAGAACCACACGGAGCGCTCCGTCGCGGCTGGGTCAGGCAGCCCAGCGCCACTTGAGCAGCCGCACGATCGCGCGGTCGGCGTCTTCGGAGAGTCCATCGCCGTGTCGGGTATCGGCTCGGGCGGTAGCTCGCCAAAGAGCTCGGCGACCAGCCAAACCTGCCGAAGCCCGCCGCTCACCGTCCGGTCAGGCTGACCTACCTACTCATCGCGCGGACCAAGCCGAGATCCTAAGCCCGGCAGGCGATGTTCTGGTCTGATGTGTTCGAGGTGTTTGTGCTGCCATCCTCAAGAACGACGCTCACCTCGCTATGCCATGTCCTGGTTGAGGTGTCTTGGCACCGCGACTTGGCGGTCACTCTTGCGCTTGATCCGCCACCCGGCCGCACCGTCCCAATATTCGAGCCCATGTTGTGCCAGTGACCATCAGAGGTCCAATGTTCCCATAGGACTATGCCTACCTCTGCATACGGGTCACTGCAGTTGCCCGACAGCCACCAGCCATGGCCGGAGGCCTGCCCGCTCGAGGGGTGGACGTAGTCGCCGCGGGCTATGGGCGAACATCCGCCCATCGCCGTCGCCGTCGGCGTGATCATCAAGCCGACGATCGTCCCTGCTGACAGAGCGGTAAGCAATACCCTACGGCGAACCATTGTGCTCATTTCAACCCTCCTCCCGGATTGCCGCACCCGGGTCTGAGCTTGTGATGAGCTGCACCATACATCGCTGGTCAAGAAGCGGGGATCGTCTACTGCAGTCCCGGCGCCCGACGTGCTGCCTTTCCGTGACCGCCGCCGGCGCCCGACTGTGGCTCCCGGCCATGGTGCGGATCTCTGAGCGGTCAGCACCGGCCAGATGATGCGGGTCCGCGGGTGCACGCGCACGAGAACGTGGCGGGAGCCGTATGCGGCGGCGTACTGGTTCGCTGAGCGGATACAGTTGCCACCTCAACTGGGAGACGACGCGTAAGGAAGGCCCATGAGGTTTTCGGTGCTTGGTCGCGTGGCTGCGCTGGCAGCAGCCGGGGCGTTGATCCTCGCGCCCTGTGCGGGGGCCGCGCAACAGGTCGAGGGGGGACCTGCGGTGTCAGCGGGGACGATCGCGGGGCCGCGGCTCGTCCTGATCGCCGCACACTCCACAGTCACGGTGTACCGCTGGCATGGTTACGTGTCGTTGGATCCGGGCATCTGGGTGGCGGCGCTGGGTGGCGATTTCCGGCTGGAGGTCCAGCGGGCGAGCTACACCCGCCCGATCGCCGCGATCCAGGCGATCCGCGGTCCGGGAGGGCGCGAGCTGCGCCGCCGTCTCCCCGCGTGGGTCCTTGACGGGTGGAACGGCCTGGCGCACTTCTTCCGTTTTGTGGTCACCGACTCTCGTGGCCGCGTTGCCGCCTCGGCGTCGCCAGCCTTCTGCCCGAACTCCCCTAATGCGCAAAGAGCCAGCCCCGCGGGGGGCGTAGCTAATCCGTACCCGCAGTTCTGCTCCGCGATGGGTAATCCGTTCCAGCTGGCCAGCGTATGGGGGATCCGCAATGGCTGGGCCGTCGACGCGTTCGACCTCTTGGCGTTCAGCGGCGAATATCAGCTGGCGCCCGGACGCTACAAACTGACCACGGCGATCACCGCCGGATATCGACGCCTGTTCGACGTGCCGGTCGCCCACGCCGCCGCCACCGTGCAGCTGATCGTTAAGAACGGCGGCCCGCCGGCGCCGCCTTCGTATCAGCCGCCGACTCCGCCGCCGACCTGGGGGACCACGCGCGCCCCCTTATTGACCAAGCCACCACGGGCGGCACTGCCGGACCTGGTCGCTCTTCCGGCATGGAGGGTCAACCTGTACCCGTCCGGGCACCGGGACTACATGTCCTTCGCAGCCGGGGTGTGGGTTCGTAACGCCCCACTGAACGTTCAGGGCTTCCGGTCGAATGGCTCCCCGATAATGCAGGCATACCAGTACTTCTGGCTGCACGGACGGATCATCGGACGCATACCGGCCGGCACGATGGGCTTCGATACGAAGCCCGGTCACCATCACTGGCACTTCGAGCAATTCGCCCGCTACCTCCTCCGGAAGCCCGACGGCTCGGTCGTCGCTATCGACCCCAAAGTCGGCTTCTGTCTAGGCCCAGGTGACCCGATCGACCTGCTACTGCCGGGAGTGATGTTCCAGCCGCCATTCCACGAGCCTGCCGGTGGCTGCGGCACACCGACGAACCTGTGGGTCGACGAGGAACTGCCGCCAGGCTGGGATGACACCTATTCCAACGCGGTCGCTGGGCAGTCGTTCGACATCACCGACGTCCCCAACGGGCGCTACCAGATCGCGATCGTCGCCAACCCCCTAGGCGTCCTCGACGAGACCACAGCGAACAACGACACCTCGCTGCGCACGATCATACTCGGCGGACGGCGCCGCCACCGGACGGTCCGGGTCCCGGCCTGGAACGGCCTCGACCCCGAGCTGTCTGCTGAGTTCTGATCGTGGCCGCCCCCGTCACGCGGCCGACCGGTTCGCCTTGCCAGTAGGTCACGACAGTCGAGCTGTCAGTCGGGGACATGGCTCCTCGTGCGGAGAGCGTCGATCTGATCGAGATTGCCGTCGATGGCCGGCAGAAGCGGTTCCTGGGTTACGGCATGGCACCTGACGTCACCGCCGCTTAACATCCCGAGCATGGCTGAGCCCCCTCCGACGCGAGTCAAGGACGGAACCGCCTGGCGCATTGGTAGTCAGGCTGACGTTGAATGGATCAGCGACCGGACCGGGATTCGCGGACGGATCACGGGCGCAATCCCGCCGACCTTCGCCGACTATGCCACGTTGGTGCACCCTGGAGAGATCGACGCGCCGCGGGATGTGCGCGCCGAGCACCGCCAGGATCTCGCGCTGGTCCATGTGCTGGGTCGACATGCGGCGCACTTGCCTTGGTGGCTTGGATATCTCAACACAGGCGCGAGCGACATTGTCTTCTGTGACGCACCCATGGTGACACTCTATACGGGCTGGCACTACGTGTTGGTGCTCGCCGGGCCTACCCAGGCCGCTACTTGGCGCCCTGCGCCCGGCGGGCAAAGTAACTGGAAGAGCACCGAGCTGCCGGACCTGATGTTTCCCGAGGACCACGCATGGCTGCTCTCGACGCTCTGGGATGACGACTGGAGCTGCATCGGCGGATCCAAGGCACTGATTGACGATCTCCTGGACGATCCTGTCCTCGGACCGAACGCGCGCCGCGTCACGACAGATGAAGACTCAACGCCGCTTGGGTACTCCAACCGGTAGCGCTCGAAGATCCGAGGCTCCTGCCGCGTAACGCCGCGCCAGCGGCATGAATACACGAGCAGCCCCCCGCCATCTAGCCTGCCTCCCGCTCTGATCGAGATCCACGTTCGACGCCGTCGGACGGCTCCATCCGGATGTTGGATTGCCCTGGTTCGCGAGACGGCTGCGACGCCGGCGCCGGGCCGCCGTGCCCGACCTGCGAAGCGCGCGTGGAGCGATCGACGCGCGGACGCTTCCGGGTGCCGTCCGATGGATTGCGGGAGTCCCCAAGGCGGAAACCTCAGCTCAGAACAGCTCGCGGCCGGACCGCGCGTATGGCCGTCAACGTAGAGCACTCAGATGAGGTCGCGATCGTGTTGGACGTGACGACCGTAGTCGCGAGACTGGTTGGGGGGTGTGGCGGCTTAAAGGCGCGCCCCTCGAGCGCGCTCTTCTCTAAAGATCCGTACATGGGCGTCGCTTGTCACGTTCCGAACGTGATTGCTTGCGATCGAGTCGGGCTGGGCGTTTGGTTGCGCCGGCCGGCGATCGCGGTAGACGCGACCATCGCGGGAGCGCCGCTGAACCTCAACGACCCGCAATGGAGCGGCCCGATACGAGCCCGCCGGCGAACGATGTTCGCCGGCTTCCTGCAGCCCGCCGAGCTCACCATCCGCCGGCAGGTCATACCCGGATCCAAAACGCCCGTTTGGCTTGGGAACGACGCCCCCCACACCGCTCGTACGGTTCCGCATCGACTACGGCAACGGTCAGATCATCGCCACCCAAACGAACGTTGGCTGTCCGCCGGCTGGGGCAAAGCCGCGCTGCAACCAGCATCGTGCCGATGGCCGACTGGTGCGCTCGGCGCGGCGTCGGGCGGCGTGGGGTGTGACGGTCATGTCTGGCGCGCGTAGCGTGTTCCAGGGATGCGGCTCAACTTCGCCCTTGCAATTGTTGCGTCCGCGTCGCCGGCTGCGCGTCCGCCATCGCGCGCGATCACCACGCCCCGAGGCCGACATCGCGCGACGAGTAGCCGCGCGTGCTCTCTGTTCGTACGGAAAGGTCCGCCCGACCAGCGCGACGAGCCCGTTCTACGCGCTGGGCATCAGAGCGTCTGATCCACATGGCAGATCGTCTCCTGGGCATACCGGCAGCTCGCTGAGTCCGGCGTGAGCGTCGCAGCGGGCGCCGACGGTTGCGGTCTCGGCGACGCCGCAACGGGCACACATACGACTCGCCGCTGGCGATCAAGAAGCTGCCCATCGGCAGCTACCTTTTCCGCATGACGGTCGACGCTTCAAGCTGCACACGCCACGCAAGAACGGAATCAGCGTCGCGAACGTTCACGATCCACGTCCGGTAGGAACCGGGCTATGCCCTGCCGGACGCTCGATACGCTCCGCGAGCTTGTAACGCAGCGTCGGCTGCGCGATGGTCCGTACGACGTTTGTGGCCCCGAGGGAGACGGTCGCCAACCGATCCGAGCATGACCAGCTCGGCTTACGATTGCGGAGAGCGATGCCTTGATCATCTACGGAGGCATGCTGGAGGCCACCGCGCAGCTCGGCGTTGTGCCCTCGTCGTCAACGGTGGAGGTGAGGTCCTCGCTCAAGGCCTTCTTGCTGTCTTTGAAGCTTGCGCCAATCTGGCTCGGGCGGCGATGTGAGAACGTCGGCGCGACCAGCGGCGAGGTTGAGGTCCTGCATCCCGGAGGCCTCCCCAGCTCGCTCTCCGGATAAGGCGAGCGGACGCGTCGACAATGCCGCGCTTTGCGACCCGGCGTCCTCGCATATGTGCTCGACCGCGAGCGGCTCCGCCAGTTGTCGCCGCAACGCTCGTCGCGCGCTCTCGAGTGTCTCTTCGAGCGTTGGCGTGGCTTCCGGGGTCGCGTAGCTTTCACGTTCCCGGCGAGCTGCTGACGGCTCAGCGATCAGGTGCAGCTCCGTGCGACCTCGTGCGCGCGAGAGTGCCGTGTAGGCCCACTCCGAACTGAAGTCGGACGGCCGACCGACGACGCCAGCCCATTCGACAGACGCGCCCTGCGTCGCGTGGCCAGTGAGCGCATACGCGTGCTCCACGTGATCGCAGACGTAGCCAGCATCGAGCTCTCGGCGCCCGCCTATGTCGATGTCGAGGCTTAGCGCTCCGGTGATTCGGTGAATCGCGCGCACGGTCGCGAGCGTGCCGTTATTGACATCCCGAGCGCGGTCGTTCCGTCTCGCGATCACGCGGTCGCCAACGCGAAACTCACGCCCGCCGATACAGAGCGGCTCAGCGGGGAGAGTGCCGGCGTCGATCAGCATCGCTCGTGCCCGCTCGTTCAGCAGCTCGCGCGTCATGTTGTCGGGCGCGATCATCACCGCCGATTCGACGCCATGCAGCCGGCGGGTGCGGTCCCACGCGCGCAGCACTTCAGTGAACGCGTCGTGCTCGTCGGGGTGCACGTGCAGCGTGCCCTGGTCTTGTTTGAACGCGAGGTACTCATCCGCGTCGCCGTCGTGCAACGCCTCGAGCGCCGCGACCTCGCTGGGATCACGCTGGCGCATTACCTGCCGAAGCTCCGGTCCGCCCAACTCGCGCGTGAGCGCAGCGAACCAACCGCCGGCCTGGACCGACGGCAGCTGTCCCACGTCACCGGCGGCGACCAGCTTCGCGCCAGCCCGCGCTGCCGCCTCGAACAGCACCGCCGACTGCCGCGTCGGAGCCATCCCCGCCTCGTCCATCAGCACGACCGTCCGAGGCAACAGGTCGCCAGCGCGATCAATCGCTTTGACTACCGCGTGGAGCGTGAACGCCTGCGTCCCGATCGCCTCGCCCAGCTCCCTCGCCGCCCGCCCAGTCGGCGCCACGCCAAGAATCAGGAAGCCCGCATCGCGATAGCAATCCGCGAGCGCGCCGAGCACCCGCGTCTTGCCGGTACCCGCGAGCGCCTGCAACACATCCACCCCATTCCCGCTCCCAGCGATCGCCTCCACCGCGGCCGCCTGCTCGCCGCTCAGCTCAACGCCACCGCGCCGCAACGACGCGTCGACCGACGCCGGACCCAGCGTCGCGACCTCCCGAGCTACTTGACCGTGCGCGGTCGCGACAATCGTCTGCTCGCTCGCCAGCAGCCCCCGCGTGGTGAACCGCTCCTCCCCACCCCGACCGCCCAGCACGACCACGCTCGAGTCCTCAAGGTACCCGCCCGCGGCGCGGTCAAGCTGAGCCACCGTCGCGCCTTGGACGAACTCGCCGGCGAGCTCGGACACCACGTGCCGGCACGCGAACGTGTTGTGCCGCCCGGTCAGCCCCTCCGCACCCGACAGCCGCCCGGTCGCCGACGCCGCCACATCGAGCTCCGACACCGAGGCGACGCGCGGGAGCAACGACATGAGGCGACGCAGCTCACGAGCGCCTAGACCATGCTCCGCCGCGCGCGCCCGCGCCTCGTCCCGCCACCGCGCACCGTCGACGCCGTACTCCTTCGCCCTCCGAGTCGCCAACGCGATCCCCTCCACCCGCTCGCGCGACAACTCAGACGCCGCCACTCCGGTCAGCTCACGAGCACGCTCCTCGATCTCCGCACGCCGCCGCGAGAACTCCCGCAACACCCCCTCCGGCACCCCGTCGATCTCGAACAGACCGCGACCGGCCCGCCGCCACCACACCCACGGCAGCCGCTCCCGCACCTCCGCGCGCAGCACCGCCCGATACACCGCGCCGGCCGCCAACTTGTGCTCGTACAGGCCGTGCCCGTCAAGCGCCGTCCACCGCCCCTCCGCCCGAGTCATGTTCGCGACAACGACGTGCGTGTGCAGCTGCGGATCGCCCGCCCGCGACAACCGATGGCGGTACGCCGCTGCCACGAACCCGTCGCCGCGGACCCGCCGGACTCCGTTCTTGCCCCGGCGGGTGATGCACGCCTCCCGCTCGACGTAAGCGAGCGCCTCGGCGACCGCGCGGTCATGCGCCTCCGAGAGCGCTCGGGCAACCACGTCCTCGCCCATCGCGTACAGCACGCTCACCGACTTCGGCGCCGAGAATGTCAGATCAAACGCCGCCACCCGAGTGCGACCGTGCGGCGGACGCAACACCACCCCCGACCTCGGATCACGACCCTCCATCAACGCGAAAAACCCATCCCGGTCGACCCGACCCGACAGACCGATCCCGCCGCACCCGCCGCCGATCCACCGCCCCGGCGCCTCGCCACGCGCGGCGTAGTAATCCTCGATCCCAGCAGCGACCTGCCGCTCGTAATACTCCAACTGCGCGTGAGACGCGCCGAGCTTCCCGATACTCAACACGACGCCCATCCTGCGCCGCCCGCCACCGCATCCGGCTGGATGCACGTGGTGTGCGTCGCCTCTTCGAGGGGCGGATTCCGTTCATCGGCAGACGGTGGTGAGCCGTCGTCCGGGCTGCTTGCAGAGGATGGATCGGTGGCGCTCTCGGTCTGCCGTGAGTCGTCGCTTCGACAGATCTTGCAGAAATTGGTCCATGAATGGACTATGGACCGCTCGTCTGGAGACCGCGCTTTTGTGGATTTTGCAGGACTTTTCCGCCGTCCAGAACGAGTACCGCTACCGGGATTCGAACCCGGGTTTCCGCCGTGAGAGGGCGGCGTCCTAGTCCCCTAGACGATAGCGGCGCTGGGATACGCCGCAGGCAAGCGTAGCGGGTCCCTTGCGGTCATCGCTAAGACGGTTTTTCGGCGTGGCCGCCGAACTCCTTGCGCATCGCCGACAGCACCTTGTCGGCGAAGTCGTCGAGCCCACGCGACGCGAAGCGCGAGTACAGGGCGGTTGTGAGCACGGGGGCAGGCACGCCCTCGTCGATCGCGGCAATCGAGGTCCAGCGGCCCTCGCCCGAGTCGGACACGCGGCCGGCGAAATCGTCGAGCGTCGGCGATTCGTGGAGGGCGTGGGCGGTCAGGTCAAGCAGCCAGGAGGCGATAACGCTGCCGCGCCGCCAGACCTCGGCGACCTCGGTCGTGTCGATGTCGTACTGGTAGTACTCCGGCGTTTCCATCGGGGCGGTCTCGGCGTCGCCCTCCTGGATCTGCTTGCCGATATTGGCGTTCTTGATGATGTTCAGGCCCTCGGCGTAAGCGGCCATGATCCCGTACTCGATCCCGTTGTGAACCATCTTCACGAAGTGGCCTGCGCCGTTCGGACCGCAGTGTAAAAAGCCGTTCTCGGCGGGGGTCGGATCGCCAGTGCGGCCAGGGGTGCGCTCAGCGGCGTCCACGCCGGGAGCGATCGTCGCCCAGATCGGGCCTAGCCGGTTGACCTGTTCGTCCTCCCCACCGATCATCAGGCAGAAGCCCCGCTCGAGGCCGAACACCCCTCCGCTCGTGCCGACGTCGATGTGGTGGATCCCCTTCTCGCGCAGCGCGGCCGCGTGGCGCAGATCGTCGTGGTAGTACGTGTTGCCGCCGTCGATGATCGTGTCGCCGGATTCGAACACGTCGGCGAGCGCGGAGATTGTCTTGTCCGTGATGTCTCCTGCGGGGACCATCACCCACGCGTTGCGTGGCTTCTCGAGTTTGGCGGCGAACTCCTCTAGCGAGCTCGCGCCGGCAGCGCCGTCTGACTCGAGCGCCTTGACCGCGTCGGAGGACACGTCGTAGACAACGCACTGGTGTCCGTCGCGCATCAGCCGCCGCACGAGCCCGGAGCCCATCCGTCCGAGGCCGACCATTCCGAGTTGCATGGGGGCGTTCGTGGCCAAGCGAGCTCCTTTCAGACGCGATAACGAGGCCCAAGCATGGCAGCGCGCTCGCGTGCGCGTAGCGCGGCCTGACCCTGATAACTTCACTGCTCCCGCGGCTGTGGCGGAATTGGTAGACGCGCAGGCTTCAGGTGCCTGTGATCATCTGGTCGTGGAGGTTCGAGTCCTCTCAGCCGCATAATCGGGCGTGAAGTTCCACCCGCTGATCGTGGCGGTCTCGCGCTCGTGGCCAAGGATGCTGACCGCGCCGGCGGAGAGCTGAAGGCGGGCCCCGCCCGCCGCACTCAACTCGATCCAGCGGGCGGCCAGCACGCGGAGGATGTGGCCGTGCGCGAACGCCAGCGCCTCACCGTTGGCCGCATGGAGCCGTGCCAGCACGCGGTCGGCGCGGGCCTGGATCGCGGCCGGGGTCTCGCCGTTCGGGCAACCGTCGCGCCACAGATCCCAGTCCGGCCGCTGCGCGCGGATCTCTGGCGTAGTCAGACCCTCGTACTCGCCGTAGTCCCACTCGTGGAGGTCGTCGTCGAGCGCGGCAACGCCGGCGAAACCGGCCAGCTCGCAGGTTTCACGCGCCCGTAGAAGCGGACTGCAGAGCACCAGCGAAAATGAGTGGTCGGCGAGCAGCGGCTTTAGCTCGCTCGCGCGCTCTCGCCCCCGTTCGGTCAGCGGCAGGTCGGTCCGCCCGGTGTGGCGACCGGACAAGCTCCACTCGGTCTCGCCATGGCGAACGATGAAGACCTGGTCGGCCACCGGTTCCGATCAACTGTCGCCGGCGTCGTACGCCTCAGCCGCGATCATCTCGCGAGCGACGACCTCGTCCCACTCGCGCGACGGATGCTTCGCTCGTGGGCCTGCAACCGGTTCAGAAGCTCGTCGTCGTCGGCGCCGGCGATCAAATGACCGCACGCATTGCACTCGATCACTCGTCTCACGCTTGTCCTCCTGTTCGCTCGATCTCATCGACCTTCGCGCGCCGCCGGACGTGCCGCTCCTCCATGCTGACCTCAGCCCGAAGGAACGCCTCGACGATCTCGGCGGCGACCTCGGCGCCGATCACGCGGCCGCCGAGACACAGGACGTTGACCGCGTCATGCTCCACGCCCTGATGGGCGGTGTACGTGTCGTGGATCGTCGCCGCGCGGACGCCGCGGATCTTGCTCGCGGCGACGGACACGCCGGCGCCGGAACCGCACACGAGGATCCCGCGTTCCGCCCGGCCATCGGAGACTGCGCGGCCGACCTCGAGCGCCTTGTCGGGGTAGTCGATCGGCGTGGCGTTGTCCGTTCCGAAATCGAGCACTGTGTGGCCGAGCTGTTCGATCAGTGGCATCAGCCGGTCGCGGAGCGTGAACCCTGCATGGTCGAATCCGCAGGCGACGATCAAGCGATCACCTCCGATCGGGTGCGCATGTTGTTCGAGCTCGTAGACGGCCAGCAGCGCCGCGCCGAGCACGCCGGCGGCCAACGCCGTGGCGGGCCAGCCGCACGGTCGTGCGGGTGCCGACGCCAGTGAGGATGTACCCGGCCGCCACCCGCTTGGCGGGCTCGAGCAACATCGCGCCGATGGCGGCCGCGCCACCGCCGATCACAACTTCTTCCGGATCGAAGGTGTTGATCGCGTTGGCGATCCCGATGCCGATTCGCTCCGCCCAAATTTCGATCAGCCGCGTCGCGGCCGGGTCGCCGTCTTGCGCCGCCTTGACCGCGTCGGGTCCGAGCACCCGGTGTCCGGTCGCCGACAGTCGTCCGAGTTCGGAGTCGGGCGCTTCCGACGCCGTCTGCGCCGCCAGCCGGTCCAGCGCATGTCCCGATGCGACGTACTCCAGCGATCCAATCCTCGGGAATCCCTGGCTCGGCGGCGGGACCGAGTTCATCCCGCTGAGATCGACGCCGACCACCTGGTGCCCGAGCTCGGCGGCGGCGCCCGTCGCGCCTCGATAGATCCGGCCTCCAAGTACAAGACCGCCGCCGAGGCCGGTCCCGATCGTGAGGATCACGAGGTTGCGCGCGACGAGCCGCAACTGCTCGTCGTGGGCCTCCGCCAACGCCGCCACGGTCGCGTCGTTGTCGACGAACACGGGAACGCCGAGACGCTCGGCCAGGACGTGGCGCAGCGGCACGTCGGCCAGTGGGATGTTGACCGACGAGATCACCCGACCTGTCTCGAACTCGACCACCGACGGCACTCCGAGTCCCACGGCGTCGAGCTCGCCCTCGCCCCGGCGCCGTTCGATCAGCGCGACCAGCTGTTCGATCAGTTGGTCGGAGCCTGAGCACTCGGTAGGCGCCACCAGCGACTCGCTCAGCACATGACCTTGGAGCGTCGCGACTGCGACCTTGGTTCCCCCGAGATCGACACCGATCACCGAGCTCACAGCTTGGCCGCCGCCTGAGCATCGAGGAGCACGAGCAGATCGTCGGCGAACTCCGCGACCATCGACGACGGGATATGCGGGTCGGGGCGGGCGTCCGGTCCGAACGCGGCAGCGACCGCGTCGGCCTTCTCTGCACCCGCGATCAGGAATACGACCCGGCCGACCGACTCCAGCGCCGCGAACGTCAGGCTGACACGTGGCACGAACGGCTCGTGACCTGCCTCGTCGACGCCGACGACCCATCGCGAGCGCTCCGACAATGTTTGTTGGTCGGGGAACAGCGACAGCGTGTGGCCGTCGGGACCGATCCCGAGAAGTACGAGGTCCAGCGGCGTCGCGCCTGCTGCGCGGAGCTCCGTTTCATACGCGTCGGCGGCGTCGTGCGGGCCAAGCTCGCCCTGCATCCGGTGCACCGGCGGCTCGACACCCGCCGCTGCCAGCGGCTCGAGCAGTGTCTCGCGCGCCAGCCGGTAGTTCGAACGGTCGTCATCAGGGGAGACGCAACGCTCGTCGCCGAACCAGACCACAGCGCTCTCCCAGGCACCGTGGTCGGCTGCTGCCAGCTCGTAGGCCGCACGCGGGGTAGATCCTCCGGCAAGCGCAATCCCGCCGCCCGCGCGAGCGGTCGCCACGAGGATCGACGCGCACTCGCGTGCCGGATCGGCGACGACCTGCACCCGCACCCCGCTCACGCTGGCAGCATCTCCCGCGCGGCACCGAGCGCCGGGCCGTAGGTCGGGTCGCGCAGCAGCGCCTGGCGTACGCCCTCGCCCAGAATTCCGCCCTCGCCGCGCGAGGCGCCGAGCACGTGCCAGACGCGCTCCTCACCCGATCGCCCGCGCTCTCGCGCGCACAGACCGCCGCGAGCGCGGTCGAGCGACAGCGAGAATCCCTCGCGGCATTCGACGGTGATCCCGGCGAGTCCTGGCGCGTCCTGCTCCGCCGGCTCGAGCGCGATCTCGACCTCCCCGGACTTGCCCCGCAGCTCGACGCCGGTGGTGCTGTACAGCGGGCCTGCCCCCCACTCGAGCCGCGATGCGAGCCAGCCGGCCAACAGCGATCCCGTCGCTATCGACGCCGGCTTGTGCCGCACGGTCAGCGCGGAGATCTCGGGCAGGTGCGACCGCCTCACGGGCGGATCGAACGACGCCGCCAGCCGCTCGCGCCATGGCGTCGTGCGCAGCCATGCGAGATCGACGACGTACACCGCCTCCAACAGCTCCGCGGCGCGTTGGAGACCCTCAAACGGCTCTGCGAGATCCTCGGAGTCGAGCAGCACGACGTCGATCATCTCGAGCACCGAGCGAACGGCTTCGTCGTGACCATGTGGTGACCACATCAGCGTCGGCAGCTCGCTCAGCAGCACCGGATCGATCACGGTCTTGAGATTGCGCAGGTGGTCGGGACCGATCTCCATCTCGATCAGCTCGTGCATCACCCCAGGCTGCTCGTCGGGCCCTTGGTACGACATCACCGCGCGGGCATCGAGGGTGCGTCGGCCGTCCTCGACAGCGCACACGACGGTGCGCGACGCGTGGTAGCGCCCGACCCGTGCCAGCCGGTTCGAGATCTCCCCCTTCCACGCGTGGTCGACGATCACGACCATATTCAGCACGCGGGCGGGCGCAAGCGTGGTGTTGGTGCCGTGGAGCTCGCGCAGCATCGAGCGCAACGCAGCGTCGATCGCGTCCGGTGTCGTGCTCTGCGCGGACCAGATCGTCTCGGTCACAGCCGCCGCCACGCGCGGCCGTCGCCCATCAGCTCGTCTGCCTCCGCAGGTCCCGCTGACCCCGCGGGGTACTCGGGTACCGGGCTCGACGTGTCCTGATGCCAGGCGGTGAGGATCGGGTCGATGATCCCCCACAGCGCCTCGATCTCGTCGTCGCGCGTGAACAGCGTCGCGTCGCCGCGCATCGCGTCGAGGATCAGCCGTTCGTACGCCTCCGGAGACTCGGACACGAACGAGGTGCCGTAGTGGAATTCCATGTTGACGGGGCGGATCCGCATCCGCGGGCCAGGGATCTTCGCGCCGATCGAGACCGACACGCCCTCGTCGGGCTGGACCATCAGCACGATCTGGTTCGCCTGGACACCGACCGATCCAGTGCTCTGAAACGCAAGGTGCGGCACCGGCTTGAGCGTCACCGCGATCTCGGTCACCTTGCGCGCGAGCCGCTTCCCAGTCCGCAGATAGAACGGCACGCCCGCCCACCTCCAGTTGGAGACCTCGAGCTTCAGTGCAGCGTACGTCTCGGTGCGGGAGTTGGGGTCGACGCCCGGCTCAGATCGGTACCCGACGACCTCGTCGCCACCTACGACGCCTGGACCGTACTGCGCACGGACGGCCATCCCAGGTACGTGGTCGACTGTTGGCGGGACGATCGCCTCGAGCACTTTCAGCTTCTCGTCCCGGAGCCGGTTCGCTTCGAAGGAGACCGGCGGCTCCATCGTCAGCAGGGCGAGCAGCTGCAGCATGTGGTTCTGAACGAGGTCGCGCAGCGCTCCCGCTCCCTCGTAGTAAGCGGCGCGCCCCTCGATCCCGATGTCCTCCGCGGCGGTGATCTGCACGTTGTCGATGTAGTTGCGGTTCCACACCGGCTCGAACAGCGCGTTCGCGAACCGCAGCGCGATCAGGTTCTGGACCGTCTCCTTGCCGAGGTAGTGGTCGATCCGGAAGACCTGCGACTCGTCGAACACCTCGAGCACCCGCGCGTTCAGCTCGCGAGCAGAAGCGAGGTCGTAGCCGAACGGCTTTTCGATCACGATCCGGCACTCCGCGTCTTCGCGCTCGTTCAAGCCGGCCTCACCGAGCGCGGCCGCGATCACCGGGTAGAACTGGGGCGCTGTCGAGAGGTAGAAGACGCGATTGAGCGCGGTGCCCGCCGCCTCGTCGAACGCCGACAGGGCCTGACCGACGCGCGAGAACGTGCTCGCGTCGTCGAACGTCCCGGGGACGTACCGCATGTCGCAGAGCAGACCCTCAAGGACGGCCGGATCCGGGGTCACACGCGAGTACCGCTCGATCGACTCGCGGGCGATCGAGCGGAAGGCCTCGTCGGAGTGCTCCGAGCGGGCAACGCCGATCAGCTCGAACCGCTCCGGCAGCGCCCCCTCATGCGCAAGGTTGTACAGCGCCGGCAGCAGCTTGCGATGCGCGAGGTCGCCGGTAGCGCCGAAGATCACCAGCGTCGTCGGGTGGACCGGAAGCCGCTCGAGCCCTTCGACGAGCGGGTTCTCCTGCGCTGGAGCGGAGGCGGCTACCTCGACGGTCACGATCCCGGCGTCCGCATCAGGACAGCAGGCCCTTGATCCGCTCCGTCAGCGAACGCACCGCGGCGGCCGGGTCGCCATCGAGCACGACCCGCTCGGCCGGCAGGCTCGTGCGAGCGCAGCGTCTCCAGGTCACCTGCGGCCTCGGCCGCGCACAGCGTCTTGAACGAGTACCCGGCGCCGGGGATATCCGCGTCGCGCGACGGCTCATTTACGAGTTGCAGGAACCGGCCGACCGGGGCGCCACCCTTGTGCTCCTGACCGGTCGAGTGCTGGAACCGCGGGCCGTAGCCGAACGTGACCGCCGCGCCGGTGAGCTTGCGGATCTCGCTTCGCAGCTCGGAAACCGCCTGGTCGAGCTCGCCGGATGGCGGAAGGTAACCGAGCACGGCTACGTAGTGAGGCGGACCGGCGTCGGTCAGCAGCACTCGCAGCGCATCGTCGGACGCGGGCGCGATCTCCGGCAACCCCGCATCGAGCACTTCCTTGGTCTTGTCCTTTGCCTCCTGGACATTCGGCTGGTCGAACGGGTTGATCTGGAGCGCCCACCCGGCGACGGCGACCGCGAACTCGGACAGGAAGAAGATCCGGCCGAGGTCGGCCGCGCCGTGGGTCGCCAGCGTCAGCGTCGGGTGGCCGGCATCGGCCAGCGCATCAACCTCGGCATCGAGCCCCGACTCCGGGTCATCTGCGTTGCGCAGGTACGCGAAGACCCGGTCTTGTCCGTACACGCCGGCCTCTGCCAGCGGCTCGTCGGCCACCGGAAGGATCCCGCGCCCCTGCTTGCCCGTTGACTCGGCGACCAGCTGCTCGGCCCACAGGCCGAAGCTCTCGATCGGCTCGGAGACGATGAAAGTCAGCTTGTCCCGTCCCTGGTTGGCGAGCTCGCCGATCACGGCCCCCAGCCACAAGCCGGAGTTCGACTCGCTCGAGTCGTAGTGCGCGCAGTTCTGCTCGGCCACCTGGCATCGGTGCAGGAGTGCCTCGATGTTGACACCCATCAACGCGGCGGGCACAAGCCCGAAGTACGAGAGCACGGAGTAGCGCCCGCCGATGTCGGACGGATTCAGGAACGTGCGGCGGAAGCTGTTGTCTTTGGCGAGCTGCTCCAGCGGGCTGCCCGGGTCGGTGATCGCGATGAACTGCTCCGGACCGGCCAGCGAGGCGAAGTACCGGTAGTGCGACAGCGTCTCGATCGTCCCGCCGGACTTCGAGGAGACGATGAACAGCGTGCGGTCGAGCGGCACCGAGTCCTGCACCTCGAGCACGACGTCTGGATGGGTCGAGTCGAGCACGGTCAGCTTCAGGCCGTCCGGCACCTCGCCGAACGAGAGCCGAATCACCTCTGGTCCGAGCGACGATCCCCCCATGCCGAGCAGCACAACGTGGGTGAAGCCATCGGCCTTTACCGCAGCCGCGAACTCGTGGAGGTCGGCGGCCTGCTCGAGCATTGGCTCTGAGACCGTCAGCCAGCCGAGACGGTTCTCGATCTCCGGTACGCCGGGACCGCCCCAAAGCGACTGATCGCGGCGCCATACGCGCGCCGCCACCTCGTCGCTGACTGCCTTCCGTACGCGCTCGGCAACCGGATCGCGCAGCTCGGTCGGCAGCCGCACCTGGATCGTTTCCGGGGCGCCTATCAGCACCGCCGCGCGCCGCTGGTCGATCCCGTCGAGCAGCCCTGTCATCGCGACCTCGAACTGCTCCACGCCGTCGACCAGCAGCTGATTGGTTACCGCGTCGAGGTCGATCCCGGCTTCGCGCAGCGCCGCGAGCGCCGGCTCGGGATCGATCGAGGCCGAGTCGTCGACGAGCTCGCTGTGATCGCCAACTGCCATCAGCGTGGCCACCGGCATCGTGTTAACGGTGTGCGGGCCGACGAGGTTGTCGACGTACAGGGTGTCCGAATAGTGCGGATTCTTGGTCCCGGTCGATGCCCACAGCGGCCGCTGCACAGCCGCGCCCGCCGCCGCCAGCTTCTCCCAGCGTTCGCCGCTGAACAGCTCCCGGAAACGCTTGTAGGCCAGCCGCGCATTGGCGATCGCGGCGGTGCCCTTGAGGTCCTCGCGCCCGAGCTGCTCGAGCTGCTTGTCGACCGCTGTGTCTACGCGCGAGACGAAGAACGACGCCACCGAGTTCATCTCAACCGACTTGCCCTCCTCGAGCCGGCGCTCGAGGCCGCGGATGTACGCCTCGACGACCGTCTCGTACGCGGACACCGAAAACAGCAGGGTTACGTTGATGTTGATGCCCTCGTAGATCGCCTGCTCGATCGCGGGCACGCCCTCGGGCGTGCCGGGGATCTTGATCATCGCGTTCGAGCGGTCCAGTCGCTGCCAGTAGGAGCGCGCCGCCGCCAGCGACTCTTCGGCCTGGTGAGCCATCTCGGGCATCACCTCCATCGACACGAAGCCGTCGCGGCCGCCGCTCGACTCGTGCACGCCCGACAGCACGTCGGCCGCGCCCTGAAGATCGCGGATCGCGAGCGTCTCGAAGATCGAGCGCGCGTCGGCATCGCCGTGTGCCAGCTCGCGCAGCTCGTCGTCGTAATCGGTCGAGCCGAGGATCGCCTTCTCGAAGATCGACGGGTTCGAGGTCAGCCCGCGCAGCGAGTCCTCGTTGACGAGCCGCTCCAGCTCACCACCGTCGACGAGCGAGCGGCGGATCTGGTCGAGCCAGACGCTGACTCCCGCGTCGGTCAGCGCCTTGAGCCGCGGGTTTACGTTGGCTTGTGCGCTGGTGCTCATCGTGTCAGGACCTTCCGTTCAGGGTTCTTAGAAGCTCGCGGCCGATCTCCGCGACGTGCTCTGAGGTGATTCCGAAGTGCTCGTAGACCTCGGGAGCCGGGCCGGACTCGCCGAACGTGTGCATGCCGACGAATCTCCCGTCGGGCCCGATCCACCGCTCCCAGCCGAATTGCACAGCGGCCTCGACCGCGATCCGCGCGCGGCACGCGCGCGGCAGGACCGATTCGCGGTAGGCGTCGTCGGCTTCCGCAAACCTGTCCATGCACGGCATCGACACGACCCGGACCCGCGCCTCGGCACCGAGGGCATCGGCCGCCTCCAGGCACAGCGAGACCTCGGAGCCTGTGCCGATCAGGATTAGGTCCGGCACCCCGCCGCCGTCCGCATCGCGCAGCACATAGGCGCCGCGATCGATCGCGTCGTCGGGAACCGAGTCCGGGTCGAGGATCGGCAGGTTCTGGCGCGAGAGCGCGAACGCCGTCGGAGCGTCGGTCATGCGCAGTGCGAACCGCCACCCGAGCGCCGTCTCGTTCGCGTCGGCGGGCCGCACGACGTTCAGGCGGGGCATGGCGCGCAGCGCCGCGAGCTGCTCGACCGGCTGGTGGGTCGGGCCGTCCTCCCCGAGCCCGATCGAATCGTGCGTCCACACCCAGATCGAGGGCAGCTTCATCAGCGCGGACAGCCGCACCGCTCCGCGCATGTAATCGGAGAAGGTCAGGAACGTGGCGCCGAAGGCGCGGAACCCGTGCAGCGTGAGGCCATTGACGATCGCGCCCATGCCGTGCTCGCGGACCCCGAAGCGCAGGTTGCGTCCATCGAAGGAGCCCGCCTCGACGTCGCCTCCGTCGTCGATGTCGGTGTTGGTCGAGGACGCGAGGTCCGCCGAGCCGCCGATCAGTTGCGGTACCTCCGCGGCGGCCCACTGGATCGCCGCCTCGGAGGCCTTGCGCGTCGCGAGCGGCTTGTCGTCAGGGCTCCACCGGGGCAGCGGGGTGCGCGAATCCCACCCCGCCGGGAGTCGCGCCTCGTTGAACTCGGCCAGCAGCTCGGCCTTATCCGGGAACTGCTCGCGGTAGGCGTCGAATCGCTCGTCCCACTTGGCCTCGTACTCCTGTCCGCGCGCGCAGCATTCGCGGAAATGCTCGAGTGCCTCGGGCGGCACGTAGAAGTGCTTGTCCGGATCCCAGCCGTAGAACTCCTTCGTCAGCCGCACCTCATCCTCGCCGAGCGCCGAGCCGTGGGCGGCGCTCGTGTCCTGCTTGTGCGGGCTGCCGTAGCCGATGTGCGAGCGGACGATCACGAGCGACGGCCGGTCCTCGATCTCCATCGCCGTGCGCGCGGCCCGCTCGAGCCGCTTCACCGATAGATCCTCGCCGACGTTCTCGACGTGCCAGCCGTACGCCCGGTAGCGCTCCTCGACGTCCTCTGAGAACACGTGCGAGACCGGACTCGCAAGCTGGATCTTGTTGTCGTCGTAGAACGCGATCAGCCGTCCGAGCCCGAGATGGCCGGCCAGCGACGAGGCCTCGGAGGTCACGCCCTCCTGGATGTCGCCATCGGAGGCGATCGTGAACGTGTAGTGGTTGACGATCTCGTGACCGTCCTCGTTCAGCCGGGCGGCGAGCATGTGCTCGGCCAGCGCCAGGCCGACGGCCATCGAGATGCCCTGCCCGAGCGGTCCCGTCGTGGCTTCGATCCCGGGGCTGTACTTACGCTCGGGGTGCCCTGCGGTGGGCGACTCCACCTGCCGGAAATTCTCGATGTTCTCGAGCGTCAGGGGATAGCCCGTCAGGTACAGCATCGAGTAGAGCAGCATCGACGCGTGGCCGGCCGAGAGGATGAAGCGGTCGCGGTCGAACCACTCCGGGTTGTTCGGGTTGTGGCGCATGACGCGCGTGTACAGCGTGTACGCGAGCGGCGCGAGCCCCATCGGTGCCCCGGGGTGTCCGGAGTTCGCCTTCTGCACTGCATCCATCGACAGCGTGCGAATCGTGTTGATGCACAGCTCGTCGAGGGCGGTTTGGCTCTCGGTCGCGGTCACTCTGACTGAGCATAGTCGGAACGCGCGTACTTCAAACGGGCCATCTCGTGAACGCTTTTCACCCGAACAGCACGCCGTAACGCCGATATTCCTCGACCGGAACATGGCGCACCTCGGCCACCGCATCCGCGAGCGCCACGAGCTCGATCTCGGTGGCGTGCAGCGCGGTCATCGTCCCCCACGCCCCCTCATGCGCCGCGTCGATCGCGCGTAGCCCAAGCCGCGTCGCGAGCACCCGGTCGAACGCAGTCGGCGTGCCGCCACGCTGGACGTGCCCGAGCACGGTCGCGCGCGTCTCGTAACCCGTGCGCGCCTCGATCTCGCGCTCGAGCGCGTAGCCGATCCCGCCGAGCCGCGGATGTCCGAACTCGTCGACTGAGGCGCCGGCCGCCATCTCCATCGTCCCCTCCCGCGGCGCCGCGCCCTCGGCCGCGACGACGATCGAAAACGGACGCCCGCGCTCGTGTCGGCGCCGGATCAGCTGGCACACCTCGTCGATGTCGAACGGCAGCTCGGGGATCAGGATCACGTCGGCGCCGCCGGCGAGCCCCGAGTGCAGCGCGATCCATCCGGCGGTCCGCCCCATCACCTCCACGACCAGGATCCGGTGGTGGCTCTCCGCCGTGGTGTGCAGGCGGTCGATCGCCTCGGTCGCGACGTGGAGCGCCGTGTCGAACCCGAACGTCACGTCCGTGGCTCCAAGGTCGTTGTCGATCGTCTTCGGCACGCCGATCACGTTGATGCCGTCGGTGCACAGGCGGTTCGCGACGCCCAGCGTGTCCTCGCCGCCGATCGCGATCAACCCGTCCAGCTCGTGTCGTGACAGCGTCTCGGCCACGAGCCGCGGTCCGTCGTCGTGCTTGTACGGATTGGTCCGCGAGCTGCCGAGGATCGTTCCCCCGCGGGGCAGGATCCCCCGGGTCGATTCGATCGTCAGCTCGTCTGATGCATCGTCGAGCACACCGCGCCAGCCGTCGCGGAAGCCGAACAGCTGATCGCCGTGGCCGTCGATGCCCTTGCGCACCACGGCGCGTATGACTGCATTCAGTCCCGGGCAGTCGCCGCCGCCGGTGAGCACGCCGATCCGCATCGTCGCGAGATCTTATGCGGCTGCCGATGCTACGCGGATGTAGGATTGGGGCATGGCGAGTCGGAACCGGACACTTGCGCTTGGGGCGTTGGCGGCCGGTGGCGCCGTGGTCGCGGTGCAGGCGCGGTTGCTACGACGGATCGGCGCCGACCCGGCCGACGCAGCGCTCCGCGCGTTTGCGCCCGGCCGCCCGCTGAGCGTCACGTCCGCCGACGGGACGGATCTCCACGCGGAGGTGTTCGGCCCCGAGGATGCTCCGACAATCGTGCTGATCCACGGCTGGACCGAGGCGATCCCGTACTGGGCGTTCGTGATCGAGGAGCTGAAGCGAGACTTCCGCGTGGTCGCGTACGACCTGCGGGGGCACGGTCAGAGCGACGCTGCGACCGACGCCGATTACTCACTCGAGCGGTTCGGGCAGGACGTCGACGCGGTTCTGAGCATGGCGACCCCGGACGGCCGGGTCCGGCTCGTCGCCGGCCACTCGCTCGGTGCGATGTCGATCGCGGCATGGGCCGACCAGTTCGACGTCACCGCGCGCGCCGAGTCCGCCGCGCTGCTCAATACCGGGCTCGGCGGCCTGGTCGCGGGCGCCGCGGTGGTCGCCGTGCCAGCGTTCGCGGACCGATTCCGCGACCCGCTCAGCCGCCGTCTGTTCCTCGGCTCGAGCAACCCGGTCCCGCCGTTCACGAGCCCGCTGCACCACTTCCTGATCGGCTACGTCGCCTTTGGCCCGACGGCGACCCCCGGGATGGTCGAGTTCTACCGGCGGTTGATCACCGCCTGCCCGCCGGACGTCCGCGCCGCGGCCGGGCTCGCGATGGCTGACATGGAGCTCAATCACGCGCTCGCGAAGCTGACGATTCCGACGCTCGTGATGGCGGGCGATCGCGATCGCCTGACGCCGGTCGCCCAGGCGGAGCGGATCGCGTCGGAGCTGCCCCAGCTGACCGAGCTGATCGTGCTTACCCAGCACCGGTCACATGGGCCCACTCGAGCGTCCGGCGGAGGTCAGCGCGGCGCTCCGTCAGCTCGCGATCACGGCGGGTAACCCGCAAGCGGCCGCCGTCTGACCGCAGCTGTTCCTCGGCCGGGCACGGCGCCCGAGCCGATCTGGCAGATTAGTTCGGTGACTTCCGTCCGGCGGACTTCAGTTTCCGTCTGTCACGTGCTCAGCGAGGACCCCGAGCTAGCCGAGTCGGTCCCGCAGTCGAGGCGCGAGCGCGCGATCAGAGAATGCACGGCGCGCGTCGCCGAGATCAGGCCGGGCCGCTGGGAAGGACGAGAGCCCGCCGTCGCCGACGCGATCGGCTTACTGGTACTCGACGGGCTGCTGATCCGAACCGTCAACGTGCACGGCCGGCACGGCGCCGAACTGCTCGGCGGGGGCGATGTGCTGCTGCCCTGGCACGAGGACCCGGACCACGTAGCACTTGGCTGGACCAGCGAGTGGCGCGTGCTCGAGCCGACGCGCGTTGCGATCCTCGATGAGCGCTTCGCCCGGCTGTTCGGTCGTTACCCACGCCTGGCCGGCAGGCTGTTGGCCCGGGCTGCACAGCGGGCCCGGGTGCTGACCGTGAACCTGGCGATCGTCCACCAGGCCCGCGTCGACGTTCGCCTGCAGATGCTGCTGTGGATCCTCGCCGGCCGCTGGGGCCGGGTGCGTGGAGACGGCGTCACGCTGCCGATCCGGCTCACGCACTCTGTGCTGGCCGACCTCGTCGCCGCGCGACGGCCGACCGTCACGACCGCCCTCAACGATCTCAGCCGGCAGGGGCTGGTGCGGCCGGTCGATGAAGGCTTCCTGCTCGCGGGCCAGCCACCGGGCGAGCTCGTCGGCATCGCGTACGGGTCCCACACGCAGATCGGCTGACCGGCGCCGGGCACGATGGAGCACTCGAACCGCCGGCTGGTGTTTGTGGTCGGAGCGGTGGTGTTCATCGACACGCTGTTCTACGCGGTGATCGCGCCGCTGCTCCCTCAGCTCGCTCACCAACTTCACCTCTCGAAGCTGTCCGCTGGCGTGATGACGGCGAGCTATCCGATCGGGACGCTGCTCGGCTCGCTCCCCGGAGGAGCCCTCGCCGTGCGCGCGGGTCCGCGCCCGACGGTCTGCGCCGGGCTCGCCCTGCTCGCCTGCTCGACCTTGGCGTTCGCCTTCTTCTCCTCCGCTCCGCTGCTCGACGCAGCCCGGCTCGTCGAAGGGGTCGGCGGAGCGTGCTCCTGGGCGGGCGGGATCGCATGGCTCGTCAACGAGACGCCCCCGGGCCAGCGCGGCGCGACGATCGGCCGTGCACTTGCCGCCGCGATCGGAGGCTCGCTGTTCGGGCCCGTCGTCGGCACGATTGCGTCAGCGACCGGGAGACCCGCCGCGTTTTCGGCGGTGGCGGTGATCGCGGTCGTGCTGATAGTGCAGACGCTCAACCTGCCCTCACGCCACGTGCCGTCGGGGCAGGCGCTTTCCATCGTGCGCAGCGCGCTTCGCCGGCCATCGATCGCACTTGGCATGTGGCTGGTGGCGCTGCCCGCGATCGCATCTGGGGTCGTTAACGTGCTCGGTCCGCTTCGACTGCACCGGTTCGGAGCCACCACCGCGGTGATCGGCGCGACGTATCTGCTGGCCTCCGCCCTCGAAGGCATCGTTTCCCCGATCGTGGGAGGTCTCTCCGACAGGCACGGGCGGCTGTTCCCGATGCGCTTCGGGCTCGCCGCCGCGGCCGGCGTGCTCGCCTGCCTCGCCTTGCCCGACGGTTGGCCGCCGCTCGCGGTTCTGATCGTCGCGTCGGCCGGTGCCCTCGGCGCCTTCTGGGCGCCGGCGATGGCACTGCTGTCGGACGCCGCCGAGGCGTTCGGGCTCGATCAGGCCCTGGCAGCCGCGCTCGTCAACCTCGCTTGGGCCGGGGGTCAGATCCTCGGCTCGGGCGGCGGCGGCGCGGCGGCGAAGGCCGCAGGCGATGCATTGCCACTAGTCCTCGTCGCGGGGCTGTGCGCCCTGACCCTGGTCGGACTCGGAGCTGGCACCCGCGTAGCGCAGGCGAGCTCCGCTCCGGATTGAACTACTTCTGGTAGCAGAGAGCGACCGGAAAAGCTCGGCGTTGCCACGCCGGCCCCCGGTGTCCCTGTCCCCAAAGCGCGCGTTCGTTCGTCGTAGGGTTAAACGCACGCTTTGCTTGGAGGTCGAGATGAAGTACGCCCTGCTGGTCTATGAGGCGCCCGGGTCCCACGAGGCGCTCCCCAAGGAGGAGTTCGACGCCGTGTTGGCGGAGTACATGGCGCTTGCCGACGACCCGCGGTTTCTGAATGGCGCCGAGCTGCGGTCCGTGGAGATGGCCACGACGGTGCGCGTGGACTCGGCCACTGGCGCACCGCTGATCACCGATGGCCCGTTCGCGGACACCAAAGAAGTGTTCGGCGGCTACTACGTGTTCGAGGTGGACAACCTCGACCAGGCGATCGAGCTCGCGGCGCGGATCCCGACGGCGCGGATCGGCGGCTCCGTCGAGATCCGTCCGGTGATGGAGCGGTAGCCCCTGCTGGACGAGATCTTTCGCGACGAGTGGGGCCGCGTGCTGGCCTCGCTGGTCGGCTTCCTGCGCGACTTCGATCTCGCCGAGGAGGCCGTTCAGGAGGCGTTCACGATCGCGGCCGAGCGCTGGCCACGCGACGGGGCGCCGGCGAACCCCGCCGGGTGGCTCGTAACGACGGCTCGCAACCGGGCGATCGACCGGATCCGCCGGGAGCGCACGCTCGCTGCGAAGACGCGCATGCTCGAGGTACCCAAAGCCACAGAGGATGAGATGGACGACGACGCGACGATCGAGGACGAGCGACTCGAGCTGATCTTCATGTGCTGCCACCCGGCGCTCGCCGTCGAGGCGCAGGTGGCACTTACGCTGCGGGCGCTCGGCGGCCTCTCGACCGAGGAGATCGCGCGCGCCTTCCTCGTGCCGGAGCAGACGATGAAGCGGCGGCTGTCGAGAGCGAAGGTCAAGGTCAAAGCGACCGGGATCCCGTTCGCGGTGCCAGCCGATCATCTGTTGCCGGACCGGCTGAACGCCGTGCTCGCGGTCGTCTACCTGATCTACAACGAGGGCTACAGCGGACGAGTCGACCTCGCCGCCGAGGCGATCCGACTCGCGCGTGTGTTGTCGCTGCTGATGCCCGACGAGCCGGAAGTTCACGGACTGCTCGCGCTGATGCTGATCCAACACGCGCGACGTAACGCAAGGTTCGCCGACGGCGATCTCGTGCTGCTCGCCGAGCAGGACCGGGCGCTTTGGGACATGCGTCAGCTCGCGGTCGGGCGCGAAACGCTCGACCGAGCGATCGCGCTTCGTGGCCGCGGCCCGTACGTGCTCCAAGCCGCGATTGCGTCGCTTCAGACCGAGGATGAGATCGACTGGCCGGAGGTCGCAGCGCTGTACGAGCAGCTTTCACAGCTCACCGGCTCGCCGGTAGTCGAGCTCAACCGCGCGGTCGCGATCGCCGAGGCCGGTCGGACAGAGCAGGCGCTCGAGATCGTCGACGGCCTCGACCTCGACGATTACCAGTACGTGCACTCGACCCGCGGGGAGCTGCTGCGCCGACTCGGCCGGCCGGCCGAAGCCCGCGTGGCGTATGAACGTGCGCTCGAGCTCGCGCGCTCAGAGCCCGAGCGCCGCTTCCTCGCGGGACGGATCGCCGAGCTGTAGACGCGGCACCGGCCTGATTCACCGGGCTCGGGTGTCCCCATCGCCACCTCCCATTCGTCCTAGCGACGACAACCCCAAGAGGAGGTGCTCATGCAATCCACACCCACGAACATCAATCGCTGGCGCGCGTTCGCGCTGCTGGCGGCGGCGTTCTTCATGACGATCATCGATTTGACGATCGTCAACGTCTCGCTGCCCACGATCGGTCGTGACCTGCACTTCACCGCAACAAGCCTCCAGTGGGTGGTGACCGCGTACGCGCTCACGTTCGGCGGCTTCATGCTGCTCGGCGGCCGTGCCGCCGACTTGCTCGGTCGCCGGCGGATCCTGATGGCTGGGCTCGCACTGTTCACGGCGGCGTCGCTCGGAGCAGCACTGTCGACCGGCGAGGTGTCGCTGATCGCCTCGCGAGCCGTCCAGGGACTCGGTGCCGCGATCATGCTGCCTGCCGCCCTCTCGATCGTGATGAACATGTTCGAAGAAGGCGCCGAGCGCAACAAGGCGCTCGGGATCTGGGGCGGCCTCGGTGCCGGCGGGGCGACCGTCGGCGTGATCGCGGGCGGCCTTCTGACCCGCTACGCCGGGTGGCAGTACATCTTCTATCTGAACGTCCCGATCGGAGCGGTCGCGCTGGCGCTCGCACCGAGGATCGTGCCCGACAGCCGGCTCGAGGCCACACGCCGGCGGTTTGACGCGCTCGGGGCGATCGCGGGCACCGGCGGACTCGTTCTGCTGGTGGACGCGATCTCACAGGCGCCGCAGTACGGCTGGGGCGCCACGCGGACGGTCGCCGTGCTGGCGGCATCGGCGGCGCTGCTGATCGCGTTCCTGGCGATCGAGGCCCGGGCGATGGACCCGGTGCTGCCACTGTCGATCTTCCGGCTGCGCACGCTCGCCGGCGCCAACATGGCGGGTCTGTTGCTGGGCGGGAGCTTCTTCGCGTTCATCTTCGTCGGCACCCTCTACATGCAGCAGGTGCTCCACTACAGCGCCCTGCAGACCGGCCTCGCATGGCTGGCCACATCTCTGACCTCGATCGTCCTCGCCGGCGTCTCACAGGCGCTCGTCACGCGTGGCGGCGCCAAGATCGTGATGGCGGTCGGGATGGCGCTGATCGGCGCCGGCGTGCTGTGGGCGACCCAGGTGCCCGTCCACGGACGCTTCCTCGCCAACCTCGCCGGCCCGCTCGTCGTCGCAGGCGCCGGCACCGCGTTCGCGTTCATCCCGATCTCGATTGCCGCGCTCGCCGGGATCAAGGAGCATCAGGCCGGGCTCGCGTCCGGGCTCCTGAACACCAGCCAGCAGCTCGGCGGCGCGATCGGGATCGCGATCGCCTCAAGCATCGCCGCAAGCCACACCCAGACGCTGCTGCACGCCGGCACTGCCGCACCCGCGGCGCTCACCAGCGGCTTCCAGCACGCGTTTTGGGCGCTTGGCGCGATCGCGCTACTCGCCGTCCCGGCGATCTTCGCGCTCGTCCGCCGAAACGAACTCACCGAGGCGGCGACGCAGACGCCAATCCGGGATCCGCAGCCCGCGCTGTCCGGCGCGCGCTGACACCCGGACGAGCGTGCAATCACAACCCCGATAAATCAAGGAGCCAACAATGAGCCACACGATCGTCACCTACACCACGAAGCCGGGGCGCGACGAGCAGAACGCCGCGCTGGTGCGCGCCGTGTTCGAGGAGCTCGCAGAGTCACAGCCGGCCGGGTTCCGCTACGCGGTGTTCCAGGCGGCCGACTCAGGAGAGTTCGTCCACCTGTACACGGGCGAGGGTGCCGCACCCGGCACGCTGCAACAGCTCGAGTCGTTCCAGGCATTCCTGAACGGTGCCGCTGATCGCCACGCGCAGCCTGCGACGTTCACAGAGTTCGAACTGATCGGCGACTACCGCACGTTCGACCACTGATCGAGGCGCCGCTGCCGACTGCGACCGCGATCCGATCGAGCAACCAACGAATACGGGACTCAACCGGGGAGCCGAGCAGCACATGGTGAAGCTCGGTCTCCCGGCTTAGCGGGCTTTTGCCGAATCGGGGAGACAGGATTTGAACGCCGCTACGACGGGCGTTCTGCCGCGTCGTGTGCGGGTTCGTGGGCGGTTTCACGCCGCGCCGCCCCCGATCGCGCGCAGATGGCGCACGTTGTCGGTCCGCTCGAACGCGTCGCGGATCTTCGCGAGGCGCCGCTTGCGGTCGGGGTGACCGTAGAGCTGCTCGACGAGCTTGCCGCCGTCCTTGTGGCCGAGCTGCTCGGCGATGATCGCGGAGTCGAGCTCGAGCACGTTGAGCGCGTACCAGCCGAAGTAGTGGCGGGTCGCGAGGTAGAGCGGCACGGTGCCCAGCCCGGCGGCAGCGCGCACACGGTTCCAATGGTGCGTGCGGCTGCTCGGCGTGTAGTGGGTGCCGCGGATCGTCGTGAACACGAACGGTCCGTCGCTGTCGCGCTTGGCGGCGATCAGCGTCTCGCGGGCGTGCCCGACGAGAGCGACGGTGTACGGGCCGTACTTCGGCGTCGTGAACGTCTTCGTCTTCACGTTCCACTGGACGGTCACGTCGACCTCGCCGTCAGCCCAGCGGATCTGGGGCCACTGGAGCGCGTCGAGCTCGCTTGGGCGGATGCCGGTGAAGCACGCCGTCTCGAGCCAGGACGCGAACGACGGCGGCGTCAGCTGCCGGGCGTGGTCGATCAGCGACCACATCGCCTCCTCGCTCGGCGGCTGGCGGTGACGGTTGCCGCTCGTCCTCGAGATGCCGAGCCCGCGAACGGGTTCACGTCGATCAGCCGGCCCGCCTTCGCCGACGCGGCATCGTTGAACATCGCCCGCAGCGCTGGCACCGTGCCGTTGCGCTTTCCGCCTGCCAGCCACTCGGCCACGATCTCGTCGCTGACCTGGTCGAGCATCAGCTCGCCGTGTGTGTCTCACGAACGCCTTGATCCGCTCGGCGTTGTGGAGGTTGGTCGACTCCTTCGGCCGGCTGAACAGCGGGTCGGTCGTCCACCGCTCGGCGAACTGCCCGACAGTGACGCCGGCGCGGCGCTGCTTCAGGCGCTTCCGCGCATCTTCGCGCGCCGCCTTGGCCTCGGCCTTTGTCCGGTAGGACGTGCCCTTCTGCTGGCCGAGGATGTCCGGGACGCTCAGGTTGCGGCCCTGGTGGTAGACCTGCGCTCGCCATCGCCCTGATGGGAGCTTGGTAAGGCTCATGATGGCCTCCTTTCGCGAGTTTGCGCCCAAGCTAGCGCCCTCGACGGAAGGAACCTACGCGCCCTCATCCCCCATGTTTCGCTCGGCATCCCTTCACGAACGAATCGGTCGATCGTGGCGACGCTGACCGCCATCATCCGCGCCAGCTCGGCGCGCGAGACGTAGCGCTCGCCGCGCGGGATGAGTACCGCAGGAGGCCGGGCGGTCGGAGTCGCGATGCCTCCGGATGCGTCCACGCTACATGCCTCGCGTAATGCCGCCTCGCTGTAGCTCGTTGCGGCGTCGGAGGGCCTGCCAGTCGGGCTCAGGCGGGACGTGCTCGTAGCGGCGGCGCAGCCATTCGGCGAACAGCGGGTCGGTGAGGGTGGTCTGGTCGCCATCGGTTCTGGCGACCCCCGAGGCCTTGACGCCCTGGAGCGCTCGCTGGGCAGCGCCGAAGCCGGCGAGGCCCGTCGCGCGTTGCGCTTTCGTTCCCTGCGGGGCCAAGTCGCTGGCGATCGCGACAGCGACCCGGCGCTCGTTGCTGTGCAGCGCCTGCCAGCGGATCTCCAGCTCGGGTGCAATGCGCTCGAGTGCGTTGTTGATCGCCAGGCGGGCGTATACGGCTGTCGCTTTCTCGCCTTCGCCGGTCATTTCCCACAGGTGCCAGGCGAGGAGATTCGTGCGCTGCGGATGACCCGCTCCGACCTGCGCGACGATCTTGGCCGCCTCGCCGGCATCACGACCGGTCTGCTCGAAGCGGCTGGTGATTGCCGCGACGAACGCGATGGGATCGATCGGGCCGACCGGGATCGTGGAGATCGCGCCCTTCGCAGACTCCGAGCCATCGCTGATCGAGACATCAGGTCCGGCGAACACAAACCCGACTCGATCGTTCCGAGCGGAGCTCGCTGCTGCGATCGCCGCGGCGGCCGCGGGGAGCGCCATGGCGTCCTGAACCTCGTCGAAGCAGATCACTACCGGCCTGCTCGTTGCGCCGGCGACTTCGGTGGCCACGCCAAGAAGCGCCGTCAGCCGCGCGGCGGGTTCCGGCGCCTCGCCGGACTCAACCTGGAACCCAACTGCCTCGAGTCGGTCGATCAACGCCTCCTCGAGTTCGCCGTCCGCGAGCGCGTTGGCGAATGCGTCCCGGAGCCGACCGACCACGTCGTCGACGGTCAGGACGCCGGCGCAATCCACTCGCACGCCGAGCCCGCCATCGCTGGCTACAGATGCCAGCGCGACATTGAGGAGGCTCGTCTTGCCGTAGCGGTGCGGACCCTCCACGATCGCCATTCCGCCGCCGCGGACCGCGGAAAGCAGGCCTGCGAGATCGTCCTCCCGCCCGACCAGCTCCTCGGGGTCGCCGAGAGGGCGATCGAATACGAAGGGATTCCTGTCGTCCACGTGCTTTGGCCTCCTACCCTTATGGCAACACATACTACCACGCTGACAGCGTAGGTAATTAGATCTACATGAGCGGTGAGCGTGTTAACGCGTCGGCACTCAGCCGCTCACGTCTGAACGCTTGCTGCGCCGTCTCGCCTCTGCGGCGAGCAGCGCGGCCGAGGTACTCCCACGGATCGTCGGCGGGCCGAGCGGTGGTAGCGAGGCGCCAGACCTGGGCGGCGTCAGGCCGAGTCCGGGTGCAGATGTTCGAGATGTGCGCGAACACGAGCCCGGTCGCCTTGATCGGGTCATGTCCTGCCGCAACCGCGACCACCAGCGTGAGCTTCGTCTGGCAGAGGACGGCGAGCTCTCGAGGAAGGCTGAGCATGCTGGCGTCGGTCGTGATGAGCCCGTCCCAGGGCCTCTCGTCGGTGTGCAGCGCGAGCAGCACCTCCCAGTCTTCGAGCGTCGCCATGTCGGGATGGATCTCAGCGATCGGCACAAGCTCAGCATCCGCCGCGAGCCATTCACGCAGGCTGTCGACGATCGGCAGCGGAAAGTTCTGATCGAGGGCGAACAGGCGCGGCATCGCCCGATTGGCGCTCAGGCGGCGTGCGCGAGCGCCGGCTGTAGCTGCCGTTCGAGATCGAGTGCCTCGTCGACGTCGGCTCGCTCGAGCACCGGATATAGCTGGACGATCTTGCGGGGCTCCAAACCCCGCCATCGCAGCGCGGCCAGCGCCTCGGTCTCGATCCTCGTCCGATACACGTGCGGGGCGCCGGCGAGCTTGCCCGGCACGATGCGCAGCCGCGGCCGCGGACTCACCAGATCGGGCCCGCCAGGCGCGGCACCCAACTCGAACGGCCGGAGCACGTCGAGCATCTCGGCATCGAGCAGCCGCTGCCCGCTCACGAGTCGCGGCGCGCCCGCGGGATCGAGCACGATCCTTCCGTGCCGATCGACTCCGACGTTCGGGCTTCGCTCCTCAGTCCAGAGATCGAGCTCGATCTCGTGCAGCTCACGGAGCGCCCGGCGCACGATCTTCATCGTCGTCGCCGGCACATCGAACCCCTCGGGTGAGGTCTTCGTTGCCCGCAGCCACGCGATCGTCCGCAGTCCGAGAAGATCGCTATACGACCACAGCTTCACCCGCTTCGGCGAAACGCTCGGCACGAGAATCTCCTCGCGCGCCCACCAGTGGATCGTCGACTTCGGCACCCCCGAAAGGGCGGCCGCGCGATCAGCCGTGTATGCGCCGCGAGGATCCATGCGCGAAGTATCCCTGGGAACGATGACGGGCCGCAATCGTCGGCGGTCGCCTCGTCCGGTCACAGTTCTGAGCCTGGTGGAAGTATCCGATCGGTGCGCAGTGATCTGACCGACGCGACTGACGCCGAGCTGCTGCGGCTGAGCATATCTGCGCTGAGGCGTTCGCCGTCTTCTATCGCCGATACGAGCGGCTGGTCGCAGGTTGGCTGATCCGGCGAACCGGCCAGCCGAGCTCGCGGCTGATCTGACCGCCGAGGTGTTCGCCGCGGCGTACATCGCTGCGCCCCGATTCCGGGCGGGTCCCGAACCGGCCGGAGCATGGTTGTTGGGAATCGCGCGCAATAAGCTGCTGCGGAGCCTGCGGCGCGATCGCGCGGAGCGCTCAGCGTGCCGACGACTGGCGGTCGAACGCGTGCAGCTCAGCGACGACACCCTCGCGACGCTCGCGGAGCTCCGGGACTGCGGCGTGCTTGAGCTGCTGGAAGGACTGCCGGAGGAGCAGCGCGAAGCGGTCCGCGCTCGGATCGTGGACGAGCTCGACTACGCAGAGCTCGCGGCGAGCGCAGAGATAACGGACGTCGCAGCGCGTAAGCGAGTCAGTCGCGGGCTCGCAACGCTGCGCAAGCGCTTTCAACAGGAGGCACGCAGATGACCCTGCTACCGGAAATCGAGGATGCGCTGCTGGATGCGGTCCGACGCGACCACGCCCATCGGCATGGTCGGCTATGGACGGTCCGAGCTTGGTTGCGTACCCGCCCGCGAGTATTCCTCGCGCTCGCGGGCGCGGTGGTGATCGCCGGCACGGCAGCCGCAGCGGTATCTCTCTCGGTCGAACGCTCGGGACCGCTGTCCGGGTCGGTTCCGGCGGAACAGCCACGCCCCACATTCTTCGACTCGCACCGGGGTCTGCCTATCGGATCGCGCTTGTTCCGTCGCTCGACGTCGGCTCGGTCGGATGGTGCGACTTCATCTCGTTCGCCCGGAGCGCCCTTGGACCACCGCGCGTCGGAAGCCACGGGGGCTGTAGCTATACCCCGCAGCCCTCGGTGTGCCGATCTTCGCTCACGACGGAGTGGGAGGACCCGGCCTCCATTTCGTCTTCACATCGCCCGCTGTCGCGGCGGTGCGCATCGACGACCGGCTGACCGTCCTGACGCGAACCGACCCGCGACTTCCATCCGGGTTCAGATTTGCGGTGTTCGACGTTCCTCGCGGCATGCGCTTTTCGCCGGATGACCCTGGCGGCGGTGTCACACCACTCGACGCAGCCGGCCGCGCGATCCCGATCGGCGGCGGCGGCGCGCCTGCCCAGCCGAGGCGGCGATGGACGTATCCGCGCCCGCAACCGAACGGCGTCTGCTCAATCCTCCTTCACTCGAGCGCCGCATTCCGACCAATCGGCGGAACCGTCATGACAGCAGTCGTAGGCGATCCCGGGATCGTCGGGAAAGCATTTCTCCCCTGTGCAAACCTCGCAATCGATGCCCATGGCGTGCTGCTAACGGCGGCGATACTCCTCGACGCGAGGAATCCTGGGAGCCGGCCAGGAGCACTCCCCGGCATGCGGCCGGTGTCCGGGCACCCTGGATACGTCGATCGACCCGACACCATCGGATCGAGCTCGCCGGACACGATTGGTCCCGTCGGCGCCGCACGTCAACGGTTGCGCCACGCCAACCTCCTGTTTCCGCCCCCCGGCGGCGGTCTCACCGCGCGGCGCGTGGGGCAACACATGGCTCGTAGTCGAGGGCGGCGTCGACGTCCGAGACCGCGTCGCCGCCCTGCACAGCCTCGCCGTCGGACGACTCCGCCTTCGCTCTCTGACGAGTCCAATCCCACCCCCGGCAGTCGCGCGGATCTGGATCCGCTACCGCCCGCTGCCGGGACTTGAGGAGGTATCCGCGGCCGCTCTCGACCCTCATACGGTGGGCGTCAACTTCTACTACGACGGCTGGGGGATCAGCGCCACGGCATCGACTCCCGGTCCTGCCTCGGTGTTCAGAAGCAAGCGCCCGATCGCTGGTCGACCCGGCGAGTTCGCCGTGTCCGAGAGTGTCGGCACCACCAGCCTCGTCCGGCATACGGGCAACGTCTGGATCGAGGTCGACGGCGGAAGCGGTCTTCGACAGCAGCAATCGCTTCTCGACGACCTCGCCGTCAGCCGCAGCCAGCACTGACACTCTGTGAATGTTGTCCGGTCCGAGGTCACAAATCGGCCCGAAGATTGAAGGTACTTGGTGACGATGGCCGTGCATCGCTGTTCTGACGAGGAATTGCTCGTGCGAGCTCGTGAGGACGACGAGGCGTTTGCGATCTTCTATCGTCGTTACGAGGGGCCGGTGCTTGGCTTCTTGGTCCGAGCGGTCGGCCGAGGTGACGTCGCGGCGGACCTCGCAGCCGAAGCCTTCGCACAGCTCGTGTTGTCTCTTGAACGGTTTGACCCGGCCGCGGGGACGGCTTCTGGCTGGCTGTTCGGGATCACGCGCAACGTGCTTGCGCGCGCCCGGACGCGAGGCCGAGTGGAGGATCGGGCACGCCGGAAGCTGGAGCTGCCCGTGCTTGTGTTGGGCGACGAGACGATCGAGCGGATCGAGTCCAACACCGCTGACGGCCGGGCGCTTGAGCTTTTGGAAGGCCTGCCTGACGCGCAGCGAGTCGCGGTCCGGGCGCGGGTGTGGACGAGCTCGGCTATGACGAGATCGCGCGTGAGCTTCGCTGCTCGCCAAGCGTGGCCAGAAAGCGCGTCAGCCGTGGGTTGGCGTCGCTGCGTTCAATGTTGAAGGAGGGTCAGTGAGTCTGTTCTTGCCGGAACTCGAGCAGGAACTCCGTGCCGCGATTCGAGCACGGGCATCGCTCGATGCCCAGCGCGATCGACGCCACGACAAAGCCCAGAGATGCAAGCCGTCTCGGGGATGGTCGAATCGGCTGGCCGAGCATCGGCGCTGTGGCGGCCATCGTTTGCTCGGCGCTTGCGCTGGCGATCGCCGGCGTGCTCCTGATCTCGCTCCGCTCACACCAGTCGACCGCGCCCCGCCCGCCGGCAGGTTCGCAGCAGATTCCGGCCGCGGTCCGGAAGCTGGAGACCAAGCTTGCCGTGCTCCGCCGACCTCAGACAGCCAAGGACAGGTCGCTCGGAGCGCTGATCGCGCGCGACACCGGCCGAGGTTCCCTGGTGGCGAGCAATCTCTCGCGCGTGATCCCGAGCCTCACCCGATACACACAAACGCTGCCCGATGGACGCGAGGTGTTTCTCGTCGTGTACCGCGGCATCGCGGGCCCAGGCGGCCGGATCAGACAGACCCCTCCGGGCTTGCGATCATCGGCCTCGATGATCGTTCAGCCGGACGGCAACCGAACGGGCGGGCTGCCATCGGTGAGCGGCGGTGGTGGTGGTGCCACGCCGGGCAGCCTGTACTTTGAGGCGCGTCACGGCCCGAACGGCTGCGACGGAAACACTCTCCACAACATCGTTCCCGACGGCATCGCGCGAATCCGCTGGGAGTTTCCCAGCGAAGACCTATCCGGCATGTCCCACACGCGCCGCTGGTCGGTCAACGTTCCGGTCCGCCAAAACGTCGCGATCGCAACGATCTACGGACTCGCATCGTGCGCCAAACCGACCGTCGTCACGCTCTACAACGCGAGCGGCCAGATCATCAGCCAGATCGGCAGCACCCACGTCGCCGCACCGAACCCCAGCGTGAGCCAGGCCCAAGTTGCCGCTCCGATCACCGTCCATGCCCTCCCAGGCGACGGGCCGTTCTGTGGCAACGATCAAGGGGGTCTCTTCTACGTCTGCAAACCCGGCGAGATCCCACTCGGAGGAACTAGCCCGATGATCGTCCTGCGAGTCTCATTCACCGCGCGAGTCGCTGCCCGCAATGCCAGCAGCGGCTACTTCGTCCAGATCAAGAACCCCGGCAACTGCGGCGGATCGGGCGGACCGCTCACCCACAACGTCGCCGCAGGCGCCCGCGTCACGCTCCAGCAGGAACTCCAAACCCGCTGCAGAGGCACATTCCACGGCACCGTCGAATACATCCCGAACGCCGCGGCGGCTGGCGGTGGCGCGCTCCTCGCCAACGCAAGACGTTAGGTGCGGTGACGGTCGGAACATTCACCTATCAAGCTCACAACCCTCCCCGGCCCGACAACGACGACCCCGGACGGCACATTGAACGGAACCCTCGCCGTGTGCTGCAACGCCACGGGCAGCACGGGCGAATCCGGAACGATCGTCATTCACGGCGCCGACAAATCACAGCGCTACGTCTATACCGGACCGTCGGGACGCTTCTCGGTGTCCTTGCCACCCGGGCACTACCGCGTAGTCGGCGGGATCCCCAAGCTCGGCTGGAAACTTGGCCGCTGCCGCCCGTCCCAGCTAGCGGCGCGTCCAACCATGCTCACGCGACGGTCGCCGTTAGCAGCAGCCAAACGACGACAATCTCAGTCCTCTGTCGCGGGCCATAACACTCCGGGGGCGGTTCACACCGACGCTCCGAGCACCGACCCGTGCCACGGCTGAGCAAACCAGCGCACGAAAGCAATCTACCCGGCTCACGCGCCCCCCGGCAACCGTTACGACCCACTCAACTGAGCTGCGGTTCTGCACGAGCGACACTCGTGTGCGCCCCCCTCAGCGGGCTCAAGAGTGCGCCACCTGCTGGAGGTACCCGAACGGAGCGCCGCCGGCGACCAGGCCGCGGTGATTCGATCAGACGCTCCTGCGGCCGGAGCCGCCTTCGTCATCGCTGCAGGTGACGTCCTTGCTCGAGACGCTCTCGCTGTTGTCGCAGCTCGCGCCAGCCTGGTTCCGCCGGCGGCATCCGCGGCTCGACCCGACGGACATCCCGAGTCATGGATTCGATCACCTTCGCGCTCTACGGTCATCGCCAGCGGCTGGGCCGATATGCCCGTGCGCTGGGCCGCCGATTCGGGCACGTGGGTGATCGCGAGTGGTTCGGCGACGGGTCGTAGCAGTGCGCGGCGGGTCGCTTCCGCCGCTTCCTCGAGTGTCGGCCTGGCCTCCGGAGGGCCGTAGTTTTCGCGTTCTCGCTGTGCGGGCGACGGCTCGGCGATCACGTGCAGCTCGGTTCGGCCTCGTGCGCGCGAGAGCGCCGTGTACGCCCACTCTCTGGTGAAGTCTGACGGCCGACCGACCACGCCAGCCCACTCGACCGATGCGCCCTGGGTCGTGTGCCCGGTCAGCGCGTACGCGTGCTCGACATGATCTGCGACGTAGCCGGCGTCGAGCTCTCGGCGCCCGCCCGTGTCGATGTCGAGGCTTAGCGCTCCGGTGATCCGGTTGATCGCGCGGACCGTCGCGAGCGTGCCGTTATCGACATCCCGAGCGCGGTCGTTCCGTCTCGCGATCACGCGGTCGCCGACCCGGAACTCACGCCCGCCGACCCGGATCGGTTCGGGCGCGAGCACGCCGGCGTCGATCAGCCTCGCGCGCGCCTGCTCGTTCAGCAGCTCGCGGGTGATGTTGTCCGGCGCGATCATCACCGCCGAGGCCAGTCCGTGCTCGCGACGAGCGCGATCCCAGTCGCCAAGCAGCTCGCTGAGCGCGTCCTGCTCGCCGGGATGGACGTGAAGTGCCCCTTGGTCTTGCTTGAACGCGATGTACTCATCCGCGTCGCCGTCGTGCAACGCTTCCAGCGCCGCGACCTCGTGGGGATCTCGCTGGCGCATCACTTGGCGAAGCTCCGGGCCGCCGAGATCACGTTTGAGGGTCGCGAACCAGCCGCCAGCTTGAACCGACGGCAGCTGCCCGGCGTCGCCGGCTGCGATCAGCTTCGCGCCCGCCCGCTCTGCCGCCTCGAACAGCACCGCCGACTGCCGCGTCGGAGCCATCCCCGCCTCGTCGATCAGCACGACCGTCCGCGGCAACAGGTCGCCAGTTCGATCAATCGCTTTGACCACCGCGTGGAGCGTGAACGCCTGCGTCCCGATCGCCTCGCCCAGCTCCCTCGCCGCCCGCCCGGTCGGGGCCACGCCGAGAATCAGATAGCCGGCGTCGCGGTAGCAGTCCGCGAGCGCGCCGAGCACCCGCGTCTTGCCGGTACCTGCGAGCGCCTGCAACACATCCACCCCATTCCCGCTTCCAGCGATCGCCTTCACCGCCGCCGCCTGCTCGCCGTTCAGCTCAACGCCACCGCGCCGCAACGACGCGTCGACCGACGCCGGACGCAGCGTCGCGACGTCGCGAGCTACTTGACCGTGCGCGGTCGCGACGATCGTGTGCTCGCTCGCTAGCAGCCCCCGCGTGGTGAACCGCTCCTCCCCATCCCGGCCGTCGAGCGCGACAACGCTGGAGTCCTCAAGGTACGCCTGCGCAGCGCGGTCAAGCTGTCCCACTGTCGCACCCTGCGCGAACTCGCCGGCGAGCTCGGCCACCACGTGCCGACGGGCGAACGTGTTGTGCTGCCCGGTCAGCCCCTCCGGACCCGACAGCCGCCCCGTTGCCGACGCCGCCACATCGAGCTCCGACACCGAGGAGACGCGCGGGAGCGACGACATGAGCCGCCGCAACTCACGAGCGCCGAGACCGTGCTCCGCGGCGCGCGCCCTCGCCTCATCCCGCCACCGCGCGCCGTCGACGCCGTACTCCTTCGCGCGGCGGGTCGCCAACGCGATCCCCTCCACCCGCTCGCGAGACAGCTCAGACGCCGCCACGCCGGTCAGCTCACGAGCGCGCTCCTCGATCTCCGCCCGCCGACGCGAGAACTCGCGCAACACCGCCTCCGGCACACCCTCGATCTCGAACAACCCGCGACCCGCCGTGCCGCCAGCACACCCATGGCAACCGCTCCCGCACCTCCCCGCGCAGCACCGCCCGATACACGGCGCCGGCCGCGAGCTTGTGCTCGTAGATGCCGTGCCCGTCAAGTGCCGTCCACCGCCCCTCCGCCTGGGTCATGTTCGCGACCACCACGTGCGTGTGCAGCTGCGGATCGCCGGCACGCGACAACCGATGCCGGTACCCGGCGGCAACGAAGCCATCGCCCCGGACCCGCCGGACTCCGTTCTTGCCCCGCCGCGTGAAACACGCCTCCCGCTCCACATAGCCGACCGCCGCGTCGACCGCGCGATCATGCGCCTCCGACAGCGCCCGGGCGACCGTCTCCTCGCCGACCGCGTACAGCACGCTGACCGACTTCGGCGCCGAGAACGTCAGATCAAACGCCGCCACCCGAGCCCGACCATGCGGCGGACGCAACACCACCCCCGACCCCGGATCACGACCCTCCATCAACGCGAAGAACCCATCCCGATCAACCCGACCCGACAACCCGATCCCGCCGCACCCGCCGCCGATCCACCGCCCCGGCGCCTCGCCACGGCGCGGCGTAGTAGTCCTCGATCCCGGCAGCGACCTGCCGCTCGTAATACTCCAGCTGAGCCCGCGACGCCCCGAGCTTCCCGATGCTCAACACGGCGCCCATCCCGCGCCGCCCGCCACCGCATCCGGCTGGATGCACGTGGTGTGCGTCGCTTTCGTGGCTGAGGGTTGCCGGCAAGCATGAGCCCTAAGTGTCTCGTCGTTCGAGGCGAGATCTCGGCTCGAATAGGAGGAGGCCTCCTGGACGGCTTGCAACCTGTCGGTTGCGTGTGCGGTCTGGGGTTCGGGTCGTGTGCGGTTCGTGTGCGGTCCGGCCTCAGAACCGCGATTTTGGATCCGTCCGCGACGAGACCGGTTTTCGCCCCAAATGCCCCGTCCTACTTGGGGTTCAGGCTTCCTCCTGACTCCCCCGGCAGCGCCCCGATTGCTCGGGGCGCTGAATCGGGGAGACAGGATTTGAACCTGCGACCGCCCGGCCCCCAGCCGGGTGCGCTACCAGACTGCGCCACTCCCCGTGGTCAGCAGGATTCTACGGCGAGTTGCCGCTCAGAGCGGGCGACGGGACTCGAACCCGTTCTCGAAGCTTGGAAGGCTTCTGTGCAGCCGTTAACACCTCGCCCGCGGGGAACCCGTGATGGTACCCGCCGCGCCGCTACTCCCCCATCACCTTGATCACGAGCCGCTTCGGGCGGCCGCCGTCGAACTCGCAGTAGAACACCTGCTGCCACGGACCGAGGTCGAGCCGTCCGTTGGTCACGGGAACTATCACCTGGTGATGGACGAGCAGGTTCTTGAGGTGTGCGTCGCCGTTGTCCTCGCCGCCGCGATGGTGGCGGTAGTCGCCGGGATTCGGGACCAGTTCGCGAGCGACGTCGCCATCCGGTTCTTTCCAGCTCGGCGGAGCGAGCTTGTCGAGCCATTCGAGCGCGTCGGCCTGGATCCCCGGCTCGTCGTCATTGATCCACACGCCGGCGGTGATGTGCATCGCAGCCACCAGGACCATGCCTTCGGCGATGCCCGATCCCCGGACAGCGGCGTCGACATCTTCGGTGATCCGGACGAACTCGCGGCGATGCTCCGTGCGAAACGTGCGATAGACGGTGTGCGCCTTCACTGACGAGGATCGTACGGGGCGCTGGGTGTGCACAACCTGAGCGTCCAAATCCACAACTGGACAAATGGACGGCTCAAGGCTCTGCGTGCAAAGGCCGATGCAGTCAGCGCCTCGCGTGGAAGCCTCTTTGGCAGGCAGGGCAGTAGGGACCCGCGTGGCGTGCTTTTGAACTGCCATCTAGAGGAGTGAACCGTGATTCCAAGTACCCGTCGGCTGCTCGGGCTCGTCTCGGCGACCTGCGCCCTGGGGGCAGCAGCTTTCGCCGCGATTCCGGCCGCCGCGCAGGCGAGCCTCATCAACCTGAGCACATGCAACACGTCCGCGCTCAGCCAGCCGTTCGCCGCGTGGGGTGACAACTCTTCCTACGAGCTGGCTCCAGCGGGCGACTTCGAGAGCTCGGGCTGGAACCTTTCCAACGGCGCCTCGATCGTCCCCGGGAGCGAGCCGTACGCGGCCACCGGAACGCTCGGACGGTCCTCGCTGTCGCTTCCGGCGGGCAGCTGGGCCTCGTCGCCTTTGACGTGCGTTGACGCCGCCTACCCGACGGTCCGCATGTTCGTCGGCGGCACCGGCGCCGTCGCCGTGTCGGTGGTTTATGACGGGACCCCGATCCCGGCCGGCATCGCCGTCGCCGGCGGCAGTTGGACGCCGACGCTCCCGATGGTCACGACGTCGGCGGTTCTCGGCGCACTCAGCGGCGGGAGCGCCCAGGTCTCGATCGAGGTCACCGCCCTGGCCGGCAACCCGCAGGTCGATGATGTATTCGTCGACCCGTGGAGGGGCGGCGGTTGAGCCGACCCTGAGCAGTTCGGCCCGAGTCGCCGCAGTGAATGATTCATACGACACCCCGGAAGCCGAGGCGCTGCTCGAGGCAGGAGCGCAGCGCCGCGTCGGCGATCGCAGCAGCCGCCGCGAGACACTGACGCACGGCGCCGGGGCTGTCGGCTTCCTGGTGGCGGCTTCCCTGCTTGCGTCGCTCGCCCACTGGCAGCGCCCGCTTTCGTTGGTGAACCTGCTGTTGGTGCTCGCCGCGTGGGTCGTCGTTGGCCGGGTGCAGTTCCCGGTGGCCGGCGGATCGACGTACCCGACGATGCTCGTGCTGGTGCCGGCGCTGTTCATCCTGCCGACGCCGCTCGTGCCGATCGTCGAGCTGGCGGCGAACCTCCTCCGCAGAGCGCCGGACCTGATCCAGGGACGTGCGCGCGCGGCGGTGATCCCGGTGTTGATCGCCGACGGCTGGTACACGCTCGCCCCGGTGCTCGTGATCGTCGTTGGTGGGGCTCAGGTGTTCGCCTGGTCGCACTGGCCCCTGTATGCCGGCGCGCTGCTTGCGCAGATTGGCGTTGACCTCGCGTGGACGATTGCCCGCTGCTGGATCGGCGAGGGGATCAGCCCGCGGGTCCAGCTTCCGCTACTCGCGTGGCTGTACGCGATCGACGTTCTGCTCGCACCGCTTGGGCTGGTGATCGCTGCGTCAGCGGCCCACCGTCCGGGCCTGCTGCTGCTTGTGCTTCCGGTGATCGGGCTGCTTTGGCTGTTCGCGCGTGAGCGCCGTGAGCGGCTCGAGCAGACGTTGGTCCTCGGCTCGGCATACCGCGGGACGGCGCTGCTGCTCGGCGAGGTGATCGAGGCGGACGATGCCTACACGGGAATCCACAGCCGGCAGGTCGTCGATCTCGCGCTCGATCTCGCCGACGCTCTCGGTCTCGATGGCAAGGCACGGCGCAACGTGGAATTCACCGCGCTGCTCCACGACATCGGCAAGATTCACGTCCCCAAGGATGTGCTGAACAAGCCCGGCAAGCTCGATCCGGCGGAGTGGAAGATCCTCCGCCGACACACGATCGAGGGCGAGCGGATGCTCCGCCAGGTGGGCGGCTCGTTGGCAAACATCGGCCGCCTCGTCCGCTCCTCGCACGAGCGCTTCGACGGCGGCGGTTACCCAGACGGCCTCACGGGCGAGGAGATTCCGATCGAGTCACGCATAGTCGCGATCTGCGACGCGTTCAACGCGATGACCACCGAGCGCGTGTACAAAGCGGCGATGTCGAGTGAGGAGGCGCTGCTCGAGCTCCGCCGGGAGGCCGGCAAGCAGTTCGATCCGACGGTCGTAGAGGCGTTCAACCGGGTCATCGCTCCACCGAGGTCTGCGCTCGACAGCACGCCAGCGCTCCCTCGTTGGGTAAAGCTTCCGGCCGGACAGGCGGAGCGGGCTCTCGGCATCCTCGCGGCCGACCGCGGAACGCACCCACAGGTTGAGATGACCGCGCGCTAAGCGCGGACGCGCTGCCACTCGGCCTTGTGGGCCTTCTTCTTCGCCTGATAGTCCGCGAGCGCCTGCGCCGAGTCGACATCGCCGAGCGTCGGATGGGACGGGACGAGATCCTGCGCGGCGGCGACGCCGAATCGCTTCGCGAGCACGGCCCCGAGCGACTTGACCTTCATCTCGCCGAACCCGGGAAGCGCTTCGAGGTTGGCACGTAGCTGAGCCCCGTCGGCGGCGTCCGTCCAGACCCGCGCGGCCTCGCCTTCGTACGTGTCGCTGATGTATACGGCTAGCTCGTGCACGCGCTTCGCCATTGATCCTGGAAACCGATGGACTGCAGGCCGCTCGCGGAACAGTGGTTCGAGATCGGCTGAGGCGAGCGCCGCGGAGTCGAGCGTGCCGAGTCGCTCGCGGATCACGAGCGGTCCCATGAATGCCTTCTGCACCGTTACCTGCTGGTCAAGCGCGAATCCGATCAGCAGCGCCATCGGGTCGCACGCGATCAGCTCATTGGCCTCGTCAGAGTCGGTGAAGTAGAGCCGGTCGGGCATCCGAGATTCGTGACGACGCGGGCCCCGGAGAGCGGTCTGAGGACCAACAGGGGAGCCGGGATTCGAACCCGGGTTCACGGTTTTGGAGACCGCGCGCGTGGACCACTAGCTTACTCCCCTAGGAACGCCCGATAGTACCCATTCGACGCCCCTTTTCGGGCTTCAGCTAGTGCGGGCGGAGGGACTCGAACCCACACGTCCTTTCGGACACCGGCACCTAAAGCCGGCGCGTCAACCAATTGCGCCACGCCCGCGTTGTGGCCCCGTGATTCTAGGACGCTTGCGGAGAACTGCTGCAATTGGCCGCTTGACGCGGTAGGGTCCGCACGATGCCTGCGGCGCGCCACATCCCGCCTGGCTACACGGTTATCCATCCGAACCGCGATAAAGCGGTGTGTAAGGCGACGAAGCTGCTCGTTGTGCTGATTCTGCTTGCCTCGGTGGCCCTGATGTTGATCGTGACGATCGGCGGGTGGAGCAAGCTCCAGGGGCTGAAGCCGGTCAACTTCGCGTGGTGCATCGTGTACGTGCTGATCGCGATCTACGTGTGGCGCTGGACGCGCGGTCTGCTTCCGATCGCAGCGGCGCTCGCGATCCTCTTGCTGATCCTTTCGTTGATCGCGGGCACCGGCGTGTCAGGCACGAGCTGGTTCGATCGCAACCATTTCGGCTTCGCGGCCCCGCACACGATCTTCGGCGGCAAGGGGATCAGCCCGGACCTCCTCGGCACGATCACGTTGATCCTCGCGCCCGTTCAAGTGTTGCTGATCTTCTTCTCGATGCGCGGCTTCGCTCAGGGCTGGAACGTCGAGCTCGAGGTTCCGATCGAAGAGGCCAAGCGGCGCGGCAGCACGCCGGCCGCTCCCGCCGCGCCGGCGACCGCGTAGCGAAGTCAGCCGCGGCAACTCTCGGTCACACGACCCGAAAGTGACTCCGAGTGCCGTGTCAATGCGGCGGGTGGGATTCGAACCCACACGCCCTTTCGGACAATGCCTTTTGAGAGCATCGTGTCTACCGTTCCACCACCGCCGCGTGTGTTCCCGCAGTCTAATCTCGCGGGGCCGCGACCAAGTCCCAAAGCGCGTCCATCAACCCCGCCGGCGCCACGATCACACCGTCGCTCTCGTGCTCGGTCTCCGGCAGGGCACGAGCATCGAGCCCAGCGCGCGCGCAGACCAGTAAGCCCGCGGCGACGTCCCAGGCGTTCAGTCCACGCTCGTAGAACGCGTCGAAACGACCGCAGGCAGTCCAGCAGAGATCCAGCGCGGCGGCGCCACAGCGGCGGATGTCCCGAACCGCCGGAATCACCCGCGCGGCAATTGCTGCCTGCGGCGCACGCACCGCGGCGTCGTACGTGAATCCAGTCGCCACCATCGCGGTCGAGAGCTCATCCCGCTCGGAGCCGCGAATGGCCACCCCGTTCAACGTCGCTCCCACCGACGACCGCGTCGCCGAGAAGCACTCGTCGCGGAGCGGGTCGAGCACGACCCCTGCGACCGCGCCCTCGGCGTCCTCGCACGCGACGCTGACGGCGAATTGCGGGATCCCGAACAGGAAGTTGACGGTCCCGTCTAGCGGATCGACGACCCAACGAAGCTCGCTCGAGCCGTGAACCGCTCCCCCCTCCTCCCCGATCACCGTGTCGTGCGGACGGCGCGCCGAAAGGACCGAGCGGATCGCGCGTTCGGCGGCGAGGTCGGCTTCCGACACGAGATCTGTCGGACCGCTCTTCGTTCGCACGCCGTCCTGGACGCGACCGAAGCGCGACGCGAGCTCGGCGCCGGCGACCCGCGCGGCCTCGTGCGCGACCGCCAGCAGGTCGTCCTGCGTGTCGGGCATCGGCGGCGTTCTACCATGCCCGCTCCATGAGCACGGTCGACACAGTCGCCGGCCTGACCGAGTTCCCCGATCGCGGAGCGGGGACCGATGCGGAGCGGCGCGCGGCGCGGTGGCTGTGCGATCAGCTCGAGGCAGCGGGACGCGACGCGCGACTCGAGCCATTCTGGTGCCGCCCCAACTGGGCGCTCGCGAACCTGTGGCACGTCGCGCTCGGGCTCGCCGGGAGCCTCGTCGCGACGTCCTCCTCGCGGGTCGGTGGCGCGCTCGTGCTCGTCGCCCTGCTCTCCACGATCGCCGACGCGCTCACCGGCCGCTCGCCCGGGCGCCTGCTGACTCCCGAGCGCGCGAGCCAGAACGTAGTGAGTGAGAGCGCCGACCCAGTCCACCGCGTGCGGCTGATCATCACCGCCAACTACGACGCTGGCCGCACCGGGCTGGCGTACCGCGCCAGCCTCAAACGGCCTGCCGCGAGGCTGACCCGGGCGCTCGGCGGAGCGACGCCGGGCTGGGTCGGCTGGATCTCGATCCCTGCTCGTGTGGCTACTGGCGGTCGCGATCGCCCGCGTCGGCGGTTCCAAAGGGACGTCGATCGGAGCGCTCCAGCTTCCGCCGACGATCGCGCTCGTGCTCGCGCTGGCCCTGCTCGCCGAGCTCGCGAGCTCCGAGTTCGGACCCGCGGCGGGCGACAACGGCAGCGGCGTCGCTGCCGCGCTCGCGCTGACCCGCGCGCTCGACGCCGGACCGCCGCGAAACGCGTCGGTCGAGCTCGTACTGACGGGCGCGGGCGACGGCCTCCCGATCGGGCTGCGCCGCCACCTGCGCGCGAGACGAGACAAGCTAAAGGCGACGAACACCGTCGTCATCGGGATCGCGCCATGCGCCGCCGGCGACGCGCGGTGGTGGGTGAGCGACGGACCGCTCCTCCCGCAGCGGTACTTCGGCCGGCTGAGCGCTCTGTCGGCGCGGATCGCGCGCGACGAGCCGCACTGCCGTGCGGCTCCCCACATCGGTCGCGGCGCAGCGCCGGCGCAGCCAGCGCGCGCCGCCGGGATCCCTGCGATCGCGATCGGCTGCCTCGACCGCGACGGGCTCGCCACGTACTCCCACACCAACGCGGACACGCTCGACCACGTCGACCCGGTCGCGATCGACGAGACGGTTCAGTTCGGGCTGATGCTCGTCGACGCGATCGACGCGTACCTCGGCACGCTGCCCGCACCATCACTGCAGGCGACGCAAGCGGGTGGCGCGTCCAAACGCCGGCTGTTCAAACTGGTGTGACCGGGTTCCGCTTGGCGGGCCAGGTCCGATTCTTACCGACCGCCAGAGCGAACCGCTTGATCAACTCGGCGCGCAGATCCTCGGGCTGGATCACGGCGTCGAGCGCCAGCTCGGACGCGAGGTGGAGGATGTCGATGTCCTTCGCGTACTCGGCCCGTAGCTCGTCGGCTCGCGCCGCGCGCTCGTCGGGATCCTCGATCGCCTGGAGCTGATTGAAGTAGACCGCGTTGATCGCTGCCGACGCGCCCATGACGGCGATCGACGCCGTCGGCAGCGCGAGGCAGCAGTCGGGGTCGAACGCCGGACCCGCCATCGCGTACAGCCCGGCGCCGTACGCCTTGCGGACGATCACGGAGATCTTCGCGACGGTCGCCTCCGAGACGGCGCTGATCAGCTTCGCGCCGTGGCGGATGATCCCGTCGCGCTCGACCTGCGTCCCGATCATGAACCCGGGGACGTCGGCGAGAAACAGCAGCGGGACGTTGAACGCGTTGCAAGTCCAGATGAACCGTGCGGCCTTGTCCGACGAGTCGACGAACAGCACCCCGCCCTTGACCTTCGGCTGGTTCGCGACAACACCGATGACATGGCCGTCGAGGCGACCGTAGCCGACGACCACCTCCTTCGCCCATCGGCTGTGGATCTCGAGGAATGAGTCGGCGTCGACCAACGACTCGATCAGCTCTTTGATGTCGAACGGCTTGTTCTCATCGGTCGGGATCAGCTCGCGGATCGGCCGGTCGGAGGAGGGCAGCGCCGGCGGCGCATCGGGGGGGTCCTCGACGTAAGAGGACGGGAAGTAGCTCAAGTAGCGCTTGGCGTAATCGATCGCTTCCTCATCGCTCGAGACGAGCACGTGGCCGACGCCGCTCTTGGATGTGTGCATCCGTGCCCCGCCCATCTCCTCGAGCGTCACCTTCTCGCCGATCACGACCTCCGCCATCCGCGGTGACCCCAAGTACATCGACGCGTTTCCCTCGCGCATGATCACGACGTCGCAGAACGCCGGGATGTACGCACCGCCGGCCGCGCTCGGGCCGAACAGCACGCACACCTGGGGCACGACTCCCGACAGGCGGACCTGGTTGAAGAAGATCCGCCCCGCGTGGCGGCGACCGGGGAACATTTGGACCTGCTCGTTGATTCGAGCCCCGGCGGAGTCGACCAGATACACGATCGGAGCGCGCAGCGACAGCGACCGCTCCTGGATCCGAATGATCTTCTCGAGTGTCTTCGCCGACCAGGAACCCGCCTTGACGGTCGGGTCGTTCGCCATCACCGCGACTCGGCGCCCGGCGATCGTGCCCAGCCCGGTAACGACGCCGTCCGCTCCGAGGCCATCGGCCTCCCAGCTCGCGAGCAGACCGTCTTCCGCGAACGAGCCTGGATCGACGAGCCGGGCGACCCGCTCGCGAACGGGCAGCTTTCCCTGCTCGAGCGCCTTCGCGCGATGGTGTTCGGGCCCGCCCGACCGAGCCCGCTCGATCGCGAGCTCCAGCGCCTCAGATTCGTCAACTCGATTCGAAGTCATTCCTCATCGCTCCGTTCGAATGGGATCGTAGGCGGAGGCGGAGGCGGCGGCGGATCCCGAAGATGCCGCGTCGGCGTCGGCGCCGGCTCGGGCTGCACGGTCGGCGGGACGTGCGGCGGCGTCGGCGGCTCGGGCGGCAGCGGCGCGCGCGGCCGTAGACCGATCGCGAGACCGCCCGCGCCGATGATCAGCAGGAATAGCGGCCAGCCGACGAGCGAGCCGCGACTCGATACCGGATAGGAGACGAGCAGCGCGAACGCGAGCAGCATCACCACGCCGATGTACGCCGGACCACGTTCGCGGTCGACGCCCGCGTACGCGATCAACCCGAACGCGACGATCAGGATCCACAGCTTCCAGCCGAACGGTGCCGACAACGATCCGAAGAACCCCGAGCTGGTCGGGATCAGGCCGCCACCGCGGATGACGAGCAACGTCGACTCCAGATACGTCACGGCGAGCAGCAGCGTCACGAGCCCGCCTGCGTTGACCAGCTGTACCGCTTGCCGGCGCCGACGCTCGCGTAACCGCAGCGAGCCGGCGGCGTAACCGAGCGTCAGCACGACGGCCATCGCGCGGTACGTATCGAAGCTGTGCGGCTTGAACGCCCATGCCACGAAGGCGAACACAAACCCGGCGCCGGTCGCCGCCGCGATCAGCGTGCACGCGCCCGAGTTCGCACGCCGGGCGGCGGCCCACGCGAGGGCGGTCTCGATCAACAACACCCACACGAAGCCACCCGGCCCTGGCGGATGCGCCGCTCCGATCAGCTCCGCAAACAGGACCAGCGCGACGATCATCGGCAACAGCCCGGTGACGAGCAGGACCGTGTGATACGGCCGCGGCACTTCGCCCTCGAGCGGCGCGAGCCAACCCAATGTCAGGAGCAGCATCGCGATCAGTGCGACGACCGCAAATTTCGGGCCCGTCGCCCACTGCGTCATCCGCAGCGGGATAACGACCGCCAGGACAGACAGCGGCACGGCACCGGCGGCGATCACGTCGCCTCTCGATGGGTGCGGGCGGAGCCACTCGATCACGAGCCGTTCCACTGAACCGGTCCGGCGGTCAGCACGTGGCTCCCGAGCGGACGGCCCAGCACCTCCTGCGCGGAGCGCGACGCGACCAGCAAGCCCTCCAGATCCACGCCCGTCGAGACCCCCATCTCGTGGAGCATCGAGACGAGGTCCTCGGTCGCGATGTTCCCGGTCGCGCCAGGAGGCACCGGGCAGCCACCGAGCTCGCCGAACGAAGACTCGAAGCTCTCAACCCCCGCCTCGAGCGCCGCGAGCACGTTCGCCAGCCCCTGGCCCCGTGTGTTGTGGAAGTGGGCGGTCAGCTCGACGCTCGGGAGCACGTCGAACGCAGCCGCAAAGAACTCTTTGACCTGTACCGGGTTCGCCATCCCGGTGGTGTCGCCGAAGCCGATCTCGGCACATCCGAACTCCGCGAGCTGCGACGCGATCGAGAGCACCCGCTCGACCCGGACCTCCCCCTCATACGGGCACCCGAACGACGTCGAGATCACCCCCTCGCAGCGCAGTCCTTCGCCGGACGCGCGTGCAAACATCCGGCCCAGTCCGGCGAGCGACTCGTCCACGGACCGCCCCACGTTCTTCTGGTTGTGGGTCTCAGAGGCGGACAGGAACCCGTTGACCTCGTGGAACCGCGACCGTAGCGGTAGCGCCCGCTCGAGCCCGCGTTCGTTCGGGATCAGCACGCTGACGGACACGTCATCCGGCAGCCGCACCGCGTCGAGCACCTCGGCGGCGTCGGCGAGCTGCGGGATCACGTCTGGCCGCACGAACGACGTGATCTCGATCCGCTTCAGGCCACTCGCGCCGAGCAGCTCGATCAGCCGCACCTTGTCGGCGGTGGCGATCACCTCAGGCTCGTTCTGAAACCCGTCGCGCGGGCCGACCTCGCGGATGCGCACTTCCGAAACCATCGGGACTACTTATAGATGAGTCGCAACCCCAGCATCTGCGCGAGCGTCACGAAGTGGTAGCCGCGAGCCCGTAGGGTCGTGATGATCGTCGGCAGCGAGTCGAGCGTCTCGTAGCGGGGACCGCCGCCGAAGTGCAGCTCGGTGATCCCGCCGTTGCGCGCGTTGGTGAGGATGTTTCCCTCGATCGCTCCGACTCCCGGCAGCGACCAGTCGCGCGGATCGATGTTCCACATCACGGTGATCAACCCGAGCGACCTCGCCAGCGATATCAGCGAGCCGCTGATATCGCCGTAAGGAGGCCGCCAGAGGCACGGAGTGAAGCCGGTCGCACGGCGGATCGCAGCTTGGGTGAGCTGAAGCTCTGAGGTCTGCGCCCCGGCCGACAGTGCGGCCATGTTCGGGTGCGTCCACGTGTGGTTGCCGATCATGTCGCCGTCGGCGAGCATCTTGCGCTCGACCGAGCCGGTCGGGTCGTACTCGCTGATCTGATTCGCCGATCTCGAAGAACGTCGCCGGAACGTGGTACCGGGCCAGCAGGTTCACGAAGTCGATCGACGGCGGCTGGGGCCACGGGCCATCATCGAAGCTGAGCGCGATGTCGTGGACCGTCGCGGAGCCGCCGTAGACCAGCGACGGGCCGCTGGGAACGCACCCCACGAGCCGCGGGACGTGGAGACGAGCGAGCGTGGGGCGAGCCGGAAACGACGTCTCGCAGGCGGTGCCCGCGCACCCCGCACCGGGGACCCGGCTGACGACCTGCCAGCGGAACGATCGGTAGGACGGGTCGAATCGCGCCGGGAGAAAAGTGACGGTCGCTCCGGTTGCTCCGCTCCGGGTGATCGTCGCGCCCACGACGTGCGCCCCGGCGAAGCCGTCGCCCGCTGCCTTCAGGTACAGGAGCACCGGACGGCGGCGGCCCGGAGCAAGGCACAGCTCGCCGGTGTCCGACTCGCTCCTGGCCCGCTCGATCACGAGGCACAGTGAGGTGTCGTCCCGCCGTAGCCCGTCAACGGAGAAAGGCGCGGTCGTGCGGACACTCCAGACGACGTCCTGCCCGTCCTGGTCCACAGACGAGGACGCGACACGCTAGTGGCGCCGGCGCTGCGATCGACGAGGTCGCACTCGCGCCGATCGCGAGCAGCGCCGCGACCGCGGCGGTCCCTGAAGCTCGACGGAAACGCACCCCGGCGAGAACTCTACCCGCCGGTCGAAACGACCCTTCGCTCGTGCGTGCCGACGCCGATCGTGCGACCGTCCTGCGCCACAACCTCGACCTCGAAACGCAACTTGCGCCGGTCGACGACGTCGACCAGCCGCGTGTGCGCCGTGCACCGCTCTCCCTCCGGCACTCCGGCGACATGCTTGACGCAAACCTCGAACCCGACGGTCGCCTTCCCCTCCCCGAGCAGCGGGTACACGAGCCGCGCCGAGGTCCCCTCCATCATCGCGATCATCCCCGGTGTCGAGAGCACAGAGCGGCCGAGCGTCCCACCGACGTCGGTCAGCAGCCGTCCCTCGACGACGAATTCGTGCGATCCCTCGATCCCGGGTTCTAGCTCGTCCGCCATCGGGCGGGGACCCTAGACGATTCGCCGGAGAACCAACGCGGCCTTCGGCCGCGCGGTCCACGGCCCCGGTCCATAGACTTTCCCGCCCCAATGCCAGAGCCCGTCAGCATCGTCGGCGCCACCGGCGCGCTCGGATTCGGGCTCGCGCTGCGCCTTGGCAAGCAGGGCGTCCCGATCGTGATCGGGTCACGCGACGAGGCCCGCGCGCAGGCGGCCGCCGCGAAAGCATCGGAGCAGGTTCCGAATGGCACGTTCACGGGCCGCGAGAACAAGGACGCGGTCCGGGGCACGCCGATCGTGATCCTGTCGGTCCCGTTCCGTAACCAGTCCGAGAACCTGACGAATCTGAAGCACGCTCTCGGGCCCGACCAGCTGCTCGTCGACGCGACCGTGCCCTTGGCCGCCGCGGTCAGCGGAAAGGCGACTCGAACGCTCGGCGTGTGGCAAGGCTCGGCGGCGCAGCAGGCCCAGGAGATGGCGCCCGAGGGCGTGCGCGTTGTGTCCGCCTTCCACACGGTCAGCGCGGCGCTGCTCGCGGACCTCGAGCATGAGCTCGACGAGGACGTCCTGATCTGCGGCGACAAAGCCGATGACAAGGCGAAGCTCGCGGCCCTTGTCGAACTGATCCCCGGCCTGCGATCCGTCGATTGCGGCCCGCTGGAGATGGCGCGCATCGTCGAACAGCTCACGCCGCTGATCATCTCGATCAACGTCAAGCACAAGACCCGCGCGGGGATCAAGATCACCGGCCTATCACGGTGAGCGGCCCGGTCGTCGTGCTCGCCGGCGGCACGGGCGGCGCGAAGCTCGCGCGCGGGATGCTCGACGTCGTCGGGCCAGCGAGTCTCGTTGTCGTCGCCAACACGGGCGATGACGTCGAGCTGTACGGCGCCTACGTCTCCCCCGACCCAGATCTCGTCACATTCTGGCTCGCCGACATGATCGACGAGCGCGGCTGGGGCATCGACGGCGACACCTTCGCCGTGATGGATGGCCTCAGGCAGCTGGGCGTCGACGTCTGGTTCAACCTGGGCGACCGGGACTTGGCGCTCGGGATCGAGCGCCGGCGGCTGCTCGACGAAGGTGTCCGGCTGACCGAGGCTCACGCGCGCATGGCACAAGCGCTCGGGGTACAAACCACGGTGCTGCCGATGAGCGACCAACCGGTCCGCACGTGGGTCACGGCGCACGACCGGACGTGGCCGTTCCAGGAGTTCATGATCGTCGGCCGCGCCGAAGGTCCGGTCGACGACGTGGACTTTCGCGGTGCGCGCAACGCGTCCCCCACTCCCGAGGCCCTCGACGCGATCGAGCGCGCCCGGGCGATCGTCATCGGACCCTCCAATCCCGTGATCTCGATCGGGCCGATTCTCGCCGTGCCCGGAATCGCCGAGGCGCTGAAGGCCAGCGCGGCCCCCGTCGTCGCGGTCAGTCCGATCGTCAAAGGCGAGGTGCTCAAGCCGGCCACGGTCCCGTTCATGCAGTGGGCAGGCCACGCGCTCAACTCCGACGGGATCGCGAGCTTCTACGGCGACCTGCTCGACGGCCTCGTCGCCGACGAGCGCACGGACGCCGTGCCGATGCTCGAAACCGACGTGCTGATGGGAGACGAGGCAGGTCGCCGGCGCCTCGCAGAGGCAGCGCTGCGGTTCGCGGAGACACTCGAGTAGCGTTTTTGCGAGATGCGGACCGTCGCGATCTTGCCGGTCAAGTCATTCAGTCACGCGAAGCAGCGGCTCGACGGCGGGGTTGCTCCTGGATCGCGCCGCGCGCTCGCGGAGGCGATGGTCGCGGACGTCCTCGTCGCCCTGCGCCGCACGCACGGTGTCGAGGAGACACTCGTTGTGAGCTCCGACCGCGACGCTCAGAGGATCGCCGTGGGACACGGCGCCACCGTGCTCGAGGACGACCTCGACCGGGGCCACAACCCGGCCGCGACGAACGGCATCCGCTGGGCGCTCGAACAAGGCGCCGACCGCGCGCTCCTGGTTCCCGGAGACTGTCCGCTGCTCGACCCCGACGAACTCGAGCTGCTGCTGGCGCAGCCGGTCGATCCCCCGTCGGCGTTGATCGTGCCCGACCGCCATGGAACGGGCACGAACGCGCTGGTGCTGACGCCGCCGGGGTCGCTCGAGCCGTCGTTCGGACCGGGAAGCTGCGCGCGCCACCTCGCCAACGCTCGACTGATTGGGACCGCCGCGGAGGTCGTCCACGTGCCGACGCTGGCGCTCGACGTCGACACCCCCGAGGATCTCGACGCCGTCGCCGAGGCGCTCGATTCCAAGCGCGGTGGCGCCGCGCGCACGCGAGGCGTGCTGAAACAGCTGCTGCGCGCCGGAGCCTGAGGTCGAGGCGGTGCTGACGGCGACCGCGCTCGACGGGCTCCCGGAGGTCCAGCCCGGCGATGACCTCGCCGAGCTGATCATCGCCGGCTTGCGCGATCCGCTCAGAGATGGCGACGTGCTCGTGATCGCGCACAAGATCGTGTCAAAGGCCGAAGGACGGATCAGGCGGCTGGCTGATGTCACGCCGAGCGACGAGGCGGTGGCGCTCGCGGAGCGGGTCGGCAAGGACCCCCGCCACGTCCAGGTCGTGCTCGACGGCACGCAAGAGGTCCTCCGCGCAACGCACGGCGTGCTGATCTGTGTCACCCACCATGGCTTCGTCTGCGCGAACGCCGGCGTCGACGCGTCGAACGTCGCGGGCGAGGACACGGTCGTGATGCTGCCGGTCGATCCCGATGCATCGGCGCGGGCGATCAGGAGCGCGCTGAGGAAGCGAGCCGGCGTCGCCCCCGCGATCGTGATCACCGACTCGTTCGGCCGCGCGTGGCGCCACGGCCAGGTCGACATTACGATCGGCTGCGCCGGCGCTCGAGCCGCTCGAGGACTGGCGCGGCCGCGCCGATTCGAACGGACGCGAGCTGCACGCCACGTGGATCGCGGTCGCCGACGAGCTCGCGGCGGCGGCCGACCTCGCGCGCGCGAAGGACGGATCAGCCCCCGTCGTGCTCGTCCGCGGTGCCGATCGCCACGTGACCGCCGGCGACGGACCCGGCGCGCAGGCGTTGTTGCGTCCCCAGGCGGAGGACCTGTTCAGGTAGCGTCGCGACCAGCAGCCCGGCGAGCACCAACCCAACGCCGATGAGCTGCAGCGTGGTCGGCGCCTCCGAGAAGATGATCGCCGCAAGCGCGACCGACCCGATCGGCTGGATGCACAGCAGCAGCGAGGTCATCGCCGCGGGTAGCCGCGGCAGCGACACGGTGATCAGCAGCCAGCCGAGCACCTGGGAGGTCAGCGCGAGCGTGATCAGCCACCATGCCCCGGGAAAGCTGCGGCACGAAGTGGGCGTCGCCGATCACTACGCCGGCGATGCTCGCGAACACGGCGCCGACGAACGTCGCGTCGAACAGCGGTCCCGCAGGCCTGCGCAGGTCGGCCCCGCCGCGCCTGAGCAGCAGCAGAAATCCGACGTAGGCGACGCCGGCGCCTAGTCCGAAGAGCGCGCCACGCGTAGGCGCGCGACCGTAGGCCCCGTGCTCGAGCACGCCCGAGATCAGAACTACACCGAACAGGGCGACCGGCAGCGCGGCGAGCACACGCCGGCCGGGGCGCTCGGCCAGCACCGCCCAGGCTACGAGCGGCACCAGCACCACCTGGACGTTCGCGAGCACAGTCGCAAGACCCGCGCCAACGTCCTCGATCGAGTTGTGCCACAGGATCAGGTCCGCCGCGAAGAACACGCCGGCAAACAGCGCGAAGCGACGCTCGCGCCACGTCCGCGGTCCATAGCGCCGGTCCTCCCACCAAGCGAGCAACCCGAGCAACGGCAAGGCGTACGCGCAGCGGAAGATCGCGGCGGTCGAGGGCGACGCGTGGCTCAGGCGCACGAGAATGCTGGAGAACGCGATCGCGACCGCGCCGAGCACCGCACAGCCTCGGATGTTCCGTTCGTTTGTCAGCCAGCGGTCGATTGATCCAGCGTAGAGCTACCGCGTTCCATACGATCGCGGCATGAGCTACACAATCAAGAACTTGCGCGACGTCGACGACAGCGCGCCGCGGCTTGGCAGCGACGAGCGTATGGAGTCGCGATTTGCCCGCGGCGCGATGGACGCCGTCGACACAGGGCTGACGCTCCACTTCATCAAGCCGGGCAAGCGCGGCCTCGCGCACAAACACGAGAAGGCAGAGGAGATCATCGTGGTGCTCTCGGGTACCGGCTCGATCAACCTCGATAGCGAGACACATCCGCTCAAGCAGCTCGACGCCATCCGCGTCGCGCCGCATGTGCGCCGAGGCTTCGAGGCAGGTCCGGAGGGGCTCGAGCTGCTCGTCTTCGGTCCTCACCACGACGGAGACGGCGAGCTCGTCGACGGCCTCTGGGGCGATTAGAGACCTGGCGGGGCGCCGACGGCGTGAAAGCCGCCGTCGACGTGAACGATCTCGCCCGAGATCCCGCGCGACAGGTGCGACAGCAGGAAGCAGATCGTGTCGGCCACCGGCCCCGCGTCGGCGACGTCCCAGCCGAGCGGCGCCTGTTCCCGCCAGAGATTCGACAGCTTCTCGAAGCCCGGGATCCCGCGTGCCGCGATCGTCCCCAGTGGGCCGGCCGCGACCAGGTTCGCCCGGATGCCGGCGGCACCGAGGTCGCGAGCCAGGTACCGCGTGACGGATTCAAGCGCGGCCTTCGCGACCCCCATCCAGTCATAGATCGGCCACGCGACCGACGCGTCGAAGTCCAATCCGACGAGTGCGGAGCCCGAGGGCATCAGCGGCTCCAGCGCCGCCGCCAGCGCCTTCAACGAATACGCGCTTGTCACGAACGCCTGCGCAGCACTCTCCGCCGGCGCGGTCATGAAGTTGCCGCCGAGCGCGTCCTCGGGCGCAAACGCGATCGCGTGCAGGACGCCATCGACTGTTCCCCAGCGCGAATGCAGCTCGTCGTGCAATCCGCTCAGGTCGGACTCGCTGTTGACGTCCAGCTCGAGCACATCGACCGGTTCAGGGAGCCGCTGCGCGGCACGCTCGGTCAGCCGGCGCACGCGGCCGAAGCTCGTCAGGAGCACGGTCGCGCCCTCCTCCTGGGCCCGCGTGGCGGCGTGGAAGGCGATCGAATCCTTCGTGATGACGCCGGTGATCAGGAGACGCTTGCCCGCGAGGATCACGCCCGCGCCCCTGTGAGCGTCAGCAACGCCCACATGAGCCGCTCGCGCGTGTCCCCCGGGTCGACGATCTCGTCGACGAACCCGGCAGCTGCCGCCGCCTCCGCTCCGAGATGCTCCTCCGCATACGCCTGCGCAAGCCTATCCCGCTCGGCCTCGGGATCGTCGGCGGCGCGGAGCTCGCGTCGGTTGACGATCCCGACCGCGGCGCGCGCGGCCATGATCCCCATCTCCGCCGACGGCCACGCGAGCACGAGGTCTGCCCCGAGGTCGCGCGAGTTCATCGTGATGTACGCGCCGCCGTACGACTTGCGCAGGATCACGGTCAGCTTCGGCACGCGGGCGGCGGCGAAAGCCCGGACCAAAGACGCGCCGTGCCGGATCACGCCAGCCTGTTCCTGTCGCGAGCCCGGCATGAACCCAGGCGTGTCGACGATCGCCAGCAGCGGCAGCCCGAACGAGTCGCAGAAGTTGACGAACCGTGCGGCCTTCTCGGATCCCTCGGCGTCGAGCACACCGCCGAGGTACCTGGGCTGGTTTGCGACGATCCCAACCGGACGCCCGTCGATCCGCGCGAACGTCGTCACGACGTTGCGTGCCCAGCGGGGGCACAGCTCGAGCATCGAGTTGGCGTCGACGATCCCCGCGAGTGCGTCGCGCACGTCGTACGCACGGCGCTGTTCGGTCGGCACGACCGCCCCCGGATCGTCGATCAGCGGGTCGCGCGCAAGGAGCCTCGGGAGCGGGTCGCCTGCGGACGAGGGCAGGTAGCCGAGAATCGCGCGCACCTTTTCGGCGGCGCTGGCCTGATCGTGCTCGACCAGGTGGCAGACGCCGTTGCGCTCGTGCACCTTCGGGCCGCCGAGCCCAGCGGCGTCGATCTCCTCGCCGAGCGCCTCTCGGACGACACCGGGACCGGTGAGAAACATCGCCGCGTCCTCGGTCATCACGATCAGGTCGGTCAGTGCGGGCGAGTACGCGCCGCCACCGGCCGAGGCGCCCGACACGATCGAGATCTGCGGGACGACGCCCGTCAGCCTCACCGTCTCGCGGAAGATCTGCCCATAGCCGCCGAGCGCCGCCGTTCCCTCCTGCATCCGCGCGCCGCCCGACTCGACGAACCCGACGACCGGGATCCGCGCGCGGCCGGCGGTCTCGAGCACGCGGACGATCGTGCCTGCGTGACGCTCACCGAGCGAGCCACCCAGGAACGAGCCGTCCTGCGCGTAGCACGCGATCGGCCGGCCGTCGACGGTCCCGGTTGCGCCGATGACCCCGTCGCCGGCGGTGGCGCGGGCGCCGAGCCGTGTCGAAACGACGCGCGAGCGCAGCACCTGGATGCTGCCGGGATCGCACAGCGCCTCGAGCCGTTCCAGCGGCGACGAGCGGCCGTCGAGGACGCGTTCGAGCGTTGCGCTCACGCGGACGGCCCCTTGAACACGAGCGCCACGTTGTGGCCACCGAACGCGAACGAGTTCGACACCGCGACGGGCGGCCGCCCGTTGTCGATCGCCAGCTCGCGGGCTCGACCGGGCACGTAGTCGAGATCGAGCTCGGGATCGGGGACCTCGTAGCCGAGCGTCGGCGGTATCAGCCGGTCGCGGAGCGTCTCGATCGTCGCAACGGCCTCGACCGCGCCGGCAGCGCCGAGCAGATGGCCGATCGCGGACTTCGTCGAGGAGATCGGCACCTGCTTGGCCCGCTCCTCGCCGAGCGCCACGCTTCAGCGCTGCCGTCTCGGCGGCGTCGTTCAGTTGCGTCGAGGTGCCGTGCGCGTTGACGTAGTCGAGCCCGCCCGGCTCGACGCCTGCGTCCTTCAATGCCAGCTCGATCGCCCGCGCCGCGGGTACCCCGGACGGATCAGGCGCCGTCAGGTGGTGGGCATCCGACGTTGAGCCGTAGCCCACGATCTCTCCGAGGATGGTCGCGCCGCGCGCGGCCGCGGCCTCGGCCTCCTCGAGCACGAGCACGCCGGCGCCCTCGCCCATCACGAACCCGTCACGGCGGGCGTCGAACGGTCGCGAGATGCCGGTCGGCGACAGCGCCTGCATCGAGTTGAAGCACGCGAACCCGAACGTGGTCAGCGAAGCCTCGGCACCGCCGGCGAGCACCGCGTCAGCGTCGCCGTACTGGATCATGCGAAGGCCCGAGCCGATCGCATGGCCGCCGCTCGAGCACGCCGACACGATCCCGTACATCTGGCCCTGGAGCCCGTGCTTGATCGATACCGCTGCGGCGGCCGCGTTCGGCATGTACTGCGGGATCCCCAGCGGTGAGACCATCTTCGCGCCCTTGTCGCGCATCACGTCGTGCTGGGTCTCGACCGTTTCGATCCCGCCGATCCCGGTCGCGATCACGCAGCCGACGCGCATCGGGTCATACGGCAGCTCGCCGTCCCAGCCCGCTTGGGCGACCGCCTCGGCGGCAGCCACCAGCGCAAGCTGCGAGAAGCGGTCGAGCCGGCGAACCTCCTTGACCGAGAGAACATCCTTTGGCTCGAACTCGCTGCACGCGCCCGCGCCGTCGACGATCCCGCACTCGCCGGCGGCCCACCGCTCATATAGCGAGCGAGCGCCGACGCCGAGCGGGGTGACCGCGCCGGTGCCGGTGATCACAACACGTCGCTTCATGAAGGCCTAGGAAGCCTTTTCGGCGATCAGGTCGATCGCGTCGCCGACGGTCTTGAGCTCCTTCATGTCCTCACCCTTGAGCACGACGCCGTACTCGTCCTCGACGATCTGCGCGAGCTCGACGAGGTCGAGCGAGTCGATGTCGAGCTCCTCGAACGTCGCGCCGCGAGTGATCTGGCTCGCGTCCGGGCCGAAGCTCGCGAGCGCCTCGACGACGCGCGCTTCGATCTGCTCTGTGGTTACTGCTGGCATCTGTGTTGCTCCTGTCTGTTGTGAAACTAAGCGGCCAATCCGCCGTCGACGCTCAGCACCGCCCCGGTCACGTACGCGGCCGCCTCTGACGTGAGAAAGCGTACGCATGCGGCGACTTCTTCCGGCTTGCCTGGCCGCCTGGCGGGGATCGCGGCGAACAGCTCCTTCGACGCGCCCGCCATCATCTCCGTTTCGATCAGCCCCGGCGCCACGGCGTTGACCGTGATCCCGCGCCTCGCGACTTCGACCGCGGTCGTCTTCGTCAGCGCGATCAGTCCCGCCTTCGCGGCTGAGTAGTTGGCCTGGCCGGGATTCGCGCGCAGCCCGGAGATCGACGCGATGTTCACGATTCGCCCCGCCCGGGCCCGCAGCATCGTCTTCAGTGCGCGGCGCGTCATCCGGAAAGCGGCGTTGAGGTTGGTCTCGATCACCGTCGACCACTCCTCGTCTCCAAGCGACGGAACGAGATCGTCGCGCGTGATGCCGGCGTTGTTGACGAGCGCCAGCACCTGCTGGTCGAACGCCTGCTCGAGTGCCGTAAACAGCTGGTCGGGCGTGTGCGGATCGGCGACGTCGCCCTGGATCGCAACTGCGCGACCGCCGGCCTGCTCGATCGACGCGACAACCTCGGCCGCGGCGTCGCCGTCGGCGCGGTAGTTGACACCGACCGCCCATCCGTCCTGCGCGAGTGCGCGCGCGATCGCCGCGCCGATTCCACGCGATCCACCGGTGACGAGTGCAGAGCCATTCACCCCCCGCCCCATTCGATCACGCCACCGCCCCAGGTGAAGCCCGCGCCGAACGCGCCGAGCATCACCCGCGCGCCAGGCTGCAGGCGCCCGTCGAGCTCCGCCGCCATCAGCGCGAGCGGCAGCGTCGCCGCCGACGAGTTCCCGAGCGACTCGATGCAATCGACGACTCGCGCCGGGTCGAGCTTCAGCCGTTCCCCGATCGAGCGCGTGATCCGCGCGTTCGCCTGGTGGTACACGAACAGGTCGATCTCGTCGAGCGTCACGCCGGCGCGCTGGGCCGCCTCCAGCGTCACCTCGCTCATCCGGTTCACGGCTCCGCGGAACACCTCCTGCCCGTCCATTTCGATCAGACCCGTCTCGCGCGTGCAGAAGATCGTCCGCGCGTGCGAGCCGTCGGCGCCGAGCACGATCGGCCCGATCGAGCCGGCGTCGAGCCCCGCCTCGTCTGCGGGTACAGCGCCGATCACGACCGCGCCCGCGGCATCCGCGAACAGAGGTGCGGTGAACTTATCGTCGTAGTTGGTGAACCTGCTGATCAGGTCGGCACCGATCAGCAGCACACGCTCGGCCCGGCCGGCTTCGATCTGCGCGGCCGCGAGGGCGAGCCCCGACAGGAACGCGGTGCACGCAGCGCCGACGTCGAACGCGCCGGCGTTGATCGCGCCGAGCTCGTGCGCGACGATCGGCGCGCTGTTCGGGGTGAACTCGTCCTGGCTCATCGTCGCGACGATCACGAGGTCGACCTCGGCCGGGTCGAGGTGGGCGCGAGCGAGCGCCCGCGCGCCGGCCCGGGCGGCGAAGTCAGACAGCCGCTCGTCGGGGCGCGCCATCCGCCGCTCGCGGATCCCCGTGCGCGAGAGAATCCACTTCTCTTCGATCCCGAGCCGCTCGGCGAGCGCGGCGCTCGTCACCCGCTGCTCGGGCAGCTCGGTGGCGACCGACATGATCGTTGCGGTCCGCGTCTGCGGCGGCGCGACCGGCGCAGGCTCCGCAACCCAGAAGGGAGCGATGACGGCCTCAGGCATGGACGAGCTCCACGTCCTGGAGCGTTCGCTTCGCAAGGCCGGTGAGCACGCGACCGGGCCCGACCTCCACGAACCGCTCGGCGCCGAGGTCGTGCAGGGCGAGCATCGTCTCGCGCCACCGGACCGGGCTCGTCAGCGCCTCCGTGAGGCGCCTGCGAACGTCGTCGAACGGTTCGGCCGTCACCGCGGAGATCACGGGCACGGCCGGGTCCGCGACCTCGGTGTCGCTCAGCGCAGCCTCGAACTCGGGCACGGCGCTAAGCCATCATCGGAGAGTGGAACGCGCCCGTGACGGGCAGCTCGATCGCGCGTAGGCCGAGCTCCTTCGCCGCGGCGGCGGCCGCCGGCAGTGCCTCGCACGCGCCCGAGAGCACCACCTGCTGTGGCGAGTTGTCGTTCGCGAGCGAGAGTCCGTGCGCTTGCGCCAGCGCCGGCGCCTCGTCGGCCGCGCCGGCGCCGAGCAGCGCCACCATCCCGCCGTCGCCGGCGAGCTCGCCGGCCTCCTGCATCAGCCTTCCGCGCAATGCGACGAGCCTTACCCCGTCGGCCTCGCGCAGCGCGCCGGCCGCGACGAGCGCGCCGATCTCCCCGAGGGAGTGGCCCGCCATCCAGTCGCCGGCTGGGCGCCCGAGCTCGGCCCACCCCGCGAGACTCGCGCAGAAGATCGCCGGCTGCGCCCATCGCGTGCCCTCCTCGGCCCGCGCGAACGGGTCCTCGCCGACAGCGGCGTGGACCAGCTCGAGGAGATCGGGCCGCACGCGCTCGACCGTTGCGCGCATGTCAGCCGTCTGGCTTCCCTGGCCGGGAAACAGGATCGCAGTGGACGGACTCATCTGTTCAACTCACCCTACGCGCCCGCGCGTGAGTGGATACAGACGCTCGCGGGAGTTCCCCCCGTTCGGGGGGAGCGAAAATCAAGCGGCTGCGCGCTCTGCCCCCAGGGTGGGGGTAACGGTACGCTCTCGTACGTGAAAAGCGGCTCGTTCTCGCTGCCGCCGCTCGACCGGCTTCCGAGCGGCCGGCACCGGCTCACGCGAGCGGCAGTCGCGGAGTCGCAGCGCGGCCGGTTGCTGTTCGCGATCGCCCAGGTCGTCGCGGAGAAGGGCTACGCCGCGGTGACGGTCGCCGACATCGTCGACCGCGCCAGCGTGTCGCGGAGCACCTTCTACGAGCAGTTCGAGGACAAGGAGGCGTGCTTCCTGGCGGCGTTCAACCTTGGCGTCGAGTACGTCCTCGGGCAGATGCGGGAGGCGTGGGAAGCGCGCGGCGGCAATGACGCCGGCGGCTGGCGCGACCATCTTCGCTCCGATCTGACCACCTACCTCGAAGTGCTGGCGAGCGAGCCGGCGTTCGCGCGCGCGCTCCACCTCGAGTCACTCGCCGCCGGCCCCGCGACGCTCGAGCGCCGCGCGCAGATGCTCGCGCTGTTCAGCGATCGCACGCGACGGCTCCACACGTCCGCCCGCGAGCAGGAGCCGATGCTCGACCCGCTTCCGGTCACCGCATTCTTGATCCACACCGGCGGACTCGACGAGCTCGTCCGCGACTGGCTGCGCACGCGCACCGCGCAGAGCCTGCCGGAGCTCACCGATGATGCGGCCGCCGCGACCTTCGCTCTGCTCGGCGCTCGTCCCTGACGGCACGGTCACGCGCCGGGAGGACCGCCGGTGCCCGACTGGCCGCCTGGTGGCGCGCCGCCGCCCCCCGGTCCAACCCCTCCACCTCCGGCATGCCCGCTCGACACAGGCGTGCCGTGGAAGCACCCGACGGCGTACGGGTACTCGAGCGTGGCCACGTAGTGGTAGATCCTGGTGAGCTTCCCGTTCCACGTCACCCGGCTCGTTGTTCCGTGGCAGCGGTCCAGCTGCGTGTTCGTCGGCAGCTGGCCGTGCTTGTCCTTGACGACGTAGATCCCGTAGCCGTCGAGCGCGTAGCCGACCAGCCTGGTGGTGCCGTTCGGCACCTTGCTGAGGATGCACGCCGGCACGTCATGGTGGTGGTAGGTGTCCGACGGGTCGGGATGGCCGGCGCAGATGTCAAGCACCTCATGGGCGCCCGCGTCTCGGCCCTCGCCGTCAAGCGCGTTGTACAGCGCGACACCGTCATCGAGCACGCCGATCGGGCCACCCGGCGTGCAGCCAGGAGCGTTGGCCGCCTTCGGGTTCAGCGGCAGCTTCCAATCGAAACTCTGCGCGGCGATGTGGTTGCCGTTCTGGTCGTACCTGTACGCCGGATCGGTGCTCGCGATCGGGAACAGGCCGGTCGGGTCTGTGCGCGGCAGGTCATTGAACTTGACGTCACGCTTCGATCCGAGCACGCGAACCGAGTATGAGCCGTCCGGCCAGTGGATCCGGCCGTTCACCGCGAGCTTCGTCGTGTAGTTCCAGGTGTGGTTGGCGGTATCGATCCAGGGGCCGTCGACGCGCGCGCCGCCGATCCCGCCAAAGTGCGTGATGCACGAATCGACGTAGCCGGTCTTCGGCGTGGTCGAAACGTAGCCGTCGCCGAGCGGCACCGCCTTTGGGTTGACTTGACCTCGCGAGGTCGGCGTCGTCGCGTACGAGGCGGACGCCGAGCTCTTCGAGCCGGCACCGTTCGCGATCGCGGCCACACCACCGCAACCGGCGATCGCCACCCCGGCGAGCATCACCGGAAGGCGCGCTGCGCCGTGCCCCTTTCGCTGCCAGTCGATCATCGCTCGCTTCGGATCGGGAGCGTAGACGAGCAATGTCGAAAAATCCCGTCCGGCTCCGACCTGTTTGCATCAACCAATCCACTCACCCGGAGGACGCGATGAAGTTCATGCTCTTGATCTACGACAACCCAGGCACCCGCGAGCTGTTCATGAGCGAGGAGGGCAAGCACCTCCGCGAGGAGGCGCTCTCGATCATGACCGAGCTGACCGAGTCCGGCGAGCTGCTGTCCACCGAGGGGCTCGCCGATCCAGTGAACACGCGCAGCCTGCGGATCAAGGACGGCAGCGCCGTCGTCACCGACGCGCCGCTGGCCGAGTCAAAGGAATTCTTCGGCGGCTACTTGCGCCTCGACGTCGAGAGCCTCGACCGCGCGCTCGAAATCGCCAAGTCCTGGCCGACCCTGCCGTACGGCGCGCTCGAGCTGCGCCCGATCATGTACGCAGGAGGGGAGGAGACCTGAGCGACGCTCCCTGCATCGAGCACCTGCTGCGTCCGCTGGCGCCGCGGGTGCTCGCCGCGCTCGTCAGACGGTACGGCCACTTCGATGCGTGCGAGGACGCGGTCCAGGAGGCGCTACTGGCAGCCGCGCAGCAGTGGTCAAACGACGGCGTTCCAGGCAATCCGTATGGCTGGCTGACAGCCGTCGCCTCGAGACGGTTGATCGACGAGTTCCGCAGTGACGAGGCGCGCCACCGGCGCGAACAGATTCCGTCCGAGCCGCCGCCACCGCCGGTCTCCGACCGCGACGACACACTCCAGCTGCTGTTCCTGTGCTGCCACTCGGCGCTCACGCCGCCGTCGCAGATCGCGCTCACGCTGCGGGCGGTCGGCGGGCTGAGCACCGGCGAGATCGCCCGCGCCTTTTTCGTCCCGGAGGCGACGATGGCGCAGCGGATCAGCCGCGCCAAGCAGACGATCAAGGCGAGCGGGCTCGGCTTCGAGGAGCCGGCAGACCCGCGCCGCCTCGGAGCGGTGCAGCAGGTCCTGTACTTGACATTCAACGAGGGCTACACCGCCACCTCAGGCCCCGAGCTGCAACGCGTGGAGCTCGCCGATGAGGCGATCCGGATCGCGCGGATGCTCCACCGAGCGTTGCCCGAGGACGGCGAGACCGCCGGGCTGCTCGCGCTAATGCTGCTCACGCACGCGCGCCGGCGCGCGCGGGTCGACTGCGAAGGCGCGCTCGTGCCGCTGGCTGATCAGGACCGCGGCCTCTGGGACCGCGCTGCAATCGAGGAGGGAACTGCGCTGCTGACCCGGTCGCTGCCGGTCGCACGGCTCGGGCCCTACCAGCTGCAGGCGGCGATCGCCGCCGTCCACGACGAGGCGCCGGCGGCCGCCGACACCGACTGGCGGCAGATCCTGGCTCTTTACGAGCTGCTCGAGCTTCTCGCCCCGGGGCCGATGGTGACGCTCAACCGGGCGGTGGCGGTGGCGATGGTCCGGGGTCCGCAACGCGGGCTCGAGCTGCTGGGGACGCTCGACGCCGACCCGCGGCTGGCCCACGGTCACCGCCTTCATGCGGTGAGGGCGCACATGCTGGAGCGGGCGGGCGACACGGAGCGGGCGCGCGCCGCCTACCGGCTTGCCGCCCGGTTGACCGCGTCGGAGCCCGAGCGTGACTACCTGCTGGGGCGCGCGGCGCGGGCATGACCGTGACCGCCCGCGCCGCGCCCCGATCGCGACGCCTACCTCAGCGCATTGGGTATGTGCAGCAGCCTGCCGGTCCGTTGGCCGCCCTCAGCCTTCGGCAGTCGGGCCGGTGCCTGCGCCGCCACCGCCTGGTTGAAGTCGAAGAAGTCCATCAGGTTTCCGATCGCAGGCCGGTTTGTCGGCACGTACGGGTCGCCTCGCTTCGTCTTCGGATTAGGCAGGTTGTCGAGGCTCAGCTTCGACACCGTCGGCAGTCGCCAATTCGCCTCGATGAACTTCAGGATCGAGGCGTGATCGGTGTAGGTGTGGCTGATGTAACCGGGCTTTGAATAAGGCGAGATCGCGATCATCGGGACCCGTGTGCCGTCGCCGAAGAACGACACCGGCTGGATGTAGCCCGAGTCGTAGTAACCGCCGCCCTCGTCGAACGTAACGAAGATCGCGGTGTTCTTCCACAGGCTCGGGTTGTCCTGAACCTCGGTGACCGCCTGGTCAACGAACGCCTCGAATGCCGCCAGCGTCGAGTAGCCCGGGTGCCCGTCGTCGTTGCCCGGCTTCAGGAACGACACCGCCGGCAGCGTGCCGCGAGCGACGTCTGAGCGGAAGTCCGCGATGCCGTGCTCGGTATGGGCCCGCAGCGACGGGTTGGTCATGATCTGGGCGGAGTACTGCATCGGATCGCAGATCCCGCAGTAGTCGGGCGTCGGGTTGCCGTTGTTGAAGCCCTCGCCGAAGTAGCCCCAGCTGATCTTGTGCTGGGACAGCTCGCCTCCGATCGTCGGCCAGTTCACCTGCGGCGGGACCGTGAATCCGGCCGTGTCGAGCGTCCCGTTGGCGTTGAAGCCCGGGTTGTAGTTGTTGAGCAGGTAGTAGTGGTTGGACGCGCAGTCGTTCAACACCTTGTACGACAGCGAATTCAGGTAGCTCCACACGGCGGAGACGCCCGGCTGCGAATGATCCGAGCAGTTCGAGTAGCTGCCGCCGTTGGTGCCGGTCCCTCCGTAGCCGTCCTGCGTGTACCAGTTGTTGGTACCCGGTTGCGGGTTCGGGTTCTCGATCTCGCCTGCCGGCGGCGCGGTCGGGGTCCCATTCGCGGACTGGTAGTAGGCCGCGTAGCCGGTGCCGAGCGCGATGTGATTCGCGCCGGTCCCGCCCATTACCGCCTGGTGGTAGTTGTCCGACAGCGAGTAGTGCCGGGCGAGGAAGTTGAGCACCGGGGCGTCACCCTGGGCCATGTTGTAGTAGCCCATGTCGAGCGCGCCCTGGTCGGTCGACTCCGGCCCGAACGGGCTGGGTGGTGGGGCCCCGTTGTTGTCGCCGCTGGTCTCGTGCACCCAGGTCCACAGATCGTGCGTGCCGTTCGAGACCTGCTGGTACATCTGGTAAAAGCGATGGATCGGGTCGCCGACGACCGCGCCGTTGTATTCACAGGTGCCCGAGTACTGCGCGTGACCGTCGAAGTAAGGGACGTATTTCGTGATCTGGTAGGGCCCGTTCGCGAGGTTGCTCGGGAAGCGCGTATCTGGCTCGTTGCCCTTCTGCCCGTCGCACGACGACGACACATACGTCGTGTTCGGCTGCGGCAGCGTCGCGTACGGCCCCGTGTCGGTCGGATCGAGTTGGTAGGTCGAGGTATCGCTGGCCTGCTGTTGCCTTGACTTCGCGAACTGCCGCCCCGCGCCGCCGCCGGCGGTCACGATCCCCTCGGAGAGCAGATTGCGCACGGTCTGACCCGCAGGCGGCTTATACGTGCCGAACACGTTGTCGAACGTGTGGTTCTCGCCGATGATCACGATCACATGCTTGATCGGCGTCGTCGTGTTGCCGTAGCTCTTATGAGTGACCTTGTGTCCGCGCTTGTGCTTGGACGCGTGCGTGCTGGCCAGCGCGGTCGCGCCGCCCACGAGAGCGAGCAGGGCGGCGAGAATGACCGCCACCGATGCCACTGGATGGGTGCGGTCCCGAACCCTTCGGATCATCGACCTTCCTCCGTATCGAACGATTTGCACCTCGACCCCGCGGGCCCTCAGTCTCGGGATTGGACGGGGCGGAGCCTCGGTCGTTGTCGCGGACCGCGAGTGGCCCGCGGGGTGAATCTATGCAACTCGCGTCGACGCAGATGTTGAGGCCGTGTTAACTGCGGCGCGCGCGGATCGTGACCCGCCCGCCGCGGGCCGGGATCATCGTCACGTTGCGGTGCTTGGGCCGCTCGCTCTTCTCATCGGTGTCGGCGATCTCGAGCCGGCGCGCCATCTCGCGCAGCACGACCCGCTGCTCGGCCATCGCCAGCGCAGCGCCGAGGCACCTGCGTGTCCCGCCGCCGAACGGAATCCACTCGTACGTTCCGGGCTTGTGCCCGATCCATCGCTCGGGGCGGAACGAGAATGGGTCCGGGTACAGATCCTCCCGGTGGTGTAGCAGCAGGATGCTGACGGCAATCCCGGTGTCCGCCGGGACGCCGTACTCGCCGAGCTGCCACGGAACGTTCACGCGTCGTCCGGTGACCGGGATCACGGGCCGCACCCGCATCGCCTCGTTGATCGTCGCCTCGACGACCTCGTCCGCGTCATCGTCCTCGCGCACGGCGCGCACCAGCCGCTCGTGTGCCGCGGGGGTGCGAACCAGCCGCTCCCACGCCCACGCGAGCTGGTTCGCGGTCGTCTCGTGGCCGGCGAGCACGAGCGTCAACAGCTCGTCGCGCAGCTCGCGGTCGGTGAGCGTCTCACCGTCCTCGGTGCGGGCGCGCATGATCAGCGACATGATGTCCGTCCGCTCCTCGAGGTCAGCCTCGCGCCGGCGCTTGGCGATCACGGCATACGTGCAACGGTCCGGCAACAGCAGCCCGAGCTTCGTCAGTCCGAACGGCTCATCGCGGCCGATGTTCATCCACTCCGCGAGCTTCGCGCCCGGCTGGGTCGAGCTCCACAGGACTCCCTTGATCGCTTGGCGCAACGCGTGCTCGGCGGTGCCTGGCCGCGGCTTGCCCTCGACCCCGAAGATCCCCGCCATGATCACGTCGAGCGTGATCGCCTGCATCCGCGGCGCGAGCGAGAACGGCTTGCCGACCGGCCACCGCGCGATCTCGCGCTCCGCGGCGTCCGCGATCATCTGCTCGTAGCGCGCGATCGCCTCGCCGTGGAACGGCGGCAGCAACAGCTTGCGCTGACGCAGGTGACGCGGCCCATTCGACGTCAGCACCGAGTTCGGCCCGAGCACCGGCCGCAGCGGCGACTCGGCGGCAAGCGTCGGCACGTGGTCCGGCGAGGCCTTGAACACCGAGCGCACGTGGTCGGGATGGTGCGTCGCCGCAGTCTGCCCGCGCACGTAGCCGTTCGCCAGCCACACCTCACCGAACTTCTTCTGGTTGTGGAACATCCAGTGCCACTGCCGCTGTCCGAACCACAACACCTGGACCGGCCGCGGCCATCGGATTGCCGGCGGCAACTGCAGCCCCGCCAGGCTCTCGACCGGCCCAGCCGGCGACGGCGGAGCACTACCGATCAACGCGTTCGCAGCTCGGGCCTCGGCGGCCGGCTCAGTCACGGCACTCATCAGATTCCTCGTCTCACTCCGTAGTCGGATCCCGCCTACAGATCATCCTACACAGCTGTAGTAACGGTGTGACGAGCGTCACACACGCGGCGCGCCCTACCGCGCCGGTTTTGTGTCGGGTGACGTGACCAGGCGCGCCGTGACAACAGCTGCATGACGTATCGTTCCGCCAACCATGGAGCGCGCGTCGGTACCCGCAACAGCCAGCGCTTCAGTTCGCCGGCGCGGACGCCGGCCGCCGCCGGACGAGCTCGTCGAGCGCCGCCGGAGCGAGATCATCGAGGCCGCATACGAGGTGTTCTCAACCCGTGGATACAGCGCCTCCGGGATTGCGGACATCGCGGAAAGACTCGGGATCGGACACGGCACCTTCTACCGCTACTTCAAGAACAAGCGGGACATCCTCGATCAGGTCGTTGACTACGGCGTCGAGCGGATAATCGCCGCGCTCGAGCTCGAGACACAACGGCCCGCCACCACGCTGGACGAGTTTCGCGATCAACTCCGCCACATCGGCGAGCGACTGTTCAGCATGCTCGACGAGGACCCCGGTCTGGGCAGCGTCGTGCTGCTTGAGGCGACCTCGATTGATGAGCAGATGACCCAGCGCGTGATGGGCCTGCTCGACACGTTCGGCAGCCTCGGCGCCGGCTTTCTCCGGAACGGCGTCAAGCGCGGGTTCCTGCGCTCGGACCTCGATACCGCGAGCCTCGGCCGCGCGATCACCGCGCTGACCCTGCCGGGTCTGTTCGCCGCGATTCGAGGCGAGGCCGGTCCACGGGACCGCCGCCGTTATGTCGACGCGATGGTCGGCCTCGTCTGCGACGGCCTCAAGGCCTAGCCGGACCGTCGCCAGCCGCAGTGGCGGCACACGCGGCACTCGCGGCGGATCAGCTTGCGGCAGTCGGGACAGCGCCGAAGTAGCTGGAACGTCATCGCCGCGTACCAGAACCAGACGAAGCCGAGGGCAATCCGCGCCGCCCGCACACAAGCTCGGAACGCACCGCGCGCGGCGATCGCAGCGACGACCGCTCCTGCCGCGCCGCCAACGAGCCCCGCGAGCGCCGCCCAGCGCCGCGCTTCCCGGTCCTCCGCTGGTCCGGCTCCACCGCTCACCGCGGATCGGAACGATATATCATTCCGCGCCGCCCAGGGATGTCTCCGTTCCGTACACTCCGCGCTCAGCCGATGTCCGCCTCCAAGCTGCCCCGGTGAGCATCCCGTCGCCCTCTTCCTCCTCGGCCGCGCTGGTGACCGGCGCGTCGGCGGGCATCGGGGCGTGCATCGCGCGCGAGCTCGCCGGCCGGGGCCACAACCTTGTCCTCGTCGCCCGGCGCAAGCCTCGGCTCCAGCAGCTCGCCGACGAGCTGAGCACCGAGCACGGGGTTCGCGCCGAGGTGCTCGGATGCGACCTCACCAAACCGGCGCCGCGCGCCCGGCTCGCCGGCAGGATCGACGAGCTCCGGCTGAAGATCGAGATCCTCGTCAACAACGCGGGCTTCGCGACGAACGGACCGTTCGACAAGGCCGATCCCGAGCGCGAGCTCGAGCAGGTCCGAGTGCTCGTCGAGGCCCCGGTCGCGCTGACCTCCACCTTCGCACCGGCGATGGTCGAGCGCCGGCGCGGCGCGATCCTCAACGTCGCCTCGACCGCCGGGATGCAGCCGCTCCCCTACTCCGCCGGCTATTCGGCCGCGAAGGCGTACTTGCTGACGTTCTCCGAGGCGCTCCACCATGAGCTGAAGTCGAAGGGCATCACCGTCACCGCACTTGCACCCGGACCGGTCGAGACTGACTTCTGGGAGATTTCAGGCTGGGTTCTCGCCGGCTATTCGTTCGAGAAGGCGGTTCCGCGCCCCGCATGGATCACGGCGGAGCAGGCCGCGCGCGCGGGCGTCAAGGGGCTCGAGAAGGGAAGCCGCGTGGTCGTCCCCGGCTGGGGCGTGAAGGCGGCCACGACAGCGGGCCGCTACGTCCCGAACGCGATCAAGCTGCCGACGATCGAGCGAGCGATGCGCCGCCGATGAGCGACGGGCCCAAGGACATCCTCCCTCGCCCTGTCCGGCTGCTGCTCGGCGCCACCAACATCGGGATCAGCGACGAGCGGCTGCGCCGAGAGGTGCACGGTCAGACGATCCTGATCACCGGAGCCTCCTCGGGGATCGGGAGGGCGAGCGCGCTGCGCCTTGCCCGCGCGGGCGCGACCGTGCTGCTCGTCGCCCGTTCCACCGACAAGCTCGAGCGGGTCCGCGCGGAGATCGAGCAGGACGGCGGCAGCGCGTTCGTCCACCCGTGCGACATCGGTGACACAGACGCCGTAGCGGAGCTGGCCAAAGCCGTTCTCAAACAGCACGGCCACGTCGACGTCGTCGTCAACAACGCCGGCCTGTCGATCCGCCGCTGGATCGCGGAGGAATACGACCGCTTCCACGACTTCGAGCGGACGGTCAACGTCAACTACCTCGGGCCGGTCCGGCTGCTGCTCGGACTGCTGCCGTCGATGCGCGAGCGCGGCAAAGGCCACATCGTCAACGTCGCGACGATGGGAGTCGACTTCCCGCCGCTGCGCTGGAGCGCGTACATCGCGTCGAAGAGCGCATTCGAGGTATGGCTCAGCGGCGCCGCCGGGGAGATCGCCGCCGATGGTGTAACCGTCACGTCGATCCACATGCAGCTCGTCCGCTCGCCGATGCTCGGGCCGTTCCGGATGTTTCGCTACGTCCCGGGGATGAGCACGGAGGAGGCGGCCGGGATGGTGGCGCGCGGCGTCGCGCTCAAGCCGCGGCGGATCGCCCCGTTCTGGGGCAGGCTCGGCGGCCCCCTGACACAGCTTGCGCAGGGCACGGTCGAGAAGGCGTTCGCGTGGCAGGCGCGCGCCGCGATCCCGCGGAGCTCTCCCCGCCCGCCGAGTGATAACGCCGGCCCGACTCACGTCGCAGAGGAGACGGTCGGAGCGCTGACGACGATCGCGGCGCTCGGCGTCGTCCGCCCGATCCGCCCCGACCGCCTCGCGCGCGCGCTGCGAGCACAGCTCACGTACGGGGCCACGCCGGCATTCCTCGTGGCGTGGGCGGCCGCGCTCCATCCCGATCGGACCGCGATCATCGACGAGCTCGGCGAGATCACGTTCGAGCAGCTCGACCGCGAGGTCCGCGCGCTCGCCGGCGCGCTCCACCACCACTTCGACCTGGTCGCGACCCATCGAGTCGCAGTGATGATCCGCAACCACCGCGGCTATGTCCACGCCGCCGCGGCGGCGACCCGGCTCGGGTGTGACCTCGTGCCGTTGAACACCGACTTCGCGGGCCCGCAGCTCGGCGACGTGCTCAACCGCGAGCGCGTCACCGCGGCGATCTATGACGAGGAGTTCGAACCGATCTTCGACGCCTCCGGGTTCACCGGCACCCGGATCATCGCGTGGCATGACGATGCGGTCGCGCGCCCGGCGCTCGATTCGCTGATCGCCCTTAACGAGCCCGACCCCCCCGCCCCGAGGGAGACCGGAAAGGCGATCATGCTCACCTCCGGAACCACCGGCACGCCGAAGGGCGCGATCCGCACCGTCAAGGCCCGCGCCGGCGTCCAGCTGGCGCTCGGCGGCTTCCTCGAGCTCGCGCGGCTGAAGCCGACGCCGCGCGCCGGCGAGCCCGTCCTGGTCGCGCCGCCGCTGTACCACCTCTACGGGATGATCGGCCTGGGAATCTCATTCGGGCTCGGGTCGCCGATGGTGCTTCGCCGCCGATTCAACGCGGAGGCGACGCTCGAGGCGATCGACCGCTACCGCGTCGGGATGATCCTCGCGGTGCCGACGATGTACAAGCGGATCATGGACGTGCCCGAGGAGACCCGGCGCAGGTACGACACCTCATCGCTGCGTATGGCGGCGACCGGCGCCGCGCCGCTGCCGCCCGAGCTCTCGTCCAAGCTGATGGACGAATGGGGAGAGATCCTCTTCAACGGCTACGCCTCGACCGAGGTCGGCTCGGGCACGCTCGCAACGCCGCGTGACCTGCGCGCCGCGCCCGGAACCGTCGGCAAACCGATGGCGGGTGTCACGATCAAGATCCTCGACGAGGAGGGACTCGAGCTGCCAACCGGCGAGACCGGCCGGATCTTCATCGGCGGGCCGCTCAACTTCGACGGCTACACCGGCGGCGGCACCAAGCAGGTGATCGACGGGCTGATGAGCTCCGGAGACGTCGGCCACTTCGACTCAGAAGGCCGGCTGTTCATCGACGGTCGCGACGACGACATGATCGTCTCTGGGGGCGAGAACGTGTTCCCGCAGGAGGTCGAGGAGACGCTGATCGGCCACGACGCCGTCGCCGATGCCGCCGTGTTTGGCGTGCCCGATCCCGACTTCGGCCAGCGGCTCGCGGCGATGGTGATCCTCAAGCCAGGCGTGACCGCGACCGAGGAGGAGCTCCAGACCTACGTCCGCGCCCGGCTCGCGCGATACAAGATCCCGCGCGAGATCACGTTCGTCGACGCGCTGCCGCGCACTTCCACCGGCAAGATCCAGCGCCGCAAGCTATCGGCCGATTACGCCACCGAGCATTCGCGATGACCCCGACGGCATGAAGGCGACCCCGATCGATCTCGAGCGCGCCGTCGTCGCCGTCACGGGCGGCGGGCGCGGAATCGGCCGAGCGACCGCGAGGGCGTTCGCCGAGCGGGGCGCGCGCGTCGCGATCGGCGACCTGTACCTGCAGGCGGCTACCGACGCGGCCGAGGAGATCGGCCAAGCGACGACGCCGTTCCAGCTCGACGCCGGCGATCGCGACTCGTACGGCTCGTTTGCCGCCGCGGTGCAGGAGCACCTCGGCCCGATCGACGTGCTCGTCAACAACGCCGGGATCATGCCCGTCGGGCCGCTGCTCGACGAGCCCGAGTCGGTGTCGGTCGCGCAGATGAACGTCAACTTCTGGGCCCACTACTACGGGCTCAAGCTGGTCGCGCCCGGAATGGTCAGGCGGGGCCGCGGCCACATCGTCAACGTCACCTCAGCGGCGGCCAAAATCCACGCCGCCGGGCTCGCGATGTACTGCGCCACCAAGCACGCCGCCAACGCGTTGAGCCGCAGTGCCCGCGAGGAGCTGAACGGCACCGGCGTGACCGTCACGGCGGTGATGCCGGCGGCGGTCAAGACGCAGTTGACCGACGGGATCCCGTTTGGCCTCGATCGCTTCCTGATGCTCGACCCCGAGTCGGTCGCGCGGACGATCGTCGGGACGCTCAAAGCACGGCCGGCGCTCGCGAGCACTCCGCGCGGGTTGACGCTCGTGCTCGACGTCGCCCAGTTCGTCCCCGAGCCGGTGTGGCTGCTGGCGCGGAGCCTGACCGGCGCCGACCGGACCCTCGGCCCGATCGACCGCGACGCGCGCCGCGAGTACGACTCGCGGATCGAAGCTCAGCTGCCCGATTAGTCCAGCCCGGCGAGCTCGCGCGTCCGCTCCGAAGCGGCCACGGCACTCGCGCCTCGCTCGGCGACGAGCTGCTCATACTCGCGCAGCGACTCGGCCACGTGTTTGCCGGCCTGGCGTTCGGCGAACGGCGACGCGAACAGCTGGCGCAGCGGCAGCAGCCTGATGAACCACTTCGGGTACGTGACTCGCCGTCGACGCTCCGCGATCGCGGCCGCGACCTCGTCGATCGCCGGGGCCAGCGGGTAGGTCCGCGAGAAAGGTCTCGGCATCTCGTCCTTGGCCCGCTTGAGCAGCGGCATCTCGGCCTCGCCGTCGCGGACCATGTCGGTGTCGAGAAACAGGAAGTACGCGACCCCGACCGCGACGCCGAGCGGCGCGGCCTCGATTCGCAGGCAGTCGCTGAGCGCCTCGACCCCGGCTTTCGCGGCGCAGTACGCGCTCATCCCGGGGCCGCGCAGCACGGCCGCCGTCGACGCGATGTTGAGCAGATAGCCCCCGCTCCGCTCGAGGTGCGGCAGCGCCGCGCGATCCGTGTACATCACGCCGAGCAGGTTGATCTCGATCACGCGCTGCCACGAGCGGAGATCCTGCGAGCGCAGCGGGCCGCCGGTCGCGATGCCCGCGTTTGCGACAACGACGTCGAGCCCGCCCAGCGCCTCCGCGGCGGCATCGATCGCGGCCGTCAGCTGCTCGGCGTCCGAGACATCGGCCTCGGCGACGTACGTACCCTCGCCGCACCGCTCGGCGACCGCGGCGAGCCCCTCAGGCTCGAGCCCGACGAGCGCCAGTCGCGCGCCCTGCGACGCGAGCTTCTGCGCGAGCGCGGCGCCGATCCCCCGTGCCGCTCCGGTGATCAGGACGCGCTGGTCAGCCATGCGCAGACGATACCTCCCCTCGGTGTACCTCGCGCGCCGGAGCGAGCCGCTCTCGGGCGCGCCCTCGACGTGCTCGACCAGCTCCGAGATGAAGCGCGCAACCTCGTCGGGGTGCGTGCGCTGTAACCAGTGGCCCGAGCGGAGATCGCGCCGCCAGACGCGCGTCGCCCACTGATGCGCCTCGTCGAACAGCGCCGTCGACTCGTACCGGTCGCGCGTCGCGACGATCAGCTGGACCGGCGCGTCGGCGGGCCCGCGGTCAGGCGCGGCGCCGGCGAGACGGCGGAAGTTCTTCCGGTACAGCGCCAGCATCGCCCGGGCGTCGCTGACGAACGTGTCGGCCGGGTGACCGGGCCGCGGCTCGACGCCCTCGAGCCGGCGCAGTGCCTGGCGCCATGCGCGCTCGCCGCCAGCGCCGAGCACCAGCTCCGGAAGCCATGGAAGCTGGAACGCGCCGATGTACCACGACCGCCGAGCTTGCCCGGCGAGCGCGCGGAGCCGGCCACGCCGCAGTCGCCGCAGCGCCCACGCACGCGTGCTGTCGAGGCGCGGTCCGGCGACCGCCGTGAACGACGCGATCCGTTCGCGAACGCCGTCGGTCAGCAGCACCTCCCAGCACTGGAACGCGCCCCAATCGTGGCCGACGAGGTGCACGGGCGTGCCGGGGCTGACGGCCTCGATCACGGCGCATAGATCGAGTGCCAGCTCGGCGAGCTTGTACTCGTCTTGCGCGCCGGTGTTCGTGGAGCCGCCGACACCGCGAATGTCGTATGCGACGACGTGGAAGCGGTCGGACAGGAGCGCGGTCACCTCGTCCCAGCAGCTGTGCGCGTCCGGATAGCCGTGCACGAACACGAGCGTCGGAGCGGATCGGTCGCCGTCCTCGAACACGCGCAGCTCGGCGCCGGCACGGCTGACAATGCGCGTCGCCTCTGCCACGGGGCGAATCCTATGATCCCCGCTCCGATGGCGGACGAGACGTTCAAGCGAATCGACGCGCTGATTGCGGTCGGGCTGCGGCTCGCGCGCGGTGCCCCGAGCGGCCGGGTGCTGCTGGCGCGCGCCGCGCTCTCCGTCGATGCCGACTGGATTCCCCGGCCGTGGGGCGACACGATCGCGGCCGAGCTAGACGCCGCCCTGCGCGACGCCCTCGAGCCGATTCCCTTCAAGGAGATCGAGCGCGCGCTCCGCTCGGCGTGGGACGGCAAGCCGACGGATGAGCTCGACGCGCTCGAATCCGACCCGGTCGCCGTCACCCCGAGCGCCCAGGTGCATCGCGGCGAGCTCGACGGTTCGCCGGTCGCCGTGAAGGTGCTGCGGCCCGGGCTGGCGTCCTCGGTCCGTCAGGACCTCGCGCTGCTCGAGGGCCTCCTCTCACCGCTCGGTGCTGCCTTTCCTGCGGTCGACTCCGGCGCCGTCGTCCGCGAGTTCCGCGAGCGGATCCTCGACGAGCTCGACCTCGAGCACGAGGCGACGTCGCAGCGCCGTTTTCACCGCGCGCTCCGCGACCACCCGTTCCTCGTTGTGCCGGCTCCGGTCACGCGGCTCGCGCACGAGGACGTACTCGTCAGCGAGTGGATCGACGGCGTCCCGCTGTGGCGGGCGCCGGATCCGGACCTCGCCGCAGCCCGCCTGCTCGCGTTCGTCATCGGCGCGGCACGCAACGGTTTTGCGCATGCCGATCCCCACCCGGACGACGTGCTCGTATTGCCGGACGGCCGGCTCGCGATCCTCGACTTCGGCGCGACGCGCGTTCTCGACGCCGACCGCTTCGCGGCCATCGCGCAGGCGGTCGAGGCGTTCGTCGCCGACGATCCGGACGCGTTCGGGGCAGCGACCGAACGGCTCGGCGCGCTGCCCGCGGCGCACGCGCGGACAGCGATCGATCTGATCCGGACCTCGCTCGGCGAGCTCGCCGGCGATGGCGCGGTTCGGCTCGACAGCGCCGCCGTCCTGGGGGCGCGCGACCGAGCGCTCGACCAGCCGCGCGCGCTGACCGAGCTGATCGCCGCAGGCTCGCTGCCGCCCGAGGACATGTGGCCCGCGCGCGGAGTCACCCAGCTGTTCGGATCGATCGCACGGCTCGGCGCCACCGGCCCATGGCGCGAGCTCGTACGCGCTGCGGTCCGGGACGGCTGGGACCTCGACCTCTAGGTCCAGCGACGCCTCAGGCGGCGCGCTGCTCGGCGACGATCTCGCCGGTCGGCGGCTCTGGGCGGCGCGTGCGCGCGCCCGCGAGCCGGCGCGCGACCCAATCGATCGCCACTGGCATCCCGGCCACCGCGCCGCTGATGTGGTCGACCCCGCCGCGGGTCACGTACAGCCGCACGTTGGCGCCGAGCGCCTGCCAGTCGTCGCGCAGGTCGAGGCTGTGGACGAACGACACGATCTGATCGCGGCGCGCGTGGTGCAACAGCACGGGCGCCTCCGGCGCGGTCAGGCCCAGCCGGTTCTCGCGCAACCGCCGCCGCCACTCGGGTAGCTCGAGCACGTTCGGGTCCGTCCAGTCGTTCGAACGGCTGAAGTGCGGACCGCGCACCGCGGCCTGGAGCACGTTCGACCGGCGCAGGAACTCGATCGAGGAGCGCCCCTCCTCCGTGAGGTAGGCGTCAAGCTCGAGCTCGGGATACGCAGCCGCGTATCCGATCCCGCCGTACGCGGTGAAGAACGAGAAGAACGTGCCGTCGAGGTTCGGGCCGGCGACCTCCAGGTTCGCGGCGGCGGCGCCGGCGGCGATCGCCTTGAGCGGGATGTCGGGCGCGTAGGTCGGTTGCAGCTGCGCAGCCCACGCGGTCGCAAAGCCGCCTTCGGAGTACCCGATCAGCGCGGCGGGTCCGCCTTCGGGCAGCTCGTTCGGATGGAGCCGGCGGGCCGCTCGCATCGAGTCGAGCACGTTGGGGCCGAGCGCGCGGCCGACCATGTATGTGTGGTCGCCGGGCGTGCCGAGCCCCTCGTAGTCGGTGACCGCGACCGCCCAGCCCCGCGCGAGCACCATCGAGATCAGGCCCGCCTCCCAATCCAGCCCGCGCGGCAACAGGTAGGACGGCGCGGCGGTGTCCCCGATCCCATGGGTCCCGATCGCGTACCCGATCAGCGGCCGCGGACCGATGCTGCGGCGCGTCGGCAGCAGCACCGTGCCGGAGACCGCCCGCGGTTCGCCGGTCGCAGATGTTGAGCGGTACAGGATCCGCCACGCGCGGGCTCGCATCCGCACGCCCGGCATCAGATAGGCATCGATCGGCTCGGCCTTCAAGATTTCGCCCGGCTGGCCCGGGCCGAAGCCCGCGGGCGGTTCGTAGAAAGCGCCCGTGTAGGCGGTTGGCTGGCGGCGGGGCGGCGAGACGAGTAACAGCTGTCGCGCGGTCCGCGCCATCACGTCGGTCATCCTCACGAGTGGCTCCGATCTTCTCGGCGGGCCGTACCGGCGAGGCCTTCGACAACCACGACCTCGTGATCGGGCTCCATTTACCGAACGATATATCAGTCGGGTTGGACGGCCAGCCAGACCTTCGCCTAGGGTTGAGGCCTGGTGAGGACCACAAGCAACGCGCCGGCGGTCGAACGGGCGGTGGAACTGCTCTCCAACCCGTCGACGACCCCCGCGATCGTCGACGGCTATCTCGACCTGCTCGGCGACGCGCCATCGGGCGCGCCAACGCTCGGCCAGCGGTTCATGACGAGCCGCCTCCTGCCGGTGATCTACGAGCGCGTCTGGCGACCGATCGGCTTCAGACTCGCGTTCGGCACATCGGGCGTAGCGAGCCCGCTCGAGGATGAAGCGACGTACGAGCTACTCGAGCTGGCGCCGGACAACGTGGTGCTCGACGTCGCCTGTGGCCCCGGGAATATCTCCCGCCGACTGCTCACGAGGCTCGGCCCGGGCGGCCTGCTGGTCGGGATCGACGCCTCGCCGACGATGCTCGCGCGGGCGGTCGCCGACACCCATGCGGACAACGCCGCCTACGTCCGCGGAGACGCGCAGCAGCTCCCGTTCAGAGATGCGTCATTCGATGCCGTCTGCTGCTACGCGGCGCTGTACCTGATGGCGCGCCCATTCGATGCGATCAACGAGATGGCCCGCCTGCTCAAGCCGGGCGGAAGGATCGCCGTGCTGACGAGTGTCCATCGCGGACCGTCGCTGACGCTGCCGCTCGCGCGGCTGGTGTCCTCACCGAGCGGCGTGCGCGTCTTTTCGCGCCACGAGATCACCGATGCGTTCGAGGCGAACGGGCTGACGGAGATCAGGCAGCGCGTAACGGGCCTGGCGCAGTTCGTGGGCGCGCGCAAGCATCGCGGCTAGCACCCCGATGGTCGGCTGATCAGCGCCGGCTCCGCCGCGCACGCGACTGCGTGCCGCGGCTCCAGTCCGCCATCCTCGCCGGATCGTCGAGCGGACTCTCCCCCTTCATCCGCCCCGCTCCCGGCGCGTCGCTCTTGCTGTACGGGCGTCGCTCGATCCCGCTACCGGCGATCGTCCACCAGCCGACGACCACGCCGATCAGCACGACCACGGCTCCAAGCACCATCAGCATCTACGCAATCCTACGGCACCGTAGCTGCTCACTACCCCAGCAATCCGATCCGCTGCGCGAGCTGTACCGCCTCGGCCCTGTTGCGCGCACCGAGCTTCCGGTACAGCGCGCTCGTGTGCTCCTTGATCGTGTGCGGCGAGAGATAAAGCTGTTCCGCGATCTCGCGGTTGGTCGAGCCCGCGGCGATCAGATCGAGCACCTCGCGCTCGCGCTCTGAGAGCAGCGGCTGGGGCTGCTCGGCCTTGCGCGCGAACATCGTCATCCCAAGCCCGACCATCCGCACCGCGGCGGCGAGGTCGCGCGCCTCGAGATCCTTGGACACAAACCCCGACGCGCCGGCCGCGCGCGCTGCCGCCGGCGACATCCGTCCGGCGCCCGATATCAGCAGCACGCGAGTCGACGGCGCCGCCTCGCGGATCGACTTACAGACATCCGCGCCCGACTCGCCGGCTAGGAACAGGTCGACCAAGGCGACGTGCGGGCGCAGGGTGCGGACGAGCTCGAGTGCCTCATCCCCGGTCCGCGCCGCCAGGCAGCGCTCGACCCACGACTGCTCGCCGAGCAGCACACGGAAGCCCCAGTGGACGACATCGTGGTCGTCGACGACCAGCACGCGCAGCTTCCGCCCGTCGACCAGCCGCGCGCCCGCGGTCACGAGGAATCCTCCAGCGGGACGACGAGCCGCACACGCCAGCCGCTGTCGCCGGTCGGACCGAACTCGACCACGCCGCCGTGCTGGAGCGCCTCGAACGCCGCCAGCCGCAGGCCCATACCGGCGCCACGTGACCCGCCGCGGACGCCGTCGTTGCGGGTCTCGAGCATGAACGTGTCCTCGTCGCGCGCGACCTCCACATGGATCGCGCTCGCGCGGGCGTGCTTGGCGATGTTGCGGAGCGCCTCGGCGAGCACCGACTGCGCGAGCGGCTCGAGCTCTTCGGGCACGGTCACGTCCTTAGGCCACCCGACGTGCAGCTGCTGCGCCGGCGGGAGCGACACCGCTACCCGTTCGAGCTCCGCCGCGAGCGTCGTGCCGGTCTCGGGTGGCACCGGCGCAAGCGGGCGCTCCAGGGCGCTGCGCAGATCGCTCAGCGCCTCCTGCATCTCGACCCGGCAGCGGTCGCGCTCCTCCGAGGAGAGCGGCGTCGAGGCGCTCAACGCAAGCGACACTCCGAACAGCCGCTGCAGTACACGCTCGTGGATCTCGCGCGCGAAGTCGATCCGCTCGACCAGCCGCCGCGAGCGCTCTTGCTGGCGGGTGGCGTTGCGCGCGGTCGCAACCAGTGCGGCGGTCTTGCCGAGCGTCCACAGCAGGTGCCGTTCGCCGTCGGAGAGCTCGAAGGTGCCGCCGCCCCGGTCCGCGCAGATCACGCCGTAGGCGCGACCGGCGGCGCTGAGCGGCGTGCAGACGAGCGTCGTGATCCCCAGCACCTCGGCGATCTGCGCCGGTACCGCCCGCTCGATCCCCTCCGAGACCACCACGACCTCGTCGAGCAACAGCGCCTGCTGGGCGATCGGCGTGTTGACGAGCGTCGGGCGGAGCGCGGACAGCTGCTCAAACGATGTCCCGTACGACCCGACCGCCCGGACCCGCCGGCGCGCGGCGTCGGCCATGAAGATCGCCGCTCGGCGCATCGTCGTCAGTCGGCAGATCGCCTCGCAGATGCGGTCGTAGAAGTCGCTCGAGGATGTGTCAGTGTCGAGGTCTGCGAGCAGCTCGACGAACACCTCGAGCGGCTCGACCCCCGCGAACAGCGCTGCCGGCCGATCCGAGGTCGTTGTCCTCCGCGGGCCGTCCGGGGCCGCGTCCTGAGATGGAAGGCTCGGCATCACGCCTCGCTTAACTCTGCGGCGACCGCGACGGGATACCGCCGGCGGATCTCGTACAGCGTTGTGCGCTCGGCCGCCGGGCGCCCCGCTCGATGCGCGGCCCCGACGAGATCGTCGACCGACAGCTCGACGCCATGGTACGAGCCGGCCATCCGGCTGATCGACTCCTCCATCAGCGTGCCGCCAAGGTCGTTGACGCCCCAGCTGAGGGCCTCCGTGGCGGCGTCAAGCCCCATCTTCACCCAGGACGCCTGCAAGTTCGTGACGGTCCGCCCGAGTGCGAGCCGGAACGCAGCAGTGTGCTTGAGGTTCTCCTCGCGCGAGATCTCCTCGACCCCGTGCGTGCGCCCGAGCAGCGTGTGGAACGGGATGAACGACAGCGGCACGAACTCGGTGAACCCGCCGGTCCGCTCCTGCAGCTCGCGCACGACGCGCATGTGCTCGGCGAGCTCCCACGGCTCCTCGATGTGACCGAACATCACGGTCACGGTCGAGCGGATCCCCTCGGCGTGACACGCCTCGATGATCTCGACCCACCGCGCCACCGGGAGCTTGTTCGGAGAGATCCGCTCGCGCACACCGTCGTGGAGCACCTCCGCCGCGGTGCCGGGTGTCGAGCCGAGCCCGGCCTCGCGCAGCCGTGCGAACACGGCGCGCGGCGCCAACCCTGAGACGTCGCACATGTGCGAGACCTCCATCGGCGAGTACGCGTGCAGGTGCAGCGCCGGCGCGACCGACTTTGCGAACCGCAGCCATTTCTCGTAGTCCTCGAGCCCCCAGTCCGGATGGATCCCGGACTGCATGCAGATCTCCGTCGCGCCCGCCCGTACCGCCTCCTCGATGCGGCTTGCGAACTCCTCCTCGGAGTGCTCGTATGCGTCGGGAGATCGCTTTCCCTGACCGAATCCGCAAAACGCGCAGCCGACGACGCAGATATTCGAGACGTTGATGTTGCGGTTGACGACGAACGTGACCTCGTCGCCGGCGAGCTCGCTGCGCAGCTGATCGGCGCCGGCCCGCATCTCCTCGATCACCGCGGGCCGGCGCTCGGCGAACAGCGCGGTCAGCTCCTCGGCGCTCAGCGCGCTGCCGTCGAGCGCGCGTGCCACGGCGCGCGGCGCGGCCGCGTCCTCGATCTTGACCTCGCCCCGCCGGCCCGACCCGCGCCGCGGGATGAACGACCAGTACCGCGACTTGATCACGTCTAGCACGGGCTGCGCGATCCACTCGGGGTCGATGTACTCGGGGTACACGCACAGCCGCTCCGACAAAGCAAAGCCGTCCTGTGCAAGCCGCTTGCGGACCGCGGCCGGTGAGGGGAATGGATGCTCGGGCGAGATGTGGTCGCCGTTTGCCGACAGGCCACCGAGATCCGTCGCTCCGGCCGCGACCAGCTGCGGCCACCAGTCCGACAGGTTCGGCGGGACTTGGATGCCGACGTTCGGAAGCAATCTTCGCGCCTCGGCGACCAGGCTCACGAGGTCGTCGAGCGCCACCGGCGTCGCCCACGCAGGCGCGTCGAGCACCGGTCCGTCGGAGATACCCGTGCGCCAGTACTCGCGCGCCGCCGCGTCGGCGATCTGCGCGGGCTCGCGCCCGTAATAAGACTGGTGCGGAACGAAGTTCTGGAGGATCACCTCCTGGACGTGGCCATGGCGCTCGTGCGCGGCGGCGATCACCTCGAGCGCCGCCACCCGCTCCTCGGGACGCTCCCCGATCCCGACGAGGATCCCGCTCGTGAACGGGATGCGCAGCTCTCCCGCCGCAGCGATCGTCTCGAGCCGGCGCGCTGGGTGCTTGGTCGGCGAGCCCTGGTGCGCGACGAGATCCGCATTGACCGACTCGAGCATCAGCCCCTGGGACGCGGTCACCTCGCGCAGCCGCGCCAGGTCGGTGCTGTCGAGCACACCGAGATTCGTGTGCGGCAGCAGCCCGCGCTGCAGCGCTTGCTCGCACACCCACACGACGTACCCGACGAAGTCGTCGAAACCGTACTCGGCGAGCCGCGCCGCCACCCCGGAATTCACCTCCGGCCGCTCGCCGGTCAGCACCAGCAGCTCCTTGACCCGGTGGCGCGACACCGCCTCGTCAAGCAATGCCAGGACCTCGTCGGTCGAGTGCAGGTGCGTCTGGTGGGTCGCGAACGCGCAGTACTTGCAGTAGCAGCGGCACGTCCGCGACAGCGACAGCGTGAGGTTGCGGCTGAACGTGACGCGACGGCGCATACCCCGGCGATTCTACGGAGCCGCCGAGCGGGCCCCAGTTGCGATCAGACACTGTGTACGACATGATCGGTCGCGGAGAGGTGCACACGGACATCGAAGACGCCAAACGGGACGTGCAGCGACTCGAGGCGCTGCTCGAAGTGTCGCGCCTCGTCGGCATGGGCGTGCGCGGCCAGGACCTCCACGAGATCGTCGCCGCGACCGTCGCGGAGGCGTTCGAGTTCGAGACGGTGGTGCTGAACCTCGCGCGCCCGGACCACGGGGACTTCGAGGTTGTCGTCGTGCAGGGCTCCGAGGAGGCGCGCACCGCCCTGCTCGGCACCACTAACACCGCCGAGAACTGGGAGCCGCTGCTCGATCCCCGGTTCGACATCGAGGGCGCGTACTTCGTCCCCGCCGGGGCGTTCGACTGGACGATCCATACCGAGCCGTCGTTCGTCCCGGAGCTCCGCCCGCTCGACCACCACGACGCGTGGCGACCCGACGACGCGCTATTCGTGCCCCTGCGCCACTCCGATGGCCACCTGCTCGGCGTGCTGTCGCTCGATCAGCCGACGAGCGGGATGCGCCCGTCGGCAGGCGACCTCGCGGTGCTCGCCGGGGTCGCCGCGCACCTCGCGCAGGCGGTCGAGGCGGCCGCCGCGGCGCATGCGACCGAGCGGCTCGTCGACGAGCTCCGCGACGCGGAACAGCGCTACCGGTCGCTGGTAGAGCGGCTCCCGGCGATCGTCTATCGCGCGCCGCTGGGCACCGACGAGCCGTGGCTGTACATCGCGCCGCAGCTACATGCGATCCTCGGCTTCACGCCCTCGGAATGGCTCGCCAAGCCCGGCCTGTGGCTCGAGCAGATGCATCCCCACGACCGGGCACAGGCGCTTGCTGACGAAGACCGGGCCCGCACCACGGGCGCGCCGCTCGTGAGCGAGTACCGGATGACAGCTAAGGATGGCCGCGTCGTGTGGATCCGCGACGAGGCCGTCGTGCTCGAGGAGGCCGAGGGCCCGGTGCTTCAGGGCGTGATGTACGACATCACCGACCGTAAGGGGATCGCGCCCGCTACGCCCGGAACTACTGAGCGCGGAGCTGCTTGAACTCTCGGCGGACCGACTCGGGCCGGCCCCACATCTGCATGACCTCGACCCGCCCGGAGCGAACCTCGCGAACCGCGAGCTCGCCGTCGATCCCCGCGTCGTCGAGCAACTTCAGCGCGAGCTTGACCGCCGGGACCGCCGCCGCGTGCCCGAACCGGTGCGCGACGATCACGTGCCAGTGCCACTCGGCCTTCGAGTACGGCTGCGCATTGCACGTGACAAGCAGTACGGCCGCGTCGACGTACCGCCGCTCATCGAAGATCCGCAGGTCGAACTCGAGATCGGTCCAGTCGTCGGGCAGCTCGTCGACGATCTCCGTGAACGTGTCCACCAGCGCCATCGTCCGTAAGCGTATAGGGCGGGGTGCATCACCCCGCCCCCGGCGGCGCATGCGGCCACCGGGACTACAACTGGGATACGAAGGTGTAGATCACCATCAGGCTGACGACGACCACGAACACGCGCAGCACCCACAGCGCTACGGTCACCCGCCGGCCGAGCCGCACGCGCTCCACGGGTTGGAACGTGTCGGAGACGAGTTGGTCGCGCTCGAGGAACATCACCATTTCCTGGCGCTCGGATTCAGTCATCAGATGATGTGGACGGTTTGGAGGAACGAGTCGATCGCGTAAGCGATGCCGCAGACCGAGATGAAGGCGACGATCGCGAGCCCAACCACGTTCGTGGCCCGCTTGTTCGCCCACTTGCCCATCAACTCGCGGTCGTTGGCGAGCATGATCAGGAACACGAGCGCGACCGGCAACAGCACCGTCGCGAGTACGTTGGCGTTCAGCGCGATCGACAGCAGCGGGGCCCCGGGGATCAAAATGATCGCTGCGGCGATCAAGGCCGCACCGATGTTGGCGCCATAGAACAGCAGCGCCTTGCGCGCCGAGTTGTTGAAGCTGTGGGCGACCCCGAGGCACTCCCCGACCGCGTATCCCGTGCTCGCCGAGATCGTCAAGATCGCCACCGCCCCGGCCTCAATCAAGCCGAGCGCGAATATGGTCGCGACCGCATTGCCCGACACGAGCTTCAGTGCGCCCGGGAAGCCGGCGCCGGACAGCCCCTGGATGGTCGACCCGCCGTGACCGAACAGCGCGGCCCCAGCGATCAGCGCTCCGCACCCGAATACCGCGGCAACAGCCCCGCCAGCGATCGTGTCGAAGCGACCGTGGCGCAGGTCGCCCGGCGTCAGGCCCTTGTCCGCCGACGCGCTCGCCTGGAAGAAGATCATCCACGGCGTCACAGTCGCGCCGATCGTCGAGGCAACCAGCAGTAGCAGCGTGTTGAAGCTCCCGCCCGGGACCGGCGAGGCCGTCAGCAGCGAGTGTCCGACCGCGCCCCAGTTCGGGCCGACCATGACCGCGGCGACGAGGAACAGTCCATTGAAGATCGCCATCCCCAGCACGACCCGTTCCCAGCGCCAATATCGGCCTCCGCTGAGCGTGAACACGACCAACACGACACCGAGTAAGGCGGCCACGCCGGCGCCGAGATGGAAGAACGACAGGCCCACGCGGATCGCGACGAACTCCGCGACCAGCGTCACAAGGTTCGTGATGATCAAGTCTCCGGCGGCGAACCACCCCCACAGACGGCCGAAGCGCTCGAGCACCAACTGCCCGTAGCCCCGGTGGGTGACCGCTCCGACGCGCATCGCCATCTCCTGGCACACGATTGCCATCGCAAATGTGACGACGATGAATGGGAGGAAGAAGCCAAGCCCGTAGGTTGCGCCCGTGGTCGCGTAGGAGATCATGCTCGGTCCGTCGTTCTCGCCGAGCATCGCCAGAATTCCCGGGCCGACAAGTAGCCACAGCAGGTACCAGCGGCGGCTGTGCCTGCGCGCGTTGTGCACCTTGAAGCGATCGTGCGACCGCGCTGCATCCTCTGGCGTCAGCGGCGGCCGCGGCAGCGAAATCGCGCCGTCGGTGACGGTCGGACCGTCGAGCACCGGCGGCGGGGTCACGCCCCGCCCTGAGCGTCGATGCCAACGTCCGCGCGCATCGCCTCGGCGAGCGCGCCGCCGAGCACGTGCACGTCATCGCCGAAGCGGACGAACAACGGTCCGTTGAACGGCTGCTTCTCGACAACCTCGAAGCTGTCGCCCGGCGCGATCCCGCGGTCGGCCAGGAACCGCAGCATGTCGGGGTCCGAGTCGGAGATCCGCGTGAACACGCCGCTGTCGCCTCCGTTCAGTGACTGCAGGGAGCGCGTCGGCCGATCCTCGATCGTCAGCTCGCGGGTCGGGATCGGATCGCCGTGGGGGTCGTGCGTCGGATCGCCGAGCTTCGCCGCGATCAACTCTTCGAGCTCCTCGGAGAGCACGTGCTCGAGCACCTCGGCCTCCTGATGGACGCGGTCCCAAGGTACGCCGAGGCTCTGCACCAGGTAGAGCTCGAGCAGCCGGTGGTGGCGCATCATCTCGAGCGCGACCTTGCGACCGGCCTCGGTCAGGGTGACGCCGCGGTATGGAGCGTGCTCGACGAGCCCCAGCTCACCGAGCCGCTTGACCATCCCGGACGCGGACGCGGCGGTCACGCAAAGCCGTGCGGCGACCGCGTTGATGCTGACCGCGTCGCCATGACGGTCCTCGAGCGCATAGATCGCCTTCGCGTAATCCTCGACTGCCGAAGAAAGTTCCTGTTGTGCCTCCATCTCTTGATTATGGTACGCCTAAAAATCAGTTTTGGCAAGGTCGTCCGGCGGCGCGGTTGGCTACATTTCTGGTGTGAGCACGACTGGCCTGTTCGACCGATCCGAGCGCGGGAAACTGGCGCTGACCGGCAGCGGAGCCAAGGAGTTCCTGCAGGGCCAGGTAACCAACGACGTCGAGTCGCTGCCTCCCGGAGCGGGGTGCTACGCGGCGTTCCTGACGCCGAAGGGGAAGATGCTCGGGGACTTGCGCGTGCTCAACACGGGTGACGAGCTGCTGCTCGACTGCGAGCGTGTCGCGCTGCAAGAGCTGTTCAACTTGATCCGGCGGTTCTCGATCGGCTTCGACGTGCAGCTGCACAAGCGGACGCTCGAGCGCGGGCTGTTGTCGGTGATCGGGTCCGACGTGGTCGAAGGCGTACCCGCTGCGGAGCACGCCCATATCTGCACCGCGATCGATCACGTTCCCGTGCGGGCGATCCGCACCGACGTCGGCGTCGACCTACTGTGCGACGCCGGCGACGTCGATGCGGTGAAGTCGGCGCTCGGATTGCCCGAACTGACCGAAGCGCAGGTCGAGGTGGTACGGATCGAGCACGGTCGGCCGCGCTACGGCGTCGATCTCGACGACACCGTGATCCCGCAGGAAGCCGGCCTGAACGAGCGGGCCGTGTCGTTCACGAAGGGCTGCTACGTCGGCCAGGAGACGGTCGCGCGGCTGTACTACAGAGGCAAGCCGAACCGGCAGCTGCGCGGCCTCCGGCTTTCAGACGACGGTCAGCGCGGGCGCCCCGCTCGTGTTCGGGGACCGCGAGGTCGGTCAGATCACGAGCGTCGCCTGCTCCCCCACCTTCGGCTCGATCGGGCTCGCGCTCGTCCGGCGCGAGGCGCCTGTCGGATCGGTGGTCAGCGGTCGGCGACGAACGGCGCCACCGCCGAAGTCGTCGAGCTTCCGTTCACCGCGGCTGAACGCCGGCCGCGAACGCGCAGCGATCGTGGCGTCGTCGGGCGCCGGGTCGAGCTGCAGCTGTGGCGCGTCGGGATGCGATTGCAGCCACGTCGCGACGATCCGCATCTCGTCGACCTCGTCGGGCGGCAGGTGCGAGGTCAGCTCGCCCCGCCTGGCGCTGCCTCTCAGCAGCGCGATCCGCGTGCGCTCGGTGAGCGCGAGCGCCGGCGGAGCCGGACCCCAGTCGCGGACGCGGCCGCCGACGACCCAGAACGCATCTGCGGTCCCGTCGGTCGGGTGCGGTGCGAGCACGAGCTTCGGCCGCGCGTGGGCCGCCTCGAGCACGCCCTCGAGCCGATCGAGGATCGCGTTCAGCCTACGGGCGCGGCGCCGCAACCACTCCGCGCGCTCGTATTCCTGCGCTTGCGCCGCCGCCCGCATCTGGGCGTGGACGTGCGTCGAGCATCCGCTCGGCCGCGCGGCCGTCGGCGGCGGCGAACAGGGCCAGCGCCTCGTCGAGCCGGCGGCGGTATAGGTTCGGGTCCAGATCGCCCAGGCATGGCGACAGGCAGCGGCCCATCTGACCGTAGGCGGACGGGTGCTCGCGGAGTTGTAGGCGCCGGCCGCAGTGACGCAGGCCGAACAGGCTGTCGAGCTGCTCGACCAGCTCGAGCGCCAGCTTGCGCCCTCTGAGCGGCCCGATCGTGATGCTGTGACCGGGGGCTGGATCGGGCGAGACCTCGAGGATCGGGAACGCGATGTCGAGCCGGCAGCGGATGTAGACGAGCCGGTTGTCCTGTTCGGGTGAGCCGCCGGTTGCCGGGAGGCTTCAGCTGCTTGATCAGCCGGTTCTCGAGCACGAGCGCGCCGAGCTCCGACCGGGTCGGGCGGTAGTCGAGTGCTGCTGCGTGCGCCGTCCAGTCGGCGGGAACGCTCGACGGCGCGAAGTGCGCCCGCGCGCGGCTGCGGATCGAGATCGACTTGCCGACGTATAGCGTGCGGCCGCTCTGGTCGCGGAACAGGTACACGCCCGGGTCCTTGGGCAGATCCTTGAAGTCGAGGTCGCGGATGTTCTTGAGGTGGGCCGGGTAGCGCTCGGGCTGCTTCGGCCGGCGCGGCCGCTTCGGCCGCAGCAGTGTCAGCGCTTCTCTGATCGTGATCGCGTTCGCGCACAACCGGGGGAACAGCGCGCACAGCACGCGGGCGCACGTCTCGGCGTCCGGAAGCGCGCGGTGTGACTGCTCGACCTCGATGTTGAGCGCCTCGGCGAGCGTCTTCAGCCCGCGGCGTCGCTGCAGCGGCAGTAGCTGGCGCGCTAGCTGGGCGGTGCAGATCACCGGCGGGTTCGGCCACTGGAGCCCGATCCGCTCGAACGCCTGTCGCAGCACGCGGCGGTCGAACGGGGCGTTGTGGGCGACCATCACGCGATCGTTCAGCTGGACCGCGAGCTCCGGCAGCACTGTGTCGATCGGAGGGGCGCTGTCGACCATCGCCTGAGTGATCCCCGTGAACCGCTGGATCCCGCGCCGCAGCGGCATGTTCGTCCTCAGCAGCGAGCTGAACCGGTCGTGCAGCTCACCGCCGCCGACGAGCACCGTGCCGACCTCGGTCAGCTCGCACTGGTCGCCCGACAGTCCGTTCGTCTCGGTGTCGATGACGAGGAACTCGGCCGTCCGCAGCGGTGCTTCGAGCAGCTCCATCGTTGCGTGATACCTCGGCCGCCGGACGTTTTGCAGCCGCGCTTGCACCAACTCGTCCAACAACTGGGACTTGACGACCGCCCGTGCGGGTAGCATCGGCAGGGAAATTCGAGTTTCGAGCAAGGGAAGGAGGCGTGACGTGACCAGCACTGCGCAACGCGACGACAGGCTTCGCGAGCTCGACGCCGACACCCGCCGCGCGTGGGACGACTACGCGGAGACCCTGCGTGAGCTGACCGGCGACGAATACGAGCTCGCCGAGCACGACTCCTGGGAGCGCCTCCAGGATGAGCTGCGAGGGCTCGAGCGCCGTCGCGCATCGCTCGGAACTGAGTCGGGCGAGCTCGCCGAGTAGTCCCGCCGAGGCGGCTGCCGGCGTCTATCTGCCACAAGTTGGTGCGAGTCTTACTCGCTTCCTGCGGCACTGTCGGTTAGGGTTCCGGCTGAGACAGCCTGGCGTCCGATCCAATGCGCTGGCCTGACTGCGAGAGGAGAGCCGAGACCCCCACGATGCGCAGGACGACGATCGGATTTCTCACGGTGGTCGCCGTCGCGCTCGCGGGCTGCGGCAGCACGAAGACGTTTGCGAACCTCCCGCGGCCGCCCACACCAATCGACCTGACGGTCTACATCAACGACGCCCGGGTGTCGGTATCGCCAAGCTCGGTGGGCGCCGGTCCGGTCAACTTCATCGTCACGAACCAATCCTCGAAGACGCAGACGCTCGCGATCGAGAACCCAACCACCGGCAAGGCGGTCGCCGGCACCGGCCCGATCAACCCGCAGGGCACCGCGCAGGTGACGGTCGACTTCAAACCTGGCGATTACTCGGTCGCCACCGGCCCGAGCGGCAAGACCGACGCGCAGCTCGCGCAACCGACCACGATCCACCCGGCGGCGCTGCACATCGGCCACGAACGGCCGAACGCCGACAACGTCCTGTTGCAGCCGTAGCCGACGCCGGTCCTCTGGCGAGCAGCTGTCGCCGGGATTCCCGGTTACGCGTGCGCAATCAGCACTTGCATGCAATACTTGCATGCGTGCAAGCAATTGAACACCAAGCGGCCGCCTTGATCGGCGCGGCAAGTGGCGCCGGCGCGGCGCCGGCGCTCGACCCGGCCGTTTCGACACTTGGGAGCGACCTCTATGCCCTCGTCGTGTACCTGCACAAGAACTGCAACTCCGACCTGTTTGCGGCGGTCGGGGAGCTGGAGCTGACGCTCACGCAGATCAAGCTGCTGCACAACCTCGATTTCGAGGGCGAGGTCAGCTTGAAGGCGGCGGCGGAGAGCGTCCACGTGTCGCTGCCGGCGGCGAGCCGGACAGTGGACGACCTCGTGCGGCGGGGATTTGCGGCGCGCGAGGAGGACGCCGAGGACCGGCGGATGAAGCGTGTGTCGATCACCGACGCCGGGCGCGCGGTGATCCGCAGGCTGAATGCGGCGCGGCTGACCGGGCTACAGCAGTTCGTCGATGACCTGACCGATACCGAACGCGACGCCCTCGCGGGCGCGCTCGAGCAGCTGCTCGCGCGCCCCGACGTGGCCGCGTGCAGATTGGAGAAACCCGAATGACCGACCGAATCCTGGCGCACCGCCACAGACTGATCAACGACGACAACCGCAAGTGGTGGACGCTCGGGTCGATGTGCTTTGCGCTGTTCATGATCATGCTCGACAACACGGTCGTGAACGTCGCGCTGCCGTCGATCCAGCGCGACCTGCACGCCTCGCTGTCGGCGCTCGAGTGGACGATGAACGCGTACACGCTGACGTTCGCGGTGCTGCTCGTGACCGGTGGCAGGCTCGGCGACATCTTCGGCCGCCGCCGGCTGTTCCTGTTCGGAGTCATCGTGTTCGGTCTTTCGAGCCTCCTGATCGGGCTGGCGGCAGACGACACGATGCTGGTCGCCTTCCGAGCGGTCCAAGGAATCGGCGCAGCATTCATGATGCCGGCGACGCTGTCGCTGATCTCGAACGCGTTCCCGCCAGAGCAGCGCGGAACCGCGATCGGCACGTGGGCCGGAGTCAGCGCGCTGGCGCTGGCGATCGGGCCGGTCGTTGGCGGCTTCTTGACCCAGGACGTCAGCTGGCGCGCGATCTTCTTCATCAACCCGCCGATCGCAGTCGCGGCGGTCGCCGTCACGTTGTTCGCGACCCGCGAATCACGCGACGAGACGGTCGGCCGGACGGTCGACTACCCCGGGATCGCGGCGCTCACGGTCGGCCTGACCGCGTTCGTGCTGGCGCTGATCCAGGGCAACAGCTGGCATTGGGGCTCGGCTCGGATCGTGGCGCTGTTCGCCGTCGCCGTGGTCGGCATCACGGCGTTCGTCGCGATCGAGCTGCGCGTCAGGGCGCCGATGCTCGACTTCGCGTTCTTCCGCTCGCGCACGAGCGCGGGCGCGAACCTCGTTGCCTTCCTGGTCACGTTCGCAATGTTCAGCCAGTTCTTCTTCATGACGCTGTACATGCAGAACATCCTCCACTACTCGCCACTACAGACCGGAGTGCGGTTCCTGCCGTCAACGCTCGTGATCATCGTCATGGGCCCGCTCGCCGGACGGCTGACCGACCGGGTCGGCTCCCGGCCGCTGATCACGCTCGGGACTGGCGCTCGTCGCCCTCGCGCTCGGGATCCAGTCGACGCTGACTATCCACAGCGGCTACGGGCTGCTGCTCCCCGGCTTCATCCTGATGGGCTTCGGGATGGGGCTGGTGATGTCGCCGATGAGCACCGCAGCGATGAACGCGGTTGACCGCACCAAGGCCGGCGCAGCCTCCGGGGTGCTGTCGATGAGCCGGATGGTCGGCGGCAGCGTCGGCCTGGCGATCATGGGCGCGCTGGTGGCGACGATCGGCCGCGCTGACCTCAACTCGAGCCTCCCCCACGTCTCGGCCGCGGTCAAGGCCAGGATCGCGAACGCGCTCGGCAGCGGGGCGGTCCCCGGCGGGCACACTTCACACACGATTGTCGCCGCGACCAACCACGCGTTCGTGTCGGCGCTCGGTACCGGGCTCAAGGTCGGCGCAACGGTCGCGCTGGTCGGCGCGATGCTCACATGGGTGCTGATCCAGCGCACGCGGGCGACCCCGTTTCCCGCGCCCGCGCAGGAAGCCACCGAGACGCTCCGCGGTCGAAGCCGGGGTCGCCTGAGGCGGCCGCCCGGCGCGATCCGCGGGTACGATCCTCGCATCCAGCGAACCCGATCGACAGCGAGGAACGCCAGTGGCCGTTGATGTCAGCCAGGTAGCGCACGTAGACACCGAGCCGGGTGAGCTCCCGGCGACGATGGCCGCGTGGGTGATCCGCGAGGAGCGCGAAGGCGAGCCCACGGACGCGTTCCAGCTCGAGGAGATCGAGGTTCCCGAGCCCGGTGCGTTCGAGGTGATCGTGCGCGTGATGGCGGCCGGCGTCAACTTCAACAACGTGTGGGCGGCGCTCGGCGAGCCTGTCGGCGTGTGGCGCTACGGCGACCATCCGCAGTGGGGCCACCACATCGGCGGCTCGGACGCGTCGGGGATCGTCTGGAAGGTCGGCGAGGGCGTGACCCGCTGGAAGCCCGGCGACGAGGTGGTGATCCACTGCAACCAGGCCTCCTACGAGGACCCCGAGGTGCACGGGCTCGACCCGCTCGCGGCGCCGTCGCAGCAGATCTGGGGTTACGAGACCACGTGGGGCTCGTTCGCGCAGTTCTGCAAGGTCCAGGCCCAGCAGCTGCTCCACAAGCCCAGGCATCTGAGCTGGGAGGACGCCTCCGCATACGGCCTCACCTACTTCACTGCGTACCGGATGCTGATCGACCGCTGCAAGCTTCAGGCGGGGCACCGGGTGCTGATCTGGGGCGCCGCCGGCGGGCTCGGCGTGTTCGCGACGCAGCTGTGCAAGTTGACCGGCGCCGACGCGGTCGGAGTGGTCTCATCCGAGGAGAAGGGCGAGCTGATCAAGCAGCTCGGGGCCGTCGGCTACATCAACCGCTCCGCCTACAGCGGGATGATGCGCACGGGCAATGAGTCGGCCGAGGAGGAGGCGGCCCGGTTCAAGGAGTCCCGGCGGTTCGGCAAGGCCGTCAACGAGATCCTCGGCGGTCCGCCCGACATCGTCTTCGAGCACGTCGGCAAGGCGACGTTCCCGACCTCCGTGTTCGTCGTCAAGCCGTTCGGCAAGGTCGTGATCTGCGGCGCCACCTCCGGCTATCAGCTCGACTTCGACGTTCGCTACCTGTGGATGCGCCAGAAGGAGATCCTCGGATCGCACTTCGCGAACGCGTGGGAGGCGACGAAAGCCAACGAGCTGATCGAGGAGTCGAAGATCCGGCCTGTGCTATGGCAGACGATGGGCTTCGAGAAGGTCGCCGAGGCCCACCAGCTGTTGCGCGACAACAAGCACCTGGGCAAGATCGCGATCCTCGTCGGGGCGACCGAGGAGGGTCAGGGCAAGCTGGCCGATGGACCCGGCGCCATCCGCGCCGAGGTGGGAGCGTAGCCATGGCTGGTGCAGGACACGACAGGCCTGGCGTCGCCTACATCCCGTGGTACGCGACCGTGCTCCGGCACGAGATGTTCGCCGAGGCGATCGCAGCGGTGGCGCCGCTCGCGCTGCGCTACGGCGCGACCCAGTACCAGGTCCACCGCTCGCGCGACGACCGCTACAAGATCACCCAGATGAGCTGGTTCAACTCCACGCGTGACTGGTACCGCTACTGGGACGGGCCGGAGATGATCGAGTTCCGCGCGCGCCATGCGGGCCATTTCCAGATCCCGGTCGTTTACTTCTGGTCCGACGAGATCGCCGCCGGCGCGATCGGCCCGGAGGTGGCGACCGAGCCGGCCGAGTCCGAGCCGCGGCCGGTGCCCGGCGCTGCAGCTGGCTGAGCGGCGTCCCCGGCCGGCTCACTGACGGCCCTCGTTCGCAGCGCGAGCTCGATCCAGAAGCGATCGTCGGGGTCGTCGAGCGAGGAACCGAACAGCTCGCGGAGACGACTCAACCGGTAGCGCGCCGTCTGCGGATGGACGCCCAGGCGCTGGGCGACCGGACCGAGGCGGCCCTGCTCGGCGAGCCACACCCGCAGCGTCTCGGTCAATCGCGTCCGCGACCCGGCCGAGAGCCCCGCCAGCGGCGCCAGCCGATCGGCCGCCAGCTCCGCTGCGAGCCCCGGATCGGCGCGCAACAACAACTCCCCGGCACGATCGCGTGCGAATACGAGTCCGGGCGCGCCGTCGTCGGCGAGCGCCAGCGCGGCTCGCGCCCGCGCGAAGCTGATCGACGCGTCGGCCCACGCGACGGTCGTCCCGAGCGCGGCCGCCGCGCCCGTCTCGGCCACGGCGTGCTCCAGCGCGACACGCCGGCCGGGCCCATCGGGGTCGGGGATCACCGCGCAAACGAGCTCGCCGAACCCATCGGAGATCGCGTCGGCCATCAGCCGCGGCACGACCCGGTCGCTCCCCTCCCCCGCAACCGCCAGTACGGCGAGCTCGCGCGGCAGCTTCCATCCAGCATCGGCGGCCGCCGCCTGCACCTCGCTTGCATCCGCCACGGGATCGCGGACCAGCAGCCCCACGAGCCGCCGGCGCCGACGCTCGAGCTCGCCCACGATGGCCGACTGCTCGAGCGAGTGCCCTTCGGCTGACTCGGCCGAGAGCATGTCGATGTAAGCGAACAACGACTCCGCGAGCAGGATCAATGTGTCGGCCTCCAGCCCCGCCTGCAGACCCACCGCGGCGAACCGTCGCCACGCAACGCGCGCGCCGACGCGATATGCGCTGAGCAGGGCAGTCGAGGCTGCGGCCGGCGCGCATCTCGCCTCGGCCCAGCGCCAGGTAAACGTCGGGGCGCTCGACTGGCCCGCCGCGCTCCACCTCAGCGAGAAAATGGCGCAGCGCCTCGCCGACGCCCGCGCGAACCCCGTCGCCAAACGGACCGATCAGCGGCCTCGAATAGCCAGGGACGGTCCGGACCGCGTCCATCATCTCGGTCGCGACCGCCTCCAGCTCGGGACGCAGCAGCTCCGCGATTTCCGGGGGCAGGTGATGCCAGGGGCGGTCCTCCATCGTCAGGATTCATACCAAAGGCACAAATTCTCGTCGTCAGGTCGTCGTGGAGGCAGCAGAAAACCCGTCGCAGGCGACGTATGATCTGGGATCAGTGATGACGAGGTCCCACAAGCTCGGCAACCTGATCGGCGTCGGCCTTCCGCCCCTCGCGCTGATCGTGGCAGTCGTGCTGCTGTGGGGCCGCGCGATCGGCCCGCTCGAGCTCGGGCTGATGCTCGGCATGTACATCGTCACGTGCCTCGGCGTCACGCTCGGCTATCACCGGATGCTGACCCACCGCGCGTTTGAGTCCTCTGCCGTGTTCCGAGCGATCATCACGGCGCTCGGCGGGATGGCCGTCGAGGGATCGGTGATCACGTGGGTGGCCGACCATCGCAAGCACCACGCGTTCACCGACCAGGAGGGCGACCCACACTCGCCCCACCTGGCTGGAACCGGGTTCTGGGGCGCGGTCAAGGGTCTGTGGCATGCCCACATCGGGTGGCTGTTCGAGACGGTCGGGACCGCCGAACGCGAGCGGTTCGCGCCCGATCTCGTCAAGGACCGGCTGATGCGCGTGCTCGACAAGTTGTTCTTCGTGTTCGTCGTGATCAGCTTTGCGATCCCGTTCGCGCTCGGGTGGATCGTCGGCGGCGGGATCGGAACTGCACTCACGGCGCTGCTGTGGGGCGGCTTCGTCCGTGTGCTGCTGCTGCACCACGTCACCTGGTCGATCAACTCCGTGTGCCACTTCTTCGGCAAGCGGCGGTTCGACGTGGAGGATGAATCTCGCAACGTCTTCTGGCTGGCGCCGTTCTCGATGGGCGAGGCGTGGCATCACAACCACCACGCATTCCCAACCTCAGCGTTTCACGGGCTGCGCTTGTGGGAGCGGATGGCCGACCCGACCGGCCTCGTGATCTCGCTGCTCGAGAAGCTCGGCGTCGTGTGGAACGTCGTCCGCGTGAGCCCCGAGCGCCAAACCGAGAAGCTGTTGCCGCGGCCTGCGGCCGCGACCGCGTACCGCGAAGACGCTGCCGGGGCAGGCTTAGGCTGACTCGAGTGGCGCCATCGTCAAGCCGGCGCCGTCGAGCTGATCCCAGTAGGACTCCGCGTCTTCGCGTGGACCGCTCCACACGATCGCGCAGCCGTTGTTGTGGATCCGGTCGGCGAACCGGTAGCCCTCGGCGAGGGTGATCCCGGGGACGACCGCCGCGAGTGTCTCGGCGACGTGGTCGAACGTGTTGAAGTCGTCGTTCAGCACGACGACCCGCCACAGTCCCCCCACTCCGCTGCCGGGGCCGCCGACTCGTGGCAGCTCAACAACCTGCGACATCTTGCTCAGGATAGCTCTCGCTTTCGCCAGTAACGCTCGACCCCGGCGTACAGCTGATCGGCGGGAGCCGCCTGCTCGTAGGCGGCCGCGATCTCGGGCGCGACGGCCCGGCTGATCTCGCCGCGGACCTCAGCCATGAACTCGGCGGGCTCGCTGTCGCGTCCGAGCGTGCCCCACCGGTCGAGCCGCTCTGAGAGCTGCTCGAGTTCGGCGTCGACGTCCCCGTAGGAATCGAAATGCGTGAGCGCGAGCTGGTCCGGACGCCACCCGGCGACCAGCTCGATCGACCGGTGCCACGCCTCGATGTCGATGTCGGGCGGCGGCGTCGGCGGGATCGTCGGCGAGTCGGACGTGATCCGGACGCCGCCGACATCGCCGACGAACGCGGTCCCGGAGTCGTGCAGGTAGCAGACGTGGTGCGACGCGTGGCCGGGCGTGTAGGCCACCTCGAAGCGGTCCCCGTCAAAGCTCAGCGTCTCCCCCCCGCCGAGCACGTGCAGCTGCGACTCTGGCACGGCGACCATCTCCCCCCAGAGCCGGTCCATATCGTCGCCGTACAGCCGTGTCGCGCTCTCGAGCAGCCGGCTGGGGTCGGCCATGTGCCGCGCGCCGCGCTCGTGGACGTAGACCTCGAGCGACGGCCAGCGACGGACCAGCGAGCCGCTTGCGCCGGCGTGGTCGAGGTGGATGTGGGTGAGCAGCAACGCGCGCGGCTCGTAGCCGTCCTCGAGCCCCTCGAGCAGGTGCGGGATCCCGGTCGACGGCCCCGGGTCGACGAGCACGTCGCCTACCTGCCAGCACCCGATCACGCGCGGCACGCCGACGTGCATCAGGTCGATGACACGCAAGCTATTCGGGTGCGCCAGGCTCGACGTCGTCCGGCCGCCACTCCATCGTCTCGGGGCCACCGTCGTCGACCGGATCGCCACCGTTGAGCACCGCTGTCGGCGGCTCGGCGTCGTACTCGGCGAAGGTCTCGTCGATCGCGGGCTCCGCGGCGACAGGATCCGGATGCGACTGCGGCGCCGGCGAAGGTTCGGCCTCGGACGGCGGGAACCGCTCGAGCGCCGCGTCGGCAAGAGTCATCAGCTGCCGCGCCAGCTCGCGCGCGTCCTCGACGATCCGCTGGCGCTCGGCCCAGATCCGGTCGGTCTCGACGTCGAGGTCGTTGACCCGCGCCCGCGCCTCCGCGGTGATCTGAATCGACTCGCGTCGGGCGACCTCGAGCCGGTCCTCGGCCTCGCTGCGCGACTGCGCCGTGATCTGGTTCGCGGTCTCGTGGGCCTTCTGGAGAACTCCCGAGATCTCCTCGCCAACGCGCTCGACCGCGCGCCGGACCGCCGCCTCGGGCGAGTGCGTCGCCTGAAGCTCGGCGACGAGTTGGCTTGTCTTGCGCACGTACGCGTCGACCGCGAGGCGGTCGTAGCCGCGCAACGCGACCGGGAAGTCGACGTCTGCGGCGATCGGCACTGGGTCGTCGGGAAGCGATGCGAGCGGCGCCGCGATCTCCGACAGGATCGCGTGCTCGTCGGCTGCGGAGCTTTGATCGGGCATGCCTGCCACGTTACCCAACCCGGTGGTCGGGCATGCAAGGTCCCGCCCGTCAGGCGGCGGTCCGGAGCTGGTAAGCGCCGGGCGCGAGCTCGGCCGTCCGCCGGCGGAGCCTGCTCCACGTCCATGGCCACTGGTTCGGATCGTTGCCGTGCTCGTCGACGTACCAGTTCGTGCAGCCGCTGTGCCACACGGTGGCCGTCAGCGCGGCGCGCAGCTCCCGGTCGAACGCGTCGGCTGCGCCACGCGTGACCTCGATCGACCGGGCCCGGGTCCGCTCCATCTCTCTGAGCGCGGCGATCACGTGGTTGACGCCCGCCTCGATCGTGTAGATCACCGATCCGGTCCCGCCATTCGTGTTCGGCCCATACAGCAGGAACATGTTCGGGAACCCGGGAACGCTGAGTCCAAGGTACGCGCGTGCGACCTCGCCCCACTCCTCGCTGAGCGTGCAGCCGCCGGCGCCGATCACCTCCATCGGCGCGACGAACCCGTGCGTCTTGAAACCGGTCGCGAATACGATCACGTCGGCGGGCCGCTCGAGGCCATCTGACGCGAGGACGCCACCCGCGGTGACCGCCTCGACGCGCTCGTCGATCAGCGTCACGTTCGGGCGGGTCAGCGTCGAGTACCACTCGTCGGTGAGCATCAACCGCTTGCAACCGACCTCGTCTGTCGGGGTCACCTTTCGCCGTAGCTCCGGGTCCTTGATCGCGCGGTTGATCTGGCCGCGGCAGACCCCGCGGAACGCCGGCCGCAGCCACGGTTGCGAGGTCATCGCCAGCGCGCCGAGCTCCATGAACGCAAACACCGACGTGCGATCGAGCCGCTGCAGGGCGGGAAAGCGCGCGAACAGCCGCTTCGTACGCTCGCTGTAGGCGAAGTCCATCTTCGGGAACGTCCAGCCGGGCGAGCGCTGGTACACGTCGAGGTGCGCGACAATCGGCTGAATCGCGGGCACCACCTGGATCGCGCTGCAGCCAGTGCCAACCACGGCTACTCGGCGGCCTGCGAGTTCGATCTCGTGCTCCCAGCGCGCCGTGTGAAACACGGGCCCCGAGAACGTTTCCAGTCCTGGGACCGGCGGCATGCTGGGCACCGAGAGCTGCCCGCACGCGGTCAGCAGCACGTCAGCTCGATGCTGGCCGGCGCTCGTCTCCAGCACCCATTGAGAGCCCGGTCCATCCCACTGAGCGCGCTCCACCTCGACCCCGGTCCGGATCCGCTCGAGCACTCCGTGGCGCCCCGCGACCGCTTCGAGGTACGCCTGGATCTCCGGTCCCGGCGCGTACCTGCGCGACCAGTACGGGTTCGGCGCGAACGAGAACTCGTACAAGTGTGATGGCACGTCGCACGCCGCACCCGGGTACGTGTTGTGGTGCCAGACGCCGCCGATCCGGTCGCCCCGCTCGAACACCGTCACGTCGTGGTAGCCCGCGCGTTCCAGCATCGTGACCGCGCCTACGCCACCGAAACCGCCGCCGACAACCGCGATTGAGGTCATCCGCGGGTAGCCTATCCGCATGGCTCAGAACCCCTCGCCGCGGCTCCCGGAGCGCGACCGCCCGTGGATGATGCGTACCTACGCGGGCCACTCCGACGCGAAGCGCTCGAACGAGCTGTATCGCAAGAACCTGGAAAAAGGCCAGACCGGGCTGTCGGTCGCGTTCGATCTGCCGACCCAGACCGGCTACGACCCCGATCACGAGCTGGCGCGCGGTGAGGTCGGCAAGGTCGGCGTCTCGATCGCTCACGAGGGCGACATGCGCACGCTGCTCGACGGGATCCCGCTCGACCAGATGAATACGTCGATGACGATCAACGCGACCGCGGCGTGGCTGCTGGCGCTGTACATCGTCGCCGCCGAGGATCAGGGCGTCCCCGAGGAGAAGCTCCAGGGCACGACTCAGAACGACATCCTCAAGGAGTACCTGAGCCGCGGCACATACGCCTTCCCGCCGGGACCGAGCATGCGCCTGATCGCCGACACGATCGCGTACACGGTTACGCACGTCCCGAAGTGGAACCCGATCAACATCTGCTCCTACCACCTGCAGGAGGCCGGCGCCACGCCCGTGCAGGAGATCGCGTACGCGATGAGCAACGCGATCGCTGTCCTCGACGCCGTCTCCGAGCGAGTCGATCAATCTCTGATGGGCGATGTGTTCGGCCGGATCAGCTTCTTCGTCAACGCCGGCGTGCGGTTCATCGAGGAGCACGCGAAGCTACGCGCGATGGCGCAGCTGTGGGACGAACTCGGCCGCGACCGCTACGACGTCCGCGACGAGCGCCACCGCCGCTTCCGGTACGGCGTGCAGGTCAACTCGCTCGGGCTGACCGAGGCCCAGCCGGAGAACAATGTCTACCGAATCGCGCTCGAGGCGCTGGCGGTGACGCTCGGGCGCAACGCCCGCGCTCGCGCGATCCAGCTGCCGGCGTGGAACGAGGCGCTCGGCCTGCCGCGGCCGTGGGATCAACAGTGGTCGCTGCGGCTCCAGCAGATCCTCGCCTACGAGACCGACATGCTCGAGTACCCCGACATCTTCGAGGGCTCGAAGGTGATGGACGCGCTCGTCGAGGAGCTGATTGCCGGGGCGCGCGCGGAGCTGGGTCATGTCGCCGAGCTCGGTGGCGCCGTCGAGGCGGTCGATTACATGAAGGGCGCGCTCGTCGAATCGCACCGCGAGCGTTGGCGCAGGATCGAATCCGAGGAGATGACGGTCGTCGGCATGAACCGCTTCACGTCGACCGAGCCGTCCCCGCTGACCGCGGACGCCGACGGCGGGATCCTCGTCGTCGACCCGCAGGTCGAGGCGGAGCGGATCGAGGCGCTCAACGACTGGCGATCCGCGCGCGATAACCGAGCGGCCGCCGAAGCGCTCGCCGAGCTCGCGCGCGTAGCGGCGGACCCGAGCGAGAACATCATGCCCGCGACGATCGCGGCAGCCCGCGCCGGCGCGACGACCGGTGAGTGGGCGCAGACGCTGCGCGACGCATTCGGCGAATACCGTGCGCCGACCGGGGTCGGCGAGGCAGTGGCCGGCGGCGCGAGCGAGGACCTGACGGAGCTGCGCGACGAGGTCGAGAACGTGTCCGAGGCGCTCGGCAGGCGGCTGAAGTTCCTCGTCGGCAAGCCGGGTCTCGATGGTCACTCCAATGGCGCCGAGCAGATCGCCGTGAGGGCGCGCGACGCCGGCATGGACGTCGTGTACGAGGGCATCCGGTTGACGCCGGCGCAGATTGCGAACTCGGCGGCACAGGAGGGCGTGCATGTGATCGGCCTATCGATCCTGTCCGGATCGCACGCAGCGTTGATCCCGGCCGTGCTCGAAGCTCTGAAGGAGGCTGGCGCCGGCGATGTGCCGGTTGTCGTCGGCGGAATCATCCCCGAGACGGACGCGGCCAAGCTGCGCGAAGCGGGCGTCGCCGCCGTCTACACGCCGAAGGACTGGGACCTCAACCGGATGATGCGCGACATCATCGGGTTGGTCGCCGAGCAGCCGGACGGCGCCGGCGCCGCCCGCAACGGCGAGGCCGGAAGCGGAGCGGGCGGCAGGCCGGGGTCAGTCCACGCTTGACGGAGCTCGCTGAGCGGCTGCGCGAGCGCGACCTCACCGTCGCGCCGGCGGTCCTCAACCTTCTCGAGAGCCGGACGCCCGCGGCCCGGGCCGAAACGGACGCGCTGCTGGCGGCGGTCGGCACCGAGGCGCCGGCGCAGATCGTCGGGATCACGGGACCCCCGGGCGTCGGCAAGTCCTCGCTGCTGTCGCGCCTGGTCACCGGATGGCGCGCGCGGGACCGGTCCGTCGCAGTGCTGGCCGTCGACCCGAGCTCGAAGCGCTCGGGCGGCGCGCTACTCGGGGACCGCGCCCGGATCGAGGTCGACCCCGGCGACAGGCGCGTGTTCATCCGCTCGACCGCGGCGGCCGACCGTCTCGGCGGCCTCGCGCCGGCGACCCGTGCGGCTGCGAGCGCGCTTGCTGTCGCATTCGACGTGGTCGTTATCGAGACCGTCGGCGTCGGCCAGTCCGAGACCGAGGTCGCGGACGTCGCTGACACCGTCGCGGTCGTCGTGCAGCCGGGGTCGGGCGACGTGCTCCAGTTCCTGAAGGCGGGGATCATGGAGGTGCCAGACGTGCTCGTCGTCACCAAGGCGGACCTGGGCAAGGTGGCGACGCGCGCGATCAGCGACCTCCGGGCGGCCCTGAGGTCGCTTGGCGCAGCCGACACTGCCGTCGTCGCCGTCTCCTCCGTCTCCCCGCCCACGGGGATCGACGATTTGATCGACGCGCTCGACACGCACCGGGAGTCGATCGACCTGCACGCTCGTCGGGTCCGCGCGCGCAGGATGCACGCGCTGTCCGACTTTCTCGCCGAGCACGGCGAGCGCGGGCTGCGCGCGCTCGGCGGCCGCCGCGCGGCCGAGAAGCTGCTGTCCGAGCAGGACCCCCACACCGACGTCCCCGCCCTGATCGGAACGCTCGAGGACAATGCCCGCGGTGCTCGGTGACCTGCTGATCATGGCCGGTGCGTTCGTGGCCGCGAGCCTGCTCGCAGGCGCGTTCGGTGCGATCAACCTTGGCACCGCGCTCACGTTCGGTCAGATCGGGTTCGCGCTCGCGACCGTGCTGGTGATCGTCAGGCGACGCTGATCGTGCTGCGGCGGTCCAGAGCGCCCCGCATCGTGATCGGCGCGGAACCGCTCGTCAACGGGCCTACCGCGTTGCGCGCGTGGCGAGAAGCCGACACCCCAGCGCTCGTCGAGGCCTGCCAGGACCCTGAGATCCCGCGATGGACACGGGTCCCATCGCCATACGGCGAGACCGATGCCCGCGCATTCATGCTCCAGCGCTACGACGCGATCGCGACCGCGACAGCCGCGCCGTACGCGATCGTGAGCGCCGGCGACGACACACGGTTGCTCGGGTCGATCGCGCTGATGGACCTCAACTGGGAGCAGAAGCGCGGCGAGGTCGGATACTGGCTTGCTCGTGAGGCGCGAGGGGCGGGACACGCGACACGTGCCGTGCAGATGATCTGCCGGTGGGGACTCGAGCAGCTCGGGCTCGAGCGGATCGCGTTGATGGCCTCGACCGGCAACCCCGCCTCCCAGCGAGTCGCAGAGCGCGCCGGCTTCACGCGCGAAGCCGTGCTGCGGTGCTCCTTTCGCGGCCGCGACGGGTGGCAGGACATGGTCGCGTTCGGACTGCTGATCAGGGATGGGTCAGGCTAGAAGACGGCGTCGCGAGCGACGCGATTCGCCACCCGTTGCTCGTGTTGACCAAGTCGATCGTCTCGAACGCCCCGCGCTGGCCGGCCGCTCCGGACAGGGTAATCGCCTGTGCGCGGTCGCCGTCGACCGTGATCCGCCCGATGCTGAGGATCGGCGCGTGGACACGGCCGAGCGCGATCGACATCGCCTGTTCGCACGGGATCCCGCCCGCCTTCAGCCGCGCGAGCAGCGCAGGTCCGAGGACCTGCGTGCAGAGCAGCCGGTAGTCGTGGCCGGCGGTCGCCTGGAGAAACTGCTGGACCTTCGACTGAACGGCGTCGTGGGCGCTCTGGCCGCAGCCCGCGAGCGCGAGCGCCACTGCCGCCGCGGCCCCCGACGCCGTCGCTCGGATTCCCCGCATGGCGGGAAAGGTAGCCTGTGAACATGACTCGCGAGCCACTGTACGACGGGCACGGCCGCGCGATCGGCGATCTCCGCGTCTCGGTCACCGACCGCTGCAACTTCCGCTGCCAGTACTGCATGCCGGCGGAGGGGCTCCCGTGGCTCGAACGCGACGAGATCCTGACGTTCGAGGAGATCACACGGATCGTGGCGCTAGTCGCTTCGATGGGCGTGCACGATGTGAGGCTGACCGGTGGCGAGCCACTCGTCCGGAGGGATTTCCCCCAACTCGCCGCGATGCTGTCGGCGCTGCCGGATGTGCACGACCTGAGCGTCACCACGAATGGCTTCCTGCTCGAGCGCGACGCGGGGGCGCTGGTCGACGCCGGAGTCAGCCGCTTCAACGTCTCGATCGATTCCTTGCAACGCGACCGCTTCTACGAGCTCACCCGCCGCGACGCGCTGCCGCAGGTCCTGCGAGGCCTCGAGGCGCTGGGGCAGCACCCCGAGGCGTACCCGATCAAGGTCAACGCGGTCGCGATTCGAGATTTCACCGAGGACGAGGTGTTGCCGTTCGCCGAGTTCGCGCGCGAGCAACCGTACGAGGTGCGGTTCATCGAGTACATGCCGCTCGACGCCGATCATGCGTGGACGCGCGACCAGGTGCTCACAGGCGCGGAGATCCGCGCCGCAATCGATGCGGTGTATCCGCTCGAGGCCGACCCGCGGGAGCCCCACGCGACCGCCCGCGTGTACCGGTTCGCCGACGGCCACGGCAAGATCGGCTTCATCAACCCCGTCTCCGAGCCGTTCTGCGGCGACTGCAACCGAATCCGCCTGACCGCCGACGGACGGCTGCGCACGTGCCTGTTCTCGTTGAACGAGACCGACCTGCGGACGCCTCTGCGCGCCGGCGCCTCCGACGACGAGGTCGACCAGATCATCCGCGACGCGGTCTGGCGCAAGGAGCTCAAGCACCACGTCGGCGAGCCGGGGTTCATCCAGCCGGCGCGCACGATGAGCGCGATCGGCGGTTAATCGCTTCGCAATCGTTTATAGACAACATCCTCAGCGATGTTGCTCTTGATGTTGTTCGCAGTGATTGCGGGCGCCGGCACCGCGATCACGCCCTGTGTGCTCCCGGTGCTGCCCGCGCTGCTTTCGGCGAGTGCGCTGGGCGGGCGGCGACGTCCATTCGGGATCGTCCTCGGCCTCGCGGTGACGTTCACGATCGCGATCGTCGCGGTGGCGCAGCTCGTCAAGGGGGTCGGGCTCGCCGCGGGCGCGACACGCACGATCGCGGTGGTCGTGCTGATCGCGTTCGGCGTGATCCTGCTCGTACCTGAGCTCGCGGCGCGGGTCCAGGCGCCGCTCTCGCGGCTCGCGCGGTTCGGGCCCAAGACGCGCGGCACCGGCTTCTGGACGGGCGTCGCCGTCGGCGGCGCGCTCGGGTTCGTGTGCGCGCCGTGCGCTGGGCCGATCCTCGCCGCGGTCACGGTCAGCGCGTCGACCCGGCCCAGCGCGAAGGTCGTGCTGATCGCGATCTCGTACGCGGTCGGGCTCAGCGCGGTGATGCTGTTGTGGGCGCTCGGAGGCCGGGCGGTACTCGATCGGGTCAAGCGCCGCGCCCGTGGACACGTGGTCGAGCGGTCGCTCGCCGTGGTGCTGCTGATCACCGGGATCGTGATGGCGACGAATCTCGACGTCCGCTTCGAGAACGCGCTGGCGAAGGCGAGCGTGCCGGCGTTCCTGCGCGATCCGACGACCGCGCTCGAGAACTCGAGCGCGGTCCAGAAGCGTCTGGCATCGCTGCGTCCCGCATCGACGTTCGCCGCGCGCCAAGCGGCGGCGAAGATCAAGCCAGTCGCTGCGGAGGTCGGCGTCTCGATCCCGGGCGTGAAAACACCGGCGCTTCCGAACGAGGGCGTGGCACCCGATTTTGTCGGTACGCAGGACTGGTTCAACACACCGAGCGACAGGCCCCTGTCGCTCGGCCAGCTACGCGGCCATGTCGTGATCACGGACTTCTGGACCTACACGTGCATCAACTGCATCCGAACCCTCCCGTTCCTGAAAGGGCTGTACGCCACCTATCACCGTTACGGGCTCGAGATTGTCGGGATCGAGGCACCCGAGTTCACATTCGAACAGGAGGCGTCCAACGTCCGACAGGCGATCCACGAGGACGGGATCACCTATCCGGTGGTGCAGGACAACAACCTCTCGACCTGGAACGCGTACAAGAACCAGTATTGGCCGGCGGACTACTTCATCGACGCCCGCGGCGACGTCCGTCACACGCAGTTCGGCGAGGGCGACTACAAGCAGGATGAGGCGGTCGTGCGCCAGCTGCTGTACGACGCCGGCGCCCGCCAGCTGCCCCCGCCGATGACGGCCGGCGCGATCATCCCGTCATCGAACCTGGGCACGGCGGAGACTTATCTGAACCCGCAGCGCGCACAGGGTTTCGCGCAGCCGCTGACCCCCGGTGTGCACTCGTACTCGCTGGTCCCGTCCGGCTCGTTGCAGCTGAACGAGTTCGCGCTCGGCGGCTCGTGGAACGTCGGCTCAGAGTCGATCACGCCTGCCGGGGCACAGGGGTCGATCGAGGGCGCCGTCCAGGCGCAGCACGAGTATCTCGTGATGACCTCCGCCGGCAATGTCCCGCGCACCGGCGAGGTGCTGCTCGACGGCCGCCCGCTGCCGAACAAGGACGCGGGCGCCGACGTCCACGATGGGCACTTCGCGGTCCTCGGCCAGCGCCTGTACTCGCTCGTGTCGTTCCCGGCCGATGAGCAGGCAGTCATCACCGTCGTGATCCCACACGGCGTAAGCGCATATGACTTCACGTTCGGCTAGGTCCTCTTACGTGCGCGGTGCCCACGGCACGCGCCGCGCGCGGGCGTCCAGCATCGCCGCGGCTTGAAGCAGATCGTCGGGCGTGTCGATGTTGAACAGCTCGTCGGGATCGTCGACTTCGAGCAGTCGCGGGCCGATCCGCGCGACCGCCTCACGCACCGGGAGCTCGTCGCGCAGGGCGCCCGCCAGCATGCGCGCCGCCGCTGGCCGGTAGACGCCGAGCAGCGGCTGGGCCAGGGTGGCGTGCTTTGCGATCACCGCGGGCGCCGCTCCCATCGCGGCGGTGGCGAGCCGCTCGACCAGCTCGGCTGAGACGAACGGCATGTCGGCCGCGCACACGAGCACTCGGCGGTCGCCCGCAAGCCCAAGCGCCTGGACGATTCCGACGAGCGGATGGTGCGGCGCCTGCGGCTCGATCCAGACGGTCACCCCAGGAAGGCCCGGCAGCTCGGTGTCCGTCTTGGCGATCACCGCGACCTCTTCGAGAACCGCCGAGAGCGCTCCAAGCGGATAGGAGATCAGCGGCTTTGACGCGAGCTCAACGACCGCCTTGCGGCCTCCCATCCGCTGTCCCAGGCCGCCGGCGAGCACGACCCCGACAGGCCGTGGCGCGGGCGTCCGCGAGCGCCTGGAGAATGGGAGTCGCACGCCGCGAACACTGACAGGAACGATCGATGGCGAGGTTCGTACAATGAGTTTGATGGAGGGCTCAACGGAGGTCCGGAGCTGGCTGCGCTGCTACCGGTGCTGGTCGCAGAACCTCGAGGTCCAGGTGCATTACGAGGGCATCCACCGGATCGACCCTGAGAGTGGGGAACGCGGCGACGTCGTCGACGAGATGCAGGAGGCGGTCGTCCAGTGCCTCGAGTGCATGCACGACCAGCCGCATCTCGGTTTCCACAACGGCCGCGTCGAGCCGATCGAGGACCGCTGGGAGCGGATGATCGCGGGCACTCCCTGGGTCGCCTCGTGCACCGTTACGGTCGACGCCGACGACGTCGAGACCTGCTCGGGACCCGAGGCCAGCGACGCTCTCAGCTACGCGGCCTTCGGCGACCACGGCACGCGCGAGTTCTTTACCCACGTCCGCTTCCACAAGCACGACGAGGACCGGATCGTTGTCCACCTGCTTGTCGAGCTGTACGCCCGCTCGTCCGAGGAGGCGACGGACGTGCTCGACGAAGCCGCCCGCGGCACGCTCGCGATCACCTCGCTGGCCGAGGAGTCGCGCCCGCCCGCGTCGACCGCCGACGACCGGCACTGACGGCTTCCAGGCTGATCACCACCACCGCCACCGGGACCGTGGCGGGCAGCTCGCTGACGGCGGCGAACAGCACGTCGAACGCGGATGCGATCAGCAGCACGAGCAGGGCGACGCGCCACCGAATGCGCGCCGGGACCACCGCCCCCAGCAGCGCCGCGACGAACAGATCGCCGTAACCGAACGAGATCGAGCCGAACAGCACCGACTGGAGCTGCGGCAGACCAGCCGGCGGATGCGCGGCGACGAGCGCCGCGTTCGGCGACTGCAAGATGTCCGAGACGACCAGCCACGTGTCGGCGGCCGCCATCAGCACGATCCCGAGCTTGAGCCAGCCCGCCGGCGTCACACAGCCGAGCAGGACGCCCAGCGTCACGCAGCTCAACGCGGACAGCAGCGCGCTGCATGCCTCCCCTGTGAGCGAAGTCTTGAACGCCCACGCGATCGCGAACAGCGGCACCGCCGCGAGCGCGAACACGGGTCGCGCACCGCGGACCGCCCAGCCGAGCGCCGCGGCGGCTAATGGCGGTACGGCGATCAACGCAAGCCAGGTCAGCCAGTCCGCGGTCGATGAGGCGTAGCGGATCGCGAAGATCACGACGACGATCGAGCCGATCGGCACGAGCGCCCACGCGGGCCCGCGCAGGCGCTCGGCGATCCTCCACTGCGGCGGCTCGCGCGGCGCGGCAACGACGCCCGCCTGCAGCAGCAGAACTGCAGCGTCCGACGGCAGGAACGGGAGCGCCAGGTCCCGCTCCTAGCCGGCCGCGACGCCGAAGGCGTCGTCGGTGCGGCCGGCGTTCGTAATCACTTGGTCACGAGTGCAGCCGCTGCTCGAGCGCCGACAGTTGCTCGCGCAGCTCTGCCGGGAGCTTGTCGCCGAACGTCGCGTAGTGCGCGTGGGTCTGCGGCAGCTGCGCTGCCCAGCCGTCGGTATCGATCGAGAGCAGCTCGGCCATCGCCTCGTCAGAGATGTCGAGCCCGTCGGTGTTGATCCCGCCCTCGAGCGGGACCAATCCGACCGCTGTCTCCGCGGCGTCGACCGAGCCATCGCAGCGACGGAACACCCACTCGAGCACGCGCGAGTTTTCGCCGAACCCGGGCCACAGGAACTTTCCGTCGGCGTCCTTGCGGAACCAGTTGACGTAGAAGATGCGCGGCAGCTGCGCCGTCTCGCGCTGCCCGATCCGCAGCCAGTGCGCGAAGTAGTCGGCCATGTTGTAGCCGCAGAACGGGAGCATCGCCATCGGGTCGAAGCGCAGCTTGCCCACCTCGCCCGCCTGTGCGGCGGTCGTCTCCGAAGACATGATCGAGCCCATGAACACGCCGTGCTCCCAATCGCGCGCCTCGTGCACGAGCGGCACGACGGTCGCGCGACGACCGCCGAACAGGATCGCCTCGATCGGCACCCCGGCCGGGTCGTCCCACTCGGGCGCGGCCGACGGGCACTGATCGATCCGCACGGTAAACCGGGCGTTCGGGTGCGCGGCGGTCGTCTCAGACTCGGGCGTCCAATCGTTCCCGTGCCAGTCGATCGCGTGTGCCGGTGGCTCGCCGGTGAGGCCTTCCCACCAGACGTCCCCGTCGTCGGTCTTGGCGCAGTTCGTGAACACGGTGTTGCGCGAAATGGTGTCGATCGCATTCGGGTTGGTCCGGGCGCCGGTGCCGGGCGCGACGCCGAAGAAGCCCGCCTCGGGATTGACGGCGTACAGCCGCCCGTCGGACCCGAACTTCATCCATGCGATGTCGTCGCCGACCGTCTCGACCTTCCAGTCCGGCAGCGTCGGGATCATCATCGAGAGATTCGTCTTGCCGCACGCGCTTGGGAACGCGCCGGCGATGTACTTCGACTCCCCTTCGGGCGATGTCAGCTTCAGGATCAGCATGTGCTCGGCCAGCCAGCCCTCGTCGCGGGCCATCACCGACGCGATCCGCAGCGCGAAGCACTTCTTGCCGAGCAGCGCATTGCCGCCGTACCCCGAGCCGAACGACCAGATCTGGCGAGTCTCGGGGAAGTGGACGATGTACTTGTTGTCGGCGTTACAGGGCCACGGCACGTCGCTCGCACGCTCGCGCTCAGAGTCCACCAGCGGCGCGCCGACCGAGTGCACGCATGGGACGAAGTCGCCGTCGGACCCGAGCACGTCTAGCGCCGCTTGGCCCATCCGGGTCATGATCGCCATCGACGCCGCGACGTACGCCGAGTCGGTCAGTTCCACACCGATATATGAGATCGGCGAGCCGAGCGGACCCATGCTGAACGGCACCACGTACATCGTCCGGCCACGCATCGACCCCTGGAAAAGCTGGCCCAGTACCTCTCGCATCTCCGCGGGCTCGCGCCAGTTGTTCGTCGGGCCGGCGTCCTCCTCGCGCTCTGAGCAGATGAACGTGCGGTCCTCGACCCGTGCGACGTCGGCGGGATCGCTGAGCGCCAGGTAGGAGCCGGGACGCTTGGCGTCGGACAGCTTCTCGAAGGTGCCCGCCGCGATCAGTGTCTTCGCGAGGTGATCGAACTCTTCTTGCGACCCGTCGCACCAGTGGATCTCATCCGGCTGCGTCAGTGCGGCGATCTCATCTACCCAGGCCCGGAGGCGGGCATGAGTCGTCGTTGCCTGGCTAGTCGGTGCGGTGTGGGCCATGGGTGAATGCGCTCCTTTGGGTACTCCGGTGGCCCCGGAGAGCCTACCCGGGATCAACGGAGAACCACCTACTCGACGTTCGACTCTGGATTCTGAAGTGTTGCGCCTGGATTCTTGCGCGGGACGAGCACGAGCCGCTTGAACTCTGCCACGAGCACGCCGTCCTGGTTCAGAACCCGTGTATGAACTCTGACCGTCCCGCGGTCGGGTTTCGACTGCGAGGGCTTGACCTCGAGCACCTCCGACTCACAGAACAGCGTGTCGCCGTGGAACACAGGGGCCGGGTGGCTCAACTCCTCGGTGGCGAGGTTCGCGATCGCCTTGCCGCTGACGTCCGAGACGCTCATACCGAGCGCGAGCGAGTACACGAGCGGCCCGACGACGACGTTGCGCCCCTGCTGGGACTGCTTGGCGTACACGTCGTTGATGTGCAGCGGGTGATGGTTCATCGTGATCAGGCAGAACAGGTGGTCGTCGGCCTCGGTCACGGTCTTGGCAGGCCAGTGCTTGTACACGGCGCCGACCTCGAACTCCTCGAGGTAGCGGCCGTAGGAATGGGCGCCCGAGGCCTCGCGGGTCGCCTGATCGGTGTCGACTTGGTTCATTTACCGGAGTTTGGCAGGACGTCTCCGAGCCCGTCGCTCACCTTGTCCGGGAACTCCGCGGGCCGCTTCTCGAGGAACGCCGTGACCCCTTCGCGCGCGTCAGCGGAGCGGCCGCGGGCGTACATCGCGAGCGAGTCGGCGCGATGCGCGTCCAGCGGGTGCGGCGCTCCGAGCATCCGCCAGAGCATCCGGCGGGCGAGCGCGACCGAGACCGGAGCCGTGGTCTCGGCGATCTCGCGGGCCAGCTCGTACGCGGCGGGCAGCAGCTCCGCGCGGGGATGAAGGCTCCGCACGAGCCCGCCGCGTTGCGCTTCGTGCGCGTCGAACACGCGCCCTGTCGCGACCCATTCCATCGCCTGGCTGATCCCGACGATCCGGGGCAGGAACCAGCTCGAGGCTGCCTCGGGAACGATCCCGCGGCGCGCGAACACGAACCCGATCCGCGCATCGTCGGCGGCGAGCCGCACGTCCATCGGCAGCGTCATCGTGATCCCGACGCCGACGGCGGGACCGTTGATCGCGGCGATCAGTGGTTTGGTCGACTCGAACGCGCGCAGCGTGAACACGCCGCCGCCGTCGCGGTGCTCCTCGGCTTTGAGCTCGACGCCCCCGCGCTCGAACGTCGAGCCGCCGGCCGCCAGATCGGCTCCGGCGCAATACCCCCGGCCCTCGCCGGTGAAAACAACCGCGCGAACGTCGTCGTCGGCGTCGGCAGCGTCGAGCGCCGCGATCAACTCCTGCTGCATCACCGACGTCCATGCGTTGAGCCGTTCGGGGCGGTTGAGCGTGACTGTCAGGACGCCCTCGGCGAGCTCGTATCGGATCGTTTCGAACTCCATCGATCGGGATTGTGACTAACGTTCATCCAATGAGAAACCCCCGCGACTTCGCCAAGCCCCTTGCGATCGGGGCGCCGACCCCGGCGCTCGAGATCCCGTTCAAGCCGAGCCGAATGATCCACTTCCTCGACTTTTCGAACGAGAAGATGGTCGCCAAGGTGCCGGATATCGCGCCGAGCGTCGACATCTTGCTCGGGAACCTCGAGGACGCGGTGCCGGTCGACCGCAAGGAGGCGGCGCGCGAGGGCCTCGTCCGCGTCGGCAAGGAGATGGAGCTGGGCGACACGCAGCTTTGGACGCGAGTCAACAGCCTGGAATCGCCGTGGGTGCTCGACGACATCACGACGGTCGTGACCGAGATCGGTGACAAGCTCGACGTGATGATGGTCCCCAAGGTCGAGGGGCCCTGGGACATCCACTACGTCGACCGGTTGCTCGCCCAGCTCGAGGCGAAGGCCGGGCTCGAGAAGCCGATCCTCGTCCATGCGATCCTCGAGACTGGGCTCGGCGTCGTCAACCTCGAGGAGATCGCCACCGCGAGCCCGCGTATGCAGGGGATGAGCTTCGGGCCCGCGGACCTCGCCGCGTCGCGGCGGATGAAGACGACGCGCGTCGGCGGCGGCCACCCGGGCTACCGCGTGATCAGCGATCCCGACCCATCGGACGCGGACGCCCCGCGTCCGAGCGCGCAGCAGGATCCGTGGCACTACTCGATCGCCCGCATGGTCGACGCGTGCACGTCGGCGGGGATCCTCCCGTTCTACGGCCCGTTCGGCGACATCCGCGACGAGCTCGGCTGCGAGACTCAGTTCCGCGCGGCCTTCCTGCTCGGGTGCGTCGGCGCGTGGTCGCTGCACCCGGTTCAGATCGCGATCGCCAAGAAGGTGTTCAGCCCCGATCCGGAGGAGGTGCTGTTCGCCAAGAAGGTGCTGGAGGCGATCCCCGACGGCCGCGGAGTGCACATGATCGACGGCAAGATGCAGGACGACGCGACCTGGAAGCAGTGCAAGGTGATGGTCTCGCTCGCTGAGATGCTCGCGCACAAGGATCCCGAGCTCGCCGAGGCGTACGGATTCGCTCCGGCCGCCGTGTAAGGATTCGGGCGTGCGGATCTCGGCAAAGGTCGACTATGCGGTCCGCGCAGTGGTGGAGCTCGCCGCGGCGACCGACGAGAAGCCGGTCAAGGCGGAGCGGATCGCGACTGCGCAGGACATCCCGCTGAACTTCCTCGAGAACATCCTCGGCGAGCTCCGGCACTCCGGGATCGTCCGTAGCCACCGAGGGGCCGAAGGCGGGTTCCGGCTCGCGAAGCCGGCCGCGGAGCTGACAGTCGCCGACATCATCCGCGCGGTCGAGGGCCCGCTCGCGAGCGTCCGCGGCGGGCCGCCGGAGGACGCGAGCTACAGCGGCGCGGCCGAGTCGCTGCCACGCGTTTGGATCGCCGTCCGCCAGAGCCTGCGCCGCGTCGCCGAGCACGTGACGATCGCCGACATCGCCTCCGGCAAGCTGCCGAAGGCGATCGACAAGCTGGCCGAGGACCCCGAAGCCTGGGTTACGCGGTAGCCGCGGGCGCAGCGCTCGCAGCGCTGGCCGCCACCGGCGGACGGACGAAAACGATGTCGCCGCGGGCCAGCTCGAGCTCGTCCGTCTGCGCGCGCGTCAACTGCGCCCGAGCGACCTCGCCACCGGGAAGTTCGAGCTCGACGCGCACCTCGAACCCGAGGTGGACGACGCGCAGCACCATCGCCTCGATCGTGTCGCCGGCGGGCGCCAGCGACACGACGACGTCGTGCGGGCGGACGAGCTTGCCGCCGATCCGGCTGACCGGTCCGACGAACCCCATCACGAAGTCGTTCGCGGGCTGGTCGTAGATCTCCCGCGGCGACCCGACCTGCTCGATCTGCCCGGCATTCATCACCGCGATCCGGTCGGAGACCTCCATCGCCTCTTCCTGGTCGTGCGTTACGAGCACGGTGGTGACGCCGTGCTCGTCGTGCAGGCGCCGCAGCCATTGACGCAGCTCGGCGCGGACGGTCGCGTCAAGCGCGCCGAACGGCTCGTCGAGCAGCAGCACGCGCGGTTCGATTGCCAGCGCCCGGGCCAGCGCCATCCGCTGGCGCTGGCCGCCCGAGAGCTGGTGCGGGTACTGCGCCGCCCACTTCGTCAGCCCGACCAGCGCAAGCAGCTCGTCGACGCGGGAGTTGATCTCGGCCTTCGGGCGCTTGCGGATCTGCAGCCCGAACGCGACGTTGTTGCGGACGCTCATGTGGGCGAACGCCGCGTAATGCTGGAACACGAACCCGATCCCCCGCTCCTGAGGTCGCGCGCCGGTGACCTCGGTGCCGTCGAGCAGGACGTCACCGGAGTCCGGCTGCTCGAGTCCGGCGATGATCCGCAGGAGCGTCGACTTGCCGGACCCGCTCGGCCCGAGCAACGCCGTAAGCGATCCTTCCGGGACCTCGAGCGTCACGCCGGAGAGCGCCGCGAAATCGCCGAAGTGCTTGGTCACATTGAGTGCATCGATCCTCATCGCTTGGCCCTCCTCGGTCCGAGCAAAGTCATCGCCAGTAGAACGACGAGCGACATCACCGCCAGCTCGGCGCCCGCGGCATACGACCCGGTCAGTGCGCCTGATCCGACCTGTGAGTCCCGTTGCGCAACGAGCAACGGGAGCGTCAGCGTCGAGCCCGCGACCTGCGAGGAGACCACGGCCACCGCGCCGATCTCGCCGAGCGCACGGGCTGTCGTCAACACCACTCCGTAGGCCACTCCCCAGCGGATCGACGGGAACGTGACGCGCCAGAACGTCTGCCAGCTCGAGGCTCCGAGCGTCGCGGCCGCCTGCTCCTGTTCATCGCCGGCTTCGAGCAGCACGGGGGCCACCTCGCGGACGACGAACGGCAGCGACACGAACACGGTCGCGATCACCATCCCGGGGACGGCGTAGATGATCTGGATCCCGTGTTTGAGCAACCAGTCGCCGAACCAGCCGCCCTGGCCGTAGACGAGCACGAGCGCGAGCCCGACGATCACCGGTGAGACGACGAACGGCAGGTCGATCAGCGAGTCGAGCAGCTTGCGGCCGCGCGTCTTCGAGCGCACGAGCACGAGCGCCGTGCCCACGCCGAAGATCGTGTTGAGCGGCACCGCGATCAGCGCGATCACGAGCGACAGCCAGAACGCGCTGACCGCCGCCGGTGTCGTGATCCATCCCCACGCAACGCTGAACCCATGCTCGAACGTCTTTCCGAACACGAACCCAACCGGCAGCAGCAACAGCACGAGCAGGTACACGAGCGCCACCCCGCGCAGCGACCGCGTCGATCGGAGGCTAAGCCGCACCGCGGTTCCCCCATCGGCGCAGCGCGACGAGGACCAGCACGGCGAGCGCCAGCAGCACGACCGACAGCGCCGCTGCGGCCTGGGGCGCGCCACTCTCGATGTCCGCAAAGATCACGAGGCTGGCGATCTTCACCTTCGCGGCGATCAGCACGACCGATCCGTACTCGCCCATGCACCGCGCGAACGCGAGTGCCGTGCCGGAGATGACCGCCGGCTTCAGCGCGGGCAGCACGACTCGCCTGAACGTCGTGAGATTCGAGGCGCCGAGCGATGCGGCGGCCTCCTCGACCTCGGGGTCGAGCTCGAGCAGCACCGGCTGCACGGAGCGCACGACGAACGGCAGCGTCACGAACAGCAGCGCGACGACCACGCCGATCCACGTGTACACGAGATGGATCCCGACCGGGCTACCGGGGCCGTACAGCGCGATCAGTGTGAGCCCGGCGACGATCGTCGGCAGCGCGAACGGCAGGTCGATCAGCGCGTTGATGATCCGCTTGCCGGGGAACTCGTCGCGGACGAGCACCCAGGCCACGACCGTTCCCATCACGGCGCTCAGCAGCGCCACGAACACCGACGAACCGAGCGTGACCGCCAGCGTCGAGACGGCGAAGCTGTTCGTGATCGAGCTCCAGAACGTCCCGACGCCGGAGCTGACCGCCTTGACCGCGACCGCGGCGAGCGGGATCAGCACGATCACGCTCATGTAGAGCGTGGCCGTACCGAGCCCGAGCGCGCCGGCGGGGACGCGCCGCCGCGCCCGCGGGCGGGGCGCGGCGATCGCTGCTACGTCAGCTGGAGGCAGTGGGAACTCCCGCTGCCTGTTCGATCTTCGTGATCGACCCGGTGGACGGATCAAAGAACTGCTTCTTGGCCACCGTCCAGCCGCCGAGGTACTTGATGTCGAACAGCTGCGGCGGGGTCGGGAACTTGCTGGCGAACTGCTTCGCGACCGAGGCGACCACCGGCCGGTAGCCCTGCTGCGCCCAGATCGTCTGGCCGGCCGTCGACCACTGCCAGCTCACGAACGCCTGCGCCGCGCTCTGGTGCGAGCTCCCGGCTGTAACCGCGATCGGGGTCTGGATCAGGAGCGTCTGCTTCGGGTAGACGATCTGGACCGCTTCGCCAGCCTTCTCGGCGGCCAGCGCGTCCGACTCGTAGTCGAGCAGCACATCGCCCTTGCCGCTCGTGAACGTCTGCAACGCGGACGACGCGCTCGATGGCTGAACGCTGACGTTCTTCGTCAGCAGCGTCTTGACGTAAGCGAGCGCCTGCGCCGGCGTCTTGCCCTCCTTCAGCTGCGCCCCGTAGCCGGCGAGGATGTTCCACCGGGCGCTGCCGGAGGTCGACGGGTTCGGCGTGATCACGTCGACGCCCGGCTTGACGAGGTCGTCCCAGCCAGTGATGTGCTTGGGATTGCCCTTACGGACGACGAGCACGACGACGGAGTCGGATGAGATCCCCTTCTCGGCGTTCGCGTCCCAGCTGGCGGACACCTTGCCGTCCTTCACGAGGCGAGTCATGTCGGGCGTCGTCGAGAACGCGACGACGTCGGCAGGCAGCCCGGTGTCGACGGCGCGGCTCTGCGTGCCGGACGGACCGAACGACTCGGAGAACGCGACTCCCTTCCCCGCAGCTGTCTGCGCGTACGCCTGGGTGAGCGCGTCGTACGCCTTCTTCGGCGTCGAGTAAGCGACCAGCGCAAGCTGCGTGCTGCCGCCGCCGCTGCTGGAGCTCGGCGACCCAGCCGAGGCGGCCGTGGTGGTCGTGTCAGATGAACCGCCGCAGCCCGCGAGTGCGCATGCGCCGGCAACAGCGGCGGCCAGTGCGACGGTTCGCGGTCGGCGGGACAGGAATGCGTGGGTCATGTGTTCCTCTGCAAATCCGTTGGTCGTCAGTGCCCTACGACGAGGCGACGGTAGCAGAAACCCAAGTTTTTTGATTGGGATTAGGTTTTTAGTCCATATGGTTGGCTTTCCGGCGGGACGACTCGCCGCGCGCGGGCTCGCTAGGCTCCCCCGCCGCCGATGCGGTTCTTCGAGTACGAATCCCGCGCGATCGTCGCCAGGGCGGGGATCCCGGTCACAAAGCACGGCTTCGCCCGGACCGCTGACGAGGCGCGGACGATCGCCGAGCAGATCGCCGGTCCGGTCGTGATCAAGTCGCAGGTGCTGACCGGCGGGCGGATGAAGGCCGGCGGCGTCCAGTTCGCCGACGATCCCGACGAGGCGGCGCGGCAGTCACAGCACGTCCTCAACCTCGAGATCAATGGCCATATGCCACGCGGCGTGCTGGTCGACTCGAAGGCCGACGTCGCCCACGAGTACTACGCCGGTGTCGTCTGGGATGGGATCCGCAAGCGGCCCGTGATGCTGTTCAGCGACATGGGCGGGATCGACATCGAGCAGGTCGCCGAGGAGCATCCGGACCACGTCGCCCGTGCGCACTTCTCGACCCGCACGCCGTTCAGCGACTGGCAGGCCAAACAGCTGATCTCGACGCTCGGGATCACGGGGAGCGCCTTGAACCGGTTGACGCCGATCCTCGCGCGGCTCGCACAGCTGTTCTTGCAATACGACATGACACTTGCCGAGATCAACCCGCTCGGCGAGCTGACCGACGGATCTTTTGTTGCTTTGGACGCGCACATGGACATGGAGAACGAGGCTCGGCCACGCCAGAAGGCGCTACTGGGGGAGCTCGGGGTCGGAGACGAGGAGACTCGCCAGGCCAGAGAGGCGACGCCGTTCGAGCTCGCCGGCGAGGAGGTCGACGCCCAGGACCACCGCGGCGTGGCCGGCAACGTGACCGAGTTCGACGGCAACCTCGGGCTCGTGATCGGCGCCGGCGGCGGCTCGTTGACGCTGTTCGACGCGGTTCGCGCCCACGGCGGCAAGCCCGCCAACTACTGCGAGATCGGCGGCAACCCGTCCGTCCGCAAGGCGTGCGGCCTCGCGAAGCTGGTGCTGCAGAAGCCCGGCGTCGAACAGATCGCGGTGATGATGTCGATCGTCTCGAACACGCGCGTCGACATCGTCGCGCGCGGCGTGATCAAGGCGTGTGTCGAGCTCGGCCACGACCCCGCCGAGAAGATCGCGATCTTCCGGATCCCCGGTGCGTGGGAGGAAGAGGGCTTCAAGATCCTCGAGAAGTACGGGATCGAGTACGCGGATCGGAGCGTCTCTTTGAACGAGGCGGCGCGGCGCGCGGTCGAGAAGATCCAAGGGGCCGCGGCATGAGCATCCTGATCGACGCCTCGACGACCTTCATCGTCCAGGGAATCACCGGCCGCGAGGCCGTGAACCTGACGCGCGAGTGCCTCGACTACGGCGAGGGCGCCCGAATTGTGGGCGGCGTCACACCGGGGCGGCTAGGCCGCGACGTCCACGGAGTGCCCGTGTTCGACACCGTCGCGCAGGCGGTCGAACACCATGGCGGCGCGATCGATGGGTCGGTCGTCACCGTCCCCCCCGCCTTCACCAAGGACGCGGTGATCGAGGCGCTCGAGAACGGCGTCAAGCTGGTTGTGATCGTGACCGAGCGGATCCCCCGCGGCGACGTCGCGCAGATGGTCGAGCTGGCGTCCGAGCGCGGCGCCCGGATCATCGGCCCGAACTGCCTCGGGATCATCGTCCCGGACGTGATCAAGATGGGCGGCATCGGCGGCCCGGCCAAGAACGCCGCGCAGGCGTACGCGCCGGGACCGATCGGCGTGATCTCGCGCTCGGGAGGGATGACGACGGAGATGTCTTCGACGCTGACCGCCGCCGGCCTGGGCCAGTCGACCGCCGTCTCGATCGGCGGCGACGCGATCATCGGCTCCTCCTACGCCGAGCTAATGCCGCTGTTCGAGGCCGACCCAGAAACGCAGGCGATCGTGATCTACACCGAGCCCGGCGGGCGGATGGAGGCCGAGCTCGCGCGCTGGGTGACCGAAAACAACTCGCGGCTGCCGATTGTCGCCTTCATGGCCGGGAGGTTCATGGACGAGATGCCCGGGATGAGCTTCGGTCACGCCGGCACGATCGTCGAGGGCAAGGAGGACACGGCGTCCGAGAAGATCGCGCGACTCGCCGAGGCGGGGATCACGGTCGCCGAGGACATCGCCGACATTCCGTCGATCGTCAAGGAGAAGATGGGCGTGGCCGCGTGAGCGCGCTGTTCATCAACGTCGAGGTCTCGCCGGAGATCGCATCCGACGCCGAGCTCGCGCGCAAGCTCGAAGAGGTCTGCCCTGTCGACATCTTCGCTGTCGTCGACGGACGCCTCGAGATCGTCGAAGACAACCTCGACGAGTGCGTGCTCTGCGAGCTGTGCCTGAACGCGGCGCCGGCGGGAACGGTACGCGTGATCAAGCTGTACGACGGCGGCGCCGTCCTCGGCGCCTGATCGCCCCCGCGACAAACTGCGCAACGCGCAGTTCCTCCCAGAGTACGGAACAAACTGTGCGTCGCACAGTTTGTCGCGCCGTTCAGACCGCCGCGAGCGCGATCCTGCCGCCGCGCGTCGGGGCGAACGTGACCGCGCGCCGCATGACAGATTCGCCGGCCGCCGCCGGCGCGGGCTGCAGCTTCACCGTCCGCAGAATCGTGCCCAGCACGACGCGCATCTCCATCAGGGCGAACGACGCGCCCAGGCACCGCCGGATCCCGCCGCCGAACGGGATCCACTGATACGTACCCGGGTTGACTCCAACGAACCGGTCCGGATTGAACGCGAGCGGATCGGGATACAGGTCCGGCCGGCGGTGGAGCAGATAGATCGAAGGCGAGATGTGCACTCCGGCCGGCAGCCGCCAGCCGCCGAACTCCATCGGCTCGACGAGCTTGCGCGCCACTGCGGGCACGACCGGGCGCAGCCGCAGCGTCTCCTTGATCACGGCGTCGAGGTACTCGTCGTCGTCAGGCTGCGACTGCAGCCGCTCGAGCACGTCGGGGTGGCGGACGATCCGCTCGAGCGTCCACGCCATCGCGGTCGCGGTCGTCTCGTGGCCGGCGACCAGGAGGGTCATCAGCTCGTCGCGCAGCTCGACGTCCGACAGCGGCTCCCCGTCCTCATCGCGCGCGGCGAGCAGCAGTGAGAACACATCGGTGCGCTCGCCTGCCCGGGGATCGGCCCGGCGCGCCCGGATCTGTTCATAGATCTGCGCGTCGGCTTCGCGGCGGGCGGCGGCGATCCGCGCCCACGGCCCGCGAGTGCCAGGTTCGCCGCGGTTGCTGGTCGCGATCAGCATGAACACCTGTAAGCGGCTGGCGACGGCGTCGAGTTGGGCGCGCAGTGGCTTCGCGAGCCGCTCGCGGCCGGCGGAGTCGTTGACGCCGAACACCGCGCGCATGATCACGTCGAGCGTGATCGCCTGCATGCTCGGGAGGACCGCGAACGGCCGCCGGCGCGGCCACCCTGCGACGTGCCACTCCGCCGCCTCCTCCATCGCGCGCATGTACAGCCGCATCCGCTCGCCGTGGAACGGCGGCAGCATCAGCTTGCGCTGGCGGAGATGCTCGGCACCGTCGAGCAGCAGCACCGATTGTTTTCCGAGGAGCGGCGCGAGCACGATGTTCGCCTCGCCCGCGTGCAGCAGCGCCGGGTCGCCGGTGAAGACCTGCTTGGCCGCGGCAGGATCCGCGGTCACGACGAGCGTCCGGCCAGGCGCCGGCTTGAGCGTGAAGTAGTCGCCCATCCGCTCGTGGCACGCGTCGAGGAACTTCGTCGGCTGGAAGATGAACCCGGTGCTCATCATCCAGCGGGAGAGGTCGGGCCGCGGCGGCAGCCGGGTCTCCTCGACGCCGGATTCCACGTACTGGCTCGCCGCCACAGACATACTGGAAAGTATCCACATACCCGTTAGAATGTCAAGCTCCGATGGCACGGCAAACTCGCAAGCAGCAGCAGGCGCACACGCGCCGGTGCCTGATGCGCTCGGCGTCGAAGCTATTCGCGGAACGCGGCCTCCAGAACGCGTCGATCGACGATGTCGCCGAGGACGCCGGATACACGAAGGGTGCGTTCTATGCGAACTTCGACAGCAAGGAGGCGCTGTTCCTCGAGATGCTCGACGAGCGGTTCGCCGAGCGTGCGGAGGAGCTCGAGCGGGTGATCGCAGGCGAGGGCTCGGACGCGGAGAAGGCGGTGCGGGCCGGCGAGGACTTCACCCGGATGCTGAACTCCGACCCCGAGTGGCGGCAGCTGCTGTTCGAGTTCACCGCCTATGCCGTCCGCAACCAGGCGTTCCGCGAACAACTGGTCGCGCGTCGCCGCGCGCTGCGAGCGCGCGTCGCGTCCGCGCTCCGGGCGCGGGCCGACGAGCTCGGTCTTCACACCGGAGTCCCGGCTGACGAAGTCGCGCTGATGACGAGCGCGATGGCAAGCGGGTTCGCGATCGAGCGACTACTCGAAGGCGACGACGTACCCGACGAGCTGTTCGGCGCGATGTTGCTCGTGTTCTTCGCCGGGCTGCGGGCGCTCGCCACGGAACCGGCCACCGATCCCAGCTAGCGAATGCCTCAGGCGGGCTGGCCGACGAGCTTCTGGTGCGCGTCCTCGCTCAGCGCCCGGTACCGCCCACGCGAGTCCAGGTGCCACGCCGATGGCTTCTCGCTGGGCTGCGGGATCCCGGCGCCGCGCAGCGGGCCGGTCAGCGGCCGGAACCAGGTCGTGACGGGAATCTCGTCGACGACCTGCACGATCGCCGGGCGCTCGGCCCGCGGCAGCACCTCGAGTGCGCGGGTCAGCTCCTGCGGAGCCAGCTCCGCGCCCGGCCGCAACGTCACGGCCGCGATCGCGACCTGCATCGAGCCGCCGTTCGGCGCGACGCCATATGCGACCGCCAAGTCGACCGCGGGCAGGTCTCCGAGCGCGTCCCGGATCGGCGCTGTGAATACCGGGCCGCCCGCGGTGTGGATCACGTCGGCAAGGCTGTCGACGCGCCAGTAGTCGCCATCCGCGTCGCGGCGGAACAGGTCGCCGGTCGGCAGCCACGCGTCCTCGCGCGAGAACACGCCCCGCCACGGCGTCGTCGCGGTCACGTCATTCGGGTTGACCGCCGCGAGCAGCATCCCAACCTCCTCGACGCCGCACTCGACGCCGGACCCGTCCGGGCCGAGCACGAGTTGTCCTGAATCGATGTCGTAAGCGGCGATCCTGACAGCCGCACTGCCCGGCAGCGGTCGGCCGAGCGAGCCGGGCTTCGATCCTTTGAGATTGACGAGGATCGCGCCGGCCTCCGTCGAGGCGTAGAACTCGAGCACCCGTGCCGGCCGGAACCGGGACTGGACGCGACGCCAAAGCCCGCGGGGCATCCCCGAACCGATGAACAGCCGCAACGAGTGGTGGCGCTCGCCGGGATTCGGCGGTGCCTCCACCAGGTCGTGCAGCAGCGTCCACGTGTACGACGCGACCGTGACGCCGTAGCGACGCGCCTCATCCCAGAACGTGTCCGGCTCGAACGTGCTCGCCATCGCGAGCCGCGCGCCGCCGGCGATCGCTCCGCCGATGCTCATCATCAGGCCCGAAGGGTGGTACAGCGGCGTGACGCTGTAGATCGTGTCGGCGCCGGTCAGCGCCGCCGACGACGCGGTCCCGATCGCGGACATCGCCCACCGCCGGTTGGTGATCCTGCTCATCCGCGTCGATTCGCCCTCGCCCGTGAACAGGATGAACGCGAGGTCGCTCGCCCGTCCGGGATCGGGTCGGTACCAGGCCGGGAGCGCGACCGCGTCCGGGTCGATCTGCTCCATATCGGTCGTCACCGGCACGCCGAGATCACGCGGTCCGCCGCCACCGCCGAGCACGAACGTGTGCAACGTCCCGAGGCCGGCAGCCAGCGGCGCTCGCTCGGGATCGGCGATGATCCGCGTGACCTGCCCGAGCCCCGCTTCGCGCGCAACTTCCCCGTCGGGGCGCAGCATCACGGCCACGGCGCCCAGGCGGTTGATCGCGACCATCAGCGCCAGCGCGCTCGGTCTCGTCCCCATCATCAGGCCGACGTGCTCGCCGCGGCGCACGCCGATAGAGATCAGCCCGCGCACGACGTTGTCGATCCGCTCGTTGATCTCACGCGCGTTGTACGCGCGATCCTCGTACAGGAAGAATGTGTCGTCCGGCGAGTGGCGACGCCGCTCCTCAACCAGCGACCCGATCGAGATCCGCGTGCTCGACTGGATCTGCCCCAGCCGGACGAGCCGCGGCAACTGGCTCGCCGCCTCGAAGGTCAACTCGCGCAGTCCTCGGATTGTGTTCTCGGTCGTGCGCAGCAGCGACCGCGCCATGCCCGTGCCGACGCCGCCGGCGAGCTCGAGCCCGTACCCCACGCGGTTGCGCACCTCGGGCACGAGCTCCGTGCCCGCCTCGTCAGGAACCGCCCGCAGATGTTCGGGCAGCTCGCCGTCGCCGGCGCGCCACCTCGCCCACGCCGCCACGGTCGGCCATGTGATCGTGTTCGACGCCGATCCGACTACCAGCCCAAAGTGACCGGCCTTGATCGCGAGCTCGTACACGTCCGCGCGCGGAGCGGCCTGACGGATCGCCCGCACCCCGGCCGCCGGCGCGATCTCGTCAACCGTGCCCACGACGCTGAGGATCGGCGTCTCGATGTCGGCGAGCGTGACGAGCCGGTCCTCGATCACGAACCCGCCTTCGAGCATCCGGTTGTGGGCGATGAACTGGCGCAGGAAGTCGGCCATCGCCGGACCGGGCCAAGCCACCCAGCCGTCCGCCTCGAGGAAGCGACGCTGACCCTCGCGCGGGAGCAGCGCCTCGCGATCGTGGAGCCGCAGGATGAAGTCGATTCGGCTGCGCAAGGACTTGACCGGGTCGAGCAGCCTGAACCCGGTCCGGCTCGCCCACGCCGGGAGCGCCATCCCGCCGAACACACGGTCGGCGAGGAAGCCGGCGGCGCCCGCCGCGAACTCCTCGGGAATCCCGAACGGCATCGCGAGCCGCGTGTCGACCGGGCTGCCGAACGTGATCAGCGAGCTCAACCCCAGGCTGCGGCGATACGCCGCTGTCTGGTAGCAGAACATGCCGCCCTGCGAGTAACCGCCGAGATGGACGTCGAGGCCGGTGGCGGCGCCGACCCGGTCGACGGCATCCGATACCGCGAGCACGTGGTCGGTCAGCGTGCGCTCGAGTCCCCCCTCCTCGTGCTCGGGCGAGCCGAAGTCGACGACCCACGGATCGACGCCATGCTGCCGGAGGATCGTCACGGCGCTCGTCATCGGCGAAACGTCGTACACCTCGGCGGCGAGCATCATCGGCGGCACGAGCAGCACCGGCGGGCCTGGCGCGGGCTTGCGGCCCGCTCGGCGTCCAGCCGCGCCTGACCGGGCCGCGCCCACGTCATCCGGCTCCGTGTCGGGGTAGTAATGACGCAGCCGGTAGACGCGCTGCTCGGCGGCGACCTCGTACGGCGAGGGCTCCTCGTCGTTCTGCAGGCCACCGAAGCGCGCGACCTCGAGCGCGTTCTGCGCGGCCGCTCCGAGCCGCGTGACAGGGCGGGTGAGTGTGCGCGGGATCAGGTCCATTGTGGGCCGTACATCTTTCCAGCAACCAGTATTGTCCGGACGCCACAAATGAGCGTGCTCGAACTCGAAACGGTCGATCTGCGTGTGGAGGAGCGCGTCGCGTGGATCGTGCTCAACCGTCCCGAAGCGTTGAATGCGTGGACGCGCCAGCTCGGCGAGGACATGCACGCGGCGCTACGTCACGCCGCCGACGATTCCGAGGTGCGCGCGATCGTGTTCACCGGCGCTGGGCGCGCGTTCTCCTCGGGCGCTGATTTGAAGACTCCGCCCGATCTGACCGACGACGGCAAGCCGAACGTGCTCGACCGGCTGCGCGACATCTACAACCCGCTGCTGCTCGACGTGCGCACGGTTTCGAAGCCGGTCGTCGCCGCGGTGAACGGCCCAGCCGTCGGGATCGGCTGCTCGCTGGCGCTGGCCGCCGACCTGATCGTCGCGTCGGAGTCGGCGTACTTCCTGCTTGCGTTCGTCAACATCGGTCTCGGGGTGGACGGCGGCGCGTCGGCGACGCTCGCCGAGCGCGTCGGTCACGCGCGCGCGTTCGAGATCGCATACCTCGGTGAGCGGATTCCTGCCGCGACCGCGCTCGAGTGGGGGCTGATCAACCGCGTCGTCCCAGACGACGGGCTGCCGGCCGCGGCCTCGGAGCTCGCCGGCAAGCTTGCCGCCGGGCCCCCCGGCTCCTACGCAAACATCAAGCGCGCGATCAACGCACACGCATACCAGCGGTTCGACGCGCAGCTTGATCTCGAGGCGGTGCTCCAGCAGGGCCGCGCGCAGTCGGCGGACTTCATGGAGGGCGTGCTGGCGTTCATGGAGAAGCGCGCGCCTCGGTTCACGGGCGACTGACGCCGTGGCGCGGTGAATCTCGCGAGCATCCTCACCGACTCGGCGTCCCGCGATCCGGACAAGGCCGCGGTCAAGCTCGACGACGTCGCGCTGACCTACTCCCAACTCGACGGCGCCACCGCGCACATCGCCGGGCTGTTGCGCGAGCGTGGTGTCGAGCAGGGCGACCGCGTCGGGATCATGCTGCCGAACATCCCCCACTTCCCGATCTGTTACTACGGCGCGCTGCGCGCCGGGGCCGTCGTTGTGCCGATGAACGTGCTGCTGAAGAAGCGGGAGGTCGCGTTCTATCTGCGTGACTCGGGGGCGAAGCTCGTGTTCGCGTGGGAGGGGTTCGCGGAGGACGCGCAGGCCGGCGCCGAGGAGGCCGGCGCAGAGTGCGTGATCGTCGAGATGGCGGGATTCCAGAATCTCGTCGGGAGCGCGCCGGCGGTCACCGAGATGGCCGACACCGGCGACTCCGACACAGCGGTGATCCTGTACACGTCGGGCACGACCGGAACGCCGAAGGGTGCCGAGCTCACGCACGCGAACCTGACGAAGAACTGCCAGATCGCGATCGAGCTCTTCGGGCTGGGCTCGGACGCGGTCGTGCTCGGCGCGCTGCCGCTGTTCCACTCGTTCGGCCAGACCTGCGGGATGAACGCCTCCACGTTCGGCGGCGCCACGCTGACTTTGATCCCGCGGTTTGACCCGAAGAAGGCGCTGGAGATCATCGAGCGCGACAAGGTGAGCGTGTTCGAAGGCGTGCCGACGATGTACAACGCGATGCTGCACGAGCCGTCCCGCGAACAGTTCGACACCTCGACCCTGAAGGTCTGCGCGTCGGGCGGCTCAGCGATGCCGGTCGAGCTGATGCGCGCGTTCGAGGACGCGTTCGGGTGCAAGGTGCTCGAGGGGTACGGTCTCTCTGAGACCTCGCCGATCGCGTCGTTCAACCACCCCGACCGCGAGCGCAAACCGGGCTCGATCGGCACGCCGGTCGACGGCGTTGAGATGAAGCTCGTCGACGACCAGGACAACGAGGTCCCGCCCGGCGAGGTCGGCGAGATCGTGATCCGCGGCCACAACGTGATGAAGGGTTACTGGAACCGGCAGGACGCCACCGAAGAGACGATGCGCGGCGGCTGGTTCCATTCCGGCGACATGGCGAAGGTCGACGACGACGGGTACTTCTTCATCGTTGATCGCAAGAAGGACCTGATCATCCGCGGCGGCTACAACGTCTATCCGCGCGAGATCGAGGAGGTTCTGTACGAGCACCCCGATGTCCGCGAGGCCGCGGTCGTCGGGATTCCCGACGACTCACTCGGCGAGGAGGTCGGCGCCGCGGTGGCACTGAAGGAAGGCGCATCGGCCTCGACCGATGAGCTCCGCGAGTTCGTCAAGGGCCAGGTTGCCGCGTACAAGTACCCGCGCCAGGTGTGGCTCGTCGACGACCTGCCCAAGGGCCCGACCGGCAAGATCCTCAAGCGCGAGATCTCCCCACCAGAGGGCGGTTGACCGCCGGCGTGTCGATTCGGGCGGCGACGCCCGACGATGTTCCGGCGATCCGCGCGCTGATCGCGGAGCTGGCCGAGTACGAGCGAGCGCCAGAGGCGGCGGTCGGCACTGACGAGCTGATCGCACGAGCGCTGTTCGGGACGCCGCCCCACGCCGAGGCGGTGCTCGCGTCGCTCGACGGCGCGACCGCGGGCTTCGCCTTGTTCTTCGGGACCTTCTCGACGTGGCTTTCCCGTCCCGGGATCTGGCTCGAGGACCTGTTTGTTCGGCCGCAGTTCCGTGGCTCGGGCGTCGGCCGCGCGCTGTTCGCGCACGTCGCCTCGATCGCAGTGGCGCGCGAGTGTCCCCGGCTCGAGTGGACCGTGCTCAAGTGGAACACGCCGGCGATCGGCTTCTACGAGCGCCTCGGAGCCGTCGCGATGGACGAGTGGCAGACGATGCGCCTCTCCGGCGGGGCGCTCGGCACGGTCGCCCGCCGGGCGTGAGCGAACCCGACGATCACCGTGTGATCCACGTACCCCTCGCGACGGTCGCGCGGGAGTGGGGTCGGATCGGGATCACCGGCTTCGGCGGGCCGCCGGCGCATATCGCGCTGCTGCGGCAGCTCGTCGTCGACCGCCGCGGCTGGTTGAGCGCCGCCGAGTTCGAGGACGCGATCGCCGCGTGCAACCTGCTCCCGGGCCCGGCCTCGACGCAGCTCGCGATCTTCTGCGCCCGGCGCGTCGCGGGCCCCGCGGGCGCGATCGTCGGCGGGCTGTGCTTCATCGTCCCCGCCGTCGTTCTGATCCTGCTGCTGTCGCTGTTGTTCCTCGCGCACGCGCCACCGCGGTGGGTGCGCGGCGCGGGGGCCGGCGCCGGAGCGGCCGTTGCAGCGGTCGCCGTGCAGGCCGCGCTCAGGTTGCTGACACCGAGCTGGGGACGCTCGGCGGACCACGCCCGGTGGGTGGCGTACGTGGTGGCAGGCGGCGTGGCGGGCGCGTTGCTCGGCCCGTACCTGGTGCTCGTGCTGCTCGGCTGTGGCGTCGCCGAGGTCGGGATCCGGCGATCGGGCGGCGTGGCGCCCGCGATCGCGGCGTTGCCGTTCGCGGCCGTTAGCGTCGGCGGACTCGGCGCGCTCGCGTGGGTTGCGTTCAAGGTCGGCGCGCTGTCGTACGGAGGCGGCTTCGTGATCATCCCGCTGATGCAGCACGACGCCGTCCACACCTACCACTGGATGAGCTCAGCGCACTTCCTCGACGCGGTCGCGCTAGGTCAGGTGACGCCCGGCCCGGTCGTGGCAACCGTCGCCGCGGTCGGCTACGCGGCCCACGGCGTCGCCGGCGGCGTGCTGGCGGCCGCGGTCGCGTTTGCCCCCTCGTTCACGTTCGTGCTGCTCGGCGCGGCGCGGTTTCAGCGGCTGCGCGGGAACGCCGGTGCGCAAGCGTTCCTCGACGGCGCCGGCCCGGCCGCGATCGGCGCGATCCTCGGCGCCGCGATCCCGCTCGCAGCCGCGCTGCATGTGTGGTGGCAGTTCGTGCTGCTCGGCGCCGCGGCGGTCGCGCTGCTGCTCGCCCGACGCGGCATCGTTGTCACGCTGATCGGTGCGGGTGTGGCCGGCGCGATCATCGGCGTCGCCGGCGGTGCGTTGCCGTAACCACCGCCGGCGCGATCAAGGCGCGTTCAGCACCAGCGCCTTGTGCGGGTGGAGCTTCACCAGCTCGGCTGTCGTGTACGGCAGGTTGACCCACCGCGCCTCGGAGTACAGCTTGGTCATGTTCGAATACCAGGGCGAGGTTGGATCGCTCGCCTGCGAGTAGGTGAGGATCCCCTGTGACACCGGCCCGTTCGGGTTCAGCTGAGTCGTCATCACCAACGATGACCCGTCGTACACCTGGCCGTACGGCGCCGCGGTGACGGGATTCGTCGACGTGCCCAGCGAGGAGTAGATCGCATCGAAGCACCCGGTGTCGCATCCCGGGATCGGGATCTTCCGAGATTGCGGCGCGTACTGAGCCTGGCCGTAGCTCGCGTCGAGCGGAAGCCCGTGCGACTGGAGTTCCTCCACCGCGTCCGCGAGCCATTTCAGCGGGGTTGCCGGGAAGCTCGGCGAGCCGAGGTTGAGCCCGTTCGGAGTACTCAGCGGATCGGCCGCGTTGAACGGTGTCGAATAGAAGTACTGGTCGGAGTCGAGCGCTGACCACACCGAGAACAGCCACCCGCCCTTCGCGTTCAGCAGGCCCGTTCCGTTGTAGCCCGCGAGCGCGCTACACGCCGAGGTCAGGTCGATCGTCTCACCGTCGCTTGCCAGCTGCGACGGGTGCGCCTGGCAGGCGGCCACGAGCGGCTTGAGCACGAGCGCCGCGAGCTCGGACTTGTCCCCCTCCCACATCCGTTGCAGCGTTCCGATCGTGAACTTGGCGGGGCCGAGGCCATCGGTCCCTGTGACGCGGGCGGCGATCATCATGTTCCCGATCCTCGTCCGCAGCCCTTGGACGGTCCCGGTCGGGCCGATGAGCGGCGAGAAGCCGGTCATCGGGTGGGCCGGGTTCGCCAGCCAGAACGAGTCGTTCGAGTTCTCGACGTAGTCGCGCCGGAACGTGTGCGGCATGTACCTGGCGGTGAAGATCCCTGGCTGCGGCGTCCCGCGATAGTTCGCCGGGGCGCACGAGCTGCGCGAGCCGTCGAGCGTCACGACTCGCGCGGCGTCGTACACGAGCGTCGGCAACCCGGACGGCAGGCAGCGGTTGATCTCGGCCTGGCTGACGGCCGGAGCGTCGCCGAGATCGGCGTAGTAGGCGTTGCCCTTGTCGTCGGCGGCGATCGTGTTGAATGTCGGAATCGCGAGCCACTTCGCCTCGGCGTCGAACAGCCCGCGGACCGAGGTCGCCTGCCCCATCTGCAAGTACTCGTCCGCCGCCCGCGCCCCGGCCGGTGCCACGACGTCGTAGAGCGCGTAGGCGTGGGTCGTATCCCACGCGTAGTGCGCTGCGGCAACGTCGGCGACCAGTCCCCAGCGCGTCGTATAGAAGGTGTGCTTGACGGTCGTGCCGCCGTAGTGGAGCGTCACCGTTGACCGTGCCCATCTTCGTGGGCTTCCCATCCACGTAGTAGCTGGTCGGATCACCCGGGACGAGGTTCAGCTGGTAGGCGACAAACCGCCGCGTCGTCGAGACCGTGTGGGTCCAGGCGATATTGCGGTTGAACCCGATGCCGATCAGCGGGAACCCCATCAGCGTCCCGCCCTCGACGTCGTAGCGGCCGGGGACGTCGAGCTGCGCCATCCAGAAGCGCTCGGTCCCCCGCCATGGGAAGTGGGGATTGGCCAGCACCATGCCGCGGCCCGAACGCGTGTCGAGCGCGCCGAGGCCGATCCCGTTCGAACCCTGCGCGCGGTCGGCCTGATCGCCGAACTGGAGCCTCAGCGCGGCCAGCTCGGGCCGGCGGGCGGACGCGCGTCGCGCATGGGAGCCGCTCGCCCCGGTGGTCGCCGCCGGCGGCGCCGCGGCGACGAGTCCGGCCACGAACTGCTGCGCGGACCCCTCGGTGACGATCTGCTCGCCGCGCAGGATCATGTCGGTGAGCGTGATCGCGTGTACCCACGGCTTGCCCTTGCAGGCCGGATCTCGGAGCTTGCCGGACCTCAGGTACGCGTTGTAGCCGGCGACGTAGCCGGTATATACCTGGCGGACCTCGGGGAGCAGCCCGTTCGGCGGCTTCGCTGTCAGCTCGCGACCGGATCAAGCCCGAGGACTGCACGTAGTGCCAGTACAGATCGGAGTCGAGGTTGCTGCTGGAGACGCCGGCGGAGTAGTTGACCGCGGTGCCACTCGGCCCGAAGTACTTGGACCGCTGGCCCTCGACCGTGACGATGTCGTTGGCGAACGTGCACAGGTTGTCCTGCGCGAACGCGTAGCCGTCTCCGTAGCCAAGTGCGGTGAAGTTCCGAGCAACGATGTGCGGGATCCCGGAGCCGTCTCGAGTGATCGTGACCTGGTTAGCCGGGCGCGAGCTGCCGCTCGCGACCGCGGCTGAGGCGAGCGCGAACGCGGCGATCAGGCCCGCGCCGAGCAGCGCATAGATCCGACTCCTGCTCGTCGTGAGACGACCGCTCAATCGAGTTCTCCTCACCCTGCTCTCCTCTCGCTACCTCCAGGACGGAAACGGCATCTTATGCACGGCGGCCCCGGCAGTGCCGCATCGCCGCCCTCAATAGAGAAGCCCCGCCGAGGCGGGGCTCTCCTTAGCAAGCCTATAAGCCGGATCCTGTCCCGGGCGCCTCCGCCTTGCGGCGGCACGCCCATGAGCAATCATCCATCTGCGCGACCTACCCGGACCTTGGCGGGCCACCTACGAACGGTCCTGCTTGGCCTAGCATCAGGTGGGGTTTACCTGGCCGCCGCGTCACCGCGACGCCGGTGCGCTCTTACCGCACCATTTCACCCTTACCGGCTTGGAGCTCTGCAGCGGCTCCAGGCTTAGGCGGTGTCATTTCTGTGGCACTTTCCCGCGGGTTTCCCCGGGTCGGCGTTACCGACCACCTTGCCCTGTGATGTCCGGACTTTCCTCGAAGGCCTCCTTCACCTCCGCGACTGCTCAGCTTGCACCCCGAGCATACCCCGCTCCGGCCGCCAGTTACGGCGCCGCAACGGCGGTGGCGCGGGGACACCGTGCCGATTTGGTCACGCTCCGGTGTTCCGCGGAACAGCGGTTGGCGGCGCGAAGGTCGCTAGGACAGCTCCGAACCGCACGATCCGCACCGGCCCCGGCGCGCGATCGCATGGGCGCCGTACGCCGGCGCCATCTCGCCCCCACACACCGGACAGTCCACGGTCCGGTGGGCGGTGAGCCCCTCCCATGCGTCGACGAGCACGTCGTCGAGCGTAGGCCCACCGCCCTCAGGTTCGAACAGCGTTGGTGCGATGGCATACGCGATGCTCACGTCAGCCGATGCTCCTCATCAGCCCCACGACCTTGCCCAGAACCCGCACGTCGCGGCTGCGGATCGGCTCCATCGTCTCGTTCTCTGGCTGGAGCCGCACGTGGTCAGACTCCTGGAAGAACCGCTTGACGGTCGCCTCCTCCCCGACGAGCGCGACGACGATGTCGCCATCCTCCGCGAACTCCTGCGGCCGCACGACGACGAGGTCACCCTCCATGATGCCGATGTTCTTCATCGACTCGCCACGCACCCGCAGCAGGTATTCGCCTTCGCGACCGCCGGCCGCCTCAGGCGTCTGCACGTAGTCCTCGATGTTCTCCTCGGCGAGCACCGGCTGGCCCGCCGCGACTTGCCCGACAAGCGGCAGCCCGGGCCGCACGAAGCTGCTCGCCGCCGCTGCCGCCCGGTCGAGCAGCTCGATCGCCCGCGGCTTCGTCGGGTCCCGGCGCAACATTCCGATCTTCTCCAGATTCGCCAAGTGCGCATGCACTGTCGACGAGGAGGCCAGCCCGACCGCCTTGCCGATGTCACGAACGGTCGGCGGGTATCCGTACTTCGCGGAATATCGCTTGATGAACTCGAATATCTCCTGCTGGCGCTTGGTCAGATCCATCGTCTGCTCCTAGCTCGTTGCGACCGGTGATCGCGGTGGGTCGAACATGTGTTCGTGAATGTAGCGCCCCCCACGGACGGACTCAAGTTCGCCCCGCCGGACCGTCTCCGGGCGGCACGATGGCGGCACGATCGTTCCCGCGCGACGGGCCCCCAGGGCTATACTGGCCGACCCCGGCGCCTGTGGCGGAATTGGTAGACGCGCAAGGTTGAGGGCCTTGTGGACTGTATGGTCCGTGGAGGTTCGAGTCCTCTCGGGCGCACTTCAGAAAGCCCCGCTGAGCGGGGTTTTTTGATGCTCTGAGGCTCTTGACGGTTCCATCCCGGGGATGGACTGGTCCGGCTACAAGACCGCTGGCCGAAAGGTCTCGTGCCTGCGTTCGGCGCTGCCTTGCTCTTCGTCCCACGTATGCAACGTAGACGATGCACGAGACCGTCGAACCTTGTGCTGGGAAGCGGCGCGAGCAGCAGGAATGCATGAGCGCGGTCGTGCGTCAAAAGCATCGCTGCGAGATGCCTACAGCTCAAGGCTGCTGGCGGGCAAAAAGCCTGGCACAGATTTCTGGGCGGGTTCAGCCTTTCGGGCGTTCGGCTGATGCGAGCGCTTCGAGCTCGGCGATGCCCTGGAGCGCCGCGGAGTCTTCGAGCATGCGCGCACCGAGCCGCCGTGCGGCCTCGCGGAAACGAGGCTCGCGGATCAGACGCTCGACGGCCGCGCCAATCGCAGCGGGCTTCGCGCTCGGCCGCAGGCGCACGCCGGCGCCTGCATGGACGACGCGGGCTGCGACGTCGAGCTGGTCGCGCCCCATCGGGATGCACAGGAGGGGGACGCCGCTGCTCAATGCGCGAGTCACCGTCCCTAACCCGGCGTGCGTGACAACGACCGTCGCATGCTCGAACACTTGCGCGTGCGGCGCGCTGCGAAGTACAACGGTGTTGTCTTGCGCGGGCAGGGAAGCGGGGTCGATCGCGGGGCCCGTGGTGACGAGCACGCGCGCGTGCAGCCGGCTGAGACCGTCAATGATGCGGGCGAGCAGCCGCTCTTGAGCCATATAGGTGGAGCTGAGGCTGACCACGACCAGCGGGCGCTCGTCGTCCGCGGACCACGGGGAGCACCAGTCCTCGACCCACCGAGGGTCGGCCAGCATCGGCCCGACGTAGCGCAGGTACGGAGGGTGCTCGTCACCTCGAAAATCGAACTGCTCGCTCGTCATCACGAGCACCCGCTCGACGTGGTCGAGCTGATCGAGGACGTGGCGCAGCGGGTACAGACCCTGCTCGGCTCGAGCCTGGTTGACCGCCGGCAGCCCACGGTTGAACAGCGCAACAAACGCCCGACTGACGACCCGGTCGCGGAATCGCCCGAGCGGCCCGCGCGCCGGAAGGAAGCCAGGACCCGGGGCAGGCTTCCCGCGCTCGGGAACGATGTAGGTGTTGTGGACGATCAGCGCTGTGGGCACGCCGGCCGCCTCGCCGGCGACCTGAGCCCCGAACAGCATGTAGTCGCTGGCGAGTGCGTCGACGGGCTCGCGCTCGAGCGCCGCGCGGGTGTCGCGCGCGTAGGCCGCCGCGGGCCCCATCAGCAAGCGGTCGCGGGCGCGCGCGAAGGCGCCGAGCGGCGTGCGCGCCTCCCAATCGCGGATCAGGTCCTCGGTCCGATCGGAGCGGTTCGGGGCGCTCGTGAACGGCTCGAAGCGACAGCCGGCGGCGGCGACGTCCGCTGCGAGGCAATCCTCTGTGAGCACGCGCACGTCATGTCCCCGCTCTGTCAACGCGCTGGCGAGCTCAAGCTGTGGCGCGACATTGCCGCCCCCGTCCCAGAGGACGAACAAGAAGCGCCGACACGCGGATCCATGCACCGAACTCAAGCTTGGCGAGCGTACTCTCGGTGTCGATCATGCGTGTCACCATGAAGTCCGGCTCACGACCGGTCGCGTTCGGGCTCGCTGCGATCGTGCTGGTGCTAGCGATCGCGTACGTGATCGAGGCCGTCTCGCTGTCGGGCGACAGCAGCTTCAACGTCGCGGAGTCGGTGAGCAACGTTGTGCTGCCGCTGGCGTTCGGCGCCGTCGGGCTCGTGGTCGCGCGTCGGCAGCCGCGCAACGTGATCGGGTGGATGTTGCTCGGCGCCGCGGTGGCACTGATGCTGAGCGTCGTCGCGACGGCTTATGCGGCGCTCGTATACCCCTACGGGCGAGGACTGCCGTTCGGTCGCTTGGCGATCCTGTGCGGGCTGCTGTGGGCGCCGGCGATCGCGTTCTCTCCGTTGGCGATCCTGTTGTTTCCCGACGGGCGGCTGCCGTCACCGCGATGGCGGTGGGTCATGCGCTCGTATCTGGTGGTCGCCGGGTTGTGGATCGCGTGCTTCTACGTGGTCGCGGTGGACGTGCTCGTCGGCGCCCGGATTGCCGTCAACCTAGGGGGCGACCTGACGGCCCAGGACAACCCGGTCCGCGGCCTGGCGCTGACGATGTCGGACGTCGAGATTGTGCTTCAGATCGTGCTCGCGGTCTTCTGGCTGTCGATGGTCGGGCGGCTGGGGATCAGCTTCCGGCGCGCCGCTGGCGACCGTCGCGAGCAGCTGAAGTGGCTCCTCTTGGGTGCGGCGGTCACGATGGTCGCGACCGCGTTCGTGATCTTTTTCGGGTCGTCGTCCTCTCCGGCGTCGCAGACGGTGGCCAGTGTGGGCGGTGCTGCGGCCACAGCGCTGCCGATCACCATCGGAGTCGCGATCCTGCGCTACCGCCTGTTCGAGATCGACCGGCTGATCAGCCGAACGCTCGCCTACGCGATCCTCAGCGGCCTGCTGGTCGGCGCGTTCCTGGGGGTCGTCGCACTCAGCACCGAGGTACTGCCGCTGTCCTCGCGGATCGGGGTCGCGGCGGCGACTCTCGCGGCCGCCGCTCTGTTCAACCCGCTGCGCGTGCGGGTGCAGCGGTTGGTCGACCGTCGCTTTAACCGCGCTCGGTATGACGCCGAGGCGATCGTCGGGGAGTTCGCAGCAAGCGTACGCGACGCGGTCGAGCTGGAGGCGATCCGCGGCGAGTTGCTCGGCGCCGTCAGGCGCGCGGTGGAGCCGGCGCACGTCTCGCTCTGGATCTCGGGAATCGGTTCGCGGGATGCCCCCGCTGATCGACAGCTACCACTCGAGCAGGTCCCAGACCCCCGGGTAGAGGACGTCCCCCTCGGATCCGATCGCCGCCAAAATCGAGACAGCGCGCTCTAGCTCGCCGCTCGCGCCTTCATGGCGCCCCGCCTTGTGCAGGACGTCTGCGAGGTTGTTGCGCAGCGCCGCCTCGCGGTGTTTGTCTCCCTGCGCGGCGCACAACGAGAGCGCCTCGCCGAGCCGTTCCTCCGCGTGCCGGAGCTCGCCGGCGTCGGCGAGCGCACGGGCGAGGTTGTTGAGCGCGGCGATCCGGATTGTCGGATCGACGAGCTGGCTGGACAGCTCGAGGCTGCGCTCGAGGTGCTCCCGGCCGCAGCCGAGCAGACCGAGGATGTTGTGCGCCTGTGCCGCCGGGCCGTCCGCCCCGACCTGCTCCGCCACCGCGAGTGCTTGTAAAGCAAGCGTTCGGGCTTCATCGAGCCGGCCGTGGCGCCACGCGATCCGGCTGAGGTCCGAGCGCACGGCGGCGGGGTCGGCCCCGAACCCCAGCGCCTGCTGATAGTGGCGCTCGGCGCGTTGCCAGTCTCCGCGGCGCTCGTGGATCCCGCCGAGCTTGTGCTCGAGCCGACCGGCATGCGGTTGCGCGCAGTGGGCGGCGGCGGCGTCGTAGGCGGCGAGCGCGCCACGGTACTCGCCGCGCAGCGTCAGCAGATCCCCGATCGCCTCGTGCAGCAGGGATAGGTCGGGGTGTCCGAGCGCGAGCGCGGTCTCGTAGTGGGCGATCGCTTCAGCGCCGGCCCCGAGCGTTCGTGCGCGGTCGCCGGCGGCAGCATGGGCGGCAGCAGCCGGCGGATCCTGCCCCGCCAGCTCGTAGTGGCGGGCGAAGACCGCCGGTTCGGCGCGCCGCCCGCGAAGCGCGTCGCCGATCCGGCGATGGAGCGCACGCCGCCGCGCCGGACCGAGGCGCTCCTCAGCCAGCACACGCAGTCGCTCGTGCCCGAACTCGTACGCGTCCTCGAGGGCGTTGACCAGGCCGCGTGCGACCAGCTCCTCGAGCGCGAGGGCAACCTCTTCCTCGGGGCGACCGCTCGCCGCTTGGATGGTGCCGGGATCGAACGTGCGGCCGATCAACGCGGCGGCGCCGAGCACCTGCGCCGCCGCTTCGCTCGCTGCGTCAAGTCGCGCCTCGATCGCCTCTCGGACGCCCCCCGAGGGCTGCTCCGGACGTCCGGGCCGGAGCAGCTCGGCGACAAACGCGGCGAGGCCCTCGCTGTCGCGGAAGACCTCGTCCGCCGCGGCCTGGTCGAGGCCCATCTGCCGGGCGAGATCGATGATGTGCTCGCGGCGCAGCCTCGCGAGCGCGACCCGCTGCGCTCTGTCCGTGAGGGGGGCATAGCGGCGCTCGGGATCGGGCTCGTCGGAGCGGCGAGTGCACAGCAGCAACAGCCGGCGACCGCGCAGGCGACGGGCGAGATACGCGAGCGCATCGAGCGAGGCTGAGTCGCACCACTGCAGATCGTCGACGAATACGACCACGCCTTTGCCGTGCGAAGCCCCAGCGATCACGTCGCAGGCCGATTCGAGGAACCGCAGGCGCGCTCCCGGCTGCTCGAGGTCGCCGCCAGGCGCCGCCCCGAGCGCTGGCAGCAGTCGCGCGAGCTCGTCCCGGAGCGCCGGGGCGAGCGGTTCGTCGCGGCTGGCGATCGCGGCTTGCAGCAGCTGCGCGAGCGCGCCGTACGCGAGGCCACGCTCGCCGGCGTGCGCTCGAGCAACGATCACCCGCGCGCCACGCCGCGCGAACCCGCCGATCGCCTCGGCGGCGAGCCGGGTCTTGCCGACTCCCGACTCCCCCTCGATCACGATCGCCGCGCCGTCGTCGACGATCGCCTCGAACGCCTCAGTCAAACGGCGCAGCTCGACGGCACGCCCGACCAGCGGCAGCTCGCCCACTCGCTCGGGCGGCGGCCGCTCGACGCCGGCAGCGACGACGATCCCGGTGCTGATCGCGTCGTACGCTGCGGTCGTCGCGCCCAGCGGTGCGACCGCGAGCTCGCGGTCGAGCACCCGCACGCACTCGCGGTATTGCGCGATCGCGTCACCGCGCCGGCCAGCGGCCCCGTAGAGCTCGATCAGTCGCCGGTGCGTCGGCTCGTGGAGCGGATCGAGACCCAGCCGCTGACGCGCCAGCGCGACGCCATCGTCGAAGCGCCCGGCGTCGGTGAGCAGGTCGACCACGCGGTCAAGCAGAGCCGCCCGCTCCCGCCGGATCGCGTCGGCAAGGTCGCGCTGCCAGTCGTCGAACGCCGGGCTGTCGCGCAGGGCGAACCCCGCGAGCAGGTCGTCGCGATGGAGCTCGCCCGCCTCGATCAGAGCCGCGAGGTCTGCGGCTGGGTCGCCTGCGACGCGCCGGAACGCCGCGAGGTCGAACCAGGCACCCTCGAGATCGAGCGCGATCGAGTCGCGGTCGCTGACGACGCGCCCGTCGCCGAGCGCGGCACGCAGCGTCGAGAGCGTGCGGCGCAGCGTGTTGCGCGATTGGTCGGTGGGGGCGTCGGGCCACAGCAAGCTCGCGACGACCGCCCGGGAGTGGGCATGGCCGGTGACCGCCAGGAACGCAAGCAGTCCAGTCGCCTTGCGCGTATCGACCGACCACGGCGCGCCGTCGACCACGACGCGTGGCGTACCCAGTAACCAGATCGACAGCGATTTCACTCAATCAAGCATCCCACCAAGCGCTACGAAGCGGGCAGGCCTGCCGTCAGCCGTAACGGTTTCGGAACGATGGCCGAGTACAACCGTGCGATCAGCAGCTTCCTCACACCCTGGAGGGTTCGAATGATGAGTCGACGTTACGTCCAATTTGGCGGTGCCGTCGGGATTGCCGCGGTCGTCGTCCTACTCGGGGCGGTCTTCGCCGCGACCGACTCGTTGAGCAGCAGCTCGAGTGCGGCACAGATCTCCGGCTACCTGACCAGCCATCGCAGCGGCGTTCTCACCCAGACGGCATTGACGGTGCTCGGGAGCGCGCTGATGCTCTGCTTCGCGGCGACGCTCGGTCGCATTCTTCACGCGCGGGACCAACACAGCCCGCTCGGGATGATCGTCCTCGCCGCCGGCGCCGGGATGGCGGCGATCGCGTCGCTCGACGGGATCACGCTGAGCGCGCTCGTGTTCGCCTCCAAGCAGGGCGGGCTCACCGATCCGGCCCTGACGAGAGTCTTCTTCGACCTGCAGAACGGGCTGATCATGCCGGGCGCCTTCGGCTGCATGGCCGCGGTCCTGCTCGCGGCGGTCGGGACGGCAGCGGTGCGGAGGGTGTTCGCAGCAGCGTGGCTCGGCTGGCTGAGCCTCGTGCTCGCAGCGCTCGCGCTCGCCGGCAGCATCATCGGCCTGACAAGCGCGACTGGTGGCACGTCGGCGCTTGGGTATTCCCCGGCGCTCGGAGCCTCGATCGTCGTGCTGATCGCGAGCGTGTTCATGCTCCGCGACAGCACAGGCGCCACCGAATCGGCGCCGGCGCGGATGACCGCCGCCGCGGCGAGCTAGTGTCGGGACGTGCCTGAGCGGAGGATCCGCAGAGTTCTGCTGCGCACGCCCGGCGCCCAGGCGGGGCGCTCACCCGCCCCGCCGAAAGCCGCCACCCCCGCCGCGGAGGCGGCTCCGATCGAGATCGCGCTGGACGATCCGATCCTGGTCCACCTGCGCCGGGCGCACGGGGCGGTCGAGCTGGCGAAGCTCGAGCTCGACTCTCCAGCGCGCGACGCCCTGATCGCGAGCGGCGTGGCGCTGGTGGTCCCGCTGGTCTCCAACGAGCAGCTGATCGGGGTGCTGAGCGTCGGCGCTCGCCTCTCGGGCCAGGAGTACTCCACCCAGGACCGGCGCCTGCTGGAGACGCTGACCGCGCACGCGACGCCGGCCGTCCGCGTCGGCCAGCTGGTACGCGAGCAACAGACGCAGGTCAGGGCGCGGGGGCGGCTGGAGCAGGAGCTGGAAGTGGCGCGGCTGATCCAGCAGAGCTTCCTGCCCGAGCAGGCTCCCGAGCTCGCAGGTTGGCGGCTCGCGGCGTGCTACCGCCCCGCACGCGCGGTCGGCGGCGATTTCTACGACTTCATCGAGCTCCCCCGTGGGCTTATCGGCCTCGTGATCGGAGACGTGACCGACAAGGGTGTCCCGGCCGCGATGGTCATGGCCTCCACCAGGAGCCTGGTACGCGCAAGCGCCCAGCGGCTCATCGACCCGTCCGCGGTCCTTGCGGAGGCGAACAACAACCTGTGCCCAGACATCCCCCAGAACATGTTCGCTACCTGCTTCTACGCAGTGCTCGACCCCGCGAGCGGGCGGCTGCGCTACGCGAACGCGGGACACAACCTGCCGCTCGTGCAGAGCGGTCAGGAGACCTTCGAGCTGCGCGCGACTGGCATGCCACTCGGCTTGATGCCCGCGATGCGATACGACGAGCTCGAGACGACCCTCGGTCTCGGGGCGCAAATGCTGCTCTACAGCGATGGGCTGGTCGAGGCGCACGACCCCGAGCGTGAGATGTTCGGGACCCGCCGCGTCACCGGCCTGCTCGCGACGGCTCGGGCGCCGCAGCCGCTGATTGATGAGCTGCTGCTCGCGCTCGATCGGTTCACGGGCCCAGAGCGCGAGCAGGAGGACGACATAACGCTCGTCTGCCTGCAGCACAGCCCCGCAGGGCGCGCCGATGTGCTCGCCGACTTCACCCTCGCGAGCGCGCCCGGCAACGAGCGCTCGGCAATTAGGCGAGTCGTGGACGCCGTCGCGCCGCTCGAGCTGCCGGCGAGGCAGCTCGAGCGGCTGAAGACAGCCACCGGCGAGGCGACAATGAACGCGATCGAGCACGGCAACCGCAACGATCCCAGCCTCGAGCTGCGGATCGTGGTCGCAGCCTCCGGCCAGCAGCTCGTGGTGCGGATCACCGACCATGGCGGGGACCGCACGGTCCCCGTGCCGCGGCGGCCAAACGTTGCCGCCAAGCTCGAGGGGCGCGAGTCGGCCCGCGGCTGGGGGCTGTTTCTGATCGAGCAGATGGTCGACGGAATCCGGCACGAACACGACCCTGAGCGGCACACGCTCGAGCTTCAACTGCGCCTGGAAGGGGGCGAGTGTGTCTGACGCGAGCTTTGCGGCGACGACGAGCAAGCTTCCGGACGTGACGGTGATCGATCTGCGCGGGGACATCGACGGCGCGGCGAGGGAGGCGCTAGCCGCCGCCTACGACGACTCGGGCACTACTGCGGCGCTACGACTCGACTTCGGGCGCGTCACCTACATCAACTCGACAGGCATCGCCCTGATCGTCGAGCTGCTCGCCCGCGCCCGCGCCGACGGCCGACCGGTCGCCGCCAGCGGGCTGTCCGAGCACTACCGCGAGATCTTCCGGATCACCCGGCTGACCGACTTCATCACGATCCTCGCGCCCGGTCGAGCGGATCGGCAAGACCCACGATGACCGACCCGCCGCCGACGCCGCTGACGGTCCGCTCCGCCGCCGCCGGCGTGAGCGTGATCGAGATCGCGGGCGAATTGACGAGGCAATCCGAGCCCGCGCTCCGGGACGCGTACACCCGTGCCGCCGACGGCGCGAGCGCGATCGTTCTCGCGTTCCACCACCTCGAGTACATGAACTCGAGCGGGATCGGGCTGGTCGTGACGCTGCTCGCGCGCGCCAGAGCGGGCGGCCTGCGACTGCTGGCGTGCGGGCTGAACGAGCACTACCGCCACATCTTCGAGCTCACCCGCCTGGACGAAGCGATTCCAATCCACGAAACCGAGCACGCAGCGGTCGCGGCGGCGAGCGCTCGCTGAAGGCCACCCGCAGCTACACCGCTCTCTCAACTCCTCGCCGGATCCTCGGGGGGATGCGGAAGACAACCCGCATTACGGGCTTGCGCCCATCAGTTCCATCAGCCGACCGCGTGTCACGCCGTAGCGAGCCAGGACGGCCGCGTCGCGATCGACGTCGACGGGGTCGGGGAGCTGCGCGATTAGCTCTCTGACCACCTCAGGTTGGTAGCCCGCTCGCCGCAGAACGCGAGCGCACTCATCGCGCGAGATTCTGATCGACTCCGACACCTCTTACGCTCACATCGTACGGGAGCCGCGCGAACCTGCGTGTCAGCTGGCGGTCAGCTGACCGGCACGACGTGCCATCTGCCGCCGAAGCTCACAATCCCCTGGCCCTTGACCGAGCCCGAGCGGCCCTTGTCGCCCGTGAAGTAGTACAGCGGGTGACGGCTGAGCATCACTTGATAGAAGCCGCCCTTGACGCGCCGCAGGATCGAGACCGTGCCCGGCACCCCGGCTAGCTTGCTGACCTTGGTGCTGGCGGAGGGGACCTTCAACGGCTGCCAGAAGCTGAAGCAGGCAGGCGTGACGCATTCGAGACGCGCGAGGCTCTCGCCGCCAAGCTCGTAGACCGTCACGCCGCGGCCGTCGACGACGATCTTCTGCGACTTACCGGAGACCGTTCGCGACGCCACTCCGAGCGACCTCACCGCGTAGGCGACGGCAACGCCGGACAACGCCGCCGCGGCAACGACGACTAGCGCTGCGACAGCGACTCTGCGCCCCGACCCAACCCCAATCTTGATCATTTCTCCCCCTTGTTGGACGCCCCGCCCGCACCTCCCACTGAAGGATGGCACATGCGACACGACCGTCCGAGTTAGCCTGCGCGTGATGAGCAGACTTCTAGTACCTCGGATGCTCGCGGCCGGGTCCCTGGTTGGCGCCGCGACCGCCGCGCGGATCACGGCACGCGGTGCCGGGCTGCTGGCGAGCAGATCGCCGGACCTCCTCAGGATGGCGGCGACCGCGGCGGCGGGCGGCGGCGGGGCGCCGACGGCGCAGGCCGCGTTTCGGGACGAGCTGATCGGCCTGACTCGCGACGCGGCGGAGCTGTCCTGGCGCGAACTCAGACGCGGTGTCGACGAGCTCGACTGGCTGACCCGCGGCGACGCAAACGGGAACCGGCCGCGCCGCCGGCCCTACCGGGTGAAGCCCTGAGCAGCGTGACACCAACCGAGGCCGTGATCGCCAACCTCGGCGCCGACGACGAGATCGCGCTGCTGCGGACCCGGATCGACTCCTGGCTCCAGACCGTCGACGAGGAGCTGCGCGGACCGGTCTCGTGGGCGTTCGCCGGCGTCCCCAAGCACTTCCGGCCGCTGACGGTATTCGCGTGCCACAGGGCGATCCACGAAACGCCGGCGGCGACCGCCGTCGATGCCGCGTTCGCGATCGAGCTGATGCACAACATGTCACTGGTGATCGATGACGTGCTCGACGAGTCCGAGGAACGCCGCGGCGTCCCGACCGTGGAGCGGCGGTTCGGCAGGCTGCCGGCGCTGATGACGTCCGGTTATCTCGTCGCCGACGCGTTCGAAACATGCGCCCAGGACCCGTTCGCGACCCGGCATCTGTCGGAGCTGTTGCGCAGGCTGGGGGGCGCCGAGTGCCTGCAGTGGAGGCTCAGACGACAGCCGCTCGGCGTCGAGGACTGGCGACGGATCGCCGGCGAGGACACCGGATCGATGTTCGAGATCTGCGCCGTGCTCGGAGCGCGCTCCGAACGGTTGCGCGAGTACGGTCACCTGCTCGGCGTCCTCTACCACGGTTGCGACGACGTCGGCGACCAGCGCGGACTCGAGGCGCTCGGGGGCGGCGGCGACGAGGACATCCGCGACGGGATCCTCACGCTCCCCGCAGCGCTCGCGATCCGTGATCCACACATCAGGGAGTTGTTTGCCACCGACAACGCCGACCAGAGCAGACTGGACACGATCGCGACCGCTCAGCGCGAGCAACTGGACGAAGCCGAAACCGTGCTCGACAGGATCGCCGACTCGGCTCGCGCCGAGGCGCGCGAATTCGCGGTCGACCCCGCCCCACTAGTCGGGCTCGTCGACCAGGTTCGCCAGCTGTCGCGCCGCTAGCCGAGCAACCGTCGGACGACCGCGCCGGCATCTGCAAGCCGGGAGCCCGCGCCCCGCGAGAGATCATCGGCCGTCGACCACCACTTCGCGTACGCGGCGTACGGCGCCAACGCGGCACGAAGCCACACGTACAGCGCGGCCGGCAGCCGCCGCGGCGCGACCACCCCGACCGGCTCACCGAAGCCGCGGCGAGCGACGATCGCGGCCGCAGCCTCGATCCCGCCGGTCACCGCCGACTCGATCGTCGTCATCCCCATCTTCCCCCCGCAGAAATCGCCCGCGAAGCACACGTTGGAGATCCCATCGCACCTGGTCGGCGGCCGCCATGCGTCGGTGCCCACCTCGTTGACGAACAGCTTCGCGTCGGCGTTCGAGTTGTAGCGGCTGCGGTCCCAATCGATCTCCGCGGACTCACCCCACGCCGAGCCGGGATCGAACTCCAGATACTCGGAGGCCTCGCGCAGGATCGCCATTGCATCGTCCTCGGGTCCCGTACCCGGCAACCCGCAGGGGTCTGATGCGGAGAGCGCCAGCACGGTGCGGTCTCCAAACACACCGGGCCACGTCTGGGAGATGTCGGTGAACGCGAGCGCGAGCGACGACGCGGACAGTCCCACCGGTTCCGCCGGCACACCTCGCAGTCGCCGCGCAAGGTGGAGGTGGACGATCGGGATCGGCTGCGAACGCAGTCGCGACAGCTCGGCCATCTTCGGAACCAGCTCGACGATTCGGCGCCCGGGGTCCCCGCTCCGGACGAGCCGCGAGAGCTCCATCGGCGGAACCGCAAGCACGAGCTCGTCCACCGGTTCGCGCCAGCTCTCTCCCGACCCGCCCCACGAGCCGGACTCCGGGTCGACACCGCCGCGCTCGACCTCGATCTCCTCAGCCCGCCCCGAGCCGCAGCACACACGCGCGACCCTGACCCCCTGCACGATCTCGACGCCGAGCGATCGCAAGTGCGCCACCAGCGGCTCGATCACGACGCGGCCCGCCGGTCCCCGCGGTAGCCAGAACGCCGGGGTCGGGTCGGCGAGGCAGTACTCGAGGTACTCCTGGTAGTCCGCCGCTGAGGTCAGATACGACGGCAGCGCCCACACCGCCGTGATGAAGCTGTTGTACGCCTCCGCGGCGCGGTCGGTCATGTATGGCCGGGCATGCAGGAAAGCGCTGACGCTCAGCTCGTCGAGCTGCACCGTCGTGTGCAGCCGCTCGGCGAGTAAATCGACGCTGGCGTAGCCGAACACGAACATGTCAGCCGGCGGGGCGACCCCCGAGCGGAGGTTCTCCAGCACGTGCCGCACGTTCCACGGCGAGTACGCGTCGCGGGTGCCGGCAAAGCGTGGGTACTCGCCCCGGCGCAGCTGCCAGACGGTCGAGTACGACGTGAACGAAGCTCGAGGATCGCCGCCGGTCACATCGCCGAGCATCCGCCAGAAGTTGCGATACCAGTTCAGGTACATGTGCGGGTAGACGTCGCGCTCGACGCCATCCCGGTCTTCCCGCGATCCGAGGTTGCCGCCAAGCCTGTCGCTCGGCTCGAGCACCTTTACGCGGTAGCCGCGCTCCGCCAGGCGCAGCGCCGCACTGAGGCCGGCGATCCCGCCGCCGGCCACGGTCACCTGCGGCGGCTCGCTCACGCCGCGCGGCCCTCGGGGCCGAGCAGCGCGCGGGCGCGGACGACGTCAGGCAGCTCACACGACGGCCCGAACCAGTCGCACAACCCGGCCAGCCGCTCGGCGTCAGGCGCGTCGGTCTCGCCGACCCTTCGCCGCAGGCCGACCAGCTGAGCGAGCGCTCGGAGCTCGGGCATCCGGGCATTCTGACTCAACGCGACGGCAGCGCCCCGCTCGAGCGCGGACGCCGCGCCGGCCGCATCGGGCGCGTCGCCCGTCATCAGCAAACGGGCCCGCGACCGGTACATCTCCGGCTCGGAGAACCGCTCGCCGCTCGCCTGGATGTATGCGGCGGCGGCGTCGAGCTCCGCCAACGCGCCCGCGACGTCACCGCCCGCCACCACGAGGTCGGCGAGCAGGAGGTAGAGCTGGGGCACGCCCAGCTTCGAGCCGGATTCCAGATAGGCGTCGATGCAGGCCCGTAGCCGGACCGTGCCGGCGACCAGCCCGCCCGACCAAGCCTGCCGCCAAGCCGAGTAGGCCGCGGACAGCACCCGCCAGTAGCCGATTCCATGTTCGGCGCTGTACGCACGCGTCCGCTCGACCCACGTCGCGAACTCGTCGATCTCGGCGCGCGCCATGTGCAGCATGGTGCGCATGAAGAACGCCTGGGCGCGGGTCACGGGTCCGGCCACGCGTTCGGCGACCTCGAGACTCTGATCGCTGTGCCGGCGCGATTCCTCGTGGTACCCGAGTTGCCAGAGCACCATCGACAGGTAAGCCATCGCGCCGACGCGCGTGTCCCCCTGTGCCTCGAAGATCTCCTCGGCACCGCTCCGCCGGCCGCTGCTCGTCATCGCCTGCTCCAGATGACTCCGCGCGACTTCGTAGTTCCCGAGGTACATCTGCACGAGCCCCCCGTACAGCTGGCCCTCCCCCGCGAGGTCTCCGCCGCCATCGCGAGCAGCAAGTCCAAGCATCTCATCCGAGCGCTCGAGTGCCGTCGTGAACTCGCTCCGCACGAGGTGGAACATCCATTGCCCGCGAATCACAGGGACCAGCCGCGGATCGGCCAGTCCGCCGCTGCAGTACTCCCTCGCCTGCGCATACGCCTCACCGGCGCTTGGATTCCCGTATCCCTGTCCAGCCTGGAGCGCCGCCCCGAGATGAGCGGTGAACTCGAGCCGGCGGGCACGGTCCTTTCCGTCAGGGTCGATTCGCTCCAGCGCCTCGTACCCGCGACGGAAGTGGTCCGCCGCCTCGACGAACGCGGCGCGGCTCAGTGCCCGTACGCCCGCGTCGTACCACCACCGGCTCGACTCGGCCGGTTCGTTCGCCGCCGACCAATGGCCGGCCACCACCTCGGGCTCGCGTTCGGCCAACTCGGGGAACTGGTGGACGAGCAGCGAGGCCACGCGCGCGTGTAGCTCGCGGCGACGCCGCCGCAGCATCCGGTCATACGCGGCCTCCTGAAGTAGCGCATGCGCGAACTCGAGTCGTGATTCGGCTTCAAGCGGTCGCAGCACGCCGTGGGCTGCCAGCTGCGCAACCGCAAGCGAGATCTCGGAGTCGGGCGCCAGCGCCACCAGCAGCTCGCGGTCGAACTCGCGGCCGAGTACCGCCGCGACATCGACCAGCTCCCCGAGCGGCCCGAGCCGATCGAGCCGCTCGGTCAGCATCCCGTGCAGCGTCGACGGGACGTGCGAGCCACCATCACCCCCGACCAGCTCGTCGGCCTCGGCGCCGGCCTCGAGCATGCGCAGCACCTCCTCGACGAACAGCGGCACGCCGTCGGCGGCGGCATCGAGACGCTCCAGCGCCCGCGGATCGAGCTGCGCGGTACTGCCCGAGGACACCATCGCCCGCACCTCATCTGAGGTCAACCGGCCGAGCGCGATCTCGAGCACCGGGCGGCGGCGGCGCCAGCTCGGGGTGAAGTCGGGTCGGAACGTGAGCACGCACATCACCGGCAGGCTCGTGACCCCGCGCGCGATCCGGCCAAGGAACTCGATCGTCGTCGGGTCGGCCCAGTGCAGATCCTCGACGACGATCAGGAGCGGATGTTTCTCCGGGTCGGCGATCAGCATCGACTCCAGCACCCGCAACGTGGCGGTCCTCGCATCACGCGGCGACAGTGGCGTCCCGTCACCATTGCGCCCGCCGGCGACCGCCAGCAGGTCGGCCAACAGCGGCACCGCCTCTCCCGGGTTGAGGCCCGCCGCCGTCGCCGCCACGGCGATCGCTTCGAGCTGGGCGTCCTCGGGGGCGGACCGGTCAAGCGCAAGATGGCGTTCGAGCAGCCGGATCAGCGGGTGCAACGACGTGCCGGCATGGTGCGCCGAGCATTGCCACACCTGAGTCGCGGCGAGCTCCGGCTCGAGTTGCCCGAGCAGCGCATGCACGAGCCGGCTCTTGCCGATCCCCGCCTCGCCGGTGAGCTCCACGATCGTCCCGGTCCCGGCCGCCGCCTGACGCCATGCCTCGATCAGCTGGCCGAGCTCGCGGTCGCGGCCTACTAGCGGCGTAAGGCTCGCGGCGTCCGCCGCCTCGAGCCGGCCGACCGCCCCGGTCGCCCGCACAACGCGGTGGACCGCGATGGGCCGGCTGATCCCCTTCAGCTCCCGCTCCCCGAGCGGCTCGGTCTCGAAGTAGCCCCCGACCAGCGCGCGGGTCGCGTCGCTCATCACCACTGAGCCATGGGCCGCGATCGACTCCAGCCGCTGCGCGATGTGTGGCGTCTCGCCGATGATCTCGTGCTGCTCGCGCTGCTCGCCGAAGTTCTCGGCGACCACGACGACGCCGGAATGCAGCCCGATCCTGACGTCGATCGTCTCGGCGAACGCGGCCCGCAGCCGCTGGTTCAGGTCGCCAAGCCCTTCTAGGATTCCAAGCGCCGCGTGCGCCGCCCTTTGCGCGTCGTCCTCGTGCGCGCGCGGGTAACCAAAATACGCGACCACTCCATCGCCCACGTACAGCGCTGTGTAACCGTTGAACCGCGCGATCGACGTCGCGCACAGCTCCTGGTAGCCGAGCAGAAGCTCGTGGAAGTCCTCGGGATCGAGCCGCTCAGCGAGCGGCGTCGAGCCAACGAGGTCGCAGAACATCACCGTCATGTGGCGCCGCTGCCCGTCGGCGCGCGTCGGCGGCGCCGAGGCACGCGTCAGCTCAGCGCCGCAACTCGAGCAGAATCGAGCACCCGGCGGACTTTCGTGTCCGCAGCGTGGGCAGCTGATCATGGTCCCCGTTTCGCCAATGGTGCCTACCCCGCGCAGTTTATTTGCAGACGAGCCACGACAGCCCGCGCGTGAAAGAATCGCCGTGTGAAGGCCGCCGCCTGCAAGCAAGCCGAGTTCGACGTAGTCGAACTCCCCGAGCCGACCCCCGAGCGTGGACAGGTCCGGATCAACGTGCTCCGCTGCGGCATCTGCGGATCGGACCTGCACGCGCGACACGGCGCAGACCAGTGGGCCGATCTGGCTGCAAGGCTCGGTTACGACCGGTTCGCGCGCAAGAGCCAGTCGATCGTGTTCGGCCACGAGTTCTGTGGCGAAGTCGCCGAGTACGGCCCAAAGACGCGCAAACAGGCCCCCACCGGCACGCCGGTCGTCGCTCTCCCGCTGCTGCGTTCCTCGCACGGCATCGACGCAACTGGGCTGTCGGTTCACGCCCCGGGCGGCTACGCCGAGCAGATGCTCGTCCAGGAGCCGATGATGATGGCGGTGCCGAACGGTCTTGCCGCCGAGATTGCGGCGATGACCGAGCCGATGGCGGTCGCGTGGCACGCCGTACGCCGCGGCGAGGTCTCCAACCGCCAGGTCGCGATCGTCGTCGGGTGTGGCCCGATCGGCCTCGGCGTGATCCTGATGCTCAAGGCGAAGGGGGTCAAGACCGTCGTCGCCAGCGACTACTCGCCCGGGCGGCGCGCGCTAGCGACCGGGTGCGGCGCGGATATCGTGGTCGACCCGGCAAGCGAGTCTCCATTCACGAAAGCGGCCGAGAAAGCGGGGCACATCACGGACGCTCCAGCGGCGTTCGAGCTCGCGGTCGGAACAGTCGAGAAGCTCCAGCGGCTGCCGGTCGGCTGGTGGCACGTGTGGCGACTCGCCGAAGGTCTCGGCGCGGGTCCGAAGCATCCGGTGATCTTCGAGTGCGTCGGCGTGCCAGGCGTGATCGAGAGCATCATCGACGGTGCGCCGCTGATGTCGCGCGTGGTCGTCGTCGGCGTGTGCGTCGGCTCGGATCAGATCACGCCGGCGATGGCGATCAACAAGGAGATCGATCTGCGGTTCGTACTCGGCTACACGCCGCTCGAGTTCCGCGACACGCTGCACATGCTCGCCGAGGGCAAGGTCGACCCGCGCCCCCTGATCACCGGGACAGTCGGCCTGCACGGGGTCGACGCTGCCTTCACCGCTCTGGGCGATCCCGAAGCGCACGCGAAGATCCTGATCGATCCTGCTGGCTCGGCCCGAGCGCCCGCGTAAGCGGCGGCCGTCCGGGCGGCTGGCGCAGCGGCGCTGGATGCGGCGCCGGCGGGATCGCCCGCTCGACGGGCTTGCCTTCGTGCAGCTCGACCGTCTCTCCGAAATGTTTCACCGACAGCGGCTCGCCGGCCGACAGCGTGTACGTCGCATGGGCGCGCCTGATCTTGACGACCAGTTTCCGCCCGCGGTACATCAGCCGGAACTCGACCCGTGACAGCGCGTCGGGCAGGCGCGGCCTGAACGTCAGCTCACCGCCGTGGTCGCGCATCCCGCCGAAGCCGGCGACCACCGACAGCCACGCGCCCGCGAGCGACGCGATGTGGACCCCGTCGCGGGTGTTGTGCTCGAGGTCGTCGAGATCCATCAGCGCGGCTTCCCGGAAGTAGTCGAACGCGAGGTCGAGGTGCCCAACCTCCGCGGCCATGACCGACTGCGTGCACGCCGACAGGGATGAGTCGCGAACCGTGAGCGCCTCGTAGTAGGCGAAGTCGCGTTCCTTCTCCTCGTCGGTGAAGCGGTCGCCGCGGAGGTGCAGCGCGAGCACTAGGTCGGCCTGCTTGACGACCTGCTTGCGGTACAGGTCGAAGTACGGGAAGTGCAGCAGCAGCGGGTACTCGTCGGGCGTCGTGGACTCGAAGTCCCAAACCTGATGATCGGTGAACCGCTCGGCCTGGGGGTGCACCTCGCGCTCGCGGTCGTACGGGACCACGATCGCCGCGGCGGCATCCCGCCACGATGCCGTCTCTTCCGCATCGACGTTCAGCTCCGCGGCTTCCCGTGGATGGCGCTCCGCGAGCACTGCGGCCTCGCGCAGGTTCTGCTCGGCCATCAGGTTCGTGTAGACGTTGTTGTCCGCGATCGCGCTGTATTCGTCGGGACCCGTGACGCCGTCGATCCGAAAGCCACCGGTCGAGTCGTGGTGACCGAGCGAGCGCCACATTCGCGCCGTTTGCACGAGCAGCTCGAGGCCCGGGCCTCGCTCGAACTCGCGGTCCTCGCTGACGTGGATGTAGCGCAGGGCCGCGTCGGCGATGTCGGCGTTGATGTGGAACGCAGCCGTGCCGGCCGGCCAGTAGCCCGAGCACTCCGCACCGTGAATCGTCCGCCACGGGAACGCCGCGCCGGCGAGCCGTAGCTGGCTTGCATGTTCTTGGGCCGCCTCGAGCGTGCGATGGCGCCACAGCAGCGCGTCGCGGGCGGCCCGCGGGGAGGTGTACGTCAGCACCGGGAGCACGAACGTCTCGCTGTCCCAGAACGTGTGGCCGTCGTACCCGGGCCCCGTCAGTCCCTTCGCCGCGATCGCCCGCTGCTCGGCGCGGGCGCCCGCCTGGAGCACGTGGTAGAGCCCGAACCGGGTCGCCTGCTGGAGCTCTTCGTCGCCGGCGATCTCCACGTCCGCCCGCTCCCAGAAATCGTCGAGATACGCGCGCTGTTCGGCGGCTAGACCCTCCCAGCCCGAGTTGCAGGCCTCGGCGATCGCCGCCGCCACCTGGTCGCGCAGCGCCAGCTCGGAGCGGAGTCTCGACCAGCCGTAGGTCACGAACTTGACGAGCCGGAACGTGGCGCCCGGCTCCAGCACGATGGTCGCATGTAGCCGCGCCATGTCGGTGAACGCCTCGATCGTCGTCGAGACGTCGTCGGGTTGCTCGATCCGGTGGTCCATCGCGGCCGCCATCCGGAGCCCGCTCGACCTCGTTCGATGCCCGAGGATCGCCCGTGCTTCGAGGCTGTTCGCGTAGTCAGACTCGAGCGGCGCCTCGAGCGCCGCAGCCGCGCGTGGGTCCGCCGTGGTGCTCGGCGACGGCTCATTCGCGTACAGCTCCGACTGGACGACGATTGGCGTGCGCTCGTCAACCGCCTCGACCTCATACGCGATCGCGACGACGGCGCGCTGCGTGAATGACACCAGCCGCGTGCTGCGCACGCGCACCGTCCGACCCGTGGGCGAGGACCACTCGACGGTCCGCCGCAGCACCCCTTCGCGGAAATCGAGGACCCGCTCGTGGCTGTGGAGCTCGCCGTAGCGGACGTCGAACGGCTCGTCGTCGACCAGCAGCCTGATCAGCTTCCCGTTGGTGACGTTGACGACCGTCTGACCCGAGTCGGGGTAGCCATAGCCGGCCTCGGCGTACGGCAGGGGCCGGTTCTCGTAGAAGCCGGCGAGGTAAGTGCCCGGCAGGCCGAACGGCTCCCCCTCGTCGAGGTTCCCGCGCAGCCCAATGTGGCCGTTCGAGAGCGCGAACAACGACTCGGCCTGAGCCAGCTTGTCGAGGTCGAGCTCCGTCTCACGTATCGCCCACGGCTCGACCGGATAGGCGGGGTGATCGATCACTGTCGGTCGAGCAGCTCGGACAGGTCCTCGACGACCACGTCGGCGCCGTGCTCGCGGAGTGCATCCGCCTGTCCAACGCGGTCGACGCCGACGACAAACCCGAACTTCCCGGCGCGACCGGCCTGCACGCCGGCGAGCGCATCTTCGAAGACGGCTGCCGCCGCCGGTTCGAACCCGAGCTCGCGCGCGCCTTCCACGAACGTGTCCGGCGCCGGCTTGCCGGCGAGGTGGTCGTCCTCGACGCTGTGCCCGTCGACGATCGCGTCGAACATGCCGTCGTAGCCGGCAGCATGCAGCACGTCGTGCGCGTTGGTGCTCGAGGAGACGACCGCGCGGGGCAGTCCCGCTTCGCGTGCCGCCTGGACGTACCGGACCGAACCTTCGTAGGGGTCGACGCCGTGGTCGTGGATCAGCTTCAGCACGATCTCGTTCTTGCGGTTGCCGAGCCCGTCGACGGTCTCCGCGCTCGGCGGATCGTCGGGGGTGCCCGCCGGCAGCTCGATCCCGCGCGACTCGAGGAACGACCGGACGCCGTCGTACCGCGGCTTGCCGTCGACATATTCGTCGTAGTCCTTGACGTCGTCGAACGGAACGAACTGCTCACCTCGCTGCGAGGCTCGTGCGCGCAGGTACTCGTCGAACATCTGCTTCCACGCGGCCGCGTGGACCTTCGCGGTCTGGGTCAGCACGCCGTCCAGGTCGAACAGCAGTGCGCGTACGCCGTCAGGAAGGCCGAGCATCGGTCGGTCATTGTGACGGAAGCGGGCTCAACTCCTCATGCCGCGCCCTGGCCGCCCGCTGATCCGACGGATCGAGCCCATTCCATCAGGGTCAAGCGTGCGGCCGCTGCTTGATCCAGTTCAGGATCTCGCGCGAGTGCGTCATCACTGTCCCGTCCGGCAGCTTCATCGCCGGCAGCTTCTTCGCGCCGGTCTGCGCCTCGAGCTCACCCCGATCGCCCTTGCGTAGAAACGGGAGCGGGCTCCCATGCGCGGCTACCACCTTGTGATACTCGATTCCAGCTTCGTGAAGCGCCTCCTGGACGCGCCGACAGGGATGGACCTTGGGTCCGCCCTCGTCGCCGTGACACACGAACAATGTGGGTTGGTCGGCCATCGGTGCGAACCCTACCTGCCGTCCGGCGACCGTTCCACCAGCTCGCGCTTGAGCACCTTTCCGGTCGAGTTGCGCGGCAACTCGTCCACGAATTCCACGTCCCGCGGAACCTTGTACCGCGCGAGGTTCTGCTTCACGTGCGAGCGCACGTCGTCCGCCGACAGCTCCTTCCCTTTACGGAGCACGACGAACGCGGCCAGCCGCTGTCCGAACTTGTCGTCCTCGACGCCGATCGCGGCGGCCTCCTCGATCGCCTCGTGCCGCGCGAGTACGTCCTCGACCTCTTCCGGGTAGACGTTCTCGCCGCCCGAGACAATCATGTCGTCGCTGCGGCCCTCGACGAACAACCGCCCGTCTCGGTCGAGGTGGCCGACGTCGCCCGTCGATAGCAGCCCGTCTACGACGTCCTTGCTGCCGCCGCCGGTGTAGCCCTCGAACAGCATCTCGTTCCCGACGAAGATCCGGCCGGTCTCGCCGGGCGCCACGTCGTTGTCGTCGTCGTCGAGGATCCGCACGACGGTGCCATGGGGAGCCCGGCCGGACGTCCCTGGTGCGTCGCGCAAGTCGCGCGGCGAAGCGATCGTGGCCCACGCAACCTCGGTTGAGCCGTACAGGTTGTAAAGCACGTCACCGAACTCGTCCATGAACCGCACGGCCAAGTCGCCGGGCAGCGCGGAGCCGCTGAGCGGCACGGCACGCAGACTCGAGACGTCGTACCGCGACCGCTTCTCCTCTGGCAGCTCGAGTATCCGCTGGAGCATCACCGGCACCATCGGCGCCGCCGTCGCTTCGTGCTGGGCGATCGTCGCGAGCGTATCCTCGGGGTCGAACTTCCGCCGGAGAATCAGCGTCGATGACAGCGCGAACCCGAGCTGCAGGTGCGCGAACCCCCAGGCGTGGAACAGCGGCGCGACGATCATCGTCCGGCTCACGCGCGGACAGCGGAATCCGGGAGAGGATCGCGACCAGCGGCCCGACTGTCTGCGGTTGGCTGCGAGAGGCGCCCTTCGGGCGTCCCCGTGGTGCCCGAGGTCAGGATCACGAACCGACCGGCGCGCTCCGGCGGCAGCGGCGGCGTCGGGTCACCGCCGTCGATCAGCTGCTCGAGCGTCGGATCCGACAACGCGCCGGGGTCGTCGTGCCACGCGATGAACCGTTTTCGCCGGCGGCTGGCATCGTGGATCAGCTCGCAGAACTCCTCGTCGAACACCAGGGCTCGTGGCTTCTCCCGCTTGACAACCTCGGTGAGCTGCGGGCCGGCGAACGAGGTGTTGAGCAGCAGCGCGTGGGCGCCGAGCTTTGAGGCCGCGATGCACGCCTCGACGAACCCGCGGTGGTTGCGGCACATGATCCCGACCCCATCACCCGAGCAGATTCCTGCATCGGCCCACGCGTTGGCGAGCCGGTTCGTGCGCTCGTCGAGCTCAGCGAATGTGAGCGTCCCGAGCTCGTCGATCACCGCCGTCTGGCCGCCGTACAGCGCGGCGTTGCTGACCGCCGCCGCGGCCGGGGTCAGCCGCCAGCGCACCAGTCCGAGCAGCGCCAGCAGCCCGCGGTCGGGCCGGATCGGTCGCACGTACCCTGCACGTACGAAGATCGCCGCTGCGTAGAGCGCGTCCATCAGCGAGTTCGCCGGCCGTCTCATCTCGTCGCTCCCCGGTCATACCCGTGAGGCAGGGCCGGGAATCGGGTAGGTGCCAAGAGGACGAACCCGACCCGGAGGGAGAGACATGTCAGAGTCGGCCAACGATCAGTTGACTCAGCACCTGCCAGACGTAGGCGCGAAGCAGGAGACGGCAGGATGAGCGAGCCGAAGATCGATTGGTCGACCGCGGAGGTGTCCAACGGCAAGCTCGCCGTCTCCGTTGACGGTGAGCTGCCAAAGGGCTACCGCCGCAGTTTCGCGGCGACCGCGCACCTACTAGGGCACGGTGGCCTGGAGGACGCGACGGCTGAAGAAAGGCACTGTCCGCGTGGCGGTCGCCGAAGGGGAAGAAGAGAAGATCCGCCACTTCCTCGAGAGCGTCGTGCAGCAGGCCAACGCAGACCACGAGCTCACCGACAACGACGACGACGACGAGCACGGCGACGAGGACGCGGCCGACGACGAACTCTTCCGCGGGCCCGACGCAGAGATGACCGAGCGCTTCCGGGCGTTCTCTGAGGACGCCCGGTAGCGCTCGAGTATGGCCCCCACGAATCCGGTCTACGCGACGGCGCCGACGCGGTTGCGCGGCGGGAGCCCGCGCGGCGCAGCTCGTGCGATCAGCCGGGCGATCAGCCCGCCCACGATCAGATACACGATCGCCGCAACGCCCCAGTTGACCGCGAGGTCGACCTTCGCGTTCTTGATCGTGAACACGTTCTTGAACGGCCCGACCAGCGCGCGTCCTGCGTCGTGGATGTCAGAGACAACCGAATTCGCAGGGTTCGCGCTGACCACGCGCAGCACGATCGCGACCACGATCACAAGCACGACCAGCGCTGCAGCGAGGCGCACAAGACGCGCAATCAGGAGCATCACCGACCCGGCGGCCCACGCTCCTCGCGCCGCCGCCAGTCTGGTCCTGCCGGGAGCCGCCTCCCTCGTAGATGTCGGCTCGTCTCGAACAGTGTTGGCCGGCGCCTCTCGGCGCCGCATCCGATCACGTAAAGCAAGCATCATCTCTTACCTCCTTGCTGCAATTGCTACCCGTCGGAGCGACCGCTAAACCCACCTAGAATCGGTGCGTGCCCGAGCGTGCAGACGCCGCGATCCGCCGCGCCGACGCCCGCGACGCACCGGTAATCGGGCAGCTGCTGTTCGACTTCAACATCGAGTTCGGCGACCCCACGCCGTCACCCGAGGCGAACGCCGCGCGGATCGCTGAGCTGCTCGGCGGCGGCGACACCGAGGTCATACTCGCAAGGGACGGCGACGAACCAGTCGGGCTCGCGGTGCTCCGCCTTCGACCCGCCCTGTGGTCGACCTCGCTCGAGTGCTACCTCGCCGAGCTGTACGTCGCCCCCGGCCACCGCGGCCACGGCCTCGGCCGGGCGCTGATGGAAGCGGCAATCGAGCTCGCTCGCGAGCGCGGGGCCGACTACATGGACCTCGGGACCGCCGAGACCGACACCGCCGCCCGTGCCCTGTACGAGAGCCTCGGCTTCAGCAACCGCGAAGGCCAGCCCGACGGTCCCCTCAACTACTACTACGAGCGCGACCTCTGAAGAGGTGCACCAGGTGACACGCGTTCATCGCGAGGGGACCGTGGTCGCGAATGCATCTATACAGCCGCGTCGCGACCTCGGTCTGTGAGGTCGGCGACGATTGTCACGTTGTGACTGGTCCCTTGACAGGTTCGCCATCGTGGGAGCCACACCCCGCGAAAGGACGTCCGATGCCCACCTGCACCCATCTCGATCAGATCCTCGTCGAACGTCCCGACCACGTCGAGGGATGCGAGGAGTGCATGAAGACCGGCGACCGCTGGTTGCATCTGCGGGTCTGCCGGACCTGCGGCAAGGTCGGCTGCTGTGACTCATCGCCCAACCAGCACGCGTCCAAGCACGCCCGCAGCGACGACCACCCGATCATGACCTCCGTCGAACCGAACGAGCTCTGGTCCTGGTGCGTGGTCGACGAGTTCGCGTTCCAGCTGCAGGATGACTAGCGCAAGCGAGGTGCTCTCAATTACAAGTCGCTTGCACTAAGGGATCGGCGGGCGTAGGTTCGCCGCGTGAGGAAGGCGGCGGTCTGGTGGTCCGACTTGGAGCGGCCTGCGCGGCGCACGCTGACGATGATGGCGATCGTCGTCGCCATCCTCCACGTCGCCGGGTTCGCGATCCTGCTCGGGGCTGCCGGGCCGGGCTTCGCCGTTGGGATCGGGTTGACGGCATACACGCTCGGCCTCCGACACGCCTTCGACGCCGATCACATTGCGGCGATCGACAACACCACCCGAAAGCTGATGAGCGAGGGCCGGCGGCCGTTGAGCGTCGGCTTCTGGTTCTCGCTCGGCCATTCGACGATCGTGTTCGGGCTCGCCTTCCTGATCTCGATCGGCGTCCGCTCGCTGGCCGGTCCCGTCCGCGACAGCCATTCGCAACTGCACACGATCACGGGATGGGTGGGAACAACGGTCTCGGGCTTCTTCCTGTACCTGATCGCGGCGCTGAACATCGCGATCCTGATCGGGATCGTCAAGGTCTTCCGCGAGCTGCGCACGGGGCGCTACGACGAGCCCGCGCTCGAGCGTCAGCTCAACAACCGCGGCCTGATGAACCGTCTGCTCGGGCGGCTCACGCGGAGCGTCTCGAAGCCCGAGCAGATGTATCCGATCGGAGTCCTGTTCGGTCTTGGATTCGACACCGCGACCGAGGTCGGCCTGCTCGTGATCGCGGCCAGCGCCGGCGCCGCCGGGCTCCCCTGGTACGCCGTCCTGTGCCTTCCGGTCCTGTTCGCCGCCGGGATGTCGCTGATGGACTCGATCGACGGCACGTTCATGAACTTCGCGTACGGGTGGGCGTTCTCGAAGCCGGTCCGCAAGATCTTCTACAACATGACGATCACCGGCCTGTCGATCGCGGTGGCGCTCGTGATCGGCACGCTCGAGCTCGGCGGCCTGTTCGGCCTCGACAACGTCGACATCAACCTGTGGGGCTACGTCCTCGTTGGGCTGTTCGTCGGCACCTGGGCGACCGCGGTCATCGGTCTGGCGGTTCGGTCACATCGAAGAGCGCTGGAGCGCTCATCTGCAGGAATGACGCAGTCGCCGCAGGTTGAGCCGCTCCCGCTCACGGACCTCGAGGAGGCGATCGCGGCGCTGCGCGAACGCCGCCTGCGACTGTCGGCATCGCGGCGGCTGGTGCTCGGCGCGCTGTTTTCGGCGCCCGCGCCCGGTCACCGCCGAACGGCTCGCGACCGAGCTCGGCCTCGACCTCGCGTCCGTGTACCGCAACCTCGAGACGTTCGAGCGGCACGGCCTCGTCCGCCACGTCCACTTCGGCCACGGCCCTGGACTGTACGTGTTGACCGGCCACGACGACCGCGAATATCTATTCTGCGAGCGGTGTGGCGCAACCCGGGCGCTCCAGCCGGCACAGCTCGACGCGGTGCGCGAGCAGATCCGCGACGTTTCCGGCTACGAGGCGCGGTTCACGCACTTCGCGATCGTCGGCCGGTGTCCTGATTGCCAGAACAGCTGATCCGCGAGGCCCTCGCCGGCGCCGACATCCGTGAGCTGCGCCGACTGACGGGCGGCGCCAGCCGCGAGACGTGGTCGTTCGACGCGCTGCTCGACGGCGCGTGGCGCCCGCTGGTGATTCGCCGCGATCGCGCCGAGCGGGCGCCGTTGACGATCGAGGCAGTCGCGATCAGTGCGGCCACGCGGGCGGGCGTGCCGGAGCCGGCAGATCGTCGCCGCTGACGAGTCGTGGCTGATCATGGAGCGGGTCGAGGGCGAGACGATCCCGCGGCGGATCCTCCGCGACGACACGTACGCGGGCGTTCGGCCGCGGCTCGCCTCACAGTGCGGGGAGATCCTCGCGCGGATCCATTCGATCCCGCTCGACGCGATCCCGGGCCTGGCGACCCATGACGCACTCGAGGACCTGACGGCGATGATCCACGCGTTCGATGATCCTTCGCCGGCGCTCGAGCTCGGTTTGGATTGGTTGGATCGGAACCGTCCCCGAGCCGTCGACGACTGCGTGCTGCATGGCGACTATCGCAATGGCAACCTGATCGTCGGCACGGACGGTATCCGGGCAGTACTCGATTGGGAGCTCGTCCACCGCGGGGATCCGATGCAGGACCTCGGCTACCTGTGCGTGCGCGCGTGGCGGTTCGGCGGCGAGCTGCCGGTCGGCGGATTCGGGTCCTACGACGATCTGTTCGAGGCGTACGAACGTGTGAGCGGCCGCGCCGTCGACCACGAGGCCGTCCGCTGGTGGGAGGTGTTCGGGACGGTGTGGTGGGGCGGGGCCTGCATGCTGCAGGCGTGGCGCCACCTGTCCGGCTCCGAGCGCTCGGTCGAGCTTGCCGCGATTGGCCGGCGCGTGTGGGAGCAGGAGTACGACGTCGTGCTGGCGCTGGCATGAGGGGCATCCCGACCACGGGCGAGCTAGTAGCGGCGGTGCGGTCGTTCCTGACCGAGGACGTGATGCCCGGCACCGACGGCCGGATCTCGTTCCACGCGCGCGTGGCGGCGAACGTGCTGGCGCAGGTCGAGCGAGAGCTGCAGTCCGGTCCGGTCGAGAACGCCGGCGATGCCGAGCTCGCGGCGGCGATCCGCGACGGCTCGGTCTCGCTCGAAGACGCGCTGCCGCGGGTGCGCGCGAGCGTCGTCGCGAAGCTTCGCATCTCCAACCCAAGCCACCTGTTGCCGGAGGACCGATGACCGAGATTCCCGCCGACGTCACCGACTTCATCGCCCGCCTCGACGAGTTCATCGAGCGCGAGATCAAGCCGCTGGAGGAGGAGCACCCGCAGTTCTTCGACCACCGCCGCGAGTGGGCGCGGACCGACTGGGAGCGGGGCGGTGTGCACGCGCGCGAGTGGATCGAGCTGCTCTCAGAGATGCGCCGGCGCGCGGACGCGGCCGGCGTCTTCCGGTACGCGCTGCCCGGCTCGATGGGCGGGCTCGACGGCACCAACCTCGGGATGGCGGTGATCCGCGACCACCTGGCGGCGAAGGGGCTCGGGCTTCACAACGACCTGCAGACCGAGGCCTCGGTCGTCGGCAACCTCGTGTTCCCTTTGATCCTGGAGCGCTTTGGCACCGACGAGCAGAAGCAGCGGTTCATGGCCGGCGCGATCGCCGGCGAGTCCGGCTTTGGCTTCAACCTGACCGAGCCTGACCATGGGTCGGACGCGACCTGGCTCGAGACGCGGGCGGTGCGGGATGGCGGCGACTGGGTGATCAACGGAGCGAAGCGGTTCGCGAGCGGGGCCGGCTTGGTGGAGCACGCGATCGTGTTCGCGCGGACCTCCGGCGAGCCGGGGCAGCCGTTCGGGATCACGGCGTTCATCGTCGACACGTCCGACCCGGGCTACGAGATCCCGTACTTCCACTGGACGTTCAACATGCCGACCGACCACGCCGAGGTCGTGATCCGAGATCTGCGCGTGCCGGCGGATTCGATCCTGGGCGAGGAGGGCCGCGGGCTCGAGACGGCGTTGTTCTTCGTGCACGAGAACCGGATCCGCCAGGCCGCCTCCGGCGTCGGTTCGGCCGACTACTGCGTCCGGCAGAGCGTCGAATACGCGAAGCAGCGGATCACGTTCGGCAAGCCGCTGTCAGAGCGCCAGGCGATCCAGTGGCCGCTCGTGGAGCTGGCAACGGACGTTGAGCTGCTGCGCACGTTCATCCGTGAGACGGCCACGCTGATGGACACGGGCGATCGCATCAAGGGGATCAGCGACCGCGTCTCGATGTGCAACTACCGCGGCAACCGGCTTGCGTGCGACGCCTCCGACCGCGCGATGCAGGTCCACGGCGGAATCGGCTACACGCGCGGCAAACCGTTCGAGCACATCTACCGCCACCACCGCCGTTACCGGATCACCGAGGGGTCCGAGGAGATCCAGATCCGCAACGTCGCCGGCCACCTGTTCGGTTTCATCTCTCGTTAGGAGGAGCTCATGGGCATGTCGCTACCTGGTGAGTCACGCGCGTACCGCGCGGCACGCGACCTGCTGCTCGAACGGGAAATCCAGCTGCGGCGGGCAATGGAGGAGGTGGCAGAGGCTAGGCGCGAGCTTCCCCCTGGTGGCCCGGTGAAGGAGGACTACGCGTTCGAGGCCGCCGACCCGGGAGGCGCACCGACCGAGGTGCGGCTCTCAGATCTGTTTGCCCCGGGCAAGGATGTCGTGGCGCTCTACAGCTTCATGTTTCCGCGCGATCCCGGCGATCAGACGCCCGGCCCCCCCGAGGGCGAGACCGGGTTGCTCCCGCTCGCGGCCGGCCCGTGTCCCTCGTGCACCGCATTGCTCGATCAGCTCGACGGGGCAGCCGAGCATGTCGGGCAGCACCTCAACTTCGCCGTCGTGGCCAAGGCACCGCTGCCCCGTCTGTTGACATTTGCTCGCGAGCGGGGGTGGCGACGCCTCCGCATGCTGTCGTCGGCGAACAGCTCATACAACGTCGACTATTTCGCCGAGACACCCGACGGCGTCCAGCGACCGATGCTCACCGTGTTCCATAGGGACGCGGACGTAATCCGGCATTTCTGGAGCTCGGAGCTGCTCAACGCGCCTACCGAGCCGGGTCAGGAGCCGCGCCACGTCGGGACGCTCGAGCCGCTCTGGAACCTGTTCGACCTGACGCCGGAGGGCCGCCCGGTCGATTGGGTCGAGCAGTTCAGCTACCCCGCTCGACCGTGAGCACAGCCTTGCCGTTCACCCGGCGATCCATCAGCGCCTCGATCGCGGCCCCCGCCTCCGACCACGACGCCGTCAGGTCGATCTGGGGGTCGAGTTTGCCGGCCGCGACCAGTTCGGCGAGCCGACGCAGATCGCTGGTCCCGCTCATGTGGCGGGCCAGCTCCGGGAACACCATCAGGCCGTAGACCTTCGCCCCGGACGCCCGGCCGAACAGCGTCCGCGTGGGGTACGTCACAGGTTCGTCCATCGTCGAGGCGAAGCTGATCACGGTTCCCAACGGAGCCACGCGCCCGATCGCGGCGCCGAGCGTCGGGCCGCCGACCGCGTCGATGATCACGTCGAAGGTCGGACCCTCGGGCTCGACCGCCTCGATCACCTCGTCGGCCCCCAGCGCTGCCAGCCCTCCGGTCCGCCGCGCGGAGGCCGTGACGTGGGCGCCGGCGAGCTTCGCGAGCTGGATCGCGAAGCGGCCCACGCCACCGCTCGCACCGGTCACGAGCACCCGCTTTCCGAGCACGAAACCGCCAACCTCGAGCGATCGCAGGGCGGTCAGCCCCGCCACCGGGAGCGTCGCCGCCTGCTCGAAGCTGACCCCGTCGGGAAGCTCACTCAAAATGGCGGTCGGGACTGCCGCGAGCTCGGCCCACGCGCCGACATTCACCAGACCCACGACGCGCGCTCCCTCAGGGGGCCCCGTACCGTCGGCGGCCGCAGCCCGGACGATGCCGGCGGCGTCCCAGCCGGTGACCGACCCGGGCCCCGTCGTCGCGAGCCGCTTACACTCGCCACGGTTGAGGCTGAACGCCCTGACCTCGACCAGCGCCTGGTTGCGCTCGGGCCGCGGGTCGGGCGCCTCCCCGAGCTCGATGTACGGCGGGCTCTGCATCGAAACGAGTGCGCGCATCTTCGAAGAGACTAGCCGTGCGACATACCTACACAGGTGTAAGATTGCCCGGTGCCTGACCACGAGGTCGCGATCATCGGGGCGGGCCTGAGCGGGATCGGAATGGGGGCTGCGCTCAGACGGGCCGGGATCGAGGACTTCGCCATCTACGAGCGGGCGTCCGACGTCGGGGGCACCTGGCGCGACAACACCTACCCGGGGGTCGGCGTCGACATCCCGACGTTCGCCTACCAGTTCTCGTACGAGCTGAAGCCGGACTGGTCGCGCGTGTTCGCACGCGGCCACGAGGTCAAGCAGTACGTCGATGACTATGTCGCCAAGTACGGGATCCACCCGCACATCGAGTTCGACGCTGACGTGAGCGCGCGGACCTGGGACGAGGAGGCGCAGCTGTGGCGGCTGTCGTTGAACGGAGGCGAGCGCGAGGTGACCGCCCGGTTCGTGGTCTCGGCCATCGGCGCCTTCGTCGACCCGAAACCGGTTGAGATCGACGGACTCGATTCGTTTGCCGGCCAGATCATCCACTCGGCCCGCTGGGACCACTCCTACCCGCTCGCCGGCCACCGCGTGGCGATCATCGGCACGGGCGCGAGCGCGGTCCAGATCGTCCCCACGATCGCGCGCGAGGTGGGCCATCTCGACGTCTACCAGCGCACCCCGATCTGGGTGTCGCCGAAGTTCGATCCTCCGATCCCGGGGTTCGTCAAGGGGTTGTTCGCGCGCGCGCCGCTGGCCCAGAAGCTGTCGTTCCGGGTGGCCGACGCGATCACCGAGTTTTTCCTGATCAACATCGTCGTCCACTATGACCGGGTCCCGTTCGTCGTCCGCGCGGTGGAACGGACGAACAAGCGGTTCATCGCCACGCAGGTCAAAGACCCCGAGCTGCGCGAGAAGCTGACGCCCGACTACGACTTCGGCTGCAAGCGTCCGAGCGTCTCGAACCACTACCTGCGGACGTTCAACCGGCCGAACGTCGATCTGATCACCGATCCCGTAGAGCGGATCACCGCTGCCGGAGTGGTGGCCGGAGGTATCGAGCGGGAGGTCGACGTGCTCGTGCTGGCGACCGGCTTCTACCTCGCCTCCGCGCCGGAGAACTATCGCCGCCGCCCGGTCCGTGGTCGCGACGGCTTCGACCTCGCGCGGCACTACGAGGAGCACCGGCTGAAGGCGTACGAGAGCATCTCGATGCCCGGCCTGCCGAACCACTTCATGATCTTCGGGCCGTACGGCTGGACCGGCGCCTCCTGGCACGTGCTCGTGCAGAGCGCCTCGCGACACATCGTGCGCGTGATCACCGAAGCCCACCGCCGGGGCGCGGTCGAGGTCGAGGTGCGCCCCGAGGCGACCGACCGCTACCACGAGTTCGTCCAGAAGCGGATGGTGAAGTCGCTGTTCTACGGCTCGAACTGCGCGACGGCGAACAGCTACTACTTCGACCACCACGGCGACGCGCCGTACCTGCGCCCCACCTCGGGGCGCCAGGCGCACCGCGCCGCTCGCACGTTCCCGCTCGACGACTACCGCTTCAAGCAGCCCGAGCGCGAACCGGTCGGCACCGCCGCCTAGCGCCTGCGCTCGGTCGTATCGAGCTCGAGCTGGTGGGGCGAGGGCTCGAGCGGCTCGTCGGTCGTTCGCGGACGGCCGCGCTTGGACCAATGAGTCACGACGTCGTGAGCGCGGCAGGACCGATAGGAGATCCGCCGGTCGAGCGGCTGCACCGACAGACCGCCGTTAGCGGTGCCGCTGACCAGCGCGTAGAACCGCCGCCCGAGCCGGTCGACCTCGACGATATCTCCGATCTTGATCCCCTCCAGGCGCATCGCGGACGCGAGATGATCGCTCGCGGGGCGGACGTCTAAAGCCCAGCGCTCGCGAGCACGGCGGCCGCCGGCCGGTCCGGGTCGTCGAGGATCCCGTCGAGCCGGTCGCCGGCCAGATCGTGGATCTTGGCCGACAGGGTTGCCTCGTCGAGCGGGTGCTGCGGGGAGCCCGGGGCGTGCTCGACCTGCACTCCGCCGATCCTCGCCTCCCATTCACCAAGCGACGAGTCGATCACCACCGCGACCTCTCGCGCGAGCACGCGCACCTCATCGTCGGCCCGAGCGAAGGCTTCGAGCCCCGGTGGACCGTGCCGGCGGGTCCACGCGGCCACGTAGGGAATCGAGAACTTGGCCTGGAGGCCGTCCGCCGCGTCGTCGTGAGCGGCCGCTTGGCGCGCCAACGGATGGACGGTCACGGTGATCGGTCCGCCCGGGCGGCCGAGGCGGTTGACCGCTTCGATCGTCGAGTGCGTGAACAGGCAGCACGGCCACGGCTTCAGCCAGTTCTCACGGATCGCCGGCGCGTCGCCATCTGGCGTCGCCCACCGGCCGCCGAACGCCCGCTCGAACCCCTCGACGGCCGCATCCAGCGGAACGTCGGCGCCGGCCGCCACGAGCCGCGCCGCCTGGACGCCGGCGGCTGCCGCCATCCCGACCTGGACGGCCTTCCCGTCCGAGCCAAACCCGGCGCGCAGGCCGCCGGCGCGCAGCAGAGCGAGTGCGCTCGCCCCCTCGGCGGGCAGCCCGAGCAGCGTGCACGCGGCGGCCGCGGCCCCGACCGTCCCGCACACGGCGGTCGGATGCCAGCCTCGCTCGTACAGCTGTGGATGGCTCGCCCGAGCGAGCGCGGCCGCCGCCTCGAACCCGGTCGCGTAGGCCTCCAGCACGGTTCCGACGGTCGCGCCGACCTCGGCACCGAGCACCAGTGCGGCCGGCGCCGCGCATGCGCTCGCGTGAACGACGCCCGGCGAGTAGGTGTCGTCGTAGTCGAGGATGTGACCCGCCACCCCGGCGGCGGCGATCCGCTCAAGCGTCCCCCCGTCCGCCGCGCGTGCGGCGCGGACCGCGGATTGACCAGCGCCACCCGTCGCGCACGCGAGCCAGTCCAGCAGCGCGGTCCGGTAGCGCTGTTTGTCGTCCACTGCGCGGCAGTGTAGGTTCCGCAGCCATGCCCTTCGCGGACGTCAACGGCCAGCGGCTGTCGTTTGAGGACAGCGGCGGCGACGGCCCGGCGATCGCGTTCTCGCACGGGCTGTTCATGGACGGGACGATGTTCGCCCCGCAGGTGCAGGCGCTGCGCGATCGCTACCGCTGTATCACCTGGGACCAGCGCGGCCACGGGCACAACGGCGCCGTGACCGACCCGTTCACGTATTGGGACTCAGCCAACGACCTGGCGGCACTGCTGTCTGAGCTCGGCATCGAGCAGGCGGTGCTCGCCGGGATGTCACAGGGAGGGTTCCTGTCGCTCCGCGCGGCGCTCACCAACCCGGGGCTGGTCCGCGCGCTGATCCTGATCGACACGCAGGCCGGTGTCGAGGATCCTGAGCGCCTGCCCGGCTATCAGGCGATGCTCGAGGAGTGGCTGGCCAACGGGCCGAGCCAGGAGATGCTCGACGTGATCGCTGGGCTGATCCTCGGCCCGGGCTACGCCGACACGCCGGCCTGGCAGGAGAAGTGGCGCCAGATCTCCAACGACGACCTGGTCCAGGTGTTCACGACGCTCGCCACCCGCGAGGACATCCACGACCGGTTGGCCGAGATCGACGCGCCGGCGATCGTGATCCACGGCTCCGAGGACGCCTCGATTTCGGTCGAGCTCGCGCAGCAGCTCGCCAACGGGCTGCCGCACGCCTCGATCGAGCTGATCCCGGGCGCTGGCCATGCCTCGAACCTGACCCACCCGGAGCTCGTCAACCCGCTGATCGAGCGGTTCCTGGCCTCGCTCTAGGGCAGCAGGCTCCCTCCGGGCGGCACGACCCACAGCTTCGGCGCAAGCTCATCCAGCAACCCGGCGTCCAGCTCGCCGACGGTTCCGGCCTGGGCCTGCTCGAGCGCCATCGCGAGCTCGCGCCAGGCCCGCGCCACCGGCGCCACCCGCGCCGTCGGGCCCCACCCGGTCGCGGCCCGCAGCTCGTCCGCCCGCCCGCGGACCTGCTCCAGCGTCAGCTCGCCGAACGGGCGGTTGGCGCCGTCGACGTAGATCGTGGTGGCGAGAATCGAGTCGTTCATCGCAGTCCGTCCCGAGCCGCCGCCACCGCGGCCTGGCCGTAGGAGATGCCGCCGTCGCCAGGGGGAAGGCGCTCGGGTACGAGTACGCGCAGCCCGGCCGCTTCCAGGCCCGCGATGCGACGCCTCGAGCAGCCGCCGGTTGAGGAACACCCCTCCCGAGAGGACGACCCGGTCCACGCCGGCAGCCGAGGCGGCGGCGGCGCACGCGTCGACCGTGGCGCGGGCGACGCCGTTGTGGAACCGGGCCGCGACGACGTCAGCCCCGACGCCGCCCGCCACGTCCCGCGCGACCGCCTCGATCGCGCCCCGCGGGTCGATCGTCATCTCGCGGACATCGATCGCGTACGCCTCACGCTCAAACGGATCGCATACCGCCTCGAGCTCGATCGCCGCCTGCCCCTCGTAGCGAACCGAAGTGCGAATCCCGCACAGGGCCGAGACGGCGTCGAACAACCTACCCATGCTCGTGGTCACCGGAGAGCGGAACCCCGTCCGCGCGAGCTCCGATACGAGCTCCCACCGCTCAACGCTCGACCAGCGGCGCTGACCTCCACGCCGCTCTCGAGCGCCCACGCGCACGCCATCCGCCACGGCTCGCGGATCGCCGCCTCGCCGCCGGGCATCGGCACGGGGCGCAGCGAGCCGACCCGCTCGAAACGAACACAGATCTCCGGCCAGCAGCTCGCCGCCCCAAATCGTTCCGTCGAGGCCGTAGCCCGTCCCGTCGAAGATGGCGCCGACCGCGCGATCGACGACGCCGTGCTCGGCCAGGCACGCCGCCAGGTGCGCGTGGTGGTGCTGGACGCCGACGAGCTCGACACCCTCGCGCTCGAGCGCGTACTTCGTCGACAGGTACTCCGGGTGCAGGTCGTAGGCGACCACCTCGGGCGAGACCGCGAACAGCCGCTCGAAGTGCGCGACCCCGTCGACGAACGACCGCAGCGTCTCGTAGTTCTCGAGGTCGCCGATGTGGTGCCCGACCCACGCCCGGTCGCCCTTCGCCACGCAGAACGTGTTCTTCAGCTCTGCCCCGCAGGCCAGCAGCGGCGCTGACGGCCGGCACCGGCAACGGCAGCGCCGCCGGCACGTACCCGCGCGAGCGCCGCACGAACACGCGCCGCCCGCCGCCCAGGACGCGCACGACGGAGTCGTCCGTCCGAGTTTCGATCGGCCGGTCGTGCAACACGAACAGGTCGGCGATCGGATCCAGCCGCTCGCGCGGCGTCGTCGTCGCGGAAGGCGATCGGCTCGTCCGACACGTTCCCGCTCGTCATCACCAGCGTGCAGCCGGCATCCGCGAGCAGCAGGTGGTGCAGCGGCGAGTACGGCAGCATCACGCCGAGCTCGGGCGCGCCGGGCGCGACGTCGGACGCAACCGGCGCCCCGGGCAGGCGCGGCGCCAGCACGATCGGCCGCTCGCACTCCGGCCAGCAGCTCGACGTCTTCGTCGCCGAGCTCCACGAACGGCGCGCGGCGTCCTGCACCGTACGCGCACATCAGCGCGAACGGCTTGTCCTCGCGGTGCTTGCGGGCCCGCAGCCGCGCCACCGCGGACTCGTCGTCGGCCCGGCAGGCCAGGTGGAAGCCGCCGATCCCCTTGACCGCAACGATCGCGCCCTCCCGCAGCGCCCGCGCCGCCGCCTCCACGGGCAACCGAGAGAGTCGGCCCGCACGCCGGGCACGCGTTCGGCTGCGCGTGGAACCGGCGATCGGTCGGGTCGTCGTACTCGCGCCTGGCACTCCGGGCACATCACGAACGCAGCCATCGTCGTGTATGGCCGGTCGTACGGAATCCCGCGGACGATCGTGAACCGCGGACCGCAGTTCGTGCAGTTGATGAACGGGTACCTGTAGCGGCGGTCGGACGGATCGAACAGCTCTCGCAGGCAGTCCGCGCACGTCGCGCTGTCAGGCGGTGACGGGCGCGTCGGGCGTCTCCCCGCGCGGGCTCTGGCGGATCTCGAAGCGACCCGGGGCGGCGACCGCAGCGACGGAGCGCACCTCCACCTGCTCGACGACGGCGAGCGGCGGGGCTCCCGGGCCGAGGCGCCCTACGAACGCGTCGACGGCGGCGCCGTCGCCCTCGACCTCGAGCAGCACGCCGTGGGCATCGTTCAGCACCCAGCCGGCGAGCCCCAGCTCTCCCGCCAGCCTGTACACGTACGGGCGGAAGCCGACCCCCTGGACCGTTCCCCGCACCCGCACCTGCACCCGCGTCCGCACGGCGCTCATCCGATCAGCTCGCACAGCGCGTGGTAGGCGCTCGCCTGCGCCTCCTGGATCCGCGGGATGTGCTCGGAGCGCGTGACGATCACGAAATCCGCCAGTCCCTCGGAGAGCACCCGGCCGCCGTCGTAGCCGACCAGCGCGACCGTCGCCATCGCGCGGCGACGGGCCTCGGCCAGCGCGGCGATCACGTTCGCCGAGTTTCCCGAGGTCGACAGCGCCAGCAGCGCATCTCCGGCCAGCCCGTAGGCGATCACCTGGCGCGCGAAGATCGCCTCGGTGCCGATGTCGTTGGCGATCGCGGTCAGGATCGGGGCGTCCTCGGTGAGGTCGATCGCTGCCCGGCGCAACGCGTGCAGGTCGGCGACCATGTCCATCGCATCGGTGGCGCTGCCGCCGTTCCCGAGCGCGAGGAGCTTGCCGCCGCCGTCGAACACCGAGCGCAGCGCATCCGCCGCCTCAATCAGCACCTCGCGGTTGTCGGTCAGTGTCTGCGTGCGGAGCGCACCGACCTCGTCTGACTTCATCAGGGCCGACTTCGCGGACGTCATCCAGCACCCGGTCGAGGTCGTGCTCTTCCTCGGCGAGGAAGGGGTAGAGAAAGCTGGACGCGCCGGCGTCGTGACGCCGGCGCTCGTCGCGTCCGGCGAGCAGCCCCCGGTGGTCGAAGAACACGTGCACCAGTTCCCACAGCACGTGGTAGAGCGTCTCGACCAGCTCCTGGGCCACCGCCGGGTCACTCGCCGGCGGGGCGAATTCCCATTCGGCGCCGCAGGCGCAGAACGCGATCGTCAAGCAGCCCGCGGCGCGTGCGACGGCTACAGCCTGCGCGGTCTCGTCATCGCGCCCGAACGCCATCGCGATGTCGTCCTCGCGGACCAGCAGGGACACCTGCTCGTCCAGCGCGCCCCCCTCCCCGGCCAGACCGAGCGCCGGCAGCGCACGCTTGCCGACGATCACCGGGTGCACGAACTCGACCGACACATGTCGGGCGTCTGAGCGCGCCGCCGGCGTGGCGCCAAACGCGACGAGCCGGCCGCCGCGGGCGAACCGCTCGGCCATCAAATGGCACAGCCTCGCCAGCCGCTCTGATTCGGCCGAGAAGAAATGCGTGTTGGCGATCGTGCGCTCGTCCAGCAGCGCCTGCACCCGGTCGGCCGCGACCGGCGCCCGGTTCAAGCGGTGACCTCCGCCGGCATGCGGGCCGCCACCCGCAGAAGCCATTGGCGCCACGCGTCTAGCCCCTCGCCGGTCCGCGCACTCACGACCATAGTCTCCACGTCCGGATGGACCTGATCGATGTTGTAGAGCAGCTTGTCGAGGTCGAACTCCAGGTGCGGCAGCAGATCGATCTTGTTGACGATCACGAGCTCGCAGGCACGGAACATCAGCGGGTACTTGAGCGGCTTGTCCTCGCCCTCGGTCACTGAGCAGACCATCACCCGGGTGTCCTCGCCGACGCGGAACTCGGCGGGGCACACGAGGTTGCCGACGTTCTCGATCACCAACAGCTCGATCTCGTCCAGCGGCAGCGACGGCAGCGCCGTGCGGACCATGTTCGCGTCCAGATGGCACTCACCGCCGAAGCTCGGGGCCGTGTTCAGCTGCGTCACCGGGATGTGCAGCGAGGCCAGACGGTCCGCGTCCATCGAACCCGCCACATCGCCCTCCAACACGCCAACGCGCAGATCCAGCCCCGGCAGCGCCCGCTCGAGCAACGTCGTCTTGCCGGCGCCCGGCGCGCTCATGAAGTTGACCACCTTGACCCCGTGACGATCGAAGTCGCCGCGGTTGGCGGTCGCGATCGTGTTGTTGGCGTCGAGCGCTTCTTCGACCACCGTCACCTTTGTGCGATGCATGCGGCCTCCTCCGGAGTGTCGACCTCGATTGACTCGCACTTCAAATTCGTTCCCAGATGCGATCGAGACCTCCGAGCCGGCGCACCGCGGGCACCGGAAGGCCGGGATCTCGATCTCCCACTCATAGGCGCACGGCGAGCACCGCAGCCGCGCGTCGATCACCTCCTGGCGCAGGACCGCTCCCTCACACACGCTGTCGCGCGCGACGAACTCGAAATACCACTCGAGCGTGTCCGGGATCACCTGCCGCAGCTTGCCCACGCGCAGGTCGACCGCAGTCACCCGCCGGCCGTCGGCATGCTTGGCCACGGTGTTGACGATCGCACTGGCGAGCGACAGCTCGTGCATCAGCCCGCTTCCGAGGGGGACGCAGGGGCGCGCAGCTCGCCCACGGTCTCGAGCACGAGGTCGACCGCTCGGTCGACCGCTTCGGAGACGGAGTCCGAAAGACCCCACCCCATCTCCTCGACGTCCGCGGGCTCGCAGGCAATCACGATCACCTTGCCCGGCCAGCCGCCGCTCGCCTTCAGGAACCGCAGCACCGTCTGTGGGTCCATCCCGTGCGGGTTGATCACGTCGCCGTCCTCGATTCCGCCGGCGACTTCGTCCTCGGAGGGCTCCATCACGTACAGCGTCCCGGGCTCGCCGCCCTGCTTCGACACGTCAAGGATCACCAGCGCGTCGTATCCGCGCATCACTTCGTACGCCAGGTCCAAACCCCCGGTGCCGGCGTCCATCACCGCGACGCCCGCCGGAAGTTCGCGCTCGCCCAGACGCCGCGCGACCTCGCCGCCGAACCCGTCGTCGCGAAGCCACGCGTTGCCCACGCCAGCGACCAGAATGCTCCTCAGCTGCTCGTCGGAACCGCTCACGTTTCCAACACCTCCACCTCTCCGGGAAAGAAATACAGCAGGCGGCCGGTCTCCCGCATCAGCTGCTGGCCGGGGTCGTCGTCGATCGTGACCCCCAGATGGGTCTTGCCGTCGTAGTCGGTCATGATCTTCTCGACCGTCGCGGTGCGGCCATTCAGCATCCGTGCCTGAATGTCAGCGTCCTCCCCAGGCCTGATCACCACCTTGGCCCCGCGCCTGAACGTCTCGCGACCCACGCTGACCGTGTCCTCTCCTGCGGTCGGATCTGGCAGCCAGGCCGGTTCGACCGGGGGCGAGAGCGTCTCTGGGTCTCGCAGTTCGGTTCGGCCGTGTAAGGCGATGATCTCCTCCGGCGTCGCCGCGGCGGCCCGGGCGATCATCTCGCGCACGGTCGGGTCCTGGTGCTCGATCTCCGCGCGCTCCTCGTCGGAGAGGACCTGGACGTGCAGCAGCAGCGCCTCCTCAATCTCGGTCGAGTCGAACAGGCCGCCGCGACTCTCGGGCGCGATCTGCGGGTGGTCGGGCAGCACGATCGCGGCGCCCACGACTGCGTCGTCGGCCGGCGTGGCCAATACCGGGAACGTGTTCGTCGACCGATAGTCGCGCTCGAGCGGCGAGACGAACCGCCCCCCGCGGACGCGCACGACAGGGTGCGTGGACAGCAGCGACCGCGCCAGCGCGCCGGCCCGGTCCAGGCCGCTGGAAACCAGGGTCCGATTCTCGACCCGGAACACGACTTCGTACTCCCGCTCAGCGACCGATCGCACCCGCAGCGTCAACCTCACCCGCAACGGCCGACCCGCGCCGGGCTCGACCGACGCCTCCTTGACCGCCGCCTCGCCGGTCAGCGCGCCGACCATCGCCCCGGGGAAGGACAACTCGCGCGCGACGGCCTGATGGCGCTCGGCGCCGGAGGCGAGGAACTGCACCGAAGCCGAAAGCACCGCGTCGGGCGGCGCGATCAGGCCGCAACGGAGCTCGACACAGTCGAACGTGCTGTCGAGCGTCTCCGCATAGACGGGTGGATAGACGATCCCGAACGGTGTCGGGGTTGCGTTCTTCGCTGCTCCCGGCGTGTACGGGAACAGCGCGTATCCCTCGTAGAGCAGTGATTCGACTAGCTGTTCGAGGTGCGCCTCAGCGCTCACCGCGCCCCTCCGCGATCAGCGCCGACACGGCCGCGTCGAGGGTCGCCAGCCCACGGTCGACCTTCGCCCGCTGCAGCGCCTCGAGTGTCTCGGACCGCAGCGCCACCCATCCGGTGTTCGGGTAGTAGTGGTTGATCGTCTCGCGCCACACCGAGATCGGCAGGCGGAAGTCGATTGACTTCGTCCACGGCACGAGCACCATCTGCAAGCCGCCGTCGTCGCCCGGGTAGTAGATCGTCCCGTTGAAGTGCATCGCCGCCGGTGTCTCGCCGTCGGGGAGCGCGTGCAGGTACTTCGTCGCCGCGAGCTCGAGGTCGTAGTTGCAGGCGATCGGCACCGTCACCGTCGTCGAGCCGGTGAACGCCGGCACGAGCACGTCGAGGTGGCACCAAACGAGGCTGCGCGTTGTCACTCCCCACCGCTCAGGCGGCCCGAACAGCTCCAGCAGCTTCTCCCGCGTCTCGTCGTCATAGCGCCGCCGCGCGGGCTCGATCATCAGCTGGATCGACAGCGCGATCATGTACACCGGGCGCCCGCTCGGCTCAGAGACCTGAAGGTCGATGGTGAACATCGGTGCCGCCGCATACTTGACCGGGCGGGCGCCGAGCGACCTCGAATCGAGGGCTCGGGAACGCTCGGCGGAGCGCTGTCGCCGTTGCTGGGCACCGAGTACAGACTCACGCGACCACCGCCCGTGAGCGCAAGCGCGAGAAGAAGCCGTCGATCGCCGTTTCGACCGCGGTGCCGCCCGGAGATCCCCTCCCAGGCGGCCTTGATCGTCCCGGTCAGCTCGTAGCAGCGGTCGATCGGCGCGATCACGTACGCGTGCGGATCCGACATCCGGTTCACCATCAGCCCTTCCACGTCGGGCTCCAGCCCGGCGAGCGTCGGATTGAGCGACACCATCCGGCTCCAGGACTCGAAGTGGAGCTCGGACTCGGTCGCGCCCGCCGGGCTCGGGTACATCGCGACCACGCAACCCGTGACCGTGGACTCCATGAAGAAGGCAAGCCCGATCGGGATCTGGAACGACGCCCACAGGTCATCCGGGAGCTCCACCTCGTCGAGCCACAGGACGCGGCTGCCGACGGGCCGGTAGTCGCCCTCGCCGGCGCGCATCCCCCAGCACGCCTCGCAGGCGCACACGATCCGTCGCTCGGTCAGGTGCAATAGGTGCCGATGGTCCTCTGGGATCGTGGCCCCGCACACGTCACACAGCTCGACGTCAGCCGCCGGCGACGCGGGTTTGGGGCTGCCGACCGGGCGCGTGGCGAGGCCGCGCAGGCCGGAAACCATCTCCGCCCGCCGACGCGCCGCGACCGCATCATCCAGCCTCTGACTCATCCGGCGAGCGCCACCTTCACGTGGCCGTTCTCGCGCAGTAGCGGCACCGGCTCGAGCTGGAGACCGGAATCGTCCATCGAGCGGCCGGCGCGCGGCAGGAAGAACGACCGCTCGCAGTGCCGGCAGGCGAGCGCACCCGCACGCAGATCGCCGTCGTGGATCGACCCTCCGCAGGCGGCGCACGTGTCGCGATACGCGAGCAGCGTGCCGTCCACGTTGGCGATCGCCAGCGGCAAGCCCGCAACCGCGACCGGGACGACCGTCCCGTCAACCAGCTCGCCCAGCGAGCTGACCTCGAACCAGGAAGGTGGCGTCGGCGCCGCGGAGGTCACGATGACCGGGAGCTCCATCCCGGTCGGCCCTGCGGATCCGGTGACCATCGGCAGCCCGACGCCGTCAACGGTCTGCGGCGCGACCCCTTCGACCTCGAGCCCGGCCAGGTCCGGTGCCGCATCCTCGAGCGCCTGTTTGATCGCGAGCTCGAGCGTGACCGACGACGCCGAGCAGTCAGAGCAACTGCCGCGCAGGAAGATCCGCGCGACGCCATTCTCGAGACCGAGCAGCTCGACGCCGCCGCCGTGGGACTCCATGTACGGCCGCACCGACTCGAGCGCCGCCTGCACCCGGTCCTCCAACGGAACCGGATGCAGATCGTGGATCAGCAGCAGCGTCGCGACCAGCGGGTCCTCGGTCAGCGAAGCGGCGAGCCGCTCACCGTCGGACCCCGCCGACATCAGCGTCCCGACGATCTGCTCGAGCCCGGCGCCGTACATCTGCACGACCGCCGACACCAGCTCCTCGGCCAGTTCCCGGGTCTCGGCGTCAGCGGCCGAATCGAGCGCGGCCTGCAAGTCCTGCACCCGCTCGATCAGCCGTTCGGGACCGTCCTCCGTTCTTACCGAAGCCGTCGTGGCCACAGTTCACGCCATCGCCGTGGGCGTGTGCATCACCTTGCGGACCCTACCGCCGCCCGTGTACATGTGCACGCCGCAAGGCAAGCACGGATCGAACGAGCGGACCGCCCGCATGATGTCGATGCCCTTGAACTTGTCGGGACCGTTCTCCTCGAAGATCGGCGTGTTCTGCACCGCGTCCTCGTACGGGCCGGGTGTTCCGTAGACATCCCGTGGCGAGGCGTTCCACGGCGTCGGCGGATAGGGCTGGTAGTTGGCGATCTTCCCATCGCGGATCACCATGTGGTGCGACAGCACTCCGCGGGCCGCCTCGTGGAAGCCGCAGCTGACGGCCGAGTCCGGAACCTTGAAGTTGTTCCAGCTCTTCGTCCGTCCCGCCTGAACCTCCTTCATCGCCCGCTCGAGATTGTGCAGCGCGATCAGCGCGCCATACGCCTGGTGGTACGTCCGCGCGCGATCCCGCTCGATTGCGTTGGACTTCTCCGGCACCTTCCACTCGAGCTCCATCTCGGGCATGTTGGGGGAGCGGGGAAGGACCATCTGCAGCGAGTGACCGGTCGCCTTCACGTAGCCGAAGTCGACCAGCCCCGCCTTCGCCGTGCACCACTGTCGGGCGAACGGGCCACCGCCGGTGTCGCAGCACACGTGCTTGTCGGTGCGCTTGTCATAGATCCGCGGCGATACGACCCACGTGTACTTGTCGGTGAAGTCGCGCTTCTGCGGACGCGGCAGCGTGACCTTGTTCCACGGATGGTTCTTGTCGACCGGGTTGCCGAGCGGATCCTGGGTGACGAACGTCGGCTCGTTCTCCCAGCCATCGAAGTACGAGGAGCCGAGCAGGATCCGGATCATCAGGTTGATCTCAACCAGATCGGTCGAGATCAACTCGCCACCGATCGCCACGCCCGGGGTGATGTAGCGCTTGCGCCCCCACTCCGTCATGTTCCGGTAGTCGTAGTCGACGTAGTCCGGATCGTCGAAGCAGCCCCAGTTGACGAGGTTCGTCTCGCGGAAGCCGACCATGTCGTAGCCCGGCAGCTCCTGCAGGAAGAAGTCGTACAGATCGTCGTGCATCGGCACGCTGCGCTTGACGTAGTCCATGTACCGCATCAGCCGCACGTAGTAATCCGTGCAGGTCTGGTGGGTGATGTCGGCGCTGCAGCCCCCCGGCATGATCGTCGACGGGTGCGTGTGCCGGCCGCCGAACAGGCAGTACATCTCCCGCGTATATCGGGCGACGTGCAGCGTCTCCAGGTAGAACTCGCCAGTGAAGGGGTTCAGCGCCCGCATGATGTCGGCGATCGTCTTGTAGCCGTGGATGTCCTGGCCGGGCGACGCCGTCTGCTCGGCCTTGGCCAGCAACGTCGGGTTCGTCTCCTTGACCATCTGCTCGCAGAAGTCGACGTTCGCCATGCAGTCGTTGAAGATCGCGTGGTCGAAGATGTAGTCGGCCGACTCGGCGAGGTTGAACGCCAGATCGCCGAGCGGCGGCGGCTTCACGCCGTAGGCCATGTTCTGGTTCAGGCACGAGCAGGTGCAGTGGTTGTCACCGCAGATCCCGCAGATCCGGCTCGTGATGAAGTGGGCATCCCGCGGATCGATCCCCTTCATGAAGATGTCGAAGCCGCGGAAGATCATCGAGGTGCTGTAGCACTTGAGCACCTGCCGGTTGGAGAAGTCGATCTCGGTGTGAATGCCGAGGCTGCCGACGATCCGCGTGATCGGATCCCACGACATCTCCTTGATCATCACCTTCTGCTGGGTGGGCGTCTCAGTCGCCATTAGGCATATCTCCTCACACTAATTCGGTGGAAACGGTCAGCGAGTTGTCGGCGAGTCACCACCGTTTCGCATAGCCGGTGGTGAGCGTCTTGCCCTTGCGCCGCCATTCCGGCTCTTTGTCGAAGTTGTTAGCGATGTGCCTGTGACGCATCGAGCGGACGATCGGGCCGTAGCTGAACTGCATGACCCGCGCGGCCCAGCCGCCCCACTTGTCCTCATCCATGAACGGCATGAACTTGTCCGGGAACCCCGGCATCGTGCAGGCCATGCAGATCCCGCCGACGTTCGGGCAGCCGCCGATGCCGTTGACCCAGCCTCGGACGGGCACGTTGCACTTCACCACCGGGCCCTTGCAGCCGAGCTTGACCAGGCAGCGGTGGTCTGACCCGTACTCCGTCGCGAAGTCACCCTGCTCGGAGAACCCCGCGCGGTTGCAACCCTCGCGCACCGTCCGGCTGAACAGCCACTTCGGGCGCAGCGCCTCGTCGAGCTCCGGCGCCGGCGCCAGCCCGGCGAGATGGAGCGCCAGGTACAGCAGCACCTCGGTCATGTTGTCTGGCTGTGCCGGGCAGCCCGGGATGTTGACCACCGGCAGGCCGGCCTTCGACTTCCAGTTCCAGCCGAGGTAGTCGGCCACGCCCATCGCTCCGGTGGGGTTGTTCTTCATCGCGGGGATGCCGCCGTACGTGGCGCATGTCCCGATCGCCACGACTGCCGCGGCCTTCGGCGCCAGCCTGTCGAGCCACTCGTTCATCGTTATCGGCTGGCCGTTGGACGGATTCACCGCGAATCCGGTCCAGTGGCCCTCGCCGCTGAGTTCCTCGTTGCCGAGCGACCCCTCGATGCACAGCACGAACGGGTCGAGCTTCCCGTCCTCGGCGTCGAACCACGCCTGCGCGTACTCCTGGCCGACCGCGTAGTCGACTACCTGGTTGTGGACGACGACCTTCGGCATTCCGGGAATCGCCTGCAGGATGATGTCCTCGAGGCTCGGGTTGGTCGCCGAGGTCATCGCCACCGAGTCGCCCTCGCAGGAGAGCCCAGTGGTCATCCACAGGACATGGGCCGTCACCGCCTCAGTCTTCTTCTGCTCTGCGTAGGCCGTGCTAGCCATCCCGTCTCCTCTCGCCTTACTTGCTCAACAAATTCGAGGCAATGGATCGCCGACCAGCTGATCCATCACGCGCCTGCCGCCAAAACTCGTCTGCACCAGCACCATCCCGGGCGGCTCCGTCCGCACCTCGCCGATCTCGGCCGCCAGCTCGCACCCGGACACCGAACGCAGCGCGGCCAGCGCCTCCTCGGCCGCTTCCGGAGCGACGAACACCACCATCTGGCCCTCGTTAGCTACGTACATCGGATCGATCCCGAGGATCTCCGCCGCGCCCGACACTTCCGGCTTCACCGGGATCTGCCCCTCGCGCACGATCATCGCCACCGTAGAGGCCCGCGCAAGCTCGTTCAGCACCGACGCGACGCCACCGCGTGTCGCGTCCCGCATGCACCGCAGGTGCGGGCCGACAGCATCCAGCAGCACATCTACGACCGGCCACAGCGACCGGGTATCGGACTCGATCTCGGCATCGAGCTCAAACTCGCCGCGCGCGAGCATGATCGCCATCCCGTGCTCGCCGATCGATCCGGACAACAGGATCCGATCGCCGGGGCGCAGCCCCGCCGGCGACAGCCTCGCCCGAGGGTCGCGCCGCCCGATCCCGGTCGTGCACACGTACATCCCGTCAGCGTGACCGCGCTCGACCACCTTCGTGTCTCCGGCGACGATCTGCACGCCGGCAGCGCTCGCCGCGGCGGCGATCGCGTCGACCTCGGCGCGCAGATCGTCGGCCGCCAGTCCCTCCTCGAGCACCAGCGAGAGGCTCAGTGCAAGCGGTCGCGCCCCTGTCACGCTCAGATCATTGACCGTCCCGTTGACGGCCAGTTCCCCGATCGAGCCGCCGGGGAAGCGGAGCGGCTTGACGACGTAGGAATCGGTCGTGATCGCGACCGAGATGCCATCGAAGTCCACCGTTGCCGCATCGGCCATCTCGTTCAAGGTGTCGTTCGCGAACGCCGGCGCCAGCAGCCCCTCGATCAGCGACTGCGTCGCCTTTCCGCCCGCGCCGTGCGCCATCGTGATCTTGGCGTCGCGGAACTTGGCGCGCTTGGAGCGGGCAGTCTCGATGATCCCGAGGATCTTCTGCTCGCGATCAGAGATCGCGCTCATACGACCTCTCGCTCGCGGGCGAAGCGGCCGAAGTTGTAGTACGCCGCGCAGGCCCCCTCGCTCGAGACCATGCACGTGCCGATCGGCCGCTCGGGCGTGCACGCCGTGCCAAACACCTTGCACTCCCACGGTTTGATCACGCCCTTTAGTACCTCGCCGCATTGGCACGCCTTCGGGTCCGCGACGCGGACGCCGGGGACGCTGAAGCGGAGCTCGGCGTCGAGGTCGGCATACGCCTCCGAGAGCTTCAAGCCGCTGTGCGAGATGAACCCCAGGCCCCGCCACTCGAAGTGCGGACGCAGCTCGAACACCTCGGCCATCACCTCCAGCGCGCGGAGGTTGCCCTCGTAGGGGACCACGCGCTTGTACTGGTTCTCGACCTCGCAGCGGCCCTCGGCCAGCTGGCGGAGGACCATCACGATCGCCTGGAGGATGTCGAGCGGCTCGAACCCCGCGATCGCGATCGGCCGGCCGTAGTCGGCCGGGATGAACTCGAACGGCCGGGCGCCGACGATCGTCGAGACATGTCCGGGACCGATGAACCCGTCGAGCCGCAGGTCCGGCGACTCGAGCAGCGCGCGCAGCGGCGGCACGATCGTGACGTGGCTGCACATCACGGAGAAGTTCGTCGTGCCCTCGGCGCGAGCACGTTTCAACGTGAGCGCTGTCGACGGAGCGGTCGTCTCGAACCCGATCGCGAAGAACACCACCTCCCGGTCGGGATTCTCGCGGGCGATCCGCAGCGCGTCGAGCGGCGAGTACACCATCCGCACGTCGGCGCCGGCCGCCTTAGCGTCGAGCAGCGAGCCGTCCGAGCCGGGGACCCGCATCATGTCTCCGAAGCACGTGAAGATCACACCGTCGGCGTGCGCGATCGCGATCCCATCGTCGACCCGGCCCATCGGGATCACGCACACGGGACACCCCGGACCGTGCACGAGCTCGACGTTCGCCGGCAGCAGGTCGTCGACGCCGTACTTGTAGATCGAATGCGTGTGCCCACCACACACCTCCATCACCTTGTAGTGGCGGCCGGGCTCGACGAGCGACAGGATCTCCCCGGCCAGCGCGCGGCCCAGCTCGGGATCCCGGAACTCGTCGACGAACCTCATTCGATTCTCGCGATCGCCGTTCCGGCGTGGACCAGCAGGCGCTCGGCGGGCGAAACGGGCGCCACCAGCGCGATCTCCACCGTCAACTGAGCGCCGTCGTCGCCGTGGCACACCGCCAAGCCCTGGCTTTCGTCGACCGAGACGACGATCATCGGATCACCGTCATCGCCGCAGGTGATGCAGTGGGTTGACCCGCATACGGTGTCCGGCGCCGGCGACCCGATCGCAGTCAATCGATCACGCTCGCCTTGAGCTCTTCGAGCTCCTGCTCGTAATCCGCACCCATCCGCTCGAGCAGGTCGCGCGTCGCGCGCGCCTCCTGCTCGTCGACCTGGGAGATCGCGAACCCGACGTGGATCAGCACCCAGTCGCCGGGACCGACGGGTGCACCGTCGGCGTCGAGCAGGCCGATGTTGACGTTGCGCTTGACCCCGGCCACGTCGACTTTCGCGAGCCGGTTGCGCTCGTCCACGATTTCAATGATCTGCCCCGGTATGGCCAGACACATGCAGGCGATCCTCTCCTCAGCCGACTGCCGCGACGTCCGTTCTACCACTGGCGAGCGCAGCCCGTCCGGAGCTGGTAATGCGCGTTACATCCAGTGGGAGATTTACGCGCGCCGACAAAATTCACCCCTCGTGGCCGCGCTCGAAGCGTAGACTCAGCTGACCCCCGAGACGATCAGGAGAGAGCCGGTTTGACAGAGGGCGACGGCGGGGACACGGTGAGGGCGAATGGCCAGCCTTGGCCGCGCCCGAGGCCCGCACCTCGCCGGCCGGGCTCCCCACCGTTGTTCGCCTACCTCCTCGATCTCGACGACGACCTCGCCGAAGAGCTCGAGCTGCGCATGCGGCTGTCCGCGCGGCAGCACGCCACCGCCCGGATCCTCCACGCCGACACCGGCGAGTGCGATTTGCACTCGTGGTTCGAGTCGGTCGGCGACGGCCCCGGCCTGCTCGTCATCGATGGACTGATCGCGCTCGACACGCGCGTCGCCGGCCGCACGATCTGCGAGCTGCTCGGGCCTGGCGATCTGTTGCAGCCGCCGCGCGAGCTGGAGGACGACATGGTCGAGCGGGAGTGCTGCTGGCACGCACTCGCCCCCACGCGGCTGGCGCTGCTCGACGGGGCGTTCATCGATCGAGTGCGGTCGTGGCCGCAGCTGTTGAGGGCGCTGTTCCGGCGCGCCGAGCAACGCAACGCCGATGCCGGCGCGCTGCGGGCGATCTCATGCCAGCCGAAACTCGAGGTCCGGCTGGTGCTGTTGCTGTGGCACCTCGCGGCGCGCTGGGGCCGGGTCGACCCGACCGGCATCCGGCTGACGCTGCCCTTGACCCACCGGCTGCTTGGGCAGCTGGTCGCCGCGGAGCGGCCCTCGATCTCGCACGCGCTGTCGCGTCTGTCGCACGCCGAGCTGGTCACGGGCAGCGCGGGCGACTGGCATCTGCATGGAACAGTCCAGGAGCATCTGGAGGCGCTGATCGATCGCCCAGCCCACCTCGCACGGCACGACGACGGCTCGGCGGCCGACAGCCAACGTCAGGCGCACGGATGACGCTCGGAGCTTCGCCGCCCGGCGTGCGTGATCGCCGCCCGATCCACGTCCTGTGGTTAAGCGGTGGGCTCGGCTGCGACGGCGAGTCCCTGGCGATGACCGCGGCCAGCAATCCCAGCATCGAGGACCTGCTGCGCGGGTGCCTGCCAGGGATGCCTCCGATGATCCTGCACAACCCGGTGCTGTCCTACGAGAGCGGCGAAGAGTTCATGCGACCGTGGTCCGCAGCCGCCGACGGGCTCCTGGACCCGTTCATCCTCGTGCTCGAGGGCTCCGTTCCGAACGAGGAGATCAATGGCGAGGGCCACTGGGCCGGCTTCGGAGTCGATCGCGACAGCGGCCAGCCGATCCTCACCAACGAATGGATCGACCGGCTCGCTCCGCGCGCCGCCGCGGTGATGGCGCTCGGCACCTGCGCGGCGTACGGAGGCATCCCGGCGATGCGCAACAACCCGACGGGCGCGATGGGGCTCCGCGACTACCTGGGCTGGGCCTGGGTCTCGCGGCGGGGCATCCCGATCATCAACCTCCCGGGATGTCCCGTGCAGCCGGACAACATCACCGAGACGCTGCTGTGCGTCGTCCTCCATCTCGCCCAGATGGGTCCGCCCCTCGACCTCGACGAGCAGGGCCGGCCGACCCGGATCTTCGGACGGACGGTCCACGAGACGTGCAATCGGGCCGGGATGGCCGAGCAGGGTCAGTTCTCGACCAGCCACGGCGACGGCCACTGCCTGGTCAAGCTCGGCTGCAAAGGCCCGGTGGTCAAGTGCAACGTGCCGATCCGCGGCTGGCAGAACGGCGTCGGCGGATGCCCCAACGTGGGAGGCATCTGCATGGCGTGCACGATGCCCGGGTTCCCGGACAAATACATGCCGTTCGTGGAGCCCGACGCCGCCGCGCGGATCTACGCCCGCACCGCCCGGGTTGCGCACGGCCCGATCGTCAGGTACCTGCGTGAGCGCCGGATTCGCAAGACGTTCGATGTCGAACCGGATTGGCGCCGACCGGGCAAGGAGCTGACGAGCGGATACAGAGCTGCTTGATGCCTGTCTCGATCGTGTTCAGGTGCGAGATCTGCGGCGCGCAGCCAGATCCCGAGACCCAGACGGCGCTCGAGCACCAGCTGCTGGACCTGCGCCATGGCGAGTACGTCGACGCCGAGCCCGGCCGCTGGTTGACCTGGCACGGCCGCGGCATCTACGGGCCGCAGCGGTACGCCTGCGGTGAGCACCGCGGCGAGCTCAAGGCGAGCTTGCGAGAGCACTACGGAACGCTCGGCTGGCACCCGTGGGCGATCGGCCCGCACCCGTGGGCTGGCCGCCGCGGGACCGACAAAGCGCGCCGGTTCGCACGCGCGCTGCGCTCGACCTTCGGCGCGCCCGGGTCCTGAGCGTCGGCTACCGTGTCGATCCGGCCGCCCGCCGTTCGACGCACGGACATGAGCAACCCCAATTACAGGAGGTATTCGCCGTGCGCTTCATGATGCTGATGATCCCGCAGGTGCAGGACACACCCGAGAACTGGACGCCGTCGGCCGAGACCGTGGCCGAGATGGGCAGGTACAACGCGTCGCTCGACGAGGCCGGCATCCTGCTCGCTCTTGACGGCCTCCACGACAGCTCCAAAGGGGCGCGCATCGCGTTCTCCACCGATGGCGAGATCCGCGTCACCGACGGGCCGTTCACCGAGGCGAAGGAGCTGATCGGCGGCTATTGGATGATCCAGGTCCGCTCGAAGGAGGAGGCGATCGAATGGGCGAAGCGATGCCCGGGGCGCGGTTGCGTGATCGAGCTACGCCAGGTCCAGGAGATCGAGGACTTCCCGCCCGACGTCCAGGCGGCGATGACCGGGGATGCCACCGCCTAGCGAGGTCAACCGCGCGATCGACGCGGTCTGGCGGATCGAGTCCGCCCGGCTGATCGCGGGCCTGGCGAGGATCGTCCGCAACGTCGGGCTGGCCGAGGAGCTGGCTGGCGATGCGCTCGTCGCCGCGCTCGAGCAGTGGCCGCAGTCGGGCATCCCGGACAACCCGGGTGCCTGGCTGATGGCCACAGCGAAGCACCGCGCAATCGACCTGATCCGCCGCCAGGCAACGCTCGAGCGCAAGGTCGAGCGGCTCGGTCGGATGGAGGAACGCGAACAACAGCTCTCGCAGGCCGACGTGGACGCGGACCTCGACCGGTCTGTGAAGGACGACCTGCTCGCGCTCGTGTTCGTCACCTGCCACCCGGTGCTGTCGACCGAGGCCCGCGTGGCGCTGACGTTGCGCCTGATCGGCGCACTCACCACCGAAGAGATCGCACGCGCGTTCCTCGTCCCGACCGCGACCATCGCGCAGCGTGTGGTGCGTGCCAAGCGGACTCTCGCGGCGGCGCGAGTGCCGATCGCGCTGCCCGCGCGCGAAGAGCTGCCCGACCGGCTCGCGTCCGTGCTCGAGGTGATCTACCTCGTGTTCAACGAGGGCTACTCCGCGACCGGCGGCGAGGACTGGGTCCGGCCCGCGATGTGCGAGGACGCGCTCCGGCTCGGGCGGATCCTCGCGGGCCTGGTACCCGGAGAGCCCGAGGTCCACGGGCTGGTGGCGCTGATGGAGATCCAGGCCTCGCGCCTGCACGCGCGGGTCGGGGCCGACGGCGAGCCGGTCCTGCTCGCCGATCAGGATCGCTCGCGCTGGGACCGCTTGCTGATCCGGCACGGGCTGAAGGCGCTCGACCACGCGTTCAGGCTCGGCAGGCCGCTCGGCTCGTACTCACTGCAGGCGGCGATCGCGGCCTGCCACGCACGCGCTCAGAGCGCGGCCGACACCGACTGGAAGCGGATCGCGGCGCTGTACGACGCGCTCGCCCAGCTCTCCCCCTCCCCGGTCGTCGAGCTCAACCGTGCGGTCGCCGTGTCGATGGCGTTCGGCCCGGCAGCCGGACTCGAGCTGGTGGAGGCGCTCGTCTCCTCGGGCGAGCTGGATGGCTACCACCTGCTGCCGAGCGTCCGCGCGGACCTACTGCTGCGGCTGGGGCGCGTCGACGAGGCGCGGGCGGAGCTCGAGCGGGCGGCGGCGCTGACGCAGAACGAGCGCGAGCGTCAGCTCCTGCTCGCGCGCGCTCAGATCTGAACGAGGCGGCGGCGCCGGAACTTCCAGCCGTCCGCAGTGCGCACGTACTCGTCCTCGTACTCGCCGACGAGGTCGACGTATGTCCCTCCACCGCCGGTCTTGGCGACATGCAGGACCAGAGGCGCGGTTCCGTGCACCTCATCGGCGCTGACCACGCTGAGGCGCGGCGCCATCATCTGGTGCTGGGTGCGGCGGTTGGCGCGCTGCGCGCGGTGCTCGGCCCACTGCGCGAGCCCATCGTGCCCGACGATCTCCCGGGCGCGGATGAACAGCACCACATCGTCGGTGCAGAGGCCCGCGACGTCGTGCCACTCTTGGTGGTCGAGCAGCCACGCATACTCGTTGACGAGCTGCTCAATTGCGACTTGGTCCTCGATCGCGATCACGGCGCGACTCTAACCGGTGGTCAACGCCCCGGCAGGTGCCAGATGTACAGCGTGCCGCTCGTGGAGTGGTCGTTCGCGCTGCCGACCGGAAGCACGATCCGACCGCCGACGACGATCGGGCTGTTCCAGTGGCCGCCGGAGGCGGGGAACGAGTGGAGCAGGCGGCCGCTCGTCGGGCTGTAGACGTTCAGCGTCCCACCCGGGTCGTACACGTACAGCAGCCCGCCGGCGAGCACGGGGCTGGTGCCGGCGGTGCCGTTCGACCAGCCGTTCGAGAGCCGCGGTGCCGACCCCGAGTGAAGAACGTACTCGGCGGTCCCCGAGCCGTCGGCCACGAACAGGTACGTCCGCCCGCGGTTGACCCAAACAACGGGCGCGGTGAACATCTGGGCGTTCCCCGGCGTCGGCAGCACCTGTATCGCGCCACCCGTACGCGGCCCGGCGGCACCGCTGGTGCCATCCAGCAGGTCGAGGTTGAGCAGCTTCAACAACCCGTCCTTGCCGCCCTGGACGGCCAGCGGCGGCCCGCCGGGATCCGGCAGCAGCGCCGGCGAGGTGCTGCCCAGATCCTGGTCGCCGGAGTTCAGCTGCGCCTGGTCGGTCGGCGTGTAGTTGTGCAGCAGCCGGGTCGCGTACGGCGCGAGCTCCAGCACGCTGTCGCCCCAGTTGGTACTGCCGTTGAACGGAGCGTTGCCGGTCGTCACGAGGATGTCGCCGTTGCCGGGCACAAGCACCGCGCCGGCGCGCCCCCAGATCGCCGAGTCGGACGCGCCGCAGGTGCTCGGGACCTGGAGGAAGTGCCGGTCCGAGCAGAGCGTGTTGAACACGTGCTCGATCCGTCCGCTCGCCAGCTGAAAGCGACACAACGTGCCCCTGGTACGGCGGCGCGTCGCCGAGGTACCCGTCGGTTGGGACGATCAGCGAGCTGCCTTCGATGGTCGGCGGCGATGCCAGCTTCTCGCGCTGTGGGCTCAGCGTCAGCTTCGTCTCCCACACCTGACGGCCGTTCGCCACCCTCAGCTTGTGTACGTAGCCGTCGGGGCTGGTCGCGTACACGTAGGCGCGGTCCGGATCGGCGGTTGGCGTCGCGGTCGTGATCTGCGAGCTGCCCTGCCACGAGCTGATATCCCGCGGTGCGTACTCCCACAGGCGCTGACCGGTGGCCGCGTCGATCGCGAGCGTGCGGCCGTAGGTCGTCGTCATGATCAAGCACGTCGCGGGCGCGACCGTCCACCCGCACCCCGTGCAGCGCGATCGCCGACGCGTCGACGGTACCCGGCAGATGCACCACTCGGGCGCTCAGCCGCGACAGACTCCCCGGCGTGATGCCCGTGTCCGCCGGCCCAACCCCGCTCCGCTGCGCGTCGTAGTTGAACTGAAGCCAATCGCCGTCGGGAACCCGCGCGGTGACCGCTCCTGCAGACGAAGTCGTGGCCGGCGCGCTCGCCCCGGTGCTCGCAGCGTGCGCTCCGCAGGCCGCGACCGCAAGCGCACACGTGAATGCGGCGCCGCGCACCGCCACCGCTCTCACCGGAGGTGGAGTCCGGCCGTGAGCGAGTTGACGGCCCCGGCCACCGACGACTGCACTGAGCTCAGCGGCACGACCTGCTCGAGCGCGTTACCGACCGACTGGAGCAGCTGCGTCGCCGTCGTCCCAACCGGACCGGGGATCTGCTTCGTAACCGCGGTGCCGAGGTTGACGACCGTGCCGATCAGGGACGAGCCGGCACCGCCGCCGCCGGTGCCCCGCCGCCGGTACCGCTGCCGCCTCCGGTCCCCGTGCCAACGGTGGCTCCGCCGGCCCCGCCGCCGCCTGTGGCCTGGCCTGTTCCCGTCGTCCCGACGGTGTGCACGGCGCCACCACCGGTGCGTCCAGCGCCGCGCCCAGGCCCGGCACCCCCGCCCCCGGCGCCGCCGGCGCGACGCGGGTGCGGCCGGCCGCCGCGGGAGCTGCCGCCAGGACGGGCAACGGCTTGGCCGGCAGCGCCACCGCGCCCCGCTGCCACGCCGCCGGCCGCCGGCGCGGACGCCGGGAGCGACGGACCGGCGAACGCCTGACCGAGCGATCCGAGCGCGCCGAACCCACCTGACGCCCCAAGCGCCGCCAGCGCGCCGACGATCGCCGACGCCGCCAGCAGCGACACACCGGTGACGCCGTAAAGCTGCCGCGTCCATGCCCGGGCGAGGCTCATGTCGCCATGGTAACTGCGAAAACGCTTGCACGTGCGAGGTTCCGCCCATCCCCGGCGATACGCTCGGGGGCGTCATGCAGCGCCTCTCGATCGCCCGTTCGCTGCGTGTGGCGCTGGTCGGCTTGACGCTCGTGCTGGCGGTGATCGCTGCGCTCGGCGTCTCGAGCCTGTACAGCGCGCGTCAAACGTACGAGAACACGCTCGTCCACTCCTCGTCGCTCGCGACCGCCGCGGCGAACCTCGCAGCCGCCGGGATCGCCGAGGAGGAGGTGCTGCGTGACGCTCGCGGCCCGGGCGCCGCCGGCGAGCGTGCCCGCGCGGCCGCGGCGTACGCGAACGCCGCCGACATCGCGACCAACCTCGCCCGCTCCGACGCCGCAGAGCGCTCGCCTGATCGCCGCCGAGATCGCCGCCCAGGCGAGCGCCCGGGCGCTGTTCACGAGTGGCCGGCTGACGCAGGCGACCGCGCTCAACGGCCCGCTCGCGCGCACCCGCGCGCTCGCCGTGCAGGTCGCAGTCGCGCCAGTCCCAGCGCCAGGCGGCGGCCCGCAGCAAGGCACGCTCGGCGACCCGGCGGGCGGTGATCATCGTGATCGTCGCGGGCGTGCTCGCGCTGCTGGCGGCGCTCGCGCTGATCACCGCGCTCGTCGCGGCGATGCGTCAACCGCTCGACGCGCTCGTCGCCGCGACGGGGGCGCTCGCTTCCGGCCAGCTCGACCAGCGAGTGCGGCCGGCCGGCCCGCGCGAGCTCCAGGACCTGGGCAAGGCGTTCAACGCGATGGGCGAGGACCTCTCGAGCGCCCAGCGGCGGATCGAGGATGAGCGCCGGCGGCTGGCGGTGACGATCGAGAGCCTCGGCGACGCGCTGATCGTCACCGAGCCCGAGCTCGACGACGATCGCCGCCGTCAATCCGCGCGCCTCGGAGCTCCTGCCCGAGCTTGTCGCGGCGCGGCGGATCGACGCACCGGGCAGCCCGCTGCCGCCGCTCGACGCGGCGCTGGCGGCGGAGACGGTCGTCGAGCACGACGGACGGACGCTGTCGATCACCGCGGCAACGCTCGGCAGCAGCCATGACGGCGTCGTCTGGACCGTCCGCGACATGTCCGAGCGCGCGCGGCTCGAGCGCGCGAAGTCTGAGTTCGTCGCGACCGCGTCGCACGAGCTCCGCAGCCCGCTGACGTCGATCAAGGGGTTCGTGGAGCTGCTCGCCCGCTCGCCGGAGAACATGTCGGCGCGTCAGCGCGAGTTCGTCGAGATCATCCTGCGCTCCACCGACCGGCTGGTCGACCTCGTCAACGATCTGCTCGACGTAGCGCGGATCGAGGCCGACCATGTCGAGATCCACCGTCGGCCGATCGACGTCGGCGAGGCCGTGCGCGAAGTTGCCGAGCTGATGGGGCCCCGGATCGCGGAGCGACACCAGCAGCTCGGCGTGTACATCGCCCCCGCGCTGCCGCTCGCGCTCGCCGACGCAGGTCGCGTGCGCCAGATCGTTGCCAACCTGCTCACCAACGCCCACCTCTACACCCCTGAAGGCGGACGTCTCCACGTCGGCGTCGAGCCGGACCGGGCGTGGGTGCAGATCGTCGTCGAGGACTCGGGGATCGGGATGACCGAGGACGAGGTCGGGCGCGTGTTCGAACGCTTCTACCGCGGGTCGGCGGTTGCCGACGGCCGCGCAGCCGGCCCGCAGGGGCCCGGCACGGGACTCGGCCTGTCGATCGTCAAGTCGCTCGTCGACCTGCATGAGGGCCGGATCGAGGTCGATTCGGAGCCCGGCCGCGGGACCGCGTTCACAGTAATGCTTCCGGCCGCCGTGCCCGGGCCCGAGTACGGCCGCTCGCTCGAGGCGATCCGCGGCCGCCGTGTGCTGGTCGTCGACGACGAGCGCGAGATCGCCGAGCTGATCGCCGGCCAGCTGGCGCCGCTCGACGTCGAGGCGACGGTCGTCACAAGCGGCGAGCAGGCCCTCGCAGAGCTTCGCTCGAGCCACTACGACGCGGTCACGCTCGACGTCCTGATGCCCGGGATGGACGGTTTCGAGGTACTGCGCGCGATCCGCGCCGATCCCGATCTGCGCACGACCCCGATCCTGTTCGTGTCGGTGTTCTCCGGTCGTCAGGAGCTGTCGGGCGAGTGGGTCGTGTCCAAGCCGATCGACGCCGACGAGCTGCGCGACGTGCTCGGCGCCGCCGTCAGCGCAGGCCGCTCCCGCGTGCTCGTCGTCGGCCGCGAGCAGTTCCAGGCAGCTGCTCGAACCCCAGCTCGACGAGCTCGGGATCGAGCACGAGTGGGAGACGACCGGCGCCGCGGCCGCGCGCGTGTGCGGCGAGCGCCGCTTCGAGGTCGCGCTGGTCGACGTCGGCATCCAGCGGCCGCAGGCGGTGCTTCAGGCGCTCGACCTGCGCGGACGCCGCCTGCGCCGTGCCGTGATCTTGTTCTCGGACGCCGCCACCGCCGACCCCGCCGGGGATCGGCCGGCTCGGGATGGAAGTCGTGCCGGTCGATCAGGCCGCCTCGGCGCTGCTTGCCACACTCCGCGGGGATCGCAGCAGCGAGATGGCTGATTCCAGCTAGTCTGATATCCACAAATGGCGGTTCGGAGCGAGAGCGAACTGGTCGAGGAGATCGAGCGCCTTCGCGCGGAGCTAGCCCGGCGCGAGCAGGAATCGGCCGACAAGGAGCGCCAGCTCGAGCGGTACGCCGCCGATCTGCGCGAGACGTTCAAGCAGGAGCGCGCTCGCGCGCAGGAGCTGCGCGACTCCTACATGGCGACCGTCCGCGCGCTTTCGAACGCGGTCGAGGCGCGTGACGCGTACACGAGCAAGCACGCCGAGCGAGTCGCGGCCTACGGGATGGAGGTCGCCGACGCCTTGGGGCTCACGCTCACCGACTACCCGGAGATCGAGTTCGGCTTCCTGCTCCACGACATCGGCAAGGTTGCTGTCTCGGACCGGATCCTGTTCAAGCCCGACACGCTCTCAGAGCCCGAGCGCAAGCAGATGGAGGAGCACCCGATCAAGGGCTCGGAGATCATCCGCGGAATCGGCTTCCTCGGCGAGGCCGCGGACGTCGTCCGCTCGCACCACGAGCGCTGGGACGGCACGGGCTACCCGGATCGGCTCGCCGGCGAGCGAGATCCCGCTCGCCGCGCGCGTGTTCGCCGTCGCCGACGTGCTCGACGCGCTGACCAGCGACCGCCCGTACCGGCCGGCCTCGTCACTTGCGACCGCGCGCCAGATGATCACCGCCGAGTCGGGGACGCAGTTCGACCCGAGCGTGGTCGAGGCATTCAACGCGATCGCGGATGAGACCTTCGACCGGATCCGGGCCGAGATTCAATGAGCCGCGGCGTGCTGGTCGTCGACGACGATCCGTTCATCCGCAAGCTGATCGCAACGACGCTCGAGGATGTCGCCGACTTCGACCTGCACGAGGCGGCCGACGGCGCGCAGGCGCTCGAGGTTGCGCGCCGCGAGCGTCCGACGCTCGTGTTCCTCGATGTCGACATGCCGGTCTTGAACGGAATCGATGCGTGCCGAGCGCTTCGTTCTGAGGAGGAGACCGGCCACGCGACGATCGTGATGCTGACGGCCGCCCATGGCGACAGCGTCGAGCGAAGCGCCGAGGACGCGGGCGCTGACCTGTTCCTGACCAAGCCGTTCAGCCCGCTCGACCTGCTCCGACTGGTGGACCAGCTCGGCGAGCAGCCGTGAGGCTGGTCACGTTCCTCGCGGCGGCTGGTGGCGCGCGAGTCGGCGCGCTTGGAGCCCGACCACACGATCGTCGAGCTGTCCGCGCCGACGATGATCGACTGGCTCGCCGGCGAGGGGCAGGACCCGAGCGGACCCGACGTACCGGCTGGCCGACGTGCAGCCTGCTTGCTCCCGTCCCCGAGCCGCCGAGCGTGCGCGACTTCTACGCATATGAGGGCCACGTCGCCGCCGGCTTCCGCTCGCGGGGGGCGACGATCCCGCCCGCGTGGTACGAGATGCCCGTGTTCTACTTCTCGAACCCGGCTGCGATCTACGGACCGGGCGCCCCGATCACACGGCCGGATGGAGTCGAGCGACTCGACTTCGAGCTCGAGATCGCCGCGGTGATCGGCGCCGGCCAGCAGATCGCCGGGTTCACGCTGATGAACGACTGGAGCGCCCGCGACGTCCAGCGCCGCGAGATGACCGTCGGTCTCGGGCCGGCGAAGGGCAAGGACTTCGCCACGAGCCTCGGCCCGTGGCTGGTGACCCCGGACGAGCTCCCCTACGACGGCGAGTGGCTCCACCTGCACGCGACCGTGACCGTCAACGACCGGCCGGTTGCGCGCGCGGACTCAGAGCCGATGCAGTATTCGTGGCCGGAGCTGGTCGCGCAGGCGGCGCGCGGGACGCGACTGCGTCCAGGCGATGTGATCGGATCGGGCACCCTGACGGGCGGCTGCCTGCTCGAGCTCGGCCCGATCGACGGACACTGGATCGAGCCGGGCGACGTCGTCGCGCTGTGGGCGGAGGGACTCGGGGAACTACGAACGGAGGTGATGTGATCGAGCCATTCACATGGCGGGACGGGGAGCGGGTGATCCACTTCGGCCACCCGCCGACGCCGGATCTGCTCGGCGGACCCGGTTACACGCTGCTGACAACGCGCGCGCGCCGCCGCGCAGCTGCCGGACGTGGTCGAGGGCGCCGGCGCGATGCACATCGTCTCCGCCGGGCCGCGTCGACGAGATCGCCGCCTCGTTGCGTCCCGAGATCACCGGCGAGCTGCTGGTCGCGCTCGGAGGCGGACGCGTGATCGACACGGCCAAGGCGCTCGCGTCGGCCGACCCGCCGCGCCGCGTCGCGGCGATCCCGACGACGCTGTCGGGCGCCGAGATGACGGCTGTCCACCGGCGCGCCGACGGGTGTCCCGATGGACTCGCCGCCAGTCCGTCCCGCGATCGTGATCAACGACCCGGAGGTCTGCGCCTCGCAGCCGCCGGCGGAGCTCGCGTCCAGCGCCGGCAACGCGCTCGGCCATGCGGTCGAGGGGCCGCTGACCCCGCTGCGCAACCCGGTCGCGACGCTCGCGGCGCTCGAGGCGATCCGCGCTGCTCGATCTCGGCCTTGCCGGCCGACGGCTCGGAGCCCGACCGCCCCGCGCTCGCGCTCGGCGCCCTGCTCGCCGGCTACGTGATCGGCTCGACCGGCTACGGCCTCCACCACGTGATGTCGCAGACGCTCGTGCGGTTCGCCGGCGCCGGCCACGGGCAGGCGAACGCGATCCTCCTCCCGCACACGATCGACGCGCTCGCGCGCCGCTTCCCCGATGAGATCGCTCGCTCCGACGCCCGCTCGCGCTGGCGGCCCGGATCGCCGAGCTGACGGGCGCGGGGCGCCTGCGCGACGTCGGCGTCTCCGAGGAGGCACTGGAGCTGCTGCGCCGAGCAGGCCGCCTCCGCGGCCCGAACTCAACCTGACTCCGCCGGCGGCCGACGGCGACGAGCTGCTCGCGATCTATCGCGCCGCCTGGTAACAGGAACGCACACTTGTACCGACCCCTCCGGTGGAAGTGTGCGCCGCTGCGTAGGATCAGAGCCGATGACCCGCCGCGCCTGGATCGCGTTCGCCGCGATCTCGGTGATCTGGGGAGTTCCGTACCTGTTCATCCGGATCGCGGTCCGCCACGGGTTCACGCCGGCATCGCCTCGCGTGGTCGCGCGTCGCGCTCGGCTCGGTGGTGCTGCTGGCGCTCGCGTAGCGCGCCGGCACGCTCCATCAGCTGAAGGGCCGCTGGCGCTGGCTCGCGTTCTACGCGCTCGTCGAGACCACGCTCCCGTTCCCGCTGATCGCTTTCGGCGAGCAGCGCGTGTCGAGCTCGCTGGCCGCGATCATCATCGCCGCCGTACCGCTGATCGGCACGCTGCTCGCGCTCCGCTTCGACCACTCGGAACAGCCCACGCCGATTCCGCTTCGCCGGCCTGATGCTCGGCTTCGGCGGCGTGATCGCGCTCGTCGGCATCGACGTCGCCGGCAACGCGATCCGAACTGCTCGGCACGGGCGCGATCCTGATCGCGGCGGTCGGCTACGCGATCGGCCCGATGGTGATCAAACACCGCTTCACCGGCCTCGACTCGCGCGCGGTGATGGGCGCCTCGCTCGGCATCTGCGCGATCTTCCTGACGCCCCTCGCAGCCGTCGACGCTGCCCGCGAAGACTCCCGTCCGGCAGGCGCGATCGCGTCCGTCGTCGTCCTCGGCCTCCTCTGCACAGCGCTCGCCTTCCTCATCTTCACCGTCCTGATCCGCGAAGCCGGCACGAGCCGCGCCACCGTGATCACCTACATCAACCCGGTCGTCGCCGTCGCCCTCGGCGTCGCGCTCCTGAACGAATCCCCCGGCGCCGGCGCCGTCGCCGGCCTCCTCCTGATCCTCGCCGGCTCCTGGCTCTCAACCGGCGGCAGGCTTCCCCCGAAGCTCGTGGGCTGGGCGGGCAGCTTGCGACGCCCGGAAGCAACCGAGGCGGTCGCCCCCACGGCCCCCCGCTAAGAGATCTTGATCAGGATGATCGTGTTGATGATGAACGCGATCGCGAACCCGACAGTCCACCGATTCAGGTTCCGCTCGACCAACGACCCGCCCCCGAATGGCCCGGCGCCGGTGCCGACGCCGAACGCGCCCGAAAGGCCTGCGTCCTTCCCGGAGTGCATCATGATCAGGAAGATCACCCCAACGCAGAGGAACACCTGCAGGATGTCTAGGAGCGTGGTCATCGCGGAGGAATGGTAGACGGTGATTTAGCGGGCGGCACCGAAGCGGGCTCCGGCGGCGTGGCCCCCGCCGCATCGAGTGCCGCGAGGATTTCGATCGCCTCGGATCGCAACGCGCCGTCGACCGTCTCGAAGTCTTCATCCGACAGCTTGCCCATCTGGTGGTCGAGCTCCGCCTCGCGGATCTCCGAGTACTTCGCCTCGCGCGCGGCCTCGAGCTCGGCGATCGTCGCCGGCGGTCCGGCGTCAGCACCCGCACCGACCGGCGTTCGCGGCCGCCGCAGCGGCTGCGTGATCACGAGCATCGCGAGCCCGAGCACGACCAGCACGATGATGACTGGGAGCACGTCGAAGAGGCTGTCAGACGAGTTCGTGCACGCGGACCGCTTGCGCGGCAGGCACGGCGCTGTCGAACGCCGGCGCCACGACCGTCCGCCGCACTCGGGCGGGCACCGGCCACAGCGCGATCAGGCCGCCGACGATCGCGATGATCGCGCCGATCCACAGCCACGTCACGAGCGGCGAGACGATCAGCAGGAACGTAACCGGGACGGGATGGGTAATGAACCGGTGCGCCAGTCCCTGGATCGCAACTCCGAGGTTGTTCGAGATGTAGCGCGCCATCGCGGCTTGTTGGGCTGGCGGAACGCGCGTCATGCTCTGCATCAGCGACAGGAACACCTTGTCGCCTCGGGCAACCGTGTTCTGGACGTCGCCGAGCCACGTGCTCGGATTGATGACGGTCCAGATGTCGCGCGTCAGCCCGGAGCTCAGCCCGATCTGGCTCTCGTCGGAGCCGTTGAAGAACCGGCTGAGCGGACCCAGCGTCGGGTCCTGCGATGGGTACAGCCCGTACGCGGTGCGGAGCGTCGCGACGTGGTGGCCACCCTTCGACACGTTCAGCACGGCCCCGAGCGAGATCTTCTCGTAGTTCACGCGCGCGGTCGGCCTGACATAGCGGATCGCGTACCCATCGATCCGCGCGCTCTGCCCGGGCGCCAGCGTGGCATACCGCGAGTGCTGGAAGGAGGTCGAGGCCGCAACACCGATCAGCGCCACCGCGACGCCGGCATGGATCAGGTAGCCGCCGTAGCGCCGCCGGTTGCGGCGAACCAGGGCAACGACCGCCACGGGCGGCGACTCGCGCGTCATCGCCGACCGCGCCCGAGCGCCGCGGAAAAACTCCTGCGCGACCGCCGCGAGCACGAAGGTCCCGAACACGAACATGATCAGCGCCAGCGCGTGCGAGGCGGCGTCGGACGCCGCCAGCAGCGCCGCGAGCGCGACTAGCGCCATCGCCACCGGGAACGCGAACCCGCGGCGCAGCTTCGAGAGCGTCACCCGACGCCACGCGATAATCGGGCCGATCCCCGACAGGACCACGAGCAGCAGCGCGATCGGTACCACGAACCGCCGGAACGCCGGCGGCCCGACGGACGACTGGGTGCCCGTGATCGCCTCGGAGATCAGCGGGAAGAACGTCAGCCAGAAGATCACGGCGGTCATCGCTACGAGCACCATGTTCTGGAGCATGAACACGGCCTCGCGCGAGAGCAGCGAGTCGAGCGCGGCTTCGGAGCGCAGCGAGTCGCGTCGTGAGATCACCAGATACAGCGAGCCGGCGGCCATCGCGCCAATCAGTACGACGAACGAGATGTTCAGCGTCGGATCCGACACGAACGCGTGGATCGAGCTCAGGATCCCGGAGCGGACCAAGAACGTGCCAACGATCGCGAGCGTTCCGGTCATCAGGATCAGCGACGCGTTCCACAGCTTCAGCATCCCGCGCTTCTCTTGGATCATGATCGAGTGGATGTACGCGGTGGCGCACAGCCACGGCATCAGCGCGGCGTTCTCGACGGGGTCCCAAGCCCAGTATCCGCCCCATCCGAGCTCGGTGTACGACCAGCGCGCGCCGAGCAGGATTCCGACGCCGAGCGCAAGCCATGCGGCCAGGGCGAACCGGCGCGTGACCTGGATCCACTCCGCCCCGAGCCGCCGCGTGATCAGCGCCCCGACCGCGAACGCGAACGGGATCGTGAGCAGGGTGTACCCCGAGTACAGCATCGGGGGATGGATCATCATCGTCGTGTGGCGCAGCAGCGGGTCGAGCCCGACGCCCTGGGACGGATGGACTGATGAGGTGGCGAACGGGTTCGCGAAGATCGTGTTCAGGCCGACGAAGAAGATGCAGAACACGAACAGCACGGACTGCGCCCACGGCACGATCTCGCGCACCCGCGCGCGCGTGAGGAAGAGCGCGAGGCTCGACCACGTGGACAGCAGCAGCACCCACAGCAACAGCGACCCCTGCTGGGTCGACCAGATCGCGGCGGCGCGGTAGAACGCCGGTGTCGTCGTGCTCGACGAGCTCTGCAACGATGTTGTACGCGAAGTTCGACGAGATGAACGCCACGTCGAGGATCACGAACGCGAACAGCATCATCGCGGCGAGCGTGTACATCGCGCGGCGGGCGGAGTCGACCCATTCGCGCGCGCCGGTCCGCGCGCCGTACAGCGACGCGCCGAGGCCGTAGACGGCCACGACCAGACCGAGGATCATCAGCGTCCGGCCGACTAGCGCCATATCAATATGAAGCGCCCGCTGCCGCTTGGTACTTCGACGGGCACTTGGTAGTCAGCGAGTTCGCCTGTCCCACGAAGTCGGTACCGCTGCCCTTCTGCACGGTCACGAGCACGCCCGCGGCCCGCCGCGAATGGGTCGGGCACGATCCCGGTGTAGCGGATCGTGGCGGCCTCGTGCAGCCTCGGGTCGCGCACCCGGAACACCAGCGAGGAGCCGGTCCGCGAGTAGCCCGGCAGCACGGTCCCAGCCAGGATGTACTGCTGTCCGGGCTTCGCTTGACGTAGCAGCTGCGAGGCGGTCAACTCCTCGCGCGCAGCGGAGAAACTCTCCCACACAAGCGCCGATGCGAGCAGCACAGCGGCCGTCAGGGCCACCGTCATGCGAATCATGCGCTTGCGGCTCGGGTCCATTCGACGTCCAATTCTCCCATGTCGGATTCAGCTTGGCGCTGCCGACGGCCGATTAGCGTCGGGTTAGAGACCAGGAAATCGGATCCGAGAAGCGAAACCAATCACCACCGATGACGTTACTGGCCATGAAAGTGCAACCACTGCTGCACCGCAACGAGACCCCCCTGCGCCGGCGACGGTCGCCGCGCAACCTGCATGTCGTGCGCCAGCACTTCGACGACCACCGCCGCGACGCCGGCCCCTCGCAGGACAGCGCGCTCTACAACTGCGGCTGCGGCTTCGTATTCGAGGCGGCGGTTACGACCTCCGTCGACTGCCCGCACTGCGGCGGGCACCAGGCTTGGTAGCCCGCCTGATCGGTCATCACCGGACTTCGTGCGAGCTGCAGACCGTGTACCTCGGCGGGGTCGAGCGCTCTGAGAGCCGCTGCATATCGCCGATCAGCTCGTACGCGCGGTCGATCAACGAGCCCGCTTGATGCGGATCGGTCCACTGGCGGCCGAACACCGTGTCGTTGAGGATCGCCTTCATCTGTGACGCGATCGCGTCGCGCGCCACCTGGCAGGCCTGCAGCTGTTCGTTGAAGCGCTGGAAGACCGAGTCCCCCGGGCTGACGCTCTCGCTGGCCGTCGTCGAGACGATCTCCGAGTCGTGTCCGAACTCGCCGACGGGCGCGTTGAGCTGCTCGTACGCCGCCATCAGCTGGCCGTAGATGTCGCCGCCGTCGCGGAGCGTGTTCGGCTGGTCTGATCCGTCGATCACCTGGCTGATCGCTGCGCCGTCCATCTCGTAGTCGCTGCTCAGTCCGAGCAGCGCGAGCATCGTCGGCCGGATGTCGGTGTGATCGGTCCAGACCGACCCGGTCTCACCTAGGTTCCGCACAGTCGGGCCGACGATCCCGAGCCACGTCCGGTCGACCTCGGGCTGATCGCCGCCGTGGTTCCACGCGAATGCGTCGTTGACGGTCGGACAGCCAGGCGTCGTGCTGGGGGGTTTGCAGCCGCCGGTCTGGTAGAAGAACGTCGGGTCGGCGAAGTCGGTGAACGTCGGCGTCCGCAGCGGATCTGTCGTCGTCATGTGCAGGATCGTCTGGTCCTCACCGTCCGCCAGGTGATGGGTCACCTGCTCGGACTGTCCGGTGATCTGGTTCACGAGTGTCAGCCCGCCGAGGTCCTGCTCGAGCTTGCGCACCTCCGGCGAGCCCTGCGCCGGCGGCGAGGTCGCTCCGGGCGTGCTGTTGCCGACGTAGAAGTTGGGCGCGTCGTCGAAGTGGATCCCGAACGGCGTGGTGTCGTTCTTCTCCTTCTGGAGCGCGTCATCGATCTCGGCGTCCTGCTCGCCGACGGTGCCGGCCGCATACGTGCAGGGGACGTTGACGCCGTCGCAACCAGGGTTCGTGGGCGATCCACCGGCGAAGTGGTCGCCCTCGTCGGCCGTGATCACGAACAGGGTGTTGCGCTGGTCGATGCCGTCGTGCTTGAGCCGCTCGAAGAACGCGGCGAACGCCTGGTTCTCCTGCTTGAGCTGTGCCACGTAGCCGGCCTCGCCCGGACCGAACGCCTGGAACGGCGAGTTCCAGTTGTTGTGTGCATCCTCGATGTACGCGTACGTGACGGGAATGCCGGACTCCTGCAGCGACGCGACATAGCCGAGCGTCTGCATCGGGGTCGGGGAGAATCCGCCGACGAAGCCCGAGTCCCCGGAGCCGTCGGTGATCTCCTGCGAGGTGGCCGGGCCCTGCGGGCCGCCGGCGCAGTACTGGCACCCGGTGAACTTGTAGTTGAACACGTCGTCGACCGGTGGCGCGAGGTCGTTGATCCCCGCGGCGGTGCCGTTCGCGTCCGCCGTCGATGAGACGAACGAACCGGGGCTCGACGTGATCTGGTTCGCGTAGATCGCGCCGAACAGACCGTTGTGTCCGCTGTAGCCGGGGCCCGGCTCGTCCGGTAGCGCGTCCGCCACGCCGCCGTTCTGCGGCGAGCAGATCCCCGTGTGGTTCGGGCCGTTGACGCTGTCCGCCGCCGAGCAGTGAATCGCGATCCCCTCGAAGTCCGCGTTCTTCAGCGCCGACTTCGCGGGTCCGTTGGTGAAGTTCTGCTGGGCCGAGCCGTTTCCGAACACCGACGTGATGTCGCCCTTGGTGTTCTCCAGCTCGATGTCGGCGATCGAGAAAGCGCCGACGTCACAGCCCGCGCGCGTGAACGGCACCCACGGCGCCGGCGTGTTCTTCTGCCCGTCGGTGATCAGGTTCGGCAGTGGGTCGCTGCTCGACACCGGATCGGTCCAGTACGTGAACGCGGACGGGAAAGTGGTCGGGACCGCCCCGCTGTTCGGCGAGTACTGGAGGTAGCTGTTGGCCACGGCGAGACCCTGGCGATCCGGGTAGAGCCCGGTCATCGATGTGACGATGTCGTCGGCGGTGTGCGCGATCAGCGGCGTGTGCTCGTTCGAGAGCAGCGAGCCGTTGTCCTGGAGGAAGTTCTTCAGAACCGGGACCTGCTCGATGTCCGACGGCACGTTCGGGTTGTCCCGCGACAGGTGCTGGTTGTCGAACTGGATGTAGACGACGTGGTGATACCGGGTGTTGGGAATGTTGCACGTCGAGGTCGACAGCGTCGCCGCGGACGCCGTCGCGGGGATCGCCGTCAGACCGGTCATCGCCGCCGCGCAAGCGGCCAGAGTGGACCATCGAGATCGCATACCGCAAACGTATGTGCCCGCTTCGCCCGTGATGTATTCCCGTCGTGACGGGCTCGTGTCTAGCTTGTTGCGAGCTCGCCGAGCGAGTCGCGCATCCACCCGATCAGCTTCCACACGTCCCGCATCTGCTCGCGGTCGGCGACGATCCCGATGTCGACGCTGCCCATGTAGCTCATCACCGTGATGTTGAGCCCCATCCCATCGGTGATCACCGACACCGGGTAGTGCGCGACCATCATCGCGCCGGCGCAGTACAACGGGAACTGCGGGCCGGGAACGTTCGAGATCACGAGGTTCCACATCGGCCGGCGCGCGGCCGCGAGCGAGAAAGTGACCTGTGATGCACGCGCGAATACCGCCGGCGGGATGAACTGGGTCGCGTCCTGCAACAGCTGGGCCGGCAGCGCCTTGTGCCGCTCCTTCGCCGCGCGCAACGCCTCGTGCGTCTGCTCCAGCCGCTCGACCGGATCAGCGATGTTCGTGTATACGGGCGGGCTCATCATCCCGATCCGGTTGCCGTAGGTCCCGAACTGCTCCTCGGTGCGCACCGACACGGGCACCTGCGCGATCAGCGGCGTGTCGGGCAGCTCGTCATGCTCGATCAGCCAGCGCCTGACCGCTCCGGCGCAGATCGACACGACGACGTCGTTCACCGTGCAGCCGTAGTGGTTCTTGACCTGCTTGACCTCATCGAGCGGCAGTCGGCCGAACGCGAACCGGCGGTGCGCGGATACGCGGCCGTTGAAGCTCGTCTTCGGCGGCGTCAGGTTCGTCCGCTCGAGCATCCGCGACGGACGGCCGCGGAGTGCCCGCGCGAGCCGCGCGCTGATCCGCCCGACCGTGTGCGCGCCCGGAATATCGCCCAGGATTGGGGTGTCCTCGAGGTTGGGCAGCGTCGATGGCGTTGCACGGATCACCCGCTCGACGTACCGCGGCGCCCCTACGAGCGCCCGCGCCAGCATCTCGAGCGCCCCGGGCTCCTGATCGCCGGCGCCGTTGCTCTGCGGCGGCGGCGGGTCGCGGCCCTCAGGGCTGAGGTCGAGCAGCACCCCGAGGATCTCCGCGCCGGACATGCCGTCGACCGCCGAGTGGTGGATCTTCGTCAGCAGCCCGATGTTGCCGTCGTCGAGCCCGTGGATCAGATACAGCTCCCACAGCGGACGGGAGCGGTCGAGCGGACGGGCGAAGATCCGCGCCACCTGCTCGGCGACCTTCTCATCCGTCGGCGGCGGCGGGATCGCCAGCTCGCGCACGTGGTACTCGAGGTCGAAGTCCGGGTCGTCGATCCAGTACGGGTAGTCGAGCCCGAACGGCACCTGCTTCAGCCGCCAGCGAAACGGCGGCAGCAGCGGCAGCCGCTCGGTGATCATCGTCTGGATGTCCTCGAGCTCGAGCCGCCCGTCCGGTCGAGTGCTCGGGTCGAGCACCGCCAGCGCGCCGACATGCCCGGCCTGCCGCGGCGATTCCAGCGCCAGGAACTGCGCATCGAGTCCGGTCAGTTGCCTCACGCGGCGACTCTAACCGTCGCCCGGAGCGAGCGGTACGCTTCTGCCGAGCGACTGATGCCAGACGCCACCGTCATGTGTCCTCGCTCGCCGGCAGTCCGCTGCTCGACTCCGACGGCGAGCGGCTGGGACGTGTCGACGACGTGCTCGCCGTCTCGACCTCGCCGACCCGCCGCCCCCCGTGATCGGCTTAAGGCCCGGGTCGGCGGCCGCGAGCTGTTCGTCCCGATCGACAGGATCGAGATCGCTCGGGCCCGAGGCGCGCACGGCGACCACGAACTCAACCTGGCGCCGTTCGAGCGGCGCCCCGGCGAGGTGCTGCTGCGATGCGATCTGCTCGACCGCAGCCTGATCAACGTCGACACCGCGCGCTCGTGACCGCCCGCGACGTCGAGCTTGTCTGCGAGGACGGGACTGGCGGTTCGCCGGGATCGACCGACATCCGCCCGCGGCTGTGGCGCTTCCTGCCGCGGCGCTTCCGCGGCCACGACGGAGCACCGCGCAGTTCCTCGCCTGGAACGAGGTGGAGCCGTTCGCGGACACGGCCCGACGCTCGCGGCTGAAGCTCGCGTCCGCGCGCCTGGCGCGGCTGCACCCTGCGCAGATCGCCGATCTCGTCGAGGCCGCCTCGCACGAGGAGGGCGAGGAGATCCTCGAGCGGTCGGCGCTCGACAAGGAGCTCGAGGCGGACGTGTTCGAGGAGCTCGACGACGAGCACCAGGTCGAGTTCCTGCGCGAGCGCTCGACGAGGAGGCGGCGGCGGTGCTCGCGCAGATGGCGTCCGACGACGCCGCCGACCTGCTGCTCGAGTTCGACCAGGACCGCCGGCTGCCGATCCTCAACCTGCTCCCGGCCGAAGCAGCGCAAGTCCGCGGCCTGCTGGCCACAACCCGTCGACCGCCGGCGGGCTGATGAACCCGGACTTTCTCGCGCCCCGGCGGACGCGACCGTCGACCGAGGCGCTGGCGCGCGTCGCGCGAGCGAGCTGACCGATCAGCAGGTTTCGCTCGTGTGCGTGGTCGACAAGGCCGGCGTGCTGGTCGGCGCCGTCACGCTCGCCGACCTCGTCCGCGCCGGCGCGGAGGACGAGCGCCGTCGGCGCTGCTCGACGAGGCGCCGACGCCGACCGTCGCGCCCGAGGCCGACCTGCCGACGTCGCGCGGCTGATGACCGACTACAACCTGATCGCGATGCCCGTCGTCGACGGCGATGGCCGGCCGGTCGGGCGTGATCGCGGTCGACGACGTGCTCGAGCTGCTGCTGCCGGAGGAGTGGCGCCGCCGCGCAGGAGTCGCTCGCGAGCTAGCCAGCCCGCGCGAGCACTGGTACGCTGGGTTTGACGATGAGTCCCATAGGTGAATACCAAGAAGGCGAGCTACCGCCGAAGTAGCAGCTCGTGGCTGGGCGCCGCGAGGGTCACTCTTGCGTCCGGTGATCTAACCGGGCTCCGAACGGCCTCCAAGCCCGCCGCGATGTCGCGCGGGTCGGAAAGGAGGTCGAGCAGATGGCGAGCAACCCGAGCGCCGGGACCGGCAGCACGGCCGGCACGCGCCGCCGATCGCGCGAGCGCGCGGTGCTCGACTCCGCCCACGTCGGGGACATCCAGGGCGCGTTCGGAACGATCAAAGAGCACGACGCAGGGCCACCGCATGCTGCGCTCGCGCTGCTGGCGCTGCTCGCGATCATCGGCCCCGGCCTGATCGTGATGGTCGGCGACAACGACGCCGGCGGCGTCGCGACCTACTCGCAGGCGGGCCAGAACTACGGCACCTCGCTGCTGTGGGTGCTGCTGCTGCTGATCCCGGTGCTGATCGTCAACCAGGAGATGGTCGTCCGCCTCGGCGCGGTCACCGGCGTCGGTCACGCGAAGCTGATCTTCGAGCGCTTCGGCCGGTTCTGGGGGTTCTTCTCGGTCTTCGACCTGTTCCTGCTCAACTTCCTGACGATCGTCACCGAGTTCATCGGCGTCAGCCTGTCGCTCGGCTACCTCGGGGTCTCCAAGTACATCGCGGTGCCGATCGCGGCAGCGGGGCTGATCGGGATGACGGCGACGCGGCAGCTTCCGCGCGTGGGAACGCGGCGATGTTCGTGTTCGTGGCCGGGCAACCTGTTCCTCATCCCGCTGTTCTTCATGGCCCACCCCCACTGGGGCTCGATCGCCCACCACTTCTTCGTGCCCGGCATCGCCGGCGGCGCCTCCTCGACATCCGTGCTGTTGATCATCGCGATCGTCGGCACGACGGTCGCGCCGTGGCAGCTGTTCTTCCAGCAGTCCAACATCGTCGACAAGCGGATTACGCCCCGCTGGATCAACTATGAGCGGCTCGACACGTGGCTTGGCGCCTTCATCGTCGTCGCCGGCGCGGCCGATCCCTGATCTGCGTCTCGGCATTCGCCTTCGGCGGGACCCGCTACTTCGGCCACTTCACCGACGCCGGCGGTACCGCGACCGGACTCGACCACACGCTCGGCGGGACCGCGGCCGCGTTCTTCGCGATCGTGCTGCTCAACGCCTCGCTGATCGGCGCCGGCGCGCTGACGCTGGCGACCTCGTACGCGTTCGGCGACGTGTTCGGCACTAAGGCGTCGCTGCACCGCAGCTGGCGCGACGCGAAGACGTTCTACGCGATCTTCGCCGCGCTTGTCGCCGGCGCGCCGCGATCGTGCTGATTCCCGGCGCGCCGCTCGGGCGTGATCACCGAGGCCGTGCAAGCCCTCGCCGGCCTCCTCCTGCCGAGCGCAAGCGTCTTTCTGCTGCTGCTGTGCAACGACCGCGAGGTGCTCGGTCCCTGGCACAACAAGCCCTGGCTGAAGTGCTGGCGAGCGTGATCATCGCGATCCTCGTGCTGCTGTCGCTGATTCTGATGGCGACCACGGTGTTCCCGCATATCAACGTCACAACGTTTGCCTTCGCCGGAGCCGGTGTACTTGCCGCCGGGCTGCTCGTGCTCGGTGCGCGTCGCGCTCCGTTCGCACCGCCAGGTGGTGGCGGCCGGCCTTCCGGAGGAGCACTACTCGGTGCCCAAGCAGCAATGGACGATGCCGCCCGTGACGCTCCTCGGCCGGCCGGAATGGTCGACAAGCCGCTAAAGCCACGATCCTCGGCATGTATGGCTACCTGTCAGCGCGGTCATCTTGATGATCGTGCAGGCCGTGCAACGAGCCGGCGGCTAGCGCGCGAACTTGTGATGCGCGGCCTTGCGCCTGAATCGAAAGTGACATGATGAAGATCCACGCGATACAGACGGGCGTCGTCCGGGTGCGGGCGCGCCAGCGCGAGGGGGTCGGCACGGGCACTCGGCGCCGGCTCAACACGATGCTCGACCGTGAATGGACCGACTGGCTGCCGATCTACGCGTTCGCGATCGAGCACCCCGACGGCGTGATCGTCGTCGACACAGGAGAGACCACCGCAGCGGGCGACCGGGCTACTTCCCGCGCTGGCACCCGTACTACCGGCTTCCGTGCGGCTCGCGGTCGAGCCCGAGCGAGGAGATCGGACCACGGCTGCGGGCGCTCGGGATCGAGCCCCGCGATGTTCGCTCTGTCGTGCTGACCCACCTGCATACCGATCACGCCGGCGGGCTCCACCACTTCCAGGGCGTCGACATACTCGCGGCGCGGGCGGAGATCAACGGCGCGCAGGGATTCTCGGGACGCGTCAACGGCTACCCGAACAACCGGTGGCCGGTGTGGTTCGCCCCATCCGCCGTCCGCTTCGACGAGTCGCGCCCATTGGGGGCTTTTCCGGCGAGCGCGCCGCTGACCGAGGCCGGGGATGTGGTCGCGGTGCCGCTGCCAGGACACACGCCGGGACACATTGGGGTCGCCGTGGAGCTCGGCGATTGCCGCCTGCTGCTGGCAGGAGACGCTTCATACACCCAGGAACTGATGGTGCGCGGGGCGGTCGATGGGGTCGCGCCCGACGACGAGGTCGCAAAACGCACGCTCGCGCGGATCCAGAGCTTCGTCAGCGAGCGGCCGACCGTCTATCTCGTCGCGCACGACCCCGAGTCCGCAACGCGGCTGGCCGAACGTCAGGCGGTCTCGGTTCGGGAGTGGGCGCCGGCGTGACGACCGAACCCGATGCCGGCTCGGCCAACGTCACGAGCTGACCCAGGCCCGCCTCGATCCCGTCGGCGAGCACGTCAAGGTCGGGGGCGCTGTCGTAATCGCCGCTGATCCCGAAGGTGAGCCCGCCGTCGTACGAGAAGATCGCGACGGCGATGCGGACATGGGCGAACAGCGGGATGTACGGGAACGACTCGAGCATCCGGCGCCCGCCGGCGTACAGCGGGAACTGCGGGCCTGGGACGTTGGTCGTACCAGTGTTCAGCGACCGCTGCGGGATCCGGGCAGCTACCCGCGCCCCTAGCGCGAGCAGCATCGGCGGCGCGAACCCCGAGAGCGAGGTCAAAACCTCGCCGGCAACGGCCTGCTTGGAGTCCTTCAGGCCGGCCATCTGCGCGCTGATCGAGCGTAACCGCTCGATCGGGTCCTCGAGCGACACGGGGAGCTCGGCGAACATTGCCGACACGCGATTGTTGTAGGTCCCGCGCTCGCCCGGCCGCCTGACCGACACCGGCACGAGCGTGCGCAGGACGCGCTCGGTGCTCTCGCCGCGGCTCTGAAGCAGCTCTCGGAAGCCATGCGTGATCGCCGCCAGCACGACGTCGTTGACCGTCCCGCCAAGCGCCTTGCGCACGAGCTGGACGTCGGAGAGGCGGCCGCGTGCCCAGTCCCAGCGGCGGTGCGGGCCAAGCGCTCCGTTCAGCGATGAGGGCTCGGACTGGCGCGCCATCCCCGCCGAGTTGACGATCCCCTGCGCCGTCTGCTCGAGCAGCCCGGCTAACTGGCGCGGCGTCCGCAAGGCGCCGGCGAGGCCCTCCGCGGCGGCGAACGGGTTGAGCACCCGATCGAGCGCCGCCCGCGCCAGCAACGACGCGTCGCTCGGCGAGGATGCGGGCAGCCAGTCGTCTGCCGGCGCCGCCGGCGGCTCGCGCTCGACGTCGAGCAGCACGGCCATCAGGTCGGTCCCCGCGACGCCGTCGACCATGCAGTGATGGACCTTCGAAAGCATCACCCAGCGACCCTGGTCGAGTCCCTCCACGACCCAGATCTCCCACAGCGGCTTCGCCCGGTCGAGGTTCTGCGACATCACCCGCCCGACCAGCGAACGCAGCTCACCGTCACCACCCGGAGCCGGCAGCGCCGTGCGCCGTACGTGATATCCGAGGTTGAAGTGCGGGTCATCGACCCATACCGGCCGACTGACCCCGAACGGCACGAACCGCACAACCTGGCGGTACCGCGGGACGAGCACGAGCTTGGCGGCGATCATCGCCAGCAGCTCATCGAACGACGGCGGCGGCCCCTCGAAGATGCTGACGCCACCCACATGCATCGGCGCCGTGTCGTGCTCGATGTGCAGGAACGCTGCGTCCTGCGCGCTCATCCGTTGCATCTCAGCGGAGAGCCTAACGCCGTGATGGCGCTACGGTGCGGCCGAGCACCAATGGCGTCTGACCATCACCACGCCGGCCACACGCACGGCGTCGCGCCCGACGCCGACGCCGGCAAGCTCGCGATCGCGCTTGCGCTGATTGCCGGTTTTATGGTGCTCGAGGTCGTGGTCGGGATCGTCGCCTCGTCGCTGGCGCTGCTCGCCGACGCCGGCCACATGCTCACCGACGCCGTCGCGCTCAGCCTGTCGCTGCTCGCGGTGCGGCTCGCGCGCAGGCCGGCGAAAGGCGCGATGACGTTCGGCTTCAAACGCGCGGAGATTCTCTCTGCCCAGTTCAACGGCGCGACGCTGCTCGTGCTCGCGCTGCTGATCGTGTACGGCGCGATCCGCCGCCTCGTCTCGCCGGCCGAGGTCAAGGGCGCCGCCGTCCTCGGCGTCGCGCTGGCCGGGATCGCCGTGAATCTCGCCGCAACTTGGACACTCAGCCGGGCGAACCGGACAAGCATGAACGTCGAGGGCGCGTTCCAGCACATCGTCACCGACCTGATCGCATTCATCGCCACGGCGATCGCCGGCGCGGTGGTGCTCGCCACCGGCTTCGACCGGGCCGATGGAATCGCTTCGCTGATCGTCGCGGCGATCATGCTGCGCGCGTCGTGGCGGCTGTTACGCGAGTCCGGTCGGGTGTTCCTCGAGGCCGCACCGCGCGGCGTCGATCCTGACCAGATCGGCCGCGCGATGGCGGCACAGCCGGGCGTCGTCGAGGTCCACGACCTGCACGTGTGGGAGGTCACCTCGGGCTTTCCGGCGCTTTCGGCCCATGTGCTCGTCTCGGTGGAGGCCGACTGCCACGCGGCACGGCGCTCGCTCAAGTCGATGCTCTCGGAGCGATTCGGGCTCGAGCACACGACGCTCCAGGTCGACCACGCCGGCTCGGAGCTATTGCAGATCGAGACCGGCCAGCTCCACGGCGAGGCGCCGTCGCCGCACCGTTATTGACGACCTACGCCGCGGCGCGAGGGTGCGACGCATCGGAGAACTCGCACGGCTCAGCGGTCACGAGGAACACCGCCTGCTCGGCGATGTCGACCGCGTTGTCGCCGATCCGCTCGAGCGACCGCGCGATCAAAAGGTGTCGCAGCGACAGCTCGCGCTCCGGGCGACTCTCGTCGAATTCGAGCGATGCTTTGAACACCTCGCGATTGTGAGTGTCGATCGCATCGTCGTCGCGGTCAAGGCGGCGGGCGAGCGCGATATCGCGGTTTGCAAGCGCGGTGGCGGCGTCCGTCAGTTGCCGGCTCGCCAGGCCCGCCATCTCCGAGAGCCGCTCCCCGCAACCCGCCCGGTCCGGTACGGCGGCGTCGATGTCGGCGAGCTCCTCGCCGATCAACACGAACTGGTTGCCGATCAGCTCGACGTGGTGAGCGACCTCGACCATTGCCATCACGCGGCGCAAGTCGCTCGCCACCGGCGACTGCAGCGCCATGATCGTCACCAGATCGCCGTCGATTCGGCGGCTGGCCTGGCGCAGGGCACGTCCCGCAGCGAGTACCGCCTTGGTGGTCGGCGGCGCAGGATCGAGGACCGCCTCGCCAACCGTGTGGAGCGTGCTCACGGCTTCCCGGAGCTCGGCGCCGATCCGTGCCTCGAGCTCGTCCAGCTGGTGTGCAAAAAGTTCCCGCATATCGAGGTGTTCTACTTCCCTCGATCGACACCTGCCAACCGCGGCCTCAACCGCTGGTGGGAAACGCACCAGAGGCTCAGTCGCGTCGCGCTTACGGGTGGACGTGCGGATCCACCCGGGGGCCGATGACATCCGTCCGCTGGTCGGCTTAATCTCGCCGCCAGAAGGTGAACACGCTCAGAGCAGCTATCGGGATCGCCTGGATCGTGTTCTGGGCTGGCTGGCTCGTCTCCGCGTTCGCCGCGAAAGCAGAGCCTGCCGCGCCGTCGTCCGCTTCCGCTCGCCGGCCTGAGCGCGCTTGCGGTCGTGCTGCTCCTGCGCGTGTTCGCCAGGAACGGGCTTGCGCTCCACACGCTTGCGGTGGGCATCGTCGGGGCCGTGCTGTTCGCCTGCGGGCTCGGTCTCGCGATCTGGGCCCGGGTGTACCTCGGGAGCAACTGGGGGATGCCGATGACACAGCGCGCAGAGCCCGACCTTGTCACGCTCGGGGCCGTACCGGTTTGTCCGGCACCCGATCTACTCAGGGCTGCTGCTCGCGATCCTCGGAACCGCACTCGCGACGAGCTTGGTCGGCTTGGTTGCCGTCGTCGTGCTCGGCGCTTACTTCTATCTCTCGGGATCAGTCGAGGAGCGAAATCTCACTGCGACCTTTCCGACGGCGTATCCGGAGTACCGTCGCCGGACGAAGATGCTCATCCCGTTCGTGCTTTAGACAGGCCGACGACGTGCTCGAGCCAGCGCCCGAACAGCCGCCGGGCGAGCCCCGTGCACGCGTCCTCGCTTCGACGCACCTGCTCGATGAGCGTCGGCAGCGCGCCTGGCCCGAGCAGCTCGTCGAGGCTTTGCGCGTAGGCGGGCACGTCCCCCCACTCGGTCGCTAGCGCGGCGTCGATCTCGATGTGGAACTGAAGCGCGTACGCCCGCTTGAACACGAACGCCTGCTGCTCGTACGCGTCAGAGCGGGCAAGCTGGGTGGCCCCGTACGGCAGCTGGAATGTGTCCGCATGCCACTGGAGCGCCTCGAACTCGGGCGGCGCCTCCGCAAACACCGGGTCTTCTCTAGCCGCGGCGGTCGTGAACACGGGCAGCACGCCAACCTCCGCGGCCGGGCCGGGGAACACCGGTGCGCCGAGGCTCGCAGCGAGCAGTTGCGAACCGAGGCACACACCCCAGTACGGGCAGTCGTGGTGGACGGCGTCCGCGATCAGACGCTTCTCTGCCGCGAGCCACGGAAGGCGCTGATCCTCGTAGGCGCCCATCGGGCCGCCCATCGCGACGATCCCGGCGAACTGGCGCCAATCGGGCAGAGGCTCGCCCTCGTCGACTTCCACCCGGCGCAGCTCAACCCCCCACGCACGCATCTCCTCCTCGTAGGCGGCGGGCGGCTCGCACGCGATGTGCTGGAGCACCAGCAACCGCTCGCGAACCGCGCTCACTCGGGCCAGTAGCCGGGCGCCATTTCCGCGTCGCCCGCGGTGTGGGCGCCCGTGGCGAGGATCTCGAGGCCGTCCTCGTCCGCCTCGAACGCGCGCACCGAGCCGGGCGCGATCCGGATCGCGTCGAGCGCGCGGACCTCGCGGACCTCGTCGTCGACCGCGACGCGGCCGGAGCCGCGGAGGATCACATAGATCTCCTCGTCGTGGTGGTGGGTGTGGCCGAACGCCTGCCTGACACCCGCCCGCAGCCGCTGCAAGCTGATCGCGACTCCCTCCGAGCCGAGGTCGCCGCGCGCAAACCGCGCCTCGCCGGACTCGCCAAAGCCGAACTTCGGCGCCATGTCCTCGACCTCCTCGAGGTTGATAATCGAGAACCCGGTCGACGCGCTCGGATGGCCGACGCCGCCGATTGGCTCGACGTCGATCCGCTCGAAGCCGCCCTCGCGTACGAGCTCCCGTACGGCCGCGATCCCGTCGCGAGCCTGCTCGAGCGCCGCGTCGACCTGCTCCTGGCTGCGCCACTGCTCGGTTACCCAGACGACGTCCGGATCGGATGGCGAGCGATTGATCACGTACAGCTCGCAACCGGGCACGTCCCGCAGCGAATCCGCCACCTCGAGCATCTTCTGCGCGAGCGCGTCGCCCTGTCCCGGCTGCGCGTGCATCTTCACGTAGCGTCCGACCCGAGGCATCGGATGCACCCTACCGCGTCACGTACGATTCACCCATGAGCGATGACAGCATCGCGGCGCGGATCGAGACCCTCGTCGGCGAGGAGCACGAGCTGCGGAACCGCGAACAGGCCGACGCATCCGACGACGACCGGCTCAAGGCCGATCAGGAGCGGCTGCGGCAGGTCGAGATCGAGCTCGACCGGTGCTGGGACCTGCTGCGCCAGCGGCGCGCGATCCGCGGCGCCGGCGGCGATCCCGACGACGCCCACGTCCGCGACGCCGATACCGTCGAGCGCTACCGGCAGTAGCCGTCGGTTACGCCGCGCGCGAGACCGCCGCGGTGTCGCGGCGCTCGATCTCCGCGCGCACGATCGGCGCGACCTCGGTCCCGAACAGCTCCAGCGAGCGGAGCACGTCACGGTGCGAAACGGCGCCCAGGCTCATGTGCGCCAGATAGCGGTCGTTGGCGAACAGTTCGTGCTCGAACAGGATCTTCTCCGCCACCTGCTCGACCGATCCGGCCGCGAGCGCGCCTCGCGGCGAGCGCAGCGCGTCGTATTGGGCGCGGTCCGACGGCGGCCACCCGCGCTCCGCGCCGATCCGGTTCATCACCTCGAGGTACGCGGACGCGAACGCCGCATCAGCCTCCTCGGACGTGGCACCGACAAACGCGTGCGTGTTGATCGCGACACGCGCATGCGACGGGTCGTGGCCCGCGGCCGCGTACGCCTCGCGATAGAGGTCGACGAGCGGCTTGAACCGCTCTGGCTGTCCGCCGATGATCGCAACCGCCAACGGCAGTCCGAGCATGCCGGCGCGGACCACCGATTGCGGCGTGCCACCGACGGCGATCCAGATCGGCAGTCGCTCCTGGACCGGGCGCGGATAGATGCCGGCGTTCTCGAGCGCAGCGCGGTGGCGCGCTGACCACGTCACGCGCTCGGAGTCGCGGATCTCGAGCAGCAGCCTGAGCTTCTCGTCGAACAGCTCGTCGTAGTCGTCAAGGTCGTACCCGAACAGCGGGAACGACTCGATGAACGACCCCCGACCGGCCATGATCTCGGCCCGGCCGCCGGAAATCAGGTCGACGTGCGCGAACTGCTGAAAGACACGGACCGGATCGTCCGAACTCAGAACCGTCACGGCGCTCGACAGCCGGATCCGCTCGGTCTGCGCGGCAATCGCGGCGAGCGCCGTCGTCGGCGACGAGACCAAATAGTCGGGCCGATGGTGCTCGCCAACGGCGAACACCTCGAGACCGAGCTCGTCGGCGACGCGCGCCTCCTCGAGCAGGTCGCGCATCCGCTGCTCCGGCGTAACGCCCGAATGCACGTCGGCAAAGGTCACGACTCCAAGTTCCATGCTCGCAAGGATAGCAGGTACTTGTGCACTCAAGCATCTATCCTCCGCGCACCTCTGTTGTTTCCGGCAGCCCGCGGTGCTAGGACCTGCGCCGCTACCCCGCAGCCTTGGGAACCATTGGACCTGCGCCGATGATCTCCACGACATCGCCGGGCTGGCACAGCTCGATCGACTCGGCCTCGTGCCGAAGCAGCTTGCGCAGCTCCACGAACGCGACGCCGCCCATCAGGGCCGGCACCCACAACTCGATCGCGCGATAGATCAAGACGGCCGCGGTCGAAGGAACGGCCTTCTCGCCATACAGGACGAGCGTCCCGATGAGCCCGAGCTCGACGCCGCCGATCCCCCCCGGCAGCGGGACAAGGTTGCCGAGCTGGCCGATCACGTAGGCCATCCACACGATCGATAGCTCGGGATTGAGGCCAATCGCGCGGAACGCCGCCCACAGCACGAGGATGTCGCAGACCATGTAGCCGAAGATCCCGACGAGCAGCCACGGATCGCTCTTGCGCAGCAGGCGCACCGCCTCGACGACGCCGTCCGCCAACGCCTGAAGCGCCGGCGCTAGTTTGGCGATGCGCGAACCCGGCTTGCCCACCGCCTTAGCCGCGATCTTGCGGGTCAGCCGGCCGAGCGCGAGCGTCAGCACGATCGCGCCGGCGGCGACGGCGACGGGAACGAGCTCGAGCGCGAGGCTGACGTGGCCCGGCAGCAAGCCAACCGCGAGCCCGAGCCCAACCAGCGCCAGCGTTACAACGTTGGGGACGCTCGTCAGTAGGAAGAACGCGACCGTCTTGCGCCCGATCTCGCCGGCGGGCATCCCGGCGCGGCGCAGCGCCCACGCCCCGAGCGCGAGCCCACCAGCGCCTCCGACAGGCAGCACGGAGTCCGCGGCCTCCTCCGAGAGCGCGATCTTCGCGGCCGGCCCCCATCCCATCCGCGTGCAGAACACCGAGCGGAACGCGGGTACGTAGGACAGCGTCGAGAGGACCTCGAACGCGACCGCGACGACGATCCATCCCGGGCTCGCGTTAGAGAACTCGCTCCGCAGCGACCCGAGACCCGGGAGCAGCGTGATCACGACCACGACCACGACGATCAGGGCGGCGATCCGGATCAGGCCCTTCTTGACGTTGTGCGAGGAGACCTCGGGCGGAAGCGCCTCCGGACCCCCGCTGTCAGCGGCCGCGCCGACCGCCATGGTTCACCGCGGGTGTGCGGAGTTGCAGGACTCGTCTCGGCGCGCGGAGCTGACGGCCGGCCAGAGCTCGTCGATGGGTCCGTCGGACCTGGGCACGTGCCCATCGTAGCTTGGCAACGTAGCGGCTATCAGCGTCCGCGATATCGGGCAAGCTGACAGTGCCCGTGAACCCGTTTTCCCCCGTGGTGCAGCACTACCTGCTCGAGGCCCGGCAGATGCAGGCGCTCTCGTTCGCCGTGCATATCCCGCTGGTCGCATTCGGCGTCTCGATGCCGGCGATCGTCCTCTTCTGCGAGTGGCGCGGGCACCGGACCGGCGACCCGATCTACCTCACGCTCGCGCGTCGCTGGACGCGGGTGATGGTCGCCCTGTTCGCCGTCGGCGTGATCACCGGCACCGTGCTCAGCTTCGAGATGGGGCTGCTGTGGCCGCACTTCACCGGCACGTTCGGGTCGGTGTTCGGCCTCGGGTTCGCGATCGAGGGGTTCTCGTTCTTCATGGAGGCAATCTTCATCGGCATCTACGTCTACGGCTGGGAACGGCTGTCGCCGCGGCGCCACATGCTGAGCGGGATCCCGATCGCGATCACCGGCTTCCTCGGGTCGCTGATGGTCGTCTCGGTTAACGCCTGGATGAACCACCCCGGTGGCTTTCGCCTGCGCGGCACGAGGGTCGTCGACGTCGACCCGTTCAAGGCGCTGTTCGAGAACACATACCTGTGGCATGAGCTGGTCCACATGTACGTCGCCGGCTACATCGTGTCGGGCTTCTTGCTCGCCGCGGCGTACGCGGTCGGGCGGCTGCGCGGACGGTGGGGCCGGTACGAGCGGACTGCGCTCGCGATCCCGCTGACGATCGCGGCGCTGTGCGCCCCGGTACAGATCCTGATCGGCGATTGGGCGGGCCGTGATGTCGCCACGAACCAGCCTGTGAAGCTTGCAGCGATCGAAGGTCTGTACAAGACGACGCGCGGCGCCCCGATCCATGTGCTGGGCTGGTATTCGCACAACAAGGTCAAATTCGGGATCCCGATTCCCCATTTGCTGTCGCTGCTCGCGTTCCACTCGTGGGACGCGACCGTCAAGGGGCTCGACACCGTGTCGGCCAGCGACCGGCCGCCGGTGAACGTCGTTCGCGTCGCGTTCCAGACGATGGTCGGGATCGGCACGCTGCTCGCGCTGCTCGGCGTCGTGTTCCTGTTCGTGCGGATCCGGCGAAAACGGCTGCCGGAGTCGGTGTGGTTCTATCGCGGCGTCGTCGTCGCCGGCCCGCTCGCGGTCATCGCACTGATCGCCGGGTGGGTCGTGACCGAGGTCGGCCGGCAGCCGTGGGTCGTGTACGGCGTGATGCGGACGAGCGCCGCGGTCACCGGCGCGAGCGGGATCCCGATCGGCTACGGCGTGCTCGCCGCCACCTACGTCGCCGTCGCCGCAGGCCTCGCCTGGGTGCTCCTGCGGCTGGCGCGCCGCCCGCTTGACACCGAACCCGAACTGCAGGCCGCGTGATGCTTCAAGCGCTGCCGATGATCTATGTCCTCACCGGGCTCATGCTGTACACGGTGCTCGGCGGCGCCGATTTCGGAGCCGGCCTGTGGCAGCTGCTCGTCGGCCGCGGCGAGCACGGTGAGCGGGTCCGCGAGCACGCGCATCACTCGATGGGGCCCGTGTGGGAGGCCAACCACGTGTGGCTGATCTTCGTGTTGACGGTGTTCTGGACCTCGTACCCGGCCGCCTTCGGCGCGATCATGACGACGCTCGCGGTGCCGATGTTCATCGCGGCGATCGGGATCGTTCTGCGTGGCGCCGCGTACGCGCTGCGCGCCGGCGCGCGCAGCGCGCGAGAGTCGGCGCTGATCGACACGCTGTTCTCGCTGTCCTCGATCCTGACGCCGTTCGCGCTCGGAACGGTGATCGGCGCGATCGCGACAAACCACGTCCCCGCGGCCGGCGACACTCACCACGCGCTGTCGGGCTGGCTTCACCCCGCCTCGATCCTGATCGGCTTGCTCGCGGTCGCCGCCAGCGCGTACCTGGCGGCTGTGTACCTCGCCGCCGACGCCGTGCGGCACGGCGGCGGCGAACTCGAGCGCGCGTTCCGCACGCGCGCGCTGATCGCCGGCGTCGTGGCGGGCGCCTTCGCGATCGCCGGCGTGATCGTGCTCTCCGGCGACTACCCGCACCTGTTCAACTCGCTCACGAGCGGCGGCGCGCTCGTCGCGGTGATCGCCTCGGGCATCGCCGGGATCGGGACGCTCGGGCTCGTCTACGCGCGCCGCTACGAGGTCGCGCGATACACCGCCGCGGCGGCGGTCGCCGCGATCATCGCCGGGTGGGCGGTGTCGCGGTGGCCGACGATCCTCCCCCACCTCACGATCGACCAGGCAGCTGCCGGTCACGACACGCTCGTCTGGGTCACGGTGGCCGTGCTGGCCGGCGGGACGCTCCTGTTTCCGTCGCTCGCGCTGCTTTTCCGATTGACGCTCGTGGGTCAACTGCAGGACACCGACGGTGGCCAGGCGCGGCACGGCGCGACGGCGGAGGCCCCAATGCGGATCGCGACGCCGCTACTCGCACGGATCGCGGTCGCATGCCTTATCGCAGGGTTCGGGCTGCTGACCGTCGCGGACGCGAAGTGGACGCACGCGATCGGGGTCGTCTGTCTGCTCAGTTTCGTCGTCACCGGGTTCTTGGCGCTCGCCGGGACCGACGTCGCGCTCTAACCCGCGCGCAGGCCGCCGATCCCGAGCGAGCCGTCTCCGTCGAGCTCACGCTCGGCGGGCTCCTCGGTAACGCCGGTGGTCCGGTCTGCGAGCTCGTCGAGCATGTCACCGCTCGGCACGAAGAACAGGTGGCCCGTGACGGCCGTCGAGAAGTCGAGGATCCGGTCGTGGTTGCCGGGCGGTTCGCCGACGAACATGCGCTCGAGCATCAGCTCGGTCACCTCAGGGCTGCGGGCGTAGCCGATGAAATACGTTCCAAACTCTGCTGCGCCGACGCGGCCGAACGGCATGTTCAGGCGGACGATCTGCCGCTGCTCGCCGTCGTCATCGACGATCGTGTTGAGCGCCACGTGTGAGTTGGCCGGCTTAACGTCGTCGTCGAGCTCGATATCACTGAGCTTCGTCCGCCCGATCGCGAGCTCCTGCTGCTCGACTGTGAGCGCGTCCCACGCCGATAGGTCATGCAGGTACTTCTGCACAACCACGTAGCTGCCGCCCACGAACTCCGGGTCCTCGTCGCCGATCAGCACCGACGCCACCGCCGCCGCGCCCGCTGGGTTCTCGGTCCCGTCGACAAACCCGAGTAGGTCACGGTCGTCGAACGACCGGAAGCCGTGAACCTCGTCGATCACGGAGGCATACCCGCGCAGCCGGTCGATGATCCGTTGCGCGAGCTCGAAGCACAGGTCGGTCCGCGCGGCGCGGATGTGAAACAGCAGATCGCCCGGCGTCGACGGCGCGGCGTGCACGCTGCCCGCGAACTCCGGCAGCGGGCGCAACTGCGCCGGCCGTCGCTCGCCGAGCATCCGGTTCCACAGCTCCGACCCGATCCCGGTCACGCACGTCAGCCCAGCCTCCGGGATCCTGAAGCCGACCGATCGCGTCAGCGCCGACACATCCGCAAGCAGCTCGCGGACGGGCGCTTCCGCGCCACGATCGACCGTTACAACGAGGAAGATTGCGGCCGCGGTCAGCGGCGTCAGGATCGCCTGAGGCTCGGGCGTGTCCACGGCCGCATCCTCCCGAACTGAAACGCCGCTCGCAACCGAGCGCGAGCGGCGCTCGCTCAAGCCGCGGCCGGCACGGACTCGAAGTAGTGGCCCTGCTCGAGGTCCCCGATCAGCCCGACGTGGGTCGGCCGCCAGCCGGTCATCTCCTGAGTCAGCGCGCTCGATGCGGGCGCGTCGAGCCCGAAGAACGCTCCCATCCAGCCGAAGTGCTCCGCCGCGTTGTCGGGGTCGATCGACTCGGTCGGAAGATCGAGCTTGCGGCCGATCACCTCCGCGATCTCGCGGGTGGAAATGCCCTCCTCGCCGATCGCGTGCAGCACCGAGCCGGCGGGCGCCGATTCCAGCCCGAGCACGTACAACTGCGCCGCGTCGAGCCGGTGCACGGCGGGCCACCGGTTGGACCCGTCGCCGATGTACCCGGACACCCCCTTTTCGCGCGCGATGTTGATCAGGATCGGGACGAACCCCTTGTCGCCCTTGCCGTGAACCGACGGAGCGGGACGGACGATCGACACCCGCACGCCCCGATCGGCGTACGACACCGCGATCTCCTCGGACCGGACGCGCGGGTGAGTAGCTCCGTCTGGACGGTCACGCTCGGTCGCGACCCGCCCCGGGGAGACCAGCGCAGTGCCGGTCGTTATCACGAGCGGACGGCCGGACCCCTTGAGCGTGGTCGCCAGAGTTTCGACGGCGCGATTGTCGGTCTGCCCCGCCATCTGCATCTGCGAGAAGTCGTGGATGTATGCGGTGTGGATCACGCCGTCCGCGGCCTCGGCGCCGGCGCGCAGGGAGCCGAGATCGTCGAGGCTTCCACGAAGGACCTCGACGCCGGCGCGCTCCAGCGTTGCGGCGCCTTCGTCCGAGCGGGCGAGACCCGTGACCTGATGCCCCCGCTCGAGCAGCTCGGGGACAATCGCCGATCCAATCCAACCGGTTGCGCCTGTGAGAAAGACACGCATTGGGATACCTCCAAGGTTTTGCGAGTCGATGTCAGTAACTGACATCACTCTACCACAGTAATGACAGTCGCTGACATCACCTACACTCTGTCTGATGGGTCGTTGGGAACCCGATAGCCGCGCGAGGCTCGCCGAGGCCGCATTCGCGCTCTATTCCGAGCGCGGATTCGACGAGACGACCGTCGCGGAGATCGCCCAGCGGGCGGGGCTGACCGAGCGCACGTTCTTCCGCCACTTCGCCGACAAGCGTGAGGTCCTGTTCGCTGGGTCAAGCGAGCTCCAGGCGGCGATGGTCGCTGCGGTCACGGCTGCGCCCCCAGAAGCCACGCCGATCAAGGCGGTCGCCGCCGCCCTGGACGTGGCGGCGTCGCTCATCTCCGATCGCGCGTTCTCGGCGCAGCGCCAAGCGATCATCGCCTCTCACCCCGAGCTTCAGGAGCGCGAGCTGATCAAGCTCGCGACGCTGTCGGCGGCCCTCGCCGACACGCTCCGGCACCGTGGCGTCGCGGAGCCCGCCGCAAGCCTCAGCGCCGACATCGCGATGTCGGTGTTCAAGATCGGATTCGCGGGCTGGGTCGCGGGCATTGACAAGCGCGACCTCTCGGAGATCATGCGCGCGTCACTCGGCGAGCTGAAGACCGTCGCGGCATGACGTTAGAGTCCGTCGCATGGCGACATTCGTCCTGCGTCTGATCGCTCCGCGACCGAACTTCGCGCAGACGCTCACCGATGCCGAGCGGGAGGTCATGAACCGGCACGCCGCCCACTGGCAGCCGTACCTGGAGCGTGGCGACATGGTCGTGTTCGGCCCGATCCTCACCGAGGACGACTCCTACGGCCTGGCCGTGGTCGACACTGACGACGAACAGGCGCTGCGCGAGTTCGCCGCCCAGGACCCGGTCGTGACGACCGGAACCGCTGCGTTCGAGGTCGGCCGGATGGCCGCCGGCCACGTCCGCGAGCGCTGAAGCTCTTCGCCTGTCAGGTTCTCGTGGGCGCGCGTGTCTTACGCGTATGCACACCGCCTACATCGTTGTCACGATCCTCGCGGCGTCTGCGAATGGCTACGCCGCGTCCTTGAACTTCGTCGGCGCGGAATCCGTGCAGGTCGTCGCCGATGAGGTGCGCGTGCCGCGGAGTTGGATGATTCCACTTGGCACGCTGCTCGCATCGGGCGCGGCCGGACTGCTGATCGGCTTCGCGGTGCCGGCGCTCGGCGTCGCCGCTGCGGTTGGTCTCGTCCTGTATTTCGCCTGCGCGATCAGCGCGCACATCAGGGCGCATGACCCCAAGATCGGCGGAGCCCTCACGTTTCTGGTCCTGGCGGGCGCCGCGCTCGTCACCGTCCTCGGCGACCACAGCCACTGGTGATCCGTGGACGAGCGCGAATGGCTGACCCAACGGTTCCAGCAGCACCGCCCTCATCTGCGCGCGGTCGCGTACCGGATGCTCGGCTCCGTGAGCGAGGCGGACGACGCCCTCCAGGAAGCCTGGCTGCGGATCCGCGACCACGACCCTGCGGGCGTCGAGAACATGCGGGCCTGGCTGACCACTGTCGTCGGCCGGGTCTGCCTGAACATGCTGCGCTCCCGGAAGGCCCGGCCGGAAGAGCGCATCGAGGTCCACGTGCCCGATCCGGTGGTGACACTCGATGACGCGCTCGACCCCGAGCAGGAGTTGCTTCTCGCCGAGTCGATCGGGTTGGCACTGCTGGTGGTCCTCGAGATGCTGAGCCCGGCCGAGCGCCTCGCGTTCGTGCTGCACGACGTGTTCGGGATTCCGTTTGCCGAGATCGCTGACGTCCTCGACCGGTCGCAGGACGCCGCCCAACAGCTCGCCAGCCGCGCCCGGCGCCGCGTCCGCTCCGCCCCGGAGCCGGACCCCGATCTCGCTCGACAGCGCCAGCTCGTCGACGCTTTCTTCGCCGCGTCCCGCGAGAGCGACTTCGACGCGCTCGTAGCCGTGCTCGACCCCGATGTCGAGCTGCGGATCGATGGCGGTGCCCTGCGTGGGGAGGTGTCGCTCGCGCTGCGCGGCTCAGAGGCCGTCGCGAGGCATACGACGACCTACTCGAGGCTCTACCCGTTCGTGCGACCGGCCCTGGTCAACGGGGCGGCCGGAGCAGTCGTCGCCCCCCGCGGGAAGCTGTTCTCGGTGATGGCCTTCACCGTCACGAACGGCCGGATCACCCAGATCGACGCGCTCGTCGATCCGGAGCGACTCGCACGGCTGGATCTCGTGATCTCTCAGTAGCCAGCCGGGCCGGCGAGCGGCCGGTGGTACCTTGGAGTGCGATGGCGCGAATGCCGCTCGACCAGGCCGCCGACCTGACCGCGGCGGACGTCACCCACAAACGGTTCAGCGCGCTGCCCGCCGGCGCAACCGTTGCGGAGGTGCGTGAGTGGTTCGCCGCAAGCACCCACCGCAGGCTCGCGTTCCTCGCCAGCGACAGGCGATACGCAGGCTCGCTCACCCGCGGCGATCTCGACGGCGAGCTCGATCCGTCCCGTCCCGCCGCGGAGATCGCTCGACCTGGACCCATCGTCCCCCCCGACGCGCCGGCACGCACCGGCTACGAGCTCGCCGTCGCCACCGATATTCGGCGGGTGCCCGTCGTCGACCGCTGCGGAGCGCTTATCGGTGTGCTCGCGGTGACCGAAGATCTCGCCGCGTTCTGCGGCGCCGACGAGTCATAGCCAGCCGTCAGACCGTTCGCGCTGACCGGGTAGGCGTTACCGTGCTCGAGGGCCACCGGCTGATTCGCCGCACGAGGTCGACAGTCGCATGAACGCCGGGGAGTGCGCGTTGACCGAAATCGGGATCCCGACCCAGTAGCCGCCGTCGCCCATCAACGTCCCGTAGTTCGCCGCTACCGCTGAGCCGCGTGATGGCGGTGGGTTGGGCCTCGGATCCGGCAGCCCGGAGATCCCATGCGCTCGCATGCACTCCGCCCAGTGCACTAGGCGGTGGAACGCCGCCGCCGTCGGCGTGACCGACGGTACGGGCTTCACCGGCAGCAGGTTCTTGCAATCGGTCTCAGCTGTCTCGAACGCCGGCGATGACGGGTTGTTCCCCGCGACGCTGGCGAAGTTGACGCCGCCGTTTGCGCTCGGGTCAGGAAAGCTCGGCACCCCGTGGGCGCGCATGCATCGGGCGAAGCTGAGCCCGGTCTGGCTTGGGGCGGAGCCCCAACCGGAGGCGAGCGCTGAACTGGCGTGAGACCCTGAGCCGCACGCGGCAATCACCGTGGCAGCGAGGAGCGCCGTCGCGGCCGACGCGAGCGGCCCAGCAACCCGGGTCATGGCACACGTGGTACCACGTCACCAGTAACAGCACCATAACGTTTGCGACGCGAACTTCTTCAGCTATAGGGTGGCCGCGGCGATGCTCGACTTCGAGGCTTATCTGGGCCGCATCGGGGTGGCTCCTGCCGAGCGGCCGAGCTGGCATGCGATGCACCGGGCGCACGTCACGTCGATGCCGTTCGAGAATCTCGATCCCTACCAGGGAATTCCGGTCTCGCTCGATCAGCAGGACCTCGAGCGCAAAATGGTCGCGGAACGTCGCGGTGGCTACTGCTTCGAGCAAAAATTGCTGTTCGCATCGGCCGCCGAGCATCTGGGCTTGCGGGTTGAGCCGAGGCTGGCTCGCGTTCGGGCCGGCGGCGCGCCGCCAGAAGCACGGCCTACGAGCCACCTCGTGCTGCGCGTAAGCGACAGCGTTGGCGAAACGTGGCATGCCGATGTCGGCTTTGGCTTGGGCACGCGGCTCGATCCAATCCCGTTTGGACCGGACCCCGATGTGGTGCACGAGCAATCAGGCTGGCGCTTCCGAGTCGTCGAAGACGGCGCCGAACTGGTGTTGCAGACCGATGGCCCGGGTGGCTGGTCGGATGTGTACGGGTTCGTCCCGCGGTCGGTTCCACGAATCGATATCGAAGTGAGCAACTGGTGGGTCTGCAGCAACCCTCGCTCACCGTTCGTGTTCGGGCTGATCGCTGCGCTCAACCACGACGACGGCCGGCGCGAGGCGATCTCTGACTGGAGCGGACCTCTCAAAGTCACGACGATGACACCAGGTAGCGTCGAGCCGTCCGACCAGCCGTGATCCCGGAAAAACTCACCCAACTCGGCCGCCCCGGCTTCGTGCTCGGGGAAGACGAACGCGTTCGCGCGGTCTAAATCGCCGGCGCCCACCCAGCCCGCCGCGTGTTGAACTGGACGAATGAGCGACTCTGAGACGATGCGAGGCGCGATCGCGGCGTGGCCGACGAGCCGGTGGCGACAGCTGTGGGCAGCAAGTGGCGCGATGACCGTCGTCCTGTTCGCCTGCGGACTCCTGTTCGGCGATCTTCTCGGGAAAACCAACTTCCCGGCGCTCGATGCGAGCGCGTCTCACGTCAGGGCCTACTTCCTCGAAAACGGCTCCGAAGCGCGGGCCCTGAGCTTCTTCCACGTCCTTTCGGCGATCGCCCTGGTCTTCTTCGCCGCCTACATTCACGGCTACCTGCGGCGCGAGAGCGGCACGCCGCCCGCTCTGGCAACGCTCGCTCTGACGGGCGGGGCGGTGGCGGCGGTCTTCCTGCTGCTATCGGCGCTCTGCTACCGGGCGCTGGCCGAACCAACGGTCGCGCGCGACGGGCCGCTCGCGCACGCGCTCGTAGTTCTGTCGTATCTTGCCGGCGGCCCTGCGATCGAGCTGCCCCTCGTTGCGCTGGTCGGCGTCGTCGCCGCGGCGACATTGCGGGAGCAGATCCTTTCGCGCTGGAGCGGCTGGCTCGGAGTCGTGACAGCCATATGTGGCGCGGCTTCGGCGAGCACACTGCTCGGCCCGACAAACAATCACTCCGCGACCTACGGCATCCTCCTAGTCGGCGCCGTGCTGATGTTCGTTTGGCTCCTGGTCACGAGCATCGCGCTCATCCCGCTATCGCCGGCGCATTACCGCGCGAAACATCAGGAAGCACGGTAGGCGCTGCCAGCGCCGCTCGGGCGGATCGCGCTCGGGCAGTTCGCAAAAGTCGGCCAGTTAGGGCAATTGCCGGACCCGAGGCCAGCGCTCCGAGTCATCGCGGGATCGTTCAACGCGAAATCGCGACTTCGCGTGTTGCCGGGGCGAGGTGAACGGTGTGGAGACGTTGGAGGTTGGAGTTGTAGATCGCGAGCGTCCCGCGGAGTAACGACGACGCGACAATGTAGCCATCGGCGGCCGCGAGCTCGAACGACCCGTAGGGAGCGGCCGACCAATCGAGGATGCGGCCGGTCGCGTCGCTGACTTTCTCTATGTCCCCGCCGTAGCCGCTGGTCAAATATGCGTCCGTGTGCGTGAACGCAATGTGCTGCGGAGGCGCGCCGACAGGCACGCGAAACACGACGTGGTGAGTTCTGGCGTCGAACGCGGTGACGTCGCCGGTTGACGCTGAAGTGATCCACACTCGCTGGCCGTCTGGGCTGAAGGACAGGTCGTGAGCCAAGAAGCCAGGGTCGAAGACACCGATCACGCGCGGGTGCTCGATGTCGGTCGTGTTGAGGATCACGACCTGTTTGGCCGATTCGCCGAGAGCGATCCAGGCTTGGAGTTGGTCGGGGCTGAACGCGATGTGGTGGGCGCCGAGGCCGACGTAAATCGTGCTGACGATCCTCATGTCGCTGAGCCGAATCACGGTCACCGTTCCGCGCGCGTCGTCCGTTATGAACGCATGCTTGCCGTCGGGTGAGATCGCGACGATGTGTGGTTCGTTGAACCCCGTGAACGCCTTGATCACGTGGAGCGTGTCGCGATCGAGCACGGTGACGGTGCCTGCTCGTGAGCTGACGACGATCACGAAGCCGCCGTCTCCCGCCGTGGCGATGTCTTCGGGGTCGGGCGCCACGGGGACCTCGTGTGCGATCCGCCCGTCGGGGAGCTGGACGACCAGCATCCGGTTCTCCGTCTCGGCGGTGACCAGCGCCTGCGGGGAGCTCAGCCGAGGCGCGTGGGCGGCGGTCGGTACCGTCGACGCCTCCGTTGTTGTGGCATGGCGCAAGCGCCGCTGTTTTGTTGCGTGGGTCGAGCCGCATCCTGTAACCAGCAGCAACAGCCCGATCGCGGTGAGCGTGTTCAGCCTCACGGCGTCGTGCCTTGACTACTGCAACACCAGCCGTCGAGTGCCGGGAAGCTTCTGTCCGAGTGGGTGGAGAATTGCTGCGAGATCCGTGATACGGCCGCGATCCGCGGCGGGCCGACGACACGGACGAACACCCATTGGTTCGCGGCCGGCCAGCTCGCAAGCAGCCAGCGTCCGTCGGGGGACCAGTTCACTTGGGCGAGTCCGGCGCCGGTCAAGACGGGGTGTTCGGTGAGCTGTCGGGCGCCGACATCCTCGATCACGAGTTGGCTCACACTCCCGCCGAGGATCAGCGCCAGCCGGTGGCCGTCCGGGGAAAGCGCGCCATCTACAACGCGACCGGCTCGGGCGAGCGGATGCACGTAGACGAGGGAACCCTCCGCGGCATAAACGCGCACTACGGTGGACGCGAAGACCACGACGCGTCCGCCGTCGCTTGACCACTCGAGCTGCGTCACGCCCGCGACTGGAGTCGCATGCCAGCGCACGCGGCCTGTATCCGCGTCGCGCACGACGACGCTTCCGCGCGCTGTCACGTATGCCAGCTCGTAGGGGTGAGCCGGACGCCACGCCGGCGCGACATGCGCGACTGCCGGGGCGAGCAGGTGATCGCCAGTCCCGTCACCCGCCACGACCCGCAGCGTGCTGCCGGACAGGTAGGCGACGCGGTAGCCGCTGGGTGAAAACCACCGCGGGTCCGCGGCCGCTGGGCGGGTGAGCGTCCACTTCACGGCGCCGCGCCGATCCACCGCAGCCAGCCGATCGTTGCCGACGGCCGCGAGATAGCGGCCGCGCGGAGACCAGCTCGCCTGGGTCCAGGGGCCGAGCCGCCGAGCTGACCCGTTGGCCGCGACCGTCCACGCTCCGCTCGGCCCGGAGACGAGCAGCTGGCCCGGAGCAGGAAGCGAGAACAAGGCGCGTGCCGCGTGTTCAATCCCAAGGGCGCGGCCGATCAGCCGGCCGACCGTCGCACCCGCCGGGGAGAGCGCCACCGCTCCCACCGCCATCACGCCAGCGAGCGCCAGCGCCTGAGTTCGCCGCGAGCGGCGGCCAGGCACCGTTACGCGCTGCTCGAAATCCGCGCAGACGACCTCCCATGCTCGCTGTTCAGCCCCCCGTTCATCCGGCGCTCGGAGTTCTCGCAATGCCTGCTTCGCGCTCATCGAAGCTCCGCCTCGCGCAGTCGTTCCTCCAGCGCGTCCAGCCCTCGCCGCAGCCGTGAGTTGACCGTCCCGCGTGGCAGCTCCAGCGCACGCGCGATCTCGCCCGGAGTGAACTCGAGCACGTAACGCATCACCACCACCGCCCGATGCTCAGGCGATAGCGCCGTCAACGCTGACATCACCTCATCCGAGTAACGATCTCGTCGCGCTTCCCCCCCGGCCGCGGCATCGGCGACCTCCTCTCTGCTCTCTCTGCGAGCACTGCGGGCGCGCGTCCAGTCGATCGCGCGGTTGGCGACGATCGCTCCCAGCCACGGCCCGAACCGCCGCCGACGGTCAAACCGATCCAGGTGTCTGATCGCCGCGAGGAAGGCTTCTTGGGCGATGTCCTCTGCTCCAGCATGATCATGCACGATCAGGTACGCAGCTCGGTACGCGGCCGGCCAGTGCCGGCGAAACAGCCTGTCGAGGTCCGCCTGCGACCCGGCGAGCGCTCCGGCGATCAACGCGCGCTCGCTCCTCACCGTGCGCGTGCGCGCGTGTGCGCGCCTACCCGACACGACGACCGACTGCCCAACCACAGACAACCGCTCAACCTGGCCTGTCATCGCCACCAAGCATCGTCCCTCTTACGGAGTTGCCGGGGCAAGAGGTCCCTTATCTTCCGCTACGGGGACGCGCGCCTTGGAGGTGGGACGCTTGTCTTTGCGCGTTCCTGATCGCGTTGCCGCTGGATCTGGCCGAGGCGATGGCCGGCTTCCTCCGCGTCGAACGCTTCTCGCTGTCCCGGATCCGCCGGTGCCGATTGCGCAGGCAGCCTGCCGTCGGGGCCGAGCTGCGGCGCGCCGGCGCATGACGGGTCGGCTCGCTTAGGGCGAGGTGGTGGCGCGCCCTGCCGATGCAGCTGAAGAGAGCGGCGGGCAACCCACCCATCGGTTGGAAGCACGGCTCCCTTGCGGTGCGCGGGGATCAGGTTCACCAGCGCGCTCGCAAGCAGTCCCGAGCCTGTCAGCAGGATCAACGCGCGGACGAGGGGCCACGCCGTGCTCCAGCCCGCACGGCCGAGCGTGACGACGAGCAGCAGCTCGAGCAGCGTGGCCGCCGGACCGGCGAGCGCGATCCATGCGCGCCGACGCCAGGCCAGACCGTCCGCTTGGTATCTGCAGACGCCGCGGATCAATACGCCTCGGGCCGGAAGCAAGCTGAAGTTGACCTGGACCCTCCCGAGCTTGAACCTGGCCCACGGCCCGCGGCCCACCATCACGCTCATCGTGTTCGCCCCTAGAGCTCCGGCAGCGACGGCGTGCCCGAGTTCGTGCAACAGGGTCGAGACAGGCTGCACGACGAGCTCGAGCACCACGATCGCGACCAGGATCATGGCCGTCGTGAGGTGCACCACCCAATGCTGGACAGCGAACACGGCCGCCGCCGTGGTCAACGCGACGACGGCGTCGGCCGGCCCGACCGGCTCTCGCAATCTCGACATGTTCAACTGTTCGGCAGCGTGGCCCGAGCGCCGTTAGGCCGAGCGTCAGAACTTCGGGTCAACCTAGGCGTCCGCCCGCGGGACGACGTAGAGGTCAGCGGGACTCGTGGAGTGAGCGCGCTTGACGTCGGGCTGGCCGCCGGTCAAGCGTCGACGTGAACTCGGCCGCCGCCCCCGAGCACGCCCTTCACGTACTCGAGCTCGGTGTCATAGACATGGGCCGACTTGACGATCATCACCAGCCGGCCGACGGGCACCCCGAGAGCGTCGGCGACGCGATGCTGCAACGAAGCCAGCTCGACCAGATTGCCATAGCCCTTGGCGCCGAAGTCGATGCTGTGCGCGTACACGACTAGCTCCACCGCACCGTCAGGAAGCCAGAAGTCGAGCGTGCTGACACACGGGACGTACGTCGTGTCGGACTGCGGCTGAAACGTCGTGATCGTCGCCGACCGTGACGAGGCATCCGCACGGAGCCGATCGAGCACCCAGGCGATCTGATCACGGCCTGAGTGCTCGTAGTCAAACAACCGCGTGGCGTAGCTATCCGCGCCATCGAGGTCCGCTACTCGCGCGTGATCGGTGAAGTTGGCATGCATCCAGCTCAGCCGCTCAGGCTCGGCGTACGTCGCGATGATCTGATCGACGGGATCTGGTCGCGCGACAACCAGCGTGATCAGCGAGATCTCCCGGATCGGCAGACCGTCATATCGGCCCGGCGTCCCGCGCGTGACAATCCGCTCGGCGACAGCAAGCCAGGACTCGCCGATGCTGCCCGAGGACACAACATGCGGTTCATCAACGGCCGGTCGAATCGCCAAGGCCGGATCGTAGCCAACCGGGTGAGCTACGCCGCGAGCGCGGCCTGCTTATTCTCCGCCAGGTGCTGGTGAGACGGGCAGTAGCCGTTGCGGGGTAGCGGCATCCGCTGGCACGGCGTTCCCTTGCGCGTGCTCGCACGGCATTGAAGCGGCTTACCGTTGACGTCAAGGCCGTTCGGCGGCAGGTGACGCACGAACTCATCCACCCGGGCCAGGTAATGCTCGATCACCCCGAGTACCCGCTGCTGCGAAGTGAGTGGGAACAGCCAGCGGATCTCCGAAAACAGCGATCGTGCCGGTCGGGCGAAGTAGTCGCGATCCGTCGCCAGCCTTTCCACCGCCACCTCGCATGCACGCAGGACGCGCTCATGATTCGCGAATGGCTGCTCGGCATGAGGATCTTCGGTGATCTCGTGGGCGAGTTCCCGGTAGATCGCTCGACTGAATCCGTACATGGGTTCTCCTCTCGGTCCCGTTCCGTCGGGACGCCTCCCAGGAACACAAAACGAGCGCGCGGCGCGAAACTTGCGAGAAGTCAAAATCGAACTAGGCGGTTAGCATCGCCGTAGAACAACGGCCACGATCATCGGGGAAGGACGAGATGGCACTCATGCTCTTGGGCTTTCACGTCGACGACTATGACGAGTGGAAGCAGGTGTTTGACTCAGATCCAGCGGGGCGCCAGGCGGTAGCGAAGGGACATCGGATCTCACGCTCCGTCGAGAACCCCAACGAGGTCTACTTGGCGGTTGAATACGCCTCGGCGGACGACGCCAAAAACGTCCTCGACCGTCTCAAGCAGGCGCAGGTGCTCGACAGGTTCCGCGTCACGCTCGGGCCGGCAATTGTCGAGGTAGTTGACGAGACCACTTACTGACCGGCGGTGAGCAGCTCGGCCAGGGCGCGCACGCTGCTGATGCGGTAACCGACGCTTGCAAGCCCCAATCACTTGGAGGACGCCGATGCCGGACACCACCTGCCACATGTCGATCTCGCTCGACGGCTTCGTCGCCGGGCCGGATCAGAGCCGGCAGAATCCGCTGGGAAAGCGGGGCACAGAGCTGCATAGCTGGCACCTCGGCGACGAGCGCGCGAACGACGCCGACGCGACGGCAGCGGGCTGGCTCCTGCGACCGCGCGGGGCCTACGTCATGGGCCGCAACATGTTCGGGCCGGTCCGCGGCGAGTGGGACGAGGACTGGAATGGATGGTGGGGCCCCGAGCCGCCCTACCACGCGCCGGTTTTCGTGCTCACCCACCACGCCCGCGAGCCGATCGAGATGGAGGGTGGCACGAGCTTCCACTTCGTCACCGAAGGCTTCGACTCCGCATACGAGCAGGCGCGTGAGACGGCCGGCGAGGATGGCATCGACATCGCGGGCGGCGCCTCGACCGTCCGTCAGGCCCTCGCCGCCGGAGTGATCGACGAACTCACGCTGGACGTCGCCCCGGTCCTGCTCGGATCCGGCGAGCGGCTGTTCGACGGAGCCGAGTCGTTCGGGTTCGAGCCGGTCGAGGTGCTCAACTCTCCGCTCGCCACGCACATCCGCTACCGGCGGGCATAGCGATAACGCCGAACTTCCGATCCGCACCACCTTTGTTCTCAACAAAAGGACGAGGACTCTGCCGCGCGTCGGCGGTCTTACGGTGATCCACGATGCTCATGCGAGGAGGCGCTCGATGGTCGACACTCGTCCGCAGTCCGCGGCCGGAAAGGTGCTTTGGCACTTCAAGATGTCCCTCGACGGCTTCGTCGCGGGGCCGGACCATTCAATGGAATGGATGACGGGGACCACGTTTCGGCCGGGGCTCGTCAACGAGTACGTCGAGACCACGGGCGCCGTGTTGGGTGGTCGGGACGGCTGGGATGCTGCGGTAGGCGACCAGCGCCCGTACGGTGGCACCTGGCAAGGACCGATCTTCGTGCTCACGCACCACCCCGAGGACGCCACACCAGCTGCCGGGGTCACGTTCCTGAACTGCGATCCGGCGGAGGCGGTGCGGATCGGGCTGCGAGCCGCTAGCGGCAAGAACCTCGAAGTGTTCTCGCCGACAATCGGGCGTCAACTTCTCCAGCTGGGCCTGATCGACGAAGTCGACCTGCACATCGCGCCTGTCCTGCTTGGCGAGGGCGTTCGGCTCTACGCCAATCCTGGCGCCGTTCCGATCCGCCTGGAGCGGCTCGGCGATGCCGGCCCGACCGAGGCCCTGAGTGTCCGCTACCGACCCCGGTCGCAGCGCGAACACGCCGACTGAGGACGTGTCGGGGTAGCCGGCAGGCACCCAGCCTCGCTTGACGCCAGGACAAGCCGCTGGCCGGACCGGCCTAGCCTTGTCCTGTGCGGCAAGGGGGCGCCTGGTGAGCGCCCCGCTCCACGATCCCCGCACCAGACGCTCCTGCCTCGCCGCCGCGACTCGAGGCTCCCCGGAGGCAAAAGCGATCGCCGGCCGGATGCGCCGAGCCCGCGTAGAGCGGGTGGGCCAGCTGGTCCCCTTAGAGAGAACGCGGGTCCGGCTATATGTTGCGGCGCGAACGGCGCCGGCGGGTTGCTGCGCTCGGAGGGCGGCGGTCGGACGAGAGCGCCGGTGGTCGTTTATGGTGCGTCTGCAGCCGCACCGTCTTGGGGCTGGACGAAGAGAGAGAGCGAGCGAGGAGATCCACGATGGCGATCGTGCAACGCAATGTCCGGATCAAGGCCTCGCCGCAGCAGACCATGGCGCTCTTGAGCGATGCCAGCCGCTGGCCGGACTGGTATCCCGGAATGACGTACATCGAGATCACCGCTCCTTTCCCCGAAGTAGGGGGCAAGGTCGCGTTCAAGGCGAAGTCGGCGGGGCTTTCCATGACGATCGTCGAGACGGTCCTCGATTACCAGCCGGGCAGGCTGCAGCTTCTGCAGATGGAGGGCATGTTGTCGGGACAGGCTCGCTGGGAGCTCACACCCGAAGGCGACGGAACGCGCCTGATCACGACGTTCGACTACGCGCTACCTGGCGGCGTGGTAGGCAAGCTCGCCGATGCACTCATCGTTAAGCGCATGAATGGCAAGAGTCTCGAAGACGGTCTCAACAACTTCAAAGCGCTTGTAGAACGCCATTAGGTTGTCCGACGCCGGCCGCGTCGCGTGCAAATGTTGGCGACCCGATGGGGAACGGGGACTCCGACGCTGTCGCTCTCGTGCTCGTCCTAGAACTGAGTGTCTTCGCGCCTGCTCGGTCGCCAACCGGATCGCCCGGCGCAAGACGCCAGGAGAGCGGTTGCGGTCGTCCAGACCTGCCCAGCCGGACATCCGAGATCAGCCGAACTCGACGGCGAATCGCGGTTCGTCCGCCGGCCTAAGTGGCCCGGCCTGCGGTCTGCGCGGCCGCCTGCAGGAACTCGCGAAGTCGCATCTCCTCGGAGCTCGGTACCTCAAATGTGAAGGCCGGGTTCGTGAACGCGACGCTCGAGAAGAAAGGGCCCGACAGATCCGTTGCCATCCCAATCTGCACGCGCACCGCATCGTGCTTGCGCGGCTCGAGTTGTGCTGACGCCCAAGCGAGAGGAATCCGGTACGAGCCCGCGATCGCCTGCGCAAACTGCTCGATCACGCCGTCCTCGACGCGCATCAGATTTCCCTCAAAGACGTACTCGAGTGCCATCGCTTCACCGTACCGCGTTCGCCCTTGCGCGGCTGCCCCGCGGGGGGCCGCCGCGGGCGCTCCGATGACGGCGGGCGCTGGACGCTCGAGACCGTTGAACAACCCCGGGACGCACCCCATCGGTGCCGCGACCTACTTGCGGTGGGCCGGTTTCTGGCCGGGCGCCACCGGGCCGTTCGCCCAGCCGATGAACGAGATCCCCAAGGTCGTGTTCTCCGACGCGCTCGCGGCCGCCGACTGCGGGCCGGCGACGATCGCCCGCGACGACCTGGCCACACCCGTCACGCGCCTCAAGCAGGAGCGCACCGACGGGCACCTCCTCGCCCAAGGCGGGCGTGCGGTTCGCCCGCTCGCTGGTCCAGACCGCCTGATCGACGAGACCGCCTCGTCATCCACCCGGTCATCCTCGGCGCCGGCGAGCGGCTCTTCACCACGCCGCTCACCATCGAGCCCATGAGCACCACCGGCTTCAGCCGCGGAGCCGTCGCCCACGTCTTCACGGCACACCCGTGATCGACCCCGAGCCGACGCTGTCACCTCGCCGAAACCGAGGCGGACGGTGCGCGCGCGACCGGCGTACAAGTGCCTACGCAGATTGCGCTCGGTCGACTGCGTTAGCCGCACGCCGGCCGGCGTAGCGGCCTCCGAATATCGCCGAGCCGAGCGCGCGGTCCAGGGCGTCCCCGAGGGTGGAAGCGATTGTCCGCGGGAGTCAGCGTCGATCCGGACAACCCGCGGAGGGTGATTGTGCGGCAGCGGTGACGATTTACGCCAGCCGCTCCGCGTCGGCCTCGTAACCAGATCAGCTTGCGCGAGCGCGTTGCTGCGTGTAGGGTGAATATCTGATGGGGCTCGGACCGCCAGAACGGCGGTTTTCGTGGTGACGGCAATAAGTCCGGAGGGCTATAAACCTTGAGTGGCGGGGTGCTCGCGGTACGCCTTTTTCTCGCAGCCATGTTCCTCGTGGCGGCGATCAGCAAGCTCAGCCAGCTGGAAGAGACGCGTGGCGCGCTCGCTGTGTTCGGCCTGCCTTCACGGCTGCAAAGCCCGGGCGCGCTCGTCCTGCCGATTGCCGAATGCGCGGTCACTCTCTTGCTCCTACCTACCGCCACGGCTCAGTGGGGGGCCGGGCTGGCAGCTCTTCTGCTGCTCATCTTTGCGGTGGCCATCGTTCGCCTGCTTGTGCGCGGCCGGCATCCTGACTGCAACTGCTTCGGTGCTTTGCACTCGAGGCCCATCAGCGGATGGATGGCGGCACGCAATATTGCGCTCGCCGCGCTTGCCGCCGGTGTCACCGTCCGAGGGCCGGGAACAGCGATCGGTTCCCTCATTAACGGCGCCGGGCTGATGATTGCTGGAGCAGCGATGCTGACCGCCATCGTCGCGGCCAACGGCTGGTTTAGCTGGCATCTGCTCAAGCAGAACGGGCGCATGCTTACTCGGCTGCGGGCCTTGGAGGTTGCCACGGCTATGCCCGAGGCATCCTCGGTGCCCACGGAATCGTTGGAAGGCAGGCCAGCCCCGCAATTCGCGCTGCCTACCACCGAGCGGATCCCGTTGTCGCTCGATGAGCTTCTGGCGCCAGGCCTCCCGCTTGCGCTTATCTTCTCGGATCCGGATTGCGCCGGCTGCGTCAGCCTCGCGAAGCGATTGCCGAGGATCCAAGAAGAGCTTTCGGGCAGTCTCGAAATCGCGATGATCACGCAGGAGCGCGCTGGCGGAGCGACAGACCGTCTGCTCGACGATTCCTCGATCCCGACTTTGTTGCAGAAGGGGTGGGAGGTGGCCCGCCAATATCACGTTGCGGCGGTGCCAAGTGCAGTCCTGGTCTCGGTGGACCGGACGATTGCGAGCCCGGTCGCCACCGGTGGGGATGCCGTGGAACGGCTGCTGTCCTCGCGCCGTCCATCGGAGCTTGGCGTACAGGTTCTGAGGGTTGCCGGAGTGAACGGATGAGCCCGACGAGCAACGGTGGTCGATCCGCCTCAGGACCGACCAAAGCACAGGCGCGTGCCGTGCGGGCAGCATTGCGCTCTCGTAACCGTCAACTCGATGACGACTTCTCTTCGATCCAGGTTTTCCTGGGGCTGAGCGGCAACTCGTCAAACGACGGTCCGCCGGTGCCCGGCTCGTCGAGTGGGCAGTTGATGGCGCAGTACTACGGAAAAGTGGCGAACGAGATGCGCACGATCGCCAAGGCCGTGGCGAATGTGAAGTTCGGTGCCGACGACAAGAATCAGATCCTGGCAGGGCTGTCCGAATCCGCCAAGGCGTTCGATGCGCGTTCGAAGATGGTGAGCACGCTTGATCCCGCCGCCATCAAGAATGCGTTGACGACCGTCGAGTCACATGAGAAAGCCGCAGCGCAGCACAACACGGTCTTGCAGAAGTATTTCGGCGGCTCGAATTGACCCCGTCCTCCGAACACTGGCTGGATCGGCTCGCCACTCCGCATACACGTCGCCAGGGGCTCAAAGCGGCGTTAGCCGGCTTTGCGCTGACGCTCCCTCTGGCGCGCCCCGTCGCGAGAGCGAGCGCAGCCACCGATCCAGCTGCGTGTCAGAAGGGATGCATCTGGACCGCCAATCAGACGTTCTCCAAGCAAGCAGACGCGTGCCGAGCAGCGCTCGACAAAGCTCACCCGTACATCAAATACTTCGCGCCCTTTGCGGCGTGGATCTCGAACGACTGTATGGATCGCGCTATCGCCGCCTGCAACGTCACGCTCGCGAGCTGCTATCAGCCATTCTGCCCCGGCTTCAATCCGCAAGCTCCCGGAGGACCTTGCGACGGCTGCACCGGATCGCTGTCCTGTAACCCCTGCCCCGACGTCGACAGCGGCTACATCTGCTGTATCTACGGTCCCGGCGACTGCCACGGTGATTGCTGTCCGAGTCATGCGCCGCCGGGCTGCCCCTGAGGCGTCGTAGCCGAGCTCGCCGCCGGCGGTGACGAACGCGCGTGACCGTCCACCCGGACGCCCGCCGTCCTGACGACATTGAGGTCCAGCGCCGCCGATCGCCCGCAGAGAGTTCCGGCGCGGGTTGGCAGAGATGAGCAGCGAGCTCGTCTCGACGGGCGGGACGTTCAAGACGCTGCACCCGAAGATCTACGCGGGGATGCTCGAGGTCCGCGGCGATCCCTCGCACATTCGGGCCGCGGAGGACCACGAGGTCGAGTTCGTCCGACCTGGTGTCGTGAACCTGTGTCCATTCGAGCCCACGGCCGGCCAGCGAGGCGCATCGGACGAAGAGGGTGATCTCGAACTCCCCTCGACCACCCACGCGCGATCGCTTTTGTGGCCTAGACACGTCACGGCCCACGATCGCTCGGGCGACGTCGCGCACATGCCGAGCCGGCAGCTGGGGTGTGTGTGCGGTGCTGGCTTGAGCCGTGTCCGTCGTGACTACTTGGGCGCGGCCGCCGCGTCACGTTCCTCGCCGCGCTTGATTAGGAATGCGCCGAGTGCCCCGGCGAGCGAACCGATGACCGTGATGGCATAGATCTCCATCACGACGTCGAGGACTCTTCCCGGCAAGGAGATCGGGTTCTGGATGTTCGAGGAGACCGTCAGCATCTGGGTGGTCGTCCAAAACAACGCGCTGCCAAAACTCTCGATCTGGGTCTGCTTCTGATGGTGCTCGAACAGGAACGCTAGGACGGCGCAGACTAAGTCGAACCCGACCGTCGCCAGTCCGATGGCGACGAGTCGGTCGCGGAGACGACCGTGGGTCGGCGTTCTGGCGCGCACGACATCTCGCACCTCGTCAGCCGACTCGCCAAGCACACGCAGCAGGTACATCGCGCGTTTCTTCGCCGCCGCGCCTCAACGTCCTGTGCGCGTCCCCGCAGGTCGACCACGCAGATCAGCGGCCGGACCGGCGAGTACGAGCCCAACCGGCGCCGTGGACCGCCAACAGCTCGCAAGCACGTGGCGGCAGCCAGGAGTTCCAGCGACCGAGGAGCGCCACGATTGACGCCGCCAACACGCCCCCCGGGATTGCGTCAAAGCCATTGTGAGCCTCAGCGAACCTCGTCCACTTAGGAGGTTGGCGGGCCGGCCTCGAGGATTGGAGATGCCTTGAACCCCTTGACGATCGGATAGATCCCGAGCGACAGCTCCCAGAAGAACTCCGGGATTGTCGCGATCGCCTGCACCGTGCCGCCTCTGGGGATCACGTCGAGCACCACTCCGAGCCCCGTAATGCAGATGAGCGGGCCTGCGATGAGCCCCACTATCGCCAGGCCTCGCGGCACCAGCCCGGACCGGTACATCATGTAGCCAAGGATCAGGCCGTTCCCGACGCCGACTACGAAGCCCGGGCCGAGCACGAACGACCAGTTGCGAACCGCAACGAGCGATTTCGCGTCGTTGAGCAGAGGGCCGGCGCCCACGCCGACGGTCCTCTGGTGCAACGTGACGACCGCAAGGTAGCTGACGATGCCGATCGCGATGAAGGTGCATTCAACGAGACGCGCGGTCACGTATCCGAGGGAGAGGACTTCGTATCGCCGCCTGAAGATCGGATACACGACGAGTGCGGTGCCGAGGTTCGCGATGATGAGAAGCAGCTCGCAGACCGCGCCGAGGCGCACGCGGGTGTCGCCTCCAGCGCCGGCCATGAACTTCGCGGGGTGCAGCACCGGGTTGTAGAGGAGCACCCCTGCGATGGAGAACACGAATGTGGCGAGGTACAGCACGCCGAAAATCAGCGCGGTCCTCCGAGTGGAACTCATCCGAACTCCTTTCTTCGCGAAGCCCGATCAGAGCGCCGGTGCCTCAGCGATCGCACCGCACACTCAGTCGTAAACGGGGCATTCCGACGAATACGGGCGGAGAGCTGGTGAGCCCACTGATCTGCATTCCCGGTCCAGCCGTCGGCGTCACCCCCGCGCCCACGGATGCGCAAGCAAGCAGCGCGCATGCCAGTAAGGCCCAACCAACGCCTCATCCAGACTTCCCCTCGTCCTCCGGAGGCCTCGCCCCATTGCGGCCTGCGGTCTGGTCGAGTCTGCCAGCCGAACACCGCCAAAGTCAAGCTCGCTCGCCAATGGGTCAAGTTGTAACCCGCAGAACGCCGCACCCAATCCATCGGTCAACCTCGCCGATGAACGACCGGCCACAGCATCGCCCCCCGGCTCACCAGGCATCGGCACTCCGGGCATACCGCGCGTTACGGGGGCTGAGACCGGCACTCGAGGCGCGAGGCATATCCGCAAACCGTAGAGCGAGCCCTGCCCAGCGCGGCGAGCGGGCCACCGAGTCATGCGCCGTTGGACCCATCGCCGGGCGTGCGCGTGGCGAATCCCAGGACGAGCGTCGCGCCGGCTGCCGAGCGGCGACTCCTCGCGGGCGAACTCAGGAGCCAGGGACACACAGATCGCCGGCACGACCGCGCGAGCGCCCTTCCAGAAAGCCTCTTACCCGGCGGCTGCCGCGACCCACCACCCACGCTTCACGCCTACGTCCCTGCCGTTGAAGGAAGCTTCGTCGCCCCGTCTCTCAAACGGAGGAGCACGCCGCGCGGGCGGCCCGCAATCGGGGCCAGCTCGTGTGCGATCGACCCGTGCGGTTCCCCGCGCTGACCAACCGTTCGACGGAACTCGGCGGGCGGGCGGATGGGCAGCTCATCGCGCAGGCCAAGGGTTGATGGCCGCCGGCTACTGGGACCGCTCTGAGCGGTGACCCTGTTCGCGACCGCCTCCCTCCGGTGCGATCAGCCGTTGGATCGCCGCTCGCAGGGTTGCGGAGCACCCCATGATGGAGTAGAACCTTGTAACAGAACGCACAACTTTCTCGAGGGGGCATATGTCTTATCCAATTCAGTACACGGTCGACTACGTCGAGCAGCGCAATCGATTGACGACCTTCTTCCGCATGCTGATCGCAATCCCGTGGTTGATCATCGGTGGGCTCTACGTCGTCGGTGCGATTTTGGCGGCGATCGTTGCCTGGTTCTCGATCGTCTTTACCGGCACCTACCCGCCCGCCCTATACGACTTCGTTGCCTCTGCGATTCGCATGGTGACGCGCGCAAGTGGCTACATGTGGTTGATGACCGACACATTGCCGCCGTTCGACGGTGGCCCACACGATGAGTATCCGGTCCGCGTAATCGTGCCTCCGGCGCTTGCGGAGTACGACCGCGTCAAGACACTAGCCCGGATCATCTTCCTAATTCCGGTTTACATCATCTCGGCCATTCTCGGATTCGTGCTCGACGTCGTCGGGTGCGTGGCGTGGCTCGTGATCGTCGTCACCGGGAACCAGATGCGCGGACTCCATGACGTGATGCTGATGGCGACCTCGTATCAGGCTCGCGCGCTCGCCTACTTCCTGCTCGTGACAGAGGAGTTCCCACCATTCGCCATCGACCCCGCCCCGGCAGCTGCTCAAGTTGGCAGTGCCTGAGCACGGCTCGCAACGCGGTTCGCTGATCTCAACCCGCACGCGCGGCAGTTGCAGGCGCCGGTAAGGGGCACGCCCGACGCCTCGGACACGAGCGCTGAGGCTACTCACGTCGAGCGGCACGAACACGGCTAGGGTGCCCCCCTCGCGCGCAGGCACGATTGCATTCGCCCCTGCGAACCGTGAACACGCGCGATCGCCTTGGCGACGCAGCAGTGGTCCGCCGGCGGCCATGGCGGACGGGTGCTTTGCCACACAATGCCGAGATGCGCCCTTTTGGCGACGAGCGCGTCCGTTGCGATTTCGGCCGACGGACCCGCAATGTCTGAACGCAGGTGCTCGACCCTCGTCGGTGCCGGCGTCGTAAGCGTGCCCGCGCGTGAACGAAACCAGGGGTCTGGCCTCAGCGGTCGTGGCGACGGACGGCCCGAACACCCGGCCGCCTCGGTGCTGGGCGAGGAGCGGGTGCGTGTTCAGACAGGGAACAAGACCCGCTTTCGGTCGCGCGGGTGTCCTCGTCACGGCCCAGCTAGCTCTGGCGGGTGGTGTCTCGCTGACTGTTCGTCTGATGGGAATCCGTTACACGAGCTGCCCGAGTCGAGGCCAGAGTGCCGCGCTTTCGTGAGACCAGCGAGCTAGGAATCCCCCACATCGGCTCTCGCGGCACTCGGGCAACAGAGAGCGGGGGACGTGGGCTGGTGGTCTGACGCGGCGTGGCGGCGAACGACTCCCTCAACGAGGAACTGACGCGAGAGCCGCGGTGCTCGGCGGCGGCGGCTGTCTTGTGTGCCTGGCGGCGCAGATCGGTTCCGCTTGATGCGCGACGCGCCCTCAATACGTCGGGACTTGAACGCAGTCGAGCAGAGATCCCGGGCTCGAAGCTGATCTGGCCTTGTCTCAGAACTCGTTCTTGAGCGTGTCGGCGTCGCATCTCAGCTGACGGAGCCGCTGGTAGGCTGGCCGCTCGCGGATCCGGTCCAGGGACCACCGGATAGCCTCCGCGCGCGTGACCGCGAGTCCCGCCCTAATCAGCGCGTCCAGCGTTTCCAGGCCAGCCGGGCCCAGCCGGGCCAGCAACGGGGTGGCCTCGCCGTGGTCGTCCTCCTGGATGCCGGGCGGTCGCTTCCCGACGGGATTGCTTGCGCGGGGTCCGTGGCCGTCGCGGGTGACAGGGTTGTTGCTGAATGTGTACTCGACCACCGCGATCTCCGGGAGTTTTGCTGCCAGGTAGCTAGTGAACTGCTCTCTCGCCGTTTTGTTGGCTTGGTCGAATGCCGTGAGGGTCTCCTCGTAGTCCTCTGGGCCGTCCGCGTCGAGCAGGACCCGGACCCACAGGTCCCCTGGCTGGATTTCCGGGTCGTCGCCGTATTGCAGCAGCACAGCCTGCCGGACCATGCTGCCGGGGAAGCGTGCCCGCAGTTCCTCATTAATCTCGCGCTCGATCGTGTCCAGCACATCGCGGTCCGTCTCAGCTCATCGCCGGAATCTGGAGCCGTTGGTGCGGTGGCCGCTCGCGGATGCGGTCCAGGGTCCACCGGATGGCCTCCGCGCGCGTGGCTGCGATTCCGGCCATGATCAGCGTGTCCAGCGTTTCCAGGCCAGCCGGTCCCAGCGCGGCGGGCACAAAAGTGGCTTCACCGTGCTCCCACTCCTGGATGTCCGAAAGGCGCGGCGCGATGCGAATGATCGCGCGGGGTCCCTTGCCGTCAGAGGTGGCGGAGTTGTTGCTGAACGTGTACTCGACCACCCCGATCTCCCGGAGCTTTGTTGCCAGATAGCGCGTGAACTGCTCGATCGCTGTGCTGTTGGCTTGCTCGAATGCCGTCAGGGCCGGCTCCCAGTTGTCCTGCGGTCCGTCCGCGTCGAGCAGCACCCGGACCCACAGGTCCCCGGGCTCGATTTCCGGGTCGTCGCCGTATTGCAGGAGCACGGCCTGCCGCACCGCGCTGCCTGGCAAGCGTCCCCGCAGCTCCTGGTCAATCTCGCGCTCGATCCTGTCCAGCACCTCGCGGTCCATCTCGGCCTCCTACAGTGCCCCGGCGCGCTCGACTCGTCTCTCGGTTTCACTCACGCGACGGCCGGAAAGCCGATCGCGATTCTCAGTCCGCCGCCGGTTCGGGCTTCTGCGTTGACGGTGGCGTTGTGGGCGTGGGCGATCGCGTGCACGATCGCGAGCCCGAGCCCGACCCCGTCGGCAGCGGAGCCTTCGTGAGAGTTGCGTCGCTGGAAGGGTTGGAAGAGGCGGGTCAGCTCGCCGCTCGGGATCACGGGTCCGGTGTTCGCGATCGTGAGGATGGGGTGGCCGGCGACGGTGTACGTGGCGACGTCGAGCCGGCCTCCGGGCACATTGTGGCGGACGGCGTTCTCGATCAGGTTCGCGACGAGGCGCTCGAGGAGCAGTGGGTCGCCGGTTGTACGGGCGCGTTCGAGGGCCGTGGTGCTCGTCAGTTCGCGATGGTCGTGCGCGCGCAGGACTTCGGCGGCAGTGGCGGCCACGTCGACGGGCTCCCGCCGCAGATGCCCGTACTCGGTCCGGGTCAGGGTGAGCAGCGCTTCGAGTAGCCGTTCTTGGCGCTCGCAGGCGGCGACGACGCCGTTGCCCATCTCACGCAGGGCGACGGTGTCGGCGGTGGGGTCAGCGAGCGTGACCTCGGCAAGCGCGAGCTGGAGGGTTATCTCACCGCGCAGCTCATGAGCGGCGAACGCGGCGAAGCAGCGCTCGGGTTCGGCGGGGTTCCAGGCGGCGGACGTCGTCAGCGTCCCACCGCTCCACTGCGCGCTCGAAAGGACTGAGCTTGCCGGCAGCTGCGGGCAGTCGGCCGCCTCGGTTCGGGTCTTCGGCGAAGTCCCGTCGATGACCCTTAGAGCGGAAGCGTGACGCCTCCTATTCGGGTCTTCCGCTAGGACCGAAGCTCTTTCCGGCGGCTCGAACGGCGTCCTTGAGGCGTTGGAGCGCATCAGTCGACGCTCACGGGCCATATCACCCGCCTGCCGACACCGCGACGCTCCCCTGCTGAGCGAACCCGTTGGCCAGACTCTTACACGCCGTCTGAGCCATATGGAACGCGGGCGAGCTGGCGTCGAGGGTGCCGGTCGCGTTGTTGATCTGGATCAGTCCTTGGCCGTTGGGATCGGGAAAGTTGGGCACGCCGTTGGATCGCATGCACGCGGCGTACTTGAGCGCCGTGGCATTCGCCGTCGCCTTGTCGGAGGACGTCTGCGGGCCGAGGTGGGGCAGGTCCTTCTGGCAGGCTTGTTGAGCCGCCCGGCCCGCTGGTGAATCGGTGTTTGCGTGTTTGTTGGGGCTGGGGGCCCAGGTTGGTAGGCCGTTTGACCCGATGGTCGGGTCGGGGAAATCGGGCACCCCGTGTGAGCGTATGCACCCCGAGAACTTCACGGCCGTCGCCTCCACCGACGCCGAGGCGGCAGGGCTCGAACAGCCCGAGGGCGAACAGCCGGAGCTCGACGAGGCCCTGGGAGAGCCGCCCCCGCAGGCCGCCAATCCCGTTCCAAGGGTGACGAGAGCGGCGAGCAGCACGCCGGAGCGCCAACGAAGAGACCCGCTCCTCAGCGCCAGGGTCGACTTCCGATCTGCGTTTGGATGACGAAGCTCCATGCCGACAAGCATACATCGACTCTCGACCGGTTGTCAACCGATATATGTGCTTGACAATAGGTCAGCTCTCGACCTATCGTGTGGGTATGAGGCTTCGCCCCCCCAGTTATTTCGCGCTCGCCGCGCTGATCGACGGTCCGTTGCACGGCTACGCGATCGCGCAGCACGCCCGCGAGCTATCGCACGGGCGGGTGCGCCTCTCGACCGGAACGCTGTACGCGCTGTTGGAACGCGCGCTCGCAGAGTCGCTGGTGATCGCCGGCGAGCCCTACGTCGAGGGCGGACGCCAGCGCCGCGACTACACCCTGACGCCGGCGGGCAGGGCGCTGCTAGCCGACGATGCTACCTCCTGAGGGTCGCCTACCCCGGCTCGCTGCCGCGCGCTTGACAATAGGTTGGTTCTCGACGTATCGTATAGGTGTGGAGCTTCGCCCCCCAAGTTATTTCGCGCTCGCCGCACTGATCGACGGTCCCTTGCACGGCTACGCGATCGCGCAGCGCGCCCGCGAGCTATCGCACGGGCGGGTGCGCCTCTCGACCGGAACGCTGTACGCGCTGTTGGAACGCGCGCTCGCAGAGTCGCTGGTGATCGCCGGGGAGCCCTACGTCGAGGGTGGCCGCCAGCGCCGCGACTACACCCTGACCCCGACGGGCAGGGCGCTGCTCGCCGACGAAGCCGCGCGACTGGCGCACGCCTCCAGGGCCGTCTCCAGCCGTCTGCGCGCAACCTCACAGGCGCTGCTCACGTGATCGCCGAGCGGATCGGCCAAGCCGCGCTTCGAGCCTACCCGCCGGCGGTGCTCCGGGCGCGGGGGCCGGAGATGCTGGGGATGCTGCTCGACGCCGGTGAGGAATCCCGGCGGGCGTTCGGGCGCGAGACCGCGTCGCTGATGCTCGGCGGATTGCGTGCGCGCCGGGCGATCATCGCACGAGCGGGAACCCGCCGACTGATCGCCGACTCATGCTGCCAAGCAGTGCACATCTTCTTGACACTGGGGATCATCAGCGCCCTCAACACAGTGGTCATCGCCGGTCCGACCCAGCAATCGCTTATCCAGGAACTGGTGCTGGCCGCGATCCTGGCGTGCGCGCTGATCGGATATGAGCGCATCGCCGCGGTCAGCGGACTCGCCGCGATCGTCGCCTTCGGCCCACTCGGGCCGCACACTCAACTGGTGGAGGTGGCGAAGGTTCTCGTCCCAATCGCGTGCCTACTGGTAATGGCGATCGCGCCCCAGAAACGGCCGCGCGACCTTCGCCAGCTGCTCTGGCTCCTACCCGTCGGCGCCCTTGCCGCGCTCGGACCCTACGCTCACGTCAGCCTGCCGGAAGCTCTTGCGCTCATCTCCCTCTGCGGACTGCTTCGACTCCTCCACGATCCACGGCTCGCCATCGCGTGCAGTTTGGCCTGGATCATCCTCCTGAGCGCCACCGCGGCCCGACTGGACCCGGCACACGCGGGCTTGCTCGTCATCCTCGCCGTCATGGCTGCCGGACTCGGACTCGCCGCCCGGCAACTTTGGATGATGCGCCACAGCGAGATGGTGTAGCCAACCCACCAACGCCTGGATCGACGCCTACGCCGGCTTCGGCCCGATCGTCAAGCACCTGCTTCACGGTTAGCACCAGCATCTCGGTCCTGCGCGGGAGCGGGTTGCTTCGCGCGGTCAGCTGGCTTGGATCAATGGTGTTTGCCCGCGGACGGTGGGATGCTGAGATCGAGCCGTTCCAGACGCTCTGGGTCGAGAAGAACGTCGATCTGGGCGATCTTCCCGTTCGTCACGGTGAAGGCCATCACCGAGAACACGCGGCCGGGGGGCGCCACCACGGCACCGGCGGCACCGTTCACGAGCGCGGGTCTGACGAATGGGTAGAGCTTCGAGTAGGTGGCCGTGTGCGTAGCCACGGCGTCCGCGCCGTGCAGCATGAGCGAGGCCTCTGCGCGCAGCACGCCGCCATCGATCCTCAGCTCGACGGCCGGGTCGAGCACGTGCAGAAGGGCATCGAAGTCGCCGTCGCGCGACGCGGTGAAGAATGCGTCGACGACCCGCTTCTGCTGCGCGAGATCCCGGTCGGGCTCCGGCGAGTCGCGCACGCGCCGGCGGGCGCGGCTGGCGAGCTGCTGGGCGGCGGCTTCGGAGCGGTCAAGCGCGGTAGCGATGTCCGCGAACGGTACGCCGAACACGTCGTGCAGCACGAACGCGAGTCGCTCGGCGGGGGTTAGCGCGTCGAGTACCACGAGCAGCGCCAGCCCCACAGACTCGGCCAGGAGCGCCTCGTGTTCGAGGTCAGTCTCCTCGAAGCTGACCACGGGATCCGGGACGTAGACCGAGAGCTCCTCGCGTCGCGCTCTGCGCGCGCGCAGCATGTTCAGAGATACCCGGCCAACGATCGTCGTGAGCCAGGCCTGCATGTTCTCTACGGTCACGGGATCCTGATCGTGAATTCGCAGCCATGCCTCTTGCAGGGCATCGTCGGATTCGCTGACCGACCCGAGCATCCGGTAGGCGACCGCGTGGAGATGCGGTCTGTGCTGCTCGAACCGTTCGGTCAGCCACTCGCGCTCGTCCATCGTCAGTTCCCCGCTGCCGGGATCAAATCGCTCACCAGTGGTCGTGGTAGCCGACGCTGGTGGTCAGCGCCGCCGCCGCCAGGACCAAGAACAACACGGCTCCTGCGATCTGGCGATCGCGGACTCGTACGTGAGCGGTCACAGCGCAGATGAAATACACGACGAGGCCAATCGCCGCAGCCGTCCCCAACGCCGGTACCGCAAAGCCCGCTAGAAGTCCGACCGCACCGGAGGCCAACAGCATGCCTAGCGGGACCATCCATCGTCGGGAGACCTGTACCCGGTCAGCGACGACCTTGACCGACTCGGCGCCGACGAAGTTCAAAGAAGCGGCGTAGCCGTTCGCGATCGCCGCGAGGATCGTGATAACGAGATAGGTGACATGCATACCTCCTAGACACGTGCCGCGCGAAGAACCTGACAGCCGACGATGCCGCTCCTCTGGTACCACGGAACGTGAACCGGCTCGAACCTGGGACCATGGGCACCCCTGCACGACCAGGCAGTCCTGCTCTCCTCCGGCTACAAGCACGTCAACAGCTACCCGCAGAGCCCTGCCTTGCGGTAACGGGCGAACCCAGCCAGGCGTTCGTAGTGACTGGACGATGCGTTTGCGGGCGACTTGACCCGGAGCTACTCAATCCAGAAGTCCTGGACCACCTCGGCGTCGGACTCAACGTGCGGTCCGAAGATGAGGATCTCCAACCCATCCGAACTGGCCTCGAAGGACCGTGCGACGCCTGGGCTGACGCGTACGGCGTCGAACGGCATCAGATCGACGAGCTCGTTGTCGAGCTTGACCCGACCGGCACCGCCGATAACCACGTAGATCTCCTCGGCGGTGCGATGGCGATGAGCGAACGCCTCGCGCTGGCCGGGCTTGATGATGAGAAAGTTCATCCCCGTCTGCTCGGCGCCCAAGTCTCGCTGAGGGAAGCGAGCCTCCTGGTGGGCCGAAAGCCCGTGCTCGGCCGCGGAGTCCCGGACATCGCGGAGATTGGTTTTCGCGTAGCTCAGCATCGGTTGATCGTCTCCTTGTCGATTATATGAGCCACTCATATAATACCCCGCATGACGCTCGCGACGCATCCCCGGCTGGAGAACCTGCTGGCGTCGCTCTCGCTGAACCTCGCTGAGGAAGCGGTGGCTGCTTTGGAGCGTGTGTCCGGGCTTACCGGCAGCGCGACCGCGGCACTTCTAGCGCTCGATGAGTTCCTGGATGAATCGCATATTGGCCGGCTCGCCGACGCGCTCGGGCTGACGCACTCGGGAGCGGTCCGGCTGGTCAGCCAGCTCGAGGCGGAGGGGCTCGCGGCACGTCGCGGCGGCGCCGACCGCCGCCGGGTGCAGGTGCGATTGACCGCTCGCGGCCGGCGCCGAGCTCGCGCTGCGCGGGCCGCTCGCGACGCCGTCGTGCGCCAGACCACCAGCGGCCTCACCGACGACGAAGCAGCGACGCTCGAGGGGCTGCTGGCGAAGCTGATCGAGGCTCGTGTAACCGCCCGTGTCGCAGACCGCAGAGCGGGAAGATCGACTGCCTGGTGGTGCCGGACCTGTGACTTCAGCGCGTGCGGGCGACCCCAGGGACGTTGCCCGGCCCAGGCGACAGCTGCGCGGAGCGCGCAACCCTAGGCTCGCCGTAGCACGGCTCGTTTGCGAATCGTCGACCCCCACGGGGTTCAACCCCGGGTGCGATCTCGTACCACGGGACGTGGATAGCTTTCGTCAACCAGCCAAGGACTACCTCGACGAAACGAAGAGGCCGCCTGATGGGCGACACCAATGCGACACCTGCTTTCGCTCCAGCACGAGCAAGGCGGGCCGCCTCGTCGTGACGCGCTTAGCGCGGGTTCCGTGCCTCAGCCGTCGGCTCCGGCGTGCCGGCTGGATTCGACGCCGCGAGTCGCTGGCCGCGCGGAGCGCGTCTAATCCACCCGCCGAGCAGAGTCGCCTTGCCGTGACCAAAGCAGGGAAGATGCACTCCCGCCGATCCGCTGTTCTGGATCTCTGCGGCGACGCGGGAGTGAACTCGATATGCCCTCTGAGAGAGTCCTCAGAGTTGTTGGAGTACGAGCTGGTTGCCGTCCGGGTCGCTGAGCACCGTCTCGGTTCCCCACGGCTGCTGCTCGGGGGGTCCGCTGAACTCGACGCCCTCGGCGACGAGCCTGGCGTACTCCGCCTCGATGTTCGTCGAGCGGAGGACGAGGCCTCGTATCGATCCGGGTGCCATCGTCTCGAACCAATTCACGAGCGTCAGCGACGTGCCGCCGGACTTGGGGGTCACCTGCACCCAGTGGATGCCGGGAACCGAGTCGTCGTCGCGGGTGACCTCGAACCCGAGCTTGTCGACGTAGAACTCCTTCGCCTGCTGCTGGTCGGACACTGGAACCGAAACCACGGCTACGTCGTTGATCGCCATTTCATCCTCCTCGCACGTCGTGCGATAACTCGAACAGTGTTCTGGTTCGGCGTACTATAATCGCACGCCGTACGAAAAGTCAAGCGACGCCTCTTGCCCCCCACCTCGCCTCCCGACGCCGACCCGATCTGGTTTCGCCCTGAGCGGGCTCGCCGCGATGGTCCATCGCTGAGCCGCGAACGGATCACGCGCGCGGCGATCGCACTGGCCGACAGCGAAGGCCTCGAAGCCGTCTCGATCCGCCGGCTCGCGGCGAAGCTCGGCGCCGGAGCAACGTCGCTCTACTGGTACGTCGACCGCAAAGAAGATCTCCACGAGCTGATGGCCGACGCGGTCGTCGGCGAGGTCCAGCTGCCCGCGCCGAGCGGCGACTGGCAGACCGACCTCCGCGCAATCGCCCACAACACCGTCGCCATGCTGCGCCGACACAGCTGGCTCCTGCTCCTCGGCATCCAGCCAGGCCTCGGCCCACAGACCCAGCGCTACGGCGAAGCTGCCCTGGCCTCGCTCGAAGGACTCGGACTCGACCTCCCCACCCAGATCAACATCATCGCCGCGATCAACAACTACCTATACGGCTTCGTCCACCGCGAGGCCGCCTGGAAGCGACTCAAGCAACGACGCGGCGCTGATCAAGAGCGGTCGCAACGCCCGCTGCAGGGCTTGATGCAGAACAGCGCACCGGCGTCGGGCCTCGAACAGACGCTTACTCGATACCAGCTGTGGGCCGAGCCGAGCCTTGACTTCGGCCTCGACTGCCTGATCGACGGCATCGCCGCCCGCCTGAGCCCAACCTCCGCCGGCACTCCACGGTCCACGGGCCCGACACCGCCCGGGCTCCCCTGACAGAACGCCACGCCGGCCGACCGCGGCGTCGATACCGGACCATCCTGAAGGGCAACCTGAAACTGCTTGAGCGATTCACGGAGCTCTTCCGGATCGATACCTGAAAGGGTGAACTGATGCTGACTGAGGTGGCCGACGGTGTCTGGGTCCGGCCGAGTGCGTGGGTCTGGACCAATTCCATCGTGGTGCGCGGCGAGCACGGGTTGATCCTGGTCGATCCCGGCATCGATGGTTTCGAGCTGAACGAGCTCGCCGATGACCTGGACCGGCTCGGCAGTCCGGTGGTCGCCGGGTTCTCCACCCACCCCCACTGGGACCACCTGCTCTGGCATGCCCGGTTCGGCGACGTGCCGCGCTACGCCACCGCGGCCGGCGCCAACGCTGCCCGTGAAGGCCGAGAGCGGGCGCAGGCAATGGCGGCGGAGAGCGCGTCGGGCATCCCTCTCGAGCTGATCGGGCTCGTCACCCAGCTGCCCGCGGACGGCGAACCCGTGCCGGGCGAGATCATCGAGCATCAGGCGCACGCCATTGGCCACGCCGCGGTCCTCCTCGCGGATCGTGGCGTGCTGCTCGCCGGCGACATGCTCTCCGATGTCCTGATCCCGCTCCTTGACCAGCGCCGCCCGGATCAGGTGGGCGCGTACAAGACGGCACTCGACCGGCTGGGACCGGCCGCCAGGCACGTCGATGTCCTGGTCCCCGGCCACGGTGCCGTTGCCGAAGGTCCCGAGATAGCGGCCCGCCTCGCCGCCGATCATGCCTACATCGACGCGCTGCGACGAGGAGAGGAACCGGTCGACGCGCGTCTGGGGCCGGATGCAGACTGGCTGTCCGGCCCGCACAAGTCGAACCTGGAACAGGCCCAGCGGCGGTAGGGTCTTGTGACGGCTCGGGGCCTCTGGCAGGTCTGCCATCAACCGCGCGCGAGGCCATCGATCCCGGCCCGGGTCGGGCCGGGGATTCAGCGCCGGGATCTGATCAGACGTTGTCGACGAGAGATACCAGCGCGGTCAGCTCCTGGCTCAGGATTGAGCGGGTGTCCGACGGGTCAGTGTTGGCCAGGAGCGGCAAGGTCATGATGATGACTGCCCCGGCTCTGGGGCGGGGAATCGCCCTGATGTACGCGCCCAGCTCCCGGCCAGGAGCGACTTCGCGCAGGATATCGACGGTGCCCGCATCCCGGGTGACGGCGACTCGGAGCTGGAACTCTCGGCCGTCCTTGGTCGCCAGCCACCCCGAATCCGGGTGTTCGGAGACGTGATCGGCGAACCCTGGCGCCCACTGTGGGATGCGCCGTGGATCTGCGAGCACGTCGAGCACAGCCATGACTGTCGAGGCGGTCTCGATGCTCTGGGTCTCCGTTTGTGCGTCTCGCTCGGCCACAACCAGCTCGTCAGTTCAGGGTTGGACAAATCGGGTCGTGCTTGTCAGAGGCGTTGGTTATCGCGCAGCCACGTGAGCGCGCGAATCGTGACGTGGCCGCGCCAGTCGTTTGTCTGCGCCGGCGACCAGGCGAGCCAATCGAACATCCATCCACCGTCTCGCTGCTGTTCTGACTCGACGAGATCGAGGTGAGCCTCGACCTCAGCCTCGCCGACGAGGCCCCGGGACCGGCTGCCCGGACGCGGCGAGAGATCAAGCGGGCGCAGCGCCTCTCCCTCGACGCCGCCCACAGGCGCTACCGCCGTGACATCGACGCGAGTCGCGAGCGACTCGATCGCCGCTCGGGCGCGTTCCTCGTCGGGCACGGCGTCCAGGAACGCGCAGGCGTACTTCAGCCAATAGCTGCCGGGCTGCTCATTGGTCTCGATCGCGTGCCAGCACCACCCGGTTGCGCGGTGCAGCCACTCATCGTCGGTCACACCGCCGGCGTGCAACACGCCGGCCAGCGCGAGCGTCAGCATCGAGCCGGGGTCGGGTGTCCACCAGGGCGCGTGCGGATAAGCCTCAAAGCCGGGCAGCACGGTCGGGATACCACCGTTCGGGTCAGCGATCCGCGCGACCCAAGCGCGCGCGGCGCGCGCGAGCTCCCCGTCGGCGGCACCGGCTTCGTTGAGGATCTCCAGCGCGTACAGCGTCGGCCCCGGCTGGCTGCCTGGACCGCGCAGATCTGGCTCGAGCGCGTGGCCAAAGCCGCCATCCGGATTGCCGTAGCCACGCACCGCGTCGATCACCAGCTCAGCCGGCCCGCCCTTGAACAGCAGGCTATAGCGATGGCGGTCCACCAGGCGGGCGGCGGACCAGATGAAGCTCTCGGCAGCGGAATGATCGATCGGCATGCCGCCGGAGACTACGCGGCGACGGGCGTACGATCTTTGAGAAATCGGACAGGCGAGACGCCCGCCAAGCGGGTGACCTCGGCGGTCATATGCGCCTGATCGGCGTAGCCGGCATCGAGCGCCAGCTCGATCAGCGGCGCAGGCGGAAGCGTCTGCAGCCGCCGGAAACGCAGCACCCGCTGAAGCATCTTCGGCCCATACCCAACCGCATCGCTGACCCGGCGCTGCAACTGACGCGCGCTCACACCCAGATCCCCGGCAACCCGACCAACCCGAGCGCCCGGGCGCCCGAGTGCCACAACCGCGGCACCCACGAGCGGATCGAGCTCGCGGACCCCCCGCAGCTCGACGGCTCGCAACAGCACCGCATGCGGGTCAGCGCCCGCCGCCAGCGTCTCGAGCAACGCCGCTGCCACATCGCGCCCAAGAACCTCGGCAGCATCCAGTGAGACGTCGCGCAACTCCGAAGCCGGCAGCCCCAGCACAGCGCCGGCCGCCCCGGGCCGCAGCCGTACCCCAACAAGCTGCGACCCCGGCGCCAGCATTACGACACGGGGCTGGGAATCGGGGCCAGCGATAGTCAACCGACCGCCCCTCCAGATCACATCAACGCACGCGTCCGGCACGACCCGCTGCCGCAGCCCCGAAGCCGTGGCCTGCTCCCACGTGCAGCCCACCAACGGCGAGCCGACCAAGCGCTCAACGTACGACACAAGCCAACACTACCCCCGCCTCCGAGAATCGACCCCCGGCAGAGCACAGGCACGAATCGCGGCGCGCGGCCAGCCTAGATGGCGTCAGCAGGAAAAACCGATGGCCACTCAAGCGAATTGCGCGCCGACACGAAAGCGGAACGCGTGAATACTTCGCCCGGCCTCCTCCTATGCGTCGCCAGACTCGCAGAGTCTCCGCGAGACCCAGGTCAGTTCACCTCGCCGCATCGTCGGTCGGTTCGTCGTCGCGACCGTCGACCACGAGTAGCGCGTTCGAATGAAACCAGGGCACGCGCGGCCGGCGGCTGCTGGACCGATCCGGAGACGTGCAAATTCTCGAAGCGGGTCTCGACTCGCGGCGCCGCTCAGACCCGCAAAGCGCGGCAAGCACGTCTCCGTCTCACAACCGATCGCGCAGCGCACGCTCTGGACGCGTGCGCGGGCCACTGCAGCGACGGCGTTGCGGCTGTTTCACGTCCCAGCGACGGCGGACGCTGTGACGGTGCGGGGTCAGATGCGATCGTGACGTGCCCGTAGGACTTCGCGGTAGACGGTGGCGCGGCTGACGGAGAACAGCTCGGCGAGCTCGGCGATCGTGTGCTCGCCTGCCTCGTAGAGCTTCAGGATGTGCACGCGCTGGCGCGAGCTGAGCTTTGGGGACTTGCCGGGCAGCCTGCCGTTGGCGCGGGCGATGGCCATGCCCTCGCGGGTGCGCATCCTCAGAAGGTCGACCTCGAACTCGGCGAACGTCGCCAGGATGTTGAAGAACATCTTGCCCATCGGATCATGAGGGTCATAGACGGTGCCGGCGACCGAGAGTCGAACACCACGGGCGGCAAGCGAGTCGCCGATCGCTCTGGCGTCCGGGACCGACCGGGCAAGCCGGTCGAGCTTGGGCACGACCAAGGTGTCGCCCTCGCGGACCGCGGCGAGCGCCTGCTGGAGTCCGGGCCGGTTGCGGTTGCGCCCGGTCAGCCCGTGGTCGAGATAGACGCGATCTTCGCTGACACCGAGCTCGCGCAGCGCGACGCGCTGTGCGGTGAGGTCCTGCTTATCGGTCGAGCAGCGGGCATACCCGATCAGCACGCCACCCGAGACAGGACCCTTCTGAGCCAGCTCGCGGCGAGCGAGATGTTCGCCGGCCGGGTGATCGGCGTGTGCGCGGCCGCTCGTCCCGGTCGTGCTGGGATACACCATCGACCAGCCGCCGTCCGTCGCGCGGGCCGCGACGCGGAGCACCCGAGGGTTGCCGCGCTCGACCGAGAGCACGGACGCCGCGACCGGCCCGATCACGGCCAAGAGGAAGCGGACGGCTGAGTCCCGAAACACCTCAACGGCACTACGAGGGACCGGCCCCAACATCACAGCTGCACCGAGCACCGGACAGCCTGCTGACCTCCGATCAGCGTGCGCTTGAGGTGTCCGAAGGCGACCGGGGCATTCGCAGAGACCAAGGACTACCGAACACGCGAGCGTAAGCGGTTCGCGGTTGGGTGACCGGCGATATGATGCTGCTGTGAGTAGCATCAGTCCGATGGTTGCGATCGATCTTTCCAGCTCGGTTCCGTTGCATGAGCAGGTGGCGGCAGCTGTCCGGCGAGCGATTGCTGAGGGCGAGGCTGGTCCGGGAGATCGACTGCCGCCGGCGCGGGATCTCGCGGCTGTGCTCGGTGTCAACGCCAACACCGTGTTTCGAGGATTGCGAACGCTCCGCGACGAGGGAGTGCTCGAGTTTCGCCGGGGCCGTGGCGTGACGGTCAGCGGCGATGGGCCGCGGCGGAGCCTGGTTGTCGCGAAGGCACGCGAGCTCGTTGCGTTGGCGCAAGCGCTCGGTTATCGCGGCGACGAGTTGGCGAGCATTCTCGACCAGGTGTCCTGAGGCCGTTATGAAGACTCTCGATCGCGCCCGGCCCGCCGAGCCTGAGCTAGAGGTCGAGGCGCTCATCACGGAGGCGCGGGAGCGTCAACGACGACGCCGACGGGCGATCGCTCTGATCGTCCTCGCGGGCGCTGCAACGATGCTTGGTGCCTTGGGGATCCGCGGGGGCGTCGGTGTTCGAGGTTCCAGGCGCAGTGCTGAGGGTCCGCGGAGCTCTGGCTCGGTCCTCCGTGGCACCGGCACGGTGTTGCTGATGTGGCCGGCGGGCGCGCCGGTCTTCAGCGATCTCCCCGGGGGTGGATCGGGCACCACCGCCAACCTGGTCGACCTCGCGACCGGGCAGGTGTCGCTGCGACGCATCCCGGGCATCGCGGGCGGCGACTTCTCGAACCCGCTGTTGCCGGTCGGACGCTGGCTTGTCTACGTCAGCGACAGCGGCGTATCGATGATCGCCGATGATCTCAACGGACCGCCGAGAGTCCTTGGAAACGCATCATGGTTCGTGCCTTCTGCCGTCGCGGGCAGTGTGCTGCTCGTCCACGTCGATTCGTCCGTGGTCCCGCGCACCGTTCGCTTCGCATCAGTCCCGTCCGGCTCACTCGGCCCCGTGATCACGCTGCCGAAGCGCACTCAGGTGGTGATCGAATCGACGGATCGTGGTCTGCTGCTGCAGTTGCCCCATCAACTCGAGCTCTGGCGGCCCGGACGCCGGCCGACGGAGCTCGGCTACCTCTCGCACGGGGACTCGCTGGCGATCGCGGCGAACGCACGATTCGTCGCCTACGGCACGTCATGCACGAGCGAGGAGGCGACGACCGGTTTCCCGAACGGGCCGGTCGGCTACTCGGCGTGCGCGATGCTCAGGGTCATCGATGTCGTTAGCGGCAGACGCTTGTCGTTTCCCGCGCCACGCGGAGCGTTCGGGTGGGCGCCAGGCGAAACGCAGTCCGGGCTCACTCCCACGATCTCCCCCGACGGGTCGATGCTCGCGGTACAGGCGGCGATCGCCCCAGCTCACGCCGGCCGGACCCGGTTGTTCGTCGTCCACCTCGGACCAGGCGGCAAGCCCCCGACCGCCGTGCCGCTGTCCACTGCGCGGGAAGGAGGCGATGCCGCGTGGTCGATTCGAGGATCATGGCTGCTCTACCAAGGGCCGGACACCCAGCTGCGCGCGTTCCGACCGGCGACAGGACAGTCCCGGACGCTCGGAGAGCCCTGCTGCCAATTCACGGCGATGGTCGCCGTCCCGGGTAGCTCTCACTGACCAGGCCGCGCCCTCCCTGGACCGCCGCCGGGTAAGTCCGATACGCACCGTCGTCCGGCCCAAGGTCCAACCCCAAGCGCGACGGCCTCGGCCGTCAGGAGCCGTCTCGAGCTTGCGAGTTGGGTGGGTTGGGTACGGTCTCGAGCTCGGCCGGCAGCGCGGCGCTCGCCTGGCTGGCGACCTCGCTTGGTCCGGGGGCGGCCGACCAGGAGAAGAGTGCTGGCCAATCCATCTCGCCGTAGTAGCCGCTCGGGACTGCTGAGTTGAGCAGTGGTCCGGCGATGCGGACGGGCGGGCTCGCGTTATTTTGGCGGAGCCAGAGGGTGTCGTCGCGGACGAGCAGCATGGTCGAGGATGTGCTGGACGCGTCGAATGCGAGTACGTGCCCGGTCCCGGCGGGCAGTTCGGACGGGGAAGCGGCGCCTGGCGCCAGCTCCCAGGCTCTGCTCGTCGCTTCCCACTTGGCGATCCAGCTGGATGACCAGTCCGCGTGGCCATTGTTGGCGAACGGTCCGCTGGCAGAGGCGATCACGTAGTACAGCGCACCCGAAGCCGACCAAGCTGGCTCGAGCGCCACGGTCCCGGGCGGTTTGGGGAGCCCGTGGCACCTGAGCGGCGTCATCGTGCACACCTCCACATCCTTGTTCTCCCACCACACCGATCGGCCGCCAGGGGAGACGACCGCTAGCGTTTGTCCGTCGCGTGACCAGCTGAGGCTGAACATGTCGATGAGTGTCGTGGCGATCTTCCTGGGAACCACGTGGGGAGAGATGAGGTACAGCGGCACCCCGTCGGCGTTGTCGTCGCATCCCGGATCGACCCAGGCGGCGATGCGCTCCCCGGTCGGCGACCACGATGCGAGGGTGATGCACGCCTCGCGCGTCGAGTACCAACGAATCGGGGCGCCGCCTGTCGCGGGGATCACCTCGACAGTGCTGCGCTGGTGCGCGCTCACGTTCGCGGCGATCGACTCTCCCGATGGCGACCACAGCAACGACCAGACGTTCGCGAGCAGCCTCCGCGGCGCCGTCGACGGGGCGAATGACTGGCGCCACAGCGAGCCGCTCCCGCCGCTTACGACGCCCGCGATGTATGCCAGCACGCTGCCGCTCGGCGACCAATGAAACGAGCCCACGGATCCCGCGGACACGCGCGTGGCGCGTGTTGCTCCGGCGGCGAGCACCCACAGCGTCGGCGGTGGAACGTCCCAACCATGCGCCGGGCCGGTATGCAGGAACGCAAGCAGGTCACCGCTGGCCGACCAGGCTGGGTTGAAGTCAAAGCCGCTGGCGGGCGGGCCTGAGACCTGCGACAAGCGCCCGCTCGAGCTCAGCACGTACAGGTGATCACGAGAGACGAACGCAAGCATGCCATTGCCGCGCCACGCCCCGCTGTTGACAGCTAACGGGCCGGGCGACGCAGGCGCGGGCGGAGCGTGCGGCCGTCCAGTCGCGCTGTTGGCCGCCACAACGCCGCTTGCCAGGCACCCAAGGCTGGCAAGAACCAGGATCAATCCGATCCAGCCGCGACGCCGGTTTCCCGGCCCCCTCCGGGCCCCGCCGACATCGCTGATGACCACGTCTTCCCTATTCGGCCCACCGGGGTGCGTCACATGCTCTCGCTAACGCTACGCAGGCGCTCTACAACCCACATTAGCGCCGCCGAACACGGAGAGCTGACCGAGTCCACGGCGTCTCACGTTCGAACGATCAGAGAACACTCAGCCGTGCTCGCGAACCGCTTAGCCGAGCTGTGGTTTGATCGGACGATGCTGCGCGCGCTGCTGTTTGACTTCGACGGCCTGCTGCTGGACACGGAGGCGGCGGCCTACAGGTCCTGGAGCGAGGTGTATGAGCAGTTCGGTGTAGCGCTCCCGTTGTCGATTTGGGTGCATGAGGTCATCGGTCGCTCGGCCGGGGCGACAACGTTCGATCCCGTGACATACCTGGAGCAGCGGACGGGGGCTGTCGTCGACCGACAGGAGGTGCTCCGGTTGAGAGAGGAACACAAGGCGCGTCTGTCGCCGACCGAGCTGCTCCCGGGCATTGCCCGGCTGTTGGAAGAAGCACGGGAGGCTGGAGTGAGTTCCGCGATCGTTACCAGCGAGTATCGGGAACGAGTTATCGGGCATCTCGAGCGGATCGGCGTCACGCATCCCTGGGACGCGATTGTTTGCGCGGATGGCGAGGCCGAACGAGGAAAGCCGAGCCCGGTGCTGTATCTGGAGGCGCTCGAGCAGCTCGCGATCGACGCCGGGCAGGCAATCGCCTTTGAGGATTCACCAAACGGCGTGCAGGCCGCGAAAGCTGCGGGCGTGTTCTGCGTGGCGGTGCCGAACGATCTGACTCGCGACGCTCCCGGACTTGAGGCGGGCGACCTGCTGCTCGAGTCCCTATCGAGCATCACCCTTTCGCAGCTGGTGGCTCTGTCCTGTGGATCCGACTGAGGATCGTCAGCTGGCCGCCGCCAAGCCTCCGCCGGCGCTCCCGCTGCGCTCGACGCCGTCTCAGTTCCCAACCCTCAGCGAACGTCCCCGAGGGCATCGCACACCCGGCAACTATCGGCGCGGCAGCGCTATCAACCCCAGAGCGAACCCAAGTTGTTCGCGATCTCCTGCAGCGTCCGCAGCGTCCACTGCAGCGCAATCGTCCCCCAGCGCTTCAGCCGCCTGCTCATGCCCCCAAGGATCGCACCTTGCACGACAGCCACGGCTGCGTCCGGTGAGGCACGCTGGCTGCGACGAGGTGGGGCAGGCTCGCACCCCTCGATGGATTTCTTGGTCGCGCCCCGGGGCACGTGGGATGATGCGCCGGTGAGCCCAGGCAGGGTGTGTGCTCGGCGGGTACTGGTATGCGTGATCCTCGGCGGGGCGATCGCCGGCAGCGCGCTCGCCCGCGTATCAAACAGCGGTGATGCGGCCAGGCTGGTTCCCGGCGATTCCCCTATCGCTGGACGTAGCTATAGCCACTGGGAAGAGGCCTATCTGCGCTGGCAGCTCACCATGCAACTCGCTCCACACGCCCGGTCGTGCTTTCGCAGAGCTCAGCGCGGTCCGGTCTGGTTCCTCGACTCAGGCTTCGGGCCAGCGACGTTCACTTGCCAGATCCCGTCAGGCCGCTACGCCATGATGCAGCTGCTCACGGTCGGCTGCTCGACGATCGAAGCTCCCCCATTCCACGCTTCAAGCAATGCTGGGCTGGAACGCTGTGCGGGCCGAGAATGGCGCGCAGCCGGCGGCTACGCCACGCTAACGCTGGACGGCACGAAGCTCAGACCGCCCGGCTACGTTCGTGCCACGACCGCATTTAGGTTCCGCATGCCCGCACGACACAACCTCCTCCGCATCCCGGGAAAGACCAGCGGGCGCACGGCCGCCGTTGGTATGTCCGCGATCATCCCGCCGCTAAGCCCAGGCAGACACACACTCACTATCTCCAGCGGCTTCAGAAACGCTCGGCCATCACGATTTCCGACCATTACCTACATCCTCACCACGAGCTGAGACTCAAACGATTTGATCGGTCGTCGGTGCGCCGGGTCAGGACGCTCGGCTAAGCGGGGCCGCTCACCTCGATTGAAGGCGGTGGGTAGCTGAGCTGCCCACCCCGAACCTACAGGCCCCGGCTCTACCCGAATTGTTGAGCCGCGTTTTTGATATGTCGCTTTTTCCTCTCACCACTGTCAATCGGACGCCGACCGCGGATCGTCAAGACCCTGCCCAAAAAAGAGGGGGTCGCCGCCTGATCCGACGAACGAGAGATCTCGAAGCGTGGGAGGATGTCCCTGGTGGAGCGCGAGCACGAACAGCGGGTCGCGAGGAACGAGGCACGATTCCGCGAGGTCAACGAGGGCATCGCGCGCGGGCGCTGGCCCGGAGAGGAAGATGCACCCGGCGGCTTTTGCTGCGAGTGCGCCCAGCTGGGCTGTGCCGAACTGATCGAGCTCACGCTGCGAGAGTACGAGCAGGTACGAGCCTGTCCGCGACGGTTCATCGTGCGCACCGGCCATGACCTTCCCGAGGTTGAGCAGGTGGTCGAGACCCGGCCTGGCTATGTGGTGGTGGAGAAGGTCGGCGAAGCCGGGCGTGTCGCCGCCGCGTCTGATCCGCGCGATTGACGCCCGGACCGGTGCTGACCGCCGGGGATCGCGAACCGCATCCGGACCTCGGTGCCGCCACCGGAGCGCTCGACCACGGTGAAGTGATCGCTGAGCTCAGCCATCAACATCAGGCCTAGGCCAAGACCCGGATTGTGGCTCTGCCCGCGTAGCCCGCAGCCGTCATCGGCGATCAGCACCCACAGCTCACGGCCGGCTACCGCCGCCTCGATATAGATCGAACCCGGACCGGCGAGATACGCGTGCCTGACGACGTTCGTTAGCGCCTCGGAGGCGGCGGTCGCGATCTTGTCGATCTGCTCCTCGCTCGCACCTGCCGCGCGCGCAAGGCTAACCACCGCCGCGCGCGCCGGCGGCACAGAACCGGCAATCGCGGGATAGGTCTCCCTCGGCACCGGTATCTCATCCGGGCGTTCCATCGCGCTGTTCGTTACCCGCGCGCCCGCGGAAGCAATCCTCACGTCCACGTTCGGCGCCGTTTAGCAAGATCGCGTCGCGACGTCGCGTCCCTCGACCCCCGGGAACGAGGGATGGACTCGATCCGGGCGCGGGAACGAGCGGAGGGTCCCGGAATCCGGTCCGGGACCCCCCAAGCCGGGGAAGTGGGGGCGCAGTTCCCCGACGTCTGCAGAGAATTTTCCCACACGCGCCTCATGTCCAAACCCTCTGTCGTCACCTGCAACCTCCCGGCCCGCGACGCCGCTCAGCGTCTCAGAGAGCTCGAGGACGCGAGGTGCCAGGAGATCGTCGGGTCGATGTAGTCCGACGGGTCATTCGCCTGACCGGGTCTCCGGCTCGGGCGCGGATTGGCCAAGGTCAGTCGGAACGGGGCGACGGGATGCCGCGTCTCAGATGGCGATCCTCTTGCGTACGCGACCGGACGACGCGCAGGGGCGACTTGCTGGCAGTCGGCACGCGGCGGGCCGGGTTCGCGCATCCATGGCCGGGTGGTATGCGCCGGCTCTTGCGTGTGTGTGTCAAGTACCAGCCCGCGGTGCCCCAAAACGGTCACTCGTCAGCGCGTCGGCCGAGCAGCGAGCGAGGAATCGCGGTCAGCGCGCGTCGCTGAGAACGCCGGTCGTCCGAAGTTGTCGCGGCGTGGTGCGTTCCGCGACCGTTGAGTGCCGAGGAATCGCCCGGCGCTGATGCGTACCCGTGCTGGCGGACATCGGGGTCTCGGCGGTTGGTAGGCTTTCCCACCGGCGGCGGGCGGTCGTGTGAATGTTGGTTAGCGCGCTCCGGGTGGTGAGCGAGGCGACGTGGCAGGAGGTGAAAGGGCGTGAACTCGGTTGCGGGCGGCAAGCGATCGGCGTCTTGGCGTGGGATCGTGACCTCGCTGGCGGTCGGTTGCGCTGTCAGCGTGGCGGCCGGTTGCGGTGGCGCCACTGGCCACGCCTCGACTAGTCAGGCGGCGGTGCTTCACGCGGGTGTCGTGAAGGCATTGGTCGGACAGCCGCGGAACGGGCCGTGGGAGACGACGACTGTGCGGAAGCTTCGCCTGGCTGCGATTGCGGTTCCTCACGGGAACCCGGACTACGCCTCGACGATCGTCAGCACGGCGAGGGCTACGATCACGATCACAATTCCGCCCCAGGGGCCGGGCTTCAGCCAGCTGGTCGTCCCGTCATCGGGTGCGACGGTCACCGCGGATGGATCGGTCACCGCTACTGCAGCCAAATTCGGGCGCAAGTGGGTCGTCCAGGACGCCCAGTTCAATTTTCCGCCGCTACCAGCGAGTGTTCGTCATGACCCTGTGATCAGCCGGCTGGTAGCGAGAACCCTCAGAGCTCTGTTCACGTACCACGGCGACCGGTCGGCATACGCGCAACGGCAGCGCTCGTTCTATGCGACTTCTGACAACGGCTCCGCCAGCGCGCTCTCGCCGTCCGGGGGGTCGCAGCCAGCACTTACCACCCAGCCGGACGGTGTTTCCGGATCCCTGGGGGGCGAGGACCTGTTTGGAATGTTTCCAGCAATCTGCCCAAGCAAGTCTGCGCTGCTCATGCTGCCGACCACAATGACGCTCTCTCGGCTTTCGCTCAGCCCGGCCATCAAGGTCGTGTCGAGCACGCCGACTGTCGTCGAGGTGCAAGCAAGCGCCTCGGTGTTCGGACAGGGCTGGACCGCGATCGACCCCAATAGCAGCCGCGTCATGCGATGCGCCCCATCAACCGCGACTCTCAGCCTCAGAGTCGCGGTCGTCAAGTCAATGATCAACGGACACTGGCTGATCGGCGAAATCGAAGACAAGAGCGGCATCTGCTGCTCTTCGGGCTTCGGCCAGATCTACCCTGGCCTCGACGCGCTACCCAACTAACAGTCCGACAGCCTATTCCACGCGCCTCACCCCCAACCGACTCCAGCGCGTGTAGTCCGCGTGCCCGACCGTGTTCATTCACTTCCCGGTGCATCCCGGTCCGCTGGGGCCCCGGGGAGCCCAATTCACCGCCGCACTGGCCGGGTCGCCAGTTGCCGTCGGAGACCCGAGACTCATGCAGAAGGCTCAGCGCAGAGACCACGCCCGACCAGCCGACGCTGAATTCGCATCTCACAACTCCCGGCCACAACATCTGGAGCCGTTCCGGTCGCGACCGGGTTCGATCGCCAAACGCACGCTTCAGGCCCGCCCGCGAGGTCGCTGGCCGACGTAGCCGGCGGGCTGTCCAGTCGTTGCACAAGCCAAGGTGAACTGCGACAGCTGCCGCCGGGCGATCGCATGTGTGCCGTTGCGTCCGTCGACCGTTCGTGCCAGCAAGCTGGATAGTGACTCGCGGCGGAAGCAACCGCCGCGAACGTGAGACTCAGTTCTTCCTGGTTACGAACAGGTCGGCGGACTTCACGTGCGGGCCGTGCCATTCGCCGTCCGTGAAAAACAGCGCTGTGTACTCGCCTGCCGGGAGCGGCGGCATGATGTCGCGCTCACCACTGGAGTCTTTGAGGCACAGCGGGATCCAGTACTTGGAACTCCTGGGGAGCTGGTGCTTGGCGCTCTGGGAGCACTCGATATAGGTCGCGGGCATCTTGAATCGGTAGACCGTAGTGCCTGGCCTGGCGACCATCTCTTGCTCCGGGCTGCAGCCGACGGCGGAGAACGCAGGCTGCTGGATATAACCGTTTGCAGCGCGGAGCCCGATCGCGTAAAGCCCGTCAATCTTGCACCCGCGCATCAGAACCTTGGTCTTCGAGGTGTGGTTCTCGAGCACCAGCTCGCCGCGAACGGTCCGGCCGCTATGGACGTCGCGATGCTTGAGGTGGATGCTGCCTGTGATGGCTGGCGGACGGGGCTGCGCGCTCTCCCCGCTGGCGAACGCGATCGCGCCGAGTCCCGTCGCGAGGATGACAGCAACCAGCGAGCCAGCGACCAGCGCGGCGGTTCGCTTACAGCGGTGGCGCGGCGTCGTGTCCGTATCGCACTCTCGTTTCGGCAGTGTGCCTGGCCACACGATATCTACGGGGGGGTACAGATAGATCACACGAAGGCCGCGATTGCTTTCGGAGCGACGTCCGTCGTGACCTCGGCGCCGAATCTCAGCACCCAACCCTCATCGCATGCTTCTGGGCATCGGCAAGGGGCTCGGGATCCGGCCAGATGGCGGCTCGAATCGGAACCGTCCAGAGGCGGGCCTTGGTTTCGACGATCGATGAGTCGGGGATGGCCCGCTGGATCGCGGGGTAGCTAACCGCAGAATCCGAGGCGTCGTTCGGCCGAGTGGACCGGGCTGTCTATCCGCCGGCTCGTGTCCTCGCAAGTTGGACGATCAGGTCGTCGAGCAGCGCTTGCTGCTGTGCGGGTCCGCTGCCCCCGTCGACTTCTAGCCAGACCTTGCCGGTGTGGCGCACCGTGCTCGTGGATCCGCCATCCGTTGTCGTCACGGTGAGCTCGTTACGGCGCCTTGCGATTGGCGTTGTCGTTTTGAACACGGCTGCCGGTCCGGGCATCGAGACGGTCGCGTCGATCGGCCAGCCGTTGTAATAGAAGCTCACCCCCGCTTGACATGGGGAGACGGCCGAGTCCAGGTTCGCCGAGACCTCTTGTAGTCCCGCGAGCGGCCTGTAGCTGAGCCAGCATCGCGCGTTCGAAGGGGCGGGCAGCGGGGTCGGGGCTAGGCGCAGGTCGATCGGCCCGACGGTCAGGTCGCGCAGCGCGCGTAGGCGCTGTTGTGTGCCGGTGCCTCCCTCGACGACGAGCCACGCCTCGCCGACCCGCCTCGCGGTGAGCCCGTTCAACGGGCCAGCGTTCAACGGGCCAGGGTAGAACCGTCCTGAGCCTGCGTACTGGGCAGGCGGGCCGCCCCGCGTCGTCGGCCGATCTAAGAATCCGGGGCTCCGGGGCACGGGATGCATATCGGGGAGCGCGCCGGGACGAGAACCGGGGTGCTCGGCGTCGAGCAGCACTGCCGCGCGCATCATGTATCCGTCGGCGTCGAAGCCCACGTCGATACACGACAGGAACCCGCGCCCGAGGATCGCCGGGTCGCCGACGATCGAGGTCACGACCGCTCCTGTCCGCTCCTGCAGCCCAGAGCGCTCTCCGGCGTGGATCGAGCAGCTCCCTTTGGCTTCGCGGCCGGGGTAGTTCCAGCGTCGGATCTGCTCCTGCGCAGACCCGCCGCCCTGGCTTCCCGGAATGGGACGGCCTGCTGCATCGAGCGCGGTGAGCGCCGGCAGGGGAAGGAACGCCCACGAGGAGCCTCGACGGGCCCGGTGCACGGTCAACCCGGGCCGCCAGGGCAGGTAGAACACGGCGGCCCTGAACCCGAACGGGAGACTGGGATCGGAGCGGGTAGCGATCGTCGGGCCGTGCGCGATCTGCACCGCAGCGACGTTAGGAGCGGTGAGCACGTAGTGCAGACCGGGGCCGCCGGTGTCGTCGAGGGCGAAGATAGGGTCGCCGAGCGTCGGCGTCGAGTCGCCGCACCCGCCGAATCCGCCCGGTCCGCGATGACGCCCGGACCCGCCATTAAGGATGAACAGATGGCACCAACCCAAAAGGCCCGCCGAGATGTCGGGAAACAGAGCGATCCGGTAGCTCGAGCCGGGCGAGCTGCCCCCGGGCCCCTGCCGCCCGGCTGGGACGGTCCCCGACAGCGGTGCCGACGGCTGCCCTGAGAGCGACACCGCCGCAGCCGCCGAACCACCGACGAGCAGCACTCCGGCCAGCAGCACCAGACCCCGCGGCCGTGCGCGCAACCAAACGCGGATCGCGCCGAGAGGGCCGTGGCGCCTGAGCTGATGGTCGCGGCGGACAGCGTCGAGCAGCGAGCGCTCGATCTCCGGCAGCAGGGTCATCGTCGGCTTCCTTCCTGTTCCAGGCGTTTGCGCAGCGCCGCGAGCCCGCGGCTGACGCGCTTTCGCGCGAGCTGCGGCGAGATCGCGGCGCTCAACGACAGCTCGTGGTACTCGACCTCCTCGATCACACGCGCGCGTACCGCGTCGCGCTGATCCGCAGGAAGTCCCTCGAGCAGCTCGAGCGCGCCGCAATCACCAAGCTCCTCGAGCGCCACGATGCTCTCGTCGCTAAGCTGCACCCGCTCGACCGCGAGCCGGCGCCGCGCCGACGTCTCAATCCGGTCGCGTCGCAAACTCCACAGCAACTTGTTACGCGCGATCCCTAGCAACCATGCCCCGGCCGGCTGGGGCCCCTCCCGGAAGCGCGGCGCGCCGATGTACGCAGCCGCGAACACCTCGGCCGCAAGGTCGGCGGCGAGCTCCGGCTGGCCGGTCTGGCGCATCAGCCAGCCGACGATCAATCGCTCGTAGCGCCGGTAGAACACCGCGAACGCCTCATCGTTCGATCGGCTCAAGCGCAGCAATTCGAAGTCGCTCGCATCGCGAGGGTCACCCCGCATCACGACAGATACTTCCACCAGGCCCCAAACCTGTGACACCGCTTTCCCCAGCCATCACCGTGCGCAGCGGGGGTCGGCCCGGCTGCGCCGCGATATCAACGATGCTGTTTATGGCTCTGAGTTGGTCTCGCTGGAGCTCGACCCGCCCTACGACCAGCCGCAGACCCGCCTTCGTGCCTGGAAAGCGAACCTCGTCGCCGACGATGCGCGTCCCGCTCCGCCGGCAGCCAGGGTCCGTCGCAGTGGCGATCGGTGGATCCTTGCGGTCAGTGCAACAGTAGCTCGGCGAGGCGTTCGGTGGGCTTGTAGAAGTCGAGGCGTTTGCGGGGTCGGTCGTTGAGTTCGTCAGCGACTTGGTCGAGCTGGTGTGCGGTGAGGTTGGCGAGGTCGGTGCCTTTGGGGAAGTACTGGCGCAAGAGTCCGTTGGTGTTCTCGTTGGTGCCGCGTTGCCAGGGTGAGTGAGGGTCACAGAAGTAGATTTCGATTCCGGTGTCGATGCGGACTTGTTTCCAGTCGCGCATCTCGGGGCCTTGGTCCCAGGTCAGCGAGCGGCGCAACGTTTCGGGAAGCGTTTGGATCTTCGCCGCGAGCGCGGGCGCGACCTGTTCGGGCTTGTACCCGTCGGGGAGGTGGACCAGCAGCGCGTAGCCGGTCGAGCGTTCCACGAGTGTCCCGATCGCGGTCTTGTTCGCCTTGCCGATCATCAGGTCGCCTTCCCAGTGGCCGGGGACGGCGCGGTCGTCGGCCTCCTGGGGGCGCTCGGCGATGTTGATCATCTCGCGCGGGCCGTTGTGAGCGCCGGGCTTGCGGCCGGGGTGACGAAGCTTCCGCCCGGTCCGCAGGCACTTGGTCAGCTCGCGACGCAACGCGCCTCGGGAGGTCACATACAGTGACTGATAGATCGTCTCGGTCGACACCCACATCTCCGGGTCAGCAGGGAATTTGACGCGCAGGCGACCCGCGATCTGCTCGGGAGAGTATCGGCGCTCGAGCAGCTGCTCGACGATCGCTCGCAGCCGCTGGTTGACCCACAGCTTCGCCGGTTTGGGACGGCTGGCTCGCTGCCACGCCAGCGCGTGCGCGCTGGTCGCCCGGTACTCGCCGCACCGGTCGCTGTTGCGTGACAGCTCGCGCGAGACGGTCGACGGCGCGCGCCCCAGACCTCGCGCGATGCATCGCACCGATTCCCCGCGAGCGCGACCCAAAGCGATCTCCTCGCGCTCTGTGAAGGTCAGACACCGGCCTTTGAGATGCCGGCCACGACGCGGGCGGATCCCGCTCTCGGCCAGGATCCAACGCCGGCCCTTGACCCGATAGGTCCCGACGCTCTCCGCCGCATCGCTAATGAACCCGCCGGCCTGCAACGCCGCCCAGAACGGCTGGATGATCTCCGGGCGCATCCGCGTGTTGAACATGACCATCGACGCTCCGATCCTCGAGTGAAGAAGGGGCATCCTCGGAGGCGACACGGACGCGATCGCCGTCCTCGCCGTCGCTCTACGAGCTCCGGCTCGACGACGACCGCGTCCGGGCTGTCCTCAATCCAAGAGACCGGTTAGCCGGCTACCAAGAACGCCCTGTTGCGATCACCGCGCGAACCCAGGGATCGCTAAACGCACGCTCCGGAGGCTTGACACCGGCGGGTCGGCCACCGGCGTCGCGGGCGTCCGCGAACCAACGCTTAGCGAACAGCGCTTCGGCGCAAACGCCGCCAAACTGCTCGCAGCTGCAAGGACCACGAAGGGCGCGCGCGCAGGCATCCGCCATTATCGAGGACCGACCCGCCTGGCGGCTGTTGGCGACAGCAGAGCGTTGCGACGCGCTGCGGAGCGTCAGTCGCCTGTGGGCTCGGGCTGCAGCGTGAACGCGATCGTCGAGCCGTCTGGAGCCCAGGCCAGATCGTCGGTTTGCGAGCCAGGAACGCGGACGAGCACGCGCGCGTTTGTGCCGTTGGGTCTGATGATCTCGACGGCGCCGTAGCCCTGGGGAGGTGTGGGCGTGAGCCCGGTGGGCCACGTAGCGAAGGCGATCTCTTTGCCGTTCGGCGACCATGCCGGTGTGAGGAGTTGCATGCTGCCGGCGAGTTTGCGCAGCCGCTTGGTTCGAACGTTGAGAACGAACAGATACGGCTGTCCGTCCCCTTTGGTGTAGCCGGTGAACGAGACGTTCTGTCCGTCCGGTGACCACGCGGGGCTGACGAGTTCAACGCGCGACGCGATCTGGCGTGCACGCCCACCGGCAACCGGCGCGATCTCCAGCGCGCCGTAGTTGCCGGACCCTTGGGTGAAGAGGATCCATTTGCCGTCGGGTGAGAACAGGGGCGCGCTGGCATCTCGGGTGCCTGCGGAGAGGATGCGTCGTGTCCGGGTATGAAGATCGAACAGTGCGATCTGGTCAGGGCCGGCAGTCACCGGGCCGACTGTTGGGCGATGCAGCGGCCCTTTCGGTCGCGTGTAAGCGATCGTCGCGCCGGTGGCCGACCACACCGGCGTGGACGGGCCGCCTCCGGTATCTGGGAAGCGGTCGATCACCGCGGGCCGGGTCCCGCGGGGGCCGAGCAGCTCAAGCGTGTCCGAGAGCTGGTTCTCGTCGAAGATGGCGACGGCTGTCGTGTGCGCCGCCGGGGAGTAGGTCATCGCGGGCGCGGTGTTCGGCGTTGAAACCGTGCCGCTGAGCGGCTGCGCACCGGTCCCCCGGGTGGTGTGCGATTCGACCCAGGTCAGCGACCCGCGGTTGGCGAGCTCTGCGATTCGGCGTCCGCCTGGCAGCCAGATCGCGCTGCTGTGCGCAGCCTTGCCAGAGGTGAGCTGTCGTGGGATCCCGCCGCTGCTGTTCACCACGAAGATCTGCGGGATCTTGGGAACGGTGATCTCGTGCGCCGCGGCTTGCGTGTCAGCCGTCGCCACGATTGCGATGAGCAGCCCAAGCCCGGCCGCTGCCAGGATCCCAGCGGCGAGCCGCGCCCTGTTCGGGACATGCCGCACTGGGTAAGCGTTGCACACGCCTGCCCCGCTGTCGCGACGCAGATTGGGCCTCGATGTAGCGCTGCCGGCCGTGTGATCCTGGTCCAGCGACCCGGTCCGACGATACCGCCCCAACGGACGAGCGCTCACGAAGCGCGCACTGCGCTACAGACGTCGAGCAGCAGCGCCTGCCCTTCGTGGCGACCCCAGTGCGCGCCCGGCATTCGTTGTCGTGCGGGCATCCCTGCTCCGGCGCCGCACTCTCGGTTTGCGCGGATCGCGGAACGGACTGTGGCGCGGACGTCGAGGCGGCCAAAGCATCCACCGCTGGTGGCATGCCGCTCGATGACGCGGTGCGTTACGGCTGCTGTCGCCCCGCCGATTCGCTCGCCGAACCCGGGCGCGAAAGCGTTACTGAACTGGCTCAAAGAGCAAGGCGCCCCGCACTCAGCCAAGGCTCTCGCGTGAGTTCGCCGCCCCGCCGAGCCGCGCTAGCAGTGGCTTGGAGCAGTAGCCGTGAACTGGCGCACGATCGCATACAACCTGAGGGCCGTTCGGATGCGCGATGCGTCGAGGTGAAGGCTTCTGGCAGTGGAGGAGACACTGTGCGTGCGTTGGTAGCGCGACTGGATCCGGTGGATGAGCTTCAGCGAGCTCGCGGGGAGCTTTGGTGTCGGGAGCGGGCCTGAGCTGGCGCGCGTTTGGCCGAATCGCCGAAGGAGGTTCACGGCTCGTCTGATCTGCGAATCGGTGCCTCGGATGAGGATGCCGAGGGATCCCAGATAGATCCACGCCTGGTTGTCGTCGACGCTGTGGTAGATCAGCACGAGCGCGCCGCGCTGCTGGGTGATCACGTCCGGCGGGCCGTACGGAAACACGTGCCGGAGGTCGCCGTCTTTGCAAATCGGCTCGAGCTCCAGCTGGACCTCGCCCCCGCATCCGGGTCGTGACGCGCAGCGGGAGTAGTCGAAGAACGCGGACGGATAGGCCCCTTCGACCGGGTCGCTACCGCGGAACTCCTGGACGGCGGTGAGCATGATCCCGTCGAACACGTCGCCGAGGTAGAACACCGGGTACGGGTATCGGCGCGCGGCCGCGGTCTCGTCGGTGTCGATCTCCGGCCGTACCCCGTTGTTGTCAAAGCCGGCGCGGTTACGGCACCTGGCGCGGAACACAGCCGAAGGGGTCGCGCCGTTTGGCGCGATCGCAGCCGCGTACACGGATTGCGAGGAGTCGGTCAGCCGCAGAGGGCAGCCACCCGCGCTGGGCATGATGTACAGGTCCGGGTCGAGGCCCTGGTAGGTGAGCGGCGGGTAGTTGACGCGTGAGCTGGAGAACACGATCGCGCGTCCGTCCGGTGTCCAGGTGGGGCTTTCGTCCTCGCCCGGGCTGTGTGTCAGGCGGGTCTGTCGGGACCCGTCGCTGCGCATCACATAGATCTCGTGGTTGTAGCTGCACGCGTCCTCGCTGCAGGTCTGGCCACTGCGATCGCGATATGACGCGAATGCGATCATCGAGCCGCTGGGCGAGAACACCGGCGAGTCGCTCTCGTCGGCGAGCTTCAGCAGCGACGATCCGTCGAGGCTGATCTTGTAGATCGCGGTGGTGATCGCCGACAGGATGCCCGTGCCCGAACCGCCGGTACGCTGCCCAGGCCGAAACGTCGAGCGCTGAAACGCGATCGTCGATCCGTCCGGTGACCAGACGGGGTTTTGATCGAACGCACCCGCGGTCAGCTCGCGCGGCGCCGATCCGTCGGCGCCGATCACCCAAATTGACGCGGTCGGCAGCGGTAGTGCTTGGGTTCCGCCGCCGTTGGTCGTGCGTTGAAACGCGATCATGCCGCCGTCAGGCGACCAGCGTGGTTGGAGGTCTTGCGCGCCTGCCGTGAGGCGCCGCTGGTCGGAGCCGTCCGCGTTCATACGCCACAGTTGTGTCGCCGCCAGAGGGTCTCGGTTCGTCGCGGCGTGCAGCTGCCGGACGAACACGATCACTTTCCCATTCGGTTGGAACTGTGGGGACATGCCGACGGTCAGTCGCTTCTGATGCGAGCCGTCGGCCGCCATCACCCAGATCTGACCTCCCCCGCCCGTCTGACCATGCATGCCCCTGACGAACGCGATCATCGATCCATCGCGCGAGAACGACGGTTCGCCGTTAGCTGGGCCCCCGTGCAGAGCCGACGCTCCTCCGGCCAGCCGACGTCTGTCAGAGCCATCGGCGCGGACCGAATAGATGGTGGTCCCGCCAACATACGTCAAACCCGCGAGTAGGCCGTGACGACGGCCAGCAACGCCGGACCGAACGACGTGAGCTCCGCTTCCTGCCACCGCGCCAACGAGGATCGCCGTGGCCAAGGCGAGCCCCACCACCGCCGCCCGAACCACCTTTGATCTCCACACGACAAGCCATCGTGACCACCCTCACGGCCAGCGTCAAACCCGCGGCTCGCGTTCGGTCAGCACACCGGGCCGAGAAGCTGCCGCCGTGGGACCGCTGTCCCCGGCCTGAGTCGCCGCCGACATCACTCCGCGAGGCGCTGGCGGAAGCCGCCACCGACCGGCGTCACAGCAAATTCCACCTTCCACCCCGGCGCAGCACGGGGCACCGTCCCGTCGCAGTCGGCGTCGGGAGCGAGGTCCGCAGAGTCTTCGGCGCGGATCTCACGAACCAACCTCAATCGGACAGTTTCCGATGCTAGTATGCGGGTATGCGACGCACCACTATCTCGCTCCCGGATGAACTTGCCGACGCCCTTGAACGAGAAGCTCGTCGGCGTTCCCTTCCGGCATCGGCGATCGCTCGCGATGCGCTGAGCGATTACCTCGGTATCGGCCGCGCCGGCGAGCAGCGCGAGCTGCCCTTCGCCGCCCTCGGGCGCAGCGGCCAGAGAACCACAGGCCGCGACATGGAGGAACTGCTCGAGCGCGAGTGGGACCTGGATGCTCGCCGTCGTTGACGCCGGCCCGCTGTACGCGACCGCCGACACCGACGACCAGGACCACGAGGCCTGCCGATCCGTGCTGGCACGAGCCGATCTGCGCCTCGTCCTACCGGCACTGGTCGTCGCGGAGGCAACCTACTTCGTCGGACGCAGGCTCGGCGCGCGAGCCGAGGCGGCCCTTCTCCGTGGCCTTGGGACGCTCGATGTAGAAGGTCCGGCTCCCGAAGACTTCGACCGGATCGCGGAGCTTGTTGAGACCTACGCGGACTTTCCGCTCGGCGGCACCGACGCCAGCGTGATCGCTCTCGCTGAGCGAATCGGCGCCGAGATCGTGATCACGCTCGACCGACGCCACTTCGCCGCGATGAAGCCACGCCATTGCGAGGCATTGCAGCTGTTGCCCTAACCACACCGCGCGGCGCCGCGGAAGCCCGTTCCGCGATCCGTCGCTCAGCCGGCGCCGCTGATCACGTCGTAGAGCTCGCTGATCTCCACGCTCGGCGTCGGTGCACCGGCTCCCATGATCTGAGCAATCGTCGGACCGAGGCGTTCGGAAGCAAAAGTCTGGAACGCCTCGACCGACTCCCAGATGTCAACCACGCGAAGGCCACCGTCATCGACCGGCCCGCCAGTGTGGAGGATCAGCCCGGCTGGCGGGTTGCCGCGAGTGTCCATGGCGTCATTGACGGCGCGATATTGCTCCTCCTCGCCGCCACCTGCTGAATAACGATTGCCGCCACGAACGTCTCCGATCCGAGTGGGTGTGGCACGATCCTAATGCGCCGACCCGCACGATGGGGATCCGGGACGGTGTCCAAAACGGAACGCTAAGCGGACATTGCCCGAACCGGGACCACCGCACTTCTCCTCCCCGATCGGAAGGACAGTCTTGTCGTCAGCCGGGCTCGCTTCAGCTGGTTTCGTGACGGAACAGCCGTGCGCGTCGCGGCGCGCGTGACGCAGCCTAGTTCAGGGCCGGTTGGGTCCCGTCCGGCGATGCGTCGGCAGCTGGCGTCGCGAGTCCGCGGTGGTCAAGCCATACAGATCTGCCCGCCTGGCGCGCCAGTGGTGCTCTCACAGGGTCGCTCCAGGCGTTGGCAGCCTTCTCGCGGATCGTGTACCGCGCGGTCGGAGTTTGCAGGAGCATCATGCAGGGCGGACTTACGTCGACGAGATAGGCCCACACCTTCGAATCAGGCATGCCGTCGAGTTGTGGTGGTCGCACGGTCCCGGTTCGGACAGCCCGATTCCAGGCGCTTACGCATCGCGGGGCAGCGTCGTATTCAGCGACGATGGATGCGGGTGTTCGGACCGCGAGCGTGACTCGCCAGTGGCTACGCTCGCGGATCAGCGTCACCTGGTGGGGTTGGTCCCTGAGCCACATGGCGAGAAACGCGCCAGCGACAACGCGCACCGTTGCGCGGTTGCCGCGAACCGTGATCTTGTAAGTGACGGGGCTCCTGGCCGGTGGGGGGATCTGGCCGTACCACCATACGAGGGGAATTGACGTGGCCACGAGCGCGTTCACCGATTGCGGACGGGCGTGGACTGTCCGCGCAAGACGCCGCCGTGTTTTGGGTGAACCTCGCTTGCGCCGCGAGCGCTTTGGATTGGCGGGTGAGGGTGTCGGTCGTTTCGAGGGCACATGCGGCGGCGTCGCCGTCGATGAGATCCTGCAAGTACGCGGTCGCGACCTTGGTTACGGCCTTGGTCGTGTCTCCGTTGCCTGGATTCTGAATAGCAACGGGGCCGCTTGGCGTCTTCGTCTCGGCTCCGCACCCCGCGACCGCGCTAACGGAAGCCGTCACAATCACGCTCAGAACGCATGACAGTCGTCTGTGTGCCCAGCTCCGAGCGGTCATGGGCAGGGCTGACAGGCCGTAGAGCTTTCGACGCGTGACCGACAACAGCCCACGCGACGCATCGATATGGGGCGTGTTTGACGCACAGGGTGCCGACCCCAATCAACCCAGAATGACGCGTCGCTGAATCATCTCCACCACCTCGTGAGCTGCGGTGATTGTTGCAATGCCGCCGCCGCGGCTGGCCGAGTCCCCAAGCGGACACGATACGCGGCAACTCCACCGCCGGCTAGAGTCGCACCCGCCGCGGCGATATGACCTGTGTGACGGAGTCTCCGCGAAATCCCCGTCAGTGCATCCCCTCGGCTCCGGTTTCCTGCGGCTAGCAGCAGAAGCGGTGCCAGGATCGCGAGTTCTCAGATCGGAAGGCTGACCGGACGCGCTGCTGCTCTTCGGATCAAACCGACAGCCGGTGGCCCCGCCGAGGAATACGCTTCTCCTTGATGGCGGAAGGAAACGATCCTCGGGCTAGGAAACACTGGCTTCCAGATGCGGCCCTGCCGAAGGTGACCGAGATCCACGCGGATCAGTCATCGGTGTTTGGGATCCTGCGCCGCCCCCAGGTGGATTGCGACCGGATACCCGAGGAGCGCCGGGAGGAAGACACGAACGGGATGGTCGGCCGACTCGGGCTCAACGCGGCGCTGGCGCGTCGCGCGAGGACCGACGCGGGCGACGTCTGGGTGATCCCGGGTAACGGCTTCATCTGCCTCGACGTTGGTGGCATGTGCTGTAACACCAGCGAGGTGGCCCGGGCCCAGGGAATGGTCACCTGGACCTCGGCCCGCTCGGACGACAGCACCATCGTTCATGGTGTCGTTCCGGACGGCGTAGAGGAGGTCGTTCTGACTGCGACGGATGGCACGACGAAGACCGTCGCCGTTAAGGACAACGTGTACGGCACAGAGATGGAGGGAGTCTTCACCTCGCTGCGTTTCGCCGGTCCGAACGGAACTGTCGAGCTCGGCCCCTAGCGTTGAGCGGACGGCGGCGCGGCTCACCTCCGGATCAGGAAACGAGAAGCAAAGCCCGCATCAAGCGCGCCTGCTCCGTTGGGCTAAATCCGACAGGCGCGCGTGTCCGGAGGGATGGACAACCGGACGCTTCAGGCCCCGCCCGCGAGGTCGCCGCCCGACGCGGCCGGCGGGCTGTCCAGTCGTTGCACAAACCAACGTCATCTGCGACGGATGTGCGCCTGCACGGAACGCACAGGTGCCGAGCCTGGCGACAGCGTGATCGGCCCTCGGCTCGCACGCAACATGGAAGGGAGCGAAACCGCTCCGGTCAGGCGAAAGCAGGAGTGGCTGGATGATTCGACGGGAAGGCTGTAACTCGTGTCCCGTGCGGCGCTCAGGCCGCAGGATATGGGCGGTGCCCGCTCTCGCGCATCGACGCGGCGGCGGCAGAGCTCAGGCTCGAGCGACCGCATTGTGAGTTGTAGAACGCCCTGTCTAGGTTGCTGACGATACGCCGCTGGACGCAGGCGAACATCTCGCTGGCGCCCCGATCGTAGACGTGCGCGAACGCGGTCACGCTCGGCGGGTCGAAGCCGCCTCGTAGCCGACTCGATGCGAAACGCACGAAGCGCGGTGAGTTAGTCGCGCGGCGATAGAAGTACACGATCGGACCGCGGAACTTGACCGCTGCGCCGCCGACATCGGATACCCCGATGTTCGCGGCGTACTCAACGTCGACCACATCGATGCTTGACCCGACCGTCGATGGATCCTCACGCGCCGCGCCGACGCGGATGCCGGGTTCGACCATCACGGACACAGGCCGGCTCACGCTCGGCCCCCGCGGATACGTCGCACGGAACACCGTGTTGGCGTTCACTGTTGCGTCGGAGAAGTCGAAGAATCCGCGCGGCGATGGATACGCGAAGCTCGCGTCCACGTAACGCTGGGAGAACCCAGACTTGCCCAGAAGCGTCACTGGGAGTGAGGTGCTGAACCCGCCGGAAACGCTGCCGCCGATCCGGATGGCGACATCTGACGGTGCTCCGAGCAGCGATGGCAGCCGGTAGACCTTCTTCGGAATGCGTAGCGTGACCGTGACCGGCGCTGGGGATGGCGGATCGGTCGAGGCTTTGAGCGTGGCGTCGCCACTACCAACAACGTTGGTCGCGACTACAGCCACGTAGTAAGACGTGTTGGGCAAAAGTCCGCTGATCGTCTGCGAGATGTTCGTGCTCGAACACGCTCCGACGGGACCGGAGGCGCTGCGCTCGCCGTAGTCAGACGTGAGGCCCCACTCGAAGTAATAGTCCGTCGACAGGTTGCCCGGGTCGACAATCGCGACCACACTCAACGAGGTCGGCGACATCCCGTCAGCCTCTATCGTCGCTGTCGCCGCCTGACCTCCGAGAAGCGACGGTGCGGGATCGGCTGGGCACCCGGAGGCGATCGCCCGCTCAACGTTCGCCGACGCGAACAGAACCGCCCCGCAGCACGCCGCCCACATCCATCTGCGATCACCACCCCGCCTGCGAGCACCGAGTCTCACTCAAGCACCCTACCGCCAGAAACGCGCTCCAGCCAACGTTGAGCGCACGTCACCCGGAACCCGCCGAGAGTGTTGAAAATCGATCAAAGGGATACCGCCTCCCGGATGCGATCGAGGAGGTGGTGCAGATCCCAGACCGCCGCCTTCTCTAGCGCCGACGCCGCGACGGGATTGTTGGCCTCGTGGATCTCGCCACGGTGGTAGATCCGAACTTGTCCGGTGATGGGATCGACCACCTTGTTGGGCGGAGGCCAGGCTTCATCCTCGGACGAGAATGCGTCGTGGCCCACGACCGGCGCCGATGGGCTTCCCGGGACGTCGTCGTAGACGCCGACCGTGAACAAGAACTCGCGCTCTCCGATCGGCGCGCGGCCGGGGTAGTCGCTTGTCGACCGGTACACGGCGATGCTCGCGTCCTTGAGGACTCGGCCGTAGGCAAACCGGCCATCGCCAAGCGCGAGTTCGCAGACGTCGCCGGGCTGTGCTTTGCGCTTCGTCACTTTGTCTCATTTTGCCGTCGCCCGGTCGTCGCGGGCGCTGGCCCTTTGGGCTTCTCGCGGAAGGGAGTCGTCACTGGACACGCGTTCCGGTGGCCGACACGGGCGTCGCGGGCTGTCTCACATCCCATCCACCAGCGGACACTTTCGAGGCGCTCACAGTGGCTGCGACGCGAGCTCGCTCACCGTCTCACGAACCATCGGTGGATCCTTGCGGTCAGTGCAACAGTAGCTCGGCGAGGCGTTCGGTGGGCTTGTAGAAGTCGAGGCGTTTGCGGGGTCGGTCGTTGAGTTCGTCAGCGACTTGGTCGAGCTGGTGTGCGGTGAGGTTGGCGAGGTCGGTGCCTTTGGGGAAGTACTGGCGCAAGAGTCCGTTGGTGTTCTCGTTGGTGCCGCGTTGCCAGGGTGAGTGAGGGTCACAGAAGTAGATTTCGATTCCGGTGTCGATGCGGACTTGTTTCCAGTCGCGCATCTCGGGGCCTTGGTCCCAGGTCAGCGAGCGGCGCAACGTTTCGGGAAGCGTTTGGATCTTCGCCGCGAGCGCGGGCGCGACCTGTTCGGGCTTGTACCCGTCGGGGAGGTGGACCAGCAGCGCGTAGCCGGTCGAGCGTTCCACGAGTGTCCCGATCGCGGTCTTGTTCGCCTTGCCGATCATCAGGTCGCCTTCCCAGTGGCCGGGGACGGCGCGGTCGTCGGCCTCCTGGGGGCGCTCGGCGATGTTGATCATCTCGCGCGGGCCGTTGTGAGCGCCGGGCTTGCGGCCGGGGTGACGAAGCTTCCGCCCGGTCCGCAGGCACTTGGTCAGCTCGCGACGCAACGCGCCTCGGGAGGTCACATACAGTGACTGATAGATCGTCTCGGTCGACACCCACATCTCCGGGTCAGCAGGGAATTTGACGCGCAGGCGACCCGCGATCTGCTCGGGAGAGTATCGGCGCTCGAGCAGCTGCTCGACGATCGCTCGCAGCCGCTGGTTGACCCACAGCTTCGCCGGTTTGGGACGGCTGGCTCGCTGCCACGCCAGCGCGTGCGCGCTGGTCGCCCGGTACTCGCCGCACCGGTCGCTGTTGCGTGACAGCTCGCGCGAGACGGTCGACGGCGCGCGCCCCAGACCTCGCGCGATGCATCGCACCGATTCCCCGCGAGCGCGACCCAAAGCGATCTCCTCGCGCTCTGTGAAGGTCAGACACCGGCCTTTGAGATGCCGGCCACGACGCGGGCGGATCCCGCTCTCGGCCAGGATCCAACGCCGGCCCTTGACCCGATAGGTCCCGACGCTCTCCGCCGCATCGCTAATGAACCCGCCGGCCTGCAACGCCGCCCAGAACGGCTGGATGATCTCCGGGCGCATCCGCGTGTTGAACATGACCATCGACGCTCCGATCCTCGAGTGAAGAAGGGGCATCCTCGGAGGCGACACGGACGCGATCGCCGTCCTCGCCGTCGCTCTACGAGCTCCGGCTCGACGACGACCGCGTCCGGGCTGTCCTCAATCCAAGAGACCGGTTAGCCGGCTACCAAGAACGCCCTGTTGCGATCACCGCGCGAACCCAGGCAACGTCAAGCGAACGCCTGCTGGTAGTCGGCCCAGTGCCTGGCTAGCAGCGGGAACAGTCGCGCCGCACGCGGTTATCGGCGACCGTGCCGAGCAAGCCGACCGTCCAGCACGTCGGGCAGCCTCGCCAGGCGAACACGGTCACGAGCAGGAGCACGAGCGAGATCGGGCCAACGATGGCGACGGGCACGACCGCGAGGATCGCCGCGGCCAGGCCGACTGCACCTCTGAGCAGATGCTCACGTATCGAGCCGCTCGCCAGCGGCGAGCGCTGCCCACTCACTGATGCTGGCGTGACCGCGGACTTTGTTGTCATCGCACCCTTGAATACGCGGCGAGGCCGTGTGCGGATCACGCGTTGCGAAGCCCGCTGGTCGCCCCTGCGCGGGGGATGGCGAGCGTCCGCGTACCAACGACCAGCGAGACGTCTCAACGCTCGACTTCGATCGCGACGTGCTCTGGCTCGACAAACAGGCGTGTGTACTGCGAGAAGTAGAACCTACCGGGAGCCCGTCGATTCTCCGGACGGTCGCGCTCAAGTTGATTCAGCCGCGTAACTTCTGCCTCGGCCTCGTTTTCGGTTGCGACCACCTTCTTGATCGTGATGCGCTCGGCGATCTCGACGTCGGTCATCGAGCTCCCGAGAGGCCCGTCGATACGTACCACCGCGAACGCGGCAGCGAACTTCTGCGGGCGCCGAGACATGGTCCGAGTATCGACGTTTGAACGAAGCAGCTCAAGCGCCCGGCCGCGGCAAACTTCGGCTGGTCGCTACCTTGAGCAGCGGGCCCGCGATCGGCGCCACGTCGCAGAACGGATCCGCTCCGGACGCTTCCTACCGTCTCGGCGCCCAAAGCTCTACGAACATCGTCCCCAATCCGACGAAAGCTCTGCGATTGATCAAGCAGCAACGTCACGCCGTCGGCGCCCCATCGGTGATGGCCCGTCCCATTGGTGAGAGGATGACCGCGTGGGCGCCCTCACCACAGTCCGCCGGGTTCTGTTCACCGCGACGGCCGTGTCCGCGCTTTCCCTGGGATGGGTCGCCGGGGCGGCGGCCAACACGGGCACCGCCAGCCACACGCAGGCCAGCACCGTTGTCAGTTCCTCTCAGGTAGGTCGCGACGCTCGTGGGCACGACGTCATGGTCATGGTTGTGTGCGCGGAGCTGACGAACATCCGCTGTGACCTGATCGATGTGCCGCTCGGCACATCAAAGACCGAACATCCGCTCAGCGCTCCCCTTCCGCGAGGAACGCTAACCGCGGACCAATGGGGCAACGAGATCGTGATCAGCACCAGCAACGTCGGCGAGCCGCGCTACAGCTCCCGCGACCCAGGCACCTTCGAGCTCCTGCGTGACGGCAGGTGGAAGCGGCTGAGTTCGGAAGTCGCAACGACGATCGCGATCCGCGGGCACACGCTGCTGACCGATCTGGAGCAAACGACGGGCGGCATCCCCGGGCCAGGAACGCTCGAACTGATCGACCTCAGACGACCGGCCGCATCACGAAAGCTCGCCTATCACCCGGCAGACTTCGGCTCCTTCTGCCGTGTGGTGTCGCCCTGCTCAACGTACGAGTCGGTGCACCTCGACACCCGCTACGCGTACTGGTTGGAGTTGAACATCGTCGGGAACGGGTTCGGGACCTCGCCAGCCCAATCCGTCGTCTGCCGTGCGCCGATCGCCGGCCGACCGAACCATTTATCGCGGTGGATCTCACCGGCGCCGCTGAGCCAGTTCACAGCAACGTTCGCGCTCGGGTTCCGCAGCCCACCGTCCGAAACTGGCGGCCCGACGGTCGTCGACCACTACAAGCCGACCTGGAGCCCGGCGAGGACACCGCTCCCCACGGAGGCCGGCGGACCATGCGCGACGCAGAGCATCCTCACGAGCTGGTGAGTCCCGCGGCCATGTCTCGGGTCGGCGACAGCCAGTCGCCGCGAGGCCGCAACTCGGCCGTCCGCCCCGCCGACTCCCCACTGCGACAAATGGAGCCAGGCGATTCCCGGTCACCGGCTGCACGGGCTACACGCAGCAGCTGACAGCTGGCGACGTCTCAGCGCGGAACGTCTATCGAGATTCGAGTACCCGCGCTTGACCGTTGCGCAGCTCCACCTCCAACGAGTGGCGCGCCATCCGCCACGTTGGCGTGGCCACCTCCGCGTTTCGGATCCAGTCGCAGACGGTCGCGAGCATGGCCTCCAGCTGAGTCATGGTGGATCGGCGTTCATCCGACGGCACGGCATAGATCGTGATGCTGACCTTGCCCTCCGCAACATCTTCACCGTCGAACTGAACGCGGAGCGGCCGATGCTGCTGGCCACCGTCGCCGTAGCTGTACCGCACCGAGAATACGCCGGTGACGCCAGCGGCCTTCAGCGCTGCATCGAGGACGGTCCTCTTCAGCGGATACGACCAACCAGCCGGCAGGCTGGCCTTGCTGTAGAGATATGTGAGCACTCCAGCGTCTACGGGACTCACAAGTTGATGGCGGTCCAATTCGAGAGTGTCGCATCGGTGGGCAGCGTGGTTCGCGAAGGAACGCTCAGCGAACGTCGAGGAACGCGCGTCGCGCTTTCTCGGCGAACGCGGCGACCTCTGGTTCTGGCGGCGGCGTGCCAGCGGTGAACATCTCGACCTGAAGCCTCGGGCCATGGACACCGAGGTCGTCCATGAGCGCGCGCGAGATCGGCTGAACAACGTAGTGAATGTGGACTGGCTTGCCGCCGGCGTGGGACCACAGGCAGACATAGGTCTGCTCGGGCCTAAGCAGACGATCGACCACGACGGCGCTCCGATGCAGAAGCGCACCTTGCTCGCCGGCCTCTTCAGAGGTCAACTCGGCGACTCTGGTCACGTGCCGTTTGGGCTTAACCAGCAGCGTTCCTACTCCGAGCGGGCCGACGCAGTGCTCCACGAGCCAGCACTCGGACTCGTGGATCACGCCACCGGGCAGCGGCAAGCGACCCGAGGCGAGGTCGCAGGCAAGACAGCGGTCAGGTTCTGTCATCGCTCGGGAGGCTAGCCCGATGCGTGGCCAGCCAGCGGCACGATCACGTCGAGACTCCCGATCGACAGGACCGTGCTCGCCGGTCCGTCCGTGCACGACGTTGAGCAGACGCCTACTGGAGCCGGTGTCGGGCTGTCCGCGCACCAACGCTCTGCGAACGCCGACCGTGCCAACTGTGCCCGGCACATCCGCATCCGAGACTGTCCCGCTCAGCGCTCTCGCATCGTCAACGGCCGTCTGTCTCCCATCCGCGAGCCCGGTTGTACTCCGGGGGGTTACGGCACCATGATGGCGAAGCGCCCGACCTCTCGCCCGACGCTTTCGCCCGGGGTCGCCCCGGACGGCGACGGGGCGGTCGGGCCGGTCGTCATCACGAGGGTGACGTTGCCGCGGATCACTCCATGGCAGTGGAGCGCGTAGAAGAACGTCTGGGTCACCCGCTGACCTGCCGTGTAGTCGGAGCTCGTCGGGTCCCCTATTCCGCCTCCGGCGCAGCGGGGGTAGCGGCCGTGGCGGAATGGCGGCAAGAGGTTGAGGTAGTAGTAGCTGTGGCCGCTTGTGATCGCGACGCGCGATGTGAAGCTGACGACCAGCAGCGCCTGGCGGGCGAAAGTTCGTCTGTCGAGCCGCGAGAACCCCGGCGGAACACGTCCGGGACATGGCACGACTACCTCCTGCTGCGCGTTACCGCAGTAGAACTTCGCGAGCTCGAAACGGGCCCTGACAGGAGCCGCGACCTGAGCTGCGGTCGGCAGCGGCCCGGCGGGCGAGACATAGCCGACCGCCGGGCAGTTCGACAGGCGCGCCCGGGGGTCCGTTGGCGCCGGTAGGCGGCAGATGTGACCGTCGCGGTAGCGGACAGCGCGGACCGCTCCGGCACCGACGCCGGCACCGTAGAGGAGCGTGCCGCCCCCGCCGAACCCGACACCGTTGATATCCGGGTCGTACGGGAGCACGACCAGGTACGCGCCGTCCGGTCCGGTCGTCGGCGTGGTTACGAGCCCGCCAGTCGGGGTCTGGTGTGTGACGGCGATCGCGTCGGGTCCGAGTAGCCCGTAGAACACGTCGCGCAGCTCCACTATGGGGCATTCCGGCGGCTGGCGATATCGCGCAGGTAGTCGCCGGTTCTGTCGCCGGCGCTCGATCCTCGCGCGAGCTAGCAGCCCGTCATGTGACGGCGGCGCGGTACAGCCGCCCATTGTCGTTGCGGTAGCCCCGCCGAACAGCGCGTTCGCCGGGACTCCGTATTCGGAGACGCTCATGAACGCGTGGCCGTGCGCGTCGGGCGTCACGCACGGCGACCCCTGCTCGTAGTTATTCGAGAACGGGTGGAACAGACCGTCGTTCGCGAACGAGCCGTCGCGCCCGAGCGCGCCGACCGTTCCGAACGCGACCCGGCCGACATCAACACACGCGAGCCCGCGAGTGGTGCGGAGCACTCGCATGCCCCACGGCGACCCACCGCCAACGTCGGAGACGCGCAACGGCAACAGCCTGACCGTGCTCGGGATAGCGACACCGTCGCCGGCGTTTCGGGTCGGCGGCACCTGCGGACCGACCGATGACCCGCTTCCGAACAGTCCGGCGGCCGCGAGCGCCGGACCGGCCACGACCAACGCCGCGAGCACGACGACCACCGCGCGTGAGTGTCGCAACCGCAGGCGCACATACCACGGCAGGTGCGCGTGGCCGCGCACAGCAGTGCGCAGCTCACGCTCGACGTGATCGAAGTAGTCGCTCATGACGGTTGCTCCCTCTCGGATCTCAATGTCCGCAGGCCGCGGCTGACGCGCTGGCGGACCGTCAGCTCCGAGCAGCGCAGCTCGGCGGCGATCTCCTCGTAGGAGCGCTCCTCCACCACCCTGCGCACCAGCGCCTGGCGTTGATCCTCAGGTAGGCCGGCCAGACACTCGAGAATCTGCTCGTCGAGGCTCGCGAGCTCCTCGACCCGTTCCAGATCAACATCCGTGATCGCGGCCGGTTCGACGCCCAGCCGTCGGCGAACGGCGTCGTCTACCCGCCCGCGTCTACGACTCTCGCGCAGCTTGTTGCGAGCGATCCCCAGCAGCCACGCGGCGACCGTGCCTCGCTCGGGGCGATACCGGCGCGCCGCCGTCAGCGCGGTGGCGAACACCTCGGCCGACAAATCGGCCGCAAGCTCACGATTGCGGGTCTCACGCCAGCACCAACGCAACACCAGCGGCAGATAACGGCGATAGAACACCGCGAACGCCGAGTCATCGCCACGAGCGATCTCTCTAACCAGCTCCACATCCGGATCCGAAGCGCGGTCCGCCATCTACAGACAGGTTGACGCGACCGCCGATCTTGTGACAACGACAGCCCGTCAACCGGGTCGGCGAGCACCAGGAGCACATCTCGGTGGACTTGCCGCGCTCGGCTCCCGGCGCCGCGGGACAGTCGCCCTGCGCCTTCCCCGGACTTGGCGCGGCTCTCGGGGGCGGCCTAGGAACCTTGCCGTGCCCATTGTCGCAAGGCGATCGCCATTCGCACGCGCCGGCGCCGCGCCGCGCGCAGCCGTCGCGGTTGTTGTCGTCGTCTCGCAGACCAAGGTTGAGCGAACGCCGATTCCATTTGCGGCTCGCACCTTGCCTCTTCGAGCCTGTCCGGGCGGCCGTGCTTGTCCGGCTCAGATACTGGCGTTGCGCCACCCGAGCCGGTTCACACGGCAATCATCGCGCTCTCGGAAGGCATCTGAACGGAATGCCCGCGGCGGCGTGGCCCGCGGCTTGACAGGGCCGGCTATTGACCGTTCGCCGGGCGGGGCTGACGTAGATCCCGTCAGGCACCGGGATCGTGATGCGCGTCCCGAGGGTGTTACGGATCGTGATGCTGCGGATTGTTTTGGGGACGATCTCGTAGGTCCTCTCGATCCCGAGAGAACCGTCGGTCATCGTCAATCCTTGGGTTTCGATTCTCGGAAGCGTGTTGCAGGTTCCTCCGCCGCCGCCGGCGAGAATCCCGTCAGGGAATGGTGATGAAGAATCGCCGCTGACGAGGCAGAGGCCGCGTGTGCCGGGGATGACGTACACGTATACGCCGGAAGGGGTGATGACCTGCCGGACCTCGTTGAAGTCAAGCTGCAGCTGCGGCGGCCCCGTGGGACGGGCGTAGCCCTGCAGGACGCCGAGCGGCAGAGCTGAGAGCGGCGGGCGCGAGATGATGTCGCCGGCCGCGGTTTTGACACCGGTGCTGCTGGTGATCGCGAATACGGCGAACGCGGCGAGCAGTGACGGGTCGGCGTGGTAGGGGTGCTGGAGGACGATGCGGATCAGCTGTGCTTTTTGAGCGGCGTCGCGTGCGCCTTGGGCGGCTAGCAGCGCGCGGTTGGAGGTTGGGATGCGTCGGCCGTCTGCCGCGGACCAGGCGGCGCGCAGCGGCACCGGGAACGCGTCGAGCGGTCCTCGGGAGACCGCGGTGTTGTTCGCTGCCTGTTCGGTGACGACCGCGCCCGGCTGGAATTGGTCGTTGGCGAATGTCCAGCGAACGCGTGCGACGCCGTCGGGAACGATGCCGACGTGGTAGAGGCCAGGCGTGTTCGGAGACTGTTGATCGGTTGGGCTGATCAGGGAGACCTCGTTGGCGTTGGTGAGGTCGGCCGCGGGGATCGGCACGGTTCCGGCCGCGTGGCGCCCTCTTACCGTGACGATCGAGACCTGATCGCCGAGCCGTGGGCTCCAGGTTGAGTCAGGGCTCCATGTGGTGACGACGAGGTAGAGGCGTACGTCTGGCAGCGTGCGGACGAGTCGTGTGAGCCGCGGGATGATCGTCCCGGGTGGACTCAACGGACTCCTGATATGCAGTCGACCGGGCAGCATGTCCGCCTCTGTCTGCGGACGTCTAAGCACCGCCAACTTCGCTATCAGCTGCCCGGCCCCGGGCCCGCCGGACCGCGTCGGACCGCGACCGTGCGAGAGCAACGTGATCGCGGCCGCCGCGATCGCGATCGCGATCAGGACGCTCAGAGCCGTGGCGAACTCCCCGATCGTGGGGCGACGGCCGGGCCGGCTCGCGCGCTCGCCGGCGATCGCGGGGCGGTTTGCCTCGAGTTCGATCTCCCGCCGAACGGCCGTCTGCACCTGCGCACGCAGTACATCAACCCGCAGCGGCTCAAGACCGACATCCCGCACGGCATACAGCACATCGAATGGACGGTTCGACTCAGGCACGCGTCTCTCCGTTCGCCGCGGCCGGCGGGACGCCGGCCGACACATCGTTTGGCTTCTGGTCAATCGCAGTCGTGAGCCGCCGGCGAGCCCGGGCGATCCGCGAGCGGACAGTGCCGACCGGCACCGCAAGTGCCGTGGCCGCCTCCTCGTAAGACAACTCGCCCCACACGACCAGCAGCAACGCGTCCCGGTCGACCGCCGGCAAGCGCCGCAACTGCCCGACCAGATCAGCACCAAGCATGCCCGCCTCGTCCTGACCGATGCGTTCTAACTCGCTCGCAAGCCGCTGCAAGGCCGCCAGTCGACGACGCTCGGCGCGCCGGTGGTCCGCCACCAGATGGCTGGCGATCCCAAGCAACCACGGCAACACGGTCTCATGAGCTGCGCGGAACGTCGCGCGGCCACGAAACGCGCGGACGAACACCTCCGCGGTCAAATCCTCCGCCAGCTCGCTCCCCACACGCCGCGCCAAATAGCCGGCAACCGCCCGCAGATGCCGCTCGTACAAAAGCGAGAAGCGCGCCGGACAGGCAACCGAATCGGCCACAACCGCAGCATCGGACTCTCGCGACCCCATACCCCTACATCGTCCCGGCCGCCACAAAAGTTCGCGCGTTCGAATCGAAACCTCGTGCGGACGCTGACGTGGATCGCCCGGACGCTGATCAGATCGATCGCTGGCGCTCGAGGAACTGTCGCAGGGTGAGTAGCCAGGTGCCGGGGTTCTCGAGATGTAGGTCGTGGCCGGCGTGCGGGATCGTGGCCGTCTCGCCCGCGGTGAGCGCCCGGGCGAGGCGCTCGAAATGCTCAACTGTGAAGTTGCCACGTTCGCCACGGACGATCAGCGTCGGGCAGCGAACCATGTTCCATTCGGCCCAGTAGTCCCGCGAGGCAAGATCGGCGATGCACTCGACGATCACCGCCGGGTCGAACGGTGGCCATAGCCCGTCGGTACGACGCTCCAAGCCGGCGGTCCACGCATCAGAATCGAGCCCCTCAGAAGCGAAGAAGGCGTGCGCTTGTTCGGGTGAGGCAAACGGAGTTGGCCACCGATCCAGCCACCGCTCGATTCTCTGGCTCAGGTCCGGAGCTGGCTCATCCGGGGAGGCTTCGACCACGACGAGCGCGGCGACCAGCTCCGGGTGTCTGGCCGCGGTCAGAAATGCAGTGTTTCCACCCATCGATTGCCCGATCAGGACGGCGGGTGCGAGGTCCAGCTCGTCGATCAGGTGGGCGACATCTGCGACGAACGCCTCGCGTGAGGTCTCATCTGGATGGCGGTCGCTTCGCCCGTGGCCGCGTTGGTCAAGCGCGAGAAGGCGATGGTCTGCGGCCAGGCCAGCGGCGGTCGCCTCCCATTCCCCCGCGTACCCGGCAAGCCCGTGCAGACATACCACAGCCGGGCCTTGATCGCCATAGTCGCAACAGGCCAGTCGGGTGCCGTCCCGCTGAAGCTCAAACCACGCAGCCATCCGGTTCAAGCTACCGCCACCGGAAGCAGGCCCCGTGAGCGGCGGGCCCGGCCACCCCGTCTCAGCGACGATCGACAACGCACCGCTCCAAGCGTTCGCTGATCGGGTCAGGCGCCGGCGGTCTGATCGTCTCGCATTCGAAGTATCCGCGTGCCGGCCCGCGAGTCGACCTACTTCCGCACGTCGATCGGAGGGAAGGCCCGGCGAGCTGCGAGTGTTGTCCGCGTTGAGGTCACAAGATCGGCCCGGAGATTGAAGGTACTTGTTGGTATGGACGTGGATTCCTGTTCTGACGATGAGTTGCTGGTGAGAGCTCGTGAGGATGATGAGGCGTTCGCGGTCTTTTATCGTCGTTACGAGGGTCCGGTGCTTGGGTTCTTGATGCGTGCGGTTGGCCGGGGTGAGGTTGCGGCGGACCTCGCGGCGGAGGTCTTCGCCGAGCTCGTCGTGTCTGTCGACCGTTTTGACCCCGACACGGGCAACGCTTCTGGCTGGTTGTTCGGGATCGCGCGTAACGTGCTCGCGCGCGCCCGGACCCGGGGACGGGTCGAGGATCGTGCGCGCCGAAAGCTTAGCCTGCCGGTCCTGGCCTTGGAGGACGACACGATCGAGAGGATCGAGACCAGCGTGACCGACGGCCGGGCGCTTGAGCTTCTGGAGGGGCTGCCTGACGCGCAGCAAGCCGCGGTACGAGCGCGGGTCGTGGACGAGCTGGACTACGACCAGATCGCGCGTGATCTTCGCTGCTCGCCGAGCGTCGCGAGAAAGCGGGTCAGTCGCGGGTTGGCGTCGCTTCGTTCATTGTTGAAGGAGGGTCGATGAGCTTGTTCCTGCCGGAACTCGAGCGCGAGCTCCGCGCCGCGATTCGAGCACGCGAGTCACGCAAGACCGAATCCGAACGCGAGCACGACCCAGCTCCGCGAGACAAGGCGGCTTGGGCATGGGCCCGTCGTCGCCCGAGGATCGGGACGGTGGCAGCGACCGCTTGTTCGTTGCTCGCGCTCGCGATCGCGGGCGTGCTGCTGATCGCGCTCCGCGCGCACAGCTCGACCGCGCGCCCCCGACTCGGGACCTCGGAGCAGATTCCGGCGCCCGTTCGGAGGCTGGAGACCGTGCTTGCAGTGCTTCGCCGGCCTCAGACAGCGAAGGACAGATCGCTCCCCGCGCTGATCCACCGAGCCCTCCGGATCGATGGGCGCTCGCCGGGCACGCGCCTCGCTGCGTTGTACGGCGCGATCCCGAGCCTTGAGCGATACACGCAAACGCTGCCCGATGGACGAGAGGTGTTCCTCGTGGTGTACCGCAATCTCGGGGGTCCCGATGGCGCCCCGCGTCGACCGCTTCCCGGGATCGCGACCATCGGTCTGACGATCGTTCAGCCGGACGGCAAATCCACGAACGATCCGCAGGTCACCGCAGGCGGGGGTGGAGCTACACCCGGCAGCCTGTACTTCTTGGCGCGGCACGGACCGAACGGCTGCGCGGGCGCCGCCCTTCACAACATCGTTCCTGACCGTGTCGCTCGGATCCGCTGGCAATTCCCTCGCCAAGACCAATACGGCTACGTCTACAAGACGCCTCTGACCGTCAACGTTCAGGTGCGCCAGAACGTCGCGATCGCGACCGTCAAAGGACGTGCGGCCTGCGACAAGCCGACCGTCGTCACGCTTTATGACGCCCGTGGGCAGATCATCAGCAAAATCGGCAACGCCGCCGACCTGAACCGCATCACCCGGCCCATCCAGCCAGGATCACCGCCCGGGTCATAACACTCCCGGCGCGCGAAACCCACTCCAACAGGCAGCCGGAGACTTCACGATTGGGCAACTCGTGGAAGAGCGTCCGGTAGGGATCGACGACCGCACGCTCAGGAACCCCGCGTGCGACGCTGCCTCGACGCCCCACGCAACGCTCCTGGAGCATCTCACCGACCAACCGTCAGCGGACGTCGACCGGAATGAGACGAGAGTGCTGGATCTCGGATCGAACTAGCGGCGGCTATGCGGCGGGGAGCTGGTCCGGCATCGGACCGTAGAACTCGTAGATCGGTGCGATCAGCGCTCTTTGCTTCACGCGGGCGTGAGTCCCGTCCGTCGTCTGAGTGCGCTGCTCGTGCCGAAGGCCTGCTTCCATCACGGCGCAGGAGGCGTGCAGCAGCGCGACCAAGGATGGTGCGACTGGCCGCGGCGGATCAGGAAAGCTCCCGTCGATGATCAGGCCCCGGTATTCGCCGCTCAACTCGATCCCGCACTGATTCCAGCCCTCATGAGCGACCGGAAGCCACGAGCGGCGCCACTGCCATTCCTCCGTGTTCTCACAAAGCCAGCGGTAATGCTCGACAGCCTCCGTCGCGCCCAACAGATGGCCGGATTCCAAGATTGGCCACCAAGGCCCGCTCCGCGAGCCGCCGTTGCGCCAGGACAGCAGTTCGATCAAGTCGGACGGCACGTCAGCGGGTGCGACAGCTTCTTGGAGAGACCGGAGTTCCTCGTTCGACGCTGCTTGCTGAAGACTCTCCCACAGGTCAGGGGCATCAACCGGAAGTGCCTGCGCCAGCCGGGCAATTGCCTCGGAAATTGTCATCCGGATCATCCTGGCCGAGGCTACCGTCAGCTGTTGCCGCCCGATTGCGGAGGCGCTTCCGTTACCCGATCGACAACCGGACGCTTCAGACCCCGCCCGCGAGGTCGCCGGCCGACGTGGCTGGCGGGCTGTCCAGTCGTTGCACAAGCCAACGCTCAGCGCACAGCGCTCTCACACGGGGAGTGGGCGGCTCGGTCCGCGCGGCCCAGGCGCCTCCGGTCTATTCAACCGCCCTCCTGGGTCAAAAATTCGATCGCCGTGCTGGCCGGTTGAGTTCGATCACCATCGTGAGCGTGGTTTGGTCGCTTCGGATGGTTTGGTAGCCGAGGCGGGTGTAGAGCGCGACGGCGGGGTTGTCGCGTTCGACGCTCAAGCTGAGTCGATCGATTCCTTGGCCGCGCGCTTCGTTGTTCAGCGCGTCGAGCATGGCGGTGCCGATGCCGCGGTGGCGGTGGTCGGGCTGGACGGCGATGGAGATCTCGGGGGTGGTTTCGTCGACGAAGCCGTAGCCGGGTGAGTTGGGTGCGAAGTGACGCCACCAGGCCGCCCCTCGCGGTTGGGCGCTGTCCTCGGCGATGATGCCGAAGTCGCCTGGTCTGCCGAAGTCCTCGACGTATCTTCCGAGATCGGGGTTCGCCAGTGCTTCGTCGAGCTCAGGGCGCACTGCGTTTGGTCGCCAGAAAGCGGCCTCGAAGAGCAACGCTCGTAGGAGCGGTTGGTCAGCGGGCTGAGCCTTGCGCAGCTGAAGCATCCGCGATGGATGATGCTTCACCTGGTGAAGCGGTCAGGCGGCGAGCTGGAAGCAGGAGACACTCCGGCCGTCGTGATCGCCGTCGACATGACCTCCGCGCCGTCTCGCCGACGAACGCTTATGGGACGGCGGGGTCCGCTCGCAGCCGATTGCGCCAACCCGGGCGCGACGCGAGCGCCAGGCGGGTGCGGCAATGTCCCAAACTCCCTCATGCAGATCAAACCCGCCCTGTGTCTGCGATCCTGCGCCCATGAGACAGTGGGGTCTGTTGGGGTTGCTGGGTGCAGCCATCGCAGGCTGCGGCGGCGGCACCCCAGCTAGCCCGCACGCGGCGTCGGGTGTAACCGCGACCACGTCGGACACGGTCGGCCACCCGCTGACACCAACGGTCCGGAATCCCATCGCAACCTTGACGTCGAACAGCCCGTCGCACGGGCGAGCGCTCCAAGCTGCGCGGTCCGCCGCCAAGCGACTCGCTGAGCGCGGCTGCCATGAACGCGTCACAGCTGTGTACTGCCAGGCGCATCACGGCTGGACCTGCAGCGCTTTCATGGCGAACAACTCGAACTCGACGTTCAAGCTCGCAAGGCCATTAGTCGTCTGCACCGTCACCTAGCAGAGCAGGGTTGAGCGCGGGCGCTGCGATCACGTTTATTGCGCTCGACAATCGAGCCTGTCGCAAGCGAGCGAGCAGCGTTGCAGCCACGGGGCGGGAGCGACAACGGACACTCCGGGAGCGTCCGGGGGAGGGCGCTCGGCGCCGGCGGCTGACCGTCTCAGTTCCCAACCCCTACTGCGACTAGTGCTTTCACGCGATGGGGATGGCGCTGAGCTCTCCGGCGCGGGCGAATGCATTCGTGGGCGAGCACTCGCGACCACTGACGAGAGCCAGATACGAAAAGCACTCGTCTCGGGTCCCCACGTACTCCGCGCAGAGTTGGCCGTTCAGTGCCGTCGACAAGATCCCGCTTGAGACAGGAGAGCGGGATCGGCGCGGGTCGCCGGACTGGCCGCGTCGGCTCGGCCGACCGTCGGGCTGGCTGGAACCTTTTGCTCAGTGATTCGCTTTATAGGTAGCGATGGTGGTATCGGTGCCCAGATTCGACGCGTTCGTGGAGGAGCATCTCCATGGCCTGCTGCGTACTGCATTTCTGATCGCGTGGGATGAGAGCGAGGCTGAGGATCTGGTTCAGGAAACGCTTTTCCGGGTGGCTCGCAACTGGCGACGGGTTGCGGCAATGGAGCATCCGTTTGCCTACGCGCGCCGGATTCTTGTGCGGCTCGCGGTTGCGGACGCGCCGAAGCGACGTCGGCGCGGCTCGGAGCTGGCGATGACAGACAGCGCTGCGGCTGCGGCACTTGGGATGGCCGCCGGTGCCCCAGAGCTCGCGGCACTGGAGATTCGTGCGGAGTTGATTTCGGCGCTTGGGCGGCTGAACCCGCGGCAAAGAGCCGTGATCGTGCTGCGGTACTTCTGTGACCTCTCGGAGTCTGAGACGGCCGAAGCTGTCGGTTGCTCACTTGGCACAGTCAAGAGCAACGCGTCCCGCGGTCTTGAGCAGCTGCGCCAAATACTTGAACCGGGAGATGCAGGGTCGGTCTCCGACACCGTGTCTTTGAAACCGAGGAGTGCGGAGCTATGAGCGAGCGAGTTCAACAGCATTTGCGTGATGCGCTTGCCGATCGCGCCGACATCTTCCGGTACGCCGCAGCCGCGGACCGACTGAAGCGCGTCGATTACAAACCTCGCTACGGCCGTCGCCCTTCTGCTCGTGTGCTCGGCGCCCTGAGTGTTTCCGGAACGGTCGCGCTCACCGCGGTGGCCGCGGTCCTGTTGACGGTTGGCGGCAGTCCCCCAGCAGCGTTTGCTGGCTGGTCGCCGGTCCCCAAAGCCCTCACCTCTGCGCAACTCGGGGCCGTTGCTCATTCGATCCGTGAGCACTGGGCGCCCGCCTGTAGCGGTCCGGGTGGCTCAATCGTCCTAGCGGACGTCCGCGGCCCCCACACATTCTCGCTGTACGTCACCGACCCGAACTCGGGCGAAAGGCTGGTCACGATCTGCCTAAACGGCGTCGAGAACGGCTCCGGAGGCTCCCTCCTTACTCCCGTCGCATCCGCACGCACACGGTTCGTCCTGCACGAATACGGGACCATCAACCAGCATCCAGGCGTCCTCAGTCCTTTCATCTTCACCGAGGTCGGACGAGCCGGAGCCGACGTGCGATCCATAACGATGCTGCTGAACACAGGCACGAAGGTGCAAGCGACCGTCGCTCATGGCTGGTATCTCGTGTGGTGGCCGGCAAAGGAAGGCTATTCAACAAAGCTCATCATCACGACCTCATCATCAAACGCCACCGCCGACAAGACCTACGAGGTCGCCGACAACAACGGCCGGATCAGCGCGGCATGTGGCGCGGGCCCAGCCACCAACGCCATCTCGATTCGCATACAAAGGGAAATTCTCAGACTCAAACGCGAGCAGCTCACACCCAGCCATCGCCGGATCGCGCTCGAGGCTTGGTTGCGACAACACGGCTACGGACCAACTCGCGGGAAGCGTCCCTGCTGACAATCGCTTCGGCTCAACCGAGCGCTGAACGGGAACAAGCGCGTTGCCACGAACGCGATTGTGCGACCCAGGGCCGGTCGGGCGAGCGCAACGCGCGAAAACCTGTCGCCGAACCCGCCTCTTGGTTCGTCTCAGACGGGATCCACAACCGCACGTCGAAACGGCGTGGCGATGATTGTCTGCGCCGCCGAAGTGGTCGCACATCCCAACGGTCAGCGGACGCTCGGGAGGGCGTCGCGCCAACTGCTGCTCCTCGCACCGCACCCGAGACAGTGTCCCGATCCCCACCGCCGCGACCCAGCGCCACGAACGCCAGGACCGCCGCGACGAACAGCAAGGCAAGCCCGCCGTAACGCAACCGCCGGCGGCGTTGCCGCCGGAGCGCCTCCGGAAACAGCACGTGGATCGCACGGCGAACGCGCGACCGATCCGATGGAGCCATGACTGCCATTACGGCTGTACGCCTTGAACGCGTCGCACAATGAAGATAACGTAACTAGCATCATGCTCGACGTCAAGATCGATCACGGCGATCGGATAAACCTCCACGAACAGGTCGCCGCCGAGATCCGGCGCGCGATCGCAGCCGGCGAGGCCAACCCCGGCGAGCGGCTGCCACCGGCCAAAGACCTGGCTGCGGTCATCGGCGTGAACACCAACACGGTGCTCAGGGCCCTGCGGACGCTCAGAGACGAAGGCCTGCTCGAGTTCCGGCGCGGTCGTGCGATCACCGTGGCAGCAACACCCGAGCAAAGCGCGGTCACCTCCCGCGCCCGCGAGCTCGTGACCTTCGCCCGCAAACACGGCTACCAGCGCGCCGACCTGATCAGCATGATCGAAAGTCTCAGCTAACCATCGACCAGCGGACGGTCCGCACCGGCTACCGAGGTCGCGTCGAGGCTGCCGGTCGTCGCAAAGACCAACACTAAGCGCACACGCTCCGGAACCAGCCGGGGGCTATTGAAAGCAATTAGCCAAGCAGCGCTCAGGGCTGGCCCCGGGTGGTAATCATTGCGCGCGCGACCACAGCTCGACGAGCAGCGCGCTTAATCGTTCGGGCTCGTGACGTTGCGGTGATTCGAGATGGCTGAGCGACGGGAACATGGCCGTCGAGGCGTTCGGCACCACCTCGCACAGTCTCGCGCTGAGATCGGCGAAGCGTCGATGGCTGCGACCGCAGGTTATGACCAGCAAAGGCTGCGTGAGCGCGGCCCAGTCCGAGCTCTCATAGCCAGTCGACGCCAACGCTCGCTCGAGAAGCTGGCCTCGCTCGGACGACTCCGGTGAGGGCGCAGGAGTCGGCGGCATCGCCTCGTCGGGATTGATCATTGCGCGGCGAAAGGCAGCCTGCCGCGAGGCTGGAGGAAGCTCGAAGATCGCCTGCATTCGCGTGCGCCAGTCGGCCTCACCTGCGCTCCAGTCATCGTCGCCGATCGTTGCCGGTTCAATCAGGGCAACTGTCGCCACCGAGGACGGCAGAAGGTGTGCGCAGATGAGCGCGACGGTGGCGCCGGCGGAGAAGCCAACGATGTGAAAGCGCGACCACCCGCGACCTTTCGTGACACGTCGGACCCCCTCGACCTCGTCGTCGAGGCTGTACGACACCAGGGGAGCGTCTGCCCACACCTCCAGCTCCTTGGGCACGATATCCGCGCGACCCTCGAGCTCGCGGGCCACCAGCTCGACGGAGCGCTCAGCAGGGGTGTTCGGACTCAACCAAAGGACTCGGGCGGCCGAGGTGATCGCCGCCGACGTCGCACGAGGCAGGTCCGGGTGCATGCGACCGACACCATACGGGTGCTTCCGCCCAGTACTACATCGGCCACGGCGTCCGGGGGGAAGGGCCATCGAACGTCTGAATCACGCCGGTATCCGATCCAGCCGATATCGATGCAGCTCGACTTCGGTGTCGCCGGTGCGCACCCATCGCGAACCGGTGAGCGCCGCCCCCAGATGCGCCGCAACCCGCGCTGACGCCCGGTTGATCGGCTCGCAATCGATGATCAGAGCGTCGATCCCCAGGCACGCGAAAGCCCAGTCGCCCAGTGCTCGAGCAGCGTCCTTGGCCAAACCCTGGCAACGCGCCCGAGCGATCAGCCAATACCCAAAGCGAGCGACCGGTTCGGGCTGGTCCAACCCGAATAGTCCGATCATTCCGACGGGCTCGTGGCTCCCGATCGGGACGATCGCCAGCACGATGGCGGTGCCGTTGCTAGCGTGCGCGTGCTGTCGCCCGATCCACTGGATCGCAGCGTCCTCGCTGTAGACATGAGGGACCGTCGTAAACCGGCAGATGTCCTCGTCTCCACAGGCCTCGCGCAACGCGGAGAAATCCTCGAGCGTCCACGGACGCAGCGTGCAATCGCGTGTCTCGAGCGTGGGCACCTCAAGCTGGGGCATCCCCGAAGGATCGCGCACCGTCCGCCACGATCGCGTCGCCCCTGTCCCTCCATCGCCAAGGCTTCCGGGACGGGCTGGACCAGGCACATATGGCCGCCTTGGCTTGAGTGGTTGTCCGTTACGCGAGGATCGAGGACGTGGAGGCGATGGCGCTGATCATGGCCGCGGTCGCCGAGGAGGGACTGATTGGGACTGAGCCCCCAGTTGACGTTGCCGACCGCGCCGAGCGGTTTCGTGCCGCGATCGAACGAGACAGTCCCGCGGCGTCATGGGTCCTTGATGACGGTGGCCGGGTCGTCGGCAACGCCGGCGTGGAGGAGCGGGCTCCAGGAGTCCTGTATCTCGGCATGGCGATCCTCGGCGAGGCGCGCGGACAGGGAGGAGGGCGAGCTCTCCTACAAGCGATCGTTGACCACGCCCAGGCCAGCGCCGCGCACAAGCTCGAGCTGGAGGTCTGGCTCGACAATGCGCGCGCGATCGCTCTCTACGCGTCTGCCGGCTTCGAGGTCGAAGGGTTGCGGCGTGCCCACTACCGGCGGCGTGACGGCAGTCTCCGCAGCGCGCTCTTGATGGCTCGAATGCTACCGGGCATCTCGCATCACCCCGCTGGATGACTACCGCCGCGTCTCAGCTGGGAAGGTCCAGCGAACGCGCTGTGCTGGTACGTGGCGCCAGCCGGATTGCCGGTCGGTCATTCCGGCAGCGCTTCACGTCGCGGTGCGCCGGCTGGCGCGCCGCAGGTCCCGCAAGATATGCCTGAGCTTGGGATTATCTGTGACGGGAACAACGAGATCGGTCGGTGGCGGCTCGATGTTGACGGGCACTCCAAAGTCCCATAGCTCGGTCGCGGCCCAGTAGACCGGCTCGCTGGCTCGTCGCCGCGTGAACATCCGCCAGATTCGAATCGCTCGCCCTTCGGAGTCAAGCCACACGCGGAGGGTGAGCGACTGGTCACGACGCCGCCTGAGCAACGCCAACGCAAGGGCCGGGTTCGCCTGCTCAAGCTCCGCTCTGCCGATTGTGCACCCGGACTCGACCGCCTCAACACCGCGAATCTGAACCTTCGCACCGCGCCGCACGTCACCCCCGACAGCCCTGAGAAGCTCAAGCGACGCCAACGGATGTGCCCCGGCCCGTGCGCCGTGCTCGACCCACCGAACCGCTTGGCCCGGGCGCCAGAACGTCCGCTCGCCGACGTAGAGCTCGATCCGGCTGAAGCCAGGAGGGGATTCGTCCACGACTTCTCGCGGCTTCGCCGGCGCCGCCTTCAGCGCAAGCGACCAGGCAAATGCGTTCGCCGCGTCGCTCCCGGCGGTCTCAAGCCAGACGCTTCCGGCGCGCAGATCCACAACGCCGCTGGACTCATACGGAGGCGGCTCAGCGGCGCCATCCTGAATGGTCGTGCTCCAGATCCTCGCGCTGCCCTCAGAGATCACGCGATCGCGCGCGCTGCGCAGAAGATCGACCCCTGCTGTCACCACACGATCATCGCACTCAAAGCATGCGCGACTCGCGCAAGCGCGTGCCGGTACGGACCGCTAGACCCACGCTCCTGAGGTCCCGCGCCCGGCCCGCAGGCCCAGGCGCGTCGGTCTCACAGAGCAAGGCGCACCAAACATCCGGATGGAGCCGTCCGAGGACGCGGAACCGCAGGGACCGACTCCGTCGGAATCGGGCCAGCTCAACACCGTGGGGTGTCTGGCGCACGCGACGAAAGCTGGATGGATCAAGCCGGAAGGAGGCTCCTGACTCGCGCAATCATCGGAGCCTCCCGCATTTCGCTTGCGTCGATCGGAAGAAGACGGCGAATTTCGGCACTGTCGACAGACCCGGGATCGTGTGGTGCTCACCAAGCCTCTGAGCAAAGTCAGCGAGTAGATGCTCGATGGCTACGGCACCGACGTGCGCGTACGGAGGCGCGACGGCTCCCGGCTTGTGGAGGGTGGAGACAAACGCCGAAATTGCGCCGTTCCAACATGCGCGCGATTGAGCGGCGGTCGGCTCGCCTTTGCCGCCGCAGCCGGCGAGACATCCTGCAGCAGCCGTCGTGAGAGCGACCCCGCGCATTGCCGTGACCCAATTGCCGGAATTGATCGTCACAGCAGCGCTTACTCAGTAAGGTCGATCCCGACGCGACCGAGCGGCTGATTGAGGGTCGAGAGCGGCTCCAAAGACCCGGTCGTTCGGTCGCCGAACTCGAATCTGCGCAGTGACCGCGACCATCGGTCTGGGTCAAGCTACACCACCCAGGGGGCCAAGCCGGTAGTTGATCAACCCGACGCGAAAGGTGCTCCGCCGGCGACGCCGAACGGACGTGCGCAGCACCGTTGAGGGCGTCTCACGTTGGAACCTCTTTTCGCCACGAACCTCATCATCGAGGAGCAGTTGGCCTACGCGAGTGCGCGCGCGGTCAGACGCAACTTTCGTCGGTGCGCGTCGTTCTGCCTGGTGTGCGCGCTGTGCGGTTTGCTGCGGCTGTACTGGGCCTCATGTCGGTCGGTTTGAGCACCGCCGGGCCTGGCGCCGCGAAAAGCGGCAGGGCATCGAATGTGATCGTGCTGCGTTCATTGTTTGCTCGGGACGTGGACGGTTTGACCGGTGGGCGCTATTTCGACCGCGTGTTGAGCAATGGGGCCTATACGTACTTGGAGACGTTCTCGCCTGGGGCTGGGGCGGCTGGGACGTTGATCAACGAGCACACCGGGCGGCAAAGGGATGTGGCCGGCTGCGTTGCGGGTGTGTTTGGCGGACCATGGTTGTTGCTTGACTGCCAGACCACGCAGCGCTTCTTGGGACCTGAGCTCTACTCGCTCGCGAGTGGTAAGTGGCGGACGAGTCCGTACGCCGGGGATGCGACCGCGATCGGGAAGTATTGGATCGAGTCAGACGGCGACGGAGGGTGCGATGCCGAGCCTCCGTGCGCGCCGCCGGAGCGCAAGTTCATCAACATTCAAACCGGCCGGCAACGCCCTGACCCGACTAACGCCAGCACGGTTGCGGACCTGAACATCGCAAAGCTTGCGCACCCGATTTGCCGCCCGCTGCGCGTTCCACGGGTAACCGTTTTCGAGCCATTCCTAGGGCCTGAGGGCCCGAACGGGTACGAGCCCTCGAGCTCGGGCGAGTACTTGAAGATTTGGGGATCGTTGACTTTCTATGGACCATTCGCGTTCCCTACCGCCGGTCGATTCGGGGGATCGCCCGCAACGCTCCGGAGCTGCGGGCACGGCGTAATTGCCCACCTACCCAAAATGCTGGGACCCACCGTCGGTACCTCCCAGGTCGTGGTTTGGCAGAGCGGCCGACAGCAGCTGGCGGGGGTGTTTCTGCCCAGCGCGCGCCGCTTCACGATTACGTTGCCATCTTCAATCGACGGCGTGGATCAGCTCGCGCTCAGCGATCGCACCTTGTATGTGCTCGATGACAATCTGCAGCTGTGGACGACAAAGACTCCCGGCTACAAGCCGTAGCCGAATTGCAATGGCGCTTCGGAATGAAGTTGCACCACGACTCTCTGACGATGGCTGCCGAGATCACATGCTGCGACACACGTGCTTCGCCTCGAGAGCCTTGGGTTGACGCAATCGTGGCTCGTCCTCGTCACATTGGCTAGCGTAGGGGCGTGAGTGGCTTCCGCGATCGGACGGGCTGTTTGTTGGCTCGGATAGCCGCGATGTTGGTTGGCGGTCTTGGGTGCGTTCCGGTGGCCGCGGCGGCCGCGGCCGGATGGTCGCCGGCTCACCAGCTGGTGAGTCCGAGGATCCGGACCTTCTCACCTGAGCTGGCTGTGAACGGCGCTGGGCTTGTTGTTGCCGCTTGGTTCAGCGGGCCGGGTCCTCCGGTAACGGCGGACGTCGCTGTGGTGGCGACGCCCGCCGCCTGGACCGGGCAGAAGATTGTCGTGTCGTTGGGTTCGGTCGCGCACGGCTTGGGCAAGCCGATGCTTTTGGCTCGTGACGGGACCGATGTGCAGGGAGAGATCAAGGTTGCGGTTTCTGGGTCGGGGATCGCGTATGTCGCGTGGCCACGCGCCGATTACAGCGGTCTGATGATCGCGACCGGCGACGCCGGGAAAATGACCAAGCCGAGGGTGCTTGAACTTCCTCGTGGGGCCCAACTGCAACGTTTAGCGCACGGGCTGACCGGGCCTGTAGACGCGTTCTACCTCCGCTCCGGCAGGTACTACTGCGCACGCCTGGCCAAAGCCGGAACGGTCGGCGCGATAACTACCGCCCGGCATCCCTTCAACGCAGATCCCTGTCACCTGCCGGCGACTAACGGCATCAATGGTGCGATGCCAGGACGGCTTGACCAGCCGGCCGGGTTTCAGCTGGCGCAAGAGGTAATGAAGTCCAAGAGCGACAGCCACGGCAACACGCTGGCAGTCTGGGATGACTGGCCCACGAGCGGACCCGCCTGGACCTACGGACTGTTCTACGCGACGAAGGTCAGCCCACCGCAGCGGTAGGCATCGATCAGGTCGCGCATATCGCGAGCCTTCAGCACACCGCGGCGAGCCTTTCGTCCGGAGGATCGTCGCCTACGGCGACGCAACCGCCACCGCCGTACCAACACCCGTGGTTGCCGCAGATCACGGTAACGGTCTCGATGGACGTTGCGCAACTCGTCCTACCGACTGAAGTCGTCTCACTTCCGATCCCTAAACGCACGCTCCGGGGCCTGGACACCGGCGGATCGGCACTGGTGTCGCGGGCGTCCGCGAACCAACGCTTACCGAACAAACGGGAGCCTGCCGGCTGGGCCCCGAGATTGGCGAATACGGAGTCTCTTGCATCGCGGCGGGTTGCAAGCCCTGCCTTCGTGCTGGCGCAGGCATTTGCCACCCACGGCGTTCGCGTGCGGATCGATCGGATCCTCACCGAAGCCTGAGAGACCCTGCGCGACACCGAGGTGCTCGGTTACGCGCCCGACACCCACACGGGGAAGATGGCCGACCGGCTTGCCGCGGGTATCAGCGCGCTCGTCACCGGCTTCGAGCTGCTGCGCAACGATCGCGAAGAAGCCGGCCGGTGGGCGGACGCGGCAAGCGATGCTGTCCACCACCTGGAGCGCGACTACCGCGCGGCGATCGCGAAACTGCTCGAGGTCGACGATGTCCGGGTCGTCCTTGCCAGGCAGGTTCTCTACCGGCGCTATCTCGACGTCGCCGCCGACGCGATCGTGGCGGTGGCCGACAGGCTGTGGTTCGTCATTGTCCGTCGTGCATGACAGCCCCGCGTCTACAGCGCTTACGGGCCGGTCGGCACCTGCGCGGAGCCGCCCGTGAGTAGTATCGACAGGACAAGATCCCGAAGCTTGATGAGTCGCGCGATCGGAGGTTTGTCGTGGTGTGGCTGATCGTCGTGGTGGTGTTGGTGACCCTCGTGGGCCTGGTCGGTGTCTCGGTCCGGCGGCGTCGGCGGGGTGGTGGCGTGATCGCGACGCGGAAGAAGAACCAGTGAGCGTGCTCGTCACTGGGTCGGCGATCAGGGGGCTGCCGGTAGTGACAATCAGCGGTGGTGAGGACGTGGCTGAAGTCCGCGACGTGATCTACAGCCCGGAGGCCGGCCGCGTCGTCGGGCTCACGCTCAACAAGCGCGGCTTCCTCGCCGGCCGACGTCGCGAGGTGCTCCCCACCGAGACGATCCGCGCGGTCGGCCGTGACGCGGTGATGATCGACGATGAGAGCAGCCTGATCCTGCCCGAGAACTCCCCAGCAGATCTCGGCAAGCCACCATCCGGACGGGACGTGACCGGGAACGAAGTGCTCACCGAAGCGGGAGCGAGCCTCGGCAAAGTAAGGGACATCGTCGTCCTGGTCGGCAGCAATGGAGAGGTGGTCGGCTATGAGATCGACGCGGCCGCCGGCGGGACCGGGTACATCCCGCTGCCCAACCAGCTGGCCGTGTCGGGCAACGCGCTGGTCGTCCCCGACGCGACGACGGAGTTCGTCGAAGACGACCTGGTCGGTCTGGGCAAGGCGGTGGACGAGTTCCGATCCAAGTTGGGTGTGCGGTGAGCGAGCGGTTCGCTGCGGCTTCGGGGCGCAAGGTGATCAGCCGGACAAGCGCCGAGGAGCTCGGCAAGCTCGCGCACATCGTCATCGACGTCAAGCGCTGTCAGGTCGCGTCGCTGGTCGTTGGCAAGGGCCGCAAGGCACTCGTGATCGCGTGGGCGCAAGTCAGCGGGTTCGGACCCGACGCGGTCATGATCGCCGACGAGAGCGCCTTGCAGGAACCGCGAGATGACCGCGAACAAGCGGCCGCCGATGGCAAGCTCGAGCTCCTCCACAAACGCGCCCTCAGCGACATCGGCAACGACCTCGGTACCGTCACCGACGTGGTGTTCGACCCGGACACCGGCGCCATCCAAAGCATCGTGGTCGGCGACCGCGAACAGCCAGCGGCCTCGCTCCTCGGCGCAGGGTCATTTGCCGTCATCGTGCGAGAACCCGCCGAGTAGCGTTCCTCAACGGCAGCGCGTCCCGCGTGGACCCCGCGTCACGTCGGACGGAAGCGGTCACGACGGTTTCATCGGCCGACAGGCTGACGCTCCAGGCGCGGAGCAGTCAGACCGGAGTCCGATGACCATGGCATCCGGGGACCTGCTCTTGACGTCGCACGGGTCTCCCGCCGACGGGTGGACGCAGACCGGCTTTGCGCGCGGATAGGGGGTCTCACTCGTCGCATAAGCCGATCGACAACCGGACGCCTCGAGTGGTCGCTATCGGCGTTCGGCGCCGGCGGCCTGGCCGTCCCAGTCGCCAACCCCGCGCGCACAGGATGGAGAGACGCGGATCTGGGCGAAAGCCAGGGTCGCCTGACACCGGTGAGCGACGTGCATCGCGGTCAACTCCGGTACGGAGCGCGAACGTTGTCGTGCTCGATGCCGTTCCGTAGCGAGGCTCGATCGGACTCAGAGACGCTTCGGCTCGCCCGGGCAGCGCGAACGCTCTGTCAGGCGCGTGATAAGGACCCTTGCTGTCCCTCACGCGCGTATGGTGTTACTGGAGAGAGATGGTCCCCGCCTCGAGCACCCGGAAGCGGCGGATGACATGCGCTCGGTCAGAGGGCCTCGCGATGCTGCTGGCGTTCGTGCTGGCGTCGTGCGGCGGCTCGGGCACGAAGCACGCACCGCTGGACCGTCAGACGGTTGGGGAACGTCCGCCACACGCCCAATCCACCACGCACGGCCCGCCGGCGCGGATCCCGCCCGCGAGTGCGGTTCCGATGACGGCAACTCCCCGCGCGGCATTTGATCGCTGCCGTCGGTCGAAGCTTCTGCGTCCGATTTGTCCGCAGCGTGTGCCGCTGTCGCTCGACGCGGCGAGGTACAACCTGGCGGATGGGTGCGCGAACGCACCACATGTGACGATTGCAAGCAGCCGGTGCACGTTGCCGGCGTGGAGCTACGAGACCTTCGCGCGACTGCCCGGCCCGAGCGCGGGCACGCGAATCAGCGCATGGGACGGGAGGGCATGGTTCGCGTCGTCGTACGCGACGATGATCCCGCCCCCGTACCACGTCCACGTCGACATACAAGCCTCGGCAGGCCCACCACCACCGTCGGTCGCGGGGCCAAGCTTCGCCGGTGCCGAGGCCGCGAACCGTCCCGCCGATGCCCTGCTCCGCCCCGAGCGGGGTGTAGCAGTCTCGTTCGGCTGGGTGCGCTGGCACGGGAGGTACGGCCAACTCACGCTCGCGCCAACCGGTCCCAACGGCGGAGGCGAGGAGGCGGGACACCTCATCTTCTACTTCGTCGCCGGCGGCGTGAACTACGACATTAGCCTCCATGCGTGGGCGTCGAAGATACGCATCATCGGTGGCGGCATGCATCGCGTGATCATTGCTTCGCCGCACGGGCCCGCGCTTCCGCACGTAATCGCGACCCTCGAGGCGATCGTCGGCTCGACGATCTCCCCTTGAGCACACTTTCAGCACCGCGCTCGGCACGCGGATCCTGCGTTCATGGCAGGACGGGCACCCCGCGACGTTCGGCGAGCGTCCCGTCAAGCGCGCGGGTTGCGGATGCACGTCGCACGCACACTCACTCGATCCGGTACCGGACGCCGCCGAGCGTCTCATGCGCCAACGATCAAGGACGTCGGTCGAGCACAACGGAGCTCTGCTGGTGGCGATCTGCGAGAGCCGCCTGCCGCCTCGCATGGCCCCACGTTGCCGTCGACGCCTGCTTGAGCTTGACGGGAGGCGTGTCCACGAGCGGATCAGCAGTGGGACTGGGCTTGAGGAACAGCTAATCGACGACAATCAGACGATGGTTTTAGCTGGTCGCCGGTTTTGTTGGCGTTGTAGCGAGGCGCTCGATAGGCGCCCGCCGACGGTCTGTCAGCGCTGCGGTCAGGCGCACCACAACAATCCCAAGCCTGCCGCGGAGGCGGTCGTGGTCGATGATGGCCGCGTGTTGTTGGTGCGCCGCGCACAAGATCCCTGGCGACGATGCTGGGATATCCCGGGCGGCTTCTGCGATGAGGGGGAGCATCCGGTCCTCGCCGCGGAGCGAGAGCTTCGCGAAGAGACTGGTCTCACCGGCTGCGCGATCGCGCAGATCGGCATGTGGATCGACGTGTACGGGGAGCCTGGCCCTGACGGTATGCAAGAGACGACCTTGAACGTCGCCTACCTCTGTGAGGCTGGCGATGGCCACTCCGCCGACACGGCCGATGACGAGACAGTTGAGATGGCGTGGTTCGCCCTTGACGAGTTGCCCGAGCCGCTCGCGTTTCCTGATCACGTCGCGCCCGCGCTCGCTGGCGCTCGGGAGCTGCTCAACGGTCCTTCCCGAGCTACGCTGCAACGTCCCGATCCGTAGCGCGCTCGCGGGAGGTGGAGGTGCGAAGGCAGCGCGGGGGGCCCGCGCTTGTTACCGCGGCGCCGGCTCCGGGGCGGCCTGGGTGGCCGCCGTCGTCGATAACCTCACCAGCCGGTCTGGCTTCCTCGCCTGGTGGGTCTGCAGTCCCGGCAACGTCACCGCCTGCGTGCCTCGCTCGCTGGACAGGCACGACCTCGAGGTCGGCACCGGCCCCGGCCCGAGTCGAAATGACGCCTCGTCGCAGAACCGATCCACCGGCGCACGCGGCGGACGCGACGCTGCACGCCTGATGCTTGGGGGCGCCGGCTCGCTCGCCGGTTTCGCAGATAGGGTGTTTGCATTCTTTTCGCAGTAGCGGGGGCTATACGTACGCCGTGGCCGGCGCTGCCAAGGCTCGCGATGATCCGGTGTCAACGCCAATGCTGGGCCCGGTTGCTAGTCGGCTCGCGAGCCCTCATCACCACGCGCGGAGCCGGATGCAGTCGCCTGCCGCGACCCTCGCAGGCGCAAGCGGCGAGGCGACATCGCGCCGCCGTGCCATGTGGCACGACTCAACCAACGGAGCCGGCGGGCACGAGCAAGAGGCTCAGCCGGTGGAGAGCGTGTTGGTCGAGGGTGATCTGATAACCGAGGCGGTGTGGGCGGGCCTGAATCTCGCAGCCCGTAGCGCGCGCGAATAGGTCTTCGAGCTCGGCAGCCGCCGCGACTTGATCGGGATGGGGTTCGGCGGGTTGGGGACGAGGTCGCGCCCCTCGCGTGATCTCCGCTTCGAGCGCGCGAATCGACCAACCGGCTTCAGCTGCCCGCCGCGCGAGTTCTCGGCGGCGGCAATGATCCGGTTCGGTCAGCAGCGCCTTCCCGTGTCCTTTTGAGAGCGTCCCGACGTCGATCAGCTCCATGGCCTCCTCAGGAAGATCGAGCAGCCGGACGGTGTGGGCGAGGTCGCTGCGGCTGCGGCCGAGTCGCCGAGCGAGGCTCGTCGCGGTGATGTTGAGCTCGTCGAGTAGCACCGCGATCGTGCGGGCCTCTTCGATCACTCCGAGGTCCTCGCGGGCCATGTTCTCGATCAGCGCCAGCTCGACCGACTGACCAGCATCAACCAGCCGCGCAACGAGCGCCGGGATCGTCTCGATGCCAGCAATCCCCGACGCTCGCCACCGGCGCTCGCCCGCGATCAGCTCGTACCCCCCGGCCGGTCGAGGCTGGACGATGATCGGCTGCAGCACGCCGCGCTCCCTGATCGAATCCGCGAGCGCGTTGAGCGACACCTCGTCGAAGCGCTTGCGCGGCTGGGAGGGGTTGGGGTGGATGTCCTGCAGCCTGACATCGAGCAGGCGGCTGCTCGAGTTGCCGGGCGAGCCGAGCCGTGCCATGCGGCACGCGTCGCCGGCGACAGGGTCGTCGATTCGCAGGGTCCGTCTCGTCTGCGAGCTCATCGTGGGCTCACCGCCGCGAGATGCTCGGCGAGCTGGCGGTAGGCGACCGCCGGAGCGCTGTCGGGGTCACTGACGGCGAGCGGGACGCGGGAGGCGGCCGCGCGGGCGAACAACGCCGAGCGCGCGGGGACCCTGACCGCTGGGGTGAGGCCCTCGTATTCGAGCTCGCGCTCGATCAGGCCGCTGCTGATCCGCCGCGGCGCCCAACACGTCAGGATCGGGACGATCTGCAGCACGCCGCGGTCGAGCCGCTGCGACAGGCGCCGGACGGTGCGTCGCAGTTCGCGGATCCCGTGTAGGGACCCCTCGTCTTCGGCGCTGACGGGTGCAACGACCAGGTCGGCGACGACGAGCGCGTTGACGGTCAGCAGCCCAAGGTTCGGAGGTGTGTCGATGACGACGTGCTCGTAGCCGCTGGCGACCGACGCGAGCGCGTCACGGAGAAACTGCTCGCGGCCGAACTCACCGACGAGGCCGAGCTCGATCCCAGCCAGGTCACGAGCGCTTGCGATCACATCGACGCCGTGGACGTCGGTCACGATCGCGTCCTCAGCGTCGGCGCGGCCAGCGAGGACGTCGACCAGGTTCACGCCGAGTGATTGCTCCTCGATCCCGAGCTGCCGGGTGAGGGCAAACTGTGGATCGGCGTCGACCAGCAGCACCCGCCTGTCTCCACGGGCGAGCAGCACGCCGAGGTTCGCAGCTGAGGTGGTCTTACCCACCCCACCCTTCTGGTTCGTGATCGCGAAGATCATCCTGCCCTCCTGTCTGGGTTGTTGAACTCGACGCTCGGCGCCGCCGAGCGCTTGGATCTCCGGGTTGGTGGCGAACCGCAGCTCGCGCCCGACCCGCTCAGCGCACGCCGCCACCAGCCGTCCGAACCGCTTCACCGTCCATGAGGCCGTCGCCGCCGGCACGGCGACGACGAGGTGACGTTGGCCGTCGACGGCAATCAGCTCGACCTGATCGAGCCAGATCGCGAACGTGCTCTCGCCGACGGCTGCTTCCAACAGCTCGCGGATCCGCTGCCAGTCCGAACAGTCCTCGGCGATCGGCATGCCGAGGCTCCGACGAACCTGATCGAGATCGATGCGGACCATTCTTCGCCGTCGCCGGCCGCGCTCAGTGACGTAGCTCTGCTCGACCATCATCGAGCGACGTGACCGCCCCCCTGCAAGGGGGGTTGGGGGGTCTTCTGTGGTTCTGGGGTTCTGGGGTTCTCTTCCCGCGCGCGCGTTTGCTGCAGGCTTTTCTGCCGGGTTTTCTGCCGGGTTTTCGGGTGCCGGGAGTTCCAAAAGTGTCCTGCCCTGACCGTCCGTTGGCGGCGAAACTCCGGACCAGACAGGACAGTTCTCCTCGGAAACCGTCCCGTCCTGACCGCCGTTTCCGGCCGAAATACCGGTCTGCACAGGACGGTTTCGGTCGGGCGCAAGTGACGCGCGGCCGCCGGGATCCTCGCGCTGCTCCGCCCCCTCACGCTCGACGTCCCCCGCTGGAGGCGTGACCGTGGCGAGCAGCGGCCTCATGCCAGCCGGAGGCACCACCCGCCGCTTTCGCCCGGCGCCGTGAGCGGCTGGAGTGTGCGCCGACATCCGGACTTGCCAGACGTTCGTGTTTCCACGCCCGACCGCGCCGCTCATGAGCACCAGCTCGCCCGACGCGAGCAACCCTGGCTTGGCCCGACGGTAGGTGCGGTCATCGACGCCTGCCGCCGCACACAGCTCGCCGTTCGACACGCCGCGCACGACGCCCTCCAGGTCCGCGAGCGCGGCCATCACCGCGAGGACCAGCCGCGCGGGCCCGCGCGTGCCTGTGCGCGAGAGCACAGCCTCGAACAGCTCGGCGTTGATCTCCCCCTCCCACCAAGGTCCCTTCGTGGCGAAAGACAGTGCGACGGTGCTGGCCCGCCCACGCCCTGACGCAACCTCCTCCATAACGACCAGCCCGCGCCGGACAAGCCGGTCGCGGTCGTGCAGATAGCGACTACGGCTCAACCCCGCCCGCGCGGCGGCCGCCGGCGCGCCGGGCCACGCCCGGCCGTCGCGCCCCGCGTAGCTGGCCAGCGAGAACGCGACAAGCCGCTCGCCTCCCGACAGGTCCTCGCGCGCCAGCGCCGCGGCGATCGCCTGGCGGCTCACGATCGACACCCGTGGCGCCGCCGTTGCGGATGGCATGCGGGAACGCGCAGCGGATCCGTCCACGGACGCGGTAGAATGCGCAGCGAGCTTTCATCTTCTGCATGACCACGGAACGCCGGGCGGCAACCCGGCGCTTCGCGTTTAAGGGGCGGGATCACGGCGGCCCCCGCGGCCGGACCGCGACCCAACGACAGGCCCGAGGAGCTACATCAGCGCGGGCCCGACGCGAGCGCCGGTCGCCGCCCTGACACTGCGGCCGGAGTGCTCGGGTGACCGACTTCCCCACCGACTTCCCCATGGCCTCCGGCGCAATCGAAGGATCCCTGCAAACCGTTGGTTCCTGACCGCAATACGTGCCGGTCTCGAAAACCGGTATGGGCGGTTTCGTCCATCGAGGGTTCGAATCCCTCCCTCTCCGTTCCTCACCGCACCGTTGAGACCGCTCGCGCCAGGCGCCTGACGCCCTCAGCGATCGCGCGCTCGTCGAGGTTGGAATACCCAAAGATCAGCCCGCCGCGCGATGACGGCGATAGCCGGTAGGGCGACACGGGCGCGACCGCGACCCGCTCGTTCGCGGCTGCCTCGACCACCATCGCCTCGTCGAGGTCGCTGGGCAGCCACGCGACGAGATGCAGGCCGGCGGCGACTCCGGCCGGCTCGAGCTCCGGCAGGTGCCGCGCCAGCGCCGCCAGAAGTGCATCACGACGCGAGCGATAGCGCGGGCGCATCCGGCGCAGGTGGCGGTCGAACTCTCCTCGCGAGAGGAAGTCTGCGAACGTGAGCTGGTCCAGGATCGGGGAGCCGCGGTCGGCCAGCAGCTTGGCCTCGGCGAACGGCTCGACGAGCTCCATGGGCAGGACGATCCAGCCCAGCCGGAACCCGGGGGCAAGCGTCTTACTCGCCGTTCCCGCGTAGGCGACCCGTTCGGGATCGAGGCCTTGCATCGCGCCGACCGGCGCGCGGTCGTACCGATATTCGGCGTCGTAGTCGTCCTCGAGGACGAGCGAGCCCGTTCGCTGTGCCCACGCCAGCACTGAGGCGCGCGCATCCGGGGACAGCACACCTCCGGTCGGCCACTGATGCGACGGCGTGAGGACGAGGACGTCGGCGCGCAGCTCGTCCACCGCATCGACGCGGACCCCCTCGTCGCCAACCGGCACGCCGACGAGCTCGAGGCCGGCCGCCTGCGCAAGCGGACGGGCGTCGTCGTTCGCCGAAGGGTCCTCCACGGCCAGCGTTCTCGCTCCACGTGCGGCCAGCACTCCAACCAGCAGCGACGCCGCCTGGGCGTAGCCGTTGGTGATCACGATCCGCTCGGAATCGGCATTGGTGCCGCGCACGCGGTTGAGGTACGAGGCGAGCGCGGAGCGGAGCTCGATCGCTCCTCTGCCCTCGAGGTAGCCGAGCCGCTGGTCGGGCGCCTCGGTGAGCACGCGGCGTACCGACCGCAGCCACGCGCCTCGCGGAAACGCCGAGAGGTCGCCCCGGCCGTAACCGAAGTCGATCGTCCGGTCGGACACGCGCGAACCGCCCGGTCGCGACCGAACCACCGGCTGAGGCCTGGCCCGGGGTGCGGTCGCTGCGACCGCGGCGGCCGTCGCCACCTGTGTGTATCCGCCGCTGCGGCTGATCAGGTAGCCCTCGGCCGCGAGCTGTGCGTAGGCCTCGACGACGACACCGCGCGAGACCCCGAGCTCGGCCGCGAGCGCCCGGGTCGGCGGCAGAGCGATGCCGGCGGGCAAGGCCCCCGAGCGGATCCGAGTCCGGAGCGACGCCTCAATCTGGCGGTGCAGCGGATGCCCAGGCTTGCGGTCCAAGTCGATCGCGAGCTCGGAGACCGGCGACAGATTGGTCCTCGCAATCGCCACTGAAATGGACCTTATCAACCGGACCGATTCCTGGGAACCTTTGCGTCATGACGACCACAACACAACTCCCCGCAGGCGCCGCCGAGCTCTCGCGCTTGGATGGCCAGCTTCTCCGCCCCGGCACATCGGGGTACGACTCCGCCCGGTCGGTTTGGAATCAGATGATCGACCACCGCCCCGCCTTGATCGTCCAATGCGCCTCGGTCGAGGATGTCCTCGCCGCCGTTCACAACGCCCGCTCGAACGACCTGGAGATCGGCGTGCGTTGCGGCGGCCACAACATCGCCGGCCTCGCCGTGCCCGACGGCGGTCTCATGATCGACCTCCGTGGGCTCGATCGCGTCACGGTCGACCCGATCGGCCTGCGTGCCCGTGTGCAGGGCGGCGCACTGCTCGGCGCGCTTGACCGAGCGACCCAGCAGTTCGGCCTCGCGACCACGGCCGGGAACGTGTCGCACACCGGCGTTGGCGGCCTGACGCTGGGCGGCGGCATGGGTTGGCTGGCCCGGATGCACGGCCTCGCCTGCGACAACGTCGTGTCGTGCACCGTCGTGACCGCAGACGGCGAGGTCGTCCGCGCGTCCGCGGATGAGCACCCGGAGCTGTTCTGGGGCCTGCGCGGCGGCGGGGGTAACTTCGGAATCGTCGTCGAGTTCGAGTTCCGGCTGCACCCCGTCGGAACGCGGACGCTGGTCGCCGAGCTCACGTTTCCGCTCGACCGCGCCGCTGGCGCGCTACGCGGCTGGCGGGACCTGGCCGAGGAGGCCCCCCGGGCGGCGACGCTGACCGCCGCGATCTCCGGCGACACGGCCACGCTCGGGTACGTCTGGGTTGGGAACCCTGACGCAGGACGAGCTCTGCTGCCGGCCTTTCGGTCGATCGGTGCGCCGGACAGCGAGTTCGTGCGCGAGCTGAGCTATCTGACACTCCAGACCATCGATGACAGCAACGAGGGTCACTCGTTCAGGCGCTACTGGAAGGGCCACTACCTCCCCGAGCTGTCGAACGGCGCGATCGCGGCGCTGCTCGACCGCGACCCGTCTGACGCAACCCTGCCCGGCGTCAGCCTGCAGGCCTACGGCGGCGCGATCGCCGAAGTCGACGATGACGCCACTGCGTTCAGCAATCGCCACACCCGCTTTGAGTACGTCGCCGGGGCCGGGTGGACGGATCGCGACGAAGACGCCGTGCGCATGGGCGCGGCGCGGCAGACGGCCGCGAAGCTAGATCCGTTCGCCGCCGGCGCCTACGTCAACGCGCTCAGCGACGAGGGAGCAGCCGGTGTGCGCCGCGCCTACTCGGGTGCCAAGCGCGCGCGCCTTGCTGCACTCAAGGACGTCTACGACCCCGGCAACGTCTTTCACCTCAATCACAACATCGTCCCGAGCCGGACCGGATCGCTATCCGGTGCTCAGTAGCCCCGCGCTGCTTGATTGCACTCCGCCCGAGGCGTACAGTCGCCGGAGGATCGGAAAAGCGGGGATCGATGAGTTGGTCTGATAGGCGCGGCAAGTGTCTGGTTTGGCTGTCGGCTGCGGTAGCGACTCTGACACTGCCCGCGGGCTTGACGGTGGGGGAAGCGTTCGCCCAGGCCCCGAGTCCGGCGCCCGCCTATCTCGCGGATGACTACTCCGGGTTCGAACTCGGCTCGAATCAGTTCATGTCAGGCGCAAAGTTCGTGGGTGCAAGCAGACCGGAGACGGCGCTCTTCCCCAAGGTTCATCCAGCTTCGGACGGCCCGATCTGGACGTTCCGCTGCACGAGTTCAGCCGAGGCAGTGAAGTTCAGCCGCAGTGTCTGGCTGCCGGGGCCGCCCAACTACGGCGGCTCGTTCACGTACGGCTCGGTGCTCGGCGAACGCGAGCTCGGAGCATTGACGTCGATCAAGCTGATCGTGAACGGAGATGCGATCGTCTCGGAGCGGATGCCCTACGGAACCGCATATTTCAGCGTCGCGGTCGGCGCAGCAACGCTCACCGCGTTTCACTACGGGAACAACACGATCACCGTGAGTGTTCACAAGCGCAAGTCCCACGGCACCTGCAACACCCGCAATGCGGCGACCCAGCTGGGCGTGTTGTTCAGGCTCAAAGGACAGTTCGAGACCGACCTGGCGGTCAACCCACCGGAGCCGATCGAATATCACAAGCTTGCCCCGGGCCAGAGTTATGTTCAGGGCGTGAATGCCCACTTCTTCAACCGGGGTCCGGCGTGGGAGCCAAACGGCATGTTCCAGGTGATCGTTACCGGTGCGCAGTCCGCCGTCCTCGGGAGCGGCACCGTCCCCGCGCCAGGCCCTCCGCTCTCGAACTGCCAAGTGAGCGACAACGGCTTGAGCCACTCATTCCAGTGCGGATTGAGCGACTTCGCTCCCGAGACGGAGGGGGTGCTTGGCACGGTGTTCCAAGCGACGGCGCCTGCCGGCTCCTACACCGACTTCACCGTGGAATACCAGACCTACCTCTCGGCCGGAGCTGTCACGGATCTGAACTCGGCTAACAACGACACCTCCCACGAGTGGGTCTTCTGCGGCCCGCAATCAACGAACCCAGGCTGCCAAACCGCCAGCTAGCCACGCTCGGCGAGCGAGGCACGGGGACTCGGCACGTGCATCCACCAGTCGAGCCGCACGCCGCCGTCCGGTGGCGACGTCGCAGGCTCGAACACGTGCGGCGCGGCCAGCACCCAGCCCGCGTCGGGGCTCCAGTGAAGGAGCGTCAACAACTCCGCATCTTCGCCCTCCAACCGCTGAGAGCCGAAGCCGAATACGCGCTCGGCGCCGAGCACCGCATTGGCGGTCGCGCGGCCGGTGAGCAGCCGGTCGAATCGGTTGCGCGCCAGCTCACCGGCGTGCGCGGCGAGCGCTCGCTGGAGCTGA
>CAVWPV010000011.1:0-12308 GCA_963756985.1 uncultured Solirubrobacteraceae bacterium | reverse complement strand
ATCCCGTACAAGGCGGGCAGCTGGGGTCCGGCGAAGGCCGACGAGCTGGCCGCAGCCTGGGGCGGGTGGCGCGGGCCGTGGGCTGACGCCTGAGCCCAACGCTCTAGTAATCTGGCACCGGTGCGCAGGGGTGCGCTTCAGAGAGGCGTGCTGGCGGCCGCGGCCGTCGCTCTCGCCGCGCTCGTGCTCGCCGCCAGCGCCGCCGCGACCCCGTTCCCGCCGCCCCAGCTGGAGAGCCTGATCGGTCAGCTGTACGTCTCGCCCGGGATCAGCCCCCCCGGAGCGAACGATTGGAGCTGCAAGCCGTCGCCCGGCCATCCGTACCCCGTCGTGCTCGTGCACGGGACGCTGTTCGATCAGACGCTGACCTGGAACCTGATGGCACCGGTGCTCGAGCACGCCGGCTACTGCGTGTTCGCGCTCGACTACGGCAACCGCGCGACGCAGGAGATCGCCTCCTCCGCCGGCGAGCTCAAAGCGTTCATCGAGCGCGTATTGACGGCGACGGGCGCCGCGAAGGTCGACCTGGTCGGCCACTCCCAGGGCGGGATGATGCCGCGCTACTACATCAAGTTCCTGGGCGGCGCAGCCTACGTGCACGATCTGATCGGGCTGGCGCCCTCGAACTTCGGCACGACGAACCCGCTCGCGCCCCCGCTCGGGCAATATGCGGACTGCATCTCCTGTACCGAGCAGGTCGCGGGATCGGCGTTCCTGAATCACCTCAACGCCGGCGACCCGACACCCGGACCGGTGGACTACACGGTGATCGAGACCAGCCACGACGAGATCGTCACGCCGTACCGATTGGCGTTTCTGCCCCCAGAGGATGGGCGCGTGACGAACGTGCTGTTGCAGGACGACTGCCCTCTCGACCCGGCCGAGCACATCACGATCACCGACGACCCGGTCGCGATCCAGTGGGTGCTGAACGCGCTCGCCTCGACCGGGCCGGCCGATCCGGGCTTCAAGCCGGACTGCACGGGGCTTTCGCTGCTGGCATCGCTGTAGGGTCCGCGAATGACCGCAACAGCCTCTCAACAAGCCGCCCCATCCACCCCCCAGCCCGAACAGGTCGTCCAGGAGTTCCTGCTCGCACTCGAGGCGAACGACCTTGACCGCGCGCTTGCGCTGCTCGCCGAGGACGTCGAGTACACCAACGTGTCGCTTCCGACGATCAGGGGCCGCGCCCGGATCGACCGGATTTTCAGACCGCTCCAACGGATCGGCGGCACGTTCCGAGTCCACTTCCACACGATCGCGACCGACGGCAGCACCGTCCTGACCGAACGGACCGACGCGCTGGGACTCGGCCCGGTCGAGCAGAGATTCTGGGTCTACGGCCGGTTCGAGGTGGACAACGGCCTGATCACCGTGTGGCGCGACTCGTTCGACTGGTACGACATCTTCGTCAGCCTCGTCCGCGGCGTCGCCGGCGCGGTCGTCCCCAGCCTCAACCGCCGCTGGCCCGGCTAGCTCAGAAAATCGTGCAGCGCGCGCTCGGTCGACCAGAACGCGAGCTCGTCCCAAGGGATCTCAGCGGGCGAGAACGCGTCGACCTCGGTCGCCTCGGGCAGGATCGCGGTCGGCTCGCCGAGCGCCCGCGCGCGGAACACGATCAGCACGACGCGCTCGTCGCCGCGCGAGTAGACCCCGAGCAGCGGCCCTAGCTCGACCTCCATCGACAGCTCTTCCATCGTCTCGCGCTGCGCCGCGCCCTCAACAGACTCGCCGAGATCGACGAAACCGCCGGGGAACGTCCAGTATCCCCGCCGTGGCTCGAGCCCGCGTCGCAGCAGGATCACCCGCCCGTCTCGATCGACGGGTATGGCCGCCGCGACCGGCTTGGGGTTGAAGTACGCCTCGTAGCCGCAGGTGGGGCACGCGATCCGGCGCGGGTAATCGATCACCGCCTCGACACCGCAGCGGGGGCAGAAGCGGGCCTCGGCCAGCGCGGGGTTGAGTGACCGCTCCACTACTGAAGCGTCACGAGCTCGTCGCAGGCAGCCATGACCTCGCCATCGCTCGATGCGATCACCACCACGGCACCGCGGCGCGCCTGACCCCGCAGCAGCTCGAGCACGACGTCGCGCCACCGTTCGTCGAGTGCCGCGGTCGGCTCGTCAGCGAGGATCACATCTGCTTCCGAGGCCACAGCGCGCGCGACGGCGACACGCTGGCGCTGACCCCCGGAGAGATCGCCGACGAGCTGCGGCCCGTGATCGCCAAGGCCGACAGCCTCGAGCGCTGCCTCGGCCCGCTCGGCGATCTGCTCGCGTGACACGCCACGGGCCTGGAGCGGCAGCGAGACCGTCTCCTGCGCGCTCAACAGTGACACGAGGCATAGGTTCTGAAGGATCAGCCCGACGGTCGCCTCGCGCCACGCGACGGCGGGCCGGCCATCGAGCAGCAGCCGCCCCCGCGCCGGCGGAATCAGCCCGCCAAGTGCGTACAGCAGCGTCGTCTTCCCCGACCCCGACGGGCCTGTCACCCCGGTCAGATCGCCGGCGCGCGCACAGAGGTCGAGATCGCGGAGCAGCACCGTCTCCCCGCCGACCAGCGTCAGGTCCTCGGCGCGCATCTCGGTCACGCTCACGACTCCTCCTCAGCGTGCTCCGGTCGAAGCTCGACCACGTTGTCCTGCACGGCGACCCGGAACAGCGTGCCGGGTGAGAACTTCAATGCGATATCCGGCGGCAGCTGCACGGCCCCGTCGCGGCCGATCACGGCGTAGTTCCGGCCACCTCGGCCCTCGGCTCCGATCACGCCGTGCGAGATCGTCAGCGTCCGCGGCAGCGCAGCCGCGACGGCCGGGTCGTGGGTGACGACGATCACGGTCGCGCCGGTCAGGTCGTGGGCCCGGCGCAGGGCCGCCATCAGGCGGTCGCGTCCGGCATGATCGAGTTGCGTCGTGGGCTCGTCGGCGAGCACTACCCGCGGCGAGGTTGAGACCACGCTGGCCATCGCGACCCTCTGCTGCTCACCGCCCGACAGCTGATGGACTGGCCGGCGCGCGACCGCGCCGAGGTCGAAAACGTCGATCAACTCGGCGGGCGTGTAGCGCAGCGGCCATCGGCGGCTCCGGGCGCCGCGCTGTGCGAATGCGAGATTCTCGATCGCGGTTGCGTATGGCAGCAGGTTGTGAAGCGGGTCCTGGAGCAGCAGCGCAAGCTCGGTCGAGCGCAGTCGGCTGAGCGCTCGCTCGTCCATCCGCGACAGGTCATGCCCGGCCACGAGCACCTTCCCGCCGGTCGGGTGGAGCAACCCGCTCAGCAGCGCCAGCAGCGTCGACTTCCCAGAACCCGAGGGGCCGAGCAACGCGAGCATCTCGCCGCCGCGTACGACGAGGTCGACGTTTCGCAGCGCGACGATCGCATCCTCCTCACCGGGATACACATGGACGAGCCCGGAGCAGACGACGTCGGCGCCGAACGCGGGTAACGGTGTCTCAGCCGGCAGTGTCATTGGGCGCGGTTCGTAGCAGGACAGGTGACATGCGGCGCAGGAGCACCACCGAGACGCCGGCACTGGCCGCGACCACTATCACGATCGCGGCGAGTGACACAACGACAAGCAGGCCGATCGGCAGCCCATAGCGGAGCGGCACGAGCGACGGCGAGGCGAGCACCGGCAGCGATGGGATCGCCATCGCGGCGGCCACGACCCCGGCGACGGCGCCGAACAGCGCGGTCAGCACCATCACTCCGGTCTCGATCGCGAGCGAGCGCACAAGCAACAGCCGGCTGACGCCGCTGACCTCGAGGGCCGTCAGCTCGGTCGCGCGCTGCCGGATCGTCGCGCCAAGCGCACCGAGCGTGCTCGCGGCGGCGGCGAGCAGCGCAGCGATCGTCGCCAGCAACAGAAAGTCGTCCGCAAGCGCAGGCCCGCTGCGCTGCAGCCCGCTGAAGACGGCCGATGCCCGCTGCACTTGGTCGATCTGCAGGCCGGCCTGTTGCAGCCGGGTGATCGCATCCGGCGGGGCCGCCGGACCGAGCCACACCTCGTCGCTCGCCCCCGAGATCGTCGGATTGACCTGGGCGCGCTGGAGCACGTGGAGGTCAACGAGCACCGCGTCGCTTCCGAGCCGTGGGATGGCCGAGGCCGTGGCCACGGGCGTGATGTTCACCGTGTTCCCGTCGAGGCCCTGGTTCGGAACCGAGCCGCCCGTCAGCGACGCCCCGTTGATCGATTCGAGCACACCGGTCGCGATCCCCGGAATCTGTGAGGGAGCGTCCGCGACCGACGCCATCGGGGGATTGCTCGGTCCCGTCGCGCCGGCGTACGAGGCGGCTGCGGAGGCGGTGATCACCAACCCAAGGCCGCCGGAGGCAGCCGAGCTGATCCGCACCCCAGCGGCGGTCGAGTGCCACTGCGCCGGTGACAGGTCTGCCGCGATCGGAGTCCAGCCCGAACCATTCGAGTGGACCAGAACACGCGTGATGTGGAGGGCCACCGCCGGGGTCCTCCCGCCGCCGACCGGCACGACCCCGACCCCGGCTAGCCGGCACCCGCCGGGGCACACCAGCGCCAGCGAGCCGCGATATGCAAACGATCCCGGCCGGAGCGCGCCGAGCTCGACGATCGCGGTCCCGCCCTGCGGATTGGAGACCCACAACGCAAGCGCGAGGCGGCCCACGCTCGCCCGCGCCGCAGCAGTGTCCGCAACGAACTCGACCGGCGCGCCCGGCAACCGAACCTCGGGCGCGGCACGCGGGTTCAGGCGGCGGGCGAGCGCGGGCCCACCCGAGCTCAAGACACCGGTCGGCCACGAGACAACCGCCCCGAGCCGACTCGAGTCGACCGCCAGCAGCGCCGAGCTCTGGGTGCTCACGGTCACCGCCGCCATCGCGAAGCGTCCCGTGGGATCGACGCGGTCCACCGCGTGCAGGAGCTCGGCCCCGCGTGGCGTCACCGTGACGACGTTTGTCGTCCCAACCCCGAACCGGGCGACCGTTGCACGGTTGGTGCGCGCCACCGACCACGCGGAGCTGGCGAAGCAGGCCAGGCACAGGGCGATGATCAGTACCCGCGCCTGACGGAGCACGGCGGGGCGGCGCACGATCTGGCGCATCGCGAGCATCCCAGCCACTCGTCTTGACCCGGCCGTTGCGGAGATCCCGAGGCGGCAACCGAACAACACGAGCTGCACGGCGATCACGGCGCCCCCGAGAGCGATCAGCCCGGGCGCCGCGGACGCAATTGGATCGCTGTGCCCGGCCAGCGCACCGCTCGTAGCAAGCGCGATCAGCGCCACCACCGACAATCCGAGCATCAGCGCATCGGCGATCAGCGCCGACTGACGGCTGAGCCCCTCGGCGGGTTTGCGCGCCTCGGACAGCCCCGACGCTCGCAACAGCCGGAACGTTCCGACCCCGAGCGCGGCGACGATCGCGAGCACGGTCGCGGCGAGCGCGGCGAACACCCAGATGTCGGGTGCGACTGCGGCCGCTGGGTTGAGCAGCTGGCCACGCGCGACGACGACCGCGAGCCACGCGAGACCGACGCCGAACGGCACGCCGATCAGACACAACATTGCGGGCTCGGCGGCGGCGACCGCGAACACGGTGCGGGCCGGGAACCCCCGTAACCGGGCGACGCGGATCTCCGAGCGGCGGGCGTCCGCGGTGCGGACCAGCAGGCTGGCGAGCACCCAGATCGCGAGCAGCACGAGCTGGATCGCCGCGACCGCGACGATCGTCGACATCACATGCCGCTGATGGCTCGCGTTGGAGAGGATCGCGGGCAGCGGCGTGCGCAGCACCAGCTGCTGGCGGCCGACCGACGCGGTAGCCGCCGCGAGCGCGCCGCGGAGCGCCGGCTCGTTTGAGAGCGTGACGGCCGAAGGACGAAGCGGGACCTGGCCGATCACCACCGGGAGGTCCGCGTGCGGCACCGCGAGCGCGGTGGCGGCCGACGAAATCAACGAGTCGAGCAGCGGGGTGCCCCTCGGTCCGCTTGCGTGGCCATATGCGAAGTACCCGGCCCCCTGGCCCCACCAGTACGGAAGGCTGACGTTCGGCGCGAGGTAAACGCCGGCAACCTTCAGCCGCAGCGGCACGCGCGATCCGATTACCCCGGCGGCGATCGTCGCGCCGGTCGTGAGATGGAGCAGCGCGGCCGAACGATCGCTGAGCAGCACCTGCCCGGGCCCGAGATCGCAACCCCCAGAGCGGAAGCGCAGCACGCCACAGATCCCCGAGCGCCAGAGGAGCTGGGAGGAGTACGGCGACCTACCTGGTCCGACCACCCGGACGCCGCTCAACACCGTCGTGATCGGCTGACCGTAGAAACGGTGCGGACCGCCGGAGTTCTCGACGGTCCTCTCAGCCCGCTGGACCTGGGGAAGCGTCGCGCTCCCGCCGATCTGCGCGATCAGCGACGCGCCGCGATCGCTGACCGCCGCTGCGTTGACTGTCGTGTGCAGTACCGAGTCGCCGGCCGTGCGAAGGTACAGCGGCCCGAGCACAGCGACACCGACCGCGACCGTCGCTGTCAGCACCGTCAGCAGCGAGGCGCCGAGCCGCCACCGCATCCCCCTCAGCAGGATGCCGCCTCGCGTGCTCATCGCTCCTAACCCACCCTCCGAATGGGCGCGATCCTATCGCGCTCCCAGCGCGCGGCAACCCCGGCTTTCGCCGCCGGCAAGCAACCGGCACCGCTCCCCGTCTAGCGTTTAGCGAACATGTCCCCGTGTCCGAGCCGTCGCGGCCGCCCGGGTGGCTGCCCGAAGAGGAGTTTCACGAGATCTACCGTCGTGTCCCGCGGCTGTGCGTCGAGGTCGTCATCGCCACGCCCGAGCGCGGCGTGCTGTTGATGGAGCGCGACATCCCGCCGAACGTCGGCGCCTGGCATATCCCCGGGGGCACGGTGCTGTTCGGAGAGCGGCTCGTCGACACCGTCAGGCGGGTGGCGCGCGACGAGCTCGCGCTCGAGGTGAACGTCGGCGAGCTGATCGGGTACATCGAGTACCCGAGCCACTACGAGAACGGGCTCGACTCGCCGGTCGGGATCGCGTTCCACTGTGAGATTGCGGGTGGGCCGGCTGGCGGCGCACCGCCCTCCGGCGGGGGCTGGTTCACGCGGCTACCCGAAGGCCTGTACGGCGAGCAGCGCGAGTTCCTTGGCCGAACGCTCGGGCTGCAATCCGACGCCATCGAATAACCTGCCAGCCGGTCCGTAGCCCGACCGGAGGAGCGAAGTGTCGGCGGCGCCGGCGCTCAGGCGGTCACCGGAGCTTTGGATTCGACGACGAATGCCTGGACCAGCGAGACGGCAGCGCGCGCCTTCAGGCCGTGGTTCTCGCCGGCGACTTCGCGCAGCGTCGCGTTTGGAAGCACACTGGCGAGGTCGATCGATGCCTGCTTGAGCACCGGCGCCGTCTTCGATCCGTATGCGACGAGAGTCGGGCACGTGACGGTCGTCCACTCGTTCGGGTCAAGCGGGGCGCCGTGCATGTTGTGGTCGCCGAGCGCCTGGTAGTCGAACTGCAGCGTCAGGCCGTTGGCGGCGAAGCCCTTGAACATCGGCAGCAGTGACATCACTGCGACCGCCGGACCGGGCAACCCCACGGCGCTGCGCATGAAGTGCTTGGCGGCACCGGCTCGGTCGCCGGCCGCGACCAGCGCGTCGAGCCGCACGGCGTAGTCGTCGGCGGGGTGCTTCGCCGCGGGATCGGTCTTGAACGGCGCCTCGTAGGCGATCAGCTTGTCGACGGCGACGCCCGCCGCGGCGGCCCGCAGCGCGAGCGCTGAGCCCGACGAGAACCCGAACAGCGAGGCTTGTCCGCCGACGGCCTCGACCAGCGCTGCGATGTCCTCGACCTCGTGCTCGACCGACACCGGGCCGGGCTCCCCGCTATCGCCGCGGCCGCGCCGGTCGTAATTGATCACGGTGCAGTGCTCGGAGAGCGCAATCGCCGTCTGCTCGAAGAGCTTGAACTTGCGGTAGCCCAGCGCACCGTTGACGGTGATCAGCGCCGGGCCGTCGCCATAGCGGTCGTATGCGATCCGTGTACCGTCGGCTGATGTGACTTCGTACATGCTGGTGTCCTCCTGAAGAAAGTCGTTCCGCCAGATGAGACCCGCCCCGAGGCCCGAACTGATCGGCGTCCTATCCTCAACTTCGAGGTGGAGCGCGAGCTGAACGACATCGAGACCCGCGAGGACTGCGAGCGCCTCGTGCGCGCGTTCTACGGCCGCGCGCTGACCGACCCGATCATCGGCTTCATCTTCGTCGAAGTCGCGCACCTAGATCTGGAGGCGCACATCCCGAAACTCGCATCGTTCTGGGAGACGATCCTGCTCGGCGCACAGTCATACGGCGGCGGTGCGTTCAGCCCGCACGCCGTGATCCACGCGAAAGCTCCGCTGCGCCGCGGCCATTTCGAGCGGTGGTTGTGGCTGTGGGAGATGACCGTCGACGAGCTGTTCAGCGGGCCCCGTGCCGAGCTCGCGAAAACGCACGCCACACGCGTCGCCGCAGCGTTCCACGCGCGACTCGAGGGGTTCCCGGAGCCCACCGGCGAGGAGCTGCTCGGCCTCACCGTGATCCAGGTAGAGAACTGAGGCTATGCGGCGGCGCCGCCGGCCTGCACCATCTGCTCCGCCGCTGCATCCCGGCGCGTGGGCCAGATCGACGAACCGAGCAGCGCCTCGAGCTCGGCGTGCAGTCCGGCGTCTCGCGTGACTCGGTACTCGGGACCGAGCTTGAGGTTGCGATGGCCGACCGACGTGCGCAGTTCGATGACGACGTCGCACTCGCCAGGGAAGCCGCAGAGCAGCTCCTTGAGGTCGGTGAGCATCGTCACGGGCACCGCGGTGGCATCCAGCGCGAGCCGTAGAGCAGCCGGCGGAGCTACGGGTTTCGCGGCGCGCGCCTGTGCATCGTGGACCTCTTCGTCGGTGGGCTGAAAGGGACTGACGTCCTGCACGATCAGCGAGGTGGTGTCGCGGTCCTTGTGGTCGACGCGACCGCGGATGACCACGATCGAGTCGTGTACGAGCACGTCCTCGTTGCCGCTCAGCGCTTTGCCGAACACGACCAGCTCGACCGAGTCCTCGAGGTCGTCCAACGTCGCGAACATCATCGGGTCGCCCTTCTTGGTGCGAAGCTTCTTCGCCTGGGTGATCATGCCGCCGACGGTGACCCAGTCGCCGTCGCGACGCCCGGACAGCTCCGAGAGCGTGCAATCCGCTCGTTCGCGAAGCGCGGCGCCGAGCTGCTTGAGTGGGTGCTCTGAGATGAACAGACCGATCGACTCCTTCTCGGCGGCGAGCAGCCCGGAGCGGTCGAACTCCTCCGCGGGGATCGGTGCATGGGTCGGCGTGACGATCGTGCGGCTGCCACCGCCATCGCCGCCGTCGAGCGCCAGGTCGAAGATCGAGCCTTGGCCGATGATCGCGTCCTGCTGGGCCTTCTGGCCAGCCGCCTGAGCCTGCTCGAGAACGGCCAGCATCCCCTTGCGCGAGGCGCCCGTCGACCCGAACGCGCCGCACTTGATCAGCGCCTCGATCGCCTTCTTGTTGACCGCGCGCCCATCCACTCGCGCGCAGAAGTCGAACAAGTCCCTGAACGGGCCGTCCGCTTCCCGTGCTCGTTTGATCGCCTCGACCGCCGCGAACCCGACCCCCTTGACCGCATCGAGCCCGAAGCGGATGTTGCCGTCGTCGACGACGAACTCGTGGTCTGAAAGGTTGACGTCGGGCGGCAGGATCTGGATCCCCATCTGTTCGGCCTGTGAGGCGAAGAACGGGACCCGGTCCTTGGTGTCCATCACCGAGGAGATCAGCGCGGCCATGTACTCCGCCGGATAGTTGGCCTTGAGCCACGCGGTCCGGTAGGCGATCAGCGCGTAACACGCGGCGTGGCTGCGGTTGAACGAATAGTCGGCGGAGCGCTCGTTGATCGTCCACAGCTGCGCGATCACGTGCTCGGCCGTCCCGGACGCGCGGCAGCCATCGAAGAACTCGGGTTTCAGCTTCGCCATCGCCTCACGGTTCTTCTTGCCGATCGCCTTGCGCAGGTCGTCCGCCTTGGCGCCCGAGAAGCCCGCCAGGTCCCTGGAGATCTGCATCGCCTGCTCCTGGTAGACGACCACGCCGTTGGTCGACTCGAGGATCGGCCGGAGACGCTCGTCGGCATACGTGACAGCCTCGGGGTTGTGGCGCGCGCGTGTGTAGTCGGGGATCTGCTCCATCGGCCCGGGCCGGTAGAGCGCGTTGAGCGCGGTCAGGTGCTCGAACTCGGTCGGCTTGACGCGCTTGAGCGTCTCCCGCATGCCCTCTGACTCGAACTGGAATACGCCGATCGAGTCTCCGCGGGCCATCATTTCGTATGTCTTGGAGTCGTCGAGTGGCAGCGTCGCCATGTCCGGCCGCTCGCCGGTCGAGCGCTCGATGATGTCGAGCGCGTCCTCGATGACGTCGAGGTTTCGCAGCCCGAGGAAGTCCATCTTCAGCAGCCCGATCTGCTCGACCGGCTTCATCGTGAACTGGGTGACGGTGCGGAACACCTTTTCGCCGTTGTCGCCGAGGCCCGCATCGGCGACCTGGAGCGGCACTATGTCGGTAAGCGGGCGGTCGGCGATCACAACCGCGGCGGCGTGGATCGAGGAGTTGCGGACGATCCCTTCGAGCCCCTGCGCGACCTCTACGATCTGTTTCGCTGTCACGTCCTTGTCGACCTCGGCGCGCAGCGGCTGCCCGGGCTTGAGCGACTCTTCGAAGCTCGGCGCGCGGCCCATGATCGGCTCGGGAATCAGCTTCGCGAGACGGTCGCCGATCGCGTACTCGTGGCCGAGCACGCGGGCGGCATCGCGAGTCGCCGCGCGGGGCTTCATCTGGCCGAAGGTGACGATCTGCGCAACCGACTCGGCGCCGTACTTCTCCGTCACGTATCGGTAAACGCGCTCTCGGCCGCGCACCGAAAAGTCGGTGTCGATGTCAGGCATCGAGACCCGCTCGGGGTTCAGGAAGCGCTCGAACAGGAGGTTGTATCGGAGGGGGTCGACGTCGGTGATCCCGAGCGCGTAGGCAACAAGCGATCCGGCAGCCGAACCACGGCCCGGGCCAACCGCGATCCCTGAGTCCTTCGCGTATTTGACGAAGTCCCAGACGATCAGGAAGTAGGCGCTGAAACCCATCTTGTCGATCACGCCGAGCTCGTAGTCGGCGCGCTCGCGTGCGTCCGCGGTCGGCGGGTCGCCGTAGCGGCGCCGGAGCCCGTCGTCGACGAGCGCGTGCAGGTAGTCACGCTCGGTCGTCCCGTCGGGTACCGGGTAGCGCGGGATCAGCTGTGCCCCGAGCTCGAGCTCAACGTTGCAGCGCTCGGCGATCTCGAGCGTCGAGGCGATCGCCTCCGGCCACTCGGCGAACGCCTGCGCCATCTCATCGTTCGAGCGGAGGTAGAACTCGTTCGTGTCGAAGCTCAGCTTGGGGTCGGCAAGCGTGGACTTCGTCTGCACGCACAGCAGCGCAGCGTGGTGCTCGAAGTCCTCGCGGCGAAGGTAGTGGACGTCGCCGGTCCCCACCAACGGCCGCCCGACCTCGCGGGCGATCCGGACGATTCCCTCGTTCGCCTGCTCCTGCTCGGCGAGCCCGTTCTTCTGGACCTCGAAGTAGACGTTGTCGGCGCCGAAGGCCTGCAGCAGGTCATCGGCGTGTGCGCGGGCGAGGTCGTCGCGCCCGGCGAGCAAGTGCTGGCAGAAGCGCGACTGGAGGCACCCCGTCAGCGCGATCAGGCCATCGGCGTGGGCGGCGATCTGCTCTAGGTCGACCGATGGCTTGCCGCGCTGGAAGCCGTCGAGAAAGCCCGCCGAGGACAGCTTCACGAGGTTCCGATAACCGGCCGCGTTGGCAGCAAGCAGCGTCATGTGAAAGCGGTCGAGCCTTCCTGGCGCCCGGCGCGCATGGTCGTCGACAACGTACGCCTCGCAGCCGAAGATCGCCTTGACATCGTGCTTTCGGCACGCCGTGGACAGCTCGACCATCCCGTTCATCACGCCATGATCGGTCAGCGCCAAGGCGGGCTGGCCGAACGCCGCTGCCCTCGCCGCGAGGTCATTGATCTTGCACGCCCCGTCGAGCAGCGAGTACTCGGAGTGGACGTGCAGATGGGCGCAGGACGAACTCATGCGTCCTTCGAGCATAGGCACCGGTGCGGACGCCAGCCGCTTCCAGCACAGCCCGCTCGGGCGATTTCTCCGCTCGTTGCGAGCTCCGCCGAGCTAACCGCGTTCGGCCCGTTCGAGCCAGCCGAGCAACGCCAGCAGAGGCGTCGCGTTGCCGCGGATCGACGCGCCGCCGGGGAGC
>CAVWPV010000010.1:0-358293 GCA_963756985.1 uncultured Solirubrobacteraceae bacterium | reverse complement strand
ATTTCCAGGCATCTCGCCGCCGACGGTGAGCCCGCCCAGGGGGCGCCAGCATCGACATCAGATCTCACGGTCACTGGCGGCCGGGACCAGATCCCGTCCTTCTGTAGGGCGGCCGGCGGGATGCCGGCGCACGAGTCGCCATCGACTCCGCTGCGCCGACCTGCCGGCACGGTCGGCAACGCCGTTCTCGACAGCGTGCCCTAACGGCCGGCTATCGCTTTCATCGGTCGGGTCCCTCATCTCGGACGACCGGATTGGCGACCTTGCGCTCGTAAGCTGGCCGACGATCAAGGTCGCCTTGACGAGTGCGCGTTCTACAGCGAGCCTTTTCAGAGCGGACGATGGGGCTCGAACCCGCGACCTTCGGCTTGGGAAGCACCCATTTGCAGGGCTTTTGCAGTATCTACGGGCGGTGGAGGTCTACTCAGGTGCCGCAGAACCCGCTCAGAATTGCTCAGTTCGGGACACGTTTGGGGACACGCTTCCGTCGAGACGATCGGCACGGTCGAGGCTCCCGATAAGGAACTCCTGCACGCGCCCCGACCGAGCGCACTGGTGAAGCGAATCGCTGCTCGCCGCCGTTCCATCCATGCCCATTCCGCCGGCCATCCGTGGCCGGCGGGCGACCCCCTGTCGCAGACACCCCACTCCGCTACAAGCACGGGCGACGAGTTGCACGACAGCTCTGCTCTGTGCGATCACGCACGGCACCGGGGTTTGAGGAATGAAGCGATCGCCAGGGCAGCTTGCGATGATCGCCCCGATGGTCGAGGTCTCTGAGTACGACCCGGCTTGGCCGTGCCGATTTGAGGAGCTCCGGGGTCAGTACGCGAGCGCGTTGCGTGCTGCTGGCGTTCCGTTTGTCTCGATTGAGCATGTTGGGAGCACCTCAGTCCCGGGCCTTGCTGCCAAGCCGGTTCTCGATGTCGACATAGTCGTCGAGGCTGTGAACGTGAGTGCAGCCTCTGCGGTGCTTGTGGGCCTTGGGTTTGAGCCTCGCGGCGAGCTCGGTATTCCTCAGCGCTGGGCGTTCGCGGAACCCGAGCGGCTGTTGGGCACGAACACGTACGTCGTAGTCGCCGGCTCGCTCGCGTTGCGCAACCATCTCGCGGTGCGCGAGACGCTAAGGGTGGATCTTAGGCTGCGTGACGAGTACGGGAAGATCAAGCGGCGGGTCGGCGCGACGGCTGCCGACATGGACGAATACGTCGCTGGGAAGAACTCGATCCTGCAACACATCCTGGCCGCCGCCGGATTCAGCGACGAGGAACTCGTTTCGATTGACGAGTCCAATCGCGAGGTGCAATGAGCCGCTGGCCGCCCCGGGGACAGCGGACTTTGTTCAATTGCCCCTGACCGCGCCCATGTCGCCGATGCACCCGCGCACTCGAAGCCGGCTCCGCGGGAAATGCGAGCGTCAGCTGGCGATATGGCCCCCCGACGAATGCAGCCGCGCTGGTCGCCATGAAGTCGCTGGTGCATGACGCCTTAAGCAGCCGCGGCAGGGCGGTGGCCGCTCAGCACGAGAGGAGCCACCTCACGGCTGCGTCCTCCGTGGCCGCGTCAGCCGGCAAACCGGACATGTCTCCTGGTTGCCGATTGGCCCGACTTGTGCTTCAAAGATGGCCATCGGGGTCGCGCACGAGGCACGGCGTGCCCGATTTAGCTCCGCTTCGCCGGTCGTAGTCCGTCCGCAATCGTGATCGCCAGACCACGTCGAGCAACCGCTCGTGATTGCGGGCCGGGTCAGACCGTTGCCGGGCATCGACCACTGATGGTGATCCTGACTGAGAGTCGACGAATACAGCCTCGCGTTCACGAGTCGCGAGACTCAAGCGTTCGGCGGTCCCTACGGGGTCCAGTGGTCTCGTGCGGGCGTGACCTGAAGCTCGTGCGTCATCGCGCGAGGGCTCTGCGCGGCGAGGTAGGCGACGGCGTCGGCAAGGCTGCCCGGATCGGCTGTGGCCGTGTCATCGCCTCCTGATCGGTCGATGACCGCGTCGACGATCAGTAGCGCGACGTGGATCCCTTGCTCGCGCAGCTCGGACGCGGCGGCTTGGGTGAGGGCGCGCACCCCGAACGCGCCGGCCGCCCATAGCCCGCGCCCGGGCATTCCGCGGCGAGCGGAACCACCGGTCACCTGGATGATCGTGGCTGGTCCGCCCTGCGCGCTCATGAAGCGGGCGCAAGCGCTGAGAAACCCGAACGCGCCGCGCGCCGGCAACGTCGCCCAGTCGTCGAAGCTCGTTGGTGCCGCTTGTGCGAGTGGGCCTCCACCGAACGGGCCTGAGCGGCTGCCGCCGTACGGAGACGCGGCGTTGACCGCGAGGTCGATGCGGCCGTGACGGGCACCGAGGTCCTGCAGGGCAGCGAGGACGGACGCCTGATCGGTTACGTCGACGTCGAGCGCCTCAGCGCCGGCGTTGCGTACCTTCGCGAGCGTCTCGGGGGAGCGCGCGGCGCCTGCGACCGTCCAGCCGTCGCTCAGTAGGCGCTCAATCACAGCGAATCCGAGATTCCGCGCGCCGATGACCAAAGCAGTCGGCATCAGATCAGCCCTCCTACCAGCATTTCGAGTGGCCCGCGAGAAAACGGCGCCGGAAGACCCACGGTCCAATCCGTCATCGAGACATGTCCGTGCTCGCTCACGGTGTCGCCTCGTTGGCTCCACTGTCTACCGCAGCGCCGGCTGAGCGTCGTGAGCGCTGCTCATCCAAGAAGGCCAGGTTCGCTTGGCCGACCTCGATCAAATGGCCGTCCGGATCGCGCAAGTAGCAACGGAGCTCTGCGCCCCGGTCGATTGGCGGGGTCAGGAAGTGTGCTCCCTTCGCGCTCCAGTCGTCGTAGACCTCTTGGATATTGGCAACACGTATGTTCAGGAAGCTGCTGATCGTGTTGGGATCGGGCGCAGTCAGCGTCACGGTTGGCTTGTCGTCGGTTGGGCCACCGCCCGTGTTCATGATGATCCAGCTGTTCGCGAGCGCGACGATCGCGGGCTCGCTGGCGGAGACGACTTCGCCGCCGAGGACATCTGCGTAGAAGTCTCGCGAGCGAGCGATGTCCTCAGACACGATGAAGTGCGTGAGCAGGATGCCCGTTTCAGGGGCAGGGAACGTCGGCATTTCAGTCTCCTTTTGGCACTCGGGCGTTGTTCTATCGCGCGACCGCGTCGGTGACGAGCAGATCAAGCGGTTTCCTGTCAGGGCGTCCGATTGGTCCCGGTCAATTGGCCGCCGGCGTGGCCACGAAGCGCTGGATTGCTTCGTATGCGTGGTCCTGAATCCTGGCGTCGTGGAGTTGAGGAAGGATCTCGGCTTGGTCGATGACCGATCCGGTGATCGTTTTGGCTGCGCTTGCGTAGAAGACACCGCTCTGCAGTGATGTGTCCGTTACGGCGTCGGCCAGGCGCTTCGCGCCGATGTCGAGCTTGTGCCCGATCCCCAATGCGGGCGCAACGTAAGGAAGGAAGATGCGGTTGGCGATGATGCGGAGAAGCGCCGGCTGGTCGCGCAGCGCCTCGGTCCCAGCCGTGTTTCCGGGCGACATCGTGACGAATCTGAGCTCGGGATGCCTTCGCGCCATGCTGGCCATCCACAGCGCGCCGAGGTACTTGACTTGACCGTAGGCGAGCATCACGTTGAATTTGTCCCCGGCGAAGAACGAGCCGTCGATCACCGAAGCGAACTCGTCGGCACTGGAGCTCGAAAACGTCGGTCGCGGGATCCGCATCTTCGGCACCCCGCGCGCGGCTTCGCTGCCGACTAGGACAGCAACCTCCGTGAGTGACCCGGCGGAGATCAGCTCCTCGAGGAGGACGACATGCCCAAGCAGGTTCTGCGCGAAGACCTCGGTGACCCCATCCTGGGTCAGCGAGGCAGGTGTCGGGCCGCCGGTCCCGCCGGCGTTCATCACGACGGCGTTGAGCGGACGGGTGATCGCAGCTACGGCGGCGCTCACGGATGCCATGTCTGAGAGGTCGATGATCACAACCTCGAAGATCGAGCGTCCCGTGACCTGTTGCAGCTCGCTCTTGGCGCGTTCAGCCTTGGCCGGGTTTCGGCACCCGAGGTAGATCCGGTCAAAGTCCCCGCGCAGCGCCAGTTGCCTGGCCAGTTCCTTCCCGAGGCCCGTATTGGCGCCTGTGATGAGAGCGCTCTTCGCGCGTTGCTCGGTCATGTCTCTCCACCTATTGAGTTAGCCAACTGACTTGACGATGATACAGACTCAAGCTACTGTCGAGTCGTGGACCAAACGAATACAGCCGGACGCGGGTCGGGGAAGCGGGAGCGACTGGTCGAGGGCGCGCAGGGCGCGTTCCACGAGCAGGGGGTCGAGCGCACGACGCTCGCCGATGTCGCGTCGCGGGCGGATGTACCGCTGGGGAACGTCTACTACTACTTCAAGACCAAGGATCAGCTGGTCGAAGCGGCGCTCGAGTCGCACGCTAATGCCATGCGCGAGATGCTTCGGAGCGCCGAGCGGCATCGCACGCCGCGCGCTCGGCTGAAGGCGATGGTGCGGGCGTTCGGCGAGCAACGCGACGTCGTCGCCCAGCGTGGCTGCCCGGTCGGCACGCTCTGTTCAGAGCTCGATAAGCGCGACGATGAGCTCGTCGGCGGCGCACGGGCGGCGCTGATGGTTCCAATCGACTGGGCCGAGCGAGAGTTCCGTGAGGCCGGGAGACCGGACGCCCGCGACCTGGCGGTAGGTCTGTTCGCGGCCTATCAGGGCATCGCGCTGATCGCGAACACATTGCGCGATCCATCGTTGATCGCCCGCGAAACGCGCCGACTCGAGCGCTGGATCGACTCGCTGACGTGACCCCGCGTCGCTCACCGTGATCGACGATCTCCTCCATCCAACACAAACAGGGAGCACCCTTCAACGAACCGTCGGCGCGCCTCAACCATCGTTTGCACCAGGGCTCCGAGGCGTAAACCTTCGGAATGATCGAGATCGAGCGCCACGACGCCCAGCATTGATTTAATTGGCGGCGGGGACGCACCGGAGCAACTCACTCCGACGGAAGTCGAGTTTCTCGAGCTGTGCAGCATGTCCGGCGAGATGACCACAATTCTTGATGAAGCGCTGCGGGATGAGTCGCCGCTCGGGCCGCCGCCCGGCTTCGGCGTAATCGACACCCGATACTGACCGGGTCATGGAACGGAACGTGCTGGGCGGGGCGCTCGAGGAATGCAGCGATGATCCAATCACTGGCTTCTACCGCGACGGCGATTGCCGCACCGGCGTGGACGATCTTGGAAGCCACACGATCTGCGCCGTTGTCAGCGCCGAGTTCCTCGACTACCAGCAGAGCATAGGCAACGACCTGAGCACGCCCGTTCCCGAGTACGACTTCCCTGGGCTAATGCCTGGCGATCGGTGGTGCGTAACGACGCGCGCTTGGCTGCAGGCACACAAGGAGGGCGTCGCGACCTTCGTAGTCCTGGCCGCCACGCACGAGCGGGCGCTAGAGGTCGTGTCGCTCGATGTACTCAAACAGTACGCAGTCGACGTGCCCGCCGACCCCGGATCTATCGACCCTTGAGCAAGGGTGCTTCGTCGCCCCGCCAAAGCTGCTGAGCGCGGCCTGCCGCTGCCAGTAGACGATCGACGGTGATCGTCTTAGTTGTGAACTCCACTTCGAGGTCTGGCCACTCGCAGGCCAGAAGAAGCTCCCCGGCCGGCGGGAGAGGCCATAGCCAATAACGCTGACGCCACGCGCGGCGGCTGCCGCCCCCACCGAGTCCACGAAGCACTGGTGCGTCGGGAGGCGACAGCGAGCCCATCAAGCAGATGCGGTATGGCGTTGTCGCACGAGATCACGACATCGAAATCGCCGGCGACGTCGCCGACTTCGGCGTCGTCAGCTTGCCGTTCGCGTAGGAGCCTGAGACGCGGATCGCGGAGCGCTCGAAGTCGACATCGCGCCAGCGCAGCGCGATCAGCTCGCCGCGGCGCAGACCGGTGAATGCCGCCGTCAGAAAGATCGCCGCGTCCTGCTCTGACGCCGCGGCGCGCGCGAGCGCCCACACCTCCTCAGGCGAGTAGAAGTTGAAGCTGCTCGCGTCATAGCGCTCGCGCAGCTTCTCGACCTCGCGCACCGGTCGGGTTCGACGGCAGGCCGTAGACCTCCCGTGCTCGCTCCATGATCCCGCCGAGGATCGTCAACGACTTGTTCCTGGTCCGATTCGTGATCGGCTGCGACCGGCCGGCACCGAGCCGCGAGCGCCACGCCTCGATCTGACCCGCGCTGAGATCCTCCACCGGCAGCTCTCCGAACACGGCGACGAGTCGCGCCGCCACCGAGCGGTAGTCCGTCATCGTCGACGGTTTCACGTCCCGGTCCTCGGCCACGTATCGCAGCCACTCGGCCGCCGCATCGGCGAACGTCGCGCCGGTTCGCACTGAGCCCGGCAGCGTCCCACGCCAAGCCGCCGCCAGCGTGTCCTGCAGCCAGTCCTCGGCCAGCCGCTTCGTGAAGTAGCCGGCCGCTGGTCTCCCCCCGCCCCGTCCACGCCGGCCCGAGCTTCTTCTGCACCTGGCGGCCGTCCGGGAGCCTGTACTTCGCGTACCAGCACGGACCGCGTTTTCGTTCGACTCGGAAAACGTGCCCGGTAGGTGGTTGCGAACCCGCACTCACGAACCAAAGTCGTACTCTCAGCTCGGGACGTATTCGGGACATGGTTCCGCACAGCCCAGACCCAGCCCAAACAAAAAGCCCGCTCTAGCGGGCTCTTTCGAAGCGGACGACGGGGCTCGAACCCGCGACCTTCGGCTTGGGAAGCCGACGCTCTACCAACTGAGCTACGTCCGCGTTGGCACGGATTCTAAGGCTGCCGGCCTTCGAGTCGTTTCGATGCTCGCCGGTCGCCGGCACTTCCTCGGCCGGGCCTGTGATGGGCGCTTTAAGCCAGTTCGTGGAGTACGTGCTTCAGGTCCTGGGGATAGAACGGCCAGCCGAACAGCGCGCGCTCGTGGCCCGTCCCGTCGATGACGTAAGCGGCTTCGATGTGAGTGATGTAGTTGATGGTGGTGTTGTCGATTCGTCTGCGAATGACGGACACGCCGATCCCGTAGCGACGCCAGACCGCCTCGAGCTGTGACGGTCGCCCGATCGCCCAGTGCCACTGTGGCACCAGACCCCACCTCTGCCTGTCCTGGAGCAGATCCGCTCGCTTGTCCGCGTACACATCCACGCTGACAGCAACGATCGCTGGTCGAGCCGCCGCCGGCATCGATCCGACCACCTGGTTGAGCAGGTGCGCCTCGAGCGGGCAGAGGTTGCGGCACAGCGGGTCGACAAACGTCAGGATCACCGGCCGGCCGCGAAACTCCGACACCGACACCGGCCGGCCATCCTGATCGCGCAGAATGAATGCCGGCGCCCCCCGTTCACCAGCCGGCCACGAACGTGCAGGCGGCGTCACGATCGCGCCAGTATTCACGCCGGCTGCCGCCCGATGTCTCAACGCCAGGAGCAGCACCACCGGCGTCCCGGTCGCCAGAACCAACAGAACGGCGATGCCCGGGATCGCGACACGGGGCCTCAGCCACGACTGCCCAGCGGCCTCGGGCGCAGCCACCCGCGGACCCTCCACCGCCCTGCTGCGTCGACGACGAAACTCGACTCCGCCGACCATCGCGGCAACGATGCACCCGGCGACCACCGGGATGATCCAACCGTTGAACGAACCCGCTGAACGGCGGCGGAGGTCAGCTGGGCCTGGGGCGTCGCGGAGATCCACATGCGACGCAGCGGCCAGATCGCGCACGGCGGTCTGCGCCGCCGTCGCCAGCGCGGCCGCGCCAGGGCCGATCCGAACACGGCTCAGCAATCGGTACTCGGCACCGACGGGATGGCCGGGCCACTCGAACCCAAAGCCATTTGGCATCACGACCAGCAGCCGCTGCGCGTGAGTGGCCGACAGCTCGATACCCAGGAACCGCGCGTATACACGCGGCTTGAGCCACAGCGCCGTGATCGAGCCAAGGTCGTACTCGTCGGAGATGATCGCGACCCTGATCGGGAACCTCGCGCGGTTGGCCGCCGCGGCGAGCGATACGAGCTGTCGCTGCGACGGAGACGGTGAAGTCGACTGAGACGTGAGGAAGACGCGCTGGGTCAGCAGGTAATCACTGGCCGGATCGCCGTCCGCGCGAGCGGACGCTGGAATCGCCAACATCGCGAGGCACGCCACCAACGTCGCTGCCGAGCTCGCGATCCGGCGACCACCCGATCGTGGCCACCTGCTCAGCAATGAGCTGACCACGCCGAGACGAGGAGGATCGAACATCCGCGCGCGGGATGCGCCACGTAAGGGATTGTGAACCCGGGAGAGGCTGGGTTGCAACACCTTCGCGACGACCATGTCCGTCAGCGAGCGGTTCGGGGTCCTGTCCGGGCGAACGATCCGGCAAGGCTATCTTCGGTCTCATTCCAGGGCCACGCGCGAGGCCCAGTGTGGCGCTGCCCGCGGCCCCAGAGCACTACTCTTGACCGGCGATGCGCCGCTACCTGCTTCCCGGCCTTGTGGCCGCCGCCGCCGTCGCGCTGGTGGCGCTGCTCGTGTTCGGAATCGAGCGCGAAGGGGTCAGCGGCTCGCTCGATGCTGCGCTGCAGAAGGGCATCCGACTGCCGGCCCCCGACGCCAATACGGCGCTACCCGTACTTGGGACAGGCAAGACCGAGACGCTTGCGCAGCTGAAGGGCAAGGTCGTGGTGCTGAACCTGTTCGCGTCGTGGTGCGATCCGTGCAAGGCGGAGGCACCGATCCTTGAGCAGATCCAGCGGCAGATCCACGGTCAGAACGCGACCGTGCTCGGGGTCACGTACCTCGACAACACGAACGACGCGCGGCAGTTCGTCCACCAGGAGCACATCAACTATCCGATCGTGCGCGACGTGACCGGCAACTTTGCGCGCGCGTGGGGTGCGAACGGGATTCCGGAGACGTTCGTGATCGATCGTGACGGCCGGGTCGCGGCGCTTCGCCGGTATCAGCTGGCCGGCACGTGGCTTCAGCAGAGCGTCGACCGAATCTTGGCGAAGCGATCGTGAAACGCGCTGCACTCCTCCTCGCAGCTGCAGCATTCGCGGCCGCGCCGGCGGTGGCGATCGCCGTCACGCCACGCGCCTCGCTGACGGACATCGAGAGCCAGGTGATGTGCACCGTCTGCAAGACCCCGCTCGCCGTTTCGCAGTCTGCCGGAGGCCAACGACGAGCGCACCTTCATCAGTGGCCTGATCGCGAGGGGCGAGACGAAAGCGCAGATTCTGAAGGCGATGGTCTCCCAGTACGGGCCTGCAGTGCTCGCCCTCCCCCCCGCGCACGGCTTCAACGTCACGCTCTACGTGTTCCCCCCGGCTGGTGTTGATCATCGGCGGGGCGATCCTCTTCTACACGCTCCCCAAATGGCGCCGGCGAACCCGGGCTGCGAGCGCCGCCTCAGCTGACACGCCGCCTCACCGCACTCGCGCCTCAGGACTCGCGCCGGCTAGAAGAAGATCTCGCCCGCTACGGGCGCTAACGACCTCTACATCGCCTCGGGCGCGCTCACCCCGAGCAGCCCGAGCGCCATCGCGATCGTCCGCTGAGTCGCCGCCGACAGCGCGATCCGGAACGACTCGACCGTCTCCGGCGTCGCGCCGACGACGTGGCAGTCGCGGTAGAACGCGGTGAAGTCCTGCGCAAGCTCGAGCGCGAACGACGCGATCCTGTGCGGTGCGCGCCGGTCCGCCGCCTCGGCGACCTCGTCCGGGAACGCGGCGAGCCGCATCACGAGCGCGCGCTCGGAAGGGTGCAGCTCACCGGAGCCCCAGCCGGCAGCGTCCGTCACCGCGGCCGCGACCCGCTCACCAGACAACCGCCGGAGCATCGACGCGATCCGCGCGTGCGCGTACTGGATGTAATAGACGGGGTTGTCGCGCGTCTGCTGGCGCGCGAGCGACAGGTCGAGATCCAGCGTGCGGTCGTGCGAGCGCTGGAGCATGAAGTAACGGCAGACGTCGACGCCGATCTCATCGAGCAACTCGTCGAGCGTCACGAACTCGCCGCGCCGCTTCGACATCGCCGCTCGCTCGCCGCCCTCGGCGAGATGCACGAACTGGATCAGCGGCACCTCGATCGAGTCGGGGTCGCCGCCGAGTGCGGCCATCCCGGCCTTGACGCTGATCGCCCAGCCGTGGTGGTCGGAGCCGACCGGGTCGAGCTGGAGATCGAACCCGCGGGAGCGCTTGTCGAGCATGTACGCGAGATCGGCCGCGAAGTACGTCGGCTCGCCGTTCGAGCGGACCACGACACGGTCCTCGTTGTCGCCGTACGCGCTCGTCCGCAGCCACAACGCACCCTCGCTGCGATACGCCTTACCTGTCTCCTCCAGCTCGGAGAGCACGCGTTCGACCGGAGAAGGCGACCCCTCGTGCAGCACACGCTCGGAGAAGAACGTGTCGAAGTGAACGCCGTACCGCTCGAGCGTCGCCTTGATCTGCTCGAGCAGCAGCTCGACTGCATGTGCCGCCACCACATCGACATCGAGCGATCCCGCCTCCGGAATCTCACGCGCCAGGTCGGCGACGTAGTCCCCCTGGTAACCATCCGGCGGCACCTCCTGCCCGCGCGCTCGGGCGACGACCGACTCACCGAGCCGCCGGATCTGAGCACCGGCGTCGTTGAAGTAGTACTCGCGCCCCACACGTGTGCCCGTGGTGGGCGAGGATCCGCGCCAGCGCGTCGCCGTACGCGGCGTGGCGCCCGCTCGCCGCGACCATCGGGCCGGTTGGATTCGCCGAGACGAACTCCACCAGGATGCGCTCCGAGCGCAACGCACCGCCGCTCCCGTAGGACTCCCCCGCCGACAGCACAGACCGCAGTGCACCGCGGTACCAGTCGTCCGCAAGGAACATGTTCAGAAACCCGGGTCCGGCGACCTCGGTCCGCTCGAGCGCCGACCCGAGCACTCCCGCCAGCGCTGAGGACAGCCGCTCGGCGACCTCACGCGGCGGCGCGCCGAGCGCCGGCGCGAGCAGCATCGCCGCGTTCGTCGAGTAGTCGCCCTGCCCGGCACGCTTCGGCCGCTCGAGCCGAGGCTCCGCGGCACCACCACCGCCGTCTCCGGACTCGCCGCGCACCGCCAGCGCCGCCGTCGCGGACCGCGTCGCGCAGGCCATCGAGCGGCGCAACAGCAGATGTCGCGCTCACGACGCCACCGCCCCGGCCGGCTGGAAGGCCGACTCGAGCTGCTCGATCGCATCCGGCGCTCCGATCGCGATCACCTTGTCGCCGGCGTTGATCAGCGCCTCGGGCGACGGCTGCGTCTCGAGCCCGCCGTCGACGCGCCGCAGCGCGACGATCACCGCCTGGCCGCGCACGTCGTTGATCGCCTGGCCGGCGCCCCTGCAATTGGCCGGCACCTCGATCTCCTCGATCCGGAAGTCGGCGACGTCCACGACACCGCCGACCTGCGGATGCAGCGCGATCCGCGCCATCTCGGTGCCCGACGTCTTGTACGGCGAGATCACTCGATCGGCCCCGGCGCGCAGCAGTTTCTGCTCGGCGTCCTCGCGCGACGCGCGCGCGACGATCAGCACGTCCTCACGCAGCCCGCGCGCGCTCAACGCGATGAACATGTTCTCGGCGTCGGAATCGACGCACGCGATCACGCCCGCCGCTCGCTCGATTCCGGCCGACAGCAGCACGTCGTCCTCCGCTGGCGAGTGCTCGATCAGCGTCACCCCGTCCTCGGCAGCGGGCTCGCGCCGAGCGGGGTTCGGATCGACGACGACGAAGTCGACCCTCGCCGCGCGCAGGTCACGGACGACCTGGCGACCGACACGGCCGTAGCCGCAGACTATGAAGTGGTCCTTGTAAGCGTCGATCATTCGCTGCATTCGCCGTGCGGACAGCAGGCCGCTCAACTGGCCGGAGACGAAGAACTCGGCGACCGTTGCCAGCCCGTAAAACAGCGTACCGATGCCGAATATCTCGAGCAGCGACTGCAGCACGCGGCCACCGGTGTCGTGCGGCTGCGCGATCACGCCGAGCGTCGTCACGGTGTCGAGCGTCCATGTCGCCGCGTATCCGATCGACGTTCCCTCGCTCGCCGCATAGCCGACAGTGCCCACCACGAATACGACCAACAGCGCCGCCATCAGGACTGCGAGCCGCCGCGCGAACTGACGCAGCTCGCGGTGCTGGCGCTCCCGGCGTTCCTCGATCAGCTGGCGCCAGTCCGCCCGCTCGGGCGTCCGCTCGCCGAATACCGGTCTTTCAGCCATCAGTAGTGGTACGGCTCCCCAGCGATGATCTTGTGGCCCCGGTACAGCTGCTCGAGCAGCACCACGCGCGCGAGCTGGTGGGGAAGCGTGATCGCGCCGAGCGAGAAGCGGTGGTCGACCTCGTCCAGATCCAGGCCGAACGGACCTCCGATCACGAAGGCCAGATCCCGCCCGCTCATCCGGCGCTGCTCGAGGAATTGGCTGAACCGCACCGAGTCCATCATCTCGCCGTCGCGGTGCAGCAGCGACACAAACGCCCGATCCGGAAGCCTCCGCGCGACGTGCTCGTCCTCGCGGACTTCGATCAGCTCGAGCCGCGTGTGCCGCGCGATCAGCTTCTGGTAGTGGTTGACGTCGTCTGCAAACGGAGGGCGCAGCCGGCCCACGGCAACGACGACGATCCGCACGATGGGATACTACGGCGCAACATGGAACCGAACCCACCCGAGCGACACATCAACATCCACTTCTCACCTGAGGACATGGGCGGGAAGTACGCCAACTTCGCCAACGTCAGCCACTCGGACTACGAGTTCACGATCACCTTCGCCCGCGTCGACCACGAGGTCGAGGACGATGAGATTCCCGGCGTCGTCGTCTCACGCATCAACCTCTCGCCGAAGTTCATGCACGAGCTGATCGACGCGCTGCAGGACAACTACTCCAAGTGGCAGACGCGCGAGGGGATCAAGAACCTCCCCGAGTACGGCGGGCGGTCCGACTACAAGTCGGACGACGAGACCGACGACGACGCCTGACTTATAGGGCCGGCTCCGCCGGCCTTGTTTGCGTACGCAAGGGCCACCCCGATTCGCTGTGCGGGCGCGGGATGCGTCGCAAGGACCGTCTGCACCCACCGCGGCGGGTCCACATCGGCGACGTTCTGGAGCGCGATCGCGCGCTCGAACGAGACGAACGCCTCGGGGGCCCCGGCGAGCCGCAGCGCGAACGTGTCGGCCCGCCGCTCGATCGCGCGCGACAGCCGGTTCGAGATCAGCCCGAGCGGCGCGGTCACCGCCCCGGCGGCGAGCGCCACCGCCGGCAGCGCCGCGGGCGTCCCGCGCTCGGGCGACAGCGCCCAGCTCAGCCGCTGGACCGCGAGCGCGGCCGGCGGCGCGACCAGCACCGCGTACACCACCCCCCGCGCCACATCGCGGTGTCGCACGTGGGCGAGCTCGTGGGCGACCACCAGCCGGATCTCGTCGCGGCTGTAGCGGTCGAGCAGCGTGTCGAACAGAACCACCCGCTTGGTCGGGCCCAGGCCGGTGACGTACGCATTCGCGGCCGTCGTCCGCCGGCTCGCGTCGATCGAGTAAACCTCGCCGACATTGACCTCCGCGCGCCGGGCGAGGTCGAACACGTCGGCGCGTGTCTCGCCCTCCGGCAACGGGTCGAACCTGTTGAAGATCGGATCGAGCACGACCGGCGCGAGCGCGGCCAGCAGTGTCCCGAACGCGACCGAGCCGGCACCCGCCGGCGCCCACCACGTGCGCGGCCAGCGCCGCATCGCCCACACCGCCCCCGCCCCACCTGCACCGGCGAAAGCCGCGCCGATCCCCGTCTGTTTGAGCAGATCCGAGCCCCATCCACCCCATGACTGGGTCACCAAGCCGAACTTGATCGCGCGACGGCGGGCCAGCGCCGCGAGCGGCAGCGGCGGTGCGGAGAGGGCCACGGTGAGGCCCGCTCCAGCGAGGGCCCCACCGGCCACTGGCCAGCGTCCCAAGCGCCGCAGCATCCCCGGTCCGCGCCGCACCAGGTATGCGAGCGCGGCGCCTTCGACCGACGCGCGCGCGAGCGCCAGTGCCAGCTGCGGCCGCGAGAACCGTCTTCCGCGCGCGATCTCCTCGTCGGAGAAGTAGGATCGGAGGTCAACTGCCGCCGGCGCGATCGCCTCTGAACGCGGCGCGAGCGCTCGCTGCGAGATTTCTGCCGCCGCGACGGCGAGGAGCATCGATGCGAGCACTCCTGAGCGCCGAGTATCAGTCTGCACCACCAGAAAGACTGTAGAGATGAGGGTCGCGGTCGTTTCAGACATCCACGGCAACAGGCACGCGTTCGAGGCCGTGCTCGATGCGGTCGCCGAATCGGACGCCGAGGAGCTGTGGTGCCTCGGCGATCTCGTCGGGTACGGCGCGGAGCCCGACGCCTGCGTCGAGCTCGCGCAGCGTCACGCGGCGATCTCCCTCGCCGGCAATCACGATCTCGGGGTTCGAGGCGATCTGCCGCTCGAGCAGTTCTCGCGGGGCGCCGCGCTCGCGGCGCAGTGGACGCAGGAGACGATCAGCGAGGAGACGCTCGCCTATCTGAAGAGCCTCGAGCCAACCCACCTCGAGGAGTCCGTCGGCCTGTACCACGCCAGTCCACGCGATCCGGTGTGGGAATACGTGCTTTCGCCGCTGCAGGCGGAGCTGTGCCTCGACGTACAGGAGCACCGCGTTTGCCTGATCGGCCACTCGCATGTGGCGCTGTCGTTCTGGCGTCTTCCGGGCGCCTCGGCGACGGGCCAAACCCGCGATGCCGATGACCAGCTGGACCTCAATGACGGTGAGTGGCTGATCAACCCGGGCAGCGTCGGTCAGCCCCGTGACGGAGATCCCCGGGCCGCCTGGCTCGAGCTCGACGACCAGGCGTGGACTGCCACCTACCGGCGGACCGAGTACGACATCGAGGGTGCAGCCGCCGCGATTCGTGCCGCGCGACTGCCAGATTCGCTCGCCGAGCGCCTGTCGTTCGGTCAGTAGCCGCTAACGCCACGCCAATGGCGTGTGCGGGTCATGTCGCTAGCATCACGACGCGGATGCGCTACGTGCCTCGCGCGATCCTGGCGGGCGGGCTCGGCCTCGCCGCCGCGTTTCTAGTCGCCTGCGGCGGCGGCTCCAGCCTGCTCTCGAGCGGCCAGGCGAACTCGCTGCTGGCGGCATTCGACAGAGTTGGGCAGGCGGCAGGGTCCGGAAATTGCGCCAGCATCAACAACGCGACCTCACAACTCAACTCCCAGATCCAGAACCTGCCGGGGTCGATTCAGGGCAACATCACCGACAGCCTGAATCAGTGGGCCTCGACGGTTGGAGGCCTCGCCACGAAGGCGTGTGGCAGCACGAAGACCACCACCACCACGTCGACGCACTCCACGACCTCGTCGACGACGAGCAGCACGAACTCGACGACGAGCACGACGAGCACCACGCCGCCGCCGACGACCAGCACCATCGACCACCAGCTCGACTGCAACAACCCCGACCAGCACGGGTACTTCTACTCAGTCCAACGGTGGTGCCCCGCTCGGGGGTGGAGGCACAACTACCAGCGGCAGCGGCGGCGCCGCCGGCGGCGGCGGACCATGACGCGCACGACGGATTTCGAATGAACGACGCGACCACGATCGCAGGGCGCTACCAGCTGGAAGGACGGCTGGGCGTGGGCGGCATGTCGACCGTCTATCTGGCGCTCGACTCACGGCTCGAGCGCCGAGTCGCGATCAAGCTCCTCGCCGAGCACCTCGCCGACGACGAGACGTTCGTGTCGCGCTTCCGCCGCGAGGCCCTCGCCGCGGCGCGCCTGGTCCACCCGAACATCGTCCAGGTGTTCGACTTCGGCTTGGACGAGAGCCAGCACCAGCACTTCATCGTGATGGAGCACGTCACCGGCAGCTCGTGCGCCGAGCTGCTCCGCGACCGCGGCCACCTCGACATCGAGCAGGCGGTGGACGTCGTCACGCAGGCGTGCCGGGGGCTCGACTACGCCCACCGCAACGGCGTCGTTCACCGCGACGTGAAGCCGGGCAACCTGCTCGTCTCGGACAACGAGGTCGTCAAGCTCGCCGACTTCGGAATCGCCAGGGCGGTCGATCAGTCGAGCATCACGCAGGTCGGATCGGTGCTCGGCACCGCCGCGTACCTCTCTCCCGAGCAGGCCCGCGGCGAGGAGGCCGGCCCGCGTGCCGACCTGTACTCGCTCGGCGTCGTCGCGTACCAGCTGCTGTCGGGTCGGCTCCCGTATGAGGCGACCTCGCTGTCCGAGCTGGCGCTGATGCAGCAGCGCGAACTGCCCACGCCGCTCGCGGAGCTCAACCCGCGGGTCCCACCCGAGCTGGCCGAGGCGGTTGCGATGGCCCTCGAGATCGACCAGGAGGCGCGCCCCGCGGACGCGGCGCAGTTCGCCAAGGCGATCCAGGACGGCGCCCGCGGCATCCCGCCGGTCGGCGGCGATTCGCCGACGATGCACCTCGGGACGAAAGCCGCGACCAGGGTTCTCCCGAGCCAGGACGTCCCGACGGCATCGACGCGGGTCGCGCCCCGACCGCAGAACGGTCCGCGCACCGGCCGCCAGGCGGTGCCACCGCGCGCCGTCATGGAGCCGACCGCGAGACGCGCGCCGGACCGGACAACGGCGGCGGACGCGCGGGCGCCTCGCCGCGGCCGGCGTACGTTCCGTCGCTTTCTCGCGGTCGCGTTCGTCGCGCTCGTGTTCGTCGCCGCCGTCGTGATCGCGGTGACGATCGCCACCAGCACCTCCTCGACCGCGGTGGGGTTCAAGCGCGTTGTCGCAAACGACGTTCAGTCCGCGCTAAACGACGTCCACAACCTCATCAACCAGTTCACGAAGTAACGGTTCCCGGGGCGGATCCGGCGCGCAGCGCGGCCGCGACTCCGGGCAGCGCTCCGGTCTCGATCGCCTCGCGCAGATCCTCCATCAGCCGCGCCACGAAGCTGAGGTTGTGGAGCGTCACCAGCCGCAGTCCGGTCAACTCGCCAGCGCGCAGCAGGTAGTGCAGGTACGCCCGGGAGTAGCCGCCGGCGCACGCGGGGCACGGACACCCGTCGAGGATCGGCGCAGGATCTCTCGCCCAGCGGCCCTTGGCGAGATCGACGCGCCACCGTGCGTCGGGGTCGGGTACGACCGCGACGCCGTGGCGCCCGAGCCGGGTTGGCATCGCGCAGTCGAACGTGTCGATCCCGAGCTCGACGCCCGCGATCAGGTCGTCGATGTCCCCGATCCCGAGCAGGTGCCTCGGCCGCTCGGGCGCCAACCGGTCGAGCTCGCGCGTCGTCCACGACACGACTTCGTACATCTGCGGCTTGTCCTGCCCGAGCGACCCGCCGATCGCGATCCCGTCGCATCGACTCGCGGCGACCACTCCCGCTGACTCGACGCGCAGGTCCTCCTCGACACCGCCCTGGACGATCCCGTACACGGCCTGTCCCGGCGGGCCTTCTGCGGCGTGCCAGCTCAGGCACCGCTCGAGCCACCGGTGCGTGCGCTCGGTCGAGCGCGCCGTGTAATCGCGCGTTACATGGAACGGCGTGCATTCGTCGAACACGAGCGCGATGTCGGAACCGAGCGCCGCCTGCACCGCCATCGACGTCTCCGGGCTGAGGAACCGCTCGGTTCCGTCGATGTAGGAGCGGAACCGGACGCCCTGCTCGTCGATTCCGAGGATTGCGCCGCCGCCCTCGGCGGCGATCCCGCGCCGGCCCTTGATCTCGTCCGCGACCGTTCCGTGACCCATCGAGAACACCTGGAAGCCGCCGGAGTCGGTGATGATCGGGCGCGGCCAGCGCATGAACTGGTTCAGCCCGCCGAACTCCTCGATCAGCTCATGGCCGGGCGCCAGGAACAGGTGAAACGTGTTCCCGAGCACCATCTCGTACCCGAGCGCCTCGACGTCGCGAGGCTCCAGCGTCTTGACCGCGCCGCGCGTGGCGAGCGGTACGAAGGCGGGCGTCCGCACGGTGCCGTGCGCAAGTGAAAGCGTGCCCGTCCGCGCACGCGAGTCAGTGGAACGGGTCCGGACCGCGAACATCGGCCCGGACCCTATCCACCCAATGCTTTCGCGGGCCGCGCCGGGCGCGCCCGCGCCGATCAGGACTCGGTGACGATCTCGCCCGAGCCCTCGATTGCGCCACCGCCGACGGTGATCTCCACCTTGTGCGGCTTGCGCTCCTCGGGCTTCGCGATCCGGACCTCGAGCACGCCGCGCTCGACGCTCGCCTTGATGCTGCTCGGATCGATGCCCTCGGGCAGCGTCAGCCGGCGTACGAATGAGCCGGTCGCGCGCTCGACCCGGTAGAAGCCCTCGCTGCGCTCCTCGTGCTCGGACTTGCGCTCGCCGGACACCGTCAGCATGTTGTCCTCGAGCTCGACGTTGACGTCCTTCTCGGACAGGCCCGGCAGATCGGCGCGGAGCACGAACTCGTTCTCGTGCTCGACGAGATCCATCGCGGGGATCCATCGACGGTGCGCGCCGACGCCGTTGCCGGCGGGCGCGTCGAAAAACGTATTGAAGAGCCGGTTGACCTCGGACTGGATCGTGTTCAGTTCGCGCACCGGCTCCCAACGAATGAGTGCCATATCGCAACCTCCCGGTATGCGGTTCAGAAGTGATGCGTCACCCAGAATAAAATCTAAGTGGCTTACTGTCAAGTGTAGCCGTGCTTACCGGCTAGCTGATCAGCGTCTTTCCGGTCATTGCGGGCGGCTGTTCGATCCCCAGCAGCTCGAGCACCGTCGGGGCGACATCGGCGAGCACTCCACGATCGCGGAGCGCCAGGTTCGCGCACCGTGACGAACAGCGGCACGGGATTGAGCGAGTGGGCCGTGTTCGGGCTCCCGTCAGGCTCCAGCATGTTGTCGGCGTTGCCGTGGTCGGCGGTGACGATGCACGCGCCGCCGCTCTCGTGGACGGCGGTGACGACCTCCCCCAGGCACCTATCGACAGTCTCGACCGCCTCTACGGCGGCTGCGATCACGCCCGTGTGACCGACCATATCGGCGTTGGCGAAGTTGATGATCCCGAAGCGGGGCTGATCCTCACGCCATGCCGCGACGAACGCGTTCGCAGCCTCACCGGCGCTCATCGATGGCTTCTCGTCGTAGGTCGCGACGTCGCGGGGCGAGGGCACGAGCTCGCGCCGCTCGCCCTCGGGTGGCTCCTCGATCCCGCCGTTGAAGAAGTACGTGACATGGGGGTACTTCTCCGTTTCGGCGACGTGCAGCTGGCGCCCGCCTGCGTCCGCGATCACCTGCGGCAGCGTCACCGACGGGTGCGCCGGCGCGAACGCGACCGGGTACGGCCACCCCTGTTCGTACTCGGTCATCGTCGCGTACCGCGTCACGGCCTCGGCGCCGCCGCGGTCGATCTCGGAGAAGCCGGGCTCGCACAGGGCACGCGTAAGCTCGCGCATCCGGTCGGGGCGGAAGTTGAACGCGAACACAGAGTCGCCGGCGCGGATCGTCGCAGCTCCGCGCTCCCCCACCACCGTAGGTGAGATGAACTCGTCGGTCTCGCCGCGGTCGTACGCCTCGCGCGCGGCGTCCGGCCCGTTCGCGGCGGTGAACTCGCCCCGGCCGTGGACGAGCAGGTCGTACGCCTTCTGCACCCGGTCCCACCGCCGGTCGCGGTCCATCGCGAAATATCGCCCCACGACCGAGCCGATCCGGCCGACGCCGGCGGTGGCGAGACACCGCTCCACCTGCTCGAGGAAACCGATTCCGGAATGTGGAAGCGTGTCGCGGCCGTCGGTGAACGCGTGCACGACGAGATCGCCGACCTCGAGCGTGCCGGCGAGCGAGATCAACGCCTTCAGATGCGTGAGCGCCGAGTGCACCCCGCCGTCGGACACGAGCCCGAGCAGGTGCACGCGCGGTGCGTTCGACATCGCATCGCGGATCACATCGTTCGACGCGAACCCGTCGCTTGCGGCAGCGTCGTCGATCCGCGTCAGGTCCTGCATCACGACGGCGCCGGCGCCCAGGTTCAGATGGCCGACCTCCGAGTTGCCCATCTGCCCCTCGGGGAGACCAACCGCGCGACCGCACGCGGTCAGCGTCGTGTGCGGGTACTCGCTCCACAGCTTGTCGAACACCGGCGTGTCGGCGAGTGAAACGGCGTTGCCGGGGCCCTCGGGCGCGAGTCCCCAGCCGTCGAGCACGATCAGGACGGCACGCGGGACGGGCAGGTGATCTGGGCCGGGCCCGATCGCGGCCATCAGCCCGCAGCGGCGACGATCGCCGCGAACGACTCCGCCTCGAGCGAAGCGCCGCCGACGAGCGCGCCGTCGACGTCGGGGAGGGCGAGCAGCTCGCCGGCGTTCTCGGGCTTGACGCTCCCGCCGTAGAGCACCCGAACCCGCTCGGCCTGTTCGATCGATCGGTCCCCGACGAGTGCGCGCACGAACGCGATCGCGTCCTGCGCCTGTTCGGGCGTCGCCACCTTGCCGGTACCGATCGCCCAGATCGGCTCATACGCGATCACCACGTCCCCGAGACGGTCCGTGTCGATCCGGCCGAGGTCCTCCTGGATCTGATGGCGGAGCTTGCGCTCCGTGTCGCCGTGCTCGCGCTCCTCCTCGGTCTCGCCGACGCACAGGATCGGCACGAGCCCATGGTCGAGAGCCGCTCCGACCTTCAGTGCCAGCGCCCGGTCGGACTCGGCGAACAGTTCCCGCCGTTCGGAGTGGCCGAGGATCACGCCGTGCAGGCCGACCTCGACGAGCATCGTCGGCGCAACCTCACCGGTGTACGCGCCGAAATCGCTGTAGTGCATGTTCTGCGCGAACACCTCAACGCGGGAGCCGCGCGTCGAGTCGACCATCGCGCTCAGTGCCAGGAACGGAGGGCAGATCGCGACGTCGACTCCGTCGGCGCTGGACACCCGCGGCAGCAGCGCTGCGATGAACTCCTCCGCCTCGGCGACGGTCTTGTGCATCTTCCAGTTTCCCGCGATCAAGGGGGTGCGACTCACGCCAGCGCCTCCACGCCGGGGAGCTCTCGGCCCTCGATCAGCTCGAGCGCCGCGCCGCCGCCGGTCGACACGTGCGTGACCTTGTCCGCGAGACCGAACTGGTTGATCGCGGACGCGCTGTCGCCTCCGCCGACGACCGTGACGCCTGGCGCCGCGGCGACGGCCTCCGCGACCGCGCGAGTGCCGGCGGCGAACGGCTCGAGCTCGAACATTCCCATCGGACCGTTCCAGAACACGGTTCCGGCGGCAGCGATCGCCTCGCCGTACGCGGCGCTCGTGCGCGGCCCGATGTCGAGCCCCATCAGCCCGTCGGGCACGTCGGCGCCGTCGATCGGCTGAGGCTCTGCGTCCGCCGACGGCTCGGTCGCGGCGACCAGATCGACAGGCAGCTCCAGCTTCTCGCTGCCGGTCGAGCGCAGCAGGCGCTCGGCAAGCTCCACGTCGTCGGCGTCGCACTTCGAGGCGCCGACTTCATGACGCTGGGCGGCGAGGAACGGAAAGCACATCGCGCCACCGACCAAAACCGAATCGGCCAGCTCGAGGAACCGTTCGATCACGGCGAGTTTGTCGCTGACCTTGGCGCCGCCGAGCACGGCGACGAGCGGCCGCGCGGGATGCTCGAGCAGGTCGGTCAGCACCGTCACCTCGCGCTCGAGCAGCTCGCCGGCGGCGTGGTTGGGCAGCAGCCGCGCTACGCCTTCGGTCGATGCGTGAGCGCGGTGGGCGGCGCCGAACGCATCGTCGACATACGCGTCGGCGAGTGACGCCAGCGCGGCCGCCAGCTCCGGATCGTTCTTCGTCTCCCCCGGCTCGTAACGGACGTTCTCGAGCACGAGGATGTCGCCCCGGCCGAGGTTGTCGGCGAATGCGCGAACGTCCTCGCCGACGACCCCGGGCGCGAGCGTCACGTCGGCGCCGGTCAGCTCGGCGAGCCGGTTCGCGGCCGGTCGCAGCGAGAGTGATGGCTCCCGGTCGTTCGGGCGGCCGAGGTGCGAGACGAGCACGATCCGCGCGCCGCGGGCCCTCAGTTCCTCGAGCGTCGGGACGGCGGCGCGGATGCGCGTGTCGTCGGTGATCTCGCCGTCGCTGTTGAGCGGGACGTTGAAGTCCACCCGGACCAGCACCCGCTTGCCGTCGACGTCCCCCAGGTCCCGGAGCGTCTTCAAAGGATCCTTTGGACGAGGTCGACGCAGCGGTTCGAGTAGCCCCACTCGTTGTCGTACCACGAGATCACCTTGACCATCGTCCCGTCCATCACCGACGTGAGCGCGCTGTCGAAGATCGACGAGGCGGCGTTCTTGACGATGTCGGAGGAGACGATCGGGTCCTCGGTGTACTGCAGGAAGTCCGCGAGCGGGCCCGCGTCAGCGGCCGCGCGCATCGCCTCGTTGACCTCCTCGACCGACGTCTCGCGGTCGACCTCGACGGTCAGGTCCACGACCGACCCTGTCGGAACGGGCGCGCGCACGGCCATCCCGTTGAGCTTGCCGTTCAGCTCCGGAATCACGAGCCCGATCGCCTTCGCGGCGCCGGTCGACGCCGGGATCAGGTTGATCGCCGCGGCGCGCGCCCGGCGCAGGTCCTTGTGCGGCATGTCCTGGAGCCGCTGGTCCGCCGTGTACGCGTGAATCGTCGTCATCAGGCCGTGCTTGATCCCGATCGCGTCCTGCAGCACCTTCGCGACCGGCGCGAGGCAGTTCGTCGTACACGACGCGTTCGAGATCACCGTATGTGCCTCAGCGTCGTACGCCTCGTCGAAATTGACGCCGAGCACGACGGTCACATCCGGATTCGTCGCCGGCGCGGAGATCACGACCTTCTTCGCGCCGCCCTCGAGGTGCTTGGCGGCATTCTCGCGGTCGGTGAACACCCCGGTCGACTCGATCACGACCTCCGCCCCGAGCTCGCCCCACGGGATCGCCGCCGGGTCGCGCTCGGCGAGCACGCGAACGTCGGCGCCGTCGACCCGGAAGCCGGTGGCGGTCTCCTCCACGGTGCCCGGAAATGGGCCGTAGTTCGAGTCGTACTTCAGCAGGTGAGCCATCGTCTTCGGGTCGACGATGTCGTTGACCGCGACCCATTCGACGTCAGCCCCCGACTCGCAGGCGGCGCGAAACACATTCCGACCGATGCGTCCGAAGCCGTTGATCCCGACCCGTACCGGCATGCAGATGTCCTCCAAGCGTTAGCGGCTGAAAAAAGCAAATGCCGACTGGTGGCGACTCCCCGTCGGCAGGCGACAGCCTAGCGGCTAGCGGCGCGACACAACCTCGACCCGGAGCCCGTCCGGATCGAGCAAGTAGGCGGCGTAATAGCGCCGACCGTACTGCGGCCGCGGTCCCGGCGGACCGTCGTCGCGGCCCCCGTTTGCGATGCCGCCGTTGTATGCCGCATCGACCGCGGCCTTGCCATTCGCCTGGAGCGCGACGTGCCCGTAACCAGGCGCCGGCGGCCGGCCGCGGACCACGAACCACACAGACGGGTGGTTGACCCCGTACGCGATCGCGTGCTCTGAATCGATCATCCGGCGCCCGCCGAGCGCGCGGAACACCGCGTCGTAGAACGCCCCTGACCGCGCCAGTTCTGAGACCTCGAAGCCGATGTGATCGATCACGCGGGTCGCTCCACGTCGCGGTGCATGACCTCGACGAGATATTCGGGCGTCCGCTTGTAGCGCGCCGCCAGGTGCTCGGCGATCGCAACCGAGCGATGCCTTCCGCCGGTGCAGCCAAGTGACACCACGAGGTGCGACTTGCCCTCGGCGAGGTACTGCTCGAGCAGGTAGTCGAGCAGCGGCAGCAGGTGATCGTAGAACTGGTCCAGCGCGCCTTCGGCGTTGATGAACTCGACGATCCGCGCGTCGCTGCCGGTCAGCGGGCGCAGCTCGGGTTCGTAGTGGGGGTTCGGCAAGAAGCGCACATCGAACATCAGGTCGGGATCGCGCACCGGTCCGTACTTGAAGCCGAAGCTCTCGAACGTGACCGCCATCCGGCCCGGCGTCCGCGTCGGCAGCAGCTCGTCGGCGAGCTTGCGGCGCAACATCGCCGCGGTCAGCCCGGTCGTGTCGATCACGACATCGGCGCGAGTGCGCACCGCGCGCAGCGCTCGCGCCTCTCGTTCGATCCCCTCCGCGACGCTGCCGGTCGGTGCGAGCGGATGACGCCGGCGGGTCTCCTTGTAGCGTGTCTGCAACGTCGTCTCGTCCGCTTCGAGAAACAGCACCCGGTGCTGAACGCCGGTCGCGCGGAGGTCGTCGAGCATCGCCGCGAGCCCCTCGAAGTAGGCGCCCCCGCGGACGTCCGAGACGACCGCCGCGCGGACCACGTTCGACCCCTCGTGCACGAACAGGTCGACGAGCGACCGGATCATCTCCGACGGCAGGTTGTCGACGCAGAAGTACCCCTCGTCCTCGAACGCGGCCATCGCAGTCGACTTGCCGGCACCCGAGAACCCGGTGATGATCACCAGGTCGGTCAGGGCTGACGTGCTAACGGCCATCATCGGCCCTTGAAGCTTGACGGTCTCGGCGGACAAGCGGCTCACTGACGTGCGTGCCCTTATGACAGGATGCCGCGGGTGCGCCAACGCGTCGTGCCCATCGGCATCGTCGCTGCGCTGTTGGCACTGGCGGTCGCGCCGTCGGTATCGCCGGCCGACTCGAGCAGCCCGACAGCGTCGGTCGACGTCGGCAGCCCGCAGAACCTCCGTGCGATCCCGTCCGGTTTCATCGGCACCTCGACGGAGTTCTGGGCGATCAAGGACTACACCGGGCGCGATCCCACCCACATCAACCCGCTGCTCGTGCAGCTGCTGCGCAACCTCGCGCCCGGTGGGCAGCCGGTGCTGCGAATCGGCGGTAACTCGACCGACCAAACGTGGTGGCCGATCAACGGCATGATCCCGAATGGTGGCGTCAAATACCGCCTCACGAACGGGTGGCTGCGGACGACGAAGGCGCTGGCGCAGGCGCTCAACGCGAAGCTGATCCTTGGCGTCAATCTCGCCGACGGACAGCCCGCCGTTGCCGCCGCCGAGGCGCGAGCGTTCCTGCAGGGGATCGGGCGGCAGTACATCAACGCGATCGAGATCGGCAACGAGCCCGACGTGTACGGGCTGTTCGCGTGGTACCGAGCCCCCGACGGCCGAGTGTTCTTCTCCCGCCCGAGCAGCTACGGCCTGCCCGACTTCGAGGCAGACTTCGCTCGCTGGCGCGCGGCGATGCCGGCGCTCCCGCTCGCCGGGCCAACGACCGCCGAGCTCGTCTGGCTCAGCGGGCTCGACAACTTCATCAGCGCCGAGGCGGGCCTCTCGGTGGTCACGGTCCACCGGTACGCGCTGCGCGGCTGCGTCCACACCGTGTCGTCCCCGCTGTTCGCATCGATCCCGAACCTGCTCGCCGACGCCTCGTCCGAGACGCTGGCGCAGAACCTCGCACCGTACGTCGCGGTCGCCAACGATCACGGGGTTCCGTTCCGGATCGACGAGCTTAACTCGGCCTCATGCGGGGGGGTCAAGGGCGTCAGCGACACCTTCGCGTCGGCGCTGTGGGCGCTCGACACGGTGTTCAACCTCGCGAGCGTCGGCGTCTCCGGCGTCAACATCCACACCTTCCCGAACGCCGGATACGAGTTGTTCTCGTTCAAGCACGACGGCTCGGGCTGGCAGGCGTTCGTGCACCCCGAGTACTACGGCCTGCTGATGTTCGACCAGGCCGCACCGCCGGGCTCGCGGCTGCTCAACGTCGCGCAGCCCAGCGGCCCGATCAAGGTGTTTGCGACCCAGAGCCCTGGCAACGTGACCCATGTGGTCGTGATCAACAAGTCGCTGACGAGCGGGCAGACGGTCCAGATCCACATGCTGAACGGCGCCAGCAGCGCCACCCTCGAGTGGCTACAGGCGCCGAGCGCGTCGGCGACCGATGGAGTCACGCTCGGCGGTCAGACGTTCGGCGACGCGACGAGCACCGGTCAGCTCGGCGGCACGCTCCGCACGGCGTCGCTCAACTCGTTCCTCGGCACCTACCAGCTCACGATGCCGCCGGCGAGCGCCGTGATGCTGACGCAGGGCACGAATACGCTGCGCCGGAGCACTAGACGCCGGTCTTGTGCAACTCGCGGTACAGCCGCCCCGCAAGCTTGCCGGGCACACCGGGTACCGCCTCGAGCTGCTCCCGCGACGCGGCGAGGATCGCGTCCGGCGAACCGAAGTGGGTCAGCAGCGCCCGCTTGCGCGCCGGCCCGACACCGGGCAACCGGTCGAGGATCGAAGCCGTCATCGCAGTGTCGCGGCGCTGGCGGTGGTGCGTGATCGCGAACCGGTGCGCCTCATCTCGAACCCGCTGAAGCAGCTGCAGCTCGGGCGTGTCGTGGGCGAGCGTCAGCGGCGCCGCGCGCCCGGGGATGAACAGCTCCTCGATCCGCTTGGCCAAGGCCACCACCAGCACGCCGCGCTCACGGAACCCCGTTAGCGCTCGCAGCCCGGCCGACAGCTGGCCCTTGCCGCCGTCGATCACGACCACGTTCGGCAGCGCGGCGAAGCTGGGGTCGTAGTCCTTGTCGTGCGGCGAGAAGTCGCGCTGGCGCTCCCACTGCGCGAATCGGCGGCCGAGCACCTCTTCCATCGCCGCAAAGTCGTCCGGAGCCTTCTCGCCCGCTTCTCGATCGGCGCCTGCCCGCACCTTGAACCGCCGGTAGTCGGACTTCTTCGGCGCCCCGCCCTCGAACACGACCATCGAGGCGACGGTGTTGGTCCCCATCAGCGTCGAGATGTCGAAGCATTCGATCCGCAGCGGGACCGTGTCGAGCCCGAGCGCGCGCTGCAACCCGTCGAGCGCCTCGACGCGCTGCTGGCGCCGGCGCTCGGAGCGGAGCTTTTCCTGGTCGAGCGCGAGCCGCGCGTTGCGCTCGGCCAGCTCCAGGATGCGACGCTTGTCGCCGCGCTCGGCGGCCCGGATCTCGACATGGCCCTCGCGCCGCGCAGTCAGCGCCTCGGCCAGAGCATCGGTGTCGGTCAGCTCCCGCTGGACGACGAGCAACGGCGGGATCATCATCGCGCTCGCGTAGTACTGCAAGATGAACGCCTCGGCGACATCGGCGATGCCGCCATGGGCCTCGTTGTCGAGGTAAAAAGATTGCCGGTCGGACAGCACCCCGTCGCGAATCTGGAACACCTGCGCGTTCGCTTCCCCGCCCGTATGCTCGCGCTCGGAGTCCACGGCGACCGCGATCGCATCGAGCGTCCCGACGGACTCGTTCGCGACGCGCTGGCGCTCGAGCAGCGAACGGACAGCGCGGAGGCGGTTACGCTCGCGCGCCGCATCCTCGAACCGCTGCTCGTCCGAGGCCTGCTTCATCGCCTGCTCGAGTTCGCGCTCGATCGTCCGGTAGCGGCCCGAGAGGAAGTCGATCACCCCGTCGATGCCGCGGCGGTACTCCTCCCGGCTGACGTACCCCACGCACGGCGCCTCGCACCGCTTGATGTAGTAGTCAAGGCACGGAGATCCGCTCCGGCGGCCGGGCTCGGGTCCCTCGCACGAGCGGAACATGAACACCTTGCCGAGCACCTCGAGCGTGGACCTGACCCGCTTGGCGTTGCTGTAGGGGCCGAAGTAAGCGCGGTCGCGGCGGTGGCGCTCGCGCGTGAAATACACGCGCGGGAAGTCCTCGTCGAGGCTGATCGCGATGTACGGGTACGACTTGTCGTCCCGCAGGCGGATGTTGAACCGCGGCTTGTACTGCTTGATGAAGTTCTGCTCGGCAAGCAGCGCCTCGGCCTCGTTGTTGACGACCAGCGCCTCGATCCGGTCGATCATCGGCACGAGGTCCCGCCCGGCGCGCGTGCTCGGATTCGAGAAGTGCGACGCGACCCGCTTGCGGATCGACTTCGCCTTGCCGACGTACAGCACCGTCCCGCGCTCGTTGCGGAACAGGTACACGCCGGGCTCATCCGGGAGCTCGCGCCGGCGGTCGGCTGGAAGTACGGACATCGCCTCCGAGGATAGGCCGGGGGTTCAGTCAGCGGTGAGCGACACGCCGAGCCCGAAAAGCGCCAGCAGCAGTCCGATCAGCGCCACCGTCTCGCCAGGCCCCGCGCTCGATCCCGGGGACGCGTAGGCGGGGACGCTCAGAGCGGGATTGAAGATGTTCGCGCCGTCGGTGGGCGGGACCGCCACCGCGTGGATCACGAACGCGAGCCCAACCCCGGCTGCGAGTGCCGCGGCCACTCGAACGCCCCGTGAACCGAACAGCGCCGAGCCGAGCAGACCAACCGCGAGCAGCGCAAGCACGATGTCGGCGGCCGAATACACCTGCCACGCCGTCGGATCGCGCGGCACGCCATTGATCGCCGGTCCGAACTGAACCAAGAACGGCGCGGAGAACTGGTGACTCCAGGTCAGGAAGAGCGACCCGAGCAGGATCGCCGCGCCGAGCACGATCATCCAGTCCGACAGGACCTCACGGTTCGCTTTGGACATCGGCCGGGCCCCAGTTTAGGACCCGGCCGACGGTGGTTCCTACGGTTGGGCGGGACGCGGCGGCAAGGGCGGCTCGGGCGGGACCGGCCGCTCCGCCGCCTCGGGCTCGGCGACCATCAGGAACACCCACCCGGCGACGCCGCCGGCGATGAACTGCGCCAGCCAGTACTTCCAGATGTTCGAGAACCCGACCGCGCCGTGGACGATCTGGCCGAGCGCGACTGCCGGGTTGAAGGCTCCGCCGGAGATCCCCCCGACGGCGAACGCGCCGGCCAGCACGGTGAAGCCGATCGCCAGCCCGTAGAACGAGTTGCCCTCGGTCGCGCGTGCGGTCGCCACGTTCAACACGACATACGCAAGCGCGAACGTGAAGATGAACTCGGCGAGCAGCACCTTGCCCGTGCCGCCGAGCGGGGCCGCGTGCTGGTGACCGGCGACGATCGACGCGAACAGCCCGCCGAGCACTGCCGCGACCAGCTGCACCAGGACGTAGCCGAGCCACTCCTGTTGGGTCATCTTGCCGCGGACCATCACGGCAGTCGAGACCGCGGGGTTGTAGTGACCGCCGGAGATGTGCCCGCCGGCGAAGATCATCACCATCAGCGCCGATCCGATTGCGAGCGGAGCGATCGGACTCGACGGATTGAGCTTCGCCGTGGCCGTGCCGATCGTGAACACGAAGATGAACGTGCCGATGAACTCGACAACCAGCTTGCGATTGAATGCCGTCACGTGCGCCTCCGGATCTGAGCGGTTCCAGCCTTCGATGTTCGACTCGGAGCGCCGGTAACCTTCACAGGAATGGAGAGGACCGCGATCCGTACCTGCCCGCTGTGCGAGGCCACGTGCGGGCTGACGATCACCGTCGACGGCGAGCAGGTCACCGCCGTCCGCGGCGACGCCGACGACGTCTTCAGCCATGGGTTCCTGTGCCCGAAGGGCGTCGCGCTGAAGCAGCTGCATGACGACCCGGACCGGATCGAGACGCCGCTGATCAAGCAGGCAGATGGATCCTTCGCCCCGGCCACCTGGGACGAGGCGTTCAGCTACATCGACGAGCGTCTCACTCCGATGCTCGCGGCGGACCGCAACGCGGTCGCGACGTACCTCGGCAACCCGAACGCGCACCTGCTCGCCAACATGCTGTACGGCCCGGTCCTGCTCCGCGCGCTCGGCTCGAACAACCGCTACTCGGCGAGCACCGTCGACCAGTTCCCCAAGCAGATGGCGTCGGCGCTGATGTTCGGCACCGGCACGACGGTCCCCGTCCCCGACGTCGACCGCACCGACTACCTGCTTGATTCTCGGCGCCAACCCACTCGCGTCGAACGGCAGCCTGATGACCGCGCCCGACATGCGCGGCCGGCTGAAGCGACTGCGAGCGCGCGGCGGCAAGCTGGTCGTGATCGACCCGCGCCGCAGCGCAACCGCGATGGCCGCCGACGAGCACCATTTCATCCGTCCGGGCACCGACGCGCTGCTGCTGTTCGCGCTCGTCAATGTGCTGTTCGAGGAGGGCCTCACACAGATCGACGAGCGGATCGCGGCGATCACCACCGGGATCGAGACGGTCGCAGCGCTGTGCGAGCCGTTCACCCCGGAGGCGGTCGCGCCCGCGACCTGCATCGACGCGGCGGACGTCAGGAGGGTCGCTCGGGAACTGGCCCAGGCCCCCACAGCGGCGGTCTACGGGCGGATCGGGACATGCACCCAGGAGTTCGGCGCGACGGCGAGCTGGCTCGTCGACGTGCTCAACGTGCTGACCGGCAACCTCGACCGCGAGGGCGGAGCGATGTTCCCGATGGGAGCCGCCGGCCATTCGAACGCCGTCGGCCCGGCGGGCGTCGGCCGCGGCGCGCGTTTCGGCCGCTTCACGAGCCGCGTCAGGCAGCTACCCGAGATCTTCGGCGAGCTGCCGGTCGCGTGCCTGGCCGAGGAGATCGAGACGCCCGGGGAGGGCCAGGTCAAGGCCCTGATCACCGTCAGCGGCAACCCGCTCGTATCGACGCCGAACAGCGAGCGGCTCAGCGGCCGCGCTCGAGCAGCTCGAGCTGATGATCAGCATCGACGTGTACGTCAACGAGACGACCCGCCACGCCGACGTGATCCTGCCGGGACCCTCGCCGCTGCGCCGCTCGCACTACGACCTCGCGCTGTACCTGTTCGCGGTTCGCAACGTCGCCAACTACTCGCCGCCGGTGCTGGAACCCGACCCGGAGCATCCCCGACGAGTGGGTCACGCTGCTGAGGCTCGCGGGAATCGCGTTCGGGCTCGGCCCGAACGCCGACGTCGCGCAGCTCGACGAGCAGGTCGCCCGCACACTGATCGACCGCGAGCTCAAGCTCGAGCAGTCACCGTTCTACGGCCGGACGCAGGACGAGGTGCTGGCCGAGCTGGCGCCGCGCGTCGGACCTGAGCGGCTGCTCGACCTCCAGCTCCGCGCCGGCCCGTACCGGCTGGCGCTCGCCGACCTCGAGGCCGCTCCGCACGGGATCGACCTCGGACCGCTCAAGCAGCGGTTGCCCGACGCGCTCAGAACTGCCAGCGGGATGATCGAGCTCGCGCCCGAGCCGCTTGTCGCCGACGTCCCGCGGCTCGAGCGAGCGATCGCGCGAGCGCCCACCAACGGCGAGCTTGTGCTCGTCGGCAGGCGACATCTTCGATCGAATAACTCGTGGATGCACAACCTGCCGCTGCTCGTAACCGGACCGGCTCAGTGCACGCTGCACGTCCACCCCGACGACGCCGCCCGCTGCGAGCTGGTCGACGGCGAGCCGGCGGAGGTTCGCTCGCGCACCGGGACGGTCCAGGCGCAGGTCGAGATCACCGACGCGATCATGCCGGGCGTCGTCAGTCTCCCCCACGGCTGGGGCCACGATGTCGCGGGAGCGGAACTCCGCGTCGCGGCGGAGCACGCGGGCACGAACAGCAACATCCTCGCCGATGAGATGCTGCTCGACCCTGTCTCCGGCAACGCGGTGCTCAACGGGATCCCGGTCGAGCTCGCCCCGGTCAGGGCGCCCGTCGCGGCCTAGGGCTCACCGCGTGGGCCCTAGTACTGCCGCGCTGTCCAGATGATCGTGAAGATCGCGTAGATCGCGACCGCCGCGACCACGAGCGCGAGCACAGCGGCGACGCCCTGCACGCGGTACAGCGCGCTGAACACGAGCAGCAGCGCGCCGGCCGACGCGTACAGCACGGCTCGGCGCTTGTCCCCGAGTGAGTACAGCGACGTCCGGTGCTGGCGGTACATGATCGACGCGAACCAACCGAGCGTCCCGATGAACAGCAGCGAGATCGCCTGGAGCACGGTGTTCGCGGCCTGGCCGCCACCGGGGAGGACATCGACTGCGGCGGCGATCAGCAGGATGATCGCGATGTTGCGGACGTGCTTGAGCACTGCCCGTGAAGCTTACGCCCGAACGGGCAGTTGCTCGACGGTCTCGGGTATTGCGGGCGGGTTCTCGGACGCCGGCACCTCACCCTCCGTTTCCGCCGCGAACCTGTACCCGACGCCGAAATGGGTGTGGACGTACCGCCACCCCGGCGACACGCCCTCGAGCTTGTGCCGCAGCTTGCGCACGAAGACGTCGACGGAGCGGTCGCCACGCACCATCGTGTAGCCCCACACGCGCTGGTAGATGTCCTCGCGCTCGAGCACCCGTCCGCCGGCGGCGGCAAGCTGGTGGAGCAGCTCGAACTCCTTGCGCGACAGAGCAGCGGGCGTGTCGCCCGCGTACGCGTCGAATCGGTCGGGCCGGATCATCAGCTCGCCGGCGACGATCGCCGTGTCCTCGAGTGGCGTCTCGCCGGCGCGGCGGCGGCGGAGCACCGCCTGGATCCGCGCGACCAGCTCCTCTGGATGGCACGGCTTCGTCAGCCAGTCATCGGCGCCGCCGCGCAACGCGCGGACCCGGTCGGCGACCGGCGCAGGCCCGCTGACCGCGAGCAGCGCCAACCCGGGCAGCGCCTGCCCGATCCGCTCGATGTATTCGAGCCCCGTCAGCGCTGGGTTGACGACGAGCGCGTGCAGGCGCTGCGCGGTCAGCTGGTCGGGTCCTGCGGCATAGCCGAGAACCTCCCATTGCCACCCGAGCGCCGAGAACCGACGCTCGAGGACCGTGAGCAGCCCGCTGTCGTCATCGATCAGCGCGACGCGGATCTCCGTCGCGACATTCGCCGGTGACATCGTGCCCCGCAGTGTAGAGGGCGGCGGCGACGCTACGCGGCTGGGAACGCGACGACGACGGCCAGTCCTCCCCCGCGCCGCGGGGTGATGGCCAGCTCAGCTTCATGCGCCGTCGCGATCGCGTCGACGATCGACATCCCGAGCCCGATTCCGCCGTCGTGCCGCGCGCGAGCGCCATTCAGTCGGCGGAATGGTTCGAGCAGCGCGTGCACCTCGTCGGGCTCGACCACCGGACCGCTGTTGACGACGGTGACGGTCGGGCGCCCATTGCGGACATCCGTCGACGCACGTGCCCAGCCACCCGGTTGGTTGTGCTGCACCGCGTTGCGGAGCAGGTTCGAGACCAGCCGCTCAACGAGCGCCGGATCTCCGACCGTCTTCGCGGGGCGGAAGTCCGTCTCGAGCTGGATGATCCCAGGGTCGACGCCGTCGGCGGCGTCACCCGCCACCTCGCGCAGGTCCACCGCGCCGCGGGTCTGGAGCCCGCGCTGGCTGCGCGCGAGCGTCAGCAGCGCCTCGATCGTCCGCTCCTGCTGCTCGCCTGCGACCAGCACTCGGCCGAGCGTTGTGCGGAGCGAGCCGATGCTCGCGTCGGGGTCGGCGAGCGCAACCTCGACGAGCGTCCGCTCGACCGTCAGCGGGGTCCGCAGCTCGTGCGACGCGTTCGCGACGAACGCCCGCTGTGACTCGAACGCCTGCTCGAGCCGCCCGAGCAACCCGTCGAAGGTATCGCCGAGCTCCTTCAGCTCGTCGTCGCGGCCGGCGAGCGCGAGCCGCTCGTGCAGCTTGTCGGGCGACATCTGCCGCACGCGCGCGTTCATCAGCCGCACCGGTGCGAGCGCGCGACCGGCCATCAGCCAGCCAAGTGCAATCGACACGATCGCCATGATTCCGAGCGCGATCCCCGACTCGGTCAGCAGCGCCGACAGCTGCGCCGAGCGGGCGCTCTTGACCGCCTGCTGGGCGGCGCTCTTGTACTGCTCGACCGTCTGCGTCGCTCGACGTGTGGTCCCGACGAGGATGCCCTGGAGTCGCGCCGCGGCGTGCGTGTACTGCTTCCACACCGACGCCGGGACCCCGGGCGGCCGTAGGTTGGGGAGTGCTGCCAGCGGTATCGATGCCGCCACATGGCCGCCCGCGGCACCGCCGGACCGTGTCCGGATCACGCCCGCGCCCGGCGGGGCTCCGGCGCGCTGCACGAACACGGCGTCGGCGAAGCCCTTCGCTTTGAGCCCGTCCGGCACCCGCTGGCTGAAGCTGATCAGCGCCTGATTCTGGCTCGGGCCGGCCTGGGAGACGAGCCCGTACGTGATCGCGAGCAGCAACGCGCCGGCGATCAGAAACAGCGAGCCGTACAGCAGCGTCAGCCGCAGCCGAACCGTCGGCCGCGGCAGCCACCGCCGCCACCCCTCGCGCCGCGGACGCTCGCGCATCGCCCAGCGCTCGACGGCCGACCGTCCGGCCCGGAGCTCAGATGCGATAGCCGGCATGGGGCACGGTGTCGATGATCGGTGGGTCGCCGAGCTTTCGGCGCAGGCGGCTGATCGTCACCTTGACGACGTTGCTGAACGGGTCGGCGGCTTCGTCCCACGCGCGCTCGAGCAGCTCCTCCGGTGAGACGACACCGCCGCGCGCCGCGAGCAGCAGCTCGAGCACGGCGAGCTCCTTTGCGCTCAGGTCCAGTCGCCGTCCGCCCCGGGTCGCAGATCGCTGTGCCGGATCGAGCCGCAGATCGCCGTGACTCATCACCGGCGGGAGCGCCGGCTGCGCCCGGCGCGCCAACGCGCGGACGCGGGCAACAAGCTCGGTGAACGCGAACGGCTTCGGGCAGGTAGTCATCGGCGCCCAGCGACAGGCCAGTGACGCGCTCCTCGATTCCGCCCGAAGCGGTGAGCATCAACACCCTTGCGCGAGCCCCCCGCTCGACGAGCCGCTTGCACACACGGTCGCCGTGCGTCCCGGGCAGATCGCGATCGAGCACGACCACGTCGTAGTCGGTGACCGCCGCGCGTTGCAGCGCCACGTCGCCGTCGAGAACGACGTCGACCGCCATTCCCTCGCGTCTCAAGCCGATCGCCACCGTGTTCGCCAACTCCTCGTGATCTTCCACCACCAGTACGCGCATCCCACAATTGTGTACGCCGGGCCGCGTCTGGTCTGCATCAGGATGACGCGCGGCGGGTTACACGGAGGTAACGCAGCCCGTTCCCGCGTGGTAACCGCCCCGTCGCTACCACTCCGGTCATGACCCGATATCCAGCGATCCTGTTGCTCGCCGCCGCGCCGCTGCTCGCCGCGTGTGGCAGCTCCAACAACTCGACTCCGTCCGCCGCCACCAGGCAGGCGCAAGGGATTGCGTTTGCGAAATGCATGCGCTCCCACGGCGTGCCGAACTTCCCAGACCCCAGCGGCGGTTCTGGCGGCCTTCAGATCCAGGCGTCTGACACGGCTGGCTCCGGCCAGTCGCTGAAGGTCAACGGCGTGCCGGTCAACGCCCCTGCGTTCCAGTCGGCGATGCAGGCGTGCCAGTCGTTGATGCCCCACCGCAAGCCGTCCGCGTCGCAGATTGCGCAGCTGAAGGCAAACGGGGTTAAGTTCGCTGCGTGCATGCGCTCCCACGGCGTGCCGAACTTCCCCGACCCGCAGTTCCAAACCGGCCCAGGCGGCGGTGTTGGTGTGCGGATCGGTGGCCCGGGCAGCGGGCTCGATCCGAAGTCGCCGGCGTTCCAGTCGGCGCAGAAAAGTTGCGGCTCGCTGATCGGCATCAAGGGCGGAGGCCTCCCGGCGGTGCCGGTCGGATAGGGGTGATGCACCGCGCTCGCGGCGGGCAGCCGAGGCGTTGTAGCTCGGTTGCCTAAGCCGCGAGCCGGAGCGCCCAGTCGGCGAGCGCGTCCTGGGCTGCGTCCGCTCGATCCTGCGCCGCGCGGTAGATCGCATACGAATCCCGGCACAGCTGCAAGTGCCACTGCTCGTAGGCAAGGTCCGCCTCCGCCTGGGCCTCGCGGCGAACGAAGCTGTACTCCTCCAAAAGCGCGTAATCGCGCAGCGATGGTCTGGGATCTGTGACCAGCGCCTCTGCCCCCCGGGGAAGCGCCAGTTCGCGGGATATGTCCTGCGGGCTCATCCTCACCTCCTGGAATCACGAGCCGGTGATTGGCGTCTCTACATTGTGAAACGCGCGGCGGCGGAAAAGCTTGCGCGAATTTGTTCTACCCGCCTGAGCGCTCCCAGCGCGCGTAAAGATCCTCGACGGACCGCTTCGCCTGTTCGTGCCGCGCGGTCGCGGCGGCGGCCTTCTCCGGGGACGACCAGGCGTCCGGGTCGGCGAGCTGGTCCTCGATCACGCGCAGCTCCGCCTCAGCGGTCTCGATCTGCTGCTCGATGTCGCCGTTGTTCGCCCGCGGCGGATTGCGTTTCGTGGTCGCGCGCTTGCGCGGTGACGTCGAGGCACGCGCCTTCGCTGTCGCCGGCGCCACCGCCCGCTCGGCGCGGACCCGGACGTACTCCGGCCAGCCGCCGAGATACGACCGCAGCGACTGCTCCTCGACGGCGATCGTTCGGCTCCCCACCGCGTCGAGCAGCGCCCGGTCGTGCGAGACGAGCAGCAGCGACCCAGGGAACTCCGACAGCGCCGCCTCCAACGCCTCGCGGCTGTCCAGGTCGAGGTGGTTCGTCGGCTCGTCGAGGATCAGCATGTTCGCGCCGGACTGCACGAGGATTGCGAGCGACAGCCGCCGGCGCTCTCCCCCGGAGAGGCCGTCGAGCGGCTTCTCGGCGTCCTCTCCGCTGAACAGGAACCGGCCGAGCAACGCGCGCGCCTTACCCGGTGTCAGCTTCGTCAGGTGTTGAGCCGCCTCGAGCACCGTCCGCGCCGTACCCGTATTGAGCTCGTCGGCGTGCTGAGACAGGTAGCCGATCTGGACATTGTGCCCGGTGCGGAGCTTCCCCGCGACCAGCTCCCGCCGGCCGGCCAGCGTCTCGATCAGCGTCGTCTTGCCGGTGCCGTTCGCGCCGACGAGCGACACGTGCTCGCCGCGCTCCAGCCACATCTCCGCGTGTTGGAGCAGCTCCTTGTCGCCGGCTCTGAGTTCGCCATCCAGCAGCTCGAACACCACGCGCCCGCTCCGCTCCGGCGCCTTGAAGCTGAACTCGAGCGCCGCCCCATCTGACTGCGGCCGGTTGATCCGATCCATCTTCGACAGCTTCTTCGCACGCGACTGTGCCTGTCGCGCGCGCGTGCCCGCGCGGAACCGGGTGACGAACCGCTCGAGCCGCTCGACCTCCGCCTCCTGGCGCTCGATCGCGCGGCCGAGCGCCATCTCCCTCGCCGCCTTCTCCTTCCGCCACGCGTGCCACGGCCCGTCGAAGAAGCGCCCCCGCCCCGCCTCGAGCTCGAGCACACTCGTCCCGACGGCCTCCAGAAACCAGCGGTCGTGAGCGACCAGCACGACCGCGGCGTCCAACGACGCGAGGTGCTGCTCGAGCCACTCGAGCGACTCGATGTCGAGATGGTTGGTCGGCTCATCCAGCAGCAGCAGATCGGGGTCCCCGGCGAGCGCGCGGCCGAGCGAGGCGCGCGTCAGTTCGCCGCCGCTGAACGTGTCGAGCCGCCGGTCGAGATCCGTGCCGTCGCGGAATCCGAGGCCATGGAGCGTGGCGACCGCGCGGTCGCGCCAGCGGTAGCCGCCGGCGTGCTCGAGCCGCGCCTGCGCATCGGCATACCGGTTGAGCGTCGCCTCGTCGTACGCGCCGTCGGCCATCGCGGCCTCGAGCGAGGCGAGCTCCTGCTCGATCGCGACCAGCTCGGGCGCGCCCGACAGGATGTAGTCGCGCAGACTGAGCGACCGCTCGCGCGGAGGGCGCTGGTCGTGCAACGAGACCTTGGCGCCCTTCGCCAGCACGAGCTCGCCGAGGTCGACCGACGCTTCGCCGGAGAGCATCCGCAGAAGCGTGGTCTTGCCGGCGCCATTGCGGCCGGACAGCGTCATCCGGTCGCGGCGCTCGAGCTTGAATGAGATCCCACGGAAGAGCGGCTCACCGGCGATGTCCTTACCGAGATCTGATGCGATCACCACTGCCATCGAGCGACCATGGTAGGTGGGTAGGATCCGCCGATGCCCACCCACTCGGGCCCTCCCGAACCCCCGGTCGAGATGCCCCCGGCACGGACCGTTGCGCGTCCCCGGGCGCGGCGAGCTGTTCCTGCGCGACACCGGCGGCGACGGCCCGGTGGTGATGCTGCTGCACGGATGGCTGGCGACCGCCGATCTGAACTGGTGGGCCGCGTACGGCGCGCTGACCGACGCCGGCTACCGCGTGCTCGCGATCGACCACCGCGGCCATGGACGTGGGTTACGCCCCCTGGCACCGTTCCGGCTCGCCGAGTGCGCAGCCGACGCGGCGGCGGCGCTGCGCCAGCTGGATGCCGCGCCGGCGACGATCGTCGGCTACTCGATGGGCGGCGCGATCGCGCAGCTCGTCGCCCGCGACCATCCGGACGTCACCGGGGGTGTCGTATTGAGCGGAACGGCGCAGCACTGGCAGGAGCCCCAGACCAAGCGCGTGTGGCGCTCGATGGCCGTGTTCGGCTTCACCCTGTCCGTCGCCCCTCGGCTCGCGTACCAGTCCGGCTTCCGCCGGATCGGTCTCAACGACCCGCGGCGGACGGCGTGGCTGCTGTCCGAACTGGAGCGCCATTCCTCGCGTGACGTGGCCGAGGCCGGCCGGGAACTCGGCCGGTTCGATTCGCGGCCATGGCTGTCGTCGGTGAACGCTCCCGCGTCGGTTGTCGTCACCGGGCGCGACAGCGCCGTCCCGCCGCGCAAGCAGCGCGAGCTGGCGGCCGCGCTGAACGCGTCGGTGTTCGAGGCGGCGATCGATCACCTCGAGGTGTCGATGCCAGGAACCGACTTCAACGGCGCCCTGCTGCAGGCGATCGAGGCCGTTCGCGCTGACGATCGCGCCGCCGCCGTGCGCTAGGCTTCGCGCCCGATGCGCCGCACCAGAATCATCGCCGCGTTGCTCGTCTTCGGCGTGGCGCTGCTTGCGCTGGCCCCGGACGCATTCGCGTCCTCGGCTTCCGGCGGACAGGGCTGGTTCGGGGAGACCAACGACAACAACATCACCAACGCGATGTTCATCGTGATCGTGTTCTTCCCGGTCGTGATCACGGTCTTTTCGATCATCCACTGGCGGCTGGATAAGCGCAAGCACGCGCGGATGGACGCCGCCAAGCGCCGCGCCGCCAGCGAAGACTGGCGCGGCGGCTGGTAGCACCCCGGCGTTACGCTTGCGCCCATGACCTACTTCGTGACCGGCGGGACCGGTTTCATCGGGCGTTTTCTGATCGAGCAGCTGCTCTCCCAGCGCGAGGGTGACATCCACGTACTCGTCCGCCAGGCGTCGGTCGAGAAGCTGCAGAGCCGGTGGGGCGACGAGCCGCGGATCAAACCGGTGATCGGCGATCTGTCGGCGCCGCGCCTCGGAGTCGACGACCCGGTCGTTGAGCGGCTGACGGGCAACATCGACCACTTCTTCCACCTCGCCGCGATCTACGACATGACCGCGGACGACGAGGCCAACCGCGTCGCGAACGTCGAGGGCACCCGCCACGCGGTCGAGCTCGCGAATGCGTTACGCGCGGGGATCTTCCACCACACCTCTTCGATCGCCGCGGCCGGCCTGTACAAGGGCCTGTTCCGCGAGGACATGTTCGACGAAGGCCAGAAGCTCGACCACCCCTACCACCGAACGAAGTTCGAGTCGGAGAAGATCGCGCGCACGCAGACGACCGTGCCTTGGCGCGTCTACCGCCCCGCGATCGTCGTCGGCTCCTCGCAGACCGGCGAGATGGACAAGATCGACGGGCCGTACTACTTCTTCACGGCGATCAAGATGGCCCGGCACTACCTGCCGGGCTGGTTCCCGCTGATCGGCCCGGAGCTCGGCTACACGAACATCGTCCCGGTCGACTACGTCGCACAAGCGATGGATCACATCGCGCATCAGCCCGGGCTCGACGGCCAGGCATTCCATCTGACCAACCCGAAATCGCAGCGCTCGGGCGACGTGATGAACGAGATCGCCAAGGCCGCGCACGCGCCGCAGCTGACGGTCCGGATCGACACGAAGCTACTCCAGGCGCTGCCCAAGGGCACGTTCTCGATGCTGATGCAGTTGCCCGCCGCCCGCGGCGTACGCAAGGCGCTGCTGGCCGATTTCGGGATTCCGGACGAGGTGCTCGGCTACATCGGCCTGACCGCCCAGTTCGATACGCGCGACACCGAGCGCGCGCTCGACGGCTCGGGCATTTCCGTGCCGGCGCTTGCGAGCTATGCCACGAAGCTGTGGGATTACTGGGAGCGCAACCTCGACCCGGACCTGTTCAAGGACCGCTCGTTCGAGGGCGCAGTCAACGGCAAGACCGTGCTGATCACGGGCGCCTCGAGCGGGATCGGGAAGGCCGCGGCGTTCAAGATCGCAAAGGCCGGCGGGATCCCGCTGCTGGTCGCACGCTCCGAGGACAAGCTGCTCCAGACCAAGCGCGAGATCGAGGACCTCGGCGGCACGGCCTACGCCTACACCGCCGACGTCTCGGACACCGAGTTCGATCGACGAGCTCGTGGACAAGGTGCTCGCCGACCACGCCGCGGTCGACGTGCTGGTCAACAACGCCGGCCGCTCGATCCGCCGCTCGATCGCTCTCTCATACGACCGCTTCCACGACTTCGAGCGGACGATCCAGCTCAACTACCTCGGCACGATCAAGCTGATCATGGGGTTCCTGCCGCACATGCGCGATCGCAAGTCCGGTCTGGTCGTGAACGTCTCCTCGATCGGAGTACAGACGAACCCGCCGCGGTTCAGCGCTTACGTGGCCTCGAAGGCGGCCTTGGATGCGTGGACCCGTGTGGTTGGCTCAGAGACGATCGGCGACAACGTCCACTTCACGACGATCCACATGCCGCTCGTGCGCACGCCGATGATCGCCCCGACGAAGATCTACGACAGCTTCCCGACGATCTCCCCGGATGAAGCCGCGGACCTGATCTGCGAGGCGATCCGCGCCACGCCGAAGCACATCGGCACCCGGCTAGGGACGTTCGGCGAGGTCTCGTACGCGCTGTTCCCGAAGGCCGTCGACCAGATCCTGTCGACCGCGTACAAGGTGTTCCCGGACAGCGCCGCGGCGAAGGGCCAGAAGGATCCGGACGAGCATGCCTCGACCGAGCAGGTTGCGCTCGCGCACCTGATGCGCGGGGTGCACTGGTGATCAGGCCGGGCTGAGAATCACGACCGGGATCTCCCGGGCGCGGTGATCAGGCCGGGCTGAGAATCACGACCGGGATCTCCCGAGCGGTGCGGCTCTGGTAGACGGCGTAGTCGGGGAACATCTCCACCAGCCGCGGCCACAGCGCCGCCTTCTCCTCCGGGCTTGCCTGCCGGGCCGTGACCTTCCGGCGCTCCTTGCCGATCTGGATCGTTGTCGTCGGGTGCGCCTTGAGGTTGAACCACCACGCCGGCATCGCCTCAGAGCCGCCGCGCGAGGCGACGATCACGACGTTTTGCGCGTCGATCAGGTACAGCAACGGCGCCGTGCGGTGCTTGCCTGACTTGCGCCCGACGTGGTCGAGCAGCAGCACGGGAGCGCCTTTGACCTTGTTGCCGATTCGCCCGTTCGTGCGGCGGTAGATCGCCACATTCGCCTTGACCATCGTGTTCACGAGCTTCGCGCGGAGCGTGCCCGGCGGCGGGATCGGCGGCGCAGCAGACATCTGCGTTGCCAAGCCTACTCGACCGGGTACAGTCAGATTCATGGCGACACTTTCCGATCCCGAAGTACAGGCGCTACTCGAAAAGCCCAACTACGCGACCATCGCGACGCTGAACAAAGACGGGTCGCTGCACTCGACCGTGATCTGGATCTCCGGCGAGAACGGCACCGTCGCGGTCAACAGCGCGGTCGGCCGGGTTTGGCCGGCGAACCTCCAGCGCGACCCGCACATCTCGATCGTCGTGCAGGAGACGGGCAACCCGTATCACTTCGTCGAGATCCGCGGCGCGGTTACCGAGACCGCCGAAGGGTCCGAGGCCGACGAGCACATCAACGCGCTTGCGAAGAAGTACATTGACCAGGATGAGTACCCCTACCGCCAGCCGGGCGAGCAGCGAATCAAGTTCACGATCGCTCCCGAGCACGTTCGGTTCGTCAAGCAGGGCTAGCTGATGCTGGCGCTCGCGTCCCGCTCGGACGCGGTCATCGACACCGGGCTGTCGTACGTTGCGGGCGATCCGGTGTCGGTCCACGTTCAGCATCGCGCGCAGCGGACCACCGTCAGCGACGACGGCGGCGCCGTCGCCCGCGCCGGCCGGCGCCCCGGATGGCGCGCGGTTGCGGACCGGCTCGCCGACGAGTTCGTCGTCAACGTCACCCGCAGCGGCGTCGTCTGCCTCCCGGTGGTGCCCGTGGGCCCACCTGAGGACGTCGTCGTTCGCCGGATCGGCGAGGCGTCGCTGGCCCTCTACCAGGACCTGCTCGAGCTCGACAGCTAGCGCTCACGCCGCACGCGTGAGAGCTTGTCGCCTGGCCCCGATCGCCGTCGCGATCACGGCGACCACCCGGTACGGCTCGTTTTGCAGGTCTCGCCACGTGAACCTGATCACCTCGTAGAGCGCCGTCTTGTGCGCCTGGTCGCGCTTGTGATCGCGCTCGAACGCGTACCTGTGACCGTGGTACCGGTAGCCGTCGACCTCGACGATCAGCCGGAGCTCCGGCCAGAAGAAATCGGCAACAAACCCCGCCACCCGGACGCGTGTCCGAGGCATCGGCAGCCCGGCCTTGCGGATCAGGCCCTTCATCACCCGCTCGGCCTTGCTCGCGGTCCACACCGGTCCACCGACCCGCCCCAGCTCGGCACGCAGCGCCCGCGCTCCAGCACGGCCAGGGTTGCGCTCGAGCACCGCCCACAGCTCGCGCTCGGTCACTAGCTTGAGCACGTACGCCTCCGCGATCGCCCGCTCCAGCTCGGCTGAGGTGACGATCGCGGCGAAGTCGAGCAACGTTCGCGCGGGCGATGTGATCGGGATTCCGTGCATGAAGCCGCGGTCGCGATGCGCAAGCACCGCCACTCGCTCCACCGCGATCCCATCACGCGAGCGGCGATTTCGACCTGGCACCACGACCTCGACATCGCCTTCGCAGGGAGCGGCTATGCCGAGCAGCCATGCCGCCGAGCGCCGCCGCGCGCAGGCACTCTCTCCGCACGCGAGAACCGCCGCGAGCTCCCAGGCCGCGGGGAGCATCAGCTTGGTGCCGACGAGGTACACGCCCGTATGCACGAGGTGGAGCGTCCCCTGCCGGCGACGCGTCCGGATCACTCCGCGCCCGACGCCCGCTGCATGGAGCTGCTCAGCGGTGATCAGCTCCAGCTGCTGCGCGGCGACCCGAGCGACCACGTGCTCACCGCCGCCATGCCCGACCACGAAGTGACAAATCGTCTCAGCCGAGACGATCTTGGTCGTTGGTGCACCTATACGAGCAGTCCGCGACCACGATCCGTGGTTGGGCCGGACGGTGTCACGTTTTGGACCTGGCATCTGAACCTACAGAGCCGCCAGCGCCGGCGAATCACCCCCAATTGAGTTCAGATGCGGAAGACGGTGATCAGGCGCTGCTCGTGCTCGGCGTCGATCCGGGCGATCACCTCGATGTGCTCCTCGAGCCCGGACCCGCGGAGCTTCTGCGCCAGCAGCTCGTCGACCTGGAAGATCCCGGCGCTGTTCGACATTGTGATCTCGACGCGGACGGCGCGGTCACGGCCGGGGCTGATCTTGACCTCCTCGATCGCGTACGCCGAGAGCGAGTGGATGTTCTGGCGACCGGACTCGAACTCGACGCGGGAGCGGCCCCGCGCCATGTCCAGCGCGTCCGCCACCCGGACGATCCCCGCTTCCACGGTGAAGGGCGCCCCGTCTCGCCGGTGGCCGATGATCGAGTGCAGCGCCTCGGACGCGATCACGGTCCGCTCGGGCTCCTCATAGGAAGCCGCGAGCAGCCCACCGAGCTTGTCGGCTGTCAGGAACAGCGAGAACTGCTCGTGGTCCTTGCGATGGATCGACATCCCGACGCAGTGGAACAGGCACCCAGCGGCGATCACGACCTCCGCGTCGCGCTCGGTCATGCCGAAATCCGCCACCACGGTCGGGACGATCCCTCGCCGGAAGATCAGGCGCGCCAGCCGCAGGCCGATGTTCAGAACGATCTGGATGTGGACCCAGCTGTGGTCGCTCATCTCGAGGCGCCGCGCCGCGTTGACCGCGGACACGAGCCACCACGCCTTGACCTGCTCGTCGGCGTTGACGGCGTCGAGGAATCGCTCTAGCCGGCGGTTGCCGCGCGTCGGTGCGCGGACCCGCATCTCGGCAATCGCCTCACGGGGGTGGATCGGCGGCTGGCTGGCGGATACAACCGGGGGCTCGTCGCCACCAAAGACCGAGGGCTCGTCGCTACCAACGACCGAGGGCTCGTCGCCGACCAGCGATCGGGGGCTCGTCCAAGCTCACCGCGCCGCCTCCAGCAGCACGCCCTCGCGGATCCCGCCGCGGCCGACCGCCAACGCGACCCCGAACAGCCGAGAAGCAGCCTCGAGGATCAACAAGCCCGCCGGCAGCAGACGGACCCGCTCGAGATCGAGCGAGAACCGCGCCGCGATGCGGCTTGCCGGCTCCGATGCAAGCAGCGCAAACGCCCGCTTGAACGCGTCCGCGTCAAGCCGGGGCCCGGCGAGCGTCGCGGTGGACGCGGCGCTGCCGCCAACCGCGAGCGCCTCAACCGGTTGCGGGACGTCGATCCCATCGAGCGCGTCGGCGACGCGCGCGCGCGCCGCGGACAGCTCCGTGTCCGCCGGGGGATCGGATCGGAAAAAGCCATCTGCGAGGTCGCCAGACCCGAGCGCGAACGACGCCCACCAGCCGACGGTGTCGGGAGCCGCGCCGACTACCAGCTCGGACGAGCCGCCGCCGACGTCGACGACGCCGAGCGCGCCGTCGGGCACGCGGCCGAGCGTTCCGGCCGCGCCGATGAAGGCGAGCCGCGCCTCCTCCTCGGGCGACAGCACCGTGACATCCAGGCCCGATTCACGAGCGATCGCGTCCACGAGCGCTGCACCGTTCGCCGCTCGCCGGATCGCGGCGGTCGCGACGCCGCGAACACTCCCAACGCCGTACGACCGGGCAACTGCGAGCTGTTCGCCGACCACCGCCGCCACCTCGGCGATCTTCGAAGGCGCGATCGCCCCGTCGCGCAAGCAGCGCCGCCCCGATCCGCGTGAAGGCCTTCTGCTGATGAAGCGCCTGCAATCCGCCGTCGGCGCACTCAGCGATCAGCAGCCGCGTTGTGTTCGAGCCGATGTCGATGCAGGCGCGGCGCACGGGCGTCATCACGGTACCGGCTTCGCGGAGACGCCGGGCGGTGGCGTCAGCACGCTCGGCCGCAGGATCACCCACGCCGGCGGCGGTGATCGCCAGCGCCCCGCCGCCCGCGACGGCGAGCGCGGCGCGCGCGCCGGCGAGCTCCGCCAGCACCCCCCCGACGAGGATCCCGATCCCCGGCACGGCCTGCATCAGCGACTCCTGAACGCCCATCAGCAGCGCCATCCACTGCTGCTCGACCTGCTGCTGGAGCGCGGTGCGCACCGCCACCGCCTCGACTCCGTTGCCGACGCCCGCCGATCGCCGCTCCGACCACCGCGACCGCGATCGACGGAGCGGCCGCCATCACGATGAAGCCGGCCCCGAGCGCGCCGGCGCCGACGACGATGAGCACCCGAGCGGGCGCGGCGTGCCAGCGGGCGTAGACGGCGCTGCCGACGACCGCCCCCGCCCCCCACGCCGCCAGCAGCGCGCCGTAGCCGCCGGCGCCCTTGTGCAGCGTGTGCTGCGCGAGCACGACCTCGACGGGCACCGAGATCGTGAAGAACACGAGCGCCAGCGCCTGCAGCCCCATCAGCCCGCGGATCGCCGGCTGCGACCGCGGACGTAGGCGAGCGCGGCCCTCACTCCACGACGACGGGAGCTCCCCTCCTCCACGAGCGCCCGCGGCAGCGACCGAGCTGGTCGCGAGCGACAGCGCGATCACGCCGAACAGCGCTGCGTTGACGATCAGCGCGGTGACGGTCCCCCGCGCCGCGACGATCGACGCCGCCGAGCGCAGGGCCGAGCATGAAGCAGATCGAGAACAGCGTGTTCATCAGCGCGTTGCCCTCCTCCAGCAGGCCCACCGGGTTCAGCACGCTGACACTCGCGGCGCGCGCGATCGCCCGGGCGACGAGCGCCACCGTTCCGTCGGCGAACGCCAGCACGAGGATCACCGCGACCGGTGAGCGGTGGGCGAGCGCCGCCAGCGCTCCGAACAGCACCGCCTCCGTCCCGTACAGCGCTGGCAGCACGACCTGCAGCCGGCCACCGTCGAGCCGTCCCACGAGCGCCGGGGCGAACAAGGCGGGCGCAGCCTGTGCGCAGAGGAAGAAGCCCATCGCCCCAATCGCGCTGCCGGTGCGGTGGTAGACGAGTACCGCGAGCGCGAGCGAGCCGACGGAGAACGCCAGCTCATTCAGCGTGTACGCAGCGAGCAGACGCCGGTAGGCCGGGAGCTTCACCACCGTGCGCATACGTACAAACTATCTCCGGGCCGGCCGGCCGCCATCACCGCAAGCGTTCTTTCGCGCCCCGCTTGCCATTATCAGGCTGTGCCGGAACCAGCGATCGCCGTCCGCGGCCTCCGCAAGTCCTACGCGGACTTCGAGGCCGTACGCGGGATCGACTTTGAAGTCAGGCGCGGCGAGGTGTTCGGTTTGCTCGGTCCGAATGGCGCCGGCAAGACGACGACGGTGGAGATTCTCGAGGGCTATCGGAAGCGGTCCGCGGGCGAGGTCAGCGTGCTGGGATTCGATCCTGGTGAGCGGCCACGGGCGCTGCGTGCGCGCATGGGAATCGTGCTCCAGACCACGGGTCTGTACCGGCACATCCGTGTGCGCGAGGCGCTCGAGCACTTCGGCGCGATGTATTCCCAACAACGCAACGTCGACGAGGTGATCGCGGTGGTCGGGCTCGAGGGCAAGGAGACCGCGATGGCGCGGACGCTGTCGGGCGGCCAGCTGCGCCGGCTCGATCTGGCGCTGGCGCTGGTCGGCGACCCCGAGCTGATCTTCCTCGACGAGCCGACAACCGGCTTCGATCCCGCCGCGCGCCGGAACGCCTGGGAGACGATCCGTTCGCTCAAGCAGCTCGGCAAGACGGTACTGCTAACGACCCACTATCTCGATGAAGCTCAGGCGCTGGCCGATCGCGTCGCGATCATCAAAGACGGCCGGATCGTGATCGAGGGCGCACCCGCGTCGCTCGGGGAAAGCGCAGGGGCCGCGCCTTTCCGGATCGCATATCGCAACGGCGACGGAACGACCGTCGAGTGCGAGACCGACGACCCGACGACGATGCTGTACGAGCTGACCGGCACCGCGCTGGCACGCGGAGAGCGGCTGGAGGCGCTGACCGTCACGCGGCCGACACTCGAGGACGTGTATCTGGAGCTGACCGCCGGGGACGGCGACGAGGAGCCGCCGCACACGCTGAGCGACAACCCGCTCGCCGGACGCCGCCGCGGCCGCGTCGCGCGCGGCGAGCGGCGCTCGCGTCGGAAGCAGCGCCAGTGAGCGAGGTCGCGGTCCTTGCCTGGCGCCAGTACCGCCTCGAGCGGCGCCTGTTCTGGCGCAACCCGAGCGCGGCGTTCTTCAACTTCCTGCTGCCACTGTTGTTCCTCGCGTTCTTCGGGGCGATCTTCCACAACAACCAGCACGACCTCAACGTGATCGTGCCGGGGATCGCCGGGATGTCGGTGATGTCGACGACGTTCACGGCGCTGGCCTTCAACCTCGTGTTCCTGCGCGAGCAGGGAGTCTTGAAGCGGATCCGCGGGACGCCGATGCCAGGGCTCTCCTACCTGCTGGGGATCGCCGGCAACGCGATCACGAACACGGCCACTCAGATCGTGATCATCACCGTCGCGGGCAAGGTGTTCTTCGGCACCGGCTGGCCGAAGGACTATTTCGAGCTGGTGGTGTTCACCGCTGCCGGCGTGCTCTGCTTCGCGTCGCTGGGCGTCGCGTTCTCGCATGTGATCCCGAACTTCGACTCGGCCCCGGCGTACGTCAACGCCGTGTTCCTGCCGGTCGTCGCGGTCTCCGGCGTGTTCTTCGACGAGACGCACACACCCGGGTTCCTCAAGGGGATCGCGCAGGCGCTTCCGCTGTACCACCTGAACAGCGGGCTGTCCGGGGCGATGGTCAAGGGCACAAGCTTGGGACACAACATCGCCGCGCTCGGCGTGATCGCGGCCTGGTCGGCGCTCGGGATCTTCTTCGCGGTGCGCGGCTTCAGCTGGGACCAGCGAGCGCCGAGCTGATCCCGCCTAACGTCGCGCTCACAGATCCGCAGGTAGGCTGACGCACCACTTTGCAGAAGCTCGCCGACGACCTTCATATCCTCAGCGGCTTCCCGCCGTTCGCGATCAACGTGTACCTGATGGGCGACGTGCTCGTCGATGCGGGGTCGCGCCACGCCGCCAAGCGGATTCTCCGCCAGCTCACCGGCAGGACGGTCTCGGCGCATGCGTTGACGCACGCCCACGCCGATCACCAGGGATCGAGCCACGAAGTGTGCGAGGAACTCCGGATTCCGCTGTGGTGCGGCGAGCACGACGCGGACGCAGTCGAGGACGGCCGGATCCGCGAGCGGATGCCGTCGCACCCGATCAACTCGCTGCTCGGCAAGGTCTTCCCGGGTCCTCCGCACCCGGTCGCGCGGCGGCTCAGCGAAGGGGACGAGGTCGCGGGCTTCACGGTGCTCGCGGTGCCGGGACACTCCGCGGGCCACGTCGCCTACTGGCGCGATTCCGATCGCACGCTGATCTGCGGCGACGTGTTCACGAACATCGACACGATCACCGGCGTGCCTGGGCTGCACGAGCCGAAGGCGTTCTTCACCCCGGATCCGGAGCGCAACCGCGAGTCGATGCGCCGGCTTGCCGCGCTCGAGCCGGCGCTCGTGTGCTTTGGACATGGCCGGCCACTGCGCAATCCGGAGAAGCTCAAGCGCTTCACCGAGCGCATCGCGGGCGCCCCCGCGGCCGTCTAGCCGCGCCGCTCCCCTCCGTACGTCATCCTGTCGGGCAGGCGATGCAGGCCCGCTCCTGGCACCGAACCAACACGTTCTCGCACCGAGACTTCCCGCTCGAGCGGCTCGTTGCCGCATCCAGCGGCACCATCTCGATCTGCCTGCCGACGCGGAACGAGGCGCGGACGATCGGCTCGATTCTCGAGCAGCTACTTCCATTGCGAGACGCCGGTGTCGTCAACCAGTTGATCGTCGTCGACAACTCCACCGATGGAACCGCCGACATTGCGAGGCGGCTCGGGGCGGAGGTATATGACCAGGAGCTGCTCGCCCCCGAGCGCGGCCCGGTTCTCGGCAAGGGCGACGCGATGTGGAGGGCATTGCCCGTTCTGACCGGCGACATCGTCTGCTTCCTCGATGCCGACTCCGAAGAGTTCGGCGCGCACTTTGCGTGCGGGCTCCTGGGGCCGCTGCTCTGCTCCCCTGAGATCGCGTTCGTCAAGGGGTTCTACAAGCGCCCGTTCAGGGTCGGCGACCTGACGCTCCCGGACGAGGGCGGTCGCGTCACCGAACTCACCGCACGACCGCTGCTCAACTTGTTCTATCCGGAGCTGGCCGCCGTCGCTCAGCCGCTCGCAGGCGAGATTGCCGCCCGCCGCGAGCTGCTCGAGCAGCTGCCGTTCGTCACCGGCTACGGCGTCGACATCGCGCTGCTGCTCGACGCGTACGCCGCTGTCGGCCTCGGCGCGCTCGCGCAGGTCGATCTCGACGTCCGCCAGAACGATCACCAGTCGCTCCGCGACCTCGGACAGATGGCGTTCGCAGTGCTGGCGGCCGTGGCATCGCGGCTCGAACGCGAGGGACGACTCCGCGGTCCGCTGCCTTCGACGTTCCTAGCGCCTGGTGACGGCGATCTCCACGGGCGCGCCGCGGTCGCGGTCGAGCGACCGCCGCTTGCAGCGCTCCGCGCAGCGGCGTGACGGGTGTTTGCGGCGATCACGATCACCGCGTCCGACCTCGACGCGAGCCGCCGCTTCTACGGAACCGCGCTCGGGGCGATCGGGGTCACACCGGAGTCATGGCGGGAGTTCCGGTTGCGCGCAGCCGGCGACGACCATGGTGTGACGACCGGCCTGCACGTCGCGTTCGTCACCCGCTCGCGCGATCAGGTCGACTCGTTCTGGCGGGCCGGCGTCGGCGCCGGGTATACGAGCGACGGGGAACCCGGCCCGCGACCGATCTACGGCGAGCGCTACTACGGCGGCTTCCTGCTCGACCCCGACGGCAACAGCGCCGAGGCGGTGTTCCATGGCCGCGAGCGCGTGGGCCCGGCGCTGATCGATCACCTCTGGATCGGCGTCTCCGACCTCACCGCCAGCCGCCGCTTCTGGGAGTCGCTCGCGCCGCCGCTCGGCCTCACGCAGTACGGCGAGCGGCCAGAGCGGTTTCACGTCCGCGACGAGAGCCGATCGTTCGCGCTTGTCGCGGACGGGCGTCCGCCGACGCGCAACCTGGCGCTCGCGTTTCCCGCGCCCGCGGGCGGCGAGCGGGTCGACGCCACCGACCCCGACGGCACGACGGTCACTACCGCCCGTTAGGCCTCCGCGATCATCATCGTCGCGCCGCCGGAGGCGAAGTTTGCGACGTCACCCGCCGCGGCCTGGCCCTCCGCGCTGCCCATCGCCGCCTGTAGCGACGGCAAGTCGTCGAAGTACAGCTCCGCGATCAGGTGGTAGGGCGCGGCGGCCCCGTCGGGCGTGCCGAGCACTTTGCCGGCCTCGAACCGCCGCAGCTCGGGGATCGCCTCGGCCAGCGGCCTGTGCGTCGACTCGTAGTGCTGATCGAACGCGTCGGGGTCCGCTGGTGGACCGTAGGCGACGATGAGCTTGACCATTCGGACTCTCCTCTTAGGTGAACCGGCCCCGGCGCGATCGTATCCCTAGTCCGGTAGCAGCGGCAACGACAGTCCCGGGTCGCGGCCGACGAGCACGCCGCGCGTGATCGCGTCCGACCCGAACCGGTCGCGGACACGGTCGAGTGCGGCATCGAGCTCGCGCGATCCGTTGAACGGCAGCACGAGTTGCACGGCGCCCTCGTCCGCCAGGTTCTGAAGCGCGACCCCGATCAGCGTCAGCCCGCGCGCCTTGATCAGCGGGCGGGATGCGTTCAGCAGCTCCGTCGCGGTGCCGAGAATCGTGTGGGTGTCGGCGGTCGCCTCGGCCATCGTGTACGAGCGGGTCGCGCGCGTGAAGTCGTCGAACCTCATCCGCAGCACGACGGTGCGGCACACCCGCTTCGCCGTCCGCATCCGGCGCGCCACGCGGTCGACGAGCGCCACCAGCGAGGCGGCGACGTCGGCGTCGGTTTTGGGCCTGCGCCCGAGAGCGCGTTGCGCGCCGATCGATCGACGCCGCCGCCCGGCCACGACAGGCCGCGGGTCGTGATTGTGCGCGAGCGCATGGAGATGGCGCCCGGAGGCTCGGCCGAGCATCGCGACGAGCGCCGCCTGGCTGATCGCCGCGACGTCCCCCACCGTCACGATTCCCCGGTCGCGTAGCTTCGCCGAAGTCACCCGGCCGACACCCCACAGCCGCTCGACGGGGAGTGGATGCAGGAACGCGAGCTCCCCCTCAGGTGGGACGACCAGCAGCCCGTCGGGCTTCGCCACCCCGCTGGCGACCTTCGCCAGGAACTTCGTCCGCGCGATCCCGACGGTGATCGGCAGCCCGACCTCGCGCCGGACGCGTGCTCGCAGCCGCGCCGCGATCTTCGCCGGCCTGCCTGAGATGTGCTCGAGCCCGCGGACGTTGAGAAACGCCTCGTCGATCGACAGGCCCTCAACCTCGGGCGCCGTGTCCTCGAAGATCCTGAAGACGTCTTTGCTCGCCTGCGAGTAAGCCTCGAACCGCGGCGTCACCACCGCCGCCTCCGGACACAGCCGGCGGGCCTGCCAGCCCCCCATCGCCGTTCGCACGCCCCGCGCCTTCGCCTCGTACGACGCAGCGAGCACCACCCCGGCGCCAACGATCACCGGCCGGCCGCGAAGGCGGGGATCGTCGCGCTGCTCGACCGACGCGTAGAACGAGTCGAGGTCCGCATGGATGATCGTCGCCCCGGACACGAACGTATGTTCGCAGTCGACCCGGACAGCTCTACCGCGTGAACGCCTCGCGCGCCGCGCGCCCCCCGGCCGCCGCCCGTTCCGCGTACGAGTACGTTCCCGAATCGCGCAGCTCGGACGCCGCCTCGACCAGCGACCCGAGCGCAGCAAACGCGAACGACCCACCGACCGAGATCCGCGCCACCCCAAGCTCAGCCAACTCCGCCACGGGCGGGGACCCCTTCCCCACCAGCACATTGACCGGTCGAGCTACGGCCGCCACGAGCGCGCGGATCTCGCCGGCGCCGCGCACGCCCGGAGCGAACAGGACGTCCGCGCCGGCGTCGGCGTACGCCTGCAGCCTCGCGATCGTCCCCGGCAAATCCGGTCGACCGTGAAGGAAGTTCTCACACCGCGCCGTCAAGACGAACGGCACAGGCCCAGAGTGCGCGGCGCCGGCCGCCGCCGCCACCCGCGCCACCGCGAGCTCGAACCCGTAGATCGGATCATCGTCGTTCCCGGTGGAGTCCTCGACCGACCCGCCCGCCAAGCCGGCCTCCACAGCGAGCCGGATCGTCTCGGCGACGCCGTCAGGATCGTCCGCGAAACAATTCTCCAGATCAGCCGACACCGGGATCTCGACGGCCGCCGACAGCGCGGCGCCGTGGTCGATCGCCTCCGAGCGCGTGACCCCGTAGTCGAGCCGGCCGAGCGTCGCCGCAAAGCCACTGCTCGTCGTCGCCAGCGCTTTGAACCCGAGCGACTCGAGCACCCGCGCCGAGCCCGCGTCCCACGCGTTCGGCATCAGTAGCGGTTCGCCTGGTCGATGGAGCTCGAGCAAGCGCGTGGCCTTGTCGGCCTGGGAGACCGTCCCACTCACCTGCCCATCTTCTCACGCGCGTTACAGCCGGCCGCAGGGGGGAAAGCTGAGGTTGAACGCTCAACCGATAGTATTTGAGTTCACAACCAATTTCCTACCGAAGGGAACCGCATGAAACTCGGACGCCTACTACTCCGCGCGACGGTCGGCGGGTTCTTCATCGGCCACGGCACGCAGAAGCTGTTCGGATGGTTCGGCGGCCACGGGCTTGACGCCACCGGCGAGATGTTCGAGAGCCTCGGCCTCCGCCCGGGACGCACGAACGCGATCGCCGCCGGGGCCGCCGAGGCCGGCGGCGGCGCGCTGCTGGCGGCAGGTCTGGCGACGCCCGTCGGCGCCGCCGTGATCACCTCCACGATGCTCACCGCGATCAACCGCGTGCACCTGAAGAACGGCCCGTGGACGAGCAACGGCGGCTACGAATACAACGCGGTACTGATCGCCGCGGCGCTGACGCTCGCCGAGATCGGCCCCGGCAAGCCATCGCTTGACGACGCGCTCGGGCTGAAGCTGAGCGGCCCGGCGTGGGCGGCCGCCGCCGCGCTGGGCGGCGTCGCCGGCGCCGTCGGCGCGCACATCGCAGCGTCCGCTCAAGCCGCGCCCGAGCCCTCGCCCGCGCCCACCGAGACGAACTCGCAGCCGTCGCCGGAGCCGGAGAGCGCCCACGCACCGGCGGAGTGAGTCAGCCGTACACCGCGCCGCGCCACACCGCGAACAGCGCTTGCACAGCCTGCTGCTCGGATCGAAGCTCTGACTCGAGCCCCAGCCCGGCAACGTAGAACGAGCGCTCGGTCGCCCACAGCAGCACCGCCGTGAGCTCGCGGCTGTCGATCCCCGGCGGCGCGAGCCCGGCGGCGCGCTGGCGGTCGATCTCGGCGGCGACTCCGTCGGTGAACCGGCGCACGACCCCGAGCCACAGCGTTCGCAACTCGGGGACCGCGTTCCAGTGCTCGGACACTGCGCGCAGGGCGAGCCGGTGGGTCCGCCACGTCGCTGCGGCGGCCTCCAGCGAGCGCGACATGGCGGTCGCGGGCTCGACCTCGTCGTCGCGGTCGATGAACGGACGCGCCATGTCGTACACGTCATCCATGATCTTCGCGAGCAGCCCTACGACGACGTCGTACTTGGAGCTGAAGTAGAAGTAGAACGTCGCCCGCGAGATTTCCGCCTGCTCGATGATCTGCGCGACGCTGAGGTCGCGCAGTGGTACGTGTTCGAGCAGCCGCTCGGTCGCCGCGAGGATCTGCGCTCGCGTGTCCGCGTTGCCCTCGCGGGCGTGGCGGCCCGAACCGTTCGCCGCGCGCACGCCGTCGCGTGCCCTGCCTGAGGCCTCCCTGAGCTCGCTCACTCGAACAAGAGTCTACGCGCGCTCCTGCAGCGCGTCTCGCCACATGACCGTGTCGGTGAACTGGTGGACTGACGTGAGGCGATCGCCCGAGGCGGACCACAGATGCGCGACCTCGGCTTCGAACGGGCGCCCCGATGCACGAGCGCGGCCGACATAGCGCCCGATCACGAGCAGCCGCCCGTCGGTACATGGAATCCACTCGTCCGGCTTGACGCGCACCGAGAACGCGCGGCCGATCGCCCACCAGCCGTCGTCGCGCATCGCCGCAATCCCGTCCTTGTGGCCGCCGAGCTCGAGCGGCATCCCCGGGGCGACGTCTCCCTGAAAGTCCGGGGCCAGCAGCTCGCCGATCGTGTCGGCGTCACCGGCTTCCAACGCCTCGTACAGCCGGAGCACGAGCTCCTCGATCAAACCGCGCTCGGCACCGGCGGGACCGACGGTGCGGACGTCGACGCGCGTGGCGATCGCGCTCTGCCGACGTCGACCCGGACGCCGAACCGCGGCGCGAGCGTGATCCCGCGCAGCACGACCGGATCCGGGCGATCACGGACGGGACGCAGGTCGACCGCGGGCACCGCGACCCGCAGCACCTCGGCGATCTCGGCCTGCGCGAGAGCCGCGCCGAGGCACCGGCGGATGCCACCGCCGAATGGGAGCCACGCGTACGACTCGACGGTGCCGTCGAGCCACCGCTCTGGCCGGAACTCCAGCGCGCGCGGGTATAGGTCCTCACGCAAATGGGTGAGCGCAATCCCCGGGTACACCTTGACCCCAGCCGGCAACTCCCACCCGGCGACAGTGCGCGGTTTCGTCAACGTCCGCTCGGCCGCGTCAATCACAGGCCGCAGTCGGAGCGTTTCCTTGACGACCGCGTCGAGATACGCGGGTCCGCCGTCGCCACCGAGCTCGTCGCGCAACCGCTCGAGCACTGACGGATTGCGCAGCAGCAGCTCGAACCCAAAAGCGAGCTCGGTCGCCGTCGTCTCATGGCCGGCCGCGAGCATCGTGAACAGCTCGTCGCGGACCTCGGCGTCGGTCATCCCGCGCCCGTCTTCGTCTCGTGCCGCCAGCAGCAGCGATAGGACGTCCGGCCGCTCCGCCAGATCCTTGACCGCGCGCCGCTCCGCAATCTCACCCATGATCAGCCCGTCCGCGGCGCGCAGCCGCTCGACGAACAGCCGCCCCGGGCTGTAGCGCCCGAGGTCGCGCCGCAGCCACGAGCTGACGAAGTACAGCGGGCTCGAGTCGAGCACCGCGCCGAACGCGCGTCGCAGCCGCTCGACGCGGACAGGGCCGGTCACGCCGAACACGGCACGGCAGATCACCTCGAACGTCAGCGCCCGCATCCGTTCGCGCAGTACAACCCGCTGTCCAGCTTGCCATGAGCCGACCTCGCGCTCGGCGACCTCGCGGACGACCTCGCGGAACCCGTCGACGCGCGAGCCTTGGAACGGCGGCAGCAGCAGCTTGCGCTGGCGCATGTGCTCGGGGCCGTCGAGCACCAGCACCGAGTGCGAACCGAGCACCGGCTTCATAAACGAATTCGCCTCGCCGGCGAGTAGGTCCGACTGGTCGCCCGTCAGCAGCTCCTTGATCGCATCCGGGTCGGCGACATACACACCGGTGCCGAACACGATGAACTTGACGGTGAACACGTTGCCGTACCGCCGGTGCCAGCCGAGCAGCGTCTGGAGCGGGCGAGTCGCGAACATGGCGATGTTCCACGCCGGCGGCGTCCGCGGGCCAGGCGGGAGCTGTCGGCTCACGAGCCGAGCTTCCTCAAGAACTTGACGAGCGCCGTGAAGAACGCGTTGTGCGGATACGCGCCGTTGGGGTCGTTGTGGGAGTACGACGCTTGGTAGTTGAACTTCGTCACGTGGCTGAGCGGGATCCCGGACTGCTTCGCGAGCGCGTCCGCGGCCTCGCCGATCAGCGGGCCCCCAAGGCGCGCGCCGAACGCCAGAATCCGCAGGCCGTGGGGCAGCTTCCGGCCCATCGTCGAGTGGACGTCGAGCACCGGCTGCGCCGGGTTCGCGATCCCGTTCCCCACCGCGGCGGTGTCGTCGGTCAGCCGCTGCGGGAAGTACCACTCGGTGCCGGCCGCGCCGAGGATCTCCGGCGCGCCGAACATCGTCGCGAACCGGGTGATCGGCGTCAGCGCGCCGGCGCCGTTCCACGTGTGTGCGCCGTTGATTGTGTGCGAGGAGATCCCCGTGCCGAGGTGGCCCTGCGCGGCGATCAACCCGGCCGGCGAGGTCTTGTAGTTGAGCGCGTAGCCATACTGCGCCTCGTTCGTGACACGTACGGGGGGCTTCAGGTCGGAGGGCAGCAGCGGGAACTCCTGGCCCAGTGACGGCTGGTTCGGCGCCTGTAGCGTGCCGAGTGCGCCGGTATCGTTGAAGATCCCCGCGAACGGGGCACCGATCCCGCCGAACGACAGCCACGGTGTCTGCTTCGGCGCGTTCAGCGTGTTCACTGCCGTCTGCGCCGCCGCGGCGCTCTCTGCCGGCCCGCTGGCGCCGTCGATGTACACGAGCCCGGCGAGCTGATCGGCGCCCGCGCTGCCGCCGAAGTCCCACGTCGCGTACGCGGTGACGACCGACCCGCCGAGCGAATGGCCTCCGAGCACTACCTTCCCGCCGAGCTTGCGCGCGGCCTCGACAACAGTGCGCACGTCGTTGACGGCGACGTTCATCCCCCACTCTTTCGCGTACGCCGGAGCGAGCGTCAGGTAGCTGCTCGGCATGTGGTTCGTGATCGCCTTGTTCGCCAGGAATCCGAGGTAGTAGTTGAACACCTGGGTCGAGCTCGCCTTGTGCTCCTTGGCCAGGTTCAACATCGACTGGTCCTCGAGCAGACTCTCGCGGCGCTCGACCGCCCACACCTGCCACCCGGGCAAAGTGCTCGTGACCCATTGCGCGAGCGGCACGAAGTACGGCCCGGCGGCGCTCGTGCCAGGCTCGAGCACAAGCACGTTCTTCGCCTTGGGCGACCCGACCTCGATCGCACCGACCTTGTCGTACTTGGCCGGGGTCCCGGGCGCGGCGAAGCTCTTCATCCACGTCACCCGCAGCGCGCTCGCCGACCCGGCAAGCGCCCCGAACGCGAATACGACAAGCACCACTCCAAGGCTCCTGCTCCTCACGACATGAAACGATATCCCTCCGTGGCATACGACGAGGACCTTGCAAACCGGATCCGCGAGTTGATCGCCGGCGAACCGAACGTCACCGAGAAGAAGATGTTCGGCGGTCTCGCGTTCCTGGTCGGCGGCAACATGGCGGTCGCCGCGAGCGGCCAGGGCGGGCTGATGCTGCGCTGCGACCCGGACGAGTCCGGCGCACTGATCGCGAAACCCCACGCGAGCAAGATGGTGATGCGCGGTCGCGCGATGGACGGCTGGCTGCGCGTCACCGACGAGGGGATCAAGACCAAGCGCCAGCTCGAGCCGTGGGTCAAGCGCGGCGTGCAGTACGCCCGCTCGCTGCCGCCGAAGCGCTGAGATGAGCGCCGCCGGCCGGTTGCGCGAACGGACACGGGATCACTTGGGTGCATGGACCGAGCTGGGAGACCGCTACAGCGGCACCTAGCGCGCCGCCTATGCTTCGTGCGGTGTCCCCGATCTCGCGCGGATTCCACGGCCGGCCGCGTCCCCAGGTCGATGCGTCCCGAATCCCGCCGGGGCAGTACCTCGTCACCGACTGGCCGGTGCTGTCGGCAGGCCCGACGCCGCGGCCGAACATGGACGAGTGGCGGTTCGAGATCGACGGCGCCGTCGAGCAGCCCGTGTCGTGGTCGTGGGACGAGTTCACCTCACTGCCGACCGACGAGTTCACCGTCGACATCCACTGCGTGACGAAGTGGTCGAAGCTCGACACCCCGTGGAAGGGCGTCGCGATCGACACGCTGCTGCAGGACGTCAAGACCGACGCCAAGTACGTGACGGCGCTCTGCTACGGCGGCTACACGACGAACGTGCCGCTCGCGGACCTGACCGGCGGCCGCGGGTGGGTCGCATACGAGGCATCCGGCGAGCCGCTCCATCCTGAGCACGGCGGGCCGGCGCGCCTGCTGGTCCCGCATCTGTACCTCTGGAAGAGCGCCAAGTGGGTCAGGGGGTTGCGGCTGAGCGCCGACGACGAACCCGGGTTCTGGGAGCAGGCGGGCTACCACATGTACGGCGACCCGTGGCGTGAGCAGCGGTACTGGAACGACTAGACCAGTTCCGGTGATCTGGCGGGTCGCGACCGTCCGCGCCGTCCACCGCGAGAACGCCCACGCGTGCACGCTCGTGCTCGACGTGCCCGGGTGGCCGGGCCACGCGGCCGGCCAACATGTCGATGTCCGGTTGACCGCCGAGGACGGTTACCAGGCCGAGCGCTCGTATTCGATCGCGTCGGCGCCGGAGACCCAGCAGCTCGAGCTGCTGATCGAGCGGATCGACGACGGCGAGGTCTCACCGTACCTCGCCGATGAGCTCCGCGCCGGCGATGAGCTCGAGCTGCGCGGCCCGATCGGCGGCCCGTTCACGTGGCGGGTCTCCCAGGGCGGGCCGCTGCTACTGCTCGCCGGCGGGTCCGGGCTCGTGCCGCTGATGGCGATGCTGCGTCACCGCGCCGCACAGCACAGCGATGTCGACGCGCGTCTGTTGATGTCGGCGCGCCGCGTCGAGGACCTGCTCTACCCGGAGGAGCTCGAACGGCTCGGTGCCACCGTGCACCACACCCTGACGCGCGGCGCCCCGGACGGCTGGAGGGGGTTCACCGGCCGCGTGGACGCGATGATGCTCACGCAGGTTGGGCCGCCTCCGTCCGAGCAGCCACTGGTCTACATTTGCGGCCCGACGCCGTTCGTCGAGCACACCGCGGACCTGCTGATCGAGCTGGGCCACTCGCCGGAGATGATCCGCACCGAGCGGTTCGGGCCGACCGGGCAGTAGCTACGCAAGCCGCTTCTCGAGCCAGTGGTCGGCGAACGGCTCGTCGTTGAACGGCGCGATCTCGACCCAGCCGGTCGAGCGATACATCGCGAGCGCCTCGGTCAAGACCGCGCTCGTCTCGATGTGAGCGACGTTTGCGCCGCCGTCGCGCGCGCACTGCTCGAGCGTGTCCAGCAGGCGCCGTCCAAGCCCGAGCCCTCGGGCCCGCGGCGCGATCCACATGCGCTTGATCTCGGCGGGGGCATCGTCGTGATGCTTGACGCCGCCGCAGCCGATCGCCTCCCCGTGTAGGTAGGCGACGTAGAACTCGCCGGCCGGGGGACGCACCTCGTGGGGATGCGCGGTCGCGCCGACCGAGGGGTCGAAGCCTCGGGTCGAGCGGCGGTTGAGCTCGGCCACGTATTCCGCCAAGCAGTACTGGGCGTCCGGGTGCTCGGGATCGATCGCCACGATCTCGACGCTTGCCGCGGTCAGCAGACGCTCGACGTCCGCCATCGCCACCACCAGCCGTTCGCGTTGGGAGGCGGTGAGCGGCTCGAGCAAGGACAACGCCCGCTGATCCGAATGCTCATCGAGCTTGGCGCGTTCGCGCCGGCCGGCTGCGGTCAGTCGCGCGACCCGCACCCGACCATCTCGCGCCGCGGCGGTCACCTTGACCAGCCGGGCCGCTTCAAGCGAGCGGAGCAGCCGGCTGAGGTAGCCGGAGTCGAGTCCTAGCCGGGCCCGCAGCAGCCGTAGCTCGCACCCCTCCGATCCGATCTCCCACAGCACCCGCGCCTCGCCGAGCGGCATCGCGTGGCCCAGGAATCGATCGTCGAGCGCCCCCACGCGCTCGGTCACGACTCGATTGAAGCGCCGAACCTGCTCGACCATCGCATCCCCAGGCATTCTCTGACCTTAGTCAGAGAATGAGGAGCCGTCAAGGCGGGCGACTAACCATTGACACAGCGTCGCACGCCGCGTTACGGTCGCGGAGTGGGCGCGATGAGGATCCGGATGCTCGCCGGTGCCGCCGTTGTGGTGGCGACGGTCCTGGCTGTGATCACGTCAGGTGGAACGACCCCGGTCGCCCGTGCGAAGGCCACGGCTCCGGCGGTGACGCTCGGCGAAATCCACAAGATCAAGCACATCGTGATCATCATGCAGGAGAACCGGAGCTTCGACTCGTACTTCGGCACCTACACCCCACCAAAATACGCCGGGAAGCGCCAGACCGTCGCCGGGATCCCGGGTCTTGCCGGGCACCCGGGCAAGGTTCCCTGTGTCCCGGATCCGCAACGGCACGACTGTCAGAAGCCGTACCACAACACGCTCGACGTGAACGCCGGCGGCCCGCACATGGCCGTGGACGCCCGAGCGGACGTCGACGGCGGCAAGATGAACGGCTTCATCGGCAGCGTCGAGTCCGGTCACCCTGACACCGACCGGTTCGCTTGTCACGCGCCGATCTATACGACGGCGAGGCTGGTGCAGGTGCTCAACGGGCCGCCGTGCCTGGACGTGATGGGCTACCACACCGGACGTGAAATCGGCGACTACTGGAAGTACGCGAAGAACTTCGTGCTTCAGGATCGCATGTTCTCGCCGGTCGCCTCGTGGAGCCTGCCGGCGCACCTTTACATGATGTCCGCCTGGTCGGCCGCTTGCGCGAACTCCACGAACCCGATGAGCTGCAAGGCCAGCCTCTTGAATCCGGACTCCGACGGCCAGCCGCAGAACAACTCGAGTGCCGCGCTGCTCGGCCTGCTGACCGTCTCCGACAAGGACGACACGACCGGTGACTACGCCTGGACGGATATCACCTACCTCCTCCACAAATACCACGTGGGCTGGCGTTACTACTTGACGCAGGGCACGGAGCCCGATTGTGCGGACGGCGCGATGACCTGCACCCAGGTACCGCAAAAGGTCAAGACACCTGAGATCTGGAACCCGCTGCCCGACTTCACCGACGTGCACCAGGACAACCAGCTCGGCGACATCGTCCCCATGCAGCGGTTCTTCAGCGACGCCTACAAGGGCCATCTCCCGGCGGTCTCCTGGGTAATCCCGTCCGGCGACAACTCCGAGCATGCGCCCGGCCGGATCAGTACCGGCCAGGACCACGTCGTCCGCACGATCAACGCGATCATGTCCGGCCCCGACTGGAAGTCGACCGCGATCTTCCTCACGTGGGATGACTGGGGCGGCTTCTACGACCACGTCAAGCCGCCGAAGGTCGACGGCCAGGGCTACGGGCTCAGAGTCCCGGGCCTGGTCATCAGCCCATACGCCAAATCTGGATATGTCGATCACCAGACGCTGTCGTTCGACGCGTATCTGAAGTTCATCGAGGATGACTTCCTCGGCGGTCAGCGCCTGAACCCGAAGACCGACGGCCGCCCGGACCCGCGGCCCGACGTCCGCGAGAACGCCGGCATCCTCGGCAATCTGCTCAATGACTTCAACTTCAACCAGAAGCCGCGCAAGCCGATCCTGCTCCCGCGGATCCCGCCGAGCAAGCTACCGCCGGATCTGATCCCCGTCCTTCACAACTAACCGGCGAGCGCTACCGCCGCCTCGGGCGTCGCGACGTGGAAGCTGAAGCTCTCCTCGAGATACAGGCGCACGACCTCGCCGTCATGCGAGTCGTAACCGAGCGAGAGGTCCTGGCCGGACTCGAACACGAAGTCCCCGCCACGGAGGCTGAGCACGACCGCTCCCTTCACTCCGGGCGCCCACACGAGTGGGCCTTCGAGGATCTTGCGCAGATGCTCGAGCAGCGGGTAGCCGCCGAGCTCGGCGCCCTCGACAACGCGGCGGTACTGCTCGCGCCCGAGCGCCATCCCGTATGGCCCGGTGATGCCGTTGCACAGCAGCCGCTCGACGGCTTGAGCAACGTGACCCGGGTATCCGTTTGGGTCGTCGCCGAGCGGCGTCTCGAAGTGCGGCGAGCTCTCTGCGATCCCTTCGATCGCCCCGTGCCAGCCGTGGAACACGGCGACGTTCTCCGCCAGCGCGATCTGGTGCGCCGCCTTGTCCAGTGGCTCGAGGTCGGCGTCGTCGGCGCCGCGATCTATCGCCCGCAGCTCGTCGCGCGAGAGCTCGAAATCTGCGCGCAGCTCGACCATCGGCAGCACCTGACGCTGGAGCCCATTGACACCGTCCACGGGGGCACCCGGGACAGGCCGCACACGCCCGAGATTCGTCGCCGAGTGCTCCCACCCGAGCGGTCCTCTGAAGTCGACCAGCTTGCGCGCCGCCAGGGCCGGTGTCAGCCGCTCGCGCGCCTCCGCGTCGAGCTCGGCCCATGCCTCGTCGCTGATCGGCGCCTTCGATCGGAGCAGATGGTTCATTGCGCCACCGCCCTCAGGCTGCCGAGCCCCAGCGACCCGTCCTCGGTGGCGCCGCCGGCACCGCCCTCGAGCGCCTCGGCCTCGGCCTCCTCGCCGTGCTCGACGATGTCACCCGGGCAGAACAAGATCCCGCGGGCGATCTCTCGCCAGGCGGGCGTCCGGCGCAGCAGGAACTCGAGGTCCATCGCGAAGTGCTTGAACTCCTCCCCCTGCGCGTCGCGCATGACCGCAAGCGCGTCGGGGTCTGTCTCGACGGCAAGTCGCTGCTCGTACCAGCCGATCGCCTCCGCCTCCTCGGTGAGCGAAGCGCACAGGCGCGCGAACGTGCGCGTGGGTGCGGGCAGCTCGTCAGGAGGCTCGTGGTACTGATCAAAGCCCATCGGGATCTCCTTCGGCGGGGGTCAGAGATAGAGCCACTCTAATGCTCGAATACCCTTTCCGACCATGGGCGATATCGCTCGTGTCCGAGAACTGCTCACGCAACGCGTTGGCGAGGAGCTCGAGCTCAACGACCGCTACCTCAACCCGCAGATGGGGCGGATCCTGCGGACGCTCGGTTTTGACCGGACGTGGGTGGGCGGCGACCGGGCGCACCTGATCGATTCCGACGGGCGGCGGTACCTCGACCTGATCTCCGGCTACGGCGTGTTCGCGCTCGGCCGTAACCACCCGGACGTGATCGAGGGGATCGAGGACGTGCTCGCCGCGTCCACCGGCAACCTCCCGCAGCTCGGCGTGACGCTGCTCGCCGGAGTATTGGCGGAGCAGCTCCTCGAGCGCGCTCCCGGGAGCGTCGGCGCGATGGTCCCGGCCAATACCGGCACCGAGTCGGTCGAGGCTGCGATCAAGATCTCGCGCGCCGCGACCGGCCGCGGCCGGATCGTGTACGCCGATCACGGCTTCCACGGGCTCACGCTCGGCTCGCTGTCGATCAACGGCAACGATGAATTTCGGGACGGCTTCGGTCCCCTGCTGGCGGACTGCACCGCCGTTCCGTTCGGAGACGCGGAAGCGATCGAGGCCGAGCTCGCGCGCGGTGACGTAGCGGCGGTGATCCTCGAGCCGGTGCAGGGCAAAGGCGTGCACATCGCGCCCGACGGCTACTTGGCGTCCGTCCAGCGGCTCTGCCGCGACGCCGGCACGCTGTTCGTCTGCGACGAGGTGCAGACGGGGATCGGCCGCACCGGCGAGTTCCTGGCGTTGGAGCACTGGGGCCTCGAGCCAGATCTGATCTGCGTCGCCAAGGCGCTTTCGGGAGGTTTCGTCCCGATCGGCGGTGTGCTCGTCTCTCGCTCCGCGTTCGACAAGGTGTTCGACGGGATGGAGCGGGCCGTCCGCCACGGCTCGACGTTCGGCACGAACGACCTGGCGGCGGCCGCCGCGCTCGCCACGCTGCGGGTGCTCGAACGCGACCGAGTCGTCGAGCACGCGCGCAAGATGGGCGACCTGTTACTCGAGTTGACGCGCCCGCTCGTCGACCGCCACGAGGTCGTGCGCGAGGTGCGTGGGCTTGGCCTGATGTGGGCGATCGAGCTCGGCCCACCGGCGGGTGGCAGCGCGCGGGCGGTGTTCAACATGATCGAACGCGCCCAGCCGGGTCTGTTCGCGCAGCTGATCACGGTGCCCCTGTTCCACGAGCACCAGATCCTCGTACAGGTCGCGGGCCACCGGATGAACGTCGTCAAGGCGCTCCCCTCGCTGCTGATCTCAGAGCAGGAGGTGCGACAGCTCGCCGACGCGCTCGAGACGGTGATCAGCGCCGCCGAGCGCGTGCCCCGGGCGATGACGCGGTTCGGGCTGCAGATGGCGCGCGGAACCGCGCGCTCCCGGCGGCCGCGCCGGCGCGTCAGCACCTGATGCGGGCACTGGTCACGGGGGCGGCCGGGTTCATCGGCGCCCACGTCGTCCGCGCACTGGTCGCCGGCGGTGCCGAGGTGCTCGCATTCGACCGCGTGCCGCCGCCGGCCGATGTCGAGTTCATCCGCGGCGACGTGCTCGACGCCGATGCGGTCCGGCGGGCGATCGTCGGCTGCGACGCCATATTCCATCTGGCCGCGGTGTACAGCTACGCGCGCGCGGACGCCGCGCTGATGCGCGCCGTCAACGTCGACGGTGTCCGCAACGTGCTCGACGCCGCGGCGCGCGAGGACCGCGTGCGACGAGTCGTCCACACGAGCTCGTGCGCGACCTGCGGCCCGGTCACCGGCCGCGCCGCGACCGAGCGCGACATACCGCCGTCACGCGAGCTCGCGGTGCCGTACAGGCACACGAAGCTCGAAGGCGAGCGGCTCGCCCTGCAAGCCGCCGCCCGTGGGACCGACGTGGTCGTCGTCAACCCGACCGTGCCGGTCGGCCCCGGCGACACCCGTCCGACACCGACCGGCAAGATGGTGGTCGACGTGGCCACCGGGCGAGCGCGCGGCTACGTTGCGCGCAGTGCGCTGAACATCGTCGCGGTGCAGGACGTAGCCGCCGGCCACATTCGCGCCTTCGAGCACGGCCGCGCGGGGGAGCGCTACCTGCTCGGCGGCGAGAACCTGACGATGCGCGAGGTGTTCGCGTTGATCGCCCGCGCCGCCGGGCGCCCGGCGCCGCGTGTGGCCGTGCCGTGGTCGCTCGCGTACCTCGCCGCGCGAGGCGCCGACGCGGCGCTCCGGCCGCTGGGCCGCGAGCCATCGCTGCTCGTGCTCGACGAGGTCCGCTCGGGCCGCCTACCCCATCTGTTCGACGACTCCAAGGCCCGGAGCGAGCTCGGGTACGTCTCTCGGCCCGCCGCCGACGCGCTCGCTGCCGCGGTCGCGGGTGTGTAAATCTCTAGAGGTGGAGCTCGGCAAGTACGGCGTGTGGGTCTCGCCGCGTACGGTCCCCGACGACGGCCTCGTCGACGCCGCAGCGCTCGTCGAGCAGCTCGGGTTCGGCACCTTCTGGCGGGGCGGATCGCCACAGCTCTCTGCGCTGCGGCCCGTCCTCGCAGCCACAGATCGACTCGTGGCGGCGACGGGGATCCTCAACGTGTGGAACAGCGACCCGGTCCGAGTCGCTGCGGAGTTCGCCGAGCTCGAGACTGAGTTCCCTGGCCGTGTGCTGCTCGGGATTGGGATCGGCCACCCGGAGGCGACGAGCGAGTACACGAAGCCGCTGTCCGCGATGCGTGCATTCCTCGACGCGCTTGACGAAGCGGCGTCGCCCGTCCCGCCGAACCGACGCTGCCTCGCAGCGCTGCGCCCGCGGATGGTCCGGCTGAGCGCTGAGCGCGGACTCGGCGCCCACCCGTACTTCGTCCCCGCCGCCCACACTCGCTGGGTGCGAGAGCAGCTCGGCGAAGGGCCGCTGCTGGCGCCCGAGGTGGCTTGCGTGATCGATCCCGACGCCGAATCCGGCCGCGCAGCGGCGCGCGAGTACGCACGGCTGTATCTGTCGCTCACGAACTACACGAGCAACCTTCTCGCCCACGGCTTCACCGACGAGGACATCGCGGGCGGCGGCTCGGACCGGCTGATCGATGCCGTGGTCCCCCACGGAACCGCCGAGGACGTCGCCGCGACCGTGCGGCACCACGTCGCCGCCGGCGCCGACCACGTGTGCGTGCAGCCGGTCGGCAAAAGCGGGATGCCCCGGGAGGATTGGACCGCGCTCGCGGGTGCGCTCGGGCTGACGGGCTGAGTGCGGGCGCACATCTTCGATATGGACGGCACGCTGTTGCGTGGCACGTCCGCGCCGGTTCTGGTCGCGGCCGCGCTCGGACGCGGTGACTCACTGGTCGAGCTCGAAGAGCGGTTCGCGACGGGCGCCGCGACCGCGGTCGACTTCGCTCACGCGCTCCACGAGATGTGGGGCGTCGTCCCGGCGGAGGTGGCCCAGCGGGCGTTCGCCGCGGCGCCGCTACTCGCGAACATCCGCGAAGTGGTGGCCGACATCCACCGTCACGGAGAGCGCGCATGCCTGATCACGATGTCGCCCGACTACTTCGCCGAGCAGTTCCTCGAGTTCGGCTTCGACTCGGTGTTCGCATCGCGGTTCCCACGGTCGTTGGAACTTGCCCTCGACGAGTCGGCGATCCTCGATCCCGAGGCGAAGCCTCGCCTGGCAGCCCGCTTCTGTGCCGAACACGGCGTGGAGCTGGGCGATGCGGTCGCGTACGGCGACTCGATGTCGGATGTGTTCCTGTTCAGGGAGGTCGCACTACGGGTGTCGGTCAACGGCGACCACCACCTGGAGAAACTCGCCGACATCTCGGTCGAGGGCGAGGATCTGATGCTCGCGTACCGCGCCGCCCGCAGGTGGTGCGACCAGCCTCGCGCGTAGTAGTTTCTTTGGACTTAGACGAAGAATTGAATAGTTCCGGATAAGCGGTATCGTCCACCGCGTGACCCCGACGAGCAGCGTCGATCTGATCGCCGCATTACGCGCCGCGGGGCTACGTGTCACCGGCCCGCGGGTAGCCGTTCTTGGTGAGGTGTCTCAGCACGATCACGTCACCGCCGATCAGGTCGCCCACGCCGTACGCGACCAGCTCGGCACGATCTCGACCCAAGCCGTGTACGACGTGCTGGGCGCGCTGACCCGGTCGGGTCTAATCCGACGGATCGAGCCCGCAGGCAGCGCTGCGCGGTACGAGGCGCGCGTCGGCGACAACCACCACCACGTCGTGTGCCGCTCGTGCGGCGCGATCACCGATGTCGACTGCGTCGCCGGCCTCGCACCGTGCCTGTCGCCGTCGGACGCGGGCGGCTTCGTGATCGACGAGGCCGAGGTCACGTTCTGGGGCCTGTGCCCAGCTTGCCAGAAACGCCCAAACGAACCGAGAAGGAGATCAGCCGATGACTGACAAGCCGCCTTACACGACGACCGATGGTGGCGCCCCCGCCGCCAGCGACGAGTTCTCGCTCACAGTCGGCCCCGACGGCCCGATCCTGCTCCAGGACCAGTACCTGATCGAGCAGATGGCGAACTTCAACCGTGAGCGGATCGCCGAGCGCCAGCCACACGCGAAGGGGTCGGGAGCGTTCGGTCAGTTCGAGACGACCGAGGACGTCAGCGCGTATACCCGCGCCGCGCTGTTCCAGCCCGGCGTCAAGACCGAGGTGCTCGCGCGCTTCTCGACCGTCGCCGGCGAGAGCGGCAGCCCCGACACGTGGCGCGACCCCCGCGGCTTCGCGCTGAAGTTCTATACGTCCGAGGGCAACTACGACATGGTCGGCAACAACACGCCGGTCTTCTTCGTCCGTGACCCGATGAAGTTCCAGCACTTCATCCGCAGCCAGAAGCGGCGTGCCGACAACGGCCTGCGCGACAACGACATGCAGTGGGACTTCTGGACTCTGTCTCCCGAGTCGAGCCACCAGGTGACGTGGCTGATGGGCGACCGCGGCATCCCCAGGACCTGGCGCCACATGAACGGCTACTCGAGCCACACGTACATGTGGGTCAACGCCGCGGGCGAGAGGTTCTGGGTCAAGTACCACTTCAAGACCGACCAGGGCATCGAGTTTCTCACCCAGGAGGACGCCGACCGGATGGCCGGCGAGAACGCCGACTACCACCGGCAGGACCTGTTCGAGGCGATCCGCGACGGCGATTTCCCGAGCTGGACGCTGTACATGCAGATCATGCCGTTCGAGGACGCCAAGACCTACCGGTTCAACCCGTTCGACCTGACCAAGGTGTGGCCGCACGGCGACTACCCGCTGATCAAGGTCGGCACGTTGACGCTCAACCGCAACCTGACCGACTTCCACACCGAGATGGAGCAGGCCGCGTTCGAGCCCAACAACCTCGTGCCGGGAATCGGGCTGAGCCCGGACAAGATGCTGCTCGCCCGCGGGTTCTCCTACTCCGACGCCCACCGCGCGCGGCTCGGGGTCAACTACAAGCAGATCCCGGTGAACACGCCGCACGTGCCGGTCCACAGCTACAGCAAGGACGGCGTCGGGCGAACCGTCAACGTCACCGATCCGGTCTACGCCCCCAACTCGTACGGCGGACCCGGCGGCCGACCCGTCGCGGACCGACGACGCCGGGCTCTGGGCGGCCGACGGCGAGATGGTCCGCTCGGCCTACACCAGGCGCGCAGACGACGACGACTACGGCCAGCCGGGCACGATGATCCGCGAGGTGCTCGACGACGATGCCCGCGAGCGGCTCGTGTCGAACGTCGCGGGCCATCTCTGCCAGGGCGTCTCCGACAAGGTGCTCGCGCGCGCGTTCGAGTACTGGAAGAACATCGACCCGGAGATCGGCGAGCGGATCGAGCAGGCGGTCGGCGCGACCGTTGGCGCGGCCTAGCGGGCCTCGGCAGCCGGGAGCACCAGCACGGAGGGATGATCGGGGTCACGGAGGACCTCGATCTCAACCGGCACCGTGGTCCTCGCGCTGACCGGATCCTCCCCCGTGCCCGGATTTCGCAGGTAGCGCGGGTGTGCACCGGAGGACACCTGCAGGCGGATCCGGTTGCCGGCGGCGAAACGGTGGGCGGTCGGCCACAGGTCAAACGTGACCGGCCACGTTCCGTCGGCGGACGGCTGGACCCGCTCTGGGTCGACCCGCGTCAGCGCGTCGCAGACGTTCCATGACGCGCCGGCGGAGTCGACGTCGCACACGCGCGCGAACAGGTCGAAATGCGGTGAGCTGGCGCGGACGTGGAGCTCGACGCGGACCGGGCCGATCGCTTCGAACGCCTCCGGCAGCGGCTCCGTCGTGTAGGTCAGCACGTCCGCGCGCTGCTCGAGCTCGCGGTTGTCGGTGACGGGGCGGCTTTCCAGCAGCGTCGGGCCGCCTACGGACGGGCGTCGGATCGGCAGGGTCGTACCGGTATCGGTCGCCGGCCTCGGATGCGGTTGCGGGCGGCTCGTTCTCGAGCGTTCCGCCTTCACCGAGCCACAGCCGACGTTCGCTGGTGCCTGGTGGCGGCCATGCTTCGAGCTCGCGCCATCTTTCGCCGGCACGCTCGCCGCTCACGTACACGCGGATGCTCGCGCGCTGCACGAGGCGGTGATCGTCGAGCAGCCCGGCCCGCAGCCACGCGAGCCCGTCGCGCAGCCCGGCGGCAGTCACGCCAGGAGCGGTGTGCGTCCATGGCCCGATGATCAACTGCGGCGCGCGGCCCGCCGCCTTCAGTGCGCTGAAGTCCTCGAGCATCCAGGGCAGGAAGATGTCCCACCAGCCGCCGATCAGCTGCACCGGTGCGTCCACCGTCTCGACGCCCGCGGCGTAGTCGCGCGCGACCCAGTACGCGTCCTCGCGGCGCGGGTTGCCGAGCCCCTCGCGGAACCACGCCACCTCCGCGCCGGTGACCCAATGGTCGAGGTCGGAGAGCGGCGACCGCGCGAGCATCGCCGGCAGCCGACGAAGACCCGTAGCCATGAGCAGTGGCGCGAACCGCCGCTCCTGGGCGGCGACCAGCACCAGCCAGGACGCCGACGTCTGCATCGTCATGCTCCCGCCCGCATACGTCTGGCCGTGAAACTGGGAGGCGCTCACCTGGATCGCGAGCGCGCGCAGATCCTCGCCCGCATCGGGCGCGACCGCCCACTGGACGATTCCCAGATAGCTGGGGCCGATCATCCCGATCCGCTCCGAGTGCCACGCCTGCTCGCGCAGCCAGCGGATCGTCGCAAGGCCGTCGGCGCGCTCGTCGAACGGGCTGAAGTCGCCCTCGGAACCGAACGTTCCCCGCGTGCTCTGGATCAGGACCTGGAGCCCTCGCTCAGCGAGCAGCCTCCCGACGAAAAACCCGACGAACTGCCGTCGTCCGTACGGCGAGCGCACCAGCACCGTCGGCTGCGGGCGGTCGCGGCTGTCTCGCGCCACCCAGCGGTCGGCCAGTAGCACAGCGCCGTCGTCCATCTCAACGCGGAGATCACGGTCGCAGACGACGTCCTGCGTCAGCGGACGGATCAGTCCCATCCGCCGGCCGAGGATCGCGCTCGCGAGACTCACCTGCTACAGCATGCCGGATTGGCTTCTACTCGAGGCTGGACAGATCGAGCGGCGTGCCGGACAGTCCCGCAACCGCGCGGTTGCGCTACCTTATCGTGCGTGAACGCTGCCGCATACCGCTTTGGGATCGGGGGGCTGCCGATTGCGTTGCCCGAGCTGCGCGAGGCGATCCGCCGCTACGAGGACGCCGGATTCGATTTCGTCGCCAAGGGCGATCACATCGGCGGTCCGTCCCCATTCCCGATGCTGACGGCGGCCGCGGCCGTCAGCGAGCGGCTCAGGCTGCGCACGTACGTGCTCAACGCGTGCTTCTGGAATCCCACGCTGCTCGCGCGCGAGGCGGCGACGCTCGACCGGCTCAGCGGCGGGCGGCTCGAGCTGGGTCTCGGCGCCGGAACGATCAAGCGCGAGTTCGAGACAAGCGGCATTCCGTGGCAACCGCAGACCGCCCGCGTCGAGCTGATGAAGGACACGCTGCTCGAGGTCCGGCGGCTGCTCGCCGGCGAGGAGCACGAGCCCAGGCCGGTGCAGGAGCCGATCCCGATTGTGATCGGCGCGATGTCACACAGTGGGCTGGCGGTCGCGGCCGAACAGGCCGACATCATCGCGTTCGCGGCGGTGCGTCATAAACCCGGTCACGAACCGGGCACGTTGACCGCCGCAACCGCCGAGGAGGCCGACGAGCTCGTCGCGGCGACTCGTCGCGCCGCTGGTGCACGTCCGTTCGAGAGCGACGTGCTCCTGCAGGCCGTCGAGCTCGGCAAAGACCCGCTGGCGGGCGCCCGCGCGTTCGTGGCAGCGGGAGGGCGAGACCGACGACCCGATCGTGCTCGCAGAGTCGCCATGCGTGCTGTTCGCGCGCACCGCAGCCGATGCCGCTGAGGAACTCGAGCGCCGCCGTCAAAGGTGGGGCTTCACCAGCATCACGACGTTCGCCCCCTCGGCGGAGGCGCTCGCGGCAGTTGCTCGCGAGCTTCGCTGACTACGGCCGCGCCTTCGAGCGCCACCTTCAGGCGGCGCATGTTCTCCGGCATCTCCTTGGCGGCCTGCCGGCGGACGACGAGCGGCACGAGCAGCCTCCCGATCCCGTGTCCGGTGAAGTCGACCGCGATTGTCACGCGCGAGCGTGACCCTTCGGCGAGCGGCTCGACGTTAACCGAGACGATCGCCCTGATCGGGCCGTCGATGCCCCGGTCGGCCCACCGCCGTGGGGGATCGCACTCGGTGATCCTCGTCTTCACCGTCCGTTCGCGGCCCCCGATCGATCGGACCGTCGTGCACGTCGAGCCCACCTGAACGGGGACTGGGCTCGACGCGACCGCTGAGGACGCCGAGCTGCCACTCGGGGAACGTGCTCGGATCGGTGACATACGAGAACGCCTCCTCCGCTGGCCGCGCGATTTCCGCCGTGGCGATGATCGGAGCCATCAGCGCGCACCTCCGAGTAGTTCAGCGAAGCGGCTCAGGTAGAGCGGCCACCCCTGATCGCCGGCGATGCCATCGCGGAGCGAGTCCCAGCCCTCGCCGTGGCGGTCGAGGTGGCGGTGCTCGAGCCGGACTCGGGTGCGGTCCGCGCCCTCCGCCACGAACTCGATCTCGACCTCGCTCGCTCGCTCCGGGTTGGTCTCGAGCTCCAGCTCGGACTGATGTCCCAGCTGATCACCATGCGCCGAGGAGGGTCGTACTCCAGGACGCGCGCCCAGCGGCACTCGGAGCCGTCGACTGCGCGGTCGTAGAGATGGCCACCGACGCGCCGCTCGAACACCGTCTCGATGACTTCGGCGCCGAGGAGGTTGTGCTCGCGGGGTTTGATCCGGTCAAACTGCTCGGTGAACACGCTGAATGCGACGTCGATCGGCGCCTCGACGACGATCGAGTGGGTCACCGTCGTTAGCGGCCTCTGCGTGTGGCTGTCGATCGCGCTCACCTACCCTCCTCGGTTGACTGTTCGACGGCCGCCTCGTACGCGGCCAGCGCCCGCCCCCAGAATCGCTCCAGATCCGCCCGCAACGCCGCGAGCCCATCCGGGTTGACCCGGTAGATCCGGCGCGTGCCCGCCGGCTCGTTGACGACGAGACCCGCTTCCCTGAGCACCCGCAGATGCTGCGACACCGCCGGCCGGCTGATCGGCAGCTCGCCGGCCAGATCGACGACCGCGCGAGGACGCTCGACGAGCAGTTCGAAGATCTCCTTGCGCGTCGGGTCCCCGAGAGCTGTCCAAGCATCGGACCGGTAAGCAGACACGAACGGTAAGTCTACACGAACTATCTCGCCGTTTGGCTAGACAGGTCACGGGGTATCGTGCGGCGCATGCGCCAGTGGCGTTCCATACGAATCTCGGCCGTCCTGGTTGTGGCCGGCGTCCTTGCCGTCCCGGGCGTAGCCCAGGCGACTGCCAAGCCGGCGATCACCGGCGTCGGGATCAACCCCAACAACCATTCCGGCAGTACGTTCACCGTCGCCGTCCAGGCCAGCCGTGCGTCAACAGTCGGTGTGTGTATCGGGGTCGCGCACACCACTGCCTGCGAGTACGCCACTCAACAGGGCGGGAGCTTCAAGGCCCGTTTCCACATCGCCGGCGCGAACCGCTCGAGCCAGATCGATTACTTCATCGGCGCGCTTGGCGCCGGCGGTCACCGGTTCATCTCGGGACGGCTGCCCGAGGGTTCCGGCTGGGGCATTACGAGCATCGGCTGAGGCGGCGGCCGCTTCACGCGGTCACCTCTCGCACGATGTCGTTCTCGCGCCCTTCCTCGCCGCCGTCGCCGAGCTTCAGGTTCTCCCGGAAGAACCGCTGCGGGAATACCCACTGCTGCAGTTCCATCCACTGCGACATCCAGCCGCGTGGGCGCCGGTGTAGATTGTGCGCCTTGCTAAGGAGCTCGCACATCGCCGCCTGTTGTGCCGCGGCGCTCGCGGTCGTCTCGCTGTCGGCCTGCGGCAGCTCGAAGAAGACAGCGACGGCGTCGGCGTCCGCAAACTCGTGCGCGAAGTCAAGCCTTCAGCTGCACACGCCCGGCGTGCTGACGGTGGCGACCGACTCGCCCGCGTACCCGCCGTACTTCGTCAACAACAAGCCGGCCAACGGCAAGGGGTTCGAGAGCGCGGTCGCGTACGCGGTGGCGGCCAAGCTCGGGTTCACCCCGAGCGAGGTCAAGTGGGTCGTCGAGCCGTTCGACTCCTCGTACGCCCCCGGGCCGAAGAGCTTCGACTTCGACATCAACGAGATCTCGATCACGCCCGCCGCGGGAGCAGGCCGTCGACTTCTCGACCCCGTACTACACGAACCCGCAGGGCATCATCGTCGCGGCCAAAGGCCCGTACGCGCACGCGACCTCGTTGGCGGCGTTCAAGAACGCAAAGATCGGCGTCCAGATTGGGACGACGAGCCTGTCGTCCGTCAGCTCGCAGATCAAGCCGACAACTCAGCCGGATGTGTTCAACACCTCCACCGACGTCGTCTCCGCGTTCAGGATCCACCGCGTCGACGCGATCGTCGTCGACCTCGCAACCGCATTCGACCTGACCTCGACCGTGCTTTCGCACACGACGATCGTGGGTCAGTTCCAGGCGCCCGGAGGCGACAACTGGGGCCTCTTGCTAAGCAAGGGCTCGGGGCTGACTCCGTGCGTCGATAAGGCCGTCGACGCGCTGCGCGCGAACGGCACGCTGGCCGCGCTGAACCAGCGCTGGATCGCCTCCGAGGCGAGCGTGCCCGTCCTGCACTGAGCACGCTGGGCGCGCGGTGAGCACCGTCCCCCCTTTGACGACGCGGGAGGATCGCCGCCATGCGCGGCGCCGCCGCGCGCGGCGCTCGATCGCGATCGCCACCGTGTCGACGGTGGTCGTGATCGGAGGCCTCGCCGCGTACGTCCTCACGAGTCCCGGCTGGCCGAAAGTGCACGAGTTCTTCCTCAACGGCCATCGCTTCAACCAGTCGTTCTCGAGCGTGTTGAGCGGGTTCTGGCTCGACGTCAAGCTGTTCCTGATCGTCGAGGCGTGCGTGCTTGCGTTGGGTCTCGTGATCGCGGTAATTCGTACCTCGCGTGCCTCGGTGCTGTTCCCGCTACGAGTCGTGGCCGTCATCTACGTCGACCTGATGCGTGGCGTCCCGGTGATCCTGTGGGTCTACCTGATCGGATTGGGGGTCCCCACGCTCAACCTCAGCGGCCTGCCGACGAACGCGACCGTGCTTGGCGGGATCGCGCTCGGGATGTGCTACTCGGCGTACGTGGCCGAGGTGTTGAGGGCCGGGATCCGATCGGTCCACCCGAGCCAGGGCAGTGCGGCGCTCGCGCTTGGACTCACGCCCCTCCAGGCGCTCCGGCACGTGATCATCCCGCAGGCCGTCCGCACCGTGGTGCCACCACTTCTGAACGATTTCATCTCGCTGACGAAGGACGTGGCGCTGATCTCGATCCTCGGTCCGCAGGAGGCCTTCCGCGCGGCCCAGATCTTCGAGGCCGAGTACTTCAACTACACGCCGATACTGGCGGCGGCCGCGTTGTACCTGTGCGTCACGGTCCCGCTGACACGGATCACCGACGTGCTTCAGGAGCGCAGCCTGCGTCAGCGCGGCGCCGTGCTCGCCCTCGGCCCACGATGAGCCCGGCGCCCGTCCTCGAGCTCCGCGGAGTCACGAAGTCCTATGGCGACGTTGAGGTGCTGCGGGGGATCGACCTGTCGGTCGGAGAGCATCGAGGCGATCGCGCTGATCGGCGCGTCGGGGTCGGGCAAATCCACGCTGCTGCGCTGCATCGACCTGCTCGAGGAGATCGACGACGGAGACATCTTCCTGGACGGGGAGCCGATCACCGTCCCAGGTCTCGACCCCGTCCCAATTCGCCGGCGGCTCGGACTCGTGTTCCAGGCCTACAACCTGTTCCCGCACATGCGCGTGATCGACAACGTGATCCTCGGGGCGCGCCGCGCGCAGAAGATGACGACCGGTGACGCGCGCGTCGCGGGACAGGCGATGCTCGAGCGGTTCGGCCTCGGAGACCGGGCGAACGACTACCCGGACCGGCTCTCGGGCGGCCAACAGCAACGCGTCGCGATCGCGCGCGCGCTGATGACCCGGCCGCGTGCGCTGCTCCTCGACGAGGTCACGAGCGCGCTCGACCCAGAGCTCGTCGGCGAGGTGCTCGAGCTGATCCGCGAGCTCAAGTCCGAGGGCATGACGATGCTGATCGCGACACACGAGATGAGCTTCGCGCGCGATTTCGCCGACCAGGTCTGCTTCCTAGCGGACGGGCGGATCGTCGAGCGTGGGCCGGCCGAGCAGATCTTCACCGCCCCCGCCGAGCCAGAGACGCAACGGTTCCTGGCGCGGCTGCTAGCGGCTAACCGGGTCTAAGGCGACGACAAGCGCCTGCTGGAGATCCGCCACCAGATCGCCAGGTTCCTCGACGCCGCAGCTGAGCCGGATCAAGTCGGGCGGCACCGCCGCGGCGGAGTCCTCTACGGACTGATGAGTCATCGCCTGTGGCACCTCGATCAGCGACTCGACGCCGCCGAGTGACTCGGCGAGCGTGAACAGGCGAGTGCGGGCGACGATCTCCGTGGCACGGGGGTGGCGGAAGCTGACCATGCCGCTGTAGCCGGGCCAGTGAATGTCGGTGACGCCCGGAGTCGAGTGCAGCAGCTCCACGACTGCGGCCGCGCTGCGAGCGTGCGCCTCCATCCGAAGGTGCAGCGTCCGCAGTCCGCGATGGACGAGGAAGCAATCCATCGGTCCAGGGACCGCGCCGACCGCGTTCTGGACGAACCGGAGCCGCTCGTACCACTCATCGTCGCGGGCGATCACCGCGCCGCCGATGACGTCGGAATGACCGCCGAGGTACTTCGTCGTCGAGTGAACGACAAAGTCGGCGCCGAGTTCGAGCGGGCGTTGATTGAAAGGCGTCGCGAACGTGTTGTCGACCGCGACGAACGCGGATCGCTTGCCGGCGACGACGGCCTCGATGTCGACGACGTTCAAAAGCGGGTTCGTCGGGCTCTCGACCCAGATCAGCTTGGTGTCGTCCCTGATGGCTCGCGCGAGCGCGTCGCCGTCGGACTGGTCCACGAGGTCGTAGGCGAGGCCCCAGCGACTGAGCACCTTGTCGACGAGTCTGTAGGTACCGCCATACAGGTCGCCCGGGAGCACGATGTGGCCGCCGGCTTCGCACACGATCGTGATCAACGCGTGGGCCGCGGCCAGACCCGAGGCGAACGCCACCGCGCGGCCGCCCTCTAGCTCGCCGAGCGCCTGCTCGAGCGCAGCGCGAGTCGGATTCGCCGAGCGGGCGTAGCCGTAGTCCTCGACGAACTCTCCCGGCCTCCGCTGTACGTAGGTGCTGGTCTGGTGGATCGCCGGGATTATCGAGCCAAAGGCCGGATCCGGCGTCAGCCCGGCATGCACGGCGCGGGTCCCGAAACCGTCGCGCGGCCGCTGTCGCTCGCTCACGATGCCAATGCTTCCAGCAGATCGGCGCGCGTGACGATGCCGGCCGGCCGGCCGTCGTCGAGCACGAGCAGCGCCTGCTGGTCGCCGACCAGCAGCTCGACCGCCTCGCGCACCGGATCGTCGGTCGAGACCGCTGCGAACGACGGCTCCATCACCTCGACGATCTCGGCATCGAGCGCAGAAGGATCCTCAACCGTCCGCTTCAGCAGACCGCGCTCGCTGATCGCGCCGACAACGGTCACCGGGTCGTGTGGGCCGACGACCGGCAGCTGTGACACGCGATGCTCGTGCAGCCGCGAGATCGCGTCCCGCACGCGCTGATGCGTCTCCACGGTGACGAGCGGCGGAATCTCGCCGGCATCCTGCTTGTGCCTGAGCACGTCGCCGACGACCAGCTCGGTGTTGCGCTCGAGGAAGCCGTACTGCCGCATCCAGCTATCCGAGTAGATCTTCGACAGGTACGAGCGACCGCCGTCCGGCAGGATCACGACGATCATTGCGCTCGGGTCATCGACCTCGGCTGCGACCTGGAGTGCCGCATGGACCGCGAGCCCACCGGAGCCGCCCGCGAGAATGCCTTCGGTAAGCGCGAGCCGGCGGGTTGTGAGGAACGCATCACGATCCGAGACCGTGATCCATCGATCGACGGCCGAGCGGTCGAACGTCTCCGGCCAGAAGTCCTCGCCCACGCCCTCGACTAGATATGGCCGGACGTTCTCGGATCCGCCGGAGTAGATCGAGCCCTCCGGGTCCGCGCCGATCACGACGAGCTCGGGCTTTTGCTCGCGCAGGTAGCGCACGGTGCCGGTGACGGTGCCGCCGGTACCGACGCCGCACACCAGGTGGGTGATCCGGCCCGCCGTCTGCTCCCACAGCTCCGGGCCTGTCGACTCGTAATGCGCCTGCGGATTGGCCTGGTTGAAGTACTGGTTCGGCTGGAACGCGCCGGGGATCTCGGCGGTGAGCCGGTCGGCGACGCGATAGTAGGACTGAGGTGAGTCAGGCGGCACGTCGGTCGGTGCGACGACCACCTCCGCCCCATACGCGCGCAGCAGATCGATCTTCTCCTTGGACATCTTGTCCGGCATCACCGCGATCACGCGGTAGCCCTTCAGCCGCGCGGCGATCGCCAAGCCGGTGCCGGTGTTGCCTGAGGTGGGTTCGACGATCGTGCCGCCGGGCGCAAGCTTGCCGTCGCGTTCGGCGGCCTCGATCAGGGCGACGGCGATCCGGTCCTTGATCGAGCCGCCCGGGTTGAACACCTCGAGCTTGGCGACGAGTAGCGGACGCACACCCGGCGCCAACCGGGTAAGCCGCACGAGCGGCGTATCTCCGATCGTGTCGAGGATTGAGTCGTTGATCAGGGGGGCGACGGCGGTCTCGGGCATGGCTCCAGTCTGATGATACTGCGGTCAGAGCGCAACTCTTCGCTGATCCTTTGTTCTTTCGGCCGTATGTCGTATATTCTTCAGAAATCAGCACTGCTGATCGATCTATGCCGAATCATTCACACCCCCAGGTGGACGCGATCGACCGCGCGATCCTTGAGCTTGTCGCCGCCGACGCCCGGATCACGAACCAGCGGCTCGCCGAGAGGGTCGGGGTGGCCCCTTCCACCGCACTCGGCCGGCTGCGTTCGCTGCGCGAGCGTGGTGTGATTCGGGGCTTTCACGCCGAGGTCGACCTCGCTGCTCTCGGTCGTCCGCTGCAGGCGCTCGTTGCCGTCCGCCTCGCGGTCCATGCGCGCGAGGAGATCGATGCGTTCACGACCGCCGTCCGTGAGCTGCCCGGAGTGGTGATGGTCTTCCACCTCACCGGGGTGACCGACTACCTCGTCTGGGTGGCCGCGATCGATCCGCAGGACCTTCGCGAGTTCGTGGTCGACCACCTGGCGACGCACCCGTCCGTCGCCCACGCGGAGACCTCGCTGATCTACGAGCACAGCCGCGGCCCCGGGATCTGGGGCGCCGCCGACGCGGCGTAGTCGTCGATGGCTCCGGCAGAGCGGCTCGCTGGACTGGGGACCACCGTCTTCACCGAAATGACCGCGCTCGCGCAGCGCACCGGCGCGATCAACCTCGGCCAGGGCTTTCCTGACACCGATGGTCCGTCCGAGGTGATCGACGCGGCGATCGCGGCGCTGCGCGGCGGCGAGAACCAGTACGCCCCGCTCGGCGGCGTGCAACCGTTGCGCGAGGCGGTGCTGGCGCACCAGCACGCGCGGTACGGGCTCGAGCCCGAGGACGTGCTGGTGACGTTCGGCGCGACCGAGGCGATCGCCGCGGCGCTGCTCGGGCTGCTGAATCCCGGCGACGAAGTCGTTGTGCTCGAGCCGTACTACGACTCGTACGCGGCGTGCATCGCGTTCGCCGGTGCGCGGCGGCGACCGGTCACATTGCGCCCGCCCGCATTCGAACTCGACCGTGACGCCTTGCGCGTTGCGGCCGCAGGCCCGCGGGCGCGGCTGCTACTGCTGAACACGCCGCACAACCCGACGGGTCGGGTGCTCGACCGATCCGACCTCGAGACGATCGCTGAGGTGTGCATCGAACAGGACCTCGTGTGCGTCGCCGACGAGGTCTACGAGCACCTCGTATACGACGGCGAGCACATCCCGATCGCGACGCTCCCGGGGATGGCGGAGCGCACGCTCACGATCTCGAGCGTCGGCAAGTCATTCTCGTTCACCGGCTGGAAGATCGGCTGGTGCTCCGGTCCCGCGGAGCTCGTCGCCGGCGTCCGCGGCGTCAAGCAGTACCTCACGTTCGCCGGCGGGACGCCGCTCCAGCATGCTGCCGCGGCCGCGCTACGCCTGCCTCCGGATCATCTCGAGCGCCTGCGCGACGATCTGCGCGGAAAGCGCGACCTGCTCTGCGCAGGCTTGGCCGCGGCGGGGCTGCAACCGCTGACGCCGGCGGGGACCTACTTCGTCAACGCAGACGTCGGCACCGACGCGGTCGCGTTCTGCAGGACGCTCCCCGACCGCTGCGGCATCGTCGCGATCCCGACCTCGGTGTTCTACGACGACAAGGACGCCGCAGCAACGCTGGTGCGGTTCGCGTTCTGCAAGCGACACGAAGTCATCGCCGAGGCCGCGGACCGGCTTGGCGCGCTCTAGCGCTCCCGGGGCGAAGCTCAGCAGCCCACCCGTTCACGCCGACGAACGCTCGACCGTGCCCTCGATCAGTCCGTACGGCTCGTTGGTGGCCTGGAAGATCTCGTTGTCGTTCTCGAGTCCGAAGCGCGACAGGTCATACAAGAGATGGTGTTTATTGGGCAGGGAGAAGCTGATCCGCTCCACCTCGGGACGGGCATCGAGGACGGCCTCACCCATGTGGTGAAGCGTGAACTGGACCGATGGGCTGTAGTGGTCGCAGAAGCTCTCGAGAATCACGCTCCGCACCTCGTGCCACGTGTCGCCGTAGTCGATGTCGCGCGTGCCATACGACCACCGCGAGGTGATGATCGTGGCGAGGATCCGGTCGGATGTCTCCGGGAGCGAGGTGTAGCGGTCGCGCAGGAAGCCCTCCCAGCCGGAGCCCGTGGTCTTGAGCACCAGCAGGTCGTCGATCCCGGCTTCGATTTGCGGCTCGCCGCCGTCGCCGGCCACGGTCACAACGCGGTCCCCCCCGCTCGCGCGCTGGAATGCGTGCTCATGTGGTCGTCCGCCCACCTCGAGTCTGGCCCACGGGTGCTCGACGATCTGCACGCTCGCGCTCGTTACGCCCGGACCGGCCGCGAGGAAGTGCGCGACCAGCTGCAGCCCGAACGACTCGAGATCGTCGATCGGGTTCTCATTCGCCAGCGCATAGACCGTGTTGCGCATCGTGTCGGTCGCCAGCAGCCCGCTGTTGTCTCCGTCTAGGTACGCGGCGTCGAAGTCGCCGTCCAGCCTGACATCGACCGTTAGATCGCGCAGCTCGTGTCGGTCGGGCCCGCGTGAGACCTTGACCAGTCGGACTTCGCACTTTCCGTAGCTGGCCCTACTGAGAACGATCGCCATCCGTCAGCTCCCTCGGTATGTGCTGTATCCAAATGGGCTCAGCAGCAGCGGCACGTGGTAGTGGCCCTCCGCGGACCCGACGGAGAAGGTCACCGACACCTCGGGATAGAAGCCCGCTTCGAAATACGAACCGGTGTCGAAAGTCAGCCGGTAGCGGCCTTTCTCGGGCGCCGTCGAGAGCAGATCGGTGACCCGCCCGTCGGCGTCGGTCGTGCCGCGGCCGATGAGCTGCCAGCCGAACTCCGATGCCCGCTCGAGCGACACCGGCACGCCCTCCGCGGGCCGTCCGCGCGACGTGTCGAGCACGTGTGTCGTGATCCCGCTCAACCAGAGCCCCGGAGCAGGTCTGCGAGCCGCAGCCGCGCGATCTTTGCGATCTCGCCCAGCGCGATCTCGATCTCCTGTTCGTGCGAGTGCTCGAGCCGGGCGGTGCCCCAGGAGAGGATCGATTCCTTGGTGTGCTCGCGGACGCAGACGATCAGCGGGAAGCCGAAGCGCTCCCGGTAGCGGCAGTTGAGGTCACGGAGCGCCTGGAGCTCGGCCGGCGTGAGACGGTCGAGCCCTGCCGCGGACTGCTCGTCGGAGGACTCACGCGTGAGCCTCCGCTCGTCGGCTTCGCGGCCGGCGAGCTCGGGATGGGCTCGGATCAGCCCGAGCTGACGCTCGGGCGGCGCCTCGCGCATCGCCGCCTCGAGCGCGGCCTCGAGCTCATCGACGGTGTGAAACGGCCGCCGGTCCCACGCAGTTTCCGCGACCCACCGGGAGTGCTCGAACAGCCCTCCGAGCTCGGCAAGCGAGACGGAGACGGCCACCGGTTCGAGGCCGACGATGTGCTCGGGACGAACGGGGAGCCGCGTTAGCGGACGCCCGCTGGCGGCGCGGAGCGCCGCGACGATCGCCGGCGGTGTCGAGATGTGCGGCGGCTCCCCCACGCCCTTGAGTCCGTACGGCGCCTCCGGGTCGGCGTGCTCGAGGATCTCGATCTGCATCGGCGGCATATCGAGGATCGTCGGAAGCAGGTAGTCGGTGAACGACGCGTTCTGCACTTTGCCGTCCCTGACCTGAATCTCCTCCAACAGCGCCAGCCCGAGCCCCTGCGCGGTCCCGCCGTGGATCTGGCCCTCGAGCGCCTGGGGATTCATCGCCTTGCCGACCTCCTGCGCGGTCGCCAACTCGACCACCCGGACCAGACCGAGCTCGAGATCGACGTCGACTACGGCTCTGTGGGCCGAGAATGCGAACTGCACGTGAGCGTCGCCCTGGCCGTTCTCGTCGAGCGGATGCGTCTCTCGGTGGCGCCACTCGACCGTCTCTTCGATCGCATCTTCGCCGAGTAGGTCGGCGAGCTCCGACCCGGTCATCGCCCGCGGGTCGACCGGCAGTCGCTCTCGGACCGCCTCGCATGCCGCCTTGACGGCGCCGCCGGTCACGTATGTCTGGCGCGACGCCGAGCTCGACCCCGCCGAGCCGACCCGAGTGTCGGCCGTGAGGACGGCGACGCGCTCGACGCCGAGCTCGGTGCGCGCGATCTGCGCCTGCACCGTGACGAGGCCCTGCCCCACCTCGACCGCAGCCGTGTGCACCTCCACCAGCGGCGCTCCGGCGTCGACCGAGAGGCGCACGCGGGCCGTGGAGTAGTCGTCGAATCCCTCCGAGAAGCCGACGTTCTTGATGCCGACCGCGTAGCCGATGCCGCGGCGCACCCCCTCGCCGTGAGTCGTGTTCGAGACGCCGCCGGGAAGCTCGCGGAGATCACGGTGCTCGCCGTCAGCGCCCCGCGGCAACGGCATCGCGCGCACGCGCTCGAGCAGCTCGGCGACCGGCGCCGGCTCGGGGATGATCTGGCCCGTCGGTAGTTTCGAGCCGGGGCGCATTGCGTTCGCGATCCTCAGCTCTACCGGGTCGGTACCGAGCGCCTCGGCGAGCTTGTCCATCTGCGCCTCATACGCGATCGCGACCTGGACCGCGCCGAACCCGCGCATCGCGCCGCACGGCGGGTTGTTGGTGTACATCACGTACGAGTCGATTCGCGCATTGGGAACGTCGTACGGGCCGGCGGCAAAGCACGCGGCGTTCGAGCACACGGCCGTCGAACTCGAGGCGTACGCCCCTCCGTCGAGCACGATCCGCGCGCGCACGTATACGAGTCGCCCGTCGCGCGTGGCGCCGTGCTCGTAGCGCATCCGGCACGGGTGGCGATGGACGTGGCCGAAGAACGACTCTTCGCGGTTGTACACCATCCTGACCGGACGCCCGGTGTGCAGCGCCAGCATGCACGCATGGATCTGCATCGAAAGATCCTCGCGACCGCCGAACGCCCCGCCGACGCCGCTCATCGTCAGGCGCACCTTCTCCGGCGGCAGGTCCAAGCTCAGCGCGAGTTGCTTGCGATCGGCGTGAAGCCACTGCGTGGCGATGTAGAGGTCGACGCCGCCCTCGCCGTCGGGTACCGCGAGCCCCGATTCAGGACCGAGGAATGCTTGATCCTGCATGCCGACCTCGTACTCCCCGGCGACGACCACGTCGGCGTCGGCGTCCGGATTGCCATGAGTGATCCGTACGTGACGCAGGACGTTGCCTGAGAGGTGAAGCTGCGGCGCATCCGGGGCCATCGCCTGTTCGGAGTCGGTCAGCGGCTCGAGCACGTCGTAGTCGACTTCGATCTGATCGACCGCGCGCCGGGCAGTCTCCGGGTGGTCGGCCGCCACGATTGCGATCGGCTCGCCTTGGTAGCGGACGTTCTGCAGCGCGAGCACCGGCTGGTCCACGCGCTCCATCCCGTACAGCTTCCGACCAGGAACGTCCTCGTGCGTGAGCACCGCGCGCACCCCCGGGATCGACAGCGCGCGCGAGACGTCGAGCGACCAGATATCCGCTCGCGGGTGAGCGCTGCGCAAAGTTGCACCCCACAGCATCCCGTCCATGCGCATGTCCGAGGAGTACTCGAATTCCCCCGTGACCTTCGGAATGCCGTCCGCCCGCGTTGTGCTCGTGCCGACGGCGCCGGGGCGGTGGATCTCGGCTCCTGGCCGCGTTGGTGTGGCGGGAATCGTGCTCATACCCGAGCCTCCGCCTCCGCGGCAAGCCGTCGGCTTTCGCGCCCGATCTCGGCCGCGATCGATGCCTCGTCAGCGGTGCGCAGCTCGCCCCCCTCGACGACCGCGCGCCCGCCGACGAGCAGCAGCTCAACGGCCTGGGTCGCGCCGAAGACGAGCGCCGCGACCGGATCAGCGATTCCCGCGCCGTCGAGCCCGTCGAGGCGCCATAGCGCGATGTCCGCGAGCTTGCCGGGCTCGAGCGAGCCGAGCTCCTGCTCGCGTCCGAGGCAGCGCGCCCCGTCAATCGTCGCGCGGGCGAGCGCCGCGCGCGCGGTCAGCGACTGCGGGCCACCGGCCAGGCGCGCGAACTGAAGTGCCGCTCGCATCTCCGACGCGAGTCCGCCGTCCTCGTTTGACGCGGCGCCGTCGACACCGAGGCCGACGGGCACGCCGGCGCCAATCAGCCGCGAGACGGGAGCGATCCCCGCGCCGAGCCGGGCGTTCGAGTTCGGGCAGTGGGCGACGCCTGTTCGGGTGGTCCCGAAGCGGTTGATCTCGGCGTCGCTGATGTGGACGCAGTGGGCGAGCCAGACGTCGTCCCCGAGCCAGCCGAGCTCGTCGAGGTACTCGACGGGGCGCACACCGAACTGCTCCTGACAGAACTGTTGCTCGTCGATCGTCTCCGCCAGGTGCGTATGCAGGCGTACGCCGCGGCGCCGCGCCAGCTCGGCGGCGTCGGTCATCAGCCCGCGAGTGACGGAGAAGGGCGAGCACGGCGCGAGCGCGATCCGCACCATCGCGCCGGGCGCCGGGTCGTGGAAGCGGCTGATCGCGTCCTCGCTCGCGGCGAGGATCGCATCGCGGTCCTCCACTACGTCGTCGGGTGGCAATCCGCCGTCCGACTGCCCGAAATCCATCGAGCCGCGGCACGGGTGGAACCTGAGGCCGATCGATGTGGCGGCGTTGATCGTCACTCCGAGGAGGTCGCCGCCGTCGCGGGGGAAGAGGTAGTGATGGTCAGTCGACGTCGAGCACCCTGACCGCGCGAGCGCCGCCAGACCTGCGCGGGCGGCCGCCGAGCAGATCTCCTCGTCGATCAGCGCCCAGACCGGATAGAGCTCGACCAGCCACTCGAACAGCGTCGCCTGCTGTGCGAATCCGCGGGTGGCCCATTGGTATAGGTGGTGGTGGCAGTTCACGAGCCCGGGCGTCGCGAGCCGGCCACGGCCGTCGATCCGGCGAGCATCCGCAGCCTCAGGCGCCGCGCCTTCCCCGACGGCGACGATCCGGTCGTCCTCGATCACGATGTGGCCATCCCGGTACTCGCTCTGAGCCGTATCGACGGTCGCGATCGCGCATCCCTCGATGATCGTGTGCCCGCTCACAGCGGCGCCGCCACCCGCTCGCCGGCGAGCCGTACAGCATCGAGGATCTTCTCGTAGCCGGTGCAACGACACAGGTTGCCCGCCAGCGCCTCGCGGATCTCGGGGTCGGTCGCACGGGGGTTGCGCCGCAGGAGATCGTGGGCGGCGATGATCAGACCGGGCGTGCAGAACCCGCACTGCACAGCGCCCGCTTCAACGAATGCGCGCTGCACCTCGTGCAGTCCGTCGCCGGCGATGCCCTCAACCGTGACAACTTCGCGGCCCTGCGCCTGCGCCGCGAGCACCAGGCAGGCGCATACGACCTCGCCGTCGAGGTAGACCGAGCACGATCCACATTCCCCCTGCTCGCAGGCGTTCTTCGATCCGGGGAGGTCGAGATGCTCGCGAAGCGCGTACAGCAGGCTCTCGCCCTCCCACAGACCATCCGCCTCCCGGTGCTCGCCGTTGACGGTCAGCGTCAGGCGCACCGGTATGCCTCCCAGGCCCAGGTGAGCGTCCGCCGTGCCAGGACGGCGAGGGCGTGCCGCCGGTACCGCGCTGTGCCGCGGACGTCATCGATCGGTCGCGCGGCGCTATCGACGAGCTCGCCGAAGCGGGCGAGCGCAGCAGCTGGGATCGGTTCCTTCGTGGACCACAACTCGAGCTCGTCGAGAACGCCGGCGATGAAGTCCTCAGCCTCGTTCGCCCGGATCGGGGTAGGCCCGGCCGAGCCGATGCATGCAGCCACGCCTCGCCGCCCGGGCCAGATCGACAGCGCGAGCGAGCAGACCGCGATCACCATCGCGTTGCGTGTACCGATTTTGGCGAACTGCTGCGGGCCGTCGGCGACCGGGATGTGAAACGCCGCGATCAGCTCGTCCTCCCGCATGTCATTTCGCTTCGGCCCGGTGATGAACTCGGCGACTGGGATCCGCCGCGTGCCACCGGTTGACGCGAGCTCGACCTCCGCATCGGAGGCGAACAGCGGAGGCAGCGCATCGCCGGCGGGCGATGCGGTCCCGAGGTTGCCCCCGACGGTCCCTCGGTTGCGGATCTGTGGTGAGCCAACCGTCCGCGACGCGATCGCCAGCCCCGGCAGGCGCTGTGAGAGCTCGGCGATCAGGCGCGCATATGTGACGCCGGCCCCGACGCGCACACGACCGTCGTCGCTTCCCCACGCTGTCAGCTCTGCGATCCGCGTCAGATCGAGGATCGCCGGCGGACGAGCTCGGTCGAAGTTGAGCTCGACCATCAGGTCGGTACCGCCCGCGATCGGGACGGCCTCGGGATGCGCCGCCTTGAGCTCGAGCGCCTCTTGCCAGCTATCGGTCTGCAGGACTTCCATGGCCGCGAGCCTCTAGTCTCGCTCACCGCCGGGTGTTGGGCAATCGCCGAGATGACCGATTCACTGACCGATGCTGCTGCCGTCCTGCGACGCTGCGACGAGTTGGCGGCATTCAGCGAGGAGGAAGGCCGCCTGACGCGTCGCTTCGCGACGCCCGCGCTGCGCCTTGCGGGCGAAACCGTCGGCCGCTGGATGGAGGCGGCCGGCATGACGGTGCACCGCGATGCGATCGGGAATGTCATCGGCCGGCTCGGTGACGGCGCTCGGCGGACGCTGCTGATCGGCTCTCACATCGACACGGTCCCGGACGCGGGACGGTATGACGGCGTACTGGGCGTGCTGGTCGGGATCGCGGCCGTCGAGCGCGTCGCCGACGCTCTCCCGTACGCCGTCGAGGTGATCGCGTTCGCCGACGAGGAGGGCGTTCGCTACGGCACAGGGTTTCTCGGCAGCAGCGTCCTCGCCGGGCGCTTTGATGCCGCAGCGCTGGAACGTCGCGATGCTGATGGCGTCAGCTTGGGCGATGCCGTGCGCGGCTTCGGCGGAGACCCAGACGGACTCGCCCCCGCTCGCCGCGAGCAGCCCGATCTGATCGGCTACTACGAGGTGCACATCGAGCAGGGGCCAGCCCTTGAAAGCGCCGGCGTTCCGCTCGGTGTCGTCACCGGCATCGCCGGCCAGAGCGGTGGGCGGGTCGTGTTTACCGGTGAAGCGGGTCACGCCGGGACCGTCCCGATGACGCTCCGCCGCGACGCTCTGTGCGCGGCGGCCGAGTTCGTGACCGCCGTGGAAGCGGTCGCACGCGATCAGGACGGTGCCGTCGCGACCGTTGGGAGGCTCGAGGTCGAGCCGGGCGCGAGGAATGTGATTCCCGCTCGAGCTGTCCTCAGCCTCGATGTCCGGCACGCTGATGACTCGGTACGGGAAGCGGCTCTCACGCGCTTGCACGGGCGCGCCGGCGCGATCGCGGACGTCCGCGGGGTAAGGCTGGACTGGCAGCTGGGCCCCGGCACTCCCGCGATGGCGTGCTCGCCAGACCTGAGCGAACGGGTGGCCAAGGCGGTGCAGGCAGCCGGCCACGATCTCGTCCGCCTGCCGAGCGGCGCGGGTCACGACGCGGCGATGCTCGCGACGATCACGCCTGTTGCGATGCTGTTCGTCCGCTGCGCGGGCGGAATCAGCCACAACCCGGCCGAGTCGGTGACGATCGAAGACGTCGCGGCGGCGATCGACGTGACCACGCGGTTCCTCGAGTCGCTCGCATGAGCTCGACGCTCGTTATCGAGATGCTTCCTCCCACCATCGAAACGGAGAGCCCATGACAACGCTGTCGATCACCGCCGGCTCGTACGCGTTCCGCGCACGGCTCGAACAGGAGCGCGCGCCGAAGACGTGCGAGGCATTTTCGAAGCTGCTGCCATTCCAGCAGAAGGTGATCCACGTCCGCTGGAGCGGCGAGTCGACCTGGATCCCGCTCGGCGACTTCGAGGTTGGTGTCGGCTTCGAGAACCACACGAGTCACCCTGCCCCGGGGGAGATCCTCCTCTACCCCGGCGGCTTCAGCGAGACCGAGATCTTGCTGCCCTACGGCGGCTGCATGTTCTCGAGCATCGTCGGCCAGCTCGCGGGCAACCACTTCCTCACCGTGATCGAGGGCAACGAACATCTCCGGTCGCTGGGCGAGCTGACGCTCTGGCAGGGGGCTCAGGACATCGTCTTCGCGGCCGACTAAGCCCGACCCAGCTCAGCGAGATGCCGCGCTCGCGCCGCGGGCTCCAGGAACGAGGCTTCAAAGCTGTTGCGTGCGAGCTGCACGACCGCGGAATCGTCAAGCTCCAACGCGCTTGCGACCGCAGCGAGATTCTCGCCGACGTAGCCGCCGAAGTACGCGGGGTCATCGGAGTTGACCGTGGCGCACAGGCCGGAGTCGAGCATCCTGGCGAGCGGATGATGCTCGAGCGTGTCGACGACTCGCAGCTTGACGTTCGAGAACGGGCACACGGTCAGGGGAATCCGGTCTGCCTCCAGACGGCGGACGAGGCTTCGATCCTCGAGGCACCGAACGCCGTGGTCGATCCGCTCGGCGCCGAGAATGTCGAGCGCCTGCCAGATATATTCAGGCGGCCCCTCTTCACCGGCGTGAGCGACCGCCCGGAAGCCGGCGCCGATTGCCCGCTCGAATACCTTGCGGAACTTCTCCGGCGGGTGGCCAACCTCGGCTGAATCGAGCCCGACGCCGAAGATCGCGTCCCGATGCGCGAGCGCCTGCTCCAGGGTCGCCATCGCGTCCTCGGCCGGCAGGTCGCGCAGGAAGCACATGATCAGGTGCGAGCTGAGCCCGCGCTCGAGCGCCTCGGCCAACGCCCGGCTGATCCCGCCGACGACCGTCTCGAGCTTCACGCCACGACGGGTATGGGTCTGTGGATCGAAGAAGATCTCGACATGCCGAAGGCCCTGCCTGCTTGCCCGGTCGAGGTAGGCCGCGGTCAGGTCGTAGAAGTCCCGCTCCCCGATCAGCACCGAGCACGCCCGGTAGTAGACGTCCAGGAACGACTGCAAGTTGGTGAACCTGTACGCCCGTCTGACCGCTTCCGCGTCGGCATACGGCAGGGCGACGCCGTTGCGCCGAGCGAGCTCGAACATCAGCTCCGGCTCGAGCGTTCCCTCGATGTGTAGGTGCAGCTCGGCCTTCGGCAGCGTCAGCGGATCGATCATCGCTGCTACCTCTCTCCGGCCACGGCGAAATTCACGGGGTCCCCGAGGAGCGTCGTGCGCGCCGGGGTCGTCTCGGCGATCACGCGTCCGCGGCGGACGACGTAACGGCGGGTCGCACGCAGGCTGATGACGTCGATCGGAGTCGTGGCATCGAAGATGACGCAGTCGGCGGGCTTTCCCTCCTCGATCCCGTACTCATCCTCGACGCCCAGGGTCCGCGCACCACGTTCGGTCGCCAGCGCGAGCATCTCGGTGATCTCCTCACGGCCGCTCATGTAGGTGAAATGCAGCGCGAGATGGGCGGCGTCGATCAGGTCGGCCTTGCCCATCGGGTACCACGGATCAATGATCACATCGTTGCCGAGCGACACGTTGACACCCTCGGCGAGCAGCTCCTTCAACTGCGCGAAGCCGCGGCGCTTCGGGTAGGGATCGAGGCGGCCCTGGATCAACGAGTTGGCGTACGGGTTGACGACGATGTTGATGCCCGCGCGGCGCAGGAAGCCGCGAAGCTTCGAGGAGTAGTACGGCTCATAGGAGCCCATCGCGGTGCAGTGGCTCGCGGTCACACGGCCGGCCAGACCGCTTTTGACGGTGTTGTCGGCCATCACCTCGAGATACCGCGAGCTGGGGTCGTCGGTCTCGTCGCAGTGAATGTCGATCCGGCGGTTGTGCGCCTTCGCGAGCTCGAAGACACGGTGCACCTCGCGAAGGCCGAGCTCCGCCGTCGGTTCGTAGTGGGGGATGCCGCCGACGCAATCGACGCCCAGGCGGATGGCCTCCTCGAGCCGCTGCGCGTCGCCGTCGTTGGCGTAGAGCCCATCCTGCGGGAACGCGGTCACCTGGATCGTGCACAACTCAGCGAGCTCGTCGCGCACGCGCAAGAGCCCGCGGAGCATCGCGTCGTTCTCGCCCGAGGTGTCGGCGTGGGCGCGGATCCACAGCGTCCCCTGGGCGGCGGACCAGCGGACGATTTCGCTTGCCCGATCGAACACGTCCTGCTCGGTCAGCGTGGGCTTCAACTCGCCCCATACCTCGATCCCCTCGATCAGCGTCCCGCTCTGGTTGAACCGTGGCCGCCCGGCGGTCAGCGACGCATCGAGGTGCAGATGGCAGTCGACGAGCGGCGCCGTGACCAGCCGGCCTTCGGCGTCGATCACGCTCGCTGCGTCGAGATCGAGCGCCGGCGCGATCCGCGCGAATCGCGTGCCCTCTACCGCTATGTCGAGCAGCCGCCCGTCGAGCAGCCGCGCGTTGCGGACGATCAGATCGACCATCTGAGCGCGCTGCCGATCAGGAGAGCTGTGGTTCTGCGCCTCGCGACACGGTACCTTGCGGTATCTCCGCCCCAGATGGTGCTTCGGGGATCACCAGCGCTTCCGCGCGCTTGTCGTGGCTGAGTGAGAAGAAGATCGCGTAGACGAGCGCGCTCACCACGAACCCAACCTCGAACGTCAGGTCGCCGATCCCCGGGTGATGCTTGGCGATCACCCCCACGAACTCGGTCTGATTGGAGAACAACGGGATCGAGATGCCCATGCCGATCAGCATCGCTGCCGCCCCGGCCCACGGGTTGTGTTTGCGGTCGAACAGGAACCCGTCCACCCGCTGGCCCCGGCGCAGTATCCAGTCGGCGAAGAACACACCGAGCCACGGCCCGATCCAATAGGAGATCACGAGCAGGAAGTTCTCGTAATCGGACGCCGCGTTGTGCAGTCCCGTCCCAGCGACCACAAAGCCGATCGACCCGAAGCCCAGCGCCACGATCGCCCGGCGCCACTTCAACGGCAGCCGGATGCCCGTCGAAAGGAAGGACATGACGCCCGAATAGACGTTCAGGGCGTTTGCGCAGATCGCCCCCGCCGCGATCGCGATCAGCGTGATGTCAGCGACCGCGGTCGACATGTGAGAGGTGAACAGCGCCGTGGGGTTCGAGTTCGACCCCGGGATCGTCGCCGACGCCGCGCCCACGAGCTCGAGCGCGACGCACGATATGAACACGCCCGCTCCGGACCACATGCCGGCGCTGCGGCCCGTGCCAGGCTTGAAGTAGCGGGTGTAATCGGAGGCGAACGGGTTCCAGCCGGCCGCGTAGCCAAAGGCCGCGCCGACGCTCAGCAGAAAGCCGCCGAGGCCCTGGGTGCTGTGCACACGTCCAGGGTGACTCTTGGAGAGGATTGCCACCGACGCGATCACGAACGCCACGCCGAGGACGGGCAGCATCCACCGCTCGAACACCTGGATGAGGTTGTGACCGTAGAAGGCGAGCGCCGTCTGCGCAACGCCGACGAACACGAGGCACACCCAGTCGTTGATTCCGAGAAGAGCATTCAGGGCGAGCGCGCCGCTCACGCTGTTGACGGCGAACCACCCAATTCCAGCCGTCACCGAGTTCAGCCCCGCCGGCAGGATGTTGCCGATGAAACCGAACGAGATCCGGCTCTGCACCATCTGCGGGACGCCGAACCCTGGGCCGCGGCTGCTCAGGAACCCTTGTGCGAGCGAGCCGAGGCCCGTTCCGATGACGATCGCCAGTACGGCGTCCCAGAACGACTGCCCGAAGAACGAGACGGCGATCACCCCGACGAACACCGTCGCGAACTCAAGGTTCGGGGATGTCCAGGTCCCAAATAGGGTGCGAGTGGTCCCGTGCCGCTCCGACAGCGGAATGAACTCCGCTCCCCCGGGCTCCACCGTCGCGACAGCGTCACCGTAGACGCCATCTCGAACCTCGGCGACCACACCGGTCGCTGAACCGGACACCGCCATGACCTCACCCTCCTGGTTGAAAGCGGGCTGAAGCTACCACGGCCGCGCTCGGGCGTCCGAGGCGAAGCAACCAAATTCCGAAATGACCCGCTACGCCGGCCGCGCCACGGTCGCCCTCATCGAAACGCCCTCCGGCCGATCAGGCGCGGCGGGCGGTTCGAGTTGATTGCGAAGGTGGACGAGACAGGACGAAGACCAAACCGCCAGGATCGGATTGAGACCTTGAGGCGCGCGCTGCTCGATAACCCGCTCCTGGCGAAACTGAGGGAAGCGGGGGAAGAGCGCACGACACCTGCCGTACCCGTAGCGGATCGCCGGCGCCGTGGGGTGATGGGGCGCCTGTGGAGCTGCAAGATCCGAGCGCGGAGAACAGTTCTCCCCCGCAGGCGCCCAGAGCGAGTAGTGTGGAAGCGAGCTGGCGGCCACGGTCCCGATCTGGATCTCAGCTAAGACGGACACCGACGGCGCCAACGGCGCGAGAGGCATGTAGTTGCGCTTCTCCTCCCGACCGCAGGCTCTGGCTCACACGCCTGGCGTTATGCCGCCCACCGGGTGGAGACGCCTCTATGGAAGGGACCACCCATGGGTGCCCAGGAGAACAAGCAGTCGGCTCAGGCCGCGTATTCCGCGTTTCGCAACGGCGACGCTGAAGGCGCGATGACCGACATCGACGAGTCCATCGTCTGGACGGCACGCGGTGACAACGCGTTGACCGGAACCTACAGCGGCAAGAAGGCGGTAGGCGAACTGTGGGGGAAGTTCATGAGCTCGGACCTTCGTTCCGAGCCGCACGACTTCGTCGCTGAAGGCGACAAGGTCGTCGTCCTGACGAGCGTGCACCTCGGCGGCGTGACGACCGAGAGCGCCGACGTCATGACCTACAACCCGGATGGCAAGCTCATCGCATTCGACACACTCGCCGACGCGACCGCCGCCAACCGGGCGTTCGCTCGCTAGCGCGGCCGCGCCAGTCGGCTGAACTGCCCGAGGACAGTAGGGGCAGTTCAGCCGGCCGCGATCAAGCCACTGAAGCCCGCCGGAAGTGAAAAAGCCGCTCGATTGAGCGGCTTTTTCAGATACCAGTGGAGACGCCGGGACTCGAACCCGGGTCCGCGGTCGCGTGAAAGGTGGCGTCTACGAGCGTAGCCGGCGCTCTGATCTCGCTCTCTCCTCGCCACGCCGGCCGGGTTGTCGAGAGCCAGCTCCCTGGGTAGTCCTCGGATCGGAGGGAGCAAATCCTCACCGAGCAAGCCTGCTAGTTGATCCCGATTCTCCCGCCGCAGGCGAACGGGAGGCGAGACGAACTACGAACGGCCGCTACTTACGCAGCAGCAAGTCCGAGATCGAAATTGTGCGTGTCCGCACTTATGGTTTTCCCGGGGTTTTACGAGGCCTCCGGGCACCTCGACTCGCAACCACCCCCACGAGCCGACCACGTCGAAGCCTGTCGTCCCCTGAGGGTACGTCGTAGTCAATTGTAGTCAGGGCATGGAAACGAAGGACGAGGTAAGACATTGGCGAAAACGCGATCGGCGCTGCCACACTTAAGCGCACATGGAATCGAGCACCTCATTGCGTTCTCCGGCGGGCGCGCCGGCGCCGGCGCCCGCCCCGGCGCCCGCGCCCGTCTTCGAGCCTGGACCACCGTCGACCGGCCCGCCGAAGCGCTCGCGCCTGCGCGAGAAGGCGGGCGCCGCCGGCGCCGCCCTGATCGCGCTGATCGCGAAGCTCAAGAGCATCCTGCTGCTGCTCCCCAAGCTGAAGCTTCTGATCACGGTCGGCTCGATGCTGGTCTCGGTCGCGGCGTACGCGCTGCTGTTCGGATGGACGTTCGCGGTCGGACTCGTCGTGCTGCTGTTCGTCCACGAGATGGGACACGTGATCGCGCTGCGGCGCGAGGGGATCAAGGCGAGCGCGCCGATGTTCATCCCGTTCCTCGGCGCGATGATCACCTCGAAGTCACTCGGCGACAACGCGCTCGCCGAGGCCCGTGTGGGCCTCGCAGGCCCGATCCTCGGATCGCTCGCCGGCGTTGTCCCGCTGCTGATCTGGCACGCGACCGGCGATCCGTTCTGGCGCGCACTCGCGTTCTTCGCCTTCTTCCTGAACCTGTTCAACCTGATCCCGATCTCCCCGCTCGACGGCGGCCGCGCGATGGCCGCGATGGCGCCGTGGATGTGGGTCGTCGGGTTTGCCGTGTTGGCCGCGTTCGGCATCGTCTTCCACTCGCCGATCGTGCTGCTGTTCCTGATCATCGGCGGCCTCGACTCCTGGCGGCGGTGGAAGCTCCGCAAGAACGGCGGCCCGGAGCAGCAGGCGTACTACCGTGTCAGCGCTCGCGGTCGGCTGCTGGTCGCGGCCGTCTACATCGGCCTCGCCGCGCTGCTCATCATCGGTCTGCACTCGACGTACGTCTACCGGGCCCTCTAGACGCAGCTCTATCAGAGATACCGGTCTCCACGACCGGTATCTCTTACATAGATGGCGCTAACGGCCCGCGTCGCGGAGCTCGCGCTGTACGTCACGCGCCATCTCGCGCCGGCGGATCGTGTCGCGCTTGTCGTGGACGTCCTTCCCGCGCGCTAGTGCGACTTCGACTTTCGCGCGCGACCGCGGCCCTGAGAAGTAGATCCGCGTCGGGCACCAGCGTCAGCCCCCGCTCGTGCGTCCGCCCCACCAGCCGGTCGAGCTCATGCCGGTGTAGCAGCAGCTTGCGGTCGCGCTCTGGCTCGTGGTTGTCCCGCGCGGCGGCCGCGTACGGCGGGATGTACAGGCCGATCAGCCATATCTCGCCGTCCCTCACCACCGCGTACGAGTCCTTCAGCTGCGCCTTCCCTTCGCGCAGCGACTTGACCTCGGTGCCGGTCAGCACGATCCCCGCCTCGAACCGCTCGAGCAGGTTGAACCGGTACGACGCCTGCCTGTTCGTCGCCACATCGCCAGCCGATGCGCGCCTTTTCTTGCCCTTGGCCACGAGCGGCTAATCCTCTCCGAAACCAGATGCCGGCACCAGATCCACCCGGCCACGGGGGGCGTCGATCCCGTCGACCCGCACCGAGATCGGATCGCCCAGCCGGATCGCCCCGCCGGTGCGCGTCCCTACGAGCACTGTCCCCTGCTCGTTCAGCTCCCACCAGTCGCCGCGCATCCGCCGCACGGGAAGCATCCCCTCGAACTGGCCGCCCGAACCAAACGCGACAAACGCCCCCGCGCCGATCACCCCCACGACCTCGCCCTCGAACACCTCGTCAACCGAGTCGCGCAAATGCGCCGCCAGCAGGAAGCACCGCGCGATGTCATCCGCATCGCGCTCCACAACCATCGCCTCCCGCTCGCGCGCAGATGTCCACGGGCCGGCCGCCGCCACCCAAGCGGCATCCGGCGCCTCGCCGCCCCCGACCACCGACAACAACGCACGGTGGCAGATCAAATCCGGATAGCGCCGGATCGGTGAGGTGAAGTGGCAGTAGTGGCTCAACGCGAGTCCCGCGTGGCCCAGGCTCCGCGGGTCGTAATAGGCCTGCTTCAAAGACCGGAGCACGAGCCGGTTCAAAGCACGCGCGCCACGACCGCCGCGCGATGCGACCCACGCGGCCACCACAGCCGAGGCCTCGCCGACGACGTCGGCCGCCTGCTGCGGGGTCAAGGCGCCACCGGGCACCGGCGGCGTCGGCACGCCAAGCGACTCGAGCTGATCGATCAGCCGCTCGACCGCCGGCGCCATCCGGCCGCTCGTGTACGCGGTACAGCGCCGGCACGCGCGCCTCCGACAGGATCCGCGCGACCTGCTCGTTGGCGGCGATCATCAGGTGCTCGATCAGCCGGTGCGACTCGGTCTGCTCGACGATCGACTCGCCGACGACGTTCCCCGCCCGGTCGAACACGAACTCCGGCTCGGAACCCTCGAGCACGACCGCCGGCCCCGCCGAGCGTCGCGCCGCCAAGGCAGCTGCCGCCGTCCGCGCGGCGGCCAGCACCGGCCCCCATGGGTCCTCGGCCCGCTCAACACCCGCGAACAGAGCGTCGACCTCCTCATACGTCAGCCGCTTGTCCGAGCGAATCACCGACCGGTAGCACGACGCGCGGCGCACGGCCTTCCCCAGCCAAATCCATCTCGACCGTCACCGCGAGCCGGTCCTGCCCCGGCACGAGCGAGCATGCGTCGTTCGACAGCGCCCGCGGGAGCATCGGCTCGACCGCTCCAGGCACGTACACGGAGGTCCCGCGCCTGTACGCCTCGCGATCGACCAGAGATCGCGGCGACACAAACGCGGACACGTCCGCGATGTGCACCCACACCCGCCACCCGCCGTCGTCCAACTCCGAGGCTGACACCGCGTCGTCGAAGTCCCGCGCGGAAACGGGGTCGATCGTCAACGTCGGCAGCGAGCGTCAGATCGCGACGCCCACGCAGAGCGTCATCACGCGGATCCGCGGCCCCCCGCGCCTCGCGCTCGACCGCCGGGTCGAACCGCCGTGCCAGCCCTCGGTCGACCATCAGCCCTTCGATCACGTCCCGCGCCACCGAACGGCTTGCCGATCCGGCGCGCGATCTCCGCGCGGCCACCGCCCCCGCGTCGGCCATTCCGGCTCGGCCGAACGACGACCAGATCGCCGACATCCGCCTTCGGCGTGCGGCTGACCGCCATCCGCGGCCCAGGTTCGAAGAACGGCTCAGCTACGACGAACTTGCCGTGGCGCTCGAGGACCGCGACCCGGTCGCCGTTCAATGGACTTCGCCGGCGACCGTGCGCAGTGCGACTCTGGAGCGCATGATCAGAAGCTGAGCGCGGGTTGGAGAATGCGTACACGTTCGGCGCGATACCCGCGCCCTCGCGGACGCCGCCGCCACCGAGGTTGCGCCCGCTGGGGGTGAAGTACTCGCCGACCGTGATGTCGAGCGCGCCGCCGTTCGGAAGCGGCTGGATCTCCTGAAACACGCCCTTGCCGTAGGTGTGCGTGCCGACGACGAGCGCGCGGTGACGGTCCTGCAGTGCGCCCGTGACGATCTCCGCCGCGGACGCGGTGCCGCGGTCGACCAGCACGACGAGCGGGATGTGCGCCGCGAACGCGTTGCCCAGCGCCGTGTACACCTGTCGCGGCTGCGAGCGGCCTGCCGTCGAGACGATCGTCCCGTCCGGAAGGAAGATGCTCGCGACGTTCACCGCCTCCTGCAGCAGGCCGCCACCGTTTTCGCGCAGGTCGAGCACCAGCGCTTGCGCGCCCTGATTGAGCACGTCGTGCACCTGGATGCGGAGTTCGTCTCCCGAGTCCGGCGGCGCGAACGAGGTGAACTGCAGGTAGCCGACCTTGACGCCCTTGTACATCTTGATCGAGCTGCTCGCAACCGGGACGACGACGTTCTCGCGCGTGATCGAAATACTGCGCCGGTGACCGTTCGAGCGGATCGTCAACGTCACCTTTGTTCCTTGCGGACCGCGAATCAGGCTCGACGCGTAGTCGGATGTGCGTCCCTTGAGCGACTTCGACCCGACCGCCACGATCAGGTCCCCGCGCAGCAGGCCGCCACGCGCTGCCGGCGAGCCGGGGAACACGTCGACGATCCGCAGCCCGAGCGGGTCGAGAACCACGTCGACCCCGATCCCGGACAGGTGCGGGTTGGTCTCGTTCTGGAAGGAGTGGTACTCGGACGGGCTGAAGTAGTGCGAGTACGGGTCGTTGAGGCTCGCGATCGCCGCCTCCAGCCCCTTGTCGACCAGCGAGGCGCGCTTGATCGGACGGTAATACTCGCGTTGCACGTCGTCGAGCACCTGCTGGACGAGCTGCGTGTCGCCCTCGGCGACGAAAAAGCTCCTGAGACCCGACGGGATCCAGCCCGAGTGGCCGCCGAGCCACACCCCGACCAGCAGCACAATGACCCCGACAACGACGAGCGTCAGGTAAGGAGAACGTCCAGTTCGACGGCGACCCACGACGTCTGAGGGTAGCCGGACGCCCGCGCGACCCGCGCGGCTACCGGCTCAGCCGCTCGGGGCTCAGACGCGCAGGAAGCGCCGCAGTGACAGACCCGAGCCGAGCGCGGAGACTCCGATGCCGGCACCGAGCAGCACCGCGACGAGCGACACGAACGAGATCGTCCGCGGCGCGGCGATCAGCGACCAGTTGTTCGCGAGCGGATCGAGCAGCGCGACCTTCGTGATTCCGAGCACGACGAGCGCCAGCAGCGCGCCGGCGGCGCCGACGAGCACGCCCTCGATCACGAACGGCCAGCGGATGAACCAGTCGGTCGCGCCGACCAGCTTCATCACCTCGACCTCACGGCGGCGGGCAAACAACGACAACCGGATCGTGTTCCCGATCAGCAGCACCGACGCGATCACCAGCAGGATCCCGAGCACGAGCCCGATCCACGTGACCAGGTTCGTCGCGCCGAGCAGCTTCTTCGTGTCGGTCACGTGGTTGGAGACGTTCTGGATCGCGCCGTCGATCAGCTTCGTCCCGCCGCCCGGCGTCGGCGGCGCCACCTCGTTGCGAACGACCAGCACGTTCCCTGGACTGTCGGGGCTCAGCTGGTACGTGTCCGGCAGCGGGTTGGACGACAGCAGCGCGTAGGCGGCCGGGTCCTGTTTTGACTGCTGCGCGTACGCCTGTTGCTTGGACACAAACATCGACCCGCTTCACGTGCGGCAGCCCCAGCAGCTCATTGCGCACCCGCGTCTCGTCCGCGGCGGTCGCGGTGGACTTCATGTAGACCTCGAGCTGGACACGGTTGCGGACGCTGGTGGCGGTGCTGTCGGCGGCCTGCACGATCGGGATGAACACCCCGAGCACGAGCATCGTCACGAGCACGGTGATCAGCGCAGCGAACGAGGGAGCTGCGCTGCGGCGCATCGCGCGAATCGCCTCGCGCAGGAAGAACCCGACCTTCATCGTCTACACCGAGTCCGGCCGGCCCGCCGGTCCCCGCAACCGCTGTGCGAACTCGCGCGTCGTCTCGTCGCGCGCGTACAGCCCGGTCGCCTCGTCACGAACGATCCGCCCGCGCGACAGCTCCAGCACCCTCCGGCGCATCTTGTCGACCATCGCCTGGTCGTGCGTCGCCACGAGGATCGTCGTCCCGGTCCTGTTGATCCGGTAGAGCAGCCGCATGATGTCGATGCTCGTTTCCGGGTCGAGGTTGCCGGTCGGCTCGTCGGCCAGCAGCAGTGGCGGGTGGTTGACGAACGCGCGCGCGATCGAGACGCGCTGCTGCTCGCCGCCCGATAGCTGGTCGGGGTAGTTGTGGAGCTTCAGCGACAACCCCGTCAGCCGCAGGATGTCCGGCACCTTCGCGCGGATCTCGCGACGGGTGCCGCCGGTCACCTGGAGCGCGTACGCGACGTTGTCGTACACCGTCCGGTTCGGCAGCAGCTTGAAGTCCTGGAACACGACGCCGACGTTGCGGCGGTAGAACGGGACCCGCTTGCGCGTGATCTCGGACAGCTCCTTGCCGGCGACGCGGATCGAACCCTCCGTCGCCTCGAGCTCCTTGATCAGCAGCCGCATCACCGTCGACTTGCCCGAGCCGGTCGAGCCGACGAGAAACACGAACTCGCCGCGGTCTACCGAGAAGGTCGCCTGATCGAGCCCGGTGTCGCCGCTCTCATAGCGCTTGGAGACGCCACGGAAGTCGATAACCGGAGGCGCTCCAGCCGCCTCTTGAACTACTTGCCGGGGATGTGTGGCGGGCGCGACCGCGACGCGCCGGCGGGTGCGTGAAGAGGAAGAAGGAGTAGCCATAGGGTGCGTCGCAGCGTAGCGACATTCCCCTGCACGACGCCTGCGCAACCGCCTCCTGCAAGCGTATTTGCAGGGTCTTTTCCATAATATCTCTTAAAGAGCGCGGCTTCGCCGCCTTTGTTTTTCGGCGTTTTCCAGGGATGAACGCTACCGTTGGCCTAGATGGCTTCAATCCGGACCGACACGCTCCCGAACGGGCTGCCGCTGTTCCGGATCGGGATCGGTGGCACTCGCGCGGTCACGGTGCTAACGGCGTTCGATGCCGGTGCCCGGACCGAGCGCCCGGAGGAGAACGGGATGGCTCACTTCCTCGAGCACCTTGTGTTCAAGGGTGGCGAGAAGTACCCCACCTACCGCGACGTGAACGAGGCGGCCGAACGGATTGGTGCAGTGCTGAACGCGTACACGAGCCACGACCTGGTCGCGTTCCACATCACCGCGCGTGCCGAGCGCGCGCCCGAGGCGATCGATCTGCTGACCGATTTCGTCGGTCGCCCGCAGATCGATGGCGACGAGCTCAACCGCGAGCGCGGCGTCGTCGTGCAGGAGATCGCGCGCGCCGAGGATCAGCCGTCGGTGCTCGCCGAGCACCTGATCGACGAGGCGGCGTTCGGCGACCACCCGCTCGGCCGGCCCGTACTCGGTACCACCGAGCACCTGCGCGAGACGTTCACGCGCGACGGGATCCTCGCGTTCCGCGGGCGGCGCTGGGCGCCCGAGCATGGCGCGGCTTTCGTCGTCGGCAATCTCGACTCGCTCCCCGATGACGGAGCGCTGGCGGAGCTGTTCGGGCGGTTCCCGTCGCACGCCAAGCCGGATGGCTACGAGCCGGCGCCGCCGCTCACGCCGCGGATCCTCGTGCGCGAGCGCGACTCGCAGCAGTCGCACCTGCGGATGTCATACCGCCCCTCAATCGATGTGAAGGACTCCGCCCAGCGCGCCGCGATGACGATCTACTCGACGCTGCTCGGCGGCTCGATGGGCTCGCGGCTGTTCGACGAGATCCGCGAGCAACGCGGCCTCGCCTACTCCGTCCACTCGATCGGTCACGCTTATGCCGATGTTCCGGTGCTGCAGTTGTCCGCGGGCCTCGAGTCGGGCAAGGCGATCGAGGCGTATCGGCGGATGAACGAGATCGTGACCGAGCTGCGCGAACAGGGCCCGACCGACGCCGAGCTCGAGCGGGCGCGCGCGTACGCGGCCGGCGCTCGCGCGATCGCATTCGAGAACAGCGGCGCTGTCGCCCGCAACGCCGCCAACCAGACGATCCTGTACGGCGAGTCGGTCGATCCCGATGACGTGATCTCACTGCTCGACGGCGTCACCAAGGAACAGGTGGCGGAGGTCGCCGCGGGGATCTCGACGGAGCTGTCCGTGGCGTGCGTCGGCCCGCACACGACGGAGGAGTTCGAATCCGCGTAACCGGGGTCGTCGCCGTGGGGGCGGCAGCGCTCAGCCTGGCGGGGTGCGGCGGCCAGCCGAGCTCGACAACCACGGCACGCCAGCGCGTCACCACCGTCCCGAAGACGGTGACGCAGGCGGAGCCCGCGAAGCCATCCCCCCAGCTGCTGCGTCTCGCCCGTGCGCTTGAGCGCCAGTTCAAGCTCGCCGGCGGAGCGAGCGGCGCGTATGTGTTCGACATCAGCTCCGGCCAGCAGCTGTTCTCGCTGCGCGCCGGCATCAAGCGGCCGCCCGCATCGGTCGAGAAGTTGTTCACCACGGTCGCGCTGCTGGACGACCTCGGCCCGAACGCGCGCCTCCACACCGCCGTCTACGGCACCGGACGCCTTGGCGCCGGCGGCGTTTGGCACGGCGACCTCTACCTGCGCGGTGGAGGCGACCCGACGTTCGGGGATACGACCTTCAACCGGATCTGGGAGCAGGGCTACGGCCCCACCGCCTCCGAGCTGGCGCTGCAGCTGGCCCACGAGGGCATCCGGCGCGTGACCGGTCGGCTGATCGGCGACGCGTCGTCGTTCGACGCGCTCCGCGGTCCGCCGAGCAGTAACTACCAACCTGACATCCCTGACCTCGGCGGGCAGCTGAGCGCGCTGACGTTCGACCATGGCGCGACGCTCGCGGCCGCGGCCACGCACAACACCGGCCCCGTCACGACGCCCCGTCACACCGCGCCGCCGCTCAGCCCGGGGGCGCTGTCCGCGCGCGAGCTGGCGCTGACTCTGCGGTCGCTCAACGTAGCTGTGACCGCGTCGACCCACACGGCCGCAACGCCAATGCGAGCACGCCGGCTGGCGATCGTCTCCTCCCCACCGATGTCAGTGATGCTGCGTCTGATGGACGTCCCCTCAGACGACTTCTTCGCCGAGATGCTGACGAAGCAGCTCGGCGTCAAGGTGATGGGTCACGGGACGACGAAGTCGGGGGCGTACGTGATCTCGAGCGCGATCCGCGGCTACCACCTGCACCCGCAGATCATCGACGGCTCAGGGCTGTCACGGCGCGACCTCGCCTCACCGCTCGAAGTCGTCGACCTGCTGCGCTACATCAACCGCACCAAGACGGGCACGACGCTCGCCGCCTCGCTGCCGACCGTCGGCGTCAGCGGCACCACGCGCACGATCGCGGTCCGCACTGCTGCCGTCGGGCGGTGCGTGGCCAAGACCGGGACGCTTGACAACGTGAGCAATCTCGCTGGTTACTGTCACGCGCGCGGACATCAACTGGTGGCGTTCGCCCTGTTCGTCGACGGCCCCCCGAACTGGAGCGCGCTGACGTTGATCGGGCGGATGGTCGCCGCGATCGCGACTTACTAGAGTGACAACCCGTGGACGGGACTGCCGCCGCACTTAACCGCGCGGAGCTCCAGCGGTACCTCGCGCGCGTGTCGGATCGCTGGCCGATCGCGGCCGCGCTGCTCGGCGGCGCCCGGGTCGCCGACGAGCGCGGCGCACCCCCGCAACGTGAGCGCGGGCCGGACTACATCGTTGTGCTCGTATCCGAGGCGTACGGCGGGATGCCGTGGCTCGAGCGGGTCTACCACGCCGGCGCGTTGTGGGACGGGCTCGAGATGGGTGCCGGGGCCGACGTCCACTGCTACACCCCGGCCGAGTTCGAGCGCAAACGCGTGACGCTCAGAGCGGTGCGCGAGGCGGCGGACGACGGCGTCGACCTGCTCGCGCTGGCCGCGCCGGCTTGATCAGCTGATCGCGACCATCCGCTCGATCGGGACCCGTGCCCGGTCGGCGATCTCGGCAGGCACCTTCACCTCGGCCACGCCGTCGCGGAGCGAGTCGCGCAGCTTCGGCAGCGTGATCATCTTCATGAACCGGCAGTGCGCCGCCTCGTTGGCGGCAATGAACTCGACGTCCGGCGCCGCGGCCCGCAGCGGATGGAGCATGCCCGTCTCGGTCGCGACGATCGCGGTCCCGCCGCGTGGGTGGGCGGGATCCGATCGCTCGGCCGCGTAGCGGAGCATCCCGCCGGTCGACAGCATGTGCACGCCCTCGGCGTCGACGTCGCCGGCGGCGACGTACTCCATCACCGAGGTCGAGCAACCGCACTCGGGATGGATCAAGAAGTCTGAGCCGGGGTGCGCGGCGCGGACGGCGGTGATGTCGGCGGGACGGATCCCCGCGTGCACGTGGCATTCGCCATCCCACACGTGCATCGCGCGCCCCAGCGTCTTCTCGACGTAAGCGCCGAGGAACATGTCCGGCCCGAACAGGATCTCGGTGTCCTCGCCGTGCTCCCGGTAGATGTGCTCGACGACCTTGACCGCGTTGGCCGACGTGCAGCAGTAATCGGTCTCGGCCTTGACCTCGGCGGTCGTGTTCACGTACATCACGACGACCGCGGCCGGGATGCTTGGCCTTCCACTCGCGCAGCTGCTCGGCGGTGATCGAATCGGCCAGCGAGCAGCCGGCCTCGAGGTCGGGAATCAGCACGCGCTTGTCAGGGCACAGGATCGAGGCCGTCTCGGCCATGAAGTGGACGCCACAGAAGACGATCAGCTCGCCGTCGGCGGCAGCCGCCTGCTGGGAGAGCCCGAGCGAGTCGCCGACGTAGTCGGCGACGTCCTGGATCTCGGGGAGCTGGTAGTTGTGCGCGAGGATCACCGCCCCGCGCTCGCGCGCCAACGCGCGCACTTCGTCCTTCAGCGCGGGGATGTTCTCGAGCATCAACGGTGCGTCGGTCGCACCGAGCATCGGAAGGTTCATGTCAGCGGTTCGAGGATGAGGGAGAGGTCTAAGGCCGGCGCGCTGTGCGTCAACGCACCGACTGATACGAAGTTTACGCCGGTCGCTCGCGGCGTCCCTGAGCGTCTCGAGCGTGAACCCCCCGCTCGCCTCCGTCTGCGCTCGGCCCGCGACCCGCGTCACCGCCTCACGCAGCTGCTCCGGGGTCATGTTGTCGAGCAGGATCCACGGCGCGCCGGCCTCGAGCGCCTCGTCTACCTCTGCGAGCGTCCGCGCCTCGACCTCCAGCGTGAGCCCGGGTGCGTACGCGGTCGCCGCCCGTACCGCGGGCCCGACCCCGCCCGCGAGCGCAGCGTGGTTCTCCTTGATCAGGATCGCGTCGTACAGCCCGGCGCGATGGTTCGTCCCGCCGCCGGCCGCCACCGCCGCCTTTTCCAGAGCCCTCAGCCCCGGCGTCGTCTTGCGCGTATCGAGGACCCGCGCGCCCGTGCCCTCGATCGACTTCACCGCGCGGGCGCTGAGCGTCGCCACCCCGGACAGCCTCCCGAGAAAGTTCAGCGCGGTCCGCTCGGCGGTCAGCAGCGCTCGCGCCGAACCCTCCACCCTCAGCACCGGCCCGCCCTCCTCCCGCCACACGCCCTCGCCTACGAGTCGATCGAACGACGTGTCCGGATCGAGCTGCCTGAATACCTCTTCGGCCACGTCGAGCCCGAAGATCACGCCCGGCGCCTTCTGCGTGATCAGCGCCCGCGCGCGGGCGTTCTCCGGCACGGTGGCTGCCGTCGTCACGTCGCCATCGCCGACGTCCTCGGCGAGCGCCCGCTCGACCAGATCTTCGAGCTCCTGTGCGCCCATTGCTCGCCGCACTCTACTTGCGCAAGTGCGACCTCCTGACCGCCGATGCCCTGGTACGCTCGTCGGTCAGGGAACCATAAGGGGTTGAGTCTCGAGGGGTTCTGAGACCAGATAACGGACCGAGGAGGTTCATTCGTGCTCAAACGTCTTTCTATGCTCGCCAGCGCGGGCGCACTTGTCGCGGCGGTATTCGTCGCCGTGGCGCAGGCTGCCGGCGGGCCGCCGCCGCCGACCTCCGCTAACGGCGAACCCTGTTCAGCTCGTCGCCTCAGGCTTGAAGACGCCGACTTCGTTCGCGTTCGGCGGCGGCGTCGTGTTTGAAGGCGACGGAGGCAACTCCATGCGGCAGCGCGCCGCCAAACGGCGGCGTCTACGTGCTCAAGGGCGGAGCCGCGACCGCGCTGGCCGGCTCGCCGCAGTTCGTCGCCGGACTCGCCTGGCACGCGCAACGCGCTGTACATCAGCGGTGGCTACATCACCGGTACCGGCGCTAAGTTCGAGCTGCTCAAGTGGAGCGGATGGAACGGCACCTCGTTCACGGGTCACAAGGTGCTGTACACGCGCGCCGAAGACCTTCCAGGGCTTCAACGGGATCGCCTTCGGGCCCGACGGCCGGCTGTACGTGGGCGTTGACGTCGGCCTGATCAACAACAATGATCACGGTCCGGCGTCGAAGTCGCCGTACCTGTACGACATCCTTTCGATCACGCCGAACGGCCACGATCTGAAGGTGTACGCGAGCGGGATCCGGCAGCCGTGGCAGTTCGCGTTCGCGCCGGGCTCGTCCACGCCGCTGGTGTCCGATCTCGGCCAGGACAGTGGCGCCAAGAACCCGCCCGACTTCTTGCTCAACGTCAAGCCGGGCGACAACTACGGGTTCCCGAGGTGCAACTGGACCTCGACCAAGGCCTGCAAGGGCTACGCGAAGCCGTTCAAGATGTTCAAGCCGCACACGGACATCATGGGACTCGCGATCGTCGGCAAGACGCTCTACATGAGCTCCTTCCTGGGCACTACCGGCAAGGCCGGCGAGGTGTTCCAGATGCCGGTCAAGGGCGGCGCGTACAAGCCGCTGGTCTCGGGCTTCGTCGCGCCCGTCGTCGGCCTCGGCGTCAGCAACGGCTGGCTGTATATCGGCGAGCTGACCGGCCAGGTCTACCGCGTCAAGGTCTAACCCGCGCTTGCGACTCCAGGTCCCGGTCGGCCACTTGTCCGGCCGGGCCCTGGACGAGCACACGGAGCGTCGTGAACGTCGGGATCCGCCGCTCCGTGTAGCCGGGCGCCGGCGTCCGTCAGCCGGCGCAGGTATGTCGACCACCTCGGCGGTCACGCGCTCGCCGGGCAGCAGCGTGGGCACGCCCGGCGGATAGCCGGCGATCGCCTCGGTCGAGATCCGGCCGATCGCCTCCTCGACCGGGACCGCTTCGCTCGCTCCCAGGAAGGCGTCGCGGGGGGTCACCGACGTGTCCGCCGACGAGGGCGCCAGCGCATGTGGGATCGCCTCGAGCTTCCCCGGCCGCGCGATCTGCCTGACCGTCTCGGCGAGGTCGTGCGCGAGCCGCTCGAGCGGCTCGTTGTCGGGTCCCATGCCGAGCACGAACACGAGCGTCGCGTGCGTGGCGAGCTCGGTGAAGGTGTCGTACGAGGCGCGTAGCGCCGCCGCGATCTCGTAGCCGGTGCAGCCGGTACCGCGGACGTCGACGACGATCCGCAGCGGGTCCCAGCCCGCGACACCGGGGCGCGCCGACGAGCGTGTCGGCGACGACGTGGCAACCGGGGATCGCATCGATCGCGCCGGCCGTCTCGATCGACGCTGCGATCGTGCCGTCGAGCAGCATGTTGCCGTGGACAGCCAGCTGCCGGCGGGCCGCGTCGAGCGAGGCCATCAGCAGCGAGCTGGGGCTCGTTGAGCGGACCAGCCGCACCGCGCGCGCGATCGCGTCGGCGTCGATCAGGTCGCTGTCCGCAACGTGGAGCATCGCCGACTGCGTCAGGCTGCCGACGATCTTGTGCGTCGATGAGAGCACCGCGTCGGCCCCGAGTGCGAGCGGCGAATCGGGCAGCCGCGGGTGAAAGCCGAAGTGGGCGCCCCACGCGGCGTCGACCACCAGCGGCACGCCGGCGGCGTGCGCGACCTCGACGCAGCCGGCGACGTCCGCGGCCATCCCGTAGTACGTCGGCGAGACGATGAACGCGGCCCGCGCCTGCGGGCGAGGCCGCGAGCGCCCGCTCGAGCGCCGCCGGAGTCACGCACAGCGCGATCCCCAGCTCGTCGTTGTACTCGGGCGTCACGAAGGTCGCCGAGCCGCCGCTCAGCACGAGCCCGTCGATCACGCTCGCGTGGCTGTTGCGCTGGATCACCACCGGCGCTCCGAGCGGCGCCAGCGCCAGGCACAGCGCGTGGTTGCCCTGGGTCGCGCCGTTGGTCAGAAACCAGGTTCGCCCGGCGCCGTAGGCCTTCGCGGCCAGCAGCTCAGCCCGCTCGTACGGCGTCGGCGAGGGCCCGACGTCGACTCCCTCGATGTCCTGCGGGATGTCGAGCAGCAGCGCGCGCTCCCCGAGCGCACGGCGCAGGCCGAGGTCGGCGCCGTCGCCGCCCTTGTGACCCGGGACGTGGAACCGCGTCGGTCCGCGGAAGCCGTACGCGACTACGGCGTCGAGGTATGGCGCCGTGGGCTGCTCGGGCGGACCACTGCTCACGCGGACGGCCCCTTCGCGACCTTCAGCAGGTACGCGCGGGCGAAGCCGTCGAGGTCGCCGTCGAGCACGCGGTTGGCGTCGCCCATCTCGTAGTCGGTGCGCGAGTCCTTGACCATCGTGTACGGGTGCAGGACGTAGGAGCGGATCTGCGAGCCGAAGTTGACGTCCTGCGCCTCGCCCCGCTCACGAGCGATCTCCTCGCGGCGCTTGCGCTCCTCGAGCTCGAGCAGCTTCGAGCGCAGCATCGCCATCGCCTCGGCCTTGTTCGAGGACTGCGAGCGCTCGTTCTGGCACTGGACGACGATCCCGGTCGGCTTGTGCGTGATCCGCACGGCCGAGTCGGTCTTGTTGACGTGCTGGCCGCCGGCGCCGCTCGCTCGGTAGGTGTCGATCTGCAGGTCGTCGTCGTCGATCTCGACCTCGTCGACGTCGTCGACGAACGGCGAGACCTCGACCCCGGCGAAGCTCGTGTGGCGCCGGTTGGCCGAGTCGAACGGCGAGAGCCGCACGAGCCGGTGGACGCCCTTCTCGCTCGCGAACAGCCCGTATGCGTTCTCGCCCTTGACGCGGAAGGTCGCGGACTTGATCCCCGCCTCCTCGCCGGGCGACGCCTCCAGCAACTCGACCTCGAACCCCCGGCGTTCGGCCCACCGCATCTCCATCCGGAGCACGATCTCGGCCCAGTCCTGGGCATCGGTGCCGCCGGCGCCGGCGTTGACCGTCACGAGCGCGTCGCCCGCGTCGTAGGGACCGGAGAACAGCCGCGCCTCCTCGAGCTCGTCGAGTCGCGACTGGACGGATGCGACCTGCTCCTCGAGCTCGGCGGCCATCTCCGGATCCTCCTCGGCGAGCTCGGCCAGCGGCTCGAGGTCGGCGACGTCGCGCTCGAGCTCCCGGAACGTGTTCAGCCGGCGGCTGACGCGCGCGTGCTCGGCCGACACGTCGGCCGCGTGGTCCTGGTTGTCCCAGAACCCGGGCGCCCCCATCTCCTGCTCGAGCGCCTCGACGCGCTCGGACAGCGAAGCGGGGTCAAAGATAGTCCGAGAGCAGCTTGAGCTGCTCGCGGATCGCCGCGAGGCGCTGGGATAGCGGCTCTGGGGGGCCGGAGGCCATGGAGGGCAATCCTAGCGGCGCCCGCGGTGGCGCCCTGCTCGTTGACCGCGGCGCTCCTCGTCCCGCTCGCCATGGCGCGCTCGCCGATCGAGGTGGCGCTCGACGCGATCGAGCTCGGGAGCCGGGCCGTACAGACGCCAGCCGTTTCGTAACAGCGGCAGCAGCACGACGATCAGCACCCAGACCGGCCAAAACTGGCCATTCGCCCCGTCGATCAGCCAGATCGCTGTGCAGAGCGCGAGCAGAGCGATCCCGCCGCCGCTCTGCTGGATCAGCCGCCGGCGCAGCGCAGCGCGTCGCGAGGCCAGCTCGGCCCGCTGCTGGCCACCGGAGATCGGGAGCGCGGGCAGGTCGGCACCAAGCGCCGCGAGCTCGCCGGTCGTCTTCGCCGCGTACGCGGCGCTCACTCGCTCGTTGAGCTCGTCCTCATCAAGACGGCCCGCAGCGAAGTGCTGGCGGATCTCCTCGACGGCCCGCTCCCGCTCCAGGTCGGAAACGCGGACATCCGGGGCATCGCTCACACCGCGAATGCTATGCGCCGTGGCACATGAAGGCGCCTAGCTGTGCCATGCGCCGTCAGGCGCCATGGCACTTCTTAAATTTCTTGCCGGAGCCGCACCAGCACGGGTCGTTGCGCCCGAGCTGCTGGGTCTCGTCGACGCGGCGCTGCTCGACGGCCGGAGGGAACATCGACTGTTCCTCGCCCTCGCCGTACGGCGCCGCGCCGGCGGCGCCAGCCGCGCCGGCGTCCGCTGCGGCGGCAGCCATCGCCATCGCGCCCGTCGCACTCCCGGTGCCGCCTGAGTAGGTCACGTTCCGGCCGCCCGTCGCCGAGCTCGAACCCGGGGTCACGCGCCGCGGGGGCTCGGGCGGCGCGCCGTTCTGGCCCTCGATCGTCACCTCGATGTGGAAGATCATCCGCGCGAAGTCAGCCCAGATGCTGTTCATCAGATCGCCGAACAGCGTGTAGGCCTCGTTCTTGTAAGCGACCAGCGGCTCGATCTGCGCGAACCCGCGCAGATGGATGCCCTCGCGCAGGTAGTCCATGTCGTACAGGTGCTCGCGCCAGCGCTGGTCGATGATCTGCAGCAACAACGCGCGCTCGAGCCAGCGCATCAGCTCCTCGCCGAACTGCTCCTCGCGCTCGTCGTAGATCGCCATCGCCTCCTCGGAGAGGCGGAGCGTGAGCTCCTCGCGGTCGGCCTGATTCGGGTCCATCTCGAGCAGCTCGGCGCTCGGCGGGAAGATCTCCTCGATGCGGCGGAGCAGCGCGTCGATGTCCCAGTCCTCGACGAAATCGCCGGCGGTGTACTCCTCGACGAGCCGTTCGATCACGTGGACGATTTCCTCGCGCGAGGCGTCGCCCATGTCGCGGCCCTCGAGCACGTCGTCCCGATAGCTGTAGATCACGTCGCGCTGCTGGTTGAGCACGTCGTCGTACTCGAGCGTGTGCTTGCGCTGCAGGAAGTGCTGCTCCTCGACCTTGCGCTGCGCCTTCTCGATCTGCTTGGAGAGCATCCCCGCCTCGATCGGCTCCTCGTTGCCCTCGTCGTCGGTCGTCCCGAGCCGGTCGAGGATCTTGTAGATGCGCTCGCCGGCGAACAGCCGCACGAGGTCGTCCTGAGCGCTCAAGAAGAATCTGGATTCGCCGGGGTCGCCCTGGCGTCCGGAGCGGCCACGGAGCTGGTTGTCGATCCGGCGAGACTCGTGGCGCTCGGTGCCGATGATGAACAGCCCGCCCGCGTCGAGCACCTCCTGCCGTAGCCCTTCTACCCGCCGCTGGATCTCCGGCAGCACCTTCTCGTAGTGCTCGTCGTAATCGGGCATCCCCGGCTGCAGGCCGAGCTTCGCCAGCTCCAACTGCGTCAGGTGCTCCTCGTTGCCGCCGAGCTTGATGTCGACGCCGCGACCAGCCATGTTCGTCGCGATCGTGACCGCGCCCGGCGCGCCCGCTTCGGCGATCGTCTCACCCTCGCGCTGGGCGAACTCGGGCTTCGCGTTCAGCACCGTGTGCTTGATCCCCCTGCGCGTCAACTGCTCGGACAGCAACTCTGAGACCTCGACCGAAATCGTGCCGACAAGTACCGGCTGACCGGCTTCGTGCCGAGCCTCGATCTCCCTCACCACCGCCGACCACTTGCCGTCCTTGGTCTTGTAGACCTGGTCGTTGCGGTCGCCGCGGATCATCGGCCGGTTGGTAGGGATCTGCACGACCGGCAGCTCGTAGATCTTCATGAACTCGGTCGCCTCGGTCAGCGCCGTGCCGGTCATCCCCGCGAGCTTGTCGTACATCCGGAAGTAGTTCTGCAGCGTGATCGTCGCGAGCGTCTGGTTCTCTTCCTGGACCCGCACGCCCTCTTTTGCCTCGACGGCCTGATGGAGCCCCTCGGACCAGCGCCGCCCCTCGAGGATCCGGCCGGTGAACTCGTCGATGATCTTGACCTCGTCGTCGATCACCGCGTAGTCGACGTCGCGCTTGAACAGCGACTCGGCCTTCAGCGCCTGGTGCAGGTGGTTGACCAGGTGGCCGTTCTCGGCGCGGTACAGGTGGTCGATGTTGAGAAACCGCTCGGCCTTCGCGACGCCCTGCTCGGTCACCGCGACGGTCTTGTGCTTCTCGTCGAACTCGTAGTCGAAATCCGCGACGAACTCCTTCTTGGAGCGCGGGTCGAGGCCCTCGGGCATCTTGCCCGGCTTCAGCTGCGGCGCCAGCCGTGCGAACGTCGCGTACAGATCGGCGGCCTGCTCGGGCGCGCCGGAAATGATCAGCGGCGTCCGCGCCTCGTCGATCAGGATGTTGTCGACCTCGTCGACGATCGCGAACGTGTGGTACGGCGACTGCCCCTCCTCAGGCTTCGGCCGCCCGCCGTGCTGGACCTTCTCCTCCAGCGACGTGGCCATGTTGTCGCGCAAGTAGTCGAACCCGAATTCGGAGTTCGTCCCGTACGTGACGTCGGCCGCGTAGGCGAGCCGCTTCTCCTCGTACGGCTGCATGTTCTGCAGCACGCCGACGGTCACGCCGAGCGCGTCGTAGATCGGCTTCATCCACATCGCGTCGCGGCGGGCGAGGTAGTCGTTGACGGTGACGACGTGTACGCCCCGGCCGGCCAAAGTGTTCAAAACCACTGCGAGCGTCGCCGTCAGCGTCTTGCCCTCGCCGGTCTTCATCTCGGCGATCGCGCCGTCGTGGAGCACCATTCCGCCGATCAGCTGCACGTCGAAGTGGCGCATCCCCATCGACCGCTTGCCGGCCTCGCGCACGAGCCCGAAGCACTCGAACATCAGCTCCTCGAGCGATTCGCCGTTACGCGCGCGCTCGCGCAGCTCGTCGGCGGCCTCTCTCAGCTCGCCGTCGGTGTAGTGCTCGAACTCGTCCTCGAACTCATTGATCCGAGCGACGCGTTGCTCATAAGCCTTGAACTTCTTGCCCTCGCCCATCCGAAGGGCGCGGTCGAGGAACGACATGCGTCTAGGGTAGCCGAGTCACCATCGCTTGCATGCCCCCGTATCGACCTAGGTGCGAAGCGGCCTTGAGCGCGCGCGAAAGTGGGCGGAAATCCTCTCGCTGAGGGGTTGGATCTACGCCCACTTCGGGGATCAGGCCGCGGGCGAGATGCAGGCCGCGGGCGAGATGTCCCCGGGGACCGCCGTGCCACCGATCGCACGCGACTCGCGCCGCTTGCGCCGCTTGTCGCGGTGGCGCTTGACCTGCACGGACAGCTCGTCGCTGACCATGTTGATCGAGTGGATCATGTCCCGCGACGCGTCGCGGGCTCGCAACGTCACCCCCTTCAGGTGCAGCGTCGCCTCCGCGACCTGTGAATCTGCAATCGCCGGATTGCGTTCCTCGAAAACCTCGACCTCCAGCTCGGCCAACTCGGACACCTGCCGGGCGACCTTGCGAAAGCGCTTGACAACGTGCTCGCGCAGGTCATCGCTGACGGGCAGGTTCCGTCCCTTGACCTCGATACGCATCGGCCGACCTCCTGTGGAAGGATGGATGTGCGTGCGAGGCACACGTTAATGCCACGCACACAATTTGTCGATCAACTCGATGTCCAGCCCCGCCCCTCAGATTGCCTGGTCGTTCGATCCCGGCGCGCTGATCGTGGTGGCGGCGCTCGGGATGCTGTACCTCACAGCCTGGCGCCGGGCCCGAAAGCCGGGCGAACCGCACCCCCCGGGCTACGGCCGCCTCACGCTGTTCGGCGGCGGGCTCATCACGATCCTCGTCGCGCTCGTCTCTCCCGTCGACAAGCTCGGCGAGCAGCTGTTGCTTTTCCACATGGTCCAGCACGTGTTGCTGCTCGACATCGCGCCGATCCTGCTGATCCTCGGATTTACGAAGACGCTGCTGCGGCCGGTCACGCGCAGGATCCACACGATCGAGCGGAAGGCCGGCGTGCTCGCCCACCCCGCTGCCGCCGTCCTGTTGTACGCCGGCTTCATGTGGCTATGGCACATCCCCGCGATGTACGACGCCGCGCTCAACCACTCCGGCATCCACGTGCTCGAGCACGTCTGCTTCGGCCTCGCCGGCGGCCTCTACTGGTGGCACCTGCTATCGCCGATCCGCAGCCGGATGCGCCTCGGCGGGATGGGGCCTGTGCTGTACATGGTCTCGACGAAGCTGCTCGTCGGGATCCTCGGGATCGCGCTCGCATTCGCGCCAAACGCGTTCTATCCGTTCTACGAGCACCTGGGCGGGCGGGTCCATTTCTGGGGCCTGACGCCCGGTCAGGATCAGAACCTGGCCGGTCTGATCATGGCGCTCGAGCAGTCGATCGTGATGGGGATCGCGCTCGTGTGGCTGTTCGTGCGGATGCTCGCCGAATCAGAGCGCGAGGCCCAGCGCGAGGAGCGGTTCGAGATCGCCCAAAGCTGACAGGCGACCCCGAACCGCTCGACGCAACTACTTAGCTACTCAGCACTTCCCCGAGGCGGTGACCGTCTGTGTGACGCCAGCGGAGCCAGCGCCCGGAACGGCCGTGAACGCGACCGAGTACGGCCGCTTGCTGCCCTTGCAGGCGACGGACGCGATCAGTGGCTTGCCCTTGTACGACGTCTTCTTGAGCGAGATCGACTCGCTGACCAGGCTGCCGTACAGGCCGGTGTGATTCGCGACCTTGGTCGACACGTCAGGCGGCAGTGGGACGTTGAGCACGAGGTTCTTGCCAACGACCTTCATCGTGCCCGGATACGGGGCCGTCTGACCAGTCGTCAGGCCGCCGCACTGCTGCGCGGACTTCGCCGTGAAGAAGTACCACGCCTTGCCGCCGCCGGCGTTCCACACGTCGAGGCCCGGGTCGCAAGCCGTCGCGCCGGACTGGGACAGCGTCGGTCCGCCGATGAACGCGTGGACAGAGCCAGTCGCGATCTCAGCGCCCTTCGGACAGTTTCCGTCGAACTTCGGCGCCGTCAGGATCTTCGCCGAAGTGCACGTCGGGAACTTGTTCGCGTTCGTGACCAGCCCGTAGATCGTGGTCTTGATGTCGACCAGCACGGCGGCGACCTTGCCGGACGTCGCGTTCGCGGCGGTGAGCTTCTCGGTGAAGCCGACGGCCTTAGCGGGCGTACCCACCCCGCTCGGCGAGACCGACACCGACGCGGTGTAGTTGTTGAGCGTCGCCGCATACGCGACGGCGGCGCCTGCCAGCACGGCGATCGCCGTGCCGATGATGAGGAACCGTCTCAATCTGCTCTCCTCTGTTGTTGGTGGTTCGTGCGCCAGAGCCGGCCGAGTCTCATGGCAGGGGTTGTAGGTGCGGGAATGCTTGCAGTTGCCCGGTCGTTGCGCCGCCCAGCGAGCCTTGCGCCTTGCACGGCGGGCCTCCTGGCGTCGCCGTGTAATACGTCCTTCGCAAAATCGCTGCAAGGCTAGCGCTAATTGCCGGTCCGATGGTTGGCTGAGGGTTAGCCGTGCACAGGTAGCTGCCGAACACCGGTAGGCCGCTGGCGAGCTGAGTTGTAGCCGCCGGGCACCATGTACGGGTTCGCGCGGTTGCTCTCGAGCCGGTGCTGATAGACGGCGAGCACCTCCGGGTTGACCGGGTTTGCGATCCGCAGGTAGTGGAGCGCCTTGGTCGACACGGCGTTCAGCGCGACCGCCTGCGTCGTCGCGGCGCTGTTCGCGAAGAACGCCGCGAGCTCGCGCCGGTACGTGTTGATGTAGTCGAACACGGGCACGAGATTGCCGAGATACGGCTTCAGCCGCGCCAGCCACGGGATGCTCGCGTTCAGGAACCGATCGAACGCCGGCACGCCCGCGCGTGAGGCGCGCGTCAGTGGGCCGACGTCCTGCAGCACCGCGCGGAGCGAGGGCGCCGCGACCGCCGAGTACTCGAGCGCCGGCGACAGTTGCCGCGCCGCCGGGCGGAGCTCGTCGACCAGCGGCTTGGTCAGTGACGCAAACGTGTTTACGCGCGCGATCGTCTGCCGCGTAGCGACGGTGAACGCCGGGAACGCGCGGATCGCGTTCTGCAGCGCCTGGTCCTGCGCGGCGGTCGCCGCGAACACAGAGTTCGAGTTGCGGATGAACCCCTGCAGTGCGGAGGGCGAAGCCGCCAGCGCGCTGAACACCTGCCCGCCGTCGCGCAGCAGCGTGGTCGTCGCGGCGCCGTCGCGGTTGAGGACGGCCAGCACCCGGTCGACGTTCGTCGCGAACGGATACAGCTCGGCGAACGCCTGGTTGAACTGCTCGCCGCGGTTCGTCAGCGCCACCCCGTCCTGCTGCTGCCACACCATGAAGGCGTGTCTGGTCGCGGGGTCGAACGTCGAGAGGATCTGGTCGAGCTGCACGGTCGGCGCGACCTGCGCCTGCGGGATCGTGCCGCCATCGGGGATCTTCGGGCCGGACTGCGGTGCCTGGGCTCAGCTCCACGTATGTCTCGCCGAGCAGTGATTTCGCCCGCAGGATCGCCCGCGTGCCGACGGGGCGCGGCGCGTACTGACTGTCGATCTGGATCACCGCGCGCGAGAGTCCCGTGCGCGCGTCCAGATCGACGGATTGCACCTTGCCGACGCTGACGCCCGAGATCCGCACGTCCGACTGGGGCGAGAGCTCGACCGCCTGGTTGAACTCGGTGACGATCCGGTAGCCCTGCGGCGCGAACGGGATCGTCCCACCGAACGAGATCCACAGGAACAGCAGCAGGCCGATGCACGAGGCGGCGAAGGCGACCATCGCGAGGATCCGGGCGGTGTTCGGGGCTTGCTTGTTCACGGCAACGCCTTCGGGCAGAACGACGAGTTGATCGTCGCGTGGTCGGGCGCGTTCAGCAGGTCCACGAGCGGGCCGAGCGCCGGATCGGAGGCGACGAGCGCGACCTCGAACAGGTCCAGGCTCGGGCACGACGCCATGAACACACCGCGCACGATCGGGCCGTGAGCGTCCTGCGAGTTGACGAGGCTGTCGGCGATGTGGCTCAGCCACGAGCCCCAGAACAGGTAGCTGTGCTGACCGGAGCCCGGCTGGTAGGCAAGCGTGTTGAGCAGCGCGTTGAGCACCTTGACCGAGTCGGCGAGCTTCGGCGTCGAGGACGCGAGCAACGCGGATGCGGGCTTCAATACCCGCGCCACAGGCTGCACACCGATCGCGAAGGGGCGCAGCTGATTGCGGATCACCGGCGTCGTGTCGCGGAACAGCGGGCGCGCGGCCTCGAGCGCCGGCGCGAGCGCATGCGCGAACGGCAGCAACCCATGCAAAGCGGTCGCGCTCGACGCCGCGAATCCCTTCACCTTCCCCAGCGTCGTGTTCGTTTGCTGCAACGTCCCCGGCAGCAGCGTGAGTGCGTTCTCGAGCGCGACGTCCTGCGAGGAGATCGCCTGGAAGTTCGTGTTCGAGGAGTTGATCAGCGACGTCAGCCTGCCGTCGACGCCACCGAGCGCGCGGGTCACCTGCTGCAGTCCGTTGATCGCGCGACGGATGTCGGCGCTGCGCTGCGACAGCAGGCTCGTGAACGTCTGCGTGTCGCGGTTCAGCGGCGCGAACCGTTTGAACGTACCAGTGAGGTCCGCCACCGCTTTCGCGCTCGGGATCGGTCCTGCGTTCCCCGGGTCGCGGAACGCCTGCCCGCCGCCGGCGAGCAGCAGCAACAGATAGTTGCGAGTGTCGGCGTCGAGCGAATTGAGGATCTGGTCGAGGTCGACCGTCGGCTGGGTGCTCGCGGCGCCGAGCATCCCGCCGGCCGGGACCCGCCCGGCGTCCGCCGTCCCGGGGTCGAGCGCCAGGTACATGTCCTTCAGCGGCGTCCGCGGACGGAGCAGCACCGAGGCGTTCTTGTAGATCGGCGCGTACTGCTTGTAGATGTTCATCGTCACGATCGCTCGCCCGCCCTGGAGCTGGACGCCGCCGATCTCGCCGACCTGCACGCCGGCGATGTCGACCGATTGACCCTGCCCGGCGGTGACGGCGGCGGCGTTCTGGAACGCGGCACGGACCGTGTAGTAGCTGCGGCCGAGCGTGAACGCGGGCTGGTGGGCGAGGATGTACGCGGCGACGCCAATCGCCGCCAGTGCCAGGAAGGTCATCGCGATGAAATCCTGCCGGTGAGTCTTGATCGCCCGCTTCACGGCGCTGCTCCCGTGGCGACGTCGTTGAGGTTGGGGAGCGGGTTCCGGTAGCACGCGATGCTGCGGTCCAATGGCGGCGGGTGGCCGGCGAACGCGGGGCGCGTGCCGAGCGGCTGGAGCACGAAGTTGCCGTAGAACGGGCCGGCGCTGCCGATACTCGGCGTCTGCGCGCGGATGTTGCCTCCGCCTGCCGAGGAGCGAACGTAGCGACCGTTGCCATCGAAGTTGCCCGAGGCCCCGGCGATTCCGACGGCGCTCTGGAACAGCTCCTGGTAGACCTGCAGCCCGGTCCCGACAGGTGGGTCGGAGATCGTCTCGTACCCGACAGCGTTGATGTTGTGCTCAAAGCAGCGGGCGAACAGGTCGAGCCCGTGGACGAGGTTCTTCGTCGCGCCGATCGTCGTCGCGGTCTTCTGCACCGCCGGCGTCAGATCGGACAGCAGCCCGCCGAGCTCAGCCCGCGAGGCGAGCGCTGTCGCCTGCGCGAGCCACGGAAGTGCGGCGCCGACGGTCTGGTCGGTCTGTTCGACTCCCGGAAGGATCGCCTTCGCGAATTCGCGAGTTGGGGGGAACGAACGGTCCAGCTGCGTATCAGCGGCGTCCGTCGAACGCAGCAGCGCCGGCAGGATCCCGATCGTCCGCGCCAACGCGCTCTGCCGCGCGGCCAGCGCTGCGAGCGTCGCGTTGAACGTGTGCACGAAGCTGCCCAGCTGCGGCCCGCTCGCGGCGAGCGCCTTGAACACCTGCTCGTTTCCCGTAACCGCGTTAGAGAGATCGTGCGGCTGGATCCCCAGCAGGGCCTGGTTGACGATCGCCGAGGCCCGGAATGCGCCGACCGAGTAATTCAGCGACCGGTTCAACGCCTGACCGCCCGTCAGCCCGCGGACGCTCGGGTCCTGAGTCGCGTCGGCGGCGCTGGTCGGGACGGTGTTCAGCGCGCCGCCGATTCCCTGCAGCAGCGTCTGCAGATTCGCGCGCGCGTCGGTGTTCAGAGCCGAGAGCACGCGGTCGAGTTGCACTGGACCGGCGGTGCTGGCCGCCGGCAGCGTCGCGCCCGAGCCGAGCGCCGGAGCGCCCGGGCTACCCGGGCTCAGGTCAACGTAGAAGTTGCCCTCGAGGAAGATCCGCGAGCGAATCGCAACGGTCGCGTTCGCATGGATCGGCAGCCCGTTGGGGTCGATGTCCATCGTGATCACGGCTGCGTTGCGGCTGTGCGCGATGTACTGGACGCCAGTCACCTGGCCGACGTCGACCCCCGCGATCCGCACCGGCGAGGGGATGTGCAGCTCGGTGTTCGAGGTGAACACGGCCTTGAGCACGAACGGCGGAGAGCCGAACGGAAGCGACCCGCCGAACACCAGGTAGCAGGCGACGAAGATCACGACGATCCCGATCACGCCGGCGCTGAAACGCGACACTCGCGGCCGGTGGCGTCTCATCCCTTCGGCCTCGTTGTCGTCTGTGTCTTCAGGCCGACGTTGCCCGGTGGATTGCCGATCAGCGCGCCCGTGCCCGAGTACGGCTCGTTGCCGGCCGCGCACTCGGGCGTCTGGCCGGGTGAGTCGGTGTTCGGGTAGGGGTTGACGTGGATCGGGCCGTGCTCGTCCGCCGCGCTGGTGTCGGGCGTCCTGTACGGCGTCTGCGACGCGACGCTCTCCGCGCCCTGGACGTCATCGATCGTCACCAGGTTGAAGCGAAGTGCGGTACCCGTCGCGAGGTTCTCGGCGAGCGTGCTTGAGATGTTGCGCAGGAACAGCGTCACGTAGTTGCATGACACCTGCATGGGTGCCAAGAACGCGAGCGGCGAGCGGAGGCTGTGAGCCGTCAGCGTCAGCCGGTCGAGCGCCGCTTGAACCGTTCCGCTGCTACCGAAGTTCCGCAGCGTCCGCGCGAGCGTCACCGTCCGCTGGTCGAGCGCCGTCGATCCCGGCAGGTTGCGCGTCCCCGCAGCGAACGCATCGGCGAGCACCGGCGCGCTGGAAGGCAGCGTTGCGAAGCCGGGCCGCAGCTCCCCGAACAGTCCCGCCGCGTCGTTCACGAATGACTGAATGTGTGCGCTGTCCGCGGCGACGGTCGTGAACGTCGGCGGCGTGTCGGAGATCCACTGCTGCAGGAACGGCACCGCGACCGGCGCGATCGCCTTGAACGTCGTGTCGAGATTCGAGTACAGCGACGCCTGCGCTCGCCGCCACGGGCGCGACCGCCGCCGAGAACCGCTCGAGCCCGCGGAAGAATCCGCCGAAGTCCGTCTTCGATGAAGCGAGGTTCCTGGCCACCGGCCCGAGGTCTGTCAGCAGGGGGCGGAACGCCCCGATCGCGTTGTTGATGTCGGCGCCGCGGCTCGCGAGCGCGTCACTGAAGCCGACCGTCGCCTGGGTCACGCCCTTGCGGGTCGGCGGGTTGAACATCGACAGCAGCTGATCGAGGTCGACCTCGGCGGTGGTGTGGCCGAGCGGCACGGTCGCCCCGTTCTTCCACGTCTGCCGCGAGTTCCCCCTAGACACGTCCAGGTACTTGAGCCCGATCGACCCCTTCAGCCGCACGTCGAACACGGAGTTGACCGGTAGTGGCTCCACCTTCTTGTCCAGCGACAGGTTCAACACGGCGATCGGCTGACCGGTGTGGCTGCGGCCCGGGTCCACCGAGGTGACGAGACCGATCAGCGCGCCGCCCATGTGGACCTCGCCGCCGTGAGTGAACTCCTCGGCGTTCGGGATCTGGACTTGCAGGTTGTACTTGGGAACGAACGGCAGCCCATTGTCCGCCTGGTACGCCAGCGTGACCGCCGCAAACGTCACGAGCACGGTCAGCGCGCCGATCAGGATCGGATTGCCCAGCATCCCCGGGTCGCGACCGTTGCGCCTCACTTGCTCCCGCCGATCAGGTAGCCGAGCAGACCCTTCAAGGCGTCGGTCGACCGCGTCGCGACATCCTTCGTCGCCTGCACCGCCACGGGGTTTGACGCCGCAGCCGCGTCGACCGCCGCGGCGCCTCCGCGTCCGTTGGTGAAGTTCGCCGAGCACCCCGCGGTCGGCGTCTTCACGTACGAGGTGCAGCCGCCGACGAGCGGCTCGGCGCGCACATAGTGCCCTGAGCTGTCGAACCCGTTGCCCGCGCTCGTGCCGTAGAACAGCACGCTCATCAGCTGCTCGATCGCGCCGGTCGTGTTGAGGCTGTCGAGCAGCTGTTGCAGCGACGTGGCCGCCGGGTTCGCCTGCACGCCGAGCCGCCGCAGCCGCTGGGCGAGCGGCAGCGTCGCCTCGAGCAGCGGCGTCGACTGCGCCGAGGACTTGCCGAGCGCGATCAGCGCCGGACGGGCCGCACGCGCGAACGGCGTCAGGTTCTCGAACTCGCGGCCGAGCGCGGACGCGCTCTGTCCGAGCGAGGTCATCACGGGCGTGCCCTGGTGCGCGAGCCTGCCTAGCGAGACCATCAACGGCCGCAGCGCGCGCAGGAACGGCGGGAACAGCTGGATCGAGCGTGCCTCGTCGGTCGCCCGCGCCGCCGCGGCGACCGAGGTCGTGTTCGCCTGGATCACGAAGTCGCTGATCGCGTTGCGGACCTTCGCCAGCGGCGTCAGCACCGCGGAGGAATCCGACGCGAGCTGGGCGAGTTGCCGGTTCTGGCGGGCGAGGATCTGAACCACCTTGTCGGTCTCGCCGAGCGCCGGGTTGGCGCGGTGGATGACCGCGTTCAGATCAGACCCGCGCGCGGCGAGGCCAGTGCCGAGCTCGTCGAGGATCAGCGCGAACCGCTCGCGGATCGGCTCTTGGTAGATGTTCTGCGCGATGTCGGAGTCGACCGGTGAGCTCGTCTGCGTGACCGGCAGGTAGTACTGACCGGCACCGGGCCCGCTCCGGAGCTGCCTCAGTGCCGGCGCACTCGCCGTGCCGGGCTCGCAATCGACGTACTTCTCGCCGATCAGTGACTGCGGGCGGATCGCGCATGTCGCATTCGCGTGGAACGGCGTGAATGCCGAGTTGTCGATCTCGATCACCACGGCCGCGAGCTTCGCGCCGTTCGCCCCGGTGGCGACCGATAGCGAGTCGATCGACCCCACGGGTGCCCCCGAGATCCGGACGTCCTCGCCGGAGACGGCGAACGCGGCGTTGTCGAAGATCGCCCGAACCAGGTACACCTTGGGCGCGCCGCTCGAGGCGCTCGTGAACGCGCCAAGGCCCGAACAAGATCGCGGCAGCGATCACCAACACCGCTATCGCGCCGAGTCGTCTCATGGCCCCGGTGGGGTGGCGCTCGGATCGCAGCCGGGCACAACCCACGGAGCCGATCCGTCCGCGGTCGGCTGGACGGCGCCGCCCGGGCAGCGAGCTTTGACGATGTGCAGGCCGGTGGCGCGGGTGTCGAACGCCGGAATCGGTGCGAGCTGATTGGCCGAGTTGACCGTGAACGCGTTGAACACGGGCTGCGTCCGCGCGTAGTGACCGTTCGCGTCGTAATAAGCGCCGAGCTGACCGAGGTTCGTCAGCGCCGCGACGACGTCGGGCGTGTACTCGCGGAAGTAGTCGACCTGCGGCTGCGAGTAGTTCATCTGGGCGATCATCCGCGGGAATGCGGGGATCGCGGTCCTCGCCAGCGACGGCGTGTCGCGCAGCAGCGTCGTCAGGTCACCGACCCCGGGCGGCGCCTTGAGCAGCCCGCTCAGCTGCGCAAGTACCGGGATCGATGCGCGCGAGAAGACCTTCAGCGCGCGGGCAAATGGCTCGAGCCGGCGATCCTGTGGGATCGACTCACGCACCAGCGGATCGAGCGCGTCGAGCGTTGTCCGCAGACCGGCGAACGTGCTCGTCGAGTGGTTGAGCGCCCCCGGAAGCAGCGCCAGCGCCCGCTCGAGCGCCGTGCTCTGGCTCGCGATCGCTCCGGTCGCCGCGCTCCCGTTGGACACCAGCTGCGTCAATTCGGACGTGCGCGCGGCGAGCTGCTGCATCGTCTGGGCGCCCTGCACGAGCAGACCGTCGAACGTCGGCTCTGAGCGGGTCAGCTCGGCGGTCACGTTACTCGTCGACGAGAGCGCCGGGGCGAGGTATTTGAGCGTTTGATTCCCCTGCTGTGCCTTGCCCTGAATGCTCGCCGCCTCGCCGCGAATGAACCCGCGCAACCCGTTACGGGTGGCCGGGTTGAGCGCATCGAACACCTGGTCGAGGCTGACGTCGGAGTAGCTGTCCTGCTCGGGAATCGTTCCGCCCGAGCCAATCGACGGTGCGCTCTGCGGACCCGGCGACAGCGTCACGTACTTGTTTGCGATCCCGGACAGCGAGTTCTCGTAGATCCGCGCGATCGTGCCCTGGTGCAGCGGGGCGGCATCGGAGTTGACCCCGATCACGATCCGCGCCGCGCCGTTAGGTGCCAGCCCGATCGACTGCACCGAGCCGACGTTTGCCGGTCCGATCAGCACGAGGTCGCCGGTGACCAGCCCGCTCGCATCCTGGAAGTCGATCTTGACCGTGTAGGCCGGCCCGCCGCCGAACAGCAGCAGCACGACGACGACGATCGCGACGGCGAGCGCGACGAGCGCGGCCAACCTCGCGATCAGGCTGACATCAGGCGGCGGTGGTCCAGCCGGCGCAACCGTCGAATCGTCCGGATTCTCCATTTGCGCCAGCACCCCATGATCTGGACCCGCGATCGCTCTCTCCTTAACCCCGACGTCTCCCTTGCCGCAATGGCGGGCTTATCCTGCCAGAGTCAGCGGTGGAGCGCCGCCAGTAGCTCTCAAGCGCTGCCGCCCGTTCGACGCGCCGCCTGGGCAAGCAGCGCCGCCCCGATCGCGCCGCCTTGGTCCCCGAGCGACGCCAGCTGCACATCCGGCACGCTCACGTATACGTGCGGCGCCATCTCCTCGGCGATCCGGGCCACGTAGGACTCGCCGAACCGCAGCCCGAGACCGCCGCCGATCACGACCGCCTCGACGTCGAGAAGGTTGACGGCCGAGGCGATTCCGGCACCGAGCGCGTGTACCGCCTCATCGATCAGCTTGATCGCGAGCTTGTCCCCCTTGCCGACCGCGGCCTCCCAGATCGCGCTGGTCAATCGTGGACGATCGTGCTTGCGCATCAACTTGAACAGGACGGTCTTGGTGCCCTTGTCCTTCAGCTTGCGGGCCCGCGCTTCCATTGCGGCGCGGCCGGCGTACGCCTCGAGGCAACCGCGCCGGCCGCATGGACACCGGCGGCCGTCGAGCTTGACGACCGTATGCCCGATCTCGCCGGCGCCGCCGCGGCCCAAGCCACCCCTTGCCGTCAAGCACGATTCCGCCGCCCACCCCGGTGCCCCAAAACACGCCGAGCACGGACTTGTACGGCTTGCCCGCGCCGAGCCTGAACTCGCCGTCGGTGGCGACCTGGACGTCGTTGCCGACGAACACCGGCATCCGCAGACGCCGCGAGAGCTCCGCGCCCAGCGGATAGCTCGCGGACCAATCGGGCAGGTTCAGCGCCGTCGACACCGCGCCGGTCTCCGGGTCGACGTTGCCTGGCGCCCCGACCCCCACGCCGCGGAGATCGGCGGTCTTCACACCCGCGAGCCTTGCCGCCTCACGCAGCGTCGTGACGAGCTCGGCGGTGACGGCTCCAGGACCGCCAGTCGTCGGCGTCGGCCGCCGCGCCGCACCGAGCACCGTGCTGCGCGAGTCGACGACCACCGCCTCGATCTTTGTCCCGCCGAGATCGATCCCGCCCCGCGCTGTGCCGGCCGCCGCTGCCATGCGGCTGGAATCCTACGCCCAGGACTGTCTGTAGTCAGCTTGCTCTGGCGTCGGCTGATCGATTGCGACGCCCAACGAGGCGAGCTTCAACCTGCCGACTTCCCGATCGATCTCCGCCGGGACAGGGTGGACGCCGGACGCGAGCTCGCCGCGCCGCACGACGAGCTCTTCGACGCACAGCGCCTGGAGCGCGAATGAGACGTCCATCACCGCCGCGGGATGGCCCTCGCCAGCCGCGAGGTTTACCACTCGCCCCGACGCGAGCAGGTTGAGTCGCCGGCCGCCGGCCAGCTCGTACTGCTCGACCAGCGGCCTCACCTGCCGGACCTCGCGCGCGACCGAGTTCAGCTCGTCGAGGTCGATCTCGACGTCGAAGTGGCCGGCGTTAGCGAGTAGCGCCCCGTCCTTCATCAGCTCGAAGTGCTCGGAGCGCAGGATCCGGCGCGACCCGGTCACGGTCACGAACACGTCCCCTCGCGGCGCCGCCTCGAGCGCAGTCATCACCTGGTACCCGGACATTCGCGCCTCCAGCGCCCGCAACGGCTCGACCTCGCACACGATCACCGCGGCGCCGGCGCCGCGGGCCCGCTCGGCGATGCCCTGGCCGGTCCAGCCGTATCCGAGCACGACGACCGTGTGACCCGCTAGCAACACGTTCGACGCGCGGACGATTCCGTCGAGTGCCGACTGGCCGGTTCCGTGTCGGTCGTTCAGGGCACGTTCGGTGCGCGCCTCGTTGACCGCGATCACCGGACAGACAAGCTTGCCGTCGGCCTCGAGCCGACGCAGCCGCAGGAGCCCCGTGGTCGTCTCCTCGCAGCCGCCGATCAGCTCGGCGGTCGCATCGATCGCGTGGGCAGTCGCGAGCAGGTCGGCGCCGTCGTCGAGCGTCACCTGTGGGAGTCCGTCGACCAGCGCGCGCACGTGTGCCGCGTACTCGTCGAGGTCCTCGCCGTGCTTGGCGCGCACCTCGACGCCGTGTCCGAGCGCGAGCGCGGCCGCGACATCGTCCTGCGCGGACAGCGGGTTAGCCGAGCAAAGCGCGGCCTGCGCGCCGCCGGCGATCAGCGTGCGGATCAGGTTCGCCGTCTCGGCCGTGACGTGCAGGCAAGCGGCGACGCGGATCCCGGCGAGCGGCTTCTCCACGTCGAACCGCTCGCGGATCTGCGCGAGCACCGGCATCTGCTGGTCCGCCCACGCGATCCGAGCCTCGCCTTCGGGGGCGAGGCCCAGATCGGCTACATCGTGCGGCGGTGTGGGCGTATCAGTACCGGTAGTGGTCGGGCTTGTACGGCCCCTCGGCAGGGACGCCGAGGTACGCGGCCTGCGCAGGCGTCAGCTCGGTCAGCTTCGCGCCGAGCGCGTCGAGATGGAGCCGCGCGACCTTCTCGTCAAGGTGCTTGGGGAGCGTGTAGACGCGCCGCTCGTAGATCTCGTTGTGGCCGAACAGCTCGATCTGCGCGATCACCTGGTTGGTGAACGAGTTCGACATCACGAAGCTGGGGTGACCAGTCGCGTTGCCGAGGTTCAGCAGCCGGCCCTCGGACAGCACGAGGATCGAATGGCCGTCGGAGAAGCGCCACTCGTCGACCTGCGGCTTGATGTTTACCTTCTCGATCCCCGGCGTCGCCGTCAGCCCGGCGATGTCGATCTCGTTGTCGAAGTGGCCGATGTTGCCGACGATCGCCTGGTGCTTCATCTGAGCCATGTGCTCGGCCGTGATCACGTCGCGGTTGCCGGTCGAGGTCACGAAGATGTCGGCGGAGCCGACGACGTCCTCGAGTGTCGCCACCTGGTAGCCGTCCATCGCCGCCTGCAGCGCGCAGATCGGGTCGATCTCGGTCACGATCACGCGCGCGCCCTGGCCGCGCAACGACTCGGCGCAGCCCTTGCCGACGTCGCCGTAGCCGCACACGACCGCGACCTTGCCGCCGATCAGCACGTCGGTCGCGCGGTTGATCCCGTCGATCAGCGAGTGGCGGCAGCCGTACTTGTTGTCGAACTTCGACTTCGTGACCGCGTCGTTGACGTTGATTGCCGGGAACAGCAGCTGCCCCTGCTCGGCGAATTGATACAGGCGGTGCACGCCGGTCGTCGTCTCCTCCGTGACGCCACGGACGTCCTCGGCGACCTTGGTCCAGCGCTGCGGGTCCTCGCTCAGCGTGCGGGTGAGCAGCTCGAGGATGATCCGGAACTCGTCGTTGTCCGCGCTCGCCGGATCGGGCACCGCGCCGGCGCGCTCGAACTCGGCGCCCTTGTGCACGAGCAGCGTCGCGTCGCCGCCATCGTCGAGGATCATGTTCGGACCCTGGTAATCGTCCGCCCAGGTGAGCGCCTGCTCGGTGCACCACCAGTACTCCTCCAGCGTTTCGCCCTTCCACGCGTATACCGGCACGCCCTGGGGATCCTCCGGCGTGCCCTCGGGACCGACGACGATCGCCGCGGCGGCGTGGTCCTGAGTCGAGAAGATGTTGCACGACGCCCACCGGACCTCGGCGCCGAGCGCCACGAGCGTCTCGATCAGCACGGCGGTCTGGATCGTCATGTGCAGCGAACCGGTGATCCGCGCCCCCTTCAGCGGCTGCGCGTCGGCGTACTCGCGGCGGGTTGCCATCAATCCGGGCATTTCGTGCTCGGCCAGCCGGATCTCCTTGCGGCCGAATGCCGCGAGCGAGAGATCCGCGACCTTGTAGTCCGTCTTCGAAGCGGTCGTGCTCATCTGGTCTCCTCAGGCTGCCCGCAGCAGCCGCTCGTGCTTTTCCTGTTCAAACCGCAGCCACTCGGCGGCGGTGACGTGCTGTGGCCGGCTCGGCTGCGACTCGAGCCACTCCTGTACCGCCTCACGCAGCTCCGGATCGCTCGCCATCCTCGCCGCGAAAGCCAGGTCGGTCAGCCCGGCGTCGAATCGCGCGAGCAGTTCCTTCAGGGTCCGCAGACGCTGCAGCTCAGCGGGCCCGTAAAGGCGGTAGCCGGAGACCGAGCGGGGCGGCGCAACCAGTCCGGCGCGCTCGACGTAGCGGAGCATCCGCGCCGACCAGCCAGTGGTCTCGGCGGCCTCATGAATCGTCAGCGCCTGCATCGTCGGCAAACATTACCACGATCGTGTCAAGGTTTGAATACAACACTTGTCCACGCTCTCGGATTCCGCCTGACTTTCACCCCTAGCATGCGATCAAACCTCAGTGAAGCCGGTCACGCGCATGGAAGCCCGTCCCACACGTCCACAGAGCCCCATCGCGCGCCGGCGGCGTACGGCCGCCGCGCTCGCGTTCGCATGTTCGAGTCTCGTGCTCGGGAGCGGCCGGTACCGGCCTCGCCGTCGCCGCCTCGGGCCCGAGCGCGGGACTGAGCCCGCACGCTTCCTCGGGCAGCGGAGGGTTGGGACCGCTCAACGCCGGTGGACAGTGCACGGGGAGCTGCATTGGCGGGACGACGAGCAGCCCCGCGCCGGCTCAGCCGCCAGGGATCGTGTTCAACGACCACGACGGCGCCGGCACCGACTGCCCCGCCGCCCACCCACGCGGTGACGACGCCCCCCCCGAAGCCCAAGCGGTCATCATCGGCGGGCCATCGCTCTGGCGACCACAGCGAGCGCAATCGGCCACTACTCGTCCCGTGCTCATCACAGGCGCTCGTCGGCTGTCCGCCACAGAGCGGCAACCGGATCGGCGGCCGGACGCACTGTCTCGGCTCCGGCCGGCCGGGCGGGAACATCGGGGACTCCCGCCCGAGCACGACGCCGCGGCGGCGCGAGCGGCGGCAAGCGCCGCCACGCCGCCGCGCGCCGGCTGCACCGCACGGTGTCGCAGCACACGGCCCCGTCGCAGCCGAGCGTGATCGACCGGTTTGTCTCGAGCATCCCGACGCCGCTGGTGATTGCGCTTGTGGCCGCCGTGCTGCTCGCCGTGTTGTCCGCGCTCGCTGCGCTCTGGTCGGGGCTCCTGGCGCGCCGGCGCGCCGGCGAGATCGAAGAGGTCAGCGCGGTGGCGCTAACCGACCCGCTCACCGGCGCGCTCAACCGGCGCGGCTTCACCGACGCGGTGGAGCGCGAACTCGATCGCGCCCGGCGTCACGACGAGCGCTTCGCGATCGCGTTCGTCGACATCCGCGGCCTGAAGACGGTCAACGACACCGAGGGGCACCTCGCCGGCGATGAGCTGCTGCGCCAGGCAGCCAGCGTGCTCCGGGAGTCGGCCCGCGCCCACGACGTCGTCGGCCGGCTGGGCGGCGATGAGCTCGGCGTGCTGCTGGTCGAGCAGAGCGACGGCGCCGAACCCGTGATCCGGCGAATCCACGATGAGGTCGAGGCCCGGCGTGAGACCATCGGCCTCCGGTCTGATTGGGACCTCACGATCGGGACCGCCAGCTTCCCGGAAGACGGCGACTCGTTCGACGAGCTGATCGACGCCGCGGACCGGCGCCTGTACGAGCAGCGCGGGATCGCGCTGCGTTAGCCGCCCCTCAGTGTCTCCTTCAAGTGGTCCATGACCTCGACCGGAGTCGGGTCGACCCCTTGCAGCACCGCGACGTACAGCGAGACCAAGTCGCCCAGCAGCACCAGCGAGATCAGCCGTTCGGTGGCCGTCTCGCCGACTGTCTCGACCCGGTAGGTGGCCGCGGCGCTCCGCGCGATCAGACCGCGCGTCAGCTCGACCCGCTGCCGGATCCGAGGATGAAGATCGGAGTCGTCGAGGAACACCGCGCTGAATCGCCCGAGCGCCGCGCCCCCCTGCCAGCCAGCGAGCTCGTTGTGGTCGATCTCCGGCAACTCGCCCGCGAACGCGGGGAGCTTGGTGTTCTCGTTGAACTGGGTCTTCCAGCGGTACGCGATCGGTGCGGTGAGGCCGGCACCCGCGATCTGGACGATGGTGCCGTGGAGACCGCGCGCGAGCTCCTTTGCAAGGCAATCGTCAGCACCGTCCGGGCCCCACTCGGTGACCAGCCTCTCGGCGTGCGCAGCGGCGACGTCGATCTCGGCGTGGAGCCACTCGCCGGCGCCGCAGAGCGCCGCCGCCTCGAGTGCGATCACGAGGCTATACGCGACCGCCGCACGGGGCTGGAACCCACCTGGGATCGGAACGATCGGGACATGGTCCGCCGCCGCGGCCTGTGCCAGCGCCCCTCCGGTCGTGGCGACGATCCGGGTCGCACCGAGCGCGCCAGCAGCTTCGTAGACGGCGAGTGTCTCCTCGGTCTCGCCCGAATAGCTCGCGCACAAAACGGTGGTATCGGGCATCGTCCACGCGGGCAGCTCATAACCGCGGGCGAGCACAATAGGCCGCGAAGCACGATCGCCAAGTGCCGCCCGCGCGAGCAGGCCGCCGATCGCCGAACCGCCCATCCCGGCCACGACCAGCCCCCCGGGACTGTCGTGAGGCTCGAGCTCCGCCGACTCGACCCGCCACAGCGCGTCGCGTAGCTGGTCGGGAAGGTTGAGGATGTCGGCGAGCATCCCGCCGGGGTCGACCGCCGCGACCGCGTCACGGCCGAGGTCCGTCGCCACGCTCACGATTTGATCGCCTCTTCACCGAGCACGTGACCGGGGACGATACGCGCGCCGGCCCCGACAGCGTGTCCAGCCGCGATCCGCGCGCCTGCGCCGATGACCGCCTCGTCCGCGATGGTGCACCCGCGACCGATCTGTACGTCCGGCCCGACGATCGACCCGGTGACGGTGCTCTGCTCGCCGACGCGCGCTCCGCTGAGGACCGCCGCACGGGTGACGGCCGCGCCCTCGGCTACGGCCGCGCCGATGTCGACTACCGCGTAGGGTCCGACCGTCGCGCCGCCGGCGACGGCCGCGCCTGCGCCGATCAGCGCGGGCGGAACCACCTCGCCATCGACGGATGCACCGTCTGACAGGACGCCTCCCGCGGCGGCAATATCGCGGCCGATCTCGGTCTGCACCGAGCCATCGAGGATGTCGAATGTCCCCTGCAGATAGCGGTCGGGGGTTCCGATGTCGAGCCAGTACCCGCCGGCCTCATAGCCGTACAGCCCGTGACCGACAAGCGCCGGAAATACGTCGCGCTCGATCGACACGTTGGTGCCGGCCGGCGGCATCGAGTCCAGCACGCGTCGCTCGAGCACATATGCGCCCGCGTTGATCAGGTTGGTGTCGATCTGGTCGGGGCTCGGCTTTTCGAGGAACCCGCGCACCGAGCGGTCGTCGTTCCGCCGGACGAGCCCGTATGCCGACGGGTCGTCAACCGGGTACAGCGCGAGCGTCGCCGTCGCTTCCGTTTGCACGTGCTGTTCGACCAGCGACGTCAGGTCGATATCCGTGAGCACGTCGCCGTTGAGCATCAGGAACCGCTCGTCGAGCAGTGCCTCGGCGAACTTCAGTGCCCCGCCGGTGCCGAGCGGCTCGGGCTCCTCGATGTACCGCAGCCGCACGCCGAAGGCAGCGCCGTCGCCGAGCACCGCGCGGACGCCGTCCGCCATGAACCCGCATGCGAGCACCACGTCGTCGACACCGTGGCCCCGCAGCCACTCGAGCATGTACGAGATGAACGGCTGGCCGGCCAGCGGGATCACCGGTTTGGGGGTCGTCGCCGTCAGCGGGCGGAGCCTCGTCCCCTCTCCGCCCGCGAGGATCAGCGCCTGCAAGACACCTACCTCCCGATCCCCGTGTAGATCAGACCCGCCTCAGCGACAGCCGTTCGGTCCAGGTAATTGCGGCCGTCGACGATCACGTTGCCGCGCATCCGCAGGGCGACGTCGGCGAAGTCGAGCTCGCGGAACTCGGGCCACTCGGTCACGAGCACCGCGGCATCGGCGCCGTCGACCGCGTCCAGCGCGGAGTCGGCGAACTCGACGCCGATCATCAGTTGGCGTGCCTGCGCTTCTGCCACCGGGTCGTACGCGCGGACGGCAGCCCCGTCCGCCTGCAGCCGCGCCGACAGCACCAGCGAGGACGCCTCGCGCATGTCGTCGGTGTCGGCCTTGAATGCCAGCCCGAGCAGCGCCACCTTTTTGCCGACGAGCGACCCGAGGTGCTTCTGCAGCTTCGCGATCACCCTCCGCTTCTGCAGCTCGTTGACCTCGATCACCGCCGTCAGCAGCTGGAAGTGGTAGCCGGAATTGCCGGCCAATTGCTTGAGCGCTGAAACATCCTTGGGAAAGCACGAGCCGCCGAATCCAATGCCTGGCTTCAAGAAGTGTGGACCGATCCGCTCGTCGAGCCCGATCCCGCGCGCGACCTCCAAGACGTCGGCGCCGGTCAGCTCCGAGACGTTCGCGATCTCGTTGATGAAGCTGATCTTGGTCGCCAGGAACGCGTTCGCCGCGAGCTTGATCATCTCGGCGCTGTAGATGTCGGTGCGCACGAGCGGCGCGTGCAGCGGCGCGTACAACTCGACCACGGCGTCGCCGGCCCAGTCGCCATCATCGCCGACGACGACTCGATCGGGCGCGAGGAAATCCTCGAGCGCCGAGCCCTCCTTCAGGAACTCGGGGCACGAGACGTAGGCGAACCCTGGCTTGCCCTGCTCCACGAACATCCGCTTGATCGTCGCGCCGGTCCCGACCGGGACCGTTGACTTCATCACCAGCGCGTGGCTGTCCGACGCTGGCATCGAGCTGACGACGGCGTTGACGGCGGACAGGTCGGCATCGCCCGAGTACGTCGGCGGCGTGCCGACAGCGACGAACAGCAACCGCGCGTGCTCGAGCGCCGGCGCGAGCTCGGTGTCGAAGTGCAGCCGTTCGCGGTTGCGCGCGATCGACTCGGCGAGCCCAGGCTCGTAGATCGGGATCTCGCCGTTGCGTAGCCGCGCGATCTTGTCGGGATCGATGTCGACGCACCAGACGTCAGACCCGAATTCGGCGAATCCAGCCGCGGTCACGAGCCCGACGTAGCCGGTGCCGATGACGGCGATCGGTTCGCGTTGCGAATTCATCGAGCGCGGGAGGGTAGCGACGTCTAGCCCTAGGGCGCCCGCGTGAGCGAGGCAGCGATCCCGACCAGCTGCTTGTTGCCAATCGCGTCGGCGAGGGTGTTCGACACCCAGTAAACGGCTCCGCGCGTGCGCCAGGCGACAAGGCTGACATGAGCCCCGTTGTAGAACTCCTGCAGCTGCTTGCCGTTTACGTACGCCGTCGACGATTTGCCATTGAAGATCGGCGGATGGGTCCAGGTGGTCCCCTGGATCCCGTAGTACTCGCCGAGCGCCGAGTTGAGTGCGACCGTGATCCGGTACGCGGGATAGAGGCCGCCGCCTACGGCGTGGATCCGGTAGCGGCGTGGATATGAGTTGGCGTACTCGGCCGCCGGCTCGGAGCCGTCGTCGCAGTTCCCGGAGACCGACGAGCAGTACACCGGCTGCCAGGTGCCGGTCGCGCCGGGGACGAGCTTCGGGTAGTAGACCGGGAACCCCAGGTTTCCTAGCGACAGCGCTTGGTTGCGGGCGTCCGTGACGTCGGCGCTCAGGCCCGCGGTCGGGGTCTTGCTCGATTTGTGCTTGGCGCCTGGTTTAGTGGCTGTGGTCGCCGCTGGCTGGGTCGGCGTCATGAACGCCCGGTACGCGGCCTCCATCGCGCCCGGATCGGCGGTCACGTAGCAGGGCGTCTGGCCTCCGGCAGTGCAGACGCTGAATTGGGCCGGAAACGGGATCTGTTTAAGCGAGTGGCCGTCCGCGTTGATCACGAGGTCGAACAGGTTGATCAGGCCGTCGGTCGTGTGAAGGATGTGGTCGGTCTGGACGTGCTGGCCGAAGATGTGCAGCAGCGTTTGTTCCTGATTCAGCAGTTGCCCGACGCTGAACTGATCCTTTGCCCAGCGGATGAAGTCCTGCTGGCGCGCGTTGCGCACGATGTCGGAGTCGGTGTGGCGGAAGCGAACGAACTCGAGCGCCTGGGTGCCGCACAGCTTCTGGTAGCCGGGCTGGATATCGATGCTCGAGTAGTCCGTCAGCGCCGTGTTGTTGTAGTACCGGTGGTCGACGTCGGTGTAGACGCAGCCGATCGCGTTGACGAGGTCGGAGAAGCCGCCGAAGTTGACGTCGAGGATGTGGTTGACCTCCAGGCCCGGGAACACCTGCGTCTTGAGGATGTGGATCAACAGGTTCGGGCCGCCCTCGGAGTACGCGGCGTTGAGCTTGCCGGTCCCGCTCGGCAACTGCACCTTCAGGTCACGCGGGACCGACAGCAGGTTGATCGTCGAGGAGCTGTCGTCGATCCGGACGAGCATCATCGTGTCGGTGTTCGAAGACCTGTACGACTCGCCCGCGCGGTGGTCTGACCCGATCAGCAGCAGCGTCTGCGGCGCTCCCGGCGCAGGAAGCTGGACGTCCGCGTGCTTGAGCGCGGGTGTCAGGTTGAGGTCGTTGACGATGTCCTTGACCTTCAGCAGCCCGGCCACGGCCGTGGTGACGGCGGCGAACGCGATCACGATCGCAGCCGCGGCGGCGAACCGCCACAGGGTTCCGGCGCGGGTCCTGGCCGATCACGCCGCTCCCCCCTCGATCGCCTTGAGCGGCTCCATCGGCTTGCGTGTGGGCGGACCCTCCAACCACATTGGGACCGCCTTGACGAAGTCTCCGAGGGCGCGGCGGTAGCGGGCGAGCGACGCGACCGAAACCCACTCCTCGGGGCCGTGGTGCCCGGCGCCGATCGGGCCGAACTCGACCGCCGGGATTCCGGCCTGGATGAAAGACGCCGCGTCGGACGCCCCGTCACGGCCCACGCTCATCACCTCGGTGTCGAGCATCGAGCGCGCGACCGCGTCGCGCAGTCCTTTCACGTACGGGTTGGTCCGCGACACGGTGACGGGCGGCCAGATGAACGTCCGTGTGACCTCGATCGCAGGGATTGCCCGCACCTGCTCGAGGATCTCGCCGGGATCCTGACCGGGCAGGAAGCGCACGTCGACGGCCATCGTGCACTCGTCCGGCACCTTGTTCAGCGCGTCGCCGCCGGCGATCCGCCCAAGGTTGATCGACGGCCTCGCGAACATCTCCGAGGACTCGCGCGCGAACGGCAGCGACTCGATCGCCCGGAACACATCGACCGCCTTCAGCACGGCGTTGTCGCCGAGCCACGGAGTGGATGAGTGCGCCGCCAGGCCGTGGACCACGATCCGCATCACCAGCACGCCCTTCGCCTCGACACCGATGTGCATGTCGGTCGGCTCCCCGGTGATCGCGAAGTCGCCGCCGAGACCGCGCCTGACGATCGCATCGGTCGCGCGGTCGTCGGTCTCCTCGGACTCCTCGTCGGGCACGCAGATGAACCGGACCCGGACCCGGTCTTGGCGCTCCAGATCCTTGAGCGCGCACATCATCGCCGCGAGGCCACCCTTCATGTCGTACGCGCCGCGGCCGATCAGCCGGTCGCCGTTGACTTGCGGGTCGAACTGATGCTCGCGCCCGGGCACGACGTCGAGGTGCCCATGGAACATCGACGCAGGGCGCGTCAGCCGCCGGCGCGCCGGACTCCGCCACGAGCACGGGCAGCCCGTTGTGGTCGTGCGTCTGCACCTCGATATCGCGGGATTCGAGCCATCCCTGCACGAATCCTGCGGCCGCCACCAGCTCCTCGGGGCGGGACGTGTCGTACGAGATCAGGCGCTCGGCGAGCACACGTTCGTCAAGCATCAGCGGCCTAGGGTACGACCTCGACCTGACGTGAGGCTAAGTACCCTCGGCGACCCGGATGAACGCCTCCCAGCGAGCTTTGTCGCGCTGGGCCTGGCGTTGCTTCTCGGTGTCGTCGCCGGCCGAGTCGAGTTCACGCTCGGCCTCCGAGAGCCGGTCGCGCAGCTGCGAGACATCGAGATCCTCGGGCTTGTGCACCTCGCCGACGAGCAGCAGGACGCGGTTGTTCGCGACCTGCATGTAGCCCTCGGACTGGGCGTAGCGCTCGATCTCCTGCTCGCTGCGGTAGATCCGCAGCTCGGTCGGCTCGAGCATCGCCAACACGGGAGACATGTTCGCGAGCACGCCGATCTGGCCGACCGTCGTGCGCGTCGACACCATCTCGACCTCTTCGTCGAGCACCTTCCCCTCCGGGGTCAGCAGCTCGACCGGGAACTTGGTGTGCGGCACAGCCCTAGCCCTGCTTCTTCGCGTCCTCGACGACCTGATCGATCGTGCCCTTCATGAAGAACGCACGCTCGGGGAGATCGTCGTGCTTGCCCTCGAGGATCTCCTTGAAGCCGCGGATCGACTCCGCGATCGGGACGAACACGCCGTCGACGCCGGTGAACTGCTCGGCGACGTGGAACGGCTGCGACAGGAAGCGCTCGAGCTTGCGCGCCCGGTTGACGGTCACCTTGTCCTCGTCGGACAGCTCGTCGATCCCCAGGATCGCGATGATGTCCTGGAGCTCGCGGTAGCGCTGCAGCACCTCCTTGACCCGGTTGGCGACCGTGAAGTGCTCCTCGCCGAGGATCTCCGCCTTGAGGATCGTGGAGGTCGAGTCGAGCGGATCGACCGCCGGGTAGATCCCCTTCTCCGCGATCGACCGCGACAGCGTCGTGGTCGCGTTCAGGTGCGCAAACGCCGATGCCGGCGCCGGGTCGGTGAGGTCGTCGGCCGGCACGTAGATCGCCTGGATCGAGGTGACCGAGCCGTTTCGAGTCGAGGTGATCCGCTCCTGGAGCTGGCCCATCTCGGACGCCAGCGTCGGCTGGTAGCCGACCTGGGAGGGCATCCGGCCGAGCAGCGCGGACACCTCCGAGCCGGCCTGCACGAAGCGGAAGATGTTGTCGATGAACAGCAGCACGTCCTGACCCTCGTGGTCGCGGAAGTACTCCGCCATCGTCAGGCCGGTGAGCGCGACGCGCATCCGCGCGCCCGGCGGCTCGTTCATCTGCCCGAACACGAGCATCGTCTTGTCGATGACGCCCGACTCCTTCATCTCGAGCCACAGGTCGTTGCCCTCACGCGAGCGCTCGCCGACGCCGCAGAAAGCCGACAGGCCGCCGTGCTCCTGCGCGAGGTTGTTGATCAGCTCCTGGATGATCACGGTCTTGCCGACGCCGGCGCCGCCGAACAGGCCGACCTTGCCGCCCTTCGCGTACGGGGCGAGCAGGTCGATGACCTTGATCCCGGTCTCGAACATCTCGGTCGTCGGCGTCAGCGCCTCGATCGCCGGCGCGTCGCGGTGGATCGGCCACCGCTCCGTACCCTCGGGGAGGTCGTCGCCGAGGTCGATCGGCTCGCCGAGCAGGTTGAAGATCCGCCCGAGCGTCACCTCGCCGACGGGCACCGTGATCGGCGAACCGGTATCGATCACCTCGGTCCCGCGGGAGAGGCCATCGGTCGTATCCATCGCGACGGCGCGGACGCGGTCGTCGCCGAGGTGCTGCTGGACCTCGCAGACGAGCACCGCCTCGTGCGCGGCGGCGATGTCCTCGGTCTCCTCGGCGCGCATCGCCTCAGGCCGCGCGATCGTGATCGCGTGGTTGATCTCCGGGAGCTTGTCGGGGAACACGGCCTCGATCACGACCCCCTGGATCTGCTCGATCCGGCCCTTGTTCTGGGCCTTCTTGTCGGGTTCAGCGGTTACTGACATCGGTTCGTCTCCTAGGTCACAGCGCCTCGGCGCCGGCAACGACTTCCAAAATCTCCTGAGTGATCTCAGCCTGACGGGCCCGGTTCATCTCGAGCGTCAAGTCCTCGATCAGCGTCCCCGCGTTCTCGGACGCGTTGCGCATCGCGGTCATCCGCGCGCCGTGCTCCGAGGCGGTCGACTCGAGCAGCGCGCGATAGATCGAGATCTCGACGTAGTCTGGCACGAGCCGGCCGAGGATCTCCTCGGGGTCGGGCTCGTACTCGACGAGCGCGCGGCTCCGGTGCTCCTCATCGCCGTCCTCCTCGCCGTCCCGGGATTCATCGAGGATCGTCGCCCGCTGCAGCGGCAGCAGCGTTTCGCGGCGGACGACCTGGGAGATCGGCGAGATGTAGCCGTTGTAGAGGATCTCGACCTGGTCAACCTCGCGATCGATGTATGCCGCCATCAGCCGCTCGGCGATATTCCGCGCGTCGGCATAAGCGGGCCGGTCGGAGAACCCGGTGAAGCTCGCCTGCGGCTCGAGCCCGCGGAAGCGCAGCGACGAGGCCGGGCGGCGGCCCGATGCGTAATACGCGACCTGGTGACCCTCGCCCTGGTGCTCGCGCCCGATCCGGACGCCGGCTCGCACGATCTGCGAGTTGAACGCGCCGGCCAGGCCGCGGTCTCCGGCGACGAGCAGAACGCCCACGTTGTTGAGGCTCTCGTGCTCCTCCAGGATCGGCAGCCGCGGAACGTCGCCGGCGGCCTGCGCCGCCTCGCGCGTCATCCGCCTGATCGCGTCCGCGTACGGTCGCAGCGCTTCGATCCGCTGCTCGGCGCGGCGCAGGCGCGCGGCGGCGACCATCTCCATCGCGCGCGTGATCTTCTGGATGTTCTTGACCGCGTCGATGCGGTTGCGGACGTCACGCTGGGTGGGCATCGGTTCGGGGGCGACCGCCTTACGCGGTCACTGCCTCCTCCTGCTCGCTCTGCTCTGAGTCCTCGTCCGAGTCGGAGTCGGAGTCCTTGTCGTCCTCGCGCCCGCGGCGGTCCGGGACCTGCTCGATGTCGTCGGCCTCGAGCGGGTGACCCTCCTCGTCGAGGTCGTAGCCGAAGTCCTCGGCATACCGGTTGACCGCCTCGTGGACCGCCTTCTGGGTCTCGTCGGACCAGTCGCCCTCGGCGATCTTCTTCAGCAGCTCAGGCTCGTTCGCCCGGACGTCAGCCGTCAGCCCGGACAGGAACCTGTCGACCTTGTCGACCACGATCCGGTCGAGGAAACCGTTCGTCGCCGAGTAGATCTGGACGACCTGGTCTTCGACCGGCATCGGGTGACCCTCGGCCTGGTTGAGCGTCTTCACGAGCCGCTCGCCACGGGCCAGGGTCCGCTGCGTCTCGGCGTCGAGGTCCGAGCCGAACTGCGCGAACGCCTCGAGCTCGCGGTACTGGGACAGCTCGAGCTTCAGCCGGCCGGCGACCCGCCGCATCGGCGTGATCTGGGCGTTACCACCCACTCGGGAGACCGAGATGCCGACGTTGATCGCCGGGCGGACGCCCGAGTAGAACAGCTTCGGCTCGAGGAAGATCTGGCCGTCGGTGATCGAGATCACGTTCGTCGGGATGTACGCCGACACGTCGCCGGCCTGGGTCTCGATCACCGGGAGCGCGGTCAGTGACCCGCCCCCGGGCAGCTTCTCGCCAGTCGACGGGTCGACGAGATCGTCGGCCAGCTTGACCGCCCGCTCGAGCAGCCGCGAGTGCAGGTAGAAGACATCGCCCGGATATGCCTCGCGACCCGGCGGGCGGCGCAGCAGCAGCGACATCTGCCGATACGCGGCGGCGTGCTTGGAGAGGTCGTCGTACACCGCCAGCGCCGCCTGGCCGTTGTAGAGGAAGTGCTCTGCCATCGCGCACCCTGCGTACGGCGCGAGATACGTGATCGGCGCAGCCTCGTCGGCCGCCGCCATCACGATGATCGTGTTCTGCAGCGCACCCGCGTCCTCGAGCTGCTGCGCGATCTGCACGACAGTCGATTTCCGCTGCCCGATCGCGACGTACACGCAGATCAGGTCGCGATCCTTGTTGTTGACGATCGCATCGATCGCGATCGTGGTCTTGCCCGTCTGGCGGTCGCCGATGATCAGCTCGCGCTGGCCACGGCCAATCGGGATCATCGAGTCGATCGCCTTCAAGCCCGTCAACATCGGCTCCTTTACCGGCTGGCGCTGGACGACGCCGGGGGCCTTGAACTCGAGCGGGCGGGTCTGGCTGGTGTTGATCTCGCCCTTGCCGTCGAGCGGGATGCCGAGCGGCGAGACGATCCGGCCGAGCAGCTCCTCGCCGACCGGAATCTGCAGCAGGTGCCCTGAGCGCTTGACGGTGTCGCCCTCGACGATGTGCTCCCACTCGCCGAACAGCACGGCGCCGACGTTGTCGGACTCGAGGTTCAGCGCCAGCCCGGTGACATCGTGCGGCAGCTCGAGCATCTCGAACGACATCGCGTTCTCGAGGCCGTGCACACGACAGATACCGTCGGCGACGGACAGCACCGTCCCGACCTCGGACAGCTCGGCGCCGGTCTCGTCGAGACCCTCGATCCGGCGTTTGAGGATTGAGGTGATTTCGTCGGGCTTGATGTCCATGTGCGACTTTCCTTTCGTACGCGAGCGCTAGGCCGCGTGCGCGACTTGCTTTCGAAGTTGTTCGAGGCGGTTGCGAATCGACGCGTCGAGGATCACGTTCCCCACCCGCAGCACGATTCCGCCGATGATGCCGTCGTCGACCTCGCTAGAGAGTTCGATCTTACGACCGGTCTGTTCGCCGATCTGGTCCCCGATCGTCTTGATGGTCTGCTCGTCGAGCGCGACGGCGCTCGTGACCTGCACCGGCAGCAGCTTGTTCTCGTCCTCCCACATCTGGTCGTATGCCGAGCGGATGCGGAAGATCACCGGCATCCGGTGACGCTCCAACAGGGCCTCGAGGAAGTTCCAGAAGATCGGCTCGGCGCCGCTGACGGCGCGCTCGAGCCCGGCCTTCTTCTCCTCGGTCGAGAAGTACGGCGAGAACAGGAAGATCGCCATCTGGCGGTTGTCGTTGAGCGCCTGAGCGAACTGGCCCAGCTGCTCCTTGATGACATCGAGCAGCCCCATCTCCTTCGCCACCTGGAACAGTGAGCGCGCGTATACCTGAGCGATCTCTCCCATGGCTCCCTAGTTCTCGCTGCTCGCCAGGGCCGTGAAGTCGAGCTCGGAGATCGCCTCTTGCACGAGCCGCCGCTGGTCCTCGGGCGTGAGCACCTTTCGGGTCACGCGCTCGGTCGCCATCACCGTCAGGTCGGCGACCTCGCGTCGGAGCGTCTGGATCGCCTTGCGCGTCTCGGCCTCGATGTCGCGCCGGGCCTGCTCGAGCTGCTCCTCGCGCTTCTTCGTCGCCTGCTCGCGAGCCTCGCGCTCGTGCACCTCGGCGGCTCGTTGCGCGCGTGAGATGATCTCGTCGGCCTGCCCGCGCGCCTCCTTGAGCCGCTCGCGGTAGTCGTCGAGCATCTTGTCGCGCCTCGTCGCGGATCCGCTGCGCCTCGTCGATCGAGTTCTCGATCGCATGCGCACGATCGTCGAGCATCTTCCCAATCCGCGGGAATACCGCCTTGCGGAGGATGACCAGGGCAATGATGAACACGACCAGCGTCCAGATCATCAGCCCGACGTTGGGCGAGATCAGGAACGAGTTGGACGCGGCTATCGGAGCGTGAGGCATGGTCTAGAGGAAGAAGGCGATGAACCCGCCGACGAGGCCGTAGAAGAAGCACGCCTCGGTGAGCGCGAAACCGAGCCACTGGATCGACGTGATCTCGTCACGCATCTCCGGCTGGCGGGTGACCGACTCGATCACCTTGCCGAACAGGATCCCGATCCCCGCGCCGGCGCCTGCAGCGCCGCCGCCGGCACCGACACCGAGCGCGATCGCGCGGCCGGCGGCCTTGCCGTACGTGGTCGGGTCAACTGCTGTTGCAAAGAAGTGAATTACTGCTTGGAGCATTTACTCGATAACTCCTTGGGTTAGTGGCTCTGTGTCGCGCCGCCAATGTAAATGGCGGTCAGAATCGCGAAGATGAATGCCTGCAGACCGGCGATCAAGATTGCCTCGAACAAGTAGATCGCGATGCCCAGCGGCAGTAGCGCCCACGCGATGTACGGGTCGCCCACGAGCACGCCGAGCTCGCCGGCCATGAACGCGATCAGTAGGTGACCGGCGAGCAGGTTGGCCCACAGCCGCACGGTCAGCGAGAGCAGCCGGAGGAACACCGACAGGATCTCGATCGTGAAGATCAGCGGCACCATCCCGCCGGTGACGCCGCCCGGCATCAGGCTCTTCAGGTAGCCGAACGGGCCGTGGTGCTTGACCCCCTCGAAGTTGAAGATGAAGAACACCCCGAGCGCCAGGATCAGGGGGAACGCGACGTTCGTGTCCGCCGCGTAGATCTGGAACGAAGGGATATGCGCGCCGAACAGGTTGAACTTCTCCTGCGAATCGACGGGTAGCGGGATGTACCCGAGCAGGTTCGTGACGAGGATGAACACGAACAGCGTCGCGACAAGCGGGAAGTACTTGCGCGTCAGGTCTTGGTCCATGTTGTCCTTCGACATGGACTGGCTGAGGTTGTAGAACGACTCCACCGCGGCCTGCACCCGTCCGGGCCGCTGTTGGAGGCGGCGGGCGATCCACAGCATGATTCCGACGGTGATCCCGACCGTCAGCAGCAGGTAGAGCACGCCCTTGTTGAAAGCGATCGGCCCGAGCTTGAACCACGTGTCGAGCTTGAACTCGTCGGTCGGCGAGAACACGCCGCTGGCGACGATCGGCGCCTTGTGCGGCTTCAGCCCGTACAACGCGGCGAAGAACACGATCCCGCCGATCCACACGATCAGGACCGGGTACAGAATCTTCTTCGTCGTGGAGAGGCCGTCCCACCAGCGGGTGATGCTCACGGGGTCACCCCGTTCCGCGGCGGGCCAAATTGCTTCGGCGGACCGCTGATCACCCGGATCACGAACGCGATTGAGTACGCGCCGAAGATCATCAGCGCCGCCGCCAGGCCGTCGGCGCGGTGACCGGCGACGCCGGCGATGATGATCGCGCCGGCGAGCAGCCAGATCCGGCCGAACGCCTCGAATAGGTTCGCGCCAAGCTGGGCGCGCGGCTCACGCAGCTTCGCCGTCCAGCGACGGTCGACCCAGTGGACGATCCGCTGAACGATCCACCCACCGGCGCCGAGCGCGCAGCCGAGGACCGGCGCGCCGACGGCGATCGCAACGGGCGCGGCGACCGCGACCACCACCACATCGAGATACGTGAGAGCGATCATCGGGCGCGCATCTTCAGGCGCGGCACCTACCGCCACGGCATCCTGCGCGCGCAGGCGCGGGTGTTCGTCGGTGCGGTGTGACAACTCAAGACAATCCCTGGAAGCGGTGGCGGCAACCTACGAGGCGGAGGCCTCGTAGGGGCGGCAATGCTAGCCGATGGCCTAATGCATTGTCGGTCGCTCTGACGCGGGATTCAGACGTTTTTGAAGCGGTTGATCACGACCGCGACACCGACGCCGAAACCGATCAGGATCCCGGCGACCAGCAGCGGGGTGACGGCGCCGACGAGTGCTCCGATTCCCGCTCCGACCCCCGCGCAGACGATGTTCGTGGCGATCAACAGAAAGCCCGCGCCGGCGACGTCGCGCCCGGTGATGCGGGGGCCCTCCGACGGCATCAGGCGATCAGCTGCTCTGACCGGCGCTGGAGCACTGGGCGCTCCGGGGGCGCCGGCTTCCAAATCTGGCCTTCCGCCCATGCTGCGGCGAGGCCGGCACGCGGAAGCCCGAGCGCCCCCTCGTAGACCAGGTAGCGGGACTCCCAGCGCGGGAAGAACTTGGCGTTGAAGCGGTACAGGCTCTCGATCTGGAAGTACGGGTTGAACTTCTTCGCGATCCACCCGATCGCGTGCTCGATCCGAGTCTCCGGGCTGTGCATGTACCGCGCGAACGTCGCGAAGTTGAGCGACATCTCCTCGAGGCCGCGCTCCCTCAGCAGCTCGACCGCGCCGCACACCATGAATTCGGTCAGGCCATTGGGCGTATCGGGATCACGGCGCATGAACGACAGCGAAACGGTGGCGCGGCCGTAGCACGGAACGAAATGGAGAACGCCGCGCAGCTTGTGCTGTTCGTCACGCGTCAGCAGCAGGAGCGTCTCAGCCGCGTGGTCGCCGTCGATCCGGTCCATCGCCATCGAGAAGCCGCGCTCGGGCGCGCCCTCCCGGCCGAGCTCGAGCACGTGCTCGACCTCTTCGAGCGTCTCGGCGTCGAGCCGGTCGAACTCCTCGAGTTGCGCCGTGTACCCGGCCTTCGTCAGACGCGTGACCGACTGGCGGACCTTGCGGATCGGCCGACCTTCGAGCGAGAACTTGTCGAGCTCGATGATCGCCTCGTCGCCCAGGTAGATCGTCTTCAGCCCAAACTGCTCGTAGAGCGGGCAGAGCCGTTCGTGCGCGCCGACCGCGCCGAGTCTCAGGCCGCGGGTTTCCGCGAACGTCTTCAGCTGCTCGATCAGTCCGTGAAATGCCTCGGGCGCCCCCACCGGGTCGCCTGAGAGCAGCAGCACGCCGTTCTCGATCCGGTACGCCACGAATGCATCGCGCTCGTCGCTGAAGAAGTAGTGCTTGTCCGCCCGGAGCTTGAAGAACGACAACGTGTCGGTGCCGTGGTCTTGGACGATCTGCGCCGCGGCGGCGCGTGAGTCGGGACCCGGCAGTGTCCTCGGTCCCGGGAGCGGCCGGAAGCTGATGTATGCCAACGTCAGCAGCGTCGTCGCGGCCAGCACCTGGATCGCGTCGCCCTGGGAGGCCCACGTCGCAAGCGCCGCGATCGCCAGGCCACCGGCGCCCAGCAAAGGAGCGCGCCGCAGCCCGGATCTCAGCGTCATCGGGTCGCTGTAGACCTTGAATGCATCGCCGGCGAACGCCAGCGCGCCCGCGACACCCCACGTAATCACGGTCTCCTCGAAGTCGAGGCCCTTGAACAGGTCGAACACGCCGAGCGCCAGCATCAGCACGATCGCCGCCTGCCAGGCGCGCCGGCGGCGCTTGAGCAGATACGGGAACACCAGCAGTAGCGCCGCGCCGGCGGGCAGCGCCAGCGCGTGAAACATGCGGATCGCCTGGATCGGCTCGTAGTGGAGCAGCAGGTGGCCGCGCCAGCGGATGTTCGGCGTCAGTGCCGAGCCGATGTTGACGAGTCCGACAAACGCGGCAGCAAACGCCGCAAGCCGCGGCAGCCAGGGGGAAGTGCGAGAGGTGTCCATCGAATGTGAGCTCGCGGCCGCCGGGGCACGGCCCCGCCACGAACCGAGTCAGGTGCTCAATGTACGTCGCTCGGCCCGCGTGGTTACGGCGACGGTTTCCGACCCACGCTCCGGAATCGAAGCCGCCGCAGGAGGTCTGAGCGCGATCGCCATCCCGAGTGCGAGCACGGGAAGGCCGGCGACGAGCTCGATCACCGACCGAGGTCCCTGGGCATCCGCGAGCAGACCGAGCAGCGGGGCGCCGGCCCCGCCCAGGCCGATCGATAGTCCAATCGTCACACCAGCGGACACGCCGAGGCGGCCGGGAAGGTACTCCTGGCCCATCACGATTGTGACCGCAAACGTGGCGATCGTCGCGGCACCGGCCAACGCTGCGAATACCACAGCCAAGCCGGGTCCGGCGAGCAGGAACCCCGCCATCAGCGGTGGCAAGATGACCATCGATCCGATCAGGACCGACCGCCGCCCGAACCGATCAGCCAGCGGCCCACCGATCAGCGTGCCGCAAGCGCCGCCGATCAGCATCGCCGACAGCGCGCCGTTGCCGAAAGCCTTGCTCGTGTGCAGATCGGCGATGTAGTACAGCGGGATGAACGTGACCAGCCCGAAGTAGATGAACGACCGCAGCGAGATCACCGCCCCGAGAATCACGAACGGACGCCACTGCTCGGGCTGCTCGAGACCGTCTGCCGGCCGATGACCCAGCTCGACCCGGAAACCTTTCAGGCGCGGCAGCTCGTGGACGAGCACCGCTGACATCAGGAAGGTGGGCACGATCAGGAACACGGTCCCGTGCAGTCCGAATGCCAGCACCAATGGCGTCACGAGGATTGGGCCCAGCGCGAAGCCGAGGTTTCCGCCGACGCTGAACAGGCTCATCCCGCTCGAACGCCGCGCGCCTGACACGTAATTCGCAAATCGGGACCCTTCGGGATGGAAGGCGGCGACACCGATACCGCTGACGACGACCGCCGCAAACGTCAGCCCGTAGCTCGGCGCCAGGCCCGCGAGCGCGATGCCGAGTCCACCCAGCGCCGGCCCGAGCGGCATCAGCCAGGGGAGCGAGAGCCGATCCGAGACGTGCCCGAACAGCGGCTGGATCACCGAGCTCGAGATCGTCGCGGCGAGCAGCAGCGCCGACGCGGCCGCATAGCTCAGATGATCATGGGTGATCAGGAACGGAAGCAGCGCAGGCACTGAGCCCTGGGCGACGTCCGTGAACAGATGGCCCGCCGAGAGGGTTGCCATCGCGCGGCGGTCGACGCCGGCGCGGGCCGCCATCACCGCTCGAGCTCCCTCAGCTTTCCGCGGACACTCCGGCGCTTCTCCGCGAGTTCCTGTTCGAGCTGCGCAAGTTCGCCGAGCCGGCCGCGGACGAGCTTCAGCTGCGTCTCGATGTGGTTCAGCGACTGACCGAGGATCTGCTTGCGGACGACGGGGTCCTCAGTCGCGCGATATTCGCGCCGGAGCTCGGCGCGCGCGGTCTCGGCCTCGAGAAGCTGGGAGAGCTGGTCGAGCGACAGTCCGAGCAGGTCGCGAAGCCGGACGATCTCTTGGACCCGCTCGACGTCGGCCTCGGTGTACAAGCGGTGCTTGCCCTGCTCGCGACCGTCAGCGCCGGGAAGCAGACCGATCTCCTCGTAGTAGCGGATCGTCCGCGGCGTCGTCTTCGTCAGCTCCGCAACCTCGCCGATCCGCAGGAGCTTTTCGGTGGTGGCGCTCATGTCAGCTGCGGCTGTGGGTCGGATTCGGCAACCGCCACCGGCTTGGCCTGCTTCGGACGGGCCAGCGCCACGAACGCACCGACGATCGAGATCGCGGTCAGGCACCAGAGCGCGGTGTGCATGTTGGAGATGAACGGGACGAGCTGGGTGTTGGAGATGTGCTTCGCGAGCCCGGAAAAGACCTTGAACAGGACCGTCTTCGGGACCGAGCTGGTGACGACGGCGAGCACGAACGCGATCGACAGCACGGCACCTGTGTTCTGGACGAGGATCCGCGCGCCGGACGCGATCCCGCGCCGGTGCGCTGCGACCGTGCCCATCATCGCCGCCGTGTTCGGCGAGTTGAACATGCCCGAGCCGCAGCCGACGATGAACATGTAGGTGGCCGGCGCCCAATAGCTCGTGTCGCGGCCGAGGGTCGTCATCAGTCCGAGTCCGAGCGCCGTCACGAGCATCCCGAGCGACGCGAGCGTCCGCGATCCGTTGCGATCGGCCCAGATCCCCGCGAGCGGCGACGCGATCAGCATCCCGACGGCGAGCGGCGCGAGCTTCAGTCCGGCGAGGATCGGCGAGTTGCCCTGGACCCCCTGGAAGTAGAAGACAAACACGAACATCAGCGCGAACCGCGCGAGGCCGTTGAGGAACGCGGCGGCCGCCGACGCCGAGAAGAGGCGGTTCTTGAAGATCGCCAGGTCGAGCATCGGCGCGCGGTGGTGGCGCTCGATCACCACGAATAGCGGCAGCAGCACCGCCGCGACGATCAGGCTGACGATCACGGTCGTGTTGTTCCACCCGCTGATCCCGCCCTTGCTGATCCCCAGCACGAGGCCCGTCAGCCCGAGCAGGAATGTGATCGTGCCGGCGGCGTCGAACCGCGTGTCCTCGCTGCGACCGGTTATCTCGTGCAACACGAGATACGCCCACACGCTGCCGGCGAGACCGAACGGGACGTTGAACCAGAACACCCAGTGCCAGCTGATCGCGACAAGGGCTCCGCCGAGCACCGGGCCGATCACGAGCCCGACCGCGGCGACCATCGTGTTCGTGCCCATCGCGACCCCGAGCTGCTCCTTCGGGAACGCGTCGGTGACGATCGCGGCAGCGTTGGCGAACAGGAACGCGCCGCCGAGCCCCTGGGCGATCCGCCACAGGATCAGCTCCGTTCCGCTACCCGCGAACCCCGCCCCGAGCGACGCCGCCGCGAACATGACGAAACCCGCGATATATGCCTGCTTTCGGCCGAACTGGTCCGAAAGCCGGCCGGCGCTCAACACCAGAACGGTCGAGGCGATCATGTACACGAGGATCACCCACACCAGCTCCAAAAGCCCCGTGTGCAAGCGCCGCTCGAGGTCGGGCAGCGCGATGATCAGTGTCCCGGAGTTGATCGTCGCCAGCAGCATCCCGAGGCTCGTGCACGACAGCGCCCACCACTTGTAGTTGCTGTGCTCGGCGCTGACTCCGAGGCGGCGTCCGGCGCGGACGCTGGGTTGCGGGGCGGTTGCGGTCGACAGTTCGATCAGACTCCAAAATAGCTTCTTACGTTAAACGTAAGTTAGCATGTCGTCGGTCCGCGTTGGGGTCTGCCGGCGGGTCGCCCCGGCGGGGGCCGCACTGGCCCGGAGCCCCGACCCCCGAGCCCCCGGCATGAAACGTCACTCGGTTCGTGCTCTGCTCGGAACCGTGCGCGACAACCAGGCTCTGAGCCGGGTCCCGCACACACTTCGTTCGGATCCTCGGACGGAGTGACGTTTCCGGGATGCGGCTACGTCCCGAACGACGCGACCGTGGCGAGGCACGAGCCACGGCGACAAGCACGTCGCCGGCGGCGACCCGCCCGGCTACAGCACCGCCACCTGCCGGATCAGCTACCGTAGAGAAACCGGTCGTATAGACCAGGATCTCTTACATAGTTGGGTGCCGGTCGCAGCGCTACGTCGTGAACGACGCGACCGTGGCGAGGCGGCTACGTCTCGAACGACGCGACCGTGGCGAGGATCACGAACGCCGCGATCAGCGCCGCCCCCTCGAACGCCGTCGCCTCGCCGTCGCCCGTGACCTGCCAGACGATCACAGCGGTCCCGAACAGCGCGCCGGCGTACACCGGCGCGAGCGCGAACGTGAGCGTGGTCGCGGTCAGCAACGACACGAGCACGAGCAACGGATAGAGGAATGCGGCGATCTGCGCGACCGAGTTCTTGACGACCGAGATCGCAAGCTCGGATTTGCCCTTGTGGGCGAGCACGATCCCGGCGACGTTCTCAACCGCGTTGCCGGCGATCGCGACGATCACCAGTCCCGCGAACGCACGCGAGATGTGGAGCTTGTGGATCGTCGGCGTGAGCGCATGCACGAACCAGTCCGAGACGAACGCCGATGCGGTCCCCGCGGCTACCAGCAGCAGCACCGCGGTGAGGGTCGCAACCCGTGGCTCGGGCCGTTCGCCACCCGGCAGCCGATCGGATTCGAGGTACTGCCGCAGCCAGGCGCCGTAGACGACGAGGATCACGCCCGCGCTGACGATCGAGATCGTCTTGATGTGGTGAGCAAGCCGAATCGTGCGCGGAGTCGGCGAGGCCGACGAGGACGATGATGAATGATGGCGATCAGGACGAGCGTGGCCGTGTCGTTCGGCAGGCGCGGGCTGAAGCGCATGACGCCGTCCTCGGCGCGGCGCGCGCCGACGACGATCACCAGCCCGAGCACCAGCAGTGCGTTGACCAGGATCGAGCCGAGGATCGCCGTCTCGGCGACGATCCGCTGGCCGGCGTCAAGCGCGAAGATGACGACGAAGAACTCGGGCAGGTTCGCCCACCGTCGATTGCATCAGCCCGGTCACGCCGGGGCCGAACCGCTCGCCGACCTGCTCGGTCGCGAACGACACGATCCAGGCCTGACCAGCGAGCGCAAGCGTCGCGAGCGCGAACGCCACCACCGCCGAGACGCCCGTGGCGTAGCGAGTCACCCCGGCCAACGCGGTTGCCGCGGCGACGGCGACCAGTACCCAGCGCTCGGTCCTGCGCAGGCCGGTCAACGGCCCGTCATCACCGTGTCTCCGTCGCTGTACGCCGGCGAGCAGCAACACAGCAAGACGAGCGGCTCGGACGACCCGTTCCAGAGCTTGTGCGGGGTGCCCGGCGGGATCACGACGCAATCGCCGGCGGCAACCGAATCTTCGAGCTCGCCGAGCCGCATCCGCCCGTCGCCGGAGAGGAAGTAGTAGATCTCCTCGGCGGCCGGGTGGTAGTGCTCTGCCGTCTCACCGCCGGGCGGCACAGTCGCCTCGGCGAGACTCTGGTTCCGCACCGGCGTCCAGGCAGGACCGGCGAGCTCGCGGATCGAGGATCCGTCGAGCGTCACGAACGACCGCAGCTGCCCCAGATTCGCCTTCTCCACGGATGCGACCCTACCCGACCTTGTCGAACTCGCCGGTCTCGACGTCCCGCTCCACCTGCTGCTCGATCTCGTGCTCTGTGGCCTCGGGAGCGACGTTGCGCAGCTGCCGTGCGCGCAGGCCGCGGAACTTCAAAATCTCGAGCACGTAGACGAGGTACACGCTCGCGACGACCGCCATCGCGCTGAGGACGACCACCACGATCAGCAGCAGCGCGTGATGGTTGCGGTGATACCCACCAAGGGCGACCGCCAGCGCCGCCAGGATGAAAGTCCAGCCGTACAGATACGCGACTGTCTTGCGCTGCGAGAACCCGATCTTCGCCATCCGGTGATGGAAGTGGTAGTCGTCGGCGGTCCACGGCTTGCGCCGGTACTTGAGCCGCTTCGCGACGACGAACCCGGTGTCCAAGAACGGGACCGCGAGCAGGATCAGCGGCACCACCAGCGTCACGACCGCCCCCGTTTTCAGCGAGCCGATGACCGCGACGACACCGAGCAGGTAGCCGAGCAGGTTCGCCCCCGAGTCGCCCATGAAGACCGAGGCCGGCGGGAAGTTGTAGAACAGGAACCCAAGTGAGCCGCCGGCGATCAGCGCCGCGAGAACGGCCGCGCCCGTCGTGCCGCCGGGCAAGTCGAACACGATGATCGTGAACGCTATTCCGTCGATCGTGCACAGACCCGCGGCGAGTCCATCGACTCCATCAGAGAAGTTGACGACGTTCATCATCGCAACCAGCCAGATCGCGCTGATCACACCCCCCTCATGCGGGAACTGCGCGGCGCCGATGAGTGGGAGGGTCACGTCGGTGACCTTCACTCCGCCTTCGACCGCGATCACCGCCGCCCCAACTTGGCCGACCAGCTTGAGGATCGGCGAGAGCGGTCGCCAGTCGTCGATCGCGCCGACAAGCGTGATCACGGTGGCGCCGACGATGATCGCCCACGTGTGGACGGTCCCGCCGGAGCCGGGTGGTGTGTGCGGCACATGCTGCAGGTGGATCGTGGAGGGCAACCAGATCCACGCCGCCACCAATGCGCCCGCCAGGATCGCGAGGCCGCCGAGGCGTGGCGTCGGCTTCTGCGAGAGGCCACGCGCGCTCGGGAAGTCAAGCGCTCCGATCCGGTGCGCGATCCGCGCCGCCCATGGCGTCAGCAGCGCTGAGACGGCCATCGCAACGAGGAAGGCGAAGACGGCATCCCAATACCGCATGCCCGGCGAAGGATGGCAGCAGATCAGGACCGCTGCTGCGAAATGTGATCAGGCGACGGCGGGCGTGAGCCCGACGTACAGCGGGTAGCGCTCGGCGATCGCGCCCACGCGCGCCGCAAGCGCAGCGCGCCGGTCCTCGAACCCGTCCGGTTCGAGCGCCTCGGCGATGACCTCGCCGATCTCGGCGAAGTCGTCGATCCCGAGCCCGCGCGTCGCGAGCGCGGGCGTTCCGATCCGCAGCCCGCTGGAGACGGCCGGCGGTCGCGGGTCGAACGGCACGGCGTTGCGGTTGACAGTGATACCCACGTCGTGGAGGCGGTCCTCGGCCTGCTGGCCGTCGAGCGTCGACTCGCGCAGGTCGCACAGGACCAGGTGCACGTCGGTCCCGCCGGTCAGGACGTTGATCGGAGCGCCCGCGCTGAGCAGCCGCTCCGCGACGACGCGCGCGCCGGCCAGCGTCCGCTCCTGGCGCTCGCGGAACTCGTCGGACGCCGCGATCTTCAGCGCCACCGCCTTGCCGGCGATGATGTGCATCAGCGGGCCGCCCTGCTGGCCGGGGAACACGGCCGAGTTGATCTTCTTCGCGTGCTCCTCGGTGCACAGGATCATTCCGCCGCGCCCGCCACCGATCGTCTTGTGGATCGTGGTCGTGACGACGTCCGCGTACGGGACCGGGTTCGGATGCAGGCCTGCCGCCACCAGCCCGGCGAAGTGGGCCATGTCGACGACCATGTAGGCGCCGACGGCGTCCGCGATCGCGCGGAAGCGCTCGAAATCGAGCTGCCGGGAATACGCCGACCACCCTGCCAGCAGCACCTTCGGCCGGTGCTCGTGCGCGAGCCGCTCGACCTCGTCCATGTCGATCAGGCTCGTCTCGCGGTCGACGTGGTAGGCGACGATCTCGTATAGCCGGCCGGAGACGTTGATCTTCATCCCGTGCGTGAGGTGGCCGCCGTGCGCCAGCTCGAGCCCCATCAGCTTGTCGCCGGGCTCCATCAGCGCGAAGTACACGGCCGTGTTCGCCTGCGCGCCGGAGTGCGGCTGGACGTTCGCGTGCTCGGCGCCGAATAGCGCCTTCGCCCGATCGATCGCGAGCTGCTCGGCGACATCTACGTACTCGCAGCCGCCGTAGTAGCGCTTCCCGGGGTAGCCCTCGGCGTACTTGTTCGTCAGCACGCTGCCCTGGCACTCGAGCACGGAGAGGGGCACGAAGTTCTCGGACGCGATCATCTCGAGCGTCCGCTGCTGGCGCTCCAGCTCGAGCCCCAGCACCTCCGAGATTTCCGGATCGACCTCGGAGACGGGGCGGTTGAAGAAGTCGGGCGGCAACTCGGAGCTCATCGACCGCGACGATACCAGCGGTGCCAGCGGTCGGGGAACGGGCCGACGGCGTGTGAGCGGGTAAACCCCACTTGTGGAAGACGAGCGAACGGTAGGCGTCGTTGGCATCGGACGAATGGGGCTCCCGATCGCAGCTCGGCTCCACGATGCGGGGTTTCGAGTCGCGGTGACGGACGCCGACCAACGTCTCGCCCAATCGACGCATGAGGAGGGCCTCACGTGGGCGCGCGACCTCGCCGACCTCGCCTCGGCGTCGGAGGTCGTGCTCACGGTGCTACCGGGACCCGGTGAGGTCCTGCAGCTGATCGACGCGCTGCTGGCGCACATCCGGCCGGGCGCCACATGGATCGACATGACGAGCGCCGTGCCGTCAGTTTCGGCGGCGATCCGAGCGCGCGCGGCGGACGCAGTCCGGATCCTCGAATGCCCGGTCGGGGGCGACCCGACCGCGGCACGGTCTGGGGCCCTGCTCGGGTATGTCGGGGCGGACCCCGGCGATCTGGGCGTCCATCGCGCTCTCCTGGATGCGCTGTGCCGAGAGCTCGTGCACATCGGCCCGCCCGGAACCGGCTACACGGTCAAGCTGCTCGTGAACGTGCTGTGGTTCGGTCAGGCGCTCGCCGTCGCGGAGGTCCTCGCGCTGGGTTCCAGGCTCGGGCTCGAGCCCGGTGCGCTCAAAGCCACACTCGCGCGCGGACCCGCCGCTTCGAACGTGCTGGAGGACGCCGGCGACGCACTGTTGCGCGGTGAAGTGATGGCTACGTTTCCACTCGGTCGCTGCGTCGAGGAGATCGAGGGAGTTCTCGGCCTCGCGGCCGGCCACGACCTTTCACTGCCGGTCGCCGGCCGGGTCGCCGAGCTTTACCGGCAGGCTCTGGAGCGCTACGGCGACGCAGATGGGGAGCTGCTAGCGGCGCGCTACGTCAGCGAGCTGCTCGGCGTTCGCTTCTCATGACGATGCGACCAGCACGGCAAGATCGCCCGCCTCCCACACGACACGCGCGTCCGCGAAGCCCGCGTCCCGCATCCACCGCAGCTGGTCCTCCGCGCGGTCGGGCTTGTCGTATCCGGGCGAGAGCTCGATGACGGGCTCGCCCTGAGCGGGGATCACGACGTCGCCGAGCACGAACCGGCCACCGGGCGCGAGCGTTGCGCGCACGCGTGCGAACAGGTCCGCCTTCTCCCCGGGATCGAGGTGGTGCACCGCGAGCGCGCTCGCCACCAACTCAAACGGCCCGTCGGGCAGTGGATCCTGGAGCCGCGCCACCCGCAGGTCAATCCGAGCACCGGCAAGTCGATCGCGCGCGCAGGCAAGCATCGACGGGCTTTCGTCGACGCCGATCAGCGACGCGTCGGGATGGACCGCCAGCAGACGGCTCGCGGTCTCACCGGTGCCTGTGCCGAGATCGAGGATCGAACCCGCGTCCTCCCCCGTCGCCTCGACCACGACTCGCTGGAACTCGTCGTACTGCGGAATGTCATCGCGGATCATGTCCGCGTACGTGTCGGGGTTGAAGTGGTACTGCCCGTCGAGCGCGATCGACAGCTGCTCGCGGCTGACAGCACCCTCCCGCAGCACGACCGCCGCGTCGCTGCCTCCGTGCTCGTACCCGCGCAGGTCAATGACCGTGGACGCCACGCCCGGCAGCTCGCCGCCGTCGATCTCCAGGTCCGCGGCCGACCGCAGCAACGGATGGACATCCTCGAGCCGCCGCGCCTCCGGGTCTCCCGCCCGATTGGCGCTCGACTGGAGCACCGCCATCGACGCGCCCGCCAGCAGCCGCACCTCCGGCACACGCACGCCGATCGTCGTCGGATCGTCGCCGCACGCGAGTGCGAAACGCCCCGCGGGGTTCGGCAGCAACGCGGTCACGCCGCCCGGCAGCAGCCGGCCGAGCGCCTCGCGGGTTCGCTCGCCGAGCTCCGGGAACGCGGCCAGCGCAGCGTCCACCCCGAAGAACATCACCGCCGACGGCTTCGAGGGCGCCCGTCGCTTGAGCAGGTGCAGCCGTTCGACGGCAAACCGGTTGTCGGGGTCGCAAGCGATTCCGTAAACCGTGTCCGCCGGGAACAGCACCACGCCGCCGCGGGCGATGCACCGTTCGAAATCCTTGACGGCGCTCATCGACGCCCCACGACCACGCGCTCGAACCCAGCCAGGTCGCACAGCCGCTCCACCGAGACGAACCCACACCCGACGAGCTGTTCTGCGACCGCGTCGGCCTGATCGAACCCGATCTCCAGCGCGAGCGTCCAGACGCCCCCGGACGCACCCACGAGCCGGCGGATCACGTCGAGCCCGTCGGTGCCGGCGAACAGCGCGGACGCAGGCTCGTACAGAGCGATCTCCGGCGCGAGCGCGGCCCCGTCTGCGACGTACGGGAGGTTCGCGAGCACCGCGTCGTAGTCGCCGCCGTCGAGCACGTCGGCGCACACGAAGCTCACCTCCAATCCGAGCCGCGTCCCGTTCTCCCGCGCCACCGCAAGCGCGTCCTCCGACACATCGATCCCGACGACATCGAGGTCCGGGCGCTCGTCCTTCAACGCCAGCGCCACCGCCCCACTTCCGGTTCCAACGTCCGCGACACGCGCGCCCGCAGGCAGCGTCAACCCCACGTCCACCAGCAACTCCGTCTCCGGGCGCGGAATCAGCACCCGGCGGTCGACCGACAGCGACAGCCGGCGGAACGCTCGCCTGCCAACGATGTACGCGAGCGGTTCCCGCGCCACCCGGCGCGCAAGCAACTCGTCGTATCGCGCAATCGCGCCGGCCGGCAAACGGTCGCGCGCGCCGGTCACGAGCTCCGCGCGCCCAGCGCCGGTCGCCTCCGCCAGCAGCAGCTCGGCGTCGAGCCGCGGCGTGTCAACGCCGGCCGCCGCCAGCGCCGCTGCGCCCCGCGCAAGCGCCCCGCGGACCGACTCGGCGGCCACCGCCGTCTCAGGCAACCGCCTTCTCCTCGAGGCGTCGGCGCTTCTCGTCGTCCTGCAGAGCCGCCGTGAATTCATCCAGCTCGCCCACGAGGATTCCGTCCAGGTTGTGCGACAGAAGGTTGATGCGGTGGTCCTTGACGCGCCGCTCGCCGTAGTTGTAGGTGCGGATCTTCTCGGCCCGGTCGCCGGTCCCGACCTGCGCCGAACGTGACGCGGCGGTCTCGGCTCGCTGCTCGGCAAGCGCGCGCTCGTACAGCCGCGCCCGCAGCACGCGCATCGCGCGCTCACGGTTCTGAAGCTGCGACTTCTCGTCCTGCATCGAGACGACGATCCCCGACGGTCTGTGCGTGATCCGCACCGCCGAGTCCGTCGTGTTGACCGACTGGCCACCCGGCCCGGACGAGCGGTACACGTCGATCTGCAGATCGTTCGGGTCGATCGACACCTCGACGTCCTCGGCCTCGGGGAGCACGGCGACCGTGGCGGTGGACGTGTGGATCCGGCCTTGGGACTCGGTCTCGGGCACGCGCTGGACGCGGTGGGTCCCGCCCTCGAACTTGAACACCGAGTACGCGCCCTCGCCCTTGACCGCAAACGTGTACGTGCCCTCCCCGATCGACAGCGGCTCGACCGTGAACCCGCGGCGTTCGGCGTACCGGGTCAGCATCCGGTACAGGTCGCCCGCCCACAGCGCCGCTTCGTCGCCACCTGCCCCAGGCCGGATCTCGACGATCACGTTCTTGTCGTCGTTCGGGTCGCGTTCGACCATCGCGAGCCGAATCTCCTCCTCGAGCGCGTCGATCCGCTCGCGCGATGAGTCGAGCAGCGACCGCAGCTCGAGATCCTCGCCGCCCTCGTCCAGCAGCTCGCGGGCTCCGGCGGCGTCATCGGCCGCGCGGCGGTACTCGCCGGCCAGCCGCGCCGCGGGTTCGAGCTCGCGGTACGCCCGGCTGGCAGCCGTGAACCGCTCGCGGTCGGAGATCACGTCCGGGTCCGCGAGCTCGTCTTCGAGCGCGGCGAAGCGCGCCTCGATCTGGGACACCAGCTCGTCGATCATCGCCGTTCGAGTGTATGACCAGCGAACTCGTCCAGCACACGGACCATCGCCTCGTGGAAGGCGATTCCCATCCGCAAAGTCAGCAGCGGGTAGACATCACCCTCCTGCGCACCGACCTGCGCCACCGGCTCGAGCTCGCGGAGCGTCGTCGCGCGCTCGGCCGACCGCCGCCGCACAGCGTCGAGCAACACGCCTGCATCGCCCGCTTCCAGAGCATCGGCGAAGAACAGCTTCACCAGCCCGATGTCGCGCAGCTCGAATGGCATCGGCTCGGCCCGCCGCAGCCAGGAACTGAGCTCCTGCTCCCCCGCCGCCGTCAAGGTGTACACACGCCGCGGGCGCCGGCCCCGTGGCTCCGAGCGGCCCGCCACCAACCCGGCCTCCTCGAGCTGCGTCAAGGCCGGATAGATCTGCGCCTGCGAGATCGTCCAGAAGAACCGGATCGACAGCTCGACCATCTGCTTGATCTCATAGCCGGAACTCGCGCCCAGGCCAAGCATCCCGAGCACCACGTAGGCGGATGGCGAGAGATCCATATCGGTTAGAATAACCGGTTAGGCTGACACATATACCGACTTGGAGGCCCGCCATGGCCACGCTCGAGCACTCGCCCACCGATACCGCCGCCAACACGACCGCCCGCTACCGACAGGCGGCCGAGGCAGGGGACGTGGAGGGCCTGATCGCGACGCTTTCCCCCGACGTCGTGTTCCACTCTCCGATCACCGACCGTGCGGCATTCCGCGGCCACGATGAGATGCGCCAGCTCGTCGAGGTCGTGTTCGACACGATCACCGACATCCACTTCTTCGCCGATGTCGGCGAGGGCCGCACCCGGGCTTTGTTCTTCCGCGGCTATGTCGGCCGTCAGGCGGTGGAGGAATCGGTTCGGGTCGAGCTCGACGAACACGGACTGATCGTCGACCTGACCGCCTCGTTCCGGCCGCTGCCGGCGCTCACCACGATCGCGGCGACGCTCGTCCCAAAGGTGATCGCCCGCCGCCGCGGCCGGCTCGCCGGCGCGATCGTCAAGTTCGCGATGACGCCGATCATGGTGCTGACGCGACTCGGCGACCGTGCGGTGCCGTTGCTCGCGTAGAAGCGCTAAGCGACCAGCTCGACGCCGACCAGATCGGAGGCGGACAGCAGGTCGGTCCCCTCCGCCGCCAGCACGGCCTGCAGCGACGCGATCGAGACGGCCAGCTCGTCGAGGTCCGGCTCGCGCGTCGTCAGCCGTTGCAGCGCCATCCCCGGCGCCATCACCACCTGCACCCAGCGCCGCCGCCGGTTGCGCCCCGCCCATTTGATGATCTCGAACGAGAGCCCCGCGATCAGCGGGACTCCGAGGATCCGTGTGAGCACGAGGATCCACCATGCCGGCAATCCGATCGGCGCGAACACGAAGATCGCGACGACCATCACCACGAGCAGGAAGCTCGTTCCGCACCGGGGGTGAAACCGCGAGTACAGCGCCGCACGCGACGGTACGAGCTCGTCCCCGGCCTCGAAGCACGAGATCACCTTGTGCTCGGCGCCGTGATACTCGAACACCCGGCGCAGATCCTTCAGCCGCGAGAGCAACAGAAGGTAGCCGAGGAAGATTCCGGTCCGGACCACGCCCTCGACGAGCCAGAACAGGAACGACGAGCCGAGCTGATGCTTGATCAGGCTCGTCAGCCCAACTGGAACGACGAAGAACAGTCCGACCGCGAACACGAGCGAGATGACGATCGTCGCCACCCACACGCCGCCGGACAGCGATTGCGGCTCCTCGGACTCCGGGAGCTGTGCGTTCGCGGAGATGCCGAGCGCCCGCATCCCGATCGTCAGCGACTCCGCGAGCGCGACTACCCCGCGGATCACGGGTAGCCGCCAGATCCGGCGCCGCTTCGCCCACGGCGTCAACGGGAACGTCTCGATGCTGATCGGGCCGAGCACGTCGGGCCCGGCGTCTTCCGGAGCCGGCTTGCGCACGGCGACCGCCCACGTGCGGACACCACGCATCATCACCCCCTCGAGCACGGCCTGCCCGCCCACGGGCGCGTCGCGCGAAGCGGTTAGCCGACCTTCCTCGAGGCGCTCCCCCTCGATGACGGCCAACTCAGAAACCCTAGGAGTCCGAAGCCGCCGTGCGGGCGGCGCGCCGGCCCTTCGCGGCACGACGCTGGAACCGCTCGACGCGACCGCCGGTGTCGACGAGCTTCTGGCGCCCCGTGTAGAACGGGTGGCATGCCGAGCAGATCTCGACGTGAATTTCGGATTGCGTAGAGCGAGTTGTGAACTCGTTGCCGCACGTGCAGCGGACGTGCGCTTCTACGTACTCGGGGTGAATGTCTGTCTTCATCTGAGAGATCCAGTGTAGCGGCACCCACTGCGTGCGCCGACGCGGACTCAGCCCGCAGATGTGGTCGGAGCCGACGGGCAGGTCGCTGTCAGCGTCGTGTTCGCGCGCGTGAAGACATCGACCTGCTGGGTCGGATCGATCGTCATCACCGGCGCGGCCGACTGGTTGCAGGCGGGCCCGCCGAAGCTCAGCGTCAACGTCTGATGGGCGTCGATGTGCTGGATCGTGATCACGTTGCTCGGCGCCGAGAACCCGGCGCCCGTGATCTCGAGCTCGAACGGCCCTGCGCCCGTCAAGCCGGTGTCCTTGATCGTCGCCGTGTACTCGTCGTGCTTCGGCTTGTTCGGGATCGGCTCGGCCGTGAACGACAGCGCGACGAGATCGGGGCGCAACTCGGGCTGGTAGCAGGTCGGCGACTCGCGCACGGTGTCGCCGATGATCCGCTTGTGGGCACCGAGCCAGCGGAACTGGACCTGGAACTTGTACGTAGCCGGGGCCGGAAGGTCGGCAACGGGATGGTTGAGCATCCACACGTCGCCGGGTCGCGACCCGAGCGGGATCGCCTGCTTGGGCGGCGAGATCCAGCTCCCCAGGTCACCCCCACGGACCAGCATCCACGGCCCGCTCCCCGTCTTTGCGAGTAGGTCGAACTGGAGTTTCAGCGCCTTGGTTCCCTTGAGCGGGCGCATCACGGCCATCACCGAGACGAGCCGCTGCGTGGGCTCGAGCGCTTTCGTGCAGACGAATCCGCGCAGGTGCGCCCGCGGGGGCGTGAATGCCCCGGCGCCAGCGACCCCCGCGGCCAGTGTCGCGACAGCGACAGTTGATCGGACCACCAATCGCATCATGCCCCCGTTTAAACAACGCGGGCGGCAAGAAGTTGCCCGAAATCAGGTGATCTGGTACAGCGGCCCGTCGCCACCCTCGGGTGGCGTCAGCCGCCCACCCTTGGCGGTGATCGCGCCGCACTGCACGCAGTTCGTGTAGTTCACGATTACGTCGACGGGACCCGATTCGGGTGCGTCGTCCGGGATCTCGTACACGCCGGCGGGGCACATGTAGCGCCACGTCTCGGCGATCTCACGCGGGACGTTCTTGCGCAACCGAATGTGATTGGGTGCGTCGTCGCGGGTCGCGTTGCCCGTGATGTACACCGAAGACAGCTTGTCGAAGATGTACTTGTTGTCGGGCTTCGGATAGTGCTCGCGCGTCTTGCCGACGAACATCGGCTCGGCGTCGTCGCGATGCCACGCCTGCCGGCCGGGCGGGACCTTGCCCTTCGACATGATCGCGGGGCCCGCGAGCAGGCTGCCGATCAAAAAGCCCTTCTGGAATGCCTGCCGCGCGTTGCGGACCTGGTAGAGCTCCTTGCCGATCGAGGACTCGTCCACGGCGCTCTCGTATGACTCGAGCGACTCGCCGTTCTTGAGATTGCGGTAGATCGCATCCGCGGCAAGGATCCCGGACTTGATGCAGTGGTGGACGCCCTTCAAAGCAGCTGTGTCAACCATGCCGCCGGCGTCGCCGACCAACAGAGCACCCGGCATCGTCAGTTTCGGCATCGACCAGTACCCGCCGCCGGGCAGCGCCTTCGCACCCCAGGCGACCCGCTCGCCGCCCTCGAGCACGCCCTTGACGAGCGGGTGGAGCTTGAACTCCTGCAGCAGGTCGTGCGCCGAGGTAGTCGCATCGCGGTAGTTGAGATCGACGACGAACCCGATCGAAACGAGGTCGTCGCCCGTCTTCTCGTCCTTCATCGGGTACATCCACGTGCCGCCGAGCTGTCCGTACTTCCGGCTGACCTTCATCGGCCACGGCTGGCAGAACGTGTGGATCACGCGGTCAAGCGGCTTGGAGACCTTCCACACCTCTTTGACGCCGAGTTCCCAGACCTGTGGCTCGCGGTTCTCGGCGAGCCCGAATTCCTTGATCGCGGCCCCTGTGAGGTGGCCCCAGCAGCCCTCCGCGAGCACCGTCGCGCGGGCCTTGATGTCGGTGCCGGGCTCGAAGTTGCCAAGCGGCTGGCCGTCCTTGCCGCGACCCTTGTCGCCGGAGCGAACACCGACGACCTTGCCGTCCTGCACGATCAGCTGCGTCGCCGATGTCTCGGTGAGGATGTACGCGCCGCCCTCCTCGGCCTGCTTCTGCTGGTAGCGGGCCAGCGCCGCCACGGAGACGACCTCGTTGCCGTGGTTCTTGAAGTTCGGCACGAACGGGATCGGCACGCGTAGCTTCGTCTTGGCGCTGGTCAGCATGTACACCGACTCCTTCGTGACCTCGCCGAACGCGAAGTGCTCCTTGCGCCAGTCCTCGCGGCTGAGGTCCGGGAACAGCTCCTGGAGCGGACCCGGCCGCATCACCGCGCCTGAGAGGCTGTGGCCGCCGCACGTCTTCGCCTTCTCGACGACGGCGACCGGAACCTCCCCGAGCTGCTCCATCAGCTCGGGGTCGTCGCCGAGCAGCTGCAGCAGCCGGTTCGCGCACGCCAAGCCCGCCGTGCCGCCACCGACGATTACGACGCCGACCTCAATCAGCTCTTCTTCATCGTCGAGGCCGCGCTTGACGAACTCCTTGAGCGTGTCGACGGGCGGCGGAAACTCGCTCGGCGCGTACGGACCCTTCCCGTTGTGCGAAGCCACTACGAGCCCTTCTTCGCCTTGATCGCCTCGGTCAGCTTCGGCAGGATCTTGTTCAGATCGCCGACGATCCCCAGGTCCGAGAACTCGAAGATCGGCGCGTTCGCGTCCTTGTTGATCGCGACTATGTTCTCCGAGGATTGCATCCCGACCTTGTGCTGGATCGCGCCGGAGATCCCCGCCGCCAGATACAGCTTCGGCGAAACGGTCTTGCCGGTCTGACCGATCTGGGCGGCGTACGGATACCAGCCGGCGTCGACAACCGCGCGCGTCGCGGCGACGGCAGTGTTGCCGCCGAACGCCTTGGCGAGCGCCTCGGCGAGCTCGAACCCCTCGGGCTTGCCCAGGCCGCGACCGCCGGCGACGAGGATGTCGGCACCCTCGATGTCAACGTCTGCGCCGCGCTGCTCGCCGCGCTGAACCATCGTCGCCTGATTCGACCACGGCGAGTACTCGACCTCGACGTCGATCACCTCGGCAGCAGCGTCACCGGACTCACGGATCTCGAACGCGTTGATCCGGCCGATGATGATCCCCTTGTCCTTGTAACGGGAGACGGAGATCTTCGAGTCACCGAGGATCGGGCGCTCGGCGACGAGCTTGCCGTCCTCGGCACGGACGGCGGTGACCTCCATCGTCACGCCGGCCTGCTTGCGCGCCGCGAGCCCGGCGCCGATCTCGAAGCCGAGCAGGCCGCCGCCGAACAGCGCGTACTGGCAGTCGTGCTCGTCCATCACTTTCGACATGACGTCGATCACCGGCTGCGCGAGGCCCTCGGCCCCGCGCGCGCGGAACACCTTCTGGGCGCCGTAAGAACCGAGCGATGCGCACAGCTCGTCGCTCAGATCGTCGCCGCCGACGACGACGGCGTGCGACTCTCCGCCGATCTCGGCAGCGCGCGCTGACGCCTCGGACACGGCCCCGAGCGAGTTCTTGTTGAACTTGCCCTCGTAGTGGAGGACGTAGGTCAGAACGTGGCTCATTACATCGGCCTCCGTGAGTCCGCGTGCCGCATTTAGATCAGCTTCCTTTCGTCGAGCCAGGCGACGATCTTCTCGACCGTCTCGTTCGTGTCCTCGTCCTCGATGATCTGACCGGCCTGCTTCGCCGGGGGATCGTGGAAGTCCCCGCACTTGACCTGCGAACCGTCCTCGCCAACGAGCGAGCCGTCGATCCCGACGTCGCCCGCGGACTTGGACTCGAGCGGCTTCTTCTTCGCGCCCATGATCGCCTTCAGCGACGGGTAGCGCGGCTCGTTGATCGCGTCGCCGACCGAGATCACGGCGGGCAGCTCGACCTGGACGGTGTCGTAGCCGTACTCGGCCTGACGCTCGCAGCGGAGCGCGCCGCCGTCGACATCCATCTTGATCACCTGGGTGAGCGACGGCATCTGCAGGTGGTCGGCGACGACCGCGCCGATCGTGTAGCACTCGCCGTCGTCGGACTGCTGGCCGAGCAGGACGAGGTCGGGCTTCTCTGACTCGAGCACCTTCGCGAGCGCGTAGCCGGTCGCGGCCACGTCCGAGCCCGCAAGCGTGTCGTCGGTCAGCTGGACGGAGCGGTCAGCGCCCAGCGACACCGCCTTGTGCAGCGCGCGAACGGCCGACTCGGGACCCATCGTCACCGCGACGATCTCTTCGACCTCGGCATTTCCGCCCTCGCGGATCTGCATCGCGGCCTCGATCGCATGCGTGTCGTACGGGTTTAGGTTCTTTTCCCCTGAGCGGTCCATCCGCCCCGTCGAGGGATTGATGCGCTTCTCGACGGCGGCGTCCGGCACCTCTTTCACCAGGACGCAAATCTTCAAAGCAGCCTCCTACTTAGTTCAGGGGATGTGATTCTACCCGGTTGACTGACGAGTCAATCAGGCCCGGACGGCGCCACGAATGAACTCGATCGCGTCCTGCGTGGGCGCGCCGGGCGTAAATACCTCTGCGACGCCGAGCTGTTTCAGCTCGTCGATGTCCTCCGCCGGAATCGTCCCTCCGAGCGTCACGACGACGTCATCGACGCCCTGCTCGTGGAGCAGCTCCATGATCCGCGGCACGAGCGTCATGTGTGCGCCGGACAGGATCGAGAGCCCGACCGCGTCGGCGTCCTCCTGGATCACCGTCTCGACGATCTGCTCGGGCGTCTGATGCAACCCCGTGTAGATCACCTCCATGCCGGCGTCGCGGAGCGCGCGGGCAATGATCTTGGCGCCGCGATCGTGGCCGTCGAGGCCAGGCTTCGCGACGACGACGCGAATCTTCTTCTCGGTGGAGGAGGACATCTGCGAGGGGCCGGCGGGTCGGGGATTCTAATAATATCGGACCGCTGACCGGACCTAGCCCGGCCAGCTCGGCCAGCCGGCCGGCATGCTCTGGTTTGGGATGGCCTGGAAGAGTCCCGACGGCGCACCCAGGCCGCACCAAGAGGTGGTTCATGTTGCGCCCCTCGATCGTCGACCAGTTGCCCGGATCGCTGCATGGGCTGCACTTGTGACCGTCGGCCATCGCCATCGCCTCCGGGCCCGGGTCCGGCAGCCCAGCCCCATTCCGACCACGGGTATCCGAGGTACAGCGTGGCGATTTGCTGCCCAGGAGTAATCGTCTCCCCCGCCCTGACGTTGACCGTGATGTGCTCGGCGACATAGACGTACTTGCCGGCGTAGGGTCCGTCCAACAGGCGATAGACGACCACCCCGCCCCCGGGCCAGCAGCTGATGGCCCAGCAGCTCGGCGGTCCCGAGTCGGTGTCGCTCGCGAACGTGACCCGTCCGCGGCCGATCGCCAGCAGCGGCCCGAAGCCCCCGTAGTCGACCCCCAGATCGATCCTCCGCGGCATCAGAGCGCTCACGCGCTGGAGCGGGTTGACGTATTGCCACACGTCGTAGCGCACCGTCTTCGTCGCCCGGTTGCCACTCTTGTCGACGGCTGTAACCACGAAGGTGGCAGTTCCGGTGCGCCGCGTGCCGATCGCACGGCCCGGGGCGACGGTGCCCTTGCAGGTCGCGACGGCGCTGCTGACGCCGCCGTCGTCGCAGCGAAAGCTCGCTCGGACCCGCGAGCGGAACTCGTAGGAACCGTTGGCGGACGGCGTGATGACCGAGATCGACGGGGTCACGAACTCGTACGCGCCGATGTCGCAGGGCCCCGGCGGCCGGCGCACGCCCCGCTGATCGGTGGATGGACAGCCGCCGTGCCGGCTGGGAACCCGGCCCCGGGCGGCGCTTCCAGGCTCGAGCGCCATCGTGGCGGTGGGCCCGCCGTTGTCTTTGAGCGGGCCGAGCTTCGGGTCGCCGCGCCCGCCAGGACACGGACCGTCGCCGTAGCTCAGGTTGTGCCCGCCGTCGGAGATCGCGGACCCGGCGCAGTTCGAACCGAGGTTGGCTGCAACGATCGTGTCCTGCAACTCGGCCGTTGGAGCTTGGATGAACAGGCCACCGCCGGAGCCGCTCGCCCCGGCCACACCCGCGCTGGCCCCGCCGGCACCGCCGGCGCCCACGCCGTTGTCGGCAATCGTCGCATTGCGCACCTCACTCGGTCCGGCCAGCACCGCGAGCGCGCCCCCGCCACCGCCAGCACCGCCTGCTCCCGCCAGGCCCCCGCCGCCGCCGCCCGCCCCGGCGAAGTTGCCGAACAGCGTGCTGTTGGTCACCGTCAGCTTCCCAGAGGTGCTGTCGATGCCCCCTCCGAGGCCGCCCTGACCTCCCGTTCCGTCAGTGCCCGGCACGGTGACGGCGGATCCGCCGTGGCCACCGACCCCACCGCCCCCACCCGCGCCGGCCCGGTCGTCGGAGATCGTCGAGGCGGTCACCGCGAGCGTCCCTTGGTTGTAGATCCCGCCGCCGTCGCCGCCCTGGCCGCCGTTCCCACCGCTGCAGGCACTGGCTTCGGCGTTCGCGCCCGGACCTCCGGCCCCGGCCGTGTTGCCGCTCACCGTGACCATCTCGAGGACCAGCCTCCCGCTGTTCCAGATCCCGCCGCCGTTCCCGGTGGCACCCGCGTCGAGGCCGTTGGAGCCGGCACCGCCCGCGCCGCAGGCGGCACCTGGGGCGCCACTCTGTCCGCTGGGGGCGTTGGGTGGGCGGCCACCGGTGATTGTGAGCCCGGTCAACGTGACGCTCGCCCCGCTCGCAACCGACACCACTCGGTCGAGCGAACCGCCGTCGATCACCGCCGCCCGCCCACCTTCGCTCGTGATCGTCAGCGGCGTGTTGGTGGTGACGTTCAGGTCACCGCTGCTGTTGTCGTCCGGCGCGCTGGGCGGGATCGACAACGTGTACCGCTCCGCTGCCAGCACGATCATGTTGGAGCGGCGGCCAACTGCCCCGCACGTCGTCCGGCTGGAGGGCACGTCGACGGCCTCGATCGCCTCCCGAAGCGAGCATTTCGCGCGGCCCGGTACAAGCTCGTCCTTGGTGGTATTGACCGTCAATGTGGCCGCCGCGGCAGCGACTGGGCTCGCGAGCGAAACCCCAGCCACGGCAGCGACAGTCAAGGCAGCGAATCGGAGCGGCATCAGCGCGGACGAGGCGCCTCACTCTAGCCCGGATCCCCAATCCAAGGTGTCACACTTTCGTTCCCCGCCTTGTCATAGCTATAGAGACAAAAAGCGACCCCTTGGAGGAACAATGGAACCCCGCATCGACAGCCCCGCGCAGACCCTTCCTGGCGTCCTGTCGGCGCTGCAGAAGCTGTCCGCCGCCACCCACCACTCAAATGTCCCGAGGACCACGCTGCTGCTGATCGAGGTCCGCGCCAGCCAGATCAACGGCTGCTCCGTGTGCCTCGACATGCACACGCGCGAGCTCCGCAACGAGGGCGAGTCCGACGAGCGGATCTTCATGGTCTCGGCGTGGCGCGAGGCCCCGTACTACACCGACGCCGAGCGCGCGGCGCTGGCGCTGACCGAGTCGATGACCCGCCTCGCCGACCAGTCGGATCCGGTGCCGGACGCCGTCTGGGAGGAGGCCGCCCGCCACTACGACGAGCAGCAGCTCGCCGCCCTGGTCGTGGCGATCGCCGGGATCAACACGTGGAACCGGATCAACGCTGCGACCAGGCAGATCACCGGCGACTGGGTGACCCAGTTCATCCCCGCCCCGCAGGCCGCGTAAGCACACACGAAGTCGGGTAACACCACTGATGAGCGAGGGCGCGCTCGGTATCGGCTCATGCCACGGCACGGGCCGGTGGGCGCGCCGCCTCGCTCATTCGGCGGCCTTCGCGCCGCCAGTGTGAGGAGAGTCACCTACTGGCCATCAACCGCAAAGGTGGTGAAGCTGTATGGCACAGCAGACGACAACTCAACGACGCGCCGCATCCAAGAAGGCTGCGGCTACTCGCAAGCGAAACGCCGCCGGGCGTAGCGCCGACGCAACCCGTCGGTCCGCGCGCGCGACCGGACGTTCCGCAGCCGCGACCGGCCGGTCCACGGCCGGCGCCACCACGTCAGGCCTGCAAGGGGCCGCACGGCAGGGTGAGCGCCTGGTTCTGATTCCGCTCGGCGCCGCACTCGAGGCACGTGATGCGATCCTCAGCGCGGTCCGCCGGTATTCCAACCCGCGGACGCGGTCGACATCACTGAGGAAGTTCGAGCGTCGCGGCGAGCGGGCAGTACGCCGCGGACGCCGGCAGGTCAAGCACGACACCACGGCCGCCGTCGGTGACATCAAGGCGGCCGCGCAGGATCTCGTCTGACCGATTAGAACGCGGGCGATTCGGTGTAGGAGCCGAACACGGACTGGAGGGCCTGAATCATCTCGCCCTCCGTCGCCTCGGCGCGCGCCGCGTCGAGCAGCAGCGGCATCAGGTTCGTGTTCGGGTCCCGCGCCGCCCGCTCGAGTGACTCGAGCGTCGCGGTGACGGCGTCGCCGTCGCGCCGGTCGCGAACCGTGCGCACCCGCTGGATCTGCTTCGCCTCCAATCCTGGGTCGATCCGCAGGATCTTTGTCTCACCGTCGTCGCCCTCGGTGTACGCATTGACCCCTACGACCTTGCGCATCCCAGCCTCGACCTCCTGCTGATACCGGAACGACGCGTCGGCGATCTCGCGCTGCGGGAACCCGCGCTTGACCGCCTCGACCATCCCGCCGAGCTCATCGATCTTGCGGAAGTACCCGTAGCACTCCTCCTCCATCCGATCGGTGAGAGCCTCGACGAAATACGAGCCGCCGAGCGGATCGATCGTGTTCGCGACTCCCGTCTCCTCGGCGATGATCTGCTGCGTGCGGAGCGCGACCCTGACCGCCTCCTCGGTCGGCAGCGCGAGCGCCTCATCGAAGCTGTTGGTGTGCAGCGACTGGGTCCCGCCGAGCACCCCGGCGAGGGCCTCGATCGCCGTACGGACGATGTTGTTCAGCGGCTGCTGCGCGGTCAGCGACACCCCGGCGGTCTGTGTGTGGAACCGCATCAGCAGTGACTTCGCGTTCTGCGCGCCGAACGTGTCACGCAGTTCCCGCGCCCAGATCCGGCGCGCCGCTCGGTACTTCGCGATCTCCTCGAAGAAATCGATCTGCGCGTTGAAAAAGAAGCTCAGCCGCGGCGCAAAATCATCGACGTCGAGGCCGCGCGCGACCGCGTGCTCGACATATGTGAGCCCGTCTTTCAACGTGAACGCGAGTTCCTGCACAGCCGTCGATCCGGCCTCCCGGATGTGGTAGCCCGAGATGCTGATCGGATGCCAGCGCGGCATCCGCTCGGCGCACCACTGGATCATGTCGGTGACGAGCCGCATCGCCGGATCGACGGGGAAGCACCACTCCTTCTGCGCGATGTATTCCTTCAGGATGTCGGTCTGGATCGTCCCCGCAAGCTGTTCTGGCCCGATCCCGCGCCGCTCTGCCGCGACCACGTAGAACGCGAGCATGATCGCCGCCGGGGCGTTGATCGTCATCGACACGCTCACGTCCTCGAGCGGAATCCCACCGAACAGCGTCTCCATGTCCGCGACCGTGTCGATCGCGGTCCCCTCGCGCCCCACCTCGCCCAGCGAGCGCGGATGGTCGGAATCGTGGCCCATCAACGACGGCATATCGAACGCGGTCGACAGTCCCGTCTGCCCGTGGTCGAGCAGATACCGGAACCGCTCATTCGTCTCCTCCGCGGTCCCGAACCCCGCGAACTGGCGCATCGTCCACAACCGCCCCCGGTACATCGACCCGTACACACCGCGCGTGAACGGAAACTCGCCCGGCAGCCCGATCGACTCCTCCATGTCGGCCGGCAGATCCGCCTCGGTGTAAAGCGGCCTGATCGGCTCGCCCGACATCGTCGAGAATGGCGCCTCGCGCTCGCCCTCGCGCGCATACGTCTCCCGCTCCCAACGCTCGGCGTCGCCTGATGTCGCCGGAGTTCTCGTGGCCATCAAGCGGATTCTACGTTCACGCTGGTCAGCCTCGGACGGCTAGGCGGCGCCGGCGGGACATCCGGGGGGGCACCCGTTCAAGCGTGCGACGGGCCTTCACGCGGGAGCGCGCCGCCGGCCCGCGCCGGCGCGTGCGCGCGGCGAGGGCGGCCGTGCCCGCCCCGCCCGCCGCGGCCGCGCCGGCCAGCAGTGCCGCTCCCTTCAGCCGGCGGCTGAGATGGTCGAGCCGCAGTACCTCCCAATGTTCGGCGCGCGCCAGCGACAACAGCTCGCGGTCCGGGTTGACGACCACCGGGTGGCCGACCGCGCGCAGCATCGGCAAGTCCGAGACCGAATCCGAATACGCATACGACGCCGACAGGTCGAGATCCCGCTCGCGGGCGAGCTGCTCGATCGCGGTCGCCTTGCCGGCGCCATAGATGAACAGGCCCTCGGGTCGGCCCGTGTACACCCCGTCGAGCACGCTCGAGAACTGCGAGCCGATTCCGCCATCGAGCGCCAACACGCGCGCCAGCATCTCTGCGAGCTCGCCCGCCGCCGCCGTGACGATGTAAACGCTGCGGCCCTCGTCCTGATGGCGGTGCGCGATCTCGAGCACCTCTGGATAGATCCGCGGCAGCACCCCGGCGAGCACGCTCGCGCCGAGCCGCTCGAGATCACGCACGCGGACGCCGGCGAGCGACTCGGAGATCCGGTCGCGCAGCTGGTTTGTGTCCTCGTCGGTGGCACCGCGCAGGCGGAAGCGCAGGTTCGCGAGCGCGTCGGCGATCAGGCGGCGACGGGACATCAGTCCCGCCTTGTATGCGGCACGCCCGAACTGGAAGGCCGACGAGCCCTCCATCAGGGTGCGGTCCAGATCGAAGAAGGCGGCGCTGGCGCTAGCCGCCATTCACTTCCACGATCACGGCGTCGCCCTGGCCCCCGCCCGAGCAGATCGCGGCGCAGCCGAGACCGCCGCCCCGCCGGCGCAGCTCCGCGACGAGCGAGCCGAGGATCCGCGCGCCCGACGCGCCGATCGGATGGCCGAGCGCGATCGCGCCGCCGTTGACGTTGACCTTGCCCTCGTCGATCCCGAGCATCCGCATCGAGTTGAGCGTCACCGAGGCGAACGCCTCGTTGATCTCCCACAGGTCGATCTGATCCGCCGTCAGGCCGGCCTTCTGTAGCGCCAGCTTCGCCGCGTTCGCCGGCGTGCGCGCCAGGTACGGGAAGTCGTCGGCGATCTGCGCCTGTGCGACGATCGTTGCGAGCACGGTCTTGCCGTTCTTCGAGGCCCACTCGTCGCTCGACAGCACGAGCGCGCCGCCGCCGTCGTTGACGCCGGGGGCGTTGCCCGCGGTCGTCGCGCCGTCGGGCGAGAACGCCGGCTTCAGTTTCGCGAGCGTCTCGAGCGTCGTGTCGCGCCGCGGAGCCTCATCGATCTGCACGACGGTCTCGCCCTTCTTCGAGGTGATCGTCACGGGCACGATCTCCTCGGGAAGCCGACCCTCGTCGGTCGCCTTGACCGCGAGCTCGTGCGAGCGCAGCGCCCAGCGGTCCATGTCGGCGCGGGTCAGCTCCATCTCCGCCGAGACCGCGTCGTTATCGGCGCCCATGTGCTTGCCGTTGAACGGGTTCGTGAGCCCGTCGCTGATCATCGCGTCGATCGCCTTGGCGTCGCCCATGCGAAACCCGAAGCGGGCCTGCTTGAGCATGTACGGCGAGTTCGACATCGACTCCATCCCGCCGCCGACGCCGACCTCCAGATCTCCCGCGCGGATCGCGGTGTCGAGCAGCGCCGCCGCGCGGATCCCCGACGCGCACACCTTGTTGATCGTCTCCGAGGGGACCTCCTTCGGGATCCCGCCCTTGATCTGCGCCTGACGCGAGGGGATCTGGCCCTGTCCGGCCTGGAGCACCTGGCCCATGATCACGTGCTGTACCTGCTCGGGAGCGACGTCGGCGCGTTCGAGCGCGGCCTTGATCGCGGTGCCCCCGAGCTCGGTCGCGTCGAGGCTCGAGAGGCCGCCGCCGAGCTTGCCAATCGGCGTTCGGGCGGCTGACAGGATCACGGTCTTGGGCATCGAATCTCCGGTTTCTTCAAAGTTGGTGGCACCGGAGATCCTAGTAGCGTCCTGGATCGTGCACGTGACCGCCACGACCGATGCACCGCTCGACACCGACGCGGACACGATCATCGTCGGGGTCTGCGACGGCGAGGGGATCGCCCACGATCTGCCGGGCGGCGAGCTCGGGGCGCTGCTCGCGAACGGCGAGGCACGTACGTCGCTGAAATCGCTGGCTGTCACCCACGCCGGCGAGCGGCGGTGGATCATCGTCGGGTTGGGGCCGCGCGAGCGGCTCGACGGCGAGGTCGCGCGCGTCGCCGCTGCCGCGGCTCACGGACGTGCGCGCGAGTTGAGCGCGCGGGCGGTGTGCTGGGAGGTCCCCCACCACGTCGACGACGCGGTCGTCGCCGGTCTCGTCGAGGGGACGATGCTGCACGCATACGAATTCACCCAGTTCAGATCGTCCGAGCGCCGGCCCGGCATGGAGCGGTTGATCGTCTCGGCGCACCACGACATCGCGCGCGCCGTCGGCCGTGCGGCAATCGTCACGACTGCCCAGAACCGTGCCCGGGACCTCGGCAACCTGCCGCCGAACGAGCTGACGCCGGCGGCGCTCGGCGCCTACGCGGTCGAACGGGCGCAGAGCATCGACGGGATGTCCGCGTCCGTCCTGCCGGTCGATCCGGCGATGGGCGCGTTCGCGGCGGTCGCGCAGGGATCGTCGCTCGAACCACAGCTGATCCGCGTCTCGTACGACGGGGGCGGAGAGGGGCCGCTGCTCGGCCTGATCGGCAAGGGGATCACGTTCGACTCCGGCGGGCTGACGGTCCAGTCGCCGCAGATGATCTACAAGGAGAAGTTCGACATGGGCGGCGGCGGCGCCGTGATCGAGGCGATCGCCGCGCTCGCGGAGCTCCGCTCGCCGGTACGCGTGCTCGGAGTTGTCGGCGCGACGGAGAACGTGATCGACGCGCGCGCGGTGCGGCCCGGAGACATCGTCCGCGCGCTCGATGGCACGACGATCGAGATCAACAACCCGGACGCCGAGGGCCGGCTCGTGCTCGCCGACTGCATCACCTACGCGCTGCGCGAGGGGTGCGGGCGGATCGTCGATATCGCGACGCTCACCGGCGCCATCGTCAGCGCGCTCGGTCGCGCGCATGCCGCACTCTTCAGCAACGACGAGCAGCTGGGAGCAGAGCTCGCCGCTGCCGCCGCGCGCTGTGGCGAGCTCGTCTGGCCGATGCCGCTTCACCCCCAGTACGCGGAGCAGACGAAGGGGCGCTACGCGGACCTGACGAATCGGCCGGAACCCCGCGAGGGGCTCGCGAGCGCGGCGGCCGAATTCCTCCGCCACTTCGCCGGCGAGGTGCCGTGGGCCCACCTCGACATCGCCGGGATGGCGTACGACGCGCGCTCCGATTACTTCACAGGAAAGGGTGCGACCGGGTTTGGCGTGCGGTTGCTGACCGAGTTCGCGTCCGCCGTCAGACCCTGAGCACGCCGAGCAGGCGCCGCATCAGGCCGATCCGTCCCTCGATCCGAACGCGTCCGAGCGCCACCATCCCGAGCGCCGCCCGGCCGCGCGAGTTGATCGGGTTCGGCACACCGCCCCACAGCGGCGTGACCATCAGGCTGATGAGGTCAGGGAGCGAGCCCTTGACCCGCAGGTCGGGGGCTGTCGCCGAGCCATCCTCGACGAGCACGAGCCGGTCGCCGAACACGATCCGGACCGGCGGATATGCCTCCTCGAGGTTCAGCTCGACCTCCATTCGAAGCCCGTTCGCGAGCGCCGGCCGGCGTCGCACCCCGCGCTCGACGATCGCCATGATCGCCGGTGCAATCCCGCCGTCCTTGTATGCCCCGAGGCGGACATGCGGCGGCCGCGCGTGGGTGCGGGCCGGCCTGGGAGCGGCGCTACTCTCGACGATGTCGAGCTCGGCCGTCGGGGCTGCCAGCAGAGCCGGATCGGGACGCGGGAGGTCGTTCGGTCCTGGCATCCGCGAGATCGTACGAGGCTCGGCTAAACGTGCCTGAAGCGGCCGGTGGAACAATCGGGACACATGTATTTCGACTTCTCTGACGATCACCGGCTGCTGCGCTCGACCGTCCGCGAGTTCGCGGAGCAGGAGATCGCGCCCGTCGCGGAGGAGCTCGACCGCTCCAAGTCGTTCCCCTACGAACTCGTCAAGCGGCTCGGCGAACTGGATCTGATGGGGATTCCGTTCCCGGAGGAGTACGGCGGCGCCGGCAGCGACTCGCTTGCCTATGCGCTCGCGATCGAGGAGCTCGCCCGGATCGACTCGTCGGTCGCGATCACGGTCTGCGCCCACACCTCGCTCGGGACGCAGCCGATCTACCTGTTCGGGTCCGAGCAGCAGAAGCGGGAGTGGCTGCCGCTGCTGTGCAGCGGCGAGCGGCTCGCCGCGTTCGGCTTGACCGAGCCCGAGGCGGGGTCGGACGCGGGCAACACCCATACCCGTGCGGCTCCGGACAACGGCGAGTGGGTGATCAACGGCGCCAAGCAATTCATCACCAACGCCGGAACCGACATCTCCGCGCTCGTCTCGATCACGGCGGTGACCGAGCCGGATAACGCGGGCTCGGCCCGATCCGGCGAGGCCGGAAGCCGAGCGGGCCGCAAGCCCGCGCGTGAGATCTCGAACCTGATCGTCACTAACGGCACCCCGGGCTACGAGCAGGGCGAGCCGTACCGGAAGATGGGCTGGAACGCATCGGACACCCGGCCGTTGATGTTCTCCGACTGCCGTGTACCGGAGGAGAACCTGCTCGGAGAGCGCGGCGCCGGACTTCGCCAGTTCCTCCACGTGCTCGACATCGGCCGCATCGGCGTCGCCGCGATGGGCATCGGACTGGCCCAGGGCGCGCTCGACCAGGCGCTCGCGTACGCCAAGGAGCGGCGCGCGTTCGGCCAAACGATCGGTAGCTTCCAGGCGATTCAATCGAAGCTCGCGGCAATGTCCGCTGAGATCGACGCGACCAGGTTGCTCGTCTACAAAGCCGCATGGTTGAAGGACAACGGACGCAACTTCACGCTCACCGCCGCGCAGGCGAAGCTCAAGAGCGGCCGCCTCGCGGTCCGCGCCGCCGACGACGCCGTCCAGATTCACGGCGGCTACGGGTACATCGAGGAGTACCCCGTCTGCCGGTTCTATCGCGACGCGAAGGTGCTGACGATCGGCGAGGGGACCGACGAGGTGCAGGAGATCGTGATCGCCCGCGCGCTCGGATTGTGAGGCGGGCGCTGATTTCCGCGCTCGCAGCGCTTGCCCCAGCCGCTGCGGCCGCGGCCGCCACGCCTTCGCCATTTGCCGGCGCCCGGCTCGAGGGCCAGTTTTCGATGGAGGCGCGGATCACCGTCGCGCACAACGTCGTGCGCGAGCATGTCGGGGAGCGGCTCGGCCGCACCTGGACGTTCCGGCCGCTTTGCGCGAGCGGCGCTTGCGCCCAGATTCAGCTAGTGCGCAATCGCGCCGGCGGCGCAGACGTGCTCACGCTCGACCAGACCACGCCCGGCTCGTACACCGGCAACGGCCTCTTCTACGCGCCGCTCAGCTGCGCCGGCAAGACCTACGTCCAGGGCGAATCCGTCCCCTTCACGATCACGGCGACAATCACCGGCGAGTCGACCTTCGGCTTCGCGACGGCGGTCAAGGCGACCTATGTGAACCGCTCGCGCCGGAACTTGACGCCGTGCGTCGACATCCCGGGCCACGACGCCGCCACATACACCGGCCGGCTCGCTTCCTCGACGGGCGGGTCCGGCGCCTGATCAGCGGCCGATCGCCTGCGGGAAGTTGAAGAAGTGCTGGGGGTCGACCGTCTTGCGAATCGACTCCAGGCGCTTGTAGTTGGCGCCGTAGTACGCCTGTTGCCAGTGGGGCTGCGCCGCGTCGATGTAGTTTTGGTACGCCATCCCGGATACGTAGGGCCGCATCCGGCTCCAAGCCTGATCGACCCACGAGCCGCTCGGGCCGTTGCCGTAGTACTGGATGCAGAAGAGATCGTCGCGGTGGACGAACGCGGTAGCTGACGGGGCGACGCGATTGATCGCGCCGCCATAGCAGTCGCACAGCAGCGCGCCAGACCCCACCGAGGACTCGGCCGCGGCGACCATCGCGGCCCGCCCGGAGGCGGGCAGAGGGGTCGAGACGTAGTCGGACTTCGCCGTGAAGCTCATCCGAGGAAGGATCCCACCGGGTCGCGTGCCGGCCGTGTGGCACTGGACAACGCTGTCGTGGGCACAGCCCGCCCAGAGCAGCATCAGCTGGAGATAGGAGAGGTTGCCGCTGCCGGTGAGGCGCGCGCCGGGGACCGACAGGACCGGCGCGAGCAGCGACGGCAGCGCCGCCGCCGACCCGAAGTACTGGCCGTCCATCGTGATCGACGGCCCGCTGTTGACGTGAAGGATCGACGTCAGCTTGCCCGTCGAATGCGGCGCCCACGATTGCCACGCCTCGATCGCGGCGGCGGCGGACGACCAAGGCCAGTCGACGAAGAAGTAAGCGGCGCTCGACGGCATCTTCTGGAGCTTCATCGTCAGTCGCGTGACGACCCCGAAGTTGCCGCCCCCGCCGCCCCGCAGCGCCCACAGCAGGTCGGGGTCCGACTGCTGATCGATGTCGTGAACGCGACCGTCGGCGGTGACGATCCGCGCGCCGACGATGTGGTCGCACGCGAGCCCGTAGTTGCGCCCCGCCAGCCCCATCCCGCCGCCGAGCGCATGACCGCCGATCCCGACCGAGGGACACGACCCGGCCGGGATCGTCGCGCCGTGCGCGGCAAGCGTCGTGTACACGTCGATCAGCTGCGCGCCGGCGCCGATCTGCGCGGTGCCGCTGCGCTTGTCCACGCTGACGCCGTGGATGTTGCGCAGGTCGAGCACGACGCCGTTCTTGAGCGTCGAGTACCCGGCGTAGCTGTGGCCGCCGCTTCGCGCTCTGATCGGGGCTGCCGTTGGCGACGCACCACTTGATCGCGCCGCTGACGTCGCTCGAGCTCAGCGGGCGCGCGACGGCGCTCGGCGCCAAGTAATCGAACCGCTCGTTGTAGACGTGTGATGCCGCGGTGTAGCCAGGCCGGCCTCGGTAGATCACCGGGCCACGGATCGCGTCGGACAGCTTCTTCGGGATCCGCTTGGCCGAGACCGCCCGGCGCCCCGCGGCGCGATTCGTCGTCGCGCTGCCCTCCCCGCAGCCCTGCGATCAGTGCCGCGGCCCCGGTGGCGAGGAAGGTCCGGCGGTCGATCGCGTTCACGCGGGGGAGTGTGTCACCGTCCGCGGCGCGATCGACAGCGTTTTCAGCAGGTGTTCGACGATCGCTAGCTGACGGCGGCGGACCGCGCGGCCACCAGCCAGCACCACGTACAGGCAGAACGGTCGTCCGGCCGAAGTGAAGAAGTGCTGCGTTCCCTGCTGACCCGGCCGGGGATGGGCGAGCCCGCGTTCTGAGAACCGGGCCGGGTCGAGCCTCACGCGCTTGCCCGCGAACAGTCCGCGCCCGGGCGCCAAGCCGGCGCCGGGGAGGTACTCGACGAGCGCCACGAACGTGGCCTGAGCCGGCATCCGCGCGGTGGACTGGTCGCCGAATGTGGCGTGGTCGTCGAGCGCGATGCGGTAGTCGCCGGCATGTAGCACGGCGGCGCCGCCGTAGGCGAATAGCCGTCCGCTCCACCGCGGTGGAAGCTCAAGCCGCACGCCGTGGGCGTCGAGGATCACGACGCGGCCCCGGCGACCGCCACCGCCAGGAGCACGCCGAGGCCGGCGACACCGGTGCGTAAGGCGAGCCCGCGGACGCGGTCGAATCGCAGCGTGGAATGCGACCAGCCGCTCGGCCCGGTCGATTCGCGCGGCGCTCAGCGGTGTCAGTCCGCGCGCGAGTCCGAAGCAACCCGCGATCAGCGCCCCTTCAGCCGGCGATCCGGTCAGGAACGCGGCGGCAAGCGCCACGTACGTCGCCGCGCTCGATACCACGGTCGTCAGGCCGAAACCGAGCTGCGCACCGAACCCGAGTCCGTACACCCAGCCCCGGTAGCGGTGCAGCCAATGCTCGTTGACCTGCCGGCGGGGGCCGGGCGCCGTATCGCCGCGGGCGTCCAAGCCGATCGCGAGCAGCACGACCGCGGCGAGCGCGGCGAGCCGTGCGTCGGCGCTGACGCGCGCCGGGAGGATCAGGCCGCCGGCGACTCCCGCAAGCGCGCCGATCGCCGTGCCCCCCGCAACTCCGCCGAGAAGAAATGCAGTGACGGTCACCGCCCAGGTCGATTGCCGGCCCCGCTCCCCGAGCGGGGTGATGCTCGCGAGCATCGACTCGCCTCAGGGAGACCAGGCGGCCCGGATCGCGCCGATCACCCCGGCGGCGCAACCGAGCGCCACCAGGAGCGTCACCTGGGTCCGCCTCGGGGGCGGAGGCTGGGATGTTCGGGGCCGATCCCGGCGGCCGCGAACACGTCGTCGATCTGCCGCCCACGGGATCCCGCGCCCCCGGTCCCGCCGCCCTGCACGTCTTCGATCGCGTCGCCGACGAGCGACGCCAGCGCCTCCCACGTGGTTGCCACACCCTCACCGCGGATCGTCGTATCGACGAGCACGAAGTACGGCGCGCCCGGGACCCGGTAGTCGCCCCAAGCGGCAGATGACATCACCACGGGCGTGTCGCGCGGCGCGAGCTTGCGGATCCGAGCTGGGCTCTCCCGGTCGGTGCCGTGGGAGACGATCACGGTGCTCACGTTGCGAGGGAGTCGTGGCTGTGCGAGCGACTCCCAAAACGCCTGACACGTCGTGCAACCGGTCGTGAGGAAAGCGAGCAGCGTCGGCGCCTGCGCCGTGCTCGCGAGGTCGAGCACGATCGCGTCACCTTGCGGTGTTGTGCCGGTCAGCGCCGGCGCCGGCTGGCCGCTCCGGGGCGGGCTCGCCGCCGGTGGCCGCAACGTCGGCTCGGCGCGCTCGTCGTCCGCCGGTCCGAGGCGGCGCAGGATCTCCGCATGGCTGCGGAGCAATCCGACGACCAACACGAGCAGCAGCGCCAGCAGCACTGTCTCGACCGAGATGATCGCCGTCATACCCCGCCCCCGCCCGGCAGTGGCGTCGCGAGCCCCTCGAGGCAGTTTGCGTTGTGATTGCAGGTGTTGTCGTCGACCATCAGCGTGCCGTTGCAGTTCAGCTCGGCGATCGTCGCCGGGTTGTGGCAGATCATCAGCCGGCAGACGACCTCGGTCGTGCCCGAGATCTGCGTGTTGCATTGCCCATAGCGGAAGTGGTTGCAGTCGACGCGGCGCTTGTTGCAGTCACCGTGGGCGCATTGGCAGCCGCCCGGGAACACGGCCCCGGGACGGCGGTTGCAGTCGAGGTAGTAGCGGACGCCCTCGCTGTGGCACAGCCCGTGGCCCCTGTACGACGTGCACTTCCACCAGCCGGCGACGTACGTCCCGGGCGGGCAGGTGTTGTAGCCATGCTCGATCTCGCAGCAGAACGCGGTGTAGCCGTCGAGACACCGCCCATGGTGGCAGTGGCCCGGTCCGATCACCGCCCACGCGGTCCCGGGCCGGGTCAAGTACTCGATCGGGGCAACCGCGAGCGCGGCGCCGGCGAGCGCGGCGCGGTTCAGCGCGGTTCGCCTCGAGCTGCGCCGGTCGAGCAGCGCCGCGGTGCGTTCTGCGATCGTTCTCGCGAGACTCATCCGCGGTTCACCTGCCGCTCCATGCGGTCCATGCGGACGGTAGCTCGGAGTAGGCGACGACGGTCGCATACACCGCCGCGCCGATACCGAGGATCAGAATCGTGGCGGTGCCGGGCGATCGGCCGAGGAGCCAGGTGATGCCATGCGCGGATGTGGCTGCCGCGAGCGCGCACACGGCCGCGAGCAGCGCGCTGATCGCGCACTGCCATGGCGAAGCCGGTGCGCCCGAGTCGCCGAAGCACCCGCACTCCGCGCCGCGGGTGTGGAGCACCAGCGCCAGCGCTGCGAAGCCCGCGTAAAAGGCGGCGAGCGTCGCGGCGGTCGCGGGGGTTGCGACCGTGACGGCGACAGCACCCAACGCGAGCTCGCCCGCCGCAAACGCCCGGATCGCGAGCGGGCCTCCCGGGAGATCGGCGGCCCGCATCGCGCGCGCGGCCGGCCTCGGGCTGCGCAGCTTCGCGAGCCCCGCGACGCACAGGGTCAGAGCAGCGATCAGGTAAGGACCGGTGAGTGCCTGAGCCACCCGCTATCGCCCCTCGAGGATCGTCGCCGCCGCGCTGGCGGGATCGATCTCACGCGAGACAACACGATCAAGCAGCTCCTGTGTGGCGGGGTCCTCACGGATCGATGCCTCGAGCTCGCGGCGCATCCGGAAGGTCGCGATCCCGAGTACCTCGCTGAGCAGGTTGCGCCGCCGTCGCTCGGACAGCGTGCCCTCGGAGACGATGTGGTCGCGGTGCTCGGCGAGCTTTTCGCGGAGCTGCTCGACGCCCTCGCCGCGCGCCGCCTCGGTACGAACGATCGGCACCTCCCAGTCCTGACGCGGGCCGAGCGCCAGCACGCCCTTGATCTCGCGGATCATCGTGTCGGTCAACGCGTGGTCGGACTTGTTGACGACGATCACGTCGGGGATCTCCATCACGCCCGCCTTCAGCGCCTGGATCGAGTCGCCCGAACCCGGCATCAACACGAGCACGACCGTGTCGGCGTGGTCGATGATGTCCACCTCGGCTTGCCCGACGCCGACCGTCTCGAGCAGCACCACTTCGCGTCCGGAGGCATCCATCAGCAGCGCCGCCTGAAGCGCCGCCTCGCTGAGCCCACCGAGTGCACCGCGGTTCGCCATCGAACGTATGAACACGCCAGGATCGAGAAAGTGATCGGCGAGCCGGATCCGGTCGCCCAAGCAGCGCCCCGTGCGTGAACGGTGACGAGGGGTCGATCGAAAGCACCGCGACGGTTCGGTCGTGCTCGCGCTCGAGCTTCGTAAGCGCTCCCATCAACGTCGACTTGCCGACTCCGGGCGGTCCGGTGAAGCCGATGATCGCCGCGTTTCCGGTCTTCGGGTAGATCTCTCGGACGAGCTCCCAGCCTTCGGGATCGTCATCCTCAACAAGGGTTATCGCGCGCGCCAGCGCCCGCTTGTCGCCCTGCAGCAGGCGCTCCGCAAGTGTCTTGTCAGCGGTCGGCATGCGGCGAGCAATCATGGCACCAGACGCGTACGATCCGCGCCGTGGAACCGTTGACGGTCTCCCCGAAGCGGCGCGTACCGCAGGTCCCTCTGATCGTTCGCTCCCCCCCGCCGCCGTTGCGCGGAGGCCCGCGGGCGTTCTGGCGGTTCGCGCGGACGCACAACATGCTGCTGCCCGGGTACGTCCCGCTGATCGCGCGCTGGCTGTGGCTGAAGCTGCGCTGGCGCGGCCGCTTTCAAACCGACGGCCTGTGCTTCGTCTGCCCGGGCGTCAAGTTCGAGATCGGACGTGACGCCGTCGTCCGTCTTGGCCGCTGGTCGTGGCTCGGCCACGGCTGCAAGGTCCGCGCCCACGAGGGGCTGGTCTCCGTCGGCGCCAAGTCCGTGCTCGGCCAGGAGTGCACGATCTCGTGCTACAAGCGGGTCTCGATCGGCCGCGAGTGCATCGTCGCCGACCGCGCGATGATGATCGACTTCGATCACGGGATGGTCGAGGTCGAGCGCCCGATCCGCGAGCAGGGCATCTACACGCGCGACGTGCGGATCGGCCACAACGTCTGGATGGGCTACGGAGCCTGCGTGCTGCGCGGCGTCACGGTCGGCGACAACAGCGTGATCGGAACCAACTCGGTCGTGACGAAGGATGTGCCGGCGAACGCGGTTGTCGGCGGCGTCCCGGCGCGGCTGATCCGGATGCGCAAGGCACCGCAGACGTTCATGTGGGCCGACTGAGTCCGGGCGCGAGGTTCCGCAGTCCCGGCTCGAGCTCGGGGTCGCCGGCAAGCGCGCGATCGAGCGCTGCCGCGTGCGCCGCCGCCCGTTGATGCGGGTAGTCGCCGGCCGTTCCCGTTGTCGCGAGAAACGCCCAGTCGCTCGACTGCAGCGCCAGCAGCTCGCGCTGCGCGCGTTCGCTCGGCGGCCGGTCGGAGCGAAGCAGGGCCAGCTCGGCGGCCCGGGCTTGCCACGCGATGTCGGCGGCGGCCGGTCCGCTCCAGGTCCGCAGATCGCCACCGTCGCCCCAGCTCGTGGTGGCGAGATGCTCTGGTGCGGGCCGCGTATTGGTGGTCTCGAGCGCATCATCCAGCGTTGTCAGCGTGAGGTCCTGCCGCTCGGCCTCCTCGAGCACGTTCTCCAGCCATCGGACACCCTCGTACCACCAGTGGCCGAGCAGCTCGGTGTCGAGCGCGCACACGCACACGCCGCCGTTCGCGACGCGGGCCTTGACGCGCGCCACGAAGTCGCGCGCGTCTTCCTCCGCCTGCGCGTTCGCAGCGTCGGGCCAGTACACGCCGCCGTCCGTGCGGTGCACGCGGTGGTCGTGCCCGGTCTGGTTGTGGTAGTCGCGGTACGCGGCGCTTGACGGGTAGCCCTGGTCGCTCCAAACAAGCGCCATCGTCGCGCGGTCGATGGGCCATAGCACCGTGCCGGCGTCGGTCTGGAGCGGCGTCAGATGTCGCTCGTCGCTGCGCCCGAACAAGTTCGTCAGCTCGACGCACGTTGCCCTCACGCCCTCCTCTTCGAGCAGCGGGTCGAGCCATGGCGCGTGCGCGCACTCGGGCAGCCAGAACCCTCCTCCCCACTCGCCGAACCGCCGGCGGTGCGAATCGATCCCGATCTCGACCTGCAGCTCCGCTCCCTCGTCGGACACGAGCAGCGGCAGCACCGCGTGCGTTGCCGACGAGGTCCACGTGGCGCGCTCCCCGAGCTCACGCAGCAGATCTATCTGCTTCAGTCGCTCCGCCGCATCGGCGTATTCGGCCGCCGACCGCTCCAGCTCGGCGACCTGATCGTCGTCCCCGGGGCGCTTGGCGGCCGCGATGTCCCGTGCATGCGACTCCGGGCGGATCTCCTCGAGAAACGCGATGCACCGCTCGATCGCTCCCGGTGCCTCGAGCTGATCGCACAGCACCGGGGTCAGCGAAAGCGTGAGCGGCGGGTCCGGCGGAAGCGCTCGCACCAGCGGCAGGTAGGACGTGGCGATTGCCTCCCACAGCCACTCCTCGCCGAACGGCCACGTCCCGAATCCCTCGGGGTTTCGCAAGAATGACTGTTTATCCGGAGGTGGCCACGGAGCGCCGCCCTCCACGTACGGCATGTGCGTATGGAGGACGATCGCGAGCGCCCCGGGGGACTTCATGGTCGAGACGGTATCCGCCGACTCAAGCTTCCGCTTCTAGCCCAAACCAGCGGTCTCGTGTGGAGCGGCTGCTGATTGCCGATCACCAGAAGTGGTCCGGCTCGACCCCGACCGCCGCTCGGTCGTTCGGTTACGGGTCCCCTCGTCAGCTCTCGCCGAGAACCTTCGCCTTCTCGGCTTCGAACTCCGCGTCTGTGAGAACGCCTCGCTCCTTCAGGTCCGCGAGCTTCGCTAGCCGATCGACCGGATCCGAAACCTGTGCTGCCTGCGGCTGGGATGATCTCAGATCGATGACGGTCCCGGGGTTCTGCGCGGCCATCTGCAACAGCTTTGCCTTCAGGTCACCGCCACCGCCCAGGCCAGCGAGCACTTGGGCGGCGGGCCCGCCCGGCGCCGGTGAGCCAGGCTCACCCATCTGCGCAAACTGTCCATCGAGCTGCGCCTGCTGAGCCGCCTTGGCCTGCGCCTGGCTCTCCTTGAGGGCCGGAATGTCGAGTGCGACCTTCGAGTGGTCCGCAGGGTCGTAGCGGACTGGCACGACGCTGCCCTGATAGAGCTGGCCTACATCCGACGCCGAGAGGGGCCCTTTCTCGAACTCGGTCATTGACCCATCGGGGAACTTCACCCGTACCTTGACGCCGAAGCCACTAGTTTCGCCGTGCAGGCCGTAACTAGTGAGTCCAACGACCTGACCCTCGGCATGCGCGCCGTCGCGGTAGAGCTTCTTCTTGCCTCCGAACACCAGTCTCGACCCCTCCATCTCGGTTTCGCGCGCGGCTGACGAGCGAACAGTAGCTCCGACGCCCAACGTTGGTCAACGTATCTAATCCCCGGTAGCACGACTCGCACAACGGAGCGTACGGATCCGCTGGGCCAGGACTGTCGGACTGATCGAGGACCGACAGTCCGGCACGTACCTCAGCTCTCGACGTAGGCATGTGCGTGTGCAACACGAGAGCGAGGGCGCCGCGCGATGTCATGCTGCGAGCCTAGTCGGGCGGCCGAATCGGCGGACGCGGCGTCAAACGTCGACGCCGCGGTCCGCAAGCACGTCACGGACCGCCGTCGGCGGATCGCCCTTCCACTCGGCTCGCGCTGCGAGCCGCAGGATCTTCTCTGGTTCGTCGTGCAGCTCGTCGCGACGGTGGGCGAGGTACAAGATCACCGCGGCGGCGATCGAGACGGTCGGGTCCTCGATCTCGGGATCGATTCGAGCGACGGCATCGGCGACGCGCGCGTCGAGCCCGTCGATGACCGCGCGCACCGGCTCGTCGTCGTCCTCGAACTGCACCAGCAGGTCGCCGAGGGTGGCGTTCGTGTCGGTTGGGTCTGCGATCTCGACAGCGCGCTTGGCGACGTCGAACACCGAGACGGGTTCTGGTTCGGTCGGCATCTGCTGTTACTTAGCGTAATGCTGGAGGATGTAAACCCCGTAGGCGGCGAGCGCCGCGGTCACCAACACGCCTCCGAGCATCAACACCGCCACCGAGCGGCTGCGCGCGGCCTGCCGGCGCTGTATCTCCAGCGTGCCGTGCTTGGACAGCTCGCGCACGATCGCGCGGTACGGAGCCGGCTCCCACCAATGGTCAGTGCCGCCGCGGGCGACTCGGCGCTCGGCGAAATACTCGAGCACGAACGCGAACACCGGGAACATCGGCCGCCGCCCGAGGAAGCCCGCGACGACGACGACAACCTTCGTCGTCCACTGGTCCGAGTACAGCTTGGCGGCGATGTTTGGGTGAGAGCCGATGCCGGGGGCCAGCGCTCCGGTCTTCAGCCAGTGCTGCGCGTAGTGCATCAACAGCCCCAGCCCGATGAACAACGGGATCATCAGCACCAGCGTCAGCAGCACCCGCGCCACGATCGCCTTGGCTGATTCGACCTTGTGCATCGCCTTCGGATGCTTGTACGGGTTGAACAGCAAGAACAGCACGACCATCGTCGCGAGGTACGACTCGCCGCCGCCGCGGAAGATGTGTCGCCACATGTTCCAGTTCGCGTGCGACAACAGGTGGATGTGGTTCGAGAGGAGGGTGTCCCAGAACCGCTTCACCGGGTGGATCAGCTCGAACAGGATGAAGTACACAGCGATCCACGCGAGCACCATGACGTGCGCGAGCGGGATCGAGATCAGCAGCTGCTGGGCGTGGTTGCGCACCCACCGGCGCCGGTCCTCCTTGAAGGTGACGAGCGGCTCGGGGTATTTCGGCGGAGCCGAGCCGCCGGATTCGACGATGGGTGCGGCGGTGGTCGTCATGTCGTTGTGCAGACCGCAATCAGGTCGAGTGCCGAGTCCAGATCATGGCGCTCCTGGAGGACGAAGTCGCTCGCGGCGATTGCCGGCGTGAACCAGTCGTAGAACGGCTTGGTCAACTTGAGCCGCGGATGAACGGCGTCCCACCCGAACTTCAGCGCGAGCGCATGCAGCTTCAACTTGCGCGCGTGGAACAAGCCGAGCAGCTCGACGTCATCGAACACGGACCTGCACAGCCCGCGGAACTCCTCGGCGCGGTACTCCTTCAGATGCCACGGGTTGTCGGACTTCCCCGCCCCTGGCGGCGCGAGGGTCAGCACGTTTGGGGTCGAGATGTACGCGACGCCGCCCGGACTCAGCAGTGATTTGAAGTGCGCGATTACCGCATGCGGGTCGTGAACGTGCTCGATCGTCTGCAGGAATACGACCGCGTCGAAGCTGTCAGGCTCGCCGTAGGTCTCCACCAGGCCGCGCTCAAACGTCAGGTTCTGGCGGCTGTAGCGCGCCTTCGCGTGCTCGTGCGCCTCGGGGTTGGCGTCGACACCGAGGACCGACGCCGCCGAGCGCCACAGCACCTCCGAGCCGTACCCCTCGCCGCAAGCCATGTCGAGCACGCGCTTGCCGGCCGCGCGCGCACCAATCCATTCGTACACGGCTAGGTGCCGCCGGTACCAGTAGTTCTCCGCGGGCACATCCGGGAGCGTCCGCTCCCCGGTCAGTGAGAGCGGCGGCACACCGGGCGGCTGGTTTTCCTGAACATAGACGTTCACTGGGCTGGGCGACAGGGTATTGTGCGCCCGGCCATGGAGGCAGTCAGAAGTGCGGATGAGATCCGCGATGTCAACACCCGGTATCACGACGTCGCGGCGGCAAGCTACGACTCGAAGTGGGCGATCGACTTCGGCGACATCGGCCAGTCGCAGGTGCTCGGGAAGCTGCGCAAGCTGCTCGGCGCCGATCTCGACGCCGGGTTTGACCGTGCGCTCGAGATCGGCGCCGGCACGGGCTACTTCAGCCTGAACTTGATGCTGGCGGGAATCGTCCAGGAGGCGACCTGCACCGATATCTCCCCCGGGATGGTGGCGACGCTCGGAGCGAATGCGGAGCGGCTTGGCCTGTCCGTCAAGACAGCTCGCGCCGACGCCGAATCGCTTCCGTTTGCGTCCAACAGCTTCGACCTCGTGCTCGGGCACGCGGTGCTCCACCACTTGCCGGATCTGGAGCGCGCGTTCGCGGAGTTCCACCGCGTGCTTCGGCCCGGCGGGCGGATCGTGTTCGCCGGCGAGCCGTCGCGGGTTGGCGACCGGATCGCGGCGCTGCCGAAGCGCGCGGCAACGCTGCTCGCGCCGGCGTGGCGGGCGATGCTGCGCGCCGCGCCGGTTGGCGCGGCGGCCGCGGACGCCCACGCGGACGACCATCAGCTCGAGCGGTTCGTCGACATCCACGCGTTCGCCCCGCGGGATCTTCAGCGCTTTGCCGGGCGCGCCGGCTTCGACGACGTCCGCGTCCGGGGCGAGGAGCTCACCGCCAATTGGTTCGGGTGGTTCAACCGCGCGCTCGAGGCGAGCGCCGATCCTGACACGGTGCCGATGCTGTGGAAGCGGTACGCGTGCGACGGCTACCTGCTGCTGCAACGGCTCGACCAGGGTCTGTTGGAGCCGCGCCTCCCGCCGGCGATCTTCTACAACCTGCTGCTCACTGCGCGCCGGCCGTAGCCCTCAGGGCGTACGCTCGAAGCGCGATGGCAGCCGAGCTCGAGCATGAATTCCCGCTGTTCCCATTGGGGATCGTGGCGCTGCCGGGCGAGCTGATCCCGCTGCACATCTTCGAGGAGCGCTTCAAGACGATGATGAACGAATGCCTCGCCGACGAGAGCGAGTTCGGCATCGTCTGGCTGTCCGACGACGGTCTGCGCACGAACGGGTGCGCGGCGCGGATCGACCGCGTGCTGGAGCGAATGGAAGACGGTCGGATGAACGTACTCACGCGCGGCACGCGCGTGTTCCGCGTCGTCGAGCGCCAGGCACACCTCGCGTACCCCGCCGGGATCGTCGAGTTCGTCGCCGACGATGACGACGCTGTCGATGTCGCTCTTCTCGACGCCGCCCGCGACGCCTACTCCGAACTCGTCAAGCGCGCCACCGACCGCGAGCCCGACGTGACCGAGCTCACCGAAATGGGCGCCTACGAGATGGCCGCAACAGTTGACTTCGGGCTCGACGTCAAGCAGGGCCTCCTCGACCTGCGCTCCGAGAACGCCCGCCTGCGCCTCGTCACCCGGCTGTTCCGCGCCGCCCTGAAACGCCTCGACTTCGTCGACCGCGCCCAGGCCCGCGCCCGCTCGAACGGAAGAGTTCGATTCGGGTGACCGTTTCTTGACAGACGCGTGATGTGTCTGTCTTGAGTCGTTACAGCAGTCGCCGCCACCATCTTCCGCGATGGTCCGCGTGCGACAAACTATGCAACGCACGCTTCCTCCCACTGCACGGGAGGAACTATGCGTTGCACAGTTTGTCGCGGCGCGGAATCAGCTGATCACGGCGGCCGAGCTTGAGCAGCTCGGCGTCACGCGGAGCGGTGTCAGCCGTTGGGTCAGGCGAGGACGGCTCCGCCGCGAGCACCAGGGCGTGTACGTCTACGGCGGTGGCGAGCTGTCGCGGGAGGGGAAGTTCCTCGCCGCGCTGCTCGCCATCGGAGACGACGCCGCGCTCAGCCATATTCCCGCCGCAGTCCTGCACGCTTTCTGGCCGTACGGCGTGCCGACGCAGATCGACGTGACTGTCCCGCGCCACATCGCATCCCGGGAGCGGATCCGCGTCCACTCGGTACGCGAGCTCCCAGAGAGCGCGTTCACGACGGTCGGCGGGATCCGCGTGACGACCCCGGCGCGGACCGTGGTCGACTTGGCTGGCACGCTCACTTCGGATCGGCGCTTTCGGCGGATGGTCCACGAGGCGCAGGTCCAGGAGAAGCTCACCTTCGCGGATTTCGTGGCAGAGGTCCAGCGGGCGCCGGCCACCGTGAAGGGCAAAGCGCGGCTGATAGGCGAGCTCAAAGCCGGACCGACGAGGACCCGTTCGAACTTTGAGGAGTGGGGCGTCGACCTTCTGCGTGCCGGCAACTTCCCTCACTTCGAAACCAATGCTCGACTTGCGGGTCTACCGGGCTGGGTCGAGGTTGATGTGTTCTTCCCGGAGTACGGGCTCGTGATCGAACTCGACGGCGACAAGTACCACGCCACGCCGTGGCGTCGTGAGCAGGATGCATACAAGCGCCAGTTGCTCGACGACAGCTGCTACGCGCTGCTGGTGCTAACGGACGAGGATGCCGAGCCCGAGTGTGAGCAGCAGACGGGCGAGAAAATCTGGGACGCGCTCAGGCGTTGTAGATGACCATCGCGAGCCCGAACAGGCAGCAGTACGCGGCGAACGGGTTCAGATTTCCGCGACGGAAGTACCGGGTCAGGAAATGGACGGTGAACACCGCCACCACCGCAGCGGCGGCCGCCGCGATCACCGCGTAGCCGCGGATCCCGTTGCCGTTCGGGCCGGTGAGGTCGCTTAGCTTGAACAGGCCGGCCGCGAGGATGATCGGCGTCGCGAGCAGGAACCCGAACTTCGCGGCGTCGGCGTTGTCGAGCCCGCGCAACAGACCACCCGCCATGCACATTCCGTCGCGACTGATGCCCGCGATCAGCCCGCCCGCCTGCGCGACCCCGATCCCGGCCGCCTCCTTGTAGTCGAGCGTCGCAAGCTCGCGACCGCCTTCCGGATTCAGCCCCTCCTCGCGCGCAAGCTCGCGCACCTCGGCTCTCCGGCGCAGCCGCTCGGCGCCGAACAGGATGAACCCGTTCACCACCAGGAAGATTGCAGCGACCTCCGGTTTGGCGGTGGCGGTCCGCGCGACGTGCTCGAGCGCCAGTCCAAGGATCCCCGTTGGAATGCAAGCGACGATGATCAGCCAGGCGAGCCGTTCGGTCGAGGTCTCGATCCGCCGCTTCGCCAGCGTCGCGAAGAACCCCTTGATCAGCGCAATCCACTCGCGCCAGAAGTAGATCAGCAAGCCGATCGCGCTTCCGACGTGCAACATCACGATGAACGCGAGCCAAGCGTTCTCGGACCCGCTGGACTGGTATTTGACGAGATCGTTCCAGCCGAACAGCTTCGGGAACAGGACGGTGTGCCCGAGGCTTGAGATCGGGAACAGCTCCGAGAACCCCTGGAGCGCTCCGAGCACGATCGCGCGGAACGTGTCGAAGCCGTGTGTGAGGGCCGCGAGCGCGAACACCGAGCGCGGAACCGTAGCGGAGCGATAGCCTCAGAGGATCGCCAGGAGCCCACGCAAAGAGCTTTCTCACGCAACCGTCGCGATCACTGGCGGCGCCCGCGGGATCGGCCCCCGCAAGACCAGCTAGCCGTAGCGCCGGCACGGGCCGGCCAGCGCGCGGAGCACGAACTCCTCCGCGCCGGCGAGCTCGTGGCGGGTACCCGCGGCCGTGTCCGGAAAGGACACGGTCCCGTCCTGCATCCGAATCGTGTAGCCGTACACGCTCGTTCCAGTTGAGGCAAGCGCCAAACCTTTCTTCGCGTCGCCGTCCAGGTTGACGACCAGGTCGCGCGCGGCGATCAGCAGCGAGTTGGCGATCGGAATCGGCTTCGAGCCGTCGCAGCGGATCGTGCCGCTGTCGTTGACCAGCAACGTCAGCCGGCCGCCTTCACCGACGCGGGTCAGCAGGAAGTCGTCACCCGACCGGACATCGAAGCCACACCCGCCCAGGACGGCGGCGACGAGCGCCGAGCAGACCGCCGAGCGAATCCTCACGCGTCCGATTGCACCACGATCGCGGCGCCGCCGCGCCGGGGATCGCCGCCGCCGGCGAACCCGCCGGCACGATCGCACGCCGCCGCCTGGGCGCCACCGAAGAACAGGTTGCGGGCGCGGAACCGGCTGACTGCCCGCCCCGCGGCAGTCAGCGGCCCAACGTCGATCCCGGGCTCCACGTACACGACCCCGTCCTCGAAGTGGAGCCGCGGGGCCTCCACCGCCTCATCGGCCGCCAGGCCGAAATCAATCACACGGATGATCGTCTGCAAGATCGCCGAGCGGATCCGGTTCGACCCGGCGCTGCCGAGCGCAAGCACCGGCTCGCCGTCGTCGAGCACGACCGTCGGTGCCATCATCGACGGCAGGCGCCGCCCCGGTCCGAAGCGGTGGAACCCAAGCGGGTTGAGATCCTGCTCGCCGAGCATGTTGTTCAGGTGGACCCCGGTCCCGGGCACAACCACCCCGGAGCAGGCACCGTTCGAGCACGTGACCGAGCACGCCCAGCCGTCGCGGTCGAGCACGGCGATATGCGTCGTCGAGCCGAGCCGGCCGCCACCGGAGAGGAACCGCGCCACGAACCCGGGATCGTCGAGCCCCTCCAGGAACTCCGGCGTCCGTGCCGCCTGCGTCCGCTCCATCGCCTCCACCACCGCCTCGACCGATGGCGGCGACGCGACATCGTCCAAAAAGCTCAGCGCGTGCGCGATCAGGATCCCGCCCGCTGAGGGTGGCGGATTCGTCAACACGTCGCGGCCCCGATACGACGCATGCACGGGGTCACGCACGACCACCTCGTACGAGGACAGGTCCTCCGCGGTCAGCATCCCGCCCCGCTCCCCCACCCACGCGACGATCGCCGCACCGATGTCGCCGCCGTAGAACGGCGACGCCCCGTCGGCGCCAAGCCGCTCCAGCGCGTCCGCCAGCTCGGGTTGCCGGATCGAGTCGCCGGCGCCGAGGACCCTCCCGTCCGGTGCGAACAGCGCCGCGGACTCGGGCGTCGAGGTGACGATCCCGGCGAGGATCTCGATCACGTACGCCTGCTGCTCATTCAACAAAACACCCTCGCGAGCCAGTGACACCCCGGGCCCCACGAGGGAGGAGAGCGGCACGCTCCCGAAGCGCTCAGCCGCAGCGCACAGCCCCGCCGGCAGCCCGTACGCGCCGACCGATGCGACCCCGACGTTGAACACCTGGGCCGCGTCGCCGAAGGAGACGTCGACGGGGATCAGCTCCGCCGGGCGCCTGTCGGGCTCGGCGCCGAACCCCGGCGCCGCGACGAAGAAGTCGAGCAGCACCGGCTGCTGCCCAGGCGGCACGACCAGCATGTAGCCGCCCGCGCCGAGCGAGTTCAGCAGCGGCTCGCACGCAAACGACGCGACCATCGCCGCGATCGCAGCATCGACCGCGTTGCCCCCAGCGCGCAGCACATCGGCGCCGACGCCGGCCGTCGTCGGATGGCCGGCGGCTACGACGCCGAGTTGCCTACCTTCTCGGGATGAACTCTGGGACGTCGAGGTCAAGGACCGACCCGCGACGCGCGCGGGTCACGCGCGGCTCGCCGTCCGGCTCACGGAGCTCTCGCGAGCCACGCTCACGGGGACGCTCGCCCAGCGACCCGAGCGCCATCTCTCGACGTGGCCGCCGCCGCTCGCCGTAACCCGTCGCCACGACGGTGACCCACACCTGGTCGTCGAGCTTTTCATCGAGCATCGCGCCGAAGATGATGTTCGCGTCGGGGTGGGCCGCCTCGGCGACCGCCTTGGCGGCCTCGTTGACCTCCCACAGCGAGAGGTCGCGCCCGCCGGTGATCGACAGCAAGATCGACTGAGCGCCGTCCATGCTGGTCTCGAGCAGCGGTGATGCGACGGCCTGCTCGGCCGCGTCGATCGCGCGGCGATCACCGGTGCCCATCCCGATTCCGAGCAGCGCGTTGCCCGCGTCGGACATGATCGTGCGGACGTCGGCGAAGTCGAGGTTGATCAGGCCCGGCAGCGTCACCAGGTCTGACACGCCCTGCACGCCCTGACGGAGCACGTCGTCGGCGACGCGGAACGCCTCGACCATCGAGGTGTTGCGGTCGAGCACCGACAGCAGCCGGTTGTTCGGGACGACGATCAGAGTGTCGACCTCTTCGGCGAGCGCCGCGATCCCGACCTCAGCCTGGTCGCGCCGGCGCGAGCCCTCGAACTGGAACGGTCGCGTCACGATCCCGACGGTCAGTGCACCGAGCTCACGCGCGATCGCCGCGACGACCGGAGCGGCGCCGGTGCCGGTGCCGCCACCCGCACCTGCCGCGATGAAAACCATGTCCGCGCCACGAAGCAGCGCCTTGATCCGGTCGTACTCGTCCTTCGCCGCCGCCCGACCAAGCTCCGGGTTGGACCCCGAGCCGAGCCCGCGGGTGACGGCGTCGCCGATGTGCAACGTCTCGGGTGCGGCCGAGGTCTGCAGCGACTGGAGATCGGTATTGATCGCGATGAACTCGACGCCCTCGATCTCCGCCTCGATCATCCGGTTGACGGCGTTGACGCCGGCGCCGCCGACGCCGACGACCTTGAGCACCGGGGTGCCGACCGGCCGGGGCGGAGCAAACGACTCAGCCACGCGCTCGGGGCGCGCGTACACGTCGTGCGTTGGTTCGGCCACAGGCTCGGGCTCGACCGGGCGGTCCAGCACGTTCTCAGGGATGTCAGGCGAGAAGACGTGACGGAGCCGCTCCTGCGGGGAGGGGACGTGTCGCTGCTCCTCGGCCTGCTCGACGCGCGCCTCGGGCTCGGGCGCTCGGGGCGCCGGAGGCTCAGGCGCGGCGGGCAGCGGCGGCTGGTCCTCGGATGGCTGGCCGGTGGTGTCCTCCGCGGTCTTGCGGAACAGGGCCGCGAGTGGCCCTTCGCGCATGCTGGCGCGCTTAGGGTTTGGCATTTGAGAGGACCTCCTTCGCGAGCTGCCTGTAGGCATGGGCGGCCAAGCCGTCCGGATCGTACTTGAGCACCGACATGCCTTTCACCGGCGCCTCGGCGAAACGCACCGTTTTGCGGATTCTCGACGCGAACACGCGGTCACCGAAGTTCTCCTCGAGCAACTCGATCGCTTCCTTGGCGTGCAATGTCCGCGAGTCGACGAGCGTTGGCAGGATGCCCTCGATATCCACATCCGGGTTCAGGTTCTCACGAATCATCGCGAGCGTGTTCTGAAGCTGAATCAGGCCGCGCATCGACAGATACTCGCATTGCACGGGGACGATCACCTTGTCAGCGGCCGTCAGCGCGTTGATCGTGAGCAGTCCGAGGCTCGGCGGCGTGTCGATGCAGACGAAGTCGTAGTCCTCGGCGACCTCCGCGAGCGCCCGCTCCAGCTTGCGCTCGCGGCCGATCATCGTCGACATCGCGATCTCGGCGCCGGCCAGGTCGATCGACGCACACGCGATGTCGATCTCGCGCTTGCGGACCACCTCTCGGATCGAGATCCCGTGTACGAGCACGTCGTACATCGACTTGTCGAGCGTGTCCGGGTCGATTCCCTGCGACATCGTCAGGTTCCCCTGCGGGTCCATGTCGCAGCACAGCACGCGGTGGCCCTCCTCAGCGAAGGCCACGGCGAGGTTGAGCGTGGTCGTGGTCTTTGCGACGCCGCCCTTTTGGTTGGCGAACGCGATCACCTTCGAGGGGGTCACGGGACTCTCCGATGCGTCCGGGAACTCATACGCGCCTGTATTCGCACGGACCGTGATGATTCCTTCAGGATCACCGCGGCCAGTATCGTCAAATAGCTGTGCCAGGGCTCCTCGACAAGCGCCTGATCTTCGTGATGGGCAAGGGCGGCGTCGGCCGCTCGACGGTCGCAATCGCGCTCGGGCTGCTCGCGGCACGACGCGGGATGCGCACGCATCGTCGTCGAACTGGCCGCCCAAGAGCGCGTCCAGCGAACGTTCGAGCACCATGCCGAAGGATTCGCCGAGGTCGAGCTCGCCCCCGGTCTGTTCACGATCTCGGTCGACCCGCAACACGCGATGGAGGAGTACCTGCGCGTCAAGGCCGGCGCGATCGGCCACGCGCTGTCGGCCTCGCGGATGTTCCAGGCGTTCGCGATGGCCACCCCGGGCATGCGCGAGCTGCTCAGCATCGGCAAGGTGTGGGAGCTCGCGCAGCTCCAACGCCGGACGCGCGGCGCAGCGCCGTACGACATCGTGATCGTCGACGCGCCCGCGACCGGTCACGGCGTCGGCATCCTGAAGACGCCGAGGACGTTCGCGGAGATCGCGCGCGTCGGGCCGATCGCCCATCAGGGACGCACGATCGCGGCGACGATCGAGGACCGCTCCTTCACCGGGATCGTCTCGGTCGCGACGGCGGAGGAGATGCCGGTCAACGAGACGCTCGCGATGTGCGACGCGCTAGCTGCGGACGGGCTGCCGCTCGACTTGGTGATCCTCAACGCGCTGTACCCAGCCCGCTTCGACGAGCAGGACGCGCGCGCGCTGGCGAGCGCGCTCGACGCTTGCGAATCGCCGCTCGCACGGGCCGCGGTCAACGCGGCGCTGTCGGAGCACGCTCGCGCCGCGACCCAGCGCGAGCAGCAGCTCCGCCTCACCGAACAACTGCGATGCCGGATCGTCGAGCTGCCGTACCTGTTCGCAGACGAGCTCGGGCGCACCGAGCTCGAGCAGCTGTCCGCGGAGCTCGAGGCCGCGCTCGAGGGCCGCGCCCCCGCAAAACCGCCGCCGTCACGGCAAGCCGTCGGATGAGCGTCGCCGATCTCCTCGACGGCAAGCGCGTGTGCATCTGCGGCGGCGCCGGCGGGGTCGGCAAGACGACGACCTCCGCGGCGATCGCGCTGGGGATGGCGGCCGAGGGCGCCAAGGTCGCGGTCGTCACGATCGACCCGGCCAAGCGGCTCGCGAACGCGCTCGGCCTCGAGACGCTCGACAACGAGCCGTGCCTCGTCGCACCCGACCGTCTGGCAGGCATCGAGATGCCGCGGCGAGTTGTGGGCGATGATGCTCGACTCCAAGCGCACGTTCGACGAGCTGATCGACCGGATCGCGCCCGACCCCGGCCGCGCCGCCGAGATCAAGGCCAACCGCGTCTACCGCGAGCTGTCGACCGCCGTCTCGGGCTCCCAGGAGTTCACCGCGGTCGCGAAGCTGTACGACCTCGACCGCGAGGGGAACTTCGACCTGCTCGTGCTCGACACGCCGCCGTCGCGCAACGCGCTCGACTTCCTCGACGCCCCGGGGCGGCTGACCGCGTTTCTCGAAGGCCGTGCGCTGAAGGCGTTCCTGCGCCCGACCGGCCTCGGGATGAAGGTGCTCGGGCGCGGCGCGGCGCCGCTGCTCGGCGCGCTGCGACGGGTCACCGGCGTCGACCTGATCGCCGACCTCTCAGCGTTCTTCGCGCTGCTTGGCGACATGACCCAGGACTTCACCGAGCGAGCGGCCCAGGTCGAGCGGATGTCGAAGGCCGACTCGACAGCCTTCCTGCTCGTCACCTCCGCACAGAGCGGCCCGATCGACGAGGCAATCTGGTTCCGTCGGACGCTTCAGGAGGGCGGCCTGCCGTTCGCCGGCGTCGTCGTCAACCGCGTCCACCACGACCTGCTCGGTGACCGCCCCCCCGGGGCCGTGACGGCGGCGCTGGCCGCCGAACTCGGGCCCGAACTGGGCCAGGAGCTGGCCGCGCGGGTCGCGGACACCTTCGACGACTACCACCTGCTGGCCCGCCGCGACGAGCGCAACATCGCGCGTCTGCGCGCCGAGCTCGATTCGCGTCCGCTGCTGCTCGTACCGCAGCTCGACGACGACGTTCACGACGTCGACGGCCTGCTCGCCGTGCGCCGCTACCTGTTCGCATCCGAGGCCGAGCGCGAGCAGCTGATCGCGGATGTCGTGGCGTAGCTCCGGCACACTACCTCCGCCGCACCGCCACGATCCACGCCACCGATCCGCCGTTCGGCGAGGAGGATGCGACGATCTCGGTCGGCGGAACCTGCGCGCTGAAGTTCGACCCCGAGGTGCTCTCGATGCAGATCACCCAGGGCACCCAGCTGCCGGTGCTGCCCAAACGCAACCCGAGCAATCCCGGCGCGCCGATCACGTACGCGTCGATCGGTCAGCAGGCGCCCGGCGGGACGCAGGAGGCGCTGGCGCTGCTGGCCGCGTTCAAGCCGACGATCGTGCGCGTGTACGCCGACCTCAAGTACGGACCGGCCAACGGGATCCAGGTGCCGGCCGTCCTCAACGGCTACACCACCGACGTCCACGGCAACCAGGTGCCGCTACCCGGCAGCCCGATCCTGCCGGTCGCCACCCCCGGCAACCTGACCCCGGACCTCGAAGGCGCGTTCGGTGACGACTTCCTCCAGGACAACTACGTCGGCGTCTACACGTTCGCGCTGCCGAGCTCGTGGGAGCGCGGCAAGGTCGAGCTCCAGGCGCAGCTGCTGCCCTCGCAGCCGAGCTCGCTCCCGCCGGTAGCCAGCGCGCAGGCCGTCGCGCGCACGGCGAACGTGCCCGGTCAGCCCCCGGTCTGGGCGCCGTGCACTACCAGCTCCTGCCAGATCGACAACAAATTCGCGATCAGCCAGATCCCGTTTCTGTACACGTTCCCGGTCACGATCCGGCCGCTCGCGATGATCGTCACACACCCATACGACGCGACCCTGCCGGACCCCGGCACGGTGTTCAAGTGGGCCGGGGTGGTGACCCCGATGCCGATGATCATCGAGCCCTACGCGGGCACGATCGACATCTCGGCCAGGTCGGCGAGGACAACAGCAACGGGGCCGCGACGATCGCGATGCTCGACAAGGTCAACGACTACGTCTGTGACCACGGGTCGCCCGACCACGGCTGGGACGTCGGCGTCGAGCACGCGGACATCCGCAGCGCCCAGCGCAACGGGTACTGCACGTTGTTCGGCAGCGGATTGGCGTTCGACGCCACGCCCGTGCAGTTCGCGCTCGTGAACTCCCCCGAGCCGCTCGTCAGCGTCGCGCACGAGCTGTTCCACCTGTTTGGGCGCCCGCACGCGTCGGCGTGTAACGGCGCGAACATCGGTGTGGGCGGTGGAACTGTTCCGGCCGAGACGTGGCCGCTGGACCAGCGCGGCTTTCTGCAGAGCGTCGGGCTCGCGCCCGCCCGAGCCCGGCTATCCGTTCCCGTATCAGGTGATCCCCGCTACCTCCGCGGCCGGGACGCAGTGGTACGACTTCATGTCCTACTGCGACAACGTCTACGACGGCGACCCGCTCACCGGAACCCACAACGCGTGGGTGTCGGTGCACAACTGGAACGCCGTCTTGAGCGAATTCGGCTACTCGGCTGCCCGGGATACGAGTGCAGCTCGCGCCCGCTCCGCAGCGGCCGTCCACACTGTCGCCTCACTCCAGGTCAGGGCGTCCGTAGCTCCTGGTGGACACGTGACGATCGACGACGTCGAGCCGGTCAACGCCCCGGCGCAGAAGCCGGTCGCGGCGCCTTACGACCTGGTCGCCACCGGCGCCAGCGGCGCCACGGTCGCGGAGATCCCGATGCGGGCCTCGTTCGGCCACGTCGACTCGCGGCCAGCGGTGCCGATCCTGACGCTCACCGGGGTCGTTCCCGCCACCGGAGTCAGCAGCGTCCGGATCACCGCGAACGGCGCGACGCTCGCCACCCGCACCGAGGGCCCCAACGCTCCAGCCGTCACGATCCCCCGCCGGCCGCGCTTCGGCGCGGCCGAGCGCAACGGTGTATTGGCGCGCGTCCGAGCGCGGCAGCGCGCGCACTCGAGCGTTGAAGTCGACTACTCGGGCGACGGCGGCCGCCGGTGGAACCCGATCTGGATCGGGCCGAACCGCGGCAGCGCGCTCGTTCCGCTCCGCTACCTGTTCCGCTCCGCCGACGCCCGGCTGCGTGTGATTGTCAACGACGGCTTCCGAGCCGCCTCCGCGGTATCACAGCGGTTCCGTTCGCCGGGCGCGCCGCCGTCGGTGCAGATCATGATGCCGTCGTCCGGCACGCGTGAGCTCAACGACGCCCCGCTCGGACTCGAGGGCCAGGCGTTCGACGACAGCTCCCGGATGCTCACCGGCCCGCGACTGCGGTGGATGCTCGGGCACCGGTTGCTCGGCACCGGCGGACGGATCACCGTCACAGGACTGCCCGCCGGGCGCCATCGGATCGTGCTGGTCGCCACCGACCGCTTCGGTCGCACCGGACGAGCATCGGTCGAAGTCGTGCTGCGCGGCTCGAGACCGGTGTTCATCGCTCTGGCAGCGCCGCGGAGCGCGAAGCGCAAGGCGCGGTCGTTGCGCCTCAAGGTGGCGAGCTCACTGCCGGTCCCGCTCGTCGTCCGAGTCCCCGGGCTGCGCGCGCAGCGCTTCACGGTCGGACGCAGCACGCGTCGCCTGACGGTGCGGATCCGGCCAGGTCACACCACGCTCCAGCTGAAGCTGTCGCTCGGGGCCGGCGCGCTCACCCGGAAGGTCGGGATCGTCGTCACACGTTGATCCGCAGGGGGCGGCGACGCCCAGCCCGCCCTGGCGACCTCACATCTGGCCGTGATCTCGCGTTCAATTCCCGCGATTAAGGTCGACCGCAATCCCTCGTCGCGGCCGCCGCTGCTCTGACCGTGATGGTCTGGTCCTCTGCCTTCATCGCGATCCGCTACGTGCGTCATCCCTTTGGCCCGGGCGAGATCGCGCTCGGGCGGCTGCTCGTCGGCAGCGTCGCGCTCGGCGGACTGATGCTGATCCGGCGCGAGCCACTGCCCCCGCGCAACACGCTGCTCGGGATCGCGGTGTGCGGAATCCTCTGGTTCGGCGTCTATAACGTCGCCTTGAACGGCGCCGAGCGTCACGTCGACGCCGGGATCGCGGCGCTGCTCGTCAACGTCGGTCCGATCTTCATCGCGATCCTCGCCGGTGCGATCCTCAAGGAGGGCTTTCCACGGCTGCTGCTGGTCGGCTGCGTGATCGCGTTCGCCGGCGCGGCGCTGATCGGGGCCGCCGGGGCCCGGCACCACGTCGGCGCCGGCTGGGGGATCGCGCTGTGCTTCATCGCGGCGATCTCCTACGCGGCCGGTGTGATCGCGCAGAAGCCGGTGCTCGCCGACGCCTCGGCGCTGAGCGTGACGTGGCTCGCGTGCACGATCGGCGCCGTGTCGTGCCTCCCGTACGCCCCGGGCCTCGTCCATGAGCTCGGACACGCGACCGCCGGACAGACGCTGTGGGTTGTCTACCTCGGGATCTTCCCGACGACGATCGGCTTTCTCGCGTGGGGCTACGCGCTGTCGCACACGACCGCCGGCCGGATGGGATCGCTCACCTACCTCGTTCCGCCGCTCGCGCTGATGCTCGGCTGGCCGATCCTCTCGGAGACGCCGCCACTGCTGGCGATCCCCGGCGGCATCCTGTGCATCGCGGGGGTCGCGCTGGCACGCTGGCAGCCGGCGCGGACGCCGAGGCACCCCGCGCCGGTGCCGGAGCCTGCGCTCGTTACTGCACCGCGACCATCACGTCAGACGCCTTGATCACTGCAACGACGTCCGTGCCCGACTCGAGGCCGAGCTCTTGGGCTGCCTCGAGCGTGATCGACGCGACGACCCGCTGACCGGCGACGTCGATCTCGACGTTCGCGATCGCGGCGCCGTGGGTCACGGATACGACCTTCCCTGCAAGTTGGTTGCGTGCGCTGAGTTTCATCTCGCCAACACTAGAGCGTTCATGTGGGCCCTTAGTCTCGCTGGAACGTGCGCGTCCCGAAAGTCAGTGTCACGACGATCAGCGCCGCGCCGACGAGCAGCCCGATGCCGACGGTCCCGGATACGACATGACCGTGGAACAGCGACCTGGTCGCGTCGACGATGTGCTTCAGCGGGTTCACGTTCGCGAGCACGCGCAGCCATCCCGGCGCGAGCGACATCGGCAGCAGGATCCCGGACAGCAGCAGCAGCGGGATCGCGAGGCTGTTCGTAATCGAGGCCATCGAGTCCTCGGCACGGGTCAGCATCGCGAGCCCGTACGAGGCCGCCGCGAACGCCGCGCCGACGGCACCCACCATCGCAACCGCGAGCACGACGCCGCCGGCGGGCGCGCGCAGACCGAGCGCGAACGCCATGCCGATCAGCAGCGCCGACTGGGCCATCAGCACAACGGCGTCACGCAATACGCGTCCCGACAGCAGCGCGAGCCGCGACGCAGGCGTCACCCGCATCCGCTCGATCACCCCGTTGCGCAGCTCGGCGATCAGGCCGAAGCCGACGAACAGCGCGCCGAAGATCCCGAGCTGGACGAGCAGTCCGGGGACGAATACCTGCCACGAGTTCCCGTGCGGAAAGCCGTGCAGGCCGGCGATCCGCTTCAGCAGCGGGCCGAACAGCAGCAAGTACAGCAGCGGTTGGGTGATCCCGATGATCACCCAGATTGGGTTGCGCAGCGAGAGCCTCAGCTCGCGCCGGAACACGAGTGCCGTGTCACGTACGAAGGTCATGACTCCTCCCGAAGGTCGTGGCCGGTCAGGGACAGGAAGACGTCGTCGAGCGACGGACGGGACACCTCGATCCCGGCGAGCGTCACTCCCGACTGCTCGAGCGTGCCGAGCAGCGATGGCAGCGCTGTGCTCGCGTCCGGGACGCGCACGTCGAGCATGTCGCCTTCGCCGCGCATCACCGTCGCCCCGTCGAGGAGCCGGGTGGCCGCGTCGGCCTGTCGGAGGTCGGCGGCGTCGGCGAGCCGCAGCGCAATCCGGTCACCGGAGACCGCGCGCTTGAGCTCCTCGGGGGTCCCCCGCGCGACGATACGGCCGTCGTCAATCACGAACACGCGGTCGCACAGCGCGTCGGCCTCCTCTAGGTAGTGGGTCGTGAGGAACACGGTCACCCCGCGCTCGTCGCGGAGGCGGCGTATGTGCTGCCACAGGTTCGCGCGCGCCTGCGGGTCAAGGCCGGTGGTCGGCTCGTCCATGAACAGCAGAGGCGGCTCGTTGATCAGCCCGAGCGCGATCTCGACGCGCCGCTTCTGCCCGCCCGAGAGCGTCTTGATCGGTCGCTCCCAGGTGCCCTCGAGGTCGATCTCCTCGAGCAGCGCGCGCCCGCGCCGCTCGGCTTCGGCGCCCGATAGCCCGTGGAGGCGACCGTGGTCGACGAGTTCCTCGCCGACTCGCGCCTCCGGCGTCGTCGACCCGCCCTGCGGCACGTAGCCGACGCGCCGGCGGACCTCCACCGGCTCGCGCGCGATATCGAACCCGGCGATCCTGGCGGCTCCACCACTCGGCGCGAGCAGCGTCGTCAGCATCCGTTGCGTGGTCGTCTTGCCGGCGCCGTTGGGTCCGAGGAAACCGGCGATCTCGCCCTCGTGGACATCGATGTCGACTTCCCGGACTGCCTCCACCACGCCGGTCGGGAGGCGGAATTGCTTCGCCAGCCCGCGCGCTTCGACGATCAGCGGCAGTGGCCACTCGGCCACGGCGCCGAGTTCCTTCAAGTTTGGTTGGTCAAGATTGAGCATACGTGGTAGTAAAACTTGAATAGTCAGACTTGTCAAGTACGATCTGCGCGAAATGTCCGTCACCCGCCTGCTCGTCCTCGGCGCCGTCCGCATCTTTCAGCCTGTTCACGGCTACCTCGTGCGGCGCGAGCTGATGAGCTGGCAGGTCGACCACTGGGCCAACCTGAACCCAGGGTCGGTCTACAACGCGCTCCGCTCGCTCGCCCGCGATGGCTATCTCGAGGAGACCGGGACCGAGGCCCACGGCGGGCGTCCGGCACGGACGAGCTACCGGCTGACGGGCGACGGCGAGTACGAATTCAAACGGCTGCTGCACGAGGCCCTGTGGACCGTCAGCCCGCACGAGCCGGCCGCGCTGATGGCAGGCTGGAGCTTTGCGTGGGCGCTCACGCGCGCCGAGGTGATCGATGCCCTCGAGCACCGGCTCGCACAGATCGACGGGATCAAGCGCCACAGCGAGTTCGCGATCGAGGAGATTCGCGCGATCCCCGAGAAGCCCGACACGGTCGTCGAGCACTTCCGGCTCACCACTGCCCGGCTCGACGGCGAGGCAAGCTGGCTCCGCGACGCAGTCGAGCGCCTGAGGGCGGGCGAGTACTGGTTCGAGGGCGAGCCGGACCGGCCGTGGAGCGCGCCGGCGACCGCGGCCAACTGAGCTCCCCCGGTCGGTGCGCTACGCGGCAGCGGGCTCCGGATCGGGACGCACGATCACGGTATCGGCGATCCGGATGATGTCGTCGACCGGCAGGTCCGCGAGCGAGGCGTGCTTGCGGATGGCCTCGGGGCTGGTCGCCTCGTAGATGCAGACGGTCCCGACCGACCCGCTCCCCTCATCGAGCACATAGCTGCGAATCCAGCGCACCTCGTCCGGCATCTCTTCGTTCCCGACCTGTGTCGACCTTGCGGCGGCCTGCTCGAGCTCGGCCCCCGATTGCCATCCGCTACGTCTGAGAATTGCGTAGAGCTCCATCAACGCTCCTAAAGCTTGAATTACCGACCGACTGCCGGTCCATAACCTAACCGAGCGTCGCGCAGGCCACCAGCAACGGCCATACGATCAGCTGACGACCGCTCCGCACCCCGTGAGGTCGTAGCCGCCAAAGTGGGCGACGCGCTCAGTGAACGCCGGCCGCCCCAGCAGCTCGGCCAACGCCTCGACCCCCGGGTGCCCGGCCCAGCATTCGGCCACCCAGACCTCGACCGCGTGCTCCTCCAGGGGCAGGAACCGCAGGCCGAATGCCCGCGCAGCTCCCTCGGTCGTGACGGCGCTCAACCCGAGCATCGCGCCGGCGCGCGCGGCGTCGAGATGACCCGCGGCAACCGGCCCCGCCCCCGGCCGGCCGCCGGCGCGCTCGAATGCCTTCTGGCTCGAAGCGGCGCGATCGCGTTGCACCACCTTGCGCGCGAGCACGGCCTCGAGCGAAGCCTGTCGGAGCCGTGGCGTAACGCCCACGCCGACCTGCCACGACGCGAACCGCCAGCGCGCCACCGCGACGGGCGGCTTCGGCAGCCGGCCCCGCCGATCATGGACGACCGCGGCGTGCACCGTTCCCGCCCGGAGCGCCTTCAGCGCCCGCCCGGTCGAGGCCGAGATCGCGAGCAGGCTGCGCTGCCCCAGCCCGGCGAGCATCGCCTCGGCAACGCCAAGCGCCGGGTCGCAGCCAGCGACCACGACGCCAGCCGGCGTGCCGCCGTCGAACAGACGCAGCTTGCTGCCGACAAGCACGCCGTCCGGTGCGGCCCAGCCGGCGCCGGCGACGCCGTGGTCTGCCAGCTGCGCGGCGACGAGCTGGTCGCCGACCCGACCGACGCGGAGAGGCGCGCCGTCGGGTAGCTGGTCGCCGAGCGCCGCCACGACGGGCTGCGGGACGTTGGCCCCGAACAGCTCCTCGACCGTCGTCCCGAGCGCTTGCGAAAGCGCCAGCGCGGCGTCGACCGCCGGCGCGTTGCGCCCCGCCTCGACCGCCGCCACGAGCTGGCGGCTGACACCGGCACGCGCCGCGAGCTCCGCCTGCGTCAGGTCCAGCTCGAGCCGTCGGAGTCGGAGACCCATTGCCACGATCCTAGTATCGTGCCCGGATCCTGTCACGACAAGTACGAGGAGGCCGCCGGGTGGTCACTGTAAAGCGGGCGTGGGCGATCGGGTCGGTGATCGGAGCGATGGCGATCGCTGGATGCGGAAGCAGCAGCAGCAGCAGTAGCAGCAGCTCGACCTCCGCGTCGGGAACCTCGAGTTCGAGCACCGCCGCCACGACCACATCGTCGACGGCATCGACCGGATCGGGACCGACGGTACTCGCCGCTGCATCGCTGACGAATGTGTTCCCGATGATCGACCCGAGCGCCAAGTACACGTTCGCCGGCTCGGACGCGCTCGAGGCGCAGATCGAGCAGGGGGCGCCCGCGGACGTGTTCGCCGCCGCCAGCCCGAAGCAGCCGGCCGCGCTTTATGCCAAGGGGCTCGTCGACAAGCCGGTCGAGTTCGCGACCAACACGCTCGTGCTGATCGTTCCGAAGAACAACCCGGCGCACATCATGTCGGTCAACGACATCACCAAGCCGGGGGTCAAGCTCGTGATCTGCCAGGCGTCGTGCCGTGCGGCGACTACGCGCGCAAGGCGTTCACGAACCTCGGGATCACGAGCAGCGGCGATGAAGAACGTCGTCAGCCAGACGACCGACGTCACCCAGGCCGTCGCCGACGTCGCACTCGGGCCAGGCCGACGCCGCGTTCGTCTACATCACCGACGCGAAGGCGGCCGGCAGGCAAGGTGATCGCGATCAAGCTGCCGGCCAAGGCGAATGCCCCACGCCCAGGACTTCATCGCGGTCGTCAAGGCGAGCAAGAACCTGGCCGCCGCCAACGCGTTCATCAAGACCGTGCTGTCGGCGAAGGGCCAGACGACACTGCGCGCCGCCGGGTTCGGCAAGCCATGAACCTCGCGCGGCGGCTCGGCGGGGGCGGCGGCGCGGCGCTGATCGTCGCGGTCGTGCTCGCGTTTCTTGTCGCTCCCGGTCGTCGCGCTGATCACCTACCAACCGCTCCACAGTCTGTTCCACGACTTCGGCTCGAAGGTCGCGACCGACGCGATCCTGGTCTCGCTCAAGTGCAACGCGATCGCGTTCGGCGTGATGATCGCGCTCGGCACCCCATTCGCGTACGTGCTCGCGCGCCACAGATTCCCGGGGCGGACCCTGCTGATCACGGTCGTCGAGCTCCCGCTGGTGATGCCACCGGCCGTCGCCGGGCTCGGGCTGCTCGTCGCGTTCGGCCGCTTCGGGCTGCTCGGCGGCACGCTCAACGCCCTGGGGATCCAGCTGGGGTTCACCCAGGCCGCGGTCGTGCTCGCGGTGCTGTTCGTCGCAGCGCCGTTCTACCTGCGATTCGCGATTGCGGCGTTCGAGGCGATCGACCACACGTTGCTCGACGTCGCCGGCACGCTCGGCGCGGGACCGCTCAGGCGCTTCTTCAAAGTCGCGGTCCCGCTCGCCGGTGGCAGCCTCGGCGCCGCCGCGGGGGTCGCGTTCGCGCGCGGGATGGGCGAGTTCGGGGCAACTATCCTGTTCGCGGGTAGCTTCCAGGGAACGACGCAGACGATGGCGCTCGCGGTGTACGCGCTGTTCGCCGCGAACCTCGATCAGGCAATCGCAATCGGCGTGGAGTTGATAATCGTCAGCGCCGTGATCCTGATCTCCACGAAGCTGCTGTTCGCGTATTGGAACGCCTCGACATCGACATCGTCCTCGCACGGCGAACGTTCGATCTTCGCGCGTGCCTGAGCGTCGGCCCTGAAACGGTCGCGCTCGTCGGCCCGTCCGGCGCCGGCAAGACATCGCTGCTGCGCGCGATCGCCGGCCTCGAGCAGCCCCGCGCGGGCCGGATCTCGCTCGGGGACGAGAGCTGGTTCGACGCCGCGCGCAAACGGAACCTCCGCGCCGAGGACCGCCACGTCGGCTACCTGCCGCAGGACTACGGCCTGTTCCCCCACCTCACGGTCGCCGGCAACGTCGCATTCGCCGCGCGTCGCGAGCGTCCCGACCTGCTCGAGCGCCTCGGGATCGCGCACCTGGCCGCCGTCAAGCCAAAGCAGCTTTCGGGCGGCGAGCGTCAGCGGGTCGCGCTCGCAAGGGCGCTCGCGCGCGAGCCACGGGTGCTGTTGCTTGACGAGCCGTTTGGCGCACTCGACGCGATCACCCGGCGACGGGTCCGCGACGAGCTCGCTGACCTGCTCGGAACCCTCCGGCTTCCGAGCCTGTTGGTCACGCACGCGTTCGAGGACGCTCTCGCCCTATCGCACCGCGTTGGCGTGCTCGACCGTGGCGAACTGGTCCAGCTCGGAGCGCCGGACGAGCTTGTCCAGGAACCGGCGAGCGCACTGGTTGCGGAGCTCACGGGTGCGAACGTGCTGAGCGGGACGGCGGTGCGAACCACGTCCGGGTCGGTCATCGCACTCGACGGCGGCGGCTCGGTTTCGAGCCGGACACTCGCTGAAGGACCGGTACACGTCGCGATCCAGCCGTGGGAGCTGTCGCTTGCGGAGCCCGGGGCCGCTGCGGTCACCGATCGCGTCGTCAGCGTGCACGAGGACCGAGGAGCGGTCGTCGTACGGCTGTCTCGGCTCTTGCTACGGCTCCCCGTCCCCACGAACGGCCTCGTGGAGGGGACGCTCGTCGGTGTCCGGGTCGATCCTCGCAGCGTACGCGTGTTCCTACAGCCTCAGAACACCACCTGAGCGATCGGGAAAGCGTCGAGAATCACGTACGCGCGGACCTTCGCGGGCAGACGGGTTCCCGCGGGGATCGTCAGACGGACCGCGGTGATCCTGCCGGCGCCGTCAACACGCGTCCTCGTATCCGCCTGGTAGTCGAGCGCGACCGGGCCGCCGGTGGCGACGTCGGTCAGCAGGATCGCGGCGACGTGCCGCCCGGCCGCCGGCAGGTGGCTGCCGGTCAACACCGCCTGCGCGCTTCCCGCGGCGCTCGCCGTCGGACGCACGAGCTTGATCGCCGTTGCCGCCAGGCCCGCTGGCCGCCGGCTGGCGGAGCCCGTGTAGGCGCGCGAGATGAACGCCCCGCTCGATGCAAGCACACCGCTGGGATTGCAGATCCCGGTGAACAGGAGCTCCCCGCCGTAATAGGGAACCGTCCTGCACACGGTGTCGGCGAACAGGTTCGCGGCCGCCGCGAACCGCAGGCCGGGCTCGAGCGTGCCGCGCATCTCGAACGTCCGGAGCGGCACCGCGCCGAAGCTGAACCGCAGCGATACGTTCGGGCTCCGGAGGATCACCGCGTCGCCGGAGTACGTGCCGAACAGCGGAAATGCGAACGCCCTGCTCGGATCGACCAACTCGCGGCCCCTAGCCCCGGGCCGCGCGCCGATCACCCAAAGCAGCACCGTCCGCTTCGTTCTGAGGATCGTCGAGGCGATCCAGTCGTAGCTGTCGAAGCCGATCTGATTGACCGACGACAGAAACGCCGGCATCGGGACCGACAGCCTGCTGATCGTCAGTGCGGTCACCTGCCGCCGGCCGGCGGTGAGGGGCAGGCGTGCGTGCGGTCGCGACGGCGCCGTCCGCAGCGCGATGGTCGTCGAGAACGAGCCGGCGCGCGCGCCACGGGGATCGAAGTTCCCCATGTTCGTGCCGTTGTCCGTGTATGCACCGGCGATCCTGACGCGATACGACGTCCCGGCGCGAAGCAGCCGGTCCGGGAGCACGTACAGGTAGTGGCCGTCGCCCGATTCCTCGGTCGTGAAGGGAAACGTCGCGTGGACAACCGTGCTCGGCGACAGGATCGCGGCGTTCACCGTCCGACCGTCGCGCCGGACAACGAGCCGCAGGTTGATGATTGTCGCCGGCGAGGCCCCGTCGAGCGTGCGTGCCGGGAACGTGTTGCCGCCCACGTCCACCGGGAATACGCGATCTACGTTGCGCGCGACCGCCGGACCGAGCGACCTCGAGCATCTCGGATCGCGCCGGCGCAGGCAGTAGTCGTACGGGACGTAGTAGACGTAGCCGTCCTCGCCCGTGATGTACACCCCTGTGCGCCCCAGCGCCGGCGAAGCGTTGAGGTTGTTGCGCACGGCTAGATATGGATTGACCGGCGTCGTGTCATACGACCAGCGGAGCCGTCCGGTCGCCGCGCCCAGCGCGTACAGCCGGCCGTTTGACGAGCCGACGTAGAGGATCCATCCGCGGCCGCCGGGGGCGCGGCCAAGCACCGGCGAGGAGCGGACCGGAGCGCCGGTGTCGAAGCTCCAACGCAGCCGCCCGCTCGCGCTCAGCGCGTATACCGAGCCGTTTGCCGAAGCGAAGTAGACGGAGTCTCCCTCCAGCGCCGGCGATGAGTAGATGTGATCGGAGGTCTTGAAGCTCCAGCGCACGGCGCCGGTGGCCGGGTCGAGCGCGTAGAGCCGCGAGTCGAACGAGGCCACGTAGACCGTTCCGTCGGCGCCGATCGCCGGCGAGGAGATCACGTACCCGGGCGTGAACGTCTTCCACTGCGCCAGGCCGGTCGGGCCGAGCCGGTAGACATGGAGATCGAGCGAGCCCCAAAAGCTCGAGCCGTCGGGCTCGAACGCCGGCGTCGTCCACAGGCTGTTGCCGGCGGTGAACCGCCACAGCAGCCTGCCGTCCGGGCGAATCGCGTACGCCGTGCCCCCGGTGTTGCCGGCGTACAGCGCGCCGCCGGGGCCGACCGCGACGTTGCCCTCCCACCAATCGACGCGCTGTCCGGCGACCGGCGGAACCGACGCCCGGTAGGTCCACACCACGCGCGGGGGGCCATGCGCCGGCGTTGTCACGTGATAGAGCTTCTGATCGGCGGAGCCGAAAGTCAGCAGCGCACTCCCGAACGCGGGGTCGAACGCCGACAGCGCGCCGGCCGCGTCGATCAGTCCGCCAGTCTTGATCCTCCACCGCATCCGGCCGTCAGGTCCGAGCGCGTAGAAGTACGTATCGCCCGAGCCGACATACACGGTGCCGTCGGCCGCGAGCACCGGCGTCGAGAAGATCCCGCGTCCGGTCGCGAACGCCCACGGCCGGTCGCCGGAGTAATGCGCGACGATCTCGCTTGCGCCAGTGTTGCGCGAGTCGTGGCGCATCTCCGGCCACGGCGACGCCGCGTCGAGCGGGATCGACGCGGCACGCGCCGGGGTCCAGCAGCCGGCGGACAGCAGCGCGGACGCGACGGCGGCGATGGCCCCGAACCGCCGCATACCTGCTCAGGCCGTGAGCGCTGCAGGAGCCGAGGCGAGCGCCGCCTCGATCGCGGTCACCAGCTCGCGCGCCGAGGCTGCTGTCAGCTCCACGGCCACCCGCGCCGACGGACCCTTCGAGGGGTCGGCGAAGTCGATGTTCAGCGTGTGCTCGGCGAGCGCGTGGACGGGGTGGTCGAAGTACACGGTCCCGTTGGTGAGCCGGAACCAACGGCCCTCGGGACCCTTCGCGCTGCCCTGTAGCTCAGTGTTCACAGTCGCGTACGTGCACATCTCACCCTCCAAGGTTGGCGTTCAGGAAGTCCTCGATCCGCTCCCACCCGTCGACGGCCGCCTCCGGCCGGTACATGGGGCCGTTGACCGAGAAGAACGCGTGGCCGGCGCCGTCGTAGCGATGGAACTCGTGCGGCTTGCCTTCGCGCGTCAGGATCTCGTCGAGCTCGTCGACCTGCTCGGGCGTTGGGTACTTGTCGTCGTTGCCGAACAACCCGAGCAACGGCGCGCGCAGGTTCGGCAGCTGGTCGACGAGGTTCGTGACCTTTAGCGGGAATCCGTCGGGTGGGGTGCCGGTGACGAACGCGCCGTAGCAGTCGATCGCGGCGTCAAGGTCGACGTTGCACGCCGCGAGCACAGACTGGCGCCCGCCCGAGCAGTAGCCGATCACGCCCACTTTCCCGTTCGAGCTTGGGAGCGCGCGCAGATACGAGCTCGCGCCGGCGACGTCGCCGACGAGCTGCTCGTCCGGCACGCCGCCCTGCGCCCGCGCGGTCGCTGCGGCGTCGTCGGGTGCGGCGCCGGGCGCCACGCGCCAGTACAGATTCGGCATGATCGCGTCGTAGCCGAGCTCGGCGAAGCGGCGCACGATCTCCTTCGAGCCCCGGTCGTAGCCGGGCATGTGGTGGATCACGATCATTGCCCCGCGCGGCCCTTCGCCCTCCGGTCGTGCGAGGTACGCCTCCACCTCGTCGCCGCCGTGGCCGTTGATCATGACCGTTTTGGTGGTCATCGAATCGGTCATCGGCGAGTCATATCAACCGCTGGCGATCAGCAGCAGCTCCGGCGGCTCCTTCGTCCACGTCGTCCACGCCAGCAGCAGTGGCTCCCACTCGTCCGCGACGACCGGCTGCTGCTCCGCACCGGCGCGGGCGAGGTCGACGCGCCGTTCGTGCAGCAGCTCCCAGACGGCCTGCTCGGCGATCGCGAGGCGCTCGGACGCGCGTGCCCGGGGAGCGGCGATCCGTGCCAGGGACACGGCGCGCGAGACCGGAATCGGCGCGATCCCCGTCAGCGCGACGAGCTCGTCCTTGACCGCCGCCAGCGATGACGCCGCAGGCGTCCCAGCCGTCGTTTCACGTGCTGCCGCCAGCTCTCGATCGGTCACGTCGGTTCCGTCCCGCTCGACGTTGCCCCAGCCGCGGCCGATCGCGATCTCGTCGGCGCGCAACGGCCGCGATTCATAGATCGTCATCCGCGCCTTTGCGGACGTCCACGTGCGGTCCTCGGTGGCGACCTCCAAGCCACTCGTCCATGGCTGCGTGAACCGCTGCTGAAGCTCGGCCCTAGTCAGGTTGTACGCGCGCGCGCTGTGCGGGAACTGCCGCAGCTGCACATGGAACACCGTCTCGGCCATGGTCGGGCCGGAGCGTAAGGGTTCGCGACTTAGCGCTGGTCGTCCGCCGGGTTGCAGAGAACACCGGTCGTCGGCAGCAGATCGGGCGACGTCCACGGGCTGGTGCCGTCCGCGGCCGGGGGCCCGCCGCCGCCCGGGCACGGCGCGATCGACGTCCGCCCGTTCCCGACCGGCAAAACGGCGCCCGTGAGCCCGCCGAGCAGCTTGCCGAGCGTGTTCAGCACTCCGGTCAGGGTGGCCCCGCCGGCCTGGACACTGAGGAGCGTCTTCAGGTAGTGGCCGTTCGCGTCGTAGCCACCGCCCGACCCGCCACCGACGCCGTTGAAGAAGCCGGCGATCAGGTCGGGCGCGTACGGGCGCAGGCCGGCGAGGACCGGGATCAGCGGCTTCAGGGCCGCGGTCAGGGAGCGGACCGCGGGAGTCGCCACCTTCTCGACCGGCGGCAGCGCCGTCAGCGCCGCGCGCGCGGACGGGACCAGTGCCTGGATCCCCTGCACGGTCGGAACCGCGTTACGCGCGGTCGGCACCAGCGTTCGCAGCAGCGTGCCGAGCCGCGGCGCGACCGGCTGAAGGTCCTTGAGCACTGGATTGAGCGCTTTCAACGTGAAGTTGGTATCCGCGAGCACCGCGCTCCCTTGGTGCAGGACGGCGGGGGCGCGCGAGATCTCGTCCTCGAGCGCGGCCCGCTGCGAGGCCACCTCTTGCAACCACGCCGCGGTATTCGAGACGAGCCCGCCGAGGTCCTGGCTGCGCGACGCGAGCGCGCTCGAGACGCGCGCGGTCGACTGCAGGAGCTGCGAGAGCGCGTACCGGTCGGCGGCGATCTGGGCTCCGAGCTGTGCCGTCTGGCTGAGCGCCGGATTGAGGTACTCGATCGAGCGGTTGAGCTGCTGCGGCGTCGGCTGCCCAACGAAGTACGCGCCGGTCTTGATGATCCGCTGCAGCGACGCACGCACCTTTGGCGTCAGCGCGTTGAGCAGCACGTCGAGGTCCACGATCCCCCGCGTTTGCCGCAGCGGCAGCGTGCCGCCGCTCTTGATCGGCGCACCAGGCCCGAGCGCGAGCGACACGAAGCGGTTCGCGACCCCGGTGAGGCTGAGCTGGCCGATCGTCGCGACGGTGTCGCCACGGATTGGGGTGATGCTCGAGTCGGAGATGTCGAGCTCGACGTCGGCGAGGCCGTTGTTCGTGATCGAGATGCCGCCGACCGAGCCGACCTGGTGGCCGGCGATCGTTACGAGGTCACCGGAGACGAGCTGGCCGGCATCGGCGAACTCTGCGCGCAGCACGTAGCCCGAACCGCCGCCGAACAGCAGCACAACGACCACGACCACCGCAACCGCGAGCGCGGCGAACGCCGCCAAGCGCGGAAGTCGCTCACGCAATCCGCTTTCCATTCCCGACCTCCCACCTCCCGATCCGCTGGACAACGGCCATCATAACCGTTGCACGAACTGATGGAATCGTTCAGCAGCCGGCGGTGGCGGCATCCGCCAGCAGGTCATCCGCGACGGCGCATAGGTCGGCGTCGAGATGGCCGCAGAGCACATCGCGGAGCAGCGCGCGGAGGTATTCGGCGAGCTCGGAAACGAGCGCATCTGCATTCGGGGCAGCCGGCGCGAGCCCGGTGATCACTGCGCGCTCGAGCGAGATTGCGTGCGCGGTCCGCTCCGCGAGCTCGGCTCGCCCTGGTTCGCGTGCGCAGATGACTGCGAGTCGCTGGGCGAGCCGCCCGCTGCTCGCCCCTTCCGGCTCGAGCAGCGCGCGCAGCGCGAGCAGGTAGTCGGTGAGCGCCTCGAACGGTGCGAGCCGCTCGCATCCCATCTCGTATCGCGAGAGCGCCCACGCGAGCTCGCCGGCTCCGGGCATCCGCCGCGACACGAGGTTGTAGAACGCGCGTAGCTCGTCCTCAGCGTCAGCGGAGATGAACGTCACAAGCCGTGGCCGGCCGGTCGTGTACAGCGGCGCATGCCGCCATGGACCGGACTCGGAGCGCGTCCACGCAAGCGGCCCGAGCGCGTAGCCACCGCGCTCGAACAGCCGCAGCGCCGTCAACAGCCGGCGAAAGCGCACACGTGCGACCGACATCGGCGGACGGACCGAGTCGCCGGAGATCGTCAGCACGGCGAGCACGTTCGGCTCCTCGCCGTACGCCCACACCGCCTCCTCCGGGGCGTCGGGCAACGCCTCGCCGCGGATCAGCGATAAGCCCTCGCCGAGCGCGAGCTCGGAAGTCTCGTGGTCAAGCGCGACGCCGAGCACCGGCGCGACCACGACGGTCACCGCGCGGCCGTCGTACACGGCGTGCTCGAGCTGCTCGTAGGCAGCGGCAAACCGTTCCGGATCGAACTCGAAGTCGCTCCGCTCGGCGAACACAGATGCAAGGAACGCGCGCAGCGCCAGCTCCCCGAGCTCGCGCTCGTGCGCGGGGACCCGCTGCTCGCCGCGGTCGTGCAGGTACGCGCCGATGCCCTCGAGCGTGGCCAGCGCCCGCACTGCGGGCGCGTACGTCGGCAGCGGCGACAACATCCCGGCGCGCTCGCGGATGAACGCGCCGGTCAGCGGCCGGTAGCAGTACAGCGCGGGGCGGCGCTGCCGTCCCGGCGTCGAGATCACCTCGAACGGGATCTCCGCGCCTGATTCGGTCTCGGCCGTGAGCTGGCCGGCGGCGTCGGCGGTGAATGATTCGAGCGCGGCGTGCAGGGTCGTGTTGCGCACGCCCGCGGTTTCTTCACGGCCGGGCGCGATCCTGCCCGGCGAACGTCAGGTTGCAGGCCCGCGGTGCTCGATCTCGGTCAGATGGTCGACATTCGCCACATCGGTGCCGTCGTCGCTCGGAACGCCGTCGAACCACGCGTCGAGGATCTCGGTCAGCGCCGCATGCGACGTCAGGCGCAGGCTCAGCGCGAGCACGTTGGCGTCGTTCCACTGCCGCGCGCCGTCCGCCGTCTGCGCGTCGATGCACAGGGCTGCCCGGACCCCGCCGACTTTGTTCGCCGCGATCGAGGCGCCGGTTCCCGTCCAGCAGGCGATCACCGCCTGGTCGGCTCGCCGGTCTGCGACGTCGCGGGCGGCCGCCTCGCTCGCCCACGCCCAATCCGGGCGCTCACTGCCGGGCGCGTATACCCCGTGAGGAATCAGCTCGTGCCCTCGCCGGCGAAGCTCCTCCGGGATCGCGTCCGCGACGCCCGTCAGCTCGTCCGCGGCGATCGCGATGCGCACGGGGCGCGATTCAGGCGGCTGCGCCGACCGGCTCGGGCTCGAGCTCGTCGATCCCGCCCTCGGGGCACTCGGCGCCGAGCCACGCGACTCCGTAGGCGCGCATGTCCTCGATCAGCGGCACGAGCGCTCGCCCCTTCGTGGTCAGTGCGTACTCGACGCGCGGCGGTACCTCCGGATACGTCTGGCGCTCGACGACGCCCTCTTCCTCGAGAGCGCGCAGCCTCAGCGACAGCGTCCGGGGACTGATCCCTTGCAGCGATCGCTCCAGTTCACAGAACCGCGAGCGCCCTTCCGCCAGGTCCCGGATCACCAGCAGGGTCCACTTGCCGCACACGATTTCTGCCGTCCGGCAGACCGGACACGTGTCGTTGGAAGCCATCCGGATCTCGATTCTAGCGCAATGCTTCACGAACTGAAGTCTTGGGCCGTATGCAGCAGGTTCGGATAGAGTGGCGCCCCTGCCGCTCCACCCGACAGCAGAGCAAATCAGCCAGCTGACTCAAGCGCACGACGATCGTCCGATCGTGATGCTCAACCTGCTGCGGTTCAAGGAGCACGCCGATGGGATCGATCTCGGTGTCAGCGGCGCGGAGGCGTATGCGCGCTACAGCGAGGCAGTCGAGCCGTTCCTCGCCGGCGTGGGCGGCCGGCTGCTGTCGGCGGTCCGGGCCAGGCAGTCGGTGATCGGTCCGCCCGAGCCCGAATGGGACCTCGTGTTGCTCGTCGAATACCCCTCGCGGGCGAAGTTCATCGAGATGGCCACCAACCCCGAGTACCTCAAGATCCACGCCCACCGCGAGGCGGCCCTGGCGGACTCACGCCTGGTCGCGTGCGAGCAGCTGTCCGAAGACGCGCTGCGGGCCGTCAGCTGACGCGCGGAGGCGCGCTCGAGGAGCCGTTGCTCGCCGCCCCCGGAGGGCCTGCGAGCACCGACCCCGCGGGCACTGTCCCCGGCTGGCCTGATTGGCGGAGCGTGACCGGACCCGCCGAGCGGGCGTCGCCGAGGTCCTCCATCGAGGTCGCGGTGCGGCCCTCGGCGGCGACCAGCAGCTTGAAGTCGTGTGGGCTCGTGGCGACGCGAAGCGCCTCCTCCATCGACACCCGTCCCGCCTGGTAGTGGCGCAGCAGCGCCTGGTCGAACGTCTGCATCCCGTAGTACTCGCCCTCGAAGATCACCTCGCGCAGCCGGCCGGTCTCGTCGGGGTTCATGATCATGTCGCGGGCCCGGCCGGTCATCCGCAGTACCTCGCAGACCGCGACCCGCCCGGCACCGTCGGGCGTCGGCACGAGCCGCTGCGAGATGATTCCCTTGAGCGTCCCGGCGAGCATCGCGCGGGCCTGGGACTGCTCGTGCAGCGGGAAGAAGTCGATGATCCGGTTGACGGACTCTGGCGCGTCGAGCGTGTGCACCGTCGAGAGGACCAGATGGCCGGTCTCCGCCGCCCCTAGCGCGGTCCGAACAGTCTCCTCGTCGCGCATCTCGCCGATCAGGATCACGTCGGGGTCCTGGCGCAACACGCGGCGCATCGCGCGGGCGAACGAGGCGGTGTCCATTCCCACCTCGCGCTGGTTGATCACCGAGTTGCGGTCGGTGTGCAAGTACTCGATCGGATCCTCGATCGTGACGATGTGGCGAGCCTTGTTCTCGTTGATCTGGTCGACGATCGCCGCGAGCGTCGTCGACTTGCCCGAGCCGGTCGTCCCGGTCAGCAGGATCAGGCCGCGCTCTTCGTCGGCGAGATCTGAGACCACCGGCGGCAACCCCAGCTCAGCGATCGTCCGGACCGAATACGGGATCACGCGCAGCGCGACCGAGATGGAGCCGCGCTGGCGGAACGCGTTGACGCGGAACCGCGCCAGGCCCTCGACCGAGTATGCGAAGTCGACCTCGCCCTCGGAGTCGAACTCAGCGAGCTTCTCGTGGTCGGTGAGCATCTCGCGCAGCACCCGATCGGTGTCGGCGCCGGCGAGCGTCTCGGAGTCCTCGATCGGGCCTAACCGCCCGTGAACCCGGACGAGCGGCCGCGATGCGACCTTCAGATGAAGGTCCGACCCCTCCTTGCGCACCACGTAGCGAAGCGCCTCGTGCAGATCGAACATCTCCGTGTTGATCGGCGCGGCGGGACCTTCGCTTGAGCGTCGGTCCGCCGCGTGGACCGTTGATCAGCGCGGTGTTACGTCCGGAACGGCGGACGCGCGGCGGCGGGCTTGCCGGCGAGCAGTAACGACCCGCCACACCCAGCTACCGCGGTCAGCAGAAGTGAGATCGTGATCGCGCCAGCGCGGGAGCCGAAGCGGCCCCGGGCGCCGACGCGGATCACAAACTAAGCGACGTCGCGGAGCTTCTGTGCCTCGGCCAGCGACTGCAGCTTCTTCAGCGACTGGTTCTCGATCTGGCGGATCCGCTCGCGCGTGACGTTGAACGTGCGGCCGACCTCGTCGAGCGTCCGCGGGTGCTCGCCGCCGAGCCCGTAACGGAGCTCGAGCACGCGGCGCTCGCGGTAGCTGAGGTTCTCGAGCGCCTCACGGAGAGCCTCCTTCGTCAGGATCTCTGCTGCGCGCTCGTACGGGGACTCCGCCCGCTCGTCGGCGATGAACTGGCCGAACTCGGACTCTTCCTCGTCGCCGACCGGCTTCTCGAGCGACACCGGAGCCTGTGCCGAGCGCTTGATCGACTCGACCTCGTCGGGCTCGATCCCCGTGACCTCGGCGATCTCCTCGGCCGTCGGCTCGCGCCCGAGCTCGGTCACGAGCTTGCGCTCCGCGCGACCGATCTTGTTGAGCTTCTCGACCACGTGGACCGGGATCCGGATCGTCCGCGCCTTGTCGGCCAGGGCGCGTGCGATCGCCTGCCGAATCCACCATGTGGCGTACGTGGAGAACTTGAATCCCTTGCGGTAGTCGAACTTCTCGGCCGCGCGGACGAGCCCCAGCGTTCCCTCCTGGATCAGGTCGAGGAACGGGAGCCCCTGGTTGCGGTAATTCTTGGCGATAGAAACGACGAGCCGCAAGTTCGACTCGACCATCTTCTGCTTCGCGTCGAGGTCGCCACGCTCGATCCGCTTGGCGAGATCGACCTCTTCCTGGGCCGTCAGCAGCCGGACCTTGCCGATGTCCTTCAGGAACAGCTGAAGGGAGTCGGTGGTCATATCCGGCTTCAGATCCAGCGCCGTCTTGGGCTTGCGCCGGCCGCGCTTGTCCGGGGCCCGCTCGACCTCGGTCGCGGCAAGGGCGGGATCGACCTCTTCGACGAGCTCGATCTCCGCACGCTCGAGGAAGCCGTGGAGCTCCTCGACGTCGGCCTCGTCCAGATCAAGCTCCGAGACCGCGCTGGCGATATCGGCGAAGGTCAGCACGCCGAGCTGCTGACCGCGGTTGACGAGTCCCTTGATCTCTTCGAGTTCCTGCAGTTCTGCTACGGACATCTCGGGTTCCTAATTCGGTGGCAAGCGCCGGTCGTCTGGACGTTCCCGACGCAGAGGATGAGAGTGCAGCGACGGCCCTCCAGGGCGCACGCCCGCTACTCAAACACGTTCGTAAAAGTCTAGTCGCTATATTTTTTGAAGTCAATCGGTACCGCAGAGCGGCGCAGCGACGTACCAGTAGTACGTAGAACGGCGCAAGTCGTTTCAAGTTGCGCTCCGATTTCGGGTGATTTTCTTTGCTCGGCATATCGGAGCGCCGGCGGCCGCGCTTGAACTCCGCGTCGGGCGATGGTGCGCGATGATGTGTCCGCGATGAGCGACGACCGACCGACCGATGTTCTCGGCGCCCTGCCGCGCACGCGTCCGCACCGACGTTCGCCCAAGCGCGCCGCACCCGCGCCCGGCACGGCACCGGCGGCGGCGCCAGGGCCGGCGAAGCCGGCGAAGACCACCTCGAAGGGCGCCGCGACTCCGAGCTCCGCTGCGAAGCGCAAGCCCCCCGCCGCCCGCCCGCGGACACGCAAGGCCGGGTCCGAGCCGATCCGCCAGCCTGCTCAACCAGCCGGCACCCCGTCGCAACCCCGCGCGAACCGGGTCCCGGTCCCACCGTCGGGCACGGAGATCGTCGGCACGGCGGTCCACGCCGCTGCAGAGCTCGCCGAGATCGGGCTGACAGCCGGCGCCCGCGCGCTGCGCAACGCGCTCTCTCGCCTGCCGCGGCCCTGAGCGCTGCAGCCCCCGCATAACGCCGGGGGCGGAGTTTTGTATAGTGCCGCCACTTCCAACGCCGAACGGTCGCGCGCCCGCGCGTGACCGACGGGGGAACCACTTGCAGCCGGCCAACAGCGGCTGCAGGGGCGAATCGGTCCAGTTGAGGCCGTAGCGCTCTTCAAGCGCGAGCCCGTCAGCTCACCCCGTAGGCACCAGCGAAGGACAAACCGATACCTGTGACCTGCCGTGCAAAGCTGACTGCTGTGACCGCGCTCTTGCTGAGCGTCGCCGCTCCGACGCTCGCCAGCGCCGCATCGGGTCCCACCGGCGGCGCCGGTCTGGGGGCCCTGAAGCTGAACGCGGCCGCCGCGACGGGGACCATCGAGCCCGGCAATCTCCCGGTGACCGCGACGGGCAACGGAATCACGATCACCACCCGTGCCTCGGCGCTGCTGCGCGACCAGCTGACGTTCGGCGGCTCGGTGCCGGTGGCCGACGCCGGCAAGACGATCGTGATCGAGCGGTTCGGCCATGAGACCGGCTGGAGCTGGGCGTCGACCGTCACGGCCACCGTCGCCGGTAACGGAAGCTTCAATGCGACTTGGACCACGAACCACATCGGGTGGTTCGCGATCCGCGCCGTGATCCAGGGCGCGGCGAGCACCGCGACCGCAGCGCCGACCGTGGCGGTCACCGTCTATCGGCCGTCGCTGGCGACGATGTACGGCCCCGGCTTCTGGGGCCAGCGCACGGCCTGCGGCACGGTGCTCCGCCGCTCGACACTCGGCGTCGCGAACCGCACCCTGCATTGCGGCGAGAAGGTCGCGCTGTACTACCGCGGCCGCACGCTGATCGTGCCGGTGATCGACCGCGGCCCGTACGCGAACGGCGCGGACTGGGATCTCACGGAGGCGACCGACCAGGCGCTCGGGATCCCCGGCACGGCGACGATCGGCGCCGCCTCGCTGCCGGCGCCGCCGGCGCAGACAGCGATCCGCTAACCCGGCCTACGGGCTACGGCGCTTCGGGCGGCGGCGAGCCCGGCGGCACCACCGCGATGCCGCTCGCAGCGGCCGCGAACCGCGACTCCTCCGCGACCTCGATCAGGCCCGGGACGTCGTGCCCGTCCTCGCCGACCACAGCGATCCCGACCGTCACCGACAGCGGCGCCCCGCGCCACTGTGGCGCCGCTCGGACGGCTTGCGCAATCCGCTCGGCCAGTGCCTGCGCGCCAGCCCGCCCCGTGTCACGCGCGATCACCCAGGCCCGGGACTCGCTCTCGCTGGCGAGGATGTCCTGACGGCGGACGGCGTCCCGCAACGCCTGCGCAAACCGACCGAAGGTGGCGGTCGCCTCACCCTCGTTTTCGACCGACAGGACCCGGTCGGCATCTTCGAGCTCGGCCAGCAGCAGCGACAGGTTGCCACCGGCGCGCTCGGTGCGGATCAGCTCGTCCTCGAATGCGCCCACCCACAGCGGCCGCCGCTCAGGCGGCGGTGCCGGCCGTGGAAAAGGCGCCGCCTCGGGAGCCTCCGCCGGCGGATGCTCGGCCGGCGCCTCGGCAACTTCGGCATGCGCGTCGGTCTGGTCGGCCGGCGCCTCGACCTGGTCAGCCGGTGGCGGTTCGGGTGCCGCGGCCACCGTTCCCCGACGCTCCGCCGGCGCCACCACCGCCCGCGCGCCGCCGTGCCGCAGCGCCGCCGCGCGCACCAGCCCGACGATCACTCCAACCCGCTCGGCGAGCTCGGCGACCTGATCCGGATCGGGCGCGCGCAGCTCCTCGCGCGTCGCCGCCCATACAACCTCTCCAAGCAGGTCGACCGCCGCCGCCGTAGCGTCGGCCGAGCCGCCAGCGCCGGCGATCTCCCCCGCCCGCGCCGCGAGCGGCTCGAGCGCCCCGCCCTCTGCCAGCCGCCGGAGGTCGTCCTCGTTGCCGATCGCGCGCACGACGGCGTCGAACAGCCGCGGCCCGTCGGTAGCCATCTCGCCCGCAAGGATCGCCGGCATCCGCTCGAGCGGGGCGCGCTCGAGCAGCGCCAGCAGCCACCCCTTGGCGAGCTCCTCGACCCGCCCAAGCAGCTCGTCGATCGGGGCGTCCGCTACCGGTCGCGCGCGTCGTCGACGTGGCGGGCCCGATTGCACCGATCTCGTATATCACGCGCGCCCGTCGTCATGCACCTGTGCGCGACCCGAACCGCGAGAATTCAAGCTATGCCCGAGCAGCTGCTGTCAGTCGCGGACGCACGTTCGATCGTCCTTCAGAACCTCAGCCCGCTCGACACCGAGGTGGTGCCGATCGACACAGCCCTTGATCGCGTGCTCGCGGCGGATGTCATCGCCACCGGTGACGTGCCCCCGTTCGCGTGCTCGGCCATGGACGGCTTCGCGATCCGCGCCGGATCTGCGGGCCGGCGCCTTTCCGTCGTCGGCGAGTCACGCGCCGGCGCCCCGAGCGACCGCGAGCTTCAAGACGGCGAGGCGATCCGGATCTCGACCGGCGCAGCAGTGCCGCTCGGAGCCGACGCCGTCATCCGCCAAGAGGATGTGGATGGCGCCGGCGACGATCAGGTCACGGTCGGCGCGGAAACGACTCCGGGCGAGAACGTGCGCCACCCTGGCGAGGACATGCGCGCCGGCGAGATCGCGCTGACTGCGGGAGCCGGCCTCGGGGTGCTCGAGCTCGGCGCCGCGGTCGCCGCCGGCGCGGGCGAGCTCACCGTCGCCCGCCGTCCGCGCGTCGCCGTCATCTCGACCGGCGACGAGCTGCGCGGACCCGGGGAGCCGCTCGGACCCGGCGAGATCCACAACTCGAACGCGGTCACGCTCGCGGCGCTCGCGACTCGCTGCGGCGCGGTCGCCCCGACCATCGCCCGCGTCCGGGACGATCGCGGCGCCACCGAGGAGCATCTCGCCCGCGCGCTCGACGAGGCCGACGTCGTCGTGATCAGCGGCGGCGTCTCGGTCGGGCCGCACGACCACGTCAAGCCGGCGCTCGAGGCGCTCGGCGTCGAGCAGCGGTTCTGGCGGGTCGCGTTGCAGCCGGGCAAGCCGACCTGGTTCGGCACCCGCGAGGGCAAGCTCGTGTTTGGGCTCCCCGGTAACCCGGTGTCCGCGATCGTCACGTTCACACTGTTCGTCCGGCCGGCGCTGGCGGCGCTACAGGGCGCAGAACAAGAGCGCGGCCCGCGCGCGACCGCGGAGCTCGGTGTCGACGTGCGCCGCAACAGCAACCGCGACCAGGCGGTCCGGGTGCGCCTGCACCGTGAAGATGGCGTGGTCCGCGCGTTCCCAACTGGCCCGCAGGGGTCGCACATCATCACCTCGCTGCTGAAGGCGGACGCGCTCGCGGTAGTGCCGATGGGCGAAGGCGAGCTGCCAGCAGGCGCGACGGTGACGCTCGAAACCATCCCCCGCTAACACATAACGGGTAAGAATCAGCTTGATGGTCGCCCCTTTGATCGCCGCGATCGCCGCTCTCATCGGCCTGATCGCAGCCTGGCGGAGCCGTCGGCGCAGACTTCCGGCGCGGACCGTGATCTCCTCGATGCGCGAGTCGACGGTGATCGCGCGCGACGGCGCGGTCCGCTCGGTTCAGTCGGCGGTGCTGACGACGACCCCGGAGAGCCTCGACCGGCTCTGGAACCCGACCAACCTCGAGAACCTCGGCCGGACATACTGGGCTTTTCTGAGCAAGGTGACGCTCGGCTTCATTCGCGTGATCTACAGCGAGCGCTCGCGCCGAGTCGTGTTTCTTGCCCGCCCGTTCACGTTGCTGCGCTTCGATCCGCCCGAATACGGCATCGAGCCTGAGCACGGCGCGATCAAGTGGCGCATCAGGGACGGTCTGCTGGTCGCGCGCAGCGGCCGCGGATGTGGCTTCCTCGCGCTCGACGTGCGCCGCGAGACCGATATGCAGCTCCGCATAGAGGTCGAGGTCGCGAACTTCTACCCGGCGATCGCCGCCGGCTTCAGCATCCCGGTCTACGAGATGACGCAGTCCGCGATCCACGTGCTCGTGACGCACTCGTTCCTCCGCTCGCTCGCGACGCTCGAGCTAAAGGAGTCAAAGGTCGGAGCGCTGCGGACGCCCGATACCAACGGTGCCGCGCCCGAGCCGGCGCGGACCACTCAGCCGTAGCGGACGCCGGTGAGCCCGCGGAGCTTCGAGCGGTCGTGGCGCGCGGAGACCCGCCGCACGGTGCCCGATCGCGAGCGCATCACGAGCGACTCCGTGCTCGCATGGTCGCGCCGGTAGCGCACGCCTTGAAGGACGTCGCCGTCGGTGACGCCGGTGGCGGAGAAGAACACGTCCTCGCCGGCGACGAGGTCGTCGTCGTTCAAAACCCGGTCGAGGTCGTACCCAGCGTCCACGGCCGCGCTCCGCTCCTCATCGTTGCGCGGCCACAGCCGGCCGAGCAGCTGGCCGCCGGTGCACTTGATCGCGGCGGCGGAGATCACGCCCTCCGGAGTCCCACCGATCCCCCACAGCAGGTCGACCGGCGAGTCGTCGGAAACGGCGAGCAGCGCCGCAGAGACGTCGCCGTCGAGGATCAAGCGGATCCGGGCCCCGGCCTCGCGGACCTCGCGCATTGCTTCGTGGTGGCGCTCGCGGTCGAGCATCACCACCATCACGTCGCCGATCCCGGTCCCCTTGCGCTCCGCAATCAGATGGAGAGTCTCGGGCAACGGGCGATCGAGGTCGAGCAGGTCCGCGATCTCCGGGCCGCCGGCGATCTTCTCCATGTACACGCACGGGCCCGGGTCGAACATCGTGCCCCGCTCCGACAGCGCGATCACCGCGATCGCGCTCGGCATCCCGAGCGCCGTCAGCCGCGTTCCCTCGAGCGGGTCGACCGCGATGTCGACCTGCGGCGGCGAGCCGTCGCCGATCTGCTCGCCGTTGAACAGCATCGGCGCCTCGTCCTTCTCACCCTCTCCAATCACGACCACACCGTCCATTGACACCGAGTCGAGCATCGCTCGCATCGCGTCGACGGCCGCCTGGTCGGCGCCCTCCTTGTCGCCGCGGCCGACCATCCGCGCCGCGGCGAGCGCCGCGGCCTCGGTTACGCGCACCAGCTCGAGGGCCAGGTTTCGATCTGGCCGTTGGCTGCCTTCTGAGCTGCTCACAGGACGCCCGGGGGTTTGCGCCGGGCGCCGCCGCTCTCACGCGAGCGCCAGATCGAGCCGGTCAGGATCAGCAGCCCGCCGACGAGCGCAACCCACCAGCCATAGTCGATGCTGATCTGGCCCGAGGGCGAGCCGGGCTTGTCGATCACGCCGCGGAAGATAATGAACGTGAGCGCCGCGAGCGCGACGACCGCCGTCAGCTCGCCCCGCGGCCACGAGAGCGCGTGGCCACGGACGATGATGTACGCAAGCACCGCCGGCGCAATTGCCGCAAGCAGCAGCAGGAAGCGCAGGATCGTGAGCGCGTGCCACCCGCTGCACGAGCTATTCGGCCCGCGGCAGCCGTTCAGCTGCGCGTATGAGTTACCGAGCGAGTACCACGCGAGGAAGATCGATATCGCGAGCAGAATCCCTCCAAGCGCGGCAATCAACTCGCCCCTGTCCAGCTGCTTGAAATCCACGGCGACGGCAGCCTATCCACTTTCGGGGGGTTTGCGGGCCGGACCTACAACCCGGCAACCGCGAGCTCCGGGCGTGCCACGCCCGACGCGGTCGCCGCCTCCGCGACCGCTGCCGCGACCGCGTCGTGCACCTGCTGGTCAAGCGCGTCTGGCACGAGCTCGCCCTCGCTCGTGAGATCGGCGATCGCACGGGCGGCCGCGAGCTTCATCTCGACGTTGATCCGGTCCGCGCCCGCCCGCAGCGCCCCGCGGAAGATCCCGGGATAGCCGAGCACGTTGTTGATGCTCCGCCCGTCGCCTGCGAACGCAGCGCCGGCCGCCTCGGCGTCTTCGGGCGAGATCTCGGGATCGGGGTTGGACAGCGCCAGGATCACCTGCCCACGGCGGATCATCGCCGGCGTGATCAGCCCGGGCCGTCCAGTCGTCGCGACGACGACGTCGGCGGCCGCCATCACCTCCTCCATCGACCCAATGTGGATGCCCCGCTCGACGGCCCGCGCGTGCGACTCGGGATTCGGATCGAACGCGATCACACGCTTGACGCCGCCGTCGACCATCAGCGCGGCAATCCCGAACCCGGCCGCCCCCAGCCCGAGCTGCCCAACCGTCGCCTCCTTCAACGAGATCCCCGCGCTCTTGCACGCCACGATCGCGGCCGCGACGGAGACGACCGCGGTCCCGTGGACGTCATCGTGCATCACGGGCTGCGGCAGCGCCTCGATCAGCCGCCGCTCGATCTCAAAGCACTCCGGCGCGGAGATGTCCTCCAGGTGGATGCCGCCGAACGTACGGGCGATCCGCACGACCGCCTCGACGAACCCGTCGACATCCGCGGCATCCACGTCGATCAGCATCGGCATCGCCGAGATCCCGGCGAACTGCCGGTAGAAGACGGCCTTCCCCTCCATCACCGGCATCGCCGCGACCGGCCCGATGTTCCCGAGCCCGAGCACCCGCGTCCCGTTCGTGCAGATCGCGACGCTCCGGGCGATCATCGTGTAGCGCGCGGCGAGCTCCGGCTTCTCGGCAATCGCCAGGCACACGCGCGCGACCCCCGGCGTGTACACGTCGCGCATCTCCTGGACCGTGCGAACCGGGTGGATCGCGTCGATCTCGAGCTTGCCGCCCTCACTGCGGATCAACGCGCGGTCCTGGTACCAGACGACCCGCACCCCATCCAGCGCATCGATCATCGAGGCGACCGAACCGGCCTGGTCGGTGTCGCGAACCTCGACGGTGATTTCGCGAATCGAGTGCTCGCGCCCAATCGAGACCGTGACGACGTCGCCGATCAGCCCCTTGCCTTCCGCAATCGCGCCGGCGACCTGCGCGAGCTGACCTGCTTGGTGCGGGATCTGGACCCGGTAGGTGCAGTCGAGCACGCCGCGACTCTAACCTTGCGACCGATGGAGTTCCAACAGTTGCTGCCCGAGCCGGCCCCGTTCGAGCTGATCGAGCGCCTCGCCGCCCTCGACCTCCAGTCGAACGCCACCGACCGTCCGTACACGATCGCGAATTTCGTCTCGAGCGCCGACGGCCGCGCTACGTTCATGGGGCGCTCGGGTGAGCTCGGCGACGACGGCGACCGCGCGATGTTCCACACCCTGCGCGAGCAGGTCGACGCAGTGCTCGTCGGCACGAAGACGCTCCGAATCGAGCGCTACGGCCGGATCCTGGGCAAAGCCGAGCGCCGCGAACGACGGGTGGCCCGAGGTCTGAGCCCGGAGCCGCTCGCGGTAGTGATCACCCACACCGGGATGGTCCCGACCGACATCCCGCTGTTCGAGGAGCCGGAGGCGCGGATCGCGATCTTCACCTCCGCGGCGATCGCACAGCCCGAGTGCGCCGCGACGGTCGAGCTCGTCCGCCTCGACAGCGCCGAGCTCACCTGCGCCACAGTGCTGCGCCGGCTCCGCGCCGACTTCGGCGTGCGTGCGCTGCTGTGCGAGGGCGGACCGTCGACGTTCGGTGTGTTGCTGCACGAGGGGCTGGTGGACGAGCTGTTTCTGACCCTGGCTCCGAAGCTGACCGGGGGTGGTCAGGGGCCGTCGGTCACCGCCGGCCCGGAGCTGCCGATGCCGCAGGTGATGTCCGTGACCTGGGCGCTCGAGCGCCAAAACTCGTTGTTTCTTCGTTACCGGATCGCCGGCAACTGAGCATCCGGCACGATTGCGGACCCGACTCGACCGCAATACCGGCTGGACTGCCCCGCATGGCCGCGGAGTTTCGAAAGCCGAAACATCGGGGATGGGACAATGCATCCATGGGTACCGCGATCGCCGATCGGACCGAGGCGGCGAAGGTGGTCGACGCGCTTGACGAGGCGCGCGAGCGCACACTGAAGCTCGTCGAGTCGATCAGCGACGACGATCTCGAGAAGGTCCACTCGACGCTGATGAGCCCACTCGTGTGGGACCTCGGTCACATCGCCGCGTTCGAGGATCTGTGGCTCGTCCACCGGTTCGGTGACAAGCCGTTGCTCCACGACGACCTCGCCGATGTCTACGACGCGTTCGAGACGCCGCGCGCCGGCCGCGGCGATCTGCCGTTCCTCCGCCCGGCGCAGGCGCGCGAGTACCTGGCGCAGACGCGAGAGCGGACGCTTGAGACGATCGCCGAGCGCGGCATCGGCGACGTCCACGAGATGGTGATCCGCCACGAGCAGCAGCACAACGAGACGATGCTGCAGACGATCCAGCTCGCGCGGCTGGAGGGCTACCGAGCTTGGGTCCGTCTCGCCGGCGCGAGCGCGCAACGGCGGCCCCGACGCGACGCAGACCGGGCTGGAGCTGGTCGAGATCCCGGCTGGTCCGTGCACGATCGGCGCCGGCGCGCGAGGGCTTCGCATACGACAACGAGCGACCCCGCCATCACACCGACGTCCGCGCGCTACCTGATCGGGCGCACGCCGATCACGAACGCGTCGTACCTGACGTTCGTCGAGGGCGGTGGCTACGAGCGGCGTGAGTGGTGGTCCGACGAGGGCTGGGCGTGGAAGGAGGAGTACGACATCACGAGACCCGCCGGGTGGACGGCGGATCTCGCATCCGAGTGGCGCCTTGAGAGCTATCAGCCGCTCGATCCGCATCGCCCCGTCGTCCACGTCTCCTGGTTCGAGGCCGACGCCTTCGCCCGCGCGCACGGCGCTCGCCTCCCCACAGAGATCGAGTGGGAGAAGGCGGCGACCTGGGACCAGGAGCTCTCGGCGGCACGTGCCTACCCGTGGGGCAACGAACCGGCGACAGGGCCGGTTCGCGCAAACGTCGACCACGTCGCTCCCGGTCCCGAACCGGTCGGCCGGCCGCCCCGCTGCGGCCTCCGCATTCGGCGTCCACGACCTGATCGGCGACGTGTGGGAGTGGACCTGCAGCGACTTCGCGGGGTACGCGGGCTTCTCCGCCTACCCCTACCGCGAGTACTCCGAGGTGTTCTTCGGGTCCAAGTACAAAGTGCTCCGAGGCGGCTCGTGGGCCACTCGCGCACGCACGATCACCCCGACATTCAGAAACTGGGACTACCCGCTGCGCAGGCAGATCTTTGCGGGTTTCCGGATCGCAAAGGAGATCCAGGCATGACCGCCCCCGCCAAGACGCTCGCAACAACCGACGCCATCCGGATCGAGTCCTACCTCGAGGATCACGAGGACCGGTCGCTCGCTTACGACGTGCTCGACGGTCTCACGCGCCCGTTCAAGGAGCTGCCGCCCAAGCATTTCTACGACGCGCGCGGCTCGGAGCTGTTCGAGCAGATCTGCGAGCTGCCCGAGTACTACCCGACCCGCACCGAGCGGGAGATCCTCGCCACGCACGCCGCCGCCATCATCGATGAGACCCGCGCCGGAGAGCTCGTCGAGCTCGGGTCGGGCTCCGCCGAGAAGGCGCGCATCCTGCTCGACGCGATGAACGACGCCGGGACCCTGACCCGTTATGTCCCGCTCGATGTGTCCGAGTCGGTCGTGCTCGACGCGGCGCGCCAGCTCGTCGACGAGTACGACACCCTCAGCGTCCACGGCGTGGTCGGCGATTTCGAGCGCCACTTGGATGGGATTCCCGTCCACAACGGCACGCCGCGGATCGTGGCCCTGTTAGGCGGCACGATCGGAAACTTCCCGCCCGGCACCCGTCGCCGGCTGCTGCGCCGGATCGCCGCCGTGCTGCGCCCCGACGATCGCCTCTTGCTCGGCACCGACCTGGTCAAGGATCCCGCCGTGATCGAGGCCGCCTACGACGACTCCGACGGCGTCACCGCCGACTTCAACCGCAACGTCCTGAACGTGATCAATCGCGAGCTCGACGCGAACTTCGTCCCCGACGCGTTCGAGCATGTCGCGTTCTTCGACCGCCGCCAGGAGTGGATCGAGATGCGGCTGCGCGCCCGCCGTCCGTGCCGGGTCAAGATCGGCGAACTCGGGATGGACGTCGAGTTCGCCGCAGGCGAGGAGCTCCGCACCGAGATCAGCTGCAAGTTCACGCGCGCGCGATTGGAGGACGACTTCGCCGCCGCCGGGCTCGCGCTCGACCGCTGGTACACCGATCCGGACGAGCTGTTCGCGCTGTCGCTCGCGCGCGGCGCTGACTGAACGTCACTCCCGCTCGATCGTCCGCAACCCGTCTGACGGCGTCCACCACTCGACCACGAGCATCGTGGCGCCCTCGTTCAGGTGCGTGTGCACGACATCGGTGATCTCCGCCCGGAAGCTATCGCTCGACGGCCCCTCCGTGATCGACCTTGTCGCGATCGCGCGACCGGAGATCTTCGCTTCCCCCGGCCACTGAGACTCGGACCCCTCGATCGGGTCGACGGTCGCGCTGTGCAATGCAAAGCGCGGATCGCGGTGCAGATCGGCGCCCTTGCGCGCGTTCGACATCGAGCCAAAGACCAGCTCGCCGTCCTCGAACGCCGCCTCGATCCCGGAGATCCGCGGCGAACCGTCGGCTCGCAGAGTGGCGATCGTCTTGTGCCGGCCCGCATCGAACAGCGCCCGCACGCGCCGCGCGAACTCGGGCACCGCCGCTTCAACATCCCGCCATGCCGTCACGCAGCCATGATCTCAGGGCCGGCGCCTACACTTCACGGCGTGGTGTTGATGCTGATTGACACCAACGCGACGCCTCCCCGGCCCGTCCGGCACACCAGCCCGCGCTGGCACATCCCATCGGCGGCCCTGATCTATTTCGCTGGCCTGGCGGCAACGATTCTCTCCGGCGCGCTCGCGCCCGTGCCGGGCTACGTCGTGCTGCTCGGCGTCTGCCTCTTCCTCGGACTCGGGCTCAGCTCGCTGATCCCCGACTCGTCGGGACTCAACGACCATCGTCAGTAGTCACTGACCGGTCACGGCATCGCGCTCGGCGTAGGCCTTCAACCGTCGCAGCTGTTGGCGCATCATCACGAGATCCACGTATGGCATCGGTAGCTGCATCAGGCTCCCGAGCAAACCGCGCGGATGGCGGCCGAGCAGCTTCACCACGATCCGCGATCCGCGGTCTCGTTCGTCCTCGCGGACGAGATACGTCACCGCCACGTGGCCAAAGACGCTGTGGAACCGACTTGAGAGCAGCGTGATGTGCCTCGCCCGGTCCCACTCGACGAGCTGGAACATCGTCATGAATGTCTGCCCCACCTCGAGCGCCTCAATGCCCGGCGTAAGCGCGCGAGGGCTGGGGCGGCCCAGGTAGAAGCCGGGGTTGTCGAGGAAGTCGTAGCTGTACGGCGCGACGCGGAGCTGACACAGCCACCGAAATACGAGCTCCGCCGGCGCGCTGACCGAGATCGCCCGGAAGTAGACGCCGTCCGGCTCGCCAAGGTATCGATCACACGCAAACTTCAGACGGCGTTCGTCCTGACGTGACCCCCACGTCAACGCCTGCGTCGCCACTCGACCGAGCATCCGCCAGCCGGCCTTCCCGGCCCGCTAGGCGCCGTTGCGCTCGCGATGGTTGCACCCCGGCCAGCAGCACGGGCGGCGCATCCCGTCCTCGAGCTCCTCTTGGGTTCGCCGGATGCGGCGCTCTCGGGTCGTCTTTTGCTTCGCCTCCTCGACCCAGCAGATGAACTCGTTGCGGGCGAGCGGCGTGATGTCCTTCCATGCGTCGAGTGCTGTGGCATTGGCGATCAGCGCCTTGCGCAGATCCGCCGGCAGCTCGTGTACCACCCCGCCGGGCACTCGCTGGCCGCTCATGCGGCTGATGCTACTCGGGCGGACCGGGCCCAAGGCGAGCCTCGAGGCGGCTGATCCGGTCGAGGAGCTCGCACACGACGACCGCGCCGGCGTAGTTGAGCCCGAGGTCACGACGCAGCCGCTCCGCCCGCGCCACCCGCGCGGCGCTGCGTGGGTCAAACCGGGGAGCGTCATTCGCGGCCGATGGATGCGGCTCGAACAACCCGAACTCGAGGTACCGGCGCACGTGCACGATCTTCACGCCGGCCTGCCGCGCAACGACGGTCAGCTCGACCGCCTCCTCGGAGAGTTCGTGACCAGCCCATTGATCTCGGTTCACCGTCACGCCTCCTCTTCGGCGGCGAGTTGTTCGTACAGCTCGCGCTGGCGGTCAGACGGCATCTTCGGCACGACGATCTTCACGACCGCGTGGAGATCGCCGTGGCCGCCACCGCGCTTGGGCAGTGCCCGCCCGCGAAGCCGCAGCCGCCGGCCGCTGGACGACCCCTCCGGGACGCGGATCTGGGCGGTTCCGGTCGGGGTCTCGAGTGTGACGGTCGCCCCGAGCGCCGCCTGAGAGGGTGTGATCGGGAGGTCGACATCGAGGTCGTGATCGCCGCGTCGACGGAAGCGCGGATGTGGCTTCAGCGCCACCCGCAGGAACAGATCGCCGGACGGACCGCCGTCGCGCCCCGGTTCCCCCTGCCCCGCCAGCCTGATCAGCTGACCGTCTCGCACGCCGGCGGGGAAGTTGACGGCTACCTCGCGCCCGTCCAGCGTCAACTGCCGCCGGCCGCCGGTCAGCGCGTCCTCGAGCGACAGCTCCAGCAGCGCCTCGCGGTCACGACCACGCAGCGGGCCGCGCGCGCGGCCCGCCCGCGCGCCGAACAGCGCCTCGAACAGATCCTCGCCGAACTGGACCCGGGTTCCGTCGGCGAACCCCTGCTCGGTGAAGAAGTCCTCGAAGCTCTCATCGGGCGCCTCGCGCTCCGCCTCACGCCAGCGGGCGCCGAGACGGTCGTAGCGTTCCCGCTTCTCGCCGTCTGACAGAACTTCGTAGGCCTCCCCCACCTCCTTGAACCGCTCCTCGGCATCGCTGTCGGAGTTCAGGTCCGGGTGGTACTCGCGCGCGAGCTTGCGGTACGCGCGACGGATCGTGTCCTGGTCGGCATCCCGTGGGACCCCGAGCACCTCGTAATAGTCGGTGTAGCTCAGTGGCATCTGCGACCCGAAATCGTCGCAGCTGTATGTTGAGCGCGTGAGCGAGGGCGAGCTGCACTGGGACGAGGGCCGGACCTGGTATCGCGTGGTCGGCGACCTTCGCGATCGCGAGCTCGCGCCACTGGTGCTCCTGCACGGCGGCCCCGGCGCCCCCCATGACTACCTCGAGCCGCTCTCCGCGTTGACGGAGCTGACGGGACGAGCGTGCGTCTTCTACGACCAGCTCGGGTGTGGTCGCTCGCAGCACCTCCCCGACGCGCCCGAGGGGTTCTGGCGTCCGGAACTGTTCTGCAACGAGCTCGACGCGTTGCTCGCGCACCTGGATATCTCCGACCGATACCACGTGCTGGGCCAATCTTGGGGCGGGATGCTGGCGATGGAGCACGCGCTGCGCCAACCGCCCGGCCTGCGCTCGATCGTGATTGCCAACTCGCCTGCCTCGCTCCGCTTGTGGGTCGAGGAGGCGAACCGTTTGCGGCGGGAGCTCCCGGAGGATGTGCAGCTGGCGCTCACACGAAACGAGGACGCGGGCACGACGGACAGCGAGGAGTACCAGCAGGCGATGATGCGCTTCTACGAGCGCCACCTATGCCGGATCGTGCCGTTCCCGGCAGAGCTTCAACGTACCTTTGACCTGCTCGACGAAGACCCGACCGTCTACCACACGATGAACGGCCCGAGCGAGTTTCACGTGATCGGCACGTTCCGCGACTGGGACATCACCCCACGCCTGCCCGAGATCCGACAGCCGGCGCTCGTCATCTCCGGCGAGTACGACGAGGCGACGCCGGCGGTGGTCCGCCCGCTCGCGGAGGGGCTCCGAAACGCCAGGTGGGAGCTGATCGAGGGCACCAGCCATTCGACGCACCTCGAGCAGCCCGAGCGATTCCGCGAGCTCGTCGTGGCGTTCCTCGCGTCCCACGACTGAACCGACGGTTACAGACTCCCGAGTCGGTCGGGCGGCCAGTAGCTGAAGAAGGCGTCGCCGATCAGCCATTTAGCCGGGACGGGCCCCCAGAAGCGGCTGTCGTCCGAAGGGCCTCTGTTGTCCCCCATCATGAACCACATCCCCCGAGGGACCCGGATCGGCCGGGTGAACGTGCACGGATCGCCGAAGCCGCATGCGCGGATGTAGGAGTCGGGCTCGGGCTTGCCGTTTCGAATCACGTGCCCGTCGTGGATCGTGATCACGTCGCCGGGGCCCGCGACGATCCGCTTGATGAAAGTCTCGTTTGACTCGGCGCGGTCTGGCCAGTCGCACGCGGTGGCAGCGGGATGGGGGCGCCCGCACTGCTCGTTGTCGGCCCCGGCGGGGGGGTGGAATACCACGATCTCGCCGATCTGTGGCGAGAAGAAAAGCCGGTCGACGAGCACCCTCTGACCGGGTTTGAGTGTCGGCTCCATCGATCCGCTCGGGATCTTGTACGGCTTGACGGCCCACGCCTGGACAGCGAACGCCAGGCCGACGGCGAGCGCCACCGTAAACACGAGTTCGAGCAGGGCATGTCGGCGCAACGCGGAGAGCACCTCTAGCTCCGCGGCCCATGTCGTCGCGGGCGGCTGGCAGCCGTCGAACGCGCCAGATGGTGCGCGGGGGGTCCGGTGTGCAGACGACCCCTCAAGCTCCTCAGCAGCTGCTCGCGCGGGTCGGGACTAGTCACCCGCTCCCTCCGGCGCAGACACGAACACTGAATCGATCGCGTGGCTGAGACGCTTCCAGCTCTCGAACCGCTCCCGCGCCGCGCGCCCACCTGTGGCTGACGGTGCGTAGACGCGACGCCGGCGACCGTGCACGACCTCCCAGCGGCTTCGGATCAAGCCCTCCTCCTCGAGCTTGTGCAGCACTGGATACAACGTCCCTTCGGCGACGTCCAGCATGCCCTCGGAGCGCTCGCGCAACTCCACCGCGATCGCGTACCCGTGCAGCGGCCGCTGCTGGATGACCGCGAGGATCAACCCCTCGAGCTGCCCTTGAAGAGTCAAGCCCTGCATACCTCGAAAGTGTATGCATCGAACCCGAAGGCGTCAATGCGTCAGCGAGTCGTGTCGTGCCAGACGCCGACGAGGTTGCCGGCAGGGTCGCGGAAGGTCGCGACGGTGAGCAGCCCTTCCGGGTATGGGTCGGTGACGAGCTCTCCTCCGTTGGCGCGAATCCGGTTGACCGTGTCCTCGACGTCATCGACGTACACGTATGGGAGCAGTCCGGGCTCCGTGGCCGGTACATGGCTGCTGAGCCACGCGCCGCTCAGCCGGCCGCTGGGGTCGTCGAAGCTGGGCCGGTCGCTGTCGGGATCGTTGATATTCCAGCCGAACACGTCGCGGTAGAACGCGGCCGCCTGCCGAACATCGCTCGCCGGGATGTGGAGGTACGTGATCGCTCCCGGGATCGCGAGCCCGGCATCGGCGCCGCGCTCGGTTGACTCGCTCATCGCTTTCCTCTCTTTCGGGGTCTCGCCGGCGGGTCGTTGAGCAGCCGGCGAACACTGTCGGCAAACCACTGCTCGAAGTGCGCCCGGCTCCAGCCCCGGTCCCGCCTCAGTGCACGGAACACGTGCGGGTCCATCAGCAGCCAGACAGTGTCGATCGCCTGCGCTCGCTGGAGCCCGTGCCGCAGCGGGCTCCGTTCGATCACCCCGTCGACAATCCACCCCGCCGTCTCCGTGCGCTGAGCCCGTAGCCGCTCCGCGAGTCCGCCCATCGACCGATCGAGCTGCGTGGCCTCGAACGCGGCGAGAACGAGCCCCGCCGATCGCTCCGCAGATTCGCCCAGGACCGCCGCGACGATGGCCAGAAACTCATCGGCCGAGCTCGCCTCGAGCGCACTCCGCGCCCACTCGCGTTCGAGCATCGGAAGCGGCGCGGCATCACCTCGGATCGCGAACCTGATCGTCGCGTGCAGTAGCTGCGCCTTGGTGCCGAACGCCAGCTCGACCATCGGCACTGACACACCGGCGCCATCGGCGACCGCTCGGATCGTCGTCCCTGCGTAACCCGACCGCAAGAACTCGGTCTCTGCCGCGCGGAGGATCCGCTCGCGGGTCTCCCGAGCGCGCTGCTCGCGCTTAGTGGACCGGTACTGCCGTCGCGAAGGGGCGGTACTGGGCATCAGGATGCGATATTAGCTATGTCTATCCCATAGTCAATTTGCTGCCAGTAGGGTTCTCTCACATGCAAATCGAAGGCAGTGGCGCGCTGGTGGCGGGCGGCGCATCCGGGCTCGGCGAGGCGACTGCGCGCGCGCTCCAGGCGAAGGGGGCAGCGGTGACGATCGCCGATCTCAACGAGGACAAGGGCAACGCACTCGCCCAGGAGCTCGGTGCGACGTTCGTCAAGACCGACGTCACCGACTCCTCGGCGGTCGAGGCCGCAGTCGAGGCGACCGACAGCCTCAGGATCTCGATCTGCTGCGCCGGCATCGGCTGGGCCGAGCGGGTCGCGAGCAAGCGTGGCCCGGCGCAGCTGCAGCCGTTCGAGACGGTGATCAGGGTCAATCTGATCGGGACGTTCAACGTCTTGCGTTACACGGCCGCCAAGATGATCGCCGGCGAGCCGACCGCCGCCGGCGAACGCGGCGTGTGCGTCAACACCGCCTCGATCGCCGCGTTTGACGGCCAGATCGGGCAGATTTCGTACAGCGCCTCGAAGGGCGGGATCGTCGGGATGACGCTCCCGGCGGCGCGCGACCTCGCACGCGAAGGGGTCCGCGTCTGCACGATCGCCCCGGGCACCTTCGACACGCCGCTGCTCGGGGGCCTCTCCGAGGAGATCCGCGGCGAGCTCGGCAGGGCGATCCCGTTCCCGCCACGGCTCGGAAGGCCGGACGAGTTCGCCGCGCTCGCGCTCCACATCGTCGAGAACGAGATGCTCAACGGCGAGGTGATCCGGCTCGACGGCGCGCTGCGGATGCCTCCGAAGTAGTAGGCACGATGTCCTCGCAGGAGCTCTCCCCCGCCGATCGCTCCTCGCTCGCCGCGGAGCGGGGGTCGATCAATATGGCCGTTGGCGGCCTGCTCGTCGTCGACGCCGACCCGCCACTGACGCGCCAGATGATCGCCGACCGGATCGGGGAGCGGATCCACCTCGTGCCGCGCCTGCGGCAGCGGCTCGAGGAGCCGCCGCTCGGGATCGCGAACCCGGTGTGGACGGACGACACCGGCTTCGACCTCGACTGGCACGTCCGCCAGGCGAGCCTCCCGGCGCCTGGACGCGAGGCCGAGCTCGGCGCGTTCGTCGGTCGCGAGTTCTCACACCGCCTCGACCGCTCCCGCCCGCTGTGGGAGGCGACCTTGATCGAGGGACTCGCCCAAGGACGTAAGGCGCTGCTGTTCAAGGTCCACCACGCGCTGGTCGATGGGATGGCGGCACTCGGGATGGCGGCGCTGGTGCTCGATCCCTCGGCGGAGCCGCTGCAGATACCTCCGCCCGAAACCGAGTGGGCGCCGCGCAAGTACGACATGCGCCGCCACGTTGCAAAGCTCGCGACAAAGCCACTCGCGCGCGCCCCGAGGCTGATGATGGAGGGCATGCTCCGCGCGCTGGACCCGGACCCGTCGAGGACCGCCCTCGACATGCGCCGCACGATCGAACTCGCGCTGGAGCTCGCACGCCAGCGCCCGCAGGCGCCGATGACGCCGCTCAACCGGCCGATCTCCCCGAACCGCCGGTACGCGGTCGCGCATACGGACCTGGACACGGTCAAGCGCGTCGGCAAGCAGGCCGGCGGGACGGTCAACGACGCGCTGCTCGCGGTCGTCGCCGGGATGCTCGGCCGCTACCTGGCCGCGGCGGGTCCGGACGCTTACCAACCCGATGGGCGCCCGCCGGTCGCACTCGTCCCGGTGTCGGTCCGCGCCAAGGACGAGGCGGGCGAACTCGGCAACCGTATCTCCACCGTATTCGTCGACCTTCCGATCGGCGAGCACGACATGACGAAGCGGATCGAGGCGATCACCCGGCAGACGAGCGAGCTGAAGGAGTCCGCGGCAGTCCGCGCCGGCACGCTGATGGTCGGCGCCTCCGGCTGGGCGCCGCCGCTCGTCTCTGGAATGCTCGCCCGCGCGATGGGCCAGGTCCGCGCGTTCAACGTCGTCGTCTCGAACGTGCCCGGCCCGCAGCAGCCGTTCTACCTCGACGGCGTCCGGATGCGCGAGGTCTATCCGGTGGTTCCGCTGAACCCAGCCAACCAGGGGCTGACGATCGGGATCCTCAGCTATGACGGTCAGGTCTGCTTCGGCTTGCTCGCCGACCGCGATCTCGACCCGCCGCTGTCGACCGCAGCGGCTGGCCTTCGCGCGGCGCTCAGCGAGCTGCAGGCGGCGGCTTAGCTCAGCCGCTCCACCAGCATCGCCTGGCCCATCCCGCCGGCGACGCACATCGACTCGATCCCGTATGTGCCACCGGTGGCCCGCAGCCCGTTCAGCAGCGTGGTCATGATCCGTGCGCCGGTCATCCCGAACGGGTGGCCGAGCGCGATCGCGCCGCCGAACGGATTGAGCTTCTCCTCGGGAATCCCGAGCTCGTCGCGGCACGGAACGATCTGTGCTGCGAACGCCTCGTTGATCTCGACGATGTCGACATCGTCAATCGACATCCCGGTTTCCTTCAGCAGCGCCTGGATCGCAGGGATCGGGCCGAGGCCCATGATCTCCGGCCGGATCGCGGCCACCGTTGACGCGACGATCCGGGCCTTCGGCGTGAGCCCCAAGCTACGGGCCTTCTCATCCGACATCACGAGCACGGCGGCGGCGCCGTCGTTCAGCGGACACGAGTTGCCGGCGGTAACCGTCCCGTTCTCCCGGAATGCCGGCTTCAACCCGGCGAGCACCTCCATCGTCGTCCCTGGCCGCGGCCCGTCGTCCTTCGTCACGACTGTGTCGGGCACCGATACGGGATTCCCCTCCTTATCGACGTCGTCGTGAGCCGGCACCTGCACCGGCACGATCTCCGCGTCGAAGTGGCCCGACTGCTGGGACTCGACCGCGCGGTTCTGCGAGATCACGGCCCACTCGTCCTGCTGCTCGCGCGTCACTTTGCAGCGCTCGGCGACGTTTTCGGCCGTCTGCCCCATCGGGATGTACACGTCGTACAGGGACCCCTCGGAGCCGTTCAGCACCGGGTTCTTCGCCTCATCCATCATCCCGGCGCCGAGGCCCGCGCGCGACACGGCCTCGACCCCCGCGGCGATGTACTGATCGCCCTCCCCGGCACGCACGGCATGTGCCGCCATCCGGATCGTCATCAGCGACGAGGCGCAGAAACGGTTGACGGTGCACCCGGGGACGTGATGGTCAAGCCCGGCGAGCAACGACGCGTTACGGCCGACGTTGTAGCCCTGCTCGCCGATCCCCGACGCCGCACCCATCAGCACATCGTTGGTCTGCGAGAAGTCAACGCCCCTGTTGCGCTCGATCAGCGCCCGGATCGGGGTAGCGGCGAGCTCGTCGGCGCGAACGGTCTTCAGCGACCCCTTGACCGCGCGTCCGATCGGCGTGCGGATGGCGTCGACGATCACTGCTTCAGGCATCTGTGTGGCTCCTGGTCGAGGTGGGGATTACAGGCCGAGCCCGCGAACGCCCTTCTCACCCCAACCGAGGTGATGGGCGAGCTCGTGGCGGAGTGTCCGCGTCACCTGGGCGCGGAGCAGCTCCGGGTCGTGGCCGAAATCACGCATCAGCGTATCCCGGAAGATCACGATCCGGTCATGGAAGAAGTCTCGCGCGACGGTATCACCCTGGTAGAGCCCGTACGCGCCCTGCCGGCGGCCACCGTCGGAGATCACGATCGCGACGTGCTCGAGCGCGCGATGGAACTCGAGCGGCAGCTCGTCGATCGCCTCCCGAACGAGCATCCGGAACTCGTCGTCGTCGTCGCGGAGCGCTTCGCCGCTGCGCGCGAAGGCGGGTTCTCGCACGTCCTCCGCCGCCAGCCATTCCGATCGCATCACGAGCGCCTCGAAGTCCTCCTCGGACTCCGGGTCGCGCCATCCCCCGAGCCGCACCATCACGAACACGACGGCGCCGCCGACGATCACGACGCCGGCGCCGAACACCGCGATCCCCTGCAGCAGGCGGATCAGGAACGAGTCGCTGAACCCGACCATCAGGCTCACGACGCCGAGCCCGGCGATCAACGCCGCCAGCGCCGCACCCAGGATCCGGCGTAGGGTCGGCGGCGATCCGGACATCGATGGCTACCTCAGCGTGCGGGCGATCACGAGCCGCTGAATCTCGTTCGTGCCCTCGTAGATCTGGGTGATCTTGGCGTCGCGCAGCATCCGCTCAACGGGGTACTCCTTGACGTAGCCGTAGCCGCCGAGCACCTGGACGGCCTCGACCGTCACCTTCATCGCGACGTCTGAGCAGAACAGCTTCGCCATCGCCGAGAACTTGCCGATGTCGGCGTCGGCGCGGTCGACCTTGGCGCATGCCTTGTAGAGCAGCTCGCGACCCGCCGCGCATTGGGTCTCCATGTCGGCGAGCTTGAACTGGATCGCCTGGAACGCATTGATCGGACTGCCGAACTGCTTGCGCTCGCGCGCGTATGCGGCGGCGTAGTCGGTCGCACCCTGGGCGATCCCCAGCGCCTGCGCCGCGACGCCGAGGCGCGAGCGGTCGAGCGTGCGCATCGCCACCTTGAAACCGCCGTTGACCTCGCCGACAACGTTCTCAGGCGGGACGCGGACCCCATCGAAGATCGGCTGGCCCGTCGGCGAGCCGCGGATCCCGAGCTTGTGCTCGAGCTTGCCGACGCTGAATCCTGGACGGTCCGCCTCGACGACGAACGCCGTAATCCCGCGCGAGTGGCCAGCCTCGCGATCGGTGACCGCGAAGACCACGTAGAAGTCGGCGATCCCGAGGTTGGTGATCCAGTTCTTGGTCCCGTCGATCACCCACTCGTCGCCGTCGAGCCGGGCGTGCGTGATCATCCCGCCCGGGTCCGACCCGGCCTCAGGCTCGGACAGCGCGAACGCGGGCGACCATTCGCCGCTCGCGCACCGCGGCAGGAACCGCTGCTTGAGCTCCTCGGAGCCGAACAGCTTGATCGGCAGCGTGCCCAGCTCCTGGATCATCAGGATCAGTGCGGTCGACGCGCACGCCTTGGCGATCTCCTCGACCGCCATGTTGAGCATCAACGTGCCGGTGCCGGTCCCGCCGTGCTCGAGCTCGAACGGCAGCCCGAGGATGTCCTGCTCGGCGAGCAGCCGTCTCAGGTCGTGCGGGTACTCCGCCCGCTCATCGATCTCGGCCGCGCGCGGCGCGACCCGCTCGACCGCGATCTGGCGGATCGTGTCCCGAAAGTCGAGGTGTTCCTGCGGGATCGTGTAGGTCTCGGCCAGCGCAGACATCCGCACTGGATCCTAATCGACCGCCTTCGCCGCCGGCCGTGACAGCTGGAGCCCTACAGCCCGGTCGGATGGCGCTCGACGAACCCGCCGGCGGACGAGATCCGCTGAGTCGACCAGCGGTCGTTGCCGTTCTGCGAACTCTGTGCGGCAGTGTCGTACCACAGCCCCGCGATCTCCATGTACACGTGGCCGGAGTTCGCCCACAGCGTGACCCATTGGCCGACGCCGGGGCTGCCGTAGGACTCGAACTCGCTCGAGTCCTCGGGCGAGGAGATCAAACCTGCGCCGCGAAGCGCGTAGCTGGTGGAGCCCGAGCAGTCATAGCCCGAGTCGATCCACGATGCGTGGCCACCGCCGTAGATGTAGGGCTTGTGCGCGATCTGGTTGGCTGCCGCGATGATCTCCTTGACCGCCGGCGGCGCGCTGGCCGGCGCGAGCGCCAGGCCCTGGGAGTTGATCGTGGCCTTCGCGAAATTGCCGCCCTGCGTCTGGCCGGTATCGACGACCCGCAACGCGAACGCGACCGAGTAGCTGACGACGCCGTTGGCAGGGAACCCGTGCGCGGCCTGGAACTGCTTGACGTTGCTCTGCGTGACCGGCCCGAACCACCCCGACACCGGCGTCGAATAGCCCGCCATCGTCAGGAAGGCCTGGAGCACGCGGATGTCGTGGCCACGCATCCCCTTGCGCAGAACGCGCTCGCCGAGGTGCTGGGAGCCGCCGTCGTGCGGGATCACCACGACGTTCGGGTTCGCTGACGGGGTCAGGTTCGCGGCGTCAGTCTTCGACGAGCCGTGCGACTTCGAGGAGCCGTTTGATGTCGCGGCCGGGGCGATCCCCGCCCCACCGGTGGGGGCGGCAAGCACATGGTCGAGCTGGTTGACGAACGCCGAGTCGACGACGCCGTTGGCCTTCAACCCATATGCGCGCTCGAAGCGCTTGACCGCGGCCGTCGTGTTCGCGTCGAACACGCCGCTTTCCGAGGTGGTGAAGCCGAGCTCCGCGAGGTCGATCTGGAGCGTGCGCACGTCCGTACCGCGCATGCCCTGTTTGAGCGTGCGCGCTCCGAGGCGCTGTGAGGCGTTGGCGGTGGCGACGAACGCCGGCATCGATGCCAGCGCAATAGCTATCGCAGAACGGGCGACCCGCCGAATAGTCGGTCCTGACAACTGCAATCCCTTCTCTTTCGCCGCCTACGGGGTTAGCTGTCGGGCTCGCGCTGAAAGAGTCGCGCTACGCCGGATCTACCGGCGATTCGCCCCGTGGGAGCCAGCCGCTCCCATCGGGTTCCCCGTTCCCCGGACCGCAACGCGGCCGGAGATTCGGCTTTGGGTACTTATTGTCGGCGGGCAATGTATCCGATTTGCAGGATCGATGTCATTGGCGCGTTATGGAGAGCTACGCTGAGGACGTGGACTACACGCCCCGAGAGGTCTTTGATCTGGCTCATAACGGCGACGTGCAGCTGATCGACGTACGCACCGCCTCTGAGGTGGACGCTGGCCGCATCACCGGCGGCCGCCACATCGAGCTGGCCGACCTGCAGGGGCAGGTCGAGGCGATCGACCGCGATCGGCCGGTGATCTTCTACTGCCGCAGCGGCGCTCGCTCCGCGATGGCGACGGCCGCGTTCCGCGGTGCCGGGTTCGATGCGTACAACATGACCGGGGGCCTCCTCGAGTGGGTCGGGCAGGGACTGCCGATCGATCCTCCCGACGGACACGTGGCCGACCACTAGTCACCGCCGTTACGGGCGTGTTATCGCCGCTCGGCTACAACCCCGGGCGTGAACCGCAGCACGGTCATCGCCGTCGCCGTCGGAGGCCTGGTGCTTGTCGGGTGCGGCTCCTCCAGTAAACCCAGCCACAGCGCCGGACTCGATCCCGGGATCAAGTTCGCCGACTGCATGCGCGCCAACGGCGTCCCGAGCTTCCCCGACCCCTCTGGCGGGGGCGGCGGCGTTCAGATCCCGAACTCGATCGACGCCAACTCGCCTGCGTTCCAACGGGCGCAGAAGGCTTGCGGGGGACTGATTCCGGGCCCCGGCGGCGGCGAGGCGGCGACCGAAGATCAGAAGCGGATGATGCTCCAGCTGTCCCAGTGCATGCGCGCCCATGGGGTGACCGGCTTCCCGGATCCTGTCTCCTCACCGCCGCGCAACCCGGCCGGGATGGCACTGGCGTTCGGCCGTCCCGGCTCGTTCCTGGTGATCCCGCAGACGCTCGACCCGCAATCGCCGGCGTTCAAGACGGCCGCGAAGGCCTGCCACTTCCCGGGTACTTAGCCGATCGTCCAGGTATCGCCGCCGGCGAGCAGGTCGGCGAGCGTGTCCTCTGAGGCCGCAACCGCGCCTGCGGCGCTACGCCCGTAGACCGGCCGGGAAACGTCGCGGAAGATCCCGATCGGCGTCGGGCCGGTCGGGTCCTCGGCGAGCCGCGCGAGCGAGAACGCGAGCCCGGGATCGTGGCGCCCCGGGTCGTGGACGATCAGCGCGTCCTCGCCCACGTCGGCGACGTCGACAAAGCACAACCCGCCGTCGTCGCCTCGGGCGACGCCGCGCTCGCCGTCGGCGCCGAACCGGATCGGCTCGCCTGCGATCAGCCGGATCTGGTTGACGTCGCGCGTCTCTTTCTCGGTCAGGGCGAAGAATGCGCCGTCGTTGAAGACCGGGCAGTTCTGATAGATCTCGACGAGCGAGGCGCCCTCGTGCGTAGCCGCCGCCCGCAGCACCTCGGTCATGTGCTTGCGGTCGCGGTCGAGCGTCCGCGCGACGAACGTCGCTTCGGCACCCAAAGCCAAAGACACAGGGTTGAACGGGTGGTCGGCGACCCCGAACGGCGTCGACTTGGTCACCTTCCCGAGCCCGGAGGTGGGCGATGCCTGGCCCTTCGTCAGCCCGTAGATCTGGTTGTTGAACAGCAGGATGTTGACCGGCACATTGCGCCGCAGCGCGTGGATCAGATGGTTGCCGCCGATCGACAGCGAGTCGCCGTCGCCGGTGATCACCCAGATCGAGAGGTCCTCGCGCGTCGACGCGAGCCCTGTCGCGAGCGCTGGCGCGCGCCCGTGGATCCCATGCATACCGTATGTGTCCATGTAGTACGCGAACCGCCCGGCGCAGCCGATTCCGGTGATGAACACGATCCGCTCGGGCGGGATCCCGAGCTCGGGCATGAACTGCTGCACCGCCGAGAGCACCGCATAGTCGCCGCACCCCGGGCACCAGCGCGTCTCCTGGTCGGACTGGAAGTCAGCCTTGCTCAGATCAACCGTGCTCACGACACTCGCTCCACGATCGCGGTTTCGAGCTCGCCGGTGAACAGCGGCAGCCCCTGCACCTTCGTAAACGACTCGACGTCAACCAGGTACCGCGATCGCAGCACCTGCGCGAGCTGTCCGGAGTTGGTCTCCGGCACGAGCACCCGATCAAATGACCGGAGCACGTCGCCGGTGTTCGCCGGAAGCGGATTGAGATGGCGCAACTGCGCGCACGCGACGCGGTGGCCCTCGAGCCGAACCCGGCGCACCGCGGCGCGGATCGGCCCTTCAGACGACCCCCACCCGAGTACCAGCAGCGACGCGTCCGGATCCGCGTCGACGCTCAGATCGGGGACGTCAACGCCCGCGACCTTCGCCGCGCGCAGCTCGGTCATCCGCTCGTGGTTGGCCGGCTCGTAAGAGATGTTGCCGGTCAGATCAGCCTTCTCCAGGCCGCCGATCCGGTGGGCCAGCCCCGGCGTGCCCGGGACCGCCCATGGCCGCGCGCCGTCGTCATTGCGCGCATACGGCAGGAATGCCTCGTCCGGGCCGGGCGCCATCGCGAACGCCGGGTCGATGTCTGACAACCCCTCGACCGAGGGGATCCGCCACGGCTCCGAGGAAGATGCGAGGAACGTGTCCGACAGCAGGATCACCGGTGTCCGGTAGCGGACCGCGATCCGCGCCGCCTCGAATGCGGCGTCGAAGCAGCCGCCCGGCGTCGACGGCGCGATCACCGGCAGCGGTGACTCGCCGTGTCGCCCGTACAGCGCCATCAATAGGTCCGACTGCTCGGTCTTCGTGGGCATCCCGGTCGAGGGGCCGGCGCGCTGCACGTCGACCACGATCATCGGCAGCTCGAGCATCACCGCCAGCCCGATCGTCTCGGCCTTCAAGTCCATACCAGGGCCGCTCGTCGCGGTCACCCCGAGCCGGCCGCCGAACGCGGCCCCCAAGGCCATCCCGGCGGCGGCGATCTCGTCCTCGGCCTGGATCGTCGTGACCCCCAGACCGGCGTGCCGCGAGAGCTCGTGAAGCAGCTCTGACGCGGGGGTGATCGGGTACGACGCGAGCACCAGCGGTAGCCCGGACCGGACCGAGGCCGCGATCAGTCCCAACGCCAGCGCCGTCGTGCCGTTGACGTTCCGGTAGGTCCCGGGCGCGACGTCCGTCGCCGGGGCGACGTGGTACTGAACGTCGAGCAACTCGGTCGTCTCGCCGAATGACCAGCCCGCGTTGAACGCCGCGAGGTTCGCGCGAGCGACGCCGGGGCGTTTCGCGAACTTCTGCTCGATCCACCGCTCGGTGACCTCCGCCGGACGCCCGTACAGCCACGAGATCACGCCCAGCGCAAACAGATTCTTGGCTCGCGAGGCGTCGCGGGTCGAGACATCGTCCATCTCCTCGACGGCGGCGACGGTCAACGCGGTCATCGGGATCCGGTGGACGCGGTAGCCCTCGAGCGAGCCGTCCTCCAGAGGGTTCGACTTATAGCCGGCCTTGTCGAAGTTGCGCTGCGTGAACGCGTCCTCGTTGACGATGAGGGTCGCGCCGCGCTCGACCTCCGAGAGGTTCGCCTTCAGTGCCGCCGGATTCATCGCCACGAGCACGTTTGGGGCGTCGCCCGGGGTGAGGATGTCGCGCGAGGCGAAGTGGATCTGGAACGCGGACACGCCCGCCAAGGTCCCGGCGGGCGCGCGGATCTCCGCGGGGAAGCTCGGCAGCGTCGCGAGGTCGTTGCCGACAACCGCGGTCGCGTCCGTGAAGCGACTGCCAGCCAGCTGCATCCCGTCGCCCGAGTCTCCTGCGAAGCGGACGATAACCCGCTCGCGTTCTTCGACTGCCTTGCTCATGCTGCGCCTCAGTGATTCTACGCGTGCCGCGGGTCGGCCCCGTCGACGTTCCAGTAGCGGACGACGCTCGCATCGCGCGTGCCGCGTTCTTCGTCGGCATTGATCGTGAACCGCGCGATCGTCCGCTGCCCGCCCTGGTAGTCGCCGTAGAGCAGGTCGATGACGATCCGGCGTCCTTCGTGCTTGGCCTTGACCAGCGGCTCGTGCGAGGGGTCCTCACGCTCGCGGATCGCTCCCTGCCAGAACCCCGAGTCGCCGGCCGGGATGTAGAGGTCGCGCGACTGCCGGCGGAACGCATCGGGGTCCGGACGCTCCAGCGACCCCATCGAGCCGAACTCCTCCGCGGTCGGGCCGGGCTCCGCCCGCCACCCGTGGATCACCGCGAGGCCCGCGCCGGCGTTGCGGACCCCCATCGCCATGTACAGGCCGTCGCCCTGCTTTTTGATGACGCCCTGATGCCCCTCGACAGTCAGCCACACACCGTCGCCGAACATCGCCCGCTCGGTCGGGTCGTCCTCGCGCGACGGCACGAGAATCGGCCGCGTGCCGGCGAGCAGCGATTGTTCCGCGACGCGCGCCGCCCGGTTGGCCGACCGGATCGAACCGAACGTCGCCACCGCAAGCACCAGGGTGCCGCCCGCGGTGGCCAGCGACGAGATCGTTGCCCAGTCGGCCATCTAATCCGGGCGCACGCGCCCGGGCCGGCTAGATCTTCTGGACGTTGATCGCCTTCGGGCCTTTAGGCCCGGCCTCCTCCTCATAGGAGACCTTGGCACCCTCGGCGAGCGAGCGGTAGCCGTCGGAGGCGATGCTTGTGTGGTGGACGAACAGATCCCGGCTGCCCTCATCAGGCGTGATGAAGCCGAAGCCCTTCTCGTCGCTGAACCATTTGACTGTGCCAGTTGGCATATGGAGTTCTCCTCCGGATTGAGTGCTGCTCACCGCGGAGGACAATCCCGGCGCCTGCACCTACGTTTCCCCGCCCTGGTAGACGGTCTTACGGCGCGGCACGGTAGCACCTCACCTCCGCGGAGCACCACGTCCGTGGGGTCAGGCTCACAAACCGGACACACTTATCTACATGGATGACCCGATGCCGATCGGCCGCCACGCCGCGATTCCGCTCCGAGAGATCGAGGTACGCGCGTCGCGATCCTCAGGTCCTGGCGGTCAGCACGCGAACGTCACCGCGTCGCGGATCGAGGCCGTGTTCGACGTTTCCGCGTCGGGGTCGCTGACCGAGGAGCAGAAGCGGCGAGTGCTCGCGCGCGCGGGCGCGCGCGTAACCGCTGTGGCGCAGGACGCGCGCAGCCAGGCGCGCAACCGGGAGCTCGCGCTCGAACGGTTGCAGCGGCGGCTGACGGCTGCGCTCGCCGTGCAGCGCCCGCGCCACGCGACCAATCCGACCGAGGCCTCGCGCCGCCGCCGGCTCGACGCCAAGCGCCGGCAGTCCGACCGCAAGCGCGCGCGCCGTCCACCGGAACCCGACTGATGCGGTGGTACGTCGACGGGATGAACGTGATCGGGACGCGCCCGGACCATTGGTGGCGCGACCGCGACGCCGCGATGCTGAAGCTCGTCGACGAGCTCGAGCGGTGGGCAGCGGCCGAGGGCGAGGACGTCACGGTCGTGTTCGAGCGCGCCCCGCGACCGGCGATCCGCTCGACCGTGATCGACGTCGTCCACGCTCCGAAGCCCAAGCGCGACGCAGCCGACGACGAGATCGTCCGGCGGCTGCGCGAGGAGCCGAATCCCGACCAGGTGCTGGTCGTCACCTCCGACCGCTGGCTCGCCGATCGTGCGGCGGCGGTAGGGGCGGCGGTCGTCGGCGCGCGTTCGTTCCGCTCGCGGCTCGAAGGGTGGTGAAGAACTTCGTAAACCGCGAACTACCCTCTGAGACAATCTTCTGATGGCCGAAGAGCCAAACGTACGCTCCGCTCCGAACCGCGGAGACCGGGCCCCATCCCCGCCCGGGTGGCGCGTGACCCCGGCCCCTGACGGCCGCGGCTCGAACAAACCGCCCCCGCCTCCGCGGATCAACCCGCGGTGGTGGATCGTGTTCTTCGTCGTCGGGCTGCTGGCGCTGAACCTGTGGATCTCCTCGCAGGCGCTGTCGCCGAACCCGCGCGTGCAGATCCCGTTCAGCCCGACATTCCTGGCTCAGGTGAGGGACGGCAACGTCGCCTCGATCAACTCGACGAACGCCGCCGTGCAGGGGACATTCAGCCACCCGTTCCAATACCAGAACAACCCCCCCACCCGCTACTTCTCGACCCAGATCCCCTCCTTCGCGGCCAACCAGACGCTCGAGACCGTGTTATCGAACGCGAAGGTCGCACAGAACGCGACCAACCCCGACACCGGCCCGTCGTTCCTGGAGAGCCTGATCTTCGGGTTCGGCCCGACGCTCCTGCTCGTGCTGCTGTTCGTGTTCCTGATGCGCCGCGCCGCCAGCGCCGGCGGCGCCGGGGGTCTGATGTCCTTCGGCCGCTCCCGGGCGCGGCGGGTCGAGGCGGTGGATCAACCGGTCACGTTTCGGGATGTCGCCGGGATCGACGAGGCCAAAGAGGAGCTGTCCGAGATCGTCGACTTCCTCAAGAACCCGGAGAAGTACCTGAAGCTTGGTGGCCGGATTCCGCGGGGCGTGCTGCTGTCGGGTTCACCCGGCACCGGCAAGACGCTGCTCGCGCGCGCTGTCGCGGGCGAGGCGGGCGTGCCCTTCTTCCAGATGTCGGCATCGGAGTTCGTCGAGATGATCGTTGGCGTCGGCGCCTCGCGCGTGCGTGACCTGTTCTCGCAGGCCAAGCAGGCCGCTCCCGCGATCATCTTCATCGACGAGCTCGACGCGGTTGGTCGCTCGCGCTCCGCCGGCGGCCCGAACATCTCCGGCGGCCACGACGAGCGCGAGCAGACGCTCAACCAGATCCTCACCGAGATGGACGGCTTCGACCCGCGCACGGGCGTGATCGTGCTCGGCGCGACCAACCGCCCGGAGATCCTCGATCCGGCGCTGCTCCGGCCCGGCCGCTTCGACCGCCGCGTCGCGGTGCAGCCGCCCGACCGCGCCGGTCGTGAGGCGATCCTCAAGGTCCACACGCGCTCGGTGCCGCTCGCCGACGACGTCGACCTCGGCGGGCTCGCGTCCGCGACGCCGGGGATGGTCGGCGCTGACCTCGCGAACCTCGTCAACGAGGCGGCGCTGCTCGCCGCCCGCCGCTCGCACTCGAAGGTCAACCGCGAGGACCTGACCGACGCGCTGGAACGGATCGTGCTCGGCGCGGAGCGTCGCGTCGTGATCTCCTACGAGGACCGCCGGCGGACCGCCTACCACGAGGCCGGCCACGCGCTGGTCGGGATGCTCACCCCCGGCGCCGACCCGGTCCGCAAGGTCTCGATCATCCCCCGTGGCCAGGCGCTGGGAGTCACCTTCTCGGCACCGGACGCCGACCGCTTCAACTACGACGAGCGCCACCTGATCGCCCAGATCAAGGTCGCGCTCGGCGGCCGCACGTCTGAGGAGATCGTATTCGGTGACCTGACGACCGGCGCCGAGTCCGACATCCAGCAGCTCACGCGGATCGCGCGGATGATGGTCGGCCGCTGGGGGATGAGCCGCACGATCGGGCCGATCGCGGTGATCCCGATCGACGGGATGAGCGCGCTGCTCCCGGGTGCGTCCGAGACGTCGGAGTCGACTCAGCAGGTCGTCGACGAGGAGGTCCGGCGGATCGTCGACACGGCGCACAGCGAGGTGACCGAGCTGTTGAGCGCGAGCCGAGCGAGTCTCGACTCGCTCGTCGCCGCGCTACTCGAGCACGAGACGCTCGACGAGGCCGACGCCTATGCCGCGGCCGGCCTCACCCGAAGCTCGTCGGGCAACGACGTCGCGCCGGCGTTCGACCCAACGGGCCAGCCCGCCGGCTGACGACGCTCGGACGCCCGGCCGTCCGCTCGCCGCCGCTTGCCCCGAGCGGCGGCGAACTAAGCGAACGGAGGTCTGCGATCCGATCGACGCCCCCATGCTTCGCACGCGACCGGACGAAAACGTTCCAGCTTCTAAAAGCTCACAATAGTTGCGCGTCGACCTGGCCGCCATAGAACATTCGTCTAAAAAGGCGTGCTTCCCCGGCGCTCAGTCGCCGAGGCGCGTTAGCCGCGCGAGCGCCTCGTGGCATTCGACAACGCGTTGCTTGACCGCATCCGAGTCCGGCCGGTCGTGGACGAGGTCCCAGGTGCGGTCGGCTACCTCGCGCGCGGTCTCCGGCGTGGCGTTCTCCCAGAGCCGGTCGACGAGCTGGATCTCGAACGCCTGGACCTGGTCGACGGGATCACCGGGGGCAAGCCGCGGCAGCGGCTCGCCCGTCGCCTCCTTCCACATGCCGGTAGCGACCAGCAGCCGGTTCCTGAGCGTGATCGGATCCATCGCGTGGTCATCATCCTAAACACGCGTCGCGGTTGGCTGCCGGGAGCTTTACGACATCTGAACAACGCCGGCCGTGACCGCTACCGGCCGAGTGCGGGCAGCTGTTGCTTAGTCGACAGCAGCGGCGCGAACAGGTCGCCCTGGGAGTCGACCCGCTCGAGCACCTCAGCGGTCTCGAACGTCAGCAGCTCGGCCTCGCTTCGCTCCCGGCAGGTGGCGACCTCCTCCCACGTGACCGGGGTCGAGACCGTGGGACGCTCGCGCGCGCGTGCTGAGTAGACCGTCACGGTTGTCTTGTGCGCGTCGTTTTGGCTCCAGTCGACGAGCACCTTGCCGGAGCGCAGCTGCTTCGTCATCCGCGAGGTGACGAGCTTCGGCATCCGCTGCTCGAGCGCCTCCGCGATCCGGCGCGCGAACGGCTTTGACTGTTCGTAGGAGACCGGCGTGTTGAGTGGCACGTACACCTGCATCCCCTTCGACCCCGAGGTCTTCGCGAAGCTGCTCAGGCCGAGCTGCTCGAAGAGCCCTCTCAGCACCTGCGCGACCTCGCAGCACTCGACGATCCCGGCCGGGGGCCCAGGATCGAGATCGAACACGACCATCGTCGGCTGCTCGGGCTTCGCCGCCAGCGATAGCGACGTGTGCAGCTCGATGTCGGCCAGGTTCGCGAGCCACACAAGCGTCGCGCGCTCCTGGCAGAGCGTGTAGCGGACCCCGCCGATGTTTGCGGTTTGGATCCACTCCGGTCGGTGCGCCGGCGAGTTCTTCTCGTAGAAGTAAGGCTCGTCGACGCCGTTCGGGTAGCGCTTGAGCGTCAACGCCCGATCGCGCAGGTGCGGCAGCACCGCCGGCGCGAGCCGCGCGTAGAACTCGACCAGCTCCCCCTTCGTGAACCCGGTCTGCGGATACAGGACCTTGTCCCAGTTGGTGATCTTCAGCCTGCGGCCATCGATCGTCACCGCCTGCGCCCCGTCCGGCAGCGGCTCGACCTCGTCGAACAACAGCTCGCCTTCTCTGTGCACCGTGGGCGCCGGCTTGTCGTCCCTCAGCCCCTTGTACGACGGCGCCCGCATCACGCCCTCGGATGTCCATTCGCGGAACTCGACCTCGGCGACCAGCTGCGGCTCGACGAACTGCGCCTCCCGGGGCAGCTTCGGGCCGGCGCTGAACGGCGAGCGCTCGCGCCGGAGCGGCTTCAGACGCTTCTTGAGATCGGCGAGCGTCTTCTCGGTGAAGCCGGTGCCAACGCGGCCGGCGTAGCGGAGCCCGCCGTCCTCGAACGACCCCATCAGCAGCGCCCCGATGCTGTCGGTGCGGCGTCCCTCGCCGGGCAGCCACCCGCCGATCACCAGCTCCTGGCGATGCGTGTGCTTGATCTTCACCCATGCCCCGGAGCGTCTGCCTGGCTCGTACTTGGAGCTCAGTCGCTTGGCGACGACTCCCTCGAGCCCCTGCGCGGCAGTCGCCTCGAGCAGCCTCCCGCCCGGCGCCGGCATCCGCGTGCGCCGCCGGGACCCGCCACGCCGGCCCCGTGAGCTGTAGCGCTTCGAGCGCGGCCCGCCGCTCGTGGTAGGGCTGCTCCATCAGCGAGTGGCCGTCGAGGTACAGCAGGTCGAAAATCGCATAGACGACCGGGCTGCTCGCCGCGAGCTTGCGCACCGACGACGCGGAGGTGACGTGCATCCGTCGCTGGAGCCGCTCGAAGCTCGGCCTCCCGTCGTCGCCGAACGCGACGATCTCGCCGTCGAGCACCGCCTCGCGCATTCCGAGGTCCCGGGTGATGCCGCGGACCTCCGGGTATGAGTCGGTGATCTCGCGCAGGTTGCGGCTCTCGAGGCGGATCCGGCCGGGCTGCAGGTAGGCGATCGCGCGCACGCCGTCCCACTTGACCTCGAACGACCAGCCCCGCTCGTCTCGCGGTAGCTCTCCCGGGCGGGCCATCATCGGCACGAGCCGCTCGGGCATCGGCTCCCGCTCGCCGTCCTCCGGCGCGTCCATCCGGTGGATCATCCAGTCGTCCTTGCCGTCCGCGGCTTCGCCGGCGCGCTTGCCGAGCGGGAACAGGCCGTAGCGACCGTGCAGCCGCTCGCCGTGGAACGTGACCTCGACCTTGCGCGCGTCGAACTTGTGGACCTCGAACGTGCCGCGGTCCCAGATCCGCATCGTGCCGGCGCCGTACTGCCCCTTGGGGATCTCGCCCTCGAACTCGAGGTACTCGAGCGGGTGGTCCTCGGTGTGGACGGCGAGCCGGTTCTCCTTCGGGTCGGCGGGCACGCCGTTCGGAAGCGCCCACGAGACCGCCACACCGGCGTGCTCGAGCCGCAGGTCCCAATGCAGGCGGGTCGCGTGGTGCTCCTGGACGACGAACCGCGGAGCCCCCTCCTCGGCCGGCCTCACATCGCCCGCCGGCTCGGGGCTGGTCGCGAAGTCACGCTTGCGCTTGTAGCTCTTGAGCTTGTCGGTCGCCATTGCGCTTCTTCACCAACTTTTACCTGTTCGCGCTTTCATTGCTGCAATGGCACGAGTTTTGGTAGTCGACGACGAGCCCGCCGTCAGACGTGCGCTCGAGCGCGCGCTGCGCCTCGACAGCTATGACGTCGCGCTCGCGGCCGACGGCGAGGAGGCACTCGATTCGCTCGCAAGCTCGCCCGCCGACGCGGTGATCCTCGACATCGCAATGCCGCGCCTCGACGGACTCGAGGTGTGCAGGCGGATGCGACAGGCCGGCGATCGCACGCCGGTGCTGATGTTGACCGCGCGGGACGCGATCGAAGACCGGGTCAAGGGCTTGGACGTCGGCGCCGACGACTATCTCGTCAAGCCGTTCGCTCTGCGCGAGCTGCAAGCCCGCCTGCGCGCGCTGCTGCGCCGCACAAACGACGGCGCCGACTCCGAGGTCCTCCGGTACGCCGATCTCGTGCTCGACCCGGTCGCGCACGAGGTGCGACGCGGCGACCGCGTGATCGAGCTCTCGAAAACCGAGTTCCTGCTGCTCGAGTTGTTCCTCCAGCATCCGCGGCAAGTGCTCACGCGCTCGACGATCTTCGAGCACGTCTGGGGCTATGACTTCGGCCCCACCTCCAACGCCCTCGGCGTGTATATGGGCTACCTCCGGCGCAAGACCGAGGCCGGCGGCGAGTCCAGGTTGTTGCACACGATCCGCGGCGTCGGGTACGTCCTGCGGGATTGAGCTCGCGGGCGCGCGGGGATGCCGCTCAGGAAACGCATCGGAATCGCAGCGGCGGGCGTCGTCGGCTTCGCGGTCGTGATCGCGGCGTGCGTCGCGTACTTCGTCGTCCGCGACCAGCTCCGCGGCCAGGTCGATGATTCGCTGCGCGCCGAGGCCGAGCGCGGTCGCGCGGATCGGCGGACGTCCACCGGCGCTCGCAGGCCAACCTCGACAATCCCGCCGAGCGCGGGCGGCCCGGCGCCCGTACGCGCAGACTCGTGTACCGCGAACAGGGCATCGTGCAACCGTTCGCCGGCGATCTCTCGCTGCCGGTCAGCTCGCAGACGGTCGCGGCGGCGAGTCGCGCCACGGCGGACGCGTTCATGTCCGACGTCACCGTCGGCGGCAGCCATCTGCGCGAGCTGACCGTCCCGGTCCAGTTACACCGGGATCGGCACAGTCACCGCGCGCGCTCCAGCTCGCCCGGCCGCTCGGCGGCGTCGACCACGTGCTCTCGAACCTGCGTCTCGTGCTGCTGCTGCTCGTGCGTCGGCGGCATCGGCCTTGCGGCGGCGCTCGGACGGTTTGCCGCCAGCCGCGTGCTCAGCCCGCTTGCCGAGGTCGCCGAGCACCGCGCAGGAGATCGGCGAGACCGATGATCTCTCCACGCGCCTGCGGATCCACGCCGACGACGAGGTCGGACAGCTCGCGACGAACTTCAACGCGATGCTCGGGCGACTCGAACACTCGCGTGAGGCGCTCGACGAGTCCGCCCGCGCGCAGCGCCAGCTCGTCGCCGACGCCTCGCACGAGCTGCGCACCCCGATCACCAGCCTGCGGACGAACATCGAGGTGCTGCTCGCCGGCGGCGAGCTCCCCGAGGAGGACCGCCGACGACTGCTAGCCGATGTCGTCGAGCAGAGCGAGGAGCTGAGCCTGCTGGTCAACGACTTGATCGAGCTCGCGCGCGGTGACGAGCCGATCGGCGCGACCGAGGACGTCCGCCTCGACCGGGTCGTCGAGGAATCCGTCGCCCGCGCGCGGCGGAACGCACCCGGGATCAACTTCGACGCGCGCCTGGAGCCCGTGATCGTCGAGGGCGTCGGCGAGCGTCTGTCCCGCGCGGTCAACAACCTGCTCGACAACGCGGCGCGCCACTCGCCCCCGGGCGGCACCGTCGAGGTGACGGTCGACGCGGACGGCGTGCGCGTACGCGACCACGGCGAGGGTGTCGATCCGGCCGACCTCCCGTACGTGTTCGACCGTTTCTTCCGCGGCTCTCACGCACGCGGGAGCCAGGGCAGCGGGCTCGGCCTTGCGATCGTGCGTCAGGTGACCGAGCAGCTCGGCGGCACCGCCACCGCCGCCAACGCGATCGACGGCGGCGCCGTGTTCACCCTGCATCTGCCGACGATGCCCGGAGCCGACTCGCCCACTGGGGAGTGGCCGGCGCCCGAGCCGGGGCCCGTGCAGATCAGCTCGAGTTAGAGCGGCGGCGCCGGCGGCCGCGCGACCCTCGCCTGGCGGGCGACCTGAAACCGCCGGCGCAGCGGCCAGAACAGCAGCACGAACACCGGCACCGCGCTGAACAGGAGCGGCGCGTTTCCCGCCTTTTCGCCGGTGACCGCCACGAGGCCCCACGCGACCCCGACCGCCGGAACCGCGGCGAGGATCGTGGTGTGCGACCGGTATCCGGAGAAGTGCTCGCGGACGCTGAACTCGAGCACGCCGAGCAGCATCACGACGATGCCCGTGACCAGCGCGCCGATGCCGAGGCCCCCGGCCCACCACACGATCACCGTGACGAGGCCGGCGAGGATCGCGATCTCTGCCACCGGCACGCCGCCGAACGGGTTCGGCGGCCGCTCCCCTACGGTCTTGAGCGTCCTCTGCCCAGCGCGCCGCTGGCGCTCGTCCGTCGTCTTGACCTCCGCGCGGAGCTCGCGCCGCTGCGAAGGCACCGCCCGTGGTTTCGTGCTGGCGGCGCTCCGCTTCCGCGAACGCCGCTTCTGGTTCTGACTGGGCACCGCCTCGGGAGGATAACCCCCATTCAGCTGCTCCAGAGCATCTGAAACGTCACTAGAGTCCGTCGCATGAACGGGCAGAAGCCGCTCGAGCTGATCCTGGCGCGAAACCTGCTTTCGAGCATCTCGACCCCGGCGTTCCTCGTCGGCGAGGAAGGGCTGCTGCTGTTCTACAACGAGGCGGCGGCGGCGATGCTGGGCCGGCGTTTTGAGGAGCTCGGCTCGCTCCCGGCGAGCAAGTGGACCGCCGAGTTCGGCCCGTTCGACGGCAACGACGTGCCGATCCCCTACGAGCGGATCCCGGCCACGCTCGCGGTGCGGGACAACCGGCCTTACCACGGCGCGTTCAGGATCGCGAGCGCTCACGGCGGCCATCACGACGTCGAGGCGAGCGCGATCCCGATAGTTGGGCCTGGCGGCGCGAGCGGCGCGATCGTAATCTTCTGGCCAGTGACGGAAGAACAGGGAGAGGCCCGATGAAGATCAAGGTGTGGGGAGCGAGGGGTTCGATCCCCGCGCCCGGACCGGAGACGATGCGCTACGGCGGCAACACCTCGTGCGTCGAGATGACGTTGGGCGACGGCAGCACGCTGATCCTCGACGCCGGGACCGGCATCCGCAACCTGGGGCTCGCGCTGTCAGCCCGCGAATCGACCGGCCAGCCGATCCACATCCTGCTGACTCACCTGCATCTCGACCACATCCAGGGGCTGATGTTCTTCGCACCGGCGTTCCGGCCGGAATCGGAGATCGTGATCTGGGGTCCCGCTTCGCCCGAGGCGTCGCTGCGCGACCGGATCGCGCGGTACATCTCGGCGCCGCTCGCGCCGGTCGAGGTTCGTGAGCTCCCCTCGCTCGTCTCGTTCCGCGAGGCCGAGCCGCTCGAGTGGGACATCGGGCCGACGCGCATCCAGGCGTGCGCGGTCGCTCACCGCGGCCCGACGCTCGGTTACCGCATCACGGCAGACAACTGCTCGTTGTGTTACATCCCTGACCACGAGCCCGGGCTCGGCGTGCCGCTGGCGCAGCTCGACGATGACTGGATCTCGGGCTTTGAACTCGCGCGCGGCGCCTCGATGCTGATCCACGACTGCCAGTACACCGACGTCGAATACCCTCAATATCTCGGCTGGGGCCACTCGCCGATGTCCGACGCGCTCGAGTTCGGGCACCGCGTCGGCGCCGAGCGGCTGCTGATGTTCCACCACGACCCGCTCCACACCGACGACTTCCTCGATGCAGTCGCGGACGAGGTCGCCACGCGCTGGGCCGAGCTCGGCCACGCGCCGACGCAGGTCGAGATCGCCGCCGAGCGTCGCGAGCTCGCGATCGAGCCGGCGCCGGCGCGGGTCCAATAGCCGCTCGCATCAGCGCACGCAGACGTTCCACCGGACAGGTCGGTGGAACTGTGCGTGGCTGATAATCGCCGCGGCGCTGGCGCTGGCGGGGTGCGGAGGCGCGCGGACCGCGACGGCCACCCGAGCGACCCGGCCCGTGCCGCTACCGCCGTACATCCGCCCGATTCCGATCGGCCGCGCGCCGGCCTATCGGATCCCGCCGACCTCGGCCGCCGTCGCCCGCCGGCGCGAAATCGACGGTCTGGCCTGCGGGCGCCGGAGCGGCCCCGTTTACGGACTGCATCTCGAGCTCTTCGCCCACCGTCTCGTCGTCCCGGTCCCCGCCGGCATCGGCGTCGCGCCGCCGCTGAGACGCAGCGGCGCGTACGTGCTCGGCGGCGCGTGCACGTATCCGGTGTGGACGCTCGAGCCGACCGGCGTCATCCGCGTGCAAACGCACGTCCCGACGCTCGGAGCCCTGTTCGCGGTCTGGGGTCAACCGCTCTCCCGCGCACGGCTCGCGACGTTCGCCGGTCGCGTGCTCGCGTTCGTGGACGGCCGCCGGATCAATGGCCGGCTCGCCGCGATCCCGCTGCGCCGCCACGCCGAGGTGGTACTCGAGGTGGGCGGATACGTCCCGCCGCACCCGAGGTACACGTTCCCGCCCGGGTTGTAGCCTCGGCCGCGATGCGTCGCCGCCTAGCCGCACTCGGAGCAGCACTCGCCGCAGGCGTCCTGCTCACCCCAGCCGGCGCGCTCGCCGACGGCGATCCCGCCAGTGACGTGCTGCTCGGGCAGAACGTGTTCTACCCGTACAAGACCCCGTCGGTGCCGGCGTCGCTGATGAAGAGCCTCAATGGCGCGACGGCGGCCGCGGCCAAGGCGCACTTCCCGATCAAGGTGGCGCTGATCTCCGGCCCGCTCGACCTCGGCGTCGTCCCTCGCTGTACGGCCAGCCGCAGAACTACGCCCACTTCCTCGACCAGGAGATCAGCTTCACGGGACCGGCGTTGCTGCTGGTCGTGATGAAGGACGGCTACGGCGTCGAGGGGCTGCCGGCGGCCGCTACCGCCGCCGCCGCGAAGCTGCCCAAGCCGCAAGGAGACACGAGCTCCGATCTAGCGCAGGCGGCGCTGACAGCGGTCCAGAGGCTGGCGGCCGCGGCCGGTCACCCGATCTCGGACGGCTCGACCGGAAGCGCCTCAACCGGCGGCGGCCTGGACATCAAGACGGTCGTGCTGATCGTGCTCGTGCTGGCGGCGATCGCGACCGCCGGGGCGCTGCTCGCGGTCCGCCGGCGGGACCCCGCGTAGCGCGCTCCCCGGCCTCGGGCCCGAATCCTCAGTCCCAGCGGTGGCGCCCCGCCCGCAGCGCGCGCATCTCCGACACCCCATACGGCTCGTCCTCGTCCACCGACCGGTGCGCCGACCCGGGCAGCAGCCGCACTTCCAACGGCCGCTCGCGGGTGCCGCCCTCCCCGTCGGGGTCGACTCGCACCACCCGCGCGCCCGGCCGCGAGCCGACACACTCGACCAGCGAGGCCCCGTCGTACACCAGCGCCGCTCCATCGTCCGCGGCGTGTCCCCGCCGGCAGCGCGCCGGTCGCGACGGCCGAGCGAAACACAGGGAGTCGCTCGGCCTCGCCGTCGAGGTGGACCGACAGGCTGCCCGGCACCAGCCCCAACCCGGCGACCGGCTCGGGCGCACCGCCGCTGGCCGAGACCCCGCCCTCGAACCAGCACATCGCGCCGGCGCTGAGCCCCGCCAGCACCACCCCGCTATGCCACGCAACTCGCATCGCCTCATCGATCCCGTGCTCGCGCCAGATCGCGAGCATGTTGCGCATCGAGCCCCCGCCGACGTAGATCACGTCCTGGGACAGCAGGTGCGAGACGGGATCGAGCCGGGTCTCGCCGAGGTGGAACAACGACAGCACGCTCGGCTCGCACGGCCACGCCCCGAACCGCTCGTGGAACCGCGTCACCTGCTCGCGCGGATCGCCTGAGGCCGTCGGCAGGAAACACACGCGCGGACACGGCTTGCCCGTTAGTGACAGCGCGAACCGGTCGAGCGCCGGCGACCGCTCGCGCATCGTGAAGCCGCCCCCGCCCATCGCGAGGATCACGCGGCCACCAGCTCGGGCACGGCGCCGAGGTAGCGCACCGGCAGCTCGCGCTCGATCACGCCGCCTGCAGTCGAGGCCGAAACGAGCGCCGCCCGAGCCTGCGGCCGCGAGCACACGACCTCCGCGAGCTCCGTCCCGACGAAGCGCAGCGCCGCGCCGTCGTCGACGCCGTAGCCCGGTGGCAGCCCGGCGCGCACCGCCTCGTGGAAGGTATCCCGGCGCCCCGCCTCGTCGCCGTAGTGGACCGCATTGCTCCACGGGAGAAAGCCGAGCCCCTCGACGCAGCGCGTCGGTCCCTCGTGGAACGCGCTCAATGAGCTTTGAAACCAGCACAGCGATCCGGCCGAGCCGCCGCACATGACAACCCCCGCCTGCCACGCCTCACGCAGTGCTACATCGATCCCGTGGGCGCGCCAGCACCCGAGCAGCGACACGAGGCTGCCGCCGCCGACGTACACGAGGTCCTGCGCCAGCAGATGCGCGCGGGGATCGCCGACCCCCGTCTCGCGCCGGAACAGCGAGATGTGCGAGGGCTCGCAGCGAGACGAGCAGAACGCCCGGTAGAAGCGGACCACATAGTGGTCGGCGTCTCCCGACGCGGTCGGCAGGAAACAGACGCGGGGCCGGTCCACCCCTGTCAACGACAGAACGTAGTCGTCGAGCAGCGTGTTCCCCCACTCCATCGAGAAGCCGCCGCCGCCGAACGCCACTATCTGGGGCGGTCTCGGGGACATAGCGGAAAGTTAGGGTTCGGTGTGCGCGCGGTCTTTGGCCCCGTGTCCAAACCTCCGTGCACTCTGCACTCCCCGCGGCCCCTGCGGATATCGTCGCGCTGATGCCGCAACCCGATGCCGTGATCGCAGCGCTTCGCGGGGGGCTGGTGGAACTCGTGCGACCCGGCGAGGGGAACCTGTCCGGACGCGAGATGGTCCGCTTTGGACAGATCCTGCTGCCGGTCGTGATCGTGGTCACGAATGTGATCGGCGCGATCACCGTGCTCGTGCTCGCGCTGTGGGTCGTGCCGATGCCACTGGACCATCTGAACGTCGGCCGCATCGAGCTCGTCAACGCGGTGGCTGCGGCAGGCTACGTCGCGATCGCGGTGCCGCTCGGCATCCTGCTGGGCGTGCGCGGCATGCTGGGGCTGCGGAACTGGTTGCGCGAGGAGCGGCCCGCGACGCTCGCCGAGATCCGGCTGCTGCTGTCGGCGCCGCTGCGCCTGTTCGCACTCCAGGTGGGGCTGTGGCTGATCGCGGCGCTGCTCTTCGGAGTCCTCGATGCAACCTACTCCGGACGGCTTGCCGTTCGCGTCGCGATCGTCGTGACGATCACGGGAGTCGTGACCGCGGCGTGCGCCTACCTGCTCACCGAGCGAATCTTGCGCACCGCCGCCGCGCGCGCACTCGCCAACGGTGCGCCGGAGCAGATCACCGTGCCAGGCGTCGTCACGCGCGCCGTGCTCGCGTGGGCGCTCGGGACCGGGCTGCCGATGGTCGGGGTGATCGCGATCGGGATCCTCGCGCTGGGGGGCGACCCGAGCACGGACCGCGGCAAGCTCGGCATCGTGATGGTCGTGCTCGGCGGCATCGGCATCACCGTCGGGCTGCTGGCCGTGTCGCTCGCCGCGCGCACCACCGCGGATCCGATCGCGTCGGTGCGCCGGGCGCTCGCGGAGGTTCAGAGAGGCGAATTCGATGTCCGTGTCCCGGTCTACGACGGCTCGCAGATCGGCCAGCTCCAACTCGGCTTCAACCAGATGGTCGGCGGACTCGCGGAGCGCGAGCGGATCCGCGAGGCGTTCGGAACCTACGTCGACCCCGACGTCGCCGAGCATGTTCTCTCAGAGGGCACCGACCTCGCCGGCGAGGAGGTCGAGGTGACGATCATGTTCGTCGACGTGCGCGACTTCACCGGCTTCGCGGAGCGAACCGAGGCGCACGGCGTCGTCACCGCGATCAACCGACTGTTCGCGACGATCGTGCCGATCATCCACGAGCACGGCGGGCGCGTCGACAAGTTCGTCGGCGACGGCCTGATGGCGGTGTTCGGCGCCCCCAACCGCCTCGCCGACCATGCCGGCGGCGCGTTCGAGGCGGCGCTCGAGATCGCACGCGCCCTCACCGACACCACCCTCAGGGTCGGGATCGGGCTGAACTCGGGCCTCGTCATCGCCGGCAACATCGGCGGCGCCGGGCGGTTCGAGTTCGGCGTGATCGGCGACGCGGTCAACGTCGCGGCGCGGGTCGAGGCGGCAACGCGACAGACCGGCGACACGATCCTGCTCGCGGCGCGGACGAAGGAGCTGCTCGGAGACGATCGCCACCCGGGCCTGCAGGAGCGCGAAGGCGTCACGCTCAAGGGCAAGACCGACACGGTCAGGCTCTACGCCCCGGTGACCGAATAGTCACACCAGCCGCGCCGCACCCCCCTACTCTGCAATTCTCTCTCTCTGTTCGAAAAGGGTCGGTGTCAACGCCGGCCCTTTTTGTTAGAACCTGGAGCATGAGCCCCGTACGCGCGATGCCAGTCGTCGGCGGCGCCGTGCTCGTCCGCGATCTCGGCTGGACCGCCACGGGGACGGTTCAGCACGTCGCCGACGGCGGCCGCACGATCGAGGTGACGACCGACACCGGCGATCGGATCACGTTCACGCTGCGCCCGGCAACGGCGCGGTTCGCCGCCAGGGACGGCACGGCGCAGTTGACCTTCAGGTAGCCGCCGGTTGGGTGTCAGCCGACTCCGAGTCGGCCACTTCGCGGAACAGTCCGGTTACGACGAACACGACCTGCTCGGCGATGTCGACGGTGTTGTCGCCGATCCGCTCGAGGGCGCGCGCGACGAGGATCATGAACATCGCCCACTCCCGCATTTCGGCGTCGTCGCCGATCGCGACGGCGCGCTTGAAGATGTCGCGGTTGAGCTTGTTGATCTCGCGGTCCTGGCGGACGAGGTCGTGGGCGAGCTCGACGTTGCGGCCCGCCGAACGCCTCCTTCGCCTGAGAGACCTGCGAGCGCGCCAGCTGGCCCATCCGCTCGATCGCATCGAGGATGTCCTTGTCCTTCGGCGCCTCGTAGCCGGACAGCGGCACGAGCTTGGCGATGTTGACGCACTGGTCGCCCATCCGCTCGACGCAGCGGATGATGTGCAGCAGCGCGGCGACGATCCGCAGATCGGTCGCGACCGGGGACTGGCGCGCGAGCAGCGAGAGAATCCCCTGGTGGACCTCCAGGTAGCGCCCATCGATCCGGTCGTCGTCGGCGACGACCATGCCCGCCAGCTCGACGTCCTGGTAGGAGACCGCCTCCAGCGCCCGGTCGAGCTGCGAGACGACGATGTCCATGCCGCCCAGCGTCTGGCGCTCGAGTTCCTTCAGCGACTCACGGAACTGATGCCGGGTCTCCTGCATCAGCCGAACTTTCCGGTCACGTACTGCTCGGTGCGGTCGTCCTTGGGGGTGGTGAAGATCTCGTTCGTCGGCCCGTGCTCGATCAGCTCGCCCGGAGAGCATGAACGCGGTCGTGTTCGCGACCCGCGCCGCCTGCTGCATGTTGTGGGTGACGATCACGATCGTGTAGCGCTCCTTGAGCTCGTCGATCAGCTCCTCGATCTTCAGCGTCGCCACCGGGTCGAGCGCCGAGCACGGCTCGTCCATCAGGATCACCTCGGGCTCGACGGCGACCGTCCGCGCGATGCACAGCCGCTGCTGCTGGCCGCCCGACAACCCGATCCCGGGCTCGTCCAAGCCGGTTCTTGACCTCGCCCCACAATCCGACGGCGCGCAGCGCCCTGTGCACCCGCTCGCGCAGGTTCTCGCCGCGATGGCCGGTGAGCCGCAGTCCCGCGGCGACGTTGTCGAAGATCGACATCGTCGGGAACGGGTTCGGCTTCTGGAACACCATCCCGATCAACCGCCGCACGGCGGTGACGTCGACCCCCTCCGCGTACACGTCGAGCGTCGTCGAGCTTCACGCTGCCCTCGGCGTGCGCGCCCGGGATCTCCTCGTGCATCCGGTTGATGCACCGCACCATCGTCGACTTGCCGCACCCCGACGGGCCGATGATCGCCGTCACCTCGTTGGCGGGGAACGTGATGTCGATGCCGCGAACCGCCTCCGCGGACGCCGTAGAACGCCTTCAGACCCTTGACGATCGACCGCGTGACCGGCGCCCTGGCCGACCCCGAGCGCGTCCCGGTCGGGCGCCTCCTCGATTTGCTCCGGCGGGCCGCCGGTTGCTGACATGTCGGTCCGCTCCTTGGTCTTGGTGTCTTCAGGGATCATGCCACGCGGCTCCTTCGCGAGACCGCTCTCGCGATCAGGTTGAGGATCAGAACGAGCGCGACGAGCGTCAGCGCGGCGCCCCACGCTCGCGCCTGGATCGCCGGCTCCGGGCTCTTGATGTCGTTGAAGATCTGCACCGGCAGCGCTGTTCATCAGATTGTTCGGGTTGCCAGTCAGGTTCATCGTGTACGAGACCGTGAACAGCAGCGGCGCCGTCTCACCCATTCCGCGCGCCACCGCCAGCAGCGAACCGGTGACGAGCCCCGACGCCGACGTCGGCAGCACCACCTGCGTGATCACCCGCCAGCGCGGCGCGCCGAGCGCGAGCGCCGCCTCCCGCAGGCTGTTCGGGACCAGCAGCAACACGACCTCGGCGGATCGGATGACGATCGGCAGCATCAGCAGGATGACGGCGAGCGCGCCCTTCCAGCGCGGCGTACCCGCTGCCGCCGAAATTCGAGATCACCAGCACGATGTAGATGAACAAGCCGAACACGATCGAAGGCACGCCGGTCATCACGTCGACGAAGTACCGCACGGCGTTCGCGAACAGCGAGTCCTTGCCGTACTCGGTCAGGTACAGCGCCACCGCGATCCCGATCGGGATCGCGATCAGCAGACGCGATCCCGATGATCTCGAGCGAGCCGAGGATCGCCGAGCGGATCCCGCCGTGGTTGCCGAAGAAGTTGCCGTTCGGATCGGTCGTGAAGAAGTTGCTCGGTCCACTGCCCGATCCCCTTGTGGATCAGGTAGTAGACGACGAGGATCAGCGGGATCAGCGCGATCCCGGTCGCGGCCACAGCAGTCGCGCGCATCACCCGGTCGGTGCGCCGGCGGCGAGCGCTGATGCTGGGCAGCTGCATCCATGCCGGCGCTCACTGGCCGCCCCCGGTGATGGCGACCGCGGCGCCGGCCTTCGCCGCCGCCCGCCGAGCGCTGGTCCCGCGGGTGCCGCGGACTGCACGAACCAGCGGGCGATGATGTTCACGATCAGCGTCAGCACGAACAGCACGAGGCCGGCCGCGAACAGCGCCGAGGAGTGGAGCGGGTCGTTCGCGGCCTCGCCGAACTCGTTCGCGATCACTGCCGCGAGCGTGTACCCCTGGCTGAAGATGTGGTGGCCGAGGTTGTCCGCGTCGCCGATCACGAGCACGACCGCGATCGTCTCGCCGATCGCCCGGCCGAGCCCGAGCATCGCGCCGCCGGTGATTCCTGGACGCGCGTACGGCAGCACCGCCATCCGGATCATCTCCCAGCGGGTCGCGCCGAGCGCGAGCGCCGCCTCCTTGTGCTCGGACGGCACCGTGCGCAGCACCTCGCGCGAGATCGCCGAGACGATCGGCAGGATCATGATCGCCAGGATCAGCCCGGCGATGAAGTAGTTGCCGACCGCGGTGACGTCGTTTGCCCCGCCGCCGATGTACGGGATGAACGAGAACGTGTTCGCGATCCACTTCTCGAACCCCTGGAGCTTCGGCGCGAGCACGAACACGCCCCACAGCCCGTAGACGACCGAGGGCACCGCGGCGAGCAGGTCGACGAGCATCGCGAGCGGACCCCGGGCCCGGCGCGGGCACAGCTCGGTCATGAACAGCGCCGTCGCGACGGCGATCGGCACGCCGATGATCAGCGCGATCGCGGAGGTGACGAGCGTCCCGACGAGCAGCGGCAGCCCGTGGAAGATCTCGTGTGCCGGGATCCCAGTCGTTCCCGAAGACGAAGCTGATTCCGAAGTGGTTGAACGCCGTCGTCGACTTTCCGATCAGCCGGATGAAGAAGTACGACGATCAGGATCGAGGATCAGCGCGGCGAGCGCTGTCAGCCCCATCTGCAGGACCTGATCCGGAAGACGGCTGAGCGGACGACCGCTCGAGAACAGCGAGCGGCCGCCGCCAGCCGGTGTGGTGGCGCTTGCCTCCACTGACGTCCCTACGAGACCGGCGACCCGTTGCAGGTCATCGTCGCGAGCTGCGCGTTGTCCTTCGCCGCCAGCGTCGCGCGGCAGCGGCGCGTATGGCAGCTGGCCCGAGCCGCCGCCGAGCGTCTTCTGCCCGGCGCCGAACGCGTACGCGAGGAACGACTTCAGCGCCTTCGCGGTGCTCTGCTCGCGCCGCCGTCCTTGCACGGATCCTTGTAGACGTCGAGGAACGTCTGCGAGACGATCGGGTACGCGCCCGGCCGTCTTCGAGTCGATCGTCGAGATCCCGAGGTCGGACGGAACCGTCGACGCCCTGCGCCGCCGCCGATGTGTTCGCGAGCGTCGGCAGCACGTAGCTCGAGCCGTTCTTGACGGCCGCGTACGTGAAGCCGTTGACAAGCGCGTACGCCTGCTCGACGTAGCCGACGGCGCCGGTCGTCGCCTTGACGGCCGCCGCGACGCCGGAGTTGCTCGGCGGCGCCCGTGCCGACCGGCCACTTGATCAGCTTGTCCGCGCCGAGCGTCCAGCTCGGGTCGGCCTTCGTCAGGTAGGTCGTGAACCCGTTCGTGGTGCCCGATGAATCGGAGCGGTGGACGACCGTGATGTGCGTGCTCGGCAGGTTCATGCCCGGGTTCAGCGCCTTGATCGCGGGATCGTTCCAGCGTCGTGATCTTGCCGGAGAAGATCCCGCCGATCGTCGGCCGCGTCGAGCTTCAGCCCGCTCTTGATCCCCGGCAGGTTGTACGACACCGTGATCGCGCCGAACGCGACCGGGAACTGGAGCACCGGGCCCTTCATCCCCTGACGTCGGCCGGCTTCAGCGCCGGGTCAGAGCCGGCGAAGTCGACGGTCGCGGTCTGCAGATCGGCGACGCCGGTGCCCGAGCCGACTGGGTTGTAGTTGACGGTCAGGCCCTGGGACTTCAGAGTCGAGCCCCACTGCTGGTAGATCGGGGCGGCGAGCGTAGAGCCGGCGCCGTTGACGGTGCCGCCGGCTGACGGCCGCCGACGACGACGAGGCGCTCGGAGCCGCCGCCGCTCGTCGAGCTGCCGGTCGAGCTCGAACTCGAGCTGGACCCGCACGCGGCGAGCCCGAACGTGGCTGCGACCGCGACGGCGGCGCCGCTGATGCTTTTTCTAAACACTCAACTCTTGTCTCCTTCATTGTGTTATCCCGCGGAGTGTCGGCGGCTCGACGCCGCCCAGGTGTTAATCAGTTGTGAACGCCCCGTTCGGATCTGTTGCGTTCGGCGGTCGAGCCGATACCCGAATCCGAAGTGGGTGTGGATGAAGCTCCAGCCGGGCAGCGCCTGCTCGAGCTTCACGCGCAGCTTCCGGACGTACACGTCGACCGACCGATCGCCGGCCCGCATCTCCCGCCCCCAGACGAGGCTGAACAACTCGTCGCGCGACATGATCCGGTCCGCCCGCCGCGCCAGCTCGGTGAGCAGGCGCAGTTCGCGGATCGACAGCATCAGCGGCCGTCCCGCGGCCCGCGCCAGGTGCTCCTCGGGCAGGATCTCGAGCGGTCCCGACCTCAATCAGCTCGTGCGTCGCGGACATCCGCCCGGGATGCTCGCTCGCGCCCGCGCCCTACCGCGTTATCGAGCTGTGACGAAGATGTGAAGAGGTTGTTACTCAGCCGACGAGGGCCGGCTCGGCGGCCGCGGCTCGACGCACGTGTCGGCTCGGCTCGGCGCGTCCGCGCGCCGTCGCGCTCGGGCGCGAACCGGTACCCGACCCCGAAGTGCGTGTGGATGTAGCTCCACTCCGGCGAGGCCGACGCGCAGCTTCTGGCGCAGCTTGCGGACGAACACGTCGACCGAGCGGTCGCCGTGCGCCATCGCGTAGCCCCACACGCGCTCGTAGATCTCCTCGCGCCGCAGGACGCGATCGGACTGCGAGAGCAGCTGCAGGATCTCGAACTCGCGGGCGGTCAGCTCGAGCGAGACGCTCGCCGGCGTACGCCTGGTAGAGGTCGGGCCGCACGGTGATCTCGCCGACCTCGGCCGCCGATTCGAGCTCCGGCATCTCATTGCGCCGGTGGCGGCGGATCGCCGCCTCGATGATGCAGATCAGCTCCTCGGCGTGGCACGGCTTCGTGATCCACGCGTCGGCGCCGAGCCGCAGCCCGCGGACGCGCTGGGCGACCGAAGACGGGCCCGTGCACACGATCACGGCGAGCCCGGGCAACCGCGAGCAGACCCGCTCGAGGTACTCCCAGCTGCCGGGCCCGAGGATCGCCAGGTCGATCACCAGCGCGTTCAGCCGCATCGCGACGAGCGCGTCGGCGGTCACCGCGCTCGACACGGCATGGTGATCCCACCCGAGCGCGTCGAGCCGGTTGGCCAGCACCTGCATGAATCCGGGGTCGCGGTCGATGACCGCCAGCCGGAGACGGTTGCGCGAGCGCTGCGACGCCGGCTGTGCCCCGGTCAGCGCGTCGCTCCCATCGGGCGACATGGTCGGCACTCTAAAGCACGCATGCCCGCCGGACGGGTCCCGGTCACAGGATGTTTACACGGAAACAGCGGCCGAACTCGCAACCGGCGAACCGTTCGTGCCCCCTCGGTACCCTCCCGCGCGATGTCCGTCCCGCGCAGACGCGCGGCCGCGGCCCTGGCGACGCTGGCGCTCGCCGGCTGCGGCTCGTCCAGCACGCACGCGACGAGCTCGACCGCGGCCACGACGGCGGCCACGAGCCCCACGTCGACGAGTCCCGGTGCTCCCGCCGGCGGTCGACGAGCTGGCGGCCGCCGAGCGGCCCGCCGCCGGCCGCCTTCCCCGCGACCCGCGGACGCACGCTGCAGCAGCTCGCGAACACGGTCCACGCGACCGCCACGATGTCGGCCTCCACCGGCGTGTTCACGCCCGGCACCCGCCGCTACGGCTTCGGGATGACGACCAACGGCGGCGCGTTCATCTACGCGCCGACCGCGCTGTACATCGGCCGCACGCCGAACTCGAAGGCGCGCGGCCCGTACCTCGCTCCCGCCGACCCGATGACGGTCGCGCCCCAGTTCCGCTCGAAGCAGAACTCGGGTCCGGGCGGGATCCAGGCGATCTATGCCGCCCAGCTGCCACTACCGCACCCGGGCACGTACGCGATCCTGGCGCTGACGCGGACGCCGCACGGGATCACCGGCGCGACCGGCGAGGTCGCGGTCGCGGCCTCGCTCACCGATCCCGAACGTCGGCCAGCGGCCGCCGGACATCGCCACCGACACCCACGCCGCGATCAGCTACCTGACGACGCGCGTCCCGCCCGAGAGCATGCACTCGGTCTCGCTCAACCAGGCGCTCGGCCGCCGGCCGGTGGCGCTGCTGTTCTCGACGCCGCAGCTGTGCACCTCGCGCGTGTGCGGGCCGGTCACCGACGTCGCGGTCGAGCTGCAGCACCAGTTCGGCGACCGAATCGCTTTCATCCACGAGGAGGTGTACGTGAACAACAACCCCAAGCAGGGTCTGCGACCGCAGCTGAAGGCGTTCCACCTCCAGACCGAGCCGTGGATGTTCGTGATCAACCGCCGCGGCGTGATCGTCGCGCGGTTCGAGGGCGCGTTCGGCACCACCGAGCTGCGCGCGGCGCTCGAGCAGGCGCTGCGATGAAGCGCGCTGCGATTGCTGTGCGCTCTGCTGCTCGCCGGATGCGGCGGCGCGAGCACTGGCGGGAGCGGCGGCGTCACGGTTCCGAAAGTCCAGCCGGCCGCACAGTTCGCGCTTGCGAACTTCGCCCCGACGGGGACCGTCAAGCCCGGCCAGCCGGTGACGATCTCGTTCAGCATCAAGATGCCGGACGGCAAGACGCTGACGAGCTTCCGCAGCGGGCCGGGCCCGCACACCGGCGTTCACCTGATCATCGTCCGCAACGACCTCGGCGAGATCATCCACCAGCACCCGCCGGTGCAGCCGACCGGCATGCTTCACGCAAAAGGTGACCTTCCCGGCGCCCGGCCCGTACCGCGTGCTCGTCGACGTTTACCCGAACCTCCCGGGCGTGGTGCCGAACTTCCAGCTGTTCACCAACCTCACCGTCGCCGGCGCGTACCACCCGGTGAAGCTGCCGCCGTTCACGCCGAACCTCGACGTCGACGGCTACCACTTCCGCATGCTCCCGCACTCGCCGGTGCACGCGATCCAGGCCGAGTTCCTGCACATCGACGTGACCACGCCGCAGGGCACGCCGGTCCACTTCGTCCCCTGGTTCGGCGCGCTCGCGCACGCGATCTTCTTCCACCAGGGATCGCTCGACTACTTCCACACCCACATCTGCGCGCCGAACGCGCCCAACTGCGGCAGCCTCGCGGGCGTGCCGATCACGCGCGTGACCGGCCATGCGACGCCGGGCAAGCTGACAGTCGGCGTGCTGCTCGCGCTGCCGGGGACCTGGCGGCTGTTCCTGCAGATGCGCCAGGGCTCGAAGATCATCACCGCGCCGTATACGCTGCAGGTGAAGTGAGGCACCGCCGCGCCGCCGCCTGGCTGTTGTCGGTCCCGCTGATGGTGGCGGGCTCGCAGGTCGCGCACGTACTCGCGTACGCGTGGGTGTACCCGCAGGCGCACGTGCGACTGTCGGCGCTGCTCTCGAGCGGCCATGGCTACATGCTCGGCGCGGCCGGCTATCTGCCGCTGCTGCTCGGCATGTTCGGCGCGGTCGAGCTCGTGGCCGTCGGCTGGGTGATCGCCGGAAGCGTCCGCCGCTCGCTCCAGCGGCCCGTGCCCGCGTGGGCGTTCGCGCTGCTCCCGATCCTCGGTTTCGTGCTGCAGGAGATCCTCGAGCGGTGGCTGTCGGGCCGCTCGTTCCCCTGGTGGGTCGTGCTCCAGCCGACGTTCGGAATCGGGCTCGCGCTCCAGCTGCCGTTCGCGCTGCTCGCCTTCCTGATGGCGCGGCTACTGATGCGAACCGCCGCGCGGGCGGCACTGGCACTCCCAAGTTTGTCCGCTGTTCGGGTCGGTGCATGCACCGACCCGCCGGTGGCCGCATGCGGCCACCGGGGCCGGGGTGCATGCACCCCGGCCTTCCTGCCATATCCCCCTGTTCGTGGGCCGCCGGCGCTCGCCGCCAGCTAATTCCCTACGAACAAGGAGAACTTTCATGTATCGATTGCGCGCGGTGGCCGCGGCTGCCGTGTTGTCATTGGTTTTCGTGGCGGACGCCTCGGCGCACGCGCGGCTCTCGCCGCCCGTCACGACCGCCAACCAGCTGCAGCTGTTCAGCCTCGGCGTCCCGACCGAGCAGGCGAACGCGACCACGACCAAGATCGTGATGAACGTCCCGCCCGGCTTCTCGATCGACTCGTTCGTGCCGGCGCCCGGCTGGCACCAGGTGCTGAAGCAGACCGGTTCGGGCGACAACGCAGTGATCCAGCAGGTGACTTGGACAGGGGGCCGCGTGCCGACCGGCGAGGACTCGCTGTTCCAGTTCCTGGCCGAGGCGCCCAATCCGGGCACGTACAAGTTCACCGTCCAGCAGACGTACTCGAACGGTCAGATCGTCAATTGGTCCGGTCCGGAGTCGGCGGCCTACCCGGCGCCGACGATTGCTCTGAAGAGCTCGCTCGGAGGCGGTGGCGTGTCCGTGCTCACGATCATCGCGCTCGTGATCGCGGTGCTAGGGCTGGCGGTCGGCGGGTTCGCGCTCGCGAGCGGGGGCGGCCGCGGAGGCGGAAGGCCGCTCGCGTGAGGCTCCGCGTTTCGCTGGCGGCGGTCGGGGTCGCGCTCGCGCTTCCGGCCGCCGCGTCGGCCCACGCCTACCTGATCCGCACCGAGCCGCCCGCCAGCCAGGTGCTGAACGCACCGCCGAAGACGGTCGCGCTCACCTACGACGAGGCGGTCGAGCCGCGCTTGGCGATCATCTCGGTGACCAACGCGCAGGGCACGCAGGAGACGACCGGGCCGGTGCAGCGCTCGCCGGCCGACGTCGACACGCTCGTCGCCCCGTTGCGGCCGAACCTGCCACAGGGGTGGTACCTGATCTACTGGCGCGCGATCTCGGTCGATGGCCACCCGGTCTCCGGCGCCTTCACGTACGCGGTCGGGCCGAACCCCGGCCCGGCGCCGCAGTTCAAGGTGCCGAACCTGTCCGCCACCGCGGTTACGCCTGGGCTGTTGATCACGCGGTGGCTGATGTTCCTGTCCGTGATGGTCTCGATCGGGCTGCTGGCGATGCGCCTGGTGATCGCTCGGCGGACGCGCGTCGGCCTCCGAGCGCTCAACATCGCGTTCGTGGTCTCATCGGTCGTCGGGCTCGTCGTGATCCCGGTCTACCTCGACTTCGCGATCGCGAACGACTCGCTGCGCTCGGTGTTCGATCTCGGCGCTACGGTGCCGCTGTTCCGCGCGACTGCATTCGGCCGCGCGATCGAGGACCTGTGGCTGTGCTACGCGCTGTTCTGCGTGGCTGCGTATGCGGCGCTGTGGGTCGACCGGCCGCAGCGGCCGTCGCGCTCGCTCGCCGAGCTCGCCGCGGGCGCCGGCGCTGCGCTGGCGGCGGTCGGCGTGCTGTTCATCCCGGGCGCCGCGGGCCACGCCGCGCAGCAGTCGCCGCGCGGCTGGTCGGTTGCGGTCGACTGGGTCCACCTGCTGGCGGGCTCACTGTGGCTCGGCGGCCTCGTGGGGCTGCTCGTGCTGTGGTTCAGCATCGGCGCGGAGGGGCGTGTGCGCGCGCTGTCGTACGTCGTGCCGCGGTTCTCGAACGTCGCGTTCGTGTCGGTGTTGGCGCTGCTCGGCTCCGGCACGGCCGCGACCGTGTTCCACATGCCGGCGCTCGACGCGCTGTGGCTGACCGGCTACGGGGTCGCGATCCTGGTCAAGATCGGGCTGCTGGTGATCGCGGTGGCGATCGCGTCGGGGAACCTGCTGCGCTCGCGGCCGCGGCTGATCGCGGCGGGAGCGGCGGGCGCCGCGGGGGCTCTCGACGCGGTCGAGACCGTCGACGGCAAATCGGCAGCGCGCCTGCTGCGGCGCCTGGTCGGCGGCGAGGCGGTGATCGTCGCGGGCGCGGTGTTCACGGCCGCGCTGCTGTCGTCGCTCGCGCCGCCGCCGCCCGCGTTCGCGCTCCAGAACAGCGCGCTGGCGACGGTCGGTCCGGGCCGGGTGATCAAGACCGTGAACCGGTTCGGCTACGAGCTCCAGGTGCTTGTAGCCCCGAACAAGGCGGCGGCGCCGGACTCGTTCGCGTTACGGATCACGAAGAACGGCCGACCGGTGCACGGCGCGAACGTGACCTTGACCTTCAACCACACGGAGATGCAGATGCCCCAGCAGGAGTACCAGCTGACCGAGAAGCAACCGGGGGTGTACGAGCGCAACGCGCCCGCGCTCGTGATGGTCGGCAAATGGGCGCTCGGATTCCAGATCACACCGCCCGGCGCCCAGACGTTCGACGCGCTGATCCTCGACCAGGCGAACGGCTGAAAGGAGGGTCCGTATGAACACCGTAAGAGTTAGGTTGTTGGCGGCTTGTATCGCCCTTTGCGTGGGCATTACCGCGTTGATCGTCGCTATTCTGCTGCTCAAGGGCGCCCTGTCCGCATAGGCGCCTTTTCTGCGATGGCCTCACGAAAAGAACAAAAGGAAGCGGCCCGACAGCGCCGTCTCGCCGAGGAACGAGCACGGCAGGAGCGCGCGGCGCGCGAGCGCCGGCTGCGGATGCTCGGTGGCATGCTGATCGTCGCGATCGCGGTCGTCGCCGCGGCGATCGCGATCTCGAGCAGCAGCGGCTCGAGCAATGCCAAGCTCGCGCTGCACCCGCTGTCAGCCGCTGCCAAGACGCAGTCCAATCAGGTCGCGTCGTTCCTCGCCGGGATCCCGCAGTCGGGCAACGTGCTCGGCAACCCGAGCGCGCCCGTCACGATGACCTACTACGGGGATCTCGAGTGCCCGGTCTGCCAGGCGTTCACGCTCGGCAACGACGGCGGCGGCTGGCCGCAGTTCGTCACCAACGAGGTCAAGACCGGCAAGGTCAAGGTCGTCTACAACGCGTTCGAGACCGCCACCCGGGACCCGAACGTGTTCAAGACCCAGCAGGCCGCCGCGCTCGCGGCCGGCAAGCAGAACAAGTTCTGGGACTTCGCCGAGCTCTTCTACCATGAGCAGGGCGCCGAGGACACGGGGTACGTCACGACCCAGTACCTGACGGGGCTCGCGCAGCAGATCCCGGGTCTCAACCTCACCGCCTGGAACAACGCGCGCGGTGACTCGGCCCTCACCAACGAGGTCGTCTCACAGATCAACAACGGCACGGCGCATGGGATCACGGGCACGCCGTCGCTGATCATCACCGGGCCGAAGGGCTCGGTCCAGCCGTCCGACGCGATCCCCGGATACTCCGAGCTCCAGCAGGACGTCAAGCAGGTCTCATGAGCATCGCGCGCTTGTCGCAGATGTCGCGCCTGCGCCTGCTGATGATCGTGCTCGCCTCTGTCGGCCTCGGCGTCGCGACGTACCTGACGATCGTCCACTACGTCGGCTTCCAGCTCCTCGCGTGCGCCGGCGCCCACGGCGGCCGCTCGAGCTGCGAGACGGTGCAGAGCTCGCAGTGGTCAAAGCTCGCCGGCGTCCCGGTCGCGGTGATCGGCCTGATCGGGTACGTGTTCATCCTCGGCTCGCTGCTCGCACCCGACCGCGAGGAGTCGCGGGTGGCCACGCTTGGCCTGACCCTGGTCGGGTTCGGCTTCAGCGCGTACCTGACGTATCGCGAGGGCCACTCGATCCACGCCTGGTGCGAATGGTGCCTGTCCAGCGCAGCGATCTTGACCGTCCTGTTCGGGCTCGCGATCGCGCGGTACCTGACGGCCCCGGCGGGCGGCCCCGGCGGTGGGGGTGGGCCTGAGGCTGACGATGATGGCCCGGGCGCGGACGGCACCGCGCGCCGGCGCGTCGCGGTCCGCGGCTAGCCGCCTGCGCGTTTGCGCAGCGCATCGGCGTCGAGCACGGTGATCCGCCGGCCCTCGCTCGCGACCCACCCCAGGCGGCGCATCATCGTGAGCGCGCGCGACACCGTCTCGCGCGTCGCACCGGTCCAGCTCGCGAGCTCGTCCTGGGTCAGCGGCAGCTCGATCCGCGTGCCGTCCTTGACCGAGGTCCCGTAGTCGTCGGCGAGCGCCAGCAGCCGCCCGGCGATCCGCCCGACGCTGTCGTGCGTCGCGAGGTCGACGCGCGCCCGATCGGCGTCGGTCAGCCGCCGGATGAGCACGCGTGTCAGTGCGCGTTCGGCGCCCGGCCGGGCGTCGAGGAACTCGCGCAATTGGGCGGCGCTCAAGAACCCGACCTCGACGTCGTCGAGCGCCACCGCGGTCGCGGTCCGGCGCTGAGCGCCGAGCGCGGCCATCTCGCCGATCAGCTCGCCGGGGCCGCGGATGCCGATCACCACCTCGCGGCGGTCATCGCCGTAAGCGATCAGCTTTACCCGACCTTCGAGCACCAGTATCACCTCGTCGCCCGCGGCGCCCGCACGGATCAGGTGCTCGGACTTTGCGATCGCCCGGCGGCGAACCATCGCGACGAGCGCGTCCGCATCGGCGGGCGTTAGCTGGCGCACAAATGACGGCCCGGCGTCCGGCATCGGGCGGCGATTCTTCCAAGATGTGACAAATGTCGCATGGAGGCGGTCGCCGCGCGGCGTAACGTGCCGGTCGCGATGTCCCTTCTCCCGATCGGCGGCTCCGGCCAAATAGACCGCACGGTCGCGGCGGGCAGCTGCAGAATGCCGCTGTCCCAGGGACATTGGGGGCAAATCGAAGTGGGGGCATGGAGACCGGAGATCGCGGAACACAGACTCGCTGCGCGGGGCGTCGCAGCGGCTGCGACCGGGCGCGCGGCAGTCGCCCGGTCCATATCGCGGATCCGCGATTGACCGCCGATGTTCGCCGGCGCCGCGCTTGAGCGGCGTCGGCGGGCACCGGCTCCCAACCTGGCGGACGCAAGCTGCTCGGGAATTGTTCGCAAGCTCCGGAACGGCGCCTTCGCACCTGTCCGAGTCGGAGCGCATGATCCACGTGTGAGCTGGCGATCGACTCGCGCAGCGGCGTACGGCGGCGAGCGGAACCGTCAGGTCGCGGTCATCGACCTCGGGTCGAACTCGTGGCGTCTTGTCGTTTTCACCTACGGCGTCGGCGGGTCACCGTCGTGGTGGAAGCGGACCGACGAGCTGTACGAGCCCGTCCGGATCAGCGCCGGCCAGACGGCATCCGGGCGACTGACGGACGTGGCGATCACGCGCGGGCTCGAGACGCTGGTCGTGTTCCACCGCTTCTGCGTCGCCAACGACTTGCAACCGGGCGACGTGCACGCGGTCGCGACGAGCGCGATCCGCGAGGCGACCAACCGCGACGAGTTCCTCGCGCAGGCCGAAGCGCAGAGCGCGATCAAGATCGACGTGCTGTCGGCCGAGGACGAGGCGCGGTTCGGCTACGTCGCCGCCGTCAACACGACGACGCTCACCAACGGGGTCGTGCTCGAGATCGGCGGCGGCAGCATGCAGCTGATCTCTGTCGCCGACCGCCGCGCGGTCGAGCTGACCTCGTTCACCCTCGGCGCGGTGCGGATGACCGAGCAGTTCCTCTCCGGCGACGGTCCCGCCCGTAAGAAGGACCTGCAGAAGCTCCGCGGCCATGTCCGCGACACGCTGGCGGAGCTCGGCTGGCTGCCTGACTCCGGGCCCCGGCTTGGTGGGGCTCGGCGGCGCGGTCCGCAACCTCGCCGTCGCCGCGCAGGCGGCCGCCGGCCCGATCGACCTCGGGATCCAGGGCTACGTGATCACCCCCGACGCGCTGAGCGAGCTCGTCTCGCAGCTCGCCGCGCTGCCGCCGGCTGAACGGGGAGACGTGCCGGGGATCAAGCCCGAGCGCGGCGACATCATCCTCGCCGCGGCGCGTGGTGCTCGAGACCGTCGTCAAGCTCGGCGGCTTTCGACGGGCTCGAGGTGACCGAGGCGGGGCTGCGCGACGGCGTGTTCCTCGCCCAGACGCTGCTCGCCGACAAGCCGGCGCCGCTGTTCGACGACGTGCGCGAGGCCGCGGTCCGCAACCTCGCGATCCAGTACGAGTCCGACATGACCCACGTCGAGCACGTCGCGAGGCTCGCATTGCAGATGCACGACTCGCTCGCCGAGCAGGAGCTGTTCGAGCCCAAGCCCGGCGAGCACGAGCTGCTGTGGGCGGCCTCGATGCTCCACGACGTCGGGATGACGATCTCCTACGACGACCATCACAAGCACTCGCGTTACCTGATCCTCGGTGCCGAGCTGCCCGGATTCGACCCGCGCGAGCGGATGCTGATCGCGCAGATGAGCCGCTACCACCGCAAGGGCGTGCCGAAGCTCGGCGTGCTCTCGGCGCTCGCGCAGCCCGGCGACGAGGAGCTGCTCGAGCGCTGCTCGGTGATCCTGCGGCTCGCCGAGCACCTCGAGCGCGGCCGCGATCAATCCGTGACCGAGGCGCGCCTGCGCGCAAACGGCGACGGCGTCGATCTCCACCTCGAGTCGACCGGCGACCTCACGCTGCCGCGCTGGAGCGTCGAGCGGTACGGCGACGACGAGGCGTTCCAGCGCGTGTTCCACCGGCGCCTCCTGATCGGCTAACTGACGCCGCTGGGATTAACCGAAACGTCACACAAACGGCGCGAGCCGGGCCTACAGTTGGCTGCTGTGAGCACGACCGTCCACACGCCCACCTGGCCCGCTGATCCCGATCATCGCGACGCGATCGACACGCTCCTGCTGATGGCCGAGGCCGAGGATCGCTGGGGAGAATCGCGACGCGCGCTGGATCTGCTCGACAACGCCGCACAGATCGTCGGCACCCTGCCGCGGCCCTATGAACGGATCCGTACACGCTGCCGCGACGGCCGGCCACCGAGATTGCATTCCTAGCCTGTGAGCCAGCCGCGGCGTACAGTTACAGGATGCTGTGGTTGCTCCGCCATGCCGAGGCGGCCGACGGACTCCCCGACGATCAACGTCCACTGACCGAGCGCGGTATGCGCCAAGCCGCGGACGCGGGAATCGCGCTGCAACGCATCGGTGTCCGCCTCGACGTCTGCCTCACCAGCCCCAAATTCCGGGCGCTCCAGACAGCCCAGCTCGCGTGCGAGCCGCTCGGCGTCCAAGTCGTCGTCGAGCCAGCGCTGTCCGGTGAGCCATTCGACGTCCACGAGCTGATCGCCGGACTCGACGACGTGATGCTCGTCGGCCACGACCCCTCGTTCACGCTGACGCTGCACGACATGACCGGGGCGCAGTCGCGGATGCGCAAGGGCGGCCTGGCCGGCATCGCAAAAGGCGAGCTCGTGACGCTGCTGCGACCCAGCGAGCTGTCGGCGATTGCCTCGTCGACCGCGGAGCGCGTCGCGTGAGCGATCCGCCAGTCGAGCGGCTCCCCACCACGACCACGATCAACGGCCACGGCACCGCCGTCGGTGAGACCCGGGCGTCCAAGGCCGCCAACACGCGTCGCCTCCGCGACCCGAGCATGTACGTCAACCGCGAGCTTTCGTGGCTCGACTTCAACGACCGCGTGCTACAGCTCGCCGAGGACGAGTCGCTGCCACTGATGGAGCGAGTCAAGTTCCTAGCGATCTACGTCACCAACCTGGACGAGTTCTTCATGGTCCGTGTCGCCGGCGTGCACGACCAACTCGAGGCTCGGATCGACGCGCGGGGCCCAGACGGGCTCCGTCCAGCTGAGGTGCTCGAGCGGCTCGCCGAGAAGGTCCGCGAGCAGGACCGTCGCCACGCGCATCAGTTCACCGACGTGATCAAGCCCGCGCTCGCTGAGCACGGGATCCGGATCGTCTCGCTGCGAGGACTCCGGCGCGACTCGGGAGGAGCTCGCCAGGCACTTCCAGGAGCAGATCTTCCCGGCGTTGACGCCGCTCGCGGTCGGCCCCGGACGGCCGTTCCCGTACATCTCCAACCTCTCGCTGAGCCTGATGGTTCGCCTGCGCGATCCCGAGCTCGATCACGAGGTGTTCGCGCGCGTCAAGGTGCCCAAGGAGGTCCTGCCGCGGTTCGTCGAGATCTCGAAGGGCACGTTCATCCCGCTCGAGGAGATGATCGCCACGCACCTCGAAACGCTGTTCCCGGGGATGGCGATCATCAGCCACGACCTGTTCCGCGTCACGCGCGACGCGGACTTCGAGGTCTCCGACGAGGCCGATGACCTGCTCCAGGCGGTCGAGGACGAACTCCGCCGCCGGCGCTTCGGCGAGGTCGTGCGACTCGAGGTCGGCGCCGGCATGGACCCGGCGCTGCGCTTGCGGCTGGTTGAGTGGCTCGGCGTCGACGACGGCCAGGTGTACGACGTCGAGGGTCTGCTCGACATGGGCGACTTGTGGGAGATCGCGGGACTCGAGGGCCACCAAGAGCTCCGCCAGCAGCCTTGGACACCGGTCACCTATCCCGAGTTCTCGGGCGGCGAGGCCGACGAGCCAGGAGATGTGTTCGCCGCGATGCGCCGCAGCGACGTGCTCGTGCACTACCCCTACCACGCGTTCTCGACGAGCATCGAGCGGTTTGTCAAACAGGCGGTCGACGACCCGAACGTGCTCGCGATCAAGATGACCGTCTACCGTACCTCCGACGACTCGGCGCTAGTGCCGTCCCTGATCCAGGCCGCCGAGCGCGGCAAGCAGGCGGTCTGCCTGGTGGAGCTGAAGGCGCGCTTCGATGAACGCCTGAATATCCACTGGTCGAAGGCGCTGGAGGAGGTCGGCGCCCACGTCGTGCACGGGATCCCGGGCCTCAAGACGCACGCCAAGGCGATCCTCGTCGTCCGGCGCGAGCGCGGCAGCGTGCGCCACTACGTGATGGTCGGCACGGGCAACTTCCACGCCAAGAACGCCCGCCTGTACGAGGACTTCGGCTTCTTCACGACCGACCCCGAGATCGGGGAGGAGGTCGCGAACCTGTTCAACGCGCTGACCGGCTACGGCCATCCGAAGCGCCAGCGGAAGGTGCTCGTCGCGCCCGATTCGATGCGCGAAGGGTTGCTCGAGGAGATCGAGCGGGCCGCCGCGGCGCATCTCGCCGGCAAGCCGTCGCGGATCGTGATGAAGATGAACTCACTCGTCGACCAGCGGATGATCGAGGCGCTGTACCGCGCCTCGCAGACTGGCCTCGAGATCGAGCTCAACGTCCGCGGAATCTGCTGCCTGATCCCAGGCGTCCCCGGGGTGTCGGAGACGATCAAGGTCCACTCCGTCGTCGGCCGCTTCCTCGAGCACTCCCGGATCTATGCGTTCCACCGCGGCAAGAAGAGCACGTACTACATCGGCTCGGCCGACCTGATGCCGCGCAATCTCGATACGCGCGTCGAGCTGCTCGTCCCGATCGAGCAGCCCGAGCTGCGCGCCGAACTCGACGACACGCTCGAGCGATGCATGGCGGACGACACGTTCGCATGGGTGCTCGGCCCCGATGGCAGCTGGACGCGCCGCCACGACGGTACGCGCCGCCTGCACGGCGAGCTGATGGAGCGCACACTCGCGCAGGCCGCAGCCGCCGCGCAGCATCAGTAGCCGGTGGCCGTCTGGCAGGAACCCGTCCGTGGCGGCCACCCCCGCGCGGGCACCGCGGAGCTTCCCGGGCTCGACCGGCTCCGTGCCCAGCTGGCCGGCGGCAGCGACTTCCCTGCGCCGCCGCTCGCCCACCTGACCGGGATGCGGATGGTCGAGGTCGGAATCGGCAGCGCCGTGTTCGAGATGCCGCTGACCGGCTGGCTGCGCTCACCGCAGGGTGCGATCTCGATCGGCCCGCTCGCGATCCCCGCCGACGCCGCGCTCGCGCTCGCGATCATCTCGACGCTTCCCGCCGGCGGTCAGCTCACGACCAGCGAGCTGTCGCTGCGCGTGCTGTCACCGGCGCGTCCGGGTGGGCGCGTGATCGCGCGGGGGTCGCTGCTGCACGCCCGTCGCACGATCGCGTTGTCGGAGGCCACGCTGATCGACGAGCACGGGCGGCTGCTCGCGCACGGCACGTCGCTGTGCTTCATCATCGAGGGATCTGGCACGCCGTCGCTTTCCGACGGCGACGCGGCCGAACCCGAGCAATACGACAGTCCCGACCCGTGGCAGCGCGAGCCGCTCGGCGAGGTCGTTCCGCAGGAGCTGTGGGACACGCGTTCAGGGCTTGAGATCCTCGAGACGGCGATCGCCGGAGAGCGACCCCCCGCGCCGATCAACCACCTGATCGGACTCGCGCCGACCGCTGCGAGCGAGGGGCGGGTGACATTCACGATGCCGGCGACGCGCTGGCTGTGTGCGCCGCCACCCGGACGCCTCCAGGGCGGCGCCGTCGCGCTACTCGCCGAGACGGCGGCCAGTGCCGCGATCCAGACGACGCTCCCCGCCGGCACCGCGCTCGCTCCGGTCGACCTGAAGGTCAACTATCTGCGCCCCGCCGCATCGGACGGACGGGATCTCCTCGCGCACGGGACGGTGATCCACCGTGGCCGCCGTACGGCCGTCGCGACCAGCGAGGTGCTCGACGCCGACGGTCGGCGGATCGCGCTTGCCACCGGATCCGCGATCGTGCTCCCGGGACGTCCAGCATCGCTGTCGTCCCGGGAGGACCTAGAGCCTGGCTAGGGGATCGTGCTGCGCCCCCGGCGCCTGGCTAGGGGATCTGCTGCGCCCCTGGCGCCTGCGCGGGACGCGTCCCGAGCTTGACGCTGATCTGCTTTGTCGACCCGGCGCGCTTGACCGTCAGCGTGACCGTGTTGCCGGGCGCGTACCCGTCAATCGTCGCGATGAACTGGTCGGTGTTGGTGACCGGCTTACCGTCGATCGCCGTGATCACGTCGCCCTGCTTGATTCCGGCGTGTTGCGCCGGCGTGCCGTCGACGCTCGTCACCTGAGCGCCACCGTAGGAGGTGCCGCTCAGCTCGACGCCGAGGTACGCGTGCTTCACGCTCTTGCCGGAGATGATCGTGTTCGCGATCCGCGTGACCGTGTTCGACGGGACCGCGAACCCGACGCCCGAGCTCGAGCCCTGGCCGTTGGAGGTCGTGTTGTTGGTGTCGATCTGGTCGTTGAGGCCGAGCACCTGACCGCTCGCGTCGAGCAACGGGCCACCGGAGTTACCGGGGTTGATCGCCGCGTCGGTCTGGATCGCCCCGGAGATCGTGTACTGGTTCGGAGCTTGGATGCTCCGGCCGGTTTGGCTGACGATCCCGGTCGTCGTCGTCTCAGGGAGGCTGAACGGGCTGCCGATCGCAACCACCGGATCGCCTACCTGCGCCTGGTCGGAGTTCGCGAAGGAGATCGGGTGCAGTTCCGAGGATGGGACGTTCACGTGGATCACGCCGACGTCGGTCGACGCATCCGTGCCGAGCACGGTCGCGGTCGCGCGTCGTCCGTCCTGGAACCTGACGGTGACCTGGGTCGCGTTCGCGACGACGTGCTGGTCGGTGACGATGTCTCCGTTCTTGTCGTACACGACGCCGGCGCCCTCACCCTGGCTCTGCTGGGAGCCGAGCAGGCCGCCGTTCGTCGTGGACGTCACGAGGATGTCGACGACGCCTGGCGAGTCGGCCTTGTAGATCTGATTGATGCTCATCCCCTTCTGAGCGGTGAACGACGTCGGCAGCGCCGAGCCGCGACTCGGCTCCAGCACGGTCGTCGTGGTCGTGTGGTTGGTGGCGCCGCTGCTCACGGCGAGCGCGATCGCGCCGCCGGCGATCGCGCCGCCGATCACCGGCAGGAAGCGGTTGAAGCGGTTCATGCTGTGGTTCGTCTCCAGGTCATCTCAGGTGGTTACCCGAATATGACAGCACCGACCGGTGAGAAACCGGTGAGAGGCGAATGAGAGCCGCATAAGAACTACGGATTGTGCCCGGTCGTGTCGTTCCGGGGCGAAACGGCCCGGCAGATGGGAAGAACCGCAGCCGATCCAGGCGACCTTCAGAGCTTCGTAAGAGTCCACTGCTCGAGCGTACGCTCGAACAGGGCGTGGACCTCGGCGATTCGCTCATCCAGCTGCTCGACCTCCCACCCTTCGGTCGAGATCGGGGGCTGGACCGCGACGTCGATCGTGCCCGGGCGGATTACAAGCGAGCCTCGCCACATCACGTCGCCCGCGTTGCGGATCACGACCGGGACGAGCGGCACGCCTGCCTGCATCGCCAGGTGGAAGGCGCCCTTCTTGAACCGCCCGAGCGTCGGCGTCGGACTGCGCGTTCCCTCGGGCGCGATCGCGATCGAGGTGCCGGATTGCAGCCGGTCGACAGCCGGCTTCAGCGCCGCGCGGGCCTGGGTCGAGTTCGAGCGGTCCACGTAGACGATGTCGGTCACGTAGCCGATCGGCGCGAACCGCGGGTCGCGCTTGGCCTCGATCTTGGCGACGCCGGTCAAGTCGCGGCGGACGAGCGAGCCGATCACGGCGACGTCGATCGAGCTCTGGTGGTTGAAGATGAACACGGCCGGGCGGTGCGACCACAGGTGTTCCTCGCCGGTCACCTCGAGCTTCACGCCGGCGAGGGCGAGCGCCAGGTCGGGGCCCATCGAAGCGGCGAGGTTGGCGCCCGTGCGCCGGTCGCCGGTCAGCAGCCCGTACGCGATCCCGACCCCGCCGGCCGCGCCGAGGCCGGCGAGCGCCGCCCCGGTTCGCACGACGTCGGCGACTCCGGTGCGCCCCCGACCCGCCAGCTCGACCGCCGGCCATCCGTGCTCCTGCGCCGCCCTGCGCATTCCCGAGCCCGGGTTGAGCGCGCGCGCATTGCCGACGGTCTCCAGGAACGGAACGTCCTCGTCGCCGTTCGCGTACGCGAAGCTGCGCTCCAGGTCGATGTCGTGCTCGGCGGCGAACTCGGTCACGGCATTGGCCTTCGCCACTCCCCACAGCACCGGCCCGCGGACGTAGCCGCTGAAGTACCCCTTGACGAGCTCGACCTCCGAACACAGGACGTTCGCGACCCCGAGGTCTTCGGCCAGCGCCGCGAGCTGGTAGCGCGTCGCGCTCGACGCGACCGCGACCGTGTGGCCGGCGCGCAAATGCGCCTTGACCAGCTCGCGGGCCTCGGGGTACACCATCCCTGAGATCCGCTTGTAGAACAGCCGGTCCCACAGCTCGCGGACCTCGTCCTCGCTGTGGCCGGCCCAGTTCGCGACCGCGACCTCCATCAGCTTCGAGACGTCGGACCCGTTGAGCGCCATCCCCACTCCCGCGATCAGCGACCGGGCGATCTCCCCCACCGACATCTCGAACCGGCGGATCCGGTCCTCGTAGAACACCTGCGCCGAGTAGCCGGCGATCAGCGTCCCGTCGAAGTCGAAGAATGCGCCGACCCGCGGCCCCTCCGGGGCGCGTTCGATCTCGGCGAGCAGCTCGGCGGTGGTCTCCGTCATCTCGGCAGGCGGGCGAGCTCCAGCTCGCGCAGCCGGGCGATCCGCCCGACGAGCGTCGCGATCTCGTCGCGGAACGCCTCGCGTCCGCGGACCAGTGCATCGACGCCGTCCTGGGCCGGCTCGACCAGGCCACGGTTGCGCGCCAGCTTCAACGCCGTCGCGAACAGCTCGCGGGAGATCGATTCGGTAGTCGCGAGCCTGCCCTGCAAGCGGTACTGGTGAGCGACGCCGAGGCACTCGCCGAGAAAGCGCGACTCGTCGATCGGCGCCGTCGGCGACTGCGCCACGAGCCGCTCGGCGACCACCAGGTACGCCTCGAGGAACGACGCGAGTACCCGCGGTGCGAGCAGCACGCCGGCCCGCTCCAGTCCAGCCCACGCGTCGCCCGGCTCCGTCTTGCGCACGGCCCACTCAGCGTCGACGAGCGACAGCTCCTCGCGCAGCTCAGCGTCGAAGTCCCGCTTGCGGGCGAAGAAGAACTCGAACTTGAGCACGTCCCGGATCTTGAGGGCCGCTTCCCACCCGGTCGCCACCGGATCGCTCGATGGCTGCTCGTCGACGTGCACGAGCACCAGCTCGGCGATAGCGCGATCGACGAACAGGTGGACGACTGAGTTGCGGTAGAACGCCGCCTCGAGGTGGCGCTCGGGCGCGATCGACCACACCGGCTCGATCCCGCCGTCGTACCGGCGGACGACGCCGTGGCGGCCGAGCGCATCGAGCGCCTGGCGGAGCTCGGGTTCGGAGGTGAGATCGAGCTCACCGGTGGTGGGCAGCCCTCTCGCTCGCACGTAGTCGAGCAGCGGCGCGAGCGTCGTCGAGACCTGGTCGAGCGTCAGCGCGCGGTCCTCGGCGCCGAGCAGCGCGAGCGCAACGAGCGCCGTCTCGGTGATCGGCGTCGCCGCGTTGATTCGGTGACAGACCTCGAACGCGACCTGCTCGACAGCATGCTCGGACTCGCCGATATCGGCAAGTGCTTCGCCGAGCGCGAGCGGCTCACCGAACCGGATCCTGACCTTGCCGAAGCCGCGGCCCTGCGCGCGGGCGTAGCCGACGAGCCATCCGAGGCTCTCCGGGGTCTTCTGCGCTCCGTGCTCCTCGGCCGCCATCGCGCCGACCTCGTACAGCTGGTCGTAGACGATCGACGTCGGGATCAGCATCACCTCCTGCGCGGCGCCGTCCTTGAACGCCTCGACGAGGTAGTTCAGCAGCCCGTAGCGCGGCGGTCGCAGCTTGCCCGTGCGGGTGCGCCCGCCCTCGATGTACCACTCGAGGTTGAAGCGCTTGCGCACCAGATAGCCGATGTACTCGCGCAGCACGAGCTTGTACACCGGCTCGCCGCGCACGCTTCGGCGGATGAACACCACGCCGGAGCGACGCGCCCACGGGCCGATCGGCCAGAACGAGACGTTCAGCCCGCCGAGCACATGATTTGGCGCGAACCCCTGGCGGTGCAGCGCCGTCCGTAGCACGAGCGGGTCGAGGTAGGACCGGTGGCTCGGCAGAAACGCGAGCGGGTAGCGGCCGCTCAGCTCGCGGATTCGCTCGACTTCGGCGGGCTCGACCTCGACCTGGTAGGCGCGGCTCAGCCACCGGCCGAACTCTCCCCACGCATCGATCGCGAGCCTGCTGTGGCTCGCGGCCATCTCATGTAGATAGGCCGACGCTTCTTGAGCGACCTCCGTCGGTGATCGGCCCAGCTCGTGCGCGAGCTGCGCCAGCTTGGCGTTGAACGACGCGCTCGCCTCGATCTCCTCGACCACGAGGCGCGGGACCTTGTACTGGAGGCCGGCGTGCAGCCGCTCGGCGCGCGCGAGCGCCAGCTGCGCCTGACGCGAGACGAACGCCGCGAAGCCGTCCTTGTCCGGGTCGGCCTCGAACCGCTTGCGCAGTTCGGTCAGCCGCGCCGGCTCAGCGGCGATGACGCGGCAGCGATCCGGGTCGTGTTTGAGGATCTGCGCTTGGAGCCGCGGGCCGGGGTGGCGCGGGTTGCTGAGCGCAAGCATGTCCGCGAGCCGCGCCGCGCGGCGTCCGTTTCGCTGCCGTGGCAGCCACTCGACCCGCAGCGGCACGACGTACGGGTCGTCTTGTTCGGCGTCGGTCAGCGCTTGCTCGAGTCGAGCGTCGGGCCGATCGAGGATCTCGACCCTGCGGGCGGTCCCGTTGTTGTCGGCCAGCCAGCGGTTCAACACCTCCCGCTCGGCGGGCGCCGACGCGAACGCGAGCGCCAGCGAGGGCTCGCCGGACGGCGCCGGCCACGACGTGTGCGGCAAGGCGCTCGACGCGGAGCGGTCCGCTGGACGCTGGGTCGCGGTCAATTGGCCGCCAGCTCGGTCGTCGGCTGTGTCCGCAGCAGGCCCCGGAACGCCTCCTGCGGCGTGCGCCCTTCGTTGACGACGGCGTACACCTCGTGCGCGATCGGCATCTCGACGCCGTGCCGCTCGGCGAGCTCCATCACGACGCGGGAGGTCTTGACCCCTTCGGCGACCATGTTCATCTCGTCGATGATCTCGTCGAGCGTGCGGCCCTTCGCGAGCTCCTCGCCGACGTATCGATTGCGGCTCAGCGGGCTGATGCAGGTCGCCAGCAGGTCGCCCATCCCCGCGAGCCCGGCGAACGTGTGGCGGTCGCCGCCAATCGCGACACCGAGTCGGGTCATCTCCGCGAGCGATCGCGCGATCACCAGCGCACGGGTGTTGTCGCCGGTGCCGAGGCCCGCGGCCATTCCTGCCGAGATCGCGAACACGTTCTTGAGCGCGCCGGCGATCTCGACGCCGGGGACGTCGTTGCTGGCGTACACGCGGAAGACGGTGCGCTGGAAGATCCGCTGCAGGCTCCTGACGAGTCGCTCCTCGCCCATCGCCAGCACGGCCGCAGCGGCGTACCCCTGGACGATCTCCTTAGCGAGATTCGGGCCGGCGAGCACGCCGGCCGGGTGGTTCGGCAGCACGTCGCCGATCACCTCGGTCATCCGCTGGTGGGTCCCCTGCTCGAGCCCCTTCGTCAGGCTGACGATCGGGACCCACGGACGCACATACGGGGCCGCCTGCTCGAGCACCTCGCGGAAGCCGTGCGAGGGCACCGCCATCACGATCACGTCGGCGTGCTCCACCGCGTGCTGCGAGGTCGGAGGTCGCATCGAGCGCCTCATCGAGCCGCTCGCCCGGTAGATAGTCGCTGTTGACGTGATCGCTGACGATCTCGTCAGCGACCTCTTGGCGGCGTGTCCACAGCAGCGTTGGCGCGTTTCGAGCCGCGAGCGACGCGACCGTGGTCCCCCACGACCCGCCGCCGATCACCGACACGCATGTCTGCCTGCTCACGTTCTCCCTCGTTCAGAGACCTTACCGCCGGCGCCCTCGGCGCCGCACTCCGCGGTTCTCCGTTGCGCGTCGCGGCCGGGTGTCGGATACTTAGGCCGTGCGTCGCGTGGCGATGGTCGCGATCACCTCAGCGGCGATCATCGCCGTGGCGGCGCCATGGTCGTGGGCGGGGACGGCGACCGGGGGCGGCGCGCGGAGCGCAGCGGCACGCGCTCCGCATCTCGCCGGCGCAACTCGGATCGCTCGCACGTTCCCTGCGCCAGACCGCGGCTCAGCGGGCCCCTCGGGCCGTGGCAGTGGCGCCCCCCGCGGGCGGCGGCGCCACCTGCTTCGTCACCGCCCGGGGCGGCTGCTCGCTCAAGCCGTGCGTGTACGAGGCTACGGCGGCCTCGGCGGTCGCGGTGCTGTCCCCGCGACGGCCCTCGGTGTGCCGCCGGCCCGGCCCGATCCAGATCGGCGAGTCCGTCGCAACCGCGGTGCCGGCTGGTCAGCCGCCGGCCGCTCGAGCCACGAAGTAGTCGAGCGCCGCCGGGTTCGCGAGCGACTCGCGACTCGCCGCCTGCGACGCGGGGACGCCCATCAGGATCCGCTTGACCGGCACCTCGAGCACCTTGCCCGACAGCGTCCGCGGCACCTCGTCGATCTGGACGATCTCGTCAGGGACGTGGCGCGGCGAGCAGTCCTCGCGGATCCGCCTGCGGATCGTCGTGACCAGCTCGTCGGTGAGCGTCTCGCCATCGCCGAGCACGACGAACAGCGGCATCCACCCCTCGGTGTCGGTCTTTCGGCATGTCGATCACGAGCGCGTCGACGACCGCGGGGACGGACAGCACCGCCCGGTAGATCTCGCTGGTCCCCATCCGCACGCCGCCGCGGTTGATCGTCGAGTCCGAGCGGCCGTAGATCACCGCCGTACCGCGTGAGGTGAGCATGACCCAGTCGCCGTGGCGCCACACGCCCGGAAACATCGAGAAGTAGCTCTCCCGGTACCGCGAACCGTCAGGGTCGCCCATGAAGTACAGCGGCATCGACGGCATCGGTTCGGTGATCACCAGCTCGCCGACCTCGTCGACCAGCGGCTTGCCGGCCGGCGACCACGACTCGACCGCGCACCCGAGCGCCCGCGCTTGGATCTCGCCGCGGTACACGGGCAGCGTCACCACGCCTCCGACAAATGCGGTGCACACATCGGTGCCGCCTGAGGTCGAGTACAGCCACACCTCCGAGCCGAGCTCGTCGTACACCCAGCGGAAGCCCTCTGGCGACAGCGGCGAGCCGGTCGACCCGACATTCCGCAGCGAGCCCAGGTCCCGTCCCTCCGCCGGCTTCAAGCCGCCCTTCATGCACGAGGCGATGAACGCCGCGCTCGTGCCGAAGTTCGTCATCCCGGTCGCAGCCGCCAGGTCCCAGAGCGTTCCCATATCCGGGTAGCCGGGGTTGCCGTCGAACAGGATGATCGAGGCGTCCGTCAGCAGCACGCCGATCAGGAAGTTCCACATCATCCAGCCGGTCGTCGAGAACCAGAAGAAGCGGTCACCGGCGTGCGCGTCGAGGTGGAGCCATCCCTTCTTCAGCTGCTCGATCAGGATCCCCCCGTGCCCTTGCACGATCGGCTTCGGCAGCCCGGTAGTGCCCGAGCTGTACAGCACCCACAGAGGGTGGTCGAACGCGACCGGCTCGAACGTCAAGCGACCATCGCCGAGGAATCCCTGCTCCCATTCCGACCCGTCCAGGTAGCCGAACCTGACGACCTTCTCGACCGTCGGCATCGCCGCCGCGATCTCGTCGACCTGAGCGCGGCGGTCGAAGTCCTTGCCGCCGTACCGGTAGCCGTCGACCGCCAGCAGCACCTTCGGCTCGATCTGCGCGAACCGGTCGATCACGCTGCGCGCGCCGAACTCGGGGGCCGCGGAGGACCAGACCGCGCCGAGCGAGGAGACCGCGAGGAACGCTGCGACCGTTTCAGGGATGTTCGGCATGTACGCCGCGACACGGTCGCCGCGGACGACCCCGAGGGCCCGCAGCCCGTCTGCGATCGCCGCCGTCTGCGCGCGGAGGTCCGCCCACGTCCACGAGTCAAGTGGTCGTAGCTCAGAGGCAAAACGCAGCGCGATGTCCTCGTCATCCTTGCCTTTGAAGATGTGCTCTGGGTAGGAGAGGTGCGCTCCTGGAAACCATTCGGCGCCCGGCATCGTGCGGCTGCCGAGCACCCGCTCGGGCGGCGTCGAGAAGCGCACATCCAAGAACTCGACGATCGAGGACCAGAACTCCTCGAGGTTGTCGACCGACCACTGCCACAGCGACTCGTAGTCGGGCAGCTGGAGCCCGCGCGACTCCTGAAGCCAGCGCGTGTAGCGCGTGATGTTCGCCCGCTCGATCCGCTCGGCCGACGGAGTCCAGAGAAGCTCGGGCGGCGTCATCGTGGATCAGTATCGCGATCCGCGATCATGCCCGCATGCACGAGCTGACCGCACCGTTCTCCGGGACGGTGATCGCGATCGCCCGCAGGCCCGAGGAGCCCGTGCCGGCCGGCACGGTGGTCGTCGTGCTCGAGGCGATGAAGATGGAGCACGAGGTGGTCGCTGACATCGGCGGCACGCTCCGCAGCGTCGAGGTCGCGGTCGGGGACGCGGTCGATGAGGGACAGCTGCTCGCGGTGCTCGATACCGGCGGCGCGGCGCGCGACGGCGACGGCCCGGTCGACACGCCGTCGGAGCCCGCCGCTCGGGAGGATCTCGATGCGGTCGTGGCCCGCCACGCTGTGACGCTCGACGAGGCGCGGCCGGATGCGGTCGGCCGCCGCCACGAATCGGGCCATCGCACCGCGCGTGAGAACCTCGCCGACCTCGTTGATCCCGGGACGTTCACCGAGTACGGGCCGCTGATGTTCGCTGCCCAGGAGCGGCGCCGCGACCGCGACGAGCTCGTGACCCGCACCCCCGCGGATGGGCTCGTCGCCGGCGTCGGCGAGGTCGGCGGCCACCCGACGGTGGTGATGTCCTACGACTACACCGTGCTCGCGGGCACCCAGGGGATGCGCAACCACCAGAAGAAGGATCGGCTGTTCGAGGTCGCTGAGCGCCGGCGGTTGCCCGTGGTGCTGTTCGCCGAGGGCGGCGGCGGCCGCCCGGGGGACGTTGACATGCCGATCGTGGCCGGGCTCGATTGCCGTGCGTTCAACCTGTTCGCCCAGCTCAGCGGACTCGTGCCGCTCGTCGGGATCGCCGGCGGCTACTGCTTCGCCGGCAACGCCGCGCTGCTCGGTTGCTGTGACGTCGTGATCGCGACCGAGGACTCGAGCATCGGGATGGGCGGGCCGGCGATGATCGAGGGCGGCGGGCTTGGGGTGCACGAGCCGCAGGACGTCGGCCCGATCGATGTCCAGTACGCCAACGGCGTCGTCGACATCCGCGTGGCCGGACGAGCCCGAGGCGGTAGGCGCCGCCAAGCGCTACCTGTCGTACTTCCGCGGCTCGACCGACGCGCCAGCCGCAGCACAACAGGACCAGACCATCCTGCGGAACCTGATCCCCATAAATAGAAAGAGGGTGTACGACGTCCGGGCCGTGGTTGACGCGCTGCTCGACGACGTGCTCGAGCTACGGCGCGGCTTCGGCCACGGCATGGTGACCGCGCTCGCGCGCGTCGACGGCAAGCCGCTCGGCGTACTCGCGAACGACCCACACCATCTCGGCGGCGCGATCGACGCCCATGCGGCCGACAAGGCCGCGCGCTTCATGCAGCTGTGCGACGCGTTCTCGCTCCCGATCCTGATGCTGTGCGACACGCCCGGATTCATGGTCGGGCCGGCGGCGGAACGGACCGCGACCGTCCGCCACGTCAGCCGGATGTTCGTCGTCGGCGCGAACCTGACCGTGCCGATCGGAACGGTGATCTTGCGCAAGGGCTACGGGCTGGGCGCCCAGGCGATGGCCGGCGGCGGGTTCAAGGCACCGTTGTTCACCGTCGGCTGGCCGACCTCCGAGTTCGGCGGGATGGGACTCGAGGGCGCGGTCAAGCTCGGGATGCGCCGCGAGCTCGAGGCGATCGAGGATCCAGCAGAGCGCGAGCTCGCGTTCGACGCCGCGGTCCAGGCGGCGTATGACCGCGGCAAGGGGATCAGCATGGCCGAGTACTTCGAGATCGACGACGTGATCGACCCGGCCGACACACGCCGCTGGATCGGGATGCTGCTCGACGACCACCCCGGTGAGTGGTGGCGGCATCCCGGCAAACGCCGGCCCCAAGTCGATACCTGGTAGGCTAACGCCGAGGTCCGGCTGGCGGGCCGGGCGGGAGTCGCAGCCCGACCCGCCGCCGGTACCTCGGGTTGCGGCCAGAAGATCTGCCCGCAGGCGACGAGGCGCACTTCGTCGCAGTCGAATGGCACCCGGGGGGCGATCGCCAGAGCAGGCTCGGCGCGGGGATGCCTTGTACCCGCTCTTCGCCGCCCCCGTTTTCGTGGCGCCGGTTCAACATGCTCCGAATCTATGAGCCGGACCGTCAGGTCCCCATAAGCCTTTATGAAGTTCTCAAGGCCTCGGTCGGGCTCAGGCGCGCCGCCTTCGCCGCCGGGTACAAACCGGCCACGGCGCCGATCACGAACCCGGCCGCCGGCGCCGCGATCAGCGCCCACGTGGGCACCACGAACGGCTCGTTCTTGGTGACCGCGTACACCCACGTGGCGATCGCGCCGAACGCGAGGCCGGCGATCCCGCCGAGCAGCGCGAGCAGCGCGGATTCGGTCAGGAACTGCGCGGTGATGTGCCGCCTGGTCGCCCCCAGCGCGCGACGCAGCCCGATCTCGCCGCGGCGCTCGAGCACGGAGATCACCATGATGTTCGCGATTCCGATCGCGCCCACGAGCAGCGCCACCGCGCCCAGGCCTAGCAGCAGGGTCTGCAGCGCGCCCTTCGCGGCGGCCCGCGCCTCGAGCGCCTGCGACGGCTGGCTGACGTTCGACGCCGTCGGCCTGCTGTGGATCGGCGGTCGCGGCGAGCAGGCTCGATACCTGCTTGACGTCGTTGACGTTCGCCCGGACATAGATCTCCGAGGGGTTCGGCTGCTGCTGGAACAGCTTCTCGGCGATCGGCAGCCCGATGAACACGGTGCTGTCGAGCGTCGGATCGAGCAGCACCGGCTTGATGATCCCGATCACGTTGAACCACGTGTTCCCCAGGTACAGCTGGATGTGGCCGGTGAGGTGGGAGATGTCGAGCGTCTGGGCCGCCTGCGCGCCCAGCACCACGGTCGGGAAGTGCTCGTTCGCCGAGTTGAGGAAGTGGCCGGCGGCCAGCGATGTTCCGACGACCCGGAGCATGTTCGTGCCGGCGGCGTCGACGCCGATTCCGCCGGTCTGCTCCGCCGGCACATACGGCGTTCGCAACACGTTCACGTTCGCCACCGAGTACACGGCCACGGCGCTGTTGACGTTCTGCATGTGGTCGATCATCGGCACCGAGGTGTCGGGCAGCACCTCGTTGGCGCCGAAGAAGGTCGTGCCGGGCGTGACCGTCAGCAGGTTCGTTCCGAGCGCGTCGATCTCGGCCAGGAGGTTCGCCTGACTCGACGACGACACGCCGACGACCGCGACCATCGCGCCGATCCCGATCGCGATTCCGAGCGCCGAGAGCGCCGCCCGCAGCCGACGTGTCCGCAGCCCCTGGACCGCGACGCCGAACAGCTCGCGAGGCGACAGCCGGGCGGACTCGGTGGCCGGGTTCCGGATCGGGCCGGACCGCCCGCCGGCGTGGTCCACGTAGCGCCCGGGCCGTGCTGCTCATCGCTCGTCGTCCCCGACGATCTCGCCGTCGCGCATCTGCAGCCGGCGGGGGAAGGTACTCGCGATGTTCTCATCATGTGTGATCAGCACGAGCGTCGCGCCCTCGGCCGCGAGCTCGTGCAGCAGCGAGATCACCTCTTTGCCCGACTTCGAGTCGAGGTTCCCGGTCGGCTCATCGGCAAGGATGATGACCGGTCGCTTGGCGATCGCGCGCGCGATCGCGACCCGCTGCCGCTCGCCGCCGGACAGCTGCGGTGGGCGGTGCGTCAAGCGGTGGCCGAGCCCGACCCGCTCGAGCGCCTCCCGGGCGGCAGCGCGGCGCTGCTTGAGCGGCGCGCCGGTGTACAGCATTCCCGTCGCCACGTTGTCGACGGCGTTCATCCCCTCCTGGAGATGAAACCCCTGGAACACGAAGCCGAGCTCGTATGCGCGCAGCCCGGCGAGCGTGGCGTCGGATGCCTTGACCGCGTCACGGCCGGCGACCCGGACCTCGCCATCGGTCGGGCGCTCGAGCGTGCCGAGGATCGTCAGCATCGTCGTCTTGCCCGAGCCGGATGGCCCGACGACCGCCACCCGCTCGCCCGCGCCGATGTCGAGATCGACCTTGCGCAGCGCGTGCACCCCACCCGGATACTCCTTGGTGACGTCGCGCATCAGCAGCGAAGCGCCCTCGCCGGTGGCAGACACGCTCACCCCTGCGAGTCGGTGACCTGCAGGCCAGGGTAGATGTCGGCACCCGAGATCTGCACGTATCCCGCCGCGAACAGTCCCGGCGTCACCGGCAGCAGCTTGTGCGGCGAGGCCGCCTCCTGAACGGCGTAGCCACCGCCGGCGGTGGCCAGCAGCGCCGTCACCGGCACAGAGAGGACGTTGCTGGCCTTCTGCTGCTGGAAGTTGACGCTGACCGCCGCCTGGTCAAGACCGGTCAGCGGCTGCTTGCCCTTCAGCGTGACGGTCACGGGAATCGTCGCCGACGGCGAGCTGTTGCTGTTATTCCCGCTGTTGCCCGAGTTGCCGCTGTTGCTGTTGCTGCTGCTTTGTGCGATCGGGCTGACCGCCGTGATCGTTCCGTTGACGATGTTCCCGGACGGCATCTGAACGGTCACGGGCTCGCCGACGGTCGCCTCGCTCTGCTTGGTGGCATCGAGGTCGACGGTGACGATCACCTTGGTCGAGGTCGTGTCGATCACGGCCTGGGCGCTCCCGCCGGTGCCCCCGGAGCCGCTGCCGCTGCCAGAGCCGCTGCCGCTGCCGGAGCCAGCTGCCGCTGCCGGAGCCACTGCCGCTGCCGGAGCCACTGCCGCTGCCGGCAGCCGGCGCTACCGGCGCCGGAGCCGGCGCCGGCGCCGGAGTTACCAGCGCCGGCGCCCTTGCCGCCCGTCGGGGTTCCGGACGACGACAGCGACTTCTGCAGCTCGAGCGTCTCGGCCTTGAGCAGCGCGAGCAGCTCCGCCGCGGTGGTCGGCTGCTTGCAGTTTGATGGGGTCGAGGTGCCGTTCTTGGGACGCTTGTGGCCAGCGGTGGTCCCGGCCCCGGTCGGGGTCTTGCAGGCGCTCGTCGGCGTCTTTCCCGATCTGGTCGGCGAGCTCTTGTCGGCCTTGAGGATCACTGATGTGCGCGGGTGGGTTGCCTGCGCCGCGGCGGAGGTCGCGCTCGCGCTCGCGGCGGGCGTGGTGGCCGCGCCCGTGGTGCTGGCCGCGGTGAGAGTGAGGCTGACGAACTGCGGCCGCGGCGCGACGTTGTCGAGGCTCGCGCCGCTGTTGCCGCTGCCGCTGCTCGACGCGGCGCCATCGGAGCCGAGCACTGTGTTGACGGTCGTGATTCGCTGCGCGCCGGGCAGGAACACGATCTGGCCGAACGTGATCGAGCCGGTCTCGGTCATCCCCTCGGACGCCTGCCAATCCTCGACCCCGACCGTTGTGGCCGCCTGCCACTCGTCGCCCGCGACGATGTTCGCAGCGTTGAAGCCCAGCGCCTTCAGGTCGGCGTTCAGCTCGTATATGTCGGCGCCGTTGGTGTCACTTGAGTCGAGGTCGCGGTAAGCCGGGGTGTTGCCGCTGAACAGCACAACGGGCGCACCGTTGACCTTGAACAGGGTGTGGCCGGGCTTGATCAGCGCGCCGACCGCAGGAAGCCAGGTGATCGTGCCGGTGAGGCGGTCGAACACGGTCTGTGGGTTCGCGTAGCTGAGCGTGCCGGCCTCGGTGTCGGTGGCGACGAGGTTGCGGCGCTCGACGGTCGTCGCGCCCGCGGCCTTGCCGGGCGTGGAAGCGCCCTTGCTCGAGCCCGGGAGGCTGACGATGATCACCGCCACCGCGATCCCGACCAGCGCGATCGCGCCGAGCGCGATCCCGTTGCGGCCCCGGAACGGCCCAAGGTCATCGCGGGAGATCTGCGAAAAGCTCAGCCTAGGCACCTGGTGCACCTCCTGGCGGGCCGCCGGCGCCGCCGGGGCCGCCGGCGCCGCCCGGCCCGAACCGCGGCCGAACGCTCTGGCACGCGGTGAGCGCCGTCTTGAAGACGGGGCTGTTGCGGTCGATCGAGCGGAACGTGCCGCGGAACCCGAACCCTCCAACCCCCGACGTCGACGGGTCGGGGACGTTGACTCCGTGCGAGCGCATGCACTCGGCGAACTTGACGAACTCCTGCCGGAACTGCGCCTGCTGCGCCGGCGACAGATTGGCCCGCGGGAACGCCGCCGCGACGTACTGCTTGCAGGCCGTCATCGCGTTCTGGACCTTGGTCTGCGGCACGCCCTGAAGGGAGCGGAACACGCCACCGCCGCCGGCCGGCCCGGCGTTCGGGGATGGATCGGGCACGTTGAGGCCTTGGCCCCGAAGGCACTTGGCGAGATTCAGTCTCGCCTGGTAGCGCGCCGGGTCGTTCCTCGAGCTTGAGGCTGACGCGGAAGAAGTATTGGCTGAAGACCCGCACGCGCTGAGGCCGATCGCGATCACAACGACGAGCAACCCGCCCACGATCGCGCGACGGCCGAGCGGCGGCATCGCAAAGGAATGCATCCTGATGTGAACTCCTGGAAGTGGTGTCGGGCCGTTGTATCGCCAGGCTCGTCAGCTTGGCGTAAGTGAGGCCGACGTTGATGCAAGCACAACATTGCTGTTATCCGGCTGTGACCGCGGAAGCGTGATCCGCAACTCGAGACCGCCCGTTTCGGGGGCGATCACGTCGATTGTCCCCCCGTGAGCATGCACGACGGACCGGACGATCGAAAGGCCGAGCCCGACCCCGCCGGCCGTGCGTTCGAGACGGCGGAACGGCTCGAGCAGGTGCTCGGCTTCGTCCCGCGGGATCACCGGGCCGCCGTTCGCGACCGCCAGCGTCACTTGGCCATCGCGCACGCCCGAGCGGATCTCCAGATGTCCGCCCGGCACGTTGTGGCGGATCCCGTTGTCGACCAGGTTGGCGATCATCCGCTCGAGCAGCCCCGGCTCCCCGCGTGTCCACGCCGGCTCGAGCTCCGCCAGGATCGCGATCCGGTACTCCTCGGCACGAGCATGGAGATCGGTGATGCAGTCGGCCGCGAGCGCCGCGAGATCTACGGGCTCGTCGTGGCCGGTCGCAGCCTCGCTGCGCGCCAGCACGAGCAGGCTCTCGATCAGCCGCTCGGTCCGGTCGATCGTCTCGCGCACCCCCTCGCCCATCGCCCGCAGCTCGTGCGGGTTGGCGTCCGGGTCGGCGAGCGCGACATCGACCTCCGTGCGCATGATCGCAAGCGGCGTCCGCAGCTCGTGCGAAGCGTTGGCGACGAAGTGGCGCTGGCTCGCGAACGCCGCATCGAGTCGGCCAAGCATCCCGTCGAAGGTGTCGGCGAGCTCCTTCAGCTCGTCGGACGGACCCGTCAGGGCGATCCGCTCGCCGAGGTTCTCGCCGGACACGCGCCGCGCCGCCGCGGTGATGTCACGAAGCGGGCGCAACACGCGGCCGGCCAGCAGCCATCCCGTGCCGACCGCGATCATCGTCATCACGCCGAGCGCGAACAGGTACTCGATCACAAGCCTGTGGAGCGCATCGTTGGTGACCTGGGCTTGCACCGCGTGCGCGACCTGCGCGAACTGGGATCCTGGCGTGAATCCGAAGAGCCTGCCCGCCGGAGGCGACGTGATCCCGAGGTCTCTGAGCACCTCGGCGCGAAGCGCGTGGCGTCCCTGCAGGTTTGACCGCACGAGCAGATACCCGATCGTCAGCAGCACGGCGCCGGTGATCAGGAACACGACTCCGTACAGCACGGTCAACCGCAGCCGGATCGTGGGCGACGGGCCGGTGATCCTCGCGCGGCCGGCCCACCTTCGCGGCACCCACAGCGCTCGGTCGGCGCATCACGCCATCCTGTAGCCGACGCCGATCACGGTCTCGATCGCCACCGGCTCGCCCAGCTTGCGCCGCAGCGTCATGATCGTCATCCGCACCACGTTGGTGAAGGGGTCGGTGTGCTCGTCCCACACGCGCTCGAGCAACTCCTCAGCCGACACGGTAGCCCCCTCGGCCCCCATCAGCACCTCGAGCACCGCGAACTCCTTGCGCGCCAGGTCGATTTCCGTTCCACCGCGCGTCAGCCTCCGGCGGGCGGGATCCAGCTCCATGTCCTTGTGGCGCAGCACCGGCGGGCCGGCTCGGCGTCGCCCGTCGCGCGAGCGCGTGGATCCGCGCGACCAGCTCGGCGAATCGGAACGGCTTCGCGAGATAGTCGTCGGCGCCGAGCGCGAGCCCCTCGACCACGTCCTCGAGCGCGCCGGCGGCGGTCAGCATCAGGATCCCTGTCTCGGGCCGTTCGCCGCGGACCGTCCGGCAGACCTCGTCGCCATGGACCCCGGGCAGGTCGCGGTCGAGCACGAGCACGTCATAGCGGACGATCCTCGTCTTGTAGAGCGCGTCGGACCCGTCCGGCGCCAGGTCGACCGCCATCCCCTCCCGGCGCAGGCCGCGCGCAATCGCATCAGCGAGACGACGCTCGTCTTCGACTACGAGTACGCGCATTTACGACTGAGGATGACGCGTTCAGAGTAAGCCCGGCATAAGTCGGTCGTTTGCGGTATACATCCGCCGGGGAGCATGACACCGAACGACGTGACAACAAATAACGACAAGAACTTGGCCGAGCGGAGCATGGTGGTCGGTCTGCGCGCACTGAACCGGTTCGCCTCCTCCTCCGTGATCGACCGGTTCGGTCTCCGCGACCCCGCCGAGCGTTTCCTCCACGGCGCCTCGAAGACCGGCGCGCGCACCGCGGCGAGCGCGGGCAGGACGTTCGCCGCCGCCACGCGGCTGGCGCGCCCCGCGCGTCAGCCCCGATCCGGAGGCTCCGGGCTGTTCGACCTGCGCCCCGACGACGAACAGCAGATGCTCCGCGATGCCGTCCGCGACTTCGCCCTGGCGGAGCTGAGGCCCGTGGCGCAGGCGGCCGACGAGGCGTGCGCCGCCCCTGCAGAGCTGCTCGCCCAGAGCGCCGAGCTCGGTCTGACGATGGTCGGCGTGCCGGAGGAGCTCGGCGGCGCGGTGTCGCAGCGCTCGGCCGTAACTGCCGCGCTGCTCGGAGAGGCGCTCGCGCAGGGCGACATGGGGATCGCCGTGGCGTGCCTGGCGCCCGCCGGCGTGTCCACCGCGCTCGGTCTGTGGGGCGATGCCGACCAGCAGGCGACGTACCTGCCTTCGTTCGTGGGGGATGCGCCTCCGGCGGCCGCCGTGGCCGTGCTCGAGCCGCGCGCGCTGTTCAACCCGTTTCAGCTGTCGACGGTCGCTCGCCGCGGCTCCGACGGCGGCTTCGTGCTCGACGGCTTGAAGTCGCTCGTGCCGCGCGCGGCCGATGCCGAGCTGTTCGTCGTCGCTGCCGCCCTCGACGGCGCCCCCGCCCTGTTCATCGTCGAGTCCAAGTACGACGGAATCAGCATCGCGCCCGAGCCCGCGATGGGCGTCCGCGCCGCCGCCACCGGGACCGTGACGTTGGAGGACGTGAAGCTGCCCGCTGGCGCACTGCTCGGCGACGCCGACCCAGATGTCTACGCGCAGACCATCTCGCTGTCGCGGATCGGCTGGTGCTCGCTGGCGATCGGCTGCGGCCGTGCCGTGCTCGACTACGTGATCCCGTACGTCAAGGACCGGACCGCGTTCGGAGAGCCGATCTCGAACCGCCAGGGCGTCGCGTTCACGGTCTCGAACATCGCGATCGAGCTCGACGGGATGCGGCTGGCGACGTTGCGCGCCGCTGCGCGCGCTGACGCGGGGCTCCCGTTCGCGCGCGAGGCGACGCTCGCCCGCCGCCTGTGCGCCGAGCGCGGCATGCAGATCGGCTCCGACGGCGTGCAGATGCTCGGCGGTCATGGATATGTCAAGGAGCACCCGGTCGAGCGGTGGTACCGCGACCTCCGCGCAGCGGGTCTGATGGAAGGCGTACTGGTGGTCTAGCTCTCATGGCGATCAACCTTGAAATCCCCAAGAAGTTCGAGATGCTCGTCACCCAGTCGAACCAGGTGGCGCAGGAGGTCTTCCGCAAGAACTCGCGCAAGTACGACCAGGCCGAGCACACGTATCCGAAAGAGCTGGACATGCTCGCGGCGGTGATCGACGGCATGAACGAGTCCGGCGCGCTCGGCGGCGCCGGCGCGGGAACGGTCGGCGGCGGTTCCTCGGAGAAAGCCGAATCAGACAACCGCAACGGCTCGAATCTGGCCTCGCTGCTCGGGCTGATCGAGCTGTGCTGGGGCGACGTCGGCCTGCTGCTGACGATGCCGCGGCAGGGTCTCGGCCAGGCCGCGATCGCGGCGGTCGCCGACGAGGAGCAGCTCAAGCGGTTCGGCGGCAAGTGGGCCGCGATGGCGATCACCGAGCCTGAGGCCGGCTCGGACTCCGCTTCGATCCGCACCACCGCGGTTCTTGACGAAGAGACGGGCGAGTACGTGCTGAACGGCGAGAAGATCTTCGTCACCTCGGGTGACCGCGCCGAGCTTGTGGTCGTATGGGCGACGTTGGATCGCAGCGCCGGGCGCGGCGCGATCAAGTCGTTCGTCGTCGAGCGCTCGAATCCGGGGCTGAAACTGGATCGGTTGGAGCACAAGCTCGGGATCCGCGCCTCGGACACCGCCAACTTCGTGCTCGAGGACTGCCGCGTCCCGAAGGAGAACCTGCTCGGCTCGCCGGAGATCCAGACCGCGCGCGAGGGGTTCGCCGGCGTGATGCAGACGTTCGATAACACCCGACCGCTGGTGGCGGGGATGGCTGTCGGGGTCGCGCGCGCCTGTCTGGAGCGGACCCGGGAGCTGCTGTCCGCCGCCGGTGTTGAGATCGATTACGACGCGCCGGCGCACTCCCAGTCCGCTGCGGCCGCGGAGTTCATCTCGATGGAGTCCGACTGGGAGGCCGCCCGGCTGCTGACGCTGCAGGCGGCGTGGATGGCCGACAACAAGAAGCCCAACTCGCTTCAGGCCTCGATGGCGAAGGCGAAGGCGGGTCGCGTCGGGACCGATGTCGCGCTGCGATGCGTGGCGCTTTGCGGCTCGATCGGCTACGGCGAGAGTGAGCTGCTCGAGAAGTGGGCCCGCGATGCGAAGATCCTCGACCTGTTCGAGGGCACGCAGCAGATCCAGCTGCTGATCGTCGCCCGCCAGCTGCTCGGCAAGACCTCAGCCGAGCTCAAGTAGCGGCGTCTTCGAGAGCTGCCCAGATCTTCGCGACGGTCTGCTCCTCACGGTCCGGGCGCCCATCCTCGTCGGTCAGCACCAGCACCTCGGTCCCGCCGTCCCGCACGAGCTTTCGCTTCTTCGCATCCTGCGGCCGCCGCCACGCTCGTCCGGTGGTACTCGGTCGCCGTCGAGCTCGATCGCGAGCCGCTGCCGGCGGAAGTAGACGTCGACCTCGACCCACGCCGGCGTGTTCGGCGGGTGCGCGTTGGTCTCGAACGGCGGAAAGCTGTCTGCGGCGGAGCAGCGCCCCGCCCCACTCCTCGAAGCCCGACCGCGTGCGCGTCGGGCCCAGATCGATTTCGGCTGTGAGCCGCTTGCGGCCCTTGAACCGCGCCGGCATCCGCTGCAGCTCCGCCTCGAGTTGTGGGATCCGCAGGATCCGTTGCACCTGCGCCTCGTGCACGCTGCGGCCGAATTGGTAGTCGGTGATCGGCTCGCCGGCGAGATCGATCGCGGTCCGCGCCGGCGTGGTGACGCGCAGACCCTTCCAGATCGTGACGGACTCTTTCGCGAGCTCGCTCACGGAGTGCACACGTATCCCGTCCCGCGACGCGATACGCCGCGGGACCGTCACGTGGATGAGCGTCGGGCTCATCGAACGGCCAGAACCGGTGGTGTACCGCTGCCGTGATGTGGCTCAGGACGGCGTCTTCGCCGATCGCGCACAGCGCGGCGTAAAAACGGCCGACTTGGGAAAGCTGGCCGCCGCCGTAGACGAACACGCCACGGTGCTCCGCCCGCAGCCGACCGAGCGCCACCCACACGGCCCACGGTGCTGGACGAGACGCCGAGCTCCCGCAACTCTGAGGCCGTTACAACGCGATGATGCGCCGCCGCGAACTCAGCGACGCACAGTTCTTCCCGAGGCCCCGGGAACAAGTATGAGTCGCTGATCCATCAGTCCCCATCGTGGCGGCCGATCGCTGTAACGACTCAAGACACAAACGTGCCATCTATGTGTCGCGAAGCGAAATTAATCCGCCCAAGACCCCGAGGTAGGCGACGCCGCGCGGTGAGATCGAGATCCCGGCGTAGTTGTTGTTCCACAGGGCCCCGTCGCCGGCGTAACGCTTCCACACCACACGTCCGGTCGCGAACGAGATCGCGGTCCAGTACCACGGATCGGTCAGTCCCGGCTCGATCGTGTACGTGTAGATCAGGCCGTCCGACAGCGACAGCTTCGACACGACCGACGGCGCGCGCACCGACGTGTTCGTCCACACGAGCCGGCAGCTGAGACCATTCGGCGCGACCTCGATCCGCGCGAACCCGGGCGCGGTCAGCGAGCCCGCCGATGTCGACAGCGGGCTCGAGTATCCGGAGTTGTTCTCGATCACGAACGAGCGCCCCGCGGCGATCAGCGCGTTCTCGTCGGCGCTCGCCCCGCGCGTGAACACCGGCACGCGGCAGACGGTCCGCCCGAGCGGCACGCGCCGGCGCCGGCGCCGGTGGCGGCGGCCAACCTTCACCACGCGGGTCGGGTGCACGGCGGTCCTGTAGATGACCACGTCCATCGGGTCGGCGTTGTCGTTGATCGCCACGTACGGACCGGAGATCACGGGCGTGGTGCCGGTGCCGGCGTCGAGCTGGCCGACCTTCGCCACCCCCGTGTTGGGATACGGCGCGCTCCAGCTGATCCGCGGCGCGCCGCCGGCCCCGGCGACGAACCGGTAGAGCCGCTGGTTAGTAGGGATGTAGACGCCGCCGGCGCCATCGACGGCCAGCGACTTGGTGATCTCGCCGACGTTCCCCTTCCCCAGCCGGGCCACGTGCACAGCGCCGGTCGCGAAGTTCAACGTCCCGACGACGCCGTCGCGGCGCGCGGTGAACCACAACAGGCCGTGCGAGTCGGGAAGTTGCGAGGTGATCTCCTCGTCGGGGTGCAATACGGCGCTGAGGTCATAGTCGTGAAGCAGCCGGAAGCCGTCGCCCGCCGAGCCGATCACGTAGATGTGCCGTGTCGTGGTGCCGGTTACGACATCGCCGGCGCGATCGAGGTAGAAGTACCCGCCGCCGGAGAAGTCCTGGAACAAGTTGGGGTTGAGCGAGACGTCCTCGGCCGTCCGGGGCGGCAGCGGGAACGTCGCGAGCGTCGCGAGCGAGCCCGGGTCGAACATGTACAGCTCGGGGCCGGTCGTCCCGATGCAGATCGAGATCACGCGCCCGCGGCTGTCGAACGTCACAGAGCCGCAATCGCGGGCCGGCGGCAGGTACGCCGACGCGGTCTCCAGTCCGCGGCCAAGCGGCCCGTCCCAGCGGTATGCGTCGGTCTGCCAGCCGTCGTTGTGGATCTCCGAGGAGCCGTTCGCTGCCATGAACGGGTTCTGTGGTGGCGCGAACGTGCCGAGGATCGGCGCCGGGGGAGCGGCCGAGCCGACGAACGGCGACGCCGGCGGCAACCCCACCGATGGAATCGGGATCGCGGGAACCGCCGGCGCCGCCGGCGCGCCGACGGCGAGCGCCGCGAGACCCCAGCCCAGCGCTACGGCTTGGCGCCCGAGGCGATGCACGCCTTTGCGGCGTTGCGCCCGAACTGGTAGCCGAGCGAATGCGCGGACGAGGGATTGAGCGCGAACTGCTCGAGTTGCGCCGCGGAGACCTTCCCGAGCCTTCCGAGCACGCACTTCTTGAACGCGGCCGAGTAGTGGGCCGTCTGGAAGCTCGCCTTCAGCGGCGCGAGGAAGCTCGCCCGCAGGCCGCTCACGACGGTTGGCTCGGACAGGCACTCCGCTCCGAGCTGCCGCCCGAGCGCGATGCTCTGGGTCTGCGCCGCCGCCGACCCCTGTGAGGCATAGACCGACAGCAGCTGGTCCAGCTGGCCGGCCGTCGTGGCGTTGGCCTTCTGCTCGAAACACGTCCTAAACGCCGCGGGCAGGTTCGAGCCGCCTGCCTGCTCGAATGTCTTCACGATCAGCTGGTGCATGGCGGTCAGGCCGGGCCCTTGCTGCATGCACTCCGAAACCAGGCGGAGCCCGACCTGCTTGACCGACGCGGACGGGTTTGACCCGGAGTTCGCGACCGATCGGAGCTGACCGATAGGGAGCCCGCGCGCCTTCTGGACGATGCACGTCCCCAGCCCGGGCGGGAGGCTCGAGGTGCCCAGTTGCGAGTTGAGCTTGTTGATGAGCTGGGTCCGCTCGCTATTCGAGCTCGACCCGCCGCAGCCGGCGATCACCGCCGCCATGAGCAGCGAACTCAAGCACAGCCGTCCCCGCAGCGCCCGGATCATCGCGGGCACGATAGCGACTCGGCCTCCCGCCTGAGGACATCCCACGCCCGGGCGACGTCGGCCTCGGTGGTCCGCATCTGCCCGACCGCCAGGCGCAGCACGTATCGGCCCGCGAGCACGGCATGCGAGATGAATACCTCCCCGGATGCGTTGACGCGCTCCACCAGTGCCTGATTGATCGAGTCATCGCCGGCCAGCCGAAAGCACACGACCGAGAACTCGCGCGGCGCGCACAGCTCCCAGCCCGGCGCGGCGGCCACCCACTGCTCGAACGACTCCGCCAACCGCACCCCCGAGCGGACGTGCTCCTGGAGCCCTTCTCGCCCGAAGCAGCGCAGAACCGCCCACAGCTTCAGCGACCGGAACCGCCGCCCAAGCGCCGGCCCGTACTCGCTCAGCGACAGTGCATCCTCGGCGTCCGGGGTGCGCAGATATTCCGGCACGAGACTGAACGCTGCCCGCAGGTCCGCCGGACGCGAGCACCACAGGAGCGAGCAGTCCGTCGGCGTCAGCATCCACTTATGTGCGTTGACGACCACCGAGTCAGCCCGCGAGACGCCCTCGAACGCCCACCGGAACTCGGGGCAGACCATCGCCGCGCCGGCGTAGGCGGCATCGACGTGCAACCACGTCCCGGCTGCCGCGCACGCGTCTGCGATCGTCGGCACCGGATCGACCGCCGTCGAGGCCGTCGTCCCGACCGTCGCGACAACCGCCGCCGCGTCGCTCACGTCCCCCAGCAACGAAGGATCGAGCGCAAACACGTCGTCCGTCGGCACCTTGCGCAATTCCATCCCCAGGATCCGCGCCGCCTTGTCGACGGACGAGTGCGCCTGCTCCGAGCACACCACGACCGACCGGCCCGTCGCCTCGCGGGCCGCAGTGAGCGCGGCTAGCGTCGAGGTCGATGCCGTGTCCTCGATGTGGCCGTGCCACCCCTCGGGCAGCCCCAGCAGGTCCGCGACCCAGTCGAGTACGACCCCCTCGAGCTCTGTCGACGCCGGCGCGGTCCGCCACAGGATCGCGACCGAGTTCAAGGCTGCCGCCAGCATCTCCGCGAGGATCGCGGGCTCAGAGGACGACGTCGCGAAGTAGGCGAAGTACCGCGGGTGCTGCCAGTGGGTGATCCCGGGCAGCAGGACCTCGTCGATGTCTCGCAAGGACTGCTGAGAACGGCTCGCCGTGCTCGGGCGCACGCTCAGGCAGCGCGTCGCGAATCGAACCCGGGGCGACCTGCGCGAGCACCGGCAGGGAGCTGACGCGCTCCAGATACGACGCCGCCCACTCGAGCGCCGCCGCCCCGTCCGCTCGCAGATCCATCACGCGTCCGTCACGCGGTCGTGATCGCGCCGAACTCGTAGCGGATCCCGGTCAGCTCCTCGGACACCGACCACAGCCGGCGTGCGTCGTCCTCGTCATACGCCCGCCGCGCTCGCGGTCACGAGATGGGGATGGCCGCGCAGCCCCATGAACCCGTTCGGGCCAACGAACGACCCGCCCGGCAGCTCGGCCACCGCCGCGTACAAGCGTCGGCAGCGCCCCCATCTCGGCGCTCTGGGCGACCAGCTTGTTCGTGACGACCATCGTCAGCCGCTCGAACCGCCCGGCCGGGCCCGCGGACTGGAGGTTCGTCGCCGCGTATCCCGGATGAGCCGCGACGCTCAGCAGATTCGACCCGGCGGCGACCGCGCGCCGCTGCAGCTCGAACGCGAACAGCAGGTTGGCGAGCTTCGATTGGCTGTACGCGAGCCAGTTGTTGTAGTGGCGCTCGCCCTGCAAGTTCTCGAACCTGATCCGGCCGAAGCGGTGCGCATCGCTCGACACGGTCACGACCCGGGGCGCCTCGGCGGCACGCAGCGACCCGAGCAGCAAGCCCGTCAACGCGAAGTGGCCGAGGTGGTTGGTGCCGATCTGGCTCTCGAATCCGTCGGCGGTCAGCCGCCGCGGCGGCGCCATCACGCCGGCGTTGTTGACGAGCAGATCGAGGCGCTCGTGTGAGTCGGCGAAGCCCGCCGAAAACTCCCGTACCGACGCCAGCGAGCCGAGATCCAGCTGGGCGAGCTCAGCAGAGGCGGCGGGCACCGAGGCCTTGATCGACGCGAGCGCCTCCTCCCCCTTTGCCGATGTTCCGGCACGCGAGCACCACCGACGCCCCGGCCCGGGTCAGCTCCCGCGCCGCGATCAGCCCGATCCCGCTGTTCGCTCCGGTCACGACCGCGACGCGACCTCCGAGGTCGGGCAGGTCGGCTGCGGTCCAGCTCGAGGGCATCAGCGCATCCGCCGCGCGACGGACTCCGAGTACGCCGCGTGCCGGAAGCGGAGCACCGGATCGTCGGAGAGCTCGATCCCGTCGATCACCCGCGTGGGGTCGAACACGAGCACGTCTCCCCCGGTCTCGCGCTCGGTCTCGAGCCCGGTGATCTCATACGAGCCGACCTGCACGGTCCTTCGCGCCGCCGGCCAGGGTGCGCTCGGATCGTCGATCGGGTCCCCGGGGATCGCGATCTGGACGGAGAGCTTGAACCTCACCGGGAACCGCGAGCGGAGGTCCTCCTGCAGATAGTCGGCACCGCGCCGACGCGCCGCCCACGGTGCGATCGTCTCCGGCGCGGCCTCCGGGTCCAACCGATACCGCACGAACCGCGAGCCGCCCTGCGCATCGATCCATTTGAACGCGTGGATGCCGTGGTACGGAATCACCGCGTACGAAGCGGGCGGCCGCAATGAGGACGCGGCTGCCGGAAGCGCGCGAAGCGCCTCGCGATGGCGGGCGAGCACGAGCGGAAGCTTGAACGCCGCCGCGGGGCCGGCGCCCTGCGCGCGCACGAGGTCGATGAATCCCTGCGGCGTCGACACCGGGAACCGCGGGGTCGATACGCACACAAGGTCGAACCGGCCACCGTCGGGGAGGTAGATCTTCGCGGCGAGACCGCGCGGGTCAGGGCGCCAATCGGGGTCCGAGGGGTTGCCCGAGCCGTTCGAGAACCGGAACGTCGCGTCGAGTGGCCCGGAGCGCAAAGCAACCGCGCGCGTCAGCTCGACCGCTTCCGGGGTCGGCGTGAACGTCCCTCTGCACAGCGTTCCCTTCGCGTGCAGTGCCCTGAATCCGGGGTGACGCCCGAAGGCGCCATTGATGACGTCGACGGCCTCCCCGGCGGCGATCGTCACCGTCAGCTCTCCTCGGTGACTCGGAACGTCATCCCGGCCGCGATCAGGCGATCGATCAGCGCCTGACCCATCGCGACCGCCGGCGTCACTTGCCCGGCGGTCGAGGGCAGATCGTCGTGCGCCAGGCACAGCGCTGACTCCGCGAGCATCTTCGAGGTCTCGCCATAGCCGGGGTCGCCGCCGCTGACCTCGGTCACGACCCGGCGGCCGCCGCCCTCCCCGACGAGCTTTACGTTGAACCACGCCCGTTCGCGCTCTTCCTCGGAGGGGCCATCACCCGGGTCCTTGAACTTCAGCATCAAATCGCGCGCCGGCGGCAGCTGCGCAAGCGCGATTCCGGCGCCGGCGCCGCCGGCCAGCGCCGCCACGGTCAGCGCGCGCTTGAACACGATGTAGTGGCCGTACGTGAACTCGGGCCCGTAACGGTCGAGCGCGCGCGCCGAGCGCAGCACGGTCTGCGGATCGATCGACGGGAACGGGACGATCCAACCGCCGGCCTCGGTCGAATGACGCGGCCGGCCAGCGACCCCGCGAATGCGCCGCCCGTCGGGACGCGGCTCGAGCCGCTTGCGCTGCGAGGCGTTCCGCGCCGCGTGGCGCAGGCGCGCCATCGCGTTGATCGCCGAGTGGTACGTGCCGCCCGAGAACTTCGCGCCGACTCGCACGTAGCAGTTGACGGTCAGCGGCTCACCCTCTGGCAGATGCTCCACGGTGAACAGCGTTCCGAGGTCGTAGGGGATCGAGTCGAACCCGCACGAGTGGACAAGTCGGGCGCCCGACGCCTCCGCGATGGCGTGGTAGCGCAGCCACATCAGATCGACGAACTCGGGTTCCCCCGTGAGGTCCACGTAGTCCGTGCCAGCCTCCGCGCAGGCCTTCACGAGCGGCTCGCCGTAGTGGATGTAGGGGCCGACCGTGGTGATCACGACCTTCGTCGACTCGGCCACCGCGCGCAGCGAATCGGGATCGTTCACGTCTGCCTGGAGCAGGGGCAGCTTCGCACAGGCGACGTTGATCTCGGCGAGCCGCGTGCGCACGCCCTCGAGCTTCTCCAGGTTCCGCCCCGCGAGTGCCCCGCGCGTCTCGCTGCCCGCCGCCCGAGCCAGATACTCGGCGGTCAGCTGACCGGTGAAGCCGGTCGCGCCGAACACCACGACGTCGTATTCGCGCTCAGCCATCGCCGGAGATCTCCCGCGCGACCCGCAGCGCTTCCTCTGGAGAGATGCCGGCCTGCGCCGCCACCCAGCACGCGACAGGCGCCGCGACTCGATCGGACGAGTGTGCCGCCTCGCCGGCAACGTCGAGCAGCGTCGAGAACTCGGCCGCGGTCGGCGGCGGCACTCCGAGCCGCTCCGCGTACGCAGAGATCCACTCCTTCGCATTCATCGGGCCGTGACTCTATATGCCGAAGTCGTTGACAGGCTGCCAATATCCCCCGCTCAAACGACCGAAAGGCAGTACCTATGACAGTTCTCGACGGCAAGGTCGCGATCGTGACCGGCTCCGCTCGCGGAATCGGCCGGGCCACGGCCGAGCTGCTCGCCTCTCAGGGCGCGAAGGTTTTGATCAACGATCTCGACGGCGACGTCGCCGAGCAGACCGCGTCCGAGATCCAGGGCGACACGCTCGTCTACGCCGGCGACCTGACGAAGCCAGGCGTGCCCGACGAACTCGTCCAGAAGGTGATCGACGAGTGGGGACAGGTCGACATCCTCGTCAACAATGCCGGTTACACGCTCGACGCCCCGATCCACAAGATGAGCGACGAGTGGTTCCAGCGGATGCTCGACATCCACTCGATCGTGCCGTTCCGCATGTGCCGCGCCGTCGCTCCCCACATGCGTGAGCCCGCCAAGAAAGAGAAGGAAGAGGGGCGCGAGGTATTCCGCAAGATTGTGAACGTCTCGTCGATCTCGGGGACGATGGGCAACGCCGGCCAGGCCAACTACTCGAGCGGCAAGTCGGCCGTCGTCGGCCTCACGAAGACGCTCGCCAAGGAGTGGGGCCAGTTCAAGATCAACGTCAACGCGGTCGCGTTCGGCTACATCGAGACCCGCCTGACGGCGTCCAAGGAAGAGTCGAACACGATGGAGATCGGCGGCGAGAAGGTTCAGCTCGGGATCCCGGATCAGCTCCGCGGGATGGCCGCGATGCTGATCCCGCTCGGCCGTCCCGGCACCCCGGAGGAAGCCGCCGGCGGCGTGTTCTTCCTCTGCTCGCCGTGGGCGAACTTCGTCTCAGGCCAGGTGCTGAACATCACCGGTGGCCAGTTCACCGGCATGACCTCGTAATCGCGTCCGGCCGGCGGGCGGTGTCGATCACCGGGCGCCGTCCCCGGCCGGTCAGCTGAGCCAGGATCGACTCGAGCGCGGATCAGGTCCTCGCGCTCGCCGTCCACACGGCGGCGGCGGCGTTCCCTCGAACCTGCTCCGGCTTAGTAGCGCCGGCGATGACCGACGATACGACCGGCCGCGCGAGCAATGCGCCGATCGCGACCTGCACCATCGTCAGTCCGCGTTCATCCGCGAACCGACCCAGACCCTCGAGCACCGCGAACTGCTCGTCCGTAGCGACCTGCTCGCGGCCGCTCAGCCGCGCGCCGGCAGGGCCGTCCTCGCCCCGCCGGTACTTGCCTGTCAGCAGCCCGGACGCGAGCGGGAAGTAGGGGACGAACCCGAGCCCGAGACGCTCGCAAGCCGGTAGCACGTCGCGCTCGGCCTCCCGCGACAGCAGGCTGTACTGGTTCTGGATCGCGGTGAACCGGGTCAAGCCGCGCTCGCGCGCGACCGCGTCCGCCTCCTCGATCTGCGAAACGTCAAAGTTGGAGGCCCCGATCGCCCGCACCTTCCCCGCACGGACGAGCTCGTCGAGCGCCGACAGCGTCTCCGCGACCGGCGTCTCAGGGTCGGGCTGGTGGAACCAGTAGTAGTCGATCACGTCGGTCCGGAGCCGCCGCAGCGAGGCTTCAGCCGCGCGCAGTACGTAGTCACGCGAGCCGCGACGCGTGGCCCCGTCGTGCATATCCATCCCGAACTTGGTCGCCAGCACCACTTCGTCGCGCCGTCCCTGCAACACCTCACCGAGCAGCTCCTCGCTGCGCCCGGAACCGCCGTAGATGTCGGCGGTGTCGAAGAACGTCACGCCTTGATCGAGCGCCGCGTCGACGACCGCGTGTGTGCCGTCGAGCTCGACCCGGCGTCCGAAGTTGTTGCAGCCGAGGCCGACGATCGAGACCGACAGGCCGGAATCACCCAGGGGACGCGTCTCCACACGAAGTTCATAGCAAGCCAACCCTTATTGGCACTGTGCCAATTTCTGCTAGCCTGAGCCGGCGATGTCTACGGTTCCGGCTCCCCGCTGGCAGCGCCTCGACCACGACGAGCGACGCAGGCAGATCCTCGCGTGCGCGCGCCGGCTGTTTTCGGAGCGGAGCTACGACGCAGTCTCGACGACCGACATCGCCAACGCGGCGGGCGTCGCACGGGGCCTGTTGCACCACTACTTCGGGACCAAGCGCGATCTCTATCTCGAGGTCGTGCGCGAGCTGATGCGGATGCCGAGTAACCCGGTGCCGCTCGAGGCGCCCGGGCCGTGGGCTCGAGCGCGTCATCGACGAGAGCGTCGACCGGTGGCTGACGATGCTCGAGCGCAACCGCGGCACTTGGCTGGCCGCCAACGCGGCGCGCGGGCTCGGCGCGCGGGACCCGGAGCTCGAAGCGATCCTCGAGGAGGCGCGCGAGCAGGCCGCCGATCGGCTGATCGAGGCGCTCCAGACCTACGAAGCGGCAACCGCGCCGCCGGCGCTGAGAGCCCTGATTCGCTCCTACTCCGGCTTTGCCGAGGCGGCGTCGATCGAGTGGCTCGCGCGCGAGCGACTGTCCCGTGAGCAGCTGCACACGATGCTCACCGAGACCTTTCTGCAGCTCATAAACGAAGTGCTACCAGCGATTCAGGAGATCCGACAATGAGCAACAAGACCTACGTGATCGGTGTCGGGATGACGAAGTTCGACAAGCCAGGCACGAAGGAGGGCGACTACCCCGACTGGGCCAAGGAGGCCGGCGAGAAGGCGCTCGCCGATGCGGGCATCCCTTACGACTCGATCGAGCAGGCGTTCGCCGGCTACGTGTACGGCGACTCGACCTACGGCCAACGCGCGATCTACGAGCTCGGGCTGACCGGGATTCCGGTGCTGAACGTCAACAACAACTGCTCCACCGGCTCGAGCGCGCTGTTCCTCGCGCGCCAGGCGGTCAAGGGCGGGCTGATCGACTGCGGGCTGGCGATCGGGTTCGAGAAGATGGAGATGGGCTCGCTCGGGATGAAGTACACCGACCGCACGCCGGCGATGGACAAGCACATGATGCGCATGTTCCAGATCCGCGATCCCGAGACCTCGCCGTTCGCGCCGCAGATGTTCGGCAACGCGGGCCGCGATCACATGGAGAAGTACGGCTCCAAGCCCGAGCACTACGCGTGGATCGGGTGGAAGAACCACAAGCACTCGGTCAACAACCCGTACGCGCAGTTCCAGACCGAGTACTCGCTCCAGGACATCAAGGACGCGAAGATGATCCACGACCCGCTGACAAAGCTTCAGTGCTCGCCGACGTCCGACGGCGCCGGCGCCGTGATCGTCGCGTCCGAGCGGTTCGTCGATGAACACGGCCTGTGGGATCAAGCGGTCGAGATCGCCGGCCAGGCGATGGTCACTGATCTCACATCCACGTTCGACGAGAACGCCGACTGCATCAAGATCGTCGGCTACGACATGTCGAAGAAGGCCGCGGAGCTCGCCTACGAGGAGGCCCAGGTCGGCCCCGAGGACGTCCAGGTGATCGAGCTGCACGACTGCTTCAGCGCGAACGAGCTGATCACGTACGAAGCATTGGGGCTGGCCGAAGAGGGCCACGGCCACGAGCTCGTCGAGAAGCAGGCGACCACGTACGGGGGTGACGGTCCGGTCGTCAACCCGTCCGGCGGCCTGATCTCGAAGGGCCACCCGCTCGGCGCCACCGGTCTGGCGCAGTGCTCGGAGCTCAACTGGCAGCTGCGAGGCAAGGCCGAGAAGCGCCAGGTCGATAACGTCCAGGTTGCGCTGCAGCACAACATCGGCCTCGGCGGCGCCGCCGTCGTGAGCATCTACCGGAAGGCGGCATAGCCATGGCGACGACGATCGAGCAGCAAGCTGTCAACGGCAAGGGCGGCGAGGACTCGATCGCCGTCGAGAACCCGGCGACCGGTCAGGTTGTGGCGACGCTTCCGGCGGCAACGCCGGAGGACGTCGCCGCGATGGCCGACCGCGCCCGCCAGGCGCAGCCGGCGTGGCACGCGGCTGGATTCGCCGAACGGGCAAAGGTCCTGAGCCGCTTCCAGAAGTGGATGTGCGACAACGCCGAACGGATCCTTGACACCGAGATGTCCGAGTCGGGCAAGACCCGCGAGGACGTCACGATCGAGCTGAGCTTGGTCGTGGCGTCGGCGGGGTTCTGGGCCAAGAACGGCGCCAAGTACCTGAAGGACGAGAAGGTCAAGACCTCCTCCCCGTTCCTGCTCGGTCGCAAGACGCTCGTCCGGTACGAGCCGATGGGCGTGGCGGCGATCATCGGACCGTGGAACTACCCGCTGGCGAACAACATCGGCGACGTGTTCCCCGCCCTATCCGCGGGCAACACTGTGATCCTCAAGCCGTCGAGCGTCACGCCGCTGACCTCGATCCTGATGGAGGAGGGTCTGAAGGAGTGCGGGATTCCCGAGAACGTGTTCCAAGTGCTCGTAGGCCGCGGCGCGATCGGTGAGTACCTGGTCGACCACGCGGACATGGTGATGTTCACCGGCTCGACCGAGGTCGGCAAGACCGTGATGAAGCGGGCGGCCGACACGCTCACGCCGGTGTCCCTCGAGCTCGGCGGCAAGGATCCGATGATCGTGCTCGCCGACGCCGATATCGACCGTGCCGCGAACGCGGCCGTGTTCTGGTCGATGCAGAACGCGGGCCAGACGTGTATCTCCGTCGAGCGCTGCTACGTCGAGGAGGCGATCCACGACCGCTTCACGGAGATGGTCGCCGAGCGGGCGCAAAAGCTCCGCCAGGGCGTCCCTGGCGGTTACGGATCGGTGGAGGTCGGGTCGTTCATCAACCCGCCTCAGATCGACATCGTCGAGGCACACGTCAACGACGCCGTCAGCAAGGGCGCGAAGGTCCTCTCAGGTGGCAAGCGCGTCCAGGCCGCGGGCACGTTCTTCGAGCCGACCGTGCTCGCGAATGTCGACCACACGATGGAGTGCATGACCGAGGAGACGTTCGGCCCGACGCTGCCGATCATGAAGGTCCGCGACGCCGACGAGGCAGTCCGGATGGCGAACGACTCGCCCTATGGGCTGCAGGCGTCGGTGTTCACGAAGGACATGGCCAAGGGTGAGGCGGTCGCGCGCAAGCTCCAGGCCGGCGCGGTCGTGATCAACGACTGCGTAGCGAACTACATGGCGCTCGAGGCCCCGATGGGCGGCTGGAAGACGTCCGGCATCGGCGTCCGCCACGGACCGGAGGGGATCCGCAAGTACACCCACCGCCAGACGATCCTGCTGTCCAAGTGGGTGATGAAGAAGGACCTGTACATGTTCCCGTACAGCAAGCGGACCAGCGAGCTGCTGCTCAAGCTGACGAAGTTCCTGTACGGGCGCGGCGATCGGGGTTAGCAAGCAGGCCAAGCGAGGTCAGGGTCGCCCAGACGCCCATGAGCTCCCCCGTCACCCGCACACCGAGACCTCGACGCCGGGCGCACGCCTGGGGTTCCCGAGGCTCAGCCGCCACGGCCGCGTGACGGCATCCCGCGGGATCACGATCCGGTCCTCGGAGCGGCCGGCGAGAAAGCCCACCGCCACGGTCATCCCCGGCGGAGCGAACCGTCTCACTTCGATCACCAGCGGAGCGGCGCTCAGGTCCCTGATCACGGTGGCACCGCTCAGCAGTGCCAGCTCCGGCGCCGCCGGGGCGGTGCCGGCCGCCAGCCGCCGGCAGCCCGTGCCCAGGCCCGCGCTGGAGATTCGCTGCGGCGCGATCCGGTAGGCCGCCGCCAGCACGCTGTCGGCCGAAAGCCGCTGAGCGGCCGGCGCGCGGGCGATCTCGGCAGGCGTGTAAAACGACGGCACGCCATGGGCACGGGTCTCGGCGAAGTAGCGGCCCGCCGTCACTCCGGACAGGAAGCTGTCGCGCGCGACCGGCTGCAGCAGCCACAGGCCGCTCGGCGCGCGGGCACCGGCGAGCTGCAACGCGCCGATGTCCGCCTTCGCGTATCCGGCCTGTGTTCGCATGAAGCGGTAGCCGGCGCTCAGCACGAACAGATTGGAGACGACGATGCCCGCGGCGCCGACCGCGATCAGTGCGCTCACCGCACGGGGGAGCGTGAGCCCGCGCAGCAGCTCGGCGCCGATCAAGATCAGCAGCACGCCGTCGGTCAGCTGGTAGCGACTGGCGAACGTCTCGCGGCCGACAATGTAACCGGCCCCTGTCAGTACCCAGAAAGCTAGGGCCGGGCCGGCGATCACCAGCAACGAGGATCGGGGACGGCCTCCGCGCACCAGCCACGCGACGACCGCCAGCCCCAGGATCAGCGCGAGTATGTGGCCGCGACTCAGAGCCGCTGCGGGCCCTCCGTGATTGAGGCCCGTGATCGATGTCAGTCCGATCGAGATCGAGTCGAGCACGTAGTGCGGCAGGTGGACGACGTTGCGCAGCGACAGCCCGGACGGCTGCTTGTGACCGTAGCCGGCCCACCACAGAGCGAACAATCCCGCCGGCACCGCGGCGATCCACAGCTGCGCGGGACGCCGCCGCAGCGCGATCGCAATCGCTGCACCGACGACGAACGGAATGCCGAGGTTGAACAGCAGCGTCGAGCAGACGAGCAGAACGCAGGCCGCCACGTTGCGCCTGCGCGTGTCGAGCTCCAACGCGAGCAGCGCCGCCAGCCCCAGCGTGAGGGAGCCGAGATGGCTAATCGAAGCGAAGAACAGCGTGATCTCCCACGCCGGACCGAGGAACAGGACCACAGCAGCCGCCGCCACTCCTGCGATCGCCCCGAGTCGCTCGCGCACCAGTACGAACACCAGCGCGCCGAGGCACGCCATCGTGATGCCCAGCACGAGCCGGAACGGCAGCTGCGTGCCGAGGCCGAAGACCGCGACTAGCAGCTTGTAGAGCACCGCCAGGAGCACCACGATGTTGCCGTTGTGCGGGGCCAGCAGGGTGTCGATACCGCCGCGGGATTCGAGCCCGGGCCGTTGCAGCAGGAACCACCAATCGTCGTTGAAGAACGACAGCTTCAGGCCGAGGATGACCACGACCGCGGCGCTCGCCGTGCATAGCACGAGCACCAGCGGCCACGCCGCCCGCCCTGTCCGTCGCTCGCCGGTGGCACGCAACGCGACGGTCATCCGGCTCTACCTGGGTCCGCCCGCGCCATCGAACGTGGATCATCGAGCATCGAGCCCAATAGCGCTACGAAGCCGCCTCGCGGTACGTTTCACTCTCCCGATGCACTCTGAGCGCTCCATATCAGTCATCGGGCTCGGCCGGGTCGGGCTCCCGCTGGCGCTGTGCTTCGCGCAGCGCGGCGAGCGCGTGCTCGGAGTCGACAACGACCCCGAGGTGCTCGAGTCGCTTCGCGCCGGCCGGATGCCGTTCATCGAGGCGGGCACGCAGGAGCTCCTCACCGAGGTACTGCAGAGCGGTCGGCTGAGCCTCGCCGACCGCGCCGCCGACGCGGCAGCCGCGGACGACATCGTGATCACGCTCGGGACGCCGTCGTTCGGTCACATCGAGTCCGACCTGGGCCAGATCCGAGCCGCGGTCGACGACCTGCTGCCGCTCCTGCGGCCGGGTCACGCGCTGATCCTCCGCTCGACGATCGCGCCCGGGACGACCGAGTTCATCGCCGGCTACGTCGAGAAGCGCCGCGGCCTGCGCATCGGCGAGGACGTATTCGTCGCGCACGCGCCCGAGCGGATCGCGGCTGGGCGGTTCATCGCGGAGATCTCGACGCTGCCGTGCATCATCGGCGGGGTCGACAAGGCATCAACCGAGCGCGCCGCCGCCGTGTTCGAGACGTTCGGTGCGCCAATCGTGAAGACGACCCCGGTCCAGGCCGAGCTCGCGAAGATCTGGACGAACATCCTCCGCTACACGACGTTCGCGCTTCCGAACCTACTGATGATGGACTGCGAGCGCTACGCCGCGAATGTGTTCGAGGTGATCGACCTGATCAACCGCGACTATCCGCGCGGGGGGATCGCGATGCCGGGGCTGACCGCCGGCACCTGCCTGCGCAAGGACTTCGCCTTCTCGGAGGAACGGTCGAACTCGCCCGGAATGCTGCTGGCGGTCTCGCGCGTCAACGAGTCCGTGCCGCTGTTCTTGGTGGAAGGGCTCAAGCGGCGGCTCGGAACGCTGAACGGCCGCGAGGTCGCCGTGCTCGGCCTCACGTTCAAGCGTGACACCGACGACGAACGCGACTCGCTGTCGCCTAAGCTGATCCGGCTGCTCGAGCGCGAGCTCGCCGACGTCGCGGTCTGTGACCCCCATGCGGCGACGCCGACGCAGCCGCTGTCCGAGGCGGTCGCGCAGGCCGACGCGGTCGTCGTCGCCACCAACCACTCGGAGTTCGAGCGGCCCGAGACGCTTGCGACGATCACCGCGATCGCGGCCGACGACTGCCTGCTCGTCGACCCGTGGAACTCGTTCGGGACCGGGCAGGTGTTCGTCTATGCGCGCGAGGCGGTCGCGATGCGTGGCGAGCCAGCGGCCGAGACCGCAACGTAGATGTCACGCGTGCTAGTAACCGGGGGCGCCGGGACGATCGGCTCGGCGGTCGTCAGACGACTGCTGCGCGACCCCGAGTGGGAGGTGCGCGTCGCGGACCACCGCCCCGCCGCCGACTGGATGCGGGAGGGGTGCGAGATCGCCGTCGGCGACCTCCGCGACCCGGACGAGACCGCAGCGGCGCTGGCGGGCTGCTCGCACGTGATCCACCTCGCGGCGATCGTCGGCGGGATCGCAAACTTCCACAAGCTTCCGCACACGCTGACGCAGGTGAACAACGCGCTGACTGGCGCCGTCGTGCAGGCCGCCGTCGAACAGGAGGTCGAGCGATTCGTGTACGTGTCGAGCTCGATGGTGTTCGAGAACGCAACCGAGTTCCCGACGACCGAAGAGCACATCCGTCACTGTCCTGCGCCGCGCTCCGCCTACGGCTTCTCGAAGCTCGCGGGCGAGGTGTACGCCCGCGCCGCTCACGACCAGCACGGGCTCCGGTACACGATCTGCCGGCCGTTCAACGCGTACGGGGCGGGTGAGCTGCCCGACCCCTGCGAGCCGGGGATCGCCCACGCGGTGCCCGACCTGATCCACAAGGCGCTGAGCGGCCAAGCGCCGCTGCAGATCTTCGGGACCGGCGAGCAGACGCGCACACTGACGCACGTCGACGACATCGCCGACGGGATCGTTACGGCGATGGCTTCGCCCGCCGGCGACAACGAGGACTTCAACATCTCCGCGTCCGAGGAGCGGACGATCGCGGAGATCGCGCGCATGATCTGGGACGCGTGCGGTCGCCCCTCCGAGGCATTCGCGCTCGAGCATCTCCCGACCTTCGAGGTCGACGTTCAGCGCCGGTGGCCGTCGGTCGAGAAAGCACGCCGCCTGCTTGGCTGGGAGGCGAAGATCGACCTGCGGGACGGGATCGCCGCAACCGTCGACTGGCTCCGATCGATCGAGCGGGTGCGGGTATGAGTCGCCGCGCCCTGATCACCGGCATAACCGGTCAAGACGGCAGCTATCTGGCGGACTTCCTGCTCGAGGAGGGTTATGAGGTCCACGGCTTGGTGCGGCGCTCCTCGACCGAGCGGTTCGAGCGGATCGAGCACCTCCGCGATCGGATCACGCTCCACCAAGGGGACCTGCTCGACCAGCGCTCGCTCGTCGACGCCTTGCGCGCAGCGCGCCCTGACGAGATCTACAACCTCGCCGCGATGTCGTTCGTCGCCGCTTCGTGGGCGCAGCCGACGCTGACGGCCGAGTTCTCCGGGGTCGGCGTCACGCGCCTGCTCGAGGCAATGCGCGAAATGTCGCCTGAAGCGCGCTTCTACCAGGCCTCGTCATCGGAGATGTTTGGCAAGGTCCGCGAGGTGCCACAGAACGAGAAGACGCCGTTCTACCCGCGCTCACCGTACGGTGTGGCGAAGTGCTATGGCCACTTCATCACGGTCAACTACCGCGAGTCGTACGGCCTACATGCAACCAGTGGCTTGCTCTTCAACCACGAGAGCCCGCGCCGCGGCCGAGAGTTCGTCACCCGCAAGATCACCTTGACAGCAGCGGCCATCAAGCTAGGGCTGGAAGACGAGCTGCGGATCGGAAATCTGGATGCTGAGCGCGATTGGGGCTTCGCGGGCGACTACGTCAAGGCGATGTGGCTGATGCTCCAACAGGACGAGCCGGACGACTACGTGATCGCTACCGGCAGGGCACACTCGGTGCGCGACTGCCTGGAGATCGCGTTCGACCACGCGGGCATCGAGATCGGCCAGCGCGTCGTGATCGATCCATCGCTCAAGAGGCCGGTCGAGGTCGAACACCTAGTCGGGGACGCGAGCAAGGCCCGCGCGGTCCTCGGCTGGCAGCCCGAGGTCGACTTCGAGCAGCTGATTCGGATGATGGTCGACGCCGATCTTGCAGTGCTCAGCCGCCACCGGCGCGCCGCGGCTCAGCGCTGAACGCTGAACGTGCACCCGCGCGTTTCGAGCTCGGCGAACATCTCGTCGGGATCGATGCACCGCTCGGGGGGATGCGACCCCGACCGCGGTCAGCGAGCCGCGCCCGAGCAGCCGCACGGCGGCCGCGATCGGAGCCGCCGTCGAGACGATCGACCCGCCGAGGCCGAAGTGGTGATCGGTTCGCGCGCGGACCGTGACCGATGAGCCGTCCTCCGCGACAGCGCGGACGAGATGTACCGACGTCGTCTCCGAGGACGGCGGCACCGCTTCGCGAGCGGCGTCGGCGACGGTGTCGGTCGACGCGCCGACGAGCTCCCGCAACCGTGCCAGGAGTCTCGGCGCCAGCGACAGCCGGAAGCTGACCTCGGACGCGCCGAAGCTCGTCCCGAACGTGGCAAGCTCTGAGTGGAGCGTGTAGATCGTCTCGGCCGCACCGATCGGGTCGCCGAACTCGATCTCGCCGCCGTCGCTCAATGGCTCGATTTCGACCGGACGCCCGCCGCGCAGCACCACCGGGTTCATCGTCAGCTCGTCGAGCAGCGTCTGGACCGCGTACGGCGGGCTGAATTGGTCCCCAGCGTGAGGGTCGCGGCCCGCCGCACACACGTCGACTGTCCGAACCGTAGAAACGTCCAGCTCCCGCCGCGCCCTCGCGGCCATCAGATTGGTCTTCCCCGGACTCGATCCGATCCCGAGCACCCCCAGCAACCCGGCGCGCTCGAACTGCTGCGAGAGCTCCAGCTGGCGCCCGGTCAGCCAGTACAGACCGCCGAGATCGAGGTAGTGACACCGCGCAGTCAGGCACGCCCGCATCGCGTCGAGATTGATTCGGTACGAGGCGGTGTTGACGAGCGCATCGATCCCGTCGAGCGCGCAGCCGAGTTCGTTCGTGTCACGCGCGTCCACGGCCCGGGCGACCGACTTCCCGCCACCATGAGTCTCCGAGACGGCCTCGGCCTTGCTCGCGTCGAGATCGAGCAGCACCATCCCCCCCACCTCGTCGGACGCCGCCAGATCGGCGACGATCGCCGGCGCGATCGTCCCGGCCGCGCCGAGCACGGCGACGTTCACCGTCCCGTTGGGGGCAGGATTCATCGCCGCGCACCGTACCGTTGCGGTGGGCCACTTGGCCTTAGACGGCCCGTACAAAGCGGCGTGCCCGCTTCGGCCATTAGACGCTTGCGGACTTGCCCGTGACGGCAGAGAATCGCCTCCGACGCCGGCTAGCCGGAAACCGGCCCGCGATTCGTATCCCTACCCAGCAGAGAGGACCGCCTTGGAAAGCGCGTCGCTGACTCACACGCCGGCAGGCGTCCCGGTCGAAGGCCCGACCCTCAAGAAGGGCGCGATCGGGTTCATCTCGAACATCGTGATCAGCGTCGCCTCGGTCGCGCCGGCCTACAGTCTCGCCGCCACGCTGGGGTTCATCGCCGCGGTCGGCGGCCTCGGCGTTCAGTCCCCGGCGGTGATCATCGTCGCCTTCTTCCCGATGGCGTTCATCGCCGCGGCTTACTACTACATGAACCGCGCCGACCCGGATTGCGGTACCACGTTCGCATGGGTCACCAAGGCGATGGGCCCGTATCTCGGCTGGCAGGGCGGCTGGGCGATCGTCGTCGCCGACGTGCTCGTGATGCCGAGCCTCGCGGACGTTGCCGGCAACTACACGTTCCAGCTGTTCGGCAACAGCCACCCGTCGACGACGGACGTGGTGATCGTCGGGATCGTCTGGATCATCATCATGACCGCGATCTGCTACATCGGGATCGAGCTGTCCGCACGCACGCAGCAGTTCCTCCTCGGGATCGAGTTCGTCACGCTGATCGTGTTCGCAATCGTCGCGCTGGTGAAGGTCTACGCCAACCACCCCGCGCACTCGATCACGCCCGAGTTCTCCTGGTTCAACCCGTTCGCGATCCACAGCTTCGGTGCGCTCGACGGCGGCGTGCTGCTCGCCGTATTCATCTACTGGGGCTGGGATTCGGGCGTCAGCGTGAACGAGGAGACCGAGGATCCCAGCACGGCGCCGGGCCGCTCGGCGGTCATCTCCACGTTCATCCTGATCGCGATCTACGTGCTCGTGGCGACCGCCGCCCAGGCCTACGGCGGCCTCAACAATCTGGTCACCAACCAGACGGACGTATTCGCGCACCTCGGCAAGGGCGTGCTCGGCTCGGGACTCGACAAGATCCTGATCATCGCCGTGCTCACGTCAGCCTCGGCTTCGACACAGACGACGATCCTGCCGACGGCGCGGACGACGCTGTCGATGGGCCGTTCCGGGCGCGATCCCGCGGCGGTTCGGCACGATCCAGCCGAGGTTCCTCTCCCCCGGCTTCTCGACGCTCGCGATGGGGGCGGTGTCGATGGTCGTCTATGTGCTGCTGTCGGTGACCAGCCACGACAACCTGATCGCCGACGCGTTCACGTCGCTGGCGCTGACGATCGCGTTCTACTACGGGATCACCGGGTTCGCCTGCACCGTCTACTACCGCCGGCACGTGTTCCAGAGCGTCAAGAACTTCGTGATGCTGGCCGTGCTTCCGGTCGCAGGCGGCCTGATCCTGTTCGCCGTGATGATCAAGGCGATCATCGAGTACGGGCACAAGAACGGCGGCTACGCGAAGCCGCTGCTCGGGATCGGCTCCCCGGTCGCGATCGCGCTGATCACGATCATCATCGGGATCGTGCTGATGGTCGTCCAGCGGATCGTGAACCCACAGTTCTTCAAGACCAGCAAACCCGAGGTCGTCGACCCGGCGATCGTCGCCGGTGCGCCGGCGGGGCAGCGTTCATGAGCGCCGGGATCCTTGTCGGCTACGACGGCTCCGAGTACGCCAAGGAGGCGCTGCGGGTGGCCGTCGAGGTCGGCAAGGCCTACGGCGAGAAAGTCATCATCGCGTTCGGGTACGAGCTCAACCCCGTCGCCGGGGAAATCCAGGACTACGCGAAGGCGGTCAGGGAAGTGGCCACCCAGCGTCTCCAGGAGGGAGCCGAGCTCGCCGGTGCAAGCGCCGAGGGGACCGAGATCGAAGCGGTGATCGTCGAGCAGGCGCCGGCGCACGCGCTCGTGGACCTCGCCGACGAGCGCGACGCCCGGGTGATCGTCGTCGGCACCAACGGGGAGAGCCCGATCCGGGGCGCGCTACTCGGCTCGACCCCGCACAAGCTGCTCCAGATCAGCGACCGGCCGGTGCTGGTCGTCCCCGCGCGCCGGTAGACCCGCTAGACGCCGGCGAGGTCCGCGACCCGGTCGCGGTGCCAGCGCGCGTCGCCGAACGCGTGCGCGTTCGCCTTCGCGCGCTTCAGAAAGAAGTGCAGGTCGTGCTCCCACGTAAAGCCGATCCCGCCGTGCACCTGGATCGATGACGCGCACACGCGGAAGCCGGCGTCGCTTGCGTACGCCTTGGCCATCGAGGCGGCCCGCGGGGCGGTCGAGGGCTCGTGGTCGACCGCCCATGCCGCCCAGTAGGAAAGTGACCGCGCACCCTCGACCTCGAGGAGCATCTGCGCGCAGCGATGCGAGATCGCCTGGAACGAGCCGATCGGGCGCTCGAACTGCTTGCGGTCCCCGGCGTACGCGACCGCCATCTCCATCGCGCGCTGCGCGACGCCGACGTTCTCAGCCGCCAGTGCGGTGATGATCGTCGCGTACGCGTGCGCGACCGCGTCCGGCTCCGAGCGCAGCGGCTCAGCAGCAGCCCCGTCCAACTCGACGCGGTACAGCTTGCGCGTCGGATCCAGAGACTTCTCGGAGCTGATTGACGCTGCAGAGGCCTCGACGACGTAGTGCGCGCCGTCCGCGCCAGCGACGATCAGAACGTCGGCGGTCGCCGCGTCCGGTACTGCGATCTTGACCGCGGAGAGCGTCCCGCCGGACAGCTCGGCCTCGGAACGATCGGGCGCCCATCCGCCGCGCTCATCCCACACGGCGACGGTGCCGCGCAGCGAGCCGTCGGAAAGGCCGGGCAGCCATCGTGCGCGCTGCTCGTCGGTGCCGGCGGCGACCAGCAGCAGCGCGGCGCTGACGCTCGAGAGCAATGGCGAGGGCGCAAGCGCGTAGCCCATCTCCTCCTGGATCACGACCAGCTCGACCGCGCCGAGCCCCAATCCGCCATCCGCCTCTGGGACGATCACGCCGGGCCACCCGAGCTCGGCGATCTGCCGCCATTGGTCGTCCGTGAACCCTTGCTCGGATTCGGCCAGCTCGCGCACCGTCTCGAGCTTGTAACGCGCGGCGAGGAACTCGTTCGCGGTCCGCTTGATCGCGCGCTGGTCGTCGGTGAAGTCGAAGTTCATCGCATCCTCGGCAGGCCGAGCACCCGCTCGGCGACGATGTTCTTGAGGATCTCGGTCGTGCCGCCCTCGATCGAGTTCGCGCGGGCGCGCAGGAACCGGTAGGTCCATTCGTCCTCGTTGAGCATCGCGTGCGGTCCGGCGATATCCATCGCGAGCTCGGTCAGCGACTGGTTGACCTCGGACCAGTGCCACTTGCCGAGCGACCCCTCTGGTCCTGGGACCCCGTTGCGCATGATCGCCGAGAGCCCCCGGTATGCGTTCAAGCGCAGCACCTCGGACTCGATCAGCAGCTGCGCCAGCCGCTGACGGATCACGGGGTCCTCGGACGCCGACGCGCCATTGCGGCCGCGTGCGTCGTGCGCGTGCTCGACCAGGTCGCGCAGTGCGATCTGGACCGCCACCTGCAACCCGAATGCGAGCGTCGCACGCTCATGCATCAGCGTCGTGATCGCGACCGCCCAGCCGTTGCCCTCGCCGCCGACGATGTTCTCGTTCGGGATCCGCGCCTCCTCGATGAACAGTTCGTTGAACTCCGCCTCGCCGGTGATCTGCACCAGCGGCCGCACCCCGACCTGCTCCTGCTCCATGTCCATCAGGAAATACGTGAGCCCCTTGTGCTTCGGCGCGCCCTGGTCGGTGCGCGCTACGAGCATGCACCACTTCGCCTGGTGCGCCAGCGTCGTCCAGACCTTCTGCCCGGTCACCACCCACTCGTCGCCATCGCGGACCGCGCGGGTCTTCAGCGATGCCAGGTCGGACCCCGACTCAGGCTCCGAGAACCCCTGGCACCAGATCTCCTCGCCGGACAGGATCGCCGGCAGGTAGCGCTGCTTCTGCTCCTCGGTGCCATGCGCGATCACGGTCGGGCCGCCCATCGCGAGCCCGAGCACGTTCGCCATCTGCGGCGTGCGCGAGCGCACGACCTCCTCGTTGAAGATCGCCTGCTCGACGAGCGTCGCGCCGCGGCCGCCGTACTCCTTCGGCCACGCCACGCCCGCCCACCCGGCTTCGTTCAGCGTCCGCTGCCACCGCCGGCGGAACTCGAAGCCCGCCTCGTCGCCCTCAGGCTCGCGTCCCGGATTGTTCGCATCCAGCCACGCGCGAAGCTCATCTCGGAAAGCTTCTTCGGCGGGTGACAGCGTCAGGTCCACAGGCGGACGGGCATCGTACCCTGCCACAGGTGGACGAGTTGCTCTCCCGCGTCCTCGCGTTCGATCGCGGCATCCGCCTGCGCGGCGCGCAGCGCGTAATCGAGATTCCGGAGGGCTTGGTGGTCCGGCACGACGGCGTGCGCGGCTTGTACCACCTCAACGCCGTGCTCGCCGACCGCGGTGTCGACGACGCCGCAACCGTGGTCCGGCTCGCGGACGAGCACCTCGGCGACCTCGATCACCGTCACGTCGTATTTGACGACGCGGGGCTCGCCGAGCGCCTCGCCCCGCAGCTGCTCGCCGACGGCTGGAAGCGGCAGCGCGTCCTGTTCATGCACTGGGTCCGTGAGGCCGATGCGACGCCCCGCACCACCGCGCAGCCGATCGACGGCGATCGAGCCCGTGCACTTCAGCTCGCGCTGCTCAGCGAGGAGATGCCGCCGAGCGCCCCGGAGGGGACGGTGGCGTCAGCGCTCGCGGGCCTGCTGGTCACCGGTCAAGAGGCGGTCCGCGACGGCACGCGCTCGATCGTATTCGCGGCCGGCGAAGACGGGACGCTGGCGAGCATGGGCACGCTGTTCCTCCACGACGGGCAAGCGATGATCGACGAGGTCGGCACCTTGAAGGCCCACCGCGGCCGCGGCCTCGCCCGCGCCGTCGTCTACGCCGCGCTGCACGCGGCCCGCGCCGAGCAGTGCCGACCCGATCATCGTCCCGGCCGACGCCGACGACTGGCCGCAGCTGATGTACGCGAACCTGGGGTTCGAGCCGCTCGGCCGCCAGGTGGCATTCACGAAAGCCTGAGGATTCCGCTGGACCCGCCGCTAGCCTGCGCTCGTGGCCACCTCCCAGCCTGCAACGCAGATCGAAGGCATACCTGACAGCGCGTTTCCCGGTCCGTTCCCGGTCGGAGCCTACGCGAACCGGCTGCGCCAGGAGCTGCGCAAGTTCGCGCGCGTGCAGCTCGTCGGCGAGCTGTGGAACTTCCGCCCGGGTCGCGCGCGCGTGTACTTCGAGCTGCGTGACGCGTACGGTGCGCTGCCCTGCTCGATGTGGGCCAGTGACTTCGAAATTCTCGGGATCCGGCTCGTCGACGGGATGCGGGTGGTGGTAGGCGGGGGCTGCGACTACTACGCCGGCAGCGGCTCCTCCTCGCCGTCCTTCAGCTTCGACGTCACCGAGCTGCGGATCGAGGGCGAGGGCGATCTGCTCGCCCAGGTCGAGCGACTGCGCCGCCGGCTCGCCGCCGACGGGCTGTTCGAGCCCCAGAAGCGGCTGCCCCGGCCCACGCTTCCGCGGGTGATCGGCGTCGTCACCGGAGTCGGCGGCAAGGCACGCGACGACATTCTCGCGGGGCTTCGCCGCCGCGGCTGGGCGGGCCGGCTGGTGTGGGCGTTCGCCCCGGTCCAGGACCGCCACGCCGCGCCGGCGATTGCCGCAGCACTGCGCGAGCTGGCGGCGTGCGCCGAGGTCGAGGTCGTGATTGTCGCTCGTGGCGGCGGGTCGCTGGCCGACCTGTTCGCGTTCTGCGATGAGGCGCTATGCCGGACGGTGGCGCTGCTGCGCGTGCCGGTGATCGCGTCGGTCGGCCACCACACCGACCGGACCCTGATCGACGACGTCGCCGCGGTCGCGTGCTCGACCCCAACCCACGCCGCAGAGGCCGCCGTGCCAGTCGACGTGAACGTCGCCCGCGCCGCGGCCGCGCAGGTCGCCCGTCGCCTGCACACACACTCCCGGCGCGCGGTCCTCCATCGCGCCCGCGAGCTCGCGCAGCTCTCACGGGCGCCGGCGGAGCACGTCGCCCGCCACCGCCGCCGGCTGCACCAGCTGCTGCGCGAGCTCCGCGCCACCAGCCGCCGCGCGCACGCCGCGGCACGCGAACGCACCCGCACGCATCACCTCGTACTCACCCGCACAGCCTCCCGCGCGGCCGGCCCGGATCTGCAACGACGGCGCGCGGATCTCGAGCGGCTCGCGCTCGCCCTCGCCGCTCACGACCCCCAGCGCACGCTCGAGCGCGGCTACGCCCTCGTCGAGGACCGGACCGGACAACCGGTCACGAGCGCAACCGCAGCCGGCGAGGCGCGCGAGCTCGAGATCCGCTTCCACGATGCGCGGGTAGGCGCGCGCACAACCGAGCTGTGACCGATCGCACGTACGAATCCGCCGTCGCACGCGTCGAGGAGATCATCCGACGGCTCGACTCCGGCGACGCCGGCCTGCGCGAGACGCTCGACCTCGTCAAGGAGGGCCGCGAGCTGGTCGAGTTCTGCGCGTCCGAGCTCGACGCAGTCAGCCGCGGACTGGAGGAGCTGCGACTCGAGGAGCTCGTCGCGCGGCTCGAGGCCGGTACGGTTCGGGAGCAGTGACCACGTTCGACCTGCTAGCCGACCTGCCGCTGCAGGTCGACGGTACACGCTGGAGGGCCTCAAGCAGAACGTCTCATCCGGATTCGAGCGGCTCTCGACGGTCGTCCATCTGCAGGGCGCCGGTCACGAAGGGGTCGGCGAGGACGTCGTCTACGACGGCGAGGACCACGTCGCGATGCAGGATGCGGGTCCGATCCAGCCGCTGGCCGGCACCTACACGCTCGGCGAGTTCTGCGAGCTGATCGACTCGCTCGACCTGTTTCCCGTAGAGCCACAGCGCGACGTCTCGCGGCTGTACCGCCGCTGGACATTCCACAGCGCGGCGCTCGACCTGGCCTTGCGCCAGGCGGCCACTTCGCTGGACGACGCGCTGGCACGGGAGCCGCAGCCGGTCACATTCGTCGTCTCGCTCCGGCTCGGCGAGCCGCCGACGCTTAGACCCGATCACTCACCGTCTGTCGAACTATCCGACGCTCCGCTTCAAGCTTGACCCGACCAGCTCGTGGACGCCGGAGCTGATCGCGCAGCTCGTCGACACCGGCGCGGTCGACTCGGTCGACTTCAAGTCGTTTTACCGCGGGACCGTCGTCGATCAGCCGCCGGACCCGGTGCTCTACCGACGCGTGATCGAAGCGTTTCCGTCCGCCTGGCTCGAGGACCCAGACGTGGTCACACCGGAGACGGCCGAGGTGCTCGCGGATGTCCACGACCGGATCACGTGGGACGCCCCGATCCACTCGATCGAGGACATCGAGGCGCTGCCGTTCGCGCCACGGATGGTCAACATCAAGCCGTCGCGGATCGGGGGATTACGCAAGCTCTGCGACACGTACGACTACTGCACGGCGCGCGGCATCGGCGCGTACGGCGGCGGCCAGTTCGAGCTCGGGCCCGGACGCGGGCAGAACCAGTACCTGGCGTCGCTGTTCCACCCCGACACGCCCAACGACCTCGCACCCACCGGGTTCAACGTCGACGATCCGGAGCCGGGGCTGCCGTCCTCGCCGCTTCCGCCGGCACCGGCAGCGCTCGGCTTTCGCTGGGGCTAGCGGGCCGACAGTCGCCAGCGAGCGGCTGATGTCGCTCGCCGGTGTTCGGCGCGCTCGGCAGCGGCGGGTTGAGCCCAGCCGCGTGACACTGCCGCAAGCCCGCCGCGAGTCCCGGCGCTCGCTTCAACGCCGGCGGCTTCATGAACGCCGCGTGCCTGAAGTCGAAGTAGTCGGTCATCGGCGCGGCGTTCGCATCGCGGAAGGTCATCGCCGGCAGGTTCCACTTGCGCTCGATGAACGCGGGAATCGAGGTGTGGTCCTGGACCACGTTCGAGACGTAGCCGGCGCGGGCCCACGGCGAGACGACGATCAGCGGAACCCGGAACCCGTAGCGGTCGTAAGCGCCCGGAGCGTCGCCGGGTCGCAGGAGCGGCGCGATGTTGTCCGGCTTGATCGCCCGCGGAGGCGGCACGTGGTCGTAGTAGCCGCCGTGCTCGTCGTAGGTGATGAACAGCGCCGTGCTCTTCCACTGCGGCGAGGTCGTCACGGCGTGCACGACCTTCGCCAGGAACTCCTCCCCGATCTGGATGTCCTGCGGATTCTCCTCGGACGTGGTGCTGTAGTTCGGATCCAGGAAGGTGAACTTCGGCAAGTGGCCGGCGGCGGCGTCGGTGTAGAACTGGGCGATCGGGTGCTGATGGTGCAGCAGCGTAGGATTGCTCAGCACGTTCGGGAGGATCAGCCAGCTGGCCGCGGATGTCTCGGAGTACACGCCGAAGCTGATCCCGTGAGCCTCCAGGCGGTCAAAGATCGATCCGTTGGCTGCCCGAATGTGGAACGTCGTGTTATCGGTGGCGATCGTCCCGGAGGCGGTCCCGGTGAACAGGAAGCGGCGGTTCGGGTACGTCTGCGCGAGCACCGAGCAGAAGTACCGCTGCCCGAGCGGGAAATGCTTGGCCAGCGAGTACGTGAAGGGCAGATCGGCGTCGTCCCAGTAGCGCATGGCGATCGGGCCGCTGGCGCGCACGAAGCCGTCGTTGCGCCCCCCGTCCCACGACTGATGGCTCGCGTTCCAGTCCTGCCCGGGCTCGCCGTCGAGCTGGCACGGCGAAACCGCCGACGCCGCATAGAACTTGCGCCCGGAGCTGTCGCGGTTGAAGTTCACGAGCTTGCCGTGCTTGCGCGTGAAGCCGTCGACCAGCTCCCGGCCCTTGATCCGGAACGGAACCGCCCCGAGCAGGTTGTCGAACGAGTGGTTCTCCATCATCACGACCACGATGTGCTCGATCTGCGGCATTGACGGGGTTCCCGCCGGGAGGTGACCGAACGGCAGGCTGTCGGGCTTGCGGATCACCGTCGCCGCCGACGCGAACGTCCGCGCCCACGCCGGCAATCCGTTCGCGGCGATCATCGCCGCACCGCCAGCGGCCAGTGCCTCGCGCCGGCTCATCAGCCCTCTCGATGCCACGTCGCATACCCTACATCCGTGGCCGAACTCGAAGGCACCGTCGCGCTCGTCACGGGCGCATCGAGCGGGATCGGCGAGGCGACCGCGGAGCTGCTCGCGTCGCTCGGCGCGAAGGTGGCGCTCGTCGCTCGCCGCGCCGACCGGCTGCAGACACTCGCAGAGCGCATCGGGTCGGATGCGCTGGTGATCGAAGCGGACGTCGGCGACCGCGAGGCCGCATTCGGTGCCGTCGAGCGGACCGCTTCGGAGCTCGGGCGAATCGACACACTCGTCAACAACGCCGGCGTGATGCTGCTCGGCCCGATCCAGGATGCGCCGCTCGAGGAGTGGGAAACGATGCTGCGCGTCAACGTGCACGGTCTCCTGTACTGCACGTACGCCGCCCTCCCCCATCTCTTGAAGGCCGCCGAGGACTCGCCGCGCCGGGTCGCGGACATCGTCAACGTCAGCTCCGTCGCCGGCCGGGTCGCGCGGCTCGGGTCAGGCGTCTACAACCTCACCAAGCACGGCGTTGGCGCGTTCAGCGAATCCCTCCGCCAGGAGGTGACGGAGCGCCATGTCCGCGTCTCACTGGTCGAGCCGGGCGCCGTCGCGACCGAGCTCGCGTCGCACAATCGCCCGGAGATCCAGGAGAACATGCGCCAGCGGTTCGGCAACGTGGAGCGGATGGAGGCGACTGACATCGCGGACGCGATCGCATACATCGTCACCCGGCCGCGCCGGGTAGCGGTCAACGAAGTGCTGATCAGACCGACAGAACAGCGGGAATAGAGGACGCGCCGCGTGCGGCGGATCCACCCTAACTACGAGCTGATCTCCTGCGGGCTCTCCGGCCACGAGATGGTCGGCGCCAATGCCGCGGAGCTGCGCGAGGAGGATGCGATCTTCGCGCGTCTCGATCCCGTCACGGGCCACCGCTGGCACCGTTGCCTGCGCTGTGACAGCTGGGTGCTCCTGCCCGTTCCGGACGCCCCGGCGAGACCGCACCCCCCGAGCCGCGAAGAGATCGCGCTGCCGCTACGTGGCCGGCCGCTACGCGACAAGTACGCCCTGCGCCTGATTGCGCTCGACCGGGCGCTTCATTTCCTGATCCTGGGCGTGATCGCGATCGCGATCTTCGCCTACCTGAACAACCGCATCCAGCTGCGGCACGAGTTCTTCCGCGTGATCTCCGACATCCAGGGCGGCGTCGGAGGCGTCCAGACCAACCAGCACGGGGGTCTGCTCGGCGACGTCGAGCATCTGCTGTCGCTGAAGAAATCGACCCTCTTCCTGCTTGGCTTCGTCTTCGCCGGTTACGCGCTGCTCGAAGGCGTCGAGGCGGTCGGATTGTGGCTGCGCAAGCGCTGGGCCGAGTACCTGACGTTCCTCGCCACGACGGTGCTGCTGGTGCCGGAGGTCTACGAGCTGAGCAAGAGCGTCACCGTCCTGAAGCTGCTGACGCTGATCATCAACATCGCGATCATCGTCTACCTGCTGGTTGCCAAGCGGCTGTTCGGGATCCGCGGCGGCGGCGTCGTCGAGCGCGCGGAGCTCGAGCGCGACTCCGGCTGGGAGGCACTGGAGCGCTCGACGCCGCCGCTCGAGCAACGGGCGTAGCCACCGGCACATGCGCCCGGCCGAGCCGAGCGGTGCGCGCTAAGCAGCCGAAATTAGCCGCCGGTCCCGCGACTACTCTCCGGCCCGATGCCGCTGTTCCTGATCGCGCTACTGCGTAATGTCGGCCAAGTCCGCGTGCGGGCGCTGCTCATCTTTGCGGCGACTGTCGTCTTGATCGGCGCGGCTCTGTTCTCCATCACCGAGGGCGTCAGCTTCGGCATCGGGCTCTACTGGGCGATCACGACCGCGACGACCGTCGGCTACGGCGACGTCAGCCCGCACGACACAGCGGGCCGGATCGTCGCCAACCTCGTGATGCTCACGACGATTCCGACCATCGGCGCGGTGTTCGCGCTCACCGCGGGCGCCTCGGTGCTCGCGCGGATAAGGAGGCTGCTCGGCATGGACATGAAGCTACCCGGCGCGCCGTACGCGATCGTGTTCGGCACCCACCAGGTGATCCCGCGCGTGCTCGACGAGCTCAGCCGGGCCGGCGACCCGGTCGTGCTGGTCTCACCGGACCGGCCGCCCGGTACTCCCGATTCCGTTCACTTCCTCGCGGGCGACCCCACCGACGAGGCGATGGTCCATCGCTGCGAGCTTCACCGTGCGAGTCGCGCGCTGATCGCGTGCGAAGCCGATGCGGACACGCTCGTGATCGCGGTGGCGATCCACGCGACCGCTCCGGACCTCGAGGTCTTCGCTCTCACTCAGTCAAAGGCCGTCGCCCGGGCGCTCGGAGAGCTCGGCGTCACCCACACCCTCGCCTCCGATGAGCTGGTCGGACACACAGTCGCGAAAAGCCTCGAGACGCCGCAGGCCGGAAGCCTGCTGCTCCAGCTGATCGACAACGCCAACTACAGGCTCGTCGAGGCCCCGGTCGACCCGGCGTTCGTCTCGCAGCCGCTGTCAAAGGCTCGCGCGACCGCGGACTCACTCGTGCTCGGGATCGCCCGGGGCTCCGATGTCGACCTCGGAATCGCTGACGACCCGGTGCTCGCTGCTGGGGATCACCTGATCGTGCTCGAGGCGCCCAAGGCGGCTTAGCAGGTAGCCACTGGCGCATGCGCGCCCCCGAACACCACCTATACCCGCTGGATCAGCGTGCCGGTGCCGAGGCCCGCCGCCACAGCACATCGTCACGAGACCGACCTCCTTGTCGGAGCGCTCCATCTCGTGCAGCAGCGTCGTGATCAGCCGCGCGCCGGTCGACCCGAGCGGGTGGCCGAGCGCCATCGCGCCGCCGTTGACGTTGACGCGATCCATGTCCGGCCTGTGCACCCGGCGCCACGCCGCAACGACCGGCGCGAACGCCTCGTTGATCTCGACCAGATCGATGTCGTCCATCTTCATGTCGTTGCGCTCGAGCAGCTTCTTCGTCGCCGGGATCGGGCCCTCGAGCATCTTCACCGGGTCACAGCCGACAGTCGTCTGGTCCATGATCCGAGCGCGCGGGGTCAGGCCGAGCTCGGCCGCCTTCTCCGAGCTCATCAGCAGCACCGCCGCAGCGCCGTCCGAGATCTGCGAGGAGTTGCCGGCGGTGATCACGCCGTCCTCCTTGAACACCGTCTTCAGCTGGCTGAGCGCCTCGAGGCTCGTGTCCGGCCGGATCCCCTGGTCGGTCACGTACGTGTCGCCGTTGACCCGCATCGGGATCATCTCGCGCTCGAACCGCCCCTCCTCGGTCGCGCGGTGCGCGAGCTGATGGGACCGCAGAGCGAGCTCGTCTAGCTCGTGCCGCGGCGTCTCGTACTCCTGTGCGATCAGCTCGGCGCCCATCCCCTGGCCCGACGATGTTGTGCTTCTCCATCAGCTCGGGCGTGAACGCGAACCCGAACTCCTGCTGGACCTTCATCGTCGCGGCGAACGGCAGCTTGCCCATGTGCTCAACGCCGCCGCCGATCACGACGTCGTGGACTCCGCTGGCGATCTGCGACGCAGCGAGGTTCACGGCCTGCTGCGCCGAGCCGCACTGCAGGTCGATCGTGGTTGCCGAGGTCTCGATCGGGAAGCCTTCCTGGAGCCATGCGTTGCGCGCCGACGTGCAGACCTTGGGGCCCGAACTGCGCCACGCAACCGCCGATCACGTTCTCGACCAGCTCGGGCTCGATCCCGGAGCGCTCGATCACGGCGCGGTACGCAGCGCCGAGCAGCGCGTTCGGGTGCGTGTCCTTGTAGTAGCCCTTCTCGGGGTGCCCGCGGCCGATCGGCGTACGCGCCGCCTCGACGATCACAACTTCCCGGCCTTCTAGCGCCATGTGCTCTGCTCCAGACTTCTGTTTAGTGAACAATTCCGTACTCTACCCGCCGTGAACGAACGGCTAGGTATCGCCGGGTCGGGCGCGATCGCGTGCGGCCTCGCAGTGACGGCGGCGGGTCATGGCGACGTCGTCCTGTGGGCACGCAGCGAGAAGTCCGAGTCCCGCGCGCGAAAAAACGTAGAGAAGTTGTGCTCGAAGCTCGAGGGTCACGAGCATGACCGAATCAGGATCGTGCGCGATCTCGATGCGCTCGCCGACGAGACATTCGTCGTCGAGGCCGTGGTCGAGGAGCACGAACCCAAGGCGGCGGTGCTCACCGAGCTCGCGGGCCATGTCTCCGACGAAACGATCCTGTCGACGACCACCTCGTCGCTGTCGATCGAGGCGCTCGCGAGGGCGACAGGGAGCCCGGAGCGGTTCCTCGGGTTGCACGTGTTCAACCCGGTGCCGCGGATGAAGCTCGTCGAGCTGGTGTTCCCCGACGAGGCGACCGAAACGACGCGCGGTCGCGCGCTCGCGCTGTGCGAGGCGCTCGGCAAGACCGCCGTCGAGGTCCCGGACGTACCGGGGTTCGTGGTCAACCGTCTGCTGTTCCCGTACCTGTTCAGCGCCGTCGAGTTCATGGGCGAGACCGGTGTATCGGCGCAGGACGTCGACAGCTGCATGACGCTCGGCGCGGGAATGCCGATGGGCCCGCTCGCGCTGCTCGACTTCGTCGGGCTCGATGTCGCCGAAGCGATCGGCGACGCGATCGAGACGCCGGTGCCCGAGCGGGTGCGTGAGCTGGTCCGCGAAGAGGCGCTCGGCCGCAAATCGGGCAAGGGCTTCTACAACTACGACTGAGCATTTAGGGGCTGTTGAGGTCAGCAGCGCACTATTGATCGCGCGACGTACCTCATAGCAGCACCTCCTCCCCAGAAGCACGGAACCGGCCCGTCCCCAGCGGGCCGGTTCCATTTAACCGCCGGGCTCCGAGATAAGGAAGCCGGCCCTTGGTGTCCGGGCCGGCTTCGTCTCTCCTCTCAACCGCCGAGAAAGGGCTCCTGAGGGCGCAGTTTCCAGGCCGTTGTGCCTCCGTAAATGTAACGAATGATGCGAGCTCGTGCGCCGATCCGCGCCGGCTAGGACTCGGTTGGCTGCTCCGCCGGGGCGCGGCGGCGGATCCGCACCGCCTCGATTCGGTTCTCGCGCACCGACTCGACGCGGATCGAGTAGCCGTTCGCGGCGACCTGGTCGCCCCGTTTCGGCAGGCGCCCGAGCTCGGCGAACACGAACCCGCCGACCGAGTTGTAAGCGTCGGTGTCGACCGGGAGCTCGAGCCCGTAGTCCTCGAGGTCCGTGACCGCGACGTGGCCGCGGACGAACCAGTCGCCGTTCGCGAGCCGGCGGACCGCGCCGCCGGCCGGGTCGGTCTCGTCGGAGATCTCCCCCACCACCTCCTCGATGATGTCCTCGATCGTGACGATCCCGGCGGTGCGGCCGTACTCGTCGATCACGATCGCGAGCTCCGTCCGCTCGCGCTGGAGGTCGGCGAGCAGGTCGTCGAGCGGCTTGGTCTCCGGGACGATCGGCGCCGCGCGCACGAGGCCGTCGAAGTGCACGTCGCCGCCCTCGCGCATCTGCAGCTTGACGAGCTGGTTGACGTGCACGATGCCCTTGACCCGATCGGGGTTCTCGTCCTCGGTCACGACCAAGCGCGAGTGGCCGGTCGAGACGCATAGGCGCAGTGCGTCGTTGACCGTCTGCGAGACATCGACGGTCACGACCGCCGGAATCGGCGTCATCACCTGGCGAGCCTCCTGCTCGTGCAGGTGGAAGACGCCCGTGAGCATCGTCGCCTCGCCGGCGTCGAGCGTGCCGCCCAGGTGAGACTGCGCGATGATCCGCTTGATCTCGTCCGGCGTGCCGCCCTCGGGCTCGGCGTCGGGGTCGACGCCGAGCACCCGCAGCATCCACCTCGACGACGGTCTGCAGCAGGAAGATGAACGGCGTGAACACGCGTCCGGCAAAAGCGCAGCGGCCGCGCGATCCGCCGCAGCGCCCCCTCGGCGTGCTGGATCGTGTACAGCTTCGGCACGATCTCGCCGACCGTGCTCTGCGAGAACGTGATCAGCACGTAGGCGATCACGACCGCGATCACGACCGCAACACCGTGCCCGAGCGGATTGCCGAGCGGCTTCTTGAGCACGTTCGCGATCGCCGGCTCGCCGAGCGCGCCGATCCCGATCGACGCCATCGTGATCCCGACCTGGCACGCCGCGATGTAGTCGCCGATCTCGTCGAGCATGCTCAGCGCCAGTCGCGCTCCACGCGCGCCGCGACCGCCCTCCTCGGACAGCGCCTCGAGCCGCTCGCGCCGCGAGCGGACGAGCGCGTACTCCGCGATCACGAAGAACGCGTTCACAAGGACGAGCACGCCCGTGAGGATGATCAGGAGGGCGGCGCTCACGGCTGCAGCGGTGCGCGGTGAGACCGCGCGCTGCTACTTCGGGAAGGGTCGTCGTCGTTCATGCAGCGACGGGCGGAACGGTAGCAGCCGCCGATGCGGATCCTTTCCGGGCCGGACCGTCCGTCGATAGGCGTCGTGATCCGGGCAAGATCGACGGACGGTCAGCCAAGCCCGTCGAACTCGGCCGCCATCCGGAAGTCGGGCTCCGTCAGCCCGCCGGCCGAGTGGTTCGTCAGCGAGAGCCGAACCTTGTTCCAGCCGTGAAGCAGGATGTCGGGGTGGTGGTTCGCCCGCTCGGCTGCCTCGCCGACATGGTTGACGAATGCCAGCGCAGCGGCGAAGTTGTCGAACTCCCACTCGCGCACGATCTCGTCGCCCTTCGCGCCGCCACTCAGAGCCTTCCAAGCGTGCGGAGATCTCCTCGTCGTCGAGCAGGTCTGTCATATTCGTCGTCCTCCGATCATGCGAATCGTCAGCCTTGTCCCATCGGCCACCGAGATGCTGTTTGCGCTCGGGCTCGGGCCCGACCTTATCGCCGTGACGCATGAATGCGACTACCCCGCTGCCGCCCTCGAGCTACCGCGCGTCACGCGCGATCTGCTGCCCGCGGGGTTGAGCTCCGCCGAGATCGACGCAGCGGTCAAGCAGCGAACGCTGCGCGGCGAGTCGATCTACGAGCTCGACACCGACCTGCTGCACGAACTCCAGCCCGACCTGATCGTCACCCAGGCGCCTGTGCTCGGTATGCGCCGTCTCGTACGACGACGTGCGGGCCGTTGCGGAGCAGATCGACTCACATCCGCGCGTGATCTCCCTCGATCCGCACACAGTTGGCGAGGTGCTCGGCGATGCCCGCACGCTCGCCCAGGAGACCGGCTGCAAGGACGCCGCGGTCGAGCTCGTGCAGGACGCAGCAGCACGGATCGATCGCGTCCGGCTCGCGGTGCGCAACGCGCAGCACCGCCCGCGCGTCGCAGCACTCGAATGGCTCGATCCCCCGTTCGCCGCCGGCCACTGGACGCCGCAGCTGATCGAGTACGCGGGCGGCGAGGACGTGCTCGGGTTCGCCGGCGAGAACTCCGCAGGAGCGCACGTGGGCGGACGTCGGGGCGTCACAGCCGGACGTCGTGATCGTGATGCCGTGCGGCTACGACGCCGAGATCGCACATCGAGAGGCGGAGATGCACCGCGACGAGCTCCTCGGCGTCGGCGCCGGAGAGGTCGTGGCCGTCGATGCAGCCGCATACTTTTCGCGGCCTGGCCCACGGCTCGTCGACGGGCTCGAGCTACTCGCCTCGATCCTGCACCCGGAGCTGTTCTCGCAAGCGCCGGCGCAGGCATTGACGGTCGAGCTCTGAGCGCCCGCACCGTCCTGTTCGTCCACTCGTCGAGCGGGCGGTACGGCGCCGATCGCCAGCTGCTCCTGCTCGCCACCGGCTTGAACGGCACGTCCTACACGCCGCTCGTCGTGCTGCCGTCGCCCGGGGAGCTGGTGTCTGACCTCCAGGACGCCGGGGTCGAGGTCATGATCCGCCCGGTCAGCGTGCTGCGCCGCCAGCTGCTGACGCCCACCGGGCTGGCCGCCGTAGCCGCCGCAGCGGTTCGCGACGCGCGTAAGTTGGGAGCGCTGATCCGCGAGCGGAACGTGGCATTGGTCCACTCCAACACCTCGGTCGTGCTGGGCGGCGCGGCGGCCGCCCGCGCCGCGGGCGTTCCGCACATTTGGCACGTGCGCGAGATCTACGCTCGGTTCGCCCGCGCCTGGCCCATCTTCTCGCGCCTGCTCCAGACAGCCGCGGCGCTTCCGTGCGTGTCGGCCGCGACGGCGACGCAATTTGGCGCCTCCGCTCGCGCGCGCGTGATCTACGACGGGCTCGCGGTCGATGCCCACCGCGCTCCGCGCAAAGATGCGCGCGCGGCGCTCGGGTTGGGGGCCGACACACCCGTGATCGCGGTGCTTGGGCGGATCAGTGAATGGAAGGGGCAGGACGTGCTCGCCCGGGCGCTGGCGTCGGATGCGCTGCGCGGCCGGGGCGCGATCGGGGTCGTCGCCGGGGACGCCTGGCCCGGCGCGGAAGACCGGCGCGACGCGCTCCTGTCGCTCGCCGCGTCGCTTGGCGTATCCGACCGGCTGCGGCTGATCGGGTTCCGCGAGGACGTCGAGAATGTCTACGGTGCGGCCGACGTGATCGCGGTTCCGTCGACGGCCCCCGACCCGCTCCCGGGCGCCGCCATCGAGGCCGCGGCGGCCGGGTGCGCGGTGCTTGCGAGCGCGCACGGCGGGCTGCCCGAGATCATCCGCGACGGCGTCAGCGGCCGGCTCCTCGCCCCCGGCGATGCAGACGCGCTCGCCCGCGCCACCGTCGAGCTGCTCGACGACCCCGGGCTCGCCACCCGGTTCGGCGAGGCGGCCGCCGCCGACGTGCGCGCAGCGGTTCGCGCCGGCCCGGCTGGTCGAGTCGGTCCGGTCGCTGTACGACTCGATCGCTAGTAGTTGATGCCGTTGGGCGCGATGCCATGCTGACCGGCGACCGCGATCGCGCCGATCACGCTGATCACGGCGATCAGCACACACGCCACCACTGGGGCGTATTTCATTCGCCGCCGCTCGCCAAGCTCGACGATCACGAAACCGAGAATCACGCCGGCCACGAGTCCGCCGACATGGGCCCCGATCGAGATCCCCTTGACGCTGAGCGTGAACGCGAGGTTGATGATCAACGTCAGCCCGAGACCGCTCCGCCAGATGTCGATCCCACGGTTCCGCGCGACGACGAGCAGCGCGCCGAACATCCCGAAGATCGCCCCTGATGCCCCGACAGTCGGAGATTGCGGCGTGAACGCGAGCGCGCCGAACGAGCCGGCAAGTAGCGAAGCGAGGTAGATCGCGGCGAAGTTGAGGCGCCCGATCGCGCCCTCGAGCATCGGGCCGAGCATGAACAGGAACAACATGTTCAGAGCGATGTGGAGGATCCCGTCGTGCATGAACCCCGACGTCAGCAGTCGCCAGTACTGATGCGTGCCGCTGAACGGGAAGCCGGGAGTACCGGAGAAGAGGTTGTGTCCGCTGATCGCGGGGCCGTACAGGACGCCGTGGTTGTAAACCGTGCCGCCGGAGCCGCTGACGCCGCCGAGCGGAGCGCCGGCCGCCACCTCGGCGAGGAACACGATCACGTTGATCGCGATCAACACTTCCGTCGCGCGCGGGGTCGACGAGATTGAACGGATCGTCTTCACCTTCGTCCGGTCACGCGCGCACTCGGGGCAGCGCATGCCAACGGGCGTCGGCGTCATGCAGTCGGGGCAGATCGGCCGCCCGCACGACGAGCACGAGACCCCGGTCTCCCGTGATGGATGTCGATAGCAGACGGCCATGCCTGGTCGCGGACGGTAGCAGCGAGCCTTAACGGCGCCGCACGGATCTGAGCTCTAGCGATCGGGAAGAATTCGCCGCGCTTCGTCGGCGAAGTCCTGCAACGTACGCTCGGCAAGTTCGAGCAGGTTCGCCGACTGCTGCGTGCGCGAGCGGTGGCGACCACGGACCCGGAGGATGACCAGCGCGGTGCCGGCGCCGGCGCCGATCGCGGCAGCCGCTACCGGGCGGACCCAGTTGCGCGGGTCACGCATCGTCGACAGCTCCCACGACTCGAGCTCCTCCTGCGCGAGCTCGGTGAGGTTCACGAGTGTCAGCTCGAGCCGGTCGGCGAGGTCCGCCGGCGGGTCTACCGGCGTCAGGGCCTCGCGCAGCAGAGATTCGAAGTCGGTCGCGCTCAATGCTCGACCTCCGCGCTCGCGGCGATGGCGCTGCCATCGCCGTTGGGTTCCGCAACGATCCCCTCGAGCTGACGAATCGCGCGATGCAGCAGAACCTTCGTCGCGCCGTCGGTGCGCCCGAGCGCCCGCGCGATCTCCCGGTTGTCCATCCCGAGTGCAAAGCGCATGATCAGCGCCTCCCGGCGATCGTCGGGAAGCTGGCCGACGCCGGCCAGGATCGTCCTGAGCTCCTCGCGCCCTTCGACCAGCGACTCGGTCGTGTGCGGAGCGGAGATGATGCCGGCATCCTCGATCGCCGACTCGGGCTTGCGTGACCGGTCGCGGTAAAAGTTCGCTGCAAGGTTGTGAGCGATCCGGATGAGCCACGGCCGCAGCGGACGGCCGTTCGATTCGCGCAGCGCGCGCTCGAAGTGGCGGTACGCCTGGAGGAATGTCTGCTCCGTGAGGTCCTCGGCATCGTGATGGTTGCCGACGCGGTAGTAGCTGTACGAGTACACGTCGCGGAGATGTGACTTGTACAGCTCGGTGAAGCGAGCGTCGAGCTCCGCCTTGGTCGTTGGTGTGTCGTCTGACACCGCATGGAGCGTACCCTGGGCTAGGCGGCGCGAACAGGGCGCTTGCGGCCGCGCACCGTCGGTTGCGTCACCGTCTCAGTCCATTGCTCGGGCTCGATCCGGCCCTCAACCAGCGCCGCGAGTCCATCGAGCGCGGGCGTATCGAGCCGCGCGTTGCGAGCCGCCGTCGCCAGCAGCGGCACCGAATCGACCGCCTCGGCGGCGTGTCCGAGCGCCGGTGCGATCTCGTCGGCCGGCATCCCCTGCGCGAGCATCTCGCCGGCACGCCGGTTGCGTGACTCCGACGCGACGATGGTCGCGACGAGGTCGCCGGCGCCGGCGAGGCCTGCGAACGTCTCGGGCCGGCCACCCTGGGCCCGCGCGAGCGAGTCGACCTCGGCGAACACCTTGCCCGCGGCCGCGCCCGCGACATTCGGGCCGGCGCCCGCTGCCGCTGCCGCCGCAAGCGCCGCCGCGTTCTTCGCGCAGCCGGCGAGCTCGACGCCGGTCACATCGTTGGTGATCGTCACGTCCAGCTTCGCCGCTCGGAGAACATCTGCGAGCTGGCGCGCAAACGCGCCGTCGAGCGAGGCAAGCACAACCGACGCGCCCCGCTCGAGCACTCCGGCCGCGTGAGACGGTCCGCCGAGCGCGCTGACGGCACGGGCGCGCGATCGCTCTGAGGCGAACGCCGATGGCAGCGTCCCGAGCGGAGGCACGAGACCCTTTGACAGGACGAGCAGGCCCGCACGGCGCGGGATCTTCTCGCCGTACGCGGCGAGCACTGCCGGCAGCGCCTTGGACGGGACCGCGAGGCACACGAGGTCGTGGCCGCCAAGCTCGAGCTCGGCAGCGCGCATCACCTTGATCGAGTCGGGCAGCTCGATGCCGGGCAGGTAGCGCTCGTTGTGCCGGGAGTCCTGCAGTTCGACCGCCTGTTCGTGCGTGCGGCACCCAAGGTCCACTTCGAATCCCGCGCGCGCGAGCGTGACCGCGAGGCTGGTGCCCCACGAGCCGGCGCCGACGACGGCGGCGCGCCGGATCGGCGGCAGCCCGCCGAGCCACTCCCACTGCAGCAGCACGCATGGCCAGATCCGAGCCGTGACGGCGCCGGCGAGTGCCGCTGAGGGCCCTTCGACCTGCGGGAAGCGCAACGGCCGGCCGGCGCGGATCCTCACCTTGTGCGGACGGATGCGCCAGCCGCGCCGCACCGCCTCGGTGCCGATTACGGCGACCGGGACAACCGGCGCGCCGGTCTCCAGCGCGAGCCGACCTACGCCACGGTGCGGCTTGCCGAGCGAGCCTGGCCGCGTGCGCGTGCCCTCGGGGAAGATCAGCACGATGTCGCCGCGCGCGAGGATCGCCCTCGCGGTCTCGATCATCTCTGTGTCGGCCATCCCCCGGTTGACAGGAAAGGCGCCGAGCGCGTTCAGGAACCACGCGACGAGCGGCTTTTTGAACAGCTCCTGCTTGGCGACGTAGTACATCGGCCGGCGGGCCATCGTCGCGATCACGAACGGATCGAGGAAGCTGCGGTGGTTGGCGGCGACGATCACCGGACCCTCGGCCGGGATGTGCTCGCGGCCGATCCGGCTCATCCGGAAGTAGATATGGAAGAACGGCTGGAAGAACGCCCGCACCAGCCAGTAGACGAACGGGTTAGCTCCCTGCTCTCTCGCGCGCCTGTGCAGCACCTCGTGATTCATCGCACATTGGCGTACCCGGGCGCGCGCCGCCCGTTACAGTTGCCGAAGGTGAGTCCGAACTTCGACCGCACGCGCACGCTTCGGGGAGCTGTCTGCGGCGCAGTCGCGGCGGGCGCCTGGGCGCTCCAAGAGCCGCTCGACAAGCTCGTTTTCCGCTCACGCTTCGACGACGTCGAGCTGCTCGGAAAGGCTGTCACGCGCGGGGACAGCTGGTACGCGGCGGGTCTTGCGTGGCACCTGCAGAATGGCGCCCTGTTCGGGGCCCTGTACGCGAACGTGGCCCCCGCGCTCCCGCTCCCGCCGGCGCTCCGCGGACCAGTGGCGGCGCTGGCGGAGCACGCAGTGTCCTGGCCGCTTGGGTATCTGAGTGACCGCGTGCACCCGGCTCGGCGCGAACTCCCGAAACTCGGTGGAAACCGGCGTGCGTTCGCTCAGGCCGCGTGGCGGCATCTCCTGTTCGGCCTCGTGCTGGGCGAACTCGAGCGACGGGTCAACGCAGAGCCCGAGCCGGCCCCGCCTGAACCCGAGCTCGAGTTCTCGACCAACGGCCATGGCCGGATCGAGCACGCGATGAGCGTCAGCGGCACCGTGAGCGGGCTCGAAGCCGACGAGCAGACCTGATCCGGTCGCGTTGCGCGTTCTGATCACCGGAGCGTCTGGGTTCGCCGGCGGCTGGCTCGCACGGGCGTGTTCCGAGGCCGGCGACGACGTAATCGGAGTGGTCCGCAATCCTTCGCCCTCCCCCTGTTTTGAGCCGCGCGTGTGCGACCTGCGCGACGGGCCGGGCGTGTCCGAGCTCATGCGGTCGACGGCCCCCGACGTCGTCTACCACCTCGCGGCGCTCAGCTCGGTCGGCCGTTCATGGGAGAACCCCGCCGGCACGATTGAGGAGAACGTCGTCACCGCGGTCAATGTGCTGGAAGCGCTGCGGCTCGAGGCGCCGTCCGCTCGCGTCGTGTGGGTCAGCTCATGCGAGGTATACGGAACGTCAGCCACGCTGCCGATCGCCGAGGACGCGCCGCCGGCGCCCGCAAACCCGTATGCAGTTTCGAAGACGACCGGAGATCTGCTCGCGGGCGTGTACACCGACGCGCACAAGTTGAACCTGGTCCGCGCGCGACCGTTCAACCACACCGGGCCCGGTCAGCGCCCGATCTTCATCACCTCCTCGCTCGCGCGCCAGGCGGCCGAGGGCCAGGCCGCCGGCGTGAGGACGCTGCAGATCGTCACCGGTAACCCAGACACGCGGCGCGACTTCACCGACGTCCGCGACGTCATCCGCGCCTACCGACTGCTCGCGGCCCGTTCGGGCGACGCCGGCACGATCTACAACATCAGCTCGGGACACTCGGTGTCCGCGGGCGAGCAGGTCGAACTGCTCGCCTCGCTGATCGCTCCGATCACGGTCGAGCACATCGTCGATCCCGCGCGCGTGCGAGCGCATGAGGTAATGGACCTTCGCGGCGACCCCTCTCGCGTGCGTGCCGCCACCGGCTGGGAACCCGAGATCCCCTTCCGCCAGACGATCGCCGACACGATCGGGTGGTGGACCCACGAGCTCGAGCAGGAAAATCACGCGAGCCCCGTGCGACACTGACGCCACGCCCGCCTAGCTCAATTGGCAGAGCACTTGATTTGTAATCAAGGGGTTGGGGGTTCAAGTCCCCCGGCGGGCTTCACGAACTCCCTGTAAACCGCGGTTTTCGTCAGTATCGGTGTTTCGCGTCGAAGCTGCGATCTTCGACCGCGAACATCACCCCCGACGCGGGGGGTACCGACTACCTTCGATCTACAGCCAGCCAGTCCTCCATACCGTCTAATCCGATCACGCACTCGTGGCGGGACAGACCGCAAATGCGATCATCTCGGAGATGCGCGGTGTCCGCGCTGTTGAGCACCATGCGATTCCTCGTGGGCCTTTGGACATGAACGCTTCTCGGACTTGGCGCGGCCGCGTGTTCATCGGCCTGAGCCTCGACGGGTTCATTGCCCGCCCCGACTCGAGCCTCGACTGGCTGACAGATCCCCCATCCGACATCGAACACGACCGCGTCACGAGTGATCGTCCGGCCCTTGAATGGGAGACGTTCATGCCTCAGATCGACCACTCCCCGGTCGCCAGGCGAGGGACAGCACGGCGGGCTCGGCGTCGCTAACCGGGACGTAGGCGATGTCGCTGCGGGGGTAATGGCGGGCGACGGCTGAGGGCACCAGGCATACGCCGACGCCGGCCGCCACCAGCGTCAGGATCTCCAGCACCCCGGCGCTCTGAGCAGCGACGCGTCCGGGTAGCCGGTGACGGTGCTGTTCGGCGAGCCACCTCGGCCGATGTGCGCCGTGGTCGGGGACCATCGGGTTCGTGACGAAGCTCTCGCAGCACCCAGGCTTACACCGCCGTCCTGTTGCGCAAAACGTCCACATGCATCAGCCCCGATGTCGCCCGATCATCTGGGAGCACGGACGGCGCAACTTCGCCCTGCGCGAGCAGGGCGCTCTCTCGATCGTGCGGCCCGTTACGGACGACAGCGAATGGGCCGGCGTTTGCATCTTCACCGGCACACCAGCCGACGTGAGCGAGATCCTGGACCACGACCCTGGTGTAAGAGCCGGCATCCCCACCTACGAGCTTCACCCGGTCCGCGGCTTTCCCGGATCGACGTTGCCATGATGGTCGCCGTGTGACCCCCGTACGTCGGTGGCACCGTGTGATGCAGCCGATCGCGCGTGGCGAGGTGTCACGCGGCTTCGGGAATCAGCGAACGTGCCCCGGGGTCGGCAGTCAGCATCTGCAGCTGGCTCAGAGCGCGGTCGGCGAATTCGATCGGTTTCCAGGTGTACCGGGCGGCGCGACGGACAGACGCGGACGGTGCGCCTACGCTCTGGCGATGCCCGAGCTGCCCGAAGCCGAGCGCGCCCGCCTAACCCTGGAGTCGGCTCTCGGCCGGCGCGTCGCCGAGATCGATGACCACGACACCTACGTCTGCCGGCCACACCCACCGGGGGAGATCGCGGCGGCGCTGCGCGGCGAGACGTTCATCGCCGCGGGGCGGCAGGGGAAGTTCCTGTGGCTCGAGACTGACGGCGGGCCGACGCTCGGCCTGCACCTTGGGATGACCGGGCGGATCGTTCTCGACCCGGCGACCGCGCTGAAATCCGACCGCTTCCGGGTGGAGTTCGAGGATGGAGGGAGCTTTGTCCTGCGCGATCCACGCCGGCTCGGACGGGCGGTGCTCAACCCCTCGCACGCTCACCTCGGCCCCGACGCCGCGCTCGTCACCCGAGATCAGTTCCGCGAGCGGATCGGCGGGAGCCGGATGGCAATCAAGGCACGGCTGCTGCACCAGGGGGCGATCTCCGGCGTCGGCAACCTGCTCGCCGACGAGGCGCTGTGGCAGGCACGTATCTCCCCAAAACGGCCGGCGTCCGAGCTCTCGACCGAGGAGCTCGACAACCTCCGGCGGGTGGTCCGGCGCACGCTGCGTCAGGCGATCAAGCTCGGCGGCGCCCACACCGGCCCGTTCGTCCAGGCCCGGGGGCGCGAGGGTCACTGCCCGCGCGATGCCACGCCGCTGGCCCAGGCGACGATCGGCGGGCGGACGACCTTCTGGTGCCCGGTCTGCCAGACCTGATCACCAGTCCAGCGTCGGCGGCAGCTCGAACTGAGGCGGGAGGTTGGTGAGGGCGAACCCTGCCTCACTGTGAGCGGCTGGTCGCAGACGCAGCGGATTGTGGAGGCCTGCGGAGTGCGGTTCGAGTGCATCAGTCTGCAGACCCCTGCTATGCGTTCTCGCCGGCAATGGGTCAGCTGCCGATCCCTCGCTGTGTGCGTACGAGCGCTGCGCCCGCGAGGCGCGCGAGCTCGAACTTGGCCCTACGGGCCGCCGGAAATAGTTACTCGCGCGCGCGGGGCGCTCGTTCTGATCGACAACAGCCTCGACGACAACCGAGCGAAGATCTTCCCCGGGACCCTCGGCATCCTCATCCGGGGCACCGACGCGCCGATCGCGCACGGCGTGAGCGTCCTGCGGCGTTTCGGCCAATCGCGCGCCGGTCACCGGCCGCTCCCAACCCCATGATTTTCGAAGAGTCGGCGCGGTCGCGACCGCTTTGGTTAGCAGACCTGGAACGTGAGGCTCAGCGTCTTGAACACTGAGACGGTCTGCCGCTGGCCGTGGCGCCTCATGGTCGCGTGGTAGGAGACTTTGATTTTGAATACGTGCGAGCCACGACTCAGGCCGGCAAGCTTGAGCGACGCGTTCGTTGGTGGCCTGCCGACCGTGACGTTCGGGGTGTAGGTGGTCGTTGTGAGCACGACCTTCTGCCCGTTTCTGCGCACGGTCCGATGATGAGCGTGCCGGACGCCCCGGTCAATCGAAAAGGCGGCGCCGGTTGACCGTAGCTTGGTCGCCGTGGACCCGGGGATCGCGGCTGAGGTCAGCGTCGCGCTCAGCGCTCCCGATTTGGCGACGCACGCGGACCCGAGCGAGGTCACAGCCGTGATCAGCTGGTTATCGATCTTGGCGGTGATCGTCCGCGTCTGGCCCGATCCCCCGCCACCGCCACCGCCGCCACCGCCGCCGCCGCCGCCACCGCCGCCACCGCCGCCACCTCCGCCACCGCCGCTGGCCTGTGTGCGGAAAAAGTGCGCGACCGTCCCATTCTGAAAACCAGCGACGTAGACCGAGCCGCCGTCTGGGCTGACCGTTACCGCATCGGCGCCCTTCAGCGGCTCACCGGGCGGATCCGTGCAACCGGGGATCGCGTCGTCAGACAGACAGCCCTGGAAAGTCAACTGGCCGTGGGGAGCGATGCTGAAGAACGAGACCGAGCTCGAGGTAATGGAGGCCACGTACAGCGATCGGCCGTCGGGGCTGACCGCGACACTGCTGGCGCCGGCAAGGGGGGCTCCCGTGCCAGGGACATCGGCGCAGGTGCCTCCGGATCCGTCGTCGCTGACGCACCCGTCCCATGTCAGCTGGCCCCCGGTCGGGTTGGCGAACAGGTGCGACACCGTCCCGTTTGCGCCCGAAACGGTGTAGACCGACGCGCCATCGGGACTCACCGCAACGGCTGAGGGGTTCAACAGTGGCGTTCCGCTCCCCGGGACATCCAGGCAGGTGCCTCCCGACCCGTCGTCGCTGACGCACCCGTCCCAGGACAGCTGGCCCCCGGTCGGGTCGGCGAACAGGTGGTCAAGCGTGCCGGCCTGGTTCGCGGCATAAACCGAGGCGCCATTGGGACTCACCGCGACGGCGGACAAGTCCTCGAGCGGGGTTCCGGTCCCCGGAACATCCAGGCAGGTGCCTCCGGACCCGTCGTCGCTGACGCACCCGTCCCAGGACAGCTGTCCGCCGGCCGGGTTAGCGAACAGGTGGTCGAGCGTGCCGCCCGTGTTCGCGGCGTAGACAGAGGCGCCATTCGGGCTCACCGCAACATCCACGGGGCCGCTGAGCGGGAAGCCGCTCCCCGGAACATCCAGGCAGGTGCCTCCCGATCCGTCATTGCTCACGCATCCGTCGTAGCTCAGCTGCCCGTGGCTCGGGTCGGCGAAGAAGTGCACGATTGTGCCGCCCAGGTTCGCGGCGTACACCGACGCGCTGTTCGGACTCACCGCCACACTTGTGGTGGCGCTCATCGGGGTTCCGGGAACGTCGGCGCACCGGCCTCCCGACCCGTCGTTGCTCACGCAACCGTCGTAGGCGAGACGACCCTGCGCGCCCACGAAGAAGTGCGACACCGCGCCATCGGCTGCGGCACCCGCGACATACACCGAGCTGCCGTTCGGGCTGACCGCCACCGAATGAGCGCTCGTCAACGGTCCGCCGGCCACGAACGTGCAACCCGCCGCCGCACCGAAGCACCCGTCATAGCTCAACTCCCCCACGGCCCGCGCCGCCGCCGGGCGACCCGCGGCCACCGACACGAACACCAGCCCAACCAGCCCAACGGTCCTCAAGAAATTCCGCCAACGATCCCCGATCCGTCCAGACGTGCCAGCCACCCAACCGCCCCCTCAATCCCTCTCGGGGAAATACCCCAGGCCCGATGGACCCACGCATAGCCTACACCCAAAGATTCCCTATGAACGACTGCGCGGCGCAACCCGAAGACTGTCCGCGAACAACCCGCGATTAGCACGGCTTCCGCTTTCATCGATCCACCCAGTTAGATCGAGAAGCGACCCTCGGGCTGCCGGGATGGAACAACGGAGTTGAACCGCACGACGCGCGTGAGCCGCTCGCGGGTCTCGAGCAGCGCATTCGGTGGGTCATCCTCCAATGCGCCGGCGGCGAGCATCAGCGTGGAACGCTACGTCTGCGGCACAACGACCGGCGGTGTCGGGACCGACGGCACCATCGGCGGTGCCGCGACGGCGCGACGGCGGTTGGCGATGCTGTCGGTGGCCGCCCAAGCGGCGAAGATGAGGGAGCCGATGATGCCAGTGAGGGTCACCAGAACGCCGGCGGCGGCGGTGGCGGCGACACCGTGCGCGCCGAGGATGAGGACGGCGGCCGCCGGCCCGGTACTCGGGCCGATGGGCAGCTGGCCGACGGTGAACATGACGATCAGCAGCGCCATCGAGTCAAAGATCGAGACGTGCACGCCGATCGCGTGAAGCATCAGCCAGTTGCGCAGCACCTGGGCGCACACCGCCAGCAGGGCGAATGTGATCAGACGGCCACGGCTCTGCATGCGCAGAATGGCGAGCCCGGCCCCAAGCCCGGTACGGTGCCGGTCCGAGACGCGTCTCAGCAAAGCCACGAGACCGACCATCAGCACGATGATGATCGCCGGCACCCACAGCGGGACGCCGAGCGGCGCGACCAGCGTGAACGAGAACAGCGCCACAAGCGCCAACTCAACAGTGATGATCGGCACCTCGGCGGCCACCAGCGCCGGCGCCCGCGGCGTCGTCAGCGGCGCGGCCCTGCGCACCGACGCGATCCGTACCGCCATCCCGACCGAGCCGTTGACAATGCTCGCGACGCAGCCGAACGCGGCCGAGCGAAACAGCACCCGGCGGCTGACTGTCCCACCGGCGGCCCGGACGCAGATCGCCCACGCCTCGGTGCGGGTCAGCAGCGCGCCGATCTGGAGCAGCACCGAGAGTCCCACGAGGGTTAGTGGGGCAGTCCGCAGGGCCGCGCTGAACTGCGAACCACGCCCCGCGAGCACGTAGACCAGCAGGGCGGCGACGGCGGCGGCTCCGCCGACGCTGACCGCGATCCGACGGCGCATCGAGGAGACAGGAAAGTCACGCTCGACGCCGTCATCACAAGCGGGGACCGACGGGTGCAGCTCAAGGGTCACTCGGGGTGGCCTGACGCGGTAGCGGTTCTCAAAATGATGCGGCGACTGAGCGCATTACGCGCCAGGCCCCTGCTCCGGTTAACGACCGTAGCAGCGGCTGACTAAAGCGCGCCTGTGCGGCATCGGGGACGCCTACCATGATCGAAGCTCCAGTGGGGCGGGGCGCGAGCGTTCTCCGGCCGCATACGTCGCGCTGTCAAGCATGCTCAAAAGCGTGTCCAACCGTGTCCCAAGTTAGGCGAACCGCGGGTTTCGTCAGCATCGGTGTGTCCCGAGCAACCGGCACGGCTGTGGTCATCGATCGAGAAGCGACCCTCGGAAAGAGTTGGGACGATTGCTCCGTCGCCGATCCGATCGCGCGGGGGAAGCCCCCGTCAAACCGAAAGCGATCATCGGCTCCGAAGAGTGGTTCACAAGCGTTTCACGCAACCGCGGCCGAGCGGTGGTGTACTGGCCCCATCGGCGCGACCAGCCCTTCCATTCGGCGCCTCCGGGAGCGCGAGTTCGGCCGTTGGCGCACTGCTCGCGTTGCGCGCCGGCGTATCCCTCTGGCCGACGGCGGAGAGACGACTCTGCACGTCGCCAGGTTCGCGCTGAGCGCATGGGCTCCGCGAGTGGTCGCGTTCGAACAGCCACAGCAACTCGTGCGGTGGTGCCGGAGCGCGCGCGTCGGCAACGCGATCGTCGGCGGGTTCTTCCTGCGACCGGGTTGTCTGCCTCTCGGCGAGCTTCGGATCGACGGAGCGCCACGACGGTCTGTGCCGTTCGACGCACCGTGGGCGGAACTGCGGGCGTGCGTGCGGATTGACGCGGGCATGCCACAGATCATGCGTCGCGATCAGATCGCGGCCGACCCCGTCGGCGACCTGCTGCAGGCTGGGCCGCTGCTCGTGGCGGACGGCATGCGGGTGATCGGCGAGGACTTCGACGTCGAGGGGTTCTCGGCAGGCGCGCACCAGTTCGACTCGGACATCACTCGCGGGCGGTATCCGCGTGCCGCGCTCGGCCTCGACGGCTCGCACATGCTCGCGGTCGCCTGCGACGGGCGGACAAGCCGAGACCGCGGGATGACACTGACAGAGCTCGCCGACACGCTCGTAGGGTTGGGCGCGACGGATGCCCTGAACCTCGACGGCGGCGGCTCCGCCTCGCTGGTGTACGGCGGCCGCCTGCGCAACCGCCCGCGCGAGGAGCATGGTCTCGACCTGCTCGACGGGCGACCGGTCGTTACGGCGATCGTCTTTCAGCCACGCTGATCGACCCCCCACGGCCAGCCCGCCGTGTACGGGATGTCAACATCTCGGATGTCGTATGGCTTACCGCGTTGTGACAGCAATCATGTTCTACCCCCGTGGCGGGTCGGCTCATTCCGCACGGGCGATCGCACGTGGACTGCGCGGGCAGGGGCTGGAGGTCACCCTGGTCGCCGGCTCGCTGGGATCAGCCGGGGACCTCCGTAACGCACGCTCGTTCTACGGGGACGTGCAGCCGGTGGCGTTCGACGGCGCGCTGGCGACCGCCGAGCCTCTGCGTTACTCCGGGCCGCCCGGGACCGCGCCGATCCAACCGTCTTTCGAGGATCGGCCAGGCGCGCCCGACCGGGTGTTCGCGCGGCTCGATGACCGCGACTTCGAGCTCCAGGTGCAGGCGTGGGCACGCGAGCTGGATCGTGTCGGCGCACGCGACGCCGACGTTTTACATCTTCACCACCTGACCCCGCTGAACGAGGCGGCCGCGCGGACGGCTCCACACGTGCCCGTCATCGGCCATCTGCACGGCACGGAGCTGCTGATGCTCGAGCGGATCGCCGCCGGCCCTCCGGTCGGATGGCGGTACGCCGACCGATGGGCCGCACGGATGCGCGGCTGGGCCAACGGCTGCCGGCGGATCATCGTGTCCCCGAGCGGCATGGAACGCGCGGCAGCGCTCCTCGACCTCCCTCCGGAACGGTTCGTGCCGCTTCCAAGCGGCGTTGACGCCGAGCTGTTCCGCCGGCAGTCCGTCGACCGGGTGGCGTTCTGGCGCGAGGTGCTCACCGAGCATCCGCAGGGCTGGCTGCCCGACGCCGAGCCGGGCAGCGTCCGTTACAGCGCCTCCGACGCGGCCCGGGTCGCCGCCGGTACGGTGATCGTCTATGTCGGCCGGTTCACGGTCGTTAAGCGACTCGACCTCTTGATAGCCGCGTTCGGACGCGCGCACCGCGAGGTCCGGCGGCCGGTCAGTCTCGTGCTCGTCGGAGGCCATCCGGGCGAGGTCGAGGGTGAGCATCCGGCCGAGATCGCGGCTCGGCTCGGTGCGTCGGACGTGATTCTCGCCGGCTGGCACGACCACGAGGCGCTGCCCGCGTTCTTCGCGGCCAGCGATGCTGTCGTGCTCGCGTCGGATCGCGAGCAGTTCGGACTCGCGCTCATCGAGGGGATGGCGTGCGAGCTGCCCGCGATCGCAACCCGCTCGCTCGGGCCAGCTGAGATCGTCGAGGACGGGGTGACCGGCTGGCTCGTCCCGCCCGGTGACGAACGCGGCCTGACGCGAGCCTTGATCGAGGCGATCGAGGACGACCACGAGCGGAACCTCCGCGGGCGCAGGGCACGGGCCGCCGTGACGGCGCGCTTCTCCTGGACGCGGATCACGGAGGCGATCGCCGACGTGATCCACCAGGTCGTGCGCGGCGCCGAGCACGGCGAGGGTCGCGAACAGCGCGCTACTCCGCTAGGCTCAGCTCGAGCCGATGAAACACCGCGCCCTTTCTTCTCGGCCGCGGCAGAGCGATCATCCGACCCGTCCTGAGCGCCGCGCTCGCTCGTGAGCCGCCTCGGAACTGCTGCGCTGTCGGGTTTCGAGAATTCGTCCCCAAATTGGTCCCGAGAGTTGCCCTGCCGCGCTAGACCGCGGCGGCGGGCTTGAGCACGAAGACCTCGACGGCGAGATCGGGGTCGATGTGGTTTTGGCTCATGAACGCGATCACCTCGCGATCGAGTTCTCGTTCCACGATTCCTACAAGCTCGTCACGCATGGTCGTCTGGTAGTCGTAGCGGACTTGCAGGACGCGCTCGGCGTGGCCGTGGTCGACGAGCGTGCGCTCGCCCGTCGTGAGCGTATCCGCAAGCAGGATGACCACGATGCTCTCGTTGATGGTGGTCTTCGCCTTCGTCGGTCCTCGACCGGTGTAGTTGCGAAGTACGTGAACTGCTGAGGTGGCGATCTTCGCCGAGGGGCTTTGGCTTTCGTGCTCGGTGTCCATGGGACGCCTTTCGGCCGCATCCTCGGGCGGGTGTCGAGCACCACGAGAGGGAGAGGAAGCGTTGGAGCCCCGCAGGCAGCGTTCACTACAGCCTACTCCTCGGGAGCTCACTGTTTTGGCAGTTGTTTTGTCGGCAAATTGCGCGGTCCGAGGGCGCAGAGGCCCTCGATCTGTGGTAGGTCTCGTTGATCGAGCGGGACCGCGGGCTGCACGCCAAGGGCAGTCGCATGGGACCCACGGAAAGGAGGCGCGTCCATGAAAGGGAGCGCGCCACTCAGCTTCGACCAGAGCCAAGAGCAGGTCGAGGCCATGATGGAGCAGGGCAGGACGTTCTCGGACGTCGAGGACGTGATCGATGCCAGCGAGCTCTCGACTATGCACAAGGCCGCGGTGTGGCTGCTCGCCTGGTCGCTGCGCGACGTCGAGGAGCAGCGAGAGGATGCTCGGCACACGCTGGCTGCCGTCGGCGCCGGCGAGTTGGGAGGCTGGTGATGCCCGCGCCTCGGGCGCAAGACGGCGTTGGGCCTCGTCCGCGGCGAAGCGGCTTGAGGAGCGAGCTGCGATCGCGCCAATCGGATTGGGGGGGCGAGCGCCGAGGTCGCCTGCCCGCGCACCCACTCGAATTCGACGAGCGCGGCCGCCCGATCGCCCAGCCGCCGCTCGCCGCCGCCGAGCGCCTTGGAGCGCTCCTGGCCGGCTGGGCGTCGAGCCGACGAGAACCCACGCGGTAGGTGCAGCCGGGTTTGCCCTACCGGGCCGCTCGACATCGGTTCGATGAGCACCGACCGCCCCGGCGGGTCCGCGTCAGCGCTGCTTGCCCCCGAGGAGGGACTGTCATCGGACCTGTGTAGGTGTCAACCGAAATGGGGTAGCTCCAGACTGCTGGGGCTGGGCCGGCTGTCTTCGTGCCGGACGGTGTCCGGCGGATCGTTGGACGCGTAGGTTTGCAGTGGGCGGCGGTCAGTGGAGCGTGCCGGCGGGAAGCACGAACCGCATCGGTTGCTGGGATGCGGGATGGTTGCCGTCGTTGATGCGCGAGCCGTGGAGCCCGCGACTCCGACCCGTTGTGGCAGTGGTCTCGGGCGTGCCGGAGTGGGCGATGATCCAGTTCATGATCGCCGGGTAGTCGGCGCCGGCGGCGAGAATGGCGGCGCGCTCGATGACGGTTCCGCCGGAGGGGTGTGGACGGGACAGTCTTGCGACAAGCGTTGTGATTTCGAGATCGTTCACTTATGAGCCCTTGCTGGTGTCGGTTGCGGTCGTTGATCGGAGTGTCGTCGGATCGTGATGTGCCCGGTCGGGGCAGGAAGGCGATCAGCGAGTTCTGGTGCGGCCAGACCGTCCCTGTGTGGTAGCCGAGTGGGTTGTAGCCCGCCTCGCGCGTGGCGAGAGTGCGGACGCCCCACCCCCGAGTAGAGCTGCTCGTCGAGCAGCCACTCAGTGGCGGCGGCTTCGCTGTCGTCGACCGTACCACGCGCCAGCCTAAATCCGAGCGCCGCGGTCGGAATCTGCTAGCTTCGTTGGTGCGCTCAGAGAGCACTGCTCTTCTCGCTTCCCGAGCGACATCTTCAGCCAGAAGGGCAGAGAGGCGGTCGGCAATGGCCACCGCAACACAGAAGAAGCGCACCACCCGGCAGGTCGGTCGTCGGATCAAGGATGCGTCTGAGGCGGCAGCGATCGAATTCGCCGTCTTCGAGGACAACGCCGGCGACTATCGATGGTCGATCGTTGACAGCCATGGTGGGAGCCTCGCGCAGTCTGGGACCTTCGAGACCTACGAGGCGGCCCGCAAAGCCGCGGGGGCGGTACGCGACGCGGCCGGCTCATCGCGGTTCGAACAGCGACCGGCAGATCGGCCGGTTGATCTCACCGCTCGTCGCGCGGCGACCCGGGCACGCGATGACTCCGACGCGGAGCGGTGGCTGGATGAAGGCGGCAGCTTCGACAGCGAGGCGGTGAGGCAATGGGCAGCGGAACGCTGATCGCGCCCACCGAGCCACCTCTCGTCTCCGTGGTCTCGGAGCGACGCGACGAGTATCGCTGCGGTTGCGGGCACGTTCTCCGCGTCATCGGCGGCGGCCGCCACCGCGTGTACTTCGAGCCGACCAACATGCGACTGGACAACCCCGCAATGAATCGCGTCTGCCCAGAGTGCGGACGCGGGCTCCCCGGAAAGAATGCGCCGTGACCGCGCAGCGCCACACCAACACGAACAACACCACCAGAAAGGACCGGCCATGACCCACGTTTCGTGTCCTGACTGCCGGCTGCGCTTCACCCCGGCCGCAGCGGCATACCTGCCGGCCTGCCCGACATGCGGCGAGCCGCTGCAACCGATGACTCGGTTGGACGAGGCCGTAGGCTTTCGCCTGTTCGGGCCGGACGACGTCCCGCACCCGCTACCTAACGCAGTTGAGGTGGCGATGCCGGCTCCCGGTCCCCACCCGACGCACCCGTGACCGACACCCACATACGCATCCTCCGGCTCGTGGCACAACACCGACGACGCGAGCTCTCAGACCACGTGGAGGACCACCCCGACCCAACCACATCCGCGCTCCGACGACGCCACCTACAACGCGGCGTAACGAGGAGCAGCGCGCAGGTCGCGCAAGCCGAAGCACGACGCCATCACGGGTCAACAAGAGATCCCGGCCGATAAGCGCGAGCGCCGGAACCTCGGTCCGAGTCCGCGCGGAAACCGGCTGGGCAAACGCCGCGCTCAGGCCGCCTGTACGCGTGTCCGCACAGGGGTTGCCGTCGATCAGCACTGACCTCCACCCTGACGCGCCACCAGTGGGATCGGTGGAGGGTGACCACGTGGCCGATCGCCGTATAGGGCAATTGCCCGATGTGGATGGGTCACCCTCGGCGCATACTCGCGCCAGCCTCGGTGTCGCTCAGAGACACCGGAAACGTCAGGAGGACAGGATGCTCCTAGCAACGACGACGGTCGAGGATTTCGACCGCTTCACGAATGTCTTCTCCACCAAGGGTGCCGAGAAGCGCAAGCAGCACGGCTCGAAGGGCTCGCTCGTGTTCCGCGACCCCAACGAGAGCGACCGGGTCTGGGTGATCTTCGACTGGGATCTCGACGGCTGGCAGAGCTTCGCCTCCGACCCGGAGGTTCCGCCGATCATGCAGGAGGCCGGGCACAAGAGCCGGCCGCAGGTGCCAGAGCTCAGCGGTCACTACGAGGCGTAGGAGCGACATCATGCGAGACACAATCAACGTTGGCGTGATTGCCGATCAGACGGGCGCCCTCGCACCATTGGGCGGCGGTCAGGCAAATACCGCGACGCTCGTCGTGGACGAGATAAATGCGTCGGGTGGCCTGCTCGGCCGTCGCGTCGAACTGCTGATCGAGGACAGCGCGAGCCACGACGCGCAGGCGGCGGCTGCGGCCACCACGCTCGTCCAGGATGAGCACGTCGACGTGCTGCTGGGCGGCATCTTCAGCTCGACCAGGGAAGCCATCAAGGAGCCGGCGGTTGTAGAGGGCGAGACGCTCTACATCTACCCCGAGCAGTATGAGGGGCAGGAGTATCACCCGCTCCTCTTCTGCACCGGCGCCGTTCCTGCACAGCAGGTCGAGCCACTGATCCCGTGGATCATGCAGCAGACCGGAGCGCGGACGTTCTACCTGCCCTCGGCGGACTACATCTGGCCGCACGTGATGAACAGGAAAGTTCACGAAGTCGCCTCGGCCAACGGCGGCAAGATCGTCGGAGAGGTGTACTTCCCCATCGATCACGCCGACTGGGGCGAGACGGTTGACAGGATCAACTCCAGCGGCGCTGACGCTGTGTTCAACACGACCGTGCCTCCCGGGTGCTTCCCGTTCTTCGAGGCGTTGTACGAGTCCGGTTTCACCAAGCGTGGCGGACGGATCGTCACGACGTATATCGAGGAGAACCTCGTCGGCGCGCTGCCGCCCGAGCACATCGAGGGGCTATATGGGTGCATCGACTACTACCAGTCGGTGAGTGACCCCTTCAGCAAGGAGCTGCTAAGCCGCTACAACGCGCGCTTCCCGCAAGGCCCGCATTTCAGCGCCGGAAGCGGATCCACGGGCATGTACCGCGGCCTCAAGCTGTGGGAGGCCGCCGTCACGGAAGCCGGCTCGCTCGACCAGGGTGCCGTCGTCGCGGCGCTGGACCACGCGAAGCTTGCAGAGGCTCCGGGGGGCCCGGCCGAGATGGTGCCCGGCCAGCACCACGTGCGAATGAACATCTATATCGCGGAGGTGCGAAACGGCACCCTCGAGGTCGTGGCGAGCCTCGGGGCGGTCGACCCTAACGAGCATCTTCAGCCGGTCGCGTAGACGTAGCTACACACGCCGCCAGTAAGGAGGGAAGCCGCCCGCGTGGCGGCTTCCCTTTTTTTCACACACGCGGCCGTCGCGGGAATAGGATCGGCTCGTGGCAACGGACAGCCACGAGGCTTCCATGGGGCAACCCGCTTTGGATCAGACCCCCGTTCGCGCGGCGGAAATGATCGGCGCGATGTCGATTGCGACCGATTTGGGTACTGGTCAGCCGCTGGAGCATGCGCTCAGAACAGCGATCCTTGCGGTTCGGCTCGGCGAGCTCGCCGGGCTCACGCCGCGTGAGCTGATCGACGCCTATTACAGCTCGCTGCTCCACTCGATCGGTTGCACGTCGGACGCGACCGAGCAGACGGAGCTCTTCGGGGACGACATCGAGCCGCGCGCCAAGTTCGCACTCGTCGATGGAGGCAACCCGGAAGAGGTCGGGGCGTTCCTCATGGATGTGGTCGGACGAGGACGACCGCCTGAGATTCGTCAGGCGATGGTCGCCCACGCGCTCGAGAATGCGCTTGAGATCGCGCGGTCGACGTTCGCCCTGCACTGCGAGGTTGCCCAGCGGTTCGCTGGGTGGCTCGGCTTCGGCCCCGGCGTTGTCTCGAACCTGGCGCACGTCTTCGAGCGCTGGGACGGAAACGGGTTCCCAGGCGCAGCTGCGGGCGAGGCGATCGCGCCGCCGGCACGGGTACTGCATGTCGCGCGCGACATCTCGGTCTTCCTGTCCGCCTCGGGCCCCGAGCGGGCGGCCGCCGTGATCGAGCAGCGCGCGGGTGGCGCCTACGACCCGCGCCTGGCCATTCTCGCGACGGAGCACCTCGACGAGCTGCTCGACGGACTCGACGACGCGCTGATCTGGGAGCAGGCGATGGCTGCCGAGCCACCGCCACAGCGGTGGATGACCGGCGACGAGATCGACGCCGCGTTCCGCGTGGTCGGAACGTTCACCGACCTCAAGTCCTACTGGCTGCGCGGGCACGCCGAGGGCACTTCACAGCTGGCCGAAGCGGCCGCCTGGCGCCTGGGTCTCCCGGAGGACGAAGTGACGTTGGTGCGGCGTGCGGCGCTCGCGCTCGACCTCGGCCGAGTTGCGGTATCGAACGCAATCTGGGAGAAGCCTGGACCCTTCGGTCTCACCGACTGGGAGCGCGTGCAGCTGCACCCGTACTTCACCGAGCGCTCGTTCGCACACGCGCCAGCGCTTGCGTCGATCGGCGAGCTGGCGGGTGCTCACCACGAGCGGCTCGACGGCGCTGGCTACCACCGCAAGACCGATGGACCGGCACTTGGTCGCGCGGCGCGCATCCTTGCCGCCGCTGACTCCTACCAGGCGATGCGAGAGCGCCGCCCGCACCGGCCCGCACTCGATGCTGCCGGCGCCGAGGCCGAACTGCTGGCCAGCGCGCGCGATGATCGCTTGTGCCCGAGGCGGTTGACGCTGTGCTAGCTGCGGCCGGGCACCGCGTGGCGAAACGACCACACGAGCTGCCCGCCGGCCTCACGGACCGCGAACTGGAGGTCCTGCTTGCGCTTGCCGCGGGAAAGACCAACAAGGAGATCGCCGAGAGTCTTGGCATCTCCGCCAAGACCGCGGGCCACCACGTCCAGCACATCCTCGACAAGACGGGCGCTCATACCCGGACCGCAGCAACAGTCTGGGCGTTCGAGCGCCACCTCGTGCAGTCTGCTTGAGGAACACATCCACGCACACTTTTTCCAGGGACTCGCGATCGCGGCGTATGGTTGATCACCGATCTACAGCTCAGGAGGACGCGATGACGAACCACGTTCGCATGGCTATCTATTCGATCAAGCAGGGGACTTATCAGGAGCTCACCGAGAAGGCCCGGGAGGGGATGGCCCCGATCCTGCGCGATAGTCCCGGCTTCGTCTTCTACTCGACCACCGACGTCGGCGGCGGCCGTTTCGTGTCGGTCAGCACATGGGAGAGCCGCGAGCAGGCCGAGGCCGCCACCGAGAAGGCAGCTCAGTGGGTCAGCGAGAACCTCTCCGACTCGGTCTCGCTAGAGGAGAACCTGATTGGGGAGATGACCACTCTGGCTGCGACGGACCGCGCCGCGGTCTGACGGGCGGGAGTCGATCGAAGACGCAGGGCGGGCGACCGGCGCCCCCGGGCGGCTTTCAGACCGGCACCGAGATCGCCGGTCGGGGTCGGGTTATGGGGACAGCCCGTCCCGCATGCGTTACCCAAAGGGCCACGGATTCGGAACCTGGATGTCTGCCCCTTCTGCACGCCAATCGGCGTAGGCCTCGATCGGGTCATCGGTGTCTTTCGAGACCGACGCGCCGTACTTGGCAGCCGTACCGTTGACGGTGTAGTGGATTGCCTCCTCGCGGCGCGAGCCGATCATCAGAACGGCGCACGGCCCGCCCCCGGCGCCGACGAAGGCATGTTCGATCCCAGCCGGACAGTGGAGAAAGTCCCACTGCCGCAGCACGCGCTCCTCGTCATCGACAATCGCGATGCACTCTCCGTACAGGACGAGAAAGTCCTCCTGCACCGGTTCTGAGTGATAGCGGCCACTCGGCTCGCCGGGCCGCATGACTTGGACGTTGACGCCAGTGTCTGGCCAGAGCACGCCATCAGGCTCGAGCTGGATGAAAGTTGCTCCCCGCGGGGCTCCGATTGCGGGTGCGTCGGCGAGGTTGATCACGAACTGCTCGTCGATGGCCCCACCATACTGTTCGACCCGAGGCGGAAGAGCTTTGACGTCGGCGAGCGGGACGGGTTGCGCGGCGGGACGCGAACCGCTTCGGCATCCCGCCGCGCGGTGGGGAGGGAGAGCCCCCTAGGCGGCTTCCGACCTCGGGCCGGCCGATTGCACCCGCTCGGGGACCTGAGCCTCGGCGACCGCGTCCTCGCGCAGGCGCTCGATCGCGCCGCGAAGGATCCGGGAGACCTGCATCTGTGAGACGCCGATCCGTTTGGCGATCTCGCTCTGCGTGAACTCTCCGTAGTAGCGCAGGTGTAGAACGAGCTGCTCGCATTCGGACAGCCGTCCCGCGGCCGAGGCGAGCGTCAGCTTTGCGTCGATCTGCTCAAAGCCAGGATCAGCTTCGCCGAGCACGTCGCAGAGCGAGCGCCGCTCGCCGTCGACCTCGTCGTGCGGCTCCTCCAGCGAGCCGGCGTGATGAGCGGCCGCGGCTTCCAGCCCATCGATCACATGCTCAACCGTCACCTCCATGTACTCCGCGAGTTCGCCGGCGGTGGGAGATCGCCCGATTCGCGAGCTGAGCTCCTGCTCGGCCTTCTGCACCTTGAGCGCCAGCTCCTGCGGGCCGCGCGGGACGTGAGCGGACCATCCGGTGTCGCGGAAATACCGTTTTAGCTCGCCGAGGATCGTCGGTACGGCAAACGAAGAGAACGCCATCCCCCGGTCGGGCTCGAACCGATCGACCGCCTTCAGCAACGCAAGGCTTGCGACCTGAAGCAGATCCTCAAACGGCTCTCCGGCCCGCCCGCGATAGCGCGCGGCAAGCTTGTGCGCCAGCGGCAGGTAGCGCTCGACCAGCAGCTCCCTGGCGCTCGGGTCCTTGTCGCGTTGCCAGCGTTCGAACAGCTCGCGTGAGTCAATCGCCCGGCCAGCCGACCCGGTACTCATGGCCGCCACTCCTCTCGGAGCGCGCGCTTCGGCTCCGCGTCGAGGCTAGTTCTCACCCGCCGCCGGTGCGCTGAGTCGGCGACGTGATCGCCACCAGCGTCGCGACGCAAGTCCTGATCGATCGAGTCTTCCACTTGGCCACCTTCGAGTTTCGATCTGAACAGACCGTTCTATCTATAGCAGACGGACCGGTCTGTCAAGGCAGATGATGGATTGACGAGTTGCTAAGCAACGAGGAGGGGCCCCGACCTCGACAAACCGGTGGATTCCTGGCAGAAAGACCGGTCTGTCGGATATCCTGGGGTCAGTGACCACGTTCCGTGAGCCAGCTCAGAAGCCGGGCGCGCGAGACCGGATCCTCGACACGGCGTACGCGTTATTCGCCCGCCACGGCATCCAAGCCGTCGGCGTCGACGAAATCATCCGACGAGCGGGTGTCGCCAAGGCCACGTTCTACAACCACTTTGCGTCAAAGGACGCTCTCGTCCTCGCGTTCCTGAACCTACGCGAGGAGCGGTGGACCCGCGCCTGGGTCGAGGCGGAAGCCAGACGCCGCGCGGACACCCCCGAGGAACAACTTCTGACCATCTTCGACCTGTTCGATGAATGGTTTCATCGTGATGACTTCGAGGCCGACTCTTTCGTCAACGTCCTGCTCGAACTCGGTCCATCCCACCCCGCAGGCCGCGCCAGCATGGAGCACCTCGGAACCGTCCGCGCGGTCGTGACGAAGCTGGCCGACGAGGCCGGGTTGCGGACCACCGAGTCGTTCACGCGCTCATGGCACATCCTGATGAAGGGATCGATCGTTTGCGCCGCTGCCGGCGACGCCGACGCAGCCAAACGCGCCCAGGAGATGGCCAAGCTGCTGATCGAGCAACACCGATAGCCGTCGGCGCGAAGAGCGCCAACTGACCGCGGCCGCCGAGATCTAAACGGTGGCGCCGGGGTCGTATGCTCGCCCCGGGACTCCGCCGAGCGCCAGGAGCCGGACGCCGTCAGGGCCTGGCAGGATCTTGCGCCGCGCCGCCGGCCCGACCCGGATCATGTGACCGGCGTCCACCGGGTAGCGGTGGCCATCGACCTCCACCTCGGCCGAACCCCGCAGCGCGATGTAGACCTCCTCCTGCCCGAGCTGGTGAGCGGGCGGATTCCCGGGCCCCTCCGAACAGTGATCGTGCTCGGGGTAGGCAGTCGTTTCAGGTGGCATATCGATGATCGACATCCCGAATGGTGTGACACCCAGCTCAATTCCAGCGCGGCGAAACGTGAACCCCTCCAAGAAGCCTTGGATCGCTTCGATCTCATCGATCTCTCTATGGGTGACATCAGCCATTGCGAACATCCTACGATCTCAGAGGCGGATGGCTTTTTCACCAAAGTGCGGGAACGCCGTCCGGATCGACTTGCTTTCGTGCCCCCTCGGACACTAGGGTGTTGACAGCGGTTCGGGAGAGAGACCAGCTCGCGAAAGCCAAAGCGAGCGGCTCTCGAAGGCGAACGACAAGGCTTATTTCGCGCGCAGGCTACGCGCGAGAGCAGGCACAGTCGTCGCCCCCGGGCCGTGTTTTTTTTGCTCGCGTTGGAGCGATCCGTCCGCTGTCGCCGTTGAGCGATCGCCCTTAGGTCACGGACTTGCGGTGCAGCGCTCACGCCGTGACCGGTAGGGCGTCCGACCCGCTCGGTAGCGTGGCCGGTGCGGCTTAAGTGCCGCCGGTGCGACGCAGGTGCCTGCCCTGCGCGCCCGTGCGACCGGGCGCTCCCGGGAGCTGGCGCTGAGGATCGACCCCGGACCACCTCAGCTAGCCCGCCGCTCCCAAACTAACCCGCGTCGACGGGGGCATCCTCGCCAGCCGGCCGGTCGCACCCCGGCGTGACGCGCCGCGATCAAGCCAGGTCAACCGTTTGCGCTGGGCCGACGGCCCGCTGCCTGCTTTCGCTGACGCTCTTCGTCGGTAACCATTTCGTTGCGGCCGACCACGGCGATCGCTCACGCCGCGACGTGATCAACCAGGCCCTGCGGCAGTTGCTGGTCTAGGCCACGTGTGCTTCAGAACAGTTCTGGCGCCGGCCCTGGTACGGGCTCGCCGAATGACGCATACGTCTCGTCCGCCGTCGTGGCCTCGTCTGACACGCCGGCTCCATGCGCGATCGCCACCGACTCGACCGGGTAGCGGGCGCTGCCCTTCTCCTTCCGCGCGCCGACCGCGAACACCAGCGCGGGATTTTCGCCCGTCGCCACGATTGTGTGAGCGGTGCGCGGCGGGCAGTGGA